>NZ_CP077683.1:0-2780000 GCF_019063845.1 Geomonas subterranea
CGGAATATCCGATGGGATTCAAGCCGTTTGTGCGGCGCCGGGATCGTCGTCTACCGCTTATTTGCCGTTGCTGGCGACTTTAATTTTTCGATTTGAATATATTGGTATCGCTATTGCTGTAGGTGTGACGGCTCTCTTTAAAACCGGTTGTAGCAGCACGCTGCATCCCGCACCCCTGCACTCCCCCAAGCGCAGGAAGGACGGGTGAAGGAACTGCAATGCAGGTTCATAATCCAAATGTCAAAAAGGAACCACTCATGAAGAGAACGAAAAAGACAAGTTCGCTTCTGACGGTCACAGCGGCAGTCGCCGGGGTTGCCATGGGCGCAAGCATCGCCATGGCAGCGCACCCGCCGATCCAGCTGTACACCTACGAAGAAGTGGCCCAACAGATGGGCTTCCCGAAAGCCCCGGTCATGGTCGACAGGGTAACCAAGCAGGGGATGCCGTACTCCCCGAAGCAGACCTGCTTCGGCGACCAGGGCACCACCGCCTGCCACGGTAACGCCGCCGCCGGCAACTCGAAGCTCGCGAAGAGCTACGACGACCTCTCCAAGCACGCCTACCACGCAGCCCTCGGTTTCAACGAGTGGATGGACAACTCCAAGGGGGGGCTTTTCGTCAGTACCGGCGATGCCGACCTCCTGCCCAAGGGCACCCAGACCGGCCTCGCCGCCAACAAGCCGTGGGTACAGTCACACGGCCACAACGGCAAGTGGTGACCGCCTTCTCTCCGCCAGGTGGCGGATTATCAGCTGAACGGTCAGGGCCAGTACATCAACTACATGCAGCCGGGCGTCGACGGCTTCCAGAACTTCCTTAAAGGGGGCAATGACGCCAACGGCAACCCGTATCCGAAAGTCGAGATGTCCCTTTGGGACCAGGCGACCATGTGCGGTACCTGCCACGTGGGTGGCGTCTTCTACGAAGAGGACAGGATGGGCACCCGCCTGCCGGCCAGGACCCTCGCCGACTGGGGCCCGGCCTTCACGGGCGCGGCACCGAACCTCAACCCGATCACCGCGACCGTGTGGGAGAACTACTCCACCACCGGTAAGGACAAGTCCTTCGTCGCCATGTCCCCCTGGGTCTACCCGGTCTACATGGGGATGGGCGGCGCTCCCGACCCGAACCTTCCGGACGGCGGCCCGATGATCGTCCCCTACGGTTGGGCGCCCAAAGACATGACCATGGCCAACAACAACGGCGGGGCTCCCTACACCGTCAAGGCCGGCCAGCTCATGATGCCCAACGTCAAGGAGATGGACTGCCTCTTCTGCCACCTCAAAGGCTATGACAACGTGATGACCTCCGTCATGGTCCAGGCCGGTTCCCTTTCCGCCGCCCCGACCACTGGCGCCGGCCTCTTCGACATGTTCTCCCTGAGCCCGACCTACATGGGTTACGATCCGAGAAACGGCAAGAGCGCCTTCTACCGTATCGGCGCTGGAAATCTTCCCCCGGCATTCGCGAGCTACTCCTCGCACGAGGTCGTCTTCCTGACCGCTGCCGTGACGGAGAACATCAAGGGCAAGCCGGACGAGAACAACTGCCACCAGTGCCACGCTTCCAAGACGCTCAAGAACTTCCCCGAGATGTTCGGCGTCACCGGCACCAGCACCGGCTTCCTCTCCTCCGCCCCGATGGTGTACGACCCGGCCAACGGCGTGGGCCCCCTGGGCAAGAAGATGGTCAACTACGACATCAACTCCCCGCTCATGCAGTCCGGCGCCTCCCCGGTCCTCACCGGGAACAACGTCCAGAATTTCATGATGGCCGGCCTCAACTATCCGCAGGCCAGCGGTCCCTCCGGGTACAACACCCTGGATGCGTCCAAGGGCGAAATCGGCGGCGGCAACCCGGCCATGACCGGTCCGCTGTTCTACTCCACCATGGACGGCAAGCCTGTCGACCAGAACACCCTGAAGAAGTCCACCATGCCGTTCCCCCGCGCCGAGTGGTTCAAGCGCGGTGACGCATGGCAGGCCGGCCAGGACGTTCACGGCAGCTTCGGCTGCGCCGGCTGCCACTTCACCGGCAACTCCACCGACAAGAACCAGTGCGACCCGGCCCGCGGCTTCGATGCGGCCTCCACCATCCAGGACGGCCTGCCGGCCATCAAGGAGCGTCAGCCGGTACTTGAGCAAGGTGAGACGCTGGACGCGGCCATCAAGAAGCACGACACCCGTAACACCATGAAGCGTTGCGAGTTCTGCCACGTCACCGGCACCGACTACAACGGCAACCCGATCGAGACCTACGGCGCGCCCAACCCGAACCTGGCCCACGCCAACGCGGGGCTTCTGGCCAACCTGACCCAGATCGTCGACAAAGTCGGCCTGCACGGCGACTTCGGCGGCAAAGGGGTACCCAGGGAGTCCAACTTCACCACCCAGGAAAAAGGCGCCGTAGACGGCGTTCAAAAGCCGGGCGGCACCATTTTGGGCCGCGGCAACCACCTCGACGTCATGGACTGCACCGTCTGCCACGTCGACAAGGTGAGCATGGCGGTACGCTCGCTCGACGCCACCTCCGGCATGCGCTTCCCCGCCATCGTCGGCACCGACCCGATGAAGGGCATGCTCGGCCTCTTCGAAGACCCGACCGGCATGGGCGCTGCGGCAACCGGCATGGGCGGCGAATTGAAGCACTGGACACCGGTCGTCATGTGGCAGCCTTACGGCAACATGGAGGGAACGCTTAGCTGGGCCAACAAACCGGCCGACCAGCGCTTCCAGTTCCGCCGCAAGCTGTACCTGACCAACCCCATCAGCGCGATCCTCTTCAACAACGAGGGGAGCACCGTGGACGCCAACGGCGACGGCGTCACCGGCGGCATGCTGATCGGCGACGACGAGGCCACCGGCCTCCCCACCGCCAGCACCAAGCCGTCCTTGAAGGGATACCGCGACGTCTTCACCGGCGACGTTCCCAACAAGAACAACACCTCCGGCTTCGAACTGCCGATCTTCGACCCGTGGGCCATGCGCGAACTGAAGTCCGGCTTCAACTTCGTGCCGGCTCCGCTCTCCGTCATCGGCGCAGGCTTTGGCGGCTTCGGCACTCCGGCCGGCAAGACCGACCCGACCAACGGCGCGTTCGCAAGCCTCTACGGCCCGAACGGCATGTTCTCCAACGACAACTGGAAGTACGCTTCCGTATGGAGCGGCGCCGTCGTATTCACCGAGCCGGACCAGATCCGCGGCTACAAGCAGTACCGCACCGCCATCAAGGATGCCACCGACGGCAAATCCTGGATGAACACCTCCCTCACCATGATCGGCGCACCGTTCATGGTCACCCACGGCGTGAAACCGACCGACAGCTACGTCAAGGGTAAATCCTGCGCCGACTGCCACGCGGCGGGCAAAGGGTTCTTCAAAGGTAGCTTCGACATGGTCGGCCCGGCCATCCCGTCGACCAAGAGCTACGACCCGAGCACCTACCCGATGACCGACGCCAACGGCAACCTCGTTGTCGACACGGCAACGGGCGAGCCGGTGCGCGGCCCCGCCCAGGGGTGGACCATCCCCGGCGACCAGGGCAACATGATGATGCGTCCGCTTGAACCGATCCGCATCAAGGCCTACAAAGGCGACCTGCGCGGCTACTTCGAGAGCTACAACAAGCTCGGCCAGCCGCGTGAAGTCAACTTCGTCCACGACGTGAACGTGGGCGGCGTCGACTACAGCTATGCATCCACCATCGACCGCTCCGAAATCGCCTACCCGGCGGAAGACGGCGCGATCTACTACAAAGTTGGCCAGGTCAACGCTGACGGCTCCGTCAACGGTGGCGCCCAGCCGCTGACCGGCGCAGCATACGCAACCTACCTCGAGACAGAGATATCCCCCGTCCTTGCCGATTACGGCATCGGGATCGATCCGGTCGCCACCATCAACCCGATCGCCGACGCAAGCGCAACCGACCTCGGCGTGCAGGTGAAGCAGAACGCCGACGTGGCTCTCTCCGCCGCTCCGGCACAGATGAACGCCGGCAGCGAAGTGGGGAGCGCGACCTACGCCTGGACCACCAGCGACGGCACCGCCGTCACCAACGCAGGCTCCAGGACCGGTGCGACCGTCAAGTTCACCACCCTGGGGACCAAGACCATCACCCTCAAGGTAACC
This sequence comes from Geomonas subterranea, assembly GCF_019063845.1. Classification (NCBI taxonomy): domain Bacteria; kingdom Pseudomonadati; phylum Thermodesulfobacteriota; class Desulfuromonadia; order Geobacterales; family Geobacteraceae; genus Geomonas; species Geomonas subterranea. Next base: position 4,131 of record NZ_CP077683.1, read on the forward strand.
GACGAAGAGGGCAAGGTCAGCCAGACCAGCACCAACGTCGACGTCATCCTGGCGCCGGTCACCATCGGCTGGAATGGCACCACCGACGTCGCCACCTTCACGACCTTCCCGGCAGGCACCGCCTCCGTGAAGATCGCCTGGGGCGACGGTTTCAGCACCACCAAGAGCGGCACCGCCCTTACCGACCCGCTCACCGTGAGACACCTGTACTCGACCGGGACCGCCAAGACCATCAAGTTCTACTGCTACAACGGAACTGGCGCCCAGATCGGCTACCAGCAGGCAACCATCCTGCCGTAACGGGTAATTGAACCACTGTGATTGCATGCAATAGGGCCCGGAGGAAACCCCTCCGGGCTTTTCCTGTAACGGCCTTGAACCGCTCACAGGAAATCGCGGATCTTGCAGCACTTCCGCGAGGCCCCGAGCACCGTACACCAACAGGCGGCTTCAACCGCCCGATCAAGAGGGGGTCGTATGAGCAAGATTGTAGGAACTGCTGCAGGTCTGTTAGTAACGCTGCTTCTGGTTGTCACGGCGCCGCTTGTCGCCGAGGCGGCCCATCCCAAGCCCGGGGAATACGGGGCACGCGGCATGCTGTTCAACCCCGCGATGCTCGGCATCCCCCTGCTCGACTACTTCAACGCGGCGCCCATCATGGTAACCGGGCCGGCCGTGAACGGCCGCTACAGCGGCCTCCCCCCCTTCGGGACCAAGGCGAGCTGCAACCTGTGCCACTTCGACATCGTCGCCAACGAGAACATGAACCGCCACGCGACCATGTCCTTCAACAAGATCACCTGGCCGCAGTACGGCTACGGCTACGACAAGGAAAAGCCGTGGATGTCCGGGCCGGGGAAGTTCGGCAAATGGTCGCCGTTTTACAACCGGCAGCTCGGCAACATGAAGGCCACCTACGCCACCAAGGCGGACATCCTGACCAAGCTCGACATGGGCGCCTTCGAGTTCACCACCGAGTGCGGCGTCTGCCATGTCGGCGGCGGCCCGGGCACCTCCAACCCCTACAATTTCACCTTCCCGTGGCGGGTCAGCGACTACTTCGGGTACGACCGCGGCGCGGGGGGGATCCACAGCAACCTCGACAACGAGCAGCGCAACCAGTCCATCGCCAACGACTACATCTTCCCGCTCCCCCTTAACAGCCCCTACTACCCGCGCCGCGTGCCGCTCAACCCCTGGGACTTCTTCGTCAACGACGAGGGAACGGTGAAGTCGGTGGACTGGGCCTCATGGGGGATGAACGGGACCATGCAGATGGACTGCCTCATGTGTCACCTGCAGGGGTACGACCACCTCGGTCGCAACCAGGAGATCGTCCGATACCAGCGCCTGTACAACGCCGGTACGGTAGGCTCAGGGATCGCCACGGTGGACCCCTCCGGCGGGGAGGGGTTCAGCATGAACTATGACGCTTCCATGCTGAAGGTGGGAAGCGACGGCACCCTGTACCTCGACTCCTCGTTCACCGACAGGATCACCCGCTCGCCACGCGCGGACAACTGCGTCCACTGCCACATGCCGACCGCGGTCAAGAACCAGCCCTACGTCGACTGGAAGGCGCGCTTTTACTCCTACGACGCGGTTCCCTCCGACGACCCGGCGAACCCCGGGAACCTGAAGCCCGCGCGCTACCTGAGCGACCTGGTGAAACGCGGCGACATCTGGAGCAAGGACGAGGTCCATCTCACCCTGGAGTGCGCCGGGTGCCACACCCAGACCGGCAAGTACCAGGCATGGAAGCCCACGGATCCCAATTACATGCACAGCCCCGGCAAGGGGTACGACCCCATGAGCACCGGTTCCGACGAATTCGGCGGGACGGTGAAGTTCTGCTACGACTGCCACGTGCTGGCCGGCGACCTGAACGGCGACGGGGTGAAGGAGATCGACATCATCGGCGCCCCCAACCCCAACTACGCCCACAAGAACGCGGGGCTCATGATCAACATCGTGCCGAAGGCGCGCCGCATCGACAGCCAGGGGGGGGAGGTCGAGTTCACCGGCAACCACCTCGACGTCATCGCCTGCACCTCGTGCCACGTGAGGAAGAGGTACGCGGCCGGCCGTTCGGTGGACTTCAGCACCGGGAGCCAGTTCTTCAACATGGTCGGGAACCCGCTGGACCAGGAGAACGGCAGCGTCGACGTCGACATCGCCTTCAGCTGGAAGGAGACCACGCCGGTGAAGCTGCTCCCCAACGGGAGCCCGAATCCGCTCTGGCGCCGGCTCATCTACCCCTTCAACTACGTCACCGGCATCTACTGGGACAACATCGGGAGCAAGGACGCCAACGGCGACGGCTTCACGACGGGGATGAGCAACAACGGCAAGGTCGTTTCCGGCGACCCCTTCTTCCAGAGAAACGTGAAGGAGAACTTCAGCTACGGTCTCAACGGTGAGAACGACAGGGTGCCGACCGGCCTCGCCGGCTCCACGGTCTTCGATTCGCAGTCCCTGAAGAACGCGGAGGGGGGCGTGGTGTTCAGCCGCCCGGCGGAGATCGAGGCGTACAAGGCGAAGGTGACCGGCAAGGACGCCGGCATGGTGCCCCAGCTGGTCCTCGAGTCCGAGCCGTACCTGCTCATGCACAACATCGCGCAGGTGGGGAGCTACGCCCTGGGAAGGCACCGGGTCGACGGCGCCGGCAAGAAGGTCTACGGCTGCTCCGACTGCCACGGCGCCTCCGGCGGCATCTTCAACGGCACCATCAACATGCTGGGCAAGGGGAAGCGGCCGGACAACACGGAGACGCCGCTCACCGTGCAGTACAACAGCGGCTCCGACGTCCTCACCAAGGCGCTGTACTGGGACAGGACCGGCGTGCGCAAGAGCTTCTCCTTCGCCGACACGGCCAGTTCCCCGAAGAGGACCAGGGACGCGGAGCGCAGGGAGTTCCTTGGGTACGACACGGCCCGGGTGGCCGCGCTGAACGCCCCCCAGGACCCGGCCCTGTTCGGCATGGAGGTAGACCCGAAGGCTGTCGTCGACCCGGTGGCCGACGCCGATGCCACCATCCTCGGGGTCCAGGTGGTCACCGGGAGCGTGGTGCAGCTCTCCTGCCCTCCCGGCCAGTACCTCGACGCCAACGGCAACGGCCGGTACGACAGCGGCGAGACCCTGGTCGGCACCGTGACCTACCAGTGGAGCGCATCCGACGGCAGCGCCATCACCGGTAACGGCACCCGCAACGCCGGCGTTACCTTCACCGGCAGCGGCGAAAGGAGCATCACCCTGACCGTCACCGACGAGGAGGGGAAGGTGAGCACCGCCTCGGCGACGGTCACCGTGATTCCCCCCCCCATCAGCATCTCCTGGAACCCCGACACCGACACGGCGACCTTCACCTCCTTCCCGGCGGGGACCGTGTCGGCCAAGGTGTACTGGGGCGACGGGCTTTCCACCACGAGAAGCGGCGCCTACTTCACCGATCCGCTGGTCATGGTGCACAGGTACTCGACCGCCACCCAGAAGACCATCAAGATCTACTGCTACAATTCGGGCGGCACCCAGGTCGGGTACATGCAGAAAACCGTCACGCCGTAAGACCCGTTCATGACCACCGCGGCCCGGAGCCATGCTCCGGGCCGTTTCCTATCCCCTTTTCCACGGTGATGAACCGGGGTTTTTCGTTGCCTGGGAGGCACGGATGCGGTAATCTACCGTCGCCCCGGATCCCGGGCGCAGCAAGCGAAAGAGGACCACGTGAAAACAGACCTTTTTGCCAGCATCGTCGCCAACCTCTCCGACGGCATCTACGTCATCCAGCACGACCGGGCGATCTTCCTCAACGAGCGCTTCGGCGAGATCTTCGGCTACCGGGAGCACGAGAGCCTGATCGGCTGCGACATGTTCGACAAGGTCTACCCGGACTGGCAGAGCGTCGACCTGTTCCGCAAGGTCCACGAGCAGCTTTTGTCTGGCAACCACCAGAAGATCTCCTGGGGGCAGCCCTCGGCCAAGGTCGACGGCACCCCCTTCTGGCTGGAGGTGGAGGCCCGCCTCATCGAAGTGCAGGGGGAACCGGCCGTCTTCGGCACCTTCCTGGACCGCACCGACTGCAAGCTGATCGGCGAGGCGATGCACGCCTCCCAGGAGACGCTGCGCCTCTTGCTGGACGCCATGGAGGACCGGGTCTACGTGGTCACCGACGACTACCGCCTGGTCTACGCCAACCGCAAGATGAAGGCGGCGCTGCGCGGGGAGATGGAGAAGGAGTTCTGCTACAAGCTCTGCCGCGGCCTGGACTCCCCGTGCGAGGACTGCTCCACCGATCACGTCTTCATCTCGGACCGCCCGATGCAGAAGGAATACTTCAACCAGCTCGCCCAGTGCTGGTACTCGGTCATAGAGCTTCCGGTCCGGATGCCCGGGATCGACCGCCCGACCAAACTCGCCGTCGCCCGGGACATCACCGAGCGCAAGGAGGCCGAGGAGAAGGTCCGGGCCCTGTCGCACCGGCTCATCAACGTCCAGGAGGACGAAAGAAAGCACCTCTCCCGCGAGCTGCATGACGACCTGGGGCAGCGCCTGAACGCGGCCAAGATCGCGGTGGACCTCCTGGCCCGGGACCTCTGCACCGCGCCGGGGGACGTAGCGCTCCGCCTGGGGCAGCTTTCCCAGATGCTCAAGGGGGGGGTGGAAAGCGTGCGCCACTTAAGCGCCGGTCTGCGCCCCGCATCGCTTGAGCGGCTCGGGCTCGTCGAGGCGATCCGCAACGACTGCGATCAGCTCGCCGCCAGGCAGGGGGTGAAGGTCGCCTTCACCCACAACGGCATGGACGGGGTGCGCCTTTCCCAGGACGCCGAGATCAACCTGTACCGCGTGGTGCAGGAGGCGCTCAACAACGTGGTGAAGCACGCCGGCGCCACCGAGGTCGGGATCCAGCTGGTCGCCTCGTACCCCATCGTCAGGATGCGCATCAGGGACAACGGGGCCGGCTTCGATCCCGCCTCCTGCAAGGGGAAGCGCTGCGACGGCCTCGGCCTCGTCGGGATGGCGGAGCGGGTGGAGCTTTTGCACGGCTCCTTCAAGATCCACTCGAACCCCGGGATGGGGACCCGGCTCACCGTGGAGATACCCATCCCCGACGAGGCGGAAGCCGGGCCGGGGAGAAAATAACGGCCGGGGGGGCTTGCCCGCCGCGCGGCCTGAACTGCGATGCAATGAGGAGGGGAGATGGCAGCAAAGAGCCGTGTGATCATCGTGGATGACCATCCGCTGTTCCGCGACGGGCTTAAGAGCCTTATCGCCAGGAGCACCAAGTACGAGACCGTCGGCGAGGCCGGCAGCGGCGAGGAGGCGCTGGGGCTCGCCCAGGAGCTTCGCCCCGACCTCATGACCATGGACGTGTCCCTGCCGGACATGAGCGGCATCGAGGCCACCAGGAAGATCGTCCAGGCGGTCCCCTCGGTAAAGGTCCTGATGCTCAGCATGTACCAGAACCTTGAGTACGCCACCGACTCCTTCAAGGCCGGCGCGCGCGGCTACATCGTCAAGGAGGCCACCAGCGACCGGCTCATCGAGGCGATGGACGCGCTCTCCCAGGGGGAGCACTTCCTGGACGGGCAGCTCTCCGGCGACATGGTGATCAGGCACCTGTGCGGGCAGGGGAAGGAGGGGGGGGTGCAGGACGCGCGCTACGCGCTTCTTTCGGCCCGGGAACAGCAGGTGATGCGCCTGGTGGCCGAGGGGGGCTCCTCCCGCAGCATCGCCGAGCAGCTCCAGGTGAGCGCGAAGACCGTGGAGAACCACCGCACCAACCTGATGAAGAAGCTGGACGTGCACAGCCGCATCGAACTGGTGCGCTACGCCGCGCGCCTTGGCCTCATCGACCTGGAGCAGTGGAAATAACCTGAACCGCTTCTGGGGCAAACACCCCACCGCCGCCTGGGCTGGTGGGGTGTTTGCCCCAGTTTTTTTGCCCCGCCTTGCCGCCCATGTCATCACCCGCTTCCACTGTTCATTCCGTAACATCCTTTTTTGATTACCTTTTTAAGCGTAGTTCAATCACCCCACGTGATGGGTACGTTTCCTGCTAACTCCGGGGAAAGGTTCGGCTCTCTACCGTTCCGCGGAAGTCACGCACCGCACCCCGGTTCCCCCACCGGGGAACCGGCGTGCTTGCTATTGAGGCCCGGTTGGCCCTGAGCAATGAAATTTTCAAGGAGGCTACCACATGCAACACTCGAGGAGGAAGGTCGTCAAGGCGGCCGCCGTCTCTTCCGCGGTCCTGTTAGGGCTCGCGGCGGGATCGGCGCTGGGCGCCACCACCGACCACACCAACATCATCCTTAAGGACTGGCAGGGTACCGAGATTGCCCGTCCGGCTGACGGCGTCGCGGCACCTGCCTACAGCGTGAAGCAGACCTGCTTCGGCACCAACAACGGTGTCGCCTGCCACGGCAACAGCGCCGTCGGCAACGCGAAGTTCAGCTACGACGATATCGAAAGGCACAGCTACCACACCCAGCTGGGCGCCAACGAGTTCAGGGGCTTCAACCCTGCGAACCCCGACGCCTACAACCCCTACACCACCGACCCCACCAAGGTCGGCGACAAGTGGCGTCCGGGCGCAGGCCCCCAGGGTAAGAACTGGGTGCAGAGCCCCGGCCACTTCGGGAGCTGGTGACCGCCTTCCGCTCGCCAGTTGGCGAGAGCATACAAGGATGGTGCAGGTGCAAGCTACAACGGTTCCAGCAGCACGCCGGGCTTCGACGCGGCTAAGGACACGGTCAACTCCTTCAAGACCGTTCCCTTCGGCAGCGTGCTGATCGATGCCACCAACCCCGGGGCCGGCTACCAGGTCAACCCCACCGGCAAGTTCTACGAGATCTTCCCCTTCGGCGCCGACACCGGTGCCGGCCAGCTCGCCTACAAGCAGAAGGTCGACAACTCCAACGCGGGCGTCATGCGCGACTGCGCCGAGTGCCACGTCGGCGGCGGCATGAACGAGTACGCCTACGCCAACATGCCGACCGCAGCCTACGACCCGGCCGCACGCACCTCGCTGCGCACCTTCGATTTCGGCAGCGTCGTCACCGCCTGGAACTACTTCATCGACATCTTCAACCCGGACGTGACCAAGCGTGGCGATGTCGTCAAACAGGACTATGCCCAGACCGGCGTCCTGGAGATGGACTGCCTCATGTGCCACCAGACCGGCTACGACTGGGCCGCACGCAAGGAAGCCGTACGCAAGGGTGAGTTCGACGCCTCCCGCGCCGTCGGCGCCAAGCTGGTCAACGAAGTCGCCAGCGGCACCCAGGTCTTCTACAACTACACCGCCGTCAAGACCAACGCCTCCGGGAAACTCTACGTCGACCTGAGCGCCACGCTGAACAGCAAGCCCCAGTCGACCAACTGCTCCTCCTGCCACCAGTCGCAGTACAACGTCGACTGGAAAAAGCGCGGCGAGCAGTGGCTGGAAGGTCAGGAAGTCCACTACAGCCTGGGGTGCATGGCCTGCCACCAGCGCAAGGACGTGACCAACCCGCAGGTCGGCACCTCCGGCCTCGTTTCCGAAGCGAAACTCGGTCTGTGCGATCCCGCCAAGGGGGGCGCTTCCGACTTCGACGCCATGTGGAACAAGCTTGATACCGTCAACTTCAAGCAATGCTCCGACTGCCACGAGCCGACCGGTACCACCACCTGGCCGACCTACGGCGCTCCCAACTCCGAGAACGCCCACACCGCCAAGGGGCTCAACGCCAAGATCGCCTTCGACAAGAACGGCGCTCCGGCGAGCCACATGGACATCATGGACTGCACCGCCTGCCACATCAGCAAGAACTTCGATGGCGGCGCCATGGTTGACGGCACCGGTGCCGACGCCGAAGGGCGCGTGGCGCTGCACGACGAGCCGCAGGTCGCCCGCGACATGAACGGCACAGCCGGCAACGCGCTGTACTGGAACAACGGCAAGCTCTACGGCGCCAACCTGCTGACCTCCTCCTTCCTGCGCGACATGAACGGCATGGATGCAGCCAACTTCGGCCTCGACGGCAACAACGACGGCCGCAACGCCGGCATGGACACCCTGCTGCAGACCCACATCAACGACCTGAACAACGCCGTGGGCGCGAAGGCCGTGACCATGGAGAAGAACGCGGACGGCAGCTGGGTGAACGAGGCGGAAATGACCGCGCTCTACGCCAGGATCAACGGCGACAGCACCGGTACCGCTTCCACCGGCACCGGCACCTATCCCGGCGGTCTGAAACAGCTTCTGGGCATCAGCGACGCCACCAACGACTACAAGCTGATCCCGAAGATGTCCTTCCTCATGGTTCCGTTCAAGGCGAGCCACAACATCGCCCGTACCGCCACCATGGCGTGGGGTAAAGGGGGCTGCTCCGACTGCCACGGCGCCAACAAAGGGTTCTACAACGGCGCCTACCCGATCCTGGGCAACATGAGCGGCGTGGACACCAACGGCAAGAACAAGTTCCGCTTCTACTCCAACCAGGTCACCACCTTCACCAAGGTCAACGGTCTCGCCGACATCACCGACTCCCACCCGAGCGTCGTGACCAAGAAGGGCGACAGGACCGTTCCGGTCACCCTGCTGACCAAGTTCGACGGCCCGTACGTACCGAACGCCTCGGCCGTCGACAACCAGACCCTGCGCAACATCGACAGGAGCGAGGTGATCTACGAGGGGACCTTCCAGACCCGCGACACCGCCTGGTACACCACCATCGCCGGTTCCGCTCCGGCTGCTTCCTGTTCCGGCCCGACCAGCCCGTTCTACTGCGCGACCCCGACCAACATCGTCGCCCAGGACGCCGTGAAGTCCAAGGCGACCTCCACCAAGGGGTGGCTCCTGAAGGTCGAGGTACGTCCGGCCGGCGACACCAACCCCAACAACATCACCTTCCGCACCGCGCAGCTTGGCAAGGACAACGCCACCGCCATGGCTGAAGTCCTGGCTGCCCTGCCGGCAAGCTTCACCACCAACAGTGACTTCACCGTCACCGAGGCCGGCGGCGCACTCACCATCACCGCCGCCGCCAACAAGGAGATCCGCATCTCCCCGCAGACCGACTCAGGCCCGCTGGGGCTGAAAGGCAAGGTCTACAAGGCGGACCCGATCGTTCGCGGCAGCAACAGCTACGCCGGTCGTGACGCATACGTCACCTACCTGAACGGCCTGACCAGCCCGGCTGCCTTCGGTATCGGCATCGCCCCGGTCGCCTCCATCAACCCGATCGCCGACGCCAGCGCCATCGACCTCGGCGTGCAGGTGAAGCAGAACGCCGATGTCGCGCTGACCGCTCCGGCGGCGCAGACCAACGCCGGCGTCGAGGTTGGCAACGTGACCTACGCCTGGACCACCAGCGACGGCACCGTCGTCACCAACCCCGCCTCCAGGACCACCGCGACCGTGAAGTTCGCGACCCTGGGGACCAAGACCATCACCCTCAAGGTCACCGACGAAGAGGGCAAGGTCAGCCAGACCAGCACCAACGTCGACGTCATCGTGGCGCCGATCACCATCGGCTGGGATGGCGTCAATGACGTCGCCACCTTCACGAACCTCCCGGTGGGCACCGCCTCCGTGAAGATCGCCTGGGGCGACGGTTTCAGCACCACCAAGAGCGGTACCGCCGTTGTCGACCCGCTCACCGTGAGACACCTGTACTCGACCGGCACCGCCAAGACCATCAGGTTCTACTGCTACAACGGAACCGGCGCGCAGATCGGCTACCAGCAGGCCACCATCACCCCCTAACGGGGCGGCTTGCAATCCCGCAGCACCTGGCCCGGAGGAGAAATCCTCCGGGCCTTTTTTTGTTGACCTCATCCGGTTTTGCGGATATGTTTCCCGCATGGAAAACATCGCACTGCTGTTTCAGTCACTGGACGACCAGACCAGGCTGCGCCTTTTGGCGCTCTTGCTGCACGCAGGTGAACTGTGCGTCTGCGATCTGGTGGCGGCACTCAGGCTCCCCCAGTCCACCGTCTCGCGCCAGCTCGCCATCCTGAAAGGGGCGGGATGGCTCAACGGGAGAAGGGTGGGGGCCTGGAACCACTACTCGATCAACGCCTCCCTCGGGCCGGTGCAGCAGTTCCTGCTCCCTGTGCTGCGCAACTTCCTCCTGGTCACGGAAACGGCGCGGGAGGACCAGTTGCGGCTTCGGCAACGGAAGGGGGACGCGTGCTGCGGCGAGGTAGTGGCATCCAAAAAAACGGATAATACGGGGTGTGTCCCCGGGGAGGGTGAGGCATGAGCGACGGGATCAAGATACGCCGGTTCAAGAAGATCGAGGTGAAGCCGCCGGCTCCCTCATCCTGTTCGGCCGACGACGGCGTCAATCCCGACGCCCCCCCCTGCTGAGGTCCCCCCACCTCCGCCGGCGGCGGAGAGATCACCGAAAAAGTTCCCGGTTTCCTGGACTGGATTGACACCGCACGCGGCCGCGTCCCCCGGATCAGCGGCAGCCTGACCCTCGGCGACCACGTGGGCGCCTGTCTCGCGCGCTGGGGGATCAACAGGATGACCTTCATGGTCCCTCCAGGCCTCTACGCCATCGGCGCGCCCGATTCGGAGGCGCCGGTCGTGGTGACGGCCAACTACAAGATGAGCTTCGACATCGTGCGCCGGGCGCTCTGCGGCAGGAACGTGTGGCTCCTGGTTCTTGAGACCTACGGCATCAACGTCTGGTGCGCGGCGGGGAAGGGGACCTTCGGCACCGGCGAACTGGTGCGCCGCATCGAGAAGAGTGGCCTTGCCGGGGTGGTGAGCCACCGGCGCCTCATCCTTCCCATCCTGGGCGCGGCCGGCGTCTCCGCGCACCGGGTGAAACAAAGAAGCGGCTTCGAGGTCGCCTACGCCACCATGCGCGCGGCCGATCTCCCCGCCTACCTGGACCAGGGGGGTACCGCCACCGCCGCCATGCGGGAGCTCCGCTTCAACTGGTACGACCGTCTCGTGCTGATCCCGGTGGAACTGGTCCTGGCGGGAAGGCCTGTGCTTCCGGCGGCCGCGCTTCTCTACCTCGTCGCCCGGTTCTTCTGGGGCGCCGGCGCCGCGGCCGTCGCGGCGCCCGCCTTCCTCGGCGCGGTCTTCACCGGCGTAGCCGTGGGGCCGCTGCTGTTGCCGCTTCTTCCCGGCAGGAGCTTCGCCGTCAAGGGGGCCTGCGCGGGTGCCATCTACTGCGCGCTTTTATACCTCTTCGCAGGAGCGGCGAGATGGGGCGGGGGGGCGACGCTGGCCGCCTTTCTGGCGTTTCCCGCCGTTTCCTCCTTCTACACGCTCAACTTCACCGGCTGCACCACGTTCACCTCCAAGTCGGGGGTCAAAAAGGAGATGCGCCTGGGACTCCCGGTCATGGCGGGTGCCCTGGGCGCCGCGCTCATCATCGTCACGGCCGGCCGGTTCTTGGGCTAGGGGGAGGAAGGGATGAAAGGTTTCAGGTATCTGGAAGGAGTCGCCACCCTCGAACTCGACGCAGGGCGCTGCATCGGCTGCGGCAGGTGCGTCGAGGTCTGTCCGCACCATGTCTTGCGCATGGAGGGGAAACGGGCGGTCCTCGCGGATCGTGACGCCTGCATGGAGTGCGGTGCCTGCGCGCTTAACTGCCCCGCCGCCGCGCTCAAGGTGGACGCAGGGGTCGGGTGCGCCAGCGGCATGATCCACGAGTGGCTCAGGGAGAAGAAGCTTCCCGGCCTGAGCGGCGGGGGATGTTGCGGGTAGCCCTTCGCGGCTTGACTATCAAACCGTGTCTGTTAAAACCTCCTAATGCGAGAAGGGGGCCGCTCAAGGAGGCAGAACATGGAAGAGAAGCAGATGGTCAAGATAAGTTCCTGCAACGTGACGCAGTGCGCCTATAACAAACACAATTCCTGCCACACGCTCGCCATCACGGTCGGCGGTCCCGGCGACACCTGCCCCGAGTGCGACACCTTCATGCAGGGGAGCCAGAGGGGAGGGATCATCGACGTCCAGGGGGGCATCGGTGCCTGCAAGGTGGAGAACTGCAGCTACAACCAGGCTCTCGAGTGTACCGCTCCCGCCGTCGACGTCGGCATGCACGAGTCGCATCCCGACTGCTTCACGTACAAACCCAAATAGCCCGTCGCCGGTTCACCATTCCCAAACAATCGCAGCCCCCTTCCGCAGCACCGCACCTCGGCTCCCGCCCCGCCCCGGGCGGGGGTTCGACATTTGCCGATTAGCGTGTATCTTTAACCCGTTCATGACATCCATCTATCCGGAGGGTTTACCAGATGCCGAGCCAGGTGTACGTCGATCAGCAGATCTGCATAGGGTGCGGGCTTTGCGTGAGCATCGAGCCCGGGGTGTTCCGGTTGAACGGCGACGGCGTTTCCGAGGTGCACGACCAGGGGGGCGGAGACAGCGGGAAGATCCAACAGGCCATTGACAGCTGCCCGGTCAACTGTATCGGTTGGCGCTGAAGCCGGCGCCGGGGAGGGACGATGAAATCAGGATTGAAGGACGAGAGACTGCAGGAGCTTTCCGAGAGCAACTACGTCATGCTGAAGGACGTCTACTGTCTGTCACAGCAGCTGAAGGGGCTGGTGGACCGGCTGCATCTGAGCTACCTGAAGCAGGGGGTGGTTGAGGAGATGGACACGGTGATGGCGATCAAACTGACCTCCGACCGCCTTTACGAGGAACTGGAGCGATATCTCCGTCCGGAGTGCGACCCGGACAGCGCCTACGACCCCGCCAAGCCCGAAACCGAGTGAGAACCTGAAACCATCAGCCACGGAGAAAATCTGAGAACATCTGAGAAAAGCAGAAGACGGTAGAACGGCAAACGCCTTTAACCCTTCTTCTGCTTTGCTGTTTTGGACGTCTCCGATTTCCTCCGATGTGCTCCGTGGCCGATGGCTTTGACTTTGTGTCTCTCTTTGCGCCTTTGCGTCAAGAGGGGCCTTTAAAAGAGAAAGCCCGCCGTTTCCGGCGGGCTTCTTCGTTTCCCGGCTCAGAGGTCTACAACTCCTTCGTGTTGCTGAACTCGCTCCAGGCCAAAAAGGTTTTCGGAGTCTCCACGAACGAGTAGATGTTGGCTACCATTTGCAGATGGCGCCGTTCCTCCTCGGCGAGCAAGCGGAGCCCCCGGCGGGTCACATCATCGGTTGCCGCCGCAGCCAGTTCCTCGTAGAAGCGGATGTCCTGCTCCTCGTTGTTCACCGCGAAGCGGTACAGGTTCGGATCGCGGCCGGTTTCTTCCAGGAGTTCCCTCTGGCTGAGCAGTGGCCTGAACCTGCAGACGTTGCCGTTGAGCCCCTCCAGTCTGGCGCCTTTGATTCTCTTTCTGAGCCTTCTCAGTTTCCTCTGGTGCTCCTCTTCCGACGCAGCCAGCATGGAGAACAGCGTCTTCATCTCAGGCTCCATGGCTTCGGCTTCCAGGCCTTCGTAGTACGATTTTGTTTCTTCCTCTATCTTTATGGCGCAATCGAAAACGTTCATGGTGTTCCCCCTTGCTGTCAGACAAACCGTGACAGGCACCTCTCGTGCCTATGCCTAATTATAACAAAACACCGCTCACAAAAGATACTGACCTTCACAGTCAAAAAGCTCAACGCAAAGACGCCAAGCTGCGAAGAGTTTGCCATTTTGTGCAGTCTCTGCGTCTTCGCGTCTTCGCGTTAACAAAACAGATTTGAACGCAAAGCCGCGAAGGCGCAAAGAGAAACTGGAACGTTAAGTCTTTCATGCTTGCAGTTTCTCGTTCATCCTTGTCTTTGCGTCCCGGCGCCTCCGCGCCTTTGCGTTAATGGTTTGTTTTTCCCTTTGTTTACCCTATGGAAAATTGTCTCCAATTCGGTTATTGTTCTTTTCCCCGAAAGGGGACGACGACTCTCACGGAGGTGCCGCCTGCCTGTCTTCACCGGACAACTTTTCGCCATGCTTTCCGCGGCACTCTTCGGCGTGTCGCCGGTATTTTGCAAGCTCCTCATCGGCGACATGTCGCCGCTCCTGCTGGCCGGGCTGCTTTACCTCGGCTCCGGGGTCGGGCTGCAGGCGCTGCTCCTCGTCCAGCGAAAGAGCTCCCGCGCGGAACTGCGCCTGCTCTCCCCGGGGCACAGGCTGAAGCTCGTCGGCGCCGTCATCTCCGGCGGCATCGTCGCCCCGGTCTGCCTCGCCTTCGGCATCAAGTACGGGACCGCCTCGGAGGTCTCCCTGCTCCTCAACCTGGAGACGGTGGCCACCACCCTGATCGCGTGGCTGGTGTTCAGGGAGTACATCGGTCCCTACGTCTGGAGCGGAAAGGTCCTGATCCTCGTGGGCGCCGGCCTCGTGGTGCTGAAGACGCAAGGGGGACTCTCCTTTTCGCTCTCCGGGCTCCTGGTGGTGATCGCCTGCATCTTCTGGGGTATCGACAACAATCTCACCCGTGACGTGGACGAGATCTCGTCCACCGTGCTCGCCTCGGTGAAGGGGCTCGCGGCGGGGCTCTTCTCGATCGTCCTGGCACTCGTGTTCACCACGGGCGTGGCGACGCCGGGGCAGATCGCCGGGGCCCTCTCGGTGGGCGCGCTCAGTTACGGCCTTAGCCTCGTCCTCTTCGTGGAAGCCCTGCGCCAGATCGGCGCCGCCCGGACCGCGACCTTCTTCGCGGTCGGCCCGTTCTTCGGGACGCTGCTCGCGGTGGCGCTTCTGGGCGAGCGCCCGCCGGCGGCGTACTGGTACGCCACCGTGCTGATGCTGGCCGGCATCCTGCTCCTCTACGTGGAGGTGCACGGCCATCGCCACACCCACGAGGAACTGGCGCACGGCCATCCGCACCGCCACGACGAGCACCACGATCACGACCACCCCGAAGGGGAGCGCGCGGAGCCGCACGATCACTTTCACGTGCACCGGCCGGTCACCCATTCCCACGTTCACTGGCCCGATCAGCACCACCGGCACGAGCATTAGAGCCGGTGCCATAACGACTAATAGCAGCAGGAGGTATAACGATGACAGAAGAAAAAAAGGAACCCTGGCTCAACTATCTCGCACTCACCACGGTGATCCTGGCGGTCTGCGCCACCCTGGCCACCTTCAAGGGGGGCGGCTTCTCGACCAGGTCCGTCCTGGTGCAGAACCAGGCCTCGGACCAGTGGGCCTTCTACCAGGCCAAGAGCATCAAGCAGTCCCTGGCCGAGATGGAGCAGGGGCAGCTTGAGAGGGAGCTCTTGAGAACCGGCGAAAAGCAGGTCGCCGCCGCCATCGAGGCGAGGGTGCAGGCCCTCAAGGGGAAGATCGCCAAGTACGACCAGGAGAAGGCCAAGATCCAGGACGACGCCAAGAGGCTCGAGAAGGAGAGGGATGACGCGCAGCGCCACGGCCGCCCCTTCGGGCTCGCCGTCATCTTCCTGCAGATCGCGATCCTCCTCTCCTCCATCGCCGCGCTTTTGAAGAAGAAGGCGGTCTGGATGGCCGGCGTCGCCGTCGGCATCTGCGGTCTGGTTCAGTTCGCCAACGGCTTCATGCTCTTCATGTAGCCCACGCCGCAGTCTCAACTGGGACAGACGAGAAAAGGGGGACGCAGCCAGCGCTGCATCCCCCTTTTTCATGGCTCTTCCAACTTCCGTACTAATCACATCCATTCGTGCCACGAAGCGCTGCCCGTGAACCAGAGTTCCCCCTATTACGAAGGTTCATCCGGGAATTCCGGGAAAAGTGCGCTCGGGACTCCCCCTCCCTTGACGGGAGGGGGATGGGGGGCGGGTGAAGCCGCAAACAGCGGAAATGATGGCATCTTCCCCCACCCCCTTGCCCCCTCCCGCAAGGGGAGGGGGACGGTAACAGCGGTGTCCACGGAACCGGAAGATACTTTGCAAAGGGGAGGATGCGGGTTGTCGCGTTCGCTCCGTGAACAGCAAATAGGGTTCCCCGAAATTCCGGGATGAACCTTTGCGAACGGCACACAGGGCCGCTTTGTCCCGCCAGCCCCTTCCCCTATCGCTTCACGAAAAACTTCCCGTAGTTGCGCCAGTACTCCTTCAGCCGGGCCTCGTACTCCCACTGGGCCGCCGCCTTCCCGTTTTGCTTCAGAAAGTTCCCGCAGCGGATGGACGGGGTGGCGGAACCGGGGTGATCCCCGGAGCAGGCCTCGACCGGCTCCACCTTGGCCACGTCGCTCCAGAGCGGCGCGCCGGGGATGAAGCTGTACTGGAGGCTATTGCGCCCGAGGTACTGCAGGTCGTCCCGCGTCAGTCCGTACTTCTGGAAGCCGTAGATCCATTCGTCGGTGAGGTTCGCGTGGGACACCCCCTCGTCGTCGCTGGCGAAGGCGACCGGCACCCCGTAGGCGCGGTACTGCGCGAAGGGGTGCTCGGCTCCGGCGACCCCGAGGATCTGCGCGTTGCTGGTGAACATGATCTCGACCAGGGCGTTGCTGCGCCTGATCTGTTCGGCCACCTCCGACTTATCCCCAGGCTTCAGAAATCCGAAGGAAACCCCGTGCCCGATCCGTTTGGCCCCCGCCTTGAGCGTGCCTGTCAGGTGCTCCTTGAGTGCGGGGTTTCCCTCACCTACGAAACAGGGGGTGAGCTCTCCGGCATGTAGGGCGATGTTGACCCGCGGATAGGCGTCATGGAAGTAACCGAAGATCCTCATCTGGTCCCGGAACCCCGCCAGGGAGACCGGTGCGTCCTCCTTGCTCAGGAGGTTCACTCCCACAACGCTGCTCTCCGTGGAGGAGAGCAGCATGGAGAACGCGGCCTGGGTGAACACCTTGGCGAGATCCGGCGAGCCGTCTCCCTGGGCGGAGGTACGGTTGACGGTAGCCACGAAGGCGTAGGAAACGCCGCAGGCGGGCTCCGCGTCGGCGCTGCCGCACTTCATCAGCGTCCGGGTCCTGTTCACGTACTGCGCGATCTCGGCGCGTGCCGCGGCTACCGCGTCATTGACCCCCGCCTCGAGGAGGAAACGCCGCAGCACGGGGAACTGGCGCTCGTCGCGGTAAAAGGCGTCTTCCGGAAATTTCTGCCGCAGCTGCCTGGCCAGCGCGTTCACCGCGGAGGACTGGAAGGAGAGCATGGTCTCCAGGTAGGACACCCCGTCTCCGTGGGAGCGTCTCAGCACCTCGGCGAGCATGGGTGCCGTGTTGCAGGCGTTGTCGGAGACGGCGCGGAACCTGGCGAAGGTGGCGAAAAAGTGGTCATGCCCCTTCTGGGTGTCGGGATAGCCGAACCGGTACATGGAGAGGGACCGCAGGAGTTCCTCCCGCTCCGCCGTGGAGGCGCCGGAGATGGGCCTGAAGCCGTCGCCGCAGCTCCCGGAGGAGGTTCCCGGCTCCAGGGTGTAGCGCCCGGTTTTACCCTCGGGGCCGTAACAGGCGCCGTCGGCGGCGCCCAGGGCCAGGTACGTCTCGGGTGGGACGGTGCCGGAAAGGTGGTTGTGGAGGTCCCCCCCCTTGGGGAACAGGCGCAGCGCCTCGGCGAGTTCCGGCTGCTCCTTCCTGGTCTTCTCGATCACCGATGCATACTCCCGTACCGCGTCGTTGGGTTGCGAGCAGACCGCGCTGGTGCCGGTGGGGGGGGAGGCGGGGGTGAACCCCGGCCGCCAGGGCCGGCGCCGCGCTGAAGAGCGTCGCCGCGAGAAGCATCGCCAGTGGCCGGGCGGTCTTGGTGAAAAGGTGCATCTGTCTCTCTCTTGTTTGAAGGTGGCTGCCGCGACCGGGGTGCGGCCGGCACAGCGAATCTATGACGGTTGGACCGGGTTGTCAACGGCTAAAGACCCGGTATCTCTCGCGTTGAGCATACCACGCCCGTCCCGCTGCCGCCGTCACCGGCGGCTTGCTTGAAGCCGGCGCGAAAGCGCGTATAGTTACCCGGTCGGACGCGGCGCCGGAGCGTTTGCGCCAGCTCTTCACCCGCTAGTCGTCACGTATCCGCCGCCGGCCAAGCCCACGGTCGAACCTTGACCGGCGGAACGCAGC
The DNA here is from genome assembly GCF_019063845.1 of Geomonas subterranea. NCBI lineage: Bacteria > Pseudomonadati > Thermodesulfobacteriota > Desulfuromonadia > Geobacterales > Geobacteraceae > Geomonas > Geomonas subterranea. The sequence goes on from NZ_CP077683.1 coordinate 22,055, forward strand.
GCGCAGCACGCAGAACCTAGAACGTAGAACGTAGAACGTAGAACGGCTTCTATCCCCTCCCCGTGCCCCCCCCTGCGAGTTGTTCCAGTATCCCGAGCAGCACCTGCGAGGCCGCCACCATCTCCGCGCATAACTCGGCGGCCCTGGCCCGGTCGCCGCTGTTGCAGGCGAGGACGGCCTGCTTGCCCAGTTCGTGGACCTTGGCGTGCGGCGCATCGATCTGCCGGTAGAGGTCGCTGTGGCCGCAATCCTCCCGTCCCTTGCTCTGGTACCATTTGCCGAAGGCGCAGGTGAGGTGGGTTGGGAGTGCCTGCGGGTCGAGCTTCAGGGTGCCGTCCAGGTGCCCCTTGATCTTGCCCACGAAGATCATGTGCGCGCTCCTCGCCTTGCTGATGATCAGCCCGGTGTCCTCCTTGATCTTGAACTTGCCCAGAAGCGCCATCAACTCCTCGGCCATGGAGAGGAGGTGGTTCGCTTCGTGCGTGGTTCTTTGCGTCTCGCTCGAGGTGTCGCGCGCGATCTCCGTCACCCGCTGCACGCTTGCCGCTATCTCGTGCGTGGTCGCGCTCTGCTCCTCGGCGGCGGTCGCGATCTGGGCCAGGTCCCCGGTCACCCCCTCGATACGGCTGATGATATCCTGCAGCGCCTGCCCCGACAGCTGAGCCCCCTCGGAACCTTTCTCGACCACGGACACCCCGTGCTCCATCGATCTCACCGCCGCCCTGGTCTCCGCCTGGATCGCGCCGATCATTGCCCCGATTTCCTTGGTGGCGCGCGTGGTCCTCTCCGCCAGGGCACGCACCTCGTCGGCCACCACGGCGAAGCCGCGACCCTGCTCGCCGGCACGCGCGGCCTCGATCGCGGCGTTCAGCGCCAGCAGGTTGGTCTGGTCCGCTATCTCCTCGATGGTCCCGATGATCTCCCCGATCTGGTCGGAGCGCCGGCCAAGGCCCGCCACCGTCGTCGCCGATTCCCGTACCAGCTTCGCTATCTGGTGCATTCCCGCCACGGTTTCGTTGACGACCTGGGCGCCGTCGGAGGCGACACGGCTCGTGGTCGTACCCCCTTGCGCCGCCTGGGCGCAGCTCCGGGCGATGTCCTGCGAGGTCGCCGACATCTCCTCGCTGGCTGTGGCGACGGAGACCGACTGGGCGGCAAGGTCGTCGGCGTTGCAGTTGATCTGCTTGGCCATGCCGTGGACCCGGCTGGACCCGATCACCACGTCGATGCTCACCTTGAGCACGCTCGCCACCAGCGCGTGGAGCGTCTCGATGAAGATGTTCATGTTCCCCGCCAGCGCGCCCAGTTCGTCGGAGCGGCCGCAGGTGATGCTCCTGGAGAGGTCGCCGTCGCCCGTGGCGATCGCCTCCACCGCCTTCACCATGTCCCGCAGCGGGTGGGTGATGGAGCGCGCGATGAACCAGGTAAGGAGGAGGGTCAGGGCGAGCACCACGATGAGACCCGCTCCGATGTACAGCTGCGTCCGCAAAAGCGTGGCCCGAACGTCGTCCAGGTAGATCCCCGTCCCCACCACCCACCCCCACGGGCGGAACAGCTCGACGTAGGAGAGCTTGGGCTCCGGCGCGCCGTTCGCGCCCTTGGGCCAGCGATAGCTGACAAAGCCCTGTCCCTTCTCGTTGCAGGCCCGCACCATCTCCATGAACAGCAGCTTCCCCGCCGGATCCTTGAACTGGCCGAGGTCCTTGCCGTTTAGTTCCGGCTTCAGCGGGTGCATCACCATCCTCGGGGTCAGGTCGTTGATCCAGATGTAGTTGGTCCCCTGGTACCGGGCTGCGGAGAGCTCCTGCATCGTCCTTCGCTGCGCCTCTTCCCTGGTGACCAGTCCCCGGTCGACCTGGTCCTGGTACCACTTCATCCTGCTGGTCGCCTGTTGCACGATGGCACGCACCGTTTCCTCGCGCTCGTTCATGATGAGAGTGCGCAGGTACGGTGTCAGCAGGAACACCGATATCCCCACCAGCAGCAGCCATGACAAGAGCGTGGCGCTGATGATCTTGTGAAATATGCCCCAATCGCGAAAACGTTTCATCCGATACTCTCCCCTGTCAGCGCCGGTGTGGCTGTTACTGTTCCGGTCGCGGCTAGTATTGTTCCATGTGCTGTCAATATCAGTGTCAGTGCGAGAAGTATCGGCGCTATTTGCTTCTTTCTTTAGCGGTTTTGTCGGGGAGCCGCGCCCCGGGCGTCCGGCGGGGGGCGGTGGCTGCGGACACAAAAAGAGCCGGCGTTTCCACTGCACGCCGGCTCGTTCTTTTTCCCGTGAGGTTTTTGTTGTTGTTTTCCGCTTCAGAGCCTGAAGGCGCCCGCCCCCTGCTGCAGGACCTCGACCTGGCTGGTAAGGTCGCTGGCGCCGGCCTCCAACTGGGCGGCCGCCTGCAGGCAGCGGTCGGCGTCGGAATGGATCTCGGTCACGGCGGCGGCTATCTGAAGGCTCTCCTTCGCCTGCACGGCGCACGCGGTCTCGATCTTCCTGGACATCTCGCTCACGTCGAGGATGGAATCGGATATGGCACGCCCCACCTTGCTCTGCTCCATCGTGGCCGAGCGGAACTGCGTCGCCAGCTCCGTCATCTCCGCCGCGGCGAACATGATCGCCTCCTTGGCACCCGACTGCTCCCTGATCGCCCTTTCGATCTTCTCCGTCATCTGGGTGACCCGGTCCATGGCCTCGCGGATCAGGCTGGTCCCCTTGGCCTGCTCGGCGGTGGCCAGGGCGATGCCGCTGACGTGGCTTCTCGCGCTGGAAACACCGGTCACGATCTTCTCCAGCGCCGCGCTGGAACGGGAACTCAGCTCCTCACCCGTCGCGATGCGCTGATCGGCTTCTTTGATCGCCTTCACCGCGTGCTCGGTCTCCAACTGCACGGCGGCGATCAGCGCGGCGATTTCATTGGTCGAATTGGCCGTGCTCGAGGCGAGCATCTTGATCTCCTCGGCGACGACGCCGAACGCCTTGCCGTGGGTTCCCGCCTGCGCCGCGATGATGCTGGCGTTGAGGGCGAGCAGGGAGGTCCTCTTGGCGATGTCGTCGATGACCGAGGAGATGGCTCCGATCTCGTGGGTCCTGGAGGTGAGGGTAGCGATGACCTGGTTGGTGACGCCCGAGGAGGCGCGGATGTCGCTCATCCCCTGGCGCATGGCGCGCATCGCCTCGACCCCTTTCAGGGCGTCCTCCTCGACCCCCTGGGCGACCTCCGCGGTCAGCAGGGCGTTTCCCTTCACGCTGTTGGTCGCCGCCTCCATCTCCAGGATGGAGGACGCGGTGGAGAGCGACGAGGCGACCAGGGATTTCGTGTGCTCGCCGATCTCGCCCGTGGCGGCGGCGCTCTGCATCATGGCCGCCGTCACCTCTGCCACCAGCCCCGTCAGCCTCTCGGCATTGATCGCGACCTCGTCGGTGCTGGCCGTCATCTCGAGGATGGCGGAGGACGACTCCGAAGCGGCCTGCGCGAGCCTTTGCGTCCCGGTCTGGATCTCCTCGGCCTTGTCGGCTATGGTCCGCACGTAGCTCGACGTCTCGGTCACTTTATCCTGCTGGTGCCTGGCGGCCGCCACCGCGTGTACCGCCTCCGCCGCCAGGCGCCCGGAAATGTCCTGCAGCGCGGTGGCCGAACCGGCGACGCGGCTGATCATGCCGCACAGCCCCGACACCATCGTTTTCAGCGAGCCCAACAGCTTTCCCGCCTCGTCGCCACCGCCGGCCTGGATGGCAACGGTGAGATCCCCTTCGGCCACGGCTTCCGTGATGGCCACGGCCTTCCCCAGCGGGGCGAGCAGCATCTTCGTAAACCATGCGGCAAGGCAGCTGGCCAGAATGGTAAAGCCGATAGCGAGGGATATCACCACGCTCCTCGTGTGTTCGAAGGATTGCAGGAAGTCCGCCGCCTTCACCCCGACGTAGAGAGCGCCGATGACGTGTCCCCCCGCGTCCAGGATGGGATCGTACGCAGTGAAGTAGGGGATGTTGAGGATGGGAGCGACGCCGCGGTACGGCTCCCCCTTCCGGAACACCGCGTCGAACGCCGGACCCTGAAGCTTGGTTCCCACCGCCCTGCTGCCGTCCTCCTTGACGACGTTGGTCGCAACGCGCGTGTCATTCATGAATATGGTTGCTGTCCCTCCGCAGATCCTTGCCACCTTGTCCGGGAGCTCGTTGTTGTCGTTGATGACGTAGTCGCCGGCCATGAGGCGGTCGCCGGCGATCCTTGGTTCCCCCTTCTGCTTCAAAAGTTCCCAGAAGGTGTTCAGCCTGCTCTCCTGCGAAGCTGTCGCGACGCGCACCATCTCCTGCCGCATCTTCGCAAGCGATATGTAGGTCGTGATGCTCACCGCCGTGATGACGAGGGTGATAATGAGTGCGGTGATTTTTTTTACAATGCTTATTTTCACAGATTCGTCCTTATTCATGCAACGCTCGCACGTTGAAAAACATGAAGTACTGTTCAAATGGATGCTTTAATGCTTTGGTACACAGTCAAACACCGGCAAAGAACGTGCTTTTGAAACTTCTAAAAGTCTTTAATTGGTTTAAATATAGGATTTGGCAGCTACTATTTTGTATTACAATTATCGGCCGCGGCGGTTATAGCCGAAAAAACAATCTGCGGCAAGTTATTCGTAAACGATAAAGTGTATACGGTTTCGGCTGTAAGAAATGGCGTGGTTAGAAGTACCTGGCGCGCAGGTTTGCGGACTTCACACTGCAACGGGTGATTCGCTGCGGCGGGGGGGGGACGAAGGGGGAAACAGATGGGGGAAACAGACGGGGGGAAGATGGTGGGCGGCGCGGTTCACCGCACGGCATCGAGGACCGCGTCCATGGCGCGTTCATCGATCTCGTGCCCGGTGTCACAGATGACGTGGCGGTAATCGAAACCGAGGCTGAAACCGAGCCAGGCGAAACAGTCCAGGATGTAGTTTTTCGGGAAGATCTCGACCACCCGGCAGGGGGGCTCGCACCAGACCAGGTTGCTCAGGCCGGCGCCGTGGCTTCCGACCACGATTTCCGCCGTGTGGAAGGCGCGGACCTGGTCGGCGAAGGAGAGTTCCTCGCAGTGCAGGATCGAGAACCCCACCTCCCGCAGCCTCTCCTCGAGTTCGGCCTCACCCCGCAGGCGGCGCCTGCTTTTACCCCTCGAGACGTAGATCCTGGTGGCGGACCCGGGCGCGCCATCCGTGCCTTGCAGCGGGGCCACCCTGGTCTTCACCGCCGACCTCAAAAGCTCCAGCACCTGCGGGTCCGTGAATTCCGGCTGGGCGTGGTACTGCGGCACCACCAGCCGCTCCACCCGGATGGGATTGGAGCAGAAGACGAAGTCGCGCTTCGCCCCGGGGCCGAGGGCCGTTGCCAGCCCCTCCAGAACGTAGCGCGGACAGTTCTCAGGCAGCACGATCTTCACCCCGGGAAAGGCGGCCACCGCGAAGAGGACGTTGGGCAGGACCTCGAGGAGCCAATGGTAATAGGAGGCGGGATGGCACACCACCACGGGTTCCGGGATCCGGAGTTCGCTTGCCGGCAGCAGGGGCTCGTGCTGCACGTCCCCCCAGTCCATGATGCGGCGCAGGGAGCCGACGCTCTCCTCGAGGACCCTGTTTCCGATCCAGGCCATGCCGGAGTGGGGCGAGACGGTGGCGTTGCGCAGAAGATAGAGGTTGCGCTTGCCGAACACGGCCTCGGTTCTTATGAAGGGGGGGAGTTTCGCCGCGACCTCGTGTCTCACGATGCGGGCTTGCGTCATCGGGACGATGTCGAGGATGTGCCTGTTGATGTCGGCGTGAAAGGATGCCTTTTCCAGCGATTCCACGCACGACTTGGGCATCTTTCCCGCGATCGGCCCGAGCAGGTCGCGGGAGATGAAACGCAGCAGTTGTTTGCGCCGCTTTGCGGCTGTCTCGCTAAGGCCCGTCATGGGGGCGATCCTAGCACAGGAGCCGCTTTCTTTCCAGCAGGTCCGGAACCGGGCTTCGTCGGCAGCCCCCCGCGCCGGGGGTCCCGTATCTCCCGCGTGTTCTCAGTACTCCCTGGGCGGCTCCGCGTAGGAGCATTCGGGATTCTGCTTGACGTGCACGAAGTGCGCGACGTGCTTGTCGCCGGCTGCGCGGGGGCGGACCGGTTTGCCGCATTTGTCGCACTCGAACTGAAGGGAACGTTTGTATTCCTGCGTCGCTCCGTCCCTCACGGCCAGCGCCTTGTCGACGGTGATGATGTGGCCGAAAAACTTGCATTGCAATGCCAGACCCATTCTCCTGCTCCTTTACGCAATTGTTGGGAAACAGCTTCCCTTGCGGTCGCTGCCGCCAATCTCGTCGATTAGCTAGAACAATGTATTATTTTCCTTCTTTTTTGTCAATCCCGCCGACGCGGCGCATTCGTGAAGAACGAGACGGGGTATGTGCCGGCGGAGTTCTTATGTAATTGTGACGTTGTAAACGATGTTTAGGGAGCTGGAGGCGGCGCGGGCGGGGTGGTGTGAAACCAAAAAAGAACATGATTGGCGCCCTTTGGGGTTGTAATAACAGGAGGTTCTGTTGTATTAAAAGTTTTTTCCCCTACGTCGCCGTGCGCGCGGCCGCGAGGAGCCTCGCAGGCGGCGGCTCCGGCAGGCCCGTATGGCGGGCGGCGCGGAGGGGATAATTTCGATGCAGGAGGAGACTGTTACATGAAGAAGATGGTATTGGCAGTACTGGGCGGGATACTTATGACAACGGCCACCGCGCACGCGGAACACAAACTGCTGGTCACGGACGTCCTCGACAAGAAGCAAGTCGAGGCACAGGCCCTGTTCGAGTATTCCCACCTCAAAGGTGACATCACTGACGCGGGGGACCCGGGGAAGGGGACCCTCAACGCCGCCGAGTCGGTCTATTCCGTCGGTGTCGGCCTCGGCCACGGTCTGGAAGTGTCCGCCTCGCTCCCGTACGTTTTCAGCGAGCGGGAGAAGGAAGTGATAGACGGAGTCGGTGCATTTCAGGACAAGCGTGACGGCTTCGGCGACCTGGCGCTCCAGGCGAAATACCGTCTGGTAGGGGGCGAGGAAGCGCCGTACACCGTCGTGGCGGGCCTTGGGCTGAAATTCGACACCGCCGGCGGCAGCCAGGCGGGAACCGGCACCACCGACGTGAGCCCGTTCATCGCGGCGAGCGCCAACCTCGGGCACCACAACACCCCTTACGCCATCTACCGTGCCACCATCAGGAACCACGATGAGTACGATACCCACACCGTCTCGCTGGGCTTCGAGAAGGAGCTCAACCACACGGTGACCATCGACGCCAAGGTGGACGCGAACTTCAACACCGCTACCCGCGACTTCACCGCCAACGAGGACTTCTCCTTTGAACTGGGGAGCTACCTCCAGATGGCACACAACTTCTACCTGCTGCCGAGCGTGGCCTACGTGGTCGCAACCGATGCCAGGAGCAAGGATGGCGAATTCCGCGCCGGTTCCGCCGACGGGTTCCGTGCGGGTTTCTCCCTGTACTACCTCTTCTAGCAAAGGCAACAAGGGCCGCCCGTCTCCATCCCGGAGGCGGGCGGGTTTTTCCCTGTCTTTGCTCTCCCCCCCCGTCCCGCTCACGGGGCCCGGCTGCCCGGCCGCCCGCCCATCCTGATCTGTTCCCCCGGGATCACATGGCGCATTTGTAAAATTAAATTGATAACGCTTAAACCTGCATGGTATGCTGCGGCGCGAGTTATCTCCTTATTCCCGACCCCCGTACCAGGGAGGAACCTTGTCCGCCTTCATCCTGACCTGCCCCGTTTGCAACTTCTCCAAGCAGGTCGAGGTCGCCGTCGTGCCGCGGCCCGGCACCACGGTCACCTGTCCCGTCTGCAAGTCCATGTTCCCCTTTGAAAGTGATGAGCCCGCTGCCGCGCCCGGAACAGATGAAGCGCCTTTCGCCGACGAGGCAGGCGAGGCAGGCGAGGCAGGCGAGGCCACGGCGCCGGTGTCGCCGCCTCCCCGCAAGGAAGCGCGCCGCACGCTCGCCTTCGATTTCACCGGCAGCGCCCGGGAGTACTTCGGCATCTGGATCGTCAATACATTCCTGCGCATCGTGACCCTGGGGTTGTACTCCCCCTGGGCCAAGGTCCGCAAACGGCGCTACTTCTACGGCAACACCCTGCTCGACGGGGTCCCCTTCGATTTTCTCGGCGACCCCTGGGCGATCCTCAAGGGATGGTTTCTGGCCGGTCTGTTCTTCACCCTCTATTCCTTCGCCTCGCGCGTCAGTCCGCTGGTCTCCGCCCTGCTCATGTTGTTCTTCCTGGGAGTGTTCCCCTGGGTGGTGGTCCGCTCACGCATCTTCAACCTGAGGAACACCTCGCACCGCAACATCCGTTTTGGTTTCAACGCCGACTACGCCGAGGCCTACCGGGTCTTTCTCTGGTGGCAGTTGCTCCTGCCGCTGACCATGGGAGTCCTCGTCCCGTACATCTATTACCGTCAACGGCGTTTCCTGGTGGAAAACAGCCGCTACGGCACCACTCCCTTTCGCTTTCACGCCACGCCGGGGCAGTACTTCCGCATCTTCCTCCCCATGGTGATCCTGTTTCCGGTTGCCTTTGCTGCGGCGATCGGCGCCATCCTGGTGAAGCCCAACGCACTGACGGTGGCGCTGCCGGCGGTTTTTTTCACAGGTGTTTATCTTTGCGCCGCCCTCTATGTCCGGACCGCACTCACCAATCTGACCTGGAGCTCCACGAGCCTTGGCGATCACAGGTTCACCTGCGCGCTCCGGATGCGCGACCTCATCTGGATCTACCTCTCCAACGCCGTCGCGGTCATCTGTACGCTGGGACTGCTGGCGCCTTGGGCAACGGTGCGTCTGTTGCGCTACCGCCTGGAACGTCTCAGTGCGGCCGGCGCGGGGGGGCTCGATGCCATCCGCGCCTCCAAGGAGACCCAGGTCGGCGCCGCGCCCGAGGAACTGGGGGACATGCTCGGCTTCGACCTCGGCTTATGAGCGGTTCCTGCACGGCGACATGGTATGACGGACGCACCTCGCAGGGGCACGCGGTGACGGTGCGCCTTGTGGAAGGTTCCCTGGCGGTATCGGGCGCGGGGGTCGACTCGGTTTATCCCCTGGCGGAGGTCTGTGTGGACCCGCCCCTGGGGAGGGTGAGGCGCAGGCTGCATTTTCCCGACGGCGCCAGTGCGGAGACCGGCGCGGACGGTTTCGTGGAGGAACTTCTGCGCAGGCAGGGGAGGGGAGGGGTGCTCCTTGGCGTGCACCGCTGGGAGAAGAGCATCGGCCGGGCCGTGGTTGCGCTGGCACTGCTTGTCGCCATCGTCTTCGGGTTCCTGCGCTATCTCGTTCCCGTCCTTGCGCTCAAGGTCGCCTTCGCCCTTCCACCCCGGACCGAGGAGTTGATCGGCCGGGAAACCCTGCAGGTCCTGGACCAGGTGATCATGCGGCCGAGCGCGCTCCCCCGGCTACGCAGGGAGGAAGTGACGCGCCGTTTCCGCGCCATGACCGCGGGGGATCCGCAACGTCAGGGCTGGCGCCTGGAGTTCCGCTCCTCGAAGGAGATAGGGGCCAACGCCTTCGCGCTCCCCTCGGGGATCGTCGTGGTAACCGACCGGATGGTGGAACTTGCCGAAAACGATGACGATCTGGCCGGCGTGCTGGCGCACGAGATCGGGCACCTGGAGCGCAGGCACGCGCTGCGCCACCTGTTGCAGAATTCCGTGACCGCCCTGGTGGTTGCCACCCTGACCGGAGACCTCGTCTCCGCGGGTTCGCTCGCCGCCACGATGCCCACCGCTCTCGTCGACGCCAAGTACTCGCGCGACTTCGAGTGGGAAGCCGATGCCGCCGCGGTTCGCTTTCTGAAGCGGCAGGGGATTCCGGTGCGGCGCTACGCCGAGATCCTGGCGCGGCTGGAGGCGGATCATTACCAGGAACGCAAAGATGTTCCCCGCCTGGGGGAGCTGTTCGACGACCACCCCGCCATGCTGGAGAGGGTGCAAAAGGTGCTGGCCGCCCAGTAGGAAGACCGGGAAGGGCCGGCTTTGGAAACGAATGAAGCTGAGGGAGGGATGATGAAGGGATTGCGCACCGGCATTCTGGTGCTGGCCGTTTGGCTGGGGGTGGCGGGAGTTTCTTTCGCCAAAGAGGTCGTCTTTCGGGACGGCAGCGTACTCGACTGCGAATCTTTCTGGCGGCGCAACGGGGTGATCGTGGTCAAGGTGAACCGCGACGTGCTCCTGGAGTTCGCGCCCGGCGAGGTGAACCTTGCCAAGACCATGGAGCGGGCAAAGCGCAAGCCCGTCCGCGCCGTCCGGCATACGAAGGCGGTGCCCGCCAAGGCGCCCATCGCGGCGGAAAGCGCCGCGCCCGCTCCGGCAGCAGATCGGGTGAAGCCGGCGCAGGGCGTGAAGCCGGCACAGGGCGTGAAGCCGGCACAGGGCGTGAAGCCGGCACAGGGCGTGAAGCCGGCACAGGGCGTGAAGCCGGCACAGGGCGTGAAAGCGCCTGCACCAGTCGCTGCCGTGGCACGCACTGCGGAAGAGCCGGTTCCTCCCGCCCCGGAGGTGGCGGCGGCACCGGCCGCGCCCCCCGCGCCCGCATCGGCTGCTGCCGCGCCCCCCGCCCCTCTGACCAGGGAGGAGGTGGAGCGCCTCAGCAAAGAAAACGTGGAGATGATGGCGGATGCCATTAAAAAAGGGGACCCGGAGCTGATGAAGAAGGCCGTGGAAGCGCAGAAGAGCCTGGCGCAGCGGCAAAAGGAGGCGGGGGGTGCCGCCGTGGTGGCCAAGGGGCCCCGGCCCGAGCCACCCTGGTTCAAGTACTTCCTCATGATGGTGGCGAGCGGCCTGCTGGTCATCGTCTCCATGTGGATCGTCTTCCGCAAGGCCGGGGAGTCGGGAGTGAAGAGCATCATCCCCATTTACAACTACTACGTACTGATGCAGATAGCGGGCAAGCCGGGGTGGTGGTGTCTGCTGCTCTTCGTTCCGGTGGTGGGGCTTGCCACCCACCTGCTGGCGATGCTCGCTCTGGCGGAGAAATTCGGAAGAAGTCCGGTCTTCGGCGTCGGCCTGGTATTTCTCCCCATGATCTTCTTCCCGCTGCTTGCCTTCGGCGACTCCCGGTTTGAAGAGGTCCGGGAGGAGGAGCTGGACTTTACCTTCTCCGAGGAGCCCCCGCAGGGATAACGGGTGCGGTACGTTCCTGGTGGGTCAGGGTGCCAGGCGCGTCAGAAAATAGATGGCGGGGAGGGTCCCGAAGGAGAGGATGATGCCGATGCCGATCATCGCGACGGCGAGGTCGGCCTCCATTCCCGCGACGACGGCCAGGGCGCCGGCGGTCACCATGGGGGGCATGGCCGCTTCCAGGACGGAGACGTCGACCACCATGCCGCCAAGCCCGGCCAGACGGCAGACCAGAAGCGCCGACAGCGGAGCCGCCAGGAGCTTCACGGCCAGCCCGAATGCCAGCGGCCCGAAGACCCTGCGCGGCAAACGGAGCCGCATCTGCAGCCCGATGGCGGTCATCACCACCGGCACCAGGGTCAGGGCGACGTTTTGCAGCCCCTGTGCGAGTTTCTCCGGGTAGGGCCAGGAGCGGGCGACGAGGCCGGCCATCAGGGCGATGGTCGGCGGAAAGAAAAGCATCTTCCTGACCATCGCGACGAGATTCACGGAGCCGCCGTCCTTGCCGTAGAGGGCGAGGATGAGGGAGCCGTAGCTTACCATGATGAGCAGCGTCCCCAACTGGTCGTAGATGATGAGGTAGGGAAGCCCCCCAGCCCCGAAGAAGGCCTGGACCATCGGCACGCCGAGAAACGACGTGTTCCCAAGCGGCACCACCAGGAGCAGCACGCCGACCGTGCCCCGTTCCCAGCGCCACAGGCGAGCGGCGCCGAGCACGGCAGTGACCGAGAGGAGCAGCAGCCCCCAGGGGACCACGGCCGCGGTCAGTATCTCGCGGGAGAGCACGATCTGCGGCACCTTCAGCAGTATCAGCGCCGGCAGCGAGACGTAGAGGGCGAACATGTTGAGGGTCTGCGCAGAATCCTTGGGGAAGGCTTCAAGGCGGCGAAAGAGCATCCCCAGAAGAACGAACACCCCTATCAATACGAAATTTTCCATTACTGCCAGCTTCTCCTGCAGAGGTGGCGTTTAAGCGGCGGCTTAACTGCCGGACGCCTTTTCCGGGAAGAACTCCTGCGTTGCATCCGACTGGACCCGCAGGGTTACCGGTTTCTTCGCGAAGTCCGCAAGGCACTGCGCCACGCGCGCCCCGTCCTCAACTATCGGTTCGAACGCGGCACGCCGCGCGAACACCACCTTTCTCCCCATCTTGTCATGTCCGTAGACCTCGAACCCTTTCGGGTAGGGGGCGATATGGATCACCATTTCCGCGACGGTTCCCAAGATGCTGCGTTTTACGTTTGCCACGGCATCCCTCCAGCAACGATGAAATCCTGAAGCCTTTGCTGTAACACAGGGAAGGTGCCGCCACAAGTAAAAGAACGCGCCGGACGCGCTGCCGCTCCCGGCGTGTGACCGGATCGTACCCACTGGATGAGGGGGGGCGCCAGGGAGTATACTTGCTGGAGGAGGGAATCCTACCGGGAGGAGGGACGGAAAACAGCCAAGGAGGACCCAACATGAGAACGAAAAGAATAGGCATCGTCGGATCGGGCAACATCGGCGGCAACTTGGGGATAATGTTAGGCCAGGCAGGCTACGAAGTGTTCTTCAGCTCCAGGCATCCCGAAAACCTGAAGGAACTCGTGCAAGACGCCGGCCCCGCCGCCCGTGCCGGGACCGTAGCCGAAGCGATCGCCTTCAGCGACGTTATCCTGCTCTCCGTACCGCTCAAGGCCTACCGCGAACTGGACATCGAAACGAAACAGGCACTGCAGGGCAAAATAGTGATCGACACCTCTAACCCGTACCCTGAGCGGGACGGGGTGATGGCGGTGGAAGCCCGGCAGGACCCGGGAGGAATGGGGACCGTGGTGGCCCGTTTACTCCCCGGAGCGAAGATCGTCCGTGCCTTCAACTCGGTTTATTTCGAGGATCTGAGGAAGACGGTGAACAAGAGAGGCGACAGGATCGGCATCCCCATCGCCGGTGACGATCAGGAAGCGGTGGAAGTCGCGGTCGAACTGGCCCGCAGCGTGGGGCTGGACCCGGTCGTCGTGGGCGGGTTGACCGAGTCCAGGCTCTTCGACGTCGGCACCCCGGTGTATGCGACCAGCGCCTCCGCGTCCGAAATCAAGGCGAAGTTGAGAATGGAATAGATCCCGCCAAACCAGGAGCGGGGGCGTGCCCTCAGAGAAATTGAAGGTGCCCCCGGTCCTGCCCACCCTCCCTTGCCCGCAAAAACTAACGAGACATTACAATCCCTCGCTTGACCTCAGCCGTCTCTCAAGTAATATAAGAGAAAACTAATGTCAAGGGAGGAAAAAGAGCATGAACGTCACCGATATTTTCGTAATGAACCATGCGGACATGGATCCCCCGGAATTCATACTCTGGCTTGATGACGCTGCCACATTGCAGGCTGCCCATCCCTTGATAAGTACGCAAAAGGATCAATGGGCTCCTGGGGAGGTACAGTTCAGAGCACACAAGGAGGCAATCTCGAAGGCGTGGGAGAGAGCCTCCGCCTTGAATGTGTGCAGTACCAAAGAACTTGATGCGGCGAGAGCGGCAGCGTTAGAGGACGTAAACATCAACGCCAGCTACCTCGTGCTCAGGGCAAAACATGGAAAAGATGATGCGTGGCTTCACAACAACGGTTACCAAGCGAAGGAAAAGACAAAGAGGATACACGACAGATCCGTTTCCGCCGTTGCCTTGAATCTCAAGGCTAAAAACGGGCCGAGCATCGGGGAGGTTTCGCTAACGTGGGGAAAAGATCCTGGCGCTGGTTCCTACCAGTTGCAGATCTGTAAGGGGCACCCGCAGGGCGACGACTCATTTAGTGATTATGGTTTCTTGAAAAAAGTACGGACCGTGGTTGGCGGCCTGGAAAGGGCCTCGTGGTACCACTTCCGAATCAGGAGTATCGGCAACAATGAGGTTGGTCCCTGGAGTGAACCTGTCGGCATCATCGTGACCTAGAGTCAGAGAAATTAAAGCAGAAAAGGCCGGTCCTCCAAGGGAGGATCGGCCCTCGCCACTCATCTTCATCTCAATCCTTCCGCTGGGACTAAAATTTCACAGGCCTTCATCCGAACTGATAAGCTTTTTGTTCTCCGTAAAAGGGAACGTTTGCGCTGCTCGACGAATGCATTCTTTGAAAAACGGAGCGCTTTGTCACCCGACGAATGCATTCTCTGGAGGACGGAACGCTTCCGCTGCTCGACGAATGCATTCTCTGGAGAACGGAACGCTTCCGCTGCTCGACGAATGCATTCTCTGGAGGACGGAACGCTTCCGCTGCTCGACGAATGCATTCTCTGGAGGACGGAACGCTTCCGCTGCTCGACGAATGCATTCTCTGGAGAACGGAACGCTTCTGCCGCTCGACGAATGCATTCTCTGGAGAACGGAACGCTTCTGCCGCTCGACGAATGCATTCTCTGGAGAACGGAACGCTTCCGCCGCTCGACAAATGAATTCTCTGGAGAACGGAACGCTTCCGCCGCCCGAGGAAATCATTCTCTGAAAAACGGAACGCTTTGTCGCTCGACAAATGCATTCTCTGGAGAACGGAACGCTTCCGCTGCTCGACGAATGCTTTTTATGGAGAACGAAGCGCTTCGGTCACACGGCGAAAGCGTTCTCTGAAGAATGCAACGCTTTGGTTACACGACAAGGGAAAGTAAAGTTTGTGAAAATGACTAAGAAAGGTATCCGCTGCGGACAACAACAGCAGCGGCGACATGTAAAACCGGAGCTCCTTTTGGGGGAGACTCCGGTTTTTTTTACTTCGCCAGCTCTGTCAGCGCCTGCTGCGCGATGATGCCGTGTACCTTCTCGGTGGGATGGATGCCGTCCCAGAAGACGAAAGTGTCGGGTTTGTTGCAGACAAAAGGCGGCGCGCCCGGTGTCAGGCAGGGGGTGTCGACGACGTTCAGTCCGAAAGCTGAGGGATCTGTGACCAACTCTTCCAGTTTGCCGAAGAAGCTGACGCGCACCATCTGCAGGTCGGGGAGCTGGGATGACATCGATGTCAGGAGGTCGTCGAGGAGGAAGTTGTAGTACTGGGATAACTGGTGTGCGCCCGCCGCGGCTCCCGGCATGACCTTGTCGGTGGCGAGAAGCGCGGGCGTTAGTGAAAGGTCCGGGGCGTTGCATACCAGGAATTTCCTGGCGCCGGCATAGTAGAGAGCGGAGATGTTTGCCTGCAGGGAGGAGACCGCCTGCCCGATGATGGCGGGATCCTGGGCCTCCAGCGCGTCCCTTATGTCGTTGCTTCCGAATTCCACCACGTAGAGCGCGTCGGGCGGCGCCTGTCCGCCGAACACGTTGAGGAACGTGGTGACCTCGAAGGTGATGGTCGCCTCACCCGCCTTGTCGTGCGCCCTCGCTCCGCCGATAGCATAGTTGGTTGCGTCCACACCGAGTTCGCGGTAAGCGGGCCGGGTATTGTCCGAAAGCGAAAATTGCCGTGCCAACTGTTCCACCCAGGTGGCGCCGTTGCTGAAGTGGTGGCCGCCCCTGGCGTAAGGCATCTCAGGAACGAGGAGTTGATCCAGGAACTGGTAGGGCGGGGTGTTCGCTTTGCCGACAAACACGAACGCATTGCCTGGATCCGAAAGGCTGTCGCCGAAGACCACGATGCGGTCGAAGGACGTCTGTGCCAGGGCCCATCCCGGCACCAGCAGCACGAGTGCCAGCAAAAGCCCCAGTATCGTCCGCCTCTTGGAAAGAATTGTATCCATAGTATCCTCCTTTGATAGTCACTGCATAGTGAAACCCCAAGGATCATGACCCGCGCCTTTCACCGTCCCTCCTTTCTGCAGGTGTGACGACAAGTGTAAGACTTTCCGTCATTTCTTCAAGCCACTCCACGCCCAAAGCACCCATCAGGTTCCGGCTCCTCCCCCTTCGAGTACCTCGATACGATGGTCCGGACGCGGTTTTCGCCCTCTCGCGTACGCAAGGGGGACCGGGTAGAGGGCACGCCTTCGGTACTTCCGCTTTGACACGGATGAAGTAACTCTATATATTGCGGTTGATTTGTCGGGGCAAATGAGAGTTGATAATGAATGCGGGGGCATTTCGCGGATTGAAGGGAGGATATACGGTTTTCTGTCCATCCCCCCAATCGGCGTGAATTCCGGATATGGCCCGCAAGGTTTCCAGCTGCTTATGAAGGCCGGATGATTATAGAGTTATCGCGTATTCGCAGTGGTGAGGAAGATGACAGCAATTCTGCCTAATAAGTAGTTGGACGAAATGGGAGAACGGGATGAAACTCGATTGCACCAACTTTTATGACGAAATTGAAGCTTTTGCGGCATTCCCAGAAAAAATAACAAACGTGACGGCAGAAGAATTCAAGAAGGTGTTTGGCTGCGAAGCGGCTGAAAAATCCAAAGAAGTGGTGTATGTGTGGAGGAGCGAGAGAAAGATAAAAATATTAAAAGGCGAAAGTGACATTCTTTACATCGGCCAGACAAAGCAAAGCTTTCGCGACAGATATTACAAATATGCGGGAATGCACGCGACTTCCAAAGCAAATTCTCTGAAATTTAAACATATAATTGATATTTATGGTGCAATAACAATATCCGTGGCTCATTTTTCAAAATTTGCAGATTCCCTCCAGAAAGCTGAAGGCCAACTACTTTGGTGGTATTTTCAGAATCATTGTGAGTATCCACCCATAAACTATACACAGACAAAGATTAGGAATGATGCCTTCCAATTACTGTGAGAAGAGTACAACAAGGCGGCGGCACTCAGTTTCTGCTCCGGTGCGCCCCCACGACGTTGAGCATCAGAAATGACATTAAAGAGCAAATATGCCTGACTACCGACGTAATCACTATGTACCCGAGTGGTATCAGAAACGATTCCTCCCGAAAGGCCAGCGCTTTTATTACTTAGACCTGAAGCCGGAGACAGTTGTTTCGAACGGCCACAAATACCACCGGAGAGCTCTTCTCCGGTGGGGGGCTGAAAAATGTTTTTGCGAGCAAGACCTGTACACCACTCGCTTTGGGAAGTGGGAGTCTACGGAGATAGAACAAAAGTTTTTCGGGAAGATTGACGATTCAGGAAGGGATGCAGTCGAATATTTCTCCACATACAACCACGACAGCATAAGTTACGAAGCGCTTTACGCCATGCTGCCGTACATGACGGTGCAAAAACTCAGGACCCCAAAAGGACTTAAGAATCTTGCCCAAGCTGCAAGGTTGGATAATAAAAACCTTATTCTTTTTAAGCTTCAAGAGATCCAACAGATTTTCTGTGCCCTCTGGAGCGAGTGTATTTGGACCATTGCAGATGCCTCTGATTGTCGGACGAAATTCTTGGTCAGCGACCATCCTGTAACGGTTTACAACAAAGCTTGCTTCCCCTTGTCGGCATGGTGCAGGGACTGTAATGATCCAGGAATTTGGCTTTCCGCAAGCCACACGCTTTTTCCTCTCAACCAAGACAAAATCCTGATTCTCACGAACCTGTCGTGGGTGCGAAATCCCTACAGCAACCCCCTTGATCGGAGGCCAAATCCCAAGCTTTTCCGGCCGGCGGTCTTCAACTTCCTAAATATTCAAGTGGGAAGGAAGCTATCCGAGCTTGAGGTCGTTGAAATCAACTACGTGCTTAAGCAGCGAGCTTGGAGGTATATTGCCGCAGCCGAGAAAGAGTGGCTTTACCCTGAGCGTCACCTCAAAACGCAGAACTGGGACAAGCTTGGCAGCGGGTACCTCTTTATGCCTGACCCTCGCTCTGTCTCCTTTTCTTCTGAGATCTTAATCGGTTATACGAACCAGCATGTCCAAGGATTTGACGCCTATGGCAGGAGACCTTGGCATCCAGAGTACAACGGCAAAGACGAGCAAAATAGGGAGTGGGCGACATTCCAGGCATTTAAGGGGGAGTTTGCGAGGCTGTTCGGCCCAAAGCACAGGGGCAGTAGTAATGACTTCGGGAATTTCCACCTTGGACCGCGCGAGGACAGCCCACAGCTCCACGAATCACACCTGCAAGCTGAGCGTCGCTATAGCAAAAATCGCTACAAGAAAAGACGGTAAATTTGAGTGGGAATCGTCCCTCTCAACCAGCGGCAAGACCGGTCGGTACCGGTCAGCCTTATGGCGTTGGTCAGTTTAAAGATGAGTACTAATTGGAGGAATAAATGGTAGTTAAATGTCCATTTTGTGATTTTTCGGGAAATGTTGATGCTGCAAAGATACCCGAGGAAGGTAAGATAACGCGGTGCCCTAAGTGCGCAAAAGAGTTTGCAATATCAAAAAAAGAAGTTAACGAAAATATGAATAATACAACTACCTGCCCAAAATGCAGCAATATCCAGACAAACCAAGAAATATGTGAAAAATGTGGAGTTGTATTCTCAAAGTATAAAAAGAATAACATTACTAATAGAAGTACAGAATTTATAGATACTTCTAATTGCAACAAGCCATCTGAGATAAATGAGGATAAAAGTTACAATCTTGAATTAGTTAACCAATCAAAGCTTTTGGTGAAGTCATCTATTGCTATTATAATGATAATGGTATTGACTTTGGCAGGCTATGTTGTGCTTAGATCTAATAGTTGGGAATATAAGGTAGTGAAATTGAACGGCAGTATGGAACGAACTGGCGCCGACGCTTTTAAAGTCACAACCATAGTTCCATCTGAGGAAAACATTAATAAATACGGTCGTGACGGGTGGGAGCTAGTTAGCTCACATCTTGAATACGAAACTGCTTATCCTAATTTTGGTAATACAGACTATGTCACAGGGATTCAACCAAATGTGAGACCGCAGAGCTTAGTGTTAATATTTAAGCGTAAAGGCAAGTTATTTGGGCCTAAGGGGACGTAGTTGATTAGCTGAGTAGGAGGACGCTGACGTTGAAGGTATTGAGGTATATGGGGATAGTGACGACTGGAACCAGTCGAGATAAACCTGCGCCGGGGACAATTGCTGCTACTCAACCAGGGACTAAACATGCACCCAAAAATCTACACAGTTACAGCAATAACAGCTTTACTTGCGGCCTGTGCAACACCGCCCGTCGCTCCTTCGTCAACCCAGGGCGCGAATACCGCCGCGTTGTACATTACTGATGGCAATAAAGCTGGTTTCTCCATTTATCAGAATGGGCGGATGGTGGTTGCCCCGTTGGAAAACGGCTACCTGACCTACCGGTTAACGAACCGCAGCTTCACCATCAGGACCAAATTCCAAAGCCTGCGGATATACCTTGCAGAAAAGGACGCCGGAGAATTCAGGCAAAGTAAAAAGACGAGGTTGAATGTGCTTTCCTCGGTGTTGGCTGGAGCGTCAGAAAGCAACTCCGACACCTTGTTTGTAGCAGATCACACCGACCCCCTGTCGTCCAATAACTCCATAGACAGTTACAGCGGGCTGAAAACGAGTACAGGATCTGAAAATTCCTATGCAGTGGGTAATTTTTATTTCCTGAAAACCGGCAAAGAAGTCTCTCTGCCAAAGTACGCAGGGACTTTGTTTGGCTATGCATGGGTTGATCTCAATGGGGACCAAAAAATCGGACTTGATGAAGTCTCCAAAATCAAGCTTCTTATCAACACAAAGTGATGGGCACACTGAAGGGAAAAGGGGACAGGCTACTTTTGTTAGTTGTGGCAGCAGCAGACAACTGAAAAGTAGCCTGTCCCCTTTTCCTCTGTCCACTCTCAGGGGGGCGGTCTTCGGCGAAACCTCATCCTGCAAGGCACGTCAGTTGTCAGGCGCGGATTTCCCGGTATGCTCATTGACTCAAGATAACTGACTCAGAGAGCTGCTTCTCTCAGGGAGGGATAATGGAATTTAAAAATCTGCTGTGGGATGTAAAGGACGGCGTCGTGACGGTGACGGTGAACCGTCCTTCGGCGATGAATGCCATGACGCCCGAAACTCTGGAGGAACTGCAGCGCGTGGTCGCGGGGATAGAGCACGACGATGAGATCCGTGCCGCCGTCATTACCGGGGCGGGCACAAAGGCGTTCGTGGCGGGCGCGGACATCTCGCTCATGCGGGACATGACTTCGACGCAGGCACGCAACCTGGCGCTCAAGGCCCATGGCATCTTCGGTGCCATCGAGCGCTCCTCCAAGCCCTTCATCGCCGCGGTCAACGGCTATGCCCTGGGGGGCGGCTGCGAGCTTGCCATGGCCTGCGATATCCGCATCGCTTCAGACAATGCCAGGTTTGGTCAGCCGGAGATCAACATCGGAATCCTCCCCGGTTTCGGCGGCTCGCAACGGCTCCCCCGGCTGGTCGGGAAGGGAAGGGCGCTGGAGATCATCCTCACAGGGGATATGGTCGATGCCGCGGAGGCTCTCCGCATCGGTCTGGTGAACCGGGTAGTGCCCCAGGGAGAACTGCTGGCCGAGGCGCAGGGACTGGCGGCCAGGATCGCCTCCAAGGGGAAGGTTGCCGCGAGGCTTTGCAAGGAGGCCGTAGTCAACGGCCTGGAGATGGATCTCGCCCGCGCCTGCGCCTATGAGGCCGAACTTTTCGGCTACAGCTTCGCCACCGCCGACCAGAAGGAGGGGATGAGCGCTTTCCTGGAAAAACGGGCGCCCGTTTTCCAGGATCGCTAGGACCGTTGCTGGGTGGCAGGTCTGATTTTTACGAAAGAGGTACCTGATTGATGGCCAAGGGCAGAGAGCAGTCACACCGGGATGCGATCATACAGCAATTCTCGCAGCAGGCCGTACCATTCACGCAGGTGCCGGGGCATTACGACGCGCTACAGCTCCTGGTGGAGATGTCGGGTGTCGGCAAGCTCGACGAAGTCCTCGACGTGGCGTGCGGCCCGGGGCTCGTTGCCTGCGAGTTCGCCAGATATGCAAAGCATGTGACAGGGGTGGACATTACGCCCGCCATGATAGAGCAGGCAAGGCAGCGTCAAGACGAACAGCGGCTGGAAAATCTCTCCTGGGACATCGGTACGGCCGTCCCGCTGGCTTACCCGGACCGCTCGTTTTCCCTGATCATCACCCGCTACAGCTTTCACCATCTTCTGAAGCCGCAGGAAGCGCTGTCGGAAATGATCCGCGTCTCCCGCCCCGGCGGTGCCGTAATGGTGGCCGATGTCGCCATGCCGCCGGCAAAATCGGCGGCCTACGACCATTTGGAACTGATCCGCGACCCTTCCCACACCCATGCCTTGACCGAAGAAGAGTTCGAAGCACTGTTCCAGCGCTCCGGCCTGGTCGACTGTCGCAGGAGTGCTTACGGCGTGGACATCGAATTGGAGACGCAGATACGGGCGTCCTTTCCCAAGCCGGGTGATGACCGGGTGATTCGGGAGTTGGTGAGCGCCGATGTGGGAGTCGACAGGTTAGGCGTCAATGCGCGCGAGGAAGCCGGAAAGATCGTCTACACCGTGCCGATTGCTGTGTATGTGGGCAGGAAAAGGTAAAAAAGGGGAAGTGGAAATCAAAGGGGGAGAGCGACACCATCCGCCTGTTGTCTACTCCTTGGGTGCGGAAGCGTGCTTTTCGGTCAGCACCACATACTGTTCCAGAATGTTTTTACGGAAATTCTCCGGTATCTCATCCCATATCATCACGTCGACGCGGAATGGCAACGAACTCTCCTCAAAGGCCTCCTTCAGCGCGGAAACAGGCTCGCGTTGCCCCGGTGCGGCGAAAACAACCAGATCAAGATCCGACGCGGGACGGGAAGTCCACTTGACCCGTGAGCCGTAGGCCCATACCTCGGTGTCCGGTATGTAGCCTTGCAGCAGAGACATAACGGATTTCCGCTGTTCCGGGGTGATATCGATCGAATTCTTCATTTCCACGTTTCACCGGTCATGGTCTGGTAAAGCCCAACGGCATCTCCGATAAAATCGCCCATCAGTCTCAGGCACTCTTCCGCCTTTTCGCCGCTGTAGTCGTGGGAGGTGTCGACACGGGCCTGGGCGTATCCCAGCCACCGTTCGACGGAGGGAAAAAGCTTGTTTTCGAAGCCGAGACGGAAAATCGGCTTGGGGCTGTTAGGGACATCGGGAATGCCCAGTTCTTCCGTCAGGTAGCGCTTCAGAATCTTCCACAGGCAGTCATAGCAGGTTTCAAAACGGTGCACAACCGACTCGGCGAGAGCTTCTCTGTCCAGTTGGGGGAGGTTTTCGCGCTCGCCTGACCTGCTATAGTTTTCAAACTGCAGCTCAAGATGCTTCAGGGATTTCTTGTATTTGTCATAATCGATCACGCGCGGACCCCCACCCTGTCCTGACAATATTGCTGCTGTTCGTGCCGCCGCGTCAACGGCCGCCATTCCTGACCACTTTTGCTTTAGAAGGTTAGAAATAACTGAGACGATAGCAGTTTTCTGGTTGTTTTTCCAGCCCTTTGACGTGGCATTAGCGGGGAGGCTCTGCCCGAGGTTACGCTGGTGCAAAGAAAGACACTTGTACCCAGCGCAAAAAGGCCCGCCGGAACTAATCGGCGGGCCTTTTCTCAGCTGCGTCTTGATTTTACCGTCTTAATTCTTTTTACCTTACGCACACTCGGAGTAGCCGCAGACGCGGCAGACGGCGCAGCCACCTTCGTGCTCCACCACGCCACCACACTCGGGGCAGGCGCCACGATCGAAGGCGGGGGCTTCGATGACTTCGGCCACGCCGGTCAGCGAAAGGTGCGACTGGATGGCTTTTGCCACCGCGTCGGCGCAGGAAAGGACCTTGTTGTCGCCGAAACCGCTCGGCGCGTGGCAGGAGATGCCGAGGAGCTGCTTCACTACCTGGCGGCCCTGGATGCCGCTTCTCCAGGCGAGCGACACCATGCGGCCGATGGCCTCGCACTGGGAGGCGGCGCAGCCGCCGGCTTTGCCCATGGTGGTGAAGACTTCGAAGAGGCCGGTGTTGTCCTCGTTGATGGTGATGTAGAGCGGACCGCAGCCGGTCTGCATCTGGTAGGTCCACCCTTTGAGGGCTTTGGGACGCTCGCGCTTGGCGTTGCGCTTGTCTTCGACATGCACCGGCGCAGCGGCGACCTTCGCTTCCTCCTTCTTGCCGACGGAGAGGACCTGCTCGTCACGGGAACCGTCACGGTAGATGGTGACGCCCTTGCAGTTGGTCTCGTAGGCCAGACGGTACACCTTCTCGACGTCCTCGACGGTGGCCTCGCGCGGGAAGTTGACGGTCTTCGAGACGGCGTTGTCGGTGTGACGCTGGAAGGCGGCCTGCATGGTGATGTGCTCTTCCGGGGTGATGTCGTGCGCGGTGACGAACACGTCGCGCACGTCCTCGGGGATCGTGCTTATGTCATGGACGGTACCGTGCTCGGCGATCCTCTGCATCAGCTCATCGGTGTAGAAGCCCTGCTCCTTGGCGATCTTCTCGAAGAGCGGGTTCACTTCGACCAGGATGTTCTTGTCCATCACCTGGCGCACGAAGCTGACGGCGAAGAGGGGCTCGACGCCGGAGGAGGCGTTGGCGATGATGGAGATGGTGCCGGTCGGCGCGATGGTGGTGACGGTCGCGTTCCTGATCGGCGCGGCGCCGGGCTTGTCGTAGATGGAGCCCTTGAAGTTGGGGAAGGCGCCACGGGTTTTCGCCAGTTCGCGCGAGGCGATCTTCCCTTCCTCGTTGATGAACTGCATCACCTTCTCGCCCAGTTCGACCGATTCCTCCGAGCCGTACGGGATGCCGAGCATGATCAGCATGTCCGCCCACCCCATGACGCCCAGACCGATCTTCCTGTTGGAGCGGGTCATCTCGTCGATCTGCTGCAGCGGATAGTTGTTCACCTCGATGACGTTGTCGAGGAAGTGGACGGCGGTGCGCACGACTTCACGCAGCTTGTCCCAGTCGACCTTGCCGTGCAGCACCATCTTGCCGAGGTTGATGGAGCCCAGGTTGCAGGACTCGTACGGCAGAAGCGGCTGCTCGCCGCAGGGGTTGGTGGACTCGATCTCGCCGATGTGCGGGGTCGGGTTGTCCTTGTTCAGACGGTCCAGGAAGATGATGCCCGGCTCGCCGTTCTCCCAGGCCTGCTTCACGATGCGGTTGAACACCTTGCGCGCGTTCAGCGTGCCGGCCGGCTTCTTGTCGCGCGGGTTGAATATGGTGTAGTCGCGGTCCGCGTCGACCGCCTTCATGAACTCCTCGGTGATGCCGACCGAGATGTTGAAGTTGTTCAGCTGGCGCTGGTCGTTCTTGCACATGATGAAGTCCATGATGTCCGGATGGTCGACACGCAGGATCGCCATGTTGGCGCCGCGGCGGGTGCCCCCCTGCTTGATGGTTTCCGTGGCGATGTCGAACACCCTCATGAAGGAGAGGGGGCCGCTGGAGATGCCGGTGGTCGACATGACCACGTCGTTGGCCGGACGCAGGCGCGAGAAGGAGAAGCCGGTGCCGCCGCCGGACTTGTGGATCAGCGCGGTGTTCTTGACGGATTCGAAGATTTCCTCCATGCTGTCCCCCACCGGAAGCACGAAGCAGGCGGAGAGCTGCCCCAGCTCGCGCCCCGCGTTCATCAGGGTCGGGGAGTTGGGGAGGAACTCGAAGTTGGTCATCATGGTGTAGAACTTGTCGGAGAGTGCCGGGATGTCGGCCTTCTTGTCGAAGACGGCATCGGCCTGGGCGATCGCGGTCGCCACGCGGCGGAACATGTCGGCGGCAGTCTCAAGGGGCTTCCCGGCCTGGTCCCTCTTCAAATAGCGCTTCTCCAGCACCGTCAATGCGTTCTTGGTAAGGCCGGGGATGTGACCCTTTTCGACTGTTTTCTTCATAACCTTTCGTCCTCCTTGGAATATTCAACATGTAGCCATGTCATTTGCGTGTGGCCCTATATTTTGTGGGCGGGCAGAAATAAACCACAACATGTATGACGAAGTCAAGCCTTAATAGATTAAAATTTTGGCTCTTCATAAAAAACGAAATTGCCGCTATTTACGCCGCTGGGCCATTTACAAGCGGGGCGTCGCTGTGATATTGATGTGTGGTTAATTTTTCTGCCGGGAGTCGCCATGACCCAGTGTGATTGCAACAGCCAGAAAGAATCCCTTGAGTCCCAGGTAAAGGCACTCACGGACCTGATAGAGGTCGCCAAAGCAGTCGTCTCCACGCTCGACCTGGACACGGTGCTGCAGGCGATTCTCACCTCCGCGATGAGATTCGCCGAAACTCCGGCCGGCAGCGTCGCGCTCTACTACGATGCGAAGCGCGAGTTGAGTCTGCATGCGCACTCGGGTCTCACGGCGGACTTCGTCAAGAGGGAGCGCTGGGAGGTTGCCCCCGGCGGGCTGACCGAGCAGGTGCTGAGGGCGGGGGAGATCTTCTACATAGAGGACACCGAGCAGACCCCGTTCTTCAACAACCCGGTCGCCCTCAACGAGGGGATCCGCTCGCTGGTCTGCGTGCCGCTCATCTTCCAGGAGCGGATCGTGGGAATCCTCTATCTCGACGACTTCGCCCCGAGGCAGTTCGACCGTGAGAAGATGAATCTCCTCTCGATCCTGGCCTCCTTCGCCGCCATGGCGATTCACAACGCCACGCTGCACAAGCGGACCACCCTTTTGGCGATCACCGATTCGCTGACCGGCCTGCACAACCACCGCTACTTCAAGCAGTACTTCCGGCAGGAGATGGCGCGCGCCAAGCGCTACCACAAGCCGTTCTCGATCATCATGATGGACGTGGACGATTTCAAGTCCTACAACGACACCTACGGCCACGCCACCGGGGACCGTCTTTTGGAGCTGATGGGTGAGGTGATCCTGCAGACCATCCGCGGCGTCGACGTCGCCTTCCGCTACGGCGGGGAGGAGTTCATCGTGCTGTTGCCGGAGACGCGGCTGGAGCAGGCGATCCTGGCGGCGGAGCGCCTGCGCGACGCCGTGCAAAGCGGCACCGCCAACAGGCTGGTGGAAGGGACCAATCGCGGCGTGACGGTGAGCATCGGGGTCGCGAGCTATCCCGAGAACGCCGACAAGATGGACGAGCTGTTCAATATCGTGGATTCACTGCTCTACCTGGCCAAGCGCTGCGGCAAGAACAAGGTCTACCACCAGGAAAGCCTTCAGATACCGGCGACATGAAAAGATCCCTCGCACTCATCTGCTGCGGGCCGCTTCTGGCGGCCTTTTTGCTTCCCACCTTCGCCAAGGCTACGGTGGGCGGGCCCTGGTTCGCCAAGGCTACGGTGGGCGGGCCCACGTTCGCCGAGGCTACGGTGGACGGGCCCAGGTTCGCTGAGGCTACGGTGGGCGGGCCCACGTTCGCCAAGGCTACGGTGGGCAGGTCTGCTGACGGGCCTTCGTTCCTTATCGCTGCGGCGGGGGAGACGGGGGCAACCAAAGGTTCGGGGGGAGAGAGCGCACCGGCGCCGGCTCAGGCTGCGACGGCGGCTGCGGCTGCGGTTCCGGCTGCGGCGCCTTCGCGGGTCGAGGCGGCGTTCAAACCGCAGCTGTCATACGGGGACCAACTGCTGGCGGAGGATACGGTCTGGCGCGGGGAGGTGCTGGTGGAGGGGACGGTGACCGTTGCGGCCCAGGCGACGCTCACGGTGGAGCCGGGGACGGTGGTGCGCTTCAAGAGGAGCGAGGGACACACTCCCATCCTGGTGGTGCAGGGGCGGATCGAGGCTGCCGGTACCAAGGAGGATCCCATCCGTTTCACCTCCAGCTTCGCCACTTCGGCTGCGGGGGACTGGCTGGGGATCACACTCCTCGGGAGCGAAAAGAGGAACGTCCTGGAGAACTGCCGCATCGACGGGGCCCAGACCGGTCTCGAGGCGCTCTTCTCCAACCTGACGCTGAAAGGGGTGCGGGCCGAGCGCTGCGCCGTCGGCATGCGCTTCCAGGATGCGCTGGTGCAGATGGAAGCGGGGGGCGCCTCGGACTGCGACTCCGGCCTCATCTTCGCCAACAGCGAAGCGACCCTGCGCGGACTGAACGTGGTCGGCAACCGCGTGGGGATCTCGGCGCTGAAAAGTTCCATCTATCTCGAGGACGGAAGTCTCGCCATGAACCGCTCCGCCCTCTCTTGCGACATGTGCCGGGTCAAGCTGGCCGGCGGCGCGGCCCTGGACAACGGCCGGGGTGTGACCCTCCTGGAGAGCGAGGGGAGTGTCAGCGGCATGAAGCTCGCGCGCAACAGCGATTACGGCCTCTCCCTGACCGGATCGCGCGTACGGGTGGAGGGCAACCTGATCACCGGCAACGGTATGCAGGGGATGCTGGTCTTCGACGGCGCCGGGGTGGCCTGGAACAACATCATCAGCGGCAACAGCGGGCACGATATCTACAATGCCGGAACCGAGGAGTTCCGCGCCCCCGGCAACTTCTGGGGGGAGAGCGTTCCCAGGATCTATGACAACGGCGGCCGCGGCAAGGTCAACATCGTGCCGCAGCTGAAAACGGCGCCTAGCCGCAATTAATGGACCTGACGGCAGTTCGATATTCGACGTTCGGCGTTTGAACCGGACATCGGACCAGCCGGGAAAACCGTCGGCCACGGAGAAAATCTGAGGACATCTGAGAAAACCTTTTTACAAGGTGAACATGCAGTTTCAGCAGTTGATGGTGAACGATAAGGAACAGATGTAGCGGCCTGGAAATGGCAGCATGAGTGGAAGCAGTATAACGAACGTTGAACGTCGAACGTTGAACGGCTTTTGGAGAGAGAATGACACGCACAAACGGCCGCGCGGCCGACGCGCTCAGAGATGTGAAGATCACCCGCAATTACCTCAAACACGCAGAAGGCTCGGTTCTCATCGAGTTCGGCGACACCAAGGTCATCTGCAACGCGACGGTCGAGGCGAAGGTTCCCTCGTTCCTGAAAGGGAAGGGGACCGGTTGGGTGACGGCGGAGTACTGCATGCTGCCGCGTGCAACTCACACCAGGAACCAGCGCGAATCCTCCAAGGGGAAACTCTCGGGACGTACCCACGAGATCCAGCGTCTGATCGGGAGATCGCTGCGCGCCGTGGTGGACATGGAGAAGCTGGGTGAGCGCTCCATCCTCATCGACTGCGACGTGATCCAGGCCGACGGCGGCACCCGCACCGCCTCCATCACCGGCGCGTACGTCGCGCTGGCCGACGCCCTGCAGACCCTGGTGGACAACGGTGAGCTGCCCCAGAGCCCATTGCGCGAGGCGGTGGCCGCGGTGAGCGTCGGCATCGTCGACGGCGTTCCCGTTCTCGACCTCGACTACCCGGAGGATTCCAGCGCCGAGGTGGATATGAACTTCGTGATGACCTCGTCCATGCGCTTTGTCGAGGTGCAGGGGACCGCCGAGGCCGAGCCGTTCACCATCGAGCAGATGGACGCCATGCGCAACCACGCCATGCTCGGGCTTTCCCGGCTCTTCGAACTGCAGCGGGAGGCGCTTCAGGCATGAAAGAGCTCCTGGTGGCGTCGGGCAACAAGGGAAAGCTGAGGGAGTTCGCCGAGCTGTTGCGCGGGGTGGTGGAGACGATTCTCTCTCCGGCGGATTTTCCGGAGCTGCCGGACGTGGTGGAGGACGGTGACACCTTCGAGGAGAACGCGATCAAGAAGGCGCTCTCGGCCGCGCGGTTCACCGGAAAGCCGGTGCTCGCGGACGATTCCGGACTCTGCGTCGACTACCTTGGGGGGCGTCCCGGCGTCTTCTCGGCCCGCTTCGCCGGAGAGCACGCAAGCGACGCCGACAACAACGCGCTCCTTTTGAAGGAGCTGGCCGGCGTGCCTCGCGAGGAGCGCACGGGCGCGTTTCACTGCGTCATCGCGCTCTGCCTCCCGGACGGGACCTGCCAGACCTTCGACGGGATGCTGGCGGGGGAGATTTTGGAGGCGCCGCGTGGGGAGGGGGGCTTCGGGTACGACCCGCTGTTCCTGGTGCCCGAGTACGGGGAGACCTTCTCGGAACTGCCCATGGAGGTGAAGAACTCCATCAGCCACCGCGGGCGGGCCATGCAGATGCTCAAAGAGGCACTCACGCTAAGCCGCCAAGACGCAAAGAAGAACTGAAAAACCGGTTTACAGGGATAAAGGGGATAAAGGGGATAAAGGGGATAAAGGGGATGGTTAAACCTTCCAGGGACGTTATCCCTTTTATCCCCTTTATCCCTGTTCATTGCCTTATGTTTACAGAAAAAAGATCTTGCACAGCCCGAAACCCTGTGCTATAAACGTGCTTCTTGAATCGGGGTGTAGCGCAGCCTGGCTAGCGCACCTGCCTTGGGAGCAGGGGGCCGGAGGTTCGAATCCTCTCACCCCGACCACTCAAGCAGTTTCTCTCTGCGCCTGTAGCTCAGCTGGATAGAGCAACGGCCTTCTAAGCCGTAGGTCAGAGGTTCGAACCCTCTCAGGCGTACCACAATTGAATATGGTGGGTATGGTGAAGCGGTTAACACAAACGACTGTGACTCGTTCATACGTGGGTTCGAATCCCACTACCCACCCCAACCTATAAAAAGCGACCCCGTTTAAAAAGCGGGGTTTGTTGTTTCAGCTGTTCGATTTTGCGAGAGTGGCGGAATTGGCAGACGCACCAGACTTAGGATCTGGCACCGCAAGGTATAGGGGTTCAAGTCCCCTCTCTCGCACCAGTAATAAAATCAAAGGGTTATCCGGTTTCGGGTAGCCCTTTTTGTTTGCATCCTAAGCGATTTGCATCCTTTTGTGCATCCTTTTTGCCGTTGTTCCAGCCTCTCGTGCAATCTCACGGTGTAGCGTAGCCGTGCAGCGGGTTCGGTGAATTGGAGGTGACGGGGAAGTTTGTCGGGAAGGGGATGTCCGGATTCGTTCAGAAGCCGTACAATTTCAAGGCCCTGCGCGAGAGCATTCTCGGTCTGGACTCCGACACAAATAGCGATTAGACGCCGGCGCCAGGCAAATTGTCAAGTCCGCTAACGGTTTGAAAAGGGGTGTTTCCGAGCCGTAAAGCAGGCTTAATTTAAAGAACTGGCCCGGGTAAGCTCGACCAGCAATTCCTCAAGCAGCTGGAGCGTAGGGGGGGGGTACAACCGCTCCGAAACCGAATCGGGCGAAAGCAGCGAGAACGTGAAAAGGGGCTTCATTGCCTTAGTGGCTCCTCCGTTTGCTCCAATGTTTGCAATCACCACATACAATTCGCCTACCCGACGTCACGATCCTACAGCCACCTTACCGAGAGTAAGCACGCGACACGGGCAAAGCAGGAGAATTCCGTGCATTCCCCCAGCCAGCCGGCGGGGCCGTCAGATCGGGACTTGGGGGTACGGCGTTGAGAATGGTGGCGAAGCTGAGTGCTATTCGCTGCGAAGCCGGTACCCTACCCCAACTTCCGTGGTGATGTAGTAAGGCCTGGACGGGTCGTGTTCGATCTTCTGGCGCAGGTTCCGGATCGTGACCCGCAGAACGTTTTGCTGCTCGACATGGGCGACGCCCCATATCTGCTTAAGGAGCTGGCTGTGCGTCAAGACACGTCCGGCATGGGTGACCAGCAGGCGCAAAAGCTCGTACTCGGTCGGAGTAAGAACCACCTCCTTGCCGGAGAGCCGCACCCGGCGCAGCGGCAGATCCACCTCCAGTTCGCCGCAGCGGTACACCGGCTCGGGCGCCTGCTGCAGGCTCCTTCTCAGCGAAACGCGGATGCGGGCCTGCAGCTCGGCGATGCTGAAGGGCTTGATGAGGTAATCGTCCGCCCCCGCGTCGAGAGCGCCCACCTTGTCGTCGTCGCTGTCACGCACCGACAGGACGATGATGGGGACCTGGGACCACTCGCGGATCCTCTTGATCACCTCCACCCCGTCCAGGTCGGGCAGACCCAGGTCCTGCAGAATGATGTCGGGTCGGACCGCAGCGGCGGCCGCAAGGGCCGCATGACCGTTCTCCGCTTCGAAGAGCGTGAACTCGGACCCGGGCAGTGCGGCGCGCAGAAAACGCAGCACCGACACCTCGTCGTCCACTACGAGCACGCGCGGCAGGTTTTTCCCTTTTCCCTGTGCCGCTACAGCACCGTCAGTTCTGGTAGCACTTTGCACCTTATTCTCCTTCTCTCGTCTTTTCTACCGGGAGCTCGATGGTCACTTTCAAACCGCCGCCGTTGCGGTTGTCTGCACGAATCTCTCCACCGTGTGCCTCCACGATCCCCTTGCAGATGGAAAGCCCCAGTCCGGTGCCTCCCGCCCCCTCGGGAACCGGGACACGGTAGAACTTGTCGAAGATCCGTGCCAGATCCTCTGGCGGAACGCCGGGCCCTCGGTCCGCGATCTCCAGGGTCACCCTGCCGTCCGTAGCGCCTGCCGTCAACTCTACGATCCGGTCACGCGGCGCGTACTTCAGGGCGTTGTCGATCAGGTTCACCAGCACCTGGGTCATCAGGACCATATCGATGCTCACCAAGGGGAGGTCGGGCTCCACCCGGATCTCCAGCCTGGTCTTGGCAAGCTGCGGTTCAAGCGCGGCCAGTGCGCACCCCACCAGGTCCTGCAGGTCCGATGGAATCCGCTTCAGCTTCAGCGCACCCGCCTCCAGCCTGGTCATGTCGAGGAGGTTGGCGACAAACCGGTTCAACCGTGCCGCCTCTTCCCAGGCCGCATCGAGAAGGTCCTGCCTGGAGGGCTCATCGAGTACCGTGGTCCGGTCGCGGAGCGCCCCGAGCGCCCCGCTGATGGTGACCAGGGGGGTGCGCAGGTCGTGGGAGATAGAGTTCAAGAGTGCACGTTCCAGACTCTCGCGTGCTTGAAGAATCTGGGCCTGCTCCGCTTGCTTGACCAAAAGCACCCTTTCTATGGCAAAGGACATTTGGGTGGCGAAGGCGTGTAACAGGCGTCTGGTCAGGGGGGAGGCGTAGTCGGATTCTGCTTTGAGCCGTATCCCCAGGACGCCGAGCACGTTTCCCGAGGTCTGCAGCGGCAGATACAGAAGTTGCGAGGAAATCAGCGTGTCGGTGCCGCGCCCCGCCGGGGAGCTGTTTCTGAAGGACCAGTCCGCCACCGCATGTTCTTTGGTCTCCAGGACCAGCCCGGCGCTCGCAGCCCGCAGGGCCAGGCGCTCTCCTTCCGGCATCAGCACCGCCACCTCGCCGCCGATGCTCTGTTCGATGTTTCTCA
This sequence comes from Geomonas subterranea, assembly GCF_019063845.1. NCBI lineage: Bacteria > Pseudomonadati > Thermodesulfobacteriota > Desulfuromonadia > Geobacterales > Geobacteraceae > Geomonas > Geomonas subterranea. Next base: position 54,229 of record NZ_CP077683.1, read on the forward strand.
TGGTGGCGGACACGATACCGCTCAGATCTGAGGCCACAGCCAGATCGCGGCTCAAGTAATAGAGGCTCGCCGTCTGTTCTTCACGCTCCCTGATCGACTCGGCCCTCTCGCGTGCTTGAGAGACCAGGGTGCTGATGACGACTCCGACGGTGAACAGCGCGATGAACGTGATCACGTATTCCGTATCGGCAACGGCGAAGGTCAGGTACGGCGGCACGAAGAAGAAATCGAAGGCGAGCACGCTGAAAAAGGCTGTGAGCACCGCCGGACGGCGCCCGAGCCTGGTCGCGGCAAGTACGAGCCCAAGGAGGTAGATCATCATCAGGTTCGTTGGGGCCAGCAAGCCCCGCAACACCTGGCAGAGCAGGGTGATGGCCGCAACCAGCACCATCCCCTTCAGGTACCCTGCCCACGGAACCGATTTCTTGGGGGCGACCGCCGCCGGTTTGGTCTTTTCAGCAGCGACGTCGATGCTGACGACGTAGATGTCGATGGGGCCGGAGAGCCTGATGAGCTCGTCCACCAGGGGCTGGCGCAAAAACTCGCGCCAGCGTGGCTTGGTCGGTTTTCCCACCACGACCTTGGTCACGTTGTTTTGCACGGCGAATTGAATCAGGGCCTGGGCCACCGAGGTTGCCGTCAGCGTCGCCACGTCCGCACCGAGGCTCTCCGCCAGGCGCAGGTCGCGCCAGACCCGCTCCCGGTTCTCGCGGGCATGTTTGCTCAAACCGGGAGTCTCGATGTAGACGGTGTGCCAGCGCGCCTTCATCTCGTCGGCGAGCCGTCTCGTGGTACGGATCAGCTTCTCGCTGTAGGGACTGCCGCTCACGCATACCAGCAGCTTTTCCGCCGCCGGCCAGGGGCCGGTGATGGAGCGGGCCTCCATGTAGGCGCGCATCTGGTCGTCGACGCGGGAGGCAGCGCGCCGCAGGGACAGCTCACGCAGGGCCATCAGGTTACCCGGCTTAAAGAACTTCTCGGTGGCGAGCATCGCCTTTTCCGGGATGTAGACCTTTCCCTCGCGCAGCCGTTCCAGAAGGTCTTCCGGCGGTATGTCCACCAGCCTGATTTCCACGGCCAGGTCGAGCAGTTTGTCCGGGACCGTCTCGCGCACGATGACCCCGGTGATCTGGGCCACCACGTCGTTCAGGCTCTCGAAGTGCTGGATGTTGACGGTGGAATAGACGTCGATCCCGGCGCAGATGAGCTCCTCGACATCCTGCCAGCGCTTTTCGTGGCGCGAGCCGGGGGCGTTGGTGTGGGCCAGTTCGTCCACCAGCGCAATCTGGGGCTTGCGGACCAGCACCGCGTCGATGTCCATCTCGGGGAGGTGCACCCCCTGGTACTCGATCTGCAGCTTGGCTACGACCTCGAGCCCTTCCAGGAGCAGGTCGGTCTCGCTCCTGCCGTGGGATTCCACGTAGGCCGCGACTACGTCGCGCCCCTCGCGCTTGCGCACGTGTGCCGCCTCCAGCATCGCATAGGTCTTACCCACCCCCGGCGCGTACCCGAGGAAGATCTTCAATTTTCCTCGCCCGCTTTGCGCCTCTTCCTCAGCCTGGGCGACCTTGAGGAGCGTTTCCGGCGACGGCCGTGTATCGTCGTCTCGCATGGTTACCTGCTCTCTTGTTTATCCAGCGCCAGGTTCAACTCCAGCACGTTCACCCGCGGCTCGCCCAGGAAACCGAGCTGGCGGTCACTGGTGTGGTCGGCAAGAAGCTTCTCCACCTGTTGCAACGCCATGCCGCGCGCCCTGGCAACCCGGGCCACCTGCACCATGGCCGCATCGGGCGTGAGGTCCGGGTCGAGGCCGCTACCCGATGCCTGCACCAGTCCGGACGGGATGCTTCCCGCGGCACCGGCATCGTGCTGCGCCTTGACCCGGTCGGAAACCGTCTTCAGGTAGTCGGGATTGGTGGGGCCGGAGTTGGAACCGCCCGAAGCCGTCGGGTTGTAGCCGAAGTCCGCCGTGGCCGAGGGGCGGGGCCAGAAATACCTGGCGTCGGAGAAGGGCTGGCCGATAAGTTTGGAGCCGATCTCGCGGTGGTTCTTGTCCGTTATGATGCTTCCCTGCGCTTGACTTGGGAAGAGCGCATAGGCAATGCCGGTGACAAGGCCCGGGTAGATCCCGCCACAGATGACGGTGAACAGTATGAACATCAGTAAGGCCGGTCGCAATTCTTTCATAGAGGTATCCTCGGTATGTCTTACTCTATCTGAGTCGGTCGCTTCACGCAAACAGTGACACTGCCATATCGATGGCCTTGATGCCGATAAACGGCGCTATCATTCCCCCCAGACCGTAGATGAGCAAGTTGTGGATCAACAGCTTCTCGGCAGGCATGGGACGAAACTTGGTTCCTTTGAGCGCCAGCGGCACCAGGATCGGAATGATGATCGCGTTGAAGATCACCGCCGACAGTATGGCGCTGAAGGGGCTGGATAAGCGCATCACGTTCAGCACGTTCAACTGCGGATAGATCGACAACATCATGGCCGGGATGATCGCGAAATACTTGGCCACGTCGTTGGAGATGCTGAAGGTGGTCAGATTCCCCCTGGTCATCAGGATCTGCTTGCCCACCTCGACGATGTCCAGGAGCTTGGTCGGGTTGGAGTCGAGATCGATGATGTTGGCCGCCTCGCGCGCCGGCTGGGTGCCGGTGTTCATGGCGACCGCGACGTCCGCCTGGGCGAGCGCCGGGGCGTCGTTGGTCCCGTCGCCGGTCATGGCCACCATGAAACCCTGCTCCTGGTTCTCCTTGATCAGACGCAGCTTGTCCTCGGGTTTGGCCTGGGCCAGGAAGTCGTCCACCTGCGCTTCGGCCGCTATGGCCGCCGCGGTGAGCGGGTTGTCACCGGTGATCATCACCGTCTTGATGCCCATGCTGCGCAACTGCTGGAAACGCTCCTGGATCCCCCCCTTGATGATGTCCTTGAGGTTGATCACGCCCAGGATCTCCGCGTCGCTGCATACCACGAGCGGCGTCGCCCCGGCCCGGGCGATCCGGTCCACCACGTCGGCGAGATTGGAGGGAACCGACGCGGCGCCCATGCCTTTGACGAAGGCGATGGCGGAGTCGGAGGCGCCCTTGCGGTATTTCTTGCCGAAAGTGTCCACTCCGGACAGGCGCGTTTCCGCGCTGAAGGCGATGGTCTGTGCGTCGGCGGGGAGCGACGCCATGTTCAGATCGTACTTCTTCCTGGCCAGGACGACGATGCTCCTTCCCTCCGGGGTCTCGTCGGTGAGCGATGCGATCAGCGCAGCCTCAGCCAGTTCCTTTTCGCTGTGCCCGCCCACGGGGACGAACTCCACCGCTTCGCGGTTGCCCAAGGTGATGGTGCCGGTCTTGTCGAGCAGGAGCACGTTGACGTCGCCTGCCGCCTCGATGGCGCGGCCGGAGAGGGCGATCACGTTTTTCTGGAAGAGCCGGTCCATGCCGGCGATGCCGATGGCCGGCAGCAGCGCGGCAATGGTGGTCGGCGCCAGGCAGACGAAGAGGGCAACCAGCACGGTGAGCGATACCGGCGTTCCCTGTCCCGCCGCCCGCACCGAGTAGAGCGAAAGGGGGCTTATGTTGGCGCAGACCAGCAGGAACACCAGGGTAAGCGCGATGAGCAGCACCTCTAGGGCGATCTCGTTGGGCGTTTTCCTCCGCTTGGCACCCTCGATGAGGGAGATCATGCGGTCCAGAAAGGTTTCGCCGGGGTTGGCCGTGATCCTGACGATGATCGAGTTGGCGATCACCTCGGTGCCGCCGGTGACTGCGCTCCGGTCGCCGCCCGACTCCCTCACCACCGGGGCGGACTCGCCGGTGACCGCAGCCTCGTTGACCAGCGCCGCACCGGCCACGACGTCGCCGTCCCCGGCGATCATCTCGTGGGCCTCGACCAAGATGTAATCGTCCTTTCTGAGCGATTGCGCCGGGACCGTCTCGAAGGGGGCGCCGAATTCAGGCTTTTTCAGTCGCTTCGCCGTTACATCGGTGCGGCTTTTCCTCAGGGAAGCAGCGCGCGCCTTGCCGCGTCCCTCCGCCAGCGCCTCGGCGAAGGTGGCGAAGATCACGGTAAGCCAGAGCCAGATGGAAACGAGCCCGGTGAACCACGCCGGCTCCTTGTTAGCGCCGGTGAGCGACATGACGAAGGTGACCAGGGTGATGACGCTGGCGATCTCGACGCAGAACATCACCGGGTTGCGCCAAAGCCCCCTAGGGTCCAGTTTCTTGATCGATTCCAGCAGGGCGGGCTTCAGTATGCGAAGGTCGAACATGGATATCGGTTCGGGTGCGTGTTTGGACATGTTACTTACCTCCCAGCATGATCAGGTGTTCGACGATCGGTCCCAGCGACAGCGCTGGGAAGAAGGTGAGCGCACCGACGATGAGTATCACCAGCGTGAGCCAGAGGGCGAAGGGGACCTTGTCCGTAGGGAGGGTGCCCAGGCTCGGCGGGACGTATTTCTTACCCGCCAGAGAGCCGGCCATGGCCAGCGACGCCACGATGGGGGCGAAGCGCCCGAGGAACATGGCAACCGCTCCGGAGAGGTTGTAGAAGGCGGTGTTGCCGTTTAGGCCTGCGAAGGCGCTGCCATTGTTGTTGGACATGGAGGCGAAGGCGTACAGCACCTCGGAGAGCCCGTGCGCCCCCGGGTTGGCCATCGAGGAGACCGCCGACGGCAGCAGCAGGGCAAGGCCCGAGAAGATAAGCACCAGCATGCCGGAGGTGAGCACGGTGATGATGGACATCCACATCTCGCGCACCTCGATCTTTTTCCCCAGCAGTTCCGGCGTTCGCCCGATCATCAGCCCCGCGATGAAGACCGCGATCACCACGAAGGCTATCATGGTGTAGAGTCCGGTCCCGACGCCACCGAAGACCACCTCCGAAAGGAGGATCAAGGACAGCGGAACCATCCCGCCCAGGGGCGTCATGGAATCGTGCATGGCGTTGACCGCACCGCAGGAGGTGCCGGTGGTCGCCGTTGCGAACAGTGAGGTGCCAGCGAGACCAAAGCGTGTCTCTTTCCCCTCCATGTTGACGCCGTGCACGCCGAGCTTTGCTACCAAGGGGTTGCCGCTCGTTTCCGCACAGTAGAGGACGGCGGTCGCGGTAACCAGGATTGCAAGCATCACCGCCAGCAGCGCCCATCCCTGGCGGGTGTTCCCCGCCATCACCCCGAAGGTGTAGGTGAGGCTGCCGCCGATGAGAAGGATCAGGAAGACCTCCGCGATGTTGGAGAGCGGGGTTGGATTCTCGTAAGGGTGCGCCGAGTTCGCGTTGAAGAAACCGCCGCCGTTGGTGCCCAGCTCCTTGATCGCCTCCTGGGAAGCGACCGGCCCCATGGGAAGGGTCACCTCTTTCACCGTGACCGTTTCGGTCACCGCGTTCCCCTTGGCATCCTTCAGGGCGTTCCCTTGCGCATCCAGCTTCGGCTTTTCATAGCTGGTCGCCTGGACCAGCGGCACCGTCTTATAGCCGCTGAAGTTCTGGATCACCCCTTGGGACACCAGGAATACCGCGAAGGCCAGCGAGATAGGCAGCAGGACGTAGAGGGTGCACCTGGCGAGGTCGACGTAGAAGTTGCCGATCTCCGAGACCCTGCGCCGGACGAATCCGCGAATGGTGGCGATGGCGACCACGATGCCGGTAGCGGCGGAGAGGAAGTTGTGCACCGCGAAGCCGGCCATCTGGGTGAAGTAGCTCGCGGTAGACTCGCCGCCGTAGTTCTGCCAGTTGGTGTTGGTCATGAAGCTGACCGCCGTGTTGAGCGCGAGGTGCCATGAAAAAGCCGGGAACTTCTGCGGGTTCAGAGGAAGGATCCCCTGGAGCAGCAGGATCGCGAGCAGGGAGACCCCGCAGATGAAGTTGAAAAGGATCAGCGCCCACGCGTAGCGCTGCCACTGCATTTCCTCATCCTTGTCCACGCTGCAGATGCGGTAGAGGAAGCTCTCGCAGGGGACTAGGACCGGCGAGAGGAACGTTCGCTGTCCCTGGAAGACCTTGGCCAGATAGCTCCCCAGCGGCTTTATCGCCAGCAGCAGGAGTACGAAAAAGAGGATGGTCTGAAGCCATTCGTACATGTTCATGGTGTTCTCCGTGTGGTTATCTCCACTGCTGTTTTAGTCGGTGGCAATGATACAGGCTGTTGTGCCTTCCAAAACAAAGCTCCCTGGCTGCTCAACACCCACCGTTCTTCGGCCGCGAGGAAGACTGGCACTTCTCCAGTGCCGTAACTTGGGGGAGCAATGGTTGTGGCCCCTGTTGGAAAATCGGGGGAAGACCCGAAAACCAGAGCGGCATCGGCAAAATCCTCTCCTTGGTAAACACCTGTTTTGGGGCAGTAAAGATAGATCTTCATGGGATTCTCCAGGTGGTTTCGTTCTACACCTCGAGTATCAGCATATCGATGAAGATCTAAAGACGGCGTTAAAATGCCCCCTAAAGGCATTAAAAAGTCGTGAAAGCAACAGCCTCACTCCTGATGCGGCAGGAGAGACCGGCACCATTCATGTCACCGAAGCCGCTGCCACCCATTATCCTGCGGGTCCCCACATGGGGAGCCCCCTGTTCGTATTCTAGCAAAGGTTCGGAGGCTTCACCTGTTGGTCAGACGATCTCCAACGAGATCAGAAAGCTCAGAGGCGACGTCAAGGCCCTCTTTGTGAGCGGCTATACCAACGATATTATCAATAAGGCCGGGCTGGAAAACCAGGGGCTGCACCTGATGCCTAAGCCGATTCAGCCGGCCGCACTTCTGCGCAGGATTCGGGAGTTGTTAGACTGAGAGGCACGGCTGCTTGGGATGGAGATTCTGACGCTCAAGTAACATTGGTGAAATGTACCGTGATGGCATTGGAGTTTAACCAGACACCAGCTGAGGAGGGGGCGACGGTTGGAGGGGGGCTAGATTTTAACTCCCCTTCCTTTCTGGATTGAATTCTTGCTGGTCACAATGAGACTGCCAAGTTCGACATTGAGGGATGGAATATCCGTTTCCAGGACCTTCCATACGGCATCTAGACTCACCCCGAAGTAATGATGAATCAGCCTATTCCTCATGTCGCTGATCTGCCTGAACGGTATGCTTTTGTTTTCAGCTACAAACGCCGGGTAATGTTTCAACAGCTTGCCGGAAACTTCACCCAGTATCTGAATATGCCTGATGGCGGCATCCTGCTTGTCCTCGTTGGCCATAAACGCAGCCTCGCCTGCACCTGAAATCTCGATCAGACGATTGACCGACCTTTGCATGTCGTCCAGGTATTCGCTGAGCGTCCTCGGTTTTCGGTCATCGGTCATAAGGCCACTGCCTCCTTGTTGATCCTGTCTCTGTGCTCCGCCGGTATTTCCGTGTCCAGGACAACATCGACCGGGACTTTGATCAATTTCTTGACCTTCGCTGCGATTTCCACCAGCTCCATCAACCCAGTTTTCCCCTTGATCGGTGACACCAGCAGATCGAGGTCACTTCTGTTGGTATCTTCACCGCGTGCGGTCGAGCCGAAGACCCTGACGTTGGTGACATGATGCGCCAGGGCGATGGCCTTGATTTGCTCCCGGTAAATGGCTACCTGCTCACTCGGCCGGGGGCGGGGGGGGCGCTTGGGCCTAGTGGGGCGGAGCGGCGTCCCGTGCTGTTTCAATCCGCCTCCATCGTTTGCATCAACTGCGGCTTGCCTGATCAGGTGTCGGACAAAAGAAGACAGCGTTGTTTCCACCCCGGTCCGGCGGCTGTATTCGGCAGCAAGCTGCTCGGCCAGTTCCTTTTCTTCGGGGTCTATGACGATGTTCAGACGTGCGGTTTTCACCTTGCTCCACCTCCTTATTTTATGTACATAATATACACATAATGCGAGAGGAAGGCAAGGATGTTGGCCCTATGCCGGGGCCGGATCATCGGGTGTTTCCTGATTTTGTTTTTCGAAACGACAGCTGAGGCAGCAACATGCGGCGCCGCCAGGCTTCTCCTGCATTTTCCCGTTCTTCCCTACATCTTTGACGTTCAGCCTACCTCGGCCTTTGCCGTCGCCCCCCTTCCCCTGCAGGGCGATGTGGAGTTTGGCCATTAGTATAGGTCCTCCTTGTTTGCTGAAGGATTAAAGGTGAAGCCCTTTATCTCAGGTGTCTCCTTCTCCGGAGCGGCCGTCGCGGGCTTCGCGGTTTTGCTTGCGTCGCCTGTGCTGCCGCGTTCATTAGCAGGTTGTTCCATGGGGCGGCCAGGCGGAGTCTGGATCAGGCTCTTCGTGTAGTTCCAGAAAGCAGCATAGCCGAAGGCCACTTTCCCCTCTTCGTACAGGATTCCCCAGATACTCTTGATAGACCAACCATCGCCGAGTGCCTGTATGATTTCCTGGCGCAGGGCCAGGAAGATGGCCCGGTTTTGATTTCTATTGGAGGCGAGGGGCTTTTTGCCGACAGCCTTGGCCGCTAATCGATCGGAGATGGTTTTGTTCATGGTGTCGGACCGAGATTTTCCGCGATTGGAAGGTTACTTATTCCATATTCTGTGTATTGAGCGATATTTTTCGAAATCTTACCATATTGTTGGAAGATTTTTATTGATCAGCTCAAATTCTTGGAAAATCAGGGTAAAATTGCGACGTGGTCGAAAGTCGTATTGAGGAAATCGTTGCTCGGAGCAGGGCAGGATAGGTGAAGGTGGCCACCCGGCAAGCCGGTCGCCCCCCTTCACCACCCCTTATTCGCGCTGTGCGCTCAACGGGTATCCTGCTCTGCGAGGCGGACGGCTACCGCCATCCAAGAGGTCAAAATTACGAAAGAAAAGAGACCAACACGTAGAAAGCGGCTGCGCGTTCCTGTGCTGCCGGACGAAGAGGCTGCCATCAAGAAGATGGCGGCTTCCACCGGCCTTCCCGTCGCCGTGTTCCTGCGGAACGTGGGTTTGGGCTACCAGGTCCGCAGCATTCTGGACCACAAGGCGGTTGAAGAACTGGTACGCATCAACGGTGATCTAGGCCGTTTAGGGGGGCTTCTGAAACTTTGGCTTGCCGATGACCCGCGTGCTGCGCAATACGGGGAGAGGCTTGTCCGAGCCCTCCTCACAAAGATAGAAGACACCCGCGATCAGATGCACAGGATCATGCAGACTGTGGTCATGCAAAGGCCCGGTCGGTGAATTTTAGCGGCTGAAATACGAGACCGTCGTGATAGCCAAAAAAGTACCCATGAGGTCCATCCGCAAGAGCGATTTTGGTGCCTTGGTGGAGTATCTCACCGACGGCCAGGGCAAACATGAACGTATTGGAAATGTGTGGGCCACCAATTGCCAGTCGGAAGGCTGGCAAGTCGCGATCACAGAAGTTCTAAACACACAGGCGCAAAACACCCGAGCGAAAGCGGACAAAACCTATCACGTCATCGTCAGCTTCCGGGCCGATGAACAGCCGGATGGGGCAACCCTCAAGGCCATTGAGACTCGTATCTGCGAGGGTTTGGGCTACGACAACCATCAGCGTATCTGTGTCGTGCACCCCGACACGGACAACCTGCATTTTCACATCGCCATCAACAAGATTCACCCGACCCTCTACACGATTCGTGATCCCTATAACGACCACTGGACGTTGGGAATCCTCTGCAAGAGATTGGAACAGGAGTACCACCTCCAAGCCGACAATCATCAGGTCGGAAAAACGGGGAGTCAAGACCGGGCTGCCGACATGGAGCGGCAGGCCGGGGTGCAAAGCCTGTTGGGCTGGATCCAGCGCGAATGTGCCGACCAACTGAAGAATGCACGAAGCTGGGGGGAACTGCATACGATACTGGGCCGCAACGGCCTCGAACTTCGGGAAAAGGGTAACGGACTCGTCATCACTAACGGCTCAGGTATCGGCGTTAAAGCCAGTTCTGTGGCGATGGAACTATCGAAAATGAGGCTCGTACGTCGCTTGGGGGATTTCCAGCCGGCAGACGTCACGAAAAGACAGCACGGTCGGCAGTATGAGGCACGGCCGGTGCGCTTTTGGGGCGACACAACAAAGTTATTCCGCAGATACACTTCCGATATGGAAGCAGCAGCTACGGCCTGTAAAACCGAAGGGGCCGCCGCAACGGAGCGCAAAAATCGGCACATCGAATCGGTCAGGAAAATAGCGCAGTACAAACGGGACGCAGTAAAAGTCATCAACTGTTCCAAGATAAGCAAGAAAGTGCTGTACGGCGTAATCAACAGAACGCTTAAGGTCGAGATCCTGAAGATCAAAAGGCGATGCCTCGCAGAACGGGTGGCCATCAAGGGCAAATATAAACAGCTCACATGGGCCGACTGGCTAAGAGCGAAGGCCGTCAAAGGAGACCTAGAGGCGCTGGCCGCTTTGCGCGCTTGCGAGGCGGCAACCGGCCTGAAGGGGGACACCATAACCGGCAAGGGCGGCAGTAAGCATGCGCCGCTAACGGCAGAGCTGGACTGCATCACCAAGAAGGGGACGATCATCTATCACGTCGGCTCAACTGCGGTGCGCGACGACGGGGAAAGGCTCCAGGTTTCACGGGGGGCAAACATGGAGGGGCTGCAAGGCGCTCTACTCTTGGCGTCAGAACACTATGGCAGTTGCATCGCCGTCAACGGTACCGAGGCCTTCAAGGAACAGGTGGTCCGGGCGGCCGCAGTCGGCAAGCTGTCCGTTACCTTTAACGATGCCGCATTGGAGCGCCGCCGCCAGGAACTGCTGGGATCGGGGGGCCTCAGGGAGGAAGCCAGTGGACACGACAAACAACCGGGCGCTCGAGCCGCCGGCGAAAGATCAGGAGTCGACGGAGGATATGATAGCCGCGGCAGTGGCGGCCATGGATGCACCGCTGCAGCAATCCATCCAAGGGGAACCATCCGAGGAACAACAGCCGAGGGAGGCGTTGCCCGTTACGATAAGCCCTATGTTGGAGGCGTTGGACGAAAGCCACCGCCCCAAAGCCAGAACCGTCTGCGAGAGCTGTCCGAACTTGGTGTGGTTCAACTCGCCAGCGGAGATCAAATGCTACTGCCGCGCGATGTTGCTAATCGTTTAGGGCGAGAAGGAACCAAACCAGATCACGGCGTGCGACGGGATATTCCTCGGCCAGGAGAGATGACGGTAGGCCAAGCCGCCGCGGAGAAGTATGTCGCCGAACGTGAGGCCATGCGACTGAAAGCCTCAGGTGTGCCTAAACACCGGCTTTACGACCAAGAGGGGCGAACCACCGCCGCCTACGCGGGAATCCGCCAGGTGGAAGGGGAAACCCTGATTCTTCTGAAACGAGACGAGGAGATCCTGGTTCTGCGAGTCGCCGCCAGCGCCGCCGAGCGGCTCAAGCGTGTGGCGATCGGCGAAACCGTCACCGTTACGGCCAAAGGGCGCGTCGCTAGAACCAAAGCGCGGAAGATATAAAAGACAGGTTCAACAACCCGCGGGACCGCAGTTGCAGGGAAGGGCCAAAAGGCCCAAGACCCGCAGGATAATCACGGTGCCGCGGTCTTCTCGTCGCGGGCCTGCAGACTGCCAGCAGGTTCTCCGCACAGCATTCCGATGCCAGCCCGCGCTGCGCGGGAGCATCCGCGAGGCTCCGTGACGGTTGGCCTCGGGCTGCTCGTCGTGGTCTATCCGCCGGCGCTGCTCATCCGGCCCGAATAGCGGATGCCGCCCCCTCGCTACAACCGTCAGGGCTTAAAGCCCCGCCGTATTCCGCTTCCCCTTCTGCGGGAGAACGCCTCCGCAACCGCTCATCATCAAGCCATGCACCCTTCAATAGGACCGGAAACCAGAGCAGCCCAACAAAGGGGGGCGAGCCGTTGGAGCGGAGCCCTTCGCGGCAAACAGTGGTCATACTGAGAGGGGTCGAACGTCCGATCTTCTGCCAAAGCAGATGTATTACTTAATGGGTGGTGTTAATTATTTCTAAAGTTTGATGCAGCCGTGTCCGATATCAAATATATTGCCTATCAACGCCACCAGCCGCCCGATGAAGCCGGCCTCACGTTAGGGGTTGATTCCAGCATTAGGAGGCTTCTATGGACATGGATAAAGTGATCCGGCGCAAGCAACTCCTTGAGATGATAGGGGTAAGCGCCGCAACCCAATATCGTATGGAAAGGGCAGGGCTGTTCCCCCGGAGGTTTAGGCTCGGCAAGGGCTTGGTAGGGTGGCACCTGACCGAAATCGAGGAGTGGCTAAGGAGTCGCGAGCCGGTGTCGATTCACTGTCCGGATGCCACGAATAAAGGCAGCATTGTGGGAGTGGTGCCGCAGGTTGAAGTGCTGGGGCACCGCCCGGGGAGAGGGCGGAAGGACCCTTGATTAGTCTGCTAAGATACGTTTTAGTTCCTCTTCCCACAGCAGCATCGCCGCCTTCTTCTCCTTGGCGTACTGATGCAGGTTGTAAACCTTCACCACTCCCTGCTTCTTGTGGTTGAGAATCGCCTCTGCGTGCTCCTCCGGGATTCCTATCCGGGCCATTACGGTACGGGCGGTGCGCCTCAGGTCATGAGGGGTCCATTGTGGGAGGTTGAAGTACTTCCTACTCGCCACGTGCTGGGACAGGGTTTGCCTCACAATCGGGCACGGTTCCCCGGCATCTCCGGTTCTGTACGAGGGGAAGATGTACCCCTCGCTGTCCCCGATCAACTCCAATGCCAGGGGAGCAAGATAGACCCGGTGTGCTTCCTCGTTCTTGGTGTCCGCGCTCCCCAGCGTCCACCAATTCCCCTCGATCTGGCTGCGGTGCAGGCTGGCCACCTCCCCAGGACGCTGAGCGGTCACCAGCACCAGCTTGATCGCAGCCTTGGTCCTCTCGTCCCCTGTGCCTTCGTCTAATGACTTCCACAACTGCTTTAGTTCACTGTCGGACAGGATGCGTTTCTTGACGACGGGCTTCAGGGACGGAATCACCTTGCTGAGTTTCAGCATCGGGTTCGCCTCCAGATGCTCTCGGTGGATGGCGTACTCGAAAACTCCTCTGGCCACCTTATGTACGTTTTTGGCCTGCCCCGGTGCACGTGTCGCTACGTGCTCCAGGAGGGCAATGGCATCGCGTCTTCTTATTTCGGTTATGGGGCGGTCCTTCCAGGTGGGGAGGACATCGTTCTCCAGCGACATCTTGACCGTCTTAAACCAGGCCTTGGCATGGTTTGCCTCAGACCACTTGATGTACTGTTCGGCGAAATCTCCGAAAGTGGCGATGACAGGCTCTTCTGCCTCTTGGGGGAGAGGGACGTAGGCGGGGTCTTCACCAATCTGCACCTTATTGTAGGCCTCGTTGTACTTGACCCTCGCCTCCGCCAGGGACACGTACGGGTATTGGCCCAGGTAGAGGTTCTTCTTCTTCCCCTGGAAAAGGTATATGTACAGGAAGCTCTTGGTTCCCGACGGCAGCACCTGCAGGCAGAAGCCCCTTTTTTCACGAATGATCTGTTTCTTCTCCCCCGGCTTGATGCTTTGGAGATACTTGTCAGTAAATTGTTTCTTCATCATAACTCTCCGGGGAGGTGCAGCTCCCTGTTTCATGCCTGCATCCTTTGCATCCTTTTTGCATCCTTTTTGGGGCTGGCAAGGGGTGATGTGGGATGAAGCGTGTTGATGAATTTTTAACAGTAAAACTGCGCAATGTCAACCGCTTACATTACGGTAATGAAGCGGGGTGAGCCGCGTTGATGCAGCGTGAAATGGTGAAAAACCAGACTTAGGATCTGGCACCGCAAGGTATAGGGGTTCAAGTCCCCTCTCTCGCACCAGCTATTGTAATGAGGCTGCTATCTAATCAAGATCGCAGCCTTTTTTACGTTCACGCCTATGCCAATCCCTATATACTCCCAAAACTTTGCCACACTGGGGACACTATGGCGGTAGCATCGAAGAAATAGTGAGTAGATGTGCGGCAGATTTTCCCCAGAAAAACAGCGCTGCGGTTTTTGGTGAGCGGGAGCCCTTCGAGCGGATCAAGCAGGCTCCATAGACGTGTAGAAGACTAGGAAGGGGAGGGCGGGAGACCTGAAATTATTGATCCACAGGCTCGTTGCCCAAAACCGATCTGACCAGTTGGACCAGTTGTGATGGATGGAAAGGCTTCCGGAGTGCGTCAACAGACGGTGGGATTCTTTCATGGAACCCCGTCATGTAAATGACCTTGATGCCGGGGTTGATCTTCTTCATTTCGTTGTAACTTGATATGCCGTCCCTTCCGGGCATTACGATGTCTGTCACCAGCAACTCTATCGCATCGGTATTTTCGATGAACTTTTCCAGCGCATCCTGTCCATTGCTTGCCGTAATCACTGTGTAGCCGTTGCAGATAAGGAGGTCCCGAAGCACCTCCCTTATTTCCGGTTCATCATCCGCAAGCAAAATCGTCTCACGCTTTTCATTACACCTCATGCTGGCCTCATGGTTCGTTAAAAAATAATCACTACAACGGCCTTTATACTAGCTGATCGCCAGAGAGTCTATGGACGATTGACCTCCATCTTCGAAAAAGCTCAATTGAGGTCAGTGTCTCAGCGCTTAAGTGATCTCCTAAACTCCCAAGGCGGATTTCCCATCCGCCAAAGTCCCCTCTTTGAGAAAAGCCTATGCACCTGGTGACATTAGTAGGCTGGCAGAAGTATGTCAAGCAATGAAAGATGAGGAAAAGAGGAGGTTGAAGAACAGGCGCCACAAGCTCGCTCAGGTTGATGTCGTTAAGCGTCAGATCCGCTCTATTCACTCGTGACATTTCCAGGAGGGAATCGACCATCGACCCTATTGGGGACGCTCCGGACGGTATTCTCCGTTGCACCTTTTCAGTGCTGCCTGCCGGTTCGGCACCGTCAATACTCTTCCGCCATGGTCAGGGCGCGCTCGACTTTGACGGAGAGGGTGGCCTCGCGCAGGGGCTTGGGGATGAAGTCGAAAAAACCGCGCCGCAGCGCGGTGGCTTCTTCGTCCACGGTGGCCGTGGAGGTGATCAGGATCACCGGTACGTTGGCCGTTTCCGGAAAGCTCCGCAGGCTCTCCAGCACGGCATAACCGTTCAGCTTGGGCATCTCCTTGTCGGTGATCACCAGGTTGAAACGGTTCGACATGATCTCCTTGAAGGCTTCCATGCCGTCGTCGGCACAGACCACGTGGTATCCCTTGCGCTTCAGGGAAGTGCTGATGAACTGACTGACCGCCTTGTCATCATCGACGATGAGGATGCTTTTCTTGTCGGTCGCCGCAGCCGGAACCGATTTCAGGTAGTGCACCTTGATGGCCAGCATTATTTCACGCCCCGTGGCCACGTAGGGCACTACGGACACTCCATGCTCTTCCTCCATGGCGCGCAGAACCCCGGCAAGGGTCGGGTCGCTGATGGCGACGGCGAACTTGCCCTCTTTCAGCTTCAACGGGAAGATCATGTTCGCCATGGCCTTCTTGGCCGGGATCATCCTGAGGAGTTCGTCGGGATACTTGTAGCGGTGGAAGTCCCCGAGAAATTTCATGTTGTGCTGTTGCGCCAGGGCCTGGGCCAACTCGTCAGGCGTGACAAGCTCCAGATCTTCCAGCACGGTGCCGAACCGCTTTCCCTTCTTGCGTGCATAGACTACGAGCCTCTCCACGGTCAAGGCGGAGAGGATCCCCCTCTCCACGAAAATCTCCCCAAGTTTCTTCCTGGTGCAGGGCTCGCCTGATCGCGCCGCCCGCTGTGAAAGCTCCATGCCCCCCCCTTGGCCCCCTTGGCTCCGTCGTCAGGACGTAAAAAAAGCCGGGACCGATATCATGTGATATTTCGGCATCCCGGCTGTCTCGTGGAGACCCTTTAGGCTTTCCGCCCCATTCTCGCGAATGGTTTAGTATTGTCGGCTATCATTATTTTTTCCCAACTGCTTACTCTCATAGGCCGCCCCTTGTCAAGGCAATTGATCGTTGACAGTTGACAACTACCACCACCGGCTGATTTTTACCCAAAAAAGGGGGACGCGGGTGTTCACCCCTGCCGCGCGGGGAGACGGACCGTGGCCTTGGTGCCGCGACCGGGCTCCGATTCGAATTCCAGGGTGCCGCCATGCTCCTTGACGATGGACGAGGAGATGTACAGTCCCAGCCCGGTCCCCCCCTTGTCGATCCTCATGGTGAAAAACGGCTCGGTAAGGCGCGAAAGCACCTCCCCGGACATCCCGTCCCCCTGGTCCTCGACGCTCAGGTTCACCGTCTCCGCTCCGGCATCGTACCAGGTCGCCACCACGACGCCGCTGTTCTTGTCGGGCAGCGACTGCAGCGCGTTCATCACCAGGTTGACCACCACCTGGTCGATCTGCTGCTGGCTCCCCTGGACCTCGGGGAGGTCCTGCGCCAGTTCCATCCGGTAGCTGTCGGTGTGACGCTGGATGTGATGCCACAGGATGGTCGCAGCGCTTTCCACCGACCGGTTCACGTTGATGCTCCCCTGCATGTCCAACGCGGCGGGCTTGGTGAAGTTCTTCATGTCCCGCACGATCTTGTCGATCTGCAGCGCGCCTTCCCTGATCCCGTCGTGCAGTTGCGGAACCATCTCCAGGACTTCCTCGTAGGAGAATCCGCCCAGGTTGAAGCTCCCGTACTCCTCCCTGAGCACCCGCAGCCGGGAGAGCGAGTCCCTGGTGATCTGCGACAGCACGGTGTTGTTTATGGAGATGCAGTGGTTGGGGTTGTTGATCTCGTGGGCGACGCTGGAGACCAGCATCCCCAGGGAGGTCATCTTGTTGGTCTGGATCAGCTTCGCCTGGGTGGCCCGGATCTCCTGCTCCAGGCGCAGCTTTTCGGAGATGTCGCGGATGGAGCAGAGGAGGATCTCCTCGTCCTTGAGACGGATCCTCGTGCCGCGGAAGGAGATCATGATCTTCTCCCCCCCGGACTTGTAGCTTGCCGCCCGCTTCAGGAACCCCTGCGAGGTGTGGTGGTGGGCGAACTCCTCCCTGATCTTTTCCAGGTCGTCCGCGTCGATCAGGGCGTCGAACCTCAGACCGGGGAGGTCCTCATGACGCAGCCCATAGAGCGAAAGCGCCGCGGGGTTGGCGTCGAGCACCTGCAGGGTCTCCAGCTT
The DNA here is from genome assembly GCF_019063845.1 of Geomonas subterranea. Lineage (NCBI taxonomy): Bacteria > Pseudomonadati > Thermodesulfobacteriota > Desulfuromonadia > Geobacterales > Geobacteraceae > Geomonas > Geomonas subterranea. The sequence goes on from NZ_CP077683.1 coordinate 71,256, forward strand.
CATGAGGATGACCGGGTCGTCGTTTTGCACGAAGACCTGGTAGAAGCGCTCCTCGCTCTCCTTGAGCTCGCTCTTGGCCCGGGCGAAATCGGTTATGTCCCGCCCCTCGGTAACCAGGTAGGCGACCGCCCCCGCCTCGTCCCTAACCGGCGAGATGGAGAAGTCGACGTGGCGCACCTCCCCGTCCTGGTCCAGGTGGGTGGTTTCGAACCGGTCGGGAGTCCCCCGGCTGGCGGTGGCTACCGAGGCCCGCACCCGCTCGCGCAGCTCCGCGTCGTGGCGCCACCAGGGGGTGTCCCAGTAGGGAAGGCCAAGGACCTCCTCCTTGCGGGCTCCGACCAGGGCGAGGGCCGTGCGGTTGGCGTCGACCACGGTTCCGTCGCAGGTGAGAAGCCCCTGGTAGTGCAAGGCGTGGTCAGTGACCGAGCGCAGCAGCCGCTCCCCCTCCACGAGCTGCTGCTCCCGGTAGCGGATCTCGTCCGCCATGCTCTGCAGGTCACCCGCCAGCTGCTCCACCTCGGCGATCTCCCCCTTGGGCCAGGGAGGGGATTTCTGTCCGCCGGCCACCCGACGGGCGAAGGTTGCCAGCTCTTCCAGGCGGCCCGACAGGCGGCGGGCCAAAAAGAGCGAGGCGGGGAGGGCCAGCAGCAGGGCGGCAAGCGCTCCGGCTCCCACGTTGTGGGTGGTTATGACCACCGAGCGGTAGGCGCTGCGCACCGGCTGGGCGACCAGGACGTACCAGCCGATATGGGTGGATTTCATCATGGTGCCGACCAGCGCGCGCCCCTCGAGGTTGAACTCGCCGCTCACGGGCTGCCCCGAGCGGAGCCCCTTGCGCACCAGGGGGATGTCACCGATGAAAGGGGGAGGTGTGGTGGAGGCGCTACCCTGGCCTGCTATCACCTGCCCGGTGTGGTCGATCAGCATGATCGAATGGCCGGTGCTCCCGACGATGTCGTGCATGGAGCCGACCAGCTTGGCCAGGTCCACCTCGCCTATGACGACGAGGTCGCCGCTTGGGACCGCCACCGCCACGGAGGTTCCCTTGCCGAAGGCGGAAACGAAGGTGTTGGACCACAGAGCGCTCCCGAAGCGGCGGGTGTCACGGAAGAGCTCCTCCTGGGCGAGGCTGGTCCGTTCCATGGTGCGGTGGTCCCGATCGGTGTGGCGGTGGTCCTTGCGGATACCGGCTGACTTGATCTGGCCGTCGGGGAGCACGACGTAGAGCAGGTTGAGCGACGAGGAGGATTCCACCTCGGCGTCGAGGATCTCCTGGAGGTCCCCGAGGTAGACGGGCTTGTGCAGGGGGAGGGCGGCTACCGCCTTCACGTCGGTGAGTGCGGCGGAAAGGTAGTTGTCCAGTGCGACGCCAAAGGCGCGCGCCACTTCGCGCTGCCCCGACTCCACGTCCCTCTTTATGTGCGGCAGCAGCAGAAAGAGGTTCAAAAAGACGACCAGCAGGAAGGGGATGACGGCCAGAAAGGTCGACTGCAGCGACAGTATCCTGCGAAACCGGTGCGTGGCCACGGGGATCCTCACGAACGGGGCCGGTCCGCTGTGGAGCGGCCATGGAAATTGGACTAAAAAAACTCTTTTGCTTTTAACATTTTGACGATAAGGTGGCAAACACTGATTTGACTATAAGCATTACTGGATAACGAACGCGGTGGAGCGCACATGTCAGCTCTGGGAAGCAAGAAGGGCGCGGCGGACCTGATCCTGTTAGTGGACGACGAGCCCCAGATACTGTTTGGATCATCGGTCATGCTGCGGCAGGCGGGGCTTGGGCGGGTGAGGACGCTGGATGACATCCGCCAGCTATTGCCGCTTTTGGCGGAGGAGGAGCCGGGGGTGATCGTCCTCGACCTGCAGATGCCGCACATCTCAGGCAAGGAGATGCTCGGAGAGCTGAGCTGCGGCTATCCGGGGATCCCGGTGATCATCGTCACCGCGGCCAACGAGCTCGACACGGCGATCGACTGCATGAAGCTTGGGGCCTTCGATTACATCGTGAAGCCGGTCGACCCGACCCGTTTCGTGACCAGCGTCAGGAAGGCGCTGGACCGCAACACCATGCAGCGCGAGATCGAGTCGCTGCGCGAGTCGCTTCTCACCGGCAGGCCCGCCAACGAGGAGGCCTTCTCGTCCATCAAGACCAGAAGCCCGCGCATGAAGGCGATCTTCAGCTACCTGGAGGCGGTCGCCCCCACCGAGCAGCCGGTCCTCGTCACCGGGGAGACCGGGGTGGGGAAGGAGCTCATCGCCCGCGCCGTGCACGAGTTGAGCGGGCGCCGGGGGCCGTTCGTCCCCGTGAACAGCGCCGGGGTCGATGACCACGTCTTCTCGGACACCCTCTTCGGACACAAAAAGGGCGCCTTCACCGGCGCCGACCACGCGCGCGACGGGATGATCGCCCGCGCCGCCGGGGGGACCCTGTTCCTCGACGAGATCGGCGAGATGTCCCCGGCCACCCAGGTGAAGCTTTTGCGCCTTCTGCAGGAGGGGGAGTATTACCCGCTGGGGTCGGACCTCCCTGCCGCGAACCAGGCCCGGGTGGTGGTGGCGACCAACCGCGACCTTTCCGCCGCCATCGCCGGGGGGAGCTTTCGCCGCGACCTTTACTACCGGCTCTGCGCGCACCAGGTGCACATCCCCCCGCTGCGCGAGCGCACCGAGGACATCCCGATCCTCCTGGAGACCTTCGTCGAGGAGGCGGCGCGCACGCTGCACAAGGAGGTCCCGGAGTATCCCTACGAGCTCCCGAGCCTCCTCGCGGGGTACGCCTTCCCCGGTAACATCAGGGAGCTGCGCGCCCTGGTCTTCGACGTGGTGACCCGGCACCAGAGGGGGAAGCTATCCCTTATTCCCTTCCGCGACGCCACCGGAGTGGGACTTCCGACAGCGGCCCCGGATCCCGACGAGGGGGGGGAGTGGCTGAACCTCTCCGCGGGATTCCCCACCCTGTCGCAGCTTACCCAGAGTCTCATAGAGGCCGCCCTCAAGCGCTCGGGCGGCAACCAGAGGGCCGCCGCGGAACTCCTGGGTATCAGCCGCCAGGCCCTCAATCAGCGCATAAGTAAAAAATAATGTAGCGGTTTCTCCCGTTTCCTCTCAAAACAACGCCCTCCGCGTTCCTACGCCACCTCCGGCGGGCAAGAAATCTTGTCCTGTCAAGTTTTCTTGCTCGCGTCTGTAACTCCATGCGCCATCGCGGGAAATCCGCATCCTTCCGCAGTTTTGTCAAGAAATCTTGCTGCACCGAAAAGCCCCCCCCGCACCCTGACGGTAATGCAAGCCCCGTGTACAGGGCGTTTGGCCTTTTTCTTACGCTGGCACGCCGCTTGCCTTGCCTGAGCAGCCCGGGGTGCGCTCATTAAAAGAGGCGCCGCTTACGTCGCGCCCTTCGGCGCGACCGGTACGGCCCGGCAAGGTCATGGAGAAAGGACGGAAAACGAGGTGCGTGATGCTTAAGAAAGTGCTGGTGGTCGATGATTCGGAAATGATCCACAAGATGTACCGCCTGGTTCTGAACCGTTACGGATGCGAGATTATCGACGCCATGGACGGCCAGCAGGCGCTCGACCTGCTGGAGAGGCACCAGGGGATACAGCTCATCCTGCTCGACATCAACATGCCGGTGATGAACGGGGTGCAGTTCCTGGAGAAGGCGGGCGCGCTGGGGATCACCAAGAGGATCCCCGTCGTCATCATCAGCACGGAAGGGAAGGAGGGGGACACGATCCGCGGGCTGCAGCTGGGGGCCAAGGGGTATGTGAAGAAACCCTTCAACCCCACCCTGCTGCACGAAATGATCGACAAGCTCGAGCTCCCCCCGGCGGAGGTTTCCACGTTCGTGGAATGCCGCGCAGCCAACACCCTGTAACCAGCGGCCGCGGCCGCCGGCCCGGGCCGGCGCGTGATGCGGCCCGAGCATGGAAGGGAATGAGATGATCCTCAACAAAGTCCTGGTGGTGGACGATTCGGCGCTGATTCACCAGATGTACCGCCTGGTCCTGGCGCGCTACCGCTGCGAGGTCGTGGGCGCCAACAACGGCCAGGAGGCGCTCGACATCCTGGCGCGCTTCGACGACGTGCAGCTCGTGCTTTTGGATATCAACATGCCGGTGATGAACGGGGTGCAGTTCCTGGAGAAGGCGTCCCAGCTCGGCTTCACCCCGCGGGTGCCGGTGGTGATCGTCAGCACGGAAGGGAAGGAGGAGGACACCATTCAGGGGCTCAAGCTGGGCGCCTGCGGCTATCTCACCAAGCCCTTCACTCCGAGCCAGCTGCACGAGGTGATCGTGAAGGTGCTGCAGCAAAGCGCGACCGGCATGGAGCCGGAGGGGGAGATGGCCCTTGAGCGGTGAGTGCGATTTCTCAGCCCTGATCGGGGAGTTCGTCGAGGACGCGGGGGGGCACCTGGACGCGGTGGAGGGGTTCCTCCTCGAGCTGGAGCGGCGCGCCCCGGCCGGTTGCGACGGCGAGCTGGTCACCCTGATCCAGGGGCACCTGCACACCCTCAAGGGGAACTCCGGGATGATGGGGCTCACCGCGCTGCAGCAGTACGTGCACCGGCTGGAAGAGGTGATGAAGCAGACCGGTGCGGGCGCGCTCCCGCTGGGGGCGGCGCTCTTTGGCGCCCTCTACGGCGGGATCAACGCGCTCCGCGGCGCGCTGATGAGTTTCGCCCGCACCCCGGACGCCCCCCTGGATTTCACCCATGAAGAGTCCCTGCTCGAGGCGCTGGGCTCCGCCCCGCAGACTCCCGCCGGAGGCGGAGATGAGCATGGGCACGAACATGAGCAAGGCCATGGGCACGAACACGGGCACGAGCCTGTCGCCGCGGCCGCGCCTTCCCGCCCCGCCTCCCCGTCTGAATTCGGATACATCACCCAGAAAAGCAGCACCCTCAAGGTGAACTTCGAGAAGCTCGACGAGCTGTTAAACCTCATGGGCGAGCTCGTCATCCAGCGCACCGCCCTCACCACCCTGGAAAAGCGCCTGCGTGAGACGGTGTCCGACCGGGAGCTCCTGAACGCATTCAACGAAACGAGCCAGCTGATCGGCAAGAGCACCGACGACCTGCGCCAGTCCATCATGAAGGTGCGCATGCTCCCGGTGAAGACCGTGTTCCAGCGCTTCCAGCGCCTGGTGCGCGACCTCTCCCTCACCCACGGCAAGGAGGTGCGCCTTCTGCTCGAGGGGGAGGATACCGAGCTCGACAAGACGGTCCTCGACGAGATCGGCGAGCCCCTTTTGCACCTGATCAGAAACGCCGTGGATCACGGCCTGGAGACCCCGGGCGAGCGGCGCTCCCGCGGCAAGGAGCCGCGCGGCACCCTGACCCTCAGGGCGCGCCACGAGAGTAACCACATCGTCATCTCCGTCTCCGACGACGGGGGGGGGATGGACCCTGAGGAGATCCGCAGCAAGGCGGTGCAGCGCGGCGTGCTCGAGCCGGAAGCGGCCCGCGGCATGACCTCCGCGGAACTGCTGCAGCTGGTCTTCGTCCCGGGATTTTCGACCAGGAGCGAGGTGACCGAGACCTCGGGGCGGGGGATCGGGCTCGACGTGGTCAAGAAGATCGTCTCTTCCCTAAACGGCATCATCGAGATCGAATCGAAGCTCGGGCGCGGCACCACCTTCACCATCATGCTCCCGCTGACGCTCGCCATCATCACCGCCCTCATGGTGGAGGTGGCGGGCGAGACCTACGCGGTGCCGCTCTCCGGCGTCCTGGAGAGCGTCCAGGTGCGGGGTGAGGAGTGCCACGACACGGGGAGCGGCGAGGTGATCATGCTGCGCGACCGGGTGCTTCCTCTGTACCGGCTGGACCGCTTCTTCGGGCGGGCAAGCGCGGAGCAAAGGGAACAGGAATACGTCGTGGTGGTGGCCAGCGGCGACAAGAAGGGCGGACTCGTGGTGGACCGCCTGATCGGCCAGCAGGAGATCGTCATCAAGGGACTGGACGACTACTTAGGGGAGCTCCCCGGGATCTCCGGCGGCACCGTGCTCGGCGACGGCAGGGTCTCGCTCATCGTCGACATCCCCTCGATACTGGGGCGCTGACCCCGCAGGGCACAAGAGTTATCGCAAAGGAGACAGGCATGGCAGAGCAATTCAACCTCCCAAGCTCAGGGCTGGCGGAGGACGTGCTGGCCCGGTTCATCGAACAGGCCCAGCAGGAGGTGGACCGGGACGTTTCGGTCTCTTCCGGCACGGAAGGGGGGGGGAAGCTGCAACTGGTCACCTTCCGCCTGGGCAGGGAGGAGTACGGCGTCGACATCAACAGCGTCCAGGAGATCATCCGGGGGGGGGGCATCACGGAGGTCCCCGGTGCACCCCCCCACGTGAGCGGGGTGATCAACCTGCGCGGGAAGATCATACCGGTCGTCAACCTGCGCCGGCGCTTTGGCCGTCCCGACGTCGAGGAGAACGAGGAGCAGCGGATCGTGGTGGTGGAACTGGGGGAGAAGCGCCTGGGGATGCTGGTCGACTCGGTGCGCCAGGTGATCCAGTTCTCGGCCTCCCTCGTCGAGGAGATGCCCGAGGACGCCACCACCCCCGAGGCCAGCTACATCGGCGGCATGGGGAAACTCGACGGCCGCCTGATCATCATTTTGAATCTCAACCGCGCGCTCTTGCTGTAGCACGGGGCACCAGTAAAGGAGAAAGTAGATGTTAAAGAACGTTCGCATAGGGGGCCGGCTCGGCCTTGGTTTCGGCATCATGCTGCTCATCGTGGTCGCGGTTGGCGGCACCGGTTACTGGGGGGTGAGAGAGAGCACCCAGACCACCATCGCCATGCTGCAGGGGGACGCCACCATCTCGGAACATGCCTCCCGGGCGCGGGCCAACGTGGTCGGGCTTCGGCGCTACGAGAAGGACCTTTTCCTCAACATCGGTGACCGCGAGAAAGAGAAGGAATACCTCGGGAAGTGGGGCGAGCAGCGCGAGCACCTGGAGAACCGCCTGAAGGACCTGGAGAAGCTCGTGGTCCTGCAGAAGGAGAAGGACGGGATCAAGGCGATGAAGGAGGAACTCTCCGCCTACGAGGCCGGCTTCAAGAAGATCTACAAGGAGATCGAGGCCGGGCGCATCAAGAGCCCGGCTGCGGCCAACGTCGCCGTGGAGCCGTACAAGGCGGGGATCCACAAATTCGAAGAGGTTTCCAAGGAGCTCGCCGAACAGAGCAACGAGCGGATGGACAGTAAGGAAAAGGTCATGCTTGCCCTCTCCCGGCACGTGACGCTTCTGGTCCTTTCGAGCATCCTGGTGAGCCTCGTCGTCGGCATCCTGGTGAGCTTTTTGATCACGCGCAGCATCACGGTTCCCATCAACGCGGCGGTCGAGGTGGCGAAGACCGTGGCCCAGGGGGATCTCACCGTGGCGGTCGTGGTGAACTCGAAGGACGAGGTGGGTGAACTCCTTTCAGCCATGCAAACCATGGTGCAAAACCTCATGGCCATGATCGGCAAGATCCGGGGCACCTCCGGGGAGGTGGCCTCCGCCGCCGGGCAGATTTCGGCCAACACGCAGCAGCTCACCAAGTCCGCCCACGGTCAGGCCTCGGCCACCGAGGAGACCTCGGCCACCATGGTGCAGATGGCGGCCTCGATCCAGACCGTCGCCGGCAACGCCGATGCGCTGGCGGCCAACGCGGACGAGGTTTCCTCCTCCATCGAGGAACTTGGGGCCTCCAGCGAACAGGTGGCGAAGAGCGCCGACGTGATGGCGAGCGCGGTCGCCGAGACCTCGGCCACCATCGAGCAGATGACCGTCTCCATCGAGAACGTGGCCCAAAACGCGGAGGAGCTGATGTCGTCGGTCGCGGAGACCTCGGCGACCATCGAGCAGATCACCGTCTCCATCGACCAGGTGGCGGCGAACTCCCAGGACCTGCAGAAGGTGGTGGGGGATTCCTCCTCGACCATCGAGGAGATGGCGGCCTCGATCCGTCAGGTGGCGAAAAACGTCGAGGAGGCCGACCAGGTGGCGAAGGGGGCGGCCAAGGAGGGGAACGCCGGGCTCGAGGCGGGGCAGCAGGCCGTCACCGCCATGGGGCGCGTGGCTGAGGTCATCGAGAAAACCTCCGAATCGATCCTGAACCTCGGGCGGCGTTCCGAGGAGATCGGCAACATCGTCAAGGTGATCGGCGAGATCGCCGACCAGACCAACCTGCTCGCCTTGAACGCCGCCATCGAGGCGGCGCGCGCCGGCGACGCCGGCCGCGGCTTCGCCGTGGTGGCCGACGAGGTGAGGAAGCTGGCCGAGCGGAGCATGGGGGCCACCAAGGAAATCGCCCTCGTCATCCGCCAGGTGCAGGCCGACACGGGCGAGTCGGTGAAGTACGGCGAGATCGCCTCGCAGGAGGCGAAGAACTCCATGGAACTCATCACGCTGGCCGGCAATTCGCTGGAGAACATCGTCTCCAGCATCGAGCGCACCAGCACCCTCATGTCCGACATCGCCCGCATGACCGCCGAGCAGTCCAACGCCTCCAGCCAGGTGATCCGCGCGGTGGAGCAGATGAGCGGTGCTTCCGACGTGGTTGCCAACGCAGCCCGCGAGCAGGCGGCCGGCGGGAGGCAGATCAGGATCGCCGTGGAGCGGATGAACCAGCTCACCCAGGAGGTGACCGGTTCCGCCAAGGAGCAGGCCCTTGGGAGCCGCCAGATCCGCATCGCGGTGGACAACATGAACCAGGTGACCAGCCAGGTGACCATCGCCACCCGCGAGCAGTCCCTCTCCGCGCGCCAGATCGTCTCCGCGGTGAACTCCATGACCTCCATGACCCAGTCGGTGGCCAACGCCACCGCCGAACAGAAGAAGGGGGGCGATATGGTGGTGACCGCCATGGACAACATAAGCGACATCACCCGGGAAAACCTCTCCGCCGTCGAGCAGCTCTCGCGCGCGGCCCAGAACCTCACCCTGCAGGCCGAGGAGATGACGGCGCTGGTAGGGACCTTCAAGGTGAACTGAAATGGAACCCGGGGGCAACCTGGCATACCGGGACGTGGCGCCGGACCCCTACCTGGACAGGATACGGGAGCGGGTTTTCGAGAGGAGCAGGCTCTACTTCGCGCCGCGCAAGCTCTCCCTTTTCAGGCAGCGGCTGGAAACCCGGCTGGCGCAACTGGGGCTGGCCGACTACCGCTCCTACCTGAGCCACCTGGAGGAGACCCCGGCGGAGTACGCCTCCCTGCTCGACTTGATGACCATCAACGAGACCTTCTTCTTCCGTAACCCCGACCAGTTCCGGCACCTGCGGCAGGTCGTGCTGCCGGAGCTGGAAATGGCGCGGGGGCGGGAGATGATGCGCTCGTGGGGGAAAAGAGACAGCGGCGCCGGCGCGGGCACCATGAAGCTGCGCATCCTCTGCGCCGGCTGCTCGACCGGCGAGGAGCCCTACACCGTCGCCATGACCCTCCTCGAGACGCTGCGCTACCCCAAGGCATGGGATATCGAGATCGTGGCCGGGGACATCAGCAAGAGCTGCCTCAAGGTGGCCCGGGAGGGATTTTACGAAACCGAGCGGCTGCAGAACATCCCCCCCCACCTGATCGGAAAATACTTCACGGCGACGGCCGGCGGCGCGGTGGCGGGGGAGGAGCTGAGGGGACTGGTGCGGTTCATTCCCCTCAACCTGAACCAGGTCATGGGGGGGGAGCTCCCCCGGAGCTGGAAACGGGCTGGGGCGGGTTCGACGTCGTGTTTTGCCGCAACGTCATGATCTACTTCTCCCCCAGCTGCCAGCAGCTCCTCGTGGAGACCCTCTCGCGGCTCCTGGCGCCGGGGGGGCACCTTTTCACCGGCGACGCCGAACCGCTGCACCTTTTCAGTCACGACCTCGCGGCGGTCCCCGATGCCAGCTGTCTCGTCTACAGGAAATTGGAGAACCTATAAAATGCTTCTGCCCAACGATGCCCCTGGCGCCCAATCCCTTCCCTTGCAGGATTGTTCACTACCGGAGCTCCTCCTCCTGGTCGGCGACGCCGAACGCGGACGCAAGAGCGAGGCGCTGGACACCATCATCGGCCGCGGGGTGCAGCAGATCTACCCGTCCCTGGAGGCCGCCGTCCGGGACAACGACAACGCCGACCTGAGAAACGGCGCCATGGAGGTGCTGGTGAAGCTTGGGGGGGAGGCGGTCCCCCGTCTGAACGGGCTCCTCTTCGACGGCGACGAGGAGATCCGCAACTTCAGCGCGGTGATGCTCGGGGACATCGGCAGCCGCGAGGCGGTGGAGCCCCTGATACGGGCGCTGGCCGACCCGGACAGCAACGTGAGCCATTCCGCGGCCGAGGCGCTCGGCAAGATCGGCGACCGCAGCGCGCTGGTGCCGCTTTTGGAGCTTCTGAAGGGGGATTTCTGGCTGCAGTACCCCGCCATCTGCGCCATAGGCGAACTCAGGGATTACCGCGCCGTCCCCCACCTGCTGCCGCTTCTGGACAACGAGCTTTTGCGGGGCGCGGTGGTGGAGGCGCTGGGGAAGGCCGGTGACCATCGCGCCCTCTACGCGCTGGCCGGCATCCTCCCCTTCGTGGAGCAGGATCTGGCGCGCAGCGTCGCGGTCTCGATGGCGGCCATCAGCCAAAGCCTCAACGACGAGATGAGCTACAAGAACCGGATCGAGGCGGTGGGGCAGCAGGAACGGCTGCGCCAGCTGATCTCGGGGCGTGGCGTGGAGCGGCTCAAATCGATGCTGCAGGAGCCGGGTGAACCGGAGTCGTCGCAGGCGGCGGCGATGCTCCTTGGGTGGATGGGGGAGCTTTCCGCCATGGACGGGTTTTTTCAGCTCCTGGGGGACGAGCGCAACTACCAGGTGGTGGAGAGCGCCGTACTCGCCCTCGGGATATGCGCGGAAGGGAAGCTTCTGGGCGCGCTCGATCATGACAGTGCGGCCGTCCGCCTGGTGGCGCTGCGCGCGCTGCGCTGGCTCGGCGTTCCCTGCCAGGCCGCGGAACTGGCGCGCCTGCTCGCGCAGGACGACGAGGCGGTGCAGCTCGAGGTGCTGGAGACCCTGCAATCCTTTCCCGACGAGTCGCTCCTGCCGCAAATGAAGGCGATGCTCGTCAGGGGGAGCGACGCGCTGGCGCAGCAGGCGGCCCAGGCCCTGGGACGGCACCGCCTGGGGCCGGTGCTGGAGCTTTTCGGCGAGCTCGCGCAAGCCCCCGACGCCGGCGCGCGCCGCCGCGCCGCGATGCTCCTTGGCTGCCTGAAGCATGGAGGGGGGATCGAGAACCTCCGCCTGCTCTGCATGGACGACGATCCGGAGGTGCGGGCCGAGCTGGTCCGGTCCATCGGGAAGCAGCAGGTCTCCCAGGCCGTGCCGCTTTTGTGCCGCGCGCTGTGCGACACGGAGGAGCCGGTGCGCGAGGCGGCGGTCATCGCCGCCGCGGAACTGGGAGAGCCGATGCTCCTGGACGAGCTCCTGGCACTTCTGGGGAGCGGCCGCGAGGATCTCGATTACTGCGTGATCCGGGCGGTTGGCGACATGGGGGCGCGTGACGCGGGAAGTTTCCTGGTCAACTACCTCTCCCAGGGCGTTTCGCGTCAGCTGGAGTACGCCATCGTGGAAACCCTGGGGAAACTCGCTTACAAGGAGGCCTCGGAGCTGATCCGCAGGCGCTACCTGCAGCACGGCGATCCCGACTTCAGGAGACTGGCGGTCTACACCCTGGGTGAGCTGGCCGACCAGGAGTCGCTCAAGGGGGTCGAGGAAGCGGTGGCGGACGCGCACTGGAGCGTGCGCATCGCGGCCCTGCGCGTTTTGGGGAAAATCGGCGGAGGGCGCGAGCTCCCGTTGCTGCTCAAGGGGATAAACGATGCCGACGCCATGGTGCGCAAGCACGCCATCACCGTCCTCGGGGAGCTGCGCAATCCGGTCACGGTGCCGGAACTGGTGGCGCTGCTCGACGACCCGGAGGTAGGGAGGCAGGCGTTCGAGGCGCTGGTGGCGTTCGGGCGCGCCGGGCTCCCCTGGCTGCACCGCATCATGAAGAAGAACTACAAGGCGGATTTGCGCGAGCGGGTGATCGACGTCATAGGGAAGATCGCCGACCACAAGAGCGTGGAACCCCTTTCGGAGCTCCTCGACGACGAGAGCGAGATAGTCCGGCTCGCCTGCATCGACGCGCTGTGCCACTGCTACGACGCCTCCCCCTTGAAAAGGCTGATCCAGGTCAGAAAAAACGATGCGAGCGCCGAGGTAAGGACGAGGGCGGAGCTCGCCCTGAAGAGTTTCGCGCAGCAGGAATACCTCTGATGCCTCTGGAGAAGGTCGTCATGCAGGCCGAGGAGTTCAGGCTCATCAAGGAACACGTGGCCGCCTTCGCCGGGCTGGTGCTTGAGGAAGGGACGCAGAGGGGGCTGGCAACGAAGCTCTTGCCCCGGCTGGAGGAGTTGCGGCTGCGCAACTTCACCGACTATTACTGCTACCTCAAGTTCTCCCCCGGCAGGGACGCGGAATGGCGGCGCCTCGTTCCCCTTCTCACCAACAACGAGACCTATTTCTTCAGGGAATCGTCCCAGCTCTCCGTCCTCGCGCAGGAGGTGCTGCCGGCGCTCAAGGAGGCGAAACTGGCCGCCGGCGAGCGCTCCATCCGCATCCTCTCCGCCGGCTGCTCGAGCGGCGAGGAGGTCTACACCCTGGCCATGCTCCTTCTGGAGTCGGGGTGCTTCTCCTGGGACTGGGACGTGCGCATCACCGGTCTCGACATCGACGAGCGGGTACTGGACGCGGCCCGGCAGGGGGTCTACACTGAGCGCTCGTTCTGGGCCACGGAGCCGCACCTGGTGCAGAGGTACCTGAAGCGCCACGGCGACAAGTTCGTGGTCAGGCCGATGCTTAGGAAATGGACCGGCTTCACGCAGGGGAACCTCCTCGACCTGGCGAGCGTGGCGGGGGAGCGTTTCGACATCATCATTTGCCGCAACGTCCTCATCTACTTCGGGGACGACAACGTGAAGCGGGTGCTGGACAACTTCGGCGCCCTCCAGCCGCCGGGGGGGTACCTCTTCCTCGGGCATTCGGAATCCCTTGCCAGGACGCAGGCGTCTTACCTGCCGCTTCGTTTTCCGGGCGCCATCATCTATCGGAAGAGGGGGTGACGTGATGGGTGACGTGAAGAAAAAGATCCGGGTCCTGGTCGTGGACGACTCGGCCTTCGTGCGCCGGGCCATCATACGGATGTTCGAGGAGAGCCCCGACATCGAGGTGGTCGACGTCGCCGGCAACGGCAAAAGCGCCGTCGAACTCGCCAGGAGCCTGCGGCCGGACGTGATCACCCTCGACGTGCAGATGCCGGTCCTGGACGGTATCTCGGCGCTGGAGATGATCATGGAGCAGTGCCCCGCCCCCGTGATCATGTTCAGTTGCCTCACCGGCAAGGGGGGGGAGAAGACGCTGAAGGCCCTCGACATCGGGGCGGTCGACTTCATAGACAAGAGCTCCGCGGGAGGGGCGATGGACATCGGCGCCCTCGCCAAGGAGCTGACCGCGAAGATCAAGGTGGCGGCCGGCGTGGACCTGGAAAAGCTGCGCGGCGCGGCACGAAAGCCGGAGCCGGGCCCCGCCGCCCGGGGGGGCGGGAAGAGCCGCGGCACCGAGGTCGTGGTCATGGGGACGTCGACCGGCGGCCCCCCGGCGCTGCAGCAGGTGCTAAGCGCGCTCCAGCCTCCTCCCTGCCCGATCCTCATCGTGCAGCACATGCCGGCGGGATTCATCACTTCGCTGGCCGCGCGTCTGGACCGCAACAGCTCATTGACGGTGAGGGAGGCCAGCGACGGCGAGGCGGTCGTGGCGGGGAACGTCTACCTGGCCCCCGCCGGGTGGCACATGCGGCTGCGGCGCAAGGACGGGGGGCTCCAGGTATGGCTCGACCCGGAGCCCGCCGGGCACCTGCATTGCCCGTCGGTCGACGCGCTCTTCGAATCCGCCGCCGAGGTCTGCGGCAGCCGCTCCCTGGGGGTCGTCCTGACCGGGATGGGTAAGGACGGCGCGGCCGGCGCACGGGCCATCAAGATGGCCGGGGGACGGGTCGTCGTCGAGACGGAGGAGACGGCCATCGTCTACGGCATGCCCAAGGCGGTCGCGGAAACCGTCAGCGTGGACGCCGCGGTCCCCCTGTACCGGGTCTCGGACACCATAACCGGCATGGTCTAGCGGCCACGCCGTCACCGCACGCGGAACCGGGCAGCCCCTTCCGCGCCAACCTTTCCTCCCAACTGTTCCTCCCCCCACACCATCCACGGACGTCCCCTCTTCAGCTTCCTGACAGATATCCCTTCGCGCCGGCGCGCAGCCTCAGCGGGTCCGGCTCAAGCTCCCGGGTGAACTGCCGATAAGACAGGAAACCTTCAGCCCGCGGAGCCCGATTACATGCCTCACACCACCAAGATCCTTGCCGTCGACGACGAACCCGTGTTCCGTTTCCTGCTGGAACGTCAACTGTGCGAGATCGGCTACGAGGTCGTCAGCGCCGTCGACGGGATGCAGGCGCTGGAGATCCTCGAACGGCAGCCGGTCGACCTGGTGCTCTCCGACCTGGTCATGCCGAGGATGGACGGCCTGCAACTCATCGGGGAGGCGCAGAAACGGCACCCGGAAACGCCCATCATCGTCGTCACGGCGCACGGCAGCGTTGAGAGCGCGGTGGAGGCGATGCGGCGCGGCGCCTACGATTACCTGGAGAAGCCCTACGACCCCGAGGACCTGCGCATCACCATCCAGCGCGCCCTCGACTACCACCGCGTCGTGCGGGAAAACGAGCAGATCAAGGGGCTTTTAACCGAGCGCTACACCTTCCAGAGCATCGTGACGGTGAACCCCGCCATGAAGCAGGTGCTGGAGCTCGCCTCGCGGGTGGCAGCCGCGCGGCAGACCACGGTGGCGATCTACGGGGAGAGCGGTTCCGGCAAGGAGGTGCTGGCGCGCGCCATCCATTTCGCCGGCAAGGGACTTCCCGCCGAATTCGTGGCGGTGAACTGCGCCGCCATCCCCGAGCACCTGATGGAGAGCGAGCTCTTCGGGCACGTGCGCGGCGCCTTCACCGGCGCCGACCGCGACCGGGAGGGGAAGTTCAGCCTGGCCCGGAAGGGGACCATCCTCCTGGACGAGATCGGTGACATGCCTCTTTCACTGCAGGCGAAGCTTTTGCGCGTGCTCCAGGAGCGGGCCTTCGAGAAGATCGGCAGCAACACCCCCATTCCCGTTGACTGCCGCGTGATCGTCGCCACCAACCGCAGCCTCGCCGGGCTGGTCGCGGCGGGACGCTTCCGCGAGGACCTCTACCACCGCGTCAACGTCTTCCCCCTGACCATCCCGCCGCTTTGCCAGAGAAAGGACGACATACCGATCCTGTGCGGCCACATCCTGGAGCAGCTGCGCCAGCACCTGGGGAAACCGCTGCCGGGGATCTCGCAGCAGGCCATGGACCTGATGCTCGACTACCGCTGGCCGGGCAACGTGCGCGAGCTGCGCAACTGCCTCGAGCGGGCGGCCATTCTCACCGACAACGAGATGATCCGTCCCGTGCACCTGGGGCTGGCGGGGACGGAGCCGGAGCCGGTGCGAAGCGCGAGTGACGGGACCAGGGTGAGTTACCATCTCTCCCTCCCGGAAGGGGAGTTGTCGTTGGAAGCCCTCACCGGGCAGATCCTGAACCTGACCCTCGAGCGTTGCGGCGGCAACAAGTCGAAGGCGGCGCAGCTTCTCAAGGTGAACCGGAAAGCCTTCTACCGTTCGTGATGCACCATCCTGTGATGGAACCCCCTCACAGGCCCTGCCGACAGCACCGTAAGTCTCCCCCGTGGATTTTTGGCGTTGCCAGACAGCGCCCGCGACGCGCCTGACCCCCTTTCCGGTGTCCCCCCCGGGTACCGGCCCCATCGAAACTTTCGGGCAACGGCGGTGAGCCGCCGCCCGCGGTGAACGGACGGCGCGCGTCCCCGGTCACGGGACAGCTCCCGAGTTATCCTCTGCAGCGGCACTGTCCCTTTGCCGCCCACACTGTCCCGGTCGGGGACAACCGGACCTCGCCGGTCCGGTACAAGTAGCTGAAACCGCGTAAGTGGGCGGGTTGGCACCACTCCTGCTCTTACCTGTAGCAAACGACTCGACCTGTCCCGTACGGGACAGGCATTGATGCAACGGCCACCACAGCTTCCTTCGGGACCTGCCGGCACAACGAACGCACGGGAGACATGTCATGAGAGCGATCAGAGATCTTAAAGTAGGCATAAAGCTGGCGGCGGGGTTCGCCTGCGTGGCCATCATAGCGGTGGTCATCGGCTTCATCGGCATAAGAGTCACCAACAACCTCAACGCGGAAGGGAAAAGGACCTACGAGACGGTGACCGTTCCCCTGGGGGATCTGGCGGGGATGTCGGTCTCGTTCCAGCGGGTCCGGATCAACGTGCGCGACGCGGTGGAGGCGACCGATCCGGCGCTGCGCCAGCGTTACGTGGATACCACGGCGGCGCTGCGCCAGAACATCTCCGAGCGCGCCGCACGCTACGAGAAAACGATCACCACCAACGAGGAGCGGGGGCTGTTCCGAGACTTCGTCCAGGCGAGATCGGTGTACCTTGGGTACGTGGAAAAGATACTCACGCTCGATGGCGCCGGGCGCGACGCCGAGGCCAGGGAACTCCTGCACGGCGCCGGCAAGGAGGCCGCACTGAAGCAGCAGGAGCTGCTGGACAAGCTGATGGTGGCCAAGGAACTGCAGGGTAAGACCACCGCGCGCAACAACGAGCTGGCAGCCGCCTCGGCCGCGCGCTCCATCGCCGTGCTCCTGGCGCTGGGGCTCGTACTCGCCCTGGTGCTCGGCGTGGTGATAACGAGGATGATCACCCGGCCGCTGGACAAGGCGGTGCAGGTGGCGAACCGGCTGGCAGAGGGGGACCTGACCGTCGAGGTGGTGGTCGATTCCAGGGATGAAACCGGACAGCTGCAGCAGGCCATGGGGCACATGGTGCAGAGCCTCAAGGCGCTCGTCTCACAGACCGTCCAGATCTCCAGCAGCATCGCTTCGGCTTCCACCCAGCTGCAGGGGACCTCGGCTCAGATCGCCACCGGCGCGGAGGAAGTCGCCTCCCAGACCGGGACCGTGGCCACCGGCAGCGAGGAGATGGCCGCCACCAGCGCGGACATCGCCCGCAATTGCGTCCTGGCCGCCGAGGCGTCCCGCCAGTCCAGCGACTCCGCGAACCAGGGGGCCAGGGTGGTGCAGGAAACCATCGCCGGCATGGAGGAGATCGCCGGCCGGGTGCGCCGGACATCGAAGACGGTCGAGGCGCTGGGGCACCGGTCAGAGGAGATCGGCGACATCGTCGGGACCATCGAGGACATCGCGGACCAGACCAACCTCCTCGCGTTGAACGCGGCCATCGAGGCGGCGCGGGCCGGAGAGCAGGGGCGCGGCTTCGCCGTGGTGGCCGACGAGGTCCGGGCCCTGGCCGAGAGGACCAGCAAGGCGACCAAGGAGATCGGCACCATGATCAAGGCGATCCAGGGGGAGACCCGCGACGCGGTGCGCGCCATGGACGAAGGGGTGCAGGAGGCCGAGAAGGGGGCCGCCTCGTCCCAGCGCTCCGGGCAGGCACTGGAAGACATCCTCAGGTGCATCAGCGAGGTGTCCCTGCAGGTGAGCCAGATAGCGACCGCCGCCGAGGAACAGACGGCCACCACGACCGAGGTCACCTCCAACATCCAGCAGATCACCGACGTGGTGCAGCACACCGCGCGCGGCGCCGAGGAAACCGCCATGGCCGCGGCGCAGCTGGCCCAGCAGGCGGACGAGCTGCAGACGCTGGTGGCCCGGTTCAGGATCGCCTAGCCCGCGCGCCCCGGTAAAAGCAAAAACGGGGGGCGACATTCCGCTCAAGGCGTGCGCCTTACCCCCCGAAGAAAGGAGCAAGCGGCTTGGAATCATAGCGCCCTGATCGGGGCCCGGCGACGAAGCGATAGAGGTGGCGTCATGCACGCGGAGCGCAGCCTGAAAATAACCATAGTAAGCACGCTGGCACTGGTGATCCTGCAGGGGGGATTCACCTGCCTCATACTGGAAAACCTGCAGGGGGGGAGAGGGGACGGCCCCGGCCTGCGACAGATGGCCCTGCTTCTCATCGCGGCCGCCTGCACCGTCTCCGGGTGGTTCCTGGCCTGGCACCACATGGCCCGGCGCGGCGACCCGGCCGCAGAGGCGGAGCCGCACGCCGCCCTGCTGCTGCAGTCGGTCGAGGAGGGGGTGGTCTCCGTGGACGGCGCGGGATATGTCACCTACGCCAACCAGGCGGCGCATGAACTGCTGGGGTACCAGGAGGGGGAACTGGCGGGGCGGGACCTGCGCGAGGTGATGCACCACGGCAAGGATCCCGACTGCACCCGCTGCGGCAAGGAGAGTTGCCTGCTGCACCCGGCCTTCACCGCAGGCAGGCGGCAGCGTGCCAGGAACGAGGTGCTCTGGCGCCGAAACGGCAGCTCCTTCAGCGCCGACTTCAGCTGCAGCGCGCTGGCCGGCGGCAGCCGCCCCGGCGCCGTGCTCACCTTCAGGGACGTCAGCGCCCGGCGGGAGGTGGAGGAGCGGCTGCGCCTGCAGGGGGCGGCCCTCGATGCGGCGGTGAACGGCATCATCATCGCCAACAGGCAGGAGAAGGTGATCTGGGTGAACCAGGCGCTTCGCCGGATCCTCGGATGCAGCCCCGGGGAGCTGCTCGGGAAGGACCCGAAACAGCTGTTCACGGCGGGGACGGAGCCCGAGCTTTTGGCGAGCCTCACGGAGAGCCTGGAGGCGGGGCGCCCCTGGCAGGGAGAAGTGGTGGGGCGCCGCGGCGACGGGACCGTGCTGGAGCAGGAGGTGACGGTCACCCCGGTCCTGGACGATACGGGCGAGCTCTCCGACTTCATCTGGATCATGCTCGACATCTCGCAACGCAAACGGGGGGAGGCGGCCCTCCTCGAGAGCACCCGGCTGCAGGAGGAGGCCAACCGGCAGCTGGTCAGGACGGTGCAGCGCGCCAACGAACTGGCGGTGAAATCGGCCCGCGCCTCGGCCGCGAAGAGCGAGTTCCTGGCCAACATGAGCCACGAGATCCGCACCCCCATGAACGCCATCGTCGGGGCGGGGCACCTGCTGCGGGACACCGAACTCTCCCCCAGTCAAAGCGAGTACCTGCAGACGCTGATGGTTTCCGCGGATCTCCTCCTGGGGGTCATCAACGACGTGCTGGATTTCTCCAAGATAGAGGCGGGCAAGCTCACGATCGAGCGGGTCACCTTCTCGCTGCAGGACGTGGTGCGCGAACTGCTGGCGGTTTATTCGCCCAGGGCGCGCCAGCAGGGGGTGGAGCTGCGCGTCGAGCTGGACCCGCAGATACCGGAACTGCTCGCCGGGGACCCGATGCGCCTGGCCCAGGTGCTCAACAACCTCCTGAGCAACGCCCTCAAGTTCACCCGCCATGGCGGCATCCACCTCGCGGTGAAACTCGCGCGCCAGGAGCCCGGGACCGCGGAGCTGATCTTCGCGGTGCGCGACTCCGGCATCGGCATCCTCGCCGAGGACCAGGCCCGGCTCTTTCAGGCCTTCACCCAACTGGACGGCTCGATCACCCGCAGCCACGGGGGGACCGGCCTGGGGCTCGCGATCTGCAAGCGTCTCACCTCCATGATGAAAGGGGAGATCTGGTGCGAGAGCATCCCCGGGGTGGGGAGCACCTTCTCGTTCTGGCTTCCCTTCGGCATCGCCGGCGCCGGCAGCGGGGGGGAGCGGAAGAAGGAGACGGGCTTCACCCCGTTCCGGCAGCAGCGGGTCCTGCTGGTAGAGGACAACCCCTTCAACCAGAAGATCGCCCTCGCGCTGCTGGAGCGGGGGGGGCTGCAGGTGACCGTAGCCTCCAACGGCGAGGAAGCGGTGGACCTGGTACGCCGCCGGGACTTCGACCTGGTGCTCATGGACATCCGGATGCCGGGCAAGGACGGGCTCACGGCGGCGCGGGAGATCCGGGCGCTGGGCAAGCCCGGGATGGAGACGCTCCCGATCCTCGCGTTATCGGCCAACGCCATGGAGCAGGACGTGGCCGCGAGCCTCGCGGCCGGCATGGACGGGCACATCGCGAAGCCCTTCACGCCGGAGTCGATGTACCGCGCCATCGCGGTCCACCTCAAAGACCCGGGTGCCGGTCCGGCGGGTGGCCAGGAGCAGGGGGGGCAGCGGCAACAGACGGTGAAGATCGACTTCGAGACCGGCGTGCGGCAGACCGGCGGCGACCGCAGGCTCTATCGCGACCTCTTGAAGCAGTTCGAGCGCGAGTACCAGGGGCAGGCGGCGGAGATCGAGCGCGAGATAAAGGCCGGCCACAAGGAGGAGGCGTCGCGGCTTGCCCATTCGGTCAAGGGGATCGCCGGGGTGCTGGCCGCGCAGCCGCTGCACGGGGCCGCCCAGCGGCTGGAGACGGCTTTGAAGGGGGACGGGAGCGCGGCCGGGGAGCTGCGCGATTTCGAGGAGGAATTGAAAGCGACCATGGCATGCCTGCAGGCCGACGGGTGGCAGAGCCTGAGTACCAGCGTGCCGCGCCGTGCCGGGGAGGCACGCGCGGACTCTCTCACGCGGTCCAAAGGGTAAAGGGGCGCCGGTGAGGAAGCACAAGAGCACTAGCCTCTTGATCCCCCACCCCTTCTGCTACCACCTCTCTCCTCCCCGGTGTTCTCAGAAGAACGAAAAGCGCCTGTTCCAACCGGGGAACAGGCGCTTTCTTTGCTTGGTGACTGGAGGTGCCGGTTACTTGGCCTTGATCATCTCGATCTCCAGGTTGATGTCGACGTCCTCGCCCACCGCGACGCCCCCGGTTTCCAGGGCGGCGTTATAGACCAGGCCGAAGTCCTTGCGGTTGATCTTGGTGCTGGCCACCACGCCGCTTCTCAGGTTGCCCCACGGGTCCTTGCTTTCCTTGGCGGGGCCTTCCACGCTCAGCACGACTTCCTTGGTCACGCCGTGCAGGGTCAGGTCGCCCGTGACCTTCAGTTTGCCCTTGCCCGCCTTGGCGACCTTCTTCGAGGTGAAGGTCATGGTCGGGTACTTGGCGGCGTCGAAGAAGTCGGCGCTTCTCAGGTGCTCGTCACGCTTGGCGACGTTGGTGTTGACCGAAGCGGTGTCGATGGTGACGCTGACCTTGGACTTGGTGATGTCCTTGTCGTTGATCTCAACGGTCCCCTTGTGCTTCTCGAAGCTCCCTTTGACGTTGGAGACCATCAGGTGACGTACCTTGAAGCCGACGTTGGAATGGTCGGGGTCGATGTTCCAGGTGGTGGCGGAGGCGAGGGCGGGAAGTGCCAGTGCCGCTACTGCTGCTATGGTTGCGATGATTCTTTTCATGGTGTTTCTCCTTTTCCGATCCGTGTGACGGATTTGTTTTAGTTGATGTCTTTTGATGTTAAACTATTGTGCCAAAAAAAAGGTGCCGATGGTTTCTCTCGCCGTTATCCCTCCCGTAAACCGAGTTTCTTGCAAAGTCTGCCCAGTGTTTCCTGTTCTTCATCGGTCAGCACCCCCATCTCCGCGATGATGGCCGCTTCGACTTCGGCGAAGGTCGTTTCGATCAAGCCGCGCCCCTTCTCCGTGAGGAGGACGGTGCAGAAGCGGCGGTCCTCCAGGGAGCGCTCGCGCTGGACCAGCCCCTGCTTCTCCAGGTTGTCGATGACCAGGGTGATGTTGCCGGTACTTTTCAGTATCTTGGAAGCCACGTCGCGCTGGCACATGGGCCCTTTGTGCAGCAGGGCCTCCAGCACTCCGAACTGGCTGATGGTGAGCCCCGCGTCCGACATCGTGCGCCCCACCCGGACGGTCACCGATTCGGAACCGCGCATGAGCTTCGTGTAGGTGTTGAGCGCGCGTTTTGATTTGGCATCCTGCTTCATGATCTGCCTCTTTGTTGAGGTGCAACATCGTTTCGAATGATTTAAAGCTACAACTGAAGTAATTAAATGTCAAACTATTTTTTCGGGACGTGTAGTAAAAAATGTAACTCCCCGGAAGGAAAGGTAAAAAACAAACGGTCCACGCAAAGACGCGGAGCCGTTAAGGCGCAAAGGAAAACCAGGAGGGGGACCGGAACGCCTGCTGGTGGCCGCACCTTTTTGGTGAGACTTGCCAAGGTCTCCTTTTAATGGAAGAATACGCGGGTGACGCTTGCGCCGGAGGTTGGAAAATCAGGGCGTTACGCGGACGCCAGGGCGCAGGGAGAAACAACCGGGAAGGAAAAAAATGAGGTCTCAGCCTTTGCGGGAGGTGCGGAAATGAAACGGCTGTTCCTGGTACTGCTGGTAATGGTGTTGCCGCTGTGCCTGAGGGCGCAGGAGCCGCAGGTGGGGGTCATCTCCCTTCGCGGCCCGATCAACCCCGTGAGCGCCGCCTTCCTGAGGGAGAATCTGGAGGCGGCCGGGAAGCGGGGCGACCGGCTCCTGCTGGTGGAGTTGGACACCCCGGGTGGACTCGACACGGCCATGCGCGAGGCGGTGCAGGCGATCCTCAGCGCGCGGGTTCCGGTGGCGGTGTACGTCGCCCCTTCCGGGGCACGCGCCGCCTCGGCCGGGGCGGTCATCGGCCTCAGCGCGGATATCCTCGCCATGGCCCCCGGCACCAACATCGGTGCTGCCCACCCGGTGGGGCTGGGGGAAAAGCCGGACCCGGTCATGGAGGCGAAGCTCGTGAACGACGCCGAGGCCTACGTCGAGGGGATCGCGGTCAAGCGGGGACGCAACGCAGACGTGGCCCGCAGGATGGTGCGTCAGAGCATCTCCCTTTCCGCCGAGGCGGCGCTCGCGCAGCGGGTGGTCGACCTGGTGGCGCAGAGCCGGCAGGATCTCCTGTCGAAGCTCGAAGGGCGCAAGGTGCAACGGGAGGGAAAAGAGGTCGTGCTGCACCTTGCCGGGGCGCGGGTGGTGAGCCACGAGATGGGGACCCGCGACCGGATCCTCGACGCCGTCAGCAACCCCGACGTCGCCTACATGCTGATGCTCCTGGGGATAGCGGGGCTCTTCTTCGAGCTTTCCAACCCCGGCGTGATCCTGCCGGGGGTGATCGGGGGCATCTCGCTGCTCCTCTCCTTTTTCGCCCTGCAGACCCTGCCGGTGAACTACGCGGGGATCGCGCTCATCCTGCTGGGGATCGTCCTGTTCATCGCGGAAATCAAGGTGGTTTCCTACGGGATGCTCGCGGTCGGGGGCGTCGTGGCCATGGTGTTTGGGTCGCTGATCCTCTTCCCGTCGCCCGAACCGTACCTGCGCCTCTCCTGGGAGGTGCTGGCGGCAACGGTCGGGGTGACGGCGCTCTTCTTCACGGTGGTGGTCGTCAAGGTGGTCCAGGCGCACCGGGAGAGACCGATCACCGGGGTGGAGGGGATGATCGACGCAATAGGGGTGGCCGAGACGGACCTCGCGCCCGAGGGTAAGGTGCTGCTGCGCGGCGAGTACTGGAACGCCGACAGCGAGGAGCCGGTGCTGAAAGGTGAGAAGGTGCGGGTGGTAGCGGTGACCGGGCTGCGGCTTACGGTGCAAAAGGCGGGAGAACGGCAGGAGGGGCGGGGCGGATCATGACCGGGTCGGGCAAAAAAAGGAAGGAGTCCGGGGACCTGCGGCTGGGGGATGCCCTTTTGGGACTTCCGTGTCTGCAGCGCCAGCGTGCCAACCTGACGGCGGGTGTGCGGCGGGAAACGGGAAGCCACGACGTGGTGGAGTGCCCGGTCTGCGGCATGGAGGTCCCCGGGTTGTCGTACCGCCGGCAGGGTGCGGACGATCCGGCGCTGATGGAGCGGGTGCGGGAGAGGTTCCCCGGGTGGCAGCCCGAGGACGGCCTGTGCCGGCCGTGCCTCGAGCGTTTCGGAGCGCTTGGGTAAGCTAGTAGTGTTTCGGGATCGGGAGGCACCCTTCATCGTTGAGCGCGTTCAGGTAGGCGCTACGCAAGCCGACGAAGGCCTGGGTGAGCCGGTCGATGAGGGTGGTGTGGTTGCACCCGATCAGTTCCAGGAGCCCGTTCTGCTTGTTGGCGATGAGCCTCTCGATGTGCGCCGCCCTGCGGTTGATGTCCACGTGGGTGTGCCCCTGGGCGTGGCTTATCAGGCTCAGCATGGCGTCGGTCACGAAGACGTCGATGGAGTAGACCGCCGCCACCTGCGGGTGCTCCTTCAACTGGAACACCACGCGGATCTCCGGGTGCGGGAATTCGATCCCGGGAAGGTGCTCCGGTCCCATGTAGTAGGACGCCGCCACGGGCAGCACTTCTATGAAGCAGTTGAGCAGGGTGGACTCGATATCGATAGGGGTCTGCACCGGAAGTTTCAGCGCGGCCCGGGAGAACTGTTCGCCATGTTCGAGATAGAGAGAAAGCCGCATATGGTCACCTTTAGTACGAGCTGTGGTAGAGGAAAAACTTCCTTGTCACGCATAAAAATAATACCGGGCCCCGTCAAAAAGCAAGTGGGGGACAACCAAATATCTTCGCTGGAGTTCACACCCGGTCCGTCCATGGCGGCGGGCGATCGCGGTTGACATAGCGCGCCGGTCTATGCCATTAATTCCCCATCGTCCTTTCTCCCGCCATCCCCTGCTAAGGTGTCTTGCCCTTGCACGTATTCCGTAAAGTTGAACACATCCAGAAATCCCGCACCGGCGGTGCCGGCCGTGAGCTGTCGCGCCTGCCGCTGGTCGCCGCGCTCCTTTTCCTGTGCCTGACGCTGTTCGCTGCCGCGGCCGGAGCCGACACCCTGGGGCGGGGCGGTGCCGGCAAAGGGGTGGTCGTGGTGGGGGGCGATTTCAACTACCCCCCCTACGAGTTCGTCGACCACGACGGCAAACCCGCCGGCTTCAACGTCGAACTGACCCGCGCCATAGCGGAAGTGATGGGCTTCAAGGTGGAGATTACCCTGGGGCCCTGGGACGGGATGCGCCGGGCGCTGGAGCAGGGGGACGTGGACATCCTGCAGGGGATGGCCTTCTCCCAGGAGCGCACCAGCGAGGTCGACTTCTCCACGCCGCACGCGCTGTTGTTCCAGTCCATCTGGATCCGCCGGGACGACCGGCGCATCAGGTCCATCGACGACGTGCGCGGAAAAGAGGTCATCGTGATGAAGAACAGCATCATGCATGACTTCATGAAGGGGTTCGACCCCAAGGCGAGGCTCATCCTCACCGACACCCTGGCCGAGGCGCTGAGGCTCTTGAACCAGGGGAGGGGGGACTGCGCCCTCGTTTCCCGGCTGACCGGAATGTACCTGGAAAAGGAGATGGGGCTCAAGCGGATCGTCCCGGTGGCCGAACCGATCATGACCCAGGCCTACGGTTACGCCGTAAAGAGGGGGAATGCGGAGGTGCTGGCGCGCTTCAACGAGGGGCTCGCCATCCTGAAGCGCTCCGGGCAGTTCCAGGAGATCCACAACAAGTGGCTGGGGGTGATGGAGTCCCAGCCGGTGTCCTGGGCGCGGGTGGTGCGGTACGTGACCCTGGTCTCCCTGCCGCTTCTGCTGATCCTCGGGGGGACCGTGGTCTGGTCCCGGACCCTGCAGAAGCGGGTGGCGCAGCGGACCGAGGAGCTGGCCCGCGAGGTGGCGGAAAAGCAGCAGGCGCTGGAGAAGCTCAGGATGCACCAGGACCAGCTGGTGCAGGCGGACAAGCTGGCTTCGCTGGGTACCCTGGTGGCAGGCGTCGCCCACGAGATCAACAACCCCAACGGGCTGATCCTTTTGAACCTTCCCCGGTTCGAGGAGGTCTTGCGCGGCTCCCAGCCGATTCTGGACGAGTACCGCGAGCAGCACGGCGACTTCAAGCTGGGACGGCACAGCTACGACCGCCTGCGGGAGGAGCTGCCGCACATGCTCTCCGAGACCCAGGACGCGGCGAAGAGGATCAAGCGCATCGTCTCCGAACTGAAGGACTTCGCCCGCCGCGACAGCGCCGACCTGACCGAGCTTTTGGACCTGAACCTCTGCGCCCAGGCCGCGCTGCGACTGGTCGAGAACACCGTGGTGAAGAATTCGCACCAGGTTGTCGCCAATTTCGCCGACACCCTCCCCCGCGTCAAGGGGAACAGCCAGCGCATCGAGCAGGTTATCGTGAACCTCCTTTTGAACGCGGCCCAGTCGCTGGAGGGGAGCGGCAAGAGCATCCAGATCTCGACCCGGCACGACCGCTTCCGGGACCTGGTGCTCCTCACCGTGCGCGACGAGGGGAGGGGGGTGGAGCCCGAGCACCTGGCGCGGCTCACCGATCCCTTCTTCACCACCAAGCGCGAAGAGGGTGGGTGCGGTCTCGGGCTTTCCATCTCGGCGGGGATCGTGAAGCAGCACGGCGGCACGCTGAACTTCGATTCGCACCCCGGCTTTGGCACCACGGTCACCATGGAGCTGCCGGCGCTGCGGGAAAACGCGTCCGTGTAGGGGCGAATGATCATTCGCCCGCCTTTGATTAAGAGGGGACAGGCACCTGCGGAGCCAGCCCCAGAGGTCCACGGTTGCACCCCGAAGCGCTGCCGGTAGAGCGTCCCCGCCCCCGGAGGGGGAGGGACAGGGAAGGGGGATTTTCTTCCTGCCAGCTCCCCCCCTCCCAGCCTCCCCCTCCGGGGGGAGGAGCATGGACTGTAGGGGCGAATAAACATTCGCCCGCTTTTGACTAAGGGGACTGGCACCTGCGGAGCCAGTCCCCAAAGACGATGAAGAGGAGTTGCAGATGAGCGAAGCATTGTATCCCGCCTTCGGTGTGCTGCTGGTGGACGACGAGGCGCCCTGGCTGCGCAGCCTGCGCATGACGCTGGAGGGACCGGGCGCCATCAGCAACATCACCGCGCTCACCGACAGCCGCCAGGTGATGGGGGTGCTGGACCAGGGGAACATCGGCCTGGTGCTGCTCGACCTGACCATGCCCTACCTCTCGGGGCAGGAGCTTCTGGCGCGCATCGCCGAGGAGCACCCCGAGGTGACCGTGCTGATCCTCTCCGGCCTGAACCAGATCGAGACGGCGGTCTCCTGCATGCGCCTGGGCGCCTTCGATTATCTCGTGAAGACCGACGAGGAGGACCGCATCCTCGATTCGGTGCGGCGCGCCATCCGGATGCAGGAACTGCAGCTGGAAAACAAGGAGATGCGGCGCCGCTTCCTGAACGACCGCCTGGAGTGCCCCGAGGCCTTCGCACCCCTGGTCACCAACAACAAGGCGATGCGCTCCATCTTCCAGTACATCGAGGCGGTCGCGAAGAGCACCCAGCCGATCCTGGTCACCGGGGAGAGCGGGGTGGGCAAGGAACTGATCGCCCGTGCCATCCACACCCTGAGCCGCGGCGACGGTCCGCTGGTCCCGGTGAACGTGGCGGGGCTGGAGGACAACGTCTTCACCGACACCCTCTTCGGACACAAAAAGGGTGCCTTCACCGGCGCCGACGAGAGCCGCAGCGGCATGGTGGAGCAGGCCGCCGAGGGGACGCTCTTTCTGGACGAGATCGGGGACCTCTCGCTTCCCTGCCAGGTGAAGCTGTTGCGCCTGTTGCAGGAGGGGGAGTATTACCCCCTGGGGAGCGACCAGCCCAAGCAGCTCAGGGCGCGCATCGTGGTGGCGACGCACCACGACCTCTCCAGGAAAAAGGACGCCGGCGGCTTCAGGAAGGACCTCTACTTCCGCCTGCGCGCCCACCACGTCCACATCCCCCCCTTGCGCGAGAGAAAGGATGACATCCCGCTGCTTTTGGACCACTTCCTCAGGGAGAGCGCGGAGGTCTTCGGCAAGAAGGTGCCCAGCTACCCCAAGGAACTCCTCACGCTTCTGGCCAACTACAGCTTTCCCGGCAACCTGCGTGAACTAAGGTCCATGGTCTACGACGCCATGAGCGTGCACTCCTCGCGGATGCTTTCCATGAACAGCTTCAGGCAGGCGATGGAGGTGCAGGGCGAGGTGCCCGCGGAACAGGCCTCCGCGGGAGAGCAGAACGTGTTTTACTCCTGTCCGGATATCCCGACGTTGAGCGCCGCGGTGGAGCAGTTGGTGGCCGAGGCGATGCGGCGCTCCGACAACAACCAGAGCATGGCGTCACGGATGCTCGGGATCTCGCAGCCCGCCCTCAGCAAAAGGCTCAAGCTGCAGAGGGACGGCAAGGGGGAATAGCGGGAGCAGGCGGGGCGGGTGGACGGACGGGTGGACGGGCGAATGATTATTCGCCCCTACAGGTATTCGTGTCACCATGAGCGCCCGAACGGCGTATTCCCCCACCCCTACCCCCTCCGCAAGAGGAAGGAACCTGTCAGCGTTTAGCTTCCATCTGCTCAGTTTCGAGGCAGCGCGCTCACTCCCGACGCCCTTTCCAGCTAGACCCGATCCGCTGTTTTTGACGCTTTTTTGAACAGAATCCGCGTCGGCGCACGCCGGCCTTTCCCGTCACGCGCTGGGCCCCTCGCACGATGGGGTATAACTTTCGTTAAGCCTATAATGAATGTTATACCCGCCCTAAAATCCCCTTTCTCCGTCACTTCCTTCTCCGTCTCAAACAGCTTTCCATTTGTGGTTATACCCCTTTGTTTCTAATCATGTCCTCCCGAACGGCGTATTCGGAAAACAATCCGAGTTGTTAGCTGTTTACGCCTTCTTTGGCACCAGCTTTGCTGTATAGAAAGCCAAACTCCGCCCTCACTCCCCCTGCCGGGCAGCAACCGGCGGTTGGCGAGAAGGGGGGGCGGGGAACCTGCCCATATCCTGTGCAGCAGCTTCGAGTGACTCGATTGGCAACAAATAGAAAAGGAGCAGCAGATGATCAAGTTTGAAGGGGTCCACAAGTGGTTCAAAAAGCTTCACGTGCTTAACGGGATCGATCTCCACGTCAAACAGGGGGAAGTGGTCGTGGTCTGCGGTCCGTCCGGGTCGGGCAAGTCCACCCTGATCCGCACCATCAACCAGTTGGAGCCGATCGAGGAGGGGACCCTGACCGTCGACGGCATGGACCTCAGGAGCAAGAAGACCGACCTCAACAAGCTGCGCGCCGAGGTGGGGTTCGTGTTCCAGCAGTTCAACCTGTACCCGCACCTCTCGGTGATCGACAACATCACCCTGGCCCCGATCAAGATCCGCAAGACTCCGAAGAAGGAAGCGCAGGAGCAGGCCATGGAGCTGTTGGAGCGCGTAGGGCTCGCGGTGAAGCGCGACGCCTACCCGACCCAGCTCTCCGGCGGGCAGCAGCAGCGCGTCGCCATCGCACGTGCCCTGGCCATGAAGCCGCGCATCATGCTCTTCGACGAGCCGACCTCGGCGCTCGACCCCGAGATGATCGGCGAGGTGCTCGCGGTCATGCAGGACCTGGCCAGCACCGGTATGACCATGGTCTGCGTCACCCACGAGATGGGTTTCGCGCGCGAGGTCTCCGACCGCGTGGTGTTCATGGATCACGGCGTGATCCTCGAGGAGGCCCAGCCGGAAGAGTTCTTCCGCAACCCGCAGCACGACCGGGCCAAGCAGTTCCTGAAGCAGCTTTTGTCGCCGATGCACTAGAGAACTTGTCCACCCTGGCCGCACCGCGGGACGCGTTCCTGCCGTCGTGGCGCGGGTGCCTGGTAATACCGAACATCAAAAGGAGAATACTGTGAAAAGATTGGCTGCTGTTGTTATGGGGTTGGCCCTGTTTGGTTCTTTCGGTAAGGCGATGGCCGCGGCTCCCGCCGACACCCTTGCCGAAGTTAAGAAAAAAGGCGTCCTGGTTGCCGGTGTGAAGGATTCCCTCCCTCCTTTTGGTTACGTGGATGAGAAGAGCCGCGAGATCGTGGGCTACGACGTCGACTTCGTGAAGGCGATCGCCAAGAAGCTGGGCGTGAAGGTCGAGCTGAAGCCGGTCACCTCCGCTTCCCGCATGCCGCAGCTCACCGAGGGTAACATCGACATCATCGCCGCGACCATGACCAAGAACCCGGAGCGCGCCAAGCAGATCGGCTTCAGCCACACCTACTTCGCCACCGGCCAGAAGTTCATCACCGTGAAGGGTAAGGTGAAGAGCCTGAAGGACCTGGCAGGGAAGAAGATCGGCACCGCCAAGGGCTCCACTTCCGAGCAGAACGTGAAGGCAGCCCTCCCGACCGCCACCGTGCTCTCCTTCGATGACTACCCGCAGGCGTTCCTGGCCCTGCAGCAGGGCAAGGTGCAGGCGGTGACCACCGACGAGGCGATCCTGGCCGGCATCCTGGCCAAGGCCCCCAACAAGGCCAAGTTCGAGATCCCGAACGTCCAGATCTCCAACGAGCCGTACGGCCTCGGGATGAGGAAGGACGACGCCAAGTTCATCGCCTTCGTGAACAAGACCATCCTCGAGATGGAGAAGAGCGGCGAAGCCAAGAAGATCTTCGAGAAGTGGTTCGGCAAAGGCACCGACTTCGCGCTGAAGCGCACCTTCAAGATCGTAGCTGACAAGTAAGAAATCAGGCAGGTCGAGGTCGGGGTTGAAAGATCATGGTCTCTCTCCCTGACCTTCGCCTCGCCTGTCGTTTAACAGTAAACCAGGTTGTTGCTGAGCTTTAGTAGAGAAAAGGGGCGTTAGCTGGTAGCCTTGGTCTCGATCTTCACCTCGGTCTCAATCTGCCTCTAAGGGGTTTCACGTGCTAAAGTACACATTTGACTGGTCCATCGTCACCTCCGGCAAGTATTTCGAGTGGCTGGTATCAGGGCTCAAGGTCACCCTGGAGCTCTCCGCCGTCGGTATCGTCTGCGCCTTCATCCTGGGGCTTGTGATCGCCGTCCTGAAGATGAGCCACTACCGTCCCGTGCGCTGGATCGCCACCGCCTACCTGGAGTTTTTCCGGAACACCCCGCTGTTGGTCCAGATCTTCTTCTGGTACTTCGGCTCCTACAAGGTGCTCCCGGCGGCGGTGAACGAATGGCTTAACAGCACGAACTTCGAGTTCGCCGCGGCCGCCATCGCCCTCACCATCTACACCTCGGCCTTCATCGCCGAGGACATCAGGTCGGGCATCCTCT
Organism: Geomonas subterranea; assembly: GCF_019063845.1. NCBI lineage: Bacteria > Pseudomonadati > Thermodesulfobacteriota > Desulfuromonadia > Geobacterales > Geobacteraceae > Geomonas > Geomonas subterranea. The sequence continues at coordinate 102,250 of NZ_CP077683.1, forward strand.
CCATCCCGAAGGAGCAGATGGAGGCGGCCAGGAGCGCAGGCTTCTCCTATCTCCGTTCCATGCAGTACATCATCCTGCCGCAGGCGGTACGGATCACGATCCCGCCGCTGGTGAACCAGTTCCTGAACCTGGCCAAGAACTCCTCGCTCGCGATGAGCATCGGGGTCATGGAGCTCACCTACCAGGCGCGCCAGGTCGAGAGCTACACCTTCAAGGGGTTCGAGGCGTTCACCGCCGCCACCGTGGTCTACCTCGGGCTTTCCGTGGTCATCACGGCGCTCATGGACCTGTACAACAAGAAGGTGCTCAACCCGCAGCGCGCCTAGCGAGGCGCGCGGGTTCAGTAACGAGAACGGCGGATCTTACGCGGTAAACGGAGAGGAAAATGGAAGAAGCACTCAACTTTCAGGTAATCATAGACAACTTCACCTACTTCATGATCGGGCGCTACCCCAACGGGCCGCTGGGGGGGCTCGGGCTCACCATGTACCTCGCGGTGGTTTCCTGCGTCCTCTCCTTCTTCGGGGGGCTGATCCTGGGGCTTTTGAGCCTGTCGCGCTACGCGGTGATCCGGCACCCGGTGAACCTGTTCATCAACGCGGTGCGAGGCATTCCGCTGCTCATGGTGATCTTCTGGATGTACTTCCTGCTCCCGGCCCTGATGGGGAAGACGGTCCCCGAAGCCACCACGGTCATCATGGGTCTCACCATCTTCACCTCGGCCTACATGTCGCAGATCGTTCGCGCCGGCATCCAGGGGATCCCCAAAGGGCAGACCGAGGCGGCCATCTCGACCGGCCTGAAGCCGTGGCAGGCGATGCTTTACATCGTGCTCCCGCAGGGGCTCAGAAACATGATCCCGTCGTTTGTGAACCAGTTCGTGTCGCTCATCAAGGACACCTCGCTCGCCTTCATCGTCGGGGTTTCGGAGCTGACCCACGTCGGCACCCAGATCAACAACCGGACCATGGCCTTCCCGACCGAGATCTTCATCTTCATCGCGGCGGTCTACTTCGTTCTTTGCTTCGCCTTCACCAGTTTCTCGCGCTGGCTGGAGGGGAGGCTCGCCTGGAGAAAGTCCATGTAGGCTTTCGGGACGGGCAACAGCTTTCAAACGCCTTCCTCGGTGCTCCGAGGGGGGCGTTTTTTTTGTTCGGGGGCAGGGGATTAAAGAGGGGGATGGCAATGTGAAGGTTGTGGACGTTGCAGTTCCCCCCTCGCCCTCCGGGAGAGGGGCGGGGGTGAGGGCTCCGCGGGAAAGCGGCATCGTGCCATGTGCAACACCCCTCACCCGGCCTCCGGCCACCCTCTCCCAGAAGGAGAGGGGTTGAAAGGACAGGGGGAGAGGGGATGAAAGGCAGAGGGAGAGGGGATGGACGGGGCTTGTAATCAGCGGGTGGCTCGCTTATCCTAGTGGTCTGTCGTGGGGGGCGAATGATTATTCGCCCCTACAGGTTTGAGGGCTGGCGTGACACGCCAGCTGAAATTGACTCGGGGGGAGGGACATTCATGCAGGCTCAGGTCGTTTCGGTCCGGTACCGCATCCCGCTCACGGAAAAACAGGCGCAGAAACTGCGGCGCACCTGGCCCAACGGCGATCCGTTTTATCCCTACGAGAAGATGGAGCGCTACCTCGAACCGCTCCTGGTCGAGGACCTCAACTGGCACCACTACTCGGGAAACTACCTCTACTTCACGGTGTACGGCGACGAGATCGAGGCGACGCTCGCGGACGCTCTCAAGGTGTTCGAGACCAGGCTGGCGCTTTTGGAGGGTAAAAAGTAATGAAAAATGCCGTCTGCTGTTTCCTGCTCTTCTTCTGCTGCGGCGTGGCCCACGCGGACTCCGGCACCCTCGCGCAGCAGGTTCTCGCCGAGACCAACGTGGCGCGGCAGAACCCGCAGCGCTACGCGCAATACATCCGGGAGTTCAAACGGAGCTTCATCGGCAAGGGGTACCGGCTGCCGGGATCGCTGGACGTGGTGATGACTTCGGAAGGGAAGGGGGCGCTGGACGAGGCGGTGCGGTTCCTGGCGCGACAGCGCCCGCTGCCGGCGCTGTCGTGGTCGCCGGAACTGGCGAAAGCCGCCGACGAGCTGGTGCGGGAACAGACCGCTTCCGGGGAGACCGGTCACGGCGAGCGCGGGGACATGAAGAAGAGGATCGAGAAGTACGGCTCCTGGCGCTCGAGCATCGGTGAGAACATAAGCTACGGACCGGACACCGCGAGGCAGGTGGTGATGGGGCTCATCATCGACGACGGGGTGCCGGACCGGGGACACAGAAAGAACGTCTTCGACCGCTCCTTCACCACGGCGGGGATCGCCTGCGGCCCGCATCCGCTCTACCGCACCATCTGCGTCACGGACTTCGCCGGCGGTTTCAAGGGGCGCTAAGCCGGCACCAGTTCTGCCCCGGCCGCCGGCGACCCGGCCGGGGGATCACCCCGGTTGACCAAAAGCGCGAGGCTCAGCCGGTTACCCGCGGGGAGCTTGCCGTAGATGGAGGTGAGGTGGGCCTTCACGGTGCGCTCCACGATCCCCATGTCCGCGGCGATCTCGAGGTTGGTCCGCCCCGCCGCCACAAGCTCGGCGACCCTGCGCTCGGTCGGGGTCAGGGGCCCCATGAGCCCGACGGTCTGCCGCTCCCCTCCCGCCGCCGTGCCTTTTTGCGCGGCTTCCATGATCAGCTGCTGGATCACCTGCTGTCCCAGCCACACCCCGCCGCCCGCTATGGCGCGCAGCGCCTCCAGAAGGTTGTCCCGGGCGATGTAGCTGTTGGCGTACCCCACGATCCCCACCTTGAGGAAGGCGAGCCCCTCCTCGGGTGCGGGGCGGTCCGAGAGGAGGAAGAGCCGGATCCCGGGGGCCGCGGCGCGCAGCTCGGCGCAGGCGGCCACGTCCACGAGATCGCGATGCAAAAGCACCAGATCGAACTCCCCGGAGGAGACCAGCCGCTTCAGTTCGCTCAGGGTGCGGGTCTCCTGGACCTGGTTCCCTTCCGCCACCAGGCCCTTCCACCGGCCCAACAATGCTACGTTTGCGCTTCCCAGCAGGATCAGCATGTAATCACCTTTCGCGCAACGCCGAGTACTTCGCCTTGAGGATGGGTTTCAAGAGATAGGAAAGGATGGTGCGCTTGCCGGCCAGGATGTCCACCGTGGCGACCATGCCGGGGATGATGGGGAGCGGCTTGTCCTTGGTCCCCAGGTAGTTGCGGTCGGTCCTCAGCGTGACGAGATAGTAGCTGTCCTTGGTCTTCTCGTCGGTCAGGCTGTCGGCGCCGATCTGCTCCAGCCGCGCCTCGAGCCCCCCGTAGATGGTGTAGTCGTAGGCGGTGAACTTGACCGTGGCCTTCTGGTTCGGCTTCAAAAACGCGATGTCGGCGGGCTTGATCTTCGCCTCGATGAGCAGGGTCCCCTCGGTCGGGACGATCTCGACGATGTTCATGCCGGGCTGGATGACCCCGCCGATGGTGTTGACCAGGATCCGGTTCACGGTGCCGTTCACCGGTGAGCGCACCAGGGTGCGGTCCAGCCGGTCCTTGAGCGCGAGCGACGAGGCCGTTTCCTCGCCGACCTGGGCCGCGACGTCGTTGTACTCCACCTTGGCCTTGTTGGCGAAGTTAAGCCTCAACTCCTTCATGGCGGAGTAGCTCTCGTCGATCTTCGACTGGATGCGCGGGATGGACTGCTTGATGGTCTCGATCTCCCCCTTCATCTCGCTCGCCTTGCGCTCCAGCTGCAAAAGTTCCATGTCCGACACGGCCCCCTTGGCGACCAGCGGCCGGGTGATGCTGATCTCCTTCTGGTACAGGGTGTAGGTCTGGTTCAGCTCGCGCAGCCGCGTGTTCAGCTCTCTCAGCTCCCCCTGGCGCTGGTCGATCTGGGACTGCTTCACCTCGAGGGAGTGCTTGAGTTCCGCCCGGCGCGACTCGAACAGGGCCCGTTCACTGGAGGCGATGGAGGCCGGCACGTCGCTTGGGAGGGACAGGGTGCCGCTGCCGGCGGCCTCGGCGCGCAGACGGGCCGCCTTGGCCTTGTTGGCGCCGGATTTCGCCTGGCTCTGCTCCAGCGAGGAGACGAAGCGGGTCTCGTCGATCTTCAAAAGGAGCTGCCCCTTCTTGACGGTGTCCCCCACCTTCACGTGCAGCTCGGAGAGTATCCCCCCCTCGAGGTTCTGGATCACCTGGACCTGGCTCGCCGGGATCACCTTCCCCTCGCCCCTCGTGGTCTGCTCCACCTCGGACACCGCGGCCCAGCCGATGAAGATGACAAAGAGCGCCAGCGTGGCCCAGAGTATGGCCCGCCCGCCGCGCGGGGACTGTACCAGTATCGAGGTCCTGATGTCGGTGACGTAGTCGACGTCGTCTTCGGGCATCCTGCGGAACACCCCGTTTCCCTTGTTCTTGACTGCTTTCATCTCCACGTCGTGTTCTCCGCTAGATGTTCAGGTGCCCGCGCTGCAGCGCTTCCAGGACCGTCGCCTTGGGCCCGTCTGCGATGACGGTGCCGTTGTCGATTACGATGATGCGGTCCACAAGTTCCAAAAGCGAGGCGCGGTGCGTGATGAGGACCACGGTTTTTTCCTTCGCGTCCGCCGCGAGGTTGTTCTTGAGCCTCAGTTCCGCGCGGCTGTCCATGTTGCTGGTCGGCTCGTCCAGAACCAGGACTGGCGGGTCCAGGAGGAGCGCCCGCGCGATGGCCACGCACTGGCGCTGCCCGCCGGAGAGACCGCGGCCGAATTCCCCCACTTCCATGTCGAACCCCATGGGGTGCTTCCTGACGAAATCGCCGACGCCGGCGGCTTCAGCCGCCCGCATGATGGCGTGGTCGTCGATGTCGGCGGCCCCCAGGGTGAGGTTCTCGCGCACGGTCCCCTTGAAGAGCGAGATGTCCTGCGGGACGTACCCCACGTAGTGCCTGAGCTCCGCCGGGTCGATCTGCCTCAGGTCGGTGTCGTCCATGGTGACCATGCCGCTGGCCGGCTCGAAGAGCCCCAGAAGGAGTTTCCCAAACGTGGTCTTGCCGGAGCCGATGGGGCCGATGACCCCCACCTTCTCGCCCGGGGCGATCAGCAGGGTGATGTTGTTGAGCGCGTTCACCGTCTGGCCGGGATAGGCGAAGGAGAGGGCCTTCACCCCGATCCCCCCCTTGAAGCGGGGGCGGTGCAGGAAGGTCTTGCCGGCCGGGCGCTCCACCGGGAGCTTCATGATGTCGTCCAGGGCGCGGTAGGCCTCCTTGGCGCGGTGGTAGCGGGTGGCGAGGTTGGCCACCTGGGCCACCGGCGCCACCACCTGCCGCGACAGGATCACCAGCGCCACCAGCCCCCCCTGGGTCAGCTCGCGCATGGCGATGGCGTAGACCCCGGCGACGACCAGGGCCACCACGGCAAGGTTCTGCACCAGGTACGAGACGTGGTTCACCGAGGAGGAAAGAAAGCGCGAGCGCGCGCTCCAGGTGGAGATGTAGCTGACCGCGTCCTCCCAGCTCCTCTGCACGTGGGACTCGGCCCCCAGCATCTTCACCGTCTCCAGCCCGGCAAGCCCCTCGACCAGGATGGCGTTCTTCTGGCTCGAGGCGGCGAAGGTCTTCTCGACGGCCCGGCGCAGCGGCCCCTGGATGCAGGCCGAGTAGACGAGCATGAGCGCGATGCTCACGAGGAAGATGGTGAGGATGGCGCCTCCGCCTATGTACCAGATCACCGCCAGCCCCAGGATCACGAAGGGGAGGTCGATGACGGCGGTGATGGAGAAGGAGGTGATGAAATCGAGGATGGTCTCGAATTCCCTCAGGTTGTTGGAGAAGGAGCCGATGGACTGCGGGCGCGCCTCCAGGCGCAGGTTCAGCACCCGCTGCAACAGCATCGACGAGATATGCAGGTTGGCCTTCTTGCCGGCCTCGTCCACGAAGTAGCCGCGCAGCCCCTGCATCAGCACCGAGAAGACGTAGACCACCGTGACGCCGATGGAGAGGACCCAGAGGGTCTCGTAGGCGCTGTTGGGGATGACGCGGTCGTAGACGTTCAGGATATAGAAGGTGCTGACCAGGGCGAAGACGTTGATCAGGAAGGAGGCGATGAGGACGTCGCGGTAGATGCGCCAGGAGGATGTGATGGCGCTCCAGAACCAGTTCCCTTTGCCGTCGTCCTCGCGGGCCACGCTGGTCGACTTGCCGATGCGGTACCTGGGGCGGACGAAGATCGTGAATCCGGTGTAGAGCTTTTCCAGCTCGGCGCGGCTCACCGTCTTCTCGCCGGTCCCCGCCTCGGGAAGCAGGATCTTGAAACTGTCCGATTCCGGGAGCCGCTGCACCACCGCGCACGCCTGCCGGTTGTGCAACAGCAGGATGGCGGGGAGCTGCATCTGCCCGATCCGCTCCAGGGGGCGCTTCACCAGCCGGCAGGAGAGCCCGGCGCGCTCGGCGCAGCGGGGGAAAAGCTCCACCGTGACGCGGTTTTGCACCAGGGGGAGACCCGCGGTCACCCCCGTGCGCGAGGCCGGCAGCCCGTGCAGCTTGGCCACCAAAAGCAGCGAGTCGAGAAGGGGGTCGTCGTGACGGTCACTGTCCTCGCCAAGATTCCACTGTGTTTCAGGCTTACTGTTTTGAGTCTCTGGCACGTCCAATCCTCTTAAATTCGGGGCAAGCGGTCAAAGAATGGGAAAGAGTCTAGCATAATACTTTTCACATTGGTGAATGTTTTGCGTTATACTTGCGCCTGTCGCGCTGTGTCAATGCTTTTATAAAGCCGGTTAATGCTTGGAGAGGACACTCATGTTTTACGTTGAAAGAGATGGCGAGGGCAAGATCGTCGCCCTGCACAAAAACCCCGACGCGTCGGCCACCGAACAAAAGTCCCCGATGGACAAGGAGGTGCTCGCCTTCCTGAACGAGTCCGGGGCCTGGGGCGAGGCGCTGGCCTTTTCCGACGCCGCCACCGTGCGCGTCATCGAGGACCTCGTCGACCTCCTGGTCAGAAAGAACGTGATCAACTTCACCGAACTTCCCGAGCAGGCGCAGCAAAGGATCAAGGCGCGCCAGAGCCTGCGCGAGAAGATCTCCTCAAACGACCTCCTGGTGCACGACATCATCTGACGGGGTAGGACGAGATGGGGCGGGGCCTGCCGAAGAAGTACCCCTGCATGGCGTCGAGGTTGAGCTCCTTTAGCATCGCCGCCTGCTCTTCGCTTTCCACCCCCTCGGCCACCACCTTGATGTCGATGCTGTGCGCCACGCTGCAAAGCGAGGCGACGTAGAACCCGCTGTCCTTCTCCCCGCCAGAAAGCTCCCCGGTGTAGGCCCGGTCGATCTTGACGTACTCCGGGTGCAGCGACTGCAGGTAACCGAGCTTCGAGAAGCTGCGGCCGTAATGGTCGAGACCGATGCCGTGGCCGCATTCCCGTACCGCGGCGCCGAACTCCCTGATGCGCTGCAGGTGCTGCACCGCGGCGAACTCGGAGAACTCGAAGTTCACGTGGGGCGCGCCGCCGGGAAGCGCCTTTAGGAAGGCGTAGAGCCAGCCGCGGAAGGCGTCGTCCTCCAGCGAGGTGGGGGAGAGGTTGATGGCGATCCGGTCCACCCCCAGGCGGCGGTAGTCGACCTTCAGTGCCTCCTCGATCACCATCCGGTCGATGGAGGAGACCAGCTTCAGCCGCTCGGCCACCGGCATGAACAGGGCGGCGTCCAGCGCCTCGCCGTTCTCCTGCATGATGCGCGCGAAGAGCTCGAGCTGGAGCACCCTGCGTCCCGCCGCATTCTCGACCACCCCCTGCGCGTCCAGCGTGATGCGCCGCTCGTCCAGCGCCCGCACCAGGGCGTCCTTCCAGTGCTGCTGCCCCTGCGGCAGCGTATCCGTTTCCCCGGTCACCGCCCGCAGCTCCCAGCCGTTGGCCCCTTTTTGCAGCGCCGCGGAGAGCGCGAGGTCCGCCTCGGCCAGAAGCCTCGGCAGCGTGGTGTTCCCCTGGTAGGTGGCGATCCCCACGTGCCCGATGTTGTCGGTGAGCGCGATCTTCTCCATGGCCACCCGCCCGAGCTGGGCGGCGATCTCGGCGGCGATGATCCCCCCTTCGGAAGGGGAGGCGTTGGGGAGGAAGATGCCGAAGTCGCCGCCGGTGAGGCGGGAAAGCGCCGTGTCGGCGTAGGCGGCAAGGGAGCTCGTCAAGAGCGCCGCCACCCGTTTCAGGAGCTCGTCCCCCGCCTGCAGCCCCTTTTTCTGGTTCAGCGCCTCGAGCCCCTGGATCCTCAACAGGAGCAGCAGCCCGCAGGCGTTCTGGTCCTGCCTCCCCAGGTCCGCGTTCACCTGGCTCTCGAAGAAGCGCCGGTTCCCAAGGAGGGTGACCGGGTCCTGGTAGGCCCGCTCCTGCAGCCCCTCCGCCCGCGCCGCCTGCTCCTCGAACATCTCCTTCACCTTCACCGTCATCCGGTTCATCGCCTCGACCACACTCTTGAACTCGCGGGTGCGCGGCAAGGACTCCTGCAGCTGGTACTCCTTGCGGCATAAGGCGTCCGCCTGGCGCTCCACGGCGGCCAGCGGCTTCAAAAGGATCCTGAGCCCTATCCCCGCCGCGAGGAGCAGGAAGATGGCGCAGGCGGCGAACCAGGCGGTCATGCTGATCACCTCGCTCCAGAGCGTCGCGTAGGCGTAGCCGGGATGGCTCTTCACCAGGATGGTCCCCCCCTGGTTCCATCCCGCCATGACGTCCGAGGCCGCCTCCGGGGTCTTCACCGGCACCAGCGCCACGAACCACTGCGGCACGTCCTCGACCCGGACCGGGAGGGTGCGCTCGATGAGCACCTTGCCGCGCGGGTCGGAGAAGGTGATCCGCTGGTAGTAGCCGCGGTCGAACAGGGCGCTGATCATCCCCTCCACCACGGTGAGGTCCTTCTGGGCCACGTGGGGCGAGATGGAGAGCGCCAGCGACGTGGCGGTGTCCTGCACGTGGGACTCCAGCTGGTTGGTCAGGAAGGTCCGGGTGTTGGCGAGCTTCGCGTACCAGGTGCCGGTGAACAGGAGCAAAAAGAGCACGACGGTGAAGATGATGAGCTGCCGGTACAGTGTCATAGGGTTACCCTTTGTCCGTCACAGTCTGTTCTCGGACATCTTTTGGAGAAGATCCTGCCAGAGCCGGAGCCGGCTGGACTTGCCGGCGGCCTTGCCCGCGCCCCTTTGCTTGGCGAGCCACAGCCCGGAACCGTTGAAGCTCAGGATGGGCATCAGGTCGTTGCGCCTGGAGGCGTGATCTATGGAGTCGACCAGGTTGTCGAGCACGAGCGGCTCGGCCTCGGGGGTGCCGTAGTAGGTGAGCACCATGTGGTGGATGTTGTAGCGCAGCGCCTTGACGTAGGTGATGCGGAGCTTCTCGTCCTCCACCCCCATCGCCTTCAGGGTGAAGTACTTGGCGATGGCGAAGTCCTCGCAGTCCCCCGGCCCCTTGGCCAGGAACTCTATGGGGGTGGCCCAGTAGTCCTCGACCCCCCAGACGTCCCAGTCGTTGTCGAAGCGGAGCCTCTCGTTGAAGAAACGGTTCACCTTCTCGAGCTTGTCGCGGTCGCCGCGGCTCTTGTCCCGGGCGATGAGCTCCTCCCAGGCGGTCAGGCGGCGCAGGGCCTCCCTGCCGTACTTCCTCTCGGCCGTCTGCAGCACCGAGCGGTCGACGCTGAAGTTGCCGGCGGGAAGCACGGTGCCGGCGAGGAGAAGCGCCGCGAGGAAGGCGGTCAGTGACAGCGATGTCAGTCGTTTCAGGTAGATACCCACGTTCATCCCGGCGAAGGTGCCCTTTTTCTAAAAAAAAGCCCGGACCGTCCTCAAGGCTGGCGGCGATCCGGGGCTCTATCATACAGCGCGCTCTCGGGATAGTCTACGGTGTTCCGGAGGCCGTGGTCACCCTGCCGTTCTGGTCGGGAGCCTGCAGGCCGAGGGTCGGCAGGAGGCGCGACATCCCGTTCATGATCCGGTACTCGGCGTACTTCTGGTCGTACTGCGCGTTCACGAGGCTCGCCTTGGCGTTGATGAGTTCGGCCTGGGTGTCGAGGAGGTCGAACATGGTCCTTCTCCCGATGGACCACTGGGCGGCGAAGGCGTCGGCGGTCTGCCCGGCGGCCTTCACGTAATCGTCGAGGTACTTGACCCGCTCCTGCGCCGAGCGGTTGGCCTCCCAGGAGAGCCGGATCGACTGCACCGTCTGGCGCTTGGTGTTCTCGAGGATCTCCTGCGCCTCGTACACCTCGCTCTGGGTCTGCCCGATGCGCGCCTTGTTCCAGCCGCCGTTCAGGATGTTGAAGGTGAGGGTGGCGGTGCCCAGGAACTCCTCGCGGTTGCCGGGGAGGTCGTTGTAATCCTTGAGCCAGCGGTAGTCGAGGGCCACGTCGAGGCTCGGGTAGAGGAGGCTCTTGGCCGCCTCGTGCTGCGCCGTTCTCTCCTGCACACCCTCGCGGGCGGACTTGAGCGCCTTGTTGCCCGAAACGGCCAGCTCCTCGGCCTCGTCCTTGGTCCTGGGGAGAAGGGGGGCGACCGACTGGGGCTCGGCGAGCTCGCCGGGGAGGTAGCCGATGACCGCCTGGTAGTCGGCGAGGCTGTCGGAGAGGTTGGCCTGGGCCGCGGCGAGGTTGCTTTCCGCCAGCGCCACGCGCCCCTTGACCTGCTCGAAGTCCGCCCGGCGGTCGACGCCCGACTCGCTTCTGAGCTTCACCTGGTCGTGGATGCGCAGGTGGTTGGTGAGGTTCTCCTGGGCCAGCGCCAGGAGCTTCTCGCTTTTGAGCACGTTCAGGTACACCTTGGAGGCGACCAGCGCGTTGTTCTCGGCGGAGCTTCCGAGCTGGTACTCCTGGGCCCGGGCCCGGGCCTCCTGGCGCTCAACCTCGCTTTGGGTGCCGAAGAAGCGGAACACGTTCTGGCGCACGCTCACCATCGCCGTGTTGGGGTAGACGGTGCCGAAGGTCGGTTCGTGCTGGCGCGTCACCCCGGCCGCCAGCGTGAGGTCCATGGTGGGGAGGTAGCCGGCCTTGGCCTGGCGCACTTCCTTCTCCCGCGCAACCTTGTTGTAGTACTGCGCCCGCACCTCGGGGTTGGACCGAAGCATGTACTGCACCGCGTCCTGGAGCGTCTCCGCCTGGGCGGCGCCGCTCCCCGAGGCTAACAACCCCAATGCCAATACTGTCACTAATTTCCTGGTTCGTGGCATAGCATACCTTCCTGTGGTTTCGTATTAGTAATAACAGATTAAAAACTGCCAATATTTACGGGCTTGATACATTATATACCGGATAGTTGCTAATGTCGACACACATATTATTCGGTCATAATAAATTTGCAAATATTATTTTTTGTGATTAATATATGCGCGGCCCCGAGTCAAGCATAAAGAATCATATGCCATTTGACACGGCGGGATTTAATAGTAGCTTAATAGTACCGTTTGGCAAGCCTCAGAGAGTAACGCAGTTCTTTAATGCAATCTAATACAACTGAAACAGGAGAGGATGACTTGAAACGACATGCATTGATGATGATGGCAATGGCGTTGCTCCTTGCCTCCCGCCCGGGACCGTCGGCCGCAGCCGACGCGCCGCAAGGGGGGAGTCCGGCGGGCAGCAGGGTGGGGACCTTCTCGATGTCCCCGATCGTGGGCGGGGTTTCCTTTGACGGGGAGCAGCACCTGGAGACCGCGCCGCTGTTCGGTGTGCGCGCCGGGTACAACTTCACGAAAAACCTCGAGGCCGAGGCGCTCTTCGACTACGCAAAGACCCGCTCGACCCTGACCGAAAAGAACACGGACTTCATGCGCTACGGGGCCGACCTCTTGTGGAACTTCAGGCCCGACGAGAAGTTCGTACCCAACCTGGCCGCAGGCTACGCCGGGACCCAGGTGAAATCGCAGACCAAGGGCGCCTTCGGCCTCGGTGGCGGTTTCAAGTACTTCGTGACCGAGGACATGGCCTGGCGCGGCGACGTGAGAGGGGTCTTCATCGACAACAAGTTCGACCGCTACGCCATCGAGTACACCACCGGGATCTACATCCCCTTCGGCGTCACCCCGCCGGTCGCGAAACTCCCGGCCCCACCGCCGCCACCCGAGCCGGTGGCCCGGCCGCTCCCCGCGGTGCAGCCGACCCTGAACCTGACCGTCCCCCCGCCGGCGCCGGCCCCGGTACCTGTGGCCGCTCCCGAGGTCTCCCTGGCGGCGGCGCCCGCCGCCATCAAGAAGGGGGAGAAATCGGTCCTCACCTGGCAGAGCAAGCGCGCCGACAACTGCGACATGCGCCCCGATGTCGGCGAGGTGGCCCCGAGCGGTTCGGTGGTCGTGAGCCCGGCGGCCGACACCATCTACGCCCTGACCTGCAGGGGTAAGGGGGGGACCGCTTCGGCCAACGCGGCGGTCATGGTGGCCCAGCCGGTGACCCAGGCGGAGAAGCGCTTCTGCAACCAGCCCGCGGTGCTGATGATCAACTTCGACACCGACAAGTGGAACGTGAAGCCGCAGTACCATGCCGAGCTGAAGACGGTGGGGGACTTCCTGAACGAGTTCCCCGAGGCCTACGGCGAGATCTCCGGGCACACCGACGGCACCGCCAGCGCCCCGTACAACCAGAGGCTCTCCGAGCGGCGCGCCCAGTCGGTTCGCGACTACATCGTGAAGAACTTCAACATCGATCCCAAGCGGCTGACCGCCAAGGGGTACGGCAAGACGAAGCCGGTGGCGACCAACAAGACCGCCGTGGGACGCGCGAAGAACCGGCGCATCGAGGCGAACCTCGTCTGCCAGAAAAACGGTGCCGCCACGGCGCCGGCAGCCCAGACGGTCGCACCCGCAAAGGGCTCGACCAAGGGCGCTGCAGCGAAAAAAGGTGTTCCTGGAAAAAAGCCGGTAGCCCTGGTGCCAGCGCAAGGTAGCGTCGCCGTTCAAGGTGACGTTCCTCCGGCGCAGCGCCAGGGCGAACCCGAAGCACGTATTTTCCCGCAGGGAGCCGGTCCGGGTGCGAGCGCATCCGGGTCGGCCCTCCTGCCCGCGGCACAAAGAAAGGGGGAGGAGGTTTCCCGCTACTTCCCCGCCGCCGCAGCACCCGAACTGAAGGAGGGGGCCGTGCCCCCTCCGCTTCCCGAGGCCAGGCGCGTTCAGGAGCCTCCGGTCGCCTACCGCGACCAGGCCGTGCCGCCCCCCCCCGTGACCGTGGCGGTCCCGGGAGCGCTCCCCGCCGGGGAACTCTCCCCGCAGGCGGCGCCGCTGGCGGAGGGAGCGCAGCCCGCGCCTTTGCTTACGTCCTCCGCGCCGCCACCCCCGCTTCCCGGGGCGCAAAGAATTAAACAGGCAGCCCTGCCTATTCCCGACACCCCCGCCACCTCAGCGCCGACCGCGCTCCCCTCGACCGCCGCCGCGCCGGCCGTACCTCCCCTGGCTGCCGTACCCGACGCAGTACCCGTCGCCTCCGCGCTCAGAAAGCAGGAGCCCGAAGCTCCCGCTCCCGATGAAGCGCCCTTCGTCTTGAAGGCGGCGACACCCACCCCCGTGCCCGATGGCAGGATCGCCCTGACCGGCATCACCATCGACAAGGACGGCCTCAGTCTGTTCACGAGCGGCAAGGTGAACGAGTTCAGCCTGATCACCATGGTGGAGCCCTTCAGCCTGGTTATCGACCTCTACGGAGCGGTGAACGGGATCGGCCTTCCCAAGGCGCCGGTGGAGAAATTCGACCTCACCAACGTTCGTTTCAGAGAATTCCCCGACCACCTCCAGATCACCCTCGATGCCGGCCGGGAGGAAATCATCCCCTACCGCAGTTACAGGACCGACACCGGGTTGAGGATCAACATCAAGCCGAGAAGCAGTCACCACATAGGCCCCTGACCGGCAGCGCATGCCGCTTGCGTCGGAGCCCCACGATACGATGCTCTAAGTAGCTCATCCGTAAGGAGGAGTCTGACATGGACCACGTTATTGCATTGCGATGGAAACTGGCTGTCGTAGTGACGGGATTGGTGTCTCTACTTGCCGCGCCCGCGGTGCTCGCCGCCGACCCCCCGCCGCAGGAAGCACCCACGGAGCAGGCGAACGATCTCGGCCTGGAACTGAGGCTGCAGACGGTGAAGAAGGACCTCCTGGTCATGCTCAACTTCGCCGAGCACTTCATCGCCAGCGGCGAGACCAAGACCGCGGCGCAGCTCCAGGCCCCCCTCGACGACTACCTGCGCAGGCACGCCGACTACCTGGTGACGCAGGCGGTGGACGGCTCCAACATCGAGATGACCCAGCTCTCCGCCGAGATCGCGCTGGTGAAGACACGCCTTCTGATCGTGCTCAACTACCGCGACGACGCCGGCAGCGTCCTCACCGAGATGAAGCGGCTCTACGCTCCCTACCAGAAGATGTCGGTGCAGCTCCAGGGGAAGACCACCACGCTGGACGAGGCCATACGCCAGCTGGACAGCGACCTCGCGCGCATCGCCAGGAAATAACCGCTAAGGAGCATCCGCCATGGACATTCTGGGCCTCATCACCATCAACCCCAACAGCTTCAACATCTGGTCGCTGCGCATCTCGCTCACCCTGACCACCAGCATCTTCGTCATCGCCATGATCCTGGCGGTGCGGGCGTTTTTGCACACGAAGGCACTGGACCACAAGCACCTCGACGGCATCAAGGACCAGCACGCCACACCAGAGGACAGCCTTGCCGAGAGCGTGGCGAAGATGCTCTGGGCCACGAGCCAAAGCGACAACACGACCGGAGCCGCGGCCCCCAAGGAGTTCCTCTACGACGCCACCCGCGAGGTGGCGCAGAACAACTTCAACGGCACCTTCGTGAACCGCATCTACATGTTCGCGAACCTCCTCCCCCCCATTGGCCTTTGGGGGACTGTGGCGGGGATGATCGTGATCTTTCTCTACACCGGGGACCCGGGGAGCGCCATCAACAACGGCGCCATCGGGACGAAGCTCTGGTCCACCTATTTCGCGCTCATGTACTACGTGCTCCTGCAGGCGATCTGCGTCGTCCTGGATGTGATGGCGAAGCGCTCCATCAACCGCGGCCTGCAGGTGAAGATCTAGGAGGGGACCATGCGCACGGTGGGAACGTCCCGCAACCAGTGGCTCATCTCGTTTACCGATGTCGCCTTCCTGCTCCTTTTGGTTTTCACCCAGATGGCGCGCATGGACACCTCCAGCAGCCAGGTGGCGGAGATGCAGCTCCCCGCCCCGGTGGTGGCGAAGAGTCCCGAACTGGTGGCGATGCAGTCCAACCCCGACTACCACCAGCTTTTGGTGGAAAAGCACGGCGCGAGGCCCTACCGCCTGGTGCACATCGTGCGGGGGAGGGAGACGGCGAGGACCGATTCCCTTTCCTACGACGAGCTCTGCGCGGCGCTCAAGGGGCTGCAGGGGGACCGTGACCACCCGCGCCCCGTGGTGGTGCCGCTTCCGGAATCCTACAGCAGCGATCTTTTGTCGGCGGCCGCGGTGGTGAGCAAGTACTGGAACTCGAACGGCCTCGCGGTGGTGCACACCTCGCGCACCGGGGACAAGCCATGACCCTGCGCATCCAGAACGCCTGCGGCCATGGGGGCACGCGGCTCAGGCACATCCTGGTCTGCGCCGAGCATGAGCTGCGCCCTCCGGTCCCCCTGTGGCTGCGCCTTTTGGCGGTGTCGGCGCTGGTCCTGGTCGCCTTTTGCGTGAGCCGCTTCAAGATGCCCGGCGCGCCGGTATCAAAGCGCACCATCATGGACGTGAGCCGGCTGGAGCTGCAGGCACCTCCGGACAAGCCCAGAAAGGCTGCGCCCGTCGAGAAACCGGTGCACGTGGAGCCCCCGCGCATCGTGTACGCCCTCGACGCCAAGCCGCCGGCCTACCGCCCCCCGGAGCGCCCCGGTGACGCGGTGAAGCAAAAGAGAGCGCCGCTCAGGCACGAGGTCGACTACAAAGCGGAACTGCAGCGCCCGGCCATCGCCCGCGACCTCGGCTACCAGAGCGGGTCCGAGGTCCCTCTGTACCCGGCGGTCGCCCGCGAACGAAAGGGTGCGGAAGGTTTCGACGCCGCCGCGAGCGACGCCCCGGCCAGGCTTCCGGCGACCCGGCTTCGGAAGGAGGCGGGGAGCGCCGAGGTGGGGGCGCGCCCCACGCCGAAGAGCACCTACATCTACCGGGTGCGGGGCGGTCCGGGAAATCCGGTCGCTGCCGCCGACCAGCCGGTCGCGCTGCCCCAGCGCCCGACCCGCGCCGTCGAGGTGGGGGGGAGTGCGGCGCCCCCGCGGGTCGCGGCGGTGAGGAGCGCGCCGGAGGTGACCATCGAGGAGCCCAGGGGGGCGCCGGTCGCGTCGCCCAAACAGCGCAGCAAGAGCCCGAGCGGCGGTGGTGCGGGGGGGTCCGAGGTGGCGCTCGCGCGCGGTGTGTCCCTCATGAGCCTCAAGATCTGCGACAGCGCGCTGCAGCAGGAGGAAGCGATCAAGGCGGTTTTGAGCGTGGTGGGGTCGCGCTCAAGCTGCACCAGTGACAAAGGTGAGTTCCAGTTCAAAGGGACCAAACGAGTGTCGTCCTTCAACCTCATCATCTTCCCGTCCGGGGGACGAGAGCCATCCCAGCGATGCGAGGAGTTGGATCATGCCTACGACTGCCTTAAGAAGAACTGACGCCAGACGGATCATCGCATTCATCTTCTGCTGCCTGCTGTGCCTGGTGCTGGCGGCCGCCCCCTGCTGGGGCGCTCCCAGGAAAAAGGGGGGACATGCCGCGCCGGCCAAGAAGGAGCACAAGACGGCGGCCGTTCAGGCACAGGCCGTCCCCCAGATCAAGGAGTGGGGGCCGTACCTCGACGTCGCCTACGAGCTCACCTACTGGGACAAGAACGAGATCAAGGAGTGGCGCGAAAAGCGCGACCAGGAGATCGGCGAACCCCTCGCCTCCTACATCGCCACCTGGAACGGCAAGCTCATGTCGGGGCAGAAAGGGGAGCAGCCGCAGCTTTTCCGCGACCGCGACTACCTGAGGCTCGCCATCGCCCAGACCGTCGACTACCTGCAAAGCGACGCACCGGAGAGCCTCGCCGCCGCGGCCAAGACCATGGAGAGCCTGAAGGGCAAGGCCTCCATGCCCGAAATCGCGTACTGGTCCGGCATGGTGAAGGCGCTGCAGGCCCTGGAGCGCGATGACGCCGAGGATTTCGTCACCCAGGTCTACGGCATCTGGAACGGCTCCATCCTCTACATCGAGAAGAACGAGATCGCCACCGGCGCGACCAGCGGTTCCGTCCCGACCAACACCCCCTTCTACTACCGCAACCTCATCAACCTGGTGGTGAACCGCGCCATCATCGCGAGAAAGCTCGACGGCCTGAACGCGCTGGGCCCCCTGTTCGTCATGATGAACGACAGGAACCTCGGGGAGAAGGACAGCGAGGGGAAGTACACGAAGACGCTGGTGCAGCGGATCGTGGACGGGCTGAACGCGCCCGATTCAGACCGCTACCGGCTCAACTTCACCGTCGCGGCCATCGAGTCCAAGCGCCTGCAGCAGGTGGCGAGCGCCAAGCTCGACGCCGAGGGGATGACCGAGGGGGTGCAAAAGACCTACGAGCGGGCGCGGACCTACAACGACCTCTGTTTCAAGTGGGCGGCAGGGCCCCGCTCGAGCGGCGTCGTCATGGCGGCGGTGGACTACCTGGACATGACCAGCTTCGCGATACCGCGCCTGGCCGACAACGAGAACGCCGCCTCCTACAAGTTCTTCTCCACCCTGCCGGACCAGGAGGGGCGTACCGCGCTCCTGAAGTCGATGGCGATCTTCAACGATATCGCCCCCTATTCCGCGGGAGGATGGGAGCGCGCCGGTTACCAGAGCCGGGAGCTGTATCTCAAGTCGTCGCACCGGCTCTGGCGGGCCATCATGGAACTGGCGCTTTGGACCGGCGACTATTACCTGGTGAAGCTGAACACGACCCAGGACTCGCAGAATATCCAGAGCTACGCCACCTCGATGCAGATGGCGCTCAACTCGTACCTGAACTTCCTCACCGCCCAGCAGGGGAGGGGATTCAACGACGTGATACCTGATTCCGCCTATTTCGGGGCCTTCGAAGCGAGCGACAAGGTTTCCTACGCCTACCGCAAGGTGAGCGAGTTCAGTACCGACAATGGCGCCTACAACCTGTGGTTCACGCACCGCCTGCTCTCGGCCGAGCTGTTCCCGCTCTCGTTGCGCGAGGTGCGTCAGACCTCCGCCACCCTCAAGAAGGACGGGCGCTACAACCTGTACCTCGACTACTACCTGCCGCTGGCGAGCCGGATCAAGCAGTCCCCCGCCATCAAGAAGTGGGTGGGCGCGCAGCGTCCGGAGACGGCGACGGCGAGCCTTGCCTACATCACCGCGGTGGACAAGCTCTTCGCCGGCACCGCGACCGCTGATGCCCCCTCGGACACCCAGTTGATCGCCTCGTTCCAGAGCATGCGCGAGGAGATGCAGAGAAACCCGGACCACCCGACCCACAACCTTTTGAAGCTCTTCTACCTCGAAGAGATCCAGAAGAGTTCCAACTTCACCAAGCTGGTCAAGGAGCCCAACCGGCTGGACCGGCCGTTCTGAGTTCGCGACAGCCCCCCTTCCCTTGACGGGAGGGGGATGGGGGCGGGTGAAGCCGCAAGCAACTGAAATGATCCCGCACGTGAGGGGAGCGACAGCCGCCCGCGTTTGAACCAGCGTTCCCCCCTTTGCGAAGGGGGGACAGGGGGGATTTGCCTTGGCCCCTCAGTCATAAAAAAAGCCCTCCGGGTTACGGAGGGCTTTTTTCGTAGGATGAGAGGAAGCCGTACTGGCAGACAAATTTTATTGCCATGACAGCAGATGTGTGACAGTGACTGAAGAAATATGAGATGGGTGTAATCCGGATTACTATGTCTATCTAGTACCAAGGTACAATAGACATGATTGTGCCTCAGAGATATCTTTACCATAACCAAATTTAGGCAGCTCCCTTCACGTCTCACTATCAAATAAACGGAGAATGGTCATGGCACAGAACAATCAAGCAGCAGCGGCGGGCGCCGGGAACCAGGTAGTCGGCAAGGTTGTGATTCTGTATGGAACGGTGAAAGCGGTGTCCCCGGATGGCGCCGTCCGTCTGCTCATGCCGAACAGCCCGATCTACGCGAACGATCACATCGTCACCGAGAGCGACGGCAGCGTGTCGATCGTCTTTGACGGAGCCCAGGGGAACCAGTTGGATCTGGGCCGGATGATGAACGTCGCCATCGACCATGACGTTTACGGCACCGTCATGTCGGGGGATACAACCGATACCGTAGCGGAGGTGGAGCAGATTCAGCAGGCTCTCGCCACCGGTGATCAGCCCATCGAACTGGAAGCCCCGGCAGCGGGCGGTCCCGCCGATGCGGGCGGCACCCATCCGGTCTTCATCGTCACCCCGACCGGCGAGGAAGTGCTGCCGACGGGTGGGGTAACCACCACAGGTGTGACCTTCGGGACGACAGGTGCAATCGAGGGGGCTGTTACAGTAGCTACTACCTCACCAGTTCCCCCCGCAGGGCCTGGCGTAGGTTCAGATCACGGTTCTGTCACGGAAGATAGCTCAAATCCGACTCTTTCTACGACAGGAACACTAACGGTTGCAGATACCTTTGGCAACCAATACAGCATCAACACAGCTGTTGCACCTGTTGCAAGTGAGGGTGCACTTGGGAGCATCTCGATTGATAGTGCGGGGCACTGGACTTACAGTGTGAACAATGCCGCCGTTCAGTACCTTGGCGCTGGCGAGCCCAAAATAGAGACCTTCACCGTACAAGCCGCCGACGGCACCAGCCATGAAATAGTGATCACGATAACTGGAACCAACGACGTGCCTGTGATCGACGCGGAGCACTCGATCGCGACGGGGAGTGTGTCCGAAGGTGACCCCGCACACGGCACAGGAATGGCGGCAAGTGGCGTGGTCAGCTTTACTGACGTAGACCAGGGCGATCTGCACACGCTGACGGTCACGACAGGCCCGGCTCATGGCGTAGCTACCGTCGATGCCGACGGGACGTGGCACTACACGGTTACCGACAGCGGGGTCGTGGATGCGCTTCCGGAGGGTCAGGTCCTCACTGACTCCTTCATGGTGCAGGTCGCTGACAACCATGGCGGTACGGCGACGCAGCTGGTGACGCTGCAGATCACCGGTACCAACGACGCTCCTGTGATCGACGTAGTGAAGACGGTTGCCACCGGCTCGGTCTCCGAGGGTGATGATGGTTCTCTGAGGACGACGAGCGGTGTGGTCAGCTTCACTGACGTTGACCAGGGCGATCTGCACACGCTGACGGTGACGACAGGCCCGGCTCATGGCGTAGCTACCGTCGATGCCGACGGGACGTGGCACTACACGGTTACCGACAGCGGGGTCGTGGATGCGCTTCCGGAGGGTCAGGTCCTCACTGACTCCTTCATGGTGCAGGTCGCTGACAACCATGGCGGTACGGCGACGCAGCTGGTGACGCTGCAGATCACCGGTACCAACGACGCTCCTGTGATCGACGTAGTGAAGACGGTTGCCACCGGCTCGGTCTCCGAGGGTGATGATGGTTCTCTGAGGACGACGAGCGGTGTGGTCAGCTTCACTGACGTTGACCAGGGCGATCTGCACACGCTGACGGTGACGACAGGCCCGGCTCATGGCGTAGCTACCGTCGATGCCGACGGGACGTGGCACTACACGGTTACCGACAGCGGGGTCGTGGATGCGCTTCCGGAGGGTCAGGTCCTCACTGACTCCTTCATGGTGCAGGTCGCTGACAACCATGGCGGTACGGCGACGCAGCTGGTGACGCTGCAGATCACCGGTACCAACGACGCTCCTGTGATCGACGTAGTGAAGACGGTTGCCACCGGCTCGGTCTCCGAGGGTGATGATGGTTCTCTGAGGACGACGAGCGGTGTGGTCAGCTTCACTGACGTTGACCAGGGCGATCTGCACACGCTGACGGTGACGACAGGCCCGGCTCATGGCGTAGCTACCGTCGATGCCGACGGGACGTGGCACTACACGGTTACCGACAGCGGGGTCGTGGATGCGCTTCCGGAGGGTCAGGTCCTCACTGACTCCTTCATGGTGCAGGTCGCTGACAACCATGGCGGTACGGCGACGCAGCTGGTGACGCTGCAGATCACCGGTACCAACGACGCTCCTGTGATCGACGTAGTGAAGACGGTTGCCACCGGCTCGGTCTCCGAGGGTGATGATGGTTCCCTGAGGACGACGAGCGGTGTGGTCAGCTTCACTGACGTTGACCAGGGCGATCTGCACACGCTGACGGTGACGACAGGCCCGGCTCATGGCGTAGCTACCGTCGATGCCGACGGGACGTGGCACTACACGGTTACCGACAGCGGGGTCGTGGATGCGCTTCCGGAGGGTCAGGTCCTCACTGACTCCTTCATGGTGCAGGTCGCTGACAACCATGGCGGTACGGCGACGCAGCTGGTGACGCTGCAGATCACCGGTACCAACGACGCTCCTGTGATCGACGTAGTGAAGACGGTTGCCACCGGCTCGGTCTCCGAGGGTGATGATGGTTCCCTGAGGACGACGAGCGGTGTGGTCAGCTTCACTGACGTTGACCAGGGCGATCTGCACACGCTGACGGTGACGACAGGCCCGGCTCATGGCGTAGCTACCGTCGATGCCGACGGGACGTGGCACTACACGGTTACCGACAGCGGGGTCGTGGATGCGCTTCCGGAGGGTCAGGTCCTCACTGACTCCTTCATGGTGCAGGTCGCTGACAACCATGGCGGTACGGCGACGCAGCTGGTGACGCTGCAGATCACCGGTACCAACGACGCTCCTGTGATCGACGTAGTGAAGACGGTTGCCACCGGCTCGGTCTCCGAGGGTGATGATGGTTCCCTGAGGACGACGAGCGGTGTGGTCAGCTTCACTGACGTTGACCAGGGCGATCTGCACACGCTGACGGTGACGACAGGCCCGGCTCATGGCGTAGCTACCGTCGATGCCGACGGGACGTGGCACTACACGGTTACCGACAGCGGGGTCGTGGATGCGCTTCCGGAGGGTCAGGTCCTCACTGACTCCTTCATGGTGCAGGTCGCTGACAACCATGGCGGTACGGCGACGCAGCTGGTGACGCTGCAGATCACCGGTACCAACGACGCTCCTGTGATCGACGTAGTGAAGACGGTTGCCACCGGCTCGGTCTCCGAGGGTGATGATGGTTCCCTGAGGACGACGAGCGGTGTGGTCAGCTTCACTGACGTTGACCAGGGCGATCTGCACACGCTGACGGTGACGACAGGCCCGGCTCATGGCGTAGCTACCGTCGATGCCGACGGGACGTGGCACTACACGGTTACCGACAGCGGGGTCGTGGATGCGCTTCCGGAGGGTCAGGTCCTCACTGACTCCTTCATGGTGCAGGTCGCTGACAACCATGGCGGTACGGCGACGCAGCTGGTGACGCTGCAGATCACCGGTACCAACGACGCTCCTGTGATCGACGTAGTGAAGACGGTTGCCACCGGCTCGGTCTCCGAGGGTGATGATGGTTCTCTGAGGACGACGAGCGGTGTGGTCAGCTTCACTGACGTTGACCAGGGCGATCTGCACACGCTGACGGTGACGACAGGCCCGGCTCATGGCGTAGCTACCGTCGATGCCGACGGGACGTGGCACTACACGGTTACCGACAGCGGGGTCGTGGATGCGCTTCCGGAGGGTCAGGTCCTCACTGACTCCTTCATGGTGCAGGTCGCTGACAACCATGGCGGTACGGCGACGCAGCTGGTGACGCTGCAGATCACCGGTACCAACGACGCTCCTGTGATCGACGTAGTGAAGACGGTTGCCACCGGCTCGGTCTCCGAGGGTGATGATGGTTCTCTGAGGACGACGAGCGGTGTGGTCAGCTTCACTGACGTTGACCAGGGCGATCTGCACACGCTGACGGTGACGACAGGCCCGGCTCATGGCGTAGCTACCGTCGATGCCGACGGGACGTGGCACTACACGGTTACCGACAGCGGGGTCGTGGATGCGCTTCCGGAGGGTCAGGTCCTCACTGACTCCTTCATGGTGCAGGTCGCTGACAACCATGGCGGTACGGCGACGCAGCTGGTGACGCTGCAGATCACCGGTACCAACGACGCTCCTGTGATCGACGTAGTGAAGACGGTTGCCACCGGCTCGGTCTCCGAGGGTGATGATGGTTCTCTGAGGACGACGAGCGGTGTGGTCAGCTTCACTGACGTTGACCAGGGCGATCTGCACACGCTGACGGTGACGACAGGCCCGGCTCATGGCGTAGCTACCGTCGATGCCGACGGGACGTGGCACTACACGGTTACCGACAGCGGGGTCGTGGATGCGCTTCCGGAGGGTCAGGTCCTCACTGACTCCTTCATGGTGCAGGTCGCTGACAACCATGGCGGTACGGCGACGCAGCTGGTGACGCTGCAGATCACCGGTACCAACGACGCTCCTGTGATCGACGTAGTGAAGACGGTTGCCACCGGCTCGGTCTCCGAGGGTGATGATGGTTCCCTGAGGACGACGAGCGGTGTGGTCAGCTTCACTGACGTTGACCAGGGCGATCTGCACACGCTGACGGTGACGACAGGCCCGGCTCATGGCGTAGCTACCGTCGATGCCGACGGGACGTGGCACTACACGGTTACCGACAGCGGGGTCGTGGATGCGCTTCCGGAGGGTCAGGTCCTCACTGACTCCTTCATGGTGCAGGTCGCTGACAACCATGGCGGTACGGCGACGCAGCTGGTGACGCTGCAGATCACCGGTACCAACGACGCTCCTGTGATCGACGTAGTGAAGACGGTTGCCACCGGCTCGGTCTCCGAGGGTGATGATGGTTCTCTGAGGACGACGAGCGGTGTGGTCAGCTTCACTGACGTTGACCAGGGCGATCTGCACACGCTGACGGTGACGACAGGCCCGGCTCATGGCGTAGCTACCGTCGATGCCGACGGGACGTGGCACTACACGGTTACCGACAGCGGGGTCGTGGATGCGCTTCCGGAGGGTCAGGTCCTCACTGACTCCTTCATGGTGCAGGTCGCTGACAACCATGGCGGTACGGCGACGCAGCTGGTGACGCTGCAGATCACCGGTACCAACGACGCTCCTGTGATCGACGTAGTGAAGACGGTTGCCACCGGCTCGGTCTCCGAGGGTGATGATGGTTCTCTGAGGACGACGAGCGGTGTGGTCAGCTTCACTGACGTTGACCAGGGCGATCTGCACACGCTGACGGTGACGACAGGCCCGGCTCATGGCGTAGCTACCGTCGATGCCGACGGGACGTGGCACTACACGGTTACCGACAGCGGGGTCGTGGATGCGCTTCCGGAGGGTCAGGTCCTC
Source organism: Geomonas subterranea (assembly GCF_019063845.1). NCBI lineage: Bacteria > Pseudomonadati > Thermodesulfobacteriota > Desulfuromonadia > Geobacterales > Geobacteraceae > Geomonas > Geomonas subterranea. The sequence continues at coordinate 126,629 of NZ_CP077683.1, forward strand.
ACTGACTCCTTCATGGTGCAGGTCGCTGACAACCATGGCGGTACGGCGACGCAGCTGGTGACGCTGCAGATCACCGGTACCAACGACGCTCCTGTGATCGACGTAGTGAAGACGGTTGCCACCGGCTCGGTCTCCGAGGGTGATGATGGTTCCCTGAGGACGACGAGCGGTGTGGTCAGCTTCACTGACGTTGACCAGGGCGATCTGCACACGCTGACGGTGACGACAGGCCCGGCTCATGGCGTAGCTACCGTCGATGCCGACGGGACGTGGCACTACACGGTTACCGACAGCGGGGTCGTGGATGCGCTTCCGGAGGGTCAGGTCCTCACTGACTCCTTCATGGTGCAGGTCGCTGACAACCATGGCGGTACGGCGACGCAGCTGGTGACGCTGCAGATCACCGGTACCAACGACGCTCCTGTGATCGACGTAGTGAAGACGGTTGCCACCGGCTCGGTCTCCGAGGGTGATGATGGTTCTCTGAGGACGACGAGCGGTGTGGTCAGCTTCACTGACGTTGACCAGGGCGATCTGCACACGCTGACGGTGACGACAGGCCCGGCTCATGGCGTAGCTACCGTCGATGCCGACGGGACGTGGCACTACACGGTTACCGACAGCGGGGTCGTGGATGCGCTTCCGGAGGGTCAGGTCCTCACTGACTCCTTCATGGTGCAGGTCGCTGACAACCATGGCGGTACGGCGACGCAGCTGGTGACGCTGCAGATCACCGGTACCAACGACGCTCCTGTGATCGACGTAGTGAAGACGGTTGCCACCGGCTCGGTCTCCGAGGGTGATGATGGTTCTCTGAGGACGACGAGCGGTGTGGTCAGCTTCACTGACGTTGACCAGGGCGATCTGCACACGCTGACGGTGACGACAGGCCCGGCTCATGGCGTAGCTACCGTCGATGCCGACGGGACGTGGCACTACACGGTTACCGACAGCGGGGTCGTGGATGCGCTTCCGGAGGGTCAGGTCCTCACTGACTCCTTCATGGTGCAGGTCGCTGACAACCATGGCGGTACGGCGACGCAGCTGGTGACGCTGCAGATCACCGGTACCAACGACGCTCCTGTGATCGACGTAGTGAAGACGGTTGCCACCGGCTCGGTCTCCGAGGGTGATGATGGTTCTCTGAGGACGACGAGCGGTGTGGTCAGCTTCACTGACGTTGACCAGGGCGATCTGCACACGCTGACGGTGACGACAGGCCCGGCTCATGGCGTAGCTACCGTCGATGCCGACGGGACGTGGCACTACACGGTTACCGACAGCGGGGTCGTGGATGCGCTTCCGGAGGGTCAGGTCCTCACTGACTCCTTCATGGTGCAGGTCGCTGACAACCATGGCGGTACGGCGACGCAGATGGTGACGCTTGAAATCATTGGTACGAACGATAAGCCTGAAATTGGAGGCGTCTTTACCGGAACTGTCACAGAGGACAACGGTGCAGCCGGTGTATTGCCGATCAACCTCACTGCCTCCGGCGATCTCACCATCCATGACGTGGACCAGGGACAGTCGAGCTTTATCCCTCAAGGGAGTTTTGTCGGCACCTACGGCACCTTCACTCTCGATGCCAACGGTCACTGGACTTACACCGCTGATAACACACAAGCTGCTATCCAGCAGCTGGGGCTTAGCGGGCAGCTCACCGACAGCTTTACGGCAGTATCTTATGATGGGACGGCGAACCAGGTTGTAACAGTCACAATCAATGGCACCCCCGAATTCCCGACCGTTGATTCCCATAGCGTCTATATGCCGGACGCTTCCGCTGAGATGACCGGGGACTACGCAAACGGATATGCACTCCAGATCAGCGCACCTACCGATGCGGCGAGCATTACGGTGGGCAATGTCCCGACTGTCGGAACTGTAGGTTACATGGATGGTGGAACTTTCCATACCGTGCACGGTGGAGACGTGATCACTTCGTCCCAACTGCAGTCTCTTCTTTACAAACCGGACGGTGTAGCTACCTTCGATCCGGCGACTGGGTTTGGTGTCACAGGCGCCGACAACGTGAACTTCACCTATACCGTGAACAACGGTTTTGGCTCATCCGACGGTACCATCGACCTTCACACCATGCTGGGAACCGGCGGCTATATTGCTGAGGTACAAGTCGGTAGCGCATCCCATCCTTTAACTTCGGGAAGCAACCAGGCTGTTCAGTTCGCAGTCGATCCGGTGCTGGCATCAGCTACCGACTACTCACAGTCTGCGATCCAGCTCACAACAGACTTTAGGGATATGAACACTAAAACCCTGACTTCCCAGGTTGAGACCCAGGTAAACGTCAAGCTGATTATCGACGGCCATACCTTCACGGTGGTATCCGCTACCGACCCGGCCGTGAACTGGGAGAAAATTGCAGGGAGTGGGGGAAGTACCGACTACAATGTTGACCATGGGGCCTATTGGACCAGCGTAAATACCCATGCTCCTGCTGACGCCAATACTATTGAAAAGCACAGTATCTCCTTCAACGACATCTCGGATGGAACCAGTACCCTGGCTGACTACCTGACTGCTCATCCCCAGACCCCCGGTTCACTTTGGACTGTGGTGTACGACGATATCAAGTCCGGTAACGAACAGGCCCGGTTCATACATTTGTCCATAGTCCAGGATGTGGGGGCTCAGAATGCTGTGACCATTAATGGCTCCAGTGGCAATGACGTTATGTATGGCACAACGTCCGATGGTGACATCATTAACGGTGGTGCTGGCAATGACACTATTGTCGGTCGTGAAGGCAATGATGTTCTTTCTGGTGGCACAGGCCACAACACGTTCACGGGTGGTGCAGGTGCCGACACATTCAAAGTCTCAGGTAATGACACCATAAAAGACTTCACCGCCAACGAGGATAAGATCGTCATCGATCAACCGCATACGGATGTTCTGTTCGAGCATACGGCCGGATCCACTACGGCAAGTCTGACCGTCACTAACAACGGAACCCAGGTGGGTACGGTGACTTTTGAAAATGTTACCGATGCGACTGCTTTATTGAATTCTTTGATCCACGATGATCCTAAGATTCACTAAAATTCAGTAACTGGTTCAGCCAGGCTGCCGCGAGAGACTTCTTTCGCGGCAGCTTTTTTTTACCGGAGAGTGGTCCTCCATATGTGCCACCTTAGTTGCCGTTCATTCACGTGCAGGATTCGCTTGACACTCCCGCCGCAAAAAACTATAGCTATAACCTCCACTTCACCCAACCTTCTCCCGCCCTGACCGGGCACATCGGGGAAACATGTACTGGGAATCTTTCGGCTTCAAGGAAGCACCTTTCGCGCTCACTCCTAACCCGTCCTTTCTGTTCCTGAGCTCTCCGCACCAGGAGGCTTTCGCGCACCTGCTCTTCGCCATCGAGAACCGCGCCGGCTTCATCGAACTCTCCGGCGAGGTCGGCACCGGCAAGACCACCATCGTCCGCACGCTCTTAAACCAGCTCGACCCGGAAACCCACCGCACCGCGCTGATCTTCAACCCGATCCTCTCTCCCTTGGGCTTCATGAAAGAGGTGAACGCGGAATTCGGCCTTCCCACGGAAGGGAACGAGATCCGCGACCTGCACGCGGCCCTCAACGCCTACCTGCTCGAGGAGAACCGCGCGGGGCACACGGTGGTGCTGGTCATCGACGAGGCCCAGAACCTCGCGGTGGAGGTGCTGGAGCACGTGCGCCTCATCTCCAACCTGGAGACCGAAAGCGACAAGCTGATCCAGATCGTGCTCGTCGGACAGCCGGAACTGAACGCGCTCCTCGCCCGGGACGAGCTGAGGCAGCTCGACCAGCGCATCACGGTGCGCTACCACCTGAAGCCGATGTGCTTCGAGGACACCTGCGCCTACATCCGGCACCGGATCCGGTTCGCCGCCGAAGGGAGGGAGCCGCTGACCTTCTCCCCCGGCGCCTTCAAGCGCATCTTCAAGTTCTCCGGCGGCCTGCCGCGCCTGATCAACGGGGTGTGCGACCGCGCCCTGCTGCTCGCCTACACCCGCGAGTGCAAGGAGGTCACCCCCGCCATGGCGTCGCTCGCCATCTCCGACCTGCGCAAGGAATCGCCGCGCCGGCGGCGGGCATTGCAGGTGAGGGCGCTGTCGGCCGCGCTGGTTTTATGCGTCGCCATCATCGCGGGCTTTTCGGCAGTGTCCTTTCATCTGCTCCCCGAACCGAAGCAGGAAACAAAAGCGAAGAAGAAGGAGGGGGACAAGAAGGTCCCTCCCTTGTCGGCCGAGGCTGCGCGCCAGGCGATGGCGGCCCAGCCCGAACAGGAAAACCTTTACGCCGCAGTGAATGCCGTTATGGACGCTTGGCGGGTGCAGCGGGTCGAGCCGGTCCCGGGGCAACCCGCGAACCTGCGCACGCTGGTCCGTCAGCGCGGGCTGGTCGCGTCGAAGTTTTCCGCCAACATGGAACTCCTGGCCCGGCTGGACGCCCCCGCGCTGCTTCACATCACGCTGCCGGGGGGAGCGGAACGTCTGGTCGCCCTCGTGGGGGTGGATCAGGACGAGGTCGATGTCGTGCCTCAGGTCGCGGGGCGCTCCCGGCTCACGCGCGCCGAATTGGCGCAGCTTTGGAGTGGCGGGACCACGGCCGTCTGGAAGGATTTCCACGGCATCGCTTCCAGGACCAGGGGCACCGAGAAGGCTGCCGGGACCAGATCCCTCCAGGGGCTCCTGAAGCAGGTGGGGTGCTACGACGGCCCGCTCGACGGGAGCCTCAACGAGACCACCAAGGGGGCCCTTGCCGAGTTCCAGCGCCGGGAGCAGCTGACGGCGGACGGCAAGGTGGGGGCGCAGACTCTCATGCTCCTTTATCGCCGCGCCGGTGGCTTCTTCCCGCCGGGGGTGGCGCGGACCAAGGGCAACGACGGCAACCGGACGGGACGGATGTGACGATATGAGCCTGATACTCGACGCATTGAGAAAGATGGAACAGGAGCGCAGGAGCCGGCGCGGGTCCGCCCAGAACCTCCGCCCCGAGGTGCTGCGCTACCGCCTGGCGGCCCAGCCGAAAGAGCCGCGCCGGTTCCCGGTGGCGGTAATCGCGGGCGTCGTGCTGCTTTTGGCCGGCGTCGGCGCGGGATTCCTGCTGAAGGGGCATGCCCCGCAACCGGCAGCCGAAGCAACCCTCGCCCCCCCGACGCCGGTCGCCGCGGCGCCGTCCGCAGCCCCGGCCGTCACGGTGCCCCCGGCCGCCACCGTCGCACCACCGGTTCCGGCCGACGTCCCGGTTCCCGCGCCCGCTGTCGCACCGGCCGTTGCCGATAAAGCTCCGGCTGCAGTTCCCCAGCCGGTTGTGCCACCCGCGAGGAAGTCCTCCCGGGCTGCCGCGGCCCAGTTCGCGCCGTCCGCTCCCCCGCAAAGCGCGGCCCAGGAGCCTGCCGCAGCCGCGGGCGCACCCCAGGACATCACCATCTCCGGCATCGCCTACCAGGACGAGCGGCGGATGAGGCGGGCGGTCCTGAACGGGATCCTGGTCGGCGAGGGGGCCGAAGTCGGCGGCGCCCGCGTGCTCGAGATCAAGGAAACGAAGGTGAAGCTCTCGCGCGGCGGCCGCGTCTTCGAGGTTCCCTTCTCCTCCGGGCTGCAATCGCGTTAATCCCGGCCTGCACAGCCGGCCCCGGCTGCAGCGCCGTGGCCGGTCATCCCTGTTCCCAACTCCCCCGCGCACCACACCGGGAGCCCCGATGAAAGAACGATCACCAGCTGAGCATCCCGTCGAAAGAATTTCCGGCTCCCTGGAAAGGGTCACCTTCCACAGCGAGGAGACGGGCTTTTGCGTGCTGCGGGTGAAGGTTTCCGGGCACCGCGACCTGGTGACGGTGACCGGGAGCGCCGCGTCGGTGACGCCGGGAGAGTTCCTGGAGTGCACCGGTTCCTGGCACAACGACCGGACCCACGGGATGCAGTTCAAGGCGGAGCACCTGAAGGTGGTGCCCCCCACGACGCTTGAGGGGATCGAGAAATACCTCGGCTCCGGCATGGTGCACGGCATCGGCCACCACTTCGCCAAGGTGCTGGTGCAGGCCTTCCGCGAGGAGGTCTTCGACGTCATCGAGCACCGCCCGGAGCGGCTTTTGGAACTGCCGGGAATCGGCCGCAAGCGGATGGAGTCGGTGGCGGGCGCCTGGGTGGAGCAGAAGGCGATCCGCGAGATCATGGTCTTCCTGCAGTCCAACGGCCTCGGTACCGCGCGCGCCGTGCGCATCTACAAGAGCTACGGCAACGAGGCCATCTTCAAGGTGACCGAGAACCCGTACCGGCTCGCCCTCGACATCCACGGCATCGGCTTCAAGACCGCCGACGCCCTCGCCGCCAACCTCGGCATCGCGCGGGACTCCATGATCCGGGCGCAGGCAGGCGTCCGGCACGTGCTGCAGGAACTCTCCGCGAGCGGGCACTGCGCGGCCGCCCGGGCCGACCTGGCGCAGAGCGCCGCCTCCCTTCTCGACATCCCCCTTGCCGTCATCGAAGCCGCCATCGACGCGGAGATCACGGAGCAGAACCTCGTGGCCGAGCCGATCGCCGGGCGCCCCTGCGTCTTTTTGGCACCGCTGCATCGTGCCGAGGTCGGGGTCGCCGCCGCCCTGTCGCGCCTCTCCGGGGGCACCCCCCCCTGGGGCGGCATCGTCGCGGAAGAGGCCATCCCCTGGGTGGAAAGCCACAACGGCATCACCCTTTCCCCGTCGCAGCGCGACGCCATCCGGCTTGCGCTGAAGAGCAAGGTGGTCGTGGTGACCGGTGGCCCCGGGGTGGGCAAGACCACGCTGGTGAACAGCATCCTGGCCATCATCCGCTCGAGGCACCTCAAGGTGACCCTGTGCGCCCCGACCGGAAGGGCGGCCAAGCGGCTCACCGAATCGACCGGGATAGAGGCGAAGACCATCCATCGCCTGCTGGAGTTCGACCCGCAGAGCTTCGGCTTCAAGCGCGACCGCGACAACCCGCTTCCCACCGACCTCCTGGTGATGGACGAGGCCTCCATGGTCGACGTGGTGCTGATGAACAAACTCCTCCCGGCCGTCCCGGACCATGCGGGACTCATCATCGTGGGCGACGTGGACCAGCTCCCCTCGGTCGGCCCCGGCAGCGTCCTCGCCGACATCATCGATTCCGGCGCCGTCGCCACCGTGCGCCTCACGGAGATCTTCCGGCAGGCCGCGGGCTCCAGGATCATCGTCAACGCCCACCGCATCAACCGGGGCGAGCTCCCCCTGCGGGACGAGGGGAAGGAACTGGCCGACTTCTACTTCATCCCCGCCGCCACCGCCGACGACATCCACGGCAAGCTGCTCCAGGTGATCACGGAGCGGATCCCCAAGCGTTTCGGTTTCGATCCCGTGCGCGACATCCAGGTGCTCACCCCCATGAACCGCGGCGGGCTCGGCACCGGTTCGTTGAACGCGGAACTGCAGGGGGTGCTAAACGGCAAGGCGGAACCCCGCGTGACCCGCTTCGGCACCGGTTTCGCGCCGGGGGACAAGGTGATCCAGACCGTGAACAACTACGAGAAGGAAGTCTTCAACGGCGACATCGGCCGGATCGTCGAGGTGCGCCAGGAGGAGGGGACGCTCAGCGTCGATTTCGACGAGCGGCTGGTGGAATACCAGTTCGGCGAACTGGACGAGGTGAGCCTCGCCTACGCCACCAGCATCCACAAGAGCCAGGGTTCCGAATACACCGCCGTGGTGATCCCCCTGTCCATGCAGCACTACACCATGCTGGAGCGCAACCTGATCTACACCGCCGTGACCCGGGGTAAGAAGCTCGTGGTGGTGATCGGCGAGCCCAAGGCGCTCGCCATGGCGGTGCGTACCAGCAAGTCGCAGCGCAGGATGACCGACCTGGCGCGCAGGATCTGCAGCGCCCCCGCTGAATAAGGCGAACGTTCAAGAGGAGGAAGCGATGAAGACCATCGGCATGATTGGCGGGCTCGGCCCGGAGTCCACCGTCGACTATTACCAGTGCATCATCGGGGCGTTCCGTGTGCCGGGTAGCCTGGCCGCGCCGGAGATGGTGATCTACAGCGTGAGCCTGCAGGAGGTGATGGACCTGGCCGCCGGACGCGAGTGGAACCACCTGGTCTACCTCCTGGTGCAGAAGGTGAGGGCGCTGCACAAGGCCGGCGCCGACTTCGCCATCATCACCGCGAACACGCCGCACGTCGTCTTCGACGAGATTCAGCAGAAGTCCCCCATCCCGCTCATCAGCATCGTTACCGCCACCTGCGACCGGGCGAAGGAGCTGGGGGTTAAGAGGGTCGGCCTGTTGGGGACGAAGTTCACCATGGAAGAGAACTTCTTCGCTCCTCCCTTCGCGGCGGCGGGGATCACTGTCGCGGTCCCCTCTGCCGGCGACCAGCGCTACATTCACGACAAGCTGATGACGGAGATCGAACTGGGGATCATCAAGGACGACACGAGAAAAGGGCTGATCGACATAATCGGGCGTCTGGTGCTGCAGGAAAAGGTGGAGGCGATCATCCTTGGCTGCACCGAGCTGCCGCTGATACTAAAGGACGGCGACTTCGACACGACCTTTCTCAATACCACGGCGATCCATGTCGAAAGCGTGGTGAGGTATTGCAGGGAAGGGAGGACGTGGTAAAAGGAGCAGGGCTGAATTAAGCATAGGGGGAAGTATGAAGATATTGATGATCCTGGCGCTGGTTCTCATCGCGTCGACCTCGTTCGCCGGGGAGAAGAAAAAGGCGGCCAAGGAGGCGCCGAACTCGCGATCGCTGCAGGAGAAGTGGGATGCGGACGCCTCGCTGCTGAAGCTCGACTGCAACGACAGCATGTGCGCCTACGGCGTCAAGGGGTCCGCGCAGATCGTCGACGCCGACAGCAACATCCGCTCGGCGTGGGTCGCCTTTCTCTATACCGACGAGGGGCGCAAGGGGCTGTCGGGTGCGCTGAAAGGGAGCTATTACAGCAAGGAAAAGTGGAATATCAACTGCAACGACGCGACCATGAACGTCTCCTCGGTGAACTACTACGACGCCAAGGGGAGTCCGGTCAGCTCCTACGGCAACGACGAGCGGTGGAGCGACATCGTCCCCGGCAGCTTCGGCGAGACCGTCGCCGCCATAGTCTGCACCCTGGAGGATGACGGGGACGAGCAGGACAATTCCGGCGCAGTGCCGGGAGAGTCGCCCCCCCAGGAAGGCACCCCCTTGTAAGCCATGAGCCCCCTCACCGGCATATCCCGCGCAAAGGTGCTGCTTCGGGCGCTGCGCTCCCGCAATTACCGCCTTTTCGTGGCGGGGCAGAGCGTCTCGCTGGTCGGTACCTGGATGCAGCAGGTCGCCATGAGCTGGCTCGTGTACCGGATGACCGACTCCGCGGTGCTCCTGGGGGTGGTCGGCTTCACCAGCCAGGTCCCCACCTTCATCTTCGCGCCGGTGGCGGGGGTCTTCGCGGACCGCTGCAACCGGCGCCGGCTTTTGATGCTGACCCAGGCGCTGGCCATGGTCCAGGCGGCGCTTCTGGCTGCGTCGGTGATGCTGGGGGTGGTCCAGGTCTGGCACATCGTGCTGCTCAGCCTGGTTTTGGGGGTGGTGAACGCCTTCGACATACCGGTCCGCCAGTCCTTCGTGGTCGAGATGGTGACCGAGCGTGAAGATCTCGGCAACGCCATCGCCCTCAACTCATCCATGGTCAATGCCGCCCGCCTGATCGGCCCGACCGTCGCCGGTCTGCTGGTCGCCACGGTCGGGGAAGGGATCTGCTTTCTCTTGAACAGCGCCAGCTATCTGGCCGTCCTTCTCGCCCTGGCCGCCATGCGCATCGAGCCCCGCCCGGGGAGGGAAAAGCCCCGGCGCCGCATCTACCATGAGCTCAAGGAAGGTTTCATCTACGCCTTCGGCTTCGGGCCGATCCGCAGCATCCTGTTGCTGGTCGCGCTGATGAGCCTTACCGGAATGCCGTACACCGTGCTGGTCCCCGTTTTCGCCAAGGATATCCTGCACGGCGGCGCCCACACCTTCGGCTTTCTGATGACCGCCGCCGGATGCGGCGCCCTGGTCGGCACCATCTACCTTGCCTCCCGCGGCACCGTTTTGGGCCTCGGCAAGGTGATAGTCCTCTCCACCTGCCTGTTCTCCGTCGGGGTCGCCGTCTTCGCCATCTCGAGCAGCATGGCGCTTTCCCTCGCCGCCCTGGTCGTGGCGGGGTTTGGCGCCATGACCCTGGTGGCGTCCTGCAACACCATCCTGCAGACCATCCTGGAGGAGGACAAGCGGGGGAGGGTGATGAGTTTCTTCACCATGGCCTTCATGGGTATGGCCCCCTTCGGCAGCCTCGGAGCCGGTGCCATGACCAAGGTCGTCGGCCCGCGGGTAACCCTGGTCATCGGGGCCTGCTGCTGCCTTGCCGGAGCGTTTGTCTTTGCCAGGAACCTCCCCCGCATCAGGCAGATGGTCCGCCCCATCTACGCGCGGATGGGAATCGTGAAAGAGGTCGCCCAGGGGATGGAAACCGCGGCGGAGCAGCCGCAACTGCCCAAGGAGAAGGAGTGACCTGCCGCGCAACTTGACCTCGTAGTGTCAATATTGGTACTATACATATGGCCAGCGTAGTGGACATCATCGAAAGGCTTCGACGCGCGCCCGAAGCCGTGCGTTTCGCGGAGCTTTGCAGAGTCTGCGAGCACTACTTCGGGGAACCCCGCAGGAGAGGGGGGAGCCACCAGGTCTACAAGACCCCGTGGACCGGCGACCCGCGGGTGAACATCCAGAATTCCAACGGGTACGCGAAGGCGTACCAGGTGAAGCAGGTGCTGAAGGCGATTGAGCGGTTGGAGGTGGAACGTGGCAGAACTGACCGATAAATATACTTACAGAATCACGTGGTCGGAGGACGATGAAGAATTCGTGGGACTGTGCGCCGAGTTCCCAAGCTTGAGCTGGCTTGATAAGAGCCCCGAAGCGGCACTCAAAGGCATACGTGAACTCGTCGGCGACATCATCGTCGACATGAGCGGCGCCGGAGAGGCCGTTCCCGAACCTATCGCGGCCAGAAACTTCAGCGGGAGATTCGTGGTGCGCGTCCCTCCCGAGGTGCACCGGCAACTGGCGATTCAGGCCGCAGAAGCGGGGGTGAGCCTGAACCGGCTGGCCAGCGCCAAGCTCAGTCATTAAGGAACCATGATAGATTTTCTTACCGCAGGTTTTGTCCTTGGATGCTCGGCGGGGTTCTCGCCGGGGCCGCTTCTGATGCTGGTCATCTCCGAGACGCTCACCCACGGCACCCGCTCCGGGGTGCGGGTGGCGCTCTCCCCCATCATCACCGATTTCCCCATCATCGCCGCCACCCTGCTTCTGTTGATGAACCTCTCGGGGTATCACGGCATCCTCGGGGCCCTGTCGCTGGCGGGCGGCCTCTTCATCCTCTACACCGGCTACCACTCCCTGCGGGCACGGCCGGTCGAGCTGGAACTCCCCAAGGAGCCCCCGAAGTCGCTGCGCAAAGGCGTGCTCACCAACTTCCTCAGCCCGCACCCCTACCTGTTCTGGATCACCGTGGGGGCGCCCCTTTTGAGCCGGGCGCTCAAGGCCGGTCCCGCCGCCTTTGTCGCCTTCATCGGGAGCTTCTACCTCTGCCTCATCGGCGCCAAGATCATCCTCGCCGTCGCGGTGGGGAGATCGCGGGCCTTCATGGGGAGCACCGTTTACCTCTGGATCATGCGGATCCTCGGCGCGCTTTTGACTTTTTTCGCGCTGCTCTTGTTCCGGGAGGGGCTCAAGCTGTTGGGGGTAGGGTAGGAGGAGGGCGCGAGTCCCCCCTCAGGTGTGCTCTATTTCCACCACGTCGATCTGCAGCACGATCTCTTCACCCGCCAGTTGCGGGTTGCGGTCCAGGCTGACCCCCTTGTCGGTGCTGACGAAGCTGAACTCATCCGTGGTCCCCTGGTCCACCACCTCCTGCTGCATCTCGGTCGCGCTCCCGCCGATGGGGGCGGACTCGCGGGAGAAGCGGGACACGGCGGAGGGGTCCCTGCGCCCGTAGGCCTTGTCCGGCGGCACGGTGACCCGCTTCGATTCTCCCGCCGACATCCCCTCCAGCGCCTCCTCCAGCCCCCGCATCACCCTGCCCAACCCCACCGTGACCCGCAACGGGTCTCCTCCCGCCGTCGATTCGACCACCGCCCCGTTCTTGCGCAGCGCCGTGTAATGGACCTGCACCGTACTGCCGTACTTTACCGTTGGCATGTGCCACCTCCGTTGACGCTCTCTCTCACCTGCCGCCAGCCGTCCTTCAGTCGCACCCCGAGAAGCGGTCCACCTCCACGTTCTCCAGCAGGCGCCCCAGGTAGCGGGACTTCAGCTGTTCGCTGGCCATGAGCCTCTTGACGGGGGGCATCCTGAGTATGGCCCCGAGTATCGCCGCCATGGCGCGGTGGCTCAGGTAGGCCTGGTTGTCGAAGATGAGGTTTTGCAGCTTGCCGCGCTCGATCGCCATGAGCACCAGGCGATGGGCCGTGTTCACCGGCGTCAGGATGCGCCTCGCGCGGGGTTCCAGGCGCACGGCCCCGGCGGGACAGACCCGCGCGCAGATCCCGCACCCCAGGCAGAAATCTGTGGCGGCCCGCGCCTTGCGTCCGCCCCCCTCCCGACCTCCCCTTCCGGGGGAGGAGCTGTAGGTCGGACATCCCCGCCCCCGGAGGGGGAGGGTCAGGGAGGGGGGACGGCCCCTCGTCGGTGTCCATCGTGATGGCGTCCACCGGGCAGATGGCGGCGCACGTGCCGCAGCCCGTGCAGCGGTGGCTGGCCGTGGTCTGGACAAAGTTGGTGCTGTACATGGCGTTGGAGATGGCCAGCCTGCGGGTGGCGATGAGCCCTTCGCAGCAGCAGCGGCAGCAGTTGCAGATGAAGTTGACACGCTTCTGAACGTTGTCCGCGCACTGCACAAGGTTCAGGTCGCGCGCTTTTTGCAGCAGATCGAGCCCCTCGACGCTGTCCACCCGGCGCGCCACGCCGCGTCGCAGCAGCGATTGCGCCGCGAGGTTCAGGGTCATGCAGATGTCCAGCGGCGCCCCGCAGCCCCGGTCCAGCTGGGCCATCTTGTGCCGGCAGTAGCAAAGCCCCACCGCGATGTCGCTCGCGCTCTTGATCACCTCGCTCGCCCGCTCGTAATCGAGCACCAGGCAGGCCTTCTCGTCGGGGACCGCCTCCTCGTTCACCAGCACCCGCCCAAGCGAGGTCTCGCCGCCGGCAAAGAGGTCGCGGATGAAGGCGTCCTCGACGTTTATGTAGTGGAAAAAGAGCCGGGCCAGCTCCTTCTGGTCCAGGTCCGGACGCCGCCGCATCAGCGAGAACTCGAAGAATCCGGCCATCGGTGGAGGGAGGATGTAGATCGTCCTGCCGCCGCGCTCGATGTCGAGGAGCAGCGAACGCGAGGCGAGCTGTTCGAGCAGGATGCGCGCGTCGTTGGTGGCGACCTTCCAGATCCTTGCCGCCCTCGCCGCAGAAAAGGGGCGCAGCGGCAGCTGGCTCATGAGCGCCGCCTCCCGCTCGCTGCACAGGATGGAAAGGATCCTGAGCAGGAGCTCCGACTCCGGCGCCCCTTGCGGGAACTTGTTCACCCGCCGCATCAGGCGGTGGTAGCCGTCGTTTGGTCGCTCGCCCGGCATGTGAGGCCCCTTTTATTAGGAAAAAGACAATGTGCCAGTATAGCAGTCCGCCAAGGGCAGGCAACCACCGCTTGGAGCCGCCCGCATCCGGGAGATCCGGCCCTCGCCGTTTCGTTTATCCTGATGCCGCTAATTAAAGATCCCCCCCGCTGCGCCGAAAAAGAATAGAGCGACCGATGCGTTTCCGTCCCCGTGGTGGTCGAGGAGCCCTCCCTGACGATGAAGAAATTGACCCTGACAACGAAGATGAGCCTCATGGTGTCCCTTTTGGTGGCGCTGGTGCTCTCGTTGATGACGCTGTGCGCGGCGTGGTTCCTCGAAAAGCAGTACCAGGATACCGTGTCGGAGCAGCAGTTCTCCATGGTCAGCTCCATGGCCGGGGAGATCGACAGCAAGATGCGTCAGACCCAGCTCCAGCTCGTGGCCCTCGCCGACAGCATCCCGCACCGGCTCTTCACCAGCCCCCTGCTGGCCCAGCGCTTCCTGGAACAGCGCCCCGAGGCACTGGCGCTCTTCGACAGCGACATCTTCATCTTCGACGCCACGGGAAAGCTCCTCGCGGTCAATCCCCCGGAAAAGCAGCTGATCGGCAGGGATTACTCCTTCCGCGACTATTACCGGGAGGCGGCCCGCGACAAGAAGCCCGTCATTTCCGACCCTTTCATCTCAACCCAGGCCCACGGTCACCCAACGGTCGCCTTCGTGGTCCCGGTGCTGGACGGGCGGGGCGACATCCTCGGGATGATCGGCGGCATGATCGACCTGTACAAGGACAACTACCTGGGCAAGCTCTCCCACGCCCGGATAGGGGAGAACGGCTACCTCTACCTGTTCAACACGCGGCGCATCATCATCGCCCACCCGGACCAGCAACGCATCCTGAAGCACGATCTCCCGCCGGGGGGAAATCCCCTGCTGGACCGTGCCCTGGCCGGTTTCGAGGGGGCCGGCGAGACGGTCACCTCGCGCGGGTTGCCTGCGGTGGCCGCCTTCAAGCGCCTCAAGAGCACGGGGTGGATCCTCGCCTCGACCTTCCCGCTCACCGAGGCCTACGCGCCGGTGCGGGAGGCCAAGGTGCTGCTGGCGGCCGGGCTGGTGGCGGCGCTGGCGGGGAGCGTGCTGGTCTGCCTCTTGTTCATGAGGCGGCTGACGGCACCCCTTTCGACCTTCATCCGCCACGTGGAGGGGATCAGCGACGGGGACCAGGAGCTGGAGCCGGTGGCGATACGGACCGGCGACGAGATCGGCACGCTGGCCCGCGCCTTCAACCGCATGATCCTGGAGCTGCGCCGGCAAAAGGAATCGGCGCGCGAACTGCGCCTCGCCATCGACCAGGCGCCGGTGACGGTCATGGTCACCGACCGCAACGGCACCATAGAGTACGTGAATCCCCATTTCACCAAGGTGACCGGCTACAGCGCGGAGGAGGCGCTGGGGGGGACTCCGAGGCTGGTCAAATCGGGATGGCACCGGCGGGCGTTCTACGCGGAGATGTGGCAGACGGTCCTTTCCGGGCGGGTGTGGCGCGGCGAGATGCGCAACAAGCGTAAAAACGGCGACCTGTACTGGGAGAGCGCCTCGATCTCCCCGGTCAAGGACGACAGCGGGACCATCAAGAACCTTGTGGCGGTCAAGGAGGACATCACCGAGAGAAAGCGGGCCGAGGAGGCGCTGATCAGAAGCGACGAGCGGATCCGGCTCCTGCTGGAATCGACGGCGGAGGCGATCTTCGGGATGGACCTCCTCGGAAACTGCACCTTCGCCAACCGCGCCTGCGCCACCCTCCTCGGCTATGCCGGAACGGAGGAGCTGCTGGGCAAGAACATGCACCTGCTCATCCATCACACCGCCGTCGACGGCTCTCCCAACCCGGTGCAGCAATGTCCGCTCTACCGTGTGCTGCGCGGGGAGCAGGGGGTGCACAACGACGACCAGATCTTCTGGCGCGCGGACGGGACCAGCTTCGCCGTCGAGTACTGGTCCTATCCGCAGCTGAGCAACGGGGAACTGGTGGGGGGGGTGGTCACCTTCTTCGACATCACCGAGCGGAAGCGGGCCGAGGAGGAACTGCTCCGCGCGACCGAGGCCGCCGAGGCGGCGACGCGGGCCAAGAGCGAGTTTCTCGCCAACATGAGCCACGAGATCCGCACCCCGATGAACGCGGCCCTGGGGATGCTCTACCTCTTGCGGCAGACGGAGCTCACCGAACAGCAGAAGGAATACCTGGACAAGGCGCAGAGCGCCTCGGGGGTGCTGCTCCGGGTGATCAACGACATCCTCGATTTCTCCAAGATAGAGGCCGGGAAAATGCAGGTGGAGCAGATCCCGTTCCGGGTGGAGAAGGTGCTCTCCGACCTGCGGGACGTGGTGAGCGCCATCCTGCGGGACAAGGAGGTCGAGTTCGTCGTCAATAAAGCCGGCGACATTCCGGAGCTTTTGGTCGGGGACCCCCTCCGGCTGGGGCAGGTGCTGCTCAACCTGACCGGCAACGCCATCAAGTTCACCGAAAAGGGGAAGGTCGAGGTGGACGTGGCGCTGCTGGCACTCGAGGAGGGATGCGCCACCCTGCGCTTTTCCGTCACCGACACCGGCATAGGAATGGGGGCGAAGCAGCGGGAAGGGGTGTTCAAGCCCTTCACCCAGGCCGACACCTCCACCACCCGCAGGTACGGCGGGACCGGGCTGGGGCTCGCCATCTGCCAGGAACTGGTGCAGCTCATGGGGGGGCGGATCTGGGTGGAGAGCGAGCCGGGGCGCGGCAGCACCTTCAGCTTCGTGGCGCGCTTCGGACGGCTGGAGCCGGGGCAGGCGGCACCTCCGGAGCTCCCGGCGCACGATTCCCCCCCGGAGGGGCTCGCGGGGGTGCGCGTGCTCCTCGTGGAGGACAACACGATGAACCAGGAGGTGGCCCGCTTCATCCTCGAGCGCGGCGGTGTGAGGGTCGACGTCGCTCGGGACGGCGCGGAGGCGCTCTCCATGGTGCACGCCGACGGGGCCCGGTACCATGCCGTGCTCATGGACGTGCACATGCCGGTGATGGACGGCCTGGAGGCGACCCGGCGCATGCGGCTCGACCCCGCCCTGGAGCGGCTCCCCATCATCGCCATGACCGCCAGCGCGCTCCCCGGCGAGCGGATCCTCTGCCGGGAGGCCGGCATGAACGACCAGGTGGACAAGCCGATCAACGTCCCCGGGCTCTTCGCCACCCTGAGCCGCTGGGTCGGTCCGCTCCACGGTGCCGCCGGGGCGCCCCCCGAACCGGCGGGGGAGGGGGAGGACGTGCCGCTTCCCGACCACCTGCCGGGGCTCGACCTGAAGCGGGCGAAGTCCGTGCTCCAGGAGAACAGGCTCCTCAAAAAGCTGCTGCTCACTTTCCTGAAGGAAAACGAGGGGCTCGTGCAGCGGATCGCCGCTGCGGCCGGAAAGGGCGACCTCAAGGCGGCACGTCAGATGATCCACACGGTGAAGGGAAGCGCGGGTAACGTGGGGGCCATCTGGCTCGGGAGCGCCGCGGCTTCACTGGAGATCGCCCTGCGGGGAGACGACGCCATGGTGGTGCATGAGACCCTGGAGCGCTTCGCGGAGAAGCTCGCCGAGGTGCTCGGTTCCATCCGGGTGCTGCGGCAGGGGTGGACCGGGCGCGGCGGCGCGGAACCGGGGACGGCGGCCGGGCTCAGCTGCGAGGATCCCCCCCGCGCGGTGGCCCTGGCCGGGATTCTCGCCAGCCTGCTCGAGAGCCAGAACATGAACGCGCTC
Organism: Geomonas subterranea; assembly: GCF_019063845.1. NCBI lineage: Bacteria > Pseudomonadati > Thermodesulfobacteriota > Desulfuromonadia > Geobacterales > Geobacteraceae > Geomonas > Geomonas subterranea. Next base: position 144,045 of record NZ_CP077683.1, read on the forward strand.
CCGGTATGGGAGGAGATGCGTTCCCTGCTGGCGGGCGACATCGTGGAGCGCCTGGACCTCACGCTGCAGGGGCTTGATTTCGCCGATGCCGGCGCGGTATTGCAGGAAATCATTCAGGAACTGGAGAACGCATGAACCCAGACCGCAGCGAACAAGGGGCAAGACCCAAGATCCTCATCGTGGACGACACCGCGGCCAACATCGAGGTGCTGTACCAGATCCTCAAGGCCGAATACGACATCCTGTTCGCCAAAAGCGGCACCGACGGCCTGCGCATGGCGCGGGAGCAGATGCCTGACCTGGTGCTCCTGGACGTGATGATGCCGGACATGGACGGCTACGAGGTATGCCGGGTGCTGAAACAGGAGCCGGAGACGGCGCGCATCCCGGTGGTGTTCGTGACGGCGATGGACAACGATGAGGACGAGACACGGGGGCTGGAGCTCGGCGCCATCGACTACCTCACCAAGCCGATCCGCCCCTGCATCGTCCGGGCGCGGGTGCGCAACCACCTGGAGCTGAAGCACCGGGGGGACCTGCTGGAGCAGTTGAGCGCGCAACTGGCGCACAAGAACCGGGAGCTGGAGGTGCTGGTGCGGGAGGATGGGCTTACCGGGATCGCCAACCGGCGCCACTTCGACGAGGCGCTGCGCTGTGAGATCCAGCGGGCCGCGCGCAACGGCCGCAACCTCTCCCTCATCATGTGCGACATCGACCACTTCAAGAGGTTCAACGACCTCTACGGCCATTTCGCCGGTGACAAATGCCTGCAGCTGGTGGGGGAGCTTTTGAAGAAGAGCTTCAAGCGTGCCGGCGAGGTGGTGGCGCGCTACGGCGGCGAGGAGTTCGCCGCCATCCTCCCCGACACCAGCGGCGAGCTGGCGGGGCACCTGGCGGAGCGGCTGCGGCTCGAGCTTTTCGGCCAGGCCCTGCCGCACGCCCAGTCCCCGTCCGGGGTGGTGACCATGAGCCTCGGCGTGACGGGGGGGCTCGTGACGCGGGAGCGGGGCGTGGAGTGGTTCATAACCTCAGCCGACAACGCGCTGTACCGCTCCAAGGAGGGGGGGAGAAACCGGGTCACCGTCTGGGAGGATCAGTAGTCGACCCCCGGCTGCGGCTCGATCTCCTTGCGGTAGGCGTGCTTCACCTCGACCACCTCGCTCACGGTGTCGGCCAGTTCCACCACCAGCGGGTGCGCGTCCCGCCCGGTGAGCACGAGATGCATGAGCGGCGGCTTGCGCGCCAGGATCTCGAGGAGCTGTTCCAGGTCGATCAGCTGCAGTTGCAGGGCGTTGTTGATCTCGTCGAGGATCACCATGTCGAAGGCGCCCGAGCCGATCTTCTCCAGGGAGAGCCGCACGGCGTCCTGCGCGTTGGCCCGGTGCTCGCTCCTCGGGTAGGGGTTGCCCAGGATGCCGCAGAACCCCTTGCCGGTGGTGTGCAGTTCCACCTGGTCGCCCAGAAGCTTCACCCCGTCCCACTCCCCCGCGTACAGGTCCCCCTTCATGAACTGGATGATGCAGACCTTCATGCCGTGCCCGCAGGCGCGCAGCGCCATCCCCAGCGCCGAGGTGGTCTTCCCCTTGCCGTGACCGGTGATGACCACGGTCAGTCCCTTTTTCAGCTTCGGTTCCAGCCTGTGTATCCGCACCGGCGGGCTTCCCTCTTTATTCATGATGCGGCCTCCCCTCGTTTCCTTATCAACAGTCCCGCGACGGCGGGGAGGATCAATGGTGCGCCGCCATCTTCCCGAGAACGCGCCACAACCCCGCCACCCCCATGAGGGCGATGGCGATGCCGGCGGTGCGCAGCATGGCGTTTCTGAGGGCGCCGGAGATGGCGCTCGACGCGGTCCCGAAACCGAGCATGACCGGGACCGTCCCCAGGCCCATGGCGGCCATGGTGGCCGCGCCGGTTGCGGGGCTCCCGGTCCCGGCGGCGATGAGGAGCGGCGCGTAGACCAGGCCGCAGGGGAGCAGGCCGAGCACCAGGCCGAGCGGCAGCGAGGCCAGGGGGGAGGGGGCGGCGAGGGCCCGCCTCACCGGCGCGGCGAGAAAGCGCGCGCCGCTTCCCTCCAGGGTGGAGAGGTTGAGGACGCTCAAACCGAGCGCCGAGGAGAGCCCCACCATGATCACCATGAGGTTCGCCCCCACCATGAACCAGCGGAACACCATCTTCATGGCCATGAGGTTGAGCGACGAGCCGATCAGCCCGGCCAGCGCCCCCAAAAGCGTGTAGGTGGCGATGCGGCCAGTGTTGTAGAAGAGCTGGGACTTGAGCCTCGCCCCGAGCGCCCCTTCCTTGTCTTTCAGGGAGATGGCGGCGACGATGCCGCCGCACATCCCGATGCAGTGGAAGCTGCCGGCGAGGCCGGCCACGAACGCCAACCAGATCTGTATCATAGCGGTCTCCTTGGGGAGTGGCTGCAGGGGAGTGGCTTCGCAGGTGCCTGTCCCCGTTGCCCGTTATCGGTGCGGCACCGCCCTTGCCCCCGTCCGCGTCTCCGGATCTTTGGGAAGGGGGTGAGACTGGGTCAGTTCATGCGCGTCGGGGGGGGGGACGGGGAGGGGGGAGGCCCGGCGCGACGGGGGAGCGGGTTCTCGTCGTCGTCCAGCATCCTGTGCTTGGGGCGCTCCAGGTCGGTGAACTCCCCCTTCTGCACCCCCACAGGAAGAAGAGCCAGCAGCCGCAGCCCAGGAAGAAGGAGAGTCCTATCAATGCGAAAAGCGAGTTATTCATCCGGAGTCCTCATGAGTCTCAACGAGTTGCCGACCACGCAGACGGAGCTGAGGGCCATGGCGGCCGCGGCGTAGACCGGGGTGAGGCGGCCGGTCATGGCGAGCGGGATGCCTATCAGGTTGTAGAGAAAGGCCCAGACGAGGTTCTGGCGGACCACCGCCATGGTGCGCCGCGCTATCCGGTGCGCCAGCGAAAGGCGCTCGAGGTCGGGCTTGGCGAGCACCAGGTCGGAGGTCTCCAGCGCGATGTCGGTTCCCCCGGCGACGGCGCAGCCGACGTCGGCGGCGGAGAGCGCCGGCGCGTCGTTGATGCCGTCCCCCACCATGAGCACCGTCGCGCCCCGCTGCTTGAGCTTCTCTATCTCCCTGGTCTTCTCCGCCGGCGACAGCGACCCGACCCCCCTGGCCACCCCGGCGCTTTTGGCCACCTTGTCGGTGCACTCCTGGCGGTCGCCGCTTAAAAGCAGGGTGTCGAGCCCCTTGCGTCTGAAGTAGGAGACCACGCCGGGCGCGTCGTCGCGCATCCGGTCCTTGAAGGTGAGGGTGCCGCTGTAACGTCCCTTGTGCGCCACTCCCACCAGCATCCCCCCCTCCGGCGATTCCAGCTCGCGCGGGATCCCCGTCACCCCGAGGCGCTCCAGGAACGGAACGCTCCCGAGGGCCACCGTCTCGCCCGCGACCCGCCCCGTCACCCCCGCGCCGGCCAGCGTCACCAGCTCGGTCCCGGCGGGATACTCGATGTCGTGCCGGAGGGCGTAGTCGCGCACCGCCTTCGCGATGGGGTGCAGCGAGCCGCATTCGACCGCGGCGGACAGTGCCAGCACCTGGCGCGGTTTCAGTCCCGGCGACGCCTGGATATCGACCAGCATCGGAGCCCCCCGGGTGAGGGTGCCGGTCTTGTCGAAGACCGCGATGCTGACGCGGCTCAACCGCTCCAGCACGTCCCCCCCCTTGAAGATCACCCCAAGGGCCGCGGCGGCCCCGGTCCCGGCGAGGATCGCCGTCGGCGTGGCGAGCCCCAGAGCGCAGGGACAGGCGATCACCAGCACCGCGAGCGCCACCATGAGGCTCGCTCCGAGCGATCTTCCCTGGCTGTAGTGCCAGCAAAAGGTCGCCACGGCGAGGGTGAGCACGGCCGGGACGAAATAGGCGCTGACCCGGTCGGCCATGGCCTGGATAGGCGCGCGCCGGCTCTGGGCCTCCTCCACCAGCTGCGCCACGCGGGCGATGAAGCTGTCCCCGGCCTTCCTGAGGCAGCGCACCCGCAGGGCGCCGGTCAGGTTGGAGCTCCCGGCGATCACCTGGTCCCCCCTTTTCCTCACCTGCGGCAGCGGCTCGCCGGTCGCAGCCGATTCGTCGACGTCGCTACTTCCCTCGACGACGGTCCCGTCCACCGGGAAGCGCTCCCCCGGGGCCACCAGGATCAGGTCTCCCGGGACGAGCTCCGAGGGCTCCACGCTCTCCAGGTGTTCCCCCGCGAAACGCTGCGCCTGCCCCGAGCAGAGCTCCAAGAGCCTCCCGATCCCGCTGGAGGCCCGCCTCTTGGCGCCGTTTTCCAGGAGCCTTCCGGCGAGGATCAGGGTGACGATCATGGCGGCGGTCTCGTAGTAGACCTCGCCCCCGGAGAAGGTCGCGTAGACGCTGTAGCCGTAGGAGGAGAGGGTGCCGATGGCGATCAGAAGCTCCATGTTGGGGGCGCCGTTGCCGAGGCCGCGCCAGGCCCCGGAGAGAAAGGGCCAGCCGCAGTAGAAGACCACCGGCGTCGTGACGAGGAGCGAGAAGAGCTGCAGGTACGCCTTCATCTGCGGCTCGATCCCCTGGAAGTAGCCGGCGTAGAGGGCGAAGGCGTAGGCCATGAGCTGCATGGTGAGGAAGAAGGCGGTGCCGAAGCGGACCAGGAGGTCCTTCTGCACCCGTTGCCCTGACTCCCTTGCGGCGTCCTCGGTGTAGGGGCGCGGCACGTAGCCGATCTGGTCGATGCGGTTGAAGATGGCGGCGGGGGTGATCCGTTCCGGGTCGAAGCGGACCCGGGCCCGCCCGGTGGCGTAGTTGACGCGGGCCTCCGTGACCCCCGGGATGGCACCGATGATCCTTTCGTTGAGCCAGACGCAGGAGGCGCAGCGGATGCCGTCGATGATGATGTCGATGGCGCTTCCCTCGGCCGAGGTGTAGACGAAGCGGGACAGGTAGGCGTCGCGGTACTCCCCCTTGAAGGCCTGGGGGATGAGCCCCGTTTCCTGCCAGTCGCGCCGGCGGTAGTAGTCGGCGAGGCCGGAACCGCTGATGAGGAGGTATGCGCCGTGGCAGCCGTGGCAGCAAAAGGAGAGCACCGAGTCCGTGGTGCGCTCCTCGACCAGCATCCCCGGCGCAATGTCGCCGCCGCAATGGAAACAGGGCGCGAGGGGGGCTCTCAATTGAAGAACACCACTTTCTGGGAGGCGATTGCCTCCCCCTTGGTGAAGAGAAGCTCGCCGCGCACCTCACCCTGCCCGGACGCGGGCCAGGGGGCGACGAAGACGCCCGGCTCTGATTCCGCCAGGGTCAGTACCTCTTTCTCGTTGCCGCTCCTGGTCTGGAACAGCAGGGTGCCGCCGGCGACCGGAGCTCCCTGCTGGTTGTGGACCCGGACCTGCAGGTCGCTGCCGGCAAGCGAAGCTGACATGACCCAGTCGAGACCGGGATTGTACGCGCCGCTCCTGGTCTTGGCGTAGTTGAGCCCGTTTTGGTAGTAGTCCGCGTCGGTGACCCGGCTCCCCTTTTCAAACGAGATGAACATGCTGGTGCCCATCCCGAGGAGAAAGATTGCCAGCAGCATCAGGATGGCGAGCTGCCACCGGCAGGAAGATAAGGTGATTCTTTTTTGCATGGTTCCTTCCTTCATTGAAAAGCCCTTGAAAAGCCCCTCACCCGGCCTCCGGCCACCCTCTCCCAGAGGGCGAGGGGATGGGTGGGCTTCGATCTTGATTCCAGCTCGGTTACCCCTCGCCCTCCGGGAGAGGGGCAGGGGTGAGGGCGCGGCGCAACCGCACCACGAACGGCAGCGGCAGGGGCGCGGCGCAACCGCACCACGACCGGCAGCGGGCTAGGGGGGAGGGCGCTACTGCGCCGCGACCGGCAGCGGGCTCGACGCCACCACTTTCCCGCCCGACACGAGCCTCAGCTCCACCAGCGTCCCCTGCGGCGGCTCCGGTTTGAGCTTCAGCGCAAAGCCGATCTTCCGATTGGCGTTGCCGGCCAGCTCCAGGCCCCGCACCGGCCCGACCAGCTCCACCCGGTACCCCGCAAGCGGCGCCGCCTCCAGCGAAAAGCTCCGGGCCTCGCCGCCGCGGTTCTCCAGGAAGGCGGAATAGAAATTCACCAGCGAGCCGTCCGGCAGCCGCTTCACCTCGCCGCTTTCGGCCCGCTGCACCTTGAGTGTCGCCTCCTTGCGCGTGGTCACCCCCACGACCAGGAGCCCCACCAGAAACAGGAGCACGCCACCCAGAAGGAGCGCCTTCTTGTTCACCGGCCGCGACCCGTCGGCGCCCGCCGGCCCGAAGGTGTAATGGATCAGCCCGCCGCTGCTGCGCTTGGCGAAAACATCACGGCAGGCGTCCAGGCAGCGGCCGCAGTTGATGCACTCTATCTGCAGCCCCTCGCGGATGTCGATCCCGGTCGGGCAGGCCCTGACGCAGGCGCCGCAACGCAGGCAGGCTTCCCTAAGCTCCGGGTCGAACTCCAGGGTGAGCGTGCCGCGCTCCATGGTCATCAGCTGGATGCGGCCGTAGGGGCAGACGGTCTTGCAGAACCGGCGCCGCACGAACGCAAGGTCGAGGTAGACCACGAGCGCCGTCACGGCGAAGGATATTCCCGCCACCGCTCCCAAGCTCCCCGAGCCGAGCCTCGCGAAGAATTCCGGCGGCGCGATGAAGTACCAGACCAGGTTGGCGGCGACCAACGCCGAGAGGGCGAGGTGCCAAAGCTGCCTCACCACCCCCCGCGGCAGCGCGGGGAGGGTGGAGGTCCGGCTGTCGATCCAGTCGGCCAGGTCACCGAGCGTGGTCTGCGGACAGAGCCAGCCGCACCAGACCCTGCCAAAGAGCATGGTGACGAACAAAAAGGCGAAGACCAGGATCAGCACCACGATGAGGAAGAGGTAGAACTCCTCGATGCGCAGCTTGGCGCCGAAAAAGAGGAGCGTCCTCGTTCCCGCGTCCAGGCGCAGCAGCGATTCCCCGCCTGGACGGATAAACGGGATCGACAGGATGAGCAGGGTGGCAAACCACTGCACGCCCCGGCGCCACGGCCCGACGCGCCCTTTTTTCAGCGGTGCGGCCTTCAAAGCGACAGGACGTACTGCACCACCCCCTGGATCTTGTCGCCCGACAGCTCGTTCTTGAAGCCGGGCATGCCGCCGGGGCGCCCGTCACTGATGCTCGCGGTCACCTCGGGGGCGGTCCTGCCGTACTTGAACTGCTTGGCGGTCAGGTCGGGGCCGATCCCCCCCTTGCCGTCGGCGCCGTGGCAGGATGCGCAGCGGGCGGCGAATTCCTTCTTCCCTGCCGCGATGAGGTCCGTGCTCCTGATCTCCTCGTGGGCCGGGACCGCCTGTCCCGCGCCCGGTGTCTGCACGGCCAGGCGCGCCTCCTTGGCCTTCTTGATCTCGGCGTACTCGCCGTACGAAGTCCAGCCGCTGAACAGGTAGTACGCCATGAAGATGATGCCCCAGGTCAAAAGGCCGAAGAACAGGATCCTGAACACGAGCGGGGAGTTCTTCTCCGCGCGGTACTTGATGCCGTCGTACTCTTTATTTTCGTCGGACATCGCGTCCTCCTTTGCTTATTTTTGAAGATGTTGCTCAGTTCCCCCTCCCCTTGCGGGAGGGGGCTAGGGGGTTGGGGAAGACGCCACCATCTTCACATTGGGCCGCTTCACCCACCCCCCGGCCCCCTCCCGTCAAGGGAGGGGGAGGCTAGAGCACCAAGTTTTTCCTATTTTTCGCTATTGTCCTCTTTTTTCGGTTTATCGTCGTCCATCATCCGGAACTTCGGTTCCTCCCCCTTGGCCTTGTGTTTTCGGCTGTAGGTGCGCACCACGATGACCGCAAAGATCAGGAAGAGGAGCAGGGTCACCCCCAGGTAGTAGATGCTCGCGCTGTCCATGTCAGTGCTTGTGCACCGACTTCAGGTAGGTGACCACCTTCCAGGTGCGCTCCTTGCCCAGTGTGTCGCCGAAGGCGGGCATGCCGCCGGCGGCGATGCCGCCGTAGACGCTGGAGAATACCTTGGAGTCAGGCTGGTCCATGTCGCGCAGGTCCGGCCCCACCTCGCCCTTGAGCTCGATCCCGTGGCACTGGGCGCAGTGTTCGGCGTAGAGCTTCTGCCCCTCGGGGAGGACGCTCATGTTGTCCTGGAACGGGTTCTTCAGCTCGCCGAGCACCGCGGCGGTGCCGGTCTTTCTCCAGGGGATGTCGTTGCCCACCTTCTGCATGTAGGCGATGATGGCGTCCATCTCGCTCTTGCCCTGCAGCGCCTGGATGTCGGCCGGGGTGTAGGGGAACCTGAGCGCCTTCATCTTCTTCTCGGAGAGGCTCGTGTCGAGCGGCCGGTTCAAAAAGTCGTAGGCGGGCATGTTGGAGCGCGGCACCATGGAGCGCGGGTCCTTCATGTGCTTCACGTGCCAGGCGTCCGGGTACTTGCCGCCGATACGGGCGAGGTCGGGGCCGTTTCGGCGCGAGCCCCAGAGAAAGGGCTGGTCGTAGACGAACTCGCCGCTTTTCGAGTACTCGCCGTAGCGCTCGGTGTCGGAGAGGAGCGGGCGCACGGTTTGCGTATGGCAGTTGTTGCACCCCTCGCGGATGTAGATGTCGCGTCCCTCCAACTGCAGCGGGGTGTAGGGCTTCACCGAGGCGATGGCGAGCTTCGGGTCGTTGATCCACCGGAAGGGGAGCACCATGGTGATGATGGTGCCGACCAGGATGGTGGCGGTGGCGAGGAGCAGGAATATGATGGGCTTCTTCTCTATCATGGCGTCTCCTCCCTAGGCTCTTTGCGCCGCGGCCTGGGCCTTGCCGCCGGTGATGGTCTGGTAGATGTTGTAGAGGAAGACGAGGAGCCCGGCGAGATAGATCACCCCGCCGACGGCCCGCATGTGCCAGTACGGGTAGAGTTCCACCATGGTCTCGATGAAGCTGTAGTGGAGGCTGCCATCGGGGTTGGTCGCGTTCAGCATCGCCGCCTGCTGCACGCCGGCGATCCACATGGTGATGGAGAAGATGAGCTGCCCGGTGAGGACCAGCCAGAAGTGCACGTTGGCAAGTCCTACGCTGTAGATCTCCGTGTGGTAGAGCCTGGGGATGGTGTAGTAGATGGCGGCGAAGAGGACCAGCGAGACCCACCCCAGCGTCCCCATGTGCACGTGCCCCGGCACCCAGTCGGTGAAGTGGATGAAGGCGGAGAAGGTGCGGATCGACTGGGATGGCCCCTGCAGCGTCTGCATTCCGTAGAAGGTGATGCCGAAAATGAGGAACTTGACCAGGTAGTTTTCCCGCATCTGGTGCCATTGGCCGTTCATGGAGAAGTAGCCGTTGAAGACCGCGGCCCAGGAGGGGGCGATCAGCATCACCGAGAAGCCCATGGCGAGGGTCTGGACCCAGTCGGGGACCGGCGCCCAGAGCAGGTGGTGCGCACCGGTCCAGAGGTACATGAAGATGAGGCTCCAGAAGGCGATCACCCCCATCCGGTGGCTGTAGATGGGGACGCCGGTCGTCTTGGGAAGGAAGTAGTAGAAGATGGCCAAAGGCGGCGTGGTGAGCACCATGGCCACCGCGTTGTGCCCGTACCACCACTGCACGTTGGCGTCGTTGGCGCCGGCGTAGGCGGAGTAGGACTTGGTGAGCGAGACGGGAATGGAGGCGTTGTTCACGAGGTAAAGCACCGCAACCCCGACCAGCGTAGCGAGGATGTACCACAGCGATATGTACATCTGCTCCTCGCGCCTTTTCACGATGGTCATCACGATGTTCACCGCGAAGATCACCCAGAGCACCACGACCAGGCTCGCCACCGGCCACTCAAGCTCCGCATACTCCTTGGAGCGGTTCATCCCCATGGCCAGCGTGACGGCGGCGAGCGCGATGACGATGTTGAAGAGCCAGAGCTGGGCCTTGGCGAGCCCCGGGCTCCACAGGCTCGTTCGCGTCAGGCGCTGGGTGATGTAGATGAAGAAGGCCATGAAGCTGCCGATGCCCCAGCCGAAGATCCCGGCGTTGGTGTGGATCGGGCGCAGGCGGCCGTAGGTGAGGTAGGGGGGGAAGTTGAGCTGCGGGAAGGCGATCTGGAACGAGATGAAGACGCCGACCAGCACGGCCACCAGTCCCCACACCATGCTCCAGATCACAAACCCTTTGACGATGTCGTCAGCGTACCCTTCCTGTTGGTTCATGCCGTCCTCCTGGAGATGAATGGATCAGTGCGGCGACATGTGAACGACGGATCTGCTGTGCCGAAACCCGTTGCTTGGTAGCCGCAAGCTTATGTCATAAATATAGGAACTGCCGCGATTTTGTCTGATTGAACCGGGGATTGTGTCAGAGTAACGTCCAATGATCCTGCAATAACAAAGTGTTAGTTTAAGTTGTAATCGCCGTTTAGCAAGCGCTCCTCCTGTATACGTAGTCATTTTGGTTCTCGAGTGAACTCCTGGGAATGTGGAGAATGTTTGCCGGTAACCGTTGCCTGTGACAAAGCGTCCCCCCCTTTGCGAAGGGGGAACAGGGGGGATTTGCTTGTTGCCGGTTCAAGCCCGTCTCTTTTGCCTGCAGAAACCGGCGCGGATGCCGATAGGAAAACTATCGGAGTGCCTGTGTTGACTGTGACGGGCTCCTCCTTTAACTAATTCTTGGCGTCGCCTCTTTCTACGGAGAGCGAGCAGGCGCGGAGGAGCCATATGAGTACCAGCGAATTGCTCTACTACTGTGCGGCGGGAGCGACCCTGGTCGTTCTCTGGATCGCGGCGACCTACTGGGCGGTCAACTTCTTCATCAGGCAAGTGACCCAGCAGAGCTGCCATGAATTCAGGGTGCGCATGAAGAGCGAGACGGAGCGGGCCCTGAAGCTGTTCCGGGAGGGGCTTTGCGAGCAGATCGTCCAGCAGGAGAACAAGTCCGACGCGCTGGCGAGGCTGTACGCCAACCTGATCGACCAGTTGCGGCTGGGGAGGGAGTTCCTTGCCTCCATAGGGCAGGGGGAGCGGGCCCAGGCGGAGAAACAGCTGAGGACCATCAGGGGGACCGGCGAGAGCTTCTCCGAGATCTTCCAGAAGCAGAGCCTCTTTCTGTCAGAGGAATTCACCAGGACCGGCAAGGATTTGTTGACTCAGCAAAAAACGGCGCAGGAGCGGCTGGAGGAACTGCTGCGCCGGGTGCAGAGGGAACCGCAGAACGCTCTCGCCGTCGACGACCTGAAAAAGGAATGGGGGCAGTTCGAGGACCTGTTGAACAAGCTCATGGATTTCGTGCGCAACGAGTTCCGCAAGCGCAACCCGGTGAGCAGCGCCATGATGAAGTGGCTCAACGAGGTGCCGGGCGAGTCCACGCACCCGTCCTAGCCTTCCTACTTTTCCAGGGGGTCAGGCTTGCAGAGGTGTTCCTCTTTCTTCGCCGCGCGCCCGCATTTCTTGCAGACGTAGCGCGGCTCCGCGACGATCTTCTTAAGTTCCTTCAGATTGTCCTTTATTTCGTCCTTGTCCCACTTGCATAGCGTCTTCGTGTCCTTTCCCATATCCAAAGCTCCTCTGGCATTGACAGCCAATGTTCTGTCTTTGCTAAGTATATTCTGCCGGCTGAGAATACCTGTTGTTCTGTTAGTTTGATTTAATTCGATTTTTGGGCAGACGGTTGTTGAAATGGAATTCTTTCCAGATATAGTAAAACAGTTTTCGAAATTTCCTAGTGAGTTCAATAGAAAAGGGGGAATACATATGTCGATGTTTTGCCGTCAATGTGAGCAGGCCGCCAAGGGTACCGGATGCGACGTAGTGGGGGTGTGTGGCAAGAACCCCGAGGTCGCCGCGCTGTTGGACCTCATGATGTACGGGCTGAAAGGACTGGCCATTTACGCTGACAAGGCAAGGGCGTTCGACGCCCGCAACACGGTCGCCGACATGTTCCTCATCGAGGGGCTTTTCACCACCGTCACCAACGTCGACTTCGATCCGGTGCAGTTGGCCGGCAAGCTGAGGAAGTGCTACGACCTGAAAGAGCAGGTGAAGGCGATGTACGAAAGCGCCTACCGCGCCAAGAACGGCGCGGCCGCCCCCGCCATCACCGACGGCCCCGCAGCGTGGGTCATCGCCGACAACCTGGAGGGGCTGGTTGCGCAGGGGCAGGTGCAGGGGGTGAAGAGCCAGCACAGCGACCCCGACATACTCTCCGCCATCGAGATCATCATCTACGGCCTTAAGGGGATGGCCGCCTACGCGAACCACGCCTTCATCCTCGGCAAGACCGACGAGGAAGTGTTCGCCTTCTTCCACAGCGCCCTTGCCGCCACCACCGATACCGGGAAGGGGCTCATGGACTTCGTGGGGATCGCCATGGAGTGCGGCAAGCTGAACATCAAGGTGATGGAGATGCTGAACACCGGGCACGTCGAGCACTACGGGCACCCGGTTCCCACCAAGGTCCAGCTCGGCACCCGTAAGAGCAAGGGGATCCTCGTTTCCGGCCACGACCTGCGCATGCTCGAGGAGCTCTTGAAGCAGACCGAAGGGAAGGGGATCGACATCTACACCCACGGCGAGATGCTCCCGGCCCACGGCTATCCCGGGCTCAAGAAGTACCAGCACCTCTACGGCAACTTCGGCGGCGCGTGGCAGGACCAGGCCAAGGAGTTCCCGAACTTCCCCGGCGCCATCATCTTCAACACCAACTGCATCCAGCGCCCGGCGGACAGCTACAAGGACCGCCTCTTCACCTGGGGCGAGGTCGGCTGGCCCGGCGCCAAGCACCTCACCGGCTACAAGTTCGACGAGGTGATCAACAAGGCACTGGAATGCCCGGACCTCCCGGACGCACCGGGTCAGGAGATCCTGACCGGCTTTGGTCACAACGCGGTGCTCGGCGTGGCGGACAAGGTGATCGAGGCGGTGAAGGCGGGAGCGGTGAAGCACTTCTTCCTGATCGGCGGCTGCGACGGCGCGAAGAGCGGGCGCAACTACTACACCGAGTTCGCCGAGAAAGTGCCCAAGGATTGCGTCATCCTGACCCTTGCCTGCGGCAAGTACCGTTTCAACAAGCTCGAGTTCGGCGATATCGGCGGCATCCCGCGTCTTCTGGACGTCGGTCAGTGCAACGACGCCTACTCCGCCGTGCAGATCGCATCGGCCCTGGCCGGCGCCTTCAACTGCGGGCTGAACGACCTGCCGCTCTCCTTCATCCTCTCCTGGTACGAGCAGAAGGCGCACGTCATCCTGCTTTCGCTGCTGTACCTGGGGGTGAAGAACATCAAGCTGGGACCGGCGCTTCCCGCCTACCTGTCGCCCAACGTGTTGCAGTTCCTGGTCGACAACTTCAACATCGGCCAGATCGGCAGCGTGGACGCGGACCTAAAAGCGAGTCTGGGTCAGTAAAGGATCATGAGCCTCGGACAGTAATCGCGGGGCTTGGGCAGTAATCGAAGGGGGGACCGGCGTGAGCCGGTCCCTGCAGTAGCAGCACGCAGCACCAGAGCAGATGTAGCTCCTTTAGCGCCAGGTCCGGGCAGACCTGGCGCCTTTTTTTGTCCATCCGGGATGCTGGAGACGCCGACCATATTTCACCAAGCGCTTCAGTAGAACTCGCGTTCCCCCCTTTGCGAAAGGGGGGACAGGGGGGATTTGAATTTAGGAAGCGTCCCTTACAATTCGTGCGGGGTCGCGGCAAATTCGGCACGCCCCGCTTTTACTGCTCCCGCCTCGCATTTAAAATCAGTAAGGCCTTCTTTAAAATAAGTAAGACCCTTTTTAAATTAACTAAGACCCCTGTTAAAAAAAAGAAGGTCATAGTTAATTTAAACAAGGTCGTGTTTAAATTACTCGGAGGGCTCATTAATTTAAAGTGCCCTGTAGCGTTTATCGAACGACCCTGTTGCAGGTAAAAAAGGGGGGCGTTAGAAAGCAACAAGGGTGTCTTCCGTAAAAAGGAGCACTGCTGCAAAATAAACCGGGTGTGCGAAACCTTAAATACGCCCCTCATCAGTTGATGAGGCATCTGCTTTGCATTACGGCAGCCCATATTTATTTTAAATGCACCCTTATATTAGAAAAAGCGACCCTGCTTTATTTTAAAATGGACCTTACATTAGAAAAAGCAGCCCTATTTTAAAATAACTGCAAGCGCAGCTCGCTCGCTGGCGGGGCGGATTTAAAGAGTCGACTGGATAATAGACGGAGAAAGGTGAAGGGACCATACCAAGGCGTATGGTCCCTTCCTTGTTTGGCAGGCATCAGATGTCGGAGGCTGGCGCGACCACCGGTTCGGGGGCGGGGATCGCGGACGGCTTGATGGTGAAGAGGTGGTACACGGTGATGATGACGCCGGCAAGGAAGACGAGACCGACGCCGAAGGCGACCCGGAACCAGAACATCATGGTGAGGTGCGCGGTGCTGTAACCGATGTCCAGGAACCGCTCCAGGTAGGTCTGCAGGATCCCTGCGATGCCGAAGACGAGCCCCAGGACGAACATGCCGATGGTGGTGATCCAGAAGCCCCACTTGCCCAGCCGGTCCTGGTATTTGTTGATCCCCTTGAGGCGCGGCATGGCGAAATAGAAGATGGTGAGGTTCAAGAGGGCATAGGCGCCGAAGAAGGCGAGGTGCCCGTGCGATACGGTGATCTGGCTGCCGTGGGTGTAGTAGTTGATCGGCGGCAGCGTGTGCATGAAGCCCCAAAGCCCGGCGCCGACCAGATGGTAGATGGCGAGACCGATGATGTAGTACCAGGTGAGCGGGTTCACGATCGGGTTTTTGCGCTCCCGCACGTGCATCCAGGTGTCCACCACCATGAGCACGATGGGGAGCGGCTCGAGGGCGCTGAAGATGCCCCCCCACCAGAGCCAGTAGTCGGGGGCGCCGATCCAGTAATAGTGATGGCCGGTGCCGACGATGCCGGTGAAGAGGAAGAGGCCGGTTTCAACGTAGAGCCATTTCTCCACTACCTTACGGTCCACCCCGGTCACGCGCATGATGATGTAGGCGACGATGGACGCCGTCACCACTTCCCAGGCCCCCTCCACCCAGAGATGGATGACCCACCACCAGTAGTAGTAATCCGTGTTGAGGTTCTGGTAGAAGGGCATCCCGAACAGGTACATGAGCGCCAGGAAGGTCACCCCGCCCAGGAGCATCCACTGCAGCGCCGTGCGCACCTCGGCCTTTATGATGGTCATGGCGACGTTGGCGATGAAGATGAGAGCCGCGACCACGATGAGCCAGTCCAGTGGGAGGGGTATTTCCAGCAGCGGCTTGCCTTGGGTCCACCCGAAAAGAAAGCCCACGACGGCCGTCACCGCCGTGCCGACGAAGATGGCGAGCTGCAGGTAGGCGAGCTTTTCGCTGTAGAGGTCCCGGGCGCATTCCGGAGGGAGGATGTAGTAGGTGCCTCCCATGAAGCCCAGAAGCATCCAGGCGACCAGGAGGTTCGTGTGCAGCGCGCGGGCGGTGGAGAAGGGGAAGACGTTGACCAGGTCCTGCGGCAGCGTGAAGGCGTAGTTGATGGAGAGCCACAGCCCCAAGATCACCTGCAGTATGAAGAGCACCAGGGCGATGCGGAAGTACCACAGTGACACCCGCTGGCTTTGGTATTCGATCAGCATCATTTGCTCACCTCCTTGTTCGACTTAAGGCTCAGCAGGAAATCCGCGATGATGCCTGCGGTCTGCGGGCTCACGTCCTGCGGCGGCATGGTCACGCCGGGACGAACCGACTGCGGGTTGATCATGTAGTTGATGAGGGTTTGGCGGTCGTAGGTGATCCGGTTGGCGATGGTGGTGAGATCTCCCCCGACGTTGCGCCCCTGGTTCTCGAAGGTGTGACAGCCGCCGCACGCCTGCAGCACCAGGTGGACCTTGTCCAGCTTCTGCGGCTGGGACTCACGCAGTTTATAGGCTTCGACGAATTTCTCGTCCTGCGGTGGCCACTTGCGGTTCTCGATCTCCCCCACCCAGCGCAGGAAGCTGACCAGCTGCCTCGTCTCCGTCTCGCTGACACCAAGCTGGGGCATTTTCCTGAAGGAGTTTTTGTACATGACGTCGGGGTGCTGCACGATGGAGGCGATGTTGTTTTCCCCCAGCCGGTAGAACGCCTTGGTCATGTCGGGTGCGTAGTACCCCCCGAAGCCCAAAATGGTGTGGCAGTCGTTGCAGTTGTACTTGTGCCAGACCTTCTTGCCGGCTACGACCTGTTCGTTGAGCTTGTCGGTGTGGGTGAACTTGGGGGTCTGCATGTGGAAATCGTAGGTTTGCCAGAGGAAGATCGCTGCCGAGGTGAGGGTTCCCACCCAGAAGATCAGCCGGGCTGTTTTTCCGGTCATACCGCCCTCCTTTTGTGGTGTGTTTGGTGACTATGGTTAGATTAATCTAATGATTGACAGCAGGAAGGATATCGTGAGGAGGGGGGATGTCAACCCGGCGCCATAAATAAGGCCCCGAAAGGATTGTCGTGATCCGGTTTCGGGGCCGCTGGCCTTCGGGTGATGTACTGGGGAGAAACTAATGTGGGAGTGGCTGCACCCCTTTAATCTTTGCGCTGCCTCAGGGGGCAAAGCGAAATGGCCGCCATGGCGAGCCAGGAAAAGGCGAACGTTGCTACTATGACGGTCATAAAGTGCTCCTTGTTTTTTGGCTGTTCGTAACGTGTGGCCCCTCCCTTACGGCAGGTGGGCGAAGCCGCGATGCCCGGAAAAGGTGGCGCCTCGCCCCTCCCCCTAACCCCCTCCCGCGAGGGGAGAGCGGGAGGGGGGACCAGGGAGAGCGTTTGCCGGAATCCCCGGATGAACGTGCGCCGTGACGGCACGCTGCGGTTGCGCTACAGCTTACCGGCTTTCAGGAACAGTATGTTGTTCTCCAGATGGACGTGCTTGTGCAGGTCGTCCTCAAACTCCTTCAGCTTCTGATAGGTGACCATGAAGGTGTTGCAGGCGTCCGCGGGCACCGCATAGTTCTTGGAAAGCCGGCGGATCTCGTGCACAGCGGCCCCGACTTCGTCATGCTCGTGGCCCAGTTCCGCCAGGACCGCCTTCAGCTTCTTGATCTCTTCCGGGTTGGGCGCTCCACCTTCCTTTCTCATTTCGGTCAGCTTCCTGATGGCCGGGAAGAGTTGTCCCTCCTCGCTTTCCAGGTGCTGCATCAGGTCGGCCGCCACCTTGCCGAAGATCTCGGCGATCTGCACCACCTCGGGGTGGTTGGGGCCGTGAACCTGGGCGATCTTGTTGGCATAGGCGGTGATGGTCGGGATGCTCTCCTTGAGGTAGCCGTGGTGCGCGTTGACGATGTAGTCGGCCAGGAAGGGGAGTTCCCAGGCGTCGTAGTTCTGGCTGCGCTCCAGCGGGCGGGAACCTGCCTCTTCAAGGTCGCGCTGGAGCGACGCGAGGTCGATCCCTCTTTCCCGGCAGGCCTGTGCCAGCGGCATGTTGCCGCCGCAGCAGAAGTCGATGCCGTATTTTTCAAAGACTTCGGCGGTGCGAAAATCCCTGGCGACCACCGTGCCTACGGTTTCCACGTTGGTTGCTGCGACTGGTTCCGGATGTGTTTTTTCCATGGTGTCGCTCCCTTGGCGGCTCTTCTATGGCAGAGCGGCCGGTTCGGACGTTGCGGGGTGTGTTCCCCCTTGAGACCCATGGTAACACTATATGCAGTTTAGAGTATGATCCAGATCAAAAAGTGGCAGGTAGTGCGGGGTGGGTGGTCTGGCAGCGCCGGGGGCGCCGGCGCGGGCGGAAGATGGATGATGGTCAGGGGAGGCGGGGGGAGGCGGCGCTGTTGACAAACCGGCCGATGGCGCGGTCCATGGTGGAGATGTGGTCGATGAGCCAACTGGTGATGAAGTTGGTCATGGCGCTGACAACGCTTTGGGAGATTCCCTCCGCCTTAAGGCGCTCTTTCAGTAGATTGATCTGGTCGATGAAGGCAAGGTGCTTTTCGCGGTGTTTCTCATAGTCCGGGTAGCGGACCTGCTGCATCAACTTCTCCTCTTCCTTGAAGTGCGTCACGGCATAGGCTTCGAGGAACCAGAACATGCGCATGATCTCTTCCACGTCCAGGTTATTCTGGTAGGCGTTGACGAAGGCGTTGAACTTGTCGAAAAGAAGCTTGTGCTGAACATCGATCTCCAGCATCCCGATGCTGAGATCGTCTCTCCACTCCACCAACATACATCCCTCCGTAACAGTCTCCGCTGTATATACATTACTCTCCTCGCTTTTATCAATATCTTTAATGTTCGTCGGGGGGAGGAGGGAGGGGCACGACAGTCGTGGTTGAATTGGTCGGGAGAGGCAAAGCCCTTGAAAGTCCGTTGGAAATGTCCGCGTCCGCCATGGCGCGCCGGTGCCTGCTCTCCAAGCAGGGGGTGGCATTACGTGATGAACCAGCCTCCCCCTTTTTCTTTCTCAAGGACTCTCCTTTGCAAATCATTTGCAATGCCACTGCGCCTCATGCTATCTCACATTAAAATGATGTCGTGGGGCGGGCGCTGCTGCAACTCCTGGTTGCCATGCGCTCATCCCGTCGGAGGTGTGTGTGGCAAAAAGGGGTAAGGCCGTAAACAGACGTAAACCCGCACCGGGCGGTGGACGCACGCCGCTTTTGGCGCTTTTGATAGTCGCACTACTTATAGCCGCGGCTTTCTTCCTGCTGGAGCACTTCAAGAAGCCCTCTCCGCCGTCCCAGCCTCCCGCCAAGCCCGCGGTCAGCGCTTCGAAGCACCAGCCGATGCCCGAACGGACGCCCCCGGTGCAGCAGAAACTTTCCACCTCCCGGGCGCCGGCGGTCAAACCGCATCCGGCCGCACTCCCCAAGGCCACAGGTCCCGGTCGTCTCGCCATCATCATCGATGACATGGGAACCAGCATGCAGGAGTTGAAGACGCTGCAGTCGATCGGGCAGCCGCTCACCTACTCGGTGATCCCGAGCCTTGCCCACGCAAAGCAGGTGGCTGAAGGGGCGCACGCGGCGGGCGCCGAGGTGATGGTGCATATGCCGATGGAGCCCGAGGGGTATCCCAAGCAGAAGCTGGAGTCGGTGGGAGTGTTGGTTGCCATGGACGACGGCGAGATCGCGAACCGGATCAGGAGTTACTTCGCCACTGTGCCCCACGCCGTCGGCGCCAACAACCATATGGGGTCGCGCTTCACCCAGGACGCGGCGAAGATGAAGGTGGTGCTGCAGGTGCTGAAGGAGAAGGGGGTCTTCTTCGTGGACAGCAAGACCTCTCCGGCCTCGGTTGGCTACCGGGAGGCGAAGGCGCTGGGGATGAAGTGTGCGGTGCGACAGGTGTTTCTGGACAACGTGCAGGACGAGGGCGCCATCGGCAAGCAGTTGGCCCAGGCCGCAGCCACGGCAAGAAAAAAGGGTGCGGCGATAGCAATCTGTCATCCGCACCCTGCAACCATGCGAGCCCTCAAGGTCTATATGCCCGAACTGGCCAAAAGCGGCATCACCTTTGTCCACGCGTCGGAGCTGACCAACTAGAACCTTGCTCCTTACACATTGCCCGCCCATCCCCTCTCCCTTTGGGAGAGGGTGCCCGCAGGGCGGGTGAGGGCGACGCCATGAGGGAGATAGTGGTCCCGGGTTCTGGGTTGGAAGCATAAAGGGGACAGGCACCTGCGGAGCCAGTCCCCTTTGTTTAGGCGTAAAGCGGACAGGCACCTGCGGAGCCAGTCCCCTTTGTTTATAGCTGTGCCGCGATCCGCTTCTTGAGCTTCGCTACTTCCCGGTACTTCTCATCCACGAGGATGGAGGCGGGATTGTCACCGTTCACGGGATGAACCATCAGGAACGCGTCCCGCAGTTCCCCCTGGTACCCGGACAGCGTCTCCGTCATGATCCCGGAGAAGCCGTCGTACTCCGGCGCGCGGGCCAGCGGATACTTCTTCTTCAGCAACTCACTTCCGGTCAGGTCGAAACGGTGGAAGTCGATGCTCCCTGCCTCGTCACCCACCCCCGGGTTCAGCACGAACACCGATTCCAGCGCGGTCTGGTGGATCATCTGCCTGGTCGGGTCGTCGGGCGGCAGCTGGCGCTCGATCTTGAATATGGTCGAAACCAGGAACCCCGTGAAGCAGTCGGCTTCCATGTAGCCGCTTGCGGCGCCGTCGGAACTCTCGCAGTAGTAGGAAACCTGCGAATCCTGGCGCAGTTCCTTGCCGCAGACCAGGCACTGGCTCTTCAGCCCGGACAGCCTGCCGAAGTACTCCTCTTTCTTGCGCTTGTTCTCCTCGTGCTGCCACTTGTCGTAGAGCATGGCGCGCGGCTCTTCGGTCTCGTAGAACTCGTTGAGGCAGGTTTGCCCCAGCGCCGCGAACTGGCCATAGACGTCGGTGCCGCGCCCGTGGGTAAGGATCGGGTAGATCTTACCCTCCGGGTTGGTGTTGAGGCTTTCCACCTTGGGGCTCTTGGATATGAAGATGTCGGAGCAGCGGAAGCCGCGGTTGATGGCGAACGCCTTCAGGAGCGTTTTCTGGTCCTTGAACATCCCTTCGAACTTGATCCTCTCGTCGATCAGGCAGGGGATCAGTGACAGGCTTTTCCGGTCCAGCCCCTTCTTGTCGAAGAGCTCGAAGATGTTGCGGCAGTTGTCCATGCTGGCCATATCCTTGATCGGGACCAGCACCCGGTCCGCTGCGTAGAGCGCGTTCTGGGTCATCACGTCGAGGTCCGGGCGGGTGTCGACGATCAGGATCCCCGGGATCTCGGACATCGCCAGCAGCCGCGCCAGCACCATCGGTCCCTTGAGCGAACCGCGCAGTTCCGGCAGGGTGGAGGAGGAGGGGATGTAGTTGACCCCGTACTGTCCGGTGTGCAGCAGGTCGCGCCCGCGGGTCTCCAGCAGGAGGTCGGCCACGGTTCCGTTGAGCTTCTGCCCCTTGATGGAGAACATCTTGTCGATGGTGAAGTGGTTGTCGAAGGAGAAGATCGACACCGGGAGATTCTCGTCAAGGCCCTTCAGGAAGATCGCGAGGTTGGTTGCCAGCGTGGTCTTGCCGACCCCCCCCTTTTCAGAGGAAACGGTTATTACATAAGGGTAATTTTTCATGGCGCGCATACTAACATTGACACGGCCGGACGGTCAACCCGTTTGACAGTGGCGCTGGGTGCGTGCTAGAAAACGGCTGCAGATGTCGTTTTGACGGACCGCTTCTTCCCCGCCCCCGGAGGGGGAGGGGAAGGGAGGGGGGAAGCCGGTTTCACCCTGTCGTTGCACCCTGTCGTTGCACCCTGTCGTTGCACCCTGTCCTGCCGCAGCTGGGCTTTTCTCCCTCGCCCTCCGGGAGAGGGTGGCCGAAGGCCGGGTGAGGGCGATGGCGGCGGCATGATTTTGCCATCAGGCGGGGCCCTCACCCCTGCCCCTCTCCCGGAGGGCGAGGGGAGTATTACGATGGGCGGCGCTTCAGCCCGACCTTCTCCAACGGGGAGAGGGGGATACGCAAGCAAGGAGGATACGTGCAACTTTTCAAGGACCGGCGGGTCCTCACGGTAAGTGCTTTGACGGCGCTGGTGCGCGGCCTCCTGGAGGAGAACTTCGAGCAGGTCTGGGTCGAAGGGGAGATCTCCAACCTCGCCTGCCCCCAGTCCGGCCACTGCTACTTCACCCTCAAGGACCCCGGCGCACAGATCCGCTGCGTCATGTTCCGCGGCGCCTTCCGCTCCCTCAAATTCACACCGCGCGACGGCATGCGCGTGCTCGTGCGCGCCCGCATGACCTTGTTCGAGCCGCGCGGGGAGTACCAGCTCTCGGTCGACTCCATGGAGCCACAGGGGATCGGCGCGCTGCAGATGGCGTTCATCCAGCTGAAGGAGCGTCTCGCCAAGGAGGGGCTCTTCTCTGAGCTCCACAAACGTGAGATCCCCAAGCTGCCGCGCCGGATCGGGGTGGTCACTTCGCCCACCGGCGCCGCCATCCGCGATATCCTCACCGTGCTTTCCCGCCGCTTCGCCAACGTGGAACTCCTGATCGCTCCGGTCCGGGTCCAGGGGGAGGGGGCGGCGCTGGAAATCGCCGCGGCCATCGCCGACCTGAACCGCTACGGCAACGTCGACGTCATGATCGTCGGGCGCGGCGGCGGATCCCTGGAGGACCTCTGGGCCTTCAACGAGGAGGTGGTGGCGCGGGCCATTCATAAATCCACCGTTCCTGTCATCTCGGCGGTCGGGCACGAGATCGACTTCACTATCGCGGATTTCGTTGCGGACCTGCGGGCCGCCACCCCGTCGGCCGCGGCCGAGCTGGTGGTGCAGAGCAAGCAGGAGCTGACCGCGGCGGTGGAGGCGCTCAGCCACCGGCTGCAGGTCGCGCAACTGCGCCGTCTGGAGCGCTCCCGCGCGCTGGTGACGGCGCTCAGTCGCGCCATCACCGACCCCAGCCGCATCCTCGGCCATCTGGCGCAACGGGTCGATACCCTGGACGCACGCCTGGTGCGGGAGGCGGGGCTGATCCTCGACGACGCCTCGGAGCGGATCGTCACCCTGTCGGCGCGCCTGGCCCGCCAGAGCCCCGCGCTCATCCTGAGGCAAAACGCGGAGCGGCTCTCGACGCTGTCGCTGCGCCTGGATCACGCCATGACCCGGCGCCTGGCCTGCGCCGCCGAGAGCGTCGGCCTCGCCACCGGAACCCTGAACGCGGTCTCCCCGCTCGCCACCCTTTCCCGCGGCTACAGCATCGCCCGCAAGCTCCCCGGCCGCTCCGTGATCACCTCCTTTAGGCAACTGGCCCCCGGGGACCGGCTGGAACTCTCCCTCGCCGCCGGTTCCGCCCTTTGCACCGTGGAGCGGGCCTGCGGGCAGAGTGAATCCTTGACGGCACCTGAGCGATCGGTATAATAGGCGATCACTTTTTAATAATTAAACGCGGCGGCGCTTCTAATCCGTCGCGGCAGTACCCGGACACGAGGTTGGCATGGCAGTCGAGAAGTTTGAAACCGCACTGAAGAAGCTCGAGGACGTCGTGAAAAAGCTGGAAGGGGGGGAGCTCTCGCTCGAGGATTCCCTGAAGGCGTTCGAGGAAGGGGTGAAGCATTCCGCCTTCTGCTCCAAGAAGCTCAACGAGGCCGAGCGGCGCGTCGAGCTCCTCGTCAAGCAGCGCGACGGCAGCCTCTCGGCCAGGCCTTTCGAGGAAGAGGAGTAGACCAACCTCTTGTTTCATCGCGCCCCGGCATCGAATGCAGGACGCCTCCCCCGCCCTCGACAGGCCTACGCGCAAGCGCTACGGCCTGCTAGCGGGAGGAGGGGGAAGCCGCAGGGGTACGGCAATGATGGCACCTTCCCCCACCCCCTAACCCCCTCCCGCAAGGGGAGGGGGATCTTGATTGACAAGGGAATCTCACATGGATCTTAAGGAATACCTGAAGCAGAAGTGCCAGTTGGTCGACCAGGCGCTGGAGCGCTACCTTCCCGATGCCAAGGAACTCCCGGCATCCCTGCACGGCGCCATGCGCTACTCGGTTTTCGCCGGCGGCAAGCGCGTCCGGCCGGTGCTTATGCTGGCGGCCTGCGAGGCCGTGGGGGGCTCGGCTGATGCGGTCATGCCGGCGGCGTGCGCCATGGAGATGATCC
The DNA here is from genome assembly GCF_019063845.1 of Geomonas subterranea. Taxonomy (NCBI): domain Bacteria; kingdom Pseudomonadati; phylum Thermodesulfobacteriota; class Desulfuromonadia; order Geobacterales; family Geobacteraceae; genus Geomonas; species Geomonas subterranea. Next base: position 167,569 of record NZ_CP077683.1, read on the forward strand.
ACACCTACTCGCTGATCCACGACGACCTTCCCGCCATGGACAACGACGACTTCCGCAGGGGGAACCCCACCAACCATAAAGTATATGGTGAGGCGACCGCCATCCTGGCGGGCGACGCCCTGTTGACCGAGGCCTTCATTCTCCTCTCCAACGGCACCGGGGGGGATCCCGCGGCGCGGCTCAGGGTGATCCAGGAGATCGCCGTCGCCTCCGGCTCGCACGGCATGGTGGGGGGGCAGGTGGTCGACATGGAAAGCGAGGGGCGCCACGACGTCGACCTCCCCACGCTCTCCTACATCCACACCCACAAGACCGGCGCGCTGATCCGGGCATCGGTCCGCTGCGGCGCCATCCTGGGGGGGGCGAGCGGGGAGCAGTTCACGTCGCTCACCCGTTACGCCGATGCCATCGGCCTCGCCTTCCAGATCGCCGACGATATCCTCGACGTCGAGGGGACCACCGAAGAACTGGGCAAGGACGCCGGCAGCGACCAGGCTAGAGGCAAGGCGACCTATCCGGCGCTGATGGGGCTGGAGGCGTCCAAGGCCCGCGCCCAGGAGCTGGTGCAGATCGCCCTCGACGCGCTCGCCTCGTTCGACGAGCGGGCCGAGCCGCTGCGCGCCATCGCCTCGTACATCGTGAAAAGGAAATCGTAAATGCCCAGCATCCTTGACGGCATCACCGACCCGAGTCAACTGAAGTCGCTCTCGTTGCGCGAGCTGGAGACGCTCGCCGAAGAGCTGCGTGCGCGCATCATCGACACCTGCGCCGCGAACGGCGGCCACGTGGCACCGAGCCTCGGCGTGGTGGAGCTCACCATCGCGCTGCACCGGGTCTTCGATTCCCCCAAGGACAAGATCGTCTGGGACGTGGGGCACCAGGCCTACGCCCACAAGCTGCTGACCGGCAGGAAGGAGCGCTTCGGCACGCTGCGCACCCGGGGGGGGATCAGCGGCTTCCCCAAGCGGCTCGAGTCGCCGCATGACTGCTTCGACGTCGGGCACTCCTCCACCTCCATCTCCGCCGGCGTCGGCTTCGCCGTGGGGCGCGACCTGAAGAAGGGGCGCAACAAGGTGCTGGCAGTGATCGGCGACGGCGCCATGACCGGCGGCCTCGCCTTCGAGGGGCTGAACCACGCGGGGGAGCTGAACAAGGACCTGGTGGTGATCCTGAACGACAACGAGATGTCCATCTCCGAGAACGTCGGAGCCCTCTCCAACCTCCTCTCCCGCACCATCACCAGCGAATACGTGCACCGCGCCAAGAAGGACCTGGAAGCCTTCCTGGAGGGGCTCCCGATGTTCGGCAAATCGGTCTTGAAGATCGCCAAGCGTGCGGAGGAGTCGCTGAAGACCCTGTTCACCCCGGGGATGCTCTTCGAGGCCTTCGGTTTCGAGTACATAGGCCCCATCGACGGTCACGACATTCCGAAACTTCTGGAGACGCTTGAGAACGTGAAGCGCTTCGACGACGCGGTGCTGATCCACGTGTTGACCAGGAAAGGAAAGGGGTATCCCCCCGCCGAGGCGAACCCCTCGCTGTTCCACGGTGTTGGGCCCTTCGACGTCAAGACGGGGAAGGTGCTCAAGGGGAAGGGGGGCGCCGCCTCCTACACCGGCGTCTTCGGAGAGACCGTGAAACGGCTGGCGCAGGAGGACGAGCGGATCGTCGCCATCACCGCCGCCATGCCCGACGGTACCGGCCTCACCCCGTTCGCCAGGGAATTCCCCGAGCGTTTCTTCGACGTCGGGATCGCGGAGCAGCACGCGGTGACCTTCGCCGCCGGGCTCGCCGCGCAGGGATTCAAGCCCGTGATCGCCCTCTATTCTTCCTTCCTGCAGCGCGGCTTCGACCAGCTCTGCCACGACGTCTGCCTGCAGGACCTCCCGGTGGTGTTCGCCATCGACCGTGCCGGCGTGGTGGGGAGCGACGGTCCCACCCATCACGGGGTCTTCGACCTCTCCTATCTGCGCGTCATCCCGGGGCTCACCGTGATGGCCCCCAAGGACGAGAACGAACTGCAGCACATGCTGGCGACCGCCCTCTCCCTGGATGGGCCGGCGGCCCTTCGTTACCCGCGCGGCAACGGCCTGGGGGTCCCGATGGACCAGATCCTCACCCCGCTTCCCATTGGCAGGGGGGAGCGGCTCAAAGAGGGAAAGGAGGGCGCCATCATCGCCCTCGGCACCATGGTCGAGCCGTCCCGTGAGGCGGCGGCGGCCCTTTCCCTGGAGGGGATCGAGGTGGCCGTGATGAACGCCCGCTTCGTCAAGCCGCTCGACGCCGGGCTCATCCTGGAGCTGGCCCGGACGGGGCTTCTGGTCACGGTGGAAGACAACGTGATCCAGGGGGGCTTCGGCACCGCCGTTCTCGAACTTCTCGAAGAGCACGGGATGACCGGGGTCCGGGTGGTGCGTCTTGGCTATCCCGACTCTTTCGTCGAGCAGGGGGAGCAGGCGGACCTGAAGGCCGCCTACGGCCTCGACGCCGCCGGGATCGCGCGTTCCGTGCGCGAGGCCTGCCAAGGGCGCCGCGCCGCCGCGCCCGGCCTGCCGCCGGAACAGCCTGGCTTCCCGGAACAGCCGCATGTCTGACCCCCGCGCGCTGCTTGTCGCCCTGCTTCTTTGCGCCGGCACCGCTCTCGCCGCCGATCCTCTCACCTATGGCACCAAAGCCCAGCAACTGATCACCAAGGGGGACTTTGTCCAGGCGCTCGAAGAGCTGAAGGCGGCGACATCGCGTTTTCCCTACGACGAGGAGCTGCGGCGCCAGCTCGCCTTCACCTACACCGAGCTTGCCAAGCGCGACCTGCAGGCGGGACGTTTCGCGCCGGCGGCGGAAAACTTCCGGCAGGCGCACGAGCTGCTCCCCGGCAGCAGGGAACTCGGCCTCATGCGCGGCATCGCCTTGTACCTCAACAAGGATTACGCTGCCGCCCGGGATGAGCTGCTCCAGGCGGGGGAGGGGAGCGAGCCGCTCGTCTACCTCGGCAAGATCAGCTACGATACCGGCGACCTCCCCGGCGCGCTGGACCTCTGGCGCCGCGCCAAGGAGCTCGATCCCGCCAACAAGGTGCTGGCGGGCCTGATCGAGAAGGCCGAGCGCGAGCTGCCGGTGGAATCGAGGATGGACAGGGGGTACAGCTCCATGTTCGACCTCAGCGTCGACGCCGAGCTTCCCCCGGGGCTTTCCGCCGAGGTGCTGGACGCGCTGGAGAGCGCCTACAACGCCGCGGGCGCCGACCTGGGGCTGTTCCCGACCACCCGCATTCCGGTACTCCTCTACACCAAAAAGGATTACAGCAGCGTGACCGCCGGGCCGGACTGGTCCGGCGGGCTCTACGACGGCAAGATCCGCCTCCCGGTGGGCGGGATCACGAAGCTCACCCCGCAACTGCGCGCCATCATCTTCCACGAGTTCACCCACGTCCTGGTGGCGGAGCTTACCCGGGGGAATGTCCCGACCTGGCTCAACGAGGGGCTGGCCGAGATCGAGGGGCGCAAGGAGTACGTCCCGCGCGTACCGGAACTCCGTGGCAACCATCTGATCCCGGTGGCCAAGCTGTCCGGGGGCTTTACCGGCATGGCGGGCGCGGAGGCGGGGCTTGCCTACCAGCAAAGCTACCTGATGACCCGTTTCATGGTCGACCGCTACGGGTGGTACGCCGTGCAGCAGGTTCTGAAGTACCTTGGCCAGGGAAACAGCATGGAGTCGGCGGTCGCCAAGGCTTTGTCTGATTACTCGCTGGACCTGAACGCGGTGGTGAGAGAATGGCGCGAGTCGCTTCCCGGTGCTGGTACGGGCGACGCGGCACAGTGAGTGGTATAGTATCAGTGGGAGCGGCGGATGTGACTTTATCAGCGCCGGTCCTGAGGAACTACAGGGGAGTCTTTCTTGATTTACGGTACCGGCGTTGACATCGTGGAGATCGCGCGCTTCGACAAGTTCCTGAAGCAGGGGAACGACGCCCTGTTTCAGCGCATCTTCACGCAAAACGAGATAGCTTACTGCTCGGCGAAGAAACATGCCGCGCAGCACTACGCACTCCGTTTCGGCGCCAAGGAAGCCTTTTTGAAGGCGCTCGGCACGGGGCTGCGCGGCGGGCTTTCCTGGCAGGACATGGAAGTGGTCAACGACGAGCTGGGCAAGCCGACGTTGAGGCTTGCCGGGCGGGCCGGGGAGCTGTTCCGCGAGGCGGGGCTGTGCGGCTGTTTCCTGTCGCTTTCCCACGACGCCGGCTGTGCTGTGGCCATGGTGGTACTGGAGCGCTAGATGAAGGTCGTGAGCGGACAGGTCATGCAGCTTATGGATCGCCGGGCCATCGGCGAGTTCGGCGTGCCGGGGGTGGAGCTCATGGAGCGAGCCGGGCGGAGCTGCGCCGACGTCATCGAGGAGGCGTTCGGTGAGAGGGAGGCGAGGCGTGCCGTCATCGTGGCGGGAAAGGGGAACAACGGCGGCGACGGCTTCGTGATCTCCCGGCTGCTCGCCGAGCGCGGCTGGGAAGCGCCGGTGCTGCTTCTGGCCGCGCCGGAGGCGGTGTCGGGAGATGCCGCGGCGAATCTCGCGCGCCTTGCGCCTGCAACGGTAAAGAGTCTGCCGCAGGGGGTTGCCGGGGCGGAGACCCTGCTGAAAAGCGCCACCGTCATCGTGGACGCGCTGCTCGGTACCGGCATGAACAGCGAGGTCTCCGGCATCTACGGCGAGGCCATCGACCTCATCAACGCGGCCGGCGTGCCCGTGGTCTCGGTCGATATCCCCTCGGGCGTCGACTCCGCCAGCGGAAAGGTGCTGGGGCGCGCGGTGCGCGCCGACATCACCGTCACCTTCGCCCTGGCGAAGCTCGGCAACATCCTGTACCCGGGCGCGGGACTGTGCGGACGGCTCGTGGTGGCCGACATCGGCATGCCTGACGCCGTGGTCGCCGGGGCCGAAGGAGCGGAGTACGTCGATGCCGCCGCCGCGGCCGCGCTCTTCCGCCCCCGCAGCGCCACCGCCCACAAGGGGAGCGGCGGCCACTGTCTCATCGTCGCCGGCAGCACCGGGAAGACCGGCGCCGCCGCCATGGCGGCCAACAGCGCGCAGCGCAGCGGTGCGGGGCTCGTTACCCTGGCCGTGCCGGCCGCGTTGAACCCGGTGCTGGAACAAAAGACCACCGAGGTCATGACCATCCCGACCGGGCCGGAAGGTGCCGGGTACCTCAGGGCCGGATCGCTCGCCGAGATTCTCGCCGCCGCGGCTGTCCGCGACGTGGTCGCGCTGGGACCGGGGATCGGCACCGCCCCCTCTACGGTCTATCTGGTGCACTCGCTCCTCGCCGCGCTCGATAAGCCGCTGGTTCTGGATGCCGACGGACTGAACGCCGTGGCGCATAACCCTGAGCTCCTGCTCGCGGGATCGGGGCGGGTCACCGTGCTCACCCCGCATCCGGGGGAGATGGCGCGCCTTGCCGGTTGCTCGATACCGGAGGTGGAGGCCGACCGTATCGGATGCGCGCGCGCCTTCGCCGCAAAGTACCGGGTGCACCTGATCCTGAAGGGGGCGCGCAGCGTCATCGCCGCGCCGGACGGGAGCGTCGCCATCAACGGCAGCGGCAATCCCGGCATGGCCAGCGGCGGGATGGGGGACGTCCTGACCGGGGTGGTCGCCGCCTTCCTGGGACAGGGGTATCCGCCGTTCGCCGCTTGCCAACTGGGCGCCTTCGTCCACGGCCACGCGGCCGATCTGCTGGTGGAGAGACTCGGCACCCAGGGGCTGAACGCCTCCGACGTGCAGGAGATGCTCCCCGTCGCGCTCGCCAGCCTGGGGGCGCCCCGCAACACCGCAACGAACAACTAACAGGGAGAATTGACCATGATGAAAGCGAAAGAGATCATGACCACAGACGTCATCACCGTGCGCCGCGACACCACCGTCAGGGATCTCGCCAAGCTCTTCGCCGAGCGCCGCATCTCCAGCGTCCCCGTGGTGGACGACGAGGGGCTCCTGATCGGCATCGTCTCGGAAAGCGACCTGATCGAGCAGGACAAGCCGCTGCACATCCCCACCGTCATCTCCATCTTCGACTGGGTCATCTACCTGGAGAGCGACAAGCGCTTCGAGAAGGAGCTGCAGAAGATGACCGGCCAGAGCGTCGGCGACATCTATTCGGAGGAGGTCGCCAGCGTGGGACCGGAGGCACCGGTCTCCGAGGTTGCCGAGATCATGACCGAGAGGAAGGTCCAGGCCGTTCCCGTCGTCGAAGGGCGCCGCGTAGTCGGCATCATCGGGCGCATCGACATGGTGCGCACCATGATAGCCTAGGCGGCCGGATGTCCTGCGTGACGACAAAGAGCCAGGAAGAGACCGTGCAACTGGGAGCGAGGGTGGGGCGGCTTTTGCGGCCCGGGGACTTCGTGGCCCTCACCGGGGAACTGGGGGCGGGCAAGACCCAGTTCGCCAAGGGGATCGCCATCGGGATGGAGGTGGACCCGGAGACCCCGGTGACGAGCCCCACCTACACCATCCTCAACATCTACCAGGGGCGGATTCCGCTGTACCATTTCGACCTGTACCGGCTGGAGGGGGCGCACGACGTCGAGGCGCTCGGCTTCGAGGAGTACTTCTCCGGGGACGGCGCCTGTGTGGTCGAGTGGGCCGAGCGCCTGGAGGACGAGTTGCCGGGGGACGTTTTAACCGTCACGCTGGAACACGCGGGGGTGGATGAGCGCAGCGTCCGGTTCGAGTGGAAGGGCCCCAGGGCCCGGGCCATCGTCGAGCAGTTGCCGGGCGCCGCGTAGACGCTCCCGACCACCCCGCGGACGATGCGGGGACCCACCTGCTTCGTTATCAAAACATCGGTCCGCGGTGCTGAATCTGGCCGCCGCGCCGACAGGATGCAAAGGCGCCTCTCCCCGTGCGGGAGGGGCGTTTTTTTATACTGTAAACAGAGCGGCGCGGAAAAATGAAGGAATAGGCTCTCTTGGCTGTGATTACTTAAAAAAATGTTTTGACCGTGCACGCTAATGTGCTAATAAAGTGGTTCCTACCGCCCGGATCAGAGGTCCGGGGGGATCAATCAGTAGAGTACAAGGAGGACTGACATGGCTTTGGTGGTCCAAAAGTACGGCGGCACCTCGATGGGGTCTGTCGAACGAATTCGCAACGTCGCCAAGAGGGTGGCAAAAACCTATGACGCCGGCAACGACATGGTGGTGGTTGTCTCCGCCATGGCAGGCGAAACCAATAAGCTGGTCGCGCTTGCCAACGAGGTGTGCGAGTTCCCGGACAACCGCGAATACGACGTACTCGTCGCGGCGGGGGAGCAGGTCTCCATCGCCCTTCTCGCCATGTGTCTGAAAGCCATGGGGTATAAGGCGAAGTCCTACCTCGGCTTCCAGGTGCCCATCCTCACCGACACCTCCTACAGCAAGGCCCGCATCGAGAGCATCGACGACAAGAAGATGCGCGCGGACCTGAAAGAGGGGACCATCCTGATCGTGGCCGGCTTCCAGGGCGTGGACGAGTCCGGCAGCGTGACCACACTGGGGCGCGGCGGCTCCGACACCTCGGCGGTGGCACTCGCCGCGGCCTTGAAGGCCGACGTCTGCGAGATCTTCACCGACGTGGACGGCGTCTACACCACCGACCCCAACATCTGCAAGGACGCCAAGAAGATCGAGCGCATCTCCTACGAGGAGATGCTGGAGCTGGCAAGCCTCGGCGCCAAGGTGCTGCAGATCCGCTCCGTGGAGTTCGCCAGCAAGTACAACGTCGACGTCCACGTCCGCTCGAGTTTCAACGAAAATCTCGGAACCATGGTTACCAAGGAGGATAAAGAAATGGAAGCAGTGCTCGTCTCGGGTATAGCCTACGCCAAGGATGAAGTGAAGATCGCCGTCATGCAGGTGCCGGACAAGCCGGGGATCGCCGCACAGATCCTTTCGCCGCTCTCCGACGCCAACATCTCCGTCGACATGATCGTCCAGAACGTGAGCGAGGCCGGTTCCACCGACTTCACCTTCACCGTGCCCCAGGCCGATTTCAAGAAGGCGCTCTCCATCACCAAGGAAACCGCCGAGGCGATCCACGCCAAGGACGTCCTCTCCGACGAGAACGTCACCAAGGTCTCCATCGTCGGCCTGGGCATGAGGAGCCACGCGGGGGTCGCCACCACCATGTTCCAGGCGCTCGCGAAAGAGGGGATCAACATCCAGATGATCTCCACCTCGGAAATCAAGATCTCGGTCGTGGTCGACGCCAAGTACACCGAGCTCGCCGTCCGCGTCCTGCACGACGCCTTCGGGCTGGCGGGGAAATAACACCCGTTCAACGTTCAAGGTTCGACGTTCCGGAACGTCCTGGGCTTCGGCTCGGGCGTTTCCGGTACGGCGGGCGCAGACGTGCGGACGGCTTGCCTTTTTTGAACTCGAACGTTGAACGTCGAACGTTGAACGTCTTTTGTTGAAGCGGGGGTGATATGAGCCTGGTCAAACTGTACGACACGACGCTTAGGGATGGAACGCAGGCGGAGGACATCTCTTTCCTGGTCGAGGACAAGATCCGCATCGCCCACAAGCTGGACGAGTGCGGCATTCACTACATCGAGGGGGGATGGCCCGGCTCTAACCCGAAGGACGTCGCCTTCTTCAAGGACATCAAGAAGGAGAAGCTCTCCCAGGCGAAGATCGCGGCCTTCGGCTCGACCCGCCGCGCCAAGGTCACCCCGGACAAGGACCAGAACCTGCGCACCCTGGTGGAGTCCAAGGCCGACGCCGCCACCATCTTCGGCAAGACCTGGGACTTCCACGTGCACGAGGCGCTCAGGATCCCGCTCGAGGAGAACCTGGAGCTGATCTTCGACTCGCTGGAATTTCTCAAGAAGAACATGCCGGAGGTCTTCTACGACGCCGAGCACTTCTTCGACGGCTACAAGTCCAACCCCGACTACGCGATCAAGACGCTGCAGGCGGCCCAGCAGGCGGGCGCCGACTGCATCATCCTGTGCGACACCAACGGCGGCTCGATGCCGTATGAGATCGCGGCGATCGTGGACGAGGTGAAGAAGACCATCACCACCCCGCTTGGCATCCACGCCCACAACGACGGCGAGTGCGCAGTGGCCAACTCCATCATCTCGGTGCAGCAGGGGATCGTGCACGTGCAGGGGACCATCAACGGCTTCGGCGAGCGCTGCGGCAACGCGAACCTCTGCTCCATCATCCCCGCGCTCAAGGCGAAGATGCAGCGCGACTGCATCTCCGACGCCCAGATGAGGACCTTGAGGGAACTCTCCCGCTACGTCTACGAGCTGGCCAACCTCGCCCCCAACAAGCATCAGCCCTACGTCGGCAACTCCGCCTTCGCCCACAAGGGAGGCGTACACGTCTCTGCCATCCAGCGCCACCCGGAAACCTACGAGCACATGCGTCCGGAACTGGTGGGGAACACCACCCGCGTGCTGGTCTCCGACCTCTCCGGGCGGGCCAACATCCTCGCCAAGGCGACCGAGTTCAACATCAACCTGGACAGCAAGGACCCGGTGACCCTGGAGATCCTGGAAGACATCAAGTCCATGGAGAACCGCGGCTACCAGTTCGAGGGGGCCGAGGCTTCCTTCGAACTCCTGATGAAACGCGCCCTCGGCACGCACCGGAAGTTCTTCTCGGTGATCGGCTTCCGGGTCATCGACGAGAAGCGCACCGAGGACGATCAGCCCATCTCCGAGGCGACCATCAAGGTCAAGGTGGGTGGGAAGATCGAGCATACCGCGTCCGAGGGGCACGGTCCGGTCAACGCCCTGGACAACGCCCTCAGGAAGGCGCTCGAGAAGTTCTATCCCAAGCTGAAGGACGTGAAGCTGCACGACTACAAGGTCCGCGTGCTCCCGGCGGGGCAGGGGACGGCTTCATCCATCCGCGTCCTCATCGAGAGCGGTGACAAGGAAGGGCGCTGGGGGACCGTCGGCGTCTCCAGCAACGTCATCGAGGCCTCCTACCAGGCCCTGGTCGACGCCATCGAGTTCAAGCTGCACAAGGACGAGGAGACGGCGGCACCGAAGAAATGATCCCCAGGAGCCAGCGACTCGCCTTCTGGTGCCTCGCCCTGCTCCTCACCCTCTCGCTGTACATGAAAGGCCGTTCTCCCTCCGTTAAAGGTGGTGGGAGGACGGCCTTTTCCCGTTATACGGGGCAGGGGATCACGGTGCGGCTCGCCGGAAAGGTTCCGTATCCGGGCGTTTACAGGCTCCCGGCGGGAACGGTGGCAGGCGCCGCCATTAAAATGACGCTGGCTGGCGGGGATGGCGCGGCAAGCGTCAGAGGACCCGTCACTCGGCCCCTCGCAAGCGGCGACGTGGTCGCCCTGGCCGAGGATGGCGCTGGTAATACCTTGATTTCACTAACTAAAATGGGCGCCAAGGAGCGGATGCTCCTGAAGATACCGCTGGACCCCGACCTGCTCCAGGAGGAGGAATGGATCCTCCTCCCCGGCATCGGACCGGCACTTTCCCGACGCATCATGGCCGACCGTCAGGAAAATGGCGCTTTCGGCTCGGTGGAGGGGCTGCTGCGGATACCCGGCATCGGGGAGGGGAAGCTCGCGGCGATTCGAAGGTTTTTCTAATGGTCGCTAAGGGGGCCTTTTTGCGATGGTTCGTTCCAAAAGGAGTACGGTTTAGATTACAACTTGTTTAGATTTCCCTTCTTGGCATGTCGTGTGAATTATACGATCCCACATGAAGTTCTTTAATCAACTTTTTGTTGGGAGGTATGGCTTATGAAATGCCCTAAATGCAAAGGTAGGATGTTTGCCGAAAAATATTACGACTTCGTGAGATCGTTCGATGCCTGGAAATGCACCTGCTGCGGCGAGGTGCTCGATCCCACCATCCTCGCCAACAGAGCAAGGAACTTCAACAGCCTCCTTGGCTGACCCCCCATTCATGTGCAGATCCCGAGAGGGGACGTTCACCGACGCCCCCTTTTTTCGTGGTCTTCCCACGCCCGTCCGCTGCAGGATCCCGCGTCCCCGCAGAAAAAACATCATTTGGTCTTGACAGGATCCCGTGCGTCCGTTATAAAGGGGATCAAATTGGTCCTAAAGGTGTTTTTATGATGGAACTGACCCGCAAGGGTGAATACGCGATACGTGGCATCATCTACCTGGCGCAGCAGCCTCCGGGGCGGGTCTCACTCATCAGCGAGATAGCAGCTGCTGCCGAGGTGCCGCAGACCTTCCTCGCCAAGATCTTCCAGAGCTTCGCCAAGCTTGGCCTGGTGAGCTCCTCGCGCGGAACCGGCGGCGGCTTCACGCTGGCGCGCCCGGCGTCCGCCATAACCTTGCGTGAGGTGGTCGAAGCCGTCGAGGGACCGATCCTTCCCAACCGCTGCCTGCTGGGCAGCGCCTGCGACAGGGGTGGCCCCTGCCGCGTGCACGCCGTATGGAAGCAGGTTCAAACCGAGGTGGTCCACATCCTGGACGGCGTCACCATCGATACCCTGGCCCGCAACCCGGACCCGTAGCAGCGCCAAAAAAAATTTGTCTACAATTAGGATAAAGAAGGTCCTGTTTGTCTTTTATGACCATTGACATCAAGTACGGCTGACACGGCCCGAGAGGGCCAAAAGTTCAATCTTATCTAAGGAGCGAATCATGGATGTACTAACCCTGAGCAGGCTGCAGTTCGCCATCACCAGCATGTTCCACTTCATTTTCGTCCCCCTGACCCTGGGACTGTCGGTCCTGGTGGCCATGATGGAGACCCGCTACGTGCTGAGCGGCAACGAGATGTACAAGAGGATGGCGAAGTTCTGGGGCAAGCTGTTCCTGATCAACTTCGCCCTCGGCGTGGTGACCGGCATCACCATGGAGTTCCAGTTCGGCATGAACTGGGCCGAGTACTCGCGCTACGTGGGCGACATCTTCGGGGCTCCCCTGGCCATCGAGGCGACCGTGGCCTTCTTCATGGAAAGCGTGTTCATCGGGGTCTGGGCCTTTGGCTGGGACAAGGTGGGGAGGAGGTTCCACGCCGTCTCCATCTGGCTGGTGGCGCTGGCGACCAACCTATCGGGGCTTTGGATCCTCCTGGCTAACGGCTGGATGCAGCACCCGGTCGGGTACGTGCTCAGAAACGGGCGCGCCGAGATGGTGGACTTCATGGCGCTCATCACCAACCCCTTCGGCCTGCTGAAGTTCGGTCACCAGATCGTCTCCGGCTACACCGTGGCCGGCTTCTTCGTGATGGGGATCTCCGCCTATCACCTGCTCAAGGCGCGTAACCGCGAATTCTTCAAGGCCTCCTTCGGCATGGCCGCCGTTTTCGCGCTGGCCGCATCCATCATGGTCGCCGTCATAGGGGACTTCCACGCGGCCGACGTCGCCAAGACCCAGCCCGCCAAGTTCGCCGCCATGGAAGCGGTCTGGAACTCCTGCAGCAACGCTCCGATGCACCTGATCGCCTTCCCCGACGAGAAGAACGAGTGCAACCTGGTTTCCGCGCTCCCCGTGCCGGGACTTCTAAGCTTCCTGGCCTTCCACGACACCAACGCCCAGATCCGCGGCATCACCTCCTTCCCCAAGGACGAGCGTCCGCCGGTTCTCCCGGTCTTTTTGAGCTTCCGCCTGATGGTCGGGCTGGGGACCCTGTTCATCCTCCTCTCCGCGGCCGGGCTCTTCCTCTCCAGAAACGGACTGCTGGAGAAATACCCCCTGTTTCTGAAGCTCCTGGTCCTCTGCATCCCGCTCCCCTACATCGCCAACCAGCTCGGCTGGCTGGTCTCCGAGGTGGGGAGGCAGCCCTGGATCGTCTACGGCATCATGAAGACCTCTGACGCGGTCTCCAAGTCGCTGGAACTGTCGCAGGTGATCGGCTCGCTGCTGGGGTTCACGCTCCTCTACGGTCTTTTGGGCTTCGTGGACATCTACCTGTTGGCCAAATTCGCCCGCAAAGGGCCTGAAGAAACTCACGTCGGCGCTACCAACGCCTTCAGAAACTAGGGGGGGACAATGGATCTGCATATCGTATGGTTTGTACTTTGGGGTGTTCTGTGGGCGGTCTATTTCATGCTGGACGGCTTCGTCCTGGGGGCGGGGATGCTGCACCGCGTGCTGGGGAAAACCGACATCGACCGTCGCGTGGTCATCAACAGCTTCGGCCCGGTCTGGGACGGCAACGAGGTCTGGCTGATCACCGCTGGCGGCGCCACCTTCGCCGCATTCCCGACCACCTACGCGCTCATGTTCAGCTACCTGTACACGCCGCTTCTGCTCCTACTCTTCGGATTGATCGTGCGCGGGGTCTCCTTCGAGTTCCGCAGCAAGGAGGAGAGCGCCGCCTGGCGTGGCTGCTGGGACTGGGCCATCGTGCTCTCCAGTTTCGTGCCGGCGCTTCTTTTCGGCGTCGCCTTCGGCAACATATTTTCCGGGCTCCCCATGGACCAGGCGGGGTACCACGGCTCCCTCGTCGCCCTTTTGAACCCCTACGGGATCGTGAGCGGACTGCTCTTCGTGATGCTTTTTCTGGAGCACGGCGCCCTCTACGTGGCGGTGAAGAGCACGGGCGAACTGAGCCGGCGCGCCGAATCCCTGGCCCGCACCCTCTGGATCCCGCTGCTCGTGGTGGCGGTCGCCTTCCTTGGGTACACGAACTTCGCGACCAAACTCTATGACAACTACCTGAAGACCCCGGTGCTGCTGGTGGCTCCAATTGTGGCGGTCGCGGCGCTCATCGGCGTGCGCGTGCTGCTGGGGAAGGGGAACACCCTTTCCGCCTTCACCGCCTCCTGCGTCACCATCCTGGGCGTCGTGGGGACGGGCGTGATCGGGCTTTTCCCCAACCTGATCCCTTCCAGCCTGGACACGCTGTACAGCCTCACCATTTACAACAGCTCCTCCTCGGAGTACACGCTGCGGATCATGACCGCCGTCGCCTTCATGTTCGTGCCGGTGGTGATCCTGTACAAGATCTGGGTGTACCGGATCTTCAGGGGGAGGGTCACCGCCGAGGGGGTGGCCGCCGACCACGAGGCGTACTAGCCCCTCTTCCCCGCCGCCGCCCCCATCCCGGGGGGGCGGCGTTTTCCGTTTCCGGCGCCGCTTCGGACCGGTCTCGACGTCCGTAAGCGATTAAAGCGAAACCAATTCTATATTGACAAGTTCCCTTCCTCTTTGCTACTTTACCCTCTTGTCGCGCGCCCTAAGCGAACAGCGCCGGTGCCATAGCCCTTCCCGGGAGGCAGCTTTTCTAGCGGATGCCCCGACAGACCCGTCACCACAACCCCCGCCCAGACATTCATGCACGAGGCATTACGGCAGAGAACCTGCCATATAAAGTGAACAAAGAGAGGACTTTCCATGCAGATTAGTGTTGAATCGGTCAACAGCATCAAGAAGAAGTTGAACTTCGAAATTCCGGCGGAGAAAGTTTCTGCTGAAGTCGACAAGGCTTATGCCGAAATAAGGAAGCATGCCGCCATAAAAGGGTTCCGCAAGGGCAAGGTCCCGATGAGCCTGATCGAGAAACACTACGGCGAGAAGATGGCCGATGACGTCGTCAAGAGCCTCGTTAGCGATACCTACTTCCAGGCAGTCACCGAAAAGGGGCTGAACCCCGTTTCCTACCCCGTCATCGAGAGCGAAATGCTCCAGAAGGGGCAGCCGTTCAAGTACTCCGCGACCATCGAAGTGTTCCCGGAAGTAGAGCTGAAGGAATACCTCGGTCTCGAGGTCCAGAAGGAGAAGCTGGAACTCGACCCCGCCGCGGTCGACGCCCGTCTCAAGGAGATGCAGGAGCGCATGGCACAGCTGGCGCCGGCCCCGGAAGGGCGTGCCGCAGCCATGGGCGACTTCGTCACCTTCGACTTCGAGGGCTCCATCGACGGCGTTCCCTTCGATGGGGGTGCCGCCGAGGACTTCCAGCTCGAGATCGGCTCCGGGCGCTTCATCCCGGGTTTCGAGGACCAGCTGGTCGGCATGACCGTGGGGACCAACAGCACCATCAAGGTGACCTTCCCCGAGAACTACGGTTCCGCGGAACTGGCCGGCAAGCCCGCTGACTTCGAGATCACCGTGAAGGAGATCAAGATCAAGGAGCTTCCCGAGCTGAACGACGACTTCGCCAAGGAGTTCGGCGAGGAGTTCGAAACCCTCGACCTTTTGAAGGCCAAGCTGGCCGAGATCAACCAGGCCCAGGAAGAGTCCCGCATCAACCACGACCTGCGCGAGAACGTCTTCAAGGCGCTGATCGAGAAGAACCCGGTCGAGGTCCCCGAGGCCCTGGTCGACCGCCAGGTCACCATGATGCTGGAGAACACCAAGCAGCGCCTCGCCTCCCAGAGGATGTCCCTGGAGATGATGGGGATGACAGACGACAGCTACAAGGCACAGTTCCGCGACGCGGCCCGCGACCAGGTCAAAGGGTCCGTGATCGTCGACGCCGTGGCCGAGAAGGAATCCGTCGTGGTGACCGAGGAGGAGTTTGAGGGGCAGATCGCCCAGATCTCCGCCCAGACCGGCCAGCCGCTGGAGAAGGTGGCGCAGATGTACAAGACCAACGAGCGGGCCAAGGACAGCCTCATGGCCCAGATGAGGGAAGACAAGGCGGTGCAGTTCATCATCGAGCGCGCCAAGGTGACCGAGGTTCCCAAGGCGGAAAGCAAATAGGAGATTCCATGCTGGTACCGATAGTAGTGGAGCAGACTGGCCGGGGCGAGAGGTCTTACGACATCTACTCGCGCCTTTTGAAGGACAGGATCATCTTCCTGGGGGGCGGCATCGACGACAACGTCGCCAACCTGGTGATCGCGCAGCTCCTCTTCCTGGAGGCCGAGGATCCCGACAAGGATATTCATCTCTACATCAACTCCCCCGGCGGTGTGGTCACCGCCGGGATGGCGATCTACGACACCATGCGCTACATCAAGGCGCCGGTGTCGACGATCTGCATCGGGCAGGCGGCCTCCATGGGCGCGTTCCTGCTGTCGGGCGGGGAGAAAGGGAAGCGCTTCTCCCTGGCCAACTCGCGCATCATGATCCACCAGCCGCTGGGAGGGTTCCAGGGGCAGGCGACGGACATCCATATCCACGCCAAGGAGATCCTGCGCATGAAGGACCAGCTGAACGAACTGCTGGCCGAGCACACCGGCCAGAACGTCGAAAAAGTGGCCGCCGACACCGAGCGCGACTACTTCATGTCGGGCGAAGAGGCGAAGACATATGGTATCATAGATGCCATTGTGACTAGAAACGTCGTCACCGGAGGTGCCAATTGAGCAGAAGAGATGACCGTTCCGATACGCTGATCTGTTCCTTTTGCGGGAAGAGCCAGGAAGAGGTGAAGAAGCTTATAGCGGGGCCCACGGTCTACATCTGCGACGAGTGCATCGAACTTTGCAACGACATCATCGCGGAGGAGTCCAAGCTCGAGGACACCGCGGGACCGGACGTCCGCAAGCTCCCCAAGCCGCAGGAGATCAAGGAGGTCCTGGACGAGTACGTCATCGGGCAGTCCCGCGCCAAGAAGGTTCTGGCCGTCGCGGTGTACAACCACTACAAGCGCGTCGAGGCGCCCACCAAGCCCGGCGACGTCGAGATGCAGAAGAGCAACATACTCCTTCTGGGGCCGACCGGTTCGGGGAAGACGCTCCTGGCGCAGACCCTGGCCCGCATCCTCAAGGTTCCTTTCGCCATGGCGGACGCCACCAACCTCACCGAGGCGGGGTACGTGGGTGAGGACGTCGAGAACATCATCCTGACCCTCTTGCAGGCCGCCGACTACGACGTGGAGAAGGCGCAGAAGGGGATCATCTACATCGACGAGATCGACAAGATCGCCAGGAAGTCCGATTCCCCCTCCATCACCCGCGACGTCTCCGGCGAAGGGGTGCAGCAGGCCCTTCTGAAGATCATCGAGGGGACCATCGCGAGCGTTCCCCCGAAGGGTGGGCGCAAGCATCCGCAGCAGGAGTTCCTGAAGGTGGACACCACCAACATCCTCTTCATCTGCGGCGGCGCCTTCCCGGGGCTGGACAACATCATCCAGCAGAGGATCGGCGTGAAGACCCTGGGGTTCGGGGCCGACGTCAAGAAGAAGGTCGAGAAGAAGGCCGGGGAGCTCCTGGCCGGCGTCACCCCCGAGGACCTGTTGAAGTTCGGCTTCATCCCCGAGTTCGTCGGGCGTCTCCCCATGCTCGCCTCGCTTTCCGAGCTGGACGAGGAGGCCATGGTGCAGATCCTCAAGGAGCCCAAGAACGCGCTGATCAAGCAGTACCAGAAGCTGTTCGAGATGGAGCACGTGAAGCTGAAGTTCACCGACGGCTCCCTGATCGCCATCGCCCGCGAGGCGCTGAAGAGAAAGACCGGCGCCCGCGGCCTGCGCTCCATCCTGGAGAACGCGATGCTCGACATCATGTACGAGATCCCGTCCCAGAGCATGGTCAAAGAGGTGGTGATCAGCGAAGAGGTGATCTACAGCAAGGAAAAACCGATCATCGTCTACGAGAACGTGGCCGAAAGCGCCTAACAGGTACATATGACCGAAGAAACCAGCAGCAGACGCAAAAAGAGAGGGAATCCGGAAAGGTTCCCTCTCTTTCCTTTACGGGACATAGTCATCTTCCCGCACATGGTGATACCTCTGTTCGTGGGGCGTGAGAAGTCGGTGCTTGCCCTCGAGGCCGCCATGGCCCAGAACGACAAGCTGATCCTGCTCGCCACCCAGAAGAACGCGAAGACCGAGGACCCGGAGCCCGGGGACATCTACACGGTGGGGACGCTGTGCCAGGTGATCCAGCTCCTGAAGCTCCCCGACGGCACGGTCAAGGTGCTGGTGGAAGGGAAAAGGCGCGGCTCCATCGTCGCCTTCAGCGACCGGACCGACTACTTCGAGGTCGAGGTGGAGACCCTGGCCGAGAAGAGCTCCAACGTGACCGAGGTCGAGGCCCTCAAACGTGGTGTGCTCGCCTCGTTCGAGAAGTACGTGGAGTTGAACAGCTCGGTGCCGGCGGAGATCCTCCAGTCGGTGCAGGGGATTGCGGACGCCTCCCGACTGGCGGACACCATCGCTCCGCACCTGAACCTGAAGGTGGCACAAAAGCAGGATCTCCTGGCCGCAGTGCAACCTGCCCGGCGCATGGAGCGGCTGTTGTCGCTCATGGGCGCCGAGATCGAGATCCTGCAGATCGAGAAGAAGATCCATGCCCGGGTCAAGAAGCAGATGGAGAAGACCCAGAAGGATTACTACCTGAACGAGCAGATCCGCGCCATCCAGAAGGAGCTTGGGGGGAAGGACGAGTTCAAACAGGAGTTGAGGAACCTGGAGGCGAAGGCCGCCAAGCTGCCGCTATCGGCCGAGGCCAAGCAGAAGGTGCAGGCCGAAATCAAGAAGCTGAAGTTCATGTCCCCCATGTCCGCCGAGGCGGCCGTGGTGAGGAACTACGTGGACTGGCTGCTGGCGCTCCCCTGGGGCGTCTACGCTGAGGAGAACCGCGACATCCGGGAGGCGCGCGCCCGCCTGGACGGTGACCACTACGGGCTGGAGAAGGTGAAGCTGAGGATCCTCGAGTTCCTGGCGGTGAACGCCCTCGCGCCCGGCATGAAGGGGCCGATCCTCTGTCTGGTCGGCCCTCCCGGCGTGGGCAAGACCTCGCTGGCGCGCTCGGTGGCAAAGGCCACCGGCCGCGACTTCGTGAAGATCTCGCTGGGGGGGGTGCGTGACGAGGCCGAGATCCGCGGCCACCGGCGTACCTACGTGGGCGCCATGCCGGGGCGCATCATCCAGTCGCTCAAGAAGTGCGGTTCGTCCAACCCCGTGTTCCTTCTGGACGAGATCGACAAGATGAGTTCGGACTTCCGGGGCGACCCCGCCTCGGCGCTCCTCGAGGTGCTCGACCCGGAGCAGAACGCCTGCTTCAACGACCACTTTCTCGACCTCGACTACGACCTCTCCAAGGTGATGTTCATCACCACGGCCAACTCCAGCCACTCCATCCCGCGGCCGCTTCTGGACCGCATGGAGGTGGTGCGGCTGGACGGCTACACCGAGCACGAGAAGCTCGCCATCGCCCGCCAGTACCTGATCCCGAAACAGGCCGAGGCCAACGGACTCGCCGCCAAGGGGGTCGCCTTCACCGACGCAGCAGTCCTGGAACTGGTGCGCCACTACACCCGCGAGGCGGGGGTGAGGAACCTGGAGCGCGAGATCGGCTCGATCTGCCGCAAGATAGCCTTCGCCCTGGCCGAAGGAGGGAAGCTGCGCCGCACCGTGCAGCCAAAGCAACTCGCCGGCTACCTGGGGCCTGCCCGCTACAAGTACGGGGAGATCGGACAGGAGGACGCCATCGGCCTGGTCACCGGCCTGGCCTGGACCGAGGTGGGAGGGGAGCTGCTCAGCATAGAGGTGGTGTCGCTGCCGGGCAAGGGGAAGCTGACCGTGACCGGCAAGCTGGGGGAGGTGATGCAGGAGTCGGCCCAGGCGGCCATGACCTACGTCCGTTCGCGCGGGGAGCTGCTCGGCTTCGCCAAGGACTTCTACCAGCACCTCGACATCCACATCCACGTCCCGGAAGGGGCGATCCCGAAGGACGGCCCCTCGGCCGGCATCGCCATGGCCTGCGCGCTCACCTCGGCGCTGACCAGGAGGCCGGTGCGGCGCGACATCGCCATGACCGGCGAGGTGACCCTGCGCGGCACCGTGCTCCCCATCGGGGGGCTGAAGGAGAAGCTGCTCGCGGCAGGGCGGGGCGGCATCCGCACCGTCTTGATCCCCAAGGAGAACGAGAAGGACCTGGCCGAGGTCCCCAGGGAGATCCTGGCGGGTCTCACCGTGCACCCGGTGGCGCACATGGACGAGGTGCTCGGCCACGCACTGCTGGCGCCGGTGGGTCTCCCTGCGGCCGCTCTGTACGCGGATGCAGCTCAAGCGGCCGGTGACAACACGGTGGCGCCTCACTAGAAAAAAAATTAGAAAAAGGTTGACACTCCGAACGAAGCTCTGGTATATAGTGTCTTCACTTTTGCGATGCAAACCTAGGAGGAGCTAATGAACAAGGCAGAGCTGGTAGGCGCAATTGCCGAAGAAGCACAGTTGACGAAGGTTGATGCTGACAAGGCCCTCTCCGGGATTCTCGACGCACTCACCAACTGCCTCGCCGACGGCGACAAGGTGACCCTGGTCGGCTTCGGTACCTTCAGCGTCGCGGAGCGCGCCGCTCGCACCGGTCAGAATCCGCAGACCGGGAAGAAGATCGAGATCGCCGCTTCGATCGCCCCGAAATTCAAGCCGGGCAACACGCTGAAGGCATTGATCAACGGTTAACAAGATCCCGGGTTCCCGGGATGCAGTAGATGCGGGGTTGTAGCTCAGTTGGTTAGAGTGCCAGCCTGTCACGCTGGAAGTCGCGGGTTCGAGCCCCGTCAACCCCGCCATATAAAATTCAATGGGTGAATAGCTCAGCTGGGAGAGCGCCAGCCTTACAAGCTGGATGTCGGGGGTTCGATCCCCTCTTCACCCACCACAAAAACAAGTTCTACGTTGCAGGTGCTAAGTTCTACGTCTTAGTCTCCGGTTCCAGCGTAGAACCTAGAACGTAGAACCGATTCTCAACCGGTTTAAAGTTGGGGGTTGTAGCTCAGTTGGTTAGAGTGCCAGCCTGTCACGCTGGAAGTCGCGGGTTCGAGCCCCGTCAACCCCGCCATCAAAAGGAAAGGCCGCCACGTCAGGCGGCCTTTCCTTTTTTTTTGCCGCAAAAAGCCTCGCCTGCTGGAGCTGCGGCCACCTCTCCCCCTGCAAGCCGCGATCCCTTTAGCTTGACTTGCCCAAGCTAAATCGTTTATCCTCTGCGAGGTCCGCTCTCGGGCGTTCAGCTCCAGAAGCGGCCCTGATTTTGCGGTTTTAGCCGTTCAACGTAAACGGAAAGAGAGCCCCCCTTGAAACCCATCAAGCCTATCGTGGTGATCCCCACCTACAACGAAAGAGACAACCTGGAAAAACTGGTCAGGCAGGTTCTGGCCCTGAACCCCGCCCTCGAGCTCTTGGTGGTGGATGACAATTCCCCCGACGGCACCGGCGAACTCGCGGAAGCCCTTGCGGCCGAAACGGGACGGGTTTCGGTGTTGCACCGTAGCGGCAAGCTCGGGCTGGGCTCCGCCTACCGCGAGGGGTTCGCCAAGGCGCTCGCCATGGGCGCCGACCTGGTGGTGCAGATGGACGCCGATTTCTCCCACGACCCCGCCATGATCCCCTACTTCTTCGAGGAGACCCGCCAGGCCGACCTGGTGATCGGGTCGCGCTACCTGAACGGGGTGAGCGTGGTGAACTGGCCGCTGCGCCGGCTCATGCTGAGCTACTTCGCCAGCGTCTACACCCGGGTGATCACAGGCCTCACCATCTCCGACTGCACCAGCGGCTTCAAATGCTTCCGCGCCGAGGCGCTGAGGGCGATCGACCTCTCCAGCATCCGCTCGGACGGATACTCCTTCCAGATCGAGATGAACTACCGCTGCAAGGAGAAGGGGTTCCGCATCAGCGAGGTTCCCATCATCTTCATCGACCGTCATGCCGGCACCTCGAAGATGTCGAAAAAGATCGTTCGCGAGGCGGTGCTCATGGTCTGGAAACTAAAGCTGGGGTCGCTGCTGCGCGCGGTGCTTCCCAAGGGGAGGGGATAGTGGCCTCGTCGCTGTGGTCGATAATCTGCGTGGCCGGTGTTTGGGGCTTCGTGACCTGCACCATCTTTTTCATCCTGCGCGCCTTCCCGGCCCGGGACCGGTTCGAGGGGAGGGCGGCCCTCGCGTGGGGTACCGGGGTGCTTCTTTTCTTCGTCGTCTGGATCATCGGTATGACGCAGGCCTGACGCCGTTTGTAGACAGGAACTGGCGCCCTTTTGCTGTTTTAATTCTCTCACATTTGTGGTACTCATAATACCTTATGCCCGTTTATACCTGTAAAATAGGGTCCTCCGACGGCCGAATCCTCACCAAGGAACTCGATTCAGTCAGTGAAGCTCTGCTGCGTCAGAGTCTGGAGGAACAGGGGTATGTGGTATTCGAGGTCCGCAAAAAGCCTTTTCAGTTCCTGCTGGAGTCGGGAGTCGGCCGCAAGAAGATCGGAAACAAGGACCTGCTGCTGTTCAACCAGGAACTGCTTGTCCTCCTAAAGGCGGGGCTTCCCATCATCCAGGCGCTGGACACGATCCTCGAGTCCGGCAGCGGGAAACTGAGCGAGATCCTGAACGCGGTCAGGGAGGACATCAAGGGGGGGCTTGCGCTCTCCACTGCCTTGGAAAAGTACCCGAGGGTCTTCCCGCATCTGTACATCGCGTCGATCAGGGCCGGCGAGCGTACCGGGGACCTCCCCCAGACCATCAGGCGCTACATCGCCTTTTTGAAACGGACCGAGGGGTTCCGCGGCAAGATCATCGGTGCCATGTTCTACCCCGCCATCCTGGTCGCCGTCGCCTTCCTGGCCATCACCGTACTGTTGATCTACGTGGTGCCTACCTTCAGCACCATCTACGCCGACTCCGGCAACGCGCTGCCGGTGCCGACCCAGATGCTGATCGGTTTCACCGGGTTCCTGCGGCACTACCTGCTCGTCTTCGTGGCGCTCATCTTCGTTGCCATGACCGTCTTCAAGCGCTGGAAGGAGACCGAGTCGGGGCGTTTCACGGTGGACGGCATGAAGATCAAGACCCCTTTTGTCGGCGCGGTGGTCATCCGTTACGCGCTGGCCGGCTTCACCCGGACCCTGGCCACTGTTCTTGGCTCCGGCATTCCCATCGTGGAGGCGATGCGGATGTCGGTCGGGACCTTGAACAACAAGGTGCTGGAACGGGGCGTGCTCCTGGCCGTGCACCGGGTCGAGGAGGGGAGCAAGCTCTCCACGGCGCTGGAAAGCATGAAACTGCTCCCCCCCCTGGCGCTGCGCATGCTCTCGGTGGGGGAGACCACCGGTGCCCTCGAGGAGATGCTCGGGGACATCTCGGACTACTTCGAGGACGAGATCGAGAGAAGCCTCCAGGTGCTCACGACCGCCATCGAGCCCGCCATCATGATCGTCATGGGGGTGGTCATCGGCGCCATTATCATCACCATGTACCTGCCGATCTTCAAGATCGCCAGCACCGTCAGCTAGAGGAAACATGCTGAAGCCGTTCAAAAGACAGAGGCTGGGTGACATTCTCCTGGATCAGGGTGAGCTGACCAACGATCAGCTCGCCTATGCCCTGGACAAGCAGCAGAGCACCAAGGAGCGCCTGGGAGCGATCTGCATCGCGGACGGCCTCATAAGCGACGTGGTGCTGGCGCAGGCGCTGGCGCAGCAGTTCGGCATGGAGTTCATCGACCTCACCGGCGTGCGTCCGGACGAGTCGCTGTTCAATATCGTCCCCCCCGAGGTGATGTTCCGGTATCACTTCGTGCCCCTGGAACTGCAGGGGGACCTCCTGGTGGTCGCCATCTCCGACCCCACCGCCGTGCTGCAGCTGGACGAGATTTCCCTGCTCCTGGAGCGGCCGCTCACCTTCAAGGTGGCGGCGGATTCGGAGATCTCCCATCTCCTCAAGCGGGGTGAGGGGACCAGCCGCGTTTTGAAGGAAGTCTCCGAAGACTTCATGCTGCAACTGGTGACCGAGACCGAGAAGGGGGAGGAGATCCTCTCCGTCGAGAACGTCTCCGCCGACACCAGCCCCATCATCAAACTGGTCAACTCCACCATCCTGGACGCCCTCACCCGGCGCGCCTCCGACATCCACATCGAGACCGCCCAGGAAGGGGTCATCATCAAGTACCGCATCGACGGCGTGCTCTACAAGGCGACCGACCCGATCGACAACCACTTCCAGGGGCCGCTCATCTCCAGGCTCAAGGTCATGAGCGAACTGGACATCTCGGAACGGCGCATCCCGCAGGACGGCAGGTTCAAGGTCAGGATCGGCGCCAAGTCCATCGACTTCCGCGTCTCCATCATGCCCAGCGCCTTCGGCGAGGACGCGGTCATCCGTATCCTCGACAAGGAGAGCATCGCCAGCGACCTGCGCGGTCTCACCCTGGAGACGCTCGGCATGGCCTCCCACGAGATCAAGCGTTTCAGGAAGATGATCAAGGAGCCCTACGGCATGGTGCTGGTCACCGGCCCCACCGGTTCCGGCAAGACCACCACGCTCTACGGCGCGCTCACCGAGATCCACACCGGCCTGGAGAAGATCATCACCATCGAGGACCCGGTCGAGTACGTCCTCTCCGGCATCACCCAGATCCCGGTCAACGAGAAGAAGGGGCTCACCTTCGCCCGCGGCCTGCGCTCGGTCTTGCGCCACGACCCGGACAAGATCATGGTCGGCGAGATCCGCGACTCGGAGACGGCCCAGATCGCCGTGCAGTCGGCGCTCACCGGTCACCTGGTCTTCACCACGGTGCACGCCAACAACGTCTTCGACGTGATCGGGCGTTTCACCCACATGGGGATCGACCCCTACAACTTCGTCGCCTGCCTGAACTGCGTCATGGCGCAGCGCCTGGTCCGCAAGATCTGCCCCTCCTGCAAAAGGGCCGTCACCGTCTCCGACGACGAACTGCGCGAGTCGGCCATCGACCCGGAGCGGGCCCGCGGCATCACCCTGTACGAGGCCCGCGGCTGCGACGACTGCAACGGCACCGGCTACCGGGGCCGTTCCGCCATCGTGGAACTCCTCGACCTGAACGATGAGATCCGCGAGCTGATCATCTCCAAGGCACCCATCGCCGCCCTGAAAAAGGCCGCCAAGGCGGCGGGGACCATGTTCCTCAGGGAGTCGGCCGTGGCCAAGGTGCTGGCGGGCGAGACGACGATTAAGGAGATCAACCGTGTCACCTTTGTGGAGTAGGTGCCAGATATGCTAATGTCCGGGAAGAGTCTTGGGCTGGAACTCTCCGCCGCCGGGCTGAGCTTCGCCGTGGTGAGCGGCGGCAAGTCCCCTCTGGTCGAGGCCGGGCTGTCGCTGCCGTTCGCGCCCGGGATGCTGAGCCTGTCGCGCCGCGACCCCAATGTGACCGATCCCAAGGGGTTCGTCGCCCACCTCAAGGAGGCGCACCTGCGCCTTCTGACCAAGGAGCGGGGGGTGTGCCTGTCACTTCCCGACGCGGTGGGGCGCGTGGTGCTCCTCGAGCTGGAGGCCCGCTTCAAGAACCGCGAGGAAGGGCTGGATGTGATCCGCTGGAAGCTCAAAAAGAGCCTCCCCTTCGACATGGGAGCGGTCCACCTCGACTATCAGACCCTGGAGGAGAAGCAAAACGGCGCGGTTTCGCTGCTGGTCTCGCTCATCTCCCGCCCGGTGGTTCAGCAGTACGAGGAACTCGTCATCGAGGCCGGGCTCGAGCCCAAGCTGATCGACTTCACTTCCTTCAACCTCTACCGCCTCTACTCCCCGAGACTGGAGCTATCCGAGGACGGCGCCTTCGTCTGCTTCTACCAGGGGGCGATGACCGTCCTCATCTTCAACGGCGGGGTGCTCAGCTTCTACCGGACCAAGGAGGGGGTGGCGGACGTGCAGCACCTGTTCCGCGAGGTGAACAGCTCCTTCCTGGTCTACAGGGACCAGAACCCCGGCCAGAGCGTCAGCGAGGTGTTTTGCGCCGCCTCCCACGACGACGCCGAGTCCTTCCGCGGCCTGGTGGCGGAGGCGAGCGGCCTGGAACCGGTGTTGCTCGACCTGGAGCGGATGCTCCGGCAGGGGCCGTCCCTGGGACTGGACCGTCCGGGGGTGCACGCGTTGGCCGGGGCGGTGGGCGCCGCGCTGAGGAGCCTGTGACATGAAACTGACCATCAACCTGGCTACCAGGCGCTACGTCAACCTGCGTCAGCTCAACGCCGTCTTGGCCGCCTCCTTCATCGTCGTGGCGCTGCTGCTGGTGTACCTGGTGCGCGTGGTGGCCAACAACCAGGTCGAGATCAACAAGATCAAGGGGCAGAGTGCCGCCGCGAGCCGGGGTCCCGCCGGGGCCGCGCCGGTTCCCGCCGAGCAGATGAAGGCGCTGGAGTGGAACATAGCCTTCGCCAACACCCTCATCGACCGCAAGTCCACCAACTGGCTCGCGCTCCTGGACAAACTGGAACTCGTGGTCCCCCCCGGGGTGGCCCTCACCCAGGTGGAGCCTTCGTTAGAGGACCCGCAGGCCCTGAAGCTGGGGGGCGTGGCGCTGACCTTTGAGAACCTGCGCTCCCTGGTGGAGAACATGGAGCAGTCCCCCAATTTTTCGGAGGTGTACCTTTTGGGCCAGAGCGAACACAAGGTGGGGAAGACCCAGCGGGGCTACGGCTTCACACTCTCCTGCAAGGTCGGTAAGCGATGAACTACCAGGTGCTACTCGACATGATCGCCGCCCGGCGCAAGTCCTTCGCTTTCATCGCCTTCCTGGCGCTACTGGCGATCGGGACGGAGGTGTACATCTCCGTCTATCAGCAGCCGGAACTGGAACGGGTTCAGCAGGCCTGGTTCGCCAAGCGCGACGCGCTGGCCCGCGGTGAGACGCAGGCCGATGCGACCAGGTACCAGCAGGGGGTGCGCGACCTTGAAGAGTTCCGCAAGCACCTCATCCCGAAGAAGGATTTCGTCGCGCTGCTGGGGCGCATTTACACCACGGCCAAGAGCAACTCGCTGGTTCTGTCGGGCATCAGCTACAAGCCGAGCAAGGAGAAGGTCAAAGGAACCCAGATGCTGACCTACGGCATCTCCTTCACCGTGGCCGGCAGGTACGCATCGGTGAAGAGCTTTCTGGCTGACCTGGCGCGCTACCGGGAGATGCTGGTCATAGACGCCCTCTCCCTGAGCAGCTCCAGCTCGACCGAGGAGAAGGTGAACCTCAAGATCCAGACCACGCTCTACATGACGGAGGGGGCATGAATCGCCAGAAACTAGCGCTCTTCCTGCTCCTCGTCGTCCTGGCCGGGGCCGTCGTGTACGCTTTCGTGCGGACCCCGAGGCAGCAGCAGGTGGCCACGCTCAAGAACCAGCCCGGCGCCAAGGCCACCGTACTCAGAAAACAGCCGGGCGCCGCCCCGACCGCGGCGGCCGCGAACGGCGGCGCGCTGCACCTCGATCTTTTGCGGCGTGAACAGCCGGGCTTCAGCGGCTTCAGGCGCAACATATTCTCCCCCATCTTCAAGGACGAGGAGAAGCAGTCGGCCCTCAAGCTGCCGCCGCCACCGCCGCCGCCGAAGAAACTGCCCCCCCTGCCGCAACCGCTGCCGGGGGCGTCGCCGCAAGCTCCCCCCCCGCCTCCTCCTCCGCCGACGCAGGAGCAGCTGGACGACGCCGAACTGGGCAAGTTCGTGTTCATCGGATTCCTGAAGAAAGGGGCGGAGAAGACCGTGTTCCTCTCCAAGGGGGGCGAGATCTTCCTGGCCAAGAAGGGAGGCCAGGTGGGCCCGAGGTTCCAGGTCTCCAACGTGACCGATGACGCCATCACCATCAAGTCGCTGCAGAGCGACCGGCAACTGGTGATTCCGCTGGTGGAGAACAGGTCGCTCAGCATCCGTCGTCCCAGCCCCAGTCCCAGGCCTTAAGGAGCAACTTCATGCATAGACTAAGATCGATCTCAACCCTGATATTGCTGACCGTGGCCCTTTCCGGCTGTGCGGCGGGGCGTACCGCCTTCAGCAAGGCAGAGCAGCTCGAGCGCGAGGGGAACCTGGACGCCGCGCTGGTCAAGTATGCCGAAGTCGCCTCTAAGCACCCCGATGTCGGCGAGTACCGGGTGAAGCTGATCAACGTCACCGAGGCCGCCGCCAAGGTGCACTTCAAGAGGGGCGAGGCGTTCTTCGAGAAGAAGAACTACGACGAGGCGTTGCGGGAGTTCGAGAGCGCCTATGCCATGGACCCGACCTACGTCGAGGCGAAGGCCCGTGGTGATCAGGCGCTCAAGATGAGAAACGCCCTGACCTACCTCCAGGAGGGGGCGGACTTCGAGCGGGATCACAAGCTGCGCGAGGCGATGACCTCCTACCAGCACGTACTCCAGTTCCAGCCGGACAACAAGGCCGCCAGGGAGGGGCTCGACCGCATCCTGGCCGGCAAGAAGCAAAAGCTGGACGGTTTCGAGTTGAACCTCAAGTCGACCAAACCGATCACCTTGAAGTTCAAGGACGCCAAGCTCAAGGACATCTTCAACATCCTCACCCAGCTCTCCGGGATCAACTTCGTCTTCGACGAGGGGGTGAAGGACGTGAACGTATCGCTGCACCTGGAAAACGGCAGCTTCCAGCAGGCCATGGAGCTCCTCACCGGGATGCAGAAACTGGACAAGAAGGTGCTCAACGAGAGCACCATCATCATCTATCCCAAGACTCCTGACAAGATCAAGCAGTACGAGGAACTCTTCGTCCAGACCTTCTACCTGAACAAGCTCGACGCGAAGAAGGCGGTGAACCTGGTGCGCACCATGCTCCAGGTGAAGAAGATCTACGTGAACGAGGAGGCCAACGCCCTCGTGATCCGCGACACCCCCGAAGTGGTGGAGGTCGCGCGCAAGATCCTCGAGGCCAACGACGTCCCCGACGCCGAGGTGCTCCTCGAGGTCGAGGTGTTCGAGCTTTCCAAGAAGGATTCGGAGACTTTCGGGATGCTCCTCTCCCGGTACGCGACCTCGCTCGGGGTGACCGCCCCCGGCACGACGACGTTTCTCTCTGACAGCCTGAGTTCGACCACGACGACATCCTCGACGACTGCCGGCACGCCGACCTCGACTCCCACCAACATCAGCAACCTGCTGAACGCGTTCAAGGTGAGAGGCTACAACGGCTGGCTGACGGTGCCGAGCGCGACCTTCAACTTCGGCAAGACCCTCTCCAACGGCGAGACGCTCTCCAACCCGAAGATCAGGGTGAAGAACCGCGAGAAGGCCAAGTTCAACGTCGGTACCCGCGTGCCGATCACCACGACCTCTTCCACCTCCACCGGCACCAGTGTCAACGTGCAGTACGTGGACGTCGGGGTCAAGGTGAACGCCGAGCCGACCATCCAGTTGAACAACGAGGTATCCATCAAGCTCGGTCTTGAGGTGAGCTCGATCCTGCAAAGGGATACCATCGGCACCGATCAGGCGACCACCGTGGTCACCATCGGCACCAGGAACCTCGATACCGTGCTCTCGCTCAAGGACGGTGAGACCAGCATCATCGGCGGCCTGATCCAGAAGAGCAAGACCAACAGCAAAAACAAGGTGTTCCTCCTGGGGGATATCCCGATCCTCGGTACGCTCTTCTCCAACACCGGGGACTCGAACGACAAGAGCGAACTGTTGCTGGCCATCACACCGAGGATCGTGCGCGGCGTGACCGTCCCCGAGAACGACGTGGCCGCCTTCTGGTCCGGGCGTGAGGATGAGCCCTCCACCGACAAGCCGTACAAGTCCTTCATCGAGCCCGAATTCGCCGATACCGCCGCGCCGGCCAAGGGTGCTCCCGCAAAGGCAGCTCCCGCCAAGGCGGCTCCGGTCAAGAGGATCGCTCCGGCCGCAGCCGCGCCGGCCGCTGCCGCCCCTGGCGCGCCCGCCGCACCGGCTGTCCCGGCTGTTCCCGGTGCTCCCGCCGCTCCGGGTGCCGCCGCTCCGGCAGCAGAAGCAGTTGCTGTTCCGGGTGCCCCGGCACCGGCCACCGCCGCTGAGGACGAAGATGGCGTCGAGGTGACCGAGGGCGCCGAGGCTCCGGCTCCGGCGACGACCACCATCCCGGCCGAGACGCCCGCCCCGGCCGAGCCCGGGGCTGCTGCCAACGCCGCTGCCGCCGCAAAGGCCGCGACTCCGGCTCCGGCCAAACCGGCCGCCTCCCCGGTCCCGCTGGAGAAGGCACTGCTCGCGCTGAGCCTTCCCGCCTCGGTGAAGTTGAGCGACCAGTTCACGGTACAGATCAACGCGTCCGGATTGAAGGACCTGGAGAAGGCGGTGCTGGTGCTGAGCTATGACCCCAAAATCCTCGAGGTGGTGTCGCAGACCGAAGGGGCGCTGCTCAAGGAGAACGGCAAGCCCTCGACCTTCCAATCCTTCGCCGACAAGAAGAAGGGTGAAATCTGGATGTCCGGCAGCAAGAGCGAGGGGAGCGTTGGTAACGGCGTGCTGGCGCAGGTGACCTTCAAGGCCATCGGACAAGGAAGCACCCCGCTTTCCTTCTCGAACACGAGCTTTACCCAGAAGGGGGGAGGGACGATCGCCGTGACCCCGTTCAAGTCAGTAGTGGAGGTACAGTAGCCCCTAGGGGCTCGCGCCGCGATGTGGAAGATCCTTGCAGATAAAAGGGGGCTCAGCCTGATCGAGATGGTGGTGACCATGGTCATTCTCACCATGCTCGCCTCGCTGATCATCCCCTCGGCCCAGATGGCCTCCAAGCGGACCAAGGAACTCGAGCTGAGAAGGAACCTGCGCGAGATCAGGACCGCCATAGACGAGTACAAGAAGAACTACGACAAGGCGCTGTCGGACCAGAAAACGGTGCAGGTGCTTAACGCGACCGGTTACCCGAAGACCCTGGACCTGCTGGTGGAGGGGGACGATTTCGGCGGGCTGACCAAGGAGAAGAAGAAATTCCTGCGCCGCATCCCCGCCGACCCTTTTCACAAGGCTCAAGCAGGGGAACCCGCGTGGGGGATGCGCTCTCACGCCGACGAGCATGACAGCACCACCTGGGGAGGAGAGGACGTCTTCGATGTCTACTCCCTGAGCGACGGTGTCGCTATTGACGGTACGAAATACAAGGACTGGTGAACCTCATGTCTAAGAGGATACTGAAAAATCAACGGGGCTTTACGCTGATAGAGCTGATGATTGTGGTCACCATCATCGGCATCCTTGCGGCCATCAGCGCGCCCAATTACCAGTGGGGTATCATCAGGGCGCGCGAGGCGGTGCTGCGGGAAGACCTGTACACGATGCGCTCCACCATCGACCAGTACTACGCCGACCAGGGGAAATATCCCGATACGCTGCAGGAACTGGTCGACAACAAGAACAGGTACCTGAGGGAGATACCCAAGGATCCTTTCACCAAGTCCAAGGATACCTGGGTGGTCACCGCCCCTCCCGCGACCGACACCCCTTCCGAGGGGGGGAGCGGCGGGGTCTACGACGTGCACAGCGGTTCCACGCTGGTTGGCAGCGACGGCAAGCCGTACAACGAGTGGTAGTCACGAGGCTTACAGACAGATGATCCAAATGCACAACGTTTTCATGTCGTACCAGCCGGAATCGAGCGCGCTGGCAGACATCAACCTCAAGATCCCCAAAGGGGATTTTGTTTTTTTGACCGGACAGTCGGGGGCGGGGAAGTCGACGCTCTTGAAGCTGATCTACGCCGACCTCACCCCGACCCGCGGCCAGGTGCTGATCGACGGGGTCAACCTGACCAGGCTCTCCCGCTCGCAGGTGCCCCTGTTGCGTCGCTCCATCGGGGTGGTGTTCCAGGACTACAAGCTGCTCCCCAACCGGACCGTCCTGGAGAACGTGGCCATAACCCTCGAGGTGCTTGGGTGGGGCAAGCGTGACATCGGCAAGAAGGTGTACCACATCCTTAAACGGATGGGGATCGAGGACAAGATCAACGCGACCCCCTTGAGGCTTTCCGGCGGCGAGCAGCAGCGCGTGGCGCTGGCACGCGCCCTGGTGAACGACCCGAAGATCCTGGTGGCCGACGAACCCACCGGCAACCTCGATGACGAGAACAAGGAGGCCATCCTCTCCATCTTCAAGGAGGCCAACAACCGCGGGACCACCGTGGTGGTGGCTACCCACGACCGCCGCGTGATCGAGAACTCCCACCGCAGGGTGATCAGGCTGGACAAGGGGAGCATCGTGCAGACCCCCGATTTCCTGGTCGGCCAGCCGGCCCCGGCGGCCCCCGTGCTGGAGGTGCCCGATGTCCAAGGGTAACAACGGGGCGGTCCGCCCCAAACTCGAGCAGGAAGGTTTCTTCGGCAGGTTCTCCTATTTCACCCGCCGCGCCCTGGCGAACCTGCGCCAGAACGTCTTCGTCAGTGCCGTCACGGTCGGGACCATCGCGCTGGCGCTTTTGATCGCCTCGCTGTTTCTGCTGGTCTACGTGAACCTCGAGGGGATGGCGGAGGGGTGGAGCGACAAGGTGCAGGTGACCGCGTATTTCGACCAGGAACCCGCGCCCCTCGCCGTCGCCGCGATGAAGGGGAGGGTGCAGGCCATAGCAGGGACCTCCAAGGTGGTCTTCGTGAGCCAGGCCGAGGCGGAGAAGCGGCTGAGAAGCCGGCTGAAAGGGCAGGAGTCCCTCCTTGAGGGGATCTCGACGGACGTGCTCCCGGCTTCGCTGGAGATCAGGCTGGACCGCGACCACCGCGACACGGAGTCGGTGACCGCCTACGTCAGGAAGCTGAAGCAGATCCAGGGGATCAGCGAGGTCCAGTACGGCGAGGAGTGGGTGAAGCGCTTCAACTCCTTCATGAACCTGTTCCGGCTCATGGGGGCGCTTTTGGGGAGCTTTCTGACCATCACGGTGCTCTTCATCGTCTCCAACACCATCAAGCTCACCATCTACGCCAGAAAGGACGAGCTGGAACTGTTGGGACTGGTAGGAGCGACCCGCTTCTTCATCAAGGCGCCTTTCCTGATCGAGGGGATACTGCAGGGGGCCGCAGGGGCGGTGATCTCGCTTCTGGCGCTTTCGGGGTGCTACTTCGCCTTCCTCAAAAACGCGGGCGACTTCCTCGGCATCAACCCGGCTTCGGCCGGGCTCTCCTTCCTCCCCGCCACCCACCTGGCCGGCGTGGTCCTGGGAGGGGTGCTGCTCGGGTTCATCGGCAGCGCGACCTCGCTCAAGAGGTTCATAAACGTCTAGCATGCGCCACTTTACCGCCACAACGCTGCTCGTCCTCTCCCTCCTGGCCCCCGCGCTTTGCCGCGCCGGCGCCAACGAGGAGTTGCAGAACATCAAGAAGCAGATCAAGGAAAAGAACCGGCTCATCTCCAAGACCCAGAAGGTGGAGACCAAGGTCTCCGGGGAACTGGTGCAGATCCAGAAGTCGCTGACCGAGAAGCAGTCGAGCCTCAACACCCTGGGGCGCGATCTCGCCGGTGTGGAGAAGGGGATCGACAAGACCCACGACGACATCGAGCGCGAACGTCAGGAGGCGGAGCGCAAGAAGGCGCAGATAAACCGCCGCATGGCCGCGCTCTACAAGGGGGGGGACACCGGCAACCTGCGCGTCTTCTTCTCTTCAGAGTCGTTCCCGCAGATGAGCGAGAACCTGCGCTACATGCGCAGCATCCTGGAGAACGACAAGAAGCTGTTCCAGCAGTACAACGAGAACCTGGAGCGGCTGAACCATCTGAAGGAGCGCCTGGAGCAGGAGGCGCTCAAGAAGGAAGGGCTGCGCCGTTCCATAGAGGCGAAAAAGCGCGAGATCGAGCAGGAAAAGAGCCGCAAGGCCACCTACCTGGTCAAGGTGCGCCAGGACAAGCAGGGGTACCTCGCGTCGCTCAAGGAGCTGCAGGCCAACGCGAGCCGCCTGCAGAGCATGATTCAAAGGCTTGAAGCCAAAAGTAGAAAAGCGTATAGTTCCAAAGGTCGTCCCGGCAAGGTGAGCGAGCCGGCGCGTCCCGGCGTGACCGCCAAGGCCACCCCGGTCCCCAACCAGGGGCTTGGTGCACAGAAAGGGCGGCTCTCACTGCCGGTGCGCGGCAACATCGTCGACCGTTTCGGTAGGCATAAACACCCCGATTTCGATTCCTTTACTGTCAGTAACGGGATCTCAGTGGCAGCACCCGCCGGCAGTGCCATTCACGCGATCTATGACGGCGAAGTGATTTTTGCCGACTATTTCAAAGGCTATGGTAATATGATCATCGTCGATCATGGCGATGGGTTCTTCAGTCTTTACGCCCACGCCTCGTCCATAGCCAAGAGGGTCGGCGCGAAGGTGTCGAAGAACGATGTCCTTGCCAGCGTGGGCGACCTTGACTCAACCAAGGGGCCCATGCTCTATTTCGAGATCAGATACCAGGGGAAACCGGTGGATCCGTCCCCCTGGTTCAGATAAGCAGGGTATCGCAACAAAATCCAGGGAGGCAAAATGTTCAAGGGCAGCAAATTCAAGAAGACAACCCTGTTTGTCACTACCGTTGCACTGCTGACGCTCGTCATCGCGTTCGGTGTGCAACGCAGATGCGCCGCCCAGGGGGGCGGCAACGACTACCAGTCCATCGAGCTGTTCACCGACGTGCTCGCCATCGTGAAGAAGAGCTACGTCGAGGAAGTGGACACGAAGAAGCTGGTCTACGGCGCCATCAACGGCATGCTCACTTCGCTCGACCCGCACAGTTCCTTCATGCCCCCCGACACCTACAAGGAGATGAAGATCGACACCAAGGGCGCCTTCGGCGGCCTGGGCATCGAGATCACCGTGAAGGAAGGGATCCTGACCGTCATCTCCCCGATAGAGGACACGCCGGCGTTCCGGGCGGGGATCAAGGCGGGCGACCAGATCCTCAAGATCGATGACAAGTTCACCAAGGACCTGACCATAACCGACGCGGTGAAAAGGATGCGCGGCGTGAAGGGGACCAAGGTCACCCTGACCATCATGCGTGAAGGGTTCGACAAGACCAAGGAGTTCGTCCTGGAGCGCGACATCATCCAGGTCAAGAGCGTGAAGTACAAGGTTCTCGACGACGGCTACGGCTACATCCGGGTCGCCCAGTTCCAGGAGAAGACGGACGACGACCTGGAGAAGGCGCTGCAGGCCCTTCAGGCGGACAAGAAGCAGCTCAGGGGCCTGGTGCTGGACCTCAGGAACGACCCCGGCGGGCTCCTCGACCAGGCGGTCCGCGTCTGCGAGCACTTCGTCCCGGAAGGGAAGCTGATCGTGTACACAGAGGGGCGCGAGAAGGACTCCCAGATGCGCTTCACCTCGAGGAAGAGCCACAAGCAGGGTGAATACCCCATCGTGGTGCTGATCAACAGCGGCTCGGCCTCCGCCTCGGAGATCGTTGCAGGGTGCCTGCAGGATCACAAGCGCGCGGTCATCATGGGGACCCAGAGCTTCGGCAAGGGTAGCGTGCAGACCATCATCCCGCTTTCCGACAACTCGGGCCTGAGGCTCACCACCGCCCGCTACTTCACCCCGAGCGGCCGCTCCATCCAGGCGAAGGGGATCACCCCGGACATCGTCGCGGAGCGGGTGGAGATCGCAGCGACCAGCGAGAAACGCGAAGGGATGCACATCCGCGAGAAGGACCTGGAGAACCACTTCGAAGGTGACAAGAAGGACGATCAGGACGAGAAGAAGGTGAAGCAGGCTCCCTACAAGACCGATGAGATGATCAAAAACGACTCCCAGGTGCTGCGCGCCCTCGATCTCCTCAAGGGGTGGGACATCCTGAAGAGCATGGGAAAACTTCCTTCTTAAGGGAGGCGAGGTTCCGCACATGGCTGTAAAAGAAAGGGGTGGCTCAGCCATCCCTTTTTTTTACGCTTCTGCCTTGTGTCATACCCGGCGGCTTGCTTGACAGTATCCGCGGTGCTCAGTAAAGTAAAAAGCCGGTCCGTTCCTGCAGTTATTCCCACAGGCACCGAGGTCATCATGATCAGGCAGACGCAGTGGCTGCTTTTCCTCTTACTCCTTCTGACCGCTACTCCCGCTTTTGCCTTGCCGACCCTCTCCATATCCTCACCCGCTTCAGACGGCGTCTTCGTGCTGCGCGGCGACCAGATGGACGGGGTCGCGGGCCTGGACATCAGCATCGCCTATGATTCGGCCACGCTTGCCAACCCACGGGTGACCATGGGGAGGCTGGCGCAGGGGATGATGAGCGCCGCCAACCCCGGCAACCCTGTACGGATCGCCATCGTCGGCACGCGCGCCCTTACCGGCGGGGGGATCGTCGCCAGCATCGCCTTCGACCGGACCGGCAACTCTCCCGGAATCGTCACCCTGGTCACCGGCACCCTCATCGACGCCAACGGCAGGAAGGTCGCCATGGCGCAGCCGCTGATCGTCAATCCCTCAACGGTGGTCGCCGCGACTGGAAGTGGCGCCGGAGCGGCGCAGAGCGCGCAGGAGACCAAGAGCGAGACCGCCCAGGTAAGCGGGGGGGGCATGGTCCCGCGCTCCCTGCCGGTCGGGGGGACCGTCACCATGCCCGGACAGGAAACGGCGGCCGGGCAGGAGGTGATAGCCGCCCCAGAGGGCGCGGTGGTGGTCGAGACCCCCTCCAGCCGTGAGGGGGCGCCGGCGGTCAGGAAACGGCTGCCCACCAAAAAGGCGCAGCTGGAAGGCGAACAGGCGCCGCTGGACCGTGAGGAGAACCCGCCGCAGGAGAGGGAGAATCCGGCACCCGAGGCTGCGAAGCCCATGCCGCAACTGACCCGGCCGGTGATGCTCACCAGCGTCCTGGACAGCTTCAAGACCTTTCAGGGCGAGCGTACCCCCGCCAACCTGATCGCCCTTTTTCGTCAACCCCCTCCCGTTCCCTACAATCAGCTCCCACCGGTGGCCATCGCCGACGGCAAGGCCACGGTGACTCTGGTGATCGCCATGGCGACAGGCGACGTCACCCCCAGCTTCACCTTCAGCGATTGCACCTATGTCTCGCACAGACGCACGGAGGCCGGGTGGGAGATCCAGGCCAGGCCGAAGCGGGACGTGGTAAAGGCGAGCGTAACCATGCTCTACGGCGGCTTGCGCCAGGAGTTCCCGTTGACGGTGGCGCCCAAGGCCGCACTGGTGCAGGGGAGGTCCCGCCAGGTCAAGGAGAGCGACTTCCAGCGCTTTTTGAAGGAGCGGGGGACGCCGGCGCGCCCGCGTTTCGACCTCAACAAGGATGGCCGCCGCGACTACGTCGACGACTACATCTATGCCGCCAACTACCTGGCTCAAGCCGGAGCGCAGGTGCGTTGACGGCTGAACGGGTGACAGTTCCGGAGCGGTGGACAGGATGCCCCCTTCGGCGCGGGTCGAGGGGGGCATCGTCGTAGCTGCCGCCGGACGTGCGGTGGGGCGGTGCCAGGTTTTAGTTGCCGCGACGGCGCCTGTACGGTATACCAAAAGTCCGCCGCGGATCAGTCGGCTCATGCGCCGGGAGGAAGCATATGTTAGTTCTGAAAGACAGTGGTCTTTTTCAGCAGCGTTGCTTCATCAACGGAGCCTGGACCGGGGCCGACAGCGGGGAGACCATCGATGTCACCAACCCCGCCACGGGGGAAAGCTTGGGGAGCATCCCGAAGATGGGGAGCGCCGAGACCCGGCGCGCCATCGAGGCTGCCCAAGCCGCCCTGCCGGGGTGGCGCGCCAAGACGGCGCAGGAACGCGCGGTGATCATCAGGCGCTGGTCCGAGCTGCTTGTGGTGCACCAGGACGACCTTGCCGTGCTGATGACTGCGGAGCAGGGGAAGCCGCTGGCCGAGGCCCGCGGCGAGACGGTTTACGCGGCGTCTTTTCTGGAGTGGTTCGCCGAGGAGGGGAAGAGAATCTACGGTGACGTCATACCGGCGCCGCAAAGCGACAAGCGCATCGTGGTCCTCAAGGAGCCGGTGGGAGTCTGCGTCGCCATTACCCCCTGGAATTTCCCTTCCGCCATGATCACCCGGAAGGTCGCGCCTGCGCTGGCCGCAGGCTGCACCATGGTGGTGAAGCCCGCAACGGCGACCCCATATTCGGCGCTGGCCCTGGCGGAACTGGCCCGGCGCGCGGGAGTCCCCGCCGGAGTCTTTTCGGTGATCACCGGCTCCGCAACCGGCATCGGCGGCGAGATGACCTCCAATCCGCTGGTCCGCAAGCTCACCTTCACCGGCTCCACCGATGTCGGCAAGAAGCTGATGGCGCAGTGCGCCGGGACGGTCAAGAAGGTTTCGCTGGAGCTTGGCGGCAACGCCCCCTTCATCGTCTTCGACGACGCCGACCTCGACGCCGCCGTCGAGGGGGCGGTCATATCCAAGTTCCGCAACACCGGCCAGACCTGTGTCTGCTCCAACCGGTTCCTGGTGCAGGACGGCATCTACGACCGCTTCGCCGAGAAGCTGACGCAAGCCGTCGCGATGCTGAAGGTGGGGGACGGGCTGAAGGGTGAGACCCAGCTGGGGCCGCTTATCGACATGGCGGCGGTGGAGAAGGTCGAGGAACATATAGCCGACGCCGTCGCCAAGGGGGGACGTGTCGTCATCGGCGGCACGCGGCACGCGCTGGGAGGTTCCTTCTTCGAACCCACCGTGCTGACCGGGGTCACTCCGGACATGCTGCTCGCGAGGGAGGAGACGTTCGGTCCGGTGGCGCCGCTGTTTCGCTTCCGGACCGAGGAAGAAGCCATCCAGTTGGCGAACGCCACCGAGTTTGGCCTGGCCGCCTACTTCTACAGCCGGGACATCGCGCGGGTCTGGAGGGTGGCCGAGGCGGTGGAGTACGGCATCGTCGGCATCAACACCGGCCTCATTTCCACGGCGGTCGCTCCCTTTGGCGGTATGAAGGAGTCCGGCATCGGCCGGGAAGGCTCCAAGTACGGCATCGAGGAGTTTCTGGAAGTGAAATACCTCTGCATCGGCGGCATACGATAAACACCTGAACTGAATCCACAGACAGACGTTACTCCTGGAGGGGGGAGGTCGGGAGGGGGAACCCATCGGCTTTTCCCCTCCCAGGCCCTCCCCTCCGGGGGAGGGGAATTTTAGGTGCCTATGACCAACGTTACTACCTACAACGACGGAAAGGTGCTGCGCGGCGAGGTCGACGTGGTGCGGGAATTCCCCCTGGTGCTGCGCGTCAACGATCGTGAGCTCGTCACGCTGATCGCCTCGCCCCACGACCTGCGCTTCCTGGTGGCCGGTTTTCTGCGGCTGCAGGGATTCGTCTCGCACCTGGACGACTTCCTGGTGTTGAGCGTTTGCAACGATTACGGCATCGCCAACGTTCGCATCAAGGGCGAAATCCCCAAGGAGCTGAAACCGGTGCTGACCTCCGGGTGCGGCACCGGCATCACCTTCTCTCTGCCGGGCACAGACAGCGCGAGGGGGGGGGACGCCGGGGTGCAGGTTGCGGTCGCGGCAATCTTCGAGCTGATGAAGCAACTGGCGATGAACTGCACCAGCTATAAGAGCCACGGCGGGGTCCACTCCGCCGCCGTCGGCGCTGTCGACGGGACGCTCGTCCTGCACGCGGAGGACCTTGGTAGGCACAACACCATCGATCGTCTGGCCGGGGAGGCCCTGCTGAAGGGCATTCCCCTGTCCGGAACCATCCTGGCCACCTCCGGCCGTGTCTCTGCGGAAATGGCTGCCAAGGCTGCGCTTTTGGGCATCGCCGTCATCGTTTCCCGCACCTCTCCCACCGACATGGCCATCCGCATCTGCGACGAGGCCGGTATCACCCTGGTCGGCTACCTGCGCGGTACCAGGTTCACCGTCTACACTCATCCGCACCACATTTTATTTACTTAATATTTCACCTTTCCTCACAGTGATCCAGCTCCTCTGATTCCAGATAAAACGCCACAGTAACAGCTCCTTCGAGACGGATCTGCGCTATTTTACAGGCGCTTTCAACAATTGACAAAACTGGGTAAAAATTGTATACAGTATCCGTTCAAATGAAGTATCAGCTGACAGAAGAGTTTTGATAACTTCCGTAAATAGCTGCACATTATCTAGGAGGAATCATGATCGAAGCGTACCTGAAGCAAGAGGCAGAAAGAAAGGCACTTGGGATTCCTGCGAAGCCGCTCGACCCTGAGCAGACCGCGGACCTTTGCAAACTGTTGGAAGCGCCCCCGGCAGGCAAGGAGGAGTTCCTGCTCCACCTCCTGAAGGAAAGGGTTTCTCCGGGCGTCGACCCGGCGGCCGAAGTGAAGGCCGGTTTCCTGGCGGCCATCCTTTCCGGCGCCAAGAAGTCCCCGCTGGTCTCCAAGAAAGACGCAGTCAAGATCCTCGGCACCATGCTGGGCGGCTACAACGTGGCCCCGCTGGTTGCAGGCCTGAAGGACGCGGAAGTCGCCGACGAGGCGGTCAAGGCCCTCTGCGGCACCACCCTCGTGTACGATGCCTTCGATGACGTTCTTGAACTCTCCAAGTCCAACGCCGGCGCCAAGAAGGTGCTCGAGTCCTGGGCCAACGCCGAGTGGTTCACCTCCAAGCCCGGCCTGCCGGAGACCGTGAAGGTGAAGGTCTACAAGGTCGAGGGGGAGATCAACACCGACGACTTCTCCCCGGCGGGCGACGCCTGGAGCCGTCCGGACATCCCGCTGCACGCGCTTGCCATGGGCAAGACCCGCTTCCCCGACGGCAACGCCACCATCGCCAAGTTCAGGGCGGACGGGTTCCAGGTTGCCTTCGTGGGTGACGTCGTGGGTACCGGCTCCTCCCGTAAATCCGCCTGCAACAGCGTCCTCTGGCACATCGGCCAGGACATCCCGGCGGTTCCGAACAAGCGTCGCGACGGCATCATCATCGGCGGCGTCATCGCACCGATCTTCTTCAACACCGCGCAGGATTCCGGCGCCTTCCCGATCAAGACCGACGTGACCAAGATGAAGACCGGCGACGTCATCGTGATCAACTCCAAGAAAGGTGAGATCACCACCGAGGGGGGCGAAGTTCTCTCCACCTTCACCGTGGCCCCCAACACCCTGTTCGACGAGTTCCGCGCCGGCGGCCGCATTCCGCTGATCATCGGCCGCGCCCTTACCGACCGCGCCAGGAAGGCGCTCGGCATGGCCCCGACCGACGTCTTCACCCTGCCGGTCAACCCGGTTGCCAAGCCGGGCCAGGGGTACTCCCTGGCTCAGAAGATGGTCGGCCAGGCCTGCGGCGTCGCCGGCGTCCTCCCGGGCACCGCGTGCGAACCGAAGATGACCACCGTCGGTTCCCAGGACACCACGGGACCTATGACCGCCGACGAGCTGAAAGAACTCGCCTGCCTGAAGTTCCAGGCGCCGATGTTCATGCAGTCCTTCTGCCACACCGCTGCCTACCCGAAGCCGGCCGACGTCAAGATGCACAAGACCCTGCCGCAGTTCATCATCGAGCGTGGCGGCGTGCCCCTGAAGCCGGGCGACGGCGTCATCCACTCCTGGCTCAACCGTCTGCTGGTTCCGGACACCGTCGGTACCGGCGGCGACTCCCACACCCGTTTCCCGATCGGGATCTCCTTCCCGGCGGGTTCCGGCCTGGTCGCCTTCGCAGGCGCCCTCGGCTTCATGCCGCTGGACATGCCCGAGTCCGTACTGGTCCGCTTCAAGGGCAAGTTCAACCCCGGCATCACCCTGCGCGACGCGGTCAACGCCATCCCGTACTGGGCGATCAAGCAGGGGCTCCTCACCGTGCCCAAGAAGAACAAGGTCAACATCTTCAACGGCCGCATTCTCGAGATGGAAGGTCTTCCGGAGCTCTCCGTCGAGCAGGCCTTCGAGCTGACCGACGCCGCCGCCGAGCGTAGCGCCGCCGCAGGCTGCATCAAGCTCTCCGAGCAGTCCGTGGCCACCTACCTCCGTTCCAACGTAGCTCTCATGAAGCAGATGATCGCCGACGGCTACCAGGACGCACAGACCCTGCAGAACCGCATCGACGCGGTCAACGAGTGGCTGAAGGCTCCGAAGCTTCTGGAAGCGGACGCCAACGCCGAGTACGCCGCTGTCATCGAGATCGATCTCGCCGAGATCACCGAGCCGATCCTCGCCTGCCCGAACGATCCGGACGACGTGAAGCTCCTCTCCGAGGTTGCCGGCACCCCGATCCAGGACGTGTTCCTCGGTTCCTGCATGACCAACATCGGTCACTTCCGCGCTGCCGGTGAGATCTGGAGGGGCCAGAAGTTCAACCCCAACGTCCGCACCTGGATCTGCCCGCCGACCCGCATGGACCAGGCCAAGCTGAAAGACGAGGCGTACTTCTCCGTCTACAGCGCCATGGGCGCACGCGTCGAGATCGCCGGCTGCTCGCTCTGCATGGGCAACCAGGCACGCGTGCCCGACGGGGTGAACATGTTCTCCACCTCGACCCGCAACTTCGACGACAGGATCGGCAATGGCGCCAAGGTGTTCCTGGGCTCCGCCGAGCTCGGTGCCGTCACCGTCAACATGGGCAAGCTCCCGACCCCGGCCGAGTACCTGGCCGTGTACAAGGAGAAGGTCGAGCCGAACAAGGACAGCGTGTACAAGTACCTCCAGTTCGACGAGATGTAATCAGAACTGGCCGCAACGCAGCAGTAAAAAAGGCCCGCCGGGAATCCGGCGGGCCTTTTTGCGTCACTTGTCCGACCTGTCTGACACGTCGGAGTCCGATTTACAGCAGCGCTTTCAACTCCGCGATGAGGTCGGCCAGGAGGTCGTACCCTCCCTGCCAGAAGCTTGGGTCGCTGAAGACGATGCCGGCCGGTGCGAGGGTGTCGCCGGGGGACTTGGAACCGCCGTCGGCGAGGATCTCGCGGTAGATGGGGACAAAGCTCTCCCGCTCCTTCAGGTAGCGCTGGAACAGCGACAACACCACCAGCTCGGCGCAGGTGTAGGAGTAGCAGTAGAAACGGGCGTGGATGAAGTGCGAGATGTAGCTCCAGCCGTAGCGGTAGGGTTCGATCATCTCCACGGAGTCCCCGTACAGCTTCGCGTTCTCCCGCCACCAGAGGTCCGAAAGCTCGGTCGCGGTCAAAAGACCGTTCACCCGCTCCAGGTGCATCTGCTCCTCGAACCTGGTCAGCACGTTCTGCCGGAAGGTCGTGGCGATGATGTCCTCGATCTTGGCGCACAGAAGCGACTTCTTCACTTCGACGTCGGTCTCCCGCTCCAGGAGCTGGCGGGTCAGCAGCATCTCCCCGAACACCGATGCGGTTTCCGCCAAGGGGAGCGGCGGGTGGTAGTTCAGCATGGTCTGGCGCTGGGCGAGCTGGTAATGGATGCCATGTCCCACCTCGTGGGCGATGGTGGCGACGTCGCGCAGGTTGCCGGTAAAGTTCAGCAGCAGGTACGGGGGAAGCGAAGGAGTCATACCCATGCAGAAGGCGCCGCCGCTCTTCCCGGGACGGGGCAGCACGTCCACCCGCTTCCCGGTGAAGAAGGAGTCGGCGAGCTGGGCGAACTCCTCGGAGAAGCCGCGGTAAGCCTCGACCGTCATGGCGCGCGCCTCTTCGAAGCTGTACGTGCGGTCGCTTTCCGTGAGCGGCGCGTAGACGTCGGTGTTCTTAAGTTTGGGGATGCCGAGCAGCCTGGCCTTGAGGCGGAAGTATTCCTGGGCCAGCGGATAGTTCTTTTCGGAAACCTGCATCAGGCTTTCCACCACCTCGTTGGGGATCTCGTTGCCGAGGTTGGTCGGCTCCATCGGATGGCTGTAGTTTCTGAGCTCCATCTCCTGGGAATGATCCAGGGCGACGTTGTTGAACACCGCCGAGTAGAGGATGCTGTGCTCCTCGTGCTTTTTCAGGAAGGTGCCGAAGGCGCGCTCCCTCAATGCCGCATCGGGGTGATGCAAAAGTGCCAGCAGCTCCTCTCCGGTCATCTCCTTCGTCTCGCCGTCCATCTCCAGGGTGTAGCGCAGCGAGGCGGAGACCTCGTCGAACAGGCGGCAGAAGGCCTGGACGCCGGTAAGGCTCTTCTGGGTAAGGAGGCTCTCCTCGCGCTCGGACAGGGTGTGCTTCTTGAACTTACGCAGCACCGCCAGGAAGTGCCGGTAATTGCCGAGCACAGGATCCTGCAGCAGCTGCTGGTACGGTTCCTCCTCCATCTGGATGATCTCGAGATCGAAGAAGAGGAGTTCCCGTCCCATGGCGTTGCCGAACTCCTGGGACTTCTGGGAGAGGCGCTTGTGCAGGTCGCTTTCGCTGTCGGCAGCGAAGAGCAGGTGCGAGTAGAGCTGTGGTACGGCGAGCTCCTCCTGCAGCTTCTCGTACGCTTGCAGCGCTTCCAGAAGGGCTGCCGCGGAAAGCCCGGCGACCTTGCCGCGGTAGCGTTCCCTGAATCCTGCGACCTGCACCGTGGCGTCATCGAAGGCCTTGGTCAGTTCGGGTGCGGAAGGGGAAGGGTAAAGTGGTGTGGTATCCCAATTGAGATCGCTGCTCATGAATCCTCCTCGGGGCCTGGATTGTTCAATGATTTCGAATGAATGCAACCGATAGTAATGCATGGGGTGCACAGTGTCAAGGAAGGGGGAGCGAAGGGAGGATCTGCCCCGTCATCGTTCATGCCGTTAACAACCTTGACATCCATGGGGGGTGCGATAGAACTAGCAAATGTTAAAAAAATGTAATCATGCAAAGGGTTAGCCGCCGACTGTTCTTCCGGGTGGGAAGTGGATGCATCCGCTTCCGCAAGTGGTTCCTCAGTTAACCGCTAGCAGGCGAGGATGGACGTCATGAAAAAGCGTCGGGTAGTTGAAGATGCGGCTTGCCGGCTCCCTTTGGGGAACGGCAGTGAGTTCCGCCCGGTCGGGTGGATAGGTGCTCAATGCGTGGTACTGCAGCGGCTATTCTGCGGCCGGGATGACCTGGCTTTCCCGGGGGGGCAGCTTCTGCAAAACGGTGAGACCCCCTGCGGCATGGGGGGGGGCGGACCGGGGCACCTGACGCTCAGGGAGGCCCGGGACAGGGTGGAGCGCTACATGGTGCACGATGCCATCCAGGCATCCGGGGGGAACATGAGCAAGGCGGCTGAGATCCTCGGCGTGAGCCGTCCCGCTCTCTACGACCTGGCCAAGAAGTACGGTCTGTGCCGGGTCAAGCCCCGGGGGTAGGTGCGAGCTCGACGCTCATGCCGCCGTCGCGCGGGATCAGTTCGCTGAAATAGTGGATGGAGTGGAAATTTTCAGAATGGGCCGGCGTCGTTACCGAGCTGAAGCGTCCGACGTGGATCAGGTAGCGGATGCCGAAGCGGC
The DNA here is from genome assembly GCF_019063845.1 of Geomonas subterranea. NCBI lineage: Bacteria > Pseudomonadati > Thermodesulfobacteriota > Desulfuromonadia > Geobacterales > Geobacteraceae > Geomonas > Geomonas subterranea. Next base: position 212,369 of record NZ_CP077683.1, read on the forward strand.
GCGCGGTCTCCAGGTTGGTCTCGCTGTCCTCTCCCAGCATGGTCCGCTCCGGATCATAGAACACCTTCCGCTGCAGCTTCCCCCAGAAAAGGGGGTCCTCCTTAGGCAGCCCCAGGTCGTGGGCTGAAATAATCCCGTCGAAGTAGCTCCCTATCCTGGTCAGGCGCAGCTTGAGGTTCAGGGTCTTGCTGTGGGCGTTGGTGACCAGGTAGATCTTCTTGCCATGCTGGCGCAAAAAGAGAAGGAACTCGATCACGAAGGGGTGCACCGCGATCAGGTGGTTCACCTCTTCCTTGAGTACCGGGATGTCGAGGCCGAGCTGTGCCGACCAGTAGTCCAGGTCGGTCCAGTTGAGGGTCTGCTCCTGGGACCGGAACATGCGGTGCAGCTTCTCCTGCGCGGCGTCTTCGCTGATGCCGTTCTTCTCGGCGTAGCGCCGGGGGACATGCTCCAGCCAGAAGTGGTCGTCGAAGTGCCGGTCGAGCAGGGTGCCGTCCATGTCGAGATGGACGGTATCGATGAGGTTCCAGTCTACGTGCAGGGGGGGGAGGGGCATGGAAAGGTTTCTCTTTTTTGGGTCGGACCTGTCGACTAGTGACTAGTGCGACAGGTCCGACGTCAGACTAAGCTTTGGCTTTCACGAACCGCTTCACCAGCTCCTTGTCGGCAGCCATGATCTCGCAGCGGGTTTTCCTGCCCTGAAGGACGGCCAACTGCGGCGGCAGCGGCGCGGGAGCACCGATGGCGCGCTCGACCGCTTCGCCGAACTTGGCGGGGTGAGCTGTGGCGAGGCAGACCACGGCGGGGTGCCCCTTGACGCACTCCAGGGCTCCGCGTACGCCGACCGCGGTGTGCGGGTCGAGCAGGTATCCGGTTTCCTTGTTGAAGGAGGCGATGGTCTCCAGGGTCATCTCCTCGCTGACGGTGCAGCTCAGGAATTCACCATGCACGCGCTGCACCTCTTCGGCGCTGAAGACGATCTTCCCGGTCTGCTGCAGTTCGGCAAAGGCGCTTCTGATCCGCTCCGGGTTCTCGTTGAACAGATAGTAGAGGTAGCGCTCCAGGTTGGAGGCAAGCTGGATGTCCATGGACGGCGACACGGTCTGCACCACCTGGCCCAGTGAATAGTCGCCGCTTTGCACGAAGCGGGAGAGGATGTTGTTCTCGTTGGTGGCCAAAAGCAGCTTCTCCACCGGGAGGCCCATCCTCTTCGCCAGGTAACCGGCGAAGATGTCGCCGAAGTTGCCGGTCGGTACGGAGAAGACCACCTTTCCCTGCTCGGGGAGCCTGCCCCAGGCGTAGAAATAGTAGACCACCTGCGCCAGCACGCGCGCCCAGTTGATCGAGTTCACCGCGCCCAGCGCGTACTCCTTTTTGAACTCCAGATCGTTGAACAGGGTCTTGACTATGTTCTGGCAGTCGTCGAAGGTCCCCTCGATGGCGATGTTGTGCACGTTGTCGTCGAGCACGCTGGTCATCTGCAGCGCCTGGATGGGCGAGGTCTTCAAGTGCGGGTGCAGGATGAAGATGTTGATATTTTCCTTGCCGCGCACCCCGGCGATGGCCGCGCTGCCGGTGTCGCCGGAGGTGGCGCCGAGGATGTTCATCTTCTCGCCGCGCTCCTTCAGGAGGTACTCGAACAGGTTGCCGAGCAGCTGCAGCGCCACGTCCTTGAAGGCGAGGGTGGGGCCGTGGAAGAGCTCAAGGATGTACACGCCGTCCTTTTTCACCAGCGGCGTGGTCTCCTGGTGCTCGAAGCTGCCATAGGAGCGGTCGATGAGCGCCTTCAGGTCGGCGGCTGGTATGTCGGTGGCGAAAAGGGAGATGATATTGAAGGCGAGCTCGCGGTACGGGAGCTTGGCCCAGGCGGCAAGGGTCTCAGGGGCGATCTGCGGGATGCTCTCCGGCAGGATGAGGCCTCCGTCGGTGGCAAGTCCCATCATCACGGCTTCCTTGAACCCGATGGGTGCGATGTTTCCCCTGGTGCTTATGTATTTCATGTTAGTTCTCTTTCCTGGTGCTGGTTTTTGTGCCGTTGCGGCAACGCCAATATATAGCAGCTAATGCTCTAAAAGTGAAGAGATTGCTGGGGCCACAGGGTGAATCCGGCTCTTTTATCCGGGGGGCGCGCGGGGGACTGACAGGAGGAAATCGGGGACGGACAGGAAAAATCATGGTACTCGGTTAAATTTACCCAATGTCATGCATCTGCAGGCTTTATTTGGCAACTTCGAGACACCACAAAAATGACCTCAGAATCAGCTCCCCGGCAGCCCCGAAAGCTTGAAAAACGGCTTACTTTTATCAAAAAAGCGCTTGCATAAACGACTCTTCCATGTTAAATAATGGGTCACATGTTAATGTTCACTCAAAAGTGAGCTCCTCCGGCTCGCTTTTTTTTATGGGAAAACGCAGATGGCAAAGGTTGATGTAGCAGAAAGAGTCACAGAGATTGTCGCCGAAATCGGCGGGCCTCTCGGGATCGGCCTGGTGGACCTGGAGTATAAGCGCGAAGGGCGCGACATGGTGCTGCGGGTCTTCCTGGAAAAGGAGGGGGGCATCACCCTTGACGACTGCGCCGACGTGAGCCGGCAGCTTTCCGACATCCTGGACGTCGAGGACTTCATGCCGGATCACTACAACCTGGAGGTTTCCTCCCCCGGGATCTGCCGCCCGCTGAAGAAACTCGCCGACTACCAGCGTTTCCAGGGGCACCTGGTCAAGGTGAAGACCTTCGACGTGGTCGCCGACGACGCCGGTAACAAGCGCAAGACCTTCACCGGGAAACTCGTCGAGGTCGGAGAGGGAGTCATCGGCATCGACCTCACCGAGGGGCAGCACGCCTCGATCCCGCTGGACAAGGTGGCCAAGGCCAACCTCGAATTCGAATTCTAAACTTTACTTTGCAATTATCAGCAAGCAGAAGGAGACCGTGACGTGGAAACGAGCTTTAACCTCAAGCACACGATCGACCAGATCGTAAAAGAGAAGGGTATTGATAAAGGGATTGTGGTAGAGGCGCTGGAACAGGCAGTTCTCACCGCGGCCAACAAGAAATTCCGCAATACCCGCGATCTGGAGGCACACTACAACCCCGAGATCGGCGAGGTTGAGTTGTTCGAGTTCGTTACCGTCGTGGAAGAGGTACAGGATTCATACCGTGAGATCGAGCTCGACGAGGCGCGCGAGGAGGATCCGGAGGTCGAGATCGGCGACTCCATCGGCATGAAGATGGACGCTTCCGGCTTTTCCAGGATCGCCGCGCAGACCGCCAAGCAGGTGATCATCCAGCGCGTGCGCGAGGCGGAGCGCGAGACCATCTTCAACGAGTTCCAGGAGCGCCAGGGCGAGATCGTGAACGGCGTGGTGCGCCGTTTCGAGAAGGGCGACCTGATCGTCGACCTCGGCCGCGCCGAGGCGCTCTTGCCGCACAAGGAGCAGGCCCCGCGCGAGGTCTACCGCCAGGGTGACCGCGTCAAGGCCCTGATCACCGAGATCCGCATGACCACCAAGGGGCCCCAGATCATGCTCTCCCGCACCCATCCCACCATGCTGGCCAAGCTGTTCGAGGCCGAGGTGCCGGAAATCGCGGAAGGGATCGTCGAGATCAAGAGCGTCGTGCGCGAGCCGGGGGGGCGCGCGAAGATCGCCGTCTACTCGCACGACGGCGACGTCGATCCGGTCGGCGCGTGTGTCGGCATGCGCGGCTCCCGCGTCCAGAACGTGGTATCTGAGCTGCGCGGCGAGAAGATCGACATCATCCCCTGGAGCGAGGACATCGCCCGCTTCGCCTGCAACGCCCTGGCCCCGGCCGTGGTGACCAAGGTGTACGTGGACGAGGAGGATTACGCCATGGAAGTGATCGTGGCGGACGACCAGCTCTCGCTCGCCATCGGCAAGCGCGGCCAGAACGTGCGTCTCGCCGCCAAGCTGACCGGGTGGAAGATCGACATCAAGAGCGAGACCCGCATGGCCGAGGCCGAGCTGCAGCAGTTCGCCTCCTATGACGGCACCGAGGTCGAGGAGGCCGAAGAGCCCGTCGAGGCTGCCGAGCCGGCAGCGGTAGAGGCGACCGAAGAGGACTAGCATGCCCAAGGCCACACCACAGAGAAGCTGTCTTGCCTGCCGTGAGACCAAGGACAAGGGCGAGCTGCTTCGCTTCGTGCTGGCCCCGGACCGCACCCTGGTCCCCGACCTTCTGAACAAGCTCCCGGGTCGCGGGGCGTACACCTGCCTGAAGGCGTCCTGCCTGAGACAGGCGGCGCAGAAAAAGCAGTTCTCCCGCGGCTTCAAGGGAGAGGTGCTGGGCGCCGACCCGGAGGGGCTGGTACAGCAGGTGCTGCACAAGCTCGAGGAGCGCATCGCCTCCTACATCAGCCTGGCCAACAAGGCGGGCAAGGTGGTGTCGGGCTCGGACCAGGTCCAGGATAAGTTGAAGAAGGGGGGCGCCGGGCTGCTGTTCGTCGCCACCGACATCTCGCCGGACATAGGTGAAAAATTCAGGGGGCTGGCGCAGCTCAAACAGGTCCCCTGCATCTCCCTGTTCACCAAGGACCGCCTTGGGGAGCTGTTGGGAAAGGAACTCAGAAGCGTCCTGGTTGTTATGGAAAGCGGCTTCGTGGGATCGATTGGATTGGAAATGGAAAAGTACAGGAACTTCTTTGAGGAGGAGCGTGAGTAGATGAGCAAAACCCGCGTATATGAGCTGGCGCAGCAGATGGGGATCGACAATAAGGAGCTTATGGCAAGGTTGGCCGAGGCAGGCGTGCAGGTCAAGAACCATATGGCTGTCCTTGAGGATTCGGATATCAAGGCGGTATCCGCCCCTGCGCAGACCCCCCACAAAGAAGTATCCCAGGAAGAAGTGAGGGTTAAGCCGACCCTGATCCGCCGTCGCGCCAAGGCGGTCGAGCCGGAAGCCCCGGTGGCGGCTGAGCCGGCTGAGCCGGAGAAGGTGGAGGAGCCCGCGGTGGTCGAGAAAGCGGCCCCGGTGGAGGAGGCTCCCAAACGTCCGGAACCGGTCCGTGCCAGGATCATCGAGGCGGCCCCCGCTCCCAAGCCGGTGGCAAAGCCCGAGGCACAGGCTCCCCAGGCCCCGCCCGTGAAGGAAGAGGAGCCCGCGGCAGCGGAGAAGCCCGCCCCGGCGGCACCGGTCGCGGCCGAGAAGCCCGCCGTCGAGGCCCCCAAGGCGGAGGCCGCTCCCGCAGCGCCGGCCGTTGCGCCCGAGGCCGCCAAGCCGGCAGAGCAGCCCGCAGCCGAAGCCGTTCCCGCCAAGGCCCCGGAGGCCGCAGCCGCCAAGGTGGAGCCCGAGCCGGACAAGCCGACCGCCACCCGCGCCAGGATCCTCGGCCGCGTCGAGATCCCGATCCCGACCCAGCGCCCGGCCGAGCGCCGTGAATACCAGCGCCCCGCTCAGGGCGAGCGCCCGGCACCGCGCCCGGGCATGCCGCGCGGCGTCGAGCGCCCCGGCACCGAGCGTCCCGCACCCCGCCCGGGTGCAGGCCGTCCCGGCGATCGCCCCACCGGTCCGCGCCCGGACCGTCCGGCCCCGCTCACCCCGATCGAGCCGCCGCCGCTGCTGGACGACCGCGGCAGGAAAGGGCGTAAGCCCGCTCCGGCAGGGGGCACCGACTTCGGCAAGAACGCCAAGAAAGGTGGAGCCGTCGCCGGCAAGGGGAAGAAAGATAGCTTCAAGGACATGCTCGACAAGCGCGAGCGGGTCTTCGAGCCCGGTCCCCGCTCCAAGGGGAAGAAAGGGAAGTACGTCGAGAAGGTCCAGATCGGCAAGAAAACCGAGATCACGGTGCCCAAGGCCATCAAGAGGATCATCAAGATCAGCGAGTCCATCACCGTGGGCGAGCTCGCCAAGCGCATGGGGATCAAGGCTACCGACCTGATCCGCGCCCTCATGAAGCTCGGGGTGATGGCGACCATCAACCACCCGCTGGACTTCGACACCGCGACCCTTCTGGCCACCGATTTCGGTTACGAGATCGAGAACGTGGCGCTCGACGTGGACGAGCTGCTCGAGGCGGAGCCGGATGCGCCGGAGGCGATGCAGAAGCGTCCGCCGGTCGTCACCATCATGGGTCACGTCGACCATGGTAAGACCTCGCTGCTGGACGCCATCCGCCAGGCCAACGTCATCGCCGGCGAGGCGGGCGGCATCACCCAGCACATCGGCGCCTACGACGTGGAACTCAAGGGTCAGAAGATCACCTTCCTCGACACCCCGGGCCACGAGGCGTTCACCGCGATGCGCGCCAGGGGCGCCAAGGTGACCGACATCGTCATCCTGGTGGTCGCGGCCGACGACGGCGTCATGCCGCAGACCCGCGAGGCGGTCAACCACTCGAAGGCCGCGGGCGTTCCGATCATCGTCGCCATCAACAAGATCGATAAGCCGGAGGCCAACCCGAGCAAGGTGAAGCAGGAGCTGATGGAGTTCGGCCTGGTTTCCGAGGAATGGGGCGGAGAGACCATCTTCGTGGAGGTTTCCGCGAAGAAGCATCTGAACCTCGAGTCGCTGCTCGAGATGGTTCTCCTGCAGGCGGACGTCCTCGAACTCAAGGCCAACCCGGACAAGACCGCGCGCGGCACCGTCGTCGAGGCCAAGCTGGACAAGGGGCGCGGCCCGGTCGCGACCGTACTGGTCCAGGAGGGAACCCTCAGGGCGGGCGACTACTTCGTGGCCGGCATCCACTTCGGCCGCGTGCGCGCCATGCAGAACGACCGCGGCGAGAAGGTGATCGCCGCCGGCCCGGCCATGCCGGTCGAGGTTATCGGCTTCAACGGCGTCCCCGACGCGGGCGACATCTTCGTGGCCATGACCGACGAGAAGCAGGCCAAGGAGATCGCAAACCACCGCCAGATGAAGCTGCGCGAGTCCGAACTGGCCAAGCACAGCAAGCTCTCCCTGGAGCAGCTCTACGAGAAGATCCAGAAAGGGGAGGTCAAGGACCTCAACACCATCGTCAAGGGCGACGTGCAGGGTTCCGTCGAGGCCGTGGCCGAGTCCCTCAGGAAGCTCACCACCGACGCCATCCGTCTCAACGTGCTGCACGCCTCCGTCGGCGCCATCACCGAGACCGACGTCAACCTGGCCAGCGCCTCCAACGCCATCATCCTCGGCTTCAACGTACGCCCCGAGGTCAAGGCGGCAGCCCTCGCCGAGAAGGAAGGGGTCGACGTCAGGCTGTACAACATCATCTACGACGCGGTGGACGACATCAAGAAGGCGATGGAAGGCCTCCTCGAGCCGACCTTCAAGGAGAAGTACCTGGGGCGTGCCGAGATCAGGGAAGTCTTCTCCGTGCCCAAGGCGGGCATGGTCGCCGGTTCCTACGTCACCGACGGCAAGATCATCAGGAACGCACAGGTCCGCCTGCTGCGCGACAACGTGGTGGTCTTCGAAGGGAAGCTCGGCAGCCTGCGCCGCTTCAAGGACGACGTCAAGGAAGTGGCCACCGGCTACGAGTGCGGCATGTCGCTTGAGAGCTACAACGACCTGAAGATCGGCGACATCTTCGAGTGCTTCGAGATGGAGAAGGTTGCCGGCAAGCTGTAACAGTAAAGCAAACGGGGAGAGCGGCGTCCCGCGTCCGGCATCCCGGCGGCGGAAGCCGCTCTCCCCTTATCGTTTTATGATGCTGCCCGTTTTGCCTGCCAAGGAGCGAGGTGGGCGGGCAAGGCAGGGCGAATGATTATTCGCCCCTACGGGTGAGTGATCCATGACAATGGCACCTCCCAGACTGACAAGAGAGAAAGATCATGGTAAAGCGTTCCGACAAGGTTGCCGAAGAGATCCACAAGATCATCTCGGAACTCCTGATAAAGGGTCTCAAGGACCCCCGCATTGGCTTTTTGACCATCACCGGTGTCAAGATCACCCCCGATTTGAGGCATGCCACCGTTTATTTCACCGTGCACGGCGACGATGCCGCCAAGAAGAACAGCGAGGCGGGCCTCAACTCCGCCAAGGGCTACATCCGTAAAGAGATCGGGCAGGCCCTCAAATTGCGTTTCACCCCCGAGGTGATCTTCAAGTACGACACCTCGTTGGATTATGGCCAGCATATCGAATCGATTCTGAAGGAGATTGGGGCTACGGATGACGGCGACGACAGCTGAGATTAAGCGGATAGTTGCGGAGATCGAGCAGGCAGACAGCTTTCTTATCACCAGCCACGAGAGCCCCGACCCCGACGCGGTCGGTTCCTCCCTGGCTTTGGCCAATTACCTCACCGCGCGCGGCAAGGATGTCACCGTCTACCTGTGCGACCCCGTCCCGGACAACTGCTCCTTCCTCCCGATGTCGGAGCAGGTCTACGCCGAGATGCCCGAGCGCGACTTCGACGTCTGCTTCGTGCTCGACGTCGGGGAGTTCCGGCGCGCCGGCAAGGCTGTCACCGGGAACAAGAGGGTCGGCCGCTTCATCAACATCGACCATCACCTGGGGTGCGAGAACTTCGGCGTCTGCAACCTGATCGACCCCAAGGCGAGCGCAACTGCCGCCCTCATCTACCGGATCATCAAGGCCGCCGGCGACGAGGTCGATTATCCCACCGCGCTCTGCATCTACACCGCGATCCTTTCCGACACCGGGAGCTTCCACTACTCCAACTCCGACCCCGAGTCCTTCGCCATCGCCGGCGAGATGATCGGCAAGGGGGTGAACGCCTGGAGCGTCAACGAGAACCTCTACGAGAGCGAGCCCCTGCAGAGGATCGCGCTTCTCGCGCTGGCTCTCTCGGACCTGACCGTCTCCCCCTCGGGCGAGTACGCCTCGGTGACGGTGACCCTGGACATGTACCAAAAGACCGGCGCCACCGCCCAGGACACCGACCGTTTCATCAACTACCCGCGCTCCATCAAGGGGGTGCAGGTGGCGCTCTTTTTCCGCCAGGTCGACGAGGGGCTCTTCAAGGTCGGCTTCAGGAGCAAGGGGAAGGTCGACGTCTCCGCGGTATCCGCCTCCTTCGGCGGCGGCGGGCACCACAACGCCGCCGGCTGCATGGTGCGCGGGACGCTCGCCGAGGTCAAGGCGCAGGTCTTCGACCGGTTGGAGCAGATGCGCTGATGCTGAACGGCTTTTTCGTGATCGACAAGCCGGCCGGTGTCACCTCGCATGACATCGTGTCCAAGGTCCGTCGCGCCATCAATCAGAAGAAGGTAGGGCACACCGGGACCCTCGATCCCTTTGCCACCGGCGTCTTGCCGGTCGCGGTGGGGGAGGGGACCAAGGCGATCCAGTTCCTGGACGAGGCGGAGAAGGAATACCGTGCCGTCCTGCGGCTGGGGATCGCCACCGACACCCAGGATCTCACCGGAGAGGTGATCGCAGAGCGGGAATGGTCGCATCTCGCTCCGGCTGACCTGGAGCGGCTGGTGCCGCGCTTTCTCGGGCTCCAGAAGCAGCTTCCTCCCATGTTCTCCGCCATCAAGCAGGGGGGCGTGCCGCTCTACAAGCTGGCCCGCAAGGGAATCGAGGTGGAGCGCGAGGCGCGCGAGGTGGAGATCCATGCGCTCACTTTCGAATGGATCCGGCTCCCCGAGGCCTGTTTCACGGTGCGCTGCTCGCGCGGCACCTACGTGAGGACGCTCGCCTGCGACATCGGCGAGGCGCTCGGCTGCGGCGCGCATCTGCTGGAGCTGCGGCGCACCAGGAGCGGGCTCTTCAGGGAGGCCGACGCCATCAGCATCGAGACGCTGGCCGGAGCCGCCGACCAGCAGGCGCTGCTCATGCCCCTGGACCGTGCGCTAGAGCACCTGAAGGCACTTTTCCTCACCGAGGCGGGTGGGAGGAAGGTGTTGAACGGCGTGGTGCCGCAGCCCCATGATTTCATTGAAGCTCCGGGCGAACTGGCACAAGGGGAACAGGTGCGACTCTATCTGGGGGAGCGTTTCGCGGCAGTAGCCGGGCACGACAAGCTCAAAGGGCTGCGGCTGGCGCGTGTATTCAATTAGTATTCCTTCTTTACACGTACTTGCTTTTGTGATAAGAGTTAAAGGTCTTGATCTAATCCGCGGGTATCTTCTCTGCGGTCAGGTATAAATAAGCAAAATAACTAGGAAGCGGAAGGGGGTGTAACCACATGCTGCAAACGGAAAAGAAGCAGGAAATCATCACAGCTCATAAGCTGCACGATTCCGACACGGGTTCGCCGGAAGTGCAGATTGCAATTCTTTCGGAGCGTATCACTTATCTGACTGAGCACTTCAAGACTCACAAGAAGGATCATCACAGCCGTCGCGGTCTGCTGAAGATCGTCGGTCAGAGAAGGGGTCTGCTTGACTACCTGAAGAAGAAAGACGTCGAAAGGTACAAAGCGATCATCGCTAAACTCGGCATCAGAAGGTAAGAAAAGGCAGTATACCTCACTGGGGTATATTGCCTTTCCTCTTTTTCATCATGTAAGGGCCTCGTGCCCTTTTCTTTGTTGGGGGCGTGGATAAAACTGCCCTGCGGCGCACGGTTACGCCCGCATGGCGCTTTTCTCGGCGGCCCCAACACCAACCAGAACAAAAGCCAAATGGAGGCCGTAACAATGGTACACACTGTCCAAGCAGAGTGCTGTGGCAAAACTATCACTATCGAAACAGGCAAGATCGCCAAGCAGGCAAGCGGCGCGGTCATGATCAAAAGCGGCGACACCATGGTGCTCGTCACCGCCGTCGCCATGAAAACCGCCAAGGAAGGGCAGGGCTTCTTCCCGCTCACCGTCAACTACCAGGAGAAAGCGTACGCGGGCGGCCGCATCCCCGGCTCCTTCTTCAAGCGCGAAGGGCGTCCCTCCGACAACGAAACCCTCACCTCCCGTCTCATCGACCGCCCGATCCGTCCGCTGTTCCCGGAAGGGTTCCTGAACGACACCCAGATCATGGCTACCGTCATGTCGGCTGACAAGGACCACGACCCCGGCATCCTCGCCATGATCGGCGCTTCCGCCGCACTCATGGTCTCCGACGCCCCCTTCGCGGGCCCCATTGCCGGCGTCAAAGTCGGCCGCGTCGACGGCCAGTTCATCGCCAACCCGACCGCCGAGCAGGAAGAGAAGAGCGACATGGAGATCGTGATCGCCGCCTCCAAGGACGCGATCCTGATGGTGGAAGGTAGCGCCTCCGAAGTGTCCGAGGACGACCTCCTCGAAGCGATCTTCTTCGGCAAGGAAGCGGTGCAGGGGATCCTGGCAGCGCAGGAAGAGCTGGCCGCCAAGGTCGGCGTCGCAAAGCGCGACGTCCCGGCGCCGGTAGTGAACGAGGCCCTGAAAGCCCGCGTCGACGCCCTCGCCAAAGAGGAGATGAAGGCTGCGGTCCGCATCAAGGCCAAAGGCGAGCGTCACGACGCCATCGACGCCATCACCGAGAAGACCGTGGCGGCGCTGGCCGAGGAGTTCGAAGGCTCCGAGAAAGAGGTCAAGGCCTTCATCGAAGACCTCGAGTACAATCTGGTGCGTGAGCACATCATCAAGGACGGCTCCAGGATCGACGGCCGCGACACCAAGACCATCCGTAACATCGCCACCGAAGTCGGCTTCCTGCCGCGCGCTCACGGCTCCGCCCTGTTCACCCGCGGTGAGACCCAGTCCATCGTGGCCGCCACCCTGGGCACCTCGGTCGACGAGCAGCGCATCGACTCGCTCTACGGCGATTCCAGGAAGAAGTTCCTCCTGCACTACAACTTCCCGCCGTACTCCGTCGGCGAGACCAGCTTCCGCCTCGCCCCGGGGCGCCGCGAAATCGGCCACGGCATGCTGGCCGAGCGCGCGCTGCAGCAGGTGCTCCCGAAGCACGACGACTTCCCCTACACCATCCGTATCGTCTCGGACATCACCGAGAGCAACGGCTCCTCCTCCATGGCCACCGTCTGCGGCGGCTCCATGTCCATGATGGACGCCGGCATCCCGATCAAGGCACCGGTCGCGGGTATCGCCATGGGCCTCATCAAGGAAGGCGACGAGTACGCCATCCTCTCCGACATCCTTGGTGACGAAGACCACCTGGGCGACATGGACTTCAAAGTGGCCGGTACCGCCGAAGGCGTCACCGCGCTGCAGATGGACATCAAGATCGGCGGCGTGACCCGCGAGATCATGGGTGCCGCGCTGGCACAGGCAAAGGCAGGCCGCGTCCACATCCTGGGCGAAATGGCCAAAACCCTCGCGACCCCGCGCGGCGACCTCTCCGCTTTCGCACCGCGCATCACCACCATCTGGGTCAAGGTCGACAAGATCCGCGACGTTATCGGTAGCGGCGGCAAGAACATCAGGAGCGTCACCGAGGCGACCGGCGTAGCCATCGACATCGAGGACACCGGCAAGATCAACATCGCCTCCAACAACAAGGAAGCCTGCGACCTCGCCATCAAGATGATCCGCAACCTCACCGCGGAAGCCGAAGAAGGGAAGCTCTACATGGGCACCGTGAAGAAGATCATGGAGTTCGGCGCATTCGTCGAGATCTTCCCGGGCACCGACGGCCTGGTGCACGTCTCCGAGCTCGACACCGAGCGCGTGAAGAACGTGAGCGACATCCTCAAGGAAGGGGACAAGGTGCTGGTGAAGTGCATCGGCATCGACAAGCAGGGCAAGATCAAGCTCTCCCGCAAAGAGGCTCTGGGCCAGACTTTCACCGAATAATTTCTCTCATTTGAAAACTGGCAATTCATGGGTTTCCCGGTATAGTTCTAGCCATGATTAAAAAGACCACCCTAAATAACGGTATCCGCGTCATCACCGAGCGGATACCGTATGCCAGCTCGGTTTCCATCGGAATTTGGGTCGCCAACGGCTCCCGCCACGAACGGCGGGAGTCGAACGGCGTCGCCCATTTCATCGAACATCTCCTCTTTAAAGGCACCGAACGCCGCTCCTCATTGGATATTGCCCGCGAAATCGACTCCGTGGGGGGCGTCCTGAATGCCTTCACCAGCCGCGAGTACGTCTGCTACTACGCCAAGGTTCTGGACAAGTTTCTCCCCCGTGCGGTCGACCTTTTGACCGACATCTTCCTCCATTCCACCTTCGACAGCGAAGAGATCGAAAAGGAACGCCGCGTGGTGCTCCAGGAGATCAACATGATGGAGGACACCCCCGACGATCTGATCCACGACCTGTTCCACCAGCATTTCTGGAAGGGGCACCCGCTGGGGATGTCCATCCTGGGCGACGCAGAGAGCGTCACCGGGCTATCACGCGACGCGATCATCGCCTACAAGGACCAGATGTACCGCGCCGACGACGTCATCGTCACCGCCGCCGGCAACGTCACCCACGAAAAGCTCACCGCGCTTCTGGAGGAGTTCCTGCATGGAGTGGAGCCGGGGCACGGCAGGAGCGAATCGGTGCCGCCGGTGTACGAGCGCAGAATAGAGCTGGTCGAGAAGGACCTGGAGCAGATCCATGTCTGCCTCGGGCTGAAGGGTGTACAGCAGAGCCACCCGCAGCGCTATGACGCCTTCATTATGAACGCGATCCTGGGTGGTTCCATGAGTTCCCGCCTGTTCCAGGAGGTGCGCGAGAAGAGCGGGCTTGCCTACTCGGTCTACTCCTACATCGCCTCCCACGCCGACGCCGGTTCCCTGGTGGTCTACGCGGGCGCCAGCCCGGAAAACTCCAAGGAACTCCTCGAGATCATGCTGCGCGAGATCGGCCGTTTCAAGCACGAGCCCGTTTCGGCCGACCAGCTCGAGGCCGCCCGGGAACAGTTGAAGGGGAACCTCCTTCTGTCGCTTGAGTCCAGTGACAACCGGATGTCCCGCCTGGCCAAGAACGAGATCTACTTCGGCACTCCGCTGCCGCTTACCGAGATCATGGACGGTTTCGACCGCGTCACCTCCGACAGCATCATGGAGCTCGCCAACGAGATCCTGGACAACGACGCGCTGACCCTGGTCATGCTGGGCCGGATCGGCACACCCGCCTTCTCAGCTTCCGACATCAACGTCTGATGAAAACCGTGCCCATCCGGATAAAGCGCCTGCGGTCGACCCCTCTCCCCTGCTACATGACCGAGCAGGCGGCGGGCGTCGACCTGTGCGCCGCGCTCGAGGATGAATTCGTGCTGCATCCCGGCGAGCGGGCCCTGGTTCCCACCGGGATTGCCATTGAGATCCCTCCCGGCTTCGAGGCGCAGGTGCGGCCCAGGAGCGGGCTCGCACTCAGGCACGGCATCGCCCTGGTCAACTCTCCCGGCACCATAGACGCCGACTACCGGGGCGAGATCGGCGTCATCGTCATCAACCACGGCAGCGAGCCCTTCGTCATCAAGAACGGCGAACGCATCGCCCAGATGGTCTTCGCCCGCTGCGAACGCGCCGGGTTCATCGAGGTGGATGAGCTGGGCGAAACCGGCCGCGGCGCAGGCGGGTTCGGGCATACCGGCAGATAAGATGTCCACTGTAGGGGCGAATAAATATTCGCCCTGACCGTCCTCCCTCTCCTGGGAAAGGGGCGGGTGAGGTGGCTCTTGCTGGTTAGGGCGAATGATTATTCGCCCCTACGGAATCGGTCATCGCCTGCCGGCCACCTTATGCCGGGCAGCCGCCTCACCCATTCTTAAGCCAGCTTACGGGGGCACGCATATGAAAGATCCTCGCGTCAGACAATTCGCCGAAGTACTGGTCAACTACTCGGCCCGCGTACAGCCGGGCGACGTGGTGCTCATCTCCTGCGCCGGCCTGGAAGGTGCGCCGCTGGTGAAGGAACTCTACGCCCTGTGCCTTGAGAAGGGCGCCAAGTACGTCGAATACGAGTTCAGCATTCCGGATATCGGCCGCTACTTCTACAACCTCGCCACCCCCGACCAGCTCTCCTTTTTCCCGCAGCACAAGCTCGATTTCATGAAAGAGGTTGACGTCTACTTCGGCCTCTCCGCCGCGGACAACTCCATGGTGATGGCCAAGGCGAACCAGCAGAGCATGATCGCCTGGTCCAAGGTGATGCGCCCCATCATCGACCAGCGCGTCAAGGGGACCCGCTGGGTGGTGACCCGCTACCCGACCCACGGCGCCGCGCAGGAAGCGCGCATGAGCCTGGACGAGTACGAGGATTACCTCTTCGCCGCCTGCTGCATGGACTGGGAGGAGGAATCGAAGAAGCAGGACGCGCTGAAAGCGTGCGTCGATGCCGCGGACCGGGTGCGCATCAAGGCCTCGGACACCGACCTCTGCTTCAGCATCAAGGGGCTCCCCGGCATCAAGTGCGACGGGCGCCTGAACATCCCCGACGGCGAGGTCTTCACCGCGCCGGTGCGCGACTCGGTGGAGGGGTACATCACCTACAACTGCCCGACCGTGTACCAGGGTAAGGAATTCAACAACATCCGCCTGGAGTTCGAGAAAGGGCGCATCGTGAAGGCGACTTCCCCCGGCATGGACGCGGAACTGAACCGCATCCTCGACACCGACGAGGGGGCGCGCTACGTGGGGGAGTTTGCCATCGGCGTGAACCCGAAGATCCGGGTGCCGATGCGCAACATCCTCTTCGACGAGAAGATCTTCGGCTCCATCCATTTCACTCCCGGACAGGCCTACGACGAGTGCGACAACGGCAACCGCTCCGCCGTCCACTGGGACATGGTGAAGATCCTGGCCGGAGACGGCGAACTGTGGTTCGACGACATCCTGATCCAGAAGGACGGCCGCTTCGTGCACGAGCCGCTTCTGGGCCTCAACCCGGGTGACTAGCCATGCTGCTTGAAATCAACCCTCAAAACCCGCAGCCGAGGCTGATCGCCAAGGTGGTCGAGATCCTGAAAAACGGCGGCGTCGTGGCGTATCCCACCGACACCACCTACGGCATCGGCTGCTCCATCTTCAGCAAGAAGGGGATCGAGCGGATCTACCAGATCAAGCAGCGCGATCGCAAGAAGCCCTTTTCCTTCATCTGCACCGACATGTCGGAGATCGCCCGCTACGCGCGCGTCTCGAACTACGCCTTCAAGCAACTGCGCCGCCTGCTCCCCGGGCCCTACACCTTCGTCCTCGAGGCGGCCACGGTGGTCCCGGACCTGTTGCAGACCAAGCAGAAGACGGTCGGCATCCGCATCCCCAACAACGAGATCTGCCTCGCCATCGTGAGGGAGTTGGGCGCTCCCATCGTCACCACCAGCGCCAACCTCTCCGGCGAGGATCCGATCGGCAATCCCTGGGCGGTGGAGCACGAACTCGGCAAGCAGCTGGACCTGGTGGTGGACGGCGGCGATCTCTCCGCCGACGTCAGCTCCGTGGTCAGCCTGATCGGCGACCGCCCCGAGGTGCTCCGCAAGGGGGTCGGGGACGTGAGCTGGTGCGAATAGCGGCCTTCCCGCCCGAGGTTATCATTCATGCGTAAATCCACGGTGCGTCGCGGTATCAGGTCGATGTGCGCGGGCATCATCGCCCTGATCGCCGCCACCTTCTTCCACAGCGAGCTCTCCACCTTCTTGATGCTCGGCATCGCCGGGGAGGCGCGCCTCACCTTCCTGGGGTTTTTCCTGGCCGGGATGCTGGGGGGCTTCGGCGCGCTTGTCGCCGCCCTGGGGCTTTTGCAAAGCGGGGAGGGGCAGCCGCGGGTGCGCCTTCTCCCCACCCTCGTACTCCTGTTCTCGCTGATCGTCCTCTTCTTCGTCCTCACCTATACCTGGATCACCTCGCCCACCGCTCCGGTTCTCGCGCCGGGAGAAAGCATAAGCATTTGAAAACAGGCCGGGGGGGAAGGTTGAGAGAGGGGGCTCTTTTTTTGGGTTCTCCTCAACCTTAACCTTAACCTCGACCTGCTTTTCATGATATATTGGCGTCACTCAAAATAATGAAAAGGGAGGGTGGCATGTTCCGTCTCACCATTCACACTGCGTTTGCCGCGGCCCACAATCTGATCAATTACCAGGGGGACTGCGAAAACCTGCACGGCCACAACTGGAAAGTCGAGGTCTCCATCACCACCAACGAGCTGGACAAGGCCGGCCTCGGCATCGATTTCAAGATCCTCAAGCGGGAGACCAACGACCTCCTGAAGACGCTGGACCACAAGTACCTCAACGAACTGGCCCCTTTCTCCGAAGTATCCCCTTCTTCCGAGAACATCGCCCGGTACCTCTACCATGAGCTGACCAAGATCTTCGGTTCGGACAAGGTCAAGGTGGAAATGGTCACGGTGTGGGAATCCGACTTCGCGGCGGCGAGCTACTATGAGTAAACTGCAGGCACCCCTGGTCGAATGCTTCTCCTCCATCCAGGGGGAAGGGGTGCTGGTCGGTCTGCGCCAGGTCTTCATCCGCTTCTCCGGCTGCAACCTGAACTGCAACTACTGCGACACCCCCGGAATGAGCGCGGTTCCCGACCAGTGCCAGCTGGAGCTGACTCCCGGCCGGCGCGACTTCTTCAAGGTACCCAACCCGGTTCCGCTTGAGCGCGTGGCGACGCTGATCGAAAGCTGGACCGCCGCCTGGCCTGGGATCCACCACTCCATCAGCGTCACCGGCGGGGAGCCGCTTCTCTTCGGCACGCTGCTCGAAGAGTGGCTGCCGGTCCTTAAAAAACTGCTCCCCATCTACCTGGAGACCAACGGCACGCTCCCCGATGCGCTGGCACCGCTCATCCCGCATCTGGACAGCATCGGCATGGACATCAAGCTCCCCTCGTCGTCCGGCTCCCCGGAGCTGTGGGACCAGCACCACGCCTTCCTGGAGGTTGCCGCCATGAAGGATGTCTTCGTCAAGATCGTGGTGAGCCAGGGGACCGAGGACTGGGAGATCCAACGATCCTGCGCGATGATCGCCGCAGTCGACCCGGCCATTCCGCTCATCCTGCAGCCGATGACCCGCGACGACGGCAGCATCGGCATCGATGCCCTGCGGACCCTGGAGCTGCAGGAACTCTGCTCCTCGCTCAGGGAGGTGCGGGTCATCCCGCAGACTCACAAGTTCATGGGGCAGTTGTAGCGGACCGCTGCGCCTCCGTCCACTGCTCCCTCTCCCCTCGGGAGAGGGGCGGGGTGAGGGCGCTGTCACCTGCCGATTTGCCGATTGCCACAACTTTGCCGGTGGCACCTCCCTCACCCGGCCTGCGGCCACCCTCTCCCTGGGGGCGAGGGGAACCAACAACAGCATCCAAGGGCGCCCTTCATGGGCGCCCTTTTCTTTTCACGGGGTGGCCGTTATAATGAGTGGCTGCGGCTTCGCCCCGGGAGGTTGTCAACGTGCATAAGTTAGCCAAGGTGGACGAGATGAACGCGGTGCTGGAGGAGCTCTCCGGCCAGCACCTCAAAGGCAAGGTGAGGGCTTTGCGACTGAGCCTCATGGCCCTTCTGACCGGAGGGCACATCCTCTTGGAGGACATCCCCGGGCTGGGGAAGACCACCATGGCCCTGGCCTTCGCCAGCGCACTCGGACTCTCCTTCGGCCGAGTCCAGTGCACCAGCGACCTCCTCCCCTCCGACATTACCGGCCTCTCCGTCTTCGACCGCACCGAGGGGCGCTTCAACTTCATCCGGGGGCCGGTCTTCAACAACATCGTCCTCATCGATGAGATCAACCGCGCCATGCCCAAGACCCAGAGCGCGCTCCTGGAGGCGATGGAGGAGCGGCGCGTCACCGTGGAAGGGGTCACCTACCAGCTCCCCGACCCCTTCCTCGTCCTGGCGACGCAGAACCCGGTGGAGCAGGTGGGGACCTACCCCCTGCCGGAGTCGCAGATGGACCGCTTCCTGATCCGCACCGGGATAGGCTACCCTCCGGAGGAGATCGAGAAGGGGATCCTGAAGCAGGGGAGCATACGGGACGAGATCCTGCACATTCCGGCGCTGGTGCGCATCGACGACCTCAAGACGGCGATCGACTGCGTGAAGAACGAGGTGTACGTCGGCGAGAAGGTGACCGACTACGTCTACGCCATCATCAAGGCGACCAGGAACCACCCGCTGATCCAGGCCGGCCTTTCCACCCGCGGCGGCATCGGTGTGGTCGACGCCGCCAAGGCCGCCGCCTATCTGCACGGCCGCGACTTTGTCGCGCCCGAGGACGTCAGGGACGTGGTCCACGCCGTCTGTCCGCATCGTCTCATCTTCCGCCCGGAGCACGAAGGGGTGGACAAGGGGCACGTATTAAACGCGATCTTAAAGGGGATTCCTCTCCCGCTCACATAAGGTTCACGAAGGGAGGGGGGCTGTACGTCGCTGCCACCCTGCTGCTGGGGGTCTCCGCGGTCAACACCGGCAACAACCTCCTCTTTCTCATCGTCGCCGCCATGCTTTCCTTCATGGCGACCACCGGTGTCCTGGGGTGGCTGAACATCCGGGGGCTCGCCCTCAGCGTGCATCTGCCCGACGAGGTCTATGCCGGCACCGAAACCTTCCTTTCGGTCACCCTCGCCAATAGCAAGAAGTTCCTCCCTTCCTTCCTGATCCGGGTTACCGTGTCGGGACGTGCAACCACCTTTTTGATGGTCGAGAAGGGGAGGGCGCAATCGGGCTCCCTGCTCCTTTCCTTCCCCCTGCGCGGCCCCCTGCAGACGCTCCCCGCCTCGGTGAGCTCGCCTTTCCCGGTGAACTTCTTCGTCCGTGCCGCCGCGGTCACCGTTTTCCAGAGCTGCACCGTGTTCCCGGCGCCTCGCGGGGGGATGGTGCCGCCGCCGGGCGGCAAACCGGATGCCGGGGAGGCGGCTTCCGTCGCCGCCTCCGGCTACGACGGGGAACTGGCCAAGATCTCGGACTACCGTGGCGGCGAGCCCCTGAAACTCATCCACTGGCGCCTGTCCGCCAAGCACGAGGTCTTGAAGGTGAAGGAGTTGACCGCGACGGCAGCAGAGCCGCTGCTGCTCGACCTCGACCTGATCCCGGGGCGCGACCTGGAACAGCGCCTTTCCTTCTGCACCTTCCTGGTGAACCGCCTCATCAAGGGGGGGCGCCCGGTCGGCCTGAAGCTGGGGGAGCGGGTCATCCCTCCCGCCACCACCCGGGCCCATCGGCTCAGACTGCTCACGGAGCTCGCCGGCTATGGTAAGGATTGACCTCCTCTTGAGCGGGCTCACCGCCTGCATCGCGCTCGTCGGTTACCTGCCGCTGCAGGCCTACCTCGACCCCTTCGCGCGCTACTTCTTCCCGGTGGCGCTCGTTGCGGCGTCCCTCCTCCATCTGCGGGGACGGGCCCTGCCGCCGCGGCTGTTGACGCCGGGCTCGATACTGCTTTTCCTGTACCTCGCCTCCGGATTTTCCATGAGCCGGCTGGTCCCGGTGACCGCCGACCTGCTGGTGGTTTTTCTCGGCGTGAGGCTTCTGGGGGAACGGACCGCCCGCAACTACCTGCAGGCATTCGCCCTGTCCCTGTTCTGCCTGGCCGCCTCTTCCCTCTACGAGATCTCCGCCCAGTTCCTGATTTACCTCTTCTCCCTGCTGCTGCTGCTCGCGGTGGCCCTGGTGCTTTTGACCTTCCACGCCGACGACCCGGCCAGCGTCCTCACCGGCACGGAGGCGCGCAAGGTTCTCGGTGTCGCCGCACTGTTGCCGGTCGCGTCCCTGCCGCTGCTCATTTTTTTCTTCTTCTTTCTCCCCAGGACCCAGTTTCCGATCTGGAACTTCATGAACGCGCCGGTGGGGAAGAAAACCGGGGTGTCGGACACGGTGCAACCGGGGAGCGCTCAGGCGGTCGCGGAGGTGAAAGGGGTGGTGCTGCGGGCGGTCGCCCCGAAGGTGCCGGAGGAGAAGCTCTACTGGCGCGCGGTGGTCTTGAACGCCTTCAGGGAGGACGCCTGGGTGAGGGAGGCTGTGCCGGCGGACACCCCGGCGCTGGTCGGGGGGCAGACTGTGCTCCAGGAGATCTACCCGGAACGCTCCGACACGCCCTATCTCCCGGCGCTCAACGTACCCAGGTCCGTCACCGGGTTGCGCAACGACGAGGCCAGCGACGGCGTCTTCAAGACGCGCCGCCCCCTGGACAAGAAGGTCAGGTACCTGGCCGGTTCCGGGCTCACCGGCACGGTCCAGGTGCGGGGCATCGACCGCGCCTTCTACCTGAGGCTCCCGGCGCACATCTCCCGGCGTATCGTCTCGCAGGGGCGGGCCCTGGCTCAGCCGGGCCGGAGTGCCGAGGACAAGATGAGGGCGCTTGAGTCGTTTTTTCGCGGGCAGCGCATCACCTACTCCAACACCGGTCTTCCCGTGGGGGGGGACCCGCTCGGCTCCTTCCTCTTCGACAAGAAACGGGGCAACTGCGAATACTTCGCCTCCAGCTACGCGATTCTGCTGCGCCTGTCCGGCATCCCCTCGCGCCTGGTGGGCGGGTACCGCGGGGGGAGCTACAACGCCATGGGGGGGTATTACCTGGTCACCGAGGACATGGCGCACGTCTGGGTCGAGGCCTACCTGGACGGGGTGGGGTGGCGAACGGTGGACCCGAGTGCCTGGGCGCTGGGAGCGGTGCGCGGCACGCAGGCCCACGGGCTTTCCATGTACATCGACATGGCCGGGTTCTACTGGGACAAGGCCGTGGTTACCTATGACCTTGACAAACAGCTGGCCTTGGTGCGAAATGCCGGAGACAAGGCGCGCGACCTGCGGCTCCCCCGCGGGTTCGGCAGGGGGGTGTTGCTGGCCCTCCCGGCGCTGGTGCCGCTGGCGCTTTGGGTTCTCTGGCGCAGGCGTCGCCCCCCCAGCATCGAGGCGCGCCTTTTGCAGCGTATGCTCCGCATTCTGGCCCGGCGCTATCCGGGCGAGATACAGGGGGGGGAGGGGCTCTTCGAGCTCTCGGCCCGGCTGCACGACCCGCACCTCGCGCGGTTCGTCGCCGTGTACGGTTCCGCACTCTATCACGACCGCCCCTTGACCAGGGGCGAGGCGGCGCAGCTCCGTGAAATCCTTCGTGAGGCATCCCAGGATGGTTCTTGACACGGGACCGGCTTTGATTTAGTTTTAGCTTTCCGTAATTCTAGGGGTATGAGGCGTTAACTTGGCTTCCAAAAAAGACAAAATTCTCGAGAGTGCCCAGCGCTTCGTGCTGAAGGGGCAGATCGACAAGGCGATCAAGGACTACCAGCAGGTGGTTGCCATGGAGCCTGGGGACATCAGGCCCCGCCAGCGTCTGGCCGAGCTCCTGGTGCGCGACAACCGCAAGGATGAGGCGATCCAGCAGTACGAGGATATCGGCAAGCACTACGCCGACAACTGCTACTTCCTCAAGGCCATCGCCATCTACAAGCAGATCCAGCGCCTGAACCCCGGCAATCCCGCCACCGCGCTCACTATCGCGCATCTGAACCACCAGCAGGGGCTGATCGGCAACGCCCTGGCGGAATACGCACAGGTGGCGGCGCTTTACGAGAAGGAAGGTGACCTGAAAGAGGCGCTCAAGGTGGTGGAGAAGATGCTGGGCGTCGATGCCGAGCATGTCGCCACCAGGATGAAGCACGCGGAACTGCTGTATTCGACCGGGTCGGCGGACCAGTCCCGCCAGGCTTTCGCCGAGCTGGCCGGCACCCTGCGTGGGCGCGGCCTGCAGCAGGATGCCGCGTCGGTGGACGCGCGCGCCCGGGAACTCTTCCCGGAAGAGGACACGCTGCAGCCGGCACCGTACTTTGACGGTAAGGAACTCTCCGCAGACGGTTTCGGGGGGGGGGAGGAGGTGCCCGGCGTGCAGGGACCAGCCGCCGCCCCGTGGGAGTCACCCATCGAGGAGCCGGTCCTCCCTGACTGGGACGCTCCGGGGGGTGAACTTCCCGACCCCTTCGCGGCGCCTGCCGCGACGTCGCAACCCGAACCCGCACCTGCCGCCGGGACGGCATCCCCGGCCACCTACGAGGCTCCTGCGCCTTGGGACACGGAGCAAAACGAAGATGAGGCTGAAGGCTCTATAGCCTGGGAAGAGGAGATCGAACTCGATCTCGACGACGACATGTTCGATGCGGCGCCGGCTCCCGAACCGGCACAGGGAGGCGAACTGCCCGCGGCCTTTCCCGAACCGGCCCCCGCCCCGTCCGCGAACGTGGAACTTCCGCTTGATTTCTCGCTGGAACTGAACTTTGACGAGGTGGGTGAGGAACTGGATGGGGGCGAGCCGGAGGAGACCGCTCCGGTGGTTGAGCTCGACCTTGACCAGGGGGGGGAGCTGGAGTTGACCCTGCCTGAACAGGAAGCGCCCTTCGGCGATTTTTCCTGGGGCGAACAAGAGGGCGCGGAGCCGCAGCAAGAGCCCGATGAACAGGAGCCTGCTCAGCTGGCTGACTACGAGGAGGCCGAGCTCGAACTCGAACCGGAACCGGAGACGGAGCTGGAGTTGGAACTGGAGCCTGAGTCAGAGCTGGAGCTGGAGCCGGAGCCGGAGTTAGAGCTTGAGCCGGAGGCGGAGCTGGAACCGGCGCCCGAACCGGCAGCACCCGACGCTGCGGAGCCCGTCCAGGTGCGGGGCTGGGAGGAAATCTTCCCCGAAGCGGCGGGAAGCGGCGCCGACTTCGACATCGAGGAACTGGAGTCACATTACGACCTGGGGATCGGCTACAAGGAGATGGGGATGTACGCCGGTGCCATCAAGGAGTTCCAGATCGCCGCGGCCAACCCGCAGCGCCGTTTCGACTGCATGACCCTGCAGGCCATCTGCTATCGCGACAAGGGGGAGGCGGCCCAGGCCGAGGAACTCCTGCGGCGCGGCCTCGACCTGACCGTCATAACCAGGGACGAGCGCACCTGTCTCAACTACGAGCTGGCCGTACTCGCGGAGGGACGCGGCGCGGTGGATGAGGCGATCGGGTTGTACCGTGAGGTGATACGCGCCAATCCCGGCTATCAGGACGCCTCGGACAGGCTTTCCGCCCTTTCCGGCGAAGAGGTCCCGGACATCATCGACCTGGAGCTGGAAGAGGGGAGCTGACCGCTACCAGGAGAGGAGGTTGAGCGGCGGGACCAGGCGTATCGGCGCCTGGAAGAAGTCGCCGATGAAGTTGGCGGGTACCGGGGGGAGCGGACCTGCCGCCTCCAGCGTTCTCTGAACGGCCCGGTCGTAGACGATGTTGCCCGAACTTTCCAAAATGGTGCTGCCGATGATCTCGCCGCTGCGGGTTATGGTGACGTTGACCACGATCGGCGCCACCTTCTGATCCTTCTGTTCCAACCACCACTTCTCGTTCACCCCCTGCAGCAGCCGAATGTAATACTCCTTGATCTCCGGACGGAGCGTCTCGCCGTCGCTGAGAGGCTTGAAGTACCCTTTGGTGAGCCCCATCCCGAAGGTGGTGCGTGACCTTTCCTCCATGGCGGTCTGGGGCTGCGCGGGTTGCGGTACCGGAGCCGCGGGCTGCGCGGCCTGTGCCTGCTGCTGTGGCGGGGTCGGCGGGAGCGGCTCCGCCTCTTCCTGGGGCTGTTCCGGCTCGGGGTCCGGCTCGGGCTGGGGCTTGACTGCGGGAGCGGCCGGGACGGGTGCGGGGATGGTGTTGAGGTCGACGTAGGTCACGGCCGGGCGGGCGGGCTCGCCTCCGCCGGGGATGCCGAGAAGGAGCGCGGCGCAGACCAGGTGCAAAGCGAGCGAGACCGCGAGCCCGGTGAGCAGCTGCTTATTGAGGCTGGTAGGGTATTCCTCTTCCTCGAGCGGATCTAACGCGTCTTGCATGGCTGCTGCCGTCCTTCTCCGGCCCCTAATCTGGGCGTCAGGCGTGGTTGGTGTCCGTCATGTATAGCAAATTGGCGGCTGCTCTGGCAACCAAAGAAAGACGTTTGAGGAAAAAGGAAGGGACCCCGGCGGGGGTCCCTTTTTACGTTCGTTCGCAGCAGTCCCCCCTCCACGTGGGGGAGGGGTAGGATGCCATCATTTCCCTCGGTTGCGGCTTCACCCACCCCCCGTCCCCCTCCCGTCTAGGGTGGGGGAGTTCCGGCAGGCAATCCGGCTTGTCCCGCTACATGCTCTGCGCGTCCACCACGGCGATGGCGGCCATGTTGACGATGGTCGCGACGTCGTCCCCTCTTTGCAGCACGTGCACCGGTTTCTTCATCCCCATCAATAGCGGTCCGATCGCCTCCGCCCCTCCCAGCCGGTGCAACAGCTTGTAGCAGATGTTCCCGGAATTCAGGTCCGGGAAGATGAGGATGTTGGCGGGACCGGTCAGGGTAGAGAAGGTGTAGTTGGCCAATAGTTCCGGCGTCACCGCCGTGTCCGCCTGCATCTCGCCATCTATCTCCAGGCTGGGGACCCTTTCCTTCACGATCTCCACGGCGCGCTTCACCTTCTGGGTCAATGCGTGGTTGACCGACCCGAAGTTTGCGAAGGAGAGCATGGCGATGCGCGGCACGATGTCGAGCAGCTGCACCTTTTCCGCCGCGAGGAGCGCGGTTTCCGCCAACTCCTCCGCGGTCGGCTCGATCTCGACCGTGGTGTCCGCCATGAAGTAGATCCCCTTCTTGAAGACCATCATGTACATGCCGTGCACGCCGGAGAGCTGCGGCTGCCTGCCGATCACCTCGAGGGCGGGGCGGATGGTGTCGGGGTAATGGGTGTCGATCCCCCCGAGCAGCGCGTCGGCGTCCCCCATGTGCACCATCATCGATCCGAAGTGGTTGCGCGACTTGCGGCGCACGATGCGCTGCGCCTCGGAGAGCGTGATCCCCTTGCGCTGCCGCATGCGGTACAGTTCCTGCGCGTAGGGCTCGGTGAGCTCGGAATCCTCGGGGTCGACGATGGTGAGGTTCAGATCCATCCCCAGCTCGGCCATCTTCTCCAGCACCTTGTTCCTGTTGCCGATCAGTATCGGCTTGGCGATCCCCTCCTCCACCAGGTGATAGGCGGCCTTGAGGATCTTCTCATTGTCCCCCTCCGGGAAGACGATCTTCTTGGGATCGCACTTGGCCTTGTTGATGATGGCGCGCATGGTCTCCTTGGAGCGTCCCTGCAGGGTTTCCAGCCACTCCACGTAACGGTCCATGTCCTCGATGGGGGTCCGCGCCACGCCGCTTTCCATGGCCGCTCTGGCCACGGCCGGCGCCACCCGCAACAGGGCCCGCGGATCGAACGGCTTGGGGATGATGTAATTGCGCCCGAAGGAGAAGCTCTCGTTACCGTAGGCGCGGCAGACCGAGTCCGGGCATTCCTCCTGCGCCAGCTGCGCCAGGGCGGAGACCGCCGCCTTCTTCATCTCCTCGTTGATGGTGCTGGCCCTGACGTCCAGGGCGCCCCGGAAGATGAAGGGAAAGCCGAGCACGTTGTTCACCTGGTTCGGGTAGTCGCTCCTGCCCGTGGCCATGATCACGTCGGAGCGGACCGAGAGCGCCTCTTCCGGGGTGATCTCCGGGTCAGGGTTGGCCATGGCCATGATGATGGGGTCCTTGGCCATCTCCCGCACCATCTGCGGGGTCACCGCCCCCTTGGCCGAGACCCCGATGAAGACGTCGGCCCCGCGCATCGCCTCCTCCAGGGTGCGCAGTTCCGTGTCCAGTGCGAGCCGCTCCTTGTACGGATTCATCCCCTCCTTGCGCCCCTTGTAGATCACGCCCTTGGTGTCGCACATGCAGAGGTTTTCCGGGGTGGCCCCGAGCGAAATGGCCAGGTTGGCGCAGGCGACCCCGGCGGCTCCGGCGCCGTTCACCACGATGCGCGCCCGCTCGATCTTCTTCCCCACCAGCTGCAGCGCATTGATGAGCGCCGCCGAACAGATGATGGCGGTGCCGTGCTGGTCGTCGTGGAAGACCGGGATGTTCATGCTCTTTTTGAGCTCCTCTTCGATGTAGAAGCACTCCGGCGCCTTGATGTCCTCCAGGTTGATGCCGCCGAAGGTCGGCTCCAAAAGCTGCACCACCTTGATCACGTCGTCCGGGTCCTCCGACTTCACCTCGAGGTCGAAGACGTCGACGTCGGCGAAACGCTTGAAGAGCACCCCTTTCCCCTCCATGACCGGCTTGCCGGCCAGGGCCCCGATGTTGCCAAGCCCCAGGACGGCGGTGCCGTTGGAGACCACCGCGACCAGGTTTCCCTTGGCCGTGTAGAGGTAGGCGTCGGAGGGGCGCTGCTCGATGGCCAGGCAAGGCTCGGCGACGCCGGGGGTGTAGGCGAGTGAGAGATCGAGAGAGGTCAGGCAGGGCTTGGAGGAGACAACTTCGATCTTCCCCTTGCGGCCGCTGGCGTGATATTCGAGCGCGTCTATCTTCTTCGTCATGACATCCTCCTCAAACAGGGGTGACGGTGAACTATCCTGACTATGAAAACGGCTGAAGCGAACTTCACGAATGAAAGAAGGAAACGGTGCTGCCACATCGAGATGCGTCAGAAATAGGAGGTTTAGATGGGGGATGCGAAATTATAGCATGTGACCTCACCGGATCAATCTCCGGTCGCTCCGCCAGATCAAGATCATTTCCAGCGCGAGCCTCGGCTCCACTCTTGTAGTGACAGGTCGTGGTTGTAAATTGAGAGAATCTGGATAATAATCTTGGCGGCTATAACAGGAAACGATGGGGAGGAGTCATGGACAGGCTTTGGGCGCCCTGGAGGATGGAATACCTGACGCAGCCGCCGGCGCCGGGCTGCATATTCTGCGCTGAGGGGGACGACCGGGAGCTACTGATCATCCACCGCACCCCGTCGGCCCGGGTCATGCTGAACCGCTACCCGTACTGCAACGGTCACCTGCTGGTTTCGCTGCACCGTCACACGGCCGAGCTGAACGATCTGACTGGCGACGAGATGCAGGAGCTTTTCCGCGTCGTCGCCCTGTGCAAGGAGGTGCTCGCCCGCTCCAGCAGTCCCGACGGTTTCAATATCGGCATGAATCTCGGGAAGGCGGCCGGGGCCGGCGTCGTGGACCATCTCCACCTGCACGTGGTGCCGCGCTGGAACGGCGACAGCAACTTCATGTCCGTGGTGGCGGAGGCGCGGGTGCTCCCCGAGGCCCTGCTGGCGACCTACGACCGGCTGCTCCCCTTCTTTCCGAAAGCGGAGGTGGCGTGACCCGGGAATTGTGCATCGGCGTCGATCTCGGCGGAAGCAACCTGAGGATGGCCCTGGTGGACCGTCAGGGGAGTGTGCTGGCGCGCAGCGCGGAGCCGACCCTGCCGGCGGCGGGGCTCGACTCACTGCTCTCGCGGCTCCTGGCCGGGGTCGGGAGGTTGCAAGGGGAGGCGACCCGCATCGGCGCCCGCACCGTGGCGCTCGCGGTCGGGGTTCCGGGGCTGGTATGCAGCGACGGCGTCGTGCGCGCCAGCGTCAACGTCCCCGGGCTCGAGGGGGTGCCCCTGGCCCGGGAGCTCTCCCTCGCGACGGGGCTGCCGGTGGCGGCCCTCAACGATGCCAACGCCTGCGCGGTGGGCGAAAAACGCTACGGCGCCGGGCGCGACTACCGCTCCCTCATCGCGCTCACCATAGGGACCGGCGTCGGGGCCGGGCTGATCCTTGACGGCAAACTCTGGACCGGGGCCGACGGCGCGGCGGGGGAGTTCGGTCACATCCCGGTCGAACCCGAGGGGCGCCCCTGCGGCTGCGGTAGCCGTGGATGTCTGGAGCAGTACGCTTCGGCTGGCGCCATCGCCGGGGAGGGGGGCGATGCCGCCGTGGTCGCTAACCGGGCGCGGCTGGGGGATGCCGCGGCGCTTGCCGTCTTCGCCGAGGCGGGACGCTACCTCGGCATCGCCATGGCGGGGGTGGTGAACCTGCTGAACCTGGAAGCCGTGATCGTGTGCGGCGGCGTGGCGCGGAGCTTCGACCTGCTGGCGCCCGCCCTGCTCCGGGAGCTCGACTCCCGCACCTTTTCCGTTGCCGGCGGCCGGGTCCGTGTCGAACCCGGGATGCTGGGAGACGACGCCGGCGTACTGGGGGCGGCGGCCACCGCGTTCGAAACCGTTCTTTAGGAAAAACGCTCATTATTCAAGCGCCGTCTGCGGCGAAGCTATGTTATAGTTACCGCTGTCCCGCCGGGCGGGGCTTCATAATTGATCACTGGAGGCGCCCATGTCGTTTAGAAGGATCTTTACACCACTGTTCACCGCGTGCGTTTTGTTCGCCCTGGCGGCAACATCGTTCGCCGCTGCCCCGGTCAAGCCCGAGGAGTCTTTCCGCAACGCATTCCCCACGGTTCCCGTGGACAGCATGACTCCGACCGAAATCCCGGGACTCTACGAGGTGATCTCGGGCCAGCGCATCTTCTACTACTACCCGGACAAGGAACTGGTGCTGACCGGCGAGATCGTGGGGAAGGATCTGAAGAGCCGCACCGCCGAGCGCAAGGGGGCCATCATGGCCAAGGTGGTCAAGGACCTGCCTTTGGACAAGGCGCTCAAGATCGGCGACGGCAAGAAGATAGTGGTGGAGTTCACCGACCCGGACTGCCCCTTCTGCCGCAGGGGCGCCGAGTACTTCACCAAGAGGACCGACGTGACCCAGTACATCTTCTTCGCGCCTCTGGCACACCCGGGGGCGATCACCAAGATCGAGTACATCCTTTCGGCGGAAAACAAGGTGCAGGCCTACGACGCCATGATGCTGGGGCAGGATATCCCGGCCAACGCGAAACCCGCCTCACCCGAGATCAAGCGCCTGGCCCAGGAACACATGGAGCTGGCCAGGAAATCCGGCGTCACCGGGACCCCCACCTTCTTCGTCAACGGGCAGATGGTGGTGGGAGCCGACCTGGCCAGGCTGGACGAACTGCTCAAGTAGCGTCGCCATCAGGCGCTGAGACCGAGACGGTGCCGAATTTGCCGTCGTAGCCGGCCTTGATCTCCACCTCACCCGAACGCATCCTCCCTATACCCGCCGCCAGCGTCGTCGTCGACCTGGCGGCTATTTTTTCGAGCGACGCCTCGAGCAGGATGTGGAATTCGTTCCCAAGCCCGCGCAACAGCTCGAAGTAGAGCGCCTCGGCCTTCTTGCTGGAGCACCCGACCCGCAGCGCCCCCCCGATCAGATCTATGAGCGGAATCACGGACCGGAACGGGGGTGCCTCCCCGGGCCTCGCGCCGGCCGGGCGGTCGGCCAGAAGTTCGACCCGGTGCAGCACCCCCACCGTCAGCTTCCCTCCGCAGGCGGGGCAGCGATAGCCGTGCGCGATGGTTTCCCGGGGGGAGAGCCTCACCCCGCAGCATCTGTGGCCGTCGGCGTGATATTTCCCCTGCTCCGGGAAGAACTCTATGGTCCCCGCCACCCCCTTGCCGCCGGCTATGGCCCGGTAGATCCCGTCGTAAGAAAGTTCGGTATCGAAGATGGTCGCCTCGCGTCCAAGCTTGCTGGCGGAGTGCGCGTCCGAGTTGGAGATGAGCGTGATACCGTCCAGGACCGACCAGCGCCAGTTCATGGCGGGGTCGGAGGAGAGGCCGGTTTCGATGGCGTGGACCTCGGGGGCGAGCTCCTCGAAGCATTCCTCCAGGGACTCGAAGCCGGAACAGGCGCCGAAGATGGAGAAGTGGGGGGTCCAGGCGTGGGCGGGGATGAGGAGCCCGTGCGGAGATGCCTGGAGAACCATGGCGAGGAGGTCCTTGGCGTCCAGTTTCAGGATCGGTCTGCCATCGGAGGCCAGGTTGCCTACGCGGGAGAGCGCGAGGTTCAGCCGGTGCGCCGCCCCGAAGTCGGGTAGCAGCACCAGGCAATGCACCTTCCTGGTGCGTCCCCCCTTGCGGTAGATGCAGCTGATCTCGCCGCTGATCAGGAAGGAGACCGGGGCGCGGCAACTGTCCGGCACCTGGCTCTGGGGAGGCTCCCGGCGCAGGCGCAGCAGTCCCGGTTCGGCAGGGATCAGTTCCCGCTCCAGTTCGGCAAGCCATTCGGGATGGGTGCAATCCCCGGTGCCGACCACCCGGATCCCCTTCAACTGCGCCCAGCGCCAGAGTTGGTCGAGGCCCAGGTCGCGGCTGGTCGCCCTGGAGAAGCGGGAGTGGATGTGCAGGTCTGCGGTGAATTTCATGTGAGGTGGCTCGGGGGGGCGCCTGGGCCGTCGTCGAGGGGGAAGGGCAGACGCCGGAAGGGGCGGCGCCGTCAGGCGCCGCTGGCTTGGGAGGAGCCGAACTTGCTGACCATGTGCTGCCGGTAGCTCGCGATGTCGCTACGCAGCGAGGCGAGCCGGGCCATCTTGTCGTCGATCTTCTCGATGTGCTCGTCCAGGATTTCGACCAGCCTGGGCACCATGCGCTCGGTCTGCTTGGCCTCGCCGTACGCCGCGTAGAGGTCCTGCATCTCCTTGATGGTGAGCCCCAGTTCCTTGAGCTTGATGATGAACTTGATGCGGCGCACGTAATAGGGGGTGAAGCCGCGCGTGGCGCCGTCGCTTCTGGGCACGCTTTCGATGATGCCGACTTCCTCCCAATAGCGGATGGTCCTGGTGGTAAGCCCCAGCGCAGCGGCGACGTCCCCGATCGAGGTTATCTCTTCGCCGTCCTTCATGATGTCCATTGAAAAACCTCGTGGTCGAAATGAATGCCCAGCTAATCTAGAACATGGCGTTCTGAGTGTCAATCGCTTTTCCGGCGGGAATGCCAGCTTTGGTGAAAACGCTTCCATACAAAATGCGACATTTACAAAACGGTGTTTTTGGTGTATCAAGTGAGACAGCAGATAAAGGGAGATCGTAAATTGGACATTTTTCAGGCCATAACCGGCAGGCGCAGCATAAGAAAGTACAAGCCTGCGCCCGTCGAGCCCGCGAAAATAAAACAGGTGCTCAATATGGCCCGGCTGGCGCCATCCTGGAAGAACATGCAGTGCTGGCGCTTCCTGGTGCTGACCGGGTCCGGGCCGAGGGGCGCGCTGGCCGGTGCCTTTCCCGATGACAATCCGGGCAAGAAGGCCCTCGTTTCGGCTCCCTGCATCATCGTCGTCTGTGCCGATCCTGGCGAGAGCGGCGTCGAGAACGGCATCGAGTACTACGTCGCCGACACGGCCCTGGCCTTTGACCACCTCTGCCTCGCCGCCCACGGCCTCGGCCTGGGCACCTGCTGGATGGGGTGGTTCGACGAGGGGGAGATCAAGCGCGCCCTGGACATTCCGGAGGGGATCCGGGTGGTGGGGATCACGCCGCTTGGCTATCCGGACCAGTCGCCCAACCCGCGCCCGCGCAAGGAGCTCGCGCAGATCGCCTTTTGCGAAAAGTGGGATAACCCGTACCAGTAGCGACAGGCGCTTGTGCGTCCACACCGGTCTGTGATCGGCCCTTTCTGCCGGCCGTCCAACACTGGGGGCAATCGACGGGTTGCCCCTCTTTTTTTGCCTTTCCAGCACTTTTGAACACACCGTCGTTGTCCCCTTTCCCTTGCGGGAGGTGGCAAGAGGGAAGATGCCATCGCGTATGCACCTGCGGCTTCACGCCCCCCCCCGGCACCCACCCCGTCAAGGAAGGGGGAGCCCCCGTGAGTTCTTTCCCCGTAGCTGTCCCAGGAACTCGTGTCCCACCGGGACTTCCCCCGCTCTGCGGCGGTGCCGGTCAGCGCGATTGCCTGTGCCGCCGGTCCGTGGTATCCTGCCCGTGCGCCGGTTTTCCCGGCAGCGGTCCGTTGCCCTCTCCGCAACGCCGCCATCCTCCTTGCCAAGGCCAGCCATGTCCATCTCGCAGTATCCCGCCAAGGTGACCATGCCCAGGCTCGATGAGCCGTATCCCACCGTGTTCGCCTTTTTGGTGGATCGTTTCCCCAGGATCCCGCGAGAGGTGTGGGAGGCGCGCATCGCGCAGGGTAAGGTGCTCGGCGAGGATGGTTCCCCGGTAAGCATCGCCACTCCGTACGCAGCGCAAAAAAGGGTCTTCTATTTCAGGGAGATGGACGAGGAGAGGGTGATCCCGTTTCCGGAAGAGATCCTGTTTCAAAACGACGAGCTGCTGGTGGCATGCAAGCCTCATTTCCTGCCGGTTACCCCTGGCGGCGCCTACCTCGACCAGAGCCTGTTGCACCGGCTCAGGAAGCGGACCGGCATCCATCACCTGGTGCCGCTGCACCGGATCGATCGCGAGACCGCCGGCCTCGTGCTCTTCTCGGTGAACCCGGAAACGCGCGGCCGTTACGCGGGGCTTTTCCGGGAGGGCCGCATCGAGAAGGAGTACCGGGCGGTCGGCCTGGGGCCGGTCCCCGACGGCAGGGAGAGCTGGCTGGTGGAGAGCAGGCTGGTGCCGGGGGAGCCGTGGTTCGTCATGGGCACCGAGCCGGGGGAGGTCAACGCGCGCTCGCGGATCCGGCTGCTCGAACAGCGGGAGGGGCGGTCCCTGTTCTCGCTGAGCCCGCTCACCGGCAAGACCCACCAGCTGCGGGTCCACATGAGCTCGCTGGGGATGCCGATCCTCAACGACAGACTCTACCCGCGGTTGCAGCCCCGGCAGCCCGATGACTTCGACAGGCCGCTGCAGCTTCTTGCGCGATGGCTCCGATTCAAGGACCCCGTTTCCGGGAAGTGGCTGGAGTTCAAGTCTGATAGGGAACTTTTGTGGTAATCTAGAACGGTTCGCGGGCTCACTGGCGCGGCAGCCGGCTCATAGGGAGGTGTGACATGGGCAAGAACGTGCTCCTGCTGGTCGATTACGGCGTCAACAACAGCATTCACATCGGGCTGTTCAAGATCCGGCTCAAGGAGGCGGGATGGCGCCCGGGCCTCGTGGAAGGGGCGTTCGAGAAGAACCTCGATCTGCCGGATTCACTGATCGAGACGACGGTGCAGGAGGAAGTCGACAGCGCCGCCAATCTGGCCGCCTTCAAGAAGACCTGTTGCGAGCTATTTGTCACAGAGGATGAACTGAAGTTCTGTTGGGACTGGAACACGCCTTGATCACTACCCATTTTCGCACCAGCTTCTGCCACCGTAGATCTAAAATCTCTGGACAACGTCCTGAAAGTTTAGTTACTATCCCGCTATGAACAAAACCGCTGCAGCATTGATCATTTTATTTACAGTCGCAGTGATATCTTTCGGTACCTGGCAGCTTTTCAAAGGGAACTTCGAGGCGGCATTTTCTTCCTTTCCGTTCCTGCTGATAATCTACTTTTTCATCAAGCCATTTCGTAACTCATAAGGTACAGGCCGCAGGGGTGTTGGCTGCTCGCTGTGTTTTTCCGGCGGTGCCCGCGACCGCAGGGAAGGCATCGACGACGCTGCCGCCGTACCAGCCATGCCGATGGGAGACTTCATGTCCAGTTGCGCGCTCGTGATCGATGATTCGGCTGCCATTCGGGAGCAGGTAATACGGACTTTGCAGGACGTAGGGCTTTTCGAGGAGTACCGGGAAGCGAAGGACGGGATGGAGGGGTTCAAGACCTTGATCGAGTCCAAGGCCGACCTGGTGATCTGTGACGTCGAGATGCCGCGCATGGACGGTTACAAGTTCCTGCAACTGGTCGCCTCGCGCCCCGACCTGCAGGGGCTTCCCATCATCATGCTGACCGGCAAGATGGACTTCAACTCCAAGATCAGGGGGCTCGAGCAGGGCGCCAGCGACTACCTCACCAAGCCCTTTGACGCCGGCGAACTGGTGGCGCGCGTCAAGGTTCAACTCAAGATCAAGTCCCTGCAGGACGAGCTGAAAACGGCCAACGAGCAACTCAAGCGGCTCACCAACATAGACCACCTCACCGGGCTCTTCAACCGGCGCTACCTCGCGGAGGTGCTCGAGGCCGAGTTCTTCAGGGCCAGGCGCAATCGCGAGAGCCTTTCCCTGGTCATGGTCGACATCGATTTCTTCAAGCAGGTCAACGACACCTACGGTCATCAAAACGGCGACCTCGTCCTTTCCTCGGTCGCCGGTCTGGTGCAGCAGCAGATGCGCGCCTACGACAGCGCCGCGCGCTACGGCGGCGAGGAGTTCGCCCTGGTCTTCCCCGGCACCTCGCTGAACGGTGGGGTGGTCGCCGCCGAACGCCTGCGGCAGGCGGTGCTCGATTTTTCATTCCCACCTCCTCTCGAGGACCTGACGGTCACCGTCAGCGCCGGGGTCGCCACCTATCCCTCCCCGCAGGTCGACAACATCGACTCGTTGTTCCGCCGGGCCGACGAGGCGCTTTACCGCGCCAAGCAGAACGGGCGCAACAGGGTAGAGACCATGCCCACGTGACGCAGTGATGGTTAGTTTTTTTTAAGAAATTACTTGAAAAAAATTTAATTTGAAGGTAAAGGTTACCTCCTGCTTGCGCTCCAAGGCGCCACATTCGGGAGGACCTGGTATGGACACCTTTGAAGAGGCTTACGCCAACTATCTGAAACTTCTAGCGAAACTCGACAAGACCGACGATATCTCCGAGAAGAACCTGCTCTTTCGCCAGCTCGCCCAGTTGCTGTGCGACCTGGAGCAGGGGCTAAAGAGCAAAAGGACGCTGGGCGGCGGCCGGGAAGAGGTCGCCTACTGGCTTTAGCTCCCTTTGCTTCCCACCGAAATCTCCCCGAAAAATCCGGCAGGAACTCCCCGCCTCCTGCCACGACGCCTCACCTGCTCATGAAAAAGTTTGACACCTCCCGTTCCTCCTATATTCTCTAAGTAAGCGATATCATTCCCGGCTAGTGGTTGGACGGCGCAGGCGTTGCGCGGCTGACAATCACGCCGGAGGAGGTTCATTATGAAGATCCTGGTATGCGTCAAGCAGGTGCCCGACATGGAATCGCGTTTCCGTCCCGACGCCGCTGGCGTCTGGTACGCGGAGACCGACCTCGCCTTTCGCGTCAACGAGTATGACGAGTACGCCATCGAGCAGGCGGTCCTGCTCAAGGAGCAGTTGGGGGGCGAACCCGAGATAACCCTGCTTTCGGTGGGACCTGACCGCGTCGTGGAAGCGATAAAGAAGGGGCTGGCCATGGGGGCGGACCGCGCGGTGCACGTGCAGGATCCGGCTTCCCATCTGAAGGACCCCTTCCAGATCGCCTCGATCATCGCGGCATATGCCAGGGGAGAGGGATTCGATCTCATCTTCACCGGTATGCAGTCCCTGGACCGCGGTTCGAGCCAGGTGGGAGTGGCCCTCGCCGAGATGCTGGGATACCCCTGCGCCACGACCGTCGTTGGTTTCGAGTACGCCGACGGGACCGTGACCGTGAAGCGCGAGCTCGAGGGGGGGGTGAAAGGGATGGTGCGGCTCACGGCGCCGGCCCTGGTGACCTGCCAGCTCGGCCTGAACCAGCCGCGCTACCCGACGCTTCCCAACATCATGAAGGCGAAGAAGAAAGAGGTGAACGTGATCCCGGTTGAGCAGCTGTTAAAGCAGGAGGCGAGGCTGGTTTTGACCCGGTTTCGCGCCCCGGCCAAGAAGGGGGGGGGCGTGGTCCTGGAAGGAGACGTTGCGGACCAGGTCGACCGGCTGATCGGGATACTAAAGGACAAGACCGCGGTGTTGCGCTAGGGAGGCGACCATGAAAGCATTACTCGTCGGCGAATGCCGCGATGGCAAACTGTTGGAGCACAGCCATGAACTGTTCGGTTTCGCCTCGCAACTGGGAGCCGAGACCGCCATGGTCTTGATCGGCAGCGAAGGGGCGCTGCCCAGTTACGGGGGGACCGTCTACCTGGCGGACGCCTCGAAATACGGGGAATACAACCCGGACCTGCACAAGCGGCTGGTGCAGGCGGCGGTGGAACGGGAGAAGCCGGACTACGTGGTTTTCATGCACACCTCGTACGGGTGGGATCTGGCGCCCCGGGTGGCGGCCCTGCTCCAGGCGCCGCAGGTTTCCGAGGTGGTCGCCCTGGCCGAGGGAGGGTTCGAGCGTCCCTGCTGCAGCCAGAAGATGCGGCAGGTGGTGCAGGCGGTTGGAAGCCCGGTGGTTCTTACCCTGCAGGGGGGAGCCTTCCCCGCGGTGGTGCCGGGGGGGACGCCGCAGCAGCAGCCGCTGGACGTTGACGGTAAGGGGCGGGGTGAGTTCCTGGGGTATGAGGCTGCGGCGCGCAAGGGGGTCGATCTCAGCAGGGCGGAGATCATCGTCAGCGCCGGGCGGGGTGTCGGCAAGAAGGAGAACCTGCCGGTGATCGCGGAGCTGGCCAAGGTATTGGGCGGCGAGGTAGGGGCGAGCCGTCCTGTCGTGGACAGCGGTTGGATGGAGGCGGGGGCGCAGGTGGGGGTGACCGGTCAGACCGTGAGTCCCAAGCTGTACATCGCCTGCGGCATCAGCGGTGCGATTCAGCATCTGGCCGGGATGAAGAAATCGGGGTTCATCGTGGCCATCAACAAGGACAGGGATGCCCCCATCGGTGAGGTTGCCGACGTCTTGGTGGTTGCAGACGTGATGCAGTTTGTGCCGGCGCTGACCGCCAAGCTGGCGAAGTAGGACTTGGGTGAACGTGTGACAGTCTGACGGTTTTGGGAGGTTGCGATGAACGGCTCGCACGACCTTATTCTGCCGCACGGAGGGTACCGGAGACTGCGGAGTTTTGCAGTTGCCCTGGCTGCCTACGACGGGACCGTCATCTTTTGCGAGCGTTTTGTTGACAAACGCTCGCGCACCCATGACCAGATGGTGCAGGCTGCGCGCAGCGGCGTACAGAACATCGCCGAAGGTTCCTTGGCCTCAGGAACCTCGAAGAAGACCGAACTGAAGCTGACCGGGGTGGCGCGGGCAAGTCTTGGGGAACTGATCAGGGACTACGAGGACTTCCTGCGGCAAAACAACCTGCCGGTTTGGGACAAGGAGTCACCCAGGGTGCGGGCCATGCGGGCAAGGCTTGCAGGGAAGCTGACCAAGGCAGTCGGAGTGTCGGATGGGGCCGACAGGTCAGACAAGTCAGACAAGTCAGACAAGTCAGACAAGTCAGACAAGTCAGACAAGTCAGACAAGTCAGACAAGTCAGACCGGTCCGACGTCTTTGACGAGCCGCTGTTAGCGGCCCTTCGGGCGCTGCGCGTGAGTACTGCGGAGGTGAGCGCCAACATAATGCTCTGCCTGTCCCACCAGGCAAGCTACCTGCTCAAACGCCAAATGGACCGCCTGGAGAGCGACTTCGTCCAAAACGGCGGCTTCACCGAAAGGCTCTACAACTACCGCAAGGAACACCGCTGACGAAAAACGGGCGCGGCAACCTTGATTGCCGCGCCCGTTGCTCATCTGCTTGCCTGCCGCCTGCTCTTCTGCTGCCGGCTTCTACCGCATCAACTCCAAAAACTCCTCTTCGGTCAGCACGCGCACGCCCAACTGACGCGCCTTCTCGAGCTTGCTGCCAGCGTCGGCGCCGGCCACGACGTAGTCGGTCTTCTTGGAGACACTCCCGGCGGCATGGGCCCCTTCCTGCTCCACCATCTTCTTGGCCTCGTCCCTGGTGAACTTCTCCAGGGCGCCGGTGAAGACGAAGGTCTTGCCGGTGAACCTGCCACCAACCCGCTTCTCCTCTACCTTGGGACTTACCCCGGCGGCCTTGAGCCGCTCCAGCACCTGCAGGTTGTCCTCGCTCTTGAAGAAATCGGCTATGCTGGTCGCGACCTGCGGCCCGACTTCGCGGATGCTGGTCAGTTCCTCCTCGCTCGCTTTAGCCAGGTTCTCGATGCTGCCGAAGGCGCCGGCCAAAAGCTTCGCGGTGTGCTCGCCGACGTGCCTGATGCCGAGCGCGAAGATGAGCCGCGAGAGGTCGCGCTCCTTGCTCGCCTCGATCGCGTTCAGGAGGTTCTCGGCGAGCTTTTTCCCCATGCGCTCGAACTGCATGAAGTCCTCTTCCCTGAGCGTGTAGATGTCCGCTACGTCCTTGATCAGCTTCAGGGCCAGCAGCTGGTCGATGAACTTGTCCCCAAGTCCCTCGATATCCATGGCGCGCCGCGAGGCGAAATGCTTCACCCGTTCCAACAACTGCGCCGGGCAGGTAAGGGCCACGCAGCGTACCGCCACCTCGTCCGGCAGGCGGACCACCTCGCCGCCGCAGACCGGGCAGCTCTCCGGCACCTGAGGCTTGACCGCACCTTCCGGGCGCTGGTCCAGGATGACCTGCACCACGGCGGGGATGACGTCGCCGGCTCGCTCGATCACGACGGTGTCCCCTTCGCGGATGTCCTTTCTCTCCAGCTCCTCCCAGTTGTGCAGGGTGGCGCGGGACACCATGACCCCGGATACGTTCACCGGCTTCAGGAAGGCCACCGGTGTGATCACCCCGGTACGCCCGACCGAGTGGAATATCTGCTCCACGACCGTGGTCGCCTGGCGCGGCGGAAATTTCCAGGCGATGGCCCAGCGCGGCGAGCGGCTTTTCTCCCCGAGCTCCCGTTGCATCCGGAAGGAATCGACCTTAACCACGACGCCGTCGATCTCGTAGGGGAGGTCGTCGCGCTTCTCCATCATCTCCTGGTAGTAGGCGAGCATCTCCTTTATCCCGTTCACTACGCGGGTCAGCGGGTTTACCGGCAGCCGCCATTCGGGGATGGTCTTCAGAAAGTGGCTCTGGGAGGTGAACTCAACGCCCCCCAGTTCCCCCGGCGCGTAGCAGAAGATGCTCAGGGGACGCTTGGCGGTGATCCGGGAGTCGAGCTGGCGCAGGGAGCCCGCCGCCGCATTCCTGGGGTTGGCGAACGGGGGCTCGCCCGCCTCCTCGCGTTCCCGGTTGAACTTGCGGAAAGGGGCCAGGGGGAGGTAGACCTCACCGCGCACCGTGAGCAGTTCCGGCGGTTCGTGCGTTTCCAGGCGCAGCGGCACGTCCTTGATGGTCTTCAGGTTCTGGGTCACGTCCTCGCCCACGACGCCGTCGCCGCGGGTGGAGCCGATCGCCAAAAGCCCCTCGCGGTACACCAGTTCCACGGCCACGCCGTCCATCTTCGGCTCGCAGACGTAGGAGATCCCGGTGTCGGCGGCAAGGCCCAAAAAGCGCTTCACGCGGTCGTCGAAGTCGATCATGTCCTGCCCGGTGAAGGCGTTCTCCAGGGAGAGCATCGGCATGCTGTGGCGCACCTGGGTGAACCTGGCCAGCGGGCGTCCGCCGACCCTGCCGGTGGGAGAGTCGGGGAGGGCGAGCTCCGGGAACTCTCTTTCCAGCCCCTGCAGTTCGCGAAACAGCGCGTCGTACTCCGCGTCCGTGATCTCCGGCATGTCCTGTTCGTAGTAAAGGCGGTTGTGGCGCTCGATCTCTTTGGAGAGCGAGGCGATGCGCCCGGCGGCGGCTTGTGCGTCCATGGTGAACCTCGTGGCGGATTGTCTTGAACGGTGCTTTATAGCACACCCGGGCGCAGTTTGGAACTGGCATGGATATAGCGCCTTGCATTGCCCTTTTGCTTCTGGTAACAATATCCGGCCGCACCTTTCCGGGGACGGCTCTTTTTTGGCCCGCACCCCCGGTGCCGTCCTGCCGCTGTGGCGCAAATGTCCGTTTTATGAGGAATTCATGCTCGACCTGTCCCGTCTCAACCCCGAACAACTCGCCGCCGTGAAACATACGGAAGGGGCCCTGCTGGTCCTGGCCGGCGCCGGGTCCGGCAAGACCGGGGTGATCACCTACCGTATCGCGCACCTGATCCTGAACAAGCAGGTGCCGCCGGACCGCATCCTCGCCGTGACCTTCACCAACAAGGCGGCCAAGGAGATGAAGGAGCGGGTCGAGCACCTGGTGGGGCGCAAGGACTCGAAGGGGATCGTCCTTTCCACCTTTCACTCACTGGGTGTCCGCGTGCTCAAGAGGGACATCGAGCGCCTGGGGTACAAGAAGAACTTCTCCATCTATTCCACCGCCGACCAGGTGGGGCTCGTGCGCCAGATCGTGCGCGAGGTGAACACCGACAGCAAGAAGTACGACGCGGAGAGCATCATCTGGCGCATCTCCGGCGCCAAGAACAAGCTGATCCCCCCCGACCGCTTCGCCCCCAATCCACTGGACGACATCGACATGATGGCCGCGCTGGTCTACCCGCGCTACCAGTCCGCGCTGAAGGCGTTCAACGCCATCGATTTCGACGACATCATCATGCTGACGGCGGAGCTGTTGCAGCACCACCCGCCGGTCCTCAAGCACTGGCAGGAGCGCTTCGGCTACATCATGGTGGACGAGTACCAGGACACCAACTCGTCCCAGTACCTCCTGGTGA
The DNA here is from genome assembly GCF_019063845.1 of Geomonas subterranea. Taxonomy (NCBI): domain Bacteria; kingdom Pseudomonadati; phylum Thermodesulfobacteriota; class Desulfuromonadia; order Geobacterales; family Geobacteraceae; genus Geomonas; species Geomonas subterranea. The sequence continues at coordinate 253,243 of NZ_CP077683.1, forward strand.
ACCTCCTGGCGGCCGGCTGCAAGAACCTCTGCGTGGTGGGGGACGACGACCAGTCCATCTACGGCTGGCGCGGCGCCGACGTCGGCAACATCCTCGACTTCGAGAAGGATTTCCACGGGTGCCGCACCATCAAGCTGGAGCAGAACTACCGCTCGACGGGCAACATCCTGGAAGCCGCCAACAGCGTCATCGGCAACAACAAGGTGAGAAAGGCGAAGAGGCTGTGGACCGCCTCGGGGCAGGGACCGCTCATCGACCTCTGCATCGTGCAGGACGACGAGGAGGAGGCGACGAGCGTGGTGGAGCGGATCCAGCTGGAGCGCTTCAAGAAGGACACCCCATACAGCGACTTCGCCATCCTGTACCGCACCAACGCGCAGAGCCGCGCCTTTGAGGAGCAGCTCCGTTTCGAGGACATCCCCTACGTCCTGGTCGGCGGCACCCAGTTCTTCGAGCGCAAGGAGGTCAAGGATTCGCTCTCCTACCTGAAGGTGATCGCCAACCCCCTGGACGAGGTGGCGCTTTTGCGGATCGTCAACTTCCCCAGGCGCGGCATCGGCGACAGCACGGTGATCCGCATCAACCAGTGGTCGCTGGAAAAGGAGATCCCCCTTTTCGAGGCATTCAGCCGGGTGGGGGAGATCGAGGGGATCTCGGAGGCGATCCGGGACAAGGTGCTCGCCTTCCACCAGACCCTTCTCGATGCCGCCGAGGCCTTCCGGGCGGAAGGCGGGCTGGCGGAAAAGGGGAAGACCCTCTTCGAGAAACTGAAGATAGAAGAGGAAATCTTCCGGACCATCGACGATCAGAAGGCCGCACGCCGCAAGGTGGAAAACGTGGAGCAGATCATCAACTCCATGGCCGCCTACGAGGAGCGGGTGCCGCAGGCAACGCTTGGGGGCTTCATCGAGAAGGTGTCGCTCATGGACGAGGACCGCTTCTCCGGCAAGGACAAGAAGGAGCATGGCAAGGACGCGGTGACGCTCATGTCGCTGCACTCCAGCAAGGGGCTCGAGTTCCCCTTCGTGTTCCTGGTCGGGATGGAGGATGAGATTCTGCCCCACAAGCGGGCCATCTACGAGGATGACAGCATCGACGAGGAGCGGCGCCTTTGCTACGTCGGCATCACGCGGGCCCGGCAGCAGCTGGTGATGACGCGGACGCTGTACCGGAAGAAGTACGGGAAACTCGAGGAGCGGGTTCCATCGCGCTTTCTGGAGGAGATACCGGGCACGGTGCTGAACGTGCAGCAAAGCGGGGTGGCCAAGGAAGTGACGCCGGAGGAGGCGGAAAAGAGCGCCGAGGATTTCTTCGCCAAGATGAAGGCGATGATGGGGTAGGGGCGGGGCCAGGCGCCACATTTGATGGCGATGGCAGCTTAACCCACCCCTGCCCCCTCCCGCCTTCGCGGACCGAAGCGCTACGGCGCGCAGGCCCGTCAAGGGAGGGGGGGAGCATGGCAGATGCGATCAGGGTTTGCCGAGGGTCTTCTGGCCCGGCTTCCACCCCAGCGGGCAGAGCGAGCCGGTCTGCAGCGCCTCGAGGACGCGCAGGGTCTCCTCCACGCTGCGCCCCACGTCGAGGTTGTGCACCACCTGGTATTGGAGCACCCCGTCCGGGTCGATGATGAACAGGGCGCGCAGGGCGACACCTTCCTTCTCGTCCAGGCAGCCGTATTTCTGCGCTACCTCCTTCTTGATGTCGGAGAGCAGGGGGAGCTGCAGGTTGCCCAGGTCGCCGCGCTGCACCCAGGCGAGGTGGGAGTACTTGCTGTCGGTCGAGGCACCGAGGACGACGGTGTTCAGCTTCTCGAACTCGGGGAGCGCCTGGTTGAACCCCTTGATCTCGGTGGGGCAGACGAAGGTGAAGTCCATGGGGTAGAAGAAGAGGAGCACCCACTTGCCGCGGTAGTCGTCGAGGGAGATCTGCTTGAACTCCTTGCCGGCGGTGGCGCCGACCCAGGCATCCAGTTTGAAGTTCGGAGCCGGCTCCCCGACCTTGGCGATCTGCTGCAGGTCCGATGCGGCTGCCGCTGGGAGCGCGGTGGTGAAAACGGAGAGTGTCAGTGCCGCCAAGAGGGTAATGGTTGAAACTTTCATTTGGTGCTCTCCTGTGAATATTTTAATGCCATAGCTGCATCACAATGCTGGTTCTGGTACAATCGCTGACTGTACATGATACCGTAGCAACGAGGCTGCAACCAGTAAAAACTTCCCAGGCAGTCCTTTGTGTGATATTGAAGACCGCTGCGACCCTAAAAGGTGCATCAAACCCAATATAAAGGAGCACTATAATGACTGAAGAGAAAAATCCCGTGGTCGTCATGGAGACCTCGATGGGCACCGTTAAGATCGAGCTTTACAAGGACAAGGCTCCCATCTCCGTGCGCAACTTCCTCTCCTATGTCAAGGACGCCTACTACGACGGCACCATCTTCCACCGCGTCATCAAGAACTTCATGGTCCAGGGGGGCGGGCTCGACGAGAACATGCAGCCGAAGAAGACCAAGTTCGCCATCAAGAACGAGGCGACCAACGGCCTGAAGAACGTGCGCGGCACCCTCGCCATGGCCCGTACCTCCGTGGTCGACAGCGCCACCTCCCAGTTCTTCATCAACGTCGTCGACAACGCGTTCCTCGACCACGCCGGCAAGACCCCGGACCGTTTCGGCTATGCGGTGTTCGGGCAGGTGATCGAAGGGATGGACGTCGTCGACGCCATTCGCGATGTGAAAACCGGCAACAAGGGAGGACACCAGGACGTGCCGGTGGAGCCGGTCTTCATCAACTCCATCAAGCTGGCTGAGTAGGAAAGGGTGGACACTCCCCCGCGGGGGAAGAGACAGGTGAGCGGTTGACGGGGATCCGTCAGCCGCTCATTGCGTTTGCAGGGTGACCCTGGCGGTTATCCCCGGGATGACGGCGCCGTTAGCGTCGCGGGCGGAAAAGTTCTCCAGGGTGAAGGCATCGGCCGTGGGAACAACTCCCGCCGCGACCTGGCAGGTGAGGGTCGCCAGCGGACCGACGGTAACTCCGCCGGGATTGGCGATGTTCACCAACAGCAGCGCCCCGGACCCGGCGCCGGCGGGCTGCAGGAAACTCGCGCCTGTGTAACTGCCGCTGACGGCAGGGACCAGCACCCCGTCAGGGAGGAGATTACTGCCGGTACTGGTCGGGAGCGACACCCCGGCCGGGAGGCGCAAGGTGAATTGGGCGGCGTTGAGAACCGAACCGCCGGCAGGCCCCATGGTGGTGATGGTGACCCGCGCGGTACCCGCTACAGGTTCCGGCGTGAGCACGTTGCCATCGTCCCCGGCACCGTTCGAACCAGACCCACCGCATGCGGCCAGAAGCAGGCAGAGCATCACGAGCCAAAGCACTCTCATTGTTTCCTCCCCTTGAAGAACATGGTGAATCCGCTTCAGGTGAGAGCGTGCGGGGGGGAATCATCGCCCGCGCGTATCGACGGAAATCATTGTATCCGGGATTTTGTTGGAATCAATTAATCACGAGTCAGCCGCTCTGGTATCGGGCTTATGACGGGACGGAACTCGTTGATATTGGTCGCATTTAATTATTGACAAAGGTTTTCGCCAACTATACAATCTGCAGGCTTTACAGCTACCTGCTATACACTTCGTTAGGGGGTTTTACCTTATGGAAATGAAGGACTTTATCTTTACCTCCGAGTCTGTTTCTGAGGGGCATCCGGACAAGGTTGCCGATCAGGTATCCGACGCGATTCTCGATGCGATCCTGGCCCAGGACCCCAAGTCCCGCGTCGCCTGTGAGACGCTGGTGACCACCGGTATGGCGGTCATCGCCGGAGAAATCACCACCAACGCCGTCATCGACTACCCGAAGATCGTTCGCGAGACCATAAAAGAGATCGGCTACAACGACTCCGCCATGGGCTTCGACTGGGAGACCTGCGCGGTACTCACCTCCATCGACAAGCAGTCCCCCGACATCGCCCAGGGCGTCACCGAAGGCGAGGGGATGTTCAAGGAGCAGGGTGCCGGCGACCAGGGGCTCATGTTCGGCTTCGCCTGCAACGAGACCCCTGAGCTGATGCCGATGTCGATCCTCATGGCGCACAAGCTGGTTTCCAGGCTTGCCGACGTCAGGAAGACCGGCGTGCTGGACTTCCTCCGTCCTGACTCCAAGTCCCAGGTTTCCATCCAATACATCGACGACAAGCCGGTCCACGTCGACACCGTGGTCATCTCCTCCCAGCACTCCCCCGAGGTCTCCTACGAGATGATCAAGGAAGGGATCATCGAGGAAGTCGTGAAGAAGATCATCCCTGCCAACCTGATGGACGCCAACACCAAGTTCCTGATCAACCCGACCGGGCGCTTCGTCATCGGCGGGCCGATGGGCGACTGCGGCCTCACCGGCCGCAAGATCATCGTCGACAGCTACGGCGGGCATGGCGCCCATGGCGGCGGCGCGTTCTCGGGCAAAGACCCCTCCAAGGTGGACCGTTCCGCCGCCTACATGGGGCGCTACGTGGCCAAGAACCTGGTTGCTTCCGGCGTCTGCGAGCGTTGTGAAGTTCAGGTCGCCTACGCCATCGGCGTCGCAGAACCGGTCTCCGTCATGGTCGACTGCAACGGCACCGGCAAGATCCCGTCCAAGCGCATCTCCGAGATCGTGCGTGAGGTGTTCGACCTCCGTCCGCGCGCCATCATCGAGCAGCTCGACCTGCTGCGTCCGATCTACAAGAAGACCGCCGCGTACGGCCACTTCGGCCGCGAGCTCCCCGAGTTCACCTGGGAGCGTACCGACAAGGCTGCGATCATCAGGGAGAAGGCGGGACTCTAAGGAACACGTTCTACGTTCTAAGTTCTACGTTAAAAACAAAAGGCCTTCCGGATTCCGGAGGGCCTTTTTGCGTAGGCTGCTGTTAGTGTCCAACGTGGACGTAAAACTGCCTTTAGGTTCAGGTCTTCAACGTAGAACATAGAACGGTTGCTAGCTTTTCCTGCTGAACCTGTACCCCACCCCGCGCACGGTCTGGAAGAAAACGGGGCGCGAGGGCTCGGGCTCAAAGTACTTCCGCAGCCGCACGATGAAGTTGTCCAGCGTCCTGGTCTCAGCGTCGGTGGCGTAGCCCCAGACGTTTTCCAGGATCTCGCCGCGTGGTATGGCCTCCCCCTCGCGATGAAAGAACAGCGACAACATGCGCACTTCCAGGTCGGTGAGATCGATCTCCCCCTGCCTGGTCCTGGCCCGGTAGGAGAGCAGGAACACCTCGTTGTCCCCGAAACGATACCCTTCCTCCACCGGTTCCGGCCGGTACCAGGCGCTGCGGCGCAGCATCCCCGAAACCCTGAGCAGGAACTCCTTAAGGTTGAAGGGCTTGACCAGGTAATCATCGGCGCCGGCGGCGAGCCCCGTGATACGGTCGCTCTCGGCGGAGCGGGCGGTGAGCATCAGCACCGGCACCCGCGAATCCACCACGCGGATCTTCTGGCAGACCTCGAAACCGCCGATGCCCGGGAGCATCACGTCCAGGATGATCAGGTCGAACCTCTCCATGGTGACCTTCTCGAGCGCCTCCTCGCCGCTTTCGACGTGGCTCACCAGGTACCCTTCCTGCTCCAGGTTGAAGGTGATACCCCGCGCCAGGTGCATCTCGTCCTCGACCAGCAGTATGTGCGGTTTTTCGCCGGACATTCCTAACCTCGCTGCTGCCTGCCCTGGAGGGGCAGGGTGATGTGAAAGGTGCAGCCTTTGCCAAGCCCCGGGCTCTCGACGGAGATCTTGCCGCCGTGGGCGTTCACCACGGACCGGACGATGTAGAGCCCGAGCCCTGTGCCCCTTATGTTCTCACCGGGGGTACGCACCCGGTAGAACATGTCGAAGATCTTCTCCAGCTCGTTTTTCGTGAGCCCCTTGCCGTTGTCCTGGAAATCGAGCAGGCACTGCCGGCCGCTTACACTGCGCTTGAGCGTGACCCTGATCTCGGGCGATACCGGCGAGTAGAGCAGCGCGTTCTCGAAGAGGTTTCGAAGCGCCATCTCCATCCCCTCCACATCGATGGTCGCGTTGATCCCCGGTTCCACTTCCAGGGTGAGCTTGCCTCCCTCGGGAAGTTCGCCGCTTTTTCCCTGCAGGTAGCCGGCGACGAATTCGGAGAAGTCGATTTTCTTCGCCTTGTCGCCCAACTGGCGGAACTCGATCCTGGTCGCCATGAGCAGGTTGCTGGTCAGGACGTTGAGACGATCGGTATCGGAGAGCATGGTGTCGATGAAGCCGTCGAGCTTGTCTTTGGGGAGATCCCTCATCTTCACCGTCTCCAGGTGCAACTGTATGGAGGCGAGCGGCGACTTGAGTTCGTGGGTCAGCTGCGATATGTAGCTGCGCTGCTGCAGGTAGAGCTTGGCCTGCCGGCGCCAGTAAAGAAAGATGACGTAGACCCCCGCCAGGATGGCGATCGCCATCAGGAGACCTTCAACCAGGACGATCCACTCCATTCCCTGGGCCAGCAGTTCCGGCTTGTAGCGCAGAGCGAGGTTGCGGAACTCCTTGCTCCTGCCGATGAACCAGTAGATCCAGGAGATGACCATGACCACCCAGATCAGCTGGATTCCTATCAGTGCTATCAACGGGTTGGATAGTTTCCGGTTCATTTTCATGCCCCACTGGTAGCATCGCTGCCGGGTTTTTGCAAGGGGTATCTGTGGGGGAAAGCCCCCTTTGTTTTACACTACTATTACAAAAGAATTTGAGCTTCTCTGGTAATGTGTTTACGGTCCAGTCAGATAGTCAGGAGGATGTATATGTTTAAACCGTTGCGCATTGGCAAACACGAGGCACGTTACCCGCTGATCCAGGGCGGCATGGGCGTCAGGATTTCGGCAGGATCTCTCGCTGGGCACGTTGCCAAGTGCGGCGGAGTCGGGCTGGTGGCATCCCCCGGCATAACCTTGAACAGCGAATTTTTCGATGGCAAGAACTACCTGAAAACCAACTCTGTGGCGCTGAAGGATGAGATCCGCAAAGCCTACGAGATCGCACCGGACGGCATCATCGGGGTGAACGTGATGGTCGCGCTAACCGATTTCGAGGAGTTGGTCGTCGCCGCCGTGGAAGCGGGAGCCAAGGTGCTCGTCTGCGGCGCCGGACTCCCCATGACCCTGCCGGGGTTGACCGCCCACGCGCCGGACGTGGCGCTTGTGCCGATCGTCTCTTCCGTGCGTGCGGCGCAGCTCATCGCCAAGAAATGGGACAAGGCTTACAACCGTCTGCCTGACGCAGTCGTGGTCGAGGACCCGGACACCGCTGGGGGGCACCTGGGCGAGAAGATGGAAAATATCGGCACCGGCGAGTACGACCAGTACGAAACCGTGCGCGGCGTGAAGGAGTTCTTCCGGAGCGAGTACGGGCTGGATATCCCGATAATCGCGGCCGGCGGCATCTGGGACCGCGCCGACGTCGTGCATGCTCTCGCCGAAGGTGCGGACGGCGTGCAGATGGCGAGCCGCTTCGTAACCACCGTGGAGTGCGACGCCGAGGATGCCTTCAAGCAGGCCTACCTCGACTGCAAGAAAGAGGACATCGGCCTGATCATGAGCCCCGCCGGACTTCCCGGCCGTGCCATCCTCACCAACCAGGAAGGCATCGTCTCCTACGACCGCGACCGCGGTTCGGTCTGCTCGTATGGCTGCCTCAAGAAGTGCTCCTACAAGGAGAGCGGCGAGCGTTTCTGCATCGTCAAGTCGCTGGACCGCGCCCAGCGCGGCGAGGTCGACTCCGGCCTCATCTTCTGCGGCACCAACGCCTGGAAAGCGACCCGGATCGAAACCGTGCAGGAGATCTTCGACGAACTGTTCGCCGAGGCAGGCGCAGTCGCCGAGGACCAGGCAGCCTGATAGACAACTACTCCAAGTGACAAATATCCCCCTGTGGCTCACGCTGCAGGGGGATTTTTAGTTTCCCACCCAAACCTTTTGCCACAGAGAAAATCTGAGGAAATCTGAGGATGCATGAAACCCATTGGGAGGTGAAATCGCTCACCCGCTGCTGCCTGGTTTCGCGGAGTGTTTCCATACCCTCTCCCTCTGGGAGAGGGGGGAACTCCTTCGGCGGGGGCGCCCGGCCAATGAGCGGTGACCGTCCCATCCCCTCTCCCTCTGGGAGAGGGTGCCCGAAGGGCGGGTGAGGGCGATGGCATCTCCTGCACCCTTGTCCTGCGGCGCCCTCACCCCCGACCCCTCTCCCGGTGGGCGAGGGGGGAACTCCTTCAGCGGAGGCGCCCGGCCAATGAGAGGTGAGCGTCCCATTCCCTCTCCCTCTGGGAGAGGGTGCCCGAAGGGCGGGTGAGGGCGATGGCATCTCCTGCATCCTTGTCCTGCGGCGCCCTCACCCCCGCCCCCTCTCCCGGTGGGCGAGGGGGCGGGAACTCCTTCAGCGGAGGCGCCCGGCCAATGAGAGGTGACCGTCCCATCCCCTCTCCCCGTGGGCGAGGGGGGAACTCCTTCAGCGGAGGCGCCCGGCCAATGAGAGGTGAGCGTCCCATCCCCTCTCCCTCTGGGAGAGGGTGCCCGAAGGGCGGGTGAGGGCGATGGCATCTCCTGCACCCTTGTCCTGCGGCGCCCTCACCCCCGACCCCTCTCCCGGTGGGCGAGGGGGGGAACTCCTTCAGCGGAGGTGCCCGGCCAATGAGAGGGGGAACTCCTGCGGCGGGGGCGCACGGCCAATGAGCGGTAAATAATATGGGTTTCGCCTTGTCAGACGCGGCGCGTCATGCTATATCAAGAAAACTTGATTTAAGAAAGACGCCAAGGTTGATATAGCTATGCTGGAACTTTTCAAGGCGCTGGCCGATCCGTGTCGATTGCGGTTGGTGGCGGTGCTGCTCAAATCGGAACTCACCGTCCAGGAACTGACCCAGATCCTGGGGATGGGGCAATCGCGGATCTCGCGGCACCTGAAGATCCTGGCCGAGGCGGGGGTGCTCACGGTGAAGCGTCAGGGGACCTGGAGCTACTACCGCGCCGGGGAGCAGAACCCCTTTTTCACCGCGATACGCCCGGAATTCGAACGGGCGCTGGAGCAGCTTCCGGAGCGACGCGGGGATCTCGCCGCCGTGGCACAGACCCTGGAGGCCCGCCGTAAAAGGAGCCTCGAGTTCTTCGATCAGCACGCTGCCCAGTGGGACGAGCTGTCGCGTACCCTGCTGCCGGTACCGGAGTACCAGGCGGGGGTGCTCGCGCTGATCCCCGAGGTTGCTGTGCTGCTTGAGATCGGGGTAGGCACCGGAACTCTCATGGCTGAGCTGGCGCGCAAGGCAAAACAGGTGATTGGTGTCGACCATTCACCTGCCATGCTGGTTGAGGCGCGGCGGCGCCTGGTCCAGGACGGTGTCCCGGGAGCCGAACTCCGGCTCGGAGAGATGACCCATCTTCCCATCGCCAATGGTGGCGTGGGGTGCGTTGTAGCCAACATGGTGCTGCATCACGCTCCCGACCCGCAGGCGGTGCTGGCGGAGATAGCGCGTGTGCTCCAGCCGCGGGGAACCGTGGTGCTTGCAGATCTGGCTCGCCACGAGCGGGAGTGGGCCCGAGAGCAGTTGGCCGATCAGTGGCTTGGGTTCGAAGAGGGTGAGCTCAAAGCATGGCTGGAAGGGGCGGGGCTTTTCGAGGTCACAATCGAGCGCCTCGCCGCAAGCGGTGCGGAAGACGTGCTGCTGGTGAAGGCCGTGAAACATTAGTCACTCTCCCGGAGGGAGAGGGGAATCTCCAGGTACAAAACGAAGCGCAGAAGTTAACTCATCGAAAGGAGAAGTAACGTGACCAAGGACTACATCGTAAAGGATATGTCGCTGGCCGATTGGGGCCGCAAGGAGATGATCATCGCGGAAACCGAAATGCCGGGCCTCATGGCGATCCGCGAGGAGTACGCCGCAGCTCAGCCGCTCAAGGGGGCGCGCATCGCCGGCTCGCTGCACATGACCATCCAGACCGCCATGCTCATCGAGACGCTGACGGCTCTGGGCGCCGAGGTGCGCTGGGCTTCCTGCAACATATTCTCCACCCAGGACCATGCCGCCGCGGCCATCGCCGCCGCAGGCATCCCGGTCTTCGCCCACAAGGGCGAGACGCTGGCCGAGTACTGGGACTACACCCACAAGATCTTCGAATGGCACGACGGCGGCGCCCCGAACATGATCCTCGATGACGGCGGCGACGCGACGCTCCTGCTGCACCTGGGCTCCGACGCGGAGAAGGATCCCTCCGTGATCGCCAACCCGACCTGCGAGGAGGAGCAGTTCCTGTTCGCGGCCATCAAGAAGCGGCTCGCCGAGCAGCCGGACTGGTACTCGAAGACCGCCGCCTGCATCAAGGGCGTCACCGAGGAGACCACCACCGGCGTGCACCGCCTGTACCAGATGTACGAGAAGGGGACGCTGAAGTTCCCGGCCATCAACGTGAACGACTCGGTCACCAAGTCCAAGTTCGACAACATCTACGGCTGCCGCGAGTCTCTCATGGACGGCATCAAGCGCGCCACCGACGTCATGGTGGCCGGCAAGGTGGCGGTCATCTGCGGTTACGGCGACGTGGGCAAGGGATGCGCGCAGGCGATGCGCGGACTTCAGGCCCAGGTCTGGGTCACCGAGGTCGACCCGATCTGCGCGCTGCAGGCGGCCATGGAAGGGTACAAGGTGGTCACCATGGAGTGGGCGGCGGACAAGGCCGACATCTTCGTCACCACCACCGGCAACATCGACGTCATCACCCACGACCACATGAAGGCGATGAAGCACAACGCCATCGTCTGCAACATCGGGCATTTCGACAACGAGATCGAGGTGGCGAAACTCAAGCAGTACAAGTGGGAGAACATCAAGCCGCAGGTCGACCACGTCATCTTCCCGGACGGCAAGCGCATCATCCTGCTCGCCGAAGGGCGCCTGGTGAACCTGGGCTGCGCCACCGGGCACCCCTCCTACGTCATGTCCTCCTCCTTCGCCAACCAGACCCTGGCGCAGATGGAGATCTTCTGCAACCCGGGCAAGTACCCGGTCGGCGTCTACATCCTCCCGAAGGAGCTGGACGAGAAGGTGGCGCGCCTGCAGTTGAAGACGCTCGGCGCCATGCTGACCGAGCTGACCGACGCCCAGGCCGCCTACATCGGCGTCAAGAAGGAAGGGCCGTACAAGTCCGAGCATTACAGGTACTAACGGCAACGGCAACGGCAACGGACGAAGGGGGCGTCCCCTCGTCCGTTGCTCGCTGTAGGGGCAAATAAACATTTGCCCAGCCTTTGGTACCCCGACCTCTGCCGATGGCGAGAGAGACGCAGGTGCGGTAAGGGGGGCGAATGATTATTCGCCCCTACGGTTGGTGCGAGGGGAAATATCATCACAACAAAAAGAAAGGGCGCCTGCTTCTAGCGGCGCCCTTTCTTATCCTTCCTGCTCTTTCTCTGCGTCCTTCTTCTTTTTACCCCGGTCCCCGGAGCACGCGGGAGACATTCACGTCTCGATCCCCATGCTGGGGAGGATAAAGCGCTGCAGCACGATCCAGCCCGCTACAATACCACCCAAAATCAACATTTCCTGCATATTCCACCTCCCGAATCTTGGCATCTGCTTTATCGCATATTCGGGAAGGAAAATATACCAAATTAATTATTATTATGAACCGTTCAGCTTTTGGTTCTGCTTCAGGAGCAGCACCTGATGCCGACTTCCCCCTCGCTTAACAGGTCGACTTCCCTCATCAGCGCCAGGTCCACTTCACTCCCGGCCGGGATGAAGGTGGCGTCGCAGGGGAGGGCGGCCAGGGCATCGCACCGGGTCATGGTGCTCAGGATGGCGGTGTGCTGTTCGCCGGCGCAGTAGGCGACGTGTCTGCCGTGCCGCTTCTTCACCGTCACCCTGATGAAGTGCAGCTTGCCGGGTTTCTTGTGGGCGTCCTCGGCCAGGATCCCCTTCACGAACGGGGGCAGCACCCTCTTGTGCCCCATCATCTTCAGCAGGGCCGGCTTCACCAACAGCTCGAAGGTCACCATGGTCGATACCGGATTGCCCGGGAGCGAGAAGATCGGCTTTCCCTGCCATACCGAGAAAGCGGTCGGACCGCCCGGTTTCATCCCGATCTTCCAGAACTGCTCCTCGGCGCCGAGGCTCGCGGCGACCTCCCGGACCAGGTCGCGGTCACCGGCGGAGACGCCGGCCGAGGTGATCAGGGCGTCGCAGCAAAGGCCTTCCCGCATCTTGTCACGGTGGCTCTCCACGTTGTCCCGCGCTATCCCGATGAGTACCGGTTCCGCTCCCGCCTCGCGAACGGCGGCGGCCAGCGACAGGGCATTGGAGTTGATCACCTTTCCGGCCGCGGGGCTCTCCCCCAGTTCGATCAGTTCGTCTCCGGTGGAGAGGATGGCCACCCGTGCCTTGCGATACACCGGCACCAGTGCCTGCCCCATGGCGGCCAGCATCCCAACCTCGGCGGGACGGACCTGGCTCCCGGCAGGGAGGAACTGGGTTCCCGAGGCGACGTCGCTTCCCCTGACCCGGACGTGCTGCCTGGGGAGCACCTTCTGGTTGATCACCACCTGGTCATCTTCCTGTTCGGTTTCCTCGATGGGGACGACGGCGTTGCATCCGGGGGGGATGGGGGCACCGGTCATGATCCGCACCGCGCAGCCGACGGTTACCGCGGGGCACTGCTCGCCTCCGGCGGGTACGAAGCCGGTGATGATGAGGCGGGTGGGGACCGAGGTGCAATCGGCTGCATGCACGGCGTAGCCGTCCATGGCGGAATTGTCGTACTGCGGCAGATCCCACGGGGCGATGACGTCCCTGCTCACCACGCGCCCCAGCGCGTCGGACAGCGGTACGTTTTCCTCTCCCAGCGGGGCGACGTGGGCCAGTATGATGCCTCGCGCTTCTTCAAAGCTTGGCATGATGCACCTCGGTGCTCTCTGCGGCGTCGTCGACGGCGTCGCTTGTTTTTTTTAGCGGCAGCGTTGCCGCTTTGATATCTCCCTCACCCCCAGCCCCTCTCCCGATAGGCGAGGGGGGAGAGGCGCAACGGTCAGGCGGCGTCCACCAGGGTCACCGGGACCGGAGCGTAGGAGATCTCCTGCATCTCCATTTCCAGAAGATCGATGGTGAGCTTGCGGTTCCTGAGCGGCTCACCCTTGCCGAGCAGGATCTTGCAGACTTCGGCGACCTCGAGACTCGCCACGACGGCCGGAGTGAAGCTCGGGTTGCCGAGCTGCTGCTCGATCCCCTTGCCGGCCACCCAGTGCCGGTAGATTTGCTGCACGGTGGTCTCGCCGGGGAACTGGGAGGCGACATGGCCGTACCACCCGCCGATGGCGCCGTGCACCATGGGGATCCCGGCCAGGTTGCAGAACTCGGCCAGCTGCAGCCGGTACGAGATGCTGTCGAGCGCATCCACCGCGACGTGCGTTCCCGCCAGGAGTTCGTGCCCGTTGGCAAGGCAGAAGTAGTCCTGGATGGCGGTGACCGTGACGGCGGGGTTCACCTGCGCCAGCCGCTCGGCCGCAACCGCCGCCTTGGGCTGTCCCAGCAACGCGGGGGAGGAGAGGATCTGCCGGTTCAGGTTGTGCTCCTCGAAGATGTCCGGGTCGATGGCGACGATCTGCCCGACGCCCAGCCGCGCGAGTTCCTCGAGGACGTAGCCCCCCAGGCCGCCGCAGCCGATCACCGCGACGCGGCTTTGGAACAGGCGCAGTTGCTCGTCGATCTGGATCATGTTCCGGTTGCGCTGGTAGCGGGCCGGGAACAAACGGTTTTGCAGGGCGAGCAGTTCCACCGCCCCGTGGCTCAGGTTGAAGCGCTGCGCGGCCGCGTCCTGCGCGCTCCAGGGGAGCAGGCCTTCCTTGGTGTGCTCTTTCAGAAAAGTGATGACCTTGCGCATATCAGCCTCCTCCTACCAGGGGAAAGAGCGATAGGGTATCGCCGTGGCTCAACGTGCTGTCCAGTTCACCGTGCCGGCCATTCAGCATGACGATGCCGATTTCCTCCTCGGTGAGCCCGAGGGAGAGTACCACCTGGCGCACGTCGGTCCCCTCGGCGAGTTCCTGCTCGGCGATCTTGAACCTGCCGTTTCTGAATGTGGCGAAAAGCTTGAGTGTTATCTTCATGCGGCACCTGCGTGTTGGCTCAAACGGAAAAACCCGGCGTGACTTCCGTCACGCCGGGTAGAGGTGGTTCCTAGAAGTTCCAGAACTCGTCGATTTCCGCGTCGGTGAAGTCCCACACCGCGTTGTGCGGTGCGACCGGCTCGGTCTTGAAGAAGTCCGGCAGGCGGTCGTGGACGTTGGTGAGACCGGCCTTCTGGTTGAAGTCACGCTCCAGTTTCAGGATGTGCTTGCCGAGGTTGGTGACGTCGTCGCCGGTGAGGGCGATGCCGAAGCGGGCGTTGATCATGTCGATCAGGGCCGGCAGGCACTCCGGGATGTCCAGCGCCGGGAAGGCGACGAAGATGCACATACCGGTGGAGTCGACTGCTGCGGTCGCGATCTGCAGGTTACGGGAAAGCTCGACCTGGCCGTCCTTCTTGAGCGGATCGACGTAGCCGCCGACGTTCAGGATGTTGGTGGCGATGGTGTAGCCGGAGGTGTGGTCGGCGCCCATGGTGCTGGTGGCGTAGGTGATGCCGATCCCCTTGACGGAGCGCGGGTCGTACGCCGGGATGCCCTGGTTCTTGACGACCGGTACGCGTGTCACGCCGTAGGTGCGGCCGACGGAACCGGCGCCGCCGCCAAGAATGCGGCCAAGGGCGGTACCCTTGCCGATCTCGTCGGTCAGGAGGCGGAGCATTTCCTTGGAGTCGCCCCAGTTGAGGATGCCGGCTTCCATGGCGACGCCAAACATGACGGCGGTCTCGATGGAGTCGATCCCGATGTCGTCCATCAGGTTGTCGGCGCGGGCGATGTCGTCGAGGTTGTCGATGCAGCAGTCAGCACCCAGGCCCCAGATGGTCTCGTACTCGAAACCGGAGGTGACGTATTTGCCGTCCTTGTCGTTGTAGACCTGCGAGCACTGGATGATGCAGCCTGCGTGGCAGCCATGTTTGGGCTTGCCGCCGCGTGCCACGATGGTGTCGTGCATGGTTTCGCCGGAGATCTTGTCGTGCCCTTCGAACTGGCCGGTGGTGAAGTTCCTGGTCGGGAGGCCGCCGGCCTCGTTGAGGATGTTAACGAGGACGTTGGTGCCGTAGGTCGGGAGACCCTCGCCGGAGACGGGGTGCTCGAGAACCGCCTTGGAGAACGCCTTGGCGGCAGCCTTGAATTTTTCGGGATCGGCGATCTTGACGCCCGGGGCGCCTTCGCCGTCGATGGAGATGAACTTGATCTGCTTGGAGCCCATGACCGCGCCCAGGCCGCCGCGGCCGTGGCTGCGGATCTTGCTGTCCGGGTCCTTGACGGAGATGTTGGCTGCGGTCATCTTCAGCTCGCCCGCCGGGCCGATGGTGAGGACGCCGGTCTTCTTGCCGAGGCGTGCCTCGACCGCGTCGATGACGGCGAAGTTACCCAGACCAAGCAGTTCCTTCTCCTCGCTGATGGTGACGCCGTTCACGCCCACAGCCAGGTTGTACCAGGTGCCGTCTTTCGGTGCGCCCTCGATGATCAGGGCCTTGATGCCGAGTTTCGCCAGCATCTGTGCGGCGGTGCCGCCTGCGTTGGACTCCTTGATGCCGCCGGTCAGCGGGCTCTTGGCGCCTGCGGAGAGACGGCCGGAGTTGGCTGCGGCGGTACCGGTCAGAAGGCCCGGTGCGAAGCAGAGGACGTTCTGTGCGCTGAGCGCATGGCAGGTCGGCGGAACTTCGGCGGCCACGATGGTGGAGGTGAGGCCACGGCCACCCAGGCCTGCCCATGCTGCCGGAACTTCTTCGATCTTGGTGGTGAGGTCGGTCATGTTGACGCGAAAAATCTTATCCATGCTTTTCAAGCTCCCTGTTTTTATTTAGTTCTACCGGCGCTACCTGCGACCGGGACTCCTTTCCAAGAGGGAGGCTCCGCCGTTTCCAGCGAAACCCGTTGGCCTGGAGCCATGAGGGACGGTCCCTTTTAGGCTGCGACGGCTCGGAGATTTTTTGATGCGTGACTGACCCGACACCGCTTACGCATCTGTTGCATGTGTTCGGACCTGCGCGGCGGTTGGCCCGCAGGCGGGTTTGCCTATCCCACAGCGGGGAGTGCGGGGGCGAATGATTATTCGCCCCTACAGGTGTTACGGTATCTGCTGCCCCGTTTGCCGTTTGATTTCCCCCTCCCTTGACGGGAGGGGGTAAGGGGGTGGGTGAAGTTGCCATCAGTTATGCCGGTGGCGCCTTCCCCCTCACCCTGTCCCTCCCCCGCAAGGGGGGAGGGGACGTTGGGGCGAGTTCTTACTACATTGCGTCCTTGAAGATCTGGATGACCTGCTCGAGGGTCGCTTTGCGCGGGTTGGTGAACTGGCAAGCGTCCTTCTTCGCGTTCTCCGCCATGATGGCCAGGTCCTCTTCCTTGACGTTGAGGGCCTTGAGGCCGGTCGGGATGCCGATGGAAGCGGAGAGGGTGCGGATCCTGTCGATCGCTTTCTGGCCGGCTTCGGTCACGGAGAGGCCGTCGACGTTCTCGCCCAGAGCCTTGGCGATGTCAGCGAAACGCTTCGGGCAGGCGATCAGGTTGTACTGGCTGACGGCCGGCAGCAGGATGGCGTTGCAGACGCCGTGCGGCAGGTTGTAGAAGCCGCCCAGCTGGTGAGCCATGGAGTGGACGTAGCCAAGCGATGCGTTGTTGAACGCCATGCCGGCCAGGTACTCGGCGTAAGCCATCCTGTCGCGTGCCTCGAGGTCTTCGCCGTTGGCGACAGCCTTGGAGAGGTACTCGGCGATCAGCTCGATGGCCTTGATGGCACAGGCGTCGGTGATCGGGGTGGCGATGGTGGAGACGTATGCCTCGACCGCGTGGGTCAGGGCGTCCATACCGGTGGCAGCGGTCAGAGCTGCCGGCTTGCCGACCATGAGCAGCGGGTCGTTGATGGCGATGTTCGGAGTGCAGCGCCAGTCGACGATGGCCATCTTCACGTGGGTGTCGGTGTTGGTGATGATGCAGAAGCGGGTCATTTCGGAAGCGGTGCCGGCGGTGGTGTTGATGGCGACGAATGCCGGCATGGATTTGGTGGACTTGTTCACGCCTTCGAAGTCGCGGATGTGGCCGCCGTTGCCGATGACCAGGCCGATGCCCTTACCGCAGTCGTGGGAGGAGCCGCCGCCCAGGGAGATGATCGCGTCGCAACCGTTTTCCTGGTATACCTTCACGCCGTCGTGCACGTTGATGTCGGTCGGGTTCGGCTCGGCGCCGTCGAAGATGACGGCTTTAACGCCGGCAGCTTCCACCTGCTCCTTGATCTTGTCGGCAACGCCCATGGCCGAGAGGCCTTTGTCGGTGACGATCAGCGCCTTGGATGCGCCCAGTGCCTTGACCTGCTCGCCGGTTTCCTTAGCGGAACCAACGCCCATCAGCGATACCGTCGGAATGAAGAAACCGTAAGTCTGCTCTCCTAATGCCATTTTCATTTCCCCCTGTTGTTTTTCCGGGCTCTTCACCCGGTTCTTTTTGTTTTTAAGAAATGGTGCGGTGTTGCATACACTTTCCTAAAACGGTTTTCTACGTTATCGCAAAGGGCGTACCAGAATTTGCCGTAAACACAATTTTTCGGGATATCGAATAATATTAACCAGATACCGTATACTTAACGGCCGCTATGTTTACCTTCGCAGTTTGTTCTCCCAAAGTTGCGTTCTGAAATCGAACAGTTGCGGCGTTCCACAATGGAACATTTGCTCTTTTGTGGAACGACCGTTTTGAGCAGCGAACCGCTGGTGCCCGCCTCGCCCGCTTGTTGAATTCAAAAAGACAAAAATCGGTTCGTTTCCCATGTATTCACCAGCTTAGTTCCCCCCTCATTAGTACCTGATCCCGCTTTTTGCTCCGAATCGGGACAATTGGTATCGATATTGCCTTTGTATACAGGCGAGGCATGTTTCCGGAGGGATGAAGGCATGGCACTGATCGATACCTACGGCAGGCGGATCAACTACTTGAGACTCTCGGTCACCGACCGCTGCAACATGCGCTGCTGCTACTGCATGCCGGCGCAGGGGGTGGCGAAACTCGAGCATAAAGAGATGCTGAGCTACGAGGAGCTGTACCGCGTCTCCGCCGCCTGCGTGGCGCAGGGAATAGAGAAGATCAGGGTGACCGGCGGGGAACCGCTGGTGCGCAAGGGGCTGGTCGACTTCCTGGGGCGACTCTCGGCGCTGCCGGGATTGAAGGAGCTGGTACTGACCACGAACGGTCTGCTGCTCGAGGAACTGGCCCAGCCGCTCAAGGATGCGGGGGTGGCCAGGCTCAACATCAGCCTCGATTCGCTGCAGCCGGAGACCTTCGCGCGGATCACCCGGGGCGCCGATCTGCACCGGGTGCTGGCGGGGATAGAGGCGGCCACCAAGGCGGGCTTCGGGCCGCTCAAGATCAACATGGTGGTGATGCGCGGGGTGAACGATCATGAGATCCTGGACTTCGCCGCCCTCACCCTGGAAAAGCCGTACACGGTCCGTTTCATAGAATACATGCCGACCCTCAAGGACGAGGGGTGGGGCGCCCAGAGCATGCCGGGGAGCGAGATCCTCGCTGCCATCGCCGAGCGCTACCCCCTGCTGCCGCTGGTCAGTTCCGAGATGGCGGGGCCGGCCAGGAACTACAAGATACAGGGGGCGGCGGGCGCCATCGGGATCATCACCCCGGTTTCCGGTCACTTCTGCGAGAGCTGCAACAGGATAAGGATCACCGCTACCGGCCGGGTGCGCGGCTGCCTCTTCTCCGATCAGGGGACGGACCTGAAGCCGCTTCTCGCCTCGAATGACCCGGAGGCGCTGCGGCAGACCCTGAAGAGCATCGTGACCCAGAAGCCGGGAAGGCACCACATCGCCGAGGAAGGGGCCGATCAGGCGGTGGTGAACATGTCGAGGATCGGCGGGTAAGGCAGGGGCCAGGGGCTGGGGGGTGGAGACGGCGATTACCGGGGCTGGGGGACTGGCTCCTCAGGTGCCTGTCCCCCTGACAAACTCGGCCTACACGGAGGAAGTTATGAGCGCATCGGTAGTGGCGGTCAACATAAGCCGCAACAAGGGCGAGAGAAAGAAGGCGGCGCCGGAGGTGCACCTGCGGGAGAACTTCGGCATCATCGGTGACGGTCATGCCGGCGACTGGCATCGGCAGGTGAGCCTCCTCGCCCAGGAGAGCATAGACAAGATGGTGCAGTTGGGCCTCGCGGTGGGCGCCGGGGACTTCGCGGAAAACATCACCACCCGCGGCATCGACCTCATGCACCTCCCGATCGGCGCGCGGCTCGGGATAGGGCCGGTGGTGCTGGAGATCTCCCAGATCGGGAAGGTCTGCCATACCCGCTGCGCCATCTACTACCAGGCCGGCGACTGCGTCATGCCCAAGGAAGGTATCTTCGCCACGGTAATCAGCGGCGGGGTGGTGCGCCCCGACGACAAGATCGAGCTGCTCTAGGGCAGCATATTTTAAGGAACAAAAAGAAGGGGAGAAGTCATGAAGGACAGAAGCCAGAAAAAAGTGAACATCATTTCGATCCGCATGAGCGACGACGAGCGTGACGCAATCCAGAAGCTGATGGACAAGAGGGGGAAGAAGGCTTCCTTCATCATGCGCGAGGCGTTCGCACTGTTCCGCGAGCAGTGGGAGCTTTCCAGGGCCAGCCACTAAGACAAAGCCACCAAAACCCGTGGACATGGTGGCCCGGGTGGACCCGGTGGGGTGCGGCTGAAAGTCTGAAACTGCTTGTGCAAAGAAAGGATCTTACATGTACGTGGTGGCTTGCATTAAACAGGTGCCGGATACGACGCAGGTGCAGATTGACCCGGTCACCAACACGCTGGTGCGCGATGGCATTCCCTTCATCGTCAACCCTTACGACACCCACGCGCTCGAGGAAAGCCTGCGCATGAAGGCGCGCTACGGCTTCAAGGCTGCCGCACTTTCCATGGGGCCGCCCAACACTGAGGCGACCCTGAGAAAGGCCCTGGCCCTGGGGGTGGACGAGGCGATCCTCTGCTCCGACCGCGCCTTCGGCGGCGCGGACACGCTCTCCACCAGCAACGTGCTGGCCGCGGCGATCAGGAAGCTGGCACAGGAGGACGAGGTGGGCATCGTGTTCTGCGGCAAGCAGACCATCGACGGCGACACCGCGCAGGTAGGGCCGGGCATCGCCATACGCCTTGGCTTCTCCCAGCTCACGCTGGTGGACCGCATCGAACACCTCGACTTCCTGGCCAAGAAAATCCGGGTCCGGCGCAAGCTGGAGGGACGTTACGAGATCGTGGAGGCGAAGCTTCCGGCCATGATCACCGTGGTGCGCGAGCTGAACCGCCCGCGCTACCCGACAGTCCCCATGCGGCTCAAGGCCGCCAAGGCGGAGGTGAAGGTCTGGGACAACAAGGAACTCCAGCTGGACCCGAACAGCGTCGGCCTGAAAGGTTCGCCCACCTGGGTGAGCAGGATCTTCTCGCCGCAGCGTGCCGCGGGGGAGATCATCGGCGACGGCTTGGGCGACCCGGCGGGGACCGCACGGCTGCTGCTGGAAAAGCTGGTGGCCAGCGACATGCTGGCGGTGTAGTTCTGCCGGCGCTGTGCAATTCAATAACGAGAGGACTTGAGCGGATGGCTGAAGCTACAACCAAACTGAAGAAGCCGCGGGGGAAGGTCAGGCTGATCGAGGGGAAGTGCATCGCCTGCGGCGCGCGCTGCCAGAGCAGCTGTCCGGTGGACGGCATCCAGATGAGCGAGGCGGGCGAGCCCCACATCGAACTCTCCAAGTGCATCGGCTGCCTGAAGTGCGTGAAGGCCTGCCCGGGCTCGGCCCTAGAGATCTTCTACACCCCCGAGGAACTGGAGATCCTGGCGCAGCTGGCCGGACAGCAGGACCTGGCGGAAGAGGATGCCGACCCGGAGGAACTGGCGCGCCGCGAGCTGGTGGCGGCGTACCGCGGGGTCTGGGTCTTCGTCGAGCAGACCGAGGGGGAGGCGGCCCGCGTTTCCTGGGAACTCATGGGTAAGGGGAAGGAGCTGGCCGCCAAGCTGGGTGTCGAGCTCTGCGCGGTGGTCATGGGGGACCAGGTGGAGCACCTGTGTCACGAGGCTTTCGGCTACGGCGCGGACAAGGCGTACCTCATGGACCAGCCGGTGCTCAAGCACTACCGCACCTACCCGTACCTGGACGCCCTGTGCCACCTGATCGACAAGTTCAAGCCGGAGATCGTGCTCATGGGCGCGACCGGCATGGGACGCGACCTGGCCGGCGCCGTGGCGACCCGCGTCAAGACCGGCCTCACCGCGGACTGCACCGGCCTGGACATCGACGCCAAACGGAACCTTATGCAGACCCGGCCGGCCTTCGGCGGCAACATCATGGCGACCATCATGTGCGACCGGTTCCGCCCCCAGATGGCGACGGTGCGCTCCCACGTGATGCCGATGCCGGCGCAGATGCCGGGCCGGACCGGCAAGATCGTCCCGGCCAGCCTCCCCATCTCCGAGGCGGACATCTTCACCAAGGTGCTCCAGGTGATCCGCGACAAGAAGGCCGGGGACGTCGACATCGCCGGCGCCGAGTTCATCGTTTCGGGCGGACGCGGCATGATGGCCAAGGAGAACTTCGCCATCCTGCAGGAGCTGGCCGACGAGCTTGGCGGCGTGGTGGGCGCCTCGCGCAGCGCGGTGGACGCGGGGTGGATGCCCGGCGACCGCCAGGTCGGGCAGACCGGCAAGACCGTGCGACCCAAGATATACATCGCCTGCGGCATCTCCGGCGCCATCCAGCACCTGGTGGGGATGCAGGACTCCGACCTGATCGTCGCCATCAACCGCGACAAGGAGGCTCCCATCTTCGAGGTGGCCAACTACGGGATCGTGGGCGACCTGTTCGACGTGGTCCCGGCCCTTATCGCCGCCCTGCGCGAGATGAAGGCGAGCAAGGGGAGCGTCGAGGTCAAGGACGTCAAGGCGGCGTAGGGGAAGTTCTCTTCCGTCTCTGCCAGCCTGCAAAAACTCTCCCTCGCCCTTCGGGCCTTCGCCCGCCTTAGGGCTTCGACCGGCCGGGAGAGGGTAGGGGTGAGGGCACCGCTTGCCGGGGTAATGCGTCGACGTGGGGTTGAGGCACTGCCCTCACCCTGACCCTCTCCCACCTCCGGACGGCGCCCTACGGAGGGCGAAGGGAAGTGGGCGCAGTGCGACGGAGGCTGCCACCGCCACCGCTTACCAACACACTTACAAGGACACGTAAATGCAACCTGATCCTGTCATCTTTACACCGCTTCTGGCAGCCGCCGGAGTGATCTTCGCCTGGAGCTGCTACCGCCGTTTCCGCCTGGTCGCCGTCGGCGCCTCAGAGGACCGTTTCTCGAGGCTGCCCGAAAGGCTGCAGGGTATGTTCACGTTCGCCTTTTTGCAGAAGAGGGTGGTGAGCCGTCCCTTCGGCATCAACCACCTCTTCATCTTCTGGTCCTTTCTGATCCTCGCGGTCGCCAACACCGAGTTCCTGGTGGCGGGCGTGTTCCCGGCGGCGAAGCTGTCGCGGATCCTGCCACAAGCGCTCTATCACCCGCTGGTCCTGGTGTTCGACGTGGTTTCGCTCTGCGCCCTCACCGCGGTGTTGATCGCAATGGTGCGACGCGCGGTTGCGCCCCCGTACCAGGGTGCCCGCACCGGCGAAGCCTTCGGCATCCTCTCGTTGATCGCCACGCTGATGCTCGCCTATTTCGGCGTCCACGCGGCGGAAATCGCACTGGGAGCGGAGGACGCGGCGCAGTACATGCCGGTCTCCCTGGCGCTCTCGTCGCTTCTCGCGGCTGAGGGGGGGACGACATTGTTGAGCGTCGCCGAGGTCTCCTGGTGGCTGCACGCCGGGGTGCTCCTCTTCTTCCTGAACTACCTTCCCTACAGCAAGCACATGCACATACTTGCGGCGATACCCAACTGCTTCTTCAAGGAACTGGAGACGCCGAACACTCAGCCGCGCGAGGAATTCGAGGAGGGGAACGTCTACGGCACCGGGAGCATCGACCGGTTCACCTGGAAGGACCTCTTCGACTCCTTCTCCTGCACCGAGTGCGGCCGCTGCGAGAAATCGTGCCCGGCTGCCAGCACCGGCAAACCGCTCAACCCGCGGCTGGTGATGCACGACATCAAGGTCAACCTGCTGGCCAACGGCGATCTTTTGCAGCGCGGCGGCGAGCCCACCGTGCCGGTCATCGGCGACGCCGAAGGGAGTATCAAGCCCGACGCACTCTGGTCCTGCACCAGCTGCGGCGCGTGCCTCGCGGCGTGCCCGGTCTTCATCGAACAGATGCCCAAGATCACCAAGATGCGCCGGCACCTGGTGCAGATGGAGGCCGATTTCCCGGAAGAACTCCTGAACCTTTTCGAGAACATGGAACAGCGCTCCAACCCCTGGGGGATAGCTCCGGGCGAGCGCGGCAAGTGGGCCGGCGGACGCGACGTGCATCAGTTCGAGGCGGGCAAGACCGAGTACCTTTACTTCGTCGGTTGCGCGGGCTCCTTCGACTCGCGCAGCAAACAGGTGACCCTGGCCATGACCCGGATCATGGAGGCGGCCGGCGTCTCCTTCGGCATCCTCGGCAAGGAGGAGAAGTGCTGCGGCGACAGCCTGCGCCGCCTGGGGAACGAGTACCTCTTCGACAAGATGGCGAAAGAGAATGTGGCGCTGTTCCAGGAGAAGGGGGTCCGCAAGATCGTCACCCAGTGCCCGCACTGCTTCACCACGCTCAAGAACGACTACCGCCAGTACGGCCTGGAGCTGGAGGTGATCCCGCACGCCGAGTTCATCGAATCGCTGTTGGCCCAGGGGAAGCTGAAGCTCGACCACCACGCCAAGAAGGGGGGCAACATCGTGTTCCACGATTCCTGCTACCTGGGGCGCCACAACGGCGTCTACACGGCGCCCCGGACGGTCATCGCGCAGGCGACCGGCAGCGCGCCCGCCGAGATGGAGAGAAACCGCGAGAATTCGTTCTGCTGCGGTGCCGGCGGGGGACGCATGTGGATGGAGGAGCACCTCGGCGAGAGGATCAACCTGAACCGGGTGAACGAGGCGCTGGCTGGCAAGCCCGGCACCATCTGCACCACCTGTCCCTACTGCATGACCATGATGGAAGACGGGCTGAAGGACCGCTCCAGCGGCGGCACCACGGTGAAGGACATCGCGGAGCTGGTGGCAGAAGGGCTTAAAGGGTAGGGGCAAGCGGGCGGAATCTCCTCCCCCTCCCTTGACGGGAGGGGGACGGGGGGAAGCCGCAAGTTATGGCGCTGATGGCACCTTCCCCCACCCCCTAGCCCCCTCCCGCAAGGGGCGGGGGGACGCAAGTGGATTCGCAAAGGTTGAACGTGATGATGGGGCCAGTGGATGGCTCCTCACGAACTCTCCGCCTCCCGGGAATGGCCGGACGGGACGTCTTGATTGGGGCGGCACCTCCCCTGTCCGGTCGTCTCCCGGGGGGCGAGGGGGTAGTGAATCTCTGCCCGTGACGAAGGCACATCGTAACAACAAGAGGATTCATCAGATGCAAAACAACGCGGCGGCACTGTCCGAGTTCATGCCGGCCAACGAGCCGGCCTTCCTGGAATACCCCTCCAAGCTGTTCGTGGAAACCACCAGCCGCTGCAACCTGAACTGCGTCATGTGCATGAAGCAGAACGGTGACGGCAGCCGGGCCAAGGACGGCGACCTCGACCTTGCCACGTTCAGCGAGCTGGAGCCGGCCCTCCCCAACCTGGAGGCGCTGGTGTTAAACGGAGTGGGCGAGCCGCTGCTCAACACCCGCCTGGAGCACTTCATAAGCCGCGCCAAGAAGCTGATGCCGGCGGGGAGCTGGATCGGGTTCCAGAGTAACGGCCTGCTCCTCTCCCACTTGCGCGCCGTCTCGCTCCTGAACGCGGGCGTGGACCGGGTCTGCCTCTCCATGGACGGGGTCGATGCCACCACCTTCAGTTCTATCCGCTCGGGAAGCCAGCTCGTCGACCTGGAGCATGCCCTGAACGCCCTGGGCGCCGCCAAGACCGCCTGTCATCGCCCCGACATGGAGATCGGGGTCGAGTTCGTGGTCATGCGCGACAACCTGAGCCAGCTCCCGGCGGCTCTCTCCTGGGCCGCGGAATTCGGCGTCAGCTTCGCGCTCGTTTCCCACCTGCATCCGTTTGACGAACCGCACCTCAAGCAGTGCAGCTACGACATCTGCACCGACGAGGCGATCACCCTGTTCCAGAGCTGGAAGAGCAAGGCCGATCTCAAGGGGATCGACATCCGCCGTTATTTCGAAGTTCTCTGGAATTACCACAAGACGGAAAAGGACAGGCAGGTGATAGATTTCGTGGCTGCCATGAAGTCGGATGCCCAGCAGCGCGGGGTAACACTCGACCTGAAGCGGCTTTTCGGGCTGGACATGACCAACATCCACCAGAGCCAGGATATCTTCGAGGAGGCGGCGCAGGTGGCGCGCCGGACCGGGATCGACCTACGGTTGCCGGAGATAGCGCGGCGCGAGAAGCGCGGCTGCAGCTTCGTCGAGAAGGGGAGCGCCTTCATCTCCTGGGACGGCGGGATGCATCCCTGCTACCACCTGTGGCACAACTGCCGCTCCTACGCCAACGGGTGGCTGCACCCGGTCAACCCGTGGGTGTTTGGCAACGTGAAGGAACGCGGCGTGCTCGATATCTGGAACAGCCCGGCGTTCCGGGGTTACCGGGAAAACGTGGTGCGTCACGACTACCCGTCCTGTGCCGAGTGCAACACCTCGCCCTGCGACCTGGTGCAGGCCGAGCGGTTCGACCAGGACTGCTACGTCAACACCGAGCCCTGCGGCAGCTGCCTGTGGAGCTCGGGGGTCTTCAGGTGTTTGGATTGAAAAACAGGGGCTAGGGGACTAGGGGCTAGTAAACCTCTCGGATGTTTCCAGCCCCCAGCCCCTAGTCCCTAGTCCCTTGGTTTCACAGATCCCCGGTCATCTCCTGCAACAGGTAGAGCTTCGGGTTCACCTTGCGCACGCAGTCGATCACCTCGCGCAGCATCATCTCGTCCAGGCCGCACTCCTCGTCGATCCCCTGGAAATAGGGGAACCCCTTGGGGAGCGGGGTGAGCGCGCCGTCGCGCAACAGCATCACGTCGACCACGTCGTTGACCCGTCCCTCCGCCTCCCAGGGATCGCGGTAGTTGAACTGCCGCGCCACCACGTGCAGCGCCATCCCGTTGTCGAAGATCGCCTTCACCTCGAATGAGAACTCCCTCGGCGCGCTGTAGTTCTCGCTGCGTCCGGAGCGCACCATGACCTGGGCGCCCGCTTCCCTCAATATCTCTCCAACCGATTCGGCGGTCATCGGGACCGACGTCGTCTCTTCCATATCTTTCACACCTCCAGTCTCAGTTCGATTCCCCACGGTGCGGGTTTCTCACCATCTGCGGTCAGGACCCACAGGGTCGGCAGCTCCATCTGCTCCGGTACCGGGCCGATGCCGTCGGTGAGATAGATGACCGCGGCGGGGAGGGGATGCATGGTCTTCGCGTACTCGAAGACGGGTCGCAGGTCGGTGAAGCCGCCGCCGTCGTAGCGCTGCGGCACGAAGGCGCTCCCCTTGAACGCCTCCACCTGCTGGATCCTGCTGTTGGCGTAGAGCACGGTGATGGCGGCATCGCGGCCGCGGGCTATCTGCAGCAACTCCGTGGCGAACGCTTCCCTCAACTCCGCGATGTTGGTGGAGTCGCTTACGTCGATGCCGACCAAAAGCGTCAGGCGGTGCCGTTTGCGCGATCCCGGGGTGTCGTGCTCGAAGCGGCGGTGTTCCCGCATCCAGGTGCTCTTCTTGCCGACCCTGCCCGCGGTGGCCACGAACTGCCGCAGCACCTGGCGCCAGGGGATGGGGGAGGGGCGCAGGATGGCGTCCACCACCCCCCTCACCTCGGCCGGGGCTTCGCCGTCGCTGCCGCGCAGGCTCTCCCGGGTCACCGCGCGCAGCATCTCCTCGGCCAGCGGCAGCGGCGTGCTGTCGGCGTCGCTCCAGATGGCGTGATCGTCGAGCGTCGAGGCCCCCGCGGGATCCTTGCCCCCCCCCGATGCGCCCTCGACCTCCTGTGCCTCGTCGCCGAAACCGCTCCCCGCGAGGTTGCCGACGTCGAAGGGACGCACCAGAAGGCGGTAATACTCCTCCGCGGCGAGGCCGTCGGGAAGGTCGAACTGGTTCGGGTAGATCGCGTCTTCGGGCAGCCCCGGGGTGCCCGGGTTGATGGCCAGGTCGCAGCAGAGGTCCCAGTCGTGCGAGTTCTTCCCCTTGCCACGCAGCATGTGCAGGTGCAAGAGGTGCTTCACCATGTGCTCGAGCAGCGCCTGTTGCTGAGGTGCGCTGAGGAGGGAAAAGGAGGCGGGATCGACGGCGAGCGTCGGGGTGCCGTTGCGGATGGTGACACCGGCGGCCTTCCCGTTGAGCGGTCGTTCCTCCCGGCGCAGGTTGAGCAGGAAATGGCCGTAGAAGGGGCGCTCCTTTAAAAGCCGCACGACGGCGTTTTGCAGAGTGCCCGGCGCCATGGGCTACCCCGCCTGCTCGCTGATCGCCTGCATGGCGTCGAAGATGACGGCGTCGTGCTTGTCCTTCACCAAAAGCAGCGCCACTTCCGGGATCTTCAGGAGCGATTTGACGAAGCCGAAGCGGAGGTCGCGCGGCAGGACGGCGATGTAGGAGACGAGGTTGTCCTCCTGCTCCTCGCTGAGTCCGGGGGCGACCTGGAGCAGGGCGGAAAGGTCGTTGATGGTGGCGGCCTGCACGTCGTCGCGCTGCGCCTCGGCCCGCCCTGCCACGTTCGGCCAGTCGTTCAGCACCTCGTCCGCGGTAACCGGCCTTCCCTTGCGGTCGGAGAGCCAGCGCATGAAGGCGATGGCCGCCTCCTTGCCGACGATCCCGGAGTAGACCTCCATCTCCAGGTCGGCGGGGAAGCGGCAGTTCTTCTTGAGGACGCTGACCATCTCCCAGGCGCGCTCGCTCGGTTCCACCTGCATCTCCATCGGCATCCCCTGCTTGGCAAGAAAGCCGTGGTTGCCCGCCAGGAACTGGCGCACCTCGCCGGCGAACTCACGCTTTTGGGCGTAGCGGGCCCAGCACTGGTAATCGGTCTCGACGAAGAGCATCACCATGCGGTCGATGAGCGCGCGGTCCAGGGTCGCCACCTGGTAGCTCCCGTCGGGCGGGTTGATGCTGACCACCACCTTGTGGCGGCGGGAAAGGGTATGGGTGTGGATGGCGCGCAGCATCCCCTCGGCGGGGGGCTCCACGAACTGGAAGATCGCCTGCAGGGTGTCCTCCTGCTGGGCGCGGTTCAGTTCGTCGCAGTGGATCACCGTCGGGGCGTCCTCGTCCCCAGGCAGCCACGACGGGCGCGACCACTGCATCACGTCGCCGATTCTAAACGGGATGCCGACCAGGTCGCCCACCTCCATCTGCCCCAGGCGCAGCGAGACGTATTGCCGGTCCAGCTCGCGGCAGGCCTGGAGAATCCCGGCGCTCTTACCCACGCCGCGGTGCCCCACCACGCAGGGGGTGAGGTCGGTCCTGGAGAGGATCTCCTTCACCACGATCTTCATCTGTTCCACGTTCATGTCGCGTCCTTCCCTTGCCGTCGTAACTCTGTCGATCCGCCATCTTACACAAAATCAAAACCCTTGGCCACGGAGAAAATCTGAGAGAAACCAGAGAACGGCACGGTACCCGAGAGTCCCCCTCCCCTCGCGGGAGGGGGTAGGGGGTGGGGGTAGGTGCCACATTCGCGCTGTTGGCACGTTCACCCACCCCCCTGCCCCCTCCCGTCAAGGGAGGGGGGGGGGAACGGGAGGGGAGGAAAGCTGAAAACGGTCCGGTCTTGACGGTGAAAATACCAACCGGACCACGCCGGGGGGGAGGGGGAATCCGACTTTTGTCGGTCCAGCCCGGCCACGTTTTTGGTGGTTGGACGAAGTTAATTTATATTGGTAGTATTACCGCTGTTGTTCAAAACCTGTAGACGGAGGAGGCGGTATGGGACACAAAGAGTGCTGCGAAGGGGGGTGCATGGTTAAGCTCGTGGTGGGCGGATTGATCGGAGCCGGGCTCGCGCTTTTGCTCGCTCCCCAGGCCGGGAAGAAGACGCGGAAGTACCTGGCGTCGCTGGCCGAAGAGGTGGGGGGTAAGGCCAACGAGACGGTCAGCGACTTTGCGGAGACGGTTTCCGACTTCGTTGACCGGGCCAGCGACCGCGCCTCCGAGTTCCTGAAAGAGAAGGAAGGTCTGACCAAGGAGTCCAAGAAGATGTTGTTGGCGGCTTTGGAGAAGGCACAGGAGAAACTGGAAGAGCAAAGGAAAAGGCTTGAGGATAGCATCTAGAGGAGCATGGTCCACAATCAAAAAATGGAGGTACTACCATGGCAAAAGAACCCTGGGTTGACCAAGACGTCTGTATCAGCTGTGGCCTTTGCACGGACAACGTGCCTGAAGTGTTCCGGTTTGCCGACAACGGCAAGGCCGAGGCCTATGATCCGGGCGGCGCTTCCGAGGATGAGATCCAGCGTAACGCCATCGACGTCTGCCCGGTGAGCTGCATTCATTGGCGCTGATGTTGCGATAGCAGGAAAAGGACGCGGCGAAAAGGCCGCACCCGAGACGGGTGCGGCCTTTTCTGTTTGTTCGCTCTCCCTTTGGGAGAGGGTGCCCGGAGGACGGGTGAGGGGGGATGGCGGCTGCCAGCAACTGGGGGTGACGGCGCTGAGCATCGCCACGGAAGGGGCGCAGGGGGGGGGGAAGGTTCTGGGCTAGCCCCGCCGCGCTTCACGTGCTGCTTCGCCAGGCTCCGGCCGCTCCTCGCCGTCCTCGAACCGGGTCCCCTTGCGGCACCAGCGCCCGCCGCTCACGATGGAGGAGAGGGCGCCCTCGCGCTCGACGGTATCGGCGCGGACCGAAAGGTAGACGTGGATCGGGATGAAGGCGAGGAATATCCACATGATGAGCTGGTGGGCCAGGCGCAGGTACTGCACCCCGATGACCTCGTCCAACCGGACCAGGTACCCGAAAAACCAGTTTTCCGGATCGTAGAGGGCGTACAGGGCAAAGCCGGTGATCAGGGCCAGCAGTCCCACGGCGAAGATGGCGGTGTAGGCGACCTGCTGCAGCGGGTTGTGCCCTATGTAGTGCGGCGGACGGTCGAAACGGCAGAAGAGATAATTCTGCGCCACCTGGAGCAGGTTCTTCAGGTCGCGAACGCGGACCGGGAAGAGGGCGTACCAGCGCTGGAACCGGTTCGAAGCGAGGAAGAGTCCGGCGATGCGCAGGATCGCCGCGCAGAGCAGGAGCCATCCCGCCACGAAGTGGGTGAGCCTCAGCCAGCTCAGGTAGTTGGAGTAACCGCCGGTCACCCCGTAGATGAACCGGCTGCTTCCCATCAAGAGGCCGGTAAGGGAGAGGACCACGATCAGCAGTACCGCCAGCCAGTGCAGCACGCGCAGCTGCCAGTCCCACACCGGCACGTAGTAAAAGTCCCCCGGCTCGTCGCTGCGCCGGCTCTTCTCCCTGGTGGCCCGCACCGGGATGTACCCCAGGAACTCCCAGCTTTCCCCGCCGTCCGGGGCGATACGCCCTCTCCCCACACCAAGCGCCCGGAAGCCGTGCGTCATCTGCATCTCCGCCTGGAGCTCGGCCCGGTAGCGGGTCGCCTCGTCCGGGTGGCAGAGGTAGAGGATGCTGTCCACCTCGCCCCGGGCGTAAAGCACCTCCTCACCCGAATCCACCCGGCGCACCCGGGCCACGCTCCTGGCCAGGCGCGGCTCCAGCGGCGTGAAGCCGGTCTGCTCGTAGTGGCGCAGGTCCTCCTTTTTCGACGCCGCGCTCAAGAGCGCCAGGTCCACCGGATCCCCGGTGCCAAAGGGGGCGCCCAGCGCGGCGGCGATGAGGAGGTCGCGCCGCTTCCTTCGGCCGAAGGGGACCGGGTCTCCCAGCTCGATGCGGATTTCGGATTCCGGTACCTGGTAGAGGCTCATTGCACCTTCACCTCCACGCCGCCGCCACCGGGGACCAGCAGGTGCACGGCGCAGGACTCGCACGGGTCGAATGAGTGGATGGTGCGCAGCACCTCGATGGGACGTTTGGGGTCGGAGAGCGGGTGTGTGCCGCCGCCGGCCAGGGCCTGCTCGAAGGGACCCATCTGGCCGCCGGGGTCGCGGCCGGAACTGTTCCAGGTGCTGGGGACCACGGCCTGGTAGCGGGAGACGCGCCCGTTTTCGATCTCCACCCAGTGCGACAGGGTGCCGCGGGCCGCCTCCATGAAACCGACCCCCTGCGCCTGCCGGGGCCAGCTCGACGGTTCCCACAGCTCCGGGTTGAAGGTGGCGATGTCTCCCGAACGGATCCTTTCGTTCAGCTGGGCGAACCACTGGTCCATGCGCCGGGCGAGGAGCACGGATTCCAGCGCCCGGCAGTAGGTCCGTCCCAGCGTCGAGTTCATCGCCTCGACCCCGGCGTTGAGTTTTGCGAGCCCCTCCCGGGCCAGTTGCGCCGTCTCGGCGTGCCCCTGCGCCAAAGCGAGCAGGATGCGGGCGTTGGGCCCCACCTGCACGGCGCGCCCTTCGTAGCGCGGCGCCTTGCACCAGGTGTACTTGGGCTGGTCGGAGAGCTCCTTGAAGGGGGGCTTGGGCCCGGTGTAGTTCGGCTCGGTGCGCCCCTGCCAGGGGTGGAGTCCCTGCCGGTCCCCCTCGGGCTGGCTGTACCAGGCGGAGGAGATGAATTCGGCGACCTTCCTGGCATCGAAGGGGTGGGCGGTGCGGTAATCGCCGTCCATGATGAGACCTGCCGGGACCGCGCCACCCGCCGGGGCGCCCGGGCAGGAGTAGGCGCTCTCACCGGTGGCCAGGAGGGTGGTGGATGAGGCGCCGATGGCGGCGTACTCGGGATAGAAGGAGGCGATGGCGAGGACGTCGGGGTAGTAGACCTCCTGCACGAAGCGCCGCGCCTGGTCGATCATCCCCGCCATCTCGTCCAGCCGCACCCTGTTGATGGCGATCTGGTTGTCGAGGTTTATGGAGCAGGCCATCCCCCCGACCAGGTAGTTCGGGTGCGGGTTTTTGCCGGCGAGGATGGTGTGCAGGCGGATGATCTCGCGCTGCCAGGAGAGCGCCTCCAGGTAGTGGGCGAGCGCCATCAGGTTCGCCTCGGGGGGGAGGCGGTAGGCGGGATGCCCCCAGTATCCGCCGGCGAAGATACCCAGTCCCCCGCCCGCCGAGTCGGCCACCCGCTTTTGCACCTCGCGGTACCAGGTGGCGGAGTTGTTGGGCCAGGGGGAAAGAGATGCGGCCAGGCGGGAGGTGGCGGCGGGGTCGGCCTTGAGCGCGCTCATCACGTCGACCCAGTCCAGGGCGTGCAGGTGGTAGAAGTGCATCACATGGTCCTGCAGGGTGGCCATCCCGGAGACCAGGCTGCGGATCAGCTCCGCGCAGGGAGGGATCTTGCACTTGATGGCGTCCTCGACCGCGCGGATGGAGGCGATGGCGTGCACGCCGGTGCAGACGCCGCAGATGCGCTGCGCGAAGGCCCAGGCGTCGCGCGGGTCGCGTCCCTGCAGCACCCGCTCGATACCCCTGAACTGGGTGGCGCAGGCCCAGGCGTTGCCGATCCTCCCCCCGTCCGTCTCCAGTTCGATGCGCAGGTGCCCCTCGATCCGGGTGATGGGGTCGATGACGATTCGCTCGCCGGCCATGGCAACCTCCTTTGGTGGCTAAAAACCTCCAACGCGAAGGCGCGAAGGCGCGGAGACGCGAAGAAAGTAACAGGTGAAAAACCGCGAATGAGTTTTCCCTGCTGTCTCTCTTTGCGCCGTGGCGCCTGCGCGTTCTTGCGTCACGTCTTTTGATTTTCGTCCCGCGACGGCGGCTCCGCGTCCCCCAAAACCGCGAGCGGCAGGGTCTCCGGCTTGGCCTTTTTGGTCCGCTTCCGCGCGATCACGGTCGCGGCGGAATGGACCGCCACGCCACCCACCGAGGCGGCCACGGCGGCGACGCCGATGGTGTTGGCGGTCGCCTCGACGCCGAGCCCCGGGACGACGAATCCGGGGAGCCTGCGGTAAAAGGGTGTCATGCGGTCGTAGAAGTGGCGCTCGGTGCACCCAAGGCAGGGGTGCCCGGCCTTGATGGGGAAGCTCTGCCCCAGGTTCCACTCGACCGTTGCGCAGGGGGCGAAGGTGGCGGGACCCTTGCACCCCAGGCGGTACAGGCAGTACCCCCGGCGGGCGTTCTCGTCGTCGAAGCGCTCGGCGAACTGGCCGGCATCGAAACTCGCCCGGCGCGGGCACTTGTCGTGGATCCTCTGCCCGTAGGCGAACAGGGGGCGTCCCTGGCCGTCCAGCGGCGGCGGGTGCCCGTAGGCGAGGTAGTAGGTGAGGGTGGCGGTGATGGTTTCGGCGATGGGAGGGCAGCCGCTTATGTTGATCACGGGACGGTCGGTGATGATGTCGGCGACCCCTACGGCGCCGGTGAGGTTCGGGGATGCGGCCTGCACGCAGCCGTACTCGGCGCAGGCGCCCACGGCCATGATGGCGTCCGCTTTTCGCGCCGCGCGGCGGAGCAGGTTCTCGGCCGAGTCGCCGCCGATGGTGCAGTAGGCGCCGCCGGCCCCCAGGGGCACCGAGCCGTTCACCAGGAGGAGGTGGGGTCTCGCGGCGGCCTCCCGCAGCACCTCCTCTGCGGCGTCACCTGAGGGCGCCATCAGCAGCTCGTTGTAATCGAGCGATACCTGTTCCAGGATCAGCCTGTCGATGGGGCTGCTGCCCGAGCGAAGCAGGCTCTCCAGGCAGCCGGTGCATTCCTGCAACTGCAGGTAGATGACGCCGGGGCGCCTGGCGCCGGAAAGCTTTTGCGCCATCTCCTCCGCCAGCGCCGGCGCCCCCCCCGGGAGCGCCGCGGCGGCGGCGAAGCAGGCCGCCATCCTGCCGCAAAAGGTGAGAAACTCCCGCCTGCTGACGCCGCGCCGCGTGAGAAACTCCGCGAAGGTTTCGCCGCGCGACCAACCGCCTTCCATGGGGTCTTTCATAGTCCGTTCTCCGGCTCCGGCTCCGGCTCCACTCCCGGCCGGGAAGAAGGCGGGAAAGAACCGCCGGGCCAATGGGGAGTGGCGTCGCTTCGTTCCAATGAAATCACAAAAAAGATTAACGCTAAGGGAATCGATGTCAATTAGAACCGGGGCGGGTTTGCAGCCCGGAACCCTTTAAAAGGAGGGAGGACTTTTTTTTCGCACCGTCGACGCTATACTTCTCTGATTTGAAAATTCTAATATTACGACCGCGTGAGGCATCTCCGCGCGGGACGTTAATGGGAGAGGTGGCGCGATGGGAAAGGGTCGGGTGCCGGGCGCCCGGGCGTTGGTCCGGGGTGTGTTCTGCTTGTTGGTCGTGGTGGCGCTGCTGTCGCCGTCACGTCAGGCGCGGGGGGAGGAGGCGTCCGCCTCCATGCAGGCCTACTGCAGCGTGCCACCGTTGCCCGGCCTGGGCATCAAGCCAAACCTGCTCCTTTTGATCGACAACTCCGCCAGCATGTACGATCTCGCCTACACCGACCCCGGCACCTTCTGCGTCGACAACACCTTTTACCCCTCAAGAAGCTATCCCGGGTACTTCGAGGAATCCACCTTCTATAGCTACCTCGCCGCGAGCGACAGTTTCGCGGCGGCCTCCGTTACCGGCACGGGCGGCAGCGCCTGCAACCATGTGCGGACCGAGCAGCTGTGCCTCAACGTCACCTCCGGCAGCGTCGACAATTTTCTCGCCACCGGGAAGTTCCTGAACTGGCTCGCCACGAGCAAGCTGGACCTGGAGAAGCTGGCCCTCACCGGCGGGCGCTACGACCCGTCCGGCAAACTGCTCCAGCCGGAGTCCCGCGGCTGCCAGGGGAGGCGGTTCGTCAAGACGGTCCACAACGTCCATCTGGACAGCGACGGCAAGGAGCAACTAGGCGAGGTACTGCCGGTCACCTTCGCGGTGCGCGGTCCGATTCCCTCGGAGAGCGGCTATGTTTCCCAGGGAAACCACGGCGGACCCACGCGCATCGAGATCTATCCGGCGAACTACAACAAGGAGGCGTGCCTGGGGGCGATCAGCACCTGGCAGAACAGAAGGGGGGTGGCCTCGCTGACCAGCGCCGTGGTGCAGTGCATGGGGGCCCGCCTCACGGAAACCGACGGCATCACCCCCACCTCCGCCAAGGTCTACAGCGAGACGCTTGGGTATTGCTACGACTACCAGTCAGGTATCGACATCCTCTACTCCACCATCTCCAACACGCTGCTCAAGGATTGTTACCGGCGCTACAAGGCGTTCTACGAGGAGAACCCGGCGTTCATACTCAGGAACACGGGCGACGACGTCTGCGCGCAGGGGCTGTTTCACAACTTCATGCCACATTCATCGGGCGCCACCAGCATCGGCTACCTCGGGCAGTGTTACATCGGCCCCAACTTCCGGCCGCAGTGCTCCGTGGACCAGACCAAGGACTTCTGCGCGGATATCGAGAAACCCTGGCTTTCCGACCCCTCGACCAGCGTCAGCCAGACCGGGACCAACGCGAGCCTCCCCGGTTTCATCCTCGACGCCGGCATCACCGGTCTCGGCAAGCCGGGGCTCACCGCCCAGGCCCGTATTGCCGTGGCGGAACCCCCCTCCGGCCTGATTCAGACCTTCTCGGCCGACATCAACTTCGGCGCCATGGTCTTCAACGACGACGGCGCCGGCTCGGAATGCGGCGGTACCATTCCCTGCCTTTCGCACTGCAAGGATGGCAATCCCCCCTTCATGCACAAGGAGTGCTATGTCGCCACGGACTGCAACAAAAACGGCCTGGTCGCCTGCGAGGCGGACCCCCGCAGCGACGGCGGCAGGATCATTTCCTATATCAACAGTTCACCGGTCGGAGACCACGGCTCAGGCCTGATCGCGGCCATAGACGGGATTCGCGCCACCTCCTGGACCCCTCTCGCGGAGTCTTTTTACGAGGCGATCGGATACTTCGCGAACCTTGCCCCCCTCAGGCTGCAAACAGCCGACTTCGACGCGGGCCTCCCCCCTTCAAAATACAGCTGCCAGCGAAACAGCGTCGTCATCCTGAGTGACGGCGCCTCCAGCGCGGACCGCGCCCCGGCGATGAACAGCTTCGTGGCGGCGGCGGTCGGCGCATGGGTCAACTCCACGGACGGTATGCCCGCCAGCCGGACCACCGCCAACGGCAGCGCCGCCACGTCGCCTCCCGAAAACCAGGGGAGCTACAACCTGGACGACCTCGCCTGGGTCGCGAGAAACAAGAACATCTTCGATCCGTCGACCCCCATCACCAAACCAAACCAGTACCTGACCACCCACGTCGTCTATACCGGCTCTCCCTGCGGGGAGTACCTGGCCGACGGCAGCTGCGTGACCACCGACGAAGGGGTCCCGGAGAAGATGATGCAGCTCACCGCCGCCAAGGGAGGAGGGAGCATCACCCCGGTCAAGGACGCGGCAGGGGTACGGAACGCGCTGAAGGGGGTGTTCATGCAGGTAAGAGGGGGATCCAACGCCGGCAGCGGCAGTTCCATGCTCGCCACCGGTGAGGGGAACGGGGCCCTCTTCGTGCAGCCCCAGTTCTACCCGGACAAGAGCTTCGACAATGGCGGCAGCTTCGCGACCTGGATCGGCGAGCTGCAGAGCCTTTGGTACTACATCGACCCCTTCATCAACGGGAGCAGCGGAGGCGCCAGCGGCATCAGGGAGGACACCGGGGGGGGCAGGACCCTCGACCTGAAGCAGGACCGGGTGGTCCAGTTCGTGGTCGATCCTTCGCTGCAGGAGGCCCGGGCGAAACTCTCGGTCGACGCGGACGGTGACGGCTCTATCGACACGCCGCAGCCGGAGGGGTATCCCCGGATCAAGGTTCCCGAGGCGGTGCAGAGCCTGTGGCGCGCGGGACGCAAGCTCTGGCGGCGCTCCCCCGGCACCAGGACCCTCTACACCCAGACCGGCGGCACGTCACTCGTCCCGTTCCTGGACACCTCGGTCGCGGCGCACCGGGAACTCCTTCTGGCCCGGGACCAGAAGGAGGCGGACCAGATCGTGGCCTTCGTGAAGGGGGTGGACGACAGCTCCGGCACCAGCGGGGCTCCCACCAGGGACCGCACCGTCGCGGCCTACGGCACCACGGAGAAGGATGTCTGGAAACTCGGTGACATCATCTCCTCGGGGCCGGTACTGCAGTCGGGCGTCCCGCTGGGGAGCTATCACCTCCCCCCTCCGGCCGGTTACGGCGACACATCCTACAGCGCTTTTATCAGGACGTCCTACCCCGGCCGGGGCACCGTGTACGTCGGCGCCAACGACGGGATGCTGCACGCGTTCAGGCTCGGCAGGCTCAAGGTGAGGCCTGAGCCGTCCGACAACTGGCCCGTCACCACGAAGGCGGAGCTCACCACCACATCCGGGGACGAGGACAAGCTCGGGGAGGAACAGTGGGCCTTCGTCCCCAACGGCGCGCTTCCCTATCTCAAGTACCTGAAGGAGCCGCTTTACCCGCATCTGTACTACGTGGACGGCACCAGCACCCTGGTGGACGCGAGCATCGGGGACCCGGGACGCTGCAGCCGCGACGACTACTGGAACTGCGCCAGGGACATGGCCGCCGGGAGCAACTGGCGCACCATCCTGATCGGCGGCATGGGGCTTGGAGGCGCGAGCCGCCCCTTCGGCGCCCCCTGTGCCGACCAGGAGGGTTCCGCCACCTGCGTCAAGGCCCCGGCCGGTGGCGGGGGGCTTTCCTCCTATTTCGCCCTCGACGTCACCGGCCAGACCGGGGATGGCACGGGGAGCGGACCGGGCTTTTTGTGGGAGTTTTCCCACCCGCAGCTGGGGTTCTCCACCTCGGGCGCCGCCATCCTGCGGGTCAAGGCGCGCAGCGTGGACGGGTTCAACAACGTGATCCACGACCCGAACAAGAACGGGCGCTGGTTCGCCGTCTTCGCCTCCGGCCCCACCGGCGCCGTCGACAGGGGCTCGCGCCAGTTCACGGCGGTCTCGGACCAGAACCTGAAGCTCTTCGTGGTCGACCTGAACGCCGTGCCGCCGCTCACCCAGGGGCGCAACTACTGGGTCATCGATACCGGCATAACCAACGCCTTCGGCGGCAGCATGGCTGGCGCCGGGAT
Organism: Geomonas subterranea; assembly: GCF_019063845.1. NCBI lineage: Bacteria > Pseudomonadati > Thermodesulfobacteriota > Desulfuromonadia > Geobacterales > Geobacteraceae > Geomonas > Geomonas subterranea. The sequence continues at coordinate 291,537 of NZ_CP077683.1, forward strand.
CGACGCCGACAGGTGGAACGGCTCCTCGGAGGCGAGGGGGATGGGGAACTACGAGGATGACGCCCTCTACGTCGGCTACACGCGGGGGAGCGCCGGGGGAGGGTGGAGCGGCGGTGTGCTGCGGCTTTTCACCAACCAGGACCCCGACCCGTCCACCTGGAAGACGAGCATCGTCATCGACGGCACCGGCCCGGTGACCGGTGCCGTCGGCAAGCTCCAGGACCGGCAGTACAAGCGTCTGTGGCTCTACTTCGGTGCCGGGAGGTACTTCCACAACCAGGACGACCTCGCCGCCGGGCGCGCGCTGTACGGGGTGAGCGAGCCGTGCTACGGCACCGGCGACTCGCTCGCCGACGGGAACTGCAGCAAGACCCCGGTGCGCGTCTCCGAGCTGACCGACGTCACCGACATCGCCCGGGTGGTCCAGCCCAAGGACCAGGGTGACGGCTACAAGGGGTGGCGGATCACCCTGGACGCGGCCTCCGGCGCCCTGGGGAGCGAACGCGCCATAGACAGCCCGAGTTCCCTGACCGGCGGCGCCGTATTCTTCCCGACCTTCAAGCCCTCCCTGGAACCGTGCCTGGACGGGCTCTCCTACCTGTGGGGGGTGCACTACAGCACCGGGGGGGTGCCCCGGTCACTGTCCGCGCAGGCGCTGCTCCCCCTCTCCAACGGCAGCATGGCGAGCCTCGACACGGGCGGCTTCACCGACCGGGACAACCGGCGCAGCCCCCCCCAGCCCGGCAAGGGGATGAAGCCCCGGCTGGTCACCAACAGCGGGCTCAAGCCGTTGAAGAAGATCATCCACATCCAGGAGCGCTGAGACCATGGCATCGAGCACCCCGGTTACGGCAAGGATCGCGTCCCTGGCGGCAGCGGCACTCACGGTGGCGCTGCTTCTTTTGGCACCCCGCGCCCGGCGCGCGGGGAAGTGTGGACGCTGGACGGGTTCAACATAGGCGGCGCCGGCACGGTGGTCATAACCGGCGAGGTACGCGCCATCGCGCAGCAGCGACAGGACGGCAAGATCGTCATCGCAGGAGACTTCACCCTGACCGGCGGCGTCCCCCTCACCACCCGGGGGAACCTGGCCCGGCTGAACCCCGACGGCACCCTGGACCAGGGGTTCGCACCTCCCCCCCTGGACGGCCCGGTGAACGCGCTGCTCCTGCAGCCCAACCCCGCGGGCCCCGGCACCCCGGACCTGGTCATCGTCGGTGGGGGGTTCACCAAGGCGGGGGCGACCGGCCGTAAAGGGCTCGCCAGGCTTTCCGGCGGCGACGGCTCCCTGGACGGCTTCGACCCCGTCAGCAGCGCTTTCGCCGTGACGGTGAACGCCATGGCCCTCCTCCCGGGGGGGGAGAGCATCCTGGTCGGCGGGGAGTTCCGGGAGCTCAAGGGGGGGGTGCCGGCGAGGAACCTCGGCGGGCTCTCCGTGGCCGGCGCCACGAGCGGCCAAGTGAACTGGAGTTACCAGGGGGGGCTCGCGCAGGACGCGGGGAACGTGGCGGTGCACGCCATACAGCTGCAGCAGGGAGCCGTGGTGGTGGGAGGGGAGTTCACCACCCCGTTTTCGGACAACGTAGCCAGGTTCTCCGCGGCGGGGCTCTACGACGGCAGCTTCAGGCCGGTCTCCCCCGCCGGCGCGGTGCGTGCCCTCGCGCTGCAGGAGGACGGCAAGATCCTCATCGGGGGGATTTCGCCGGGGGAGCGCTTCCGGACTACCTGGCGCGGCTCAACCCTGACGGCACTCCCGATCCCTTCGACCCGGGGCTGGACCTCGTCGCCGGCTCCAGGGTCTCTTCCATCTCCGTCCAGCCGGACGGCAGGATCCTCGCGGCCGGGCGCTTCACCGTCGGGGCTCTGCCGGTGAAGCGCAGCAACATGGCGCGCTTCAAGATCGGCGGCACCCTCGACGACGTCGTCTTTCCCCCCACCGACGCGGCGATCCGGGTGCTGGCCCGGCAGTGGGACGGCAAGATCCTCGCCGGGGGCGCCTTCGGCTTCGCCGGGGGGACCGTCCGCACATCGCTTGCCCGCTTCTACCCACACGGCACCCTGGACGCCGACCTGCCGCAGCTCGTGGACGACAGCGGCATGGTGCTCAGGGCCTCGCTGCACGCCGACGGACACGTCACCGTCTCGGGGATGTTCCAGCAGGTGCTGGGGCAGGGGAGGCTTCATTTCGCGAGGTTCACCGGGAACTGGACCCTCGACCCCGACTTCGCGCCGCTCGCCGTCCCCCAGCGCGTCTACAGCATCCTGCCGGTCCCGGGAGAGGGGATGATCCTGGGTGGAAGCTTCCTCTCCATTAACGGTGCGCCGCAGCGCCTGCTGGTAAGGGTGGACGAGGGGGGGGTACCCGCGCCGCCTCTTTTCAACGCCACGGTCAACTCCTACCTCGGCATCGAGACGATTACCGCCACCATTCCCGTCCCCGACGGATCGTTTCCGGAGGACGGCATGACCTACGTGGGGGGGGACACCGGCATCGTCTCCGAATACCAGTACCTGTTCCGAATGAAAAAAGACGGGACCCGCGACGGCTCGTTCGTACCGGCGGCCGAACTCGACGGCTTCGTGACCGCGATGGCGTTGCAGCCGGACGGAAAGCTCCTGGTGGGGACGGACACGGGGCGCATACTGAGGCTGCTGCCGACCGGCTCGCTCGACCCCGACTGGAACGGCGGGGTCCCCTTGCAGATGGAGCTCGCGGTGCACGGGATGGCCCTTCTCCCCGACGGCCGGGTGCTGGTCTCCGGTGACCTCGGCTACCCCTGGCCGACCACCAACCCCGACACCGGTCTCCCGGAGCTCTTGTGGCGCAACCTGCTCCGGCTGGAGAGTGACGGCAGCATCGATGACAGTTTCATCATCCACGCCCGCTACACCTTCGACGAGGGGTACGGCCACGACGTCCTCGGTTTCGCCCTGCAAAGCGACGGCACCATCCTCATCTTCGGTATCTTCGACCGGGTCCGGGACGGCTTCGGCACCGTGCTGAACCGCCAGTACGTTGCGCGCATCCTGTCCGACGGTCACCTCGACGCCGGCTTCGACCTGGGCGTCTTCCCCTTCGACAACGAGACGCCGGCACGCCAGGTCAACAGCATCAACCTGCAGGGGGACGGCAAGTTCCTGCTGGCCGGCGACTTCATCAACGTGAACGGTAAAAGCAAGCTCGGGCGCTACGCCAACGGCTGGAGCTTCGAAGAGCTCTCCGTGTCGGCCGCCGGCGACGCCGTCACCTGGCTCAGGTCCGGGAGTTCGCCGGAACTTTGGGGGGTGAGCTTCGAGTACTGCGACGACCTCGATGCCCCCGTGCCGAACTGGGTGCGCCTGGGATACCCGCTGCGCATACCGGGGGGATGGCGCCTCGGAGGGGTGACCCCGGCGCAGCTCGGGGGGATGAGCCGGAACCGCTACCTGAGGGCCAGGGGGTACGCCGCCGCGGACCAGGGAGGTACCGGTTCACTCGTGGAGTCGGTGCGCCTGTACCACCTCAAGCCGCAAAAGACCACCGTCACGGTCACGGCGCTGCCGCAGCGCAAGGTCTACGGCCAGCCCGACCCGGAGCTGACCTACAGCTTCGCCCCGGCGCTCAACGGCGCTGACAGCTTCAGCGGGGCCCTGTCACGGGTAGCCGGCAGGGACGTGGGCTCCTACGCCATCATGCAGGGGACCCTCGCCCTGGGCCCCGGCTACGACCTGGTCTTCGCGGGGGCGACCCTCACCATCGAGCAGGCCCCGCTCACCGTCACAGCCGACGACCAGACCAAGACCGCGAGCTTCGCCAATCCCCCCCTGACCGCGAGCCTCACCGGGCTCGCCCCCTGGGACACCCCGGCCTCCCTTGGGGGCGCCCCCGAACTCAGCACCGCGGTCGATGCCGCGACGCCCAGGGGGAGCTACCCCATCCACGCGGCCCAGGGGAGCATCACCAGCACCAACTACCGCTACAGTTTCGCCGACGGGATCATGGTGGTTCAGGGGAGGCCCCAGACCATCGCCCTGCAGGCGCCACCGCTGAAGAGCTACGGGGACGCCGACTTCCCCGCCGGCGCGAGCGCCGACAGCGGTCTCGCGGTGAGCTACGCCAGCTCGAAACCCGCCGTGGCCACCGTGGCCGGAGGTGAGGTGCGCATCGCCGGCGCCGGGGAGACCACCCTCACGGCGACGCAGGGGGGGGACGGCATCTGGGATCCGGCTCCGCCGGTAACGGTTCCCCTCACCGTGCTGAAGGCGCCCCTCATGGTGGTGGCGGACGACAAGACGCGGGCCTATCTGACGCCCAATCCGCAGCTCACGGCACATTACCTGGGATTCGTGAAGGGGGAGGGGGTGTCCGTCCTTTCCGGCGCGCCGTCGCTGATCACCGGCGCGACGCCGGAGAGCCCCGTCGGGAGCTACCCCATCATCGCCGGGACCGGCACCCTCCAGGCGGAAAACTACAGCTTTACCCCCCTACAGGGGACCCTCACCGTGTACAAGTCCTGCCAGGAGATCACCTTTCCCGCCATCCCGGAGCGGACCTACGGCGATCCCCCCTTCGGGATCGTCGCCTCCGCCTGCAGCGGCCTGCCGCTCAACTTCAGGAGCTCCAACCCCGATGTCGCCCGCGTCGACGGCGACGTCATCACCATCACCGGCGCGGGAACCGCGGTGATCACCGCAAGCCAGGCGGGAACCGGCGACCTGGAGACGGCGCCCGAGAAGTCGCAGCCCTTCGTCGTGCACCGAAGCGGGCAGCAGGTGAGCTTCTCCTCGCCGGCGCAGAAGGTGGTGGGGGACACCCCCTTCGACCTGGAGGGGAGTGCCACCAGCGGGCTGCCGGTCAGCTATTCGAGCTCCGACGCGGCCGTGGCGACGGTCGCCGGGAGCACGGTCACCGTCGTCGGCGCGGGGACCACGGTGATCAGCGCGCAGCAGGGGGGAAACGGCAACTACCTCCCCGCGCTGCCGGTTCCAAGGACGCTCGTCGTCTCCCAGGAGGGAACCCCGCCACAACTCCACCTCTCCACGCTCAATTCGGGGGCGAGCACCTCCAACCCGGTCATGAACCTCATGGGGGGGGCGCAGGACGCCTCGGGGATCGCCGGGCTCACGGTGGCGGGGAGCGACAGGAGCGCCGACGCGCCCCTCTTCAGCTCCGCGGTCGTCCTCGCCGAGGGGGAGAACTCCATCGGCGTGACGGCGCGGGACGGCGCCGGCAACGTGACCACGCACACCTTCAGCATAACCCTCGACGCGCTGGCGCCGGCCCTGGCTGTGACGGCTCCGGCGGACAACAGCGTCGCCGGCGCGGCCGGGTGCGCCGTCACCGGGACGGTGACCCCGGGCGCCACGGTGACCATGGCGGTGAACGGGGCCGCGCTGCGGCAGCTCCAGGTCGACGCCGGCGCCTTCACAGCGAGCGCGCTCCTCGCCGAGGGGGTGAACACCATCGAACTGAACGCGGAACTGGAGGGGCGGAGCTCGCGGGTCAAGCGGAGCGTCACCTTCACGCCGGGCGCCCCGGCGCTCGCCGTCACCGAACCGGTGCAGGACCTGAGGACGGAGGCGGAGTCGGTCACCATCCGGGGGACGGCGGGGAGCGAGGCGCAGGGGGGGGTGCAGGTCGAGGCGGGGGGGGCGGTATTCACACCCGGGGTCGATGCCGGAACGTTCCAGCAGCAGGTGGCGCTCGCCCTCGGGGAGAACCGGATCACGGTACGGGCCGTTTCCGGCGGCGGGGCGGCCAGCGTGGCCCACAGGAACCTCGTGCGCATCGAGCGGATCAGCGGCGACCTGGACGGCAACGGCAGCGTCGACATCCAGGATGCCATGCTGCTGTTGAGGATCTCGCTGGGAGCCGACCCCGCCAGCGCGGCGGCGCTCGCCCACGGGGACCTGGCCCCGCTGGTGAACGGGGTGCCCCGGCCGGACGGGGTCGTCGACGTGGGGGATCTCCTGGTACTCCTGAGGAGGATCGTGGGGCTTGTGCATCTCTAGGAACTTTTCCTTGCCTTTCGCGCTCCAAAATCGTATAGAAGTCTCTAATCTCACGACCAGGAGCGGCGGATGAAAAGGAATTGGCGATCCAACTTCGGCGGCTGTGCGCTCTTTGCCTTTGCTCTCCTCGCGGGGTGCGCCTCCGGCGGCGACCTGCCGCGGCGCATCGGCGAGAGCCTGGACGGCATCGCCCGGAACTCCGCAAGCGGCCAGTTCCTGTACGTCGATCCCGGCACCCCCGGGCTGCCGCAGCCGCTTCTCTACCCGGTGCGGCGCACCCTTTTGGGGTGGGAGCTCGCCTTCCCCCCGGTCGCGGTCAACCTGGGGAGAAGCGGCGTGGCGCCCCCCTTCGAGAAGCGGGAAGGGGACGGGCGCACCCCGTCGGGGATGTTCCCGCTGCGCACGGCCTTCGGCTATCCGGCCGCCGTCGCCGGCACCTTCCCCTACCGCCAGGTCGACAGTCACGACCTCTGGGTCGACGATCCCCAATCCCCCGACTACAACCGCTGGGTCTCGCGCGGCGAGACCCGGGCCACCTCGTTCGAGGAGCTGCTGCGTCCCGATCCGCTCTACAAGTACGCGCTCGCGCTCGACTACAACAGCGAGCCGGTGGTGCGCGACCTGGGGAGCGCCATCTTCATCCACGTGGAGCGCGGCCCTGACACCGGCACCGCCGGCTGCGTGTCGCTGCCGGAAAAGGAGCTGGTGCAGCTGATCGGCTGGCTCGATCCCGAAAAACGGCCGCAGGTGGTGATCGGGGGCGCCTCCGCCGTGGCGGCCGCCTCCGCCGGCGTCGCCGGACAGCTTCCGGACGACCTCCCGTCCGTACTGAAGGGGAGGCTCTCGGGGGGAGAGCGTCTCCTGGCGCTGCGTCACGGTACCGGGGGATTCTTCGCCGCCGCGGTATCGCTCCCCCCGGAGGTCGGCGGGCTCATGCAGGCGAAAAAATCCTGGCGGCCGGAGTGCCCGGTCCCGCTGGACCAGCTCGCCTACCTGGTCACCTCCTTCTGGGGCTTCGACGGCAAGCCGCACTACGGCGAGCTGGTGGTGCACCGGGCCCTTGCCGCCTTCTTCATGGATTCCCTGCACCACGCCTACAACGGCCGCTTCCCGATCGAGCGGATGGAGCTCATCGACGCCTTCGACGCCGACGATTTCCGCTCCATGGAGGCGAACAACAGCTCCGCCTTCAACTGCCGGGAGGTCCCCGGCAGGCCCGGCGTCTTCTCGAGGCACAGCTACGGCGCCGCCATCGACGTCAACCCGCGCCAGAACCCGTACCTGATGCTTGAGGAGGGGGGGCGGCAGCAGGGCGCCGGGATCACGGGCGCTGCTGCGGCGCGGGAATTCTGCCTGGGCAACCCGTCGCTGTGCCGCGTGCTCCCCGCCGCGTCGTTCGACCACCTCGACCGGCAGGAACAGCGTCCCGGCATGCTGCTGCCGGGTGACCCGCTCCTTACCCCCTTCCGCCAGCGCGGCTTCACCTGGGGGGGGAGCTGGCGTTTCCCGGACTACCAGCACCTCGAATACGACCTGGGGAAGCTTCTGCCGGGCGTCTGACGTCGCGCGCACAGGCTGCGACCCTGAACCTTGAGTTCGAGGAACCGGTAGCCCAGCAGAAGGAGCGGGGGAAAAAAGAGGGCACCGCCTGCCAGGGGGGCAGGAGAAGACGGTCAGTCAAACGGCGAGGTCAGGGAGCACCGATGGAGTTGCGGCAGATCGCGGAGGAGCTTTCCGGCATGGCGGCCTGATTCCGCCGCTGCTGCGGCTTTGCGGCAAAAGAAGGGGAGTCACAACGACAACGGCGCGTCACCTTTCCAGGTGGCGCGCCGTTTGGGTTTCAAGGGGGAGGGATGGTCAGACGCCGCTGCCGGCGGAAAGCATCTTCTCCGCGACCTGCCGGGAATCCACCCGGTACTCTCCCGACTGTATCCGCGCCCTGATGGCGGCCACGCGCCGCGCCTGCTCCTGGTCCAGTTCGCGGGTCGAGATCCGGGAGAGGGACGAGGATAGCTCCACCACGTCCTCCTGTCGCTCGGGGCGGCCACCCGGTTGCTGCGCCCGGGTCCGCGGGGGTGTGTCCATTCTTCCCTCTACGGGAAGGGCAGGTTTGGCCTGCTCTATCTTATCGGTGATGTTCATATCTCCGGCTCTTTTTCCGTTGTTGGTGTGTGTGCAGGAACTATTTGAATGGTAATAGTTTTCTTCCGCAAAGCCCAGTGATATTTATTTCATTATCATCGAGGCGGATGACTGCCCCGAAAAGGGGATGATCTCGATCCCGCCGCACCGCCACAGTCATTGACGTTATCCCTGAGCCCGGCGCCATCGCCGCTCTGCCGTCTCCCCTTCGATCACCTTTCTCTCCGCCTATTCCCTGTCTGTCGCCCGCTTGTCCGGGTGCTCACCAGTCGACTCCTGCTCCAGTCGCGCCAAAAAAACAAACATAGTCGTATTGACATTAAAGGGCGCTAAGTTATTTTTGATGGGTGCCGCCCGCCGGGTAACAGCGAAGTGAACGGCTAAAAGGAGGACACCATGGCCACTGTGCAAACGCAAACCCAGGCTCCGTCCAATGTTCCCGTTCCGGTAGCCAAGCATTCCTTCGGCACCTTCGCCCTGAGTGTCACCCTCTTCATCGTGCTTGTCCTAGCCCTCTTCGTTTACCTCACCCTGAGGAGGAAGGTCAACGGCAGACACGTCGACCAGAAGGCGGGGGACGAGGGAGAAGACTGAACGGGGAGGGGACCATGCGGAGCGACCTGGCGGTATCGACGGAGTGGGTATGGGAGCGGATCAAGGAAGGGGAGCCGCTCTTTTTTATCGAGTTGAGGCATCCGGGCGATGCCGGCCACTTCGCCGTGCTGCGGGTGCGGGGGGGACTGCGTGTCGACTTCGATGACGCGAGGCGGCACCTCCCGGAACTGCCGCGCGACCGCCTGGTGGTGGTCTGTAGTGCCGCGCCCACCGACGAGCCCGCATTTGATTTGGCCGCCTTTCTCAAGGAGAACGGGGTCCGGGCGCGGGCGCTCGTGGGAGGGGTGGCGGGTTATTTCGAGGCGGGGCTCCCGGCGGAGGAGGTCAGGGCCGCCCGGGATATGACCCGCTTGCGCGGCGAGTGAGCCGCAACCTGTGCATCCTTTGCGCAGCGGCTTCCAGAGCGGCTTTTGGTGAGTTGACAGGGAGACGAATGACGTTATATTGGTAAGCGTTAATTTTTCCGGCAGTGCCGAACCGGGCGCCGCCGGAATCGTATCAACGAGTTAGCGGGATCTTTCACGCCGGCTAGGGCCGGGACTGGATGGGCCAGCCAGAGGCCGGCTCGAAAATTTTAGCGGGAGGATCTTCGAGATGATCCTCCTCAACAAGGAGGCTACCACGATGAAAAAGATCACCGGCTTTATCTGCATCATGGTCATGGCCGTGATGGCGCTGGCCGCCACGGCGCACGCCGGAGAACGTGCGGGGGCGTTCTCCATCTCTCCCTTCGCCGGCGGGTACATCTTCGATGATTCGAAGCTGCCCCAGCGCAACTACAGGGAAAACCGGATCACAGGTGGTTTGAGGCTCGGCTACGACTGGACCGACAACTTCGCCACCGAACTTGTGGGGAGCTACCTGAGAGTGGAAGACCAAGCCACCGATCGCGAGAACGGCATGTACTCCTACCACCTGGACCTGATCTGGAACTTCATGCCCAGGTCGGCGTTCGTCCCCTACCTGGCCCTGGGCGGCGGCGGGTACACCATCCGGTATAAGGGGAAGGACCTCCACGACGGTACGGCCAACGGCGGCGCCGGCTTCAAGCTCTTCCTGAACGACGACATCGCCTTCAGGGGCGACGCCCGCCGCATCATCGACTTCCAGAGCGAGCACGTCAAGGAAAACATCGCCAGGAACTGGGAATACAGCATCGGCCTCACCTTCGTCGTGGGCGGGCGGAGCATGAAAACGGCACCCGCCAAGGCTGCGGCAGCGGAACCCGGCGGGGCCGTCACCCAGACCCCGCCGCCGGCACAGCCCGAAGCGCAGCCGCAACCGCAACCGATAGCCGCGGAGCCGAGCCCGGGGCACTACAAGTACTGCGTCACCCTGCAGGGTGAGTTCGACATCGACAAGGCGATCGTGCGCCAGGAACTGCGCGACCAGATCGCCCAGGTCGGCAATTTCATGAAGAAGTACCCGACCACCACCGCCGTGATCGAGGGGCACACCGATAACATCGGGTCCTACAACCACAACATGGATCTCTCCCAGCGCCGCGCCCAGGCTGTTGTCGATGTCCTCGCCGAGCAGTACGGCATCGAGCGTACCCGTCTCGCCGCCAAGGGATACGGCTTCACCCGTCCCATCGCCGACAACTCCACCAATGAAGGTAAGCAGAAGAACCGCCGCATCGAGGCGATCATCGACTGCGCCTTCGACGTGCAGCAGGTCACCCCGCCGGAGCGCCTGTGCATGGCCCTGGTACTGGACTTCGACACGGGGAAATCCGACATCAAGCCGCAGTACCGCGATGAGATCGCCAAGGTGGCCGATTACATGAAACGCTATACCACCACCACCGCCGTCATCGAAGGTCACACCGACAACACCGGCGATGCCGCCCGCAACATGAAGCTCTCCCAGCAGCGCGCCCAGAACGTGGTGGATTACCTCGTGAAGAACTTCGGCATCGAACGCTCCCGTCTCTCCGCCAAGGGGTACGGCTCCACCCGTCCCATCGCCTACAACAACACCGCGGAAGGGCGGCAGCAAAACCGCAGGATCAACGCCATCATCGACTGCGTCGTCAACAAGTAGCCATGACCGGCCAGGGCTCCAGCGCTCACCTCCGGCACCCTGGCCATCGGCACCCCTAACCACCGCCGCCGCGAAAGTAGCCCATATCGAGATATGGGCTATTTTTGTTGCCGCGCCCGCCGGAGAGGGGGAAGGGCCAGAACCCGTTCACGTTCGGTGTAGCGGGAAACGAATTATATCGATGCAGATGAACCATAAACCTGGAGCGTCGAACGCAGAACGTAGAACCTAGAACCTGGCAGTAGTACTCAGAACCTGTCTTGAAGGAGGTTTCCATGCACAAACGTAAGCTGGGGCAACAGGGGCTGGAGGTGTCGGCGCTGGGGCTTGGCTGCCGTAGTTTGACCTACAGTTACGGCAACCAGGACCTGGCCGAGTCGATCCGGGTGCTGCGCCGCGCCATCGAGCTGGGCATAACCTTCTGGGATACCGCAGAGGTCTACGGTCCCTTCTGCAACGAGGAACTCCTGGGACGGCTGCTGAAGGAGATCCCGCGCCAAAAGCTGGTGCTGGCCACCAAGTTCGCCTGGCGCTTCGGCCCGCACGGCAGACAGGTCGGGCTGGACAGCAGCCCGGCGCAGGTACGCCGCTCCATCGAGGGGTCGCTAAAGCGCCTGGGGACGGACTACATCGACCTCTATTACCAGCACCGTCTGGATCCCGCCGTCCCGGTCGAGGAGACGGTGGGCGCCCTGTCGGAACTGGTGCGGCAGGGTAAGGTGCGCTACATAGGCCTCTCCGAGGTGGGACCGCGAATCGTCCGTCGCGCCCATGCCGTGCACCCGCTTTCCGCGGTACAGTCCGAATACTCGCTGTGGGAGCGGGGGGTGGAGGACAAGCTCCTGCCGGTGCTGCGCGAACTCGGTATCGGCTTCGTGGCCTACAGCCCGATGGGACGGGGATTCCTGGCCGGCAAGATCAGGACGCCGGACGACCTGGAACCGTGCGACTGGCGCCGCAAGAACCCGCGCTTTCTCGCCGAGAACCTGCGCCACAACTTCACCCTGGTCTCCATGGTCAACGAGCTCGCCTGTACTCACGACGCGACGCCCGCCCAGGTGGCGCTCGCCTGGCTGCTGCGCCGCGGCAGCGATGTGGTCCCCATCCCGGGGACGAGGCATCTGCGCTACCTGGAGGAGAACGCCCAGGCCGTGGGGCTTAAGCTGTGCGACGACGTCTGGTGCAGCCTCGACAAGTCGGTCTCCGGGTTCCAGGTGGCTGGCGCCCGCTCCCCGGAGGAGGGACTTTCTTTTTGCGACAGTTCAGATTAGGCAGTCCCGATGGTGGCAGGGGCGGGGGGGGAAACTGTATCAGCAACAGCCGGCACAGTCATCGAGTTCCACTCATACAGTTTCTATTTGACCCATCACTTGTTATAGTCATGGCAGGAAGCAGCGGAAAGTTCCTGTCACAGTTTCTACGGAGGCTTCTTGCGTAAAGAAAAGAAGCTTTTGTGAAACAGTGCCGATGCTCCCGGATCTCATGCTTGAAGGAGCAGCGCCATGACCACGCATCCCGTTACCGCCCCCGCCACCGATCTGGACCAGCTCTGCATCAACACCCTGCGCTTTCTGGCCGTGGACGCCATTCAAAAGGCCAACAGCGGCCACCCCGGTATGCCGATGGGGGCCGCTCCCATGGCGTACCAGCTCTGGACCCGATTCCTGAAACACAACCCCGCCGATCCCGGCTGGTTCGACCGGGACCGTTTCGTCCTCTCCGCAGGGCACGGCTCCATGCTGCTCTACTCCCTGCTGCATCTGACCGGTTACGACCTGCCGCTGGAGGAGATCAGGCGCTTTCGCCAGTGGGGAGCCGCACCCCCGGTCACCCCGAGCGCGGCCTCACCCCCGGCGTCGAGGTGAGCACCGGACCTTTGGGGCAGGGGTTCGGCAACGCGGTGGGGATGGCCATGGCCGAGGCGCATCTGGCCGCCCGCTTCAACCGCCCCGGATTCCGCCTCATCGATCATTACACGTACGTGATAGCGGGGGACGGGGACCTGATGGAGGGGGTGGTCTCGGAGGCCGCCTCCCTCGCGGGGCATCTGCGCCTCGGGAAACTCATCTGCCTCTACGACGACAACCGCATCACGCTGGCCGCCTCGACCTCCCTGAGCTTTTCCGAGGACCGCGCTGCGCGGTTCGCCGCCTTCGGCTGGCAGGTCCTCGAGGTCGGCGACGGCAACGACCTGGCGGCGATCGCGGCCGCGATCGAGGAGGCGCGCGCGGAGACGGGGCGTCCCTCGCTCATCATGGTGCGCACCCGCATCGGTTTCGGTTCACCCGGCAAGGAAGACAGCTTCGAGGCGCACGGGGCGCCTCTTGGCGCGGACGAGGTGCTGCGCAGCAAGGAGCGCCTGGGGTGGCCCGCGGAGCCGGAGTTCCTCACACCGCAGCCGGCGCTGGAGCGTTTCCGGGAGGCGCTGGAGCGGGGGGAGTCGGCGCAGCGGGAGTGGGAGGCGTCGCGTGCCCGCTACGCCGTTGCATACCCCGACCTTGCCGCCGGATTCGCGCTTCTCCTCTCCGGGGAGCTGCCCGCGGGGTGGCTGGAGGCGCTGCCGCTGTTTCCCGCCGACGATAAGGGGATGGCCACCCGCGCCGCCTCGGGGAAGGTACTGAACGCGCTGGCGGGGCGCCTGCCGCAGCTCTTTGGCGGCTCGGCGGATTTGAACCCCTCCACCGTCACCGCGCTCGCCGGCCGGGGTGACTTCCAGGGGGACTCGTGGCAGCCGGAGGACCGCCAGGGGGCTGTGGGTGGGGAGTGGGGAGCGGCGGGCGCCAACGTCCACTTCGGCGTGCGCGAGCATGCCATGGCCGCCGCCTTGAACGGCATGGCCGCCCACGGCGGCACCATCCCCTTCGGCGCCACCTTCCTCACCTTCTCGGACTACCTGCGCCCGTCGCTGCGCCTGGCCGCGCTTTCCCGGTTGAAGGTGGTGCACGTCTTCACCCACGATTCGATCGCGGTGGGGGAGGATGGCCCGACCCACCAGCCGGTGGAGCAGCTCGCCTCGCTGCGGGCCATACCGCGCCTCGTCGTGCTGCGCCCCTGCGACGCCAACGAGAGCGCCTTCGCCTGGCGCGCCGCCCTCTCCATCACCAACCGCCCGGTCGTCCTGGTGCTGTCGCGCCAGGCCGTCCCCACCCTGGACCGGGAGCGCTACGCGGCGGCGGACGGGGTGTTGCGCGGTGGGTACGTGCTGGCCGACTTCGAGGGAAGCGGGACCCGCCTCATCCTGATCGCCACCGGGACCGAGGTCTCCCTCGCGCTGAAAGCGCGCCTGCGGCTTCGGGAGGAGGGGCTCGCCGTACGCGTGGTCTCCCTCCCGAGCTGGGAGCTCTTCGACGAGCAGCCCGCCGCGTACCGGGAAGCGGTGCTCCCGCGGGAGGTCCCGCTCAGGCTCGCGCTGGAGGCGGGGAGCACCCTCGGGTGGCACCGCTATGTGGGTGATGCCGGAGAGGTTCTCGGTGTAAAAGATTACGGAGCCTCAGCCCCGGGGGAGCGGGTGCTGGAGGAATACGGGTTCACCGTGGCCAACGTCTGCGGCATCGCCCTGCGTATGGCGGGAAAGTGAAGGGAGGCTCCGGCGCGGCGGGGCCGGGGTGACGGGGGAGCGGGAGAGAAAGGTATGACCTACAAGGAGTTGCAGCTCGCACTGGCGGTATTTGGCCTCGAGGAGCGGGCGAGCCTCAGGCAGATCAAGAGCCGGCACCGGGAACTGGTGAAAAGACATCATCCCGACCTGGGGGCGCCGGCCGAAAACGAGGAGATGAGGAGGGTCAACGCGGCCTACCGGGTGCTGCTCGATTACCTCTCCGACTACCGCTTTTCCTTTGCCGAGGATGAATTCTACGAGCAGAACCCGGACGAGCGTCTCAGGCGCCAGTATTTCGAGGATCCGCTCTGGGGTGGCGGGGGGTAATTTTTAGCATTAGCGTTCGTCAATATAATGTCGAGGCTCCGCAAAATGGCGTGAAAGTGCATAAAAACCGGCTCCCGGACCTAACTCCCTTATGGGAGCGGCTTCGCTGTACACAGTTTCGTGGAAAACGCTGTGGATAAGTTTCGGGATCGGGCCGGTTTCTCTCCGTAGTTCACGGTTTTTTACCCTTTTGCATAAAAAATGGGCACACTCTCCGCTCCTTTGCGACAGCTCAGGGGGGAAAGCCGAGCTCGCGGGCCAGGGCCGTGCGCCGGTACTCGAAGATGCCGCGCACGCGCTTAGCCACGAGCGGAGCGGCGACGCGCCCGAAGGGGCCGAAGGGGAGGACGTAGTGCACCAGGTCGGTCATCAGGGTTCCCCGCGGCGTCTCCCTGAATGTGTGCTGGTGGTGCCACATCCGGTACGGCCCGAAGCGCTGCTCGTCCACGAAGAAGTACGGCTCCCGCATCTGGGTGATCTCGGTTACCCAGTTGACCGCGAGCCCGAGGAAGGGGGTCACGGTGTAGGTGACGATCATCCCGGCGTGCATCTTCTCCGGCAGCTCCGCGGTGATCCTGAAGCCAAGGTCGGGCGGGGTGATGAGCGGCAGGTTGCCCGGGTGCACGAAAAACTCCCAGGCCCGCTCCAGGGATAAGGGGAGCAGCTGCTCCTGCTGCAACAGGTACATTTTCATCTGGGGATGGTTCCTTTCCCGGTCACCAAAGGTCGACTTCCGTGAGGGCGGCCTGCTGCTGCTCGATCGCCTTTTGCCAGCAGTAGCGGTCGCGCTGGGCCAGTTTGCTGCTGCGGCTTGAATCCACCTTCCTGCGGTGCACCGCGAAATCCCCGTTGGAGAAGTGGATCACCCTCCCGAAATCGCCCCCGATGTCCATGGCGTCGATGGGGATCCGTTCCTGTTCCAGGTACTGCAGGATGAACCTGCAGTTGACCTGTCCCACGCAGAAGAAGTTGTCCGTGCTCCCGTCCGGGTTGATCATGGTGGCCCCCCCGAAGACCTTGGCCCTGATCCGGGAGCGGTCGGTCCCCTGGGCCATCATGGCGTTGATCAGCAGGTCCATGGCATGGACGCCGTAGCGTCCCGCCTCGGTGACGTTGAGAGGCAGTTCCCTGGAGTAGCGCGGGTTGCTCAGCATGAAGTGGTTCATCCCGATCAGGCGCCGCACCGGGTCGTACAGGCAGGCGGCGATGCAGGAGCCGAGCAGCGTGGTGATGACGCCGGGCTTGCCGGTGACGTAGAACTCGCCAGGCGCGATGGTGACCCGTTCACCGGTTTGGTACTTCTCTATCTTCATGCCGCCCGCCTGTGCGCCCGCCCCGGTGACATCAACGCCGTTCCGCCAGCACTTCCCTGATCTTCCTGGAGAGCGTCTCCATCCCCAGTGGCTTTTCTATGAAATGCATCCCGTCTTCGATCACCCTGCGCTGGATGACGTTGTCCGAGGTGTGTCCCGACATGAACAGCACCTTGGGCTCGGGGAGGAACTCCCTGATGCGGTCCACCAGCTCCCTCCCGTTCATCTCCGGCATCACGACGTCGGTGAGGATGAGGTCGATCTCGCCGCCGCGCTGCCGGGTGATCTCCAGGGCCTGCAGCGGGTCCTGGGCCTGGATGACCTTGAGTCCCATCTCCTCCAGCAGTTGCGTGGTCAGCCACAGGAGCATCTCCTCGTCCTCGACCAGGAGCACCGTCCCGCTAAGCCGGTCCTCGCTCGCCTGGGTCCCCTGCTGCGCCGGCATGCTCTCCTGCAGACGCGGCAGATAGATCCTGAAGGTCGATCCCTGCCCGGGTTCGCTGTAGACGTTGATGAAACCACCGTTTTGGGTGACGATGCCGTACACCGTCGAGAGACCGAGGCCGGTTCCTTTCCCCTGTGCCTTGGTGGTGAAGAAGGGTTCGAAGATGTGGGCGGCGGTCGCCTTGTCCATGCCGTGCCCGGTGTCGCTCACCGACAGTTGCACGTATTCCCCCGGCCTCGCGTCAGGGTGCAAGTAGGCGTAGTGGCTGGAAATCTCGATGTTGGCGGTCGTGATGGTGAGACTCCCTCCGCCGGGCATGGCGTCCCGCGCGTTGACCGCGAGGTTCATAAGGATCTGGTCCACCTGCGAGGGGGCGATCAGCACGGTCCAAAGTTCCGCTGCCGGCTGGAAGGAGAGCTTCACGTCCTCGCTGATGAGCCGGGTCAGGATCCTGATGGCCTCCTCGATTTGCTGGTTCAACTGCACCGCCTTGGGCGAGATGACCTCCTTGCGGGAGAAGGCGAGCAACTGACGGGTGATGTCGCCTGAGCGCTTGGCCGCGTTGATGATCAGTTCCAGGTATTGCTCCGCCGGTTCCCCCTCTTCGAGCTTTCGTTTGCAGAGCTCGGCGGCGCCGGAGATGACGCTCAGCATGTTGTTGAAGTCGTGGGCAACCCCCCCGGCCAGCCGGCCGATGGACTCCATCTTCTGCGACTGGCGGAACTGTTCCTCCAGGTGCCTGCGTTCCGTGGTGTTGAGAAAGGCCACCACCGCGCCCACCACCTTCCCTTCTTTCACCTGGGGGTAGGACCAGTACTCCACCGGGAAGCTGCTCCCGTCCGAGCGCCAGAACACCTCGTCCTCCACGTGGGTTCCCTTTCCCTGCAGCATGGTGCTGTGGGCGCTGCACTCGTCCTGCGGCATGTGCCGGCCGTCGGGGTAGTTGTAGTGCATGATGTCGTGCATGTTTTTTCCCAACAAGTCGGTGTCGCTTTGGTAGCCGAGCATCCTCAGGCAGGCGCGGTTGCAGAAGGTGCAGTTTCCTTCGACGTCGATGCCGTAGATCGCTTCCCCGGTGGAATCGAGCAGCAGCCGCAGCCGCTCCTCGCTCTCCCTGAGCGCCTCCTCCGCCTGCCACCGTTCGGACACCTCCTCCTCCAAAAGTGTCGCCTGCTCCTGCAGCGATTCCTGGGCGGCCTGGCGCTCGCTGATCTCCTCCTCCAAAAGGGAGGCCTGCTTCTTGATCTCCTCCTCGGCGCGCTTGCGCTCATCGATCTCGAGCTTCAGGTTGTAGAGCGCGTATGAAACCCCCAGGACCAGCAAAATGGAGATCGCCTTCAACAGGTGCAGGCGCCAGTCGGCGCGCCCCTGGTAGCGGGTCACCCGGAGCATCACGCCACTTTCCGGCCCGGTGACCCCCATTTCCAGGGTGAAGTGCGGATCCACGGGCTCGGCCTGGGGCATGGTGGCCAGCAGGCGGCCGTTCTGGTCGCTGAGGCTCAGGTGGTAAAGGCGCGGCTGGGTATGCGCGACGAGTTGCTTGAGGAGTTCCTCGCAGGAATAGACCCCCCCGAAGAGGCCGAGGAAGGTCTCCCCCCTGAACACGGGGACCCATACCTCGAAGGAGGGCCTACCCTGGATGGCCTCGAAGGGGCGGGTGTAGACCGGCTGGCGCCGCTCACGGGCGAGGGCGGAGGCCCGCTTGGGCTCGGGAAGGTTCAGGTGGAGCCCGACGATTTGCCGGTTGGGGGCCAGCGGAGCGACATCGGTGATGAAGAAATCGGCATCGACCCAGGTGATGTTGATCAGTTGGGGGTGCGCCTGCACGTACTGGCCGGCACGCTCCTGGAAAAGCGCCGCGTTGAGCTTGCCTGCGGCCCGGTCCATGGCCAGCAGTCCCAGGTAGCTCGCGTCCCCTTCCAGGGTGAGCTGCAGCGACCCGCTGAAGGTCTTGGCCCTGCCGGCCAGGTCGTTTTGCTTCGCCTTGATGTTGTTCCCTTCGGTGAACCAGACTATCAGCCCGAACACCACCAGGAAGGCGGCAAAAAGGATGGCGCTGGAGCGCAGTGCCGCCGAGCGGTTGCGGTGCGGATATTGGCCCTTGAGGTAAGACACTCTTCCTCCGACAGGATTGGTGGCGATGCGTTCCTCATCGGCAATGTGCCCGAAATGTTGAGCCCCGGTCATTCCGGCCGGGGCAACTTCATGATAATACCAGCAAAGAACTCTTACTCAAACAAATGAGCCCGCCGTTGCCGGCGGGCTCATTTGTTTGTTGGATCAGCGCCTGTCCCTCACCTGCGCCCCTTTCCCGGAGGGGGAGGAAACGAGGATGGTGTCAGGCGGCGAAGTTGCGGTCGATGTGCAGCCTCAGGATGTCCTCGAACTCGGTCTCCTGGTCGCCCCGGTACACCATGGAGGAGCCGAGTTCCGCGGCGAGGATGGCGCAGAGGTACTTCTGCGGGAGGGTGCCGATCCTGCGGCGGTAAAGCGCCTTTTCCGCCACCAGCGCCGGGAGGTGCGCCAGGATAACCCGGCGGAACGGGGCCTGTCCCAGGAGTTCCGGCCTCCCCTGGAAGAACCGGAACAGGCGCGCGTAGTGTCCGTTGATCTCGGTGCTGATGGCGTCGGAGATCTCGGTGCAGGGGAGGGCCGGGTTCTCGCGGTGGCGCTTGAGGATGAGCCTTGCCTCGTCGGCCGCCCGTTTCTCCAGTATGGAGATGACGCCGGCGACGTACTCCTCCTTCTCGGCCAGGAACTCGCTGTCCTTCATGAGGAGGTTGGCGATGATCTCGTAGGAGGAGGAGATCACGCCGCACTTGTTGGCGGAGGCGTCGCGCATGATGATGACGCCCCGTTTTTGCAGCGACATCCGCGCCTGCGGGGTGATGAAGGAGTTGGCCCCCTCGATGATGGCCCGCGCGGAGGGGGTGCCGTCGGGGAGGAAGAAGCGCTCCCAGTTGCCGGCGTCGATCGTCTCCGGGCGGCCGCCGCCGGGGATGAAGAGGTCGGCCTGCGTGGTGAAGACGAGGTCCCCGAACTCGCGCGAGAACTCGTCGATGGAGATCCACTGCTCGCTGAGGGCGCCGCTCCCCATGGTCACCTTGCGGTACAGGGTCTTCAGCCCCTCGGTCCTGCTGCCGCTTCTAAAGAGCATGAAGCCCCCTTCGTGCAGCGCCTGCGGGTTGAAGCCGTCCAGGTCCTCGCGCAACAGGATGCGCCCCAGTTCCTCGTGGCGCGCCCCCTGCGGGTCGAAAAGCGCCGCCGTCCCGTCGAGGATCAGGCGGATCTGCATCCTCGGGTAGCGCTCCAGCATGATGCGCATGGCGTTCCCCGCCACGTCCCCGTTGGGGCCGCCGGTGAACTTCACGCTGAAGGGATCGTTCACCATGTCGATGCCGAGGCCGGCCATGGTGATCTCCGCGAAGCGGACCACGCCGGTGGAGGTGACGCCGAACTCCTTGTGGTTGATCCCCACGTTCTTGCTGGACATGATGCCGATCCCGAGCAGGTAGCCGCGCTCCTTGGAGATGCGGGCGATGCTCTCGATCATGGCGTCATGCATGTTCTCGTCCGGCCCGAGCTCGATCGGCTCGTCCTCGCGGTAGTAGTCCACCACCGCCGGGAGTTTCGCCACGCCGTTTCCGGTCACGAAGATGTCCAAAAAGGCGTTGGCGACGCCGTACTGCAGCTTGTACAGGCGCAGCACCTCCTGGTCGCGCTCCCCGCTTCGCTGCAGGTCCCCCGCGTCGAGGATCAGCACCAGCTTCGATCCCCCCTCGTAGATGTCCTTGTTCTTCAGGTGCTGGGTGTGGGCGAGGACGAAGTTCTCCCGGAAGATGGTGTTGGCGTTGGTGATGAAGTCGTCGCCGTTTCTGGCGATGACGGTGCGCCAGCCGCCGCGGGCGATGTCCGAGAAGCCGATGTGGTAGCCGAAACCGAAGCGGCTGAAGAAGAAGGTGACCCGGAAGGGGAGGGCGGACGGGAGATCCGAGGTGAAGTCGCTGCCCAGCTCGGTCAGGTAGGAGGGGTCGAGCCTGAAGGCGAGCGCCTGCTTCTCGAGGACGTAGAAGTTGGTCTTCAGTGTGTGCTTGATGAAGATGAGGCAGCAGCGGAAGATGGCGCGGCGCACCTCGTCCAGGTAGCGGTGCCCGGTGTTGTAGTCGGCGACCACACGCTCGGTTTCCTCCAGCTTGGCCGCGTAAAGGGGCTCGCGCTCGGCCACGGCCGGATCGAAGCGGACCGAGAAGAGTTCGGCCAACTGCAGGGCGATCTCGGGGTGCGAGAAGAAGGCGCTCTTCACGTCGTCCAGGCCGAAGCGGTCCGGCTGGTTGTGGGCGAGGTTCGTGTGGGTAAAGGCGATGAAGGCGTTGATGAGCGACCCCTCCCTGCCGCTGAAGGTACCCTTGGTGACGAAGTCGCGGTAGGCGATGGAGGTGGTGGCGAGGATCTGGGTGTTGCACAGCTCGTCCTTGAGCCGGCTGAACAGCTCGCTGCCGCGGGAGAGCACCTCGCCGTCGCGGCGGCGCACGTAGAAGGTCCCCAGGAAGTAGGGGTGGTTGCCGTTGGAGATGGTGAGGCAGTAGGCGCGGTTCACGCCGAGGTCCAGGCGGTTGAAGACCTCCATCACCTGGAGCAGGAAGTCGTTTTGCGGCGGGTTGCCGACCGCGAAGTGGATGCGGGATTCACGCCCTCCCTCCATCTCCTCGACGTCCAGGTGGAGCCCCCCGGCCTTCACCCCCTTCTGGTAGAGGTTCAGCACCTGGGCCACCCGCTCGGGCCAGGCCATGCGCACGTACTTCTCGTTGTTGAGCCAGACCATGCGCAGCAGGCGGTCCAGTTCGCCCATGGCGAAGTCGGGGTAGCTCTTGCGGAGTGCCGAAGCGACCCTGGCGCGGATGGCGGTGGGGATCTCCACCGTCCCCCCGTCCAGTATCTCCTTGTTGGTCCTGCGGTCGAACTCGAAGCGCTGGATCTCCAGGGTGCGGTCCGTCCCGGGCAGCGGGCTCTCGGAGTGGGCGATCATGGCGTAGGATATCTCACGCTCCGGGATGCGGCGCAGCGTGTCGTAGAGGGAACCCGGGACGTTGGGGAGCGCCTGGATCAGGCATTTCTCCCGGTCGGAGAGCACCAGTCGGCGGTTTTCGGCGAGGCTTCCCATCTCGCGTTCCAGCATGGCCATCGCCGCGGGCTCGTCCTTCATGGCGATGAAGAAGTACGGGGGGAACTGTTCCATGAGCCAGGCACGGTTGTCGATCGTTGCGGCGCTCAGTCTCTTGAATGCTGCGGTGTTCGTTTTCATTGCTCGTTGCTCCCTGTGAAGGCGGGCGAATGGTTATTCGCCACTTGTGTATTTCCTGTGGTGGTGAGCTGTTGTAGGGGCAAATAATTATTTGCCCAGCACCATTGCCCGATCACTGCCGATGGCGAGAGACGCCGAGGTGACAGATGCGGTAAAGGCGGGCGAATGATCATTCGCCCCTACAGGTTTGTCGTCAGTTTTCTCCCTAGAACATCAGCTTCACCAGCAGGAACCCGATGCCGATGGACGAGAAGGTGGCGACCAGCCCCGGGATCATGAAGCTGTGGTTCAACACGTAGCGCCCGATACCGGTGGTGCCGGTACGGTCGAAGTTGATGGCGGCGACCACGGTCGGGTAGTTGGGGATGAAGAAGTAGCCGTTAACCGCCGGGAACATGGCGATCAGAAACGGCGCCGGGATGCCGAGGCTTATCCCCAGCGGCATGAGCGCCCGGACCGTCGCGGCCTGGCTGTAGAGCAGGATGGAGAGGACGAAGAGCGCGAAGGCGAAGAGCCAGGGGGCGGTGGTGACCATCCCCTTGATGGAGCCGCTCAGAAACTCCATGTTCCCCTGGAAGAAGGTGTCACCCATCCAGGCGATGCCGAAGATGGCGATGACCGCCTGGATGCCGGCGATGAACACGCTCCCCTCGACCACGCGGGAGACCTTCACCTTGCACAAAAGGAGCATGAGCGCCGCGATGGTCAGCATGACGATCTCGATCACATGCGGCATCCCCATCTTCTCCTTGTTCTGGGCGGGGCGCTTGTCGTCGAACTTCACGACGTGGTAGCCAAACGGAGTCTTGATGACCTCGGTGAGGTCGCCCGGCTTTTTCAGCTTGGCGCAGGCCTTCTCGAACTCGGGGATCATCTTACCCTTTGCCTGCCAGCCGAGGTCGCCGCCGGCCGTCGCGGTGGCGTCGATGGAGCACTGTTTGGCGACGTCGGAGAAGTTGCCGCCCGATTTCAACTGGGCGAGCACCTGCTTCGCCTCGGTCTCGCTTTTCACCACGATATGGCTGATCCTGGTGTCGCTTCCCACGCTCCACTCCGGGCGCAGTTGCGGGAAGGAGCCGAAGAGCACCACGAGGATGGTTCCCACCAGGAACAGGGCCACCGCAACCTTGGCGCTCGCCGGCGTGTTTTTGATCGCCTCGTTCACCTTGGCGCTGTCCGCGCCCGCGTTACGCGGAGGAGGAACCACCCCTTCCTGCAGGCGCTTTTGGTATTCCGGATCCTTGTCGAGGTCCTTGCCGAGCTTGTTGGAGACGAAGGCGGCGATGATGACGCCGATCAGGGTGGAGGGGATACAGACCTTCAGGATGTCGATTAGTTCCACGTTGAAGCCGAACTTGGCGGCCGAGCCGCCGAGCAGTCCCAGCAGAGCCACGGTCGCGGCCGCGATGGGGCTAGCCGTGATGGCCTGTTGGGACGCGATCACCGAGATCGACATGGGGCGTTCCGGGCGGACGCCGGTCTCGCGCGCCACCTCGGCGATGACCGGGAGCACCGAGTAGGCCACGTGCCCCGTGCCCGCGAACAGGGTGAAGAAGTAGGTGACCATCGGGCCCAGGAAGGTGATGCGGTCCGGGTTGTTCCTGAGAATTCTTTCCGCGAGGGAGACCAGGTAGTCGAGCCCCCCTGCCGCCTGCAGAACGCCAGCGGCCGTGACCACCGCGGCGATCATCAGCATCACGTCGATGGGGGGCGCGGTCGGCTGCAGGTGGAAGAGGAAGGTGAGGACGGCGAGGCCGAGCCCTCCCATGACGCCCAGGCCGATGCCGCCCAGCCGGGCTCCGACGAAGATAGCTGCCAATACCACTAC
This sequence comes from Geomonas subterranea, assembly GCF_019063845.1. Classification (NCBI taxonomy): domain Bacteria; kingdom Pseudomonadati; phylum Thermodesulfobacteriota; class Desulfuromonadia; order Geobacterales; family Geobacteraceae; genus Geomonas; species Geomonas subterranea. The sequence continues at coordinate 315,144 of NZ_CP077683.1, forward strand.
GAATTCTAGCCAGAACATGATGATTCTCCCCTCTGAGATGGTCGGGCGTTGCATCGCCCACGGCGGTTACATAGCATCGGTGATGCCAGGAAGGGCGCCGGGAAGAAAATAGCGGAGAAACGGCTGGTTGTCGTGGCAACTGGAGGGCGCTGGCCCTCGTGAGGGGTATGCCGCAGGTAATAGGGGGGAAGGTGTAAGCGAGGAATGATGAGCAACTTCGGCCGGTTAGGGCGATGTATGACAATCGGCATACTATGCCCGGGAGCATACCCCTTGTGTTGCGTTGTTCCGGTGAGGCGGGCGAATGGTTATTCGCCCATACAAGGACAGATGTCGCAGACAACCAAAACGCAGGTGGGCTGAGGACCTGTTGGGGGCGAATAATCATTCGCCCCTACATGGACAGATGTCGCAGACGACCAAAAACGCAGGTGGGGAGACGACCTGTTGGGGGCGAATAATCATTCGCCCCTACAAGGACAGATGTCGCAGACAACCAAAACGTAGGTGGGGCGACGACCTGTTGGGGTCGAATAATCATTCGCCCCTACATGGACAGATGCCGCAGACAACCAAAACATAGGTGGGGACGACCTGTTGGGGGCGAATAATCATTCGCCCCTACAAGGACAGATGTCGCAGACAACCAAAACGCAGGTGGGGCGACGACCTGTTGGGGGCGAATAATCATTCGCCCCTACATGGACAGATGCCGCAGACAACCAAAACGTAGGTGGGGACGACCTGTTGGGGGCGAATAATCATTCGCCCCTACAAGGACAGATGTTGCAGACAACCAAAACGCAGGTGGGGCGAGGACCTGTTGGGGGCGAATAATCATTCGCCCCTACAAGGACAGATGTCGCAGACAACCAAAAACGCAGGTGGGGCGAGGACCTGTTGGGGGCGAATAATCATTCGCCCCTACAAGGACAGATGTTGCAGACAACCAAAAAGGTAGGTGGGGCGACGACCAGTTGGGGGCGAATAATCATTCGCCCCTACATGGACAGATGTCGCAGACAACCAAAACATAGGTGGGGACGACCTGTTGGGGGCGAATAATCATTCGCCCCTACAAGGACAGATGTTGCAGACAACCAAAAAGGTAGGTGGGGCGAGGACCTGTTGGGGGCGAATAATCATTCGCCCCTACATGGACAGATGCCGCAGACAACCAAAACGTAGGTGGGGACGACCTGTTGGGGGCGAATAATCATTCGCCCCTACATGGACAGATGTCGCAGACAACCAAAACGTAGGTGGGGACGACCTGTAGGGGCGAATAATCATTCGCCCCCCGAAATGGCCTAACGGTGCCGCTGCAGGCATGCGGGACTGCCCCTCGTCATCTAACTGTTCCCACGCGTACCCTGCGCGAAAACCCCTTTTCATATCGCCCCTAACCCCGCTGCTGCTTCAACCTCTTGCTCAGCGTGGGCTGCGACACCCCCAAAAGCCTGGCCGCGATGGACTGGTTCCCCTCCGCACGCCGTACCGCCTCGGCCACCAGGAGATCGATCGCCTCCGTGAACCCGGGGAGCCGCTCCACGCCGAAGAAAGGGTTCTCCGAAGGCTCCGACGGCTGCTCCGCGGCCGACTGCACCGGGCGCTCGCCGATGGCGCGCACGAACGCCTCCATGGAAAGGACCCCCCCCTGGTGCAGGCTCACCGCGTCGTAGACCATCGCCTTCAACTCGCGCACGTTGCCGGGGAAATCGTAGGTGGAAAGGAGCACGGTGAGCTCTTTCGGGAGGGTCGGCTTCTTCTTGCCGAACTCCCTGGCGGCCAGCTCCAGGAAGTGATCCAATAGCAGCGGCAGGTCCTCCTTCCTCTTCCTCAAGGGGGGGATGTGCAGGTGATGCGCCCGCAGCCGGTAGTAGAGATCCTTTCTGAACTCCCCCGCCGCCTGCCGCGCCGCCAGGTCCTGGTGCGTCGCCACCACCACGCGCGCCCGGATGCGGCGCGGGCGGTCGCTGCCGATCGGGTAGTATTCCCCCTCCTGTAACAGCCGCAGGAGCTTCACCTGGGAGCTCAGGCTCAGGTCCCCGATCTCGTCCAGGAAGAGGGTCCCGTCGGCTGCCTGCTCGATCATCCCCTTTCGCGCCTCGGCCGCGCCGGTATAGGCGCCCTTGACGTGCCCGAACAGGGTGTCCGAAACCATGGCATCGTCGAGCCCCGCCACGTTCACCGCCACCAGCTCCCCCTTGCGCCCCGACAGCCGGTGCAGCGCCGCCACGATGAGCTCCTTACCCACGCCGCTTTCTCCCGTCACGAGGATCGGTTGCGAGGAGAGGGCAACCGCCTCGACGTACTGGAAGATGGATCGCATCCCCTTGTCGCCGGTGACGATGTCGCCAAACGCCTCCGGGTGCTCGAGCCGGTCGTAGAGGAACCGGTTTCTCAGCTCCCGGTTCTCAAGCTGCAGTTCCTTCTCCCGGACCGCCCGCTTCACCCCCTTGACGATGCGCCCCTCCTCCGAGGTCTTCACGTAGTAGTCGAAGGCGCCGCTTCTCATGCAGTTCACCGCGGTCTCCAGCTGGTTCAGCCCGCTCACGATGATCACCGTCACCTCGGGGTGCTCCTCGGCGATCCGCTCCAGGAGCTCTTCGCCGGAGAGATGCGGCATGGTGAGGTCGAGCAGCACCACGCCCACCGTCTGCTCCGCCATCATCTTCAGGGCCTCGCGGCTGTCCGCGCAGGTGAGGATGTTGGTGAGCCCGGCGCGCTCCAGGGTGATGCTCATGGAGTAGAGCCAGTCCGGTTCGTCGTCCACCAGCAGGATGCCAAAGGATGGGTAGAGGGTCGTGTTCATGGTGCGGACTCCTTGTCGGCCACGGTGAAGGTGAGGCGGGCCGTGGTGCCCGCGCCGGGAACGGAGCTGAAGGAAAGTTCGCCGCCGTGCTCCTTGACGATGCCGCTCGACACGGACAGCCCGAGCCCCGTGCCGCCGCTCTCCCGTTTCGTGGTGAAAAAGGGATCGGTGAGGTGCGCCAGGTGCTCCGGCGCGATTCCGGTCCCCTGGTCACGCACCTCCAGGACCACCTGCCTGTGCTCCTGGTCAAACCAGGTGGCCAGCTCGATACCCCGGTCGGGGGAGGGGAGCGCCTGGCAGGCGTTCACCAGGAGGTTCACCACCACCTGCTCGATACGCTGGGCGCTGCCGTTTAGTTTCGGGATACCGTCCCCTAGGCTCACTATGAAATGCTCGGTGCTCTTTTCGATCAGGTTGGCCAGAAGGCGCAGCGCCGCCTGCACCGTCTCGTTCAGGTCGAGCTCCGCCGTCTGCCCCGGTTCCTGCTGGCGTGCGAAATCCTTGAGGTCCTCGACGATCAGCTTCACCCGCCGCGACCCCTCCTGCATCTGCTGCATCAGCTTGGGGAGCGCCTCGCGCATCCGGCGATAGGAGAGCCCCCCGAACTCGAAATCGCCGTTTTTCTCGTAGTACTCCTCCAGGATCGGCTCCGCGTCCCGGAAGGCCTCCATCACCACCGGCAGGTTCAACAGGATCAGGCCGTTGGGGTTGTTGATTTCGTGCGCCACCCCGGAGACCAGGATCCCCAGCGCCGCCATCTTGTCGGCCTGGACCAGCTGCTGTTGCCGGTTTCTCAGCTCCTCCTCGGCATGGCGGCGCTCCTCCACCTCGCGGGTCAGCTCCGCGGTGCGGGCGGCCACTTCGCGGCGCAGGGCGCGCGACCAGAGCACCGAGCCTCCCGCCAGGAGGATGAGCGGCAACACCACGATCGCGCCATACCTGAACACCTCGCTCCAGGAAAGCCCCGGCGGTTCCAGCACGCCAAGCCACCTGTTGTAGATCCTCTGGTACTCCCCGGTGTTCTTCAGGATGGCGAGTCCCTCGTTGAAGCGGGCCAGAAGCGCCGCATTCCCCTTTTTCACCGCGAAGCAGTACTGCTGGGCGGAGACCGGGTCACCCACCGCCTCCAGGTTGGAAAGCCCCAGCTCCCTGATCAGGTAGAGGCCGGGGAGCTTTGCCATGACCGCGTAATCGTGCTTGCCGGAGGCCAGCGAGCGGAGCACGTCGGCGTGGGTCGGAACCGGCACCACCTTGGCGCCGACGCGATTCGCCGCCAGGAACTCCTGCATGATGCCGTCGTTCAGCACCAGGACCTCCTTGCCGCGCAGGTCCGCCAGGGTCGGATGCCTGTTCCCCCCTTTGCGGGCGAAGATGGAGTGGTGCACGATGGTGTGCGGCGGCGAGAAGTCGACGCTTTTGGCGCGCTCATCCGAGTACGACATCCCCTCCAGGAGGTCGACGTCGCCCCTGACCAGGTCCTGGCGCCGTTGCGACCATGCCCCCAGGCGGATGTCCACCTTGAGCCCCATCACGCGGGCCACGGCGCGGGTGAGTTCCACGTTGTAGCCGCTGGGCCTGTCGTCCTTGTCCAGGAATTCGTAGGGAGGGTAGCTCCGGTCGCCGCCGACGATGACCAGCGACGGGGCGGGATCGGCGGCCCGGGCCGCCTGGGCGCAGATGACGGTGCAGAGGGAGAGCGCGGCGGCGAGGAGGAGAAGGTGCAGCTGCCGGTTGCGGCGGTTTTGGCGCTGGGGAGTGCTTGTTGGTGGCATGGATGCAGCTTATCTATCAAATCTGCGGCTTGCAAGACCATCTGATGTCAGTGGCACCATAAGGCGGCGGCTCTTGCATTATTTTTTGCCAATCTGGCGGGGCTGTCCCTTATAGTCCTCAAGCGTGTTGCTCTTGGCGCCGAAACAATATGGATGAAACTTTCCTTCAGTAAGATTGTGAGAGGTGGCTTATGAACCTGAGAAACAAAGTCAACGTGACGGTAGTTATTGCTTTCGCCATAGCGATCGTCGCCCTGATCGTCACCGCCGCCACCAGTTCGCGCAAGATCATGGGAAGCATGGTCAGCGCCTCCCAGCAGACTATTGCCGGCGACAACGCTGCCAGCGTCAACTCGTGGCTGCTGGGCAAGCAGGCCATCATCTCCGCGGGCGCCAAGGAGCTCTCCAGGGAGTCCGGCCAGTCCAGGGAGTACCTCACGGGCCTCATCAAGCTTCTGGCCGGTGCCGGCGGCTTCTCCACCGTATATCCCGGTTACGAGAACGGCCTCTTTGTCTCCTCCGACGGCTGGGTTCCCGACGCCAGCTGGGACCATCGCAAGAGGCCCTGGTACGAGAAGGCAAAGTCTGAGATGAAGGTGTCGCAGACCGAGCCGTACGTGGACGCCCAGACCGGCAAAACCATCATTTCCTTCATCGCGCCGATCACTTCCGGGGGGAGCTTCACCGGCGTGCTCAGCTCCGACATCATGCTCGACGAGGTCATCAAGCAGGTTCTCAACGTGAAGGTCGGCAGCACCGGCTACGCCTTCATCATGGACAAGACCGGAAAGATCCTGGTGCACCCGAAGAAGGAACTGGTGCTCAAGAAGAAGTTCCAGGAAGTCACCAGCGGGCTCGACGACCTGAGCGCCAGGCTCTCGGCCCAGCCCACGGGGAGTTTCGAGTACCGGATGGGGGATGTCGCCAAGACAGCCTCCTACGCGCGCATACCCGCCGCGGACTGGTACCTTTGCGTCACCGCGGACAAGGCCGACGTCTTCGCGCCGGTCAACCGCCAGGTGGAGGCGCTCATGGCCATCGGCGCCATCTTCCTCGCCGCGGGAATCGCAGTGATCTTCTTCATCGTCAGGAGTCTTTTGAGCCCGCTGGGTGTCCTCTGTCACCGCGTGGCGGACCTTGCGGAAGGGGAGGGGGACCTGACCAAGCGGGTCGACGTCGGTCACCGCCGCGACGAGATCGGGCTCTTGGCCGAGAAGCTGAACACCTTCGTCGAGAACATGGGGAGCATCATTTCGCAGATCGCCTCCGCCTCCAGGTCACTCGCCTCCGAGTCCAACGCGCTCACTTCCACCTCCATGTCCATCTCGGTCGGCGCCGAATCCGTGGCCGGGCAGACCGCCACCGTGGCCACCGCCAGCGAGGAGATGGCCGCCACCGCCGCCGACATCGCCAGCAACTGTCACCGTGCCGCCGACAGCGCGCAGCACGCCGCCGATACCACCCAGGAAGGGTTCAAGGTGGTCTCCAGCACGGTGGAGGGTATCCGTCACCGTGGCCGGATGACCAGGCAGAACGCCGACCGGATTTCCTCGCTGGGCGAGCGCTCCGAACAGATCGGTGCCATCGTGGCGACCATCGAGGACATCGCCGACCAGACCAACCTCCTTGCGCTCAATGCCGCCATCGAGGCAGCGCGGGCCGGGGAGCAGGGGCGCGGGTTCGCGGTGGTTGCCGACGAGGTGCGTGCCCTTGCCGAGCGCACCACCCGCGCCACCAAGGAGATCGGCGACATGATCAAGGCGATCCAGCTGGAGACCAGGGACGCCATCACCTCCATGGAGGAAGGAGTGCGCGGCACCGAGCAGGGCGCCGTCGAGGCCGAGCAGTTGGAGGGGGCGTTGAAGAAGATCCTGGAGCAGGTGAACGATGTCACCACCCAGGTGAGCCAGATCGCCACCGCCGCCGAGGAGCAGGGAGCCACCACCGGCGAGATCACCAACAACATCCAGCAGGTGACCGCCGTGGTCCAGGAGACCGCCAGCGGCGCCCAGGACTCCGCCCAGTCCGCCTCCCGGCTCTCCGAGCTCTCCGGCGAGTTGCAGCGCATCGTAGGCAAGTTCAAGCTGTAAGGTCGGCAAGGCGGATCATGCCCGAGCCAAAGTCGACGCGGGGGGTGAGTCTGTGACTCGCTCCCCTTTTTTGGCGCCCGCGGCAAGCTAACCCGCCCCTGCACCGCTTGACTTTTCCCGTCTTCCTTCCACCGTAGGGGCGAATAATCATTCGCCCGGCCTTTGTCTCTCCCTTTGCGCGAAGGGGGGCAGGGGAGGACTCGTCTGGAAAATATCCTCTTGAAATGACCGTTCCGCATGTTACTGTATTGGAGTTTTCTAATTCATCGAGCGGAGGACAAAGACATGGGTAAAAATCGTGACGGCGGGGGGAAGGATGACGAAATCATCCGCGCATCCGACGACCTCCTCACCAGCTTGAGCAAGGATCCCTCCATCATGCAAAGCATCTATGCGCTCTTGCCGAATCAGGAGAAGTTACAAGGGGCCCGTGACCGGCACCGCAGTCTCTTCCACCAGGTTGTGGACGGCGCCCATGACAAGGAGGCGGAACTGGAGGCGGCCCGTAACGACCTCATCGCACAGATGAGCCTGGTCAACGGCATGGCGAATCTCACCGGCAAGCACGACCCGACGATCCCGCAAAAACTGGGACTGGTGCATCAGACTGCCGGTAAGCGCCCTTCGGCCGCGGGTCTCTCGGTGCCGGAGAACTTCAGGATGGCATACGACGGGCGCAGCATCATTGTCCGCGGATCCGCTGTGAAGGGTGCCAGGAGTTACGAGATATGGGTTTGTGAAAGCGACCCCCTCACGGAGGCCAGCTGGAGACACCACGCGACCTCAGGTAAGATCAACCGGATCGAAATAACCGGTCTCACGCCCGGCAGACTCTACTACTTCAGGATCAGGGCTGTGGGTGCCAGTGACACAGGGCCCTGGTCCAACTTCATCAGCATGATGGCGATCTAAAATCTCTACAGTGCCACCACCCCCATCGTCACGAGGCGCCGTGACGGCCGGTGGTGGCACTCCCTCCCAACCTACCACAACGGTTTGCGAGCATTGCCGGTAAACTGGCAAACGTCGAGACGAAATCAGTAAATGTCACAGTAAAATCAGAAAACGTCCCCCTAAAATCAGAAAACGTTCCCCTAAAATCAGAAAACGTCCTCCTAAAATCGGAAAACGTCCCCCTGAAATCGGAAAACGTCCCCCTGAAATCGGAAAACGCGGTGACAAAATCGGAAAACGTGAACTGAACTCCTAAACGGTTGGTGCAACTTCGTCAGCATGACCGCGCTTTAGGCTCCTTTCATCACGCCCCCATCGTCGGACCAAGTTTTTGGGTCTTGTCGCCTTCCTTTCTACGCTGGATCCTCTCTTCAAATCAGCATCATTCATTGCAGCACATGCAGCACCGTTCACTACTTCACCTTAGTACAGCATGAGTTGAGGCGGTTAAAAGTCCAAAGGGCTTTTCGGTGCCTGCAGCGTAAGCACGGGGACGCAGTGGGTGTAGATCATGGTCGTCTTCAGGCTTGCGTGACCGCGTACCGCCAGTACATCGTCCCACTCTGGTGAATCTGATTTAACCTGGTATCCCGCCTCAACGTAGTTTGAGGTGCGAAGCAGTGATCGCGTTGCTGGCAGGCTATGGGCCGGCGCGATGACAGCGGCCTGAGGGGAGGACTCTGGAAAGGTTTCGGCAGGTTGGGGGGTGGGGATAGCGTCAGGAGGCCCGGGGGCGAGGCGCTCCTTTTTCTTTAAGAGGGTAAAGTATATAGAAACAGCATGGGCCGCACGTTGTCGCTGATTCGCTGTCCGGTTTCTCTCCTTCAATTTCTCACAAAACAGCCGCACCCGGTCTGATTTGGACTCAGGTGGAGAATACCTCTCGCAAAAATCAAGATAATATCTTAGCCACTGCAGGTACTCCGCATGCAGCGCAGGTGGGACCCGCGACTGCGTCAGAAGATGCAAGAATGCCGACACCACCGGTTCAGGAATACCATTCATCACTTCGCCTTTGACATGTATAGAGGATCTCTATATATTGCGATGGATTTGTTGTGGCAAATGAAAGTTATTACAGGTGGTGCGTCTTCCCGCTGCAGAGAGGGGAAGGGAGGATGGCCGGTTTTCTGGCCATCCCCCCAATTGGCACGAATTACGACTTTCACAGTGTGCCATATCAGCACCTTACGTCAATGTTGTTTATGTGTGTAAGTTATGTTGCCCCCGGCGTTGGAGGGATGGCGGCAATTTCCCACTAATAAGTAGTTGGAAGATAAAATGACAGATACGATATTCAAAGCCAATATTTTCTGGATTCGAATTGCCAGCGTCATCTTAGTGGCGGGGGCAATTATCGTTTTTATCAGTCCAAACTTTGATTTGATCAAAGCTGTCTTTGCCCTTATTTGCATTGTTGGCGCTGTATTATGTTGGTCAGTTCCATCGCCTCTAATAATTGTCGATGACACAGGAATAAAATTGCTTCAACGAGGTATTTCAGGGAAGGGACATTTTGATTGGGCTGCCAATAAAAATGAATGTTGTGAGTGGGATGCCATATATTCAGTTTCAACATGGCGCTCATCAGTCGATTGCGGTTTGACGACCTTTCTCCATTATTCAACAGACCCGAATAAACATAATATTGATGGCCAGTGGATTATTGATGAAAACTATCAACACGGAGCAATTCAAATAGAAGCAAGGATTTTTAGAGATTATTATAAAATCCTAGAGACTGTAAATCAAAGGGCTGTTAAAGCGACTTATGACAGCAATTCGACGCAGTATGGAACACTGGAGAGGGTGAAGACCCCCGATAAATCTGCCCTTGAGTAATGAAATCGAGCTTCCAACCAGCCGGTTGCACGCGGCCTTGAGGCCGGTGAACCGGGCACCACGTTGGTCAAGAATTGAAGACATGGCAGCAGTAAGGATAGATAGCATGTTCACATCCCTCATCATGACCATCATAGTCGGGAACTTGGCATTTTACCTTACGATGTTCAGATTGAACGCAAAGCATAAGTGTCTTCTCGATCAGTTGCAGTTGGATGGCCGGCTGTATTGTTATTCAATCCCTCAAACAGCCAAACTTATTCAGTTTATTTTACGCAACCTTGTTAATTTAAAGGATGGTTTGTTACTGATTGCTGGTTACACGATGGTAGCCTGTCTGCTGTTAACATTTGTACAAATAATTTATATGGTACTTTGGCACTAACAGCACCTCCACTCACAATCCAGATCGGACGCTGGAAAATACTCGAACCCACCCATATGGGGCGGGCAGATTTAATGGACAAGCACGTGGGATTGCGTAGGTGCCAACCACACGGATAGACGCGGTCTCTGCGGTGAGTAAAGAGTGGAAGGACGCCGGTACAAGTTGAACGCTCCGCCGGTCATCCGCAACCCGTTGATAAATAGAGAAAAAATGCCTTCAATGAAAAGACTCAGCAGCGTTTGCCATAGTATCGCTCATCACGCGGTGAGTGGTCTGTCCTACGTCCACCCACACCTCAGGCAAGCATGCAAGACAGTCGGTCTCGATACCATAACGATTGACTTGATGCGCGAGCAGCCATGCCCGGACCAATTCCTGACTATAAAAACGCTTCGTTTATCATTGAAAGCACTGCAAGAGAGATTAAAAGAGATTGTAAAAGCAGAGGGATTCACGATAAATGACATCGATAGAATTGAGCTGACATTCGAGTTCACTGAAGAATTCCGTGATGACTATTGCAGTAACTGCTATGCGCGTCTTGTATCCAGAAGTGGCAAGGTATATGAGCACGCTGTAAACTACATCGGCAAGAGCATATACCCAACAAGGCCAGTGGACCGGTCGCGATAAACCTGCGCCGGTCACCGACCACGCCGTTGATCATCGAAATGAGGAGAAGGAATGAATGAGTTGAAATTTCGCATAAAAAATGTCGATTCTGAGGACGAGCAAGAGGTAGATGACGCCTTCGATAGATATTCCTCCCACGTCAAATCCCTGAACCTAAACAAAGACTGCGATCTGCTGAAATTTTTTGGCAATGACTTTTTCCACGACGGCGACATTTACGACTTGAAAATCTTTGACGGAAACAGAAACGTAACCTTTAAAGTGGATGCACTAAACATTCGTACCAAAGAAGAAGACTTCCAATATGTAAATACATCATTTGAGTGTATCTTCAAGGATGTCGTTTGGTTAACCATGGAGGGACAACGGATAGATGACCTTAACGATCCGCTGACAGACAGTAATGGTTTGGAGTTTGCGTACAGTGAAATAGATACGCTGACAGAATACATAGAAGATTTCAAAAATAACTACCGTGGTTCAGAAGCGTTTATGGATGATGAGCCTGAGTTTCACTCAATAATCATTAGATTCACTACACCAGCTGGTTTCTTCGGAATGGTATTCAGCAGCGTCTCTGTTGTGCCTTTAGAGCCGTTGGCCTGGCACCTCATACAGGAGAGCGGAAGATATGAGTTGTGTTTGTGGGGCCAGTAAAAACGAGAGGTAAGAGATCAACCAGTCGTAACAGCGGCCATGCCGCTGTACTCTCAGGCGTTGGCTGAAAAGAAGGAAGGTCATGACTATCGGATTACCTGGAACGATAAAGCGCCGAGAGATTCTTACCGCTTCCAAACTGTTGACAGTTGAGGCGGAGGGCATGCCATTGTCAAAGTTTACTAAAGGGCTCATGGTGGGCACATTGACGCTTCTGTACTGCATGTTCATTGGTGGCTCAGTCTACAACATTATTAACCATCGATTTCGGGACACTGATGCATTTATTAAAATATTTGCTGCAGTGTCTGTAATAGCCACAGTTGGTTATGCTGCTGCCACTCTCTTAATTATCAAGAAGAATCGTTCCTCTCTTATTTTTACAGAAGTCGGAATTGCAGGAAATGCATTGATATCAGCGAAGTATGAAGATTTATGCGGTTATGCTTGGGAGTCAAGTAGTGGTTTTCTCACAACTGGACAAGCATCAAAAGAGAAGAAAAAGTCACTTTTTATAACAGCAAATAAAGGATGGTTTCCTGAAGTGAGGTACGCAACACGTTTTGGGACATCAGTATTGGCAAGCTTTGGGTACTATTTTAATTCTGAGCAAATACAGAAGGTTGAAGAGATTATGGCCAGTCGCGGAATAACGCGACTTCAAGACAGAGAGAGATAGCCAACCATGCGCTCAGACCATGACCGGGCGATAAGGCTGCCCGGCAGGTCAAGCGCAGCCCCGTTGGAACAGGAAATAATGAAACCAGACGAAATTCATGTAGCTGGAATGATCTTGTTATTGGTTGCGACCGTAGGCGTGACGGCGAGGTTTGGGCGAAAGACATTGAAAAATGTTTTTTGGAATCGACTACTCATCGCAATTTCGGCAGGTGTAATCACTTTTTTTGCCCTTCCCATGGGCATGATTGTTCAGTTGAAATCGCAAGCATCCAGCAATCCAGCATATCAAAGCCTGCTAACTTCATTGTGTCTTATCATTGTGATCTTGTGTATAGAAAAGAGAATAGTGGCAATAATTAGCTGCCTAGTCATTTTGATCACTGGGTATAAACTTTGTTCACAATACCAATATATCGTGAATCACACTGGCAAATATGCCTATGCTGACCCACTCAGCGGCGAGTTTTTTAACTACCCAAGCTATGATTCCTGGTCAAAAGGGGTGAGTGCACGGCCATTATGGCATACATCCTTTACCGGTATCTACAGTGTAGAAGGGTTAAACAGTAGAAATTCCAACCAAACGGGTGGAGACGGACTCCGCGGGGCAGTAAGAGCCAATAAAAGTCAATAAGAGTTAAGCCGCTCCGCCGCTCACCCTGAAGGCGTTGGTCAAGAATTGAAGACATGGCAGCAGTAAGGATAGATAGCATGTTCACATCCCTCATCATGACCATCATAGTCGGGAACTTGGCATTTTACCTTACGATGTTCAGATTGAACGCAAAGCATAAGTGTCTTCTCGATCAGTTGCAGTTGGATGGCCGGCTGTATTGTTATTCAATCCCTCAAACAGCCAAACTTATTCAGTTTATTTTACGCCACCTTGTTAATTTAAAGGACGGTTTGTTACTGATTGCTGGTTACACGATGGTAGCCTGTCTGCTGTTAACATTTGTACAAATAATTTATATGGTACTTTGGCACTAACAGCACCTCCACTCACAATCCAGATCGGACGCTGGAAAATACTCGAACCCACCCATATCGGGCGGGCAGATTTAATGGACAAGCACGTGGGATTGCGTAGTTGCCAACCACACGGATAGACGCGGTCTCTGCGGTGAGTAAAGAGTGGAAGGACGCCGGTACAAGTTGAACGCTCCGCCGGTCATCCGCAACCCGTTGGATGACTAAAAGATAAATGGGGCTTGTTGATGACCGAGAAAGAGTACTCCTATAGGTTGAGTAGCTTCGTGTTTGATATGGCAATTGTGGCTTTGTTTCCGATCGCAGGATTTTATCTAAGCTATTTTGCATTGACGCATGATCTTGATCCGGCAATTAAAGCCATTGTGGTCACTTTTCACCTGCTGACGTTCCTTCCACCGGTGTTCATATTCATAAAATCAAAACAAAAGATAACAATTCTAGAGAACGGCATCAGGATGAAGGTGTCTGGAGTGATAGATTGATACTGTGGCAGGACGTTACCCGCACCAAATATGATAAAATTGCGACCCCGTTTTCACGCAGTAGATTTTGCCTTCCAAACGATTTGGTCATTGAGTCCAAAAAAACGAAGATTTACATCATGGATTCAATAGAACAGTACGATGAAATACTCAGGATGCTGGCGGAGAAAATCTCACTACCAGCGAAAAGCTAAAACATCCAACAAGGAGGCGGCACACAGACGCTGACGCGCTGGTGCGCCCCACGACGTTGAGCAAGAGAGATGACAAAAGGGATAAGAATGTTTCTTTTTGAAAGAAGTTGCGGGATCGAGATTCGGACGGAGGGTGAGCCTTCAATAGACGCCATAAAAAACGAACTTTACCACTAATTATATCGGTCTGGAGCTTTTGCTGAAAAAACAGATGATGGCATCACTTTTAAACAAGATTTCTTCAGCTCGATGGCACGGAAACCTATTGCTGGGATATCTTTCGGAAGAATCATTATTGAGAGGACTGAAAATGGAATTTCGCTGAAATGCCAGCTGAAACTGAAAAATTACCTCATTGGTTCAATGCTTTGTGTTGCTTGGCTGGCTGGAATTCAATGGTACACGGAGGGGAAATTAGCCTCTGCGATTATATACCTTTCCTTTTGGGCAGTACTATTTGCAGTCATTCATATAATCAGTCATTTTGAGTTTAAGGGCTTTCTGCGTCGAAGTGTAATGACAAGCTCAACCAGCGGCGGCAGCGGTCTCCGCTAGCGCTCCGCCGGTGCGCCTTGAGACGTTGGCCGCGGGGCCGGAGCCTAATAAAAGAGAAGGCCATGAAAATAGACTTCATCGAAAGTGGTTCCCCGGACTGCCCACTTCTCCGGATTTATGGAAATGAACCTGGCTCAGCTGCTCTTCTCATTTCAGTTTTCGATCAGCTCGCCAGTGGACATACCAATGAAGTAGCAATTCACAGTTTGCCAGATATCGAGTCGGTGAACGGCTGTAAGTTATTTGCCCGCTTGCATCATGAAGATATCGGGATAAGGAAGTGCAGCGAGAAGAACACACTAGAATGCTTGCTGTCATCAGAGAGTTGGACAAGAATTTCTGGACTGTTAGAGCCATTTACAGAACCAAAGGCTGACGTCCGATATCAGTGGCTTGATGAAACGTCGGATATTTCCTTGTTGATCAGCAGTAGCGAGTATGGTGAATGGTGAAGGGAATTGAATAGAACCCGTTACCCCCAAGGGGTCAGGGACAATTAATCTGAAGCGGGATTGTAAAGTGCCAACCACACGGGTGGAGACGGACTCCGCGGGCCGGTGTAAGCGGATAAGAGCCTAAGAAAGCAAAGCCGCTCCGCCGCTCACCCGCAGCCCGTTAGGCAGGAACAAATGAAATTTGAAGAGCTATACAATCGCATCATTGAGCTATGGCCCGAGGAAGTTGACATTTCCGACGGTTTTCCATCAGGGGAAAACGGTTACATGTTCCCTACGCTCAGCAGAATAAAAAACCAAATCGAAAACTCAATTGACTTTGAGAACGACCATTGGGGCAACGTCGGGGCGTGGGCCTTTTTCCAGGCATTCCATGAAACTGCTAAAAAGATGAAGACAAAAGGCGAGAAAACCTTAAAGACACGACTAGTCGAGAAGAAACTCATAGACAAGAAAATCCATGCCAACTTGGCACCCGGCAAATGGGATGACGAGTGGGCAGAGTTGCGCGGCGATTATAAAGGATTAGCCTAACCACTCGGCGGCACGCAGGCGCCGACGCGCTGGTGCGCCTCGACACCGTTGGGTGAAGAAAAATAGAAATGAATCCAATCCCTCCAAGATCAATAGTGCGCCTCAAGAAACTGTGGCCCCATGCACGACGGCAAGGTCACGAGAAAGGCGAAATAAGAATTATAGGCTACTACTCGAAGCAGGATGGTCTCGACTGTGTGTGGTTAGTAGGTACGAATGGGGAGTACGATTGGACGACGGATCATGCGTGGCTATATGACAAATTTGAAATTGTTGAATACTCGAACGAAACGGATTTATTCGGAGAGAACAGGGATGAAATTCAAGTACTAACAGAAGAAACCATTGAGAGGCTAAAGAATACATGAGTTGTACACTGAGAGCAGGCGGTTTAAATTTTGATGTCGATTCCTTCCTTGCCACAAGCAGTCTCACGCCGTGTGCGATCTTTCGGCGCGGTGAACCGAAATTCCCTGTTTCAAACCCGAAGGGCCGAATTTGCGAAACCTCTTCCTTCAATGTGGGGGTAAGTGACGCGGAGTTTGGTGATGAGAAGAGCCAGACGCATGATGCGCTGCTGTTTTTGGAAAAGCATGAGAATGAGCTGAAACGCTTAGCTGAATTTCCGGGAAATGAAGGGACCCAACTCGATTTCGCTATTTATGTTGAACCTCCCGTTTTTGCACAAAGCTACTGTCTCCCACCAAACCTACTGCTCCAGATGGGACGTCTAGGCATCGAGTTGTGCATTTCGTGCTATGCGGCACCCGAGGAAGAGTCACACCCAACACCGGCGTAGACACTGACGCGGCAAAACCCGTCGCGCAGGTCACGCCGAGCACCGTTGATAAATAGAGAAAAAATGCCTTCAATGAAAAGACTCAGCAGCGTTTGCCATAGTATCGCTCATCACGCGGTGAGTGGTCTGTCCTACGTCCACCCACACCTCAGGCAAGCATGCAAGACAGTCGGTCTCGATACCATAACGATTGACTTGATGCGCGAGCAGCCATGCCCGGACCAATTCCTGACTATAAAAACGCTTCGTTTATCATTGAAAGCACTGCAAGAGAGATTAAAAGAGATTGTAAAAGCAGAGGGATTCACGATAAATGACATCGATAGAATTGAGCTGACATTCGAGTTCACTGAAGAATTCCGTGATGACTATTGCAGTAACTGCTATGCGCGTCTTGTATCCAGAAGTGGCAAGGTATATGAGCACGCTGTAAACTACATCGGCAAGAGCATATACCCAACAAGGCCAGTGGACCGGTCGCGATAAACCTGCGCCGGTCACCGACCACGCCGTTGGGCAATACTGAGGAATAATGAACAGACGAGAAACTTACTTAATGGGGTTGGCCATGCTCTTCTTCTCTGGAAGCATCGCCCTTTGTGCCGCTTGGATTAGTGGAATCATTAATCCTCTTTTCAAGGACTTCCCCAAAGAACAGATAATAATCAACGTCGTAATTTACTTTACGCCATACCTGGTATTGCTCGGGAACTTACAATCAGGAATGAAGCTGCACAGAATCAAATCAATTGAAAAAGGCCATAAAAATGCCTTTAATGCCTATGTCTCTGGCACTCTTATCTCGTATGCCGTTTACATAGCTGCGTTTGTAGTTCCAGTAAAAAGCTTTGCTGGAGGCGCGGCTATCATTGATGGTATATGGATCTTTTTCTCCATAGCCGTAACTGCTGCATTGATGTGGCCTGCATTCAAATACAAAAATATCGAAATATAGAGCGCCCAACACTCGGCGACACGCCGACCGCTGACGCGGCGGGTGCGCCTCATTCACGTTGTGCGAGAAAAAGAAATGATAGACTGGATTTTGAAAAAATTAATTGCCAAACGAAAAGAGCGGTCTTACCTCGAATATAGAAAAAAGGTTCGACCAAGTATTTCACTGCATAAAAATATCAAAACCCAGGACTTCGTAATAATCGAATGGGCAGCTTGGACTCTGACACACGCACTGCCACGGTCTCAAGGACCTTTGATTAAAGTTTCGCATGCGGTAATGAAATCTAAAGCAAAGGAAATAATTACTAAAAGCCTCAACAACTACGGATTTGATGGCCCTAAGGCTCCAAGCCAAATTGATTCGATGGAAAAGACAGAAAGCCAAAAATTTCACCGCGAACATCTGGAAGTAAACATTCAGTCTAAGAATGACAACACTGTTCAAGTTTGGCCAATGCGGAGACGCAGGAATGATCGATCTATAGCAGTTGGAGAGCCTGAAGATATGTCAGAGATTTCTTTTGATTGCACGGAAGAGGAGTTTTTTCAGGAAATTGAGTTGGCCTTTGAAAGAGCAAAATAGGAATTAGGCACAACACCGGCATAGACGCTGTCGCGGCAGGATAAACCCCTGCCGCGCAGATCATGCCGAGCCCCGTTGGCGTCACCCGGACACCAGGCCCTTACGCTCATGCATCGATCGGTTTGTTAATTTCGTAGCTGTTGTCGCGGAAGGACTGTTTGAGTGAGGAAAGCTGCTCTTCTGTCATTTCAGCCAGGATTTCGCGCATGTTGGTCTTCGTCACACCCGGCGCACATATCGCCTCTTTGATCCGGTCTTGCAGCGATTGGGGAAGCGCTGACCCGGCAACGATGCGCCCGATATCGCCGGAATCGCAGAGCAGGCGTTGCCGTGCCTCGCAGTTTCTAGTGATGAAAAAGTTGCTGCCATCCTTATACACGAGAAAGTTGTTGCTGCCACAGCCGCCTGCTATCAGTGCCAAGACAGTAATGACAATACCCGAACCTGACCAGCGCATGGTTTACCTCCATATCGAGCTGAACGTTTGCGGTTGCATGTTACCGACTGTACGTCGGTTACACACCTTGTCAACGAGCTGGCTCATCGCACGATCGAGAAGCTAAAAGGTCTGCCCTTGAAAATGGGAAATTAATGACGTCCCAACCAACCGGTTTGACGCCGCCAGCCAAAGAATGCCGGGCTTGCGGGTCAACCGGGCGCCCCGTTGGGGGAATAGATCTGAGGGGATCTGGAGGACATATGCTGAGACTGGAGCAGACAGCGGTGACGGGGCGGGAGGATAAACAGGGGTTGCCACCCCATTTAGCTGCCTTGTCAACGTTTTACGCGGCACTCAACGGGCGCAACCTTGAGTTGATGGCCTCCAACTGGCTGCAGAGCAATGAGGCGGCGATGGATAACCCACTCGGGGGTATAAAGCGGGGATGGGAGGAAATCAAGTCCGTCTACCAACGGCTTTTCGCTAGCCCGTCAGAGTACTGGTTCGAATTCTATGATTTCACCCTGCACCTGGACGGTAATGTTTTCTACGTGGTGGGGCGGGAGCGGGGAGAGTTCAAGACCGTCGGCACCGTCCTCTCCATGGCGATCCGGACCACCAGGATCTTCACTCACCGCGATGGCCGATGGCAGCAGGTTCACCACCACGGATCGATTGATGACCCGGATCTGCTGGCACGGTACCAGGCGGCAGTGAGACCGGGTATTGATAAATGAATAACTGACTGAGGACGGGCAAAAGGGCAAAAGGGGACAGGCTACTTTTCTGGAGTTGGAGCATCAGCAGAGAACGGTAGAGCCCAACCAGACGGCGGACACCGCCGGTCAAGGCCGCCCCCGTTGGCGAAGAAGAGATATGGACATCTTTCTTGTAGCAGCAATTACAATATCGGAGATCATCACGGGGTGTTGCCTGTATCACCTCTGGAAAAGCAGGGACAGGTGGCTAGCGAAATTTTTTTGGTCCCTGTTACTTCTTATCCCAGTGATTGGTCCTGCATTTTACGGCTCCATGCATAATCCGCCTCCTCCGCAACCAGATGATTTAAAAGCCCCTTTTTCAGATGAGAGTTATTGGGAGAATACCGATGCACGTGAGCCCACAGGTAGCCATGAACACCATGACGAGGCGGACCATGGCTAAACCAGAGAGAGGACCGGTCCCAACCAAGTGGGTGGACCGGTCTTTTATGCCAGCTGTTATTGCGTTAATGCTTTTTATCCAGGTTTTACTGCTATCCAGCCATTGGGTCGAAGCCCAGGAAAACAATGCCTTTAAGAACTACAGAAAGGTCGGTTTGAACGACCATCTCTTGCTTTTGGATCCTCAGTTAGTTTTCAAGAAAGTCCAGACGGATCCCGCAATTGAAGAGGCTGATAGTTCTGAATTTGGAGATGAATTCATCAGTGTCCAATGCGGCCGAAGAACGTTGGTCATCGGCTTTAGCAACGGGCCAAGTGAAGATCCGAATTATGAAATCATAGCTCGCAAGGATAAAAAGGTCGTACGCCGGAATATAGGAGCAACCAGTTTAGCGGTCTCATCATCTTGTCAGATATACGCTGCAGGTCATACCGACAACAGTTTCGATATGCATAGAAAATTTGTCATCACAGACACAGCTATCAACGAGGTGAGGCAACCCTTTTACTTGGTCGACAAAGTGTGTCCTACCAGCACCGCAGCGACATTAACAACAGAACCATGTGGCAAAGGAAGTGTTGTTGCAACGCTGCCAAAGGGGGCAGAGGTTCGCGTATTACTCTCGGAATGGTTCCTTACCGATGAGTACGACGATAAGCATAGCAATTGCAAATCAGGCGACGGGACTAAGGAAAGTTATCTGGTGAGTACTCCATTTGGCCTTGTCGGTTGGGTTGACACAACAAAGGGAACCATTTGGGGAACCCCGGGCATGCCGCTTTCCTGCATTGTTTATAATGGTGATTGACTGGGCAGGGTGTGACGTCAGGAACAGGCGTAAAGAGAAGGGTGCCAACAAGGCTTGTGATCCGCCGGTGCGTCCCCGCGCGGTCAGGGGCGTAATCCAATCTATTCCCACTTGAAAGGAATTTTCCCACCATGGACATCCCACGGATATTCAACATCACTGAGAGTGCCCACCGCATCCACAACCCGATCACACCCGAAAAGCTCGCCACTCTCGGTGCAGCACTACGTCTGGAAGCGGGGGCTCGAGTGCTCGACCTCGGCAGCGGTTCGGGGGAGATGCTGTGCACCTGGGCACGCGATCACGGCGTCACCGGCACCGGCATCGACATGAGCCAGTTGTTCACCGAGCACGCGAAACTTCGTGCCGTGGAACTCGGCGTTGCCGGTCAAGTCACGTTCATCCATGGCGATGCTGCCGGATATGTCTCTGACGAGAAGGTCAGTGTGGCAGCCTGTGTCGGTGCCACCTGGATCGCGGGTGGTGTCGCCGGCACCATCGAGCTTCTGGCCCGGAGCCTGCGCACGGGAGGGATCATCCTCATCGGTGAGCCCTACTGGCGGCAGTTACCGCCAACGGAAGATGTTGCCAGGGGGTGCCTTGCCCACTCAATCTCCGACTTCCTCTTGCTTCCAGAACTTCTTGCGTCTTTCGGCAACCTTGGCTACGACGTCGTTGAAATGGTTCTGGCTGACCAGGACGGCTGGGACAGGTACGAGGCGGCCAAGTGGCTCACCATGCGCCGATGGCTTGAAGCCAATCCCGACGACGAGTTAGTGAAAGAGGTGCGAGCCCAACTGACCTCGGAGCCCGAGCGCTACGCCGCTTACACGCGTGAATACCTGGGCTGGGGTGTGTTTGCGCTGATGCCGCGGTGATGTGCGTTGTCGCACCGTCAAGGAAAAGGGGACAGGCTAGTTTTTCCACAGGCGGATCCGGATGATAAGGGGGCGGTAACCGTAAGGATGATACCTATGAATTCAAGAGTCAGAGTTGGGAACAGCAGGTCCTCTTTTACTTCGCTCTCTTGTCGGAGAAATTGTCGTCGAAGCAACTCGGGCAGATGCCGTGACTGAACTGGGCCTCGGTATGCTGGGATATGTAGGACTCCATCTGTTGCCAGCTCTTTTCGTCCTTTCTTACCTTCTTGCAGTACATGCACACCGGAATGATCCCTTCCAGCACCTTTGACACCTTTGACAGGGCCTGCTCGAGTTCATGGTTGCGCTGCATCTGCGGCGTCCCTGTGGATCTTCAGGTTCTTGCGGCTGTTGATCAGCTTGATGAAACTCGTGGCAAGGGCCAGCAAAAGCAGCACGGATATGGCCGACAGTATCTCCAGCCGGTGGCTCCAGAGGTAACCCGGCGGCTCGTTGATCACGATGCTGTCCGCCGGAAGCTTCCCCTTCGTGATGCCGAAGCGTCTCAACTCGTTGTAATCGAACTTGTCCTTGTTCGGGCTCGGGCTGACCAGGGGAAGGGTGTCCGTGGGCTCCCCCCTGAGCACCCGCACGGCCAGCGCCGCGGCCGCGGCACCGTGCTCGCGAAGGTTCAGTAGCCGCCCCCCCACGATGCCTTTGCCCAGGTTGAATTCCCAGCCGCCGTACACGGGGACGGGGCTCACGT
The DNA here is from genome assembly GCF_019063845.1 of Geomonas subterranea. NCBI lineage: Bacteria > Pseudomonadati > Thermodesulfobacteriota > Desulfuromonadia > Geobacterales > Geobacteraceae > Geomonas > Geomonas subterranea. Next base: position 336,565 of record NZ_CP077683.1, read on the forward strand.
CGGAAATCCTGCGCAGTGCCTCGTTGCTGCTGAACCGTTCGCCGCTTCCGTCCTGCACGAAGGAAGCGAAATAGACGATGACGCTTCCCTTTTTCAGCTGCTTTACCCGGCTGGTCAGCTCCTCAAGGCGCAGCCCCGCCCAGTCGGGGAAGAGGGCTTTCCCCTGAAACTGCGCCGCTGCCTGCCGGAACTCCCGGTTGTTGAGCTGACCGGTAACGGAATCATCCCGGATGACCACGACATTGCCGGTACCGGGATGGAGGGTGAAGATGAGGTCGAGAGTGTCCTTGAAGCTGGGACGCTCGTCGATGCCGATGATGCCGTGCTTGCCGGAGAGCCTGGAGCGGTCAAACGAGTTGGTGCCGCAAAAGACCAGCGGGGTGGCGCCGAAAAGTTCGCCCCTGTGGGCCTCGATGATGTTGAAGGCATAATCGTCGGTGGAGAGGATCAGGTCGAAGTGGCGTTGCTGGTACTTGAACCTGAGCAGATCTACGACCCTCGCGTCGAATTCCTTGCCGCTGTAGTTCTTGGAATCGAGATACTCGACCTGTATGTCGGTTTCCGGCAGCGCCTTGAGCAGTGTCTCTTTGATGCCTTGGACGGCGTCATCGGACCCCTCGTAGCCGGAGTGGTAGGAGTTGAGGATCAGGACCTTGTTGTGGTGTAAGGGGACGGCCCAGGCGGCGCCACCGCCTGAAGCCAAGAGGCAGGCGCATACCAGCGCGTAAAGGTACAGCCAGCGTTGCAATGAAATCCTGGTCATGCGCGTTCTCCGTACTTCGGGCAGGCGGGGCTTCTCTTCGCACGCCAAGGGGGAGGCCGCAACGGCCCCTGTGGACCGTATCGGCAGTATGCACCTGCACTTGAGAAGATCGGGGCATAACACCTGCTGTACCGCCCTTGTTACCCCTTGTGCCGCGGAGCCGGCAGCGTGAAGTAAAAGCAGGCACCCTTGCCAACCTCGCCCTCCGCCCGCAACTGGCCGCCGTGCCGGTCGACGATCCTCGACACCGTGGCGAGCCCGACCCCGGTGCCGGGGAAGTCGCTGGAGCGCTGCAGGCGCTGGAACGGCTTGAAGATCGTTGCCGCCTCGCTCATGTCGAAGCCGACGCCGTTGTCGCGTACGAAATACTCGCGCTGTCCGTCGCGCGCCACCTCTCCGAACTCGATGCGGGGATGCTCGTTCCTGGAGGTGTACTTCCAGGCGTTGCCGAGCAGGTTCTGCAAAAGGACCCGCGCGAGGTGCGGGTCGCACCAGGCCGTCATCTCCACGGGGCGGTTCCACTGGCACGGGCGTTCCAGGTCGCAGACGCGCAGTTCAGCCATGATCTCGTCGGCCAGCCCCGCCAGGTCCACCTCCACGCAGCTAAGCTCCGTGCTCGTCACCTGGAACAGCACCAGCATCGCCTCGATGAACTCTTCCATGTTCTCGCAGCCGGCATGAATGGCGTGCAGCAGGCTCTGCCCTGTTTCGTCCAGTTGATCACGGTAGATGTCGGCCAGGGCCTGTCCCGCTCCATAGACGGTGGTGAGCGGGGTGCGCAGGTCGTGCGACAGCGAATAGCTGAAGGCCTCCAGTTCCCGGTTCTTGGCCTGCAGGTCGAGAGTCTGCTGGCGCAGGCTGCCGTTTAGCTTGCGGATCGCCTCCTCGGCTTCCTTGCGCTGCGAGATGTCGCGCACGACGCAGATGATGCCCCCGTCCTCCAGAAGCGTGAGGGAGATCTCCTGGGGGAACAGGGTGCCGTCCTTCTTGAGGCCGGTCGCCTCGCCGCGCCACCCGTGTCCCTTTTGGAACTCGCTGTATATGAGCGGCTCCAGGCGCCGGCGTTCCTCGTCGGTGTACAGGAGCCGCCAGGTGCTGCCGACCAGCTCTTCATGGCAGGGATAGCCATAGATGGCGGCATGTGCTTTGTTCAGGTAGAGGTACTCGCCGTCGGCGTTCAAAAGGGCGATGCCGTCCATGGATGCCTCTATGGCTGCGGACTGCCGCTTCAGGATGTTTTCCTTGTTCTTGCGCTCGGTGATGTCGCGCACCAGTTCGATGGTCGCGATGATGGCGCCGGTGGCATCCTTGAGCGGTGCCGCCGCCGTTTCGAGGTGACGGGTCACCCCGTTGAAGACATGCGTCTTCTCCTGCCGGTGCGGCGTACCGTCCTGGTAACACTCGCTGACGACGCAGCCGGGGCAGACGCTATCCCTGTCGTGGTAGGCAGCGTAGCAGTGCTCCCCCAGATGTTCTCCCTTGAACTCCCTGGCCACAGGGTTCTGGTACAGGATCCTGAATTCCGGGTCCTGGACGGTTACCGCGTCGGGGACACTGGCGAGGACTGCTTCCGTTCTGGCTTTTTCCAGAGCCAGTTTTGCCACGGTATCTGTGAGCCGAGCGGTCGCTTCTTCCTCTCCGCGGGACTTGCGCCGGGCACAGGTCATGAAGATCAGCAGGAAAAAGATGGTCTGTAAACGGTAGGTCAGTTCCTGTGCCCGGGGGTGCAGGAGCTGCTGAACAAAACTGCCATCTGAAAAGACGACCGCGTCCAGAAAGCTGTCGAGCACCCAGGATGCAAGTATCAGGATGCTCGCGGTGCCGATGAAATACGGGCAGCCGTTGCGGATCCGCGATGACATAAAATCTCCTTCTGAAACAGTTGTGACCGGGGATGGAATGCCAGGTTCAGATCAACTCGGGTCGCGGGCACGATCGATCTGGGCTTGGCGGCACATCGTATACCGGTTCATATATCATGTTAAACTCAATGGCCATAGCACTTTTTGCCGATGGGGCAGGCAAAGATGCCTTTCTTCACTTGCCAGTTCCACTGGATTGAGCTTTTATAGGTGTGCCGCACCGGCCGGGACGCCGCGACCCGCGGCCATCGCCGCGGGCCGGCGCCGTCGGGCGCCGTCGGGCGCCGAAATCTTCAAAAAAACGGAGCATATCATGAACCTCGCATCCATCCCGCGGCAGGAACTGCCGGACATCCTGCGCCGCATGCCCAAGGCGGAACTGCATATCCATATAGAAGGGTCACTGGAACCGGAACTGATCTTCGCCATGGCGCGGCGCAACGGCATCGAACTGCCGTACCCGTCGGTCGAGGCCCTGCGCGCCGCCTATGCCTTCACGGACCTGCAGAGTTTTCTCGACATCTACTATGCCGGCGCGGGCGTGCTGATAACGGAAGAGGATTTCTTCGACATGGCCTGGAGCTACCTGGTAAGGGCCAGGGAGGAGAACGTGATCCACTCGGAGATCTTCTTCGATCCCCAGACCCACACGGCCAGGGGGGTCCCCTTCGCCGCGGTCATCAACGGGCTGGACCGGGCCGTTCGGCGTGGGCGCGAGGAGCTGGGGCTCTCCGCGTCCCTCATCCTCTGCTTCTTGCGCCACCTGAGCGAAGCGGACGCTCTTGCCACCCTGGAACAGGCCTTGCCGTTTCGGGACAAATTCATCGGTGTGGGGTTGGACAGCGGTGAACGCGGCAACCCGCCAGAAAAGTTCGCCGCCGTTTTCGGCCGCTGCCGGGAACTGGGGCTGCACCTCGTGGCGCACGCCGGGGAGGAGGGGCCGGCGCGGTACATATCGGACGCGCTGGACCTGTTGAAGGCGGAAAGGATCGACCACGGGGTGCGTTGCCTGGAAGACCCGGCGCTGGTCGCACGTCTGGCCGCGGAGGGGGTCGCGCTGACGGTGTGCCCGCTGTCGAACGTGAAACTGAAGGTGTTTCCGGAACTGTGCCGGCACAACATCGGCGAACTGCTCGCCCGGGGGATCGTCGCCACCATAAACTCCGACGATCCAGCCTACTTCGGGGGATATCTCAACGAGAACTTCACGGCGATTTTCGAGGCGCTCCCGGAACTTGGGGCGGGGGAGGCGTACCGTTTGGCGCGCAACAGCTTCGAGGCCAGCTTCGTCCCTGAGGAGACGCGGAAAGGGTGGATTGAAGGGCTCGACTCCTTCTTCGCCGGTTGTTGTGCCAGGTGAGCCAAGCTGTGACGGCATGGGGCTACGTGCCGGTGGAGGCTGTCGCAAAGGGGGGGACATGACAGCGGGTAAGTCTTTAAAGGGACAGAACCGCTTTCCGGTCTTCTCCGGAGAACCAGATGAAAGAGCCGTAGGGCCGGCATTGCCGGGCCCTACGGCTCCTTTTCGTTATGCCGCGGATGCCGCGCTGCACCTGCACCGTTAAACCCTGCGCAGCTTGACGTTCTCCTCTTCCTTACCCAGTATCTGCTGCTTCTTGCCGATCGCGCGCAGCAGGGAGTTGCAGTTATCCACCAGTTGCTCCAGCTGTCCTCCCTTTCCGTAGACCTGGGTGTAGAAGATGTTTTCCATGATGTGCATCCTGCCGAGGTTGCTGCTCGCCCGGCGCATCTGCATGGTCATCGACCACTGCATCTGTTGCAGCTTCAATGTTTTCTCCGGTGTCCTCGCGGCGCATGCCCTCTTTAAAGCCTCGTCCGCCAGTTCGTCGAACAGGGCGGGATCCTCCTTATATAGTTCCCGCAACTCATCCGGGGTATAGGATGTAAATTCTTTTTTGGTACTCATGACACGCTCCTTCTCCTTGCATAACAATAAAAGTTGTGACAGAGGTGGTGATTGAGTTTTTCTAATTGTGTACTAAACCCGCAAATTTTTCCAGCAAATTGTGTATACGGCGGGAGGGGTGGGACAGTAACACAATCCGGCCGGATTTTCCAATGCTCATCACCATATCCTCCAATGCTCATCACCATATCCGCCCTCCATGCCCCCCCGACTGCCGACGGCAGGCTGCAGGGCGGACCGGCTCACGGCGTCACGGAGGGCGGGGCAGCGTTTGATCTGCCTCCCGGATTTCTTCGCGCTGCCGTGTTCGCGCCAATAACCTTGCAATTAGGAGCGAGATTTCTTAACATTAAGCTGTGTAAATATTGATTCGAGCCTAGCAGTTCAACGAACGGCGAAAAGGAGGCTGCCATGGCGGATAAAGGTGAAAGGAGTATTGGCGAACTGGTGTCCGAGTTGACCGGGGAGGTGCGTCTGCTTTTCCGGCAGGAACTGGACCTTTTCACGGCGGAGATGAAAGAGAAGGTGGTTGCGCTGGCTAAGGATGCCGCCGCCATCGGGGTAGGCGGGGTTCTTCTCTACACGGGTCTCCTGGTGCTCGTTGCTGCTGTTGTTCTGGGCCTTGCTACGGTGATGCCCGCGTGGGGTGCTGCGCTCCTGGTGGCTTTCGGGTTGATCGCAACCGGAGCGGTGCTGGTCCTTAAGGGCGGCAAGAACGCTAAGGAGATGGATGCGAAGCCCGAGCAGACGGTTGGGGCTTTGAAGGAGACGGTACAATGGGCGAAAACGTTAAAGTTGACGAGCAGTCGCCGGAGAGGATTCGCGAACAAATCCGGCATACGGAAAGCGATATAACGCAAACGGTACAGACCCTCGAGCAGAGACTATCCCTGCGGTCCTTGAAGCGCCGCGGGCTGCGGAAGGCGGAGCTGTTCGGCTGGCAGGGTATCGCCAAAGCGCTCGAAATGGCCCAGAGGACCTCGGTGCAGGTTGCACTGGTGGGAGGGAGCGCGCTGCTGATGCTGTTTGCGAACAGGCGGGTGCGCGACAAAGTTGCCTTTAGCCGGAAACCGGTCGTGGAGGTGCATCCTGGCCAGGCGGCGGCGCGCGCGGCCGGGGCGAGTGCGCTCTGGCTGTTGGTGCGAAAACTTGGTCTCGGTAAAGACGCGCCCCGCGCGAAACATCCGGTGTCGGGACTGGCCCTGGCGGCTACCGTCGCCAAGGCTTTCCTGAGCGGCAAGCGGGCCTCGGAGAAAAGCGGCAGCACCCGTGAGGGGAAGAAGGTGGCGTGGCGCGGGGTGGCAACGAGTATCGGAGCGGCTCTCGGGAATTACTGGTACACCCACAAGACCCGCAGGGCCTAAAGATTCGCAGGGCCTAAAGACCCACAGGGCCTAAAGAGCAAAGGAGGATGTCATGAGAAGACATGCAAGCACCACGGCTGAGGTAGTCAGCTTCTCCGCGGGGGCATTGGTAGGCGCCGGGCTGGCCCTGCTGTACGCCCCGAAGACCGGGAGCGAGATGAGGGAGAAAGTATCCGACGTGACCGGGGATGCTATATCCAGGATGAAGGGGCTCACCACCGAGGTTCAGGACAAGCTGAACAAAAACCTGCGCAAAGGGCGCGAGTACGCAGAGGAAAAGGTGTCGGAGTTATCATCAAATATTGAGGAAAGGGAACAGTATCACTAATGCCGGTGTTCGGCCGGCTGTTCACCGAAGCGGGCTGTCCGGCAACGGACAGCCTTTTTTAAATTGCGCGCGCGGAGCATGAAGGAGACAGGTGCAAAGCAGGTTGACGGGGAAGCTTGCCTGTGACACAGTAGCTGCCGGCCTGAAGCCGGTGCTTCGCATTGTTTGCATTACGACGAACGTCATGTACCATCTGTTGAACCTGTGCCATCTCTACCTCTTAAGCGGGTCTCTATGACAAGTTCATCCTTTTTCATGTCCAGCGAGCTGTCGCTAAAGTCAATGTTGTTAGCCGCCGTGGTACTGCTGGCATCATGGTGCCGTCCCTGCCATGCCGAGCCGCTGGAGATCACCCCCTTTCATACCTTCAACCAGAGCCCTCTGGTCCAGATATACGGGCTGCCCGCCGCGGAAAGCGCCGTCGTGCAGCCGGCGGGAAAGGGGTGGACGCTGCTTGCCGTCGATGTCGCCAACAGTTACCTGAAGCGGGAAACGGCGCGCGAGGAGCTCTTTTTGGACGGCGAAGGGGAGCGGATCACCCTGGCGCTCCGCTACGGCGTCGCCAGCAGGATGGAACTGGGGATGGATCTTCCCCTGGTCGCCTATAACGGGGGGGTCTTCGACGGTTTCATCGAGGACTGGCACGAGTTCTTCGGGCTTCCCCAAGGGCAGAGGCCAGGCGCTCCCAAGGGGGGGCTCGGCTTCGCGTACGCGAGGGACGGCCGGCAGCGCCTGGAAATGGATGAGGCCGGCCTGCGGGTCGGCGACCTGAGGTTCACCGGGGGATGGCAGCTCTACAACGATGGCGGCGACAACCCGGTCGCGCTGGCACTGCGGGGGAGCCTCAAGGTCCCCACCGGGAGCAGCTCCCGCCTGACCGGAAGCGGCGGCACCGACATGGCCTTGTGGCTTACCGGCAGCAGCGACTACGCCCTGCCAGGAAAATGGGGGCACGCCACGATCTTCGCGGCGGGCGGCGGCCTGGCCACGTCGGACGGGCAGGTGCTGAAAGAGCAGCGCCGTAACCTGGTCGGCTTTGGTACCCTTGGCTTTGGCTGGTCCCCGGCCGACAGCTTCGCCTTGAAGGCGCAACTCTCCGGACACAGCGCCTTCTATAGGGACAGCGAATTCTCCGAGCTCAGCTCCGGGGCGATGCAGGCTGTTTTCGGAGGAACCGTCGCGTTCTCGCCGCGCACCACCCTGGACATCGCGCTCTCCGAGGACGTCACCGTCGGGGCCTCGCCGGACGTGGCGCTGCACCTGGGGATGGGACACCGGTTCTGATTTTTTCGCCTTTACCCCCGCGGCAGGAGGATGTGATGGGTACGTCGGTAGGAATAGGGTTCAGCATGCGCAAGAACCCGGTCGAGGCTGGGCACGAGGCGGCCCGGACCGCACTGGAACGGGCGGGTGTCGGCAAGCCCGACTTCGTGATGGTTTTCGCCACAGTGGGGTACCATCAGCAGAGGCTGATCGCCGCCATCCGGGAGGTGACTTCCGGGGCACCGCTGTGCGGCTGCTCGGGGGAAGGGATCATCGCGCAGGAGGACGTGGCCGAAACGAACTTCGCCGTCGGCGTCATGGTGATCGCCTCGGACGAGCTGCGCTTCGGGATAGCCTCCATATCGGGAATAGAGGAGCGGGGCGATCTTGCCGGCGAGCGCCTCGCCGCGAAGATCGCGCCCTTGGTGGCTTCGGACAGCCGCGCTTTCTTCCTTCTGGCCGACGGCCTCCGTTTCGACTTCGATCCTTTTGTCTCGGCCTTCGAGGGGGTCCTTTCCCCTTCGGCGCGCCTGCCGATCTTCGGGGGGCTCGCCGCGGACAACTGGGCCTCCCGCAAGACCTACCAGTACCACGACGACCAAGTCCTCAGTGACGGGGCCTGCTGCGTGGTCATGTCGGGTAAGGGGCAGGTCGCCTGGGGGATCAACCACGGCTGCGTCCCGGTCGGCACCAAGCGGACCATAACGCGCAGCAAGGGGAACATCATTTACGAGATCGACGGCGTGCCGGCCCTCGAGGTCCTCAAGGAGTATCTGGACGAGGAGTGGTCCATCAAGTGGAACAAGGCGACCCTGAACCTCTGCCTGGGGTTCAAGACGCCGGAACACCTGCGCCAGGGGTACGAGGAGTACTTCGTCCGCTACATAACGGACAAGGACGAGCGGGAAGGGTCCGTGACCATCCAGTCCGACGTCGCGGAGGGGACCGAGCTCTGGATCGTGCGCCGCGACAAGGAGCTGATGATGAACGGCCTGCGCTCCATACCGCGCCAGATCAAGGAACAGCTTTGCGGCGACACGCCGAAGTTCGTGCTGCAGTTTGAATGCATGGGGCGGGGGAGGGTCGTCTTCAAGGAGCAGGAGCGCATGGACCTGGTCAAGTCCCTGCAGCGTGACCTCGGGGAGCGGGTCCCCTGGCTTGGGTTCTACACCTACGGCGAGATCGGGCCGATCAGGACGTACAACTGTTTCCACAACTTCACCTCGGTCGTCACCGTGGTGTACTGAAGCCCAAAGATTGCAGCGTATGAACGAATCCGCAAAAGACACGCCGCCGGCAGCCGAGCTGGAGAAGCTGCGCCGGGAGAACGAGATCCTGTCGGAGCAGGTGAAGAGGCTGGTCAAGGCCGAGAGCAGGCTCTACGACTACCAGGAGAAGCTCGACGCCCAGGTCAAGGAGTACAGCGAGCTGTACGACCTGAGCCGCAGGCTCTCCACCTGCTCCGACCTCCCGGCCATCTTCGAGTTCGCCGCCGGGTACGTCATCAACAGCCTCAACTACGAGCGGGTGCTCTTCTTCCAGAAATCCGACGACGGTGCCGCGTACGCGGTCTGCGCCTGGGACGGCTTTTACGACCCCGAGGAGGAGAGCGCGGTTTCATCCCTCAGCATCCCTCGCAAGGCCCCCTTCCTGTCCCCGCTCTTTTCCGGTGAGAGCTACCGCGTCTGCACGGAGGGGTCGCGGCAGCACGCACTCTCCGAGTACCGCGCCAGGCTCCTGATGAACGAGTACCTCCTCTGTCCGCTGGGGAACCCCTCCGACCCCCCGGTCCTGATCGCGGTGGGGAACTCCGCGGAGAACGCCGAGTTCAACCGCCGTGTCAGCGGCGGCGAGGAGGCGCTGTTCGGCATCGGCAACCTGGTGGGGCTCCTCTCGTCGGCGATCGAGAACCTGATCCACTATGCCGGCATGAAGAAGGCGCTGGAGCAGGAGCGGCTCGCGGAGGCGAAGTACCGCGGCATCTTTGAAAACGCCATGGAGGGGATCTTCCAGACCACCCCCGAGGGGAAGTTTCTCAGCTGCAATTTCGCCACCGCCGCCATCCTCGGGTACCAGACGCCGGAAGAGGTGCTGGAAAACGTGGTGGACATCGGGCCGCAACTCTACGTCGATCCCACGCGGCGCGATGAGCTGTACGGGATGATGAACCAGCGGCAAAACGTGAAGAATTTCGAGGTGGAGTTCTACCGCAACGACGGCAGCAGGATCTGGGTCAATCTCAGCACGCGCCCCACCTTCGACGAAAGCGGCTCGCTCGCCCACATCGACGGCATCATGCAGGACATCACCGAGCGCAAGCGGGACGAGGACGCCCTGCGCAAGCTCTCCCAGGTGGTCGAGCAAAGTCCCGTCTCCATCGTCATCACCGACACCTCCGGCCGGATCGAGTTCGTGAACCCGAAGTTCGTGCAGTTGACGGGGTACACGCAGGAGGAGGTCACCGGCAGGAATCCGAGGTTCCTGAAGTCGGGGAAATCCGACCCGGAGGAGTCCAAGAGACTGTGGCAGACCATCTCCAGCGGCAAGGTGTGGGAAGGGGAGTTCCTCAACAAGAAGAAAAACGGGGAGCTTTTTTCCGAGCACGCCACCGTCTCCCCCATAAGGGACAGAAACGGCGTCATCACCCACTTTTTGGCGGTCAAGGAGGACATCACCGAGCGCAAGCTTCTTGAAGCGCAGCTGTTCCAGTCGCAGAAGATGGAGTCGATCGGGCGGCTTGCGGGGGGGGTGGCCCATGACTTCAACAACATGCTGAGCGTCATCCTGGGCTGCGCCCAGCTGGCACTGCGCGACGCCCAGGAGGGGAGTCCGCTGTGGCAGGATCTCGACCAGATCATCCACGCCGCCAAGCGCTCCAGCGACATCACCAGGCAGCTGCTCGCTTTCTCGCGCAACGAGGTGATCGCGCCGCGGGAGGTGAACCTGAACGATCACTTCGCCGAGATGCAGAAAACGCTGGGACGGCTCATCGGCGAGGACATCAAGATGACCTTCCAGCCCGCTCCGGAGCTGTGGCCGGTCAACGCCGACACGACGCAGCTGGACCAGATCCTGGTCAACCTCGCGGTCAACGCACGGGACGCCATGGAGAACGGGGGAGTCCTCACCGTGGCGACCTCCAACGTCACCGTGGACCAAAGTTACAGCCAGTACCACCTGGACGCCTCTCCGGGGGAGTACGTCCAGCTTTCGGTGGGCGACACCGGGTGCGGCATGGACCGCGACACCCTCGATCGCATCTTCGAACCTTTTTTCACGACCAAGGAGGTGGGGAAGGGGACGGGGCTGGGGCTTGCTACCGTGTACGGCATCGTGCGGCAGCATAACGGTTTCATCAACGTCTACAGCGAGCCGGGGCAGGGGACCATCTTCCAGATCAACTTCCCCAGGTTCGCGGGAGCCGGCGCGGGCGGGGAGAGTGCGGCAGCAGAGGGGGGGCTCTCCGGCTCAGGGACCGTGCTGCTGGTCGAGGACGATGCCCTGGTGCGCAAGATGACGCTGCGGGCCCTGAGGGACCTGGGTTACACCGTGATCCATGCGTCGGGTGCCGACGAGGCCATCGCCATCTGCAGGGACGGCGGGACGCACATCGACGTGATCCTGACCGACGTGGTCATGCCGGGGATGAACGGCAAGGAGATGGTTGACGCCATCGAGGCCTTTCGCCCCGGCCTGAAGGTGCTCTTCATGTCGGGGTACACCAGGGACCTCGTGGCCCAGCGCGGGGTGGTGGACGAGGGGCGGCATTTCATCCAGAAGCCGTTCGACCTGCAGTCGCTGGGCAGGAAACTGAAGGAAACACTGCGGTAAACTTACTCACGGCTCCTTTTCGTTAAAGAGCGCGAACTGCTTCATCATCTTCTGCCGATACCCCACGATGTCTTGTCTTAGCAACGCCAGTTGCGCCATCTTTTCATCCACCTTGGCGACATGAAGGTCCAGGATCTCGATGAGCCGCGGGATCATCTTCTCGGTCTGCTTGGCATCCCCATAGGCCGCGTAAAGATCCTGCATCTCCTTGATGGTCAGCCCCAACTCTTTGAGCCTGATGATGAACTTTATCCTTCTGACATAGTAGGGTGTGTACCCCCTGGTGGCGCCGTCCTGCCGCTCCACCGATTCAACGATCCCCACCTCTTCCCAGTAACGCAGAGTCCTCGTTGTCAGTCCCAAATCCTTCGCCAGGTCGCTGATCGAGACGATGGTCTCGCCTTCCTTCTGCACATTCGCCATTTGCTTCACCTTTACGTAAATTGGGACATTTTCAGCGAAGCACCGGCTTTTGTCAACCAATACTCTGGGCCGGGAGAACGCGCCGGAACGGGCGCAGAGAATTCAATAAACACTTTAGTATAATTCTGTTTTATTTATGGTTGACATTAACGTAAACCACTGATATTTTTTTAGCGCGACCTGGGGTCTCCTTGTGTAAGTCGCTATAAAAACGCAAATTACCTCATATTTTTACCGCAACTAAAAAAGTAGCAACGCTGCGTATTTACCCCTTGCGGTAAGTACACTGACAAATTGTTGGTTGAGCTTGGTGCGGATCATAATGCGGTAGTGCCCAGTAAGGGGGTTGGTTAACCGGCTGTCGACTCATTTTAACCGATGAATAATAACTTTGTTTTGTAGAATCTGGTACCGTAAAATCACCAGTGATTTCAGATTATTATAACAATAAGCCCTCTAAGTGTGAGTCTTGGAGTGATTCGTTAAATAACGCAGGTTGAAATGACCGAGCTGCACAAGAGGATCAGATGGTCGACATGGTGCGCCAAGGGGACCACGCAGGTGATGCCGGTGGGATCGGTCTTCGAGGGGCCCGAGCACGACCTGGACGTCCCGGTAACCGAGCAGGGGCTCGCGGACCTGCGGGGGCTCTCCCCCCGGGAACGCGCGAAGACCATCATCAACAACTGCATCCATCCCGACTACAAGCCCCTGATGCAGGAGTACTACGATAGGGCCAAGCGGGAGTGCTGCGAGCTCAACGTGGGGCACGAACCGCACCTGCTCTTCAAGGTGTTCAAGATGCAGCAGCACCTCGTGGGAAAAGGGACCATGAAGATCAACAAATGGAATTAGGTTCGCATCGTGAGGGTGGACGGATGGAAACGGAGAAAGGTGAGCTTTCGCGTGACGAGTTGCAGAAGGCGGTCGAGCTCCTCGAGATAGTGGCGGCCCGGAGCAAGGGATGCTCCCTGTCGGCGCTGGCGCGCCAGGCGGCGATCACCCCCTACCGGGTGCGGCTCCTCCTGGCGCTTTTGGAGGACAAGGGGCTGGTGCAGTGCGCGGTTCAAAGCGGGAAGTACGACGAAAGCCGCGCCCGGAAGCTCGCCAGGAGCCTGCTGCAAAACGCCCGCAGCAGCAGGGTCCTCGGCCCTCTGGTCCGGGCGGTGCTGTCGGAGCACGACGACGACCTGAAGGTGACCATACTGAAGGATGCCCGGCCGGTCCTGGAAGCGCTGGCCCGGCGGCACAACGAGGCGATCTTCATGGCGATCCCCAAGGGTGATGAAGTGCTGCTGCTAGACATGGTGGATCCCCTGCAGCAGGGGAGGGGTGAGCCCTTAGTCGGGAGGCGCTTCCCCTTTTTCGCCAACGCCGCCGGCAAGGTGATGCGGGCCATCGATTCGTGGGACCTGTTGGAGCAGATCGGGCGGAGGTGGCGCGGCGGCCGGGGCGGTTGCCCGGACCTGGCTGCCTTGAGGGTCGAACTGGAGCAGATCAGGGAGAACGGGGTCGCCGTGGAGTGCAGCGGCATGGGGGAGGGAGTGGTCACCGTGGCGGTGGCGGTGAGGGACTACGCCGGCAAGGTGGTGGGCGCGCTGATGCTGTTCGGTCCGTCGTTTAGGCTCCTTGGCGACAGGCTGGAGCAGGAGATCATCCCCTCCCTGCGTCTGAGCGCCGAACTCCTCTCCGCCAGGTTCGGCTACGCCCCTCCTTGAAACACGCAAGCCTCTCCTGGAGCTATTGGCCCCCCTGGCGCAGGCGGGGGGATTGGGAAGGAAGCGGCGGCGCCGCTTTCAGACGCTGGCAACCCTAACAGAAGGAGTGACGGCCATGTCGGAAAAACAGCAATGGGAAGCAATCGCCAACCACAGCAAGTTCATCGAGCTAAAGCGCAGGAAACGGAACTTCCTCTTCAGCTGGTGGATCATCTCGACCATCTACTACCTCCTGCTCCCGGTCATCTCGGGGTACTTCCCCGAGGCCTTCAGGGTCAAGGTGATCGGCCCCATCAATTTCGGCTACCTCTTCATCCTGTCCCAGTTCGTCATGGCCATCGGGGTGGCGATCTACTACGCCCATGTCGCCAACAAGACCTTCGACCGGCTCACCAAGCAACTCTTGGAAGCGCTGCAATAGATACGTCCATCAATTAAAGAGGGGGGACCAGGTATGAAAAAGAGGATCGCCGCTTTAACCGTAGCACTGTCACTATCGATGTTCGGCGCGGCCGCCGTGTGCGCCCAGGCGCCCGCCAGCGCCGCCGCACCTCAGGCTGCCACCGCCGCCGCTCCTCAGGCCACCGCTCCAGCCACCGCCGCACCTGCCCAGGCCGCGGCTCCCTCGGCTAACGCCGCCGCCAAGGCCGTGGCCGCGCCGGCCAAGGGGGGCGCGGCACCGGCCAAAATCACCCCCAACCGCGGCATCACCATCGGCATGTTCGCGCTCATCATCGCGGTCACCATGGGCGTGGTGGTCTGGGCGGCCAAGAAAACGCAGACCGCGTCGGACTTCTACACCGCCGGCGGGGGGATAACCGGCTTCCAGAACGGCTGGGCCATCGCCGGCGACTACATGTCCGCCGCCTCGTTCCTGGGGATGTCCGGCCTCATCTCGCTCTACGGCATCGACGGCTTCATGTACGCGGTGGGACCGATGTTCTCCTTCATCGCCATCCTCCTGGTCATCGCCGAGCCCTGCCGCAACGCCGGCAAGTACACATTAGGCGACATCCTCTGCTTCAGGAGTTCGCCCAAGGTGGTGCGCGGCGTCGCCGCGCTGTCGACCGTGACCGTCTCCATCTTCTACCTGATCGCCCAGATGGTGGGTGCGGGCAAACTGATGCAGATGCTGCTGAACATCCCGTACCGCGTCTCCGTCATCGGCGTCGGCGCGCTGATGGTGGCCTACGTGGTCTTCGGCGGCATGAAGGCGACCACATGGGTGCAGATCATCAAGGCCTCGCTGCTGATGGGCGCAACCACCGTCCTGTGCCTGCTGGTCGCCATCAAGGCGGGCTTCAACCCGGTCCGCTTCTTCACCGACGTGGTCAGTAACGGCGCCATCCAGGAGCACGTGCGGATGAACGTGTTGAAGGACGTGATCGCCAAACCCGGGGTCGACTACGGCCAGCGGTTCCTGGAGCCGGGCCTCTTCCTGAAGAACCCCCTGGACCAGATCTCCCTGGGCCTCGCCTGGGCGCTGGGCGCCGCCGGGCTCCCCCACATCCTGATGCGCTTTTTCACCGTCCCCAGCGCGAAGGATGCCAGGAAGTCCATCATCGTGGCCCTGTTCCTCAATTCCAGCTTCTTCTTCATGATCAGCGTGATCGGCTTCGGCGCCGCGCTCTACCTCACCCCGCAGGCGATCTCCGCCGTGGACAAGGGGGGGAACATGGCGACCCTGCTTCTCGCCCAGCACATGGGCGGCGGCGCGGGGAGCCTCGGCGGCGACATCTTCCTCGCCTTCATCTGCGCGGTCGCCTTCGCCACCATCCTCGCCGTGGTCTCCGGCCTGGTGCTCGCCGCCTCCGCGGCCATCGCCCACGACGTCTACGTCAACATCATCAAGGACGGCAAGGCGGATCAGCAACTGCAGGTGAAGGTGGCCCGCATCACCTCGCTGTTCGTGGGGAGCTCGGCCATCGTGATGGGTCTCATGGCGGAGAAGGAGAACGTGGTGGCCCTGGTGGCGCTGGCCTTCGCGGTCGCCGCTTCCGGCAACTTCCCGGTCATCATGTTGTCCCTGTTCTGGCGCAAGTTCAACACGGCGGGGATCGTTTCCGGCCTGGTGGTAGGCACCATCTCCGCCCTGACACTGGTCATGGTCTCGCCGGTAATGACCTATCCGAAAAAGATCGCTGCCGACGCCAAGAAGGTGGTGGAAACCCTTGAGAAGAAGCAGGCCGGCGGCGCGGTGCTGGCCGAGAAGGAAGTGCAGGCCCTGGAGAAATCGCGGACGGAGTACGTGAAGAACAAGGACGGCAAGTCCATGGTCGGCCTGGACGCCCCGATCTTCCCGCTCAAGAACCCGGGTATCGTCTCGGTCCCGCTCGGCTTCCTGGCCGCCGTCTTTGGCTGTCTCCTGTTCCGGGAGCGCCGTGCCGAGGAGATGTTCGACGAGATCGACGTGCGCCAGAATACCGGCATCGGCATCACCAGCGCCGCCGATCATTAGCCGTTTGCCAAACCTGCCCCCCTCCCGGCCTCCCCCTCCCGGTGGAGGGGGCGTCCACCAAAGCGTTCCCTCCCTCTTCCAAGGGGAGGGGGCGTCCACCACAGCGTTCCCTCCCCGGAGGGGGAGGGACAGGGAGGGGGAAGGATTCGCTTGCATGCGACCTGTGTAATGGAACCGCCGCGACTGGCGCCGAGCAAACTCATCAAGGAGGTGCAACCGTGACACACGTTAACAACCTGCAGGAGATCGCGGCCGTTTCGCAGCCGGCGGGGGACGAGGGGATCCAACTCCTCTACTCGCTCAGCAAGGAGGAGCTGGTGAGGATCATCGTCGACGACGCCAAGAACTGGCTCGCCCATGACGGGGTCTGGTTCCAGTCGCTGGAGCAAAAATACGGCATGGACGTCGCGGTGGACATCGACACCGACGCCTGGCGGCTCTTCACGGTCATCGAGGCCAAGCGGATCATGGAGCGGCTCTCCATTAAGCCCGGCGGCGGCATCCCGGCCCTGGTGGAGTGCCTGAAGCACCGCTTCTACGCCCGGCTCAACCTCCAGGAATCCGTCGAGGTGAGCGAGACCCGGGCCGTGTTCCGGATGCTCGACTGCCGGGTGCAATCCGCCCGAAAGCGCAAGGGGCTCCCGGACCATCCATGCAAGTCGGTGGGAATCGTCGAATACTCCGAGTTCGCCCGGACCATCGACCCCCGCATCGTAACCCGCTGCCTCGCCTGCCCTCCAGATCCGCACCCCGAAGAATTCTGGTGCGCCTGGGAGTTCACCTTGAAAGCCGATTAGCAGTACAGACCACCTCGCAAGGAGAAACGACATGCACATAGCCGCTGCGGAGCCTTATCGCTCCAGACACAAGATCCGTTTCGTCACGGCGACCAGTCTCTTCGACGGGCACGATGCCGCCACCAACATCATCAGGCGGATGCTCCAGTCCTCGGGCGCGGAGGTGATCCACCTGGGACACAACCGCTCCGTGGACGCCATCGTCACCGCCGCCATCCAGGAGGACGCACAGGGGATCGCGGTGAGCTGCTACCAGGGGGGGCATGTCCCGTTCTTCAAGTACATCTGCGACCTGCTCCGGGAGCGCGGCGCCGACCACATCAGGGTGTTCGGGGGGGGGGGCGGGGTCATCGTCCCGGAGGAGATCCGCGAGATCGAGGAGTACGGCGTCAGCAAGATCTTCTCCCCCGAGGACGGCAGGCGCATGGGGCTGCAGGGGATGATCAACCACATGATGGCGCTGTGCGACTTCACGCCTGAGCGCGACACGGAGCGGGAGATCGAGCGGCTCAAGGAGCGGGATATCCGCGCCGTCAACACGCTGATCACCCTGGCCGAGCAGGCGGTCCACGACCAGAACGAAGGGTACGGGGCGGTTCGGAACCGGATCAGGAGCATGGCTCGCGACGTACCGGTGGTCGGGATCACGGGGACCGGCGGGGCGGGGAAAAGCTCGCTCACCGACGAACTGGTGCGCCGCTTTGTCAGGGACTTCCCGGAGAAGAGCGTGGCGATCCTGGCGGTGGACCCCTCGCGGCAGCGCACCGGCGGCGCGCTCCTGGGCGACCGGATCAGGATGAATTCCATCAACAGCGACCGGATCTACATGCGCTCCCTGGCCACCCGCGATTCCCGTTCGGAGCTCTCGGCGGCGATACGGGATGCCCTTGACGTCGTGCGCGCCTCGGGCTTCGACCTGGTCATCGTGGAGACCTCCGGGATCGGGCAGGGGGATGCGGGGGTGGTCGAAATTTGCGATGTGTCGCTCTACGTCATGACCTGCGAGTTCGGAGCACCGACCCAGCTCGAGAAGATCGACATGCTGGACTTCGCCGACCTGGTGGCGCTCAACAAGTTCGAGCGCAAGGGGGCCGAGGACGCGCTGCGCAACGTGCGCAAGCAGTACCGCCGCAACCGGAACCTCTTCGAGATCCCCGATGCTGAACTCCCGGTCTACGGCACCATCGCCTCGCAGTTCAACGACCCCGGCACCAACGTGCTGTACCGTGCCCTCTTGGACCGGGTCAACGAGAAGAAGGAGAGCGGATGGCAGTCGCGCCTGCAGATCGCCGAGCGAGAGAGCCTGAAGCAGTACATCATCCCGCCGGACCGGGTGCACTACCTGGGCGAGATCGTCCAGGCCGTGCGCGGCTACCGCAAGGGAGTGGAGGAGCAGGCGGCCGTGGCGCGGACCCTGTTTCAGCTCTCCGGGGCCAGGAGGGAGGTGAAGGGCGAGGGGACCATCGCCGAACTGGAGCAACTGATCGGTTCTTTCTCCGCCAGGCTGCAGGAAGAGCCGCGCCGCATCATCGACGGCTGGAAGGGGCTCAAGGAGTGCTACCGCCAGGACGCCCAGGTGACCAAGGTACGCGACAAGGAGATCCGCACCGAACTCTACACCACGTCCCTCTCCGGGACGAAGATCCCCAAGGTCTGTCTCCCGGACTACGAGGACTGGGGGGAGATCGTCAAGTGGTCCATGAAGGAGAACCTCCCCGGCTTCTTCCCATTCACGGCTGGCGTCTTCCCCTTCAAGCGCGCGGAGGAGGATCCCAAGCGTCAGTTCGCCGGGGAGGGGACCCCGGAGCGGACCAACAGGCGCTTCCATTACCTGTGCCAGGACGATGGCGCCAAGCGCCTTTCCACCGCCTTCGACAGCGTCACCCTCTACGGCGAGGACCCGGATTACCCCCCCGACATCTACGGCAAGGTGGGGGAGAGCGGGGTTTCCATCTGCACCGTCGAGGACATGGAGAAGCTCTACGCCGGCTTCGACCTCTGCGCCCCCTCGACCAGCGTTTCCATCACCATCAATGGGCCGGCGCCGATCATGCTCGCCTTCTTCTTCAACGCGGCCATCAGGCAGCAGCTGGAGCAGTTCAAAAACGCGCATGGGCGCGAGCCGTCGCCGGCGGAGTACGCTGAGCTGAAAGCCCGCACCCTGCAGACCGTGCGCGGCACCGTCCAGGCCGACATCCTCAAGGAGGACCAGGGGCAGAACACCTGCATCTTCTCCACGGAATTCGCGCTCAGGATGATGGGGGACATCCAGCAGTACTTCATCGAGCAGCAGGTGCGTAACTACTACTCGGTCTCCATCAGCGGCTACCACATCGCAGAGGCCGGGGCGAACCCGATCTCGCAGCTCGCTTTCACCCTGTCCAACGGCTTCACCTACGTCGAGTACTACCTCTCGCGCGGCATGAAGATCGACGATTTCGCCCCGAACCTCTCCTACTTCTTCAGTAACGGCCTCGACCCGGAGTACACGGTGATCGGCCGGGTGGCGCGGCGCATCTGGGCGGTGGTGATGCGGGAGAAGTACGGCGCCAACGACCGCAGCCAGAAGCTCAAGTACCACATCCAGACCAGCGGCCGTTCCCTGCACGCCCAGGAGATGGATTTCAACGACATCCGCACCACGCTGCAGGCCCTGATGGCCCTCTACGACAACTGCAACTCGCTGCACACCAACGCCTACGACGAGGCGGTCACCACCCCCTCCGAGGAGTCGGTGCGCCGGGCCATGGCGGTGCAGATGATCATCACCAAGGAACTCGGGCTCGCCAGGAACGAGAATCCCCTCCAAGGCGCCTTCATCATCGATGAACTCACCGACCTGGTGGAGGAGGCGGTCCTCGCAGAATTCGAGAGAATAGACCAGCGCGGCGGCGTGCTGGGCGCCATGGAAACCCAGTACCAGCGCAGCAAGATCCAGGATGAGTCCATGCTCTACGAGGCGCGGAAGCATTCCGGCGAACTCCCCATCATCGGCGTCAACACCTTCCTGAACCCGCACGCGGGCGAAGAGGGATACCAGATCCCCGGGGAGTTGGCCCGCGCCACCGTGGAGGAGAAGGAGCAGCAGATCAGGAACCTGCGTGCCTTCCAGGAGCGCCACAAGGATGAGGCGCCCCTCGCCCTGAAGCGGCTCCAGGAAACCGCGGTGGCGGGCGGCAACATCTTCGCCGAGCTGATGGAAACGGTGCGGTGCGCATCGCTGGGGCAGATCACCCGGGCGCTCTACGAGGTAGGCGGCGAGTACCGACGCAACATGTAGCCAGGCGCAGCTGGTCCATACCGCCGGGACCCGACAAGAGTGCCGCCCCGCGT
Organism: Geomonas subterranea; assembly: GCF_019063845.1. Classification (NCBI taxonomy): domain Bacteria; kingdom Pseudomonadati; phylum Thermodesulfobacteriota; class Desulfuromonadia; order Geobacterales; family Geobacteraceae; genus Geomonas; species Geomonas subterranea. The sequence goes on from NZ_CP077683.1 coordinate 356,632, forward strand.
CCCCTCCCCGGAGGGGGAGGGACAGGGAGGGGGCTTTGCGCTGCAGACGACGAGGAGGATTCATGGATGTGTTCCAAGCGATAAACGACAGAAGAAGCATCAGGAAGTATCAAGACACCCCGGTCGAGTGGGACAAGGTGAGCCAGGTGCTCGATGCTGGGCGGCTGGCACCTTCCTGGAAGAACATGCAGTGCTGGCGCTTCCTGGTCCTGTCCGCCGCCGGTAAGCGGAACGCGCTTTTGGACGCCTTCCCCGATGACAACCCGGGCAAGAAGGCACTGGCACAGGCGCCGGTGACCATCGTGGTCTGTGCCGACCCGGTCCAGTCCGGTGTCGAGAACGGCATCGAGTACTATGTCGCCGACACCGCCATCGCCTTCGAGCACATCTGCCTTGCGGCCCACGGGCTGGGGCTCGGCACCTGCTGGATGGGGCTCTTCGACGAACCGACCCTGAAGGAGTCGCTGGGCATTCCGGCAGGGATACGGGTGGTCGGGGTGACGCCCTTGGGCTACCCGGATCAGGAACCCAAGGCGCGGCCGCGCAAGGAGCTGGCGGAGATCGCCTATCACAACGACTGGGGGAAGGCATGCTGACCAGGACCGAATCGGAGCAAAGGATAGCCAGGCTGCAGGAAGGGCTGAAGGAGAAAGGGGTGGATGCCGCCCTCTTTATCTATCCTATTGATATCTATTATTTTTCCGGCACGCGCCAGAATTCGGTGCTCTTCGTTCCCGCCGAAGGAAAGCCGCGCCTGATGGTGCGCAAGAGCTACTTCCGCGCCCAAGGGGAGAGCGTCATCGACGATACGCGCCCCTTTCCTTCCAGCAAGGAGTTCCCCTCCCTGTTTCCGCCCCAGGTGAAGCGGATCGGCTTCACCTTCGACGTGGCGCCGGTGCAGCAATACCAGTACTACGCCAGGCTCCTGCCCGGGGTGGAGTTCGTCGACATCTCCTCCCTGAACCGGGAGCTGCGCAGCGTGAAGTCGAAACTGGAACTGGAGCGGATGCGCGAAAGCGGGGCGCGGCTTTGCGGCGTGTTCAAAGAAATCCCCGGTTTCCTGAAGGAGGGGATGCGCGAGCTCGACCTCGCCGCCGAGTTCGAATACCGGCTGAGGAAGGCGGGGGGCGAAGGGTACGTCCGGATGCGCGCCTACAACCAGGAGCTGTTCCAGGGGCTCGCTGTCAGCTCCAGCGCCAGCAATCCCGGTTTCTTCGACGGCGCGGTCACCGGCCGGGGGCTCTCCAACGCCTCTCCCCACGGCGCCTCGACCGACACCATCCAGGCGAACGTGCCGGTGCTGGTGGACTACACCGGGGTCTTCAACGGCTACATCGTCGACATGACCCGCATGTTCGTGGTGGGGAGACTGGAGCCCGAGCTGGAGCGCGCCTTCGCCACCTCGCTGCAGATCCAGCAGCACCTGGCCGAGAACCTGAAGCCCGGCGCGGTGTGCGAGGAGCTTTTCGCCCAGGCCGCCGAGATTGCCGGGAGCGCTGGGCTGGCGCGCAACTTCATGGGCGCGCCCGGCGAGAATGCCAAGTTCGTGGGGCATGGCGTGGGGCTCGAGCTGGACGAGTTCCCGGTTCTGGCACAGGGGTTCAGGTCGCCGCTGCAGGAGGGGCAGACCGTCGCCATCGAGCCCAAGTTCGTTCTTCCCGGTCTCGGCGCGGTCGGAATTGAAAATACGTTTGCCGTGGCCCTGGACGGCGGGGTGAAGCTGACCGATCTGGCGGACAATATCGTCTGTGTGTAAACACGAAAAACAATTTTTGTTTTAATGTGGGGCTCGTGAAAACGAGCCCCTTTTTTGCGGCATCAGCTTGTTAAGCTAGCGCTATTAAGGTGTTACCGGTTGTAGTGTCCTGTCTGTTCCGCGTCCCGCTGCGGTAGATCCATTACTGTGTTAAAATTATTTCGCTTGTTTATAATCATGTTATACTTTTGCTTGACTTTAACGTAAACGACAGATAAAGTTCTACACAACACAAACAACCGCGGGAGGGAAACCATGCAAGACGTCTTCGTTGTGGAATCACTGAGAACCCCATTTGGCTCCTTTGGCGGCTCCCTCTCAGAGGTGGAGGCGCCCGTATTGGGGGGCAGCGTGATAAAGGCGCTCCTGGAGCGAGCCGACCTCAACCCGGCCCAGGTCGACGAAGTCATCGCGGGGCAGGTGCTCGCCGCCGGGGTGGGGCAGGCTCCCGCCCGCCAGGCCATGCGCTACGCGGGCATCCCCGACTCCGCCCACGCGATGACCATCAACAAGGTGTGTGGCAGCGGTTTGAAGTCGATCATGCTCGGCGCAGGCTCCATCATGCTGGGCGATTCCGAAGTGGTCATCGCCGGGGGGATGGAGAACATGTCGCTCGCCCCTTTCGTGCTGAAGAAGGCCCGCTACGGCTACCGCATGGGGCACGGTGAGCTCATCGATCTGATGATCTACGATGGCCTGCAGGATCCTTATTCCGGACGGCACATGGGTGACATTGCCGAGGAAGCCGCTCACCGCCACGCACTCTCCCGCGAGACCCAGGATCAGTTCGCCGTCCGCTCCTACACAAGGGCACAGGAGGCGGTCCGGGGCGGCATCTTCAAGGACGAGATCGTGCCGGTGCTGAAAAAGGGGCGCGGCGGAGAGGTGACGGTGGCCGAGGACGAGGAGCCCTTCAAGGTCGACTTCGGCAAGCTCCCCACCCTGAAGCCGGTCTTCAAAAAGGACGGTACCATCACGGCGGCCAACGCCTCGACCATTAACGACGGCGCGGCGTTTTCCCTGCTGGCCGGCGCCGACGCGGTGAAGCGCCTGAACCTGAAGCCCCGCGCGCGCATCGTCGCCCACGCCACCTGCAGCCTCCACCCCGAGCGCTACACCGAGGCCCCGGTAGGCGCCATCGAGGTTGCCTGTGCCAAGGCCGGGTTGAAGACCTCCGACATCGACCTCTTCGAGATAAACGAGGCCTTCGCCATTGTCGCCATGATCGCCATCAAGGAGCTCGGCCTGGACCCGGAGAAGGTGAACGTGAACGGCGGCGCCTGCGCCATCGGCCATCCCATCGGCGCCAGCGGCGGCAGGTTGACCGCGACGCTCGTGCGCGAGCTGCACCGGCGCCAGGCCCGCTACGGGCTCGCCACCCTTTGCATCGGCGGAGGCGAGGCGGTCGCGGTAGTATTCGAGAGGATCTGACCCGCACTTAGAATCCACGTTTTGATAGGAGGTTGACATGTTCAAGGTAGTAGGCGTCATAGGGGCCGGCCAGATGGGGAGTGGCATCGCCCATGTCTTCGCCCAGCATGCGTACCAGGTTCTGCTCTACGACATCTCCCAGGCTCAATTGGACAAGGCGCTCAAGTCCATCGAACAGAACCTGGAGCGCCAGGCGAGGAAGGGGGTCATCTTCACCACCAGCATCGAGGGGATCATGGCGCGCATCACCGCCACCAAGGATCTCAAGGACTTCGCACCCTGCGACCTGGTGGTAGAGGCGGCGACCGAGAACGAGAACCTCAAGTTCGAGCTCTTCAAAAAGCTGGACGAGATCGTGGCGCAAGACGCCATCCTCGCCTCCAACACCTCCTCCATCTCCATCACCCGCATCGCGGCCTGCACCAGACGGCCGGACAAGGTGATCGGCATGCACTTCATGAACCCGGTGCCGATCATGGCGCTGGTGGAGGTGATCCGGGGCCTGGGCACCAGCGAGGAGACCTTCCAGGCCATCGGCGCCCTGGTCGCGCGGCTCGGCAAGGAGATGGCGGTAGCCAAGGACTATCCCGGCTTCATCGTCAACCGGGTGCTGATCCCGATGATCAACGAGGCAATTTTCGCGCTCTACGAGGGGATCGCCACGGCGGAGGATATCGACAAGGGGATGAAACTCGGCACCAACCAGCCCATGGGACCGCTGGTCCTCGCCGATTTCATCGGCCTCGACACCGTGCTCGCCATCTGCAACGTCCTGCACGACGGTTTCAAGGATCCCAAGTACCGCCCCTGTCCGCTCCTGGTGAACATGGTCAACGCCGGGTATCTCGGCAAGAAGTCGGGCAAGGGGTTCTACGACTATCAGGGCTAGGCCCGGGGAGCGATCATCATGGAAAACCAGAACATCCTTTGCGAGATCGCCGAGGGAGTGGCGACCGTTACGGTGAACCGCCCGGCGAGCCTGAACGCGCTGAACAGCCAGGTGCTCAAAGAGCTGGAGTGTACCCTCTACAAGCTGGAGCAGGACCCCGCCGTGAGAGTCGTCATCCTCACCGGGGCCGGAGAAAAGGCGTTCGTCGCCGGCGCCGACATCAAGGAGATGGCGGACATGAGCTCCTTCGAGGGGCACCGTTTCGCCCTCCAGGGGCAGCGGGTCATGCTTTTCATGGAGAAGATGACTAAACCCGTCATCGCCGCGGTAAATGGATACGCCCTGGGGGGCGGCCTGGAGTTGGCTCTCGCCTGCGACGTCATCTACGCCTCCGACAACGCCAAGCTCGGCTTCCCCGAGGTCACCCTGGGGATCATCCCCGGCTTCGGCGGCACCCAGAACCTCTCCCGCCTCATCGGCCCCAACCGGGCCAAGGAGCTGATCTATAGCGGCCGGATGATCAACGCGCAGAAGGCGCTCGCCTGGGGCGTGGTCAACGAGGTCGTCGCGCAGGCGGAACTTGCGGCGAAGGCCCTGGAGCTGGCGCGGGAGATCGCGAAGAATGGCAGCCTCGGTGTCGGCTACGCCAAGAACGCCATCGTCAACGGCCTCAACATGACCAAGGAGGACGGTTTCCGCTACGAGAGTTCCCTCTTCGGCGTCCTCTTCGCCACCGAGGATCAGAAAGAAGGGATGGGGGCGTTCGTCGAGAAGCGCAAGGCGCAGTTCCGAGGCAAATAGTGTCCGACGCCAAATCCCTCTCCCTTTGGGAGAGGGTGGCCGGAGGCCGGGTGAGGGCGCTGCTGATTGCAGGGCAATTGCTGGGTCGCGATCCCTCACCCCCGCCCCTCTCCCAGAGGGAGAGGGGGAATAACCGTTACGAGTCGTTCTCTAAACAGGTAACCAAAAGGGAGGATGCGATGGATTTTGAACTGAGCCAGGACCACAAGGTATTGAGGGATTCGGTGCGCGAGTTCGTGGAGAAGGAGATCAAGCCGATCGCGATGAAGATCGACGAGGAGCACATGATCCCGGACGCGCTGGTCAACAAGATGGCGGAGATGGGCTTCCTGGGGAGCTACTTTCCCGAGGAGTACGAGGGGGCCGGCCTCGACATGCTCTCCTACGCCATCGTGGTCGAGGAAGTCTCCAAGGCGTGCGGCTCCAGCGGCGTGCTCATCTCGGCCCACACCTCGCTGGCCTGCGGCCCGATCTACACCTTCGGCACCGAGGCCCAGAAGAAGAAGTGGCTCCCGGCGCTCAACACAGGCAAGGTGATCGGCTGTTTCCTCCTCACCGAGCCCGATGCCGGCAGCGACGCCGGGGCCATTTCCACCACCTACCGGCGCGAGGGGGACGAGTTCGTCATCAACGGCTCCAAGATCTTCATCACCAACGGCGGTTACCGCGGCACCGGCGTCCTCTTCGCCACCTCCGACAAGAGCCTCAAGCACAGGGGCGTCTCCGCCTTCATCATCGACCTCAACTCCCCCGGGGTCGAAATCCTCAAGAACGAGAAAAAGCTCGGCATCCGCGGCAGCTACACCACCGCCTTCGCGCTGGACAGCGTGCGCATCCCGGCGGAGAACCTCCTGGGGCAGGAAGGGCAGGGGTTCAAGATTGCCATGGACACCTTGAACGGCGGGCGCATCGGCATCGCCTCCCAGGCGCTCGGCATCGCCGAAGGCGCCTTCGAGCGGGCGCTCGCGTACTCCAAGGAGCGCAAGCAGTTCGACCACCCCATCTGCGAGCTGCAGGCGGTCCAGTTCAAGCTGGCGGACATGTACACCCGCATCGAGACCAGCAAGCTGATGACCTACAAGGCCGCCTGCCTCAAGGACGCCAAGAAGAACTACACGGTGGAGTCGGCCATGTGCAAGATGCTCGCTTCCGAGGCAGCCACCTACGTTACCAAGGAGGCGATCCAGATCCACGGCGGCTACGGCTTCATCTGCGACTACGAGGTGGAGCGCATGTTCCGCGACGCCAAGATCACCGAGATTTACGAGGGAACCAACGAGGTGCAGCGGGTGGTCATCTCGAAGATGCTGCTCTCGTAAGGCCTTCACTCCTCCCCCCGGAGGGGGAGGCGGGGAGGGGGGAAGCTGGCAGCGGCGCAATCCGCATCAGTTAACACGCAGGAGTGAATCATGGAAGCTACCAGGGAAATCTATTGGAACGTAGGGCACGGCGTGGTGCTCCCGATGTACCTGCTCACCCTCATGGCCTTCGCCGCCTGTGCCTACGGGTGCTGGAAGCGGATCGAGGTCTACCGGCAGGGGAGGCCCCTGAACCGCCTGGACAACCTCCGTGAACGGATCGCGCTGATGGCCACCAACCTGTTCGGCCAGATCAGGGTGCTGCGCGTCGCCGGCCCCGGGATTCCGCATGCGCTGTTCTTCTGGGGCTTCGTCGTCCTCTTCATCGGGACCCTCCTGGTCATGGCCCAGGCCGACGTCTCGCAGCCGCTCTTCGGCGTCAGGATTCTCACCGGCGGCTTCTACAAGGCCTACTCGCTGGTGCTGGACCTCGCTGGCCTGGCCGCGCTGGTCACCCTGTTCGGCCTGGCGCTCAGGCGCTTTGTGGCGCGGCCGGAGGGGCTCAAGATCACCCGCGACGACTACCTGATGCACGGCCTTTTATCCGCCATCATCGTCACCGGTTTCTTCGCCGAAGGGGTGCGCATGGCCGCCACGGAGCTGCGTCAGAACCCGGACCTGGCCCGTTTCTCGCCCATAGGGCTCATGGTTGCAGGCCAGTTCGCCGCGCTCGACCTCCAGTCCCTCAAGGAGCTGCACCGGCTCTGGTGGTGGTGCCATTTTCTGCTGGTCACCGGTTTCATCGCCGCCATCCCCTGGACCAAGTTCCGTCACCTGATCACCACCCCCGCCAACTACCTCTTCGTCGATCTCAGGCCGAAGGGGAGCATCGGCACCATCGACCTCGAAGCCGAAGGGGTGGAGCATTTCGGGGTGGACAAGGTCGCCGACCTCACCTGGAAGGACATCTTCGACGCCGATGCCTGCACCAGCTGCAAGAGGTGCCAGGACCGCTGTCCCGCCTTCAACACGGAGAAACCGCTCTCGCCGATGCAGGTGGTGCAGCAGATAGGGGAGGCCGCGTGCACGGCGCCGCAGGCGGACCTGATCGAGACGGTGGGACGGGACGCCCTCTGGGCCTGCACCACCTGCCGCTCCTGCCAGGAGATCTGCCCGGCACAGGTGGAACACGTCAACAAGGTGATCGAGATGAGACGCAACCTGGTCCTCATGCAGGGGGAGTTCCCCGGCGAGGAGGTCATGGTCGCGGCCAACAACGTCGAGGTGAACGGCAACCCCTTCGGCATGGCCTACGCCGAGCGCGGCAAGTGGTCCGACGGCCTCCCCGTGCGGCACCTCTCCGAGGGGGAGGAGGCGGACATCCTCTACTTCGTGGGGTGCTACGCCTCCTTCGACAAGAGAAACCAGGAGGTCGCCAAAAGCTTCGTGAAGATCTGCAACGCGGCGGGGGTGAGCGTCGGCATCCTGGGCAAGGAGGAGCGCTGCTGCGGCGAGCCGCTGCGCAAGCTGGGCAACGAGTACCTCTACCAGATGACCGCGCAGGAGAACATTGAGCAGATCAAGGGATACGGGGTCAAGAAGATCGTCACCACCTGCCCGCACTGTCTCAACACCCTGGGGCGCGACTACCGCGACCTGGGGCTCGACCTCGAGGTCGAACACTACACCGTCTTCATCGACCGCCTGATCGGGGAAGGGGCGCTCGCCCTCGCTCCGCACCAGTTCGACTACACCTACCACGACTCCTGCTACCTCGGGCGCTACCAGGGAATAATGGAGCAGCCGCGCAACGTGCTGCAAGTCGCCGGGGGCAGGATCAACGAGATGCAGAGGTCCGGGCTGGAGAGCTTCTGCTGCGGCGCCGGCGGCGGCCGGATCCTCGCCGAGGAAAAGCTGGGGAGCCGGATCAACGTGCAGCGGGTCCGGATGGCCGAGGCGACCGGGGCGCCGCTCATCGTCTCCAACTGTCCCTTCTGCCTGACCATGTTCGAGGACGGCATCAAGACCGGCGACTGCGAAGGAAAGCTGGCGGTGCGGGACCTGGCCGAGGTGGTGGCGGAACGGCTGGCGACGCCGCTCGAGTTGGGCAAGGCGGGACCGGAACTGAGCATGGCCGCCGTTACCGCCCTGGCCGAGGTGGCCGGGAGAATCGAGCCGGCGTCACCTGAAGAACAGCGGTTGGCGGCTGCGGAAGGCGTGTCTGCATGACGCCGCAAAGAATCCATAGGAGGAAGCTATGAAGATACTGGTATGCATCAAACAGGTGCCGGACATGGAGTCCCGCTTCAGGCCCAACGGCGAAAAGACCTGGTACGACGAGAGCGATCTCGCCTTCCGCATGAACGAATACGACGAGTACGCGGTGGAGCAGGCGGTCCAGCTCAAGGAGCAACTGGGCGGTGAGCCCGAGATCACGGTCCTCTCCATCGGCCCCGAGCGGACGGTGGAGGCGATCAAGAAGGCCCTCGCCATGGGGGGGGACCGCGCCGTCCATATCCGGGACGACAGGCACTACCAGAAAGATCCCTGGCAGATCGCCTCGATGATCGCGAGCTACGCCAAGGGGGAAGGGTTCGACCTGATCTTCACCGGGATGCAGTCCCAGGACCGGGGTTCGGCACAGGTCGGCGTCATCGTGGCGGAGCTTCTCGGCCTCTCCTGCGCCACCACCCTGGTTGGCTTCAGCTATGACGGCGGCACCATCACCGTCAAGAGAGAGCTGGAAGGGGGGATCAAGGGAGTGGCGAAGCTGAAGCTCCCGGCGCTGGTCACCTGCCAGTTGGGGCTCAACACCCCGCGCTACCCGACGCTTCCCAACATCATGAAGGCGAAGAAGAAGGAGATCGCCTCCCTGACGCCGGCCGAACTCTCCGGCGAAGCGGAACTGACCGCCACCGCGGCGATCTACCCTCCCGCCAAGAAAGGGGGCGGCCTCGTACTGGAAGGGGAGATAGGTGTTCAGGTGGACCGGCTGATGGGGATCCTGAAGGAAAAGACCGCGGTGCTCAGATAGCGCAAAGATCAAGTTCCCCCGCCCCTTGCGGGAGGGGGAGCCGATGACGGGAACCACGAAACCGAGAACGCTGCTACGGAGGGATCAATGAAAGCGTTACTGATAGGGGAATACCGGCAGGGGAAGCTCCTCGACACCACCTACGAACTCAAGGCCTTCGCCGATCGCCTCGGCGCCGACAGCGTCATGCTGCTGGTCGGTAGCGAAGCCGAACTCCCCAAATACGACGGAAGGCTCTACCTGGCCGATGCCGGCGCGTATGGCGAATACAACCCGGACCTGCACAAGCAGCTGGTGCTGCAGGCGGTCGAGAAGGAGAAACCCGACTGCGTCGTCTTTGTCCATTCATCCTACGGCTGGGACCTCGCCCCGCGCGTGGCCGTCGCCCTGAAGGCCGGGCAGGTCTCGGAAATCGTGGCGCTCAACGAGGGGGCGTACGAGGTGAATGCCTGCAACGCGAAGCTGCGCCGGACCGTGACCCCCAGAAGCGGCCGTTGCGTCCTCACCATCCAGGCGGGTGCCTTCAGCCCTTCCGGCGAGCCGCAGGGTACGCCGCAACTGGAACGGTTGGAGCTGTCGGGCGCTCCCTCCGGTATCGACTTCGTGGGTTACGAGGCCGCCGAGCAGAAAGGGGTCGACCTCAGTAAGGCTGAGGTCATCGTCAGCGCCGGCCGCGGCGTGGGCAAGAAGGACAACGTCCCGGTCATCGCCGCCCTGGCCGATGCCCTTGGGGGCGAACTCGGCGCGAGCCGTCCGGTGGTCGACGCCGGCTGGGTCGATCACAGCCACCAGGTGGGGACCACCGGGCAGACGGTGAGCCCCAAGCTCTACGTCGCCTGCGGCATCAGCGGCGCCATTCAGCACCTGGCGGGAATGAAGAAGGCCGACTTCATCGTGGCCATCAACAAGGACAAGGATGCCCCGATCGGGGAGATCGCCGACGTCCTGGTGGTGGCGGACGTGATGCAGTTCGTCCCCGCCTTCACCGCCAGGTGCGCGAGATGAACCAGTAACCATCCTTATTGAAAGGATCTTCCGCCAGTTCCCTCTCCCTTCGGGAGAGGGTGCCCGAAGGGCGGGTGAGGGCGCTGCCGGCTGCCGTTATGTCGCCTTTGGCAACTCCCTCACCCTGACCCTCTCCCGGGGGGAGAGGGGATGTGGACGTGTGTGGCGGAAGAACCTGCCAAAGCAGGTAACCAAGGGGAGACACCGATGTTTCTCGAACTTACCGAAGAACAGAAGCTGATTCAGGAAACCGCCCGCAACTTCGCCCGCTCCGAGCTGGAACCGCTTGCGGCCAAGCTGGACCGGGAGGGGGACCGCCCCGCGTTCCTCGCCAACCTGAAGAAGCTGGCTGAGCTGGGTTTCATGGGGTTGAACGTCCAGGAGGAGTACGGCGGTTCCGAGGCCGGGGTGGTTGCCTTCAGCGTCGCCATGACCGAGATCGCCCGCGCCTGCGCCTCCACCGCGGTCACCGTCTCGGTCAACAACATGGTCTGCGAGGTGATCCAGGCGATCGGCTCGCCGGAGCAGAAGCAAAAGTACATCCCGCGCATCTGCTCCGGCGCCTACGCCGCAGGGAGCTTCGCCCTCACCGAGACCGGTGCCGGCTCGGACCCCGCCGGCATGACCACCACCGCACTCCTGGACGGTGACAGCTGGGTGCTGAACGGCTCCAAGATATTCATCACCAGCGCGCCCTACGCCGGCGTCTTCGTGGTCTGGGCCGTGACCGACAGGGAGGCCCCCAAAGGGAAGGGGATCAGCTGCTTTCTCGTGGAGCAGGGGACGCCGGGCCTCGTGATCGGCAAGCAGGAGGAGAAGACCGGCCAGCACGCCTCGGCCACCAACGAACTGGTCTTCGAGAACTGCCGCATCCCGAAGGACGCCCTGATGGGGAAGCTTAACGACGGATTCCGGATCGCCGTCGCCGAGCTGGGCGGCGGGAGGATCGGCATCGGCTCCCTGGCGCTCGGCATCGGTCTCGCCGCCATGGACTACGCCACCAGGTACAGCACGGAGAGGGTGCAGTTCGGGCAGAAGATAAGCGCTTTCCAGGCCACCCAGTGGAAGATCGCCGACAGCTACACCGAACTGGAGGCGGCGCGCCTGCTGCTCATGAATGCTGCCTTCCGCAAGGAGAGCGGCCGTCCCTTCGCCAAGGAGGCGTCCATGGCCAAGCTCTTCGCCACCGAGGCCGCCAACCGCGCCTGCTACAACGCGGTGCAGATGCTGGGGGGCTACGGCTACACCGCCGATTTCCCGGTGGAGCGCTACGCCCGCGACGTCAGGATCACCTCCATCTACGAGGGGACCAGCGAAATCCAGCGGGTCATCATCGCCCGGGAGATCCTGAAAAACATCAGCTAGCAAGGCTGCCTGATAGTCCCATCTCCCAGGGGGCAGGGGTGAGGGGTTCCTTGCACGCCGCGTCACTCGTACGTCCTGTAGGGGCGAATAATTATTCGCCCAGCCGCCGCTGCCCCGCCCCCCGGCCTTGGCAAGCGAGGCGGAGGTGCGATCAAGGGGGGCGAATGATTATTCGCCCCTACACGTGGACCGCATTTATCAGGTGCATTGGCCGTAGGGGCAAAAAATGTTTACCCCTCGCCCTCCGGGGCGGGGGGCAGCCACGAAGCGTAGTCCTCCCGCAAGGGGAGGGTAGATGGTCACAGTTCAAGGAGGGACGCATGAGTAGCGGCAAGCGGATCACGTTGCAGCAGGCGGCCGAGATCGTGAAAAACGGCTCCAGCCTGACCTTTTCCGGCTTCACCATCTGGCGGCGCCCCTTTGCGCTCGTCTACGAGCTGATCAGGCAGCGGAGGAAGGGACTCCACCTCATCGAGGTGAACGGCGGGCCGCAGACCGAGTTCCTGGTGGGCGCGGGGTGCGTCGACATCTGGGAGTCGTGCTGGGTCGGCCACGAGCTCTACGGCAAGTACGGCGCCAACCTCTCCAGGAAGGTCGGCAACAAGGAGATCCTGGTCGAGGATTACAGCCACGCGGAGATGATGTTCCGCTTCAGCGCCGCGGCCTCGGGCGCCCCCTACGCCGTGACCCAGACCTCGCTCGGCACCGACATTCACAACCCGGCCTACGACACGCTGGGCAACGCCGGGCTCCGGGACGGCAGGCGCATTCCAAAGCACAAGTACCGCTTCACCGAGGATCCCTTCTTCGGCGCCGGCGCCCAGGTCATGGTCCCCGCGGCCAAGGTGGACATCGCCATCCTCTGCGTCCAGCAGGTGGGGGAGGAGGGGACGGTGCGGGTGAACGGCCAGTTCTACTCCGACCCCGAGGTGGCCAGGGCGGCCGACGTCACCATCGTCATGGCGGAAGAAATCGTCCCGGAAGAGTACCTGCGCCGGGAAAGCGACCTGAACACCATCACGAGCTTCGAAGTGGACCACATCCTCGAGGTCCCCTTCGGCGCCCACCCCACCGGCATGTTCGGCCGCTACGACGTGGACGGCGCCTTCCTCAAGGATTTCTACGCCAGGACCAGGACCCAGGAAGGGTTCGACGACTTCGCCAAGGAATGGATCTACGGCCTGGACCACCTGGGCTACCTCGAGAAACTCGGCTGGCCGAAGATGCTGAACCTGAAGGCGAACACCGCCCTCAAGTACAGCACCGGCGTGAAAAGGGGGCAGTGACATGGACAAAGAGTTCGCGAAACCGGAAGAATACGGACTGGCCGACCTCCTCTGCTGCGCCGCCTCCCGCGAGGTGCAGGACAACGAGATCGTCTTCGCCGGCACGGGGCTCCCCATGGTGGCCATCATGCTGGCGCAAAAGACCCACGCGCCGAACCTCAAGCTGATCTTCGAAGCGGGGACGCTGGACGGCCGCCCCCCCGAGATCCCCACCTCGGTCGGCGATGCCCGCTGCGAGATGGGCGCCTCGCGCTCCTCGGGCCTGCACGACGCCTTCAGCATCGCACAACGCGGCTATGTCGACCTGGGCTTTCTGGGAGGGGCCGAGGTGGACCAGTACGGCAACGTGAACACCACCTGCATCGGCGACTACCTGAACCCCGAGCTGCGCCTGACGGGCAGCGGCGGCAACCCCGACATCAACTCCTTTGCCAGGCGCACCGTCTTCATCATGGTGCACGAGAAGCGCCGCTTCACCGAGCAGGTGAGCTACATCACCAGCCCCGGGTGGCGGGTGCGCAAGTGGCCGGGAGGCGAGACGGTGCACCGGCGCGAGCTCTACGGCGCGGCTTACCGCGGCGGCCCCTCGGCGGTGATCTCCACGCTCGGGGTGTTCCGCTTCGACGACGAGAGCGGCCGGATCTACCTCGACACCTGCCATGCCGGCAACTCTCCCGAGCAGGTCCGGGACATGTGCCAGTTTGACCTCGACATCACGCGGGTGAGCGGCGAGACCCTCCCCCCCACCAGGGAGGAACTGCACTTCATCCACGAGGTGCTCGATCCGGGACAGATCTTCATTCCCAAGGTAAAACCGGTGTAACGCAAAACTATTTCCTCATAGGCGATGATCTTCCATTAGTCCCCTCTCCCAGATGGAGAGGGGATGTGGACGCAGATCGACCCGGTGACCAACCCCTTGTGCGCGAGGGAATCCCCTTCATCGTCAACCCGTACGACGCCCACGCCCTGGAGGAGCCCCTCAGGCTGAAGGAGCTGGCGGCTCGATAACATTAAAATTCTTTTTTATCCTGTCTTAACGTGGTAGCCTGTCCCGGTTGCGCAGCACTCGGCCAAAGCCGGAAGGGACCACAATGGGAGACGACCCAGCCAAATACCACGCCCTGTTCGACCAGATGGCCCAGGGGGCGTTCTTTCAGTCGGCGGATGGCACGCTGACCGATGTCAATCCCGCTGCGCTGGAGATGTTCGGCCTGACCCGTGACGAGTTCCTGGGGCGGACCTCTATGAACCCCGACTGGCGCGTCATAGCGGAGGACGGCTCCGACCTTCCTCCCGAGCGGCACCCTTCCATGGCTGCCCTCGGCAGCGGCCGCCCCGTCCGCGATTTCATCGCGGGTGTGTTCAACCCGCGAAAAAGATGTATCTGCTGGTTCAATCTCAACGCCCTTCCCATGTTCAGGCCCGGCGACTCCTCACCGCACCAGGTCTTCGTGACCATGCATGACATCTCCAGCCATAAGCGGATCAACGACATCCACCTCTCCCGCATCCGCCTGATCCAATGCGCCGGTGTCCACCCTCTCGATGAACTGATGGTGCAAGCGCTGGACGAGGTGGAAAAGCTGACCGGCAGCGCCATCGGCTTTTACCACCTCTTCGACGCCGCCACCGGTTCCGTAGCGCTTAAGGCTTGGTCCACCAGCACCTTGGAGCGGTTCTGCGGCATCGACGACCGGGATCAGCACTACAGCGTGGAGCAGGCGGGCGTCTGGGCCGATTGCCTGCGCTCAGGCAAGGCCACCATCTACAACGACTACAACATCATTCCCCACCGGAAAGGTTTTCCGCCCGGGCACACCCCGGTCCGGCGCATCCTGGTGGTGCCGGTGCAAAGAAACGGGGAGGTGGTCGCCATCCTGGGGGTGGGAAACAAGCCCTCCGACTACACCGAGACTGACGTCCATACCGTCACTCTCTTCGCCGACCTCACCTGGGACGTGGCCCAGCAAAAGCAGATGCAGGACAGGCTGCTCGCCAAGACGGGCGAACTGAAAGAGGCCAACGAGCTTCTCGAACAGCGGGTGAACCAGCGCACGGCCGACCTCCAGGCCGCCATCCGGGAGCGCGAGTCCTTCAGCTACTCCGTATCGCACGATCTGCGGGCGCCCTTGCGGCACATCAGCAGCTACAGCTCCATCCTCATCGAGGAGTACGGCCCGGCTCTCCCCTACGAGGCCCGCACGTACCTGGACCGGATGCGGGGTGCCGCGAACCAGATGGGCGCGCTCATCGACCACCTGCTGGAGCTCTCCAAGGTGGCGAGGGCCGTCATAAGTCCCGAGCCGATCGACTTGAGCGCCGCTGCGGCCGGCATCCTGCAGATGCTGCAGGAAACCGAGCCGCACCGGATGGTCTACCAGGAGATCCAGCCGGGACTGACCACACAGGGGGACGTCCACCTGGTCAACCAGCTCCTGGGCAACCTGTTGGGGAACGCCTGGAAGTACACCTTGAAGACCCCCTTCCCCAGGATCGCGGTGGGCAAGACCACGGCCGCCGGCGAGGAGGTCTTCTTCGTGACCGACAACGGCGCCGGCTTCGACATGAGCTACCAGTCCAAGCTGTTCAAGCCCTTCGAGCGTCTGCACGGTTCCGAGTTCGACGGGGTGGGGATAGGGCTTGCGACGTCGCACCAGATAGTCGAGCGGCACGGCGGCAGGATCTGGGGCGAAGGGACGGTGGGCAGGGGCGCTACCTTCTACTTCACCCTGGGGGGACGATGTGAGCACGAGGTAACAGCAGCAGGGGACGTGGCTCGTTAAACCGCGTCCCCTGGTCTGTTAATGGGAGTGCAAATTATTTGAGCGGCAGGTAGATGTCGGTGACCAACTCGTGCTCGGCCACGTCCGGCATCAGGTTCAGGTAGTGGAAAAAGAGCGGGAAATCCCTCAATTCCTCTCCGCTTTTGGGGAACCAGTCGCGGTAGAGCGGATAGACGCTATCGCCGATCCGGTCGTGGGAGCCCAGGTGCCGCACCACGGCGCAGCGGCCGCCCGGGATCACGCCGTTTAACACCCCCTGCTGGTTCTCCGGCACCTCCTGTGAAACCTCGCCGCAGATATCGAAACGGAACTGCTCCGGCTCCACGTTCGCGGGATCGTCGTAGACTATGCCGAAGGTTCGCGACTCCTTTACCGGCGACAACCCGCTTTGCTTGCGCCACTCGATGAACTTCAGCGCCGAATCGTCCAGCTTTTCCGGCGCGCCCCGGTGGGCCAGGACCGCAATCCGCGTCTCGGTGAACTCCATTGTTTTCACGTCCATATCTCCTCTCCTTTCATTGGGCGGCAGCCGGAAGCGTTCCTTCCAAGGCTGCCATCTGGGTGATTTCCTGAACTGAGAGGGGGACTGTCCGAATATCTGCCGGAAGGCGCGGGCAAACGCTTCCGGGCTTTCGAATCCTGCGTCGAGTGCGATGTCGATGATGCGCTCGTCGCGGCGGTAGACAAGCCGGTAGGAGGCGTGCTTCAGCCGCAGTTGCCGGATGTAGGCGAGGACCCCGGTGCCGGTGTAGAGCGAGAATTGCCGGTGGAAGTGGAACTTGGAGAAATGCGCCACCCGGCTCAGCCGCTCGACCGTCAACGGTTCGTCCAGGTGCCGCTCGATGTAACGCAACACCCTGTCGAACCTCTCCGCGTATGCCTGTGCTTTATCCATGTTGATGCCCCTCTCGATTCGCCGCTCATCCTACGTGATCTTCGAGAGAGATTCCTGACCGAAATTGCTCAAATCGCGGCGCCAGTTTGCCTTCAGGTAGGATTGAGCATCGGTGGATGCGGTGCCAGGTCTTGAAAAATCACTTTTCATATACAAGCATGTGCAATTTGGGCCAAGTACCGGAAGAACCTTGTTTCATATTTCACCTCAATTTCCTTATAATCAAAGGGGATGCAGCGTGTCCCTTATGAAAAGGAGCACAGAGATGAAAACGAAAATCCGGTACCTGGTTGCACTCGTGGTGTTACCGGCACTGCTGTCGGCCTGCATTGTCGTGCCGGTGGACGGTTATTACGGGCACCCCCACGGATATTATTACGACGGCTATGATGGCCATTATGGTCGCGGCCCGTATGGCGGGCGCAGGTAGAAAGTACGGACCACCTCCAAGGTAAGGCTGCCGGTGGTCCATGAGGCCTGTGGCAATGAGCCGGCACCGACAGCGAGACCTTGCGGCAGTTGTCAATAGTGCCTAGTTCGGCTTCAGGTACGATTGAGCGTCGTACGAGAACTGGCGGGCGGTCGCGTCAAAGGCCTCGTCTTCGCTGTAGGTAAAGGCGTTGACCCAGGCAAACGGCAGGAGACCAAGCCATAGCGCACCCTTTCTCGTGATGTCATACCTGTACGTGTCCTTCATCTGACCATCGACGTAGACGTTGTACTGGACGATGTAGCCGTCCCTCGTGCTCCAGACCGGCAACAACGTCAGGGTGGAAACAGAGAGGTATCCGAAAGCGAACGCTGGAATCGTCATCGGTTTCCACTTTGTCTGGACATCGAGGAACAGCCCTTTCTCCGGCTTCTCATCGACTTGCACCATTTTCCTGCACAAGCTGGCATCCCTGAACACGTTCTGAAGCGTGCTGTACCCGCCTACATCCAGGATGTTGAAACTCCCGATGTTGTAATACATGACATCGCAGGTCCCGTTGTTCATCTTCCGGTCCAGTGCAGCCGCTGGAAAATCACGGTAGGTAACGCAACCGGAAAGTATCAAGCACAGTATCAAAAGAGCGGGTTTCATGTTTTCTCCTGTCACTCCATCCAGGTCTGCATCGCGTCTGCAATTTAAATTAAAGGCATCTACCGATCAAGTTCTTTCTGCGACCTTTCCGGGCTCCATCCATGACTCACTCATCCGGATGCCGACAGGGGGTGTTGACTTAGAGCGCGTTAACGGTACGGTAGCTGACGTGCCACCCCGCCACTAACGGCTGTGCCATCGTAAGGGAGATGCCGTGATGGATGATCTAGCTAAAAAAGGATAGAAAAGCTGACAGATAAGGGAATTGCCCATCTGGAAGCAGGCAGATACAGGCGCCGTCATAATGTTAACTGTCATTCACAAATGTTTCCATTCAACCAGTTTCCGTGCGGCAGTCGGATCCCGTGGAGCGCGAATCCGCTACGAATAGTTGCGTCGGGGGCACTCCCGGAGCCAACTGGGATTTCCCCAGCTGCGCCACCCAGTACGGCGCCAGCTCACAATGCGCGGATCCGGTAACCGGATCTGCACCCTCCAGAACGATCGCGTCATCCCTGGAAGGGAGCGCTGTCACCTTCATGGAAGGCGAAATCCGGCTATGATACGAAAACCGCTTAGCCACGGAGAAAATCTGAGAAAATCTGAGAACGGCACGACACTTTGAGGGGGAAACCCCTCTTTTTTGTTTTTGATTTCCGCTTTTCTCAGAAGTCATCAGATTTTCTCCGTGGCCAATGGTTCTAGGTTATACTGCTATGAGAGTGAACGGCAGCGCGGACTGTGGGGTGAGAGGAAGGATATGGCGATTGTGGCGATGATTCTCGGGGCTCTGCTGGTGCTCCTGGTGCTGTGGGAGGGATTCGAGACCATCATCCTGCCGCGCCGGGTGACGCGACGCTTCCGCATCACGCGGGTCTTCTACCGCAGCAGCTGGCGTCCCTGGACCTGGCTCATCTACAACTTCGTTCCGGCCCGGCGTCGGGAAACCTGGCTGAGCTACTTCGGACCGCTGTCGCTGCTGCTTCTTTTGAGCCTCTGGGCGGCCGTGCTCATCGTCGGTTTCGCGCTCATCCACTGGGGGGGATCCTGGCTTTTCTACCGCGACGGCGGCACCGCCCTCATAAGTGACATCTACCTGAGCGGCACCACCTTCTTCACCCTCGGCATCGGCGACGTGGTGCCTAAAACGAGCCTGGGACGCCTGCTGGTGGTAATCGAATCGGGGATGGGATTCGCGTTCCTGGCCCTGATAATCAGCTACCTGCCGGCCCTGAACCAGTCGTTTGCCCGGCGCGAAGTGAGCATCTCCCTGCTCGACGCCCGGGCCGGTTCGCCTCCCACCGCTTCGGAGATGCTGCGCAGACACGGCCACCAGGGAGGCGCGGAATCGCTTCGCGAACTGCTGCACGAGTGGGAGCGCTGGTCCGCGGAATTTCTCGAAGGGCATCTTTCCTACCCCGTACTCGCCTATTTCCGTTCCCAACACGACAACCAGTCCTGGCTGGCCGGGCTCACCGCGATCCTGGACACCTGCGCCCTGATCATGGCGGGGGTCGAGGGGAGCTGCAACCGCCAGGCGGAGCTCACCTTCGCCATGTCGCGCCACGCGGTAGTCGATCTCGCGCTCGTGTTCAGGACCCAGCCCCGGCAACTGAGCTCCGACCGGCTCCCGTCGGCGAAGCTGGACGAGATCTGCGACATCCTGCGCCGCAGCGGCCACAAGCTGAAGGAGCGGGCCGTCCTGGAACAGAACCTTGCCGAACTCCGCCTCATGTACGAGCCCTACGTGGTTGCGCTCTCCCGGCACTTCAAGGTCAGTCTTCCCCCGTGGGTGGCGCGGGAAAACGGGGTGGACAACTGGCAGGCCAGCTTCTGGAAGCCCCCGTCGAAGCGCCACAAAGCCCCTGAGGAGATTGAGGAAAGGCATTTCTGAGCCGTTGAGTGAAGTGTCCCCGTCGCTTCCTTTTTCCCTGAGGTGGCTCCCCGAATTCTCCGCCGGTAGTTTTAATTCTCGCCAGCGTTTTCCCATTTCCAGGACCTCCCCCCGATCCCTTCAGAGCGAATTCCCTTTTTGAAAGGGCCCGCCTGTGCTATTGAAAAAAACGGAAAGATTCGTGAGCAGGAGCGAATGCGCACTGGCCACGGAGGAACACCGGCTGTGCGGCTTGAGGCAAAAGGAATTTGAATTATGGCATCCCATGATTTTGAGCGGGAAAAAGCACTTTTCAGGAAATACTACGAGACTAACGAGAAGCGGTTGATTGCGGCGAAGGACTCCTTTGTCGACATCGTCAGGAGCCTGGTCAGCCAGACTGGAGCGGGGGCGACCATCAAGGTCGAGGGGCGCGTCAAGGACAAAGAGGAGTGCATCAAAAAGTTCCAGCGCAAATACCAGGGGAAACTCGAGGCCGACGAGCAACCCTACCAAATCAGGGACTTCATCTCGGACCTGATAGGCGTGCGAATCGTCTGCCTCTATGAAGACGAGGTCCCGATGGTGTCGGAACTGCTGCAGCGCAACTTCAAGATCCTGAACGTCACCGACAAGACTTCCGCCGTGGAGAGCACGGAAGACTCCTTCGGCTACAAGGGGCTGCACATGGACCTGGCCCTGGACCCTGAGGCGGTTTATCCCGCCAGGAACCTGCCGCCGGCTGATCTCTGCTTCGAGGTGCAGATTCGTTCCCTGATCCAGGACGCGTGGAGCATGCTGGACCACAAGATCAAGTACAAGAAGTCGATCCCGGTGGATCTGAAGCGCAGGATCAACGTGCTCGCCGCCCTTTTCGAGCTTGCGGACCGCGAATTTAAAGAGATCAGGAACGCGACCTCCGACCTGATGCAGCAGGCGACGGTGACGCAGATTGAACCGGAAGCGCCGGGTCAGGCAGTTACCGCAGGCTCGAGGACGGTGAACGCCTTTAACTTCGTGCCCATTGCGGGGCACTTTTTCCGGGACTTTGTCTTTGACGACGAGAAGGTTGATGATTTTGTCCAGGACATATTGGAACAAAACAGCACCCTGCAAAAGGCCGAACTGCACAGGTGTCTGAACGAGAATCTGAAGGTCGTCAGGGAGTACCGCGACCATGTGCTCGCGGAAAACCCGGAGAGGACCTTCAGTGCCTACACCTCGATCAGGCACTGTCTCTATCTCTACGATCAGGAGAAGTTTTCACGCATCCTGTCGAGAAGGAACAGGGAGCGTTTCGCCGTATGGTTGAAGGCCAATCAGCCCCCCCCTGTAACAGCGCAGCCCTGATCCGCTGTTTCTGCTCCGACACCTTTTACCCCTCCCAGAATGACAACTCTTTCCGGCAGACCACGGCAGCCGCCATTGGGCCAAAAGCTGGACGGTTTTCAGCGCCCTCAGGGGCGATTGGAGTATTTAACAGCTCCAGCTTGCATTGCGTCAGCCACGTTGTATGCTCAACGAAGTTTCATTGGTGGTAGTTAACTAATCAGAAGAAGGGCCAGGGCTTTCGCTGAAGCGAAGCAAGGGAGGTGCGACGTGGGTTATCGGATTATACGGAACTACCGGAACATGCCCCCAACGAAGTTTCACGTCTTTGTGCAGAGGGTGGCAGCTGCGCTGGCTGACAAGACCAGGTTTCCCGATTCATTTTGGGAAGGGAGATTGGCGCTGCTCCAGGCGTTTCTGGCTGCAGTGGTCAAACACGATGCGGTGTATAACGAGTCCATCATGGGGAACAGGCTGTTGATTATGGAACGCGACGTACTCCAGGCGCAGCTCGTCATTTACCTCGACCAAATTGTTTTGCACCTCGAAATGGCCGCCATTTCGAGACCTGACGTGTACAGCGCCTCAGGATTTGACCTGAGCAAGGACAGAAGGGGACGCGGCCGGGGCAAGGCTGTAAATGCAGCACTCGGTGCAGCTCAGAGCGAGCCGGGAGAAGGGGAGGGCGGTACTTCATCTTGATGCCCGGCTCTCCGACGCAAAATAGCATTATCCCGCCTCTTTGCCAGGGGGTGTCCCTCGACACCCTCTATTTCATTCATCTTCCGCCAGTTTCCCTTCATTCCTGACAGCCCGTACGTCGTCGTCCGCGTCCAGCCCTTCTTTCCTGCCCCCGTTAATTCATAAATCGTCATTCAGATCTTGATAATCGCCATTTAAACTTAATCAAAGGAGAGTTGTACGATGTTAATCATGATTTACATGAGGTAAATCGTGATTGTTATCGTGTGAACGTTGATGCACGTCCCGTCAGGCAAGATAGATAAGTTGTAAATCTCCATTTAGTTGTTACAAATCTTGATCAATGAATTACAAATGGACGTGAGCAGGTTATATATCAACGTTTACGTGATACAAATCGTGATGCACGTGAACAAAATTAAGCTGAAAGCGAACTAAACGAAGATACACAAGAACTAAATAGAGGTGCTTGAGCCCAATCTTGATTTGCAGAGGGATTAAGGGGACGGAGTTGATCTGTTGACTATTCGTGCCGTTTTCTGCTCTCAGTCAACTAATCAACTCCGTCCCCTTTGCTTCCTTGCTTCCTGCGGATCACTAATAGCTGCCGGATGCGCCGCCTCCTCCGAAGGTACCACCGCCCGGTTGAAATCCTTTAGCCTGTGGCACATTGGCCGCCGGGGTGAGGGGCTGGATCGCCGCCAACGCCTCGGCATCGAGACCGTAGAGGCGCGGTTCAAGAAGCGGTTCGGCGGTAAAGGCGCCCCGGCAGCGCTTCGAACCGGCGCGCAGCCAGCGCAGCAGGCCGAACGCGAGACCCGCCAACAACAGTCCCGCTGCCGTCAACTCCTCGGCAAGATGCCCGAAATGTATGTAGTACTTGAGGGTGATGATCGACAGGATAGAGGAGACGACGCCGAACCAGAGGAGGGCCCGGTCGCGGCGGCCGATCCCCATCGCCAGGGCCGCCACCGGCAGGATGGCGGTAAGTAGCGCGCAGAGGGGATCGCTCCAGGGTAGCTGCCATTCTCCCGGAATCCAGCCGAGCCATTCCCGCCAGAGGAGGCGATGGGCAAAGAGGTTCACGTCGAGGTAGATTCCCGTCCAGGCCGCGAGGCGCATGCTCTCCAAAGACCATACGTATCCCCGGGGCAGGCTGTTTCGGCCAGTAAGCCGCAGCTGCGCCCAGATTGCCGCTGCGCCGAGCAGCAGCAAGAGGACGAGCCGGGACAGTCCCGGTGACTGCCAGAGGAGAACGTCCGCGAGATGGAAGGGAAGACCGGCGAGGGCGAGCATCGCCCCGAACGCGGCCAGGGCGTACCCGTAGCGGACCGTCAGCATGACCGCTCCGGCCAGGATGATGACGTGTGCCGCCAGCCAAGCCAGGCGCTCCGCGCTGTGCCCCCAGTGGTGAGCGGGGATGGCAACCGCCAGGGCAAGCATGCCGACCGCCAGCAGCAGCAGCGCCTCCTCGGCGCCGCAGCGGTAGAGGCGGCGGCCGGCAATGAGTTCGTGATCAGCGACCCAGGCGCAGAGCGGGGCGAAGATCAGGCACAATACGGTGAAGCCGTCTTCCTTGACATTGAACATAACAGCCGGCAGCGCCACCAGAGCCGCCACTACGACTGTGGTGAACAAGGCGAGGAGGATGCGGATAAAGACGTTCACCCGCACCAGTTCCGGCCGATAGCGCTCCGCCACCGCAGCGGCCTGCTCAGGGGTGATGATCCCGGCCTCCTGCCAGCGCCGCGCCTCCTCCACCACCGCCACCCGGCGCTCGCCTTTCTCATAGAGGCGTATCATTCGGCACTCCGAAAGCGGCGATGCAAGGCCACCAGGGCAGTCAGCAACGACGCCGCGCTGACCAGGAAGTAGAGTATGACCCCTTCACTGCTCCAGTGACCGCGATTGAACATGAAGCTGGTGATGCCGAGATAGCCATAAAGGACGGCGTACAGGAGAAAGGCGAAGCTGCGTTCCCGCAGGGCATAGAGGGCGCTGCCGCAGCCGGCCAGCAGCAGGCCGGCAAGATAGGCCAGACCGGTGGCGCGGGAGCCGATCCCGGCGACCAAGGCGGCGAGGAGTACGTTGACCCCGAGGTGCAGGTGGACGGGGAGGAAGTGGCGTTTCCAGCCGAGCCGGTTCTGTATTGCCCCCGCCGCCACAACCAGGGCTCCGAAGAAGAGGGCGTTGTCGCGAAGGGCGCCATCCCAAAGTCCTGCGCCGAGCAGGCTCGTCTTGACGCCGAGCCAGGCGCCGAGGGTGGAGAGGGCCAGGGATAGGACCAGGCGGTTGTCAAAATAGTGGGCGCAGAGGAGATACGTCAGGGCTGAGACCAGCAGCCACCAGTTCCAGTATTGGGCGAGGAGTTGGTAGCGGAGTTCCAGATAGCCCTGTAGCGTTCCGAGGAGGAGGCAGCCGAGCAGGAGGACATAGTCGTAAGCCGCGTCGGGGGGCGCTAGTTTTTCCCGAGAGAAGCCTCCGCCGTGGCGCAGGCAGTAGGCAAAACAACCCGCGCACCCCAGGGTAATGGCCGCGAGCAGGGTCAGGTGGCCGATGGAGGCAAAATGTTTGGCGACAAGCAGACCGAGTCCGGTGGTCAGGATCAGGATGCCGCCATAGAGAAGCAGCCGCAGTTCCCAATGCACCGAAAATAGCTCCCGATCGAAGATCCGGCGCAGCAGCGCCGCCTGCTCCCGGCTCAGGATTTCGCTACTCTCAAGATCATCCAGTGCCTCTTGCACCTTGCCTCCCTTCGTAACGTACTATCTATAACTCGTAGAATCCATCACACCGTTCGAGCCTGATCCTCCTACGACTGCACGTAGGATTAAGGGGACGGAGTTGATCTGTTGACTATTCCTGCCGTTTTCTGCTCTCAGTCAACTAATCAACTCCGTCCCCCTTGCTTCCCAGGAAACTTTGGAAGCCCAATGATTACATGAGTGTCCTATTTCATCCTCTCGATTATGCCCATTTCGTCAGTTCTGATAACTTGAATGGTTTTGCTGGGAGGGAAATTGATTATTGCAAATTTTTCATATACCCTCAGCACATTACAGTAAATAGGTTTCTGGTTATATTTCATAGTTACGAATCCTATATTTTTAGGTTTAGACACATCTTCGTTAGCTCGCTGCTGTCCAAAAAATGAAAAAATCATAGTGCCGAGTAGTAAAGCAAATGACATCAAGTATACATAGTTATTTTTTTTAGAATCTTTAAGCTTGTAAACAACCATCAGAACAAATGAACACAAACCCCCTAGTCCCCATGGAGCATCTGTTGCGCCATGATATGGTTGCTTTATATAAATAGCGCTGAGTAAAACCGATCCTATCAGTATGATTAAGTATATTGCGTATCTGACTACAACCGCGCCACTGCCAATTTTATTTATAAAGTATCTGATCAGCAAAATGACACATAGGATAATTATTCCCAAAAACATTGGCCCCAATAATAGTGGCAACCAAATCAAAGTGTTATTGAAATAATCTACAAATGAAAATGGCGGACAGACACTTTCAATCTTCAACGTTTCCAGATAGCTTCTCTCAAACATATATGAGCATATAGTTATCAAGCCTGTAAGCATGCCGAAATTATGTGCAATATATTTCAGCGGTGCTTTTTCAAAGTGTGTAATATTCACATCTGAATCTGACGGATTTGATTCGTTCATTACATTTTCCATTTATGTTTATTGGTACGCCAAGTGCGTAAGACACTCAGGGCTTATGTGTGATGAGAAGGGGGTGACGCGTAAGAAGGCTGGGGGAAGGCTCGGGGCTTGCCATGTTGCAAGGTGATGACAGAGATTGCAACTTCGCGAGCCTGACCCCAGCCTCCCAAATCTCAAAATATCAAGAACGTCCCCCGATGCCCCGTGGGGCTGACCCCTCTGACCCTTAAGTACCAATCTCCTGTAATGTGCCAATTACCGCATCGCACCTTTCCGATATATCAATGGCATTGAGGCACACCACACGGTGGCCCCAATCATGAAGGAGTTGACATATTCGAGAATTGATCCGTTGATGGAAGATCTTATGCTCAGAACGATAACCGTCACTTTCAAAAGGAATTAAGCCATAAGGAAAGTAGACGTGAAGGTCATACCGATTCGCTTCCTGGCGGCAAATTTCAACGAAAGCTTCCACCTCGCTTGCTGGCAACCCTGCAGCATCTCTTTCAAGCCAATATGCTGCTAAATCAATGAAAGATCGATCAGTGAAGTACCCGTCCCGTCCGTCTTCAAGTGCGAGTTTGCGTTCAAGGTAAGCATATTGAAAACTTCTGAGTTCTTCTGGTTGCATTCGGTCCATGCTTCCGAACCCCCTCTCGGCTAGAAGCCGTCGTGCATCGACTGTAATGAAAGCCGGCAGCAGAATGCAAAATCGTGGGTCAGTTTGGAGTCTTAATGCTAGAGTAGTCTTCCCCGTGCTGCTCGATCCTGTGAATGCAACTTTCACGAAAGTCTCCGTTTTTATATTTTAAGGGCAATTTTTTATTCGTGAGGCCTGCACTGCTTAGAACAAGTCGTGCTTCATCTGCAACGGCAGGCGGTAAGGACGCAAGGGACTCAGGAGTAAAATACCTCTGATGAAATTCATAAAAAAGCTCTTTCAGCTCATTTTTAGTCAGAAATTGGGACGGCATGACTGGTTCGCCATGAGTGGACTCCGCGAGTTCTGCAAGATGTGACGGCGAAATCAGACCGAGTGCAAGCGCTTCGTCGCAAAGAGGGGTGCCTGGATAGGGAACCATAAACGAGATGTGCGGAACGTGGGGGCCGAGTTGTTGCAACCGCGAAGCAAAATCCATCGAAGCGTTGACAGTTTCCCTAGTTTCTAGTGGAGCTCCAATAATCCAGTTTGTTCGTACTACATCGGCAGCAATGAGTGCAGTCACAACAGCCCGCTCACACACGTTAGTCTCGAACCCTTTTCGGTAAGTTTCTAGTATCGCGGGACTGCCACTTTCGATGCCAAGCCAAAGGCAACGGCAGCCTGCCCTTTTCAATAGAGGTGCGATTTTTTCACAACGCACGAGACTGTCGGGACGGACATTAGCGTCGAACTTTATTTTTAGTCCACGTTCAATAATCCCCTCAAGAAGGCATGCTAGATGGCTAGGTGAAGCTGCAAAATCGTCATCGGTGAAAAAGAAAGAGGAGAACCCTTTCGCACTGAAGTGTGCAATCGTCTCGACTACTTGAGCTACGGGTCGAAATGAAATCTGTTGCCGATCACGCGAGGCTAGGCAGTAGCTGCATCGTCCAGGGCAGCCACGCGAAAACTCTATGAGCATCCTATCGCCTTGATAGAGGTCTAGATTGTGAGCCAGCACTTCGAGTGGCCAAGGTTGTGCAGTTTGCAAATTGAATGCGTGAGGAAGGGTGGGAGCCTTCTTTCCTGGTACCCAAACATTTGGAAGTTCTGCCAGAGCCGACACTATCTCCATTCGGTTAGCGCCAGCCGCGAGCGCCTGCGCCAAAACGGCGATGGCAGACTCCCCGTCACCACGCACCATGGCATCAGCATTTGCTCCAGCGTTTAATGCCGATTGCCAGCTGTGGGTGACATACTTACCACCGAGAACAATCAAGACCTCAGGCATTTCGGTACGAATTACCTTCATCAACTCTAAGGCGGATGGAAAAGTAGGTGAGCAAACCGATATGCCAACTGCGTCTGGTTTACTCAAAACTAAGTATTCTACAACGTCCGCAGCATCCCATCCTAAAGACTCCGCGTCAACAACATCCACACGGACGTCTTTAATGGCCTGTACTTCGGCAGCAAGAGAGAGAAGCCCGGAGGGGACGCGACGTCTAGGCACCGCCCGCGTCTTGAACAAAGGAAGGATAAGCGTTAATTTTCGCATGAGAAAAACCTGTTGATATTCTGGACTGTTGCATCGATAGCCGCGTCTGCTGACTCTTTTGTCGGATATGTTTGCCAGATGGTGGCACCCGATCCTAGTTGGTGCTCGGAGTAAGAGACGAAGTATTTGATCGGCACAGCACCTTCCAGCCGACTGAACCTGCTGAGGTAAAGGATCCTTTCCGAACCGTCCGAGACTGGGAGCCGACAAATCGCATATGGTGTTGCGAACTCGTTCTGATCCCAAGGGAGGATACCCTGCTGTTCGATCGCAAGGTGAGCAAGGTCGTAAATGAAACGGCCCGGCATGGATTGGCAGTCCTGCAGAATAAGTACGCGGTCTCTGCGGTCAACAGCTGGCATTCGCCCTGCGAGCACACTCGTCCAGCCTTTCTCACTCGTGATGAAGGAATCAAGACTCCCGGATGCAACCCTGTTTATAAGCGACACGTAAGCATCGTTATCCGCCCGGGATTCAAAAAGTTCAAGTAACTCCAACCGGAGCCCACGTGCTGCAAGGAACTCTTTTCGACTGAAACTCCCACTAGACGTAAGCCAGTCATCGGCGTTGCATAATCCGGCAATTTTTGACCACTGAGCTGCGTGTTCTGCCAGTGCGTCGCCAGCAAAAAGTAAGCGTGCATCGCCGACCACAACGTCGACACCCTCATTTAAAAGAGCTGCAACTCTCTCAGATGTCTGCTCCAGCGGCGTGGCATAGACCCAGCGGCACTCTGGATTCTGCCGCACAATTTTCAGGAACTGCTGGATATTTTCCTCTGGAATATCCAATCCGAGAATAGCAATGAGCTTAAACTTCGAAAGGTCCAAATGCGGAACCGTCTTTTCCCAAAATTTCGGAGGAGAACCTGTGCGCTCCTTGTCGCAAATGACAGTAGTTGAGAAGCCAGCCATATCGAGGGCGCTCTTAGACATGCCGGCCTGTATGATGCCATGGGCATTACAATAGGAAAACACAGCTGCACCTCGCACTGTATTGAAAATGTGACCGGCGGAGGGACGTCTTCTGACAGGAATTAACTTTATTGGCCATGTGATCGGTGTGCCCAGCAGTTCGTCAACCAGTCGCTCTAGTTGCAGCCCCGCATGTGTCATTTGATCGACTAGAAGCTGCACTTCAGTTCCCATCTGGCTTGCATACAGCCTGACACCGAGGATACTTCGGACGCTAAGATGGTGCGGTGCTTGTGTTTGGTGGACGTGTGCGATAACAGGTTCCTGTTTTAAATAGTCCTCGGCCCGCCGATAATCTAGGTCCAATGCGTCCGCTAGACGCAAAAGTGACGCCAGAACGCCTGTGCGTATTCCACTCTCAGAATGAACCGCGTCAGCATCATAATCTCGTCGATGCCATTCGCATAAAGTGGATACTATTTCAGCTTCGACAGTAGTGAAAGGTAGCTTGGTTTCCTCAGCAAGCGCACGAACGAGCTCGGCGGAAACCACATGATGGTTTTCTCTGTCCTTTGCCATACCGATGTCATGTAGGAGCGCTGCGGCACAAACGAGGTCTCGCTCGTACACCGAGAGCGGAAGTAACGCGCACAAGCGACCAATGATCGCGTGAACGCGTTGTGCGTGCAGTGGGCCATGATCATTCATGCCTTTAGAAAGGGCGAGTGCTTTAGCACTAACCATGTAAGGAAGGCTTGCCACAAAGACTGCGCGTTCCTGAGATTGGTCGTACATTTCTAAGCTCCGGTCGTAACTATGTTTGTGGGGATTAAGGGGACGGAGTTGATCTGTTGACTATTCCTGCCGTTTTCTGCTCTCAGTCAACTAATCAACTCCGTCCCCCTTGCTTACAGCTTAGAAAAGAGGTGAACATTCTATAATCCGTCAGCCAACTGAATAAGCTGCTCTTTTACATTTGCGCGGCAGCTCCTTCCAACCTTCGCTGCACTACTGCATATCCCAGTTGCCATGCCTCAGGGACTGACAAGATAAACGCGTCAGGATGTTGCGATACCCAAGCCCTGAGGGGACGTTGTTAAGATTTTGATATTTGAGCAGTGTGGGCCAACAGGAACGCTTGAATGTTCACCCAGGCATCGAGGAAATTACAAAAATCAAAATATCAACAACGTCCCCCCTTGTCACCCCCTTGTCCGAAACGCTTGAATGTTCACCCAGGCATCAAGGGAATTACAAAAAACAAAATATCAACAACGTCCCCCCTGTCATACACCTCGATCAGGCACTGTCTCTATCTCTACGACCATGAGAAGTTCCCACGCATCCTGTCGAGAAGGAACAGGGAGCGTTTCGTCGCATGGTTGAAGGCCAACCAGCTGGCGTCCGAAACATAGCGGCCATGATCGCCTGTTTCTGATCCGTGGCCCCTTTGCGCTGGTTTTGGCGTGGTTTGCGTCCCACTTGGAGCTGCTAGACGATTCACGGCTGACTTGGTGCTATTCCACTTGGAGCGGGCACGTTCATCTTCATCGATCTCATTTGCGCGTTTTGGGCCTTTGCCCGGTACGCCGCGAACTGAGGTATGGCTATGGCGGCCAGAATGCCTATGATCGCGACCGTCACGAGGACGCCGCCGGCCGAGCCGCCTACGCCCATGCGGGGCATGAACATGGCGAAGAACCAAGCGAAAGAATTACGCGGGGGCGGGGCGACGAAAGGATTATTGACCCGGGCTGCACGCTTGACGAGCCAGGGGTAGTCGGAAATGAGCTCGTGCAGCGACATCCAGAAGCCCCTGCTTTGCTCGGTCTGATCAAGGTACGCGTCGATGTTCACCTCGGCCCAGAGCTTCTCGCCGGCGGAGAGGGCGATGAGCCCTTTCAGCGCGCTTTCGGTGCTGTCGCAGCAGGCCCTGCCGAATTGGTCACAGGTGTACTCGCGGGCGCGGGAGTAGGCGGCTCCTATCAGCGGGAACAGGCTTGCGGGCCAAAGAAACGGCGCCCATTGCAGGTGCTTCTGTTTGATGTGACCCAGTTCGTGGCCGATGTAGAAGTTGATGGAGTCGGGGCGGTCGGCCAGGGCGTGGATGACGTTCGAGTAGAGCACCACGAAGTTCCGGCCCAGGAACCTGGTGGCGAAGGCGTTGAGGAAGCCGCTGCCGTTGATCAGGTACGCCTCGGGCTGGTCGCTCAGGCCGAGCGTCTTGCAGCAGTGGAGATACCGGTTGTAAAGGTCGGGGAACTGGGTCGGCGAGAGCTTGATGCCGTTTCCTTTGAGGTGCGCTATGAGTGCGGACTGCCCGATTACGAGTGCGAGCGCGAACGCGGGGAGGAGGGCTAGAAACACCCCCTGCGTCATGAGCATGAGGCCGAGCCAGTAGACTACCGCGACTAGCGCCTGGATCTTGAACAGGGTGTTTTCACGGGGGTAGATGAGGGCGCCGACGTTGACGGGGCGGACGATGCCCGGGACTCTCGCTGCGCTTTCGTCCTGTGGCGCGCATTTGGCGTAGACCACGTGGCACTTCGGGCAGGAAGCGGCATCGAAGACGCTGTCGGACCCTTGCCTTTGGTAGCCGCACTTGGGGCACTTCGGGAGCTGTGTGTTTGTTGCGGATCCTTCCGCCATAAAGGCCGTCACGTCGTCCATCGCACCGGCCTGCAGCGCCGCGGCATCCCTTGAGAACACGAAGTTGGTTTTGCACCGGGGGCAACTGGTAACGGTTCCGTTGGGAGGACATTTGTCAAAGGGGACGGATTTACTCAGTCCGCACGAAGGACAGGTGACAGCGACCATGGGGGAAGACATTGCAAAGATCCTTTCATTTCACTGAAGCGGACAAAGAAAAAGCCTTTGATTACCAAAGGCCTGTCATTGTTGTTGAAGGTGTATACTAATACAAATAATCCACTGAATCAAAGTAAATTGATCCTTAGGACTACTGCTCCGGCAGAGTTTGCTTAGGACTTCAACCACCTCTTTCGCACGAAGACCCGGTTCTTTTCAGTCGTTATGGTAAGCCTAAATAATGGATTAAGGGGAATAAGGGGACGGAGTTGATCTATTGACTATTCCTGCCGTTTTCTGCTCTCAGTCAACTAATCAACTCCGTCCCTCTTGCTTCACGCCCCATTGATTGGTGTCGGTCCCGCTCGTGCTCCAGGTTCAGTTCAACCCTTCTTGCCAGACATGAGTGTAATCACGCCTTTCAAAAAATTTGTTTCCTGATTCCCTTTTTCCAATTCAACTGTAGATTCGCCTTTTGCAAGCTTAAAATTACGCTCTGTGTTTATTGCGGTATCTATTGACTTGTTGATAGATTCTTTGTTACCAAGTTTTAGTGCCATTTCTATACCAATCAACTTCAAGTCTATATTTGTGATTTCATTTTGAAAGTATTTTATATCATCAATACTGGACTTGTATATTCGCATAAAAAAGAAGGCAAAAAGTTCAATTATAAAAATGATTGAAATCCTACTAGAAATGGATGAAGCGAGCCAATAGCCATCTTTCCCGTTATGCTCATCACGTTTGATTTCAGTACTTGATGTGATCTTTTCTTTTGGTATGTTTGAAGAACTACGTGTTGTAGTAGGTTTAGTACTAGACGAAATGTTGGAGTACGGGATAGCTCTATCATGGGAATACATTGTTGGAGATTCCGAAATTATTAATGTTAATAATATACCAATACCTCCGACGGCGGTTGCGCCACCTATTATTAGATTGATACGTCCTCTTCGTTCTAGATCGTTTAATTCAGATTGCAACCGTTCTTTCACTGCCTTCATGTGAGACCTGATAAATGCAGATAAATCATCCCCTTTGATTTTCGCTTCTACTTTATTTTCAAGTGAAGTTATATATTCGGCTAGAGTTTCATCTTTTAGATTATTCAAAATTTCTGAGGCTAATTTTGCCTTGTCTTGGTCGTTTAGTGCTGGTGGTAACGCTTTCAGTTTCAGTTTAATTTTTTCAATATCTTGATCATAATTATTTGTTGTTATTTTGTTTTCAATGTACTGTTCTTGTAATTTATCCAATGACGTAAATAATATACTTAACTCATCTTTGTCGATTGTCTTTTCTTTAGTATTGAATCCGTATTTTAAGTAATAGTTTACAAATAATATCAGACCTGAAAATGTAACTGTAAAACCAGAGACTATAGAATATAACCTGTCTTTTCTTATCTCGCTAATTGATTTGTAAGTATCTGTAGAGGTGAAAAGGTAAGTGACATCCTGGTAGAAAGCCATTATGCAGATACCCAATAAAATAAATGCTATTGAAGATGTCAAAATAATTGTTTTAGAGTTCCGCCTTTTGTAAAAAGCGTCTGATATTTTTTCTTCTGTTTCATTTTTCAAAATCTTATCTCCTGTGTTGCCTCTGGTTGGCATAATTTTGGGCTTTATCTTGTTGCATTTAATTCTGCTGTACCACGATGCTGATCCTCTTTTTATCCCAAGATCAGTTTCTCTGGGTGCCGGCTATGCACCAACGGGCGCGGCCTTGACCGGCGGCGTCAGCCGTCCGCGTTGTAGGTCGTGGTTGGGATCTGCCGTCTCAATTGACTTCGATTACGCCTAATTACGTTCCCTTTCAGGATGTTATCAACTTGTCAAAAACGGTCCCATTGTCACATATTCGGCGTGAAGATACTGGGGGGATACTGCGGGACAAGCGATGAACATCTGCGATATATCACCCGGTCAATTTTCTGCGGTCATATCGCATGATCAAGTTGTCGACTTATCGATAGCCGGTCCCATTGCTCTTCCCGACCACTTCAACTCAGGCCAAGCGCTCTCGTATCTCAGTCGCACGCTCCGCAGCTTTGAGGGCGTCGTCGCTACACCCCATCCGCGAATATATCGCACCGAGGCTGCTGAGGCACCCGGCCCGTTTCGGCTGAAAGACATCGGGGGCGGCGCGGGTCAAACGCTCGTAGATTTCGTTCGCACTCTTCACAGACCGAAGGGCTTCGTCGAAACGCTCAATGGTCGCGTACATTATCCCTAGATTGTAAAGAGCCATGGCTAGATCCGGCTCGTAGGCGTCGGGGATGGCAAGGGCCTGATTCTCACGTATTTGGGCCGTGCGTTCAACTACCTTTATGCCTTCGTCTATCCGTCCAACCTCCAGCAGCATTCCTCCCAGGTCGTTCAGGCTGATAGCGAGGAGCGACTCGTAGACATCAGCGTCGATACTGGTCAGACGCTCATGTCATGAGGGATGTTGTTAAAATTTTGATATTTGAGCAGTGTGGCCAGCAGGAACGCTTGAATGTTCACCCAAGCATCGAGGGAAAATAAAAATATCAACAACGTCCCCCCCCTGTCCGTCCCTCTTGTATCCTGATTCTCGGGAGTTATTGCTCCCTATGCCTTCACTTCCAAAAATGCTTTCCCCTTTGTGCTCAACTTTGGTCGCCCTTTGTGCATGGAGACCAGGTCCAGCTTTACCAGTGCTCGAACAACATCGGCTGCTGATCTCCTCTCCAGATCGTGTAGAAGAGCTACCACACCTGAAGAATCTTGTACCGCCAACCGCTGCATCAACGTGATCGACGCCGTGATCTCTGATTCACCCATTCGGGCCCAAAGCCAACGGCTGCCGAAGATGGAGCCGTAGGATTCCAGGATCAGATGGGACACGGAGACGACAAAGCCAAGACCGATATGAGCACGATCGATATCGTCCTCTAAAGTGAGTGGGTTATCGACCAGTACCGGGCCAAAGGTCCAGCCGAGATAGTAGTCGTCATGGGGTTCGTAGGCGTGCCCGATGCAGCCGAGCATTGCGAGTGCCAGCAGGAGGTAAAGCGTCCAAAACCACGCCGGATGGCTCGCGGATAGTTGGGTGAAATAGCAGAGGGAGAGAAGGGCGCAGAATAAGCCGCCACCTATAAGCAACCACATGCTGTCATCACTTTTTTGCTGGTATGCCTCTTTCGGGCGGAGGAAGTAGGACGCGGCCATGAAACCGAGGCTGAGGTTTGCCCCGGTAATAAGAGATGCTCTGTACCCAAGGTGGTCGATGACCGGCAGGTCGACTAGCGCCAGCGCGAACAACAGGGTGAGAAGGAAGACCACCACTGCTACCGGTGTCAGCAGCACCGTCAAGGCAGCAAACACCAAGGCATCATGTCGCGCGCCATAGTAAGCTTCCCGCAGCCGAGACCTAAGGGTTGGAAGTATCTTCTGCTGTTCGTTCAGGTTAGTCTCCAGAAGGGACATTTTTACCCCTCATCAGTACGTCATACACGCCGCGTTCAGTACGCCCGCCACGCTGGAGAAGGCGGCGAGGAGA
Source organism: Geomonas subterranea (assembly GCF_019063845.1). Lineage (NCBI taxonomy): Bacteria > Pseudomonadati > Thermodesulfobacteriota > Desulfuromonadia > Geobacterales > Geobacteraceae > Geomonas > Geomonas subterranea. The sequence goes on from NZ_CP077683.1 coordinate 391,308, forward strand.
AGGGCGGAGGGGACTTTGCCGGCTTTTATGTCGTCGACGACGAACCCCAGCAGCTTGCGCAGAACGGAGAACACGAATAGCTGCACCATGGTGGCCATCAGGGCCCAGGCGGCCATGTCGGCCAGGTTCACGCTGTGCGCTATGACTATGGCTACCGGGATGGCGAAACCGATTAAGGCTCCGGTGAGACTTACCGCCGCAGCCATATTCCCCTCGCGGATCAGCCCGATCTCGTCATAGGGCGTGAACCGGATGTAGATCCAGGAAAAGAGGGCCAGGTAAACCATGGAGAGGACCAGGTAGATACCGTAGTTGATGATGATGCTGTGATTGAGCGCGAAGGCCATCCTAGATCCCTCCTTGTTGCGGGGTACGCTGGTTGTAAACCTGGCTCCAGGTCTGTGCCAGCCACACCGGTATCTTTACTTGGTCGGTGGAGGCGTTTTTCTCTTTCAGCACGAAGGACTGGGCGGCGGTCAGCGGGTAGAGCACGCCCAGATCTTCCTTGGCGATGGTTGCGGCGCGTTCGACGGTCCGCCCCTTGAACCGGAACTGGAAGGTAACTTTCAACGCCTCCGAGCATTCCTCGAGGTAGATCTCGCCGTGGCTATCGTAATAGGGGTAGGGGGCCTGGGCTATGGCGGGCAGTCCCAGCGCGGTGGCAACTTCATCGTTCACCCGTGACTGCAAAATCGACCCGGACGACCTGGTTTCGGCGATGGTGGCGCCGGTGCTGCTCCTGATGGTGTCGAAGACGTCCCTGCTCACCTCGACGGTCGACTCGGTGCTCGATACGGGGGGCGAATCCTTGCTGTTGTCCCAGGTGTAGCGAACCAGGGTCGCGAGATAGGCGGGACGGCTGTCGAGCACGTGCACCACCCACTCATCGGACTGGACCGCCTTCTCCCCGGTAAGCCTCTGCACCAGCCAGCGCAGCCGCTCGGCGCTTTTTTCGGCGGTCCGGGAATTGAGGTACAGTTCGCTGAAGGAGAGGGCGCCTCCCTCCTTTGCCCCTGCCAGTTCCTGCTTGATGCTCGCGACGAGGGTGCGGTCGCCTCCCTCCCGCAAGCTCTTCGGGTCTCCCAGGAGCGCTTCCGCCCGGCGCAACAGGTACTTGCTCTCGGACAGCTCCTTGTGCAGGCGCTCCTTCATGCCGGCACGGTCGATCGACGCGACCTGGATGTCCTCCATGTGCTCGGACAACCCCGCCATCTCCTCTTTCACTGTGTCGGCCACGTCCTGGCATGCGTCGAGGTCTTTCGCCCCTTCCTCGCACACCGTTTTCCTGGCCTCGTTGATCCTTGCCACACCCACGGAGATGGCCTGGCCCCATTTCTCACGGTCGGCCAACGGCTTTATCTCGGCCCACTCCTTCTTGGAGGAGAGGGCGGCGTACTCGCTCTGACACTGGGCGACCCCGGCTAGCGCCCCGGCACAGAACTGCCTGAGCTTCTCGTTGCGCTCCTGCCTTTCGTTGTAGAGGTTGGCGAGGTACACGCCGCCTATCGCGATACCTATCCCGATCACGCTGGCCATGACCCCGAAGTTGGAGAGCAGGCCGAACGAGTCGGTTTTCTTTTTCTTTGCCTTTGCCATGGAGACTCCGGGCTACCTGATGATATGGCCGATGAACTGCGACCGGTCGGAGTGGATGCGGGGATCCCTGCGGAAGCCGAGCCCGGCCGGGCGCCCCGCGAAGAACACGCCTGCCTGGTACTTGTTGCCTTTGCCATCGACTGCGAACTGCGCCAGTTCCTGCCAGATCGACTGCTGCGCACCGTACCCGCCGTCGGCGCCCGCTATGGCGCCGGTCCCCAGGAGGAGCTCGACGTTCTTCCCTTCGCGCCCCAGCACCGGTTTCCTGGCGCAGGGGGCGGGCAGGGGGGCGAGCGAGGTTTTCAAAAGGTACGGATGGTCTGGGTACTTCTTGTAGAGCTTGGCGAGGAAGCACTTGTGCTGGAACAGCAGGGTGTAGGGCGGGTTGATCACCATGGTCGATCCCGATTTCATCGACTGCCCCAACAGGTCGAGCAGTTCCGGCTCCTCGAACGCGATCGACTCCCACGGGATCAGCTTGTAGAGATAGGGCCAGCGGACCTCGGCGGGATCGGTGGTGAAGACCCCGTCGGGAGCGAAGGTGACGGCGTCGACGTCCTCGAAGTCGCAGTCAAACCCCGCGTCGTTGGCGGCCTTTTCCATGAGGCGGCAGGTCCAGTAGTCCTCGGAGGAGTCAAAGCAGGTGGTGAGGAGCCGCCGCTCGAGCTGCGGATTGAGCGATGCCAGCTTGTCGAACTGGTCCCGCAGCGCCTCGAAAAGATCGTTTGCCTGCGCCGTCTCGTCGAAGCCGTTCAGTTTCGCCTGCAGCCACTGGACCACCGCCGTTTCCAGGACCAGGGTCGCGGTGTCGGCGTTGAATTCGATCAGCTTGATCGGCACGCCGTCCATTCCGCCGGCGAAATCGAAGCGGCCGTAGATGTGCCAGTAACGATCCTCTTCCCAGCTCTCCCAGATCTGTGAATTCATCTCGAGCGGGAAGCCGAACTCGGGGAGAAGGTTGTTGGACATGATATACTCGGCCGTGTCCACGAACATCTCGTACAGCTCTTCCGCCGCGTCGAGATAGGCATCCACCTCCGGTTCGCTCAATTCGACCATCTCGCCGGCACACTGGTATTCCTGATCGAACCAGTCGAACCCGGCGCTGGCCAAGTCGCCCGAACAGATCGGTTTGGCCTCCACGAGCCTCACCATGCTAGGCGCCTCCCCTGCCGCCGCCGGAGAAAAACCCGGACCGGCCGCCGGATACGGAGGAGACCTTGCCGCCCGACATCGCGGAGGCAACGTGGTTCGCCGCAACCTTCGACTGCAGCGCCGCCCCCCGGTTGGCGAAACGCGCCGGGCTCACGTGGTCGTAGGAACCGGTGCGCCCCTGCCGGTAGGAGTAGAGCGTGTTGTTGTAGTAGTGGTTCAGCCAGGAGTTGTAATGGTAATGGCCGCCGGAAGAGCCGTCGAAGGCGGGACCCTTTTCGTACTCCTGCCGCATGGTCTCGTCATCGAGGATGTCCCTCGTGCCGTCGCAGCGGTCGATGATGGTGCTGCTGACGTTGGCCGGTTCCTGGCTCACGATGACCAGCCGCCCGTTTCTCCCCCCTTTGCCGAACGAGGGGATGCCGTGCCCGTTGTCGCAGACCTCCTTCAGGTGGATCTTCACTCCCACGCGGTTGGCCAGTTCCTGCGGGCTTTTGCCGTCCGACCAGTCCCCCGACGTTCCCGCCTGCGCGTTCAGTACGCCCATGGCCAGGACGGCCAATGCGAACGGGACCTCGGTCCTTGGTTTCCATTTCATTGCTTAACCTCCAGACGGCGCCAAGGCCATGCCCCTGCCGATGAGGCGCAGGCGCGCGATCCGTTGCGACATGGGCGGGTGGGTCGAGAACAGGCTTTCTTCCTCGGAGAGATCGGCCGCGGTGGGGCTCGCTATGCACAGGTGGGCGCTGGCCTGGCTGATGCTGTGCGTCGCTCCGGCAGCCCCGGATATCTTCTCCAGGGCCGAGATGAGGGCCTGCGGGTTGCGGGTGAACTGCGCCGCCGAGGCATCGGCTAAGTATTCACGCTCCTTGCTGACCATGAGCGCCATGATGCGGGTGGCCAGGGGGGCGAGGAGCACGGTCAGGAGCCAGATCACGAAGATGATGCTCCCGATGCGGCTGTCATCGTCCCCGCTGCGGTCGCTGCCGCCGTGGTAGCGGCAGCGCGCCACGAATTCGGCGATCAGCGCCGATATGCCTACGAGGACGGTGAGCGTCGTCATCAGGCGCACGTCCTGGTTCTTGATGTGGGCGATCTCGTGAGCCACCACCCCCTGCAGTTCCTCGCGGGTCAGGGAGAGAAGGAGCCCCTCGGTCGCGGCGACGTGGAAATCTCCCGGCTTCAGGCCGACGGCCATGGCGTTCGGGTCGCGGTCGGGGATGATCCAGACCGACGGCATGGGCATGCCGGCGGCGATGGACATCTCTTCCACCACGTTGTGGAAGACCCGCCCCGGCCCCTTGGTGTCGCTGTCAACCGGCGTGGCGCGGACGGCTTTCAGCACCGTGGTGGCGGCGCTGGAGAGTTCCCACCAGGCGAGGCTGGCGCCGAGAAGCCCGATCACGATGGTGAACACGGGGCGGAACGGCTTGGACTTTTTCTCGTAGGGACGGATCGCTCCCGGCGGGAGTTCCGCTTCCTGGTAGGAACCCGGACTCGTCTCCCGGTAGACCGTGGCGGGGACGGGACGGGTATGGGCGCGGGCCTTGAAGTAGAGCGCCAAGTCGAGTCCCAGACCAAGCCACAGGAAGAAGGCGACGAAGAGGGCCACGACCCACGTGGTCTTCTTCCTGTTCTTTTCCTGCAGCTCGAAGAAGGTCGCCACTAGCTACCCCTCGCTGGGCGCAACTACAGCCGCAGGCTGGATGAAGATGTGCTTCAGCTGCGGGACCGTCTTCTGCACTTTCTCCCTCAGTTCGGCTATGGTCTTTTCCACCTCGTGGTCGTGCAGCTCCTGCTTGAAGTCGACGTCGATGCAGAGCAGGGAATCGGCCGCGCCGAGCTGCATGGAGCGGATGGCGCCCACCGCCAGCACGTGCTCGTGACCGTTGATGATGCGGCGCGCATAGCGGAGCTGGACCGGGTCGATCGCCTCCCCGATCATCAGCTTCCTCATCTCGTTGGCCAGGAACAGCGCCATGACGAAAAGGAGAGCGCCGATGCAGAGGGAGGAGGCCGCATCGTAGATGGGATTTCCCGTCAGGGAGACGAGGGAGGTTCCGACAAGGGCGAACACCAACCCCAACAGGGCCCCGGAGTCCTCCACGAAGACCACCACCGTGCCGCTGTCCTTGGAGTCGACGACGCCCTGCAGCAGTTCCGAGGAGGAATGTTTCCCCATGCTGCGGCGGGCGATCCACCAGGACTGACCTTCGAGCACGATGGAGCCGATCAGGATGGCGTAGTTGAGCGAGAGGTGTTGCAGCGGTTCGGGGTGCTGCAGCTTGTGAAACCCTTCCATGAGCGAGTAGACGCCGCCCAGGACAAAGAGCAGCATGGCCACGATGAAGCTCCAGAAGTACTCTTCCTTGCCGTGGCCGAAGGGATGGGTGTCGGTGGGGGGTATCTTGCTCCGTTTCATGCCGAAAAGGAGCAGGACCTGGTTGCCGGTGTCGGCAAGGGAGTGCACCGCTTCCGCCATCATGCCGGCGCTGTGGGTAGTGAGGGCGGCGAAGAGCTTGAACACGAAGATGACGAGGTTGTTCCTGAAGGCAACCTTTACTGCCTTTTCTCCTGAAGCCATGGATTTCCTTTTCTGAAGGTTACTTGAAAGAGAGGTTCACCTTGGGGACCTCGCGGTCGGCCTGCTCGCTGATCTCCCAGAGCGTTGCGGGAGCGGCCTTGGCCATGCCGGCGAACAGGACGTTGGGGAACTGCTGCTGGGCGACGTTGTAGCTGGTGGCGGTGTCGTTGTAGGCCTGGCGGGCGAAACCTACCCTGTTCTCGGTGGAGGTTAGCTCTTCCTGAAATTGGGCGACGTTCCCGGTGGCCTTCAGCTCCGGGTAGGCTTCGACGATCGCAGAAAAGCGGGACAGGGCGGCGCTGAGGGCGCCCTCGGCTGCGGCGATCTCGGCGACGTTGCCGGGACCCGCGCCGGTGCAGACGCTGACGGCCTTGTTGCGGGCGGCGATCACTGCCTCGAGGGTCTCACGCTCGAACTGCATGGCGCCGCGCACGGCCTCCACCAGGTTGGGGATCAGGTCGTGCCGTCTCTTGAGCTGCACGTCGATCTGCTTCCAGCTGTTATTGGTCTGTTCCTTGAGGTTGATGAGGCTGTTGTACGAAGAAATGGCGATGAAAACGGTGATAACGGCGATGACGCCGATGACGATCGCAGCGGTCATTATGATTTTCCTCCAGGGGGAGTTGTTCATTAAACGTCGGCAAATTAGCGGCGACTATATACGTATTCCTCAATGATGTCAACGCTGGGGCACCGTTGTCCTTGTTCGAGCTGAACTCTAAAGAGAGTGAATTTGATAGGGATAGGAGCAGTTTTGTGACAGAGCCGGATGTGCCTGTGAGTGTGGTGAGGTAAAAGGAAAGGATCCGTAGGTAACAAGAAAGACCGACGTGAGGGGGCGCAGCCGGGGAGGGGAGGCTATAACTGCAGCTTCCCCTCCGGCCTCATGGGACATACTTCGGCACCTGGTACCGCAACTCGGCGAGGCCCGAGCCGAACTGCTGCACGGATAGCAACGTCAAAGGGGGGGTGACTAAGCGACGCGGGAAGAGCGGCTTACCTTTTCCCAAGGTGACCGAACCGACTTGCACGATTATCTCGTCCAGCAGCCCGGCATCGTAGAATTGACCGGCTAAATCACCTCCACCTACAATCCAGATGTTCTTCGAGCCGGCCGCTTTGATCATTTCGGCATGAACAGGCCGGACGTCGCCGTGGACGAAATGGATGTTGGCTCCCTTGACGGTCGGGAGCGCCCTGCTGGAAAATATCCAGACTGGCTGAGTGTACGGCCACGCTGACCCCGTCTCGAGGGCCACCTTGTCGGCATGGTGCAGCATCCATTCGTAGGTTGCTGAACCCATCGCCACTGCGCCGACCTCAGCGATAAATGCGGGATAGCTGGTGTCGTCCACATTGCCTAACGGGAAAAGCCAATCCAACGAATCATCTTCTGTGGCAATGAATCCGTCGAGACTGGCCGCCGCGTAGTACAGTGTCTTCATGATGGATACACCCTCGAAGTTACGGCTTTTCCGGACTAGCCGAACTCTCCTGATTTCCCAGCCGCTCGCACAGCTCCTTGAAGGCCTGGGTATCCATCTTCAGCTCGACCGGTTTGCCGTTGTCCTGGTAACCGATGGTGACGAGGCCGCCGACTATCTCGTGCTCCATCTCGGCGAAGAGGACTCCCTTCGGGTTGATCAGGAGATTCCCGGAGCGGATGAAACCCCTCTTCTCGAGTTCCTGGGCCATCGCCTCCTGCTCGGTCTTGTGCACCTTCTTGAACAGTTGCTTGCGCACGGCGCTGCCGTCGAACCAGACGTCGATGAGGCGCGTGTCGTCGCCGACGAGCGGGTTTTCAGCCGGAGTGGTGAGCTGGGCGGCGAGGATTTTGTCGGTGTTGATGTAACGCATGGCGGGCTCCTTGGATAAGGGGGGATTCGGTCACAAAGCAGGTCTCTTCTACGATGCCACAAGCAGGCAGTGAAGCCGCAATCTAATGTAAACCCTGTCACTGTTCAAGCTATTTCTGGGGAGGCTCGTGGCTCAGGGGGGGCTTGCCAACAGGCTTTCATCATACGGGAATTGACACGCCTTTTCCTTTGTGGTATTGAGGTACCATATTACTAATATGGTGCTGGCGGTCCTGCCGCTGTGGGGGGAAGTACAGGGGACGTGAGTCATGAAAAAGGGCGGGGAAAAGACGAACTATAACCGAAGCGTCAGCCGGGCTCTGGACGTTCTGGAGCAGTTCCTCGGGGATGACCATGAGGTCGGCTTGACCGAATTGAGCCGGCGCCTCAAGTTGCCCAAAAACAACGTATTCCGGTTGCTGGCCACGTTGGAACTGCGCGGTTACCTCGGCAAGGACTCGGTGACCGAGCGCTACCAGCTCGGGTTCAAAACGGTGGAACTCTCCCAGAACGCCTTCAGGCAGCGAGGGCTGGGACGGTCGCGGGCGGTGATGGAGCGGCTTGTGCGTGAATGTAACGAGACCGCGTGCGTCTCCATCATGGCCGACTACAGGGTGATCAATCTCGACGCCGTGCAGTGCGATCACAACCTGCGCGTCATACCTGCTCTTGGTGTGCATTTGCCCGCATATTGCACCGCGCCGGGTAAATCGCTCATGGCCCATTTCGCCGAGGAGGCCATCGTCAAATACGCCTCCACGAACAAGTTCGAAAAGCATACCCCACATACCATCGTTGATCCAGAAAGCTGGAAGCACCAACTGCGGGTGATCGCCCAACAGGGGTACGCGATGGAGATGGAGGAATTGAACATGGGGGTGACCAGCGTCGGGGCGCCCATCCGCGACTACACCTCGCGCGTCATAGGTGCTCTCAGCATCCTGGGGCCTTCGCAGCGCTTTCCGCTGGAACGGATGGAGCATGAGTTGGTGCCGTTGCTGAAGCAGGGTGCGGCCGATATTTCCGCCAGGTTCGGCTATTAAACGAGGAGCGTCACAAGGTCTTCGACCGGCAACGCATGACTGCCGATAACGTCACTAGGGATGGGGCACAAAAATGACTGACATAAAATTCGCGGGAACCGACTCCTACATAGCGACGGATGACCTGAAGCTGGCTGTCAACTCCGCGATGGTGCTGGGGAGGCCGCTGCTGGTGAAGGGTGAGCCGGGAACGGGCAAGACCATGCTTGCGGAGGAGGTGGCCCGTGCTCTGGACAAGCCGCTGTTCCAGTGGCACATCAAGTCGAGCACCAAGGCCCAGCAGGGGCTCTACGAGTACGACGCGGTCTCGCGCCTGCGCGACTCGCAGCTTGGCGACGCTCGTGTGCATGAGATAGGAAACTACATCGTGAAGGGGAAGCTCTGGGAGGCGTTCAAATCGGAACGGCAGGCGGTGCTTTTGATCGACGAGGTGGACAAGGCGGACATCGAGTTCCCCAACGACCTGCTGCGCGAACTGGACCGGATGGAGTTCTACGTCTACGAGACGAAGGAACTGGTGCAGGCGAGGCACCGCCCGGTGATCATCATCACGAGCAACAACGAGAAGGAGCTGCCGGACGCCTTCCTGCGCCGCTGCTTCTTCCATTACATCCGCTTCCCGGACCGGGAGACGCTGGAGAGCATCGTCTCGGTGCACTACCCCGGCCTGAACCGGGCACTGGTGACCGAGGCCCTGGGGGTGTTTCTGGGTGTCAGGGAAATGCCGGGGATGAAGAAGAAGCCTTCCACCTCCGAGCTCCTCGACTGGCTGAAGATCCTGGCGGCGGAAGGGGTGTCGCCTCAGGCACTGCAGGCTGCGGCCAGGGAGAGGGTGATGCCGCCCCTGCACGGCGCCCTGCTGAAAAACGAACAGGACCTGCAGCTGTTCCAGACGCAGCCCCGGCGCACCGGTTCAGGCTTCAGGGCCTGAAGACGTGCTGATCGACTTCTTCCTGGGGCTGAAGCGGGCCGGGGTGCCGGTCACGCTGTACGAATTCCTGACGCTGCTCGAGGCGCTGGAGAAACGGCTGGCCTTTGGCAGCGCCGAGGAATTCTACTTCCTCGCGCGCCTCATCCTGGTGAAGGATGAAGTCAACTACGACAAGTTCGATCGCGTCTTCATGGAGTTTTTCCAGGGAGCCACCCTCGGGGAAGGCGGGCTTTTCGCCGGGATCCCGGAGGAGTGGCTGCGCAAGATCAAGGAGAAGTTCCTGTCCGAGGAGCAAAAGCGCCAGATCCAGGCGCTGGGGGGGCTGGACAAGCTCCTGGAGACGCTGAAACAGCGCCTTGCCGAGCAGAAGGAGCGTCACCAGGGGGGCAGCAAGTGGATCGGCACCGGCGGCACCTCCCCCTTCGGCGCCTACGGCTACCACCCCGAGGGGATCCGGATAGGCCAGCCGGAGTCGCGCCACCGGCGGGCGGTCAAGGTCTGGGACAGGCGTGAGTTTCGCAACCTGGACGGCTCGGCGGAGCTCGGCACCCGCAACATGAAGATGGCCCTGCGCCGGGTGCGCCACTTCGCCCGCGAGGGCGCACAGGAGGAGCTCGACCTTCCGGGCACCATCCGGGCCACCGCAAACAACGCCGGGTACCTGGATCTGCGCATGGTCCCGGAGCGGCACAACAAGGTGAAGGTGCTTTTGTTGCTGGACGTGGGAGGATCGATGGACCCGCACGTGGAAGACTGCGAGCAGCTCTTCTGCGCGGCCCGCAGCGAATTCAAGCACCTGGAGCATTTCTACTTTCACAACTGCGTCTACGAGAAGGTGTGGCGCGACAACCGGCGCCGTCACCACCATCATCTCCCCACCTTCGACCTGATCCACCACTTCGGCCCGGACTGGAAGCTGATCCTGGTCGGGGACGCCACCATGGGACCCTACGAAATCGAGTGGCGGGGGGGGAGCGTGGAGCACGACAACGCGGAGGCGGGGTCGGTGTGGCTGTCCCGGCTGCTGGCCCAGTACCCGCGCGCCGTCTGGCTGAACCCCGTGTCCCAGCGCGAGTGGGAGTTCAGCAGCTCGGTCCGCATCATCCGCCGGATGATGGGGGACCGCATGTTTCCCCTGACGGTGGACGGGGTAGGGCAGGCAGTCGAGTTGCTGAACAGGTAACGCCCCCTTCAGGAGGTTCCCATGGCACCATACGCCGGGTTCGAGCAGGGCCCGATCCGCCCCCCCAGCGAGGCCGACAGCCTCTTGATCCGGGTGAACCGGAACTGTCCCTGGAACCGCTGCACCTTCTGCTCCCTCTACAAGAAGCGGAAGTTCTCCATCCGGCCGGCCGAGGACGTCATCCGTGACATCGACACCATCCACCATCTGATCAAAAAGATCGCCGCGGGTGCGCCACCGCAATCCCTGTCGGGGGAGCAGCAGGAAGTGCTTGCCGCCTGGAACTGGTACGGCTCCGGAATGGAGTCGGTATTCCTGCAGGATGCGGACAGTTTCACCTGCCGGCCGGAAAACCTGCTGCGGATCCTCCACCACCTGCGGGAGAGGTTTCCCGGGGTGAAGAGGATCACCTGTTATGCCCGCTCCGCGAGCCTCGCCCGTACCCCGGATGGCGCGCTTAAGGAACTCGCCGCGGCCGGGCTGAACCGGATTCACGTGGGGATGGAGACCGGCTCCGAGACGCTGCTCAAGCTGGTGCGCAAGGGGGTAGGGAAGGAGGAGCAGGTCGCGGCGGGGCTCAAGGTGAAGGGGGCGGGGATCGAACTATCGGAGTATTTCCTGGCCGGTCTGGGGGGGACGGAGCTTTCGCGCGAGCACGCCGAGGAGAGCGCCGACGTCATCAACCGGATCAACCCGGACTTCATCCGCTTCAGGGCGTTGCACGTACTGGACAACCTGGACCTTTTCCCGGACGGCGGCAAACCCTTCCGCTTTGCGCCGGACCTGGTGCTGGCACGGGAGACCCGCACCTTCCTCGAAAGGCTCGACGGCATCACCGGCGCGGTCAGAAGCGACCATGGCTTCAACCTGTTCCAGGAGATCAACGGCGCCTTCCCCGGCGGTAAGGAGCGCATGGTCGCGGTGCCCACGAGGTTCATGGAGCTGGAGCCGGATCAGCGGGTCCTGTTCCAGGTGGGGAAAAGGACCGGGTCCCTGCAGCGACTCGATGACCTCCAGCGCACCGAACGGGTCGACCCGGTGCGGGAGATGTGCCGAAAAGCGGGGATCACGGCGGCCAACGTGGATGAGCGGATGCACGCGATGATGCAGGAGAGGATGAGAAGGGGGATCTACTGGTGATCCTCAGCAGATGTCGGGGTTGACGAAAGGATCCTGGAGGCGGAAAGAGCCTTCCCCTTTCTGCTGCAGGCTCCCCAGGCGGTAGGCAAGCTGCGGGCGGGTGAGCCCCAGCGCACGCGCCGAAGCGGCAAGATTGCCACCCTCCTTTTCCACGGCGGCCCTGATCATCATGCTCTCCACCTGCTCAAGGGTCAGGCCCCCTTCCAGAACCGCCTCGCACAGTGCCTTTCCCGCCGAACTGTGATTGAGGTCGAGGTTGCCGGTGCTGCTGACGCTGTATTCCACGTTTGCTTCGTCGGCGGTCGAGGAGAACATCTGGTCCAGCTCGATGCGGGCGCCGTGCTGGGCCAGGATCACCCCGCGCTCCACCATGTTCTGCAGTTCCCGGATGTTGCCCGGCCAGGGGTACGCCAGCAGGGCCCGCTTGGCCTTGTCGGTGAAGCCCCGCAGCTTCTTCCCCTGTATCGCCGCGTATTTCTCCACGAAGCGCTCCGCGAGCAGCAGGATGTCCTCCTTCCTCTCGCTGAGCGACGGGATCTTGACCAGGAACGCGTTGAGGCGATAGTAGAGGTCGGAGCGGAACTTCCCTTCGCTCACCAGCTGTTTCAGGTCGATGTTGGTGGCCGCCACCAGCCTTACGTCCACCTTGCGGACCTTGTGGTCCCCCAGCCGCTCGATTTCCCCCTCCTGTAACACGCGCAGCAGTTTCGCCTGCGCCGGCAGTGGCAGGTCGCCGATCTCGTCCAGGAACAAGGTGCCGCCGCTGGCCCGCTCGAAGCGCCCCGGGCGCGATGCGAGCGCCCCGGTGTAGGCCCCCTTTTCCACGCCGAACAGCTCCGATTCCACCAGGTCATGGGGGATGGCGGCGCAGTTCACGGCGATGAAGGGGGCCTTGCTCCTAGTGCTCCGCTCATGCAGGGTGCGCGCGAACACCTCCTTGCCCACCCCGGTCTCCCCCTGCAAAAGGACCGTGATCTGACTTCCCGCCGCCTGCTTGAGCAGGCCGTATGCCGTCAGGAACGCGGGGGATTTGCCCACCACGTCCGCGGGGAGTTTCTCCTTTTCGTTGATGGCGGAGCGCAGCTCCACCACCTGGGTCTGCAGTTCCCTGAGCTCGTCGGCTATGGGGTCCGGGTGGAAGATCCTTTTGAACTCCTCCGTGTCATCCCATTCCTCCAGCGGCTTGCCGACGGTGCGGCAATGCTTGTCCCCCCTGCCGATGCACTCCACCTCCTTGTAGAGGATGGGACGCCCCATGAGAGCCGAGGTGTAGCCGCAGGCATAGCCGAGTTGGCTCCAGCAGGTCGGGGCCGAGTGGGGGCCGTAGTGCCTCATGTGCCAGTTTCCTTCCCAGGAGTTCTCCCACATGAACTGACCGGAGAACTTTCCCGCAGCCCGGTCGACCTCCAATTCCAGCGTGGTGACCTTGGCGACCCCCTCCAGTGTGTGCAGCTGTGTCCCGACCAGGAACGCCTCCTGGTCCGAGACCCCTTCGAGCTGTCTTTTGAACACCTCGGCGTCCTGAACGCCGGAAGCGAAACCCATGCGCATGAGAAGGGCCCTGGCGCGGCTCATCCCCAGGGTGTCGATCAGTTCCCTGCGCATGGCCCCCTGCGCCTCCGCGTGGATCAGCAGCATGCGGTGTTCGTGCAGCCAGATGTTGCCGGTGTCGGCGCAAAATTGCACCAGGGAACGCACCTTGTGCTTTGTGGCGTCGCCGGGAATGTTTTTCTTTTTCTGTGACTTGCTCATCTTCGTCCTGCCCTCCACGCCCCTCCCGAAACAGCGGTTCGAGAAGGACCTGCCCACACTCCGCCCCTCTTAGCTACCAAAGAAGTAAGAGCAGTGGTATTGTAATACCATAATACGGAGAACAATGTTATATTCATTTGTAGACATTTGCAAGCCGCTTCTTCGTTGGATCCGTATATCCCGGCGCCGGTTCCCGGCCCCGCCACCTTTTCCCCCGCCCCCGCTGTTTCTCACCTTCTCTCCCATGTGCTCGCGCAGGGCGCGCTTTAGGCCCCGGCGCAACATTCACCGTTATTGCCCAGTCATATCGGGCTGATAGGGGAGGTTGTGGGGTTTTTCCGCTGCAGTGCTTGCCGCATAGACTTCATCAAATGATAAAAACCGCCCGGGTCACCACCATCAGATTTCATCAATTGGTGAAGAGCCGAGCTGCTCCCTCCGGCCGCGGGTAAATCGTGTGCGGCAAAGTTTACGCCCCCCTCAGGTTCGCAAGACGCAGATTTCACATGGATTTTCCTGAAAAGACAATCTTGCATACAATTGAAAACGATGTTTTGGCATTACGCGTGCTATGGAGAGGGTGTTCCAGCGAGAAAACGGCTGCTGCGGGTCCTGGCAAGGTGGAGTGCATGGTTCCGGCCGCTGTTGGCTTGATAATTCACTTGATTCACGATGTATTTTCCCCGTGAGATCCGTGGTCGCAACGCTGGCGTTTCCAGATGCTGCCTATTCATTAGTGCAAAAAACCGTTTGTTGAAAATATCCAGAAGGGAGGACGGGCCATGAGTATATCGGGTGATGGGCAGGACGGCGTGACCATGGAAGCAATCGAGACGGCCTGCATCGATGCCGGTGGGAGCCGCGCGGCCGCAGCCCCGGGATTCGGGCAGCTTGTGGTCTACCTTGCCGTGTTCATGGGGCTTAGCTGGGCGATGATGTATTTCATCCCCACCGGGTTGCTCTTCACCGTGCTCCTCCCCGCGTCCTTTTACGTGCTGTTCGGCATTGTCGTCTTCTCCCCGCTGGTCTCGGGAGGGTGGCCCTTCGCGCCCCCCCTGGGCGACTGGAAGCCGGGCGACGGCATCTGGAAGCCCGGCCTCGCCACCACGGCGCTCCTCACCGCGGTGGCCGTTGCGGGCCCCCTGGCCACCACGCACCTTTACCCCCGCTTCCCGCTCTTCCCGGTCGGCTTTTGGTGGGGCATCATCCTCTTCACGGTGACCCTTTGGTACGCCTTCTCGTGGAACGGCTGGCCCCTGAACCGGACGTGCTCCCCTGCCGTGCGCGGCATCGGCGGTGGGGCGGTCATCGTCGGCATTACGGCACTCCTGTGGCAGCTGGTGAACCTCTCCGGCACCCCCTTCGCCGGCGCTCCCTACGACCCGAAAGGTCCTTTCCAGGCGGAGTGGTTCTTCGGCCTGCTGGTCTGGATCATCGTCTGGATCCAGGCGTTTTCCAACGTGCTCACCTTCCAGCAGTGGCCCTTCTACAAAATGCGGCAGCCCCTGGGGGAGATCGCCAACACCGCCGTCTGCATCCTCCTCGGCTGGCTCTGCTGGAGCGTGAGCCTCAAGTTCATGTCCCCGACCTTCTCCTTCGCGGCCCTTGGTGGCTCCATCATCGGGATGCAGAACTTCCACGGCGCCATCTTCGGCTACTACCCGTTCGCAAAGTACAAGCAGCCGACCCGCGGCATCTGCAACTTCGCGACCGAGATCATCCTGGCCTTCGGCTGGATCGCACTGATGCGGCTGATCATGCCTCCGGTCGTGGCCAGGGTCCAGGCGGCGGGGCTCCCCTTCGACCTGAACGTGGTTTCCGTGCTGTTCACCCTCCACTTCGTGGCCCTTTTGACGCTGATTCACAACTTCTATTTCCTGAGGGCGCCGCTTGCACCGGGCGGTCCTCCTCCCGCGCCCGAGTAGCACCGTACGTCCGTCCATCCCCTCTCCCGCGGGAGAGGGTGCCCGAAGGGGGGGAGGGGGATGCCACGACGATGGGGTCCTGGCTGGGGCACCCCCCTCACCCCCGCCCCTCTCCCACAGGGCGAGGGGAGACAAGACACCTGCCAAAGAGGAGTCGGAAATGGAACAACAAACCGGCAAGTACCAGGTGAGGATCCTGGGTATCGAGGAGTACCGGGCGCTGACCGCGTGCCAGAGCGCCTGCCCCGTGGGGACGGACACCAAGCGCTACGTGAGCGCCATCTCCAGGGGGGACTACGAGAAGGCCTACCTGATCGCCCGGCAGACCAACCCGCTGGTCTCGGTCTGCAGCAGGGTCTGCACCGCGCCCTGCGAGAAGTCCTGCCGCAAGGGGGAGACCGGCAGCCCGGTGGACATAAGGGCGCTGAAGCGCTTCGCCTGCGACCAGCACGGCGCCGCTTCCACGAAGCGCGTGGTGCAGCGGCTGGACGAGCTTTCCCGGCGCGCCGACTGGGTGAGCGACCGCGCGGGCAACCACGTGCTGAACCTCTCCAGGCAGGTCGGGAAGGCCAGGACGAAACAGGCGGCCGCCGCCCAGGGGGCGCGGGTGGCCATCGTCGGTTCCGGCCCCACCGGGCTTGCCGCGGCCCACGACCTGGCGCTCCTGGGGTACGCGGTGACCATCTTCGAGGCGGCTCCCCACGCAGGCGGGCAGCTCCGCTCCGGCATCCCGGCGTTCCGCCTCCCCAAGGACGTCCTGCAAAAGGAGATCGACGCCATCCTGGAACTCGGGGTGGAGCTCAGGCTGAACACCACGGTGGGCGCCGACCTGACCCTCACCCAGTTGCGCGAAGAGGGGTACCAGGCGGTGCTATTAACCATCGGCCTGCAGGACCCGATGCGCATCGAGATCGAGGGGACGGGGCTGCGCGGCGTCCACACCGGGATCGATTACGTCAGAAACCACGACAAGATCGAACTGGGGAGGAGCTGCCTGGTGATCGGGGGGGGCGGGGTCGCCATCGACTGCGCCCAGCACGCGGTGCGCCAGGGGGCGGAGCAGGTGATGATCGCCTGCCTGGAATCGTGGGAGACCATGCCTGCCAGCCGCGTGGAGATCGAGGACGCGCAGGAAGAGGGGATCACCTTCCACCCTTCCCTGGGGCCGCAGCGCTTCCTGGGAGAGGACGGCAGGGTGACCGGGGTCCAGTTCATGAAGGTGGCCTCCATCTTCGACGGGGAGGGGAGGTTCAACCCGAGCTATGAGCCTGACTCGGAGCACGTAATCCGGGTGGACTCGGTGATCCTCGCGGTGGGGCAGGCCTCGAACCTTGCCTCCCTGAAAGGGCTGGAAGGGCTGGAAGTCACCCCGGCCGGGCAGATCAAGGCGGGCGACGACATGTCCACGAGCCTCCCCGGGGTCTTCGCCGGTGGGGACGTGCGCTGGCGCTTCGCCAGAAACGCGACCGAGGCGATCGCCGACGGGCAGAAGGCGGCGCGCTCCATCCACGGCTACCTGCGCGGCGAGGCGTTGAACGTCAGGCAGACGGGTCACATGAGGGCGCTGCCGGCGGACTTTTTGAACACCCGCTGCGACACCATCGCCGCCGCCAGGATCCCCAAAAGGGAGGCGCAGGTGAGGGTGCGGACCCGGGAGGAGATCACCCTGGGGTTTGAGGAAAAAGAGGCCCGCGAGCAGGCGGCCCGCTGCCGGCAGTGCAGCATCCAGACCGTCTTCGACCGTTCCCGCTGCCTTTTGTGCGGCACCTGCGTCGACACCTGCACGCAGGGGACGCTGAAGCTGGTGCGCCTGGAGGATATCGAGGGGGACGAGAGGCTGGCACAGCTCACCGCCGCCCTGAAGAAGGGGGCGCCCGGGACCAGGGCGAGGACCGCGATCATCAAGGACGAGAGCAGGTGCGTCTCCTGCGGCATGTGCGCCCGGCGCTGCCCCGGCGGCGCCATCACCATGGCGGAGTTCAACCTCGACGAGGAATGGGAATAGGAGGAGAAAACCTATGAGCGCAACGGTCTACACAATCAGAGATTCCATCAAGAACCTCCCCAAGAACATCAGGAGCTCGGTGGTCCGCCCCGTGGAGGGGACGCCGGAACAGGCGCGGGCGGCGGCGGTCTTCGGCAACGTCTTCCTGCACATCCACCCGGCCCGGGTGCACGAGAACTCGCTTCGCTTCGGCTACACGCTGGGGCTTGGGCTGATCTCCTTCTACCTGTTCCTGATCCTGGCGATCTCGGGGACGCTGCTCATGTTCTACTACACCCCGTCCACGCAGCTCGCCTACCACAACATGAAGGACCTGGAGTACGTGGTCTCCTTCGGGGTGATCCTGCGCAACATCCACCGCTGGTCGGCGCACGCCATGGTCGCCGCCGTGTTCCTGCACATGTGCCGGGTCTTCTACACCGGCTCCTACAAGGCCCCCCGGGAGTTCAACTGGGTGGTGGGGGTATCCCTTTTGCTGATGACCCTGTTCCTGAGCTTCACCGGTTACCTCCTCCCCTGGGACCAGCTTGCCTTCTGGGCCATCACCGTGGGGTCCAACATCGCGGCCTATGCCCCCTGGATCGGCGAGAAGATCCGCTTCGTGATGCTGGGCGGCAACGAGGTCGGGCAGATGGCGCTGATCCGGTTCTACGTGCTGCACGTGGCCCTGCTCCCCGTGGTGGCGCTCGTCCTCATGGGGGTCCATTTCTGGAGGATCCGCAAGGACGGCGGCCTTTCCCGCCCGGCGGACCGTTAACGCGGCATCTAATTCAGACCCAAAGGAGGTGCAGCCATGCATCTGGTTAAAAAAGAAGAGATTTTCCCGAGGGACCCCAACAAGACCTACTCGCTGATGGCCATCGTGGATGGGGATTCGCTCCAGGTGGACAAGGACCCGGGCGACACCGTTTCCAGCTGGCCGCACCTGGTGCTGCGCGAACTGCTCCTCTTCCTGGTGGTGGGGATCGCGGTCGTCGGCGTGTCGCTTCTGTTCAACGCGCCGCTCGAGGAGCCGGCCAACGCCCTGCACTCCACCAACCCGGCCAAGGCGCCCTGGTACTTCGTGGGGATCCAGGAGCTGGTCAGCTACTCGGCCTTCCTGGGGGGGATCGTGGCCCCGGCGGCGATCGTGCTGTCGCTTCTGTTCCTCCCGTACCTGGACCGCAACCCGGCCGGCGTCGGGGTCTGGTTCGCCAAAGAGCGCAGGGTCGCCACCACCATTTTCACCGTTTTCGTGGTGTCCATGGGGATCCTGATCGTGATCGGGCAGTTCCTGCGCGGGCCGAACTGGACGCTCAACCTCCCCTGGAAGTGAGGGGGCAAAGGGGTGCTTAACGGCGGAAGAGAGTCAGATATCGCTTTGCAAAAAGGAGGATACGTCATGGGACTGAACAACTGTGGTGGCGCGGCGACCATGCCCGACGGGCTGGACGAGGGGCGCAGGAGTTTCGTGAAGAAGGTGACGGCGACCACGCTGGCCCTGGGGGTAGGGGGGATCGCGCTGCAGACCGGGCGGTTTCTGAAGCCCAACGTGCTCTACGAACCGGCCCGGGCCTTCAAGGTGGGGGAACTCGCCGCCTTCCCCATCGGCAGCCGCATCGTCATCGAGGGGCGCGGCGTCGAGATCGTCAGGGAGCGCGACGGCATCCACGCCGTTTCCCTCACCTGCACCCACCTGGGGTGCCTGGTGAAGCAGGTCGAGAACGACCCGGACGTGGCCTACGCCTGCCCCTGCCACGGCTCCACCTTCGCCCACAAGGGCGAGGTGCTGGGCGGGCCGGCACCGAAGGACCTCCCCTGGTACGAGATGTACATGGACCATACCGGCGCCCTCGTGGTGGACACCTCCAAGGTGAACCGCGATCGGACCAAACTCGTCGTCTAGGGAGGGCATGGAGATGGAAAAAGCAGTCTTGCGTAGGCTCACCACACTCTGCATCGTCTGCGGGCTCGGCTGCCTGGTCCTCCTGGGTGTGGCGGGTTTCCGGGACACGAACCGGGAATGGAAATACTACCAGGAGGATTACCGGGAAAAGCTGATGGGTAAGCTTGGCCGGGACAAGAACCCCGCCATGTACCAGAGGGTCGCCCAGATGAAGCCGGAACTCAAACAGGTGGTGGTGACGGAATGGCAGACGGTGGACCGCTGCGTCACCTGCCACATCTCCATCGAGGACCCGCTCTTCGCCCAGGCCCGCCAGCCGCTGAAGACCCACCCGTACCCGGAGCTTTTGAAGCAGCACCCGGTGGACAGGTTCGGCTGCACCATCTGCCACGGCGGACAGGGGCTCGCCACCACCTACTACGGCTCCTCGCACGAGCCGATCCACAACTGGCCGGTGACCCTGGTGTCGAAGGGGCTGATGCAGTCGCGCTGCGGCTACTGCCACAAGAACTTCGAGGCGATCAAGGCGGACAAGCTGATCGAGGGGCGCGCCCTCTACCAGGAGCTGCACTGCGCCGGCTGCCACCAGATCAACGGCCAGGGGGGGGCGGTCGGGCCCGACCTGAGCTCCTTCGCGGACAAGGACCCCAGCAACTTCTCCCTGGAGAACCTGAAAGGGAGCCGCTCGAAGCAGAACTGGGTCATCGAGCACTTCCAGGACCCGCAGCGGGTCTCCCCCGGCTCCCCATGCGCGGCTACGCCATGAGCGACAAGCAGGTCGAGGCGCTGGCGAGCTACGTGCTGAGCCTGAACCAGAGGGAGTTCACCCGCAAGTACACCCCGAAGCTGCGCGCGGGCTATGTGCCGCCCCGGGTGGACACGGTGCTCCCCGAGCCGGAACTCGGCACCTCGTCCAAGGCGGAAGCGGACGGCAAGCGGGACCTGCGCCTTTAACCGGACCAACACAGGAGCGAGATATGAAAAAAACCATCCTATCGATAGCGGCGGCGCTCTCACTGGCGGCGTTCACCACGCCGGCTCCGGCCGCGCCGGGTCCGCCCCGGATGCCCTACGCCTTCGAGATGTACTGCGTGATGTGCCACCAGCAGGGGGTCCAGATCGGCCCCACCGGCATCTTCGACATGCAGAGTAAAAGCGGCAATCCCCTGCACGAGCAGTACATCAGGAACAACGTTCGCTTCGGGATGAAGGCCATGCCCGCCTTCAGGCTCTCCGAGGTCCCGCCCAAAGAGCTGGACGGCTTCGTGGCCTACCTGAAGGACGTCGCCGCCTACCGGAAGACCAACCCCACATACCGGCCGGTTCCGGCCCAAAAAGGAGGGGCAAAGAAATGATCAGCCAGAACAGAAGGTCCTTTTTCAAGACGGTGATAGCCGCGGGCGCGGCCATGGCGGTTTCCGGTACCGGCACCCTGGCAGGCAGCGCTCAGGCCGCACCCGCGGGAGCCATCAGCGGCGTCTGCCTCTACGCCCCGGGCCTTGGGAGCGCCCGCGACTTCGTGGAGAGCATGCAAAAGAGCGCGCCGGGAGAGTGGAGCGTGCAGCCGTTGTCCGGCTCCCTCACCGACTGCTATTTCCAGGCGGCCCTCCTCTTCGAGGACGCCAGAAGGGGGAGGACCAACACCTTCGTCGGGGTCCTCGACCAGGCGAGCTTCGCCGTCGTGCACGAGGCCATCGTCGATCGCGGCGGCCGCTTCCACTACGTGACCCAGAACGGGCCGGACCGGGTCACCTTCTCCGTAGAGGTATAGGACGCCACAGACCAGGAGGTATCAAGATGAGCCGTTTCGTTGCGCTTCCCAAGGGAGTATCGGAAGAAACCTTCGCCCGGGCGATAAATGAGTACCGCGCCCTCCTGGGCGAGGGGAGGGTGAGGACCGACCCCGCTTCCCTGCAGTCCTACATGAAGATCATGATCCCGGAGTCGGAGGAGCTGCACAAGCCGTCGGCGGTGATCTACCCGAAATCGGTGCAGGAGATCCAGAAGATCGTGGGGATCGCCAACAAGTACAAGACCCCCCTTTGGACCGTCTCCACCGGGAAGAACATGGGGTACGGCACGGCGGCTCCTGCGACCCGCGGCCAGATCGTCCTGGACCTGAAGACCATGAACCGCATCGTGCACGTGGACGAGGAGCTCGGGTACTGCCTGGTGGAGCCGGGGGTTACCTACTACGACTTGCAGCAGCACTTCAAGAAGAACCGGATGAACCTCTGGGTCGACGTCCCTGCCCCGTCGGCGATGGCGAGCCCGGTGGGGAACACCGCCGACCGGGGCGTCGGGTACACCCCCTACGGCGAGCACTTCCTCTTCTCCTGCGGGATGGAGGTGGTGCTGGCCAACGGTGATGTCATCAGGACCGGCACGGGGGGGCTTGCCAACTCGAGCTCCTGGCAGACCAACAAGTGGGGCAACGGCCCCTACGTGGACGGCCTGTTCACCCAGTCCAACCTGGGGATCATCACCAAGCTCGGGGTGTGGCTCATGAAAGGGCCCCCGCCGGGCGGGTACTACCCGTTCCTGATGAAGTTCCCCAAGGTGGAGATGCTTCCCGACATCATCAAGACCCTGATGCCCCTGCGCATGAGCCAGATCATCCCCAACGCCTGCATCGTGGTGAACGCGGGGTGGGAGGCGGCGGGGTACTTCACCTACGACAAGAACGGCAAGGGGACCAACCGGGAGACCTTCTACAAGGGGAGGGGCTCGCTCCCTCCGAAGGTCTTCCAGCAGATCATGGACAAGTACGACGTGGGGGCCTGGAACTTCTACGCGGCGCTCTACGGCTCCCCCGAGCAGGTGGCGCTCAACTGGAAGTACGTCTCGGGGGCCTTCAAGCAGAAGTTCGGCAAGGACGTCCGCATCATCACCGAGAGGGAGGCGAAAGACGACCCGATCTTCGAGTACCGCCGCCAGCTGATGATGGGGGGCTCCACCCTCCAGGAGTTCGGCCTGTACAACTGGCGCGGCGGCGGCGGCTCGATGTGGTTCGCCCCGGTGGCGGCGGCGCGCCCCTCCGAGTGCGAGCAGCAGATGAAGGTGGCGACGGACATCCTCAACAAGTACGGCTTCGACTACGTCTCCGAGTTCATCGTCGGGTGGCGCGACATGCACCACATCATCGACCTGCTCTACGACCGCACCCAGCCGGAGGAGATGAAGCGCGCCTACCAGTGCTTCGACGAGCTCCTCACCGTCTTCACCAAGAACGGCTACGGGACCTACCGGACCAACACCGCGTTCATGGACAAGGTCTCCCGCAGCTACGGGCAGGGGATGCGCGACATCCACCACAAGCTGAAGCGGGCGCTGGACCCCAACAACATCCTGGCGCCGGGCAAGTCCGGGATCAACCTGCAGGCCTAGCGCCTGAACCGGGCAACAGACCACCACAGTCGAGGAGGCATCCAGATGAGCAGCTTTATGGCACTCCCCAAGGGGATAAACGAAGAGACCTTCGCCAAGGCGATCCGGGAGTACCGCTCCCTTCTGGGGGAGAACCGGGTCAGGACCGACGCGGCGTCCCTGCAGCGCTATCTCAACAACACGCTGGCGCAGACCGCCCAGCACCGCCCCTCGGCGGCACTGTACCCGGCCAGCGAAAGCGAGGTGCAGGGGGTGGTGAGGATCGCCAACCGCTACAGGACCCCGCTTTGGACCTGCTACGGCGGGGAGAACCGGGGCTACGGCTGCGCCACCCCGGCCACCGACGGGCAGATCGTCCTCGACCTTTCCGGGATGAAGAAGATCATCGAGGTGGACCGCGAACTCGGCTACTGCCTGGTGGAGCCCGGCGTCACCTATGACGACCTGCAGCGCTACCTCGCCAAGAACAGGATCGACCTCTGGCTGGACACCCCGGCCCCGGCGGCGGGGGTGAGTATCGCCGGCAACATCCTGGAGCGCGGCACCGGCTACACCCCCTACAGCGAGTCCTTCCTCTTCTCCTGCGGCATGGAGGTGGTGCTGGGGGACGGCAGCCTGATCCGTACCGGCATGGGGGGGATCCCCAAGACCACCAGCTGGCAGGTCTTCAAATGGGGCTTCGGCCCCTACGTGGACGGCCTCTTCTCGCAGGGGAACAGCGGCATCGTCACCAAGGTGGGGGGGTGGCTCATGCCTCCCCCGCCGCCGGGGGGATACAAGCCTTTCTGCATCAGGTTCCCAAGCACCGACATGGTTCAGCACATCGTCAAGCCCCTCATGTTCCTGCGTGAGACCCAGATCGTCCCCAACGCCTGCGCCCTGGTCAACGCGGGATGGGAGGCGGCCACGGTGGCGCAGGGGAGAAAGAGCGGCTTCGTGAACGCCGGCAAGGGGACGCTCGCCACCCGCAAGGTGCAGGACAGCTACGGCGTGGGTGCCTGGAACCTCTACGGCGCGGTCTACGGCTCGCCCGAGCAGGTGGAGCTGAACTGGAAGTACGTCTTCGGCACCTTCAGCAAGGCCTTCGGCAACAAGATCAAGATCATCACCGAGAAGGAGGCGAAGGGGGACCCTGCCTTCCTGTACCGCGCCCAGCTCATGAAGGGGGAAGTCACCAGCGCCGACCCGCTCGACTCCTGGCGCGCCGGCGGCGGCTCCATGCGCTTCCAGCCCACGGCGGCGGCCCGCCCCGGCGAGATCGCCCAGCAGGTGAAGCTCGCCACCGGGATCGTGAACCGGCACGGTTTCGACTACCTGAGCGAGCTGGTCTTCTTCTGGCGCGACGCCCGCCACGTCATTGACCTGCGCTTCAACCGCGCCGACGCGGCCGAGTCCCGCCGGGCGCACCAGTGCTTCGACGAGCTGACCAGGTCCTTCACCAAGCGCGGCTGGGGGATCAACCGCACCAACCCCGCTTTCATGAACCAGGTGGCCGATTCCTACGGGCCGGCCATGCGGCGCTTCAACAGGACGGTAAAGAAAGCCCTCGACCCGAACAACATCGTGGCCCCGGGCAAGTCGGGTATCACCCTGGCCTGACCCCTTACCTGCAATTGATTTCAGGAGGCATCAATGACGCACGCACGGATATCGATCTTCGTCCTCGTTTTGGCCGCACTCTTCATCTGCCGCCCGGTCCACGCCTTTAACAGCAGTTCCTTCAACGGAACCGCCGACTTCTACGCCGGGGCCGCGCCGCCGCCGGGGCTGCACCTGATCGACTACAACGTGTTTTTGGACATCAAGAAGGTCCAGAACAAGGGGCAGGGAATCACCGACGGCGAGGGGACGCTGACCGCCATCGCCTTCCGTCCCATCTACGTCTCCGACAAGGGGCTCTTCGGGGGGAACTTCCTGATGCACTCCATCATCCCGATCCTCTCCGTGGAGGCCAACGTCAAAGCCCAGACCCCGGGGGGACCGGTGAGCGTCAACGGGCATGACGGCGGGCTTGGCGACATCTACTTCGGGGTCGGCATGGCGTGGCACACCAAGACCTGGCACTTGCTGACCGTGCTGGACGTGATCACCCCCACCGGCGCCTTCGATCCCGCCAAGCCGATCAACGCCGGCAACAACGCCTTCATCATCGAACCGGTGATCGCGGTGACCGGTCTCTTCGACAACGGCATCGAGGCGAGCGCGAAGCTCATGTACTCCTACCACACCAAAAACTCGGACTACGTGGAGGCGGGTACCGGACTGCGCGGCTACCAGACCGGGCAGGCGGTGCACATGGACTACATGCTGAACTACGCCGTCACGCCGGCCCTGAAGCTCGGGGTCACCGGCTGGATCTGGCAGGGGCTGCAGGACGACAAGATCGGCGGCGCCAGGCGCCCCGACACCAGGGACCGCGAATTCTCCATGGGCCCGGCGGTGCGCTACCAAAACGGCAAGTTCGGCCTCGTGGGCAAGTACGTGATCCCGGTGTCGGCAGAGAACCGGATCGAGGCGAACCAGACCTGGATCGACCTGGTCTATTCCTTCTAACAACGGAGTCAACCATGAACAGCGCCAAGATACTGATCATCAACCCCGGCTCCACCTCCACCAAGATCGGGGTGCACCTGGACGGCGAGATGAAGGTGAACGAATCGGTGAAGCACGCGGACGAGGAGCTGAGGAAGTTCCCGACCATCTGGCACCAGTACGATTACCGGAAGGAGGCCATCATCGGGGTCCTCTCCGATAACGGGCTGTCCGTTACCGACATGAACGCGATTGCCTGCCGCGGCGGCAATGTGAAGCCGCTGCCGGGGGGGACCTACCGGGTCTGCAACAGGATGATCGAGGACATGAAGAGCGGCATCTACGGCGCGCACCCCATCAACGTCGGGGGGCTGGTGGCGTACGACCTCGGGCGGGAGCACGACATCCCGGTCTTCACCGCCGATCCCCCCATGACCGACGAGCTCTGCACCTCGGCCCGCTACTCCGGAATCCCGCAGATCGCCCGGCAGAGCAGTTTCCACGCCCTGAACCAGAAGGCGACCGCCAGGAAGGTCTCGGTGGAGCTGGGGAAAAACTACCAGGATGTGAACCTGATCGTGGTGCACCTGGGAGGCGGCATCTCGGTCGGCGCGCACAGAAACGGGAAGATCATCGACGTGAACAACGCGCTTGACGGGGACGGCGCCTTCTCCCCCGAGCGGGCCGGGACGCTGCCGGCGGGGGACCTGGTGAAGCTCTGCTTCAGCGGGGAGTACACGAAGGACGAGGTGCTGAAGCTCCTCACCGGGCGGGGGGGGCTCTACGCCTACCTCGGGACCACCAACGCCATCGAGATCGAGAGGCGCATCGCCCAGGGGGACCAGAAGGCGGCCGAGGTGTACGAGGCGATGGTGTTCCAGGTGGCGAAGGAAGTGGGCGCCGCCGCGGCGGTCCTGGAAGGGAAGGTGGATGCCATCGCCCTCACCGGGAGCCTGGTCTACTCGAAGGTGCTCCTGGAGAGCCTGCTCAAAAAGATCTCCTTCATCGCCCCGGTGCACCTGAACCCCGGCGAGAACGAGATGGAGGCGCTGGCCGACGCGGTGCTCCGTTACTTCAACAGGGAAGAGGACCTGGCGGTGTACTCGTAGCTCGCTTGTATCAGCTGGCGCGGCCTCTCCCTCACCCGGCCTGCGGCCACCCTCTCCCATGGGGAGAGGGGATGACAGAGATACGGAAGGGGTGAGGGCGTTGCAACCGGGTTCTCCCTCTCCCTCTGGGAGAGGGGTGGGGTGAGGGCATTGCAACCGGCTGCCATAGCGGTTCCGGCACCTCCCTCGCCCGGCCTGCGGCCACCCTCTCCCACGGGGAGAGGGGATGACAGAGATACGGAGGGGGTGAGGGCGTTGCAACCGGTCGCTCCCTCTCCCTCTGGGAGAGGGTTGGGGTGAGGGCGTTGCAACTGGCTGCCATCGCGGTTCCGGCACCTCCCTCACCCGGCCTGCGGCCACCCTCTCCCATGGGGAGAGGGGATGACATACGGAAGAAGTACAGATCAATAAGCAATCAATCCAACCAAAAAGGAGATACGACCATGGGAAGACTCAACGGAAAAGTTGCCATCATCACGGGGTCCGCACAGGGTATCGGCGCCGCCTACGCACTGGGGTTCGCGAAAGAGGGGGCGAAGGTGGTGATCGCCGACGTCATTGACGGGCAGAAGGCGGTCGAGGAGATCAAGAAGGCGGGGGGCGAGGCGATCTACGTCAAAACCGACGTCACCGACCAGGCGCAGTGCGACGCCATGGCCACAGCCGCCAGGGAGCGCTTCGGCAGCGTGGACATCCTGGTCAACAACGCCGCCGTCTTCGGCAGCATCGTCATGAAGCCCTTCACCGAGTACACCACCAAGGAGTTCATGAAGGTGCTGGAGATCAACGTGGTCGGGCAGTTCCACTGCATGAAGGCGGTCTTCCCGTTCATGAAGCAAAAAGGGGGCAAGATCGTCAACATCGGCTCCTCCTCCATCAACGAGGGGGTCCCGGGGATGCCGCACTACGTCGCCTCCAAGGGGGCCATCATGGCGCTCACCCGCTCCATGGCGCGCGAGATGGGGGACTACAAGATCAACGTGAATACCATCGCCCCGGGCTTCACCCACTCGGAGGGGGGCAACAACTTCGACAAGAACAAGGCGATGGACATCCCGCCGCTGGAGACCCTGCAGTTGAACGCCCGCTGCATCAAGCGCGAGGCGGTGCCGGAGGACCTGATCGGCCTGGCGCTCTTTCTCTCCACCGACGATTCCGCCTTCATCACCGGGCAGATGATCGTTCACGACGGCGGGCTCTCCTTCCACTAGGGGAGAACGGCGGGGGAGCGCGGGCGGTGCCTGGGACGAGTCTCCCCCTCCCTTGACGGGAGGGGGCCGGGGGGGTGGGTGAAGCCGCAAGCAGGGGAAGCGATGGCCAATTCCCCCACCCCCTACCTCCCTCCCGCAAGGGGAGGGGGAACCAAAGCCAGGCCACCCCCACATCCCAGGAAGAACATGAAACGCTGCTCCCCCGGGACATTCGCAGCAAAGGAGAGGATAGCTATGGACAAAATCTACCGTGTGGACATGTCGTCTTTGCAGTGCTCCGTCGAGCCGGTCCCGACCCCGTGGACGGGACTTGGAGGGCGTGCTCTCACCTCCGCCATCGTGGCCAAAGAGGTCCCTCCCACCTGCCACGCGCTCGGGGAGAACAACAAGCTCGTCTTCGCCCCGGGGATGCTGAGCGGCACCACCGCCGTCAACAGCGGCCGCCTGTCGGCCGGCGCCAAGAGCCCGCTCACCGGCACCATCAAGGAGAGTAACGCCGGCGGCACCGCCGCCCAGGTGCTGGCGCGCCTGGGGGTGAAGGCGCTGATCATCGAGGGGATCCCCAAGGGGGAGGCGTGGTACGGGCTGCACCTGACCAGGGACGGCGTCACCATCGTCGAGGAGAAGGAGCTGATCGGCAAGGGGAACTTCGCGGTGATCGAGGCGCTGGAAAAGCGGCTGGGGAAGACCGGCGTCCTCACCATCGGCCCGGCGGGCGAGATGAAGATGCTCGCGGCCAACATCTCGGTTCGGGACATCGACGGGAAGCTGAGAAGCCACGGGCGCGGCGGTCTGGGCGCGGTGATGGGGTCCAAGAGGATCAAGTTCATCGCCCTGGACGGAGAAGGCACTCCGGCGGTCCCCCTGGCTGATCCGGGGAAATTCACCCAGGCGGCGCGCACTTTCGCCCAGGCCATCATGAACCATCCCGGCACCGGGCAGGGGCTCCCCACCTACGGCACCGCCGAGATGGTGAACATCGTCAACGCGGCCGGCGGGCTCCCCACCAGGAACTTCCTGCACGGCCAGTACCACGACAACGAGAAGATCTCCGGCGAGACCCTGCGCGAGACCATCATCGAGCGCGGCGGCAACCCGAGCCACGGCTGCCAGTCCGGCTGCGTCATCAAGTGCTCCCAGGTCTTTTTGGACAAGAAGGGGAAATACGTCACCTCCGGCCTTGAATACGAGACCATCGAGATCCTGGGCGCCAACGCCATGATCGGCGACCTCGACGTGATCGCCGAGGCGGACCATCTCATGGACGACATCGGCATCGACTCCATCGAGACCGCGGTCGCCATCGGGGTCGCCATGGACGGTGGCGTGCTTCCCTTCGGCGACGGCCAGGGCGTGCTGAGGCTGCTGCGCGAGGAGCTGCGGGCCGGAACTTCGCTCGGGCGCACCATCGGAAGCGGTGCTGCCAGCGTCGGGAAGGTGTACGGCGTGACGCGGGTGCCGGTGGTGAAGAACCAGGCCATTCCGGCCTACGACCCCAGGGCCATCAAGGGGATCGGCATCACCTACGCCACCAGCACCATGGGAGCGGACCACACCGCGGGCTACGCGGTCGCCACCAACCTGATGGGGGTGGGGGGCGGGATAGTCGACCCGCTCAAGAAGGACGGGCAGGTGGAGCTGTCGCGGCACCTGCAGATCGCGACGGTGATGCTCGACTCCCTGGGGCTGTGCCTCTTCATTGGATTTCCCTCCGCGGACGATCCGACCTGCGTCCCGGCCATCGTGGACATGCTGAACGCCCGCTTCGGCCTGGAGCTGACCCCGGAATGGTTCGGGGGACTGGGGGTGAACACGCTGAAGACCGAGCGGGCCTTCAACCAGGCTGCCGGCTTCACCAGCGAACACGACCGGCTCCCCGAGTTCTTCAGAGAGCCGCTCGCCCCAAGCGGAGCGGTGTGGGATTTCACCGGCGAGGAAATCGACCAGTTCTGGAACTTCTAGAGGCTAGAGGGGGGAGCACCATGATCGAGGTGACTGTGAATCTTTTGGCGACCTTCCGGACCGACCGCTTCAAGCAGGAGCTGCAGCAGATTCCCGAGGGGACCACGGTGGGAAGCCTGGTTTCCACCATGGGGATTTGCGAGAAGGAGGTGGGGATGTCGCTGGTGAACGGGCGCCATGCCCCAATGGCGTACCCGCTGACCCACGGGGACGTCCTGCACCTCGCCCCCTGGATCGCGGGAGGGTGACGGGAGGGGGCAGGGGGTGGGTGAAGCGGCCACCAACTCGAACGATGGCACCTACCCCCACCCCCTAACCCCCTCCCGCCAGGGGAGGGGGGACTTGATCATCAGCAATCAGCGCAAGTAAAGGAGACGACCATGATCAGATGCCTGGACGACCTCTACGCCGCCGTGAGGGGGAAGGAGACCAAATCCATCGCCGTGGCGGTGGCGGAGGACGAGGCGATTATCAAGCTGGTGAAGCAGGCGGTCCAGAAGGGGATCGCCCGGTTCATCCTCACCGGCGACGAGAAGCGCATCATCGAACTGTTGCGCCAGCATGGGCTGGAGCCCTCCGACTTCGAGATCCACGACTGTGCCAGCCACAAGGAGGCGGCGGAGAGGGCGGTGAGTCTCGTGGTCCAGGGGAAGGCGCACCTGGTGATGAAGGGGGAGCTGCAGACGGCGCTCTTTCTGAAGGCCCTCCTGGACAAGGAGAAGGGGCTGCGCGGCAGCAACCTGATCAGCCAGATAACGGTGACCGAGAAACCGGAAGGGGATGGGCTCCTCATGTTCACCGACTGCGCCATGAACATCACCCCGACGCTCGAGGAGAAGAAGCAGCTGATCGAGAACGCGGTAGGGCTCGCCATGAGCCTCGGCTACCAGCAGCCCAAGGTGGCGGTGCTCTCCGCGGTGGAGGTGGTGAACCCGACCATGCCGGACACCATGGACGCCGCGGTGCTGAGCAAGATGGCAGAGCGTGGCCAGATCGCCAACGCCCTCGTCGACGGCCCCTTCGCCCTGGATAACGCCATCTCGGTCGTCGCGGCGAGGCAGAAGAAGATCGGCGGACCGGTGGCGGGACAGGCGGACATCGTGCTGGTCCCGAACCTCCAGGTGGGGAACGCCATCCACAAGGGGCTCACCTTCCTCTCGCAGAGGAAGGTCGCCGCAGCGGTGGTGGGGGCCAAGGTCCCCATCGTGATGACCTCGCGGGCCGACACCACCGACACCAAGCTCTACTCGATAGCCATCGCCACCTACGTTTCCTGACGCCATAAGCCCCCGTCCCCTGCGGGAGGGGAGGCGTGACCACGCCGAAGGGAAGGAGAGTTACATGTTCGGATTCGGAGTACCGGAACTAATCATCGTGCTGGCCATCCTGGTGATCGTCGCCGGGCCCGCCAGGCTGGCCGGGCTTGGGGGAGCCCTCGGGGGCGCCCTGAGAAGCTTCAGGAAGGGGGCGCAAGGGGAGGAGCCCAGGGAGATCGGGGGCGGCGAGGCGCACGGCAGGGAGGGGGACAGCCGTGTCTGACCACCTCCCCCTCACCGAGAATATCGTGTTCCTGGTAGCTAAGGCCCACCAGAAGACCCAGGGGGTGCTCAAGGGGCACCTCCAGCCCCTGGGGATCACCCCGATGCAGTGCCTGTTCATGGAGTCGCTCTGGGCCGAGGACGGTCTGAGCGTCGGGGAGATCGGGCGCCGCATCGCCCTGGACACCGCGACACTGGCGGGGATCCTGGACCGGCTGGTGAACGGCGGCTGGGTGCTCAGGGAGAGCGACCCGGCGGACGGGCGGGTGGCCCGGGTCTACCTGACGGAGAAAGCGCGGGAGGTGATCCCGCAACTATGCAGCGCGGTGCACCGCACCAACGACGCGCTGCTGCACGGCTTTTCGCTGGAGGAGAAGGTTCTTTGCAAGCGTTTCCTGCGCAGCATCAAGGGGTGAGCCGCTCCCCCTTTTTTGCCGGCATCCCTCGCATGCAAGAGATTATTGCAACGAGCAGCAGCTCTCCCCCTCCCTTGACGGGAGGGGGCAGGGGGGTGGGTGAAGCCGCAAGCTGTGGAGATGATGGCGAATTCCCCCACCCCCTACCCCCCTCCCGCAACGGGAGGGGGGAGCGCCCGAGCAAAATCCCCCCTCGGGAGAGGGAGAGACGTAAAAACCATAAGGAGACCAACCATGTACGTGCCCGATTTCGAGTATCACGCACCGAAGAGCGTCGCGGAGGCCTGCGCCATCCTGGCGGAGCTGGGGGACCGCGCGACCGTGCTCGCCGGGGGGACCGACGTCCTCCACAAGATGAAAGTGGGGAAGCTCGCCCCGGAGCACCTGGTGTCGCTGAAGCACCTGGACGAGCTGCGCGAGATCCGGGAGGAGCCGGGCCGCGTGGTCATCGGCGCCCTGGCAAGCCATAACCAGATCTACAACTCAAGGCTGCTGCAGAGGCGCTACCTGTCGCTATCCATGGCCGCCCACACCATGGCGTCCAACCAGATCTGCAACCTGGGGACCGTGGGGGGGAACATCGTGAACGGCGTCCCCTCGGCCGACCTCCCCCCCATCCTGATCGCGCTGAACGCGTCGATCCGCCTCACGAGCGCCGAGGGGGAGCGGACCATGCCGCTGGAGGATTTCTTTCACGGCTCGGCCCAGACCCGCATCAAGCAGGGGGAGATCCTCACCGAGATCGTGATCCCGGACCAGGCCACCACGGGGAGCACCTACCTGAAGTTCGGCCTGCGCCGCTCCGGGGCCCTGGCTGTGGCGGCGGCCGCGGTATCGGTGCAGGTGGCCGGGGACACGCTGCACGGGGTCCGCATCGTGCTCGCTTCCGCCGCGCCCACCGTGCTCAGGGTGACCGGCGCCGAGCGCAGCCTCGTCGGGCGCAGGATAGACGACGACCTGCTGGCGGAGGCGGGGTACCTGGCGGCCAAGGCGAGCAGCCCCAGGGACAGCATCCGGGGGTCGGCGGAGTACCGCAGGAACCTGGTCGAGGTATTGACGAAACGCGCGCTCAGAAAGGCGATCGACGAAGGTCACGCCTAGAAAGGAGGGGATACATGGCTCAGGCAATTACCGACAAGGACGGGGTGAAGCGCTACCTGATCACCCTCAACGTGAACGGCGACGCCCACACCGTGCTGGTGAAGGGGAACGCGATACTCACCAACGTGCTACGCGAGCAGCTTGATCTGACCGGCACCAAGAAGGGGTGCGAGCTCGGGGACTGCGGCTCCTGCACCGTGCTTTTGGACGGGAAGCCGGTCGATTCCTGTCTGGTCCTGGCGATCGAGGCGGACGGGCGCGAGATCACCACCATCGAGGGGGTGGCGGAAAACGGCAGGCTGGACGCGATCCAGGAGTCGATGATCAACCACGCCGCCGTGCAGTGCGGCTACTGCACCCCGGGGATGGTGTTGTCGGCCAAGGCGCTTTTGACCAGGAACCCGAACCCCAGCGAACAGGAGGTGCGCGAGGCGATCAGCGGCAACCTCTGTCGCTGCACGGGGTACGTTCACATCGTGGAGGCCGTTTTGGCCACCGCCCAGGGGCGGCTAACGCCGGACGACCACTAAGGAGATAAAGATGAGCGACAACCACAAGGTAATCGGCCGCAGCGTGCCCCGCATCGACGGCCCGGAGAAGGTAACCGGGGGGGCGAAGTACACGGGTGACCTCAAGTTCCCCAACATGCTCTACGGCAAGATCCTGACGAGCCCCCACGCCCATGCCCGGATCATTTCCATCGACACCTCCGAGGCGGAAAGGCTCCCCGGGGTGAAGGCGGTGATCACGCACAAGGACGTGCCGACGCTGAAGTACGGCCTGAGCCCGGCGCGCTGGGACGAGAGCATCTTCTGCAGCGACAAGGTCCGCTTCGTGGGGGACAAGGTGGCCGCGGTCGCCTGCCTGGACGAGGACACCTGCTACCGGGCACTGAAGCTGATCAAGGTGGAGTACGAGGTGCTCCCCGCCGCGCTCGACTTCCTGCACGCCATGGACGAGGGGCAGCCGCAGGTGCACGAGGAGTACGCGAGGAACATCAACACCGAGATCCACCAGGAGTTCGGGGACGTGGAGAAGGCCCTGGCCGAGGCGCACCACGTGCGCACCGACACCTTCGTCGGGCAGAGGACCTACCAGTCACCCATCGAGCCGCACTCCGCCATCTCCATGTGGGACGGCGGCAAGCTCACCATCTATTCCAGCACCCAGTCGCCGCACTACTTCCAGCACTACATCGCCCGCGAGTTCGACATGCCCATGGGGGATGTGCGCATCATCAAGCCCTACCTGGGGGGCGGGTTCGGCGGCAAGCTGGAGCCCACCGGGCTCGAATTCGCCGGCGCGGTGCTGGCGAGGCTCACCGGCCGGCCGGTCAGGACCTTCTACGACCGCGCCGAGATGTTCGCCCACAACCGCGGCCGCCACGCCCAGTACATGGAGATCACCACCGGCGTGGACAAAAACGGCAAGATCCTGGCCGCCAAGGCGAACTTCCTCATGGACGGCGGCGCCTACACGAGCCTGGGCATCGCCAGCGCCTACTACGCCGGCGCGCTTTTGCCGCTCACCTACGAGTTCGACAACTACCAGTTCGACATGTTCCGGGTCTACACGAACCTCCCCGCCTGCGGTGCCCAGCGCGGCCACGGCGCTCCGCAGCCGAAGTACGCCTTCGAGAGCCACCTGGACAACGTGGCGGCGGATCTCGGCATCGACCCCATGGACATCAGGATCATCAACGCCCGGCGCCCCGACACCGTGACCCCCAACGATTTCCGGGTCAACTCCTGCAAGATCAAGGAGTGCCTGGAGCGGGTGCGGGTGATGTCGGGGTGGGATGAGAAGAAGAAAAATCTCCCCCGCGGCAGGGGGATCGGCGTCGCCACCGGCAGCTTCGTCACCGGCGCGGGTTATCCCATCTACCGCACCGACCTGCCGCACGCCGCCGCCTTCATCAAGGTCTGCGAGGACGGCACCGCCGCCACCCTCTACACCGGGTCGGTGGACATTGGCCAGGGCTCGGACACCGTGCTCTGCCAGATGGCGGCCGAGGCGATGGGGTACCGCTACGAGCAGATGAAGATCGTCGCCGCCGACACCGAGATCACCCCGCTCGACTTCGGCGCCTATGCGAGCCGCCAGACCTACATGTCCGGCGCGGCGGTGAAGCAGGCCGGCGAGGAGGTGAAGCGGCAGATCCTGGAGATGGCATCTTCGATGCTGGGGCTCCCCGCCGATGACCTCGACTGCGCCGACGGCATGATCTTCTCCAAATCGCGCAACGGCAAGAGCCTCAGCTTCGAGGAGGTGGCGCGCAAGCACTTCGTGCTCCGGGGACCGCTACTGGGGCGCGGCTCCTACACCCCGCCCAAGCTCGGCGGGAGCTTCAAGGGGGCGGCCGTCGGCACCTCGCCCGCCTACAGCTTCGGGGCACAGGTGGGGGAGGTCGCCATCGACGAGGAGACCGGCGAGATCTCCGTGGTGGGGATCTGGGACGTGCACGACTGCGGCAAGGTGATCAACCCGCGCCTTCTGCACGGCCAGGTGCACGGCGCCCTCTACATGGGGATGGGGGAGGCGGTCTGGGAGGAGGTCCTCTTCGACGACAAGGGGAGGATCAAGAACGCCGAGCTCGCCAACTACCGCCTGCTGACCGCGGTGGACATGCCCCCGATCACCTCCGAGGTGGTGGACAGTTACGAGCCGACCGGCCCCTGGGGGGTGAAGGAGGTGGGGGAAGGGGCCACCAACCCGACCCTCGGGATGTTCTCCAACGCCATCTTCGACGCCATGGGGGTGCGGGTGAACTCGCTGCCGCTTTCCTACGAGAAGGTCTGGCGCGCCCTGAAGGAAAAGCGCGAGCGGGAGGAGGACGCCAGGCGCGAGGAAGATGCGAGGCGGGAGGCACATGATAGGCGGGCGGACGCCCAGCGGGAGGCGGACGGCCCCACCCCGATTTACGCGAACCCGATCTGAAAAAGGAGGCGATTATGTGGGACTGGGTAGCAAAGCTTGAGGAGCTGCGGCGCCGCGACCAGTTGGCGGTGCTGGTGACGGTGACCAAGAGCGCGGGATCGACCCCCGGCAAGAAGGGGGCGAAGATGATCGTCCTCCCCGACGGGACCTTTTACGGCACCGTCGGCGGCGGGGTGCCGGAGCACTTCGCCCTGGAGGATGCCAGGAAGTGTTTCGAGCTGATGCACGACACCACTACCACCGTCCCGCTCGAGCAGCGGGGCGAGTTCCCCGCCTGCGGCGGCACCATGGAGCTCTACATGGAACTGGTTAACGACAACCCGCGCCTGTACCTGTTCGGCGCCGGACACATCGCCCAGTCGCTGTGCCACGTGCTGGACGGGACCCAGTTCCGGGTCCATCTGGTCGACGAGAGAAGCGAGTGGATCAACGCGCCCACACTCCCCGCCGGGGTGATCCGCCACCAGCGCCACTACAGCGACTTCATCCGCGAGGCGAACTGGTGCGACCAGAGGACCTATGCCACCATCCTCACCTACAACGGTGCGGTGGACCAGCAGGTGCTGGCCGAGGTGCTGCCCAAGCCCGCGCGCTTCATCGGCATGGTGGGGAGCAAGTCCAAGTGGGCGAAGATCCAGAAGAACCTGGAGGGGCAGGGCCACGACCTGTCCCGGGTGCGCTGCCCGGTCGGGCACGATAACGGCGGCAACTCCCCGCGCGAGATCGCGGTGAGCATCGCAAGCCAGCTGTTCGCTACCAGCCATGACCGCGAATAGCATGTCAGGGAAGCGGCTGTCGGAGCGGGTAGTGGTGATCCGCGGCGCGGGGGAGCAGGCAAGCGGCATCGCCTGCCGGCTGTACCGCGCCAACGTGCGCCGCATCCTGATGCTGGAAACCGAGTTCCCCCTCGCGGTGCGGCGGCTGGTCTCCTTCTGCGAGGCGGTGCACGACGGGGAGATGACGGTGGAAGGGGTGACGGCCGTGAGGGCCGACCGGGTCGAGGACGTGGCCGGAATGTGGAGCGCCGGCAAGATCGGCGTACTCGTGGATCCGGCAGCAGAGAGCCTTTACACGGTCCGCCCCGACCTCCTCCTGAATGCGACCCTCGCCAAGCGCAACCTCGGCACCTCGATCGGCGACGCGCCGTTGGTGGTGGGGCTTGGCCCCGGCTTCTGCGCCGGGGTGGACTGCCACCTGGTGGTGGAGACCAACCGCGGCCATGATCTCGGACGGGTGATCGGGGCTGGGCCGGCGGAGGCCGATACCGGCATTCCCGGCGCCATCGGCGGCTATACCAGCGAACGGGTGCTGCGCGCGCCGGTTGCCGGCCGCTTCGAGAACGAGCGGGCCATAGGCGACCTGGTGCAGCAGGGGGAGACGGTTGGGCGGATCGGGGAGGTCGAGGTCCGGGCGACAATCGACGGCGTCCTGCGCGGGATGATCAGGCCCGGCGCCGTGGTTAAGGCGGGGTTGAAGATCGGGGATGTCGACCCGCGCGGTCGCAAAGATTACTGCGTGACCGTCTCGGAGAAGGCCCGGGCGCTGGGTGGCGCGGTCCTGGAGGCGCTCCTTGACCGCTACAACTGCTAGCGGCTTGGTCCGGGGCCCGGGTTCGCGCAAGCAGGAAGGGGTCGCAGTCCATCCCC
Source organism: Geomonas subterranea (assembly GCF_019063845.1). Classification (NCBI taxonomy): domain Bacteria; kingdom Pseudomonadati; phylum Thermodesulfobacteriota; class Desulfuromonadia; order Geobacterales; family Geobacteraceae; genus Geomonas; species Geomonas subterranea. Next base: position 428,199 of record NZ_CP077683.1, read on the forward strand.
CTCGCCCTCTGGGAGAGGGGCAGGGGTGAGGGGGGTGGCCCAGCCAGAATCTTGTCTTCGTGGCATCTCCCTCACCCGGCCTTCGGCCACCCTCTCCCAAAGGGGGAGGGTGATCTGAGACCGGCTACCGTCTGCCCGCCCCTGGCATGAGGGGAGGGACGTTTCCCGGAATCCCTTGAAGATTCCTTTTTCTACAGGCTGATATCTCGCGTGCGAGGCAATTGAGGCGGACAGGGCAGGGGAAAGGAGAAGGCATGCAACTGATAGAAGAAGTACTCTGCACGGCGCCGCGCGGGGTGGTGAGCATCACCGGAGCCGGGGGGAAGACGAGCCTCATGTTCCACCTGGCCCGCGTCCTGTCGGAGTCGGGGAAAAGGGTGCTGGTCACCACCACCACGAAGATCTTTCCACCTACCGCCAGGCAGTGCGGCACGCTGCTGATCGATGCTGATCCGGAGGTGGTGGTGAGGCGGGCAGCTTACCGCTACGGTAAGGAACCGGTCACCGCGGCGGCGCGGCGCGACCTGGAATCGGGAAAGCTTCTGGGCTTCGCGCCGGAGGCGATAACCCTTTTCCAGAACTGTGGCCGGTTTGACTGGATCGTCGTCGAGGCCGACGGCTCGGCCCGGCGCCCGCTCAAGGCCCATGCACCTCATGAGCCGGTGATCCCCTCCTGCAGCACGGTCCTCGTTGCCGTGGCCGGCCTGGATGTCCTGGGAGAGCCGCTGAGCGGTGAGTGGGTCTTTCGCCCCGAAATCGCCGCGCCCTTGATGGGGCTGGCCGAAGGCGACACTATTGGCGCGGCGGCCTTGGCCCGGATCATCGTCCATCCGGAGGGGCTCTTCACCGGCGCCCCGAAAAGTGCGCGCCGTTTCCTGTTCCTGAACAAGGCGGACACCCCGCAGCGCCTGTTGCGCGCCGCGCAGATCGCGGCCGCCGTGAGAGAGGAGGCCCCCTCGGTCGCCGAGGCGTTTTTGGTGGGGCAGGCCCTGAACGGGGTCACTCTGCACGCCATCCACCCGATGGGGGCGTCATGAGACGGGTCGCCGGCATCATCCTGGCCGCGGGGGAGGGGAGCCGCATGGGGACGACCAAGCAGCTCCTCCCCTTCAGGGGAAAGAGCATCCTGGAGTGGGTGGTGGAGAGCGCGCTGGCCTCGGCGCTGCACCGGGTTGTGGTGGTCGTGGGGCACCAGGCGGAGCGGATCATCCCGCTGATCGAGGGGCGCGGGGTCGAGGTGGCGCTGAACACGGAGTACCGGCGCGGGCAGAGCTCCTCGCTCAACTGCGGGCTCCGGTCCCTTGGGCCGGAAACCGATGCGGCGCTGTTTCTCCTGGGGGACCAGCCGCTCATCACACCGGCGCTCATCGACACACTGATCCGTGCCTACCGATGCTCCCAGCACCCCATCGTGATGCCGGTCTTCGAGGGGCGGCGCGGCAATCCGGTCCTCTTCGACCGGGAAACCTTTCCCGGCATGGAGGGACTCGCAGCGGACTGCGGCGCGAAGCCGCTCTTCGAGAAGTACCGGGAGCGCCTGCTGAAGGTCCCGGTGGAGGATGCCTCCATCCACTTCGACGTAGACACCGCCGCCGATTACCGCCGGCTCCTGGAACAGTATGGTGGCGGCACACCGGCCACCTTCAACAGCAGAGAAAGGATCCCGTCATGAACCTGGAAACGTACATAGTTCTTTTCAGCGCCATCCTGACCGTTGCCGTCCTCTACTCCTGCGTAGGCCACGGCGGCGCATCGGGTTACATCGCGGTGCTCGCCCTTTTCAGCGTCGCCCCGGAGGTGTTCAAACCAACGGCGTTGCTGCTGAACATCATGGTGGCTTCGGTCGCCGCCTACTCCTTCCGGCGTGCCGGGCATTTCTCCTGGGGGCTCTTCTGGCCTTTCGCGGCGACCTCTATACCGTTCAGTTTCCTGGGAGGGTACCTGAGTCTGCCGCAGCACCTGTACCGTCCGCTGGTCGGCGTCGTTCTACTCGCCTCGGCCTGCCGGCTCCTGGTGCACCGGGAACCGGACGCCGCCTCGCTGCGCCGTCCGCCGGTTGCCATCTCCCTCCTGGTGGGCGCCGTATTGGGGCTTCTCTCGGGGCTCACCGGGGTGGGAGGAGGGATCTTTCTGAGCCCGCTCATGATGCTGCTGCGGTGGGGGCGGGCGCGGGAGGTTTCGGGGGTGGCTGCCCTGTTCATCCTGGTCAACTCCTGCTCGGGGCTTTTGGGGCACGTGAGCAGCCTGCAACTGGTGCCGGGGTTCGCTCCGCTTCTGGCGGTGGCCGCCGTCGCCGGCGGATGTGTCGGGTCGTTCCTGGGGAGCAGCTTTCTTCCGGTGCGCAGGGTAATCAAGGCCCTCTCCCTGGTGCTGACGGTCGCCGGCGTGAAGATGCTGATGGTGTGATAACCACGAGGCGACGCCCGAAGCACCGCACCTCCCTGGCAGCCGCTGTCTTCAGCTAAGAAAGCGGCAACGTCCACCTTGAGTACCGCTTGGGCGGCCGAATATCGTTGAGAAAACATCGTTCTTTTGGCGCCGCACTCTGGTTGCGGCGCCCTTTCCACGCGCCCGTATCCCTGCAGCGCTTCCGCAAGACACCCACTCCCACAGGCTTTGGCACGCACGCCACTCTACTGCGGCAGGACTAAAGAAAGGTTCATCCAGGAACGCCGGGAACTCGGGGCTCCTTTGGTCCCTCTCCACGTGCGGGAGGGGGAGGTGGAGGACTAAGGCGCAATTATTTCACTGTCTTGCGGAGTTGCTTGCCTCCCGCCCCCCTCCTGTCAAGGGAGGGGGGCGGCGTGAAAGGGCGGTTCTCCCTGGAATTCCTGGATGGACCTAAAAAATTGCATGAATCGGCTTGACAGGTAAAATGGTATTGTGGTACCTATTTACACAAAACAAAGTTTTGCTGATCCGGCGACTATCCGGACAGCCACTAACGAAGGAGGAGGTTTTATGTCCAAGCAAGCGTATCGCTGGTCTATGATGGCCGTTGGTGAACCTATGGCGAAGAGCGAATTCACCCCGACCCCGGGCGCAGGTGAGGTTGTGGTCGAGGTTGCCGGCTGCGGCGTCTGCCACACCGATCTCGGCTTCTACTACAGCGGTGTCCGTTTCAACCATCCCGCTCCGCTCACGCTGGGGCACGAGATCTCCGGCCGCGTCGTGGCCACCGGTGAAGGCGCCGGCACCTGGATGGGGAAGGCCGTCCTCATCCCGGCCGTTATGCCGTGCGGCGAGTGTGACCTCTGCCTCTCCAGCCACGGCACCATCTGCCGCGCGCAGCAGATGCCGGGGAACGACATCCATGGCGGCTTCGCCTCGCACATCGTGGTCCCGGCCAAGACCCTCTGCCCGGTCGATGAGAAGCGCCTGGCGGCCTCCGGCCTCACCCTTGCCGACATCTCCGTCGTCGCGGACGCGGTGACCACGCCGTACCAGGCGGCGGTCCAGGCCGAGGTGCAGCCGGGGGATGTCGCCATCGTCATCGGGGTTGGCGGGGTAGGTGGTTACGCTGTGCAGGTGGCCAACGCCCTTGGCGCGACGGTCATCGCCATCGACGTCGACCAGGTGAAGCTGGACAACATGGCGCAGCACGGCGCCGCGCTCACCCTCAACTCCCGCCAGATCGCCGGCAAGGAGCTGAAGAAGGCGATCAACACCTTCGTCAAGGAGAAGGGGCTCAAGGAAACCTGCTGGAAGATCTTCGAATGTTCCGGCTCCGCTCCAGGCCAGGATACCGCCTTCGGTCTCCTCACCTATGGCGCCACCCTCTCCGTGGTTGGCTTCACCATGGACAAGATCGAACTGCGCCTCTCCAACCTTATGGCCTTCCATGCCAGGGCCCTTGGCAACTGGGGCTGCCTGACCGAACTCTACCCGGCGGCGCTCGACCTGGTTCTGGACGGCAAGGTCAACCTGATCCCCTTCATCGAGAAGCACCCGCTGGATAACATCAACGAGGTCTTCGCTTCGGCGCACGCGCACAAGCTCACCAGGCGCGCCATCCTGGTACCCGGCGCGCAGGGAGGTGTGCAATGAGCCAAGCCGCCGCAGCCGCACAGACCATGACGGCACCGTCCGAGTCCCCGCTCAAGGTGAGCCTCGAGCGTGACGGCCGCCTGCTGAAACTCACCCTGGCGCGCCCCAAGGCGAACATCGTGGACGCAGCGATGATCGCGGCTTTGCAGGCTGCCCTGGACCAGTATCTTGTCCGTCCGGAGCTGAGAGCCGTCCTGCTGACCGCGGAGGGGCCGCATTTCAGTTTCGGGGCGAGCGTGGACGAGCACATGCCCGACTCCTGCGCCCAGATGCTGAAGTCGCTACACGCACTGGTGCTGAAGCTCGTGGAGAGCCCGGTGCCGGTTCTGGTGGCGGTGCGCGGGCAGTGCCTGGGCGGGGGGCTCGAGGTGGTCGCGGCGGGGAACTTCATCTTCGCCGCCCCCAACGCTCAGCTCGGCCAGCCCGAGATCAAACTTGCCGTCTTCGCACCCGCTGCCTCGTGCCTGTTGCCGGAGAGAATCGGGCAGGCGCAGGCGGAGGACCTCCTTTTCTCGGGGCGCAGCGTGAGCGCGGAAGAGGCGCTGCTCATGGGACTCGTGTCGGTGGTCGCGGAGGACCCGGACCAGGCTGCGTACGACTACTTCGACAAGCATCTCTCCAGCGTGAGCGCGAGCACCCTGAGGTTCGCCGTGAAGGCCGCCCGCACCCAGTTCGCGCAGCGGGTTCGGGCGAAGATCGAGTTCGTGGAGAAGCTTTACCTGGAAGAGATGATGAAGACGCACGACTCCGTCGAGGGGCTTATGGCTTTCGTCGAGAAACGCCAGCCGACCTGGCTCGATCGCTAGGCGTGCGATAAGGAACTCCACCCCTCTAAGGGGGAAGGGGGATTGCCGCTCTCTCGGACAGGCGGCAATCCCCCGGAGTCCAAAGGGTGACCAAGAGCAGATCTCATCCTGAATCTGATCCATAAGGCAAAAACAGCTTAAAGAGGGGGCGACATGAGCAGCTTTCTGAATTTCAAAGGACGGACCGCGGTGGTTACCGGAGGTGCGCGCGGACTGGGACTTTCCATCACCCGCACGCTGCTGGAGCACGGCGCCAAGGTACACGTCTTTGACGTCGCCGAAGGTGAAGCGGGAGGTGGTTACCAGTTCCACAAGGTCGACATCACGGACCCCGCCAGCGTTTCGGCCGCCGTGGCTGCCATCCCGGACCAGGTGACCCTTTTGGTCAACAACGCGGGCATCACCCGTGACCGCAGCGTTTTCAAGATGTCGGACGACGAATGGCAATCCGTGCTCGGGGTGAACCTCACCGGGGCTTTCAACGTGGTCCGGGCCTTCGCTCCCGGGATGAGGGATGCCGGCTACGGCCGCATCGTCAACATCACTTCGATTAACGGCATCCGCGGCAAGTTCGGCCAGGCCAACTATTCGGCATCCAAGGCGGGTCTCATCGGGCTTACCAAGACCCTCGCCCGCGAGCTGGGGCCCAAGGGGGTGACGGTGAACGCGGTGGCGCCGGGCATGGTGCTGACCGACATGGCGCTCGCCCTCCCCGCGGAGATCCTCGACAAGGCCAGGAACGAGTGTCTGCTCCCGGACCTTGCCAAGCCGGAGGATATCGCCAACGCGGTCGCCTTCCTCCTTTCGGATGCGGCCGGCAAGATCACGGGCGAGGTGATCCGGGTGGATTCGGGGCAGTACATCTAAAACATCCTTGCACGACGGCATCCGCCACCGGCCCACCATCCAGAGGGGCAGGGCCACCATCCCCTCTACCTCGTGGAGTTGGGCAGGCCACCATCCCCTCTCCCTCTGGGAGAGGGGGGGCATGGAGGACAGTCGTGGGGGATGTTGGGAAAACCTCCCTCACCCGCCCTTCGGGCACCCTCTCCTATAGGGAGAGAAGGGGGCATGGAGGAGGGTCGCAAAAGGGAGTTGCTTGACCGCCTGGATTGAAAGTTCCAGGCAGGAACGGAGGCGCATGTGCGTGAAGCGGTGATTATCGATGCGGTGAGGACCCCGGTGGGGAAGTTCGGCGGCGCCCTTGGCAAAGTTCGGCCGGACGACCTGGCGGCGTTGTGTATAGCGGAGCTTGTCGAGCGCAACAGGCTCGATGCGTCCCTGGTCGAGGACGTCATCCTCGGCTGTACCAACCAGGCGGGCGAGGACAACCGCAACGTGGCGCGCATGGCCGCGCTGCTCGCCGGGCTGCCGCACAGCGTGGGGGGGCAGACCATCAACAGGCTCTGCGGATCGGGGCTGAACGCGGTCAACGCCGCGGCGCTCGCCATCAAGGCGGGTGAGGGGGATGTCTTCATCGCCGGTGGCACCGAGTCCATGACCCGCGCCCCCTTCGTCTTCGCCAAGGCTGACTCGCCGTTCTCCCGCGACATGAAGGTATTTGACTCGACCATCGGCTGGCGCTTCACCAACCCGAGGATGACCGAGCCGTATGCGAAAGAGGGGATGGGAGACACGGCGGAGAACGTGGCGCAACGCTACGGAATCACGCGCCAGGAGCAGGACGAGTTCGCCCTCGTCACCCAGAGGAAATGGAGCGCCGCCCATGCCGCCGGGAAATTCGCGGACGAGCTGGTGCCGGTTCCCGTCCCGCAAAGAAAGGGTGAGCCGCTCATCGTGGACCGGGACGAGTTCCCGCGCCCGGACGTAACCATGGAACAGCTTGGCAAGCTCCCCGCTGCATTCAAAAAGGACGGCACCGTCACCGCCGGCAACTCGAGCGGCATCAACGACGGGGCAGCCGCCGTCCTTCTCATGGAAGCGGAGCGCGCGCGGCAGTTGGGCTACCGACCGCTGGTCAGGGTCGTGTCGAGCGCCGTGGCCGGCTGCGACCCATCCTACATGGGGCTCGGGCCGATCCCGGCTATCCGCAAGGCGCTGGAGCGCGCACGGCTCTCCATCGACGACATCGATCTCTTCGAGCTGAACGAGGCCTTCGCCGCCCAGGCCATCCCCTGCATCAGGGAGCTGGGCATCGATCCGGACCGGGTCAACGTGAACGGAGGCTCCATCGCCATCGGGCACCCTTTGGGCTCCACCGGCGCGCGTATCACCGCGACCCTGGTGCACGAGATGAGAAGGCGCGGATCGCGCTACGGCCTGGCCTCGCTCTGCATAGGGCTCGGACAGGGGATTGCCACCATCGTCGAGCGGGTCTGAAAGGGAAGGGGAGAAAAGCCATGCCGTCGCCGGGCGAACCGAAACCGCAGCCTTTGAGGATCGACTTTCACGTCCATCTCGCCACGTACGACGGCTCGATGCACCCCTGGGTGGTGGATTGGATAAGCCAGTCTCATCCCGGCGGCTACGAGAAGTACGTCGCCCGCTACAGCGACCCCGGCGCCTTCGAGGCGCTTCTTGAAGAAGAAGGGGTGGACTACGCCTGCATCCTGGCCGAGCTGAACCCTGTCACCACAGGCATGTGCAGCAACGACTCGGTGCGTGAGTTCTGCCACGGCAGGAAGAGGCTGATCCCGTTCTGCGACCTGAACCCCCACCTGCACACCGACCTGGGCGCGGAGCTGCGCCGCAAGGTGGAAAGCGAAGGGTTCCGGGGGCTCAAGCTCTACCCCAGCTACCAGCACTACTACCTCAACGAGCCGAGGATGTACCCCTTGTACCAGGCCGCGGAGGAACTCGGCATCCCCGTCCTGATCCACACTGGTTCCTCGGTCTTCAAGGGGACCAGGCTGAAATACGCCAATCCCCTACACCTCGACGACGTGGCCGTCGACTTTCCGTCGTTGAACCTGGTCATGGCCCATTCCGGGCGCGGCTTCTGGTACGACCGCGCCTTTTTCCTCTCCCGGCTGCACCCCAACGTCTACATGGAGCTTTCGGGGCTCCCCCCCGCGAAGCTTTTGACCTACTTCCCCGAGCTTGCGCGCAACACCGGCAAAACCATTTTCGGCAGCGACTGGCCCGCGATGCCGCACATCCGCCACAACATGGAGGCGATAGCGAAACTGCCGCTGTCACCGGAGGGTGCGGCGGCGATCCTCGGGGGGAATGCCGCGAGAATTCTCAAGCTGGAAGGTCGATCTTAAGTGTGAGGTGCATGTCCATGTCCCCTCCCCCGGAGGGGGAGGGGGCTCCCGTTCCGGCAGAGGCCCCCTCCCAGCCTCCCCCTCCGGGGGAGGAGCGAGCCGGAGGAGTGAGGGGGCATTGCCCCAGTTAAGACGCCACGTTCCCTGAAAGGAGCTGACCATGTCGCTGATCGATTCCTACGGAAGACGCATCAACTACCTCCGGCTCTCGGTTACGGACCGCTGCAACCTGCGCTGCCGCTACTGCATGCCGGCCAAAGGGATGCAGATGCTCCCTCACCACGAGATCCTCTCCTTCGAGGAACTGCTGAGGGTCTCTGAACAAGCTGTTGCTGCCGGGATCTGCAAGATACGGGTGACCGGCGGCGAGCCGCTGGTACGAAGGGGGATACTCCCTTTCCTGGCGCGGCTGGGGCGGCTTCCCGGCTTGAAGGAGCTTGTGCTTACCACCAACGGCGTCCTCCTCGGGGAGATGGCCAGGGGGCTTAAGGATGCGGGAGTGCAGCGGCTCAACATCAGCCTCGATTCCCTGAAGCCGGAGACCTTCGCCAGGATCACCCGCGGGGGGAAGCTCTCGGACGCGCTCTCCGGCATCGAGGCGGCGGAAAAAGCAGGTTTCCCGCCGCACAAGATCAACGTGGTGCTGATGCGTGGCGTCAACGACGACGAGATCATGGATTTCGTGGAGCTCACCAGGGAGCGCCCCTACAACGTCCGGTTCATCGAGTACATGCCGACCCACTCGGGCAACTGGCGCGCCTTCTCCATCCCGGGGGCGGAAGTTCTGGAGCGGATCGCGGAGCGCTACCTCATAGAAAAGCTCGAGCCGGGCGAGCATTCGGGTCCCGCCAGCAACTTCCGGGTGCGGGGAGCGCCGGGGTCGCTCGGGATCATCTCCGCCATGACCGGGCACTTCTGTGGCAGCTGCAACCGCCTGAGGGTGACTGCGGCGGGATTAGCGAAGGGGTGCCTGTTCTCGGGCGAAGGGGTGGACCTGAGGCCGCTGCTGGCGGCCGGGGACGACACCCTGCTCAGGCAGGAGCTACAAAGCATCGTGCAGGCAAAGCCTGCGGGGCACGAGATGAAGGGGCGGCCGGCATTTCCCCCGGCATCCTTTCACATGTCCGCGATAGGCGGTTGAAGACGGTAACCAGGAGAACCGGAGCGGAGGAGTCATGAGCTGGGTCTACAGGTATGAAAAGGGGACGTTGTCGGCACGGGAGCGCGAGGTAGTCGAGGAGGTCCCGGTGGTGCTCAACGTGAACGGCCGGGAACTGGCGACGCTGATCGCTTCTCCGCACGACCTCCGCTTCCTGGTGGCGGGGTTCCTGCGCATGCAGGGGCTCGTCGAACGCGCCGACGATTTTTACCTCCTCTCGGTCTGCAACGACTTCGGCATGGCCAAGGTTCAGATAAAGGGGGAACTGCCGGAGAGCCTCAAACCCGTGCTGACATCGGGGTGTGGCACGGGAATCAGCTTCACCATCCCCCAGGCCCGCAAGATGCGATCTGAGGAGAGTTCCGGTATGAGCTACCTGCCGGCCGGCGTCTTTACCATGATGGACGCGCTGGCGCAAAAGGCGGAAGCCTACGCAAGCCACGGCGGCATTCACTCGGCCGCCGTCGGGCATGGCAGTGTCGACCTTTTTTCCGAGGACCTGGGGAGGCATAACACCATCGACAGGATCGCAGGCGAGGCGCTCCTGAAGGGGATCGACCTCACGGGGATGATGCTGGTCACCTCGGGACGGATCTCCACCGAACTGGTGGCGAAAGCGGCGCTGCTCGGTATCGGCCTGGTCGCCTCCCGCACCTCTCCGACGTCAACGGCGGTGCAGATGGCCGAGGAGGCTGGGATCACGCTGATAGGGTACGTGAAGGCCGACCGTTTCGAGGTGTATTCCCATCCGGACCGCCTGGACGTGGTGGGAACCGTCACCCTGCAACATCAAGAAGGTTGACATCGGATCGTGATATTGCGTATACACAATCAATCGGGTACTTGGCCGGCGCAGGTTCCGCGGCGACGGCTGACCTTCCATGATCCCGGGTGCACAAGCGAAAGGTGAGACCATGGAGCAGCCCACAGAAATAGCCGGACCGGCAGCAGTGAAGGCAGCGGATGACGGGAACTCTTCGGGAATCCTGCATCTCGATGCCCAACTCTGCATCGTCTCGCTGGACGAGGCCGCCGGTACTCTTCTTGGGGCGGCGCCGCAAGCGCTTCTGGGGCGGAGGCTGGACGAGATCGCCGATCTGGCTGATCTGGGAGCCTATATGAAGAGCGGCACCGTCTTCAACGGGCAACCGATTGAGGTCAGCGGCCGCCGGATCCTGTGCGACTACCTCCCTACCGTGGAATCGGACCAGGTCGTCGGAGGCGTGCTCTCGCTGCTGCGGGTCCTTCCCGACGCCCTCGACTGCCACGTCGATCTGAAGGAATTGCTACAGTCGGCCGGCGCCTACCTCGACCTCAACTATGACGGTATCGTTATCTGCGACCGCGCCGGCATCATCGTCATGGTCAACCAGGCCTTCGCCGATCTCCTCGACACCACCCCCCACGCCATCATCGGCAAGCACCTGAACGAAGCCTACCTCAACTCGCAACCCTCGCGCCTTCCCGGCGTGATGGAAACCGAGACTCCCCAAGTCGGCATCACCCACTACATCAACGGGAAACAGGTGTACGCCTCGCTCTACCCGATCCAGAAGGACGGGAAGGTGGTGGGGGGGATCGGGAAGATCCTCTTCAAGGACATCCGCGAGATCACCCTGATCGCGAACCGGCTGCAGACAGCCCCCGAGACGCGGGCCCTGGCCGGGAGCGTGACCAGAAAAGAAACCAGTTCGCGCTACGACGTGAACAGCATCGTCGGGCAGAGCAAGAAGATCCTCGATCTGAAGGAATCCCTGCTGCGCGTGGCGGGAAAGAATTCCAACGTCCTGTTGCTGGGGGAAAGCGGCACAGGCAAGGAACTTTTCGCGCATGCCATCCATGCCGCCAGCAACCGGCGCTACGCGCAGTTCGTCAAGGTGAACTGCGCCGCCATCCCGGAGCACCTCCTCGAATCGGAACTGTTCGGCTACTCCGAGGGGGCCTTCACCGGGGCGCGCAAGGGTGGGCAGCTGGGGAAATTCGAGCAGGCGCACCTGGGGACCATCTTCCTCGACGAAATCGGCGACATGCCGCTGTACATGCAGGCGAAGATGCTGCGTGTCCTGCAGGAGCGGGAACTTACCCCGCTTGGGGGGGGCGCTCCGAAGATGGTCGACGTCAGGGTGGTCGCCGCGACCAACTGCAACCTGGAGCACCTGGTTCGGGAGGGAAAGTTCAGGCAGGACCTGTACTACCGCCTGAAGGTGGTGACGCTGGCCATCCCTTCCCTGCGGGAGCGCAGGGAGGACATTCGGCCCTTGGTCATGAGCTTCATCCACCAGTTCAACGAGGAGTTCGGCCTGGAGGTGCAGGCGCTGAGCCTCGAGGCGAGGGAAGTCATCATGCGCTATGACTGGCCCGGCAACGTCCGGGAGCTGCGCAACGTCATCGAAAGCGCGTTCAACCTGGTGACCGGGCCTCTCATCCTGCGCGATCATCTTCCCGAACAGTTGTCCCGGATGCACGACTCTTCGGCTGCCGAGGCATCAGCCGCACAGGACATCGGCGGGTACATTCACCAGCGCTTGGGGGCCAAGCCCCTGTCCGAGATAGTGGACGAGTTCGAACAACTCCTGCTGGAAACGGCCCTGGAGGTGAGCAAGGGGAACAAGCTTCAGGCCGCAGACCTCCTGGGCATTTCCCGGCAGTGGCTCTACAAGAAACTGCATAAATACGAATCCGGCGAAGATCCCTGACCCTTTCTCCATCCTCCCCTGCTTTCTTTCTCCTTCGTTCCCGACAGACTCTCTCCTGATCGTAAACGCCGTTTTGATCGTCGAGGTAACACTATCTTGGAGCGCGACCTGATCCGCAGCCCCGGCTTCGGAGCCGACCGGTATCTACGAACTGTAAACGTTTTGTATACATTATGTGTCAGGCCATAAGTCGCTGTAATCTATCTAACTTTCCTCCGGTGTCGCTATCGTGTGTCAACGATCGTTGACATGGCCCTCCTGGTGCCGTTTCAACGTACGTCAGTTCATGGAAACATTGTTTTGATAGATTTACGGATACTTGCACGGGGTTCCATGACTTTTGTCAAGAAAGGCCCGTTTTTGGTATCAGGGTTGCTTTACTCTCCTTCAAACACGAGCCTGTAGTCAGGACGTTCAACCTTAAAGGATGGAGGAGCCACCCGTGAAGAGTATCGCTCTGGCAAAAAGCAATTTTGAACAGGAATACCGGCAAAAACTCTGTACCCCCGCTGAAGCGGCCTCGATCGTCAAATCAGGGGACCACCTGTGCTTCCCGCTCGGAGTCGGTGAACCGACCCTCTTCGTGAAGGCGCTGGCGGCGCGCAAGCGTGAGCTGGAGGGGGTGGTGGTGAACCAGCAGCATCATCTTTGCCCCGATTATTTCACCGAGGATTCCGTGCCGCACATCAAGGTGAATGCCTGGTTCACCAGTCACGTTTCGCGTGAGGCGGTGCAGAAGGGGTGGGCGGACTTCGTGCCCAACCACTTCCACGAGGTTCCCAAGCTCTTGAGGGAATACTGGCCGGTGGACGTGGCGGGGACGGTGGTGTCGCCGATGGACGAATTCGGCTATTTCACCTGCAGCCTTTCGGTCGGGTACACCATGGAGGCGGTGAAGAAGGCGGAGAAGGTCGTGGTGCAGGTCAATCCGCATGCCCCCCGCACCCATGGCAACTGTCACATCCACATCTCGGAGGTGGATCACATCGTCGAGTGCAACGAGCCTCTCAAGGAGCTGCAGATACCGGAGATCTCCCCGGTGGAGGAAGCCATCGGCGGCCACCTTGCCGAGATGATCCAGGACGGGTCGTGCCTGCAACTGGGGTGGGGGGGGATTCCCAACGCGGTCACTAGGGCCCTCATGCACAAGAAGGACCTGGGGATCCACACCGAGCTCATGTCCGACGGCATCGTCGACCTCATGCTCGCGGGGGCGGTCAACAACTCCAGGAAGAACATCCATCGCGGCAAGGCGCTGGCGACCTTCGCACTGGGCACCAAGCGGCTTTTCGACTTCATGAACGAGAACCCGATGATCGAGATGCACCCGGTCGATTACGTCAACGACCCTGCCGTGATCGGCTCTATCGACAACGTCGTGGCCATCAACGCCACCATCCAGGTGGACCTCCTTGGGCAGTGCTGTTCCGAGTCGTTCGGGCACCTGCAGTGGAGCGGGACCGGCGGCCAGGCGGACTTCGCGCGAGGCGCCAACCGTTCGCGCGGCGGGAAGGCCTTCATCACCACGGCCTCCACTGCGAAAAACGGAACCATCTCCTGCATCGTGCCGACGCTCACCGCGGGGGCCTCGGTCACCACCAGCAAGAATGACGTCGACCACGTGGTTACCGAGTTCGGCGTGGCGAAGCTGCGCGGGCAGACCGCGAAGCAGAGGGCGATGAACCTGATCAACGTGGCCCACCCCGATTTCCGCGGCGAGCTGATGGAAGCGGCGCGGAGGATGAACAGGATCTAGCGGGGCGGACGAAAGATCCCTCTCCCTCGGGGAGAGGGGGCCCGGAGGGCGGGTGAGGGCGGGTTGGCAGCCGAATCCCTCACCCTGACCCTCTCCCAGGGGGAGAGGGGATTGTGGGCGTTGGAAGGGCGGGTGAGTGATTACCCCGAATCCCTCACCCTGACCCTCTCCCAGAGGGAGAGGGGATTGTGGGCGTTGGAAGGGCGGGTGAGTGATTACCCCGAATCCCTCACCCTGACCCTCTCCCAGAGGGAGAGGGGATTGTGGGCGTTGGAAGCGCGGGGGAGTGACTGCGTCCGAATCCCTCACCCTGACCCTCTCCCAGGGGGAGAGGGGATTGTGGATGTTGGAAGGGCGGGTGGGTGATTACCCCGAATCCCTCACCCTGATCCTCTCCCAGAGGGAGAGGGGATTGTGGGCGTTGGCTGGGCTGGGGGGGGGATTGCTCCGAATCCCTCACCCTGACCCTCTCCCAGGGGGAGAGGGGATTGCGGACGCAGCGGATGTTGTGGCTACCAGGTCCTTTTGTAGGGGGCGGGACTAGCTTTTTGGGGGTTCCTTCTGCGCGGCGAGTTCGGCGCGCAGGCGGGTGTTCTTCAAGGCGGTGGCGAGGGTGATGGTATCGAGGATGGCGCGGGTGACCGTGTCGATCTCATTGGTAATCGCCTGTAGCTCCTCGACGACGGGATCGGCGGCCTTGCTCCAGTGCGGCAGGTCGAGGTCGGATTCCAGCGACTCGAAAAGCCTGATGATGTCGAGCAGCGTGGTGCGGTTGACGTTACCGGCGAAGCGATAGCCGCCACCGACTCCGCGCATCGCCTGCACCACCCCTTCGTGCACGAGGTTGCGCATCACCTTGGCCAGGTGGTGCGAGGAAATGCCGTACTTGTCGGCGATATCCGCGGTGGAAAGTTGCCGTTCCGGCTCGCTCGCCAGCTCGAGAACCGAGATCAGTGCGAAGAGGCTTGCCTTGTTCAGCTTCATGATGTGCTCGCTCCAGTGGGGTGCAGACCGCACCCTCAGTCGATTTGCTTTTCCAGTTCGATGTAGCGGCCGGTGCGCATCCCCATGCTGCGGAAGAAGGAGAGGGTGAGCTTGCTGTCGATGTCGACCATGGTCCGCACCGTGGAAACCCCCGCCTGTTTGAGCCTCTGGCAGATCTCGTCGAACATCTTTTTGCCGATACCTCCTTCACGGGCGGAAGGGGAAACGGTGAGGGCGAAGACCCAACCGCAGGGAGGAGAGCCGAACTCCCAGGCACGTACCTCACCGATGATGAACCCGACCGGAGTACCCCCCTGTTTGGCTACCAGGAAAACGCGGTCGTTGCGCCCGCTTTCGACGTAGCGCTGGAAAACGCCGCGCCAGTAGCCGATCTTGTCTTCCTTTAGTCCGGCCCGGTCCAGGGCGATGACCGCTTCCAGGTCACCTTGGACTGCGTCTTCTATGACTATCTGCTGGTTCATGTTGCTCTCGCTCGCGCCGCGTGCCGGACCGTTGGACGAACCGGGCGGCCGCTCGGGGAAGTGGCCTCCTGAGATACGGAGACTGTTAAAGTGGTAAATTAGTACCACAAATACCGGGCTCTGGCAAGTGCGGGAAAATAATAACGCCAGGAGCACAAAAAAGTGTTGACAGTAAATCGGTATAGTGATACCAATTTAGCAACGTAACGCTGTTCTGCTAAATCGTAGACGCCGCTGCCGGCAGGTGGCAGGCGGCAGCCGAAGGATCCCACCCGGGACCGGTAGAGCGAGGTTTTTCATGAACGACATGTTCCGTTACTACATGAGGGTGCGCTACTACGAGTGCGATGCGCAGAAGGTGGTGTACAACGCCAACTACGGTAACTACGTCAGCGTGGCGACCACCGAATTCCTCCGCGCCCTGCAGGGGAGGGACCTCCTGCAGGGCGATCTCGACTACAAGGTGGTCAAGCAGGAAATGAAGTGGCATGCGCCGGCGCGCTACGACGAGGTCCTCGAGGTCTCGGTGGCCGTGAAGCAGCTGGGGCGCAGTTCGGTCACCATCTCGACCGACTTCCGCATCGCGGGCTCGCCGGAGGTGGTCGCCTCCGCCGAGACGGTCCGGGTCGTGGTCGACGCCCGCACCATGGAGAAAATGGGGATCCCGCAGGACGTGCGCGAGATGCTCAAGACGGGAGCGCCGGGAGTCGTGGTAGACCACGCGGGGTACATTAACCTGGACGACATCGTCTTTTCTTAGAACAACGGTATTTTTTTTGGATTAATAATCGTATTATGGTACCGCAATACAACAAGAGGGGCGGGAGCCCACAAAAAGACAAGCAAAGGGGGAAGCCGTGGCAACTACAGACGAAATCATAAAGAGAACCGCACCGTCCCATCTCATCGACCACAACCTGATCGACCGCGAGGTGGAGAGCCTGTGCGACGGCATGGTGCAGTACCAGAAGAGGCCGGCCCAGCGTCGCGACGGCAGCGTGGTGGACGGGCTCTACAACGCCTGGATCATCTTCAACAACCCCAAGCAGTTCAACTCCTACACCACCGACATGGTCAAGGCGACCATCCTCGCCTTCCGCCGCGCTTCCGCCGACCGCCAGGTCAACGCGGTGGTCTTCACCGGGGTAGGGGAGAAGGCGTTCTGCACCGGCGGCAACACCAAGGAGTACGCCGAGTACTACGCCGGAAACCCGCAGGAGTACCGCCAGTACATGCGCCTTTTCAACGACATGGTCTCCGCCATCCTCGGCTGTGACAAGCCGGTCATCTGCCGGGTCAACGGCATGAGGATCGGCGGCGGCCAGGAGATCGGCATGGCCTGCGACTTCTCGGTCGCGCACGACCTGGCCAACTTCGGCCAGGCCGGTCCCAAGCACGGCTCGGCGGCCATCGGCGGCGCCACCGATTTCCTCCCGGTCATGATCGGCTGTGAGCAGGCCATGGTCTCCGGCACGCTGTGCGAGCCCTTCTCGGCCCACAAGGCCGCACGCCTCGGGATCATCGCCGACGTGGTACCGGCGCTGAAGATCGACGGCAAGTTCGTCGCCAACCCCACCGTGGTCACCGACCGTTTCCTTGACGAGTACGGCCGCGTCGTCCACGGCGAGTTCCGCACCGGCTCCCAGTTCAAGGAGGGGCAGGCGATGATCAAGGAAGGGGAGATCGACCTGTCGCTTCTGGACCAGAAGGTCGAGGAACTCTGCGCGAAGCTTCTGGACACCTTCCCCGAGTGCATGACCAAGAGCCTCGAGGAGCTGAGAAAGCCCAAGCTGAACGCCTGGAACCAGAACAAGGAAAACTCCAGGGCATGGCTCGCGCTCAACATGATGAACGAAGCGAGGACCGGCTTCAGGGCCTTCAACGAGGGGACCAAGGAAACCGGCCGCGAGATCGACTTCGTCAAGCTGCGCCAGGGGCTTGCCGTCGGCACGCCGTGGACCGAGGAACTGGTCGACAGCCTGATGCCGGCAGCGGCCAGGTAAGACGCCGCACTTCCCGCGCCGGCCGCCGCCGCGCGCGGGAAGGATTCCAGGGGGGCGCCCCCACGTAGCACCGGTCCCGATCGTCGGGAGTCCGAACTCAAGGCAATCACCAAGGGGTAACACTATGAGGTACGCAGAGACAGGATATGTGCTGGAAGTCGACCTTACCAAGGGGAACATCGAAAGGGTGGCGACTGACCCGAGGGATACCGAACTCTACCTCGGCGGTCTGGGCACCAACGCCAAGATGCTGTGGGACAGGGTCCCTGCCGATGTCGAGCCCTTTTCGCCGGACAACCTTTTGATCTTCGCCGCCGGCCTTCTGTGCGGAACGCCGGCCACCGGCTGTAACCGCACCATCGTCTCCACCATCTCGCCGCAGACGAGGCTCATGGCCTTCTCGATGATGGGCGGGTTCTGGGCTCCGGAGCTCAAGTACGCGGGGTACGACAAGGTGGTCCTGCGCGGCAAGTCGGAAAAGCTCGTCTATCTCTACATCAACAACGACAAGGTCGAGATCCGCGACGCCTCCCACCTGAAGGGGAAGGGGGCCATCGAGACCGCGGAGATCATCAAGAAGGAGCTGAACGAGCCCCGGGCCCAGGTGGCCGCCATCGGCCTCGCCGGTGAGAACCGGGTCTTCTACGCATCCATAGAGCAGGGGCGCTCCTCCGCCTCCCGCGGCGGCATCGGCGCGGTGATGGGGGACAAGGGGGTCAAGGCGGTGGTGGTGCGCGGCACCAAGGACGTCGTGGTCGCCAAGCCCCAGGAGTACATGGACCTCTGCAGCGACGTGCTCGACTACATAAAGCACCGCGAGGAGAACCCGATTCCGGACGTGATGCCGATCCTGGCAGGGCTAGGCAGCCCCCAGGAGATGAAGGTCCACGACGAGAAGTGGCACACCGAGAACTTCAACTGGGGCAACGCCCGCACCCGCCGCAAGGACTTCTGGACCGAGGAGGTGGACCACGCCTGGGCCGAGACCATGGAGAAGGCGAGGACCAGGCTCATCAGCTGCTACAACTGTCCCATGAAGTGCGGCGCCACCATCTCGATGGAGGGGCTCCCCACCTACATGATGAAGTGCTTCACCAAGCTGACCTACACCATGGCCGCCTTCTCCGACCTCGACTTCGGCCTGAGGATGGCACAGAAGGCAACCGAGTACGGCCTGGACGGCTTCTCCGCCCCCCAGGTCATGGCGTTCGCCCTGGAGCTCCTGGAGAAGGGGAGCCTGAAGGACTCCGACTTCCCCGGGATGCCCGAGGACACCGAGGGTAGGTTCTTCTACCTCCTGGACATGATCGTGAACCGCCAGGGGATCGGCGACGTCCTCGCCAACGGCACCTACTGGGCCGCGCGCGAGATCGGCAACGGCGCCGAGGATTTCGCCCACAACAACATCAAAAAGCACGAGCAGCTTCCCTTGAAGCTCTCCATGCTGAACCCCATCTACTACCTCATGTACTGCACCGGGGAGAAGATCAACATCACCCAGATCGAGGGGCAGTTCCCGCAGGCGCCGTACCCGACGGTGGAGCAGCGCGAGGCCTTCGTCAAGGACTGGATCCAGGTCCCGGACGACAAGTTCAAGGACATCTTCCTGCAGTGGGAGCCGCGCGGCGAGAAGTCGATGCCCAACTTCCCCACCGTGGACATGTGCTGCGACATCGTCGACTGGCAGGAGATGATGCACTACATCGACGACGCCCTCGGGCAGTGCGCCGGCCTCTCCTCCTTCCCGCTCAAACCGCCGTACCACATCCACAACTACCCGAAGTTCATCTCCGCCGGGGCCGGCATCGAGATGACCAAGGAGAAGCTCACCAAGGCCGCCAAACGCTACCGCACCCTGGTGCGGGCGATCAACATCCGCCGCGGCATGAGAAGGGTGGACGAACAGCCGCCGGCGAACCACTGGAAGAACAGGTTCCCCGAGCTGGAGAAGGAGCTCCTCGACTCGTACTACCAGTTGAAGGGGTGGAACGAGGACGGCATCCCCACCAGGGAGACCCTGGAGGATCTGGGGCTTGGCTACGTCGCCGCCGAGTTCGAGCGGAGCGGCGTGTACGGCGGCTCCGCCCAGCCGGCCAGTGCGCCGCGCCAGCAGGAGACACTTAACGTCGGGGGGGTACAGCCGTGAGCACCGAGACCAAGAAAAGAACCATAAAGACCATCAACATCGACGCGGACAAATGCAACGGCTGCCGTGCCTGCGAGGTGATCTGCTCCTCCTTTCACGCGGCGCCTAAGTACAGCAGCAACAACCCGGCACGCTCCAGGGTGCGCGTGGTGCGCGACCCGCTGCGCGACATCTACATCCCGCTCTACGCCGGTGACTACACCGAGAGCGAGTGCATGGGGCGCGACAAGTTCATCATCGACGGCAAGGAGTACGACGAGTGCGGCTTCTGCCGGACCTCCTGCCCCTCGCGCGACCTCTTCAGGGAACCGGACTCCGGCCTTCCCCTGAAGTGCGACCTCTGCGACGGCGAACCCGAGCCCCTGTGCGTCAAGTGGTGCCTGGTCGGGGCCCTTTCCGTGACGGAACGGGAGGTGGAGGAGCCGGCTGAGGAGACGAAGCGGGGCGAACTGGAGATAGGCCTGGAGTCCCTGGCGAGAAGATTCGGCGCCGACAAGCTCCTTGATACCGTTGCCCAGATTACCAAAGGACGCTGACGCGAAAGGACGGTGCATCGTGGAAACCGTGACTCCATTCAAAGAGATCATAGATGTCATCAAGGAGAAGGGGGGGGACTCGCTCAAGTACTGCTACCAGTGCGGCCTGTGCGACTCGGTCTGCCCCTGGAACCGGGTGCGGCAGTTCAGCATGCGCAAGGTGGTGCGGCAGGGGGTCTTCGGGCTCACCGAGATCGAGCAGGAGGAGATCTGGCGCTGCAGCACCTGCGGGACCTGTCCCTCCCGCTGCCCCAGGGGGGTGAACCAGATCGAGGCGGGGGTTGCCCTGAGGACCATGGGCGCCGAGTACGACGTCTACCCCGGTCACGTGGCCACGATCAGGAACGTGGTGGCGAGCCTGACCAGCGAGGGGAACTCCATCGGTGGTGAGCGCGCCAAGAGGGGCGATTGGGCCAAGGACCTCCCGGT
The DNA here is from genome assembly GCF_019063845.1 of Geomonas subterranea. Lineage (NCBI taxonomy): Bacteria > Pseudomonadati > Thermodesulfobacteriota > Desulfuromonadia > Geobacterales > Geobacteraceae > Geomonas > Geomonas subterranea. Next base: position 448,470 of record NZ_CP077683.1, read on the forward strand.
GAAGCCGTACCAGGAGGGGATGGAAGCCCTCTACTTCACCGGCTGCTACCTGAGCTACGATCCTAGGATGAGAAGGGTGGCCCAGGCCACCGCGACCATCCTCAACAAGGCGGGGGTGAACTTCGGGATCCTCGGCACCAAGGAAAGCTGCTGCGGCGAGAGCATCAGGAAGACCGGCAACGAGGAACTCTTCAAGAAACTCGCCAAGGAGAACATCAGGACCTTCATCGACAACGGCGTCAAGAAGGTGATCGTCTCCTCGCCGCACTGCTACCACACCTTCAAGAACGAGTACCCGGAGTTCATGGTGAACTTCGAGGTGGTCTTCATCTCCCAGTTCATCGAGGAGCTGATCGAGACCGGGAGGCTCACCATCAAGGGTGAGTTCGCCAAGAAGGTGACCTATCACGACCCCTGCTACCTCGGGCGGCACAACGGCGTCTACGACGAGCCCAGGAACGTGCTGAAAATGGTCCCGGGACTTCAGTTCACCGAGATGGCCGACAACCGCGAGTTCGCCCTTTGCTGCGGCGGTGGCGGCGGCAGGATCTGGATGGAGACACCCAAGGAGGAGCGCTTCGCCGACTTGAGGCTCAGGCAGGCGGTCCAGGCCGGGGCCGAGGTGCTGGCCACCTCCTGTCCCTACTGCATCACCAACTTCACCGACTCGAGCCTCGACCTGGCCGACCACGAGAAGGTGGAAGTAAAGGACCTGACGGAGATCATCGCCGAGGTGATCTGAGGCAAGAAACCCTGAGGGGAAGGATAACTTCTATGAATAGCGCAGAGAGAAATATAGGTGACGTACTCATCGTGGGCGGAGGGATCAGCGGCATTCAGGCCGCCCTCGATCTCGCCAACTCAGGATTCAGGGTCTTCCTCGTGGACAAGTCCCCGGCGCTCGGCGGCAAGATGTCCCAGCTGGACAAGACCTTCCCTACCAACGACTGTTCCATGTGCATCGAGTCCCCCAAGTTCATCGAGTGCTCGAGGAACCCGAACATCGAGATCATCACCTACACCGAGGTCGACCGGGTCGAAGGGGAGGCCGGCGACTTCAAGGTGACCCTCACCAAAAAGCCCAGGTACATCTCGGAGGAGAAGTGCACCGGGTGCAACATCTGCGTGGACTACTGCCCGGTGAAGATCCCGGACCCGTTCAACCAGAACCTCTCCGAGAACAAGGCGGTGCACATCTACTTCTCGCAGGCGGTGCCGCTGGTCACCTACGTCGACCCGGAGACCTGCCTGTACCTGAAGGAAGGGAAGTGCCAGATCTGCGTCGGCGCCTGCAAGACCAACGCGATCGACCTGCACCAAAAGCCCGAGACCTTCCAGATCGAGGTGGGCGCCATCCTCCTTTCCCCCGGCTACTCGACCTTCGACCCGAAACTGAGGGGGGACTTCGGCTACGGCAGGATGCAGAACGTGGTGACGAGCCTCGACTTCGAGAGGATCCTCTGCGCCACCGGCCCCTACGAGGGGGAGGTGCTGCGCCCCTCGGACAAGAAGCACCCGCACAAGATCGCCTGGATCCAGTGCGTGGGCTCCCGCCAGGTCACCCCGGGCGGCAACAACTACTGCTCGGCAGTCTGCTGCGCCTATTCGCAGAAGCAGGTGATCCTCGCCAAGGACCACAGCCCGACCCTGCAGGCCACCATCTTCCATAACGACGTCCGCGCCTACGGAAAGGATTTCGAGCGCTTCCACCAGCGGGCCGAGAAGCTCCCCGACGTGCGCTTCATCCGGAGCTACGTCACGGTGGGAAGGGAGATCGAGAGCAGCAAGAACGTCACCATCAGGTACTCCACCGTCGACCAGGGGGTCAAGGAGGAGGAGTTCGACATGGTGGTCCTCTCGGTGGGGCTTAACCCGCCCAAGGACGTGGAGGCGCTGGCCGCCAAGTTCGGCATCGAGCTGACCGACCAGAAGTTCTGCAAGAACAACCCGTACAACCCCATCGAGACCTCCAGAAAGGGGATCTTCGTCTCCGGCGCCTTCCAGGGCCCCCTGGACATCCCCGAGTCGGTCGTGACCGCCAGCGGCGCCGACGCCCTGGTCGGCCAGCTCCTCTCCACACGGCGCCACAAGCTGGAGCGGGAGAGGGTCTACCCGGCCGAGAAGGACGTCTCGCAGGAGGAGCTGAAGATCGGGGTGGTGGTCTGCTACTGCGGCGCCAACATCGGGCGCGTTGTCAACATCCCGGAGGTGATCGAGTACGCGGCGACCCTCCCCAACGTCTCCTGGGCCGGCGAGAACCTCTTCGCCTGCTCCACGGAAAACGCGAAGCAGATCTCCGACGCCATCGTGGCCAAGGGGCTGAACCGCGTGGTGCTCGCAGCCTGCACGCCGAGAACGCACGAGCCACTCTTTAGGGACACCTGCCGCGAGGCGGGGCTTAACCAGTACTTCTTCGAGTTCGCCAACATCCGCGAGCACTGCTCCTGGGTCCACTCCCGCGAGAAGGAGAACGCGACGGAAAAGGCGAAGGAGATCATCCGGATGTCGGTGGCCCGCGCCGCCCACCTGGAACCGTTGCAGGAATTCCAGCTCCCGGTCGACCACACCGCGCTCGTCGTCGGCGGCGGGGTCGCGGGGATGACCGCCTCGCTCAACATGGCCGAGCAGGGTTTCGAGGTCTACCTGGTCGAGAAGGACGACGACCTGGGGGGGATGGCGAGGCGCCTCCACTACACCCTGGAGGGGACCGAGGTGCAGCCCTTCCTCGCCGAGCTCGTGAAGAAGGTGTACCGGCACCCGTCCATCCACGTCTGGACCGACGCCACCATCGAGGACGTCTCCGGCTACGTCGGCAACTTCACCACCCGCGTGCTCTCCCAGGGGAGGGTGCGCGAGGTGAAGCACGGGGTCTCGGTGCTGGCCACCGGCGCCGCCGAGTACAAGCCGACCGAGTACCTCTACGGCGAGAACGACAACGTCCTGACCCAGCTCGAGCTGGAAGAGCGGATCGCGGCGGGGGACGAGAAGGTCAAGGCGGCCCAGAGCGTGGTCATGATCCAGTGCGTCGGCTGCCGCCAGGCCGACCGCAACTACTGCAGCCGGGTCTGCTGCAACCAGGCCATCAAGAACGCCCTGAAGCTCAAACAGATCAACCCCGAGGTCGAGGTCCAGGTCATCTTCCGCGACATGCGCACCTACGGGCTCAAGGAGGTCTACTACCGCGAGGCGGCCAACCAGAACGTGAAGTTCATCCGCTACGAGGCGGAGGGGAAACCGGTGGTGGAGGCGACAGGCGCCGGCTTCACGGTGACCGTCCCCGACCCGGTCCTGGGTCAGAAGATGGAGCTGGAAGCGGACCTCGTGGTGCTCGCGGCGGCGGTGATCCCGTCCGAGGCGAGCCAGGAGGCGGGGAAACTGTTCAAGGTGTCCAACAACCCGGACGGCTTCTTCCAGGAAGCCCACGTGAAGCTGAGGCCGGTCGATTTCAGCGCCGACGGCGTCTTCCTCTGCGGCACCGCCCACTATCCCAAGCACCTGACCGAGACCATCAGCCAGGCGCTGGGGGCGGCGGGACGCGCGGTGGGGATCCTCTCCAAGGAGACGGTGACCGCCTCCGGATCGGTCTGCGACGTCGACGAGACGAGCTGCGTATCCTGCGGCGCCTGCATCACCGCCTGCAAGTACGGCGCGATCAGCTTCGCCGACACCCCCAAGGGGAAGAAGGCGCGTGTGGAACCGATTCTGTGCAAGGGAGACGGCCTGTGCAACGCCAAGTGCCCGACCCGCGCCATTTACCTGAAGCACTACACCGACGACGCGATCTTCGCCCAGATCGACGCGGCGCTCCCGCCGGGCCGGGGCTAGATCTCACGAACAACTCCAGGGGAAACCTGGGAAGGAGGTAACAATGACAACCGGAATCGAGCAAAAGCCCAGGGTCGTCGGTTTCCTGTGCACGTGGTGAGCGTACGGCGCTGCCGACCTGGCTGGAGTTTCCAGACTGCAATATACGACAGAGACGAAGATTATCAGGGTGATGTGTACCGGCCGCGTGGACATCGGGTTCGTGCTGCGGGCCTTCCAGAAGGGGGCGGACGGGGTGTTCATCGGCGGCTGCTGGCCGGGTGAATGCCACTACGTCACCGAGGGGAACTACGATGTGCTGAAGAACGTGCACATTGCGAAAAAGATCCTCGAGAAGATCGGGGTGAACCCGAACCGCCTGAGGCTCGAGTGGATCTCGGCCTCGGAGGGGATGCGCTACGCCGAGGTGATGAACGACTTCGGCCGCGTGCTGAAGGAGTTGGGCCCCCTGGGCAAGGGGGAGGGGATCGACGCGAGCGCCCTGACCATCCGGATGGAGGCCGCCAACAGGCTGGTCCCCTACGTGAAGCTGGTGGAGCGCGAGCGGCTCAGGCAGCGCTTCAAGACCGAGGAGGAGTACGCCCGGTACTTCGAAAGCGACGAACTGAACCGTATCTTCGAGGACCTGGTGGTGGACAAGCTGGCGGTGAGCCAGATGACCCTGCTCCTGAGGGACAACCCGCTCACCAGCGCGGAGATCGCCCAGGCCCTGGGCCTCGAACCGGCGGACGTCTCCCGGCACCTGAAGGATTCGTCGCGGAAAGGATTGGTGAGGTACGACGAGGGGGAGAAGCGCTACGCGCTGGCCCTGTAGTCACAACGAAGGTAAATGAGGACCGCTGCCATGTGCATGGATATTACGAGAATCGACCAGATCATTGACGACCACAACGCCGAGCAGAGCTCGCTGATCCAGATCCTTTTGGACATCCAGGCCGAGCACCACTGGCTTCCCAAGCAGGCGCTGGACCGGGTGGCCGAGAAGCTGGATGTGCCGATGAACCGGATCCAGCACATCACCACCTTCTACAAGGCGTTCAGCCAGGTTCCCAAGGGGCGCCACCAGATCCATGTCTGCATGGGGACGGCCTGCCACGTGCGCGGGGCGCAGAGGGTGCTGGACACCATCTCCGAGGCGACCGGGATCAAGGCGGGAGAGACCGACGCCGAGCTCAAGTTCAGCCTCGAGACGGTGAACTGTCTCGGGTGCTGCGCCCTCGGGCCGGTCATGGTGGTGGACGGTGAATATCACGGCAACGTGGCGCCTGCACAGGCGGCAGACGTTCTGAAAAACTACGAGTAAGGGGCGCTTATGCCAAGGATAAATTCGCCAGCGGAATTGGAAGAGTTCAGGAGGAGCATCCTGTCGAAGCGCAGCGACGACAGGCCCTGCATCACGCTCTGCTCCGGCAGCGCCTGCCACGCAACGGGGAGCGAGAAGGTCGCCGGCGCCATCGTCGCCGAACTGGAGAACCACGGGCTCACCGGCCAGGTCGATTTCAGAAGGACCGGCTGCCACGGCTTTTGCGAGCAGGGGCCCATCGTGGTCATCTACCCGGAGGGGATCTGCTACCTGAAAGTCAAGCCCGAGGACATCTGCGAGATCGTCTCCCACACCTTCAAGGAGAAGAAGCTCGTCGAGCGGCTCCTCTACGTCGACCCGACCAACGGGGAGAAGTCGAGCTTCGAGCACGACATCCCCTTCTACAAGAACCAGCAGCGGCTCATCCTGGGGCTCAACCGCAAGATCGACCCGAAGAGCCTCGAGGACTTCCTCGCGGTCGGAGGGTACAAGGCGCTCACCAAGGCGCTCTTCGAGATGAGCCCGGAAGAGGTGATCGGCGAGGTCAAGGCCGCGAAGCTCAGGGGGCGCGGCGGTGCGGGCTTCCCCTCCGGCATGAAGTGGGAATTCGCCAGGAAGGCGCCGGGAGACCAGAAGTACGTGGTGGTCAACTGCGACGAGGGGGACCCGGGCGCGTACATGGACCGCTCCCTCATGGAAGGGAACCCCTTCACCGTCCTCGAAGGGCTCATGATCGGGGCCTACGCCATCGGCGCCACCGAGGGTTACATCTACGTGCGCCAGGAATACCCGCTCGCCGTCGACAACCTCTCGGTCGCGATGAAAGAAGCGGAGCGGCGCGGGCTTCTGGGGAAGAACATCATGGGTTCCGGCTTCGACTTCACCGTCAAGGTACATCGCGGCGCCGGCGCATTCATCTGCGGCGAGGAGACTTCGCTGCTTGCCTCGCTGGAAGGAAAGCCGGGGGAGCCGAAGTCCAGGCCGCCGTTTCCCGCCAACAAGGGGCTTTGGGGCAAGCCGACCAACATCAACAACGTGGAGACCTGGGCCAACATCCCGGTGATCATCAACGAGGGGGCGGAATTCTTCTCCTCCGTCGGGACCGAAAGCAGCAAGGGGACCAAGATCTTCTCGCTGGTCGGGAAGGTGAACAACACCGGCCTCGTCGAGGTGCCGATGGGGATACCGCTGCGCGACATCATCTACAAGATCGGCGGCGGCGTGCCCAAGGGGAAGAAATTCAAGGCGGTGCAGACCGGCGGGCCGTCGGGTGGCTGCATCCCCGAGGCGTATCTCGACGTCAAGGTGGACTTCGACGAGCTGATGAAGATGGGCGCCATGATGGGCTCGGGCGGCATGATCGTCATGGACGAGGACACCTGCCTCGTGGACATCGCCCGCTACTTCCTCGAGTTTTTAAGTGACGAGTCGTGCGGCAAGTGCGTTCCCTGCCGCGAGGGGATCAGGCAGATGCTCAAGGTGATGACCGACATCACCCAGGGGAAAGGGAAGGAAGGGGACATCGAACTCCTCGAGAACATGGCGATGGCGACCCAGGGGGCGGCACTTTGTGCCCTCGGCAAGACCGCGCCGAACCCGGTCCTCTCGACCCTCAAGTACTTCCGCGAGGAGTACGAGGCCCACATCAAGGAGAAGCGCTGCCCGGCCCTTTCCTGCAAGGAGCTGATCGCCTTCCACATCGATCCGGAGAAGTGCAAGGGGTGCGGCAGCTGCTTGAGGAAGTGCCCCGCCAACGCCATCGAGGGGGGGAAGAAGACGATCCACGTCATCGACCAGGAGAAGTGCACCAAGTGCGGCACCTGCATCGAGGCCTGCCCGGCGGCCTTCCAGGCCATCGGCAAGCTTTCCGGCGTGCCGGTGCCTGCCCCGGTTCCGCAGGAAAAACGGGCGTTGGCGTAGTATCGAGGAACTTTTAACCCCCTCTCCCGACACTCCCTCTCCCCCTGGGAGAGGGTCGGGGTGAGGGAGCCGGCACCAGGCACCAGTCAAGCTTCGCGGCAGCGCCCTCACCCCCAGCCCCTCTCCCAAAGGGGGAGGGGGGGAACGGGGTCCCCTTGAAAGGAGTACAACATGAGCGAATTCGTCCTGCAGATAGATGGGAAAGAGGTCACCGCCCGGGAAGGGATGACCATCGTAGAGGCCGCGAAATCGGCCGGGATCAGAATCCCGACCCTTTGCCACCACGACCAGCTGGAGCCCTACGGCGCCTGCCGGATCTGCACGGTGGAGGCGGAGGCCAACGGCAGAAACCAGCTGGTCGCAGCCTGCGTCTACCCTGCGGAAAAGGGGATGGTGGTGCAGACCAAGACCGAGAAGCTGGCCAAGATCCGCAAGGTGCTGGTGGAGCAGATGATGGCCCACGCCCCGGACGCGCCGCAGCTTCTGGAACTGGCCGAGGAGTACGGCGCCGACCGGGACCGCTTCGACAAGGACCCCTCCTTCTGCATCCTCTGCGGCCTGTGCGTCAGGTACTGCAACGAGGTCAAGAAGAAGAACGCCATCGGCTACATCGACCGCGGCCCGCGGCGCGAGATCAGCTTCATCCCCGACGTCGCCGGCAAGGAATGCTGGGACTGCAAGGAATGCTTTCCCCTCTGCCCGACCTCCGCGCTGCAGGCGGCCTACGTGCTGACCGAGGCGCTGGCCACGCCGCCCGAGGAGGCCGCGCAGGAGGCCGGTTGCGCCTGCTCCTGCTCCTGCTCGGGAAGCTGCGGCTAGCGGATTTGGCTGAAGGGAAAGCTAGAGTCTCTTGCTTCCGGGGGCGCGGTGGGTGTGTGTCGTTGGGGTGCGAATCCCCATCCGGCCTTCGGGCCACCCCCGGGGGCGAGGGAAACAAGAAGATAGTTCGCTCACACAGTGAGCCCTGCCTCCCGCTCCAGCGCGGGGAGGGCAACTTCCCTCTCCCTCTGGGAGAGGGCCAGGGTGAGGGCGTTGCAATAGGCGAAATGTCACTTCGTGGCTCCCCCCTCACCCGCCCCTTCGGGCACCCTCTCCCGGGGGGAGAGGGGATTGAGTCGAAGATTCTAGTCAAGCAAGAAACTTAATAACCAAGGAGGTCGTCATGCGGTTCGGATTAACGGATGAACAGAAAATGATGCAGGAGATGGCGAGGGACTTCGCCCAGAAAGAGATCCTTCCCACCCTGAAAGAGGACGAGGCCAACCATACCTTCCGTCCCGAACTGGTGAAAAAGATGGCCTCCCTCGGGTTCTTCGGCTGCGGATTGCCCGAGGAGTACGGCGGCAACGGCTGCGGCTTCCTCGAATCGGTGATCCTGGCGGAACAGCTCGCCACGGTGAGCGGCTCGTCACGGCTCCCCCTCAACATGCAGAACATCGGCCCCGCCCTCACCGTCAACCGGTTCGGCAGCAAGGAGCAGAAGGAGCGCTTCATACCGGACTGGGTAAGCGCGGAATCCTTCGGCTTTTTCGCCATCACCGAGCCCAACTCCGGCTCCGACGTGGTGAGCATGGGGACCACCGCCACCGACCGCGGCGACCACTGGGAGATCAACGGCCAGAAGATGTGGATCTCCAACGCCCACGTGGGTGATTGGGGTCTCCTCTACGCCGTGACCGACCGTGCCGCCAAGCACAAGGGTCTCACCTGCTTCATCATCAACCTGAAGGGGAACGAGGGGATCATCACCGCCGCCATCGAGAGCAAGGTCGGTCTCCACTGCGCCCCGACCGGCGAGATCTCCTTCAACCAGGCCAAGATCCCCAAGGATTCGGTGCTGGGCGAAGTGGGGCAGGGGTTCCAGATCTGCATGTGGCAGTTGAACAACACCCGCATCAGCTGCGCGGCGGGAGCCCTCGGTATCGGCGCCGGCGCCATCGAGGCGGCCATCGGCTACGCCAACGAGAGGACCCAGTTCGGCAAGAAGATCGGCTCCTACCAGATGGTCCAGGCCTCCATCGCCGAGATGGTCGCCGAGCACGAGGCGGCACGGCTTCTCGTCTACCAGGCCGCCTGGCTCAAGGACCAGGGGCTCCCCAACCAGTACCAGACCTCCATGGCGAAGCTCTTCGCCTCAGAGGCTGCGGTTCACGCGGCGACCGAAACCATGAAGATCTTCGGCAGCTACGGATTCTCCACCGAATACCCGGCGGAGCGCTGGCTGCGCGACTCCATGTCACTTCGTACCGTCGAAGGAACCAGCAACATCCAGAAGACCATCATCGCCGGCTTCGCCCTGGGCGACGTGGTCAACCGCTAACCCAAAACCCCTCTCCCCCTGGGAGAGGGTGCCCGAAGGGCGGGTGAGGGCGTTGCCTTGTAATGAGGAGCTGCCGCTGCCGACGCCCTCACCCTGGCCCTCTCCCGGAGGGAGAGGGGATGTGGACGATGTGCTGGCGAAGATCATGACAAATTAAATTCAATGAAAGGAACCCACCATGGCACGAAAGCAGACACCGCTGCGCCCGTATTTCGAGAAGATGGCCGACATCGGCAAGGCGCTGAGCGATGCGGAGGTTAAACGTTCGCAGGAGAACGTGGAGCTGGTCAAGGAGCAGGTGCAGCTCCTCGGTCAGGAAACGGAGCGGGTGAAAAACGCCGGCATCCCGGCCAAGAAGGTCCACGAGCGCGGCGGCATGACCATCTACGACCGCCTCGACTACCTCGTCGACGCCGGGACCTGGGCGCCGCTGCACACCCTCTACAACCCCAAGAACAACGAGGAGGGGTGCACCGGGGTCGTGAACGGCATCGGGCGCATCGAAGGCAAGTGGGCGGTCATCATCGGCTTCGACAACAAGGTGATGGCGGGCGCCTGGATCGCCGGGCAGTCCGAGAACATCCTCATGGTCACCGACATGGCCAAGCGCCTCAACGTCCCGCTGGTCTGGCTCACCAACTGTTCCGGCGTGAAGCTCATGGAGCAGGAGACGGTCTATGCCGGACGCCGCTCCAGCGGCGCTCCCTTCTACCGCCACGCCGATCTCAACCACCTCGGCATCCCCATCCTCAACGGCATCTACGGCACCAACCCGGCCGGCGGCGGCTACCAGGGCATCAGCCCGACCATCCTCCTTGCCCATGATGGTGCCAACATTGCGGTAGGCGGCGCGGGCATCGTCGGCGGCATGAACCCGAAAGGACACATCGACGTGGAGGCCGCGCAGGCACTCATCGATGCCACCCGCAACTTCAAGGCGAAGGATCCCGGCCGCGTCGAGACCCATTTCGACCAGACCGCCTACTTCCGCGAAGTGCACGACACCGAGACCGGCGTCCTGGACGGCATCAAGGATTACATGCGCATGATGCCCGCCTACGATCCGGCCATGTTCCGCGTCGCGGCGCCTGCCGCGCCCCGCTTCCCGGTAGAGGATCTCAACATGATCCTGCCGGCCAACCAGAAGCGCCCCTACGACGCCATCCAGATCCTGGCGCGCCTGACCGACAACAGCGAGTTCATGGAGTACCGCCCCGACTACGGGCGCGAGGTCTACACCGGCATCGCCAAGGTGGACGGCTTCCCCGTCGCCTTCATCGGCAACCGCCAGGGGGTCTTCCCGGGCTATCCCGAGTACGCCAAGGGGGCCTACCCGGCCGTGGGCGGCAAGCATTACCGCGAGGGTCTCATCAAGCAGGCCGAGTTCGTGACGCTGTGCGGCCGCGACAACCTCCCCATCGTCTGGCTCCAGGACACCACCGGCATCGACGTCGGCGACCTGGCCGAGGAAGCCGAACTCCTGGCACTCGGGCAGTCGCTGGTCTACTCCATCGAACAGACCGACCTCTCCATGATGTGCGTCGTGCTCAGGAAGGGGACCGCGGCGGCCCACTACATCATGTGCGGTCCGCAGGCGAACAACAACAACGCCTTCACCCTGGGCACACCGCTCACCGAGATCTACGTCATGCACGGCGAGACCGCGGCCGCCGCGTCCTATGCGCGCCGCCTGGTGAAGGAGCAGGATTCCGGCAACGACCTGGCGCCGGTCATCGGCAAGATGAACCAGATGATCCAGGACTACCAGGAGAAATCGCGCCCGGCCTACTGTGCCATCAGCGGCTTTGTCGACGAGATTGTCGAGCTTCCCGACCTGCGCAGGTACATCCAGGCCTTCACCGGCGCCAACTATCAGAACCCGAAGTCGATCACCCCGGTGCACCAGATGCTCCTACCGAGGATCATCAGGGGATAGCGATCCAGGTTCCCTCCCCCGGAGGGGAGGGTTAGGGAGGGGACGCCTGAAAGTTTCCCCCTCCCGACCTCCCCCCCGGGGGGAGGAGCGATGACGTTCCCCCCCTGGTTCCCAAGCTCCAGCTTGGGAACCCCCATGTGGCGCAAAGCTCCAGCTTTGCATTCGAGGGAAAATCGGAGCTTCGGAGAGGCTTTGCGTTCCCAAGGTGGACCTTGGGAACATAAAAAGTCCCCCTTTGCGAAGGGGGATTTAGGGGGATTTGTCTTTGATCCCCAGCAGCTTAACAGTGATCTTTTAAACAAACACTTCAGCAGCTTAACTTCACGATAATTACGGAGACGAAGATGGCCAAGACAACGAAACCGTTAGGGATCACCGAAGTCGTCCTCAGGGACGCCCACCAGTCCTTGTTCGCGACCCGCCTGCGCCTGGACGACATGCTTCCCATCGCCGCCAAGCTGGACCAGGTCGGCTATTGGTCGATCGAGATGTGGGGCGGAGCCACCTTCGACTCCTGCATCCGCTTCCTGGGCGAGGACCCCTGGGAGCGCCTGCGCGAACTGAAGAAGGCGATGCCCAACACGCCGCAGCAGATGCTGTTCCGGGGGCAGAACATCCTGGGCTACCGCCACTACGCAGACGACGTGGTCGAGAAGTTCGTGGAGCGCTCCGCGGTGAACGGCATCGACGTCTTCCGCGTCTTCGATGCCATGAACGACCCGCGCAACCTGGACACCGCCATCAAGGCGGTCATCAAGCAGGGCAAGCACGCCCAGGGAACCCTCTCCTACACGGTCAGCCCGGTGGACACCATCCCGAAATGGGTGGATCTCGCCAGGAAAATCGAGGACATGGGGGCACACTCGCTCTGCATCAAGGACATGGCCGGCCTCATGGCCCCCTACGCCGCCTACGATCTGGTCAAGGCGCTCAAGAAGGCGATCAAGATCCCCATCCACATGCAGTGCCACGCCACCACCGGCATGTCGACGGCGGCCTACGTGAAGGCGATCGAGGCGGGGGTCGAAAACGTCGACACCTCCATCTCCTCCATGAGCATGACCTACGGCCATTCCCCCACCGAGACGCTGGCCGCCATCTTCGCGGACACCGACAAGGCCACCGGCCTCGACACGGTGCTCCTGCAGGAAATCGCCGACTACTTCACCGTGGTGCGTAAGAAATACGCCAAGTTCGAGGGCTCCCTCAAAGGGGTCGACGCCCGCATCATCACCGCGCAGGTCCCGGGCGGCATGCTCACCAACATGGAGAGCCAGTTGAAGGAGCAGAACGCCGGGCACAAGATGGACCTGGTGCTGGCCGAGATCCCGAAAGTCCGCGAGGACCTGGGCATGATCCCGCTGGTCACCCCGACCTCGCAGATCGTCGGCACCCAGGCCGTCATCAACGTCCTGACCGGCGAGCGCTACAAGTCGATGACCAAGGAGACCGCCGCAGTCCTCAAAGGGGAGTACGGCGCCACCTCCGCTCCGGTGAACAAGGAGCTGCAGCAGAAGGTGCTGGCAGGCGCCGATCCGATCACCTGCCGCCCGGCCGATCTTCTCATCGCCGAGATGGACAAGCTCACCGAGGAACTGCGCGCCCTCTCCAAGGAGAAGAACCTGAAGTTCGGCGACCACGAGGTGGAGGACGTGCTCACCTACGCCCTGTTCCAGCAGGTGGGTCTCAAGTTCCTGGAGCATCGCGACAATCCCGAGATGTTTGAGCCTGTGCCGACCGCCGAGGATGCGGCCCCCAAGAAAGCGGCGGCAGCCGAAGTCACCGGCGGCGACACCTACACCGTCACCGGCGGCGGCCAGACCTTCGTGGTGCAGGTGGCGAAGGCAACCGGTGCGGCCGCAGCCGCAGCCGCGGCAGCCTCAGCCGTGGGTGGCAGCGCCCCGGCAGCAGCCCCGGCCGCAGCCGCCGGCAAGACCGTCGTCTCGCCCCTGGCTGGCAATGTCTGGAAGATCGAATGCGAGCCGGGCCAGCAGGTGCAGGAAGGTGATCTGCTCCTGATCCTGGAGGCGATGAAGATGGAGAACGAGATCTTCGCCGACCGCGACGGCATCGTGGGCGCCATCCATATCGAGGAAGGTACCGCCGTCGACATCGGCGCCGCATTGGTCACCATCATCGGCGAGGGTGATGCGCAGGCCGCCGCCTCGGCCCCGGCCGCAGCTGCCGCAGTCGCCGCTCCCGCCGAAGGTGGCGTCGTCGCCCCCTTGGCCGGCAACGTCTGGAAGATTGAGGTCGAGCAGGGGCAGGCGGTCCAGGCCGGCGATCTGCTCCTGATCCTGGAAGCCATGAAGATGGAGAACGAGATCTTCGCCGAGAAGGACGGTGTCGTCGGCCAGATCATGATCCAGGAAGGAAACGCCGTCGACATCGGCCAACTCCTGCTGGTCGTTCAGTAAAGAAAAGCTCCCTCTCCCTCTGGGAGAGGGTACGTCTCGACTTTCCTTTCCCAAAGGGAGGCTAAGTCACCGATCCTGTTGTCAATGCCACTTGCCTTGAAGGGGATGCTGCTATGAAGAAGATGTCTGATGCACTGCAATACCACGCCACAGGTCGCAAGGGGAAGATCGAGGTTATCGCCACTAAGCCCTGCCAGACCGCCCAGGACCTGTCATTGGCCTATTCGCCCGGCGTCGCCGAGCCCTGCCTCGCCATCGAGCAAAACCCCGAGGATGCCTACCAGTACACCGCCAAGGGAAACCTGGTGGCGGTGGTCTCCAACGGCACCGCGGTCCTTGGCCTTGGCAACATCGGCGCCCTCGCGGGGAAGCCGGTCATGGAAGGGAAGGGGGTCCTCTTCAAGCGCTTCGCCGACGTCGACGTCTTCGACATCGAACTTAACAGCGAGGACCCGGACGAGATCATCAGGGCCTGTCAGCTGCTCGAGCCGACCTTCGGCGGCATCAACCTCGAGGACATCAAGGCACCCGAGTGCTTCTACATCGAAGAAGAACTCAAGAAGACCATGAACATCCCGGTCTTCCACGACGACCAGCACGGCACGGCTATCATCTCGGCGGCCGGGCTGATAAACGCCCTGCACCTCGTGGGTAAGAAGATCGACGAGGTGAAGATAGTGGTGAACGGCGCCGGCGCATCGGCTAATGCCTGCGTCAACCTCGCCCTGTCGCTTGGCCTCAAGCTGGAAAACCTCATCATGTGCGACACCAAGGGGGTGATCTTCAAGGGCAGAACGGAGGGGATGAACAAGTACAAGGAGCGTTTCGCCGCCGATACCCCGCTGCGGACGCTGGAAGAGGCGGCGGTCGGCTGCGACGTCATGTACGGCCTCTCCTCCAAGGGGGCCATCACTCCGGCGATGGTGCGCAGCATGGCGCCCAACCCGATCATCTTCGCCATGGCGAACCCCGACCCGGAGATCACCCCGGAGGAGGCGCACGCGGTCCGCGGGGACGTCCTGATCGCCACCGGGCGCTCTGACTATCCGAACCAGGTCAACAACGTCCTGGGCTTCCCCTTCATCTTCCGCGGCGCTCTCGACGTGCGGGCCACGACCATAAACGAGGAGATGAAAAAGGCGGCGGTCTTCGCGCTGGCCGAACTTGCCCGCGAGGAATGCCCCGATTCCGTCTGCCGCGCCTACGGCAACGTCAAATTCAGCTTCGGTCGCGACTACATCATCCCGAAACCGTTCGATCCCCGGGCCCTTTTGCGAGTCGCCCCCGCGATAGCGAAGGCGGCAATGGATTCGGGCGTGGCGCGCCAGCCCATCGCCGACATGAACAAGTACGTGGAGCATCTGGAGTCCCTGCAGGGGAAGTCCAAGGAAACGCTGCGCCAGATCATCAACAAGGCCAAGAGCGACCCGAAGACGGTGGTTTTCCCGGAAGGGGAGAACGAGAAGGTCCTGCGCGCGGCCCAGATGCTGGTGGAGCAGGGGATAGCGCGACCGATCCTGCTCGGGAACGAGGACAAGATCCGCTGCACGCTCAAGTCGCTGGAGATCGACCTCAACGGCGGCGTCACCATCATCGACCCGGCCAACTACGAGAACCTCGAGTCGTACGCAAATGAGCTGTTCCTGCTCAGGCAGAGAAAGGGGCTCACCCTCTCCGAGAGCCGCCGGCTCATGGCCCGCAAGTCGCGCACACACTTCGGCTGCATGATGGTGCGCCGGGGCGACGCGGACGCGCTCTTGGCCGGCGTCGATGCCAACTACGCCGATACCATCCGTCCCGCCCTGCAGGTGATCGGCAAGCAGGAAGGGCTCTCCAGCGTACACGGCCTCTACATGATGGTCTTCAAGCAGGAGATCTACTTCCTTGCCGACACGACCGTCTGCATCGACCCGGACGCGGCGGAGCTTGCCGAGACGGCGATCCTTGCCGCGGAGAAGGCGCGTATGCTCGAGATCGAACCGAGCGTCGCCATGCTCTCCATGTCGAACTTCGGTTCGGTGCGGCACCCGCAGGCCGACCGGGTGCGAAGCGCCGTTGAGATGGTTAAAAAGAGGGCCCCCGGGCTCGACATCGACGGGGAGATGCAGGCGGACACCGCCGTGGTCTCCGAGCTGCTGCAGGCGAATTTCCCCTTCACGACTCTCAAAAAAGCTGCTAACGTCCTGGTCTTCCCTGACCTCACCTCGGGGAACATCTGTTACAAGCTCCTGCGCCAGCTGGGGGGGGCGGACGCCATCGGCCCCATCCTCATGGGGATGAACAAGCCGGTGCACATCCTGCAACAGGGGGACGACGTCTTGGACATCGTCAACATGGCCGCCATCGCCGTGGTCGATGCCCAGAACTGCGGCAGGTCGGCCACCGCGGCCGGTGCGCCGGCAACCAGGAAGGCCCATCCTGCCCCCACGTCCGAGGGGGTCTTCGCCGGGGCCTGAGGAGGCGTTCATGATGCCCGCGCACGAACAGATGAGAGCAGCCGCCGCTGTGGCCGGCCACTACCGTTCACCGGACCTCGAAGAAAGCGTCCTGGCGGCGCTGGTCGCGGCGGGAAAGGACCCGGACCGGCTACGGCCAGAAGATCTGGCTGCAATCGACGAATTCCACGTGCGCGGTGCCGCGGCCACCAGGGAACTCGCGGCGGCGCTGGATCCTCGGCCGGGGCTGCGGGTTCTCGATGTTGGCTGCGGGCTGGGAGGGGCGTCGCGCTACCTCGCCGGCCATTTCGACTGCCACGTCACTGGCGTCGACCAAAGTTCCGACTACTGCGCGGCGGCGAGGATGCTCGCGAAAAGGCTCGGGATGGGTGCCAAGGTCGTCTACCTTCACGCAAACGCGCTGACGCTCCCCTTCGGGCACGGGATCTTCGACGTGGTCTGGACCCAGCACGTCTCGATGAACATCGACGACAAGCGCCGTTTTTACCGCGAGGTCCGTCGCGTGCTGGCGCCGGGTGGAAGGCTTGCCTGCTACGAGGTGCTATCGGGGCCGGGAGGCGAGGTATGTTTCCCGGTGCCGTGGGCGCGGGACCCGTCGGGGAGCTTCCTGGTAAACCAGCAGGGGTTTCGCCGGCTCCTCGGCGAGGCGGGATTCCAGACCTTGCTTTGGAAGGACGTGACAGAGGAGGGGCTTGCCTGGTTTCGCGGCAGGCAGCAGAAGAGCAGCGGCGCACCTCGCAACCCTTTCGGGCTGCAGTTGCTGCTCGGTAACGATTTCCCCCTGATGACCGAAAACCAGCTGCGCAACCTGGAAGAACAGCGGATCACCCTGGTGCAGGGAATTTTCCAGGCGCCGGGAGGGAGATGATTTTTCTAACAGCAGGGCAGGGATAGGAGGTTCGCCATGAAAAATGCCGCCAGGAGGTTTTCGCTCTTACCACATCCGAAGGAGGGGCCGGCCATGCCGCAGCTCAAGGATTGCACCCTGACCCTGGAGGACCGGGTCGCAGTTCTGACGTTCCAGCGCGACGATGTCCGCAATGCCCTCACCGGAACCGCCCTCGCCGAAGACATCATCACCACCATCAACTGGGTAAACGCGGAAGATTGCGTCTCCGTCCTGGTCATGACCGGCGCCGGATCGGCGTTTTCCTCCGGCGGAAACGTGAAGGAGATGCAAGCTCAAAGCGGCATTTTCGGCGGCTCGCCGGTCCAGGTCCAGGACAAGTACCGCCGCGGCATCCAGCAGATCCCGCTTCTGCTGCACAAGGCCGAGATCCCCGTCATCGCCGCGATCAACGGTCCTGCCATCGGGGCCGGATTCGACCTTGCCAACATGTGCGACATCCGCATCGCCTCCACCCGCGCCAAGGTCGGAGAGACCTTCATAAACCTCGGCATCACCCCCGGCGACGGCGGAGCCTGGTTCATGCAGCGGCTTTTGGGGTACCAGCGGGCCGCCGAGCTCATCTTCACCGGGCGTGTGATCGACGCCGCCGAGGCGCTGAAGCTCGGCATCTTCCTCGAGGTGGTCGATCCGGAGGAACTCCTGCCGCGCACCATGGAGCTGGCGCGCGAGATCGCCTCCAAGCCCCCCGTGACGCTCAGGCTCACCAAGCGGATGATGAAGCTCGCCCAGAGAAGCGATCTTCCCGACTTCCTCGACCTCTGCGCCTGCTTCCAGTCCTTCGCGCATCATACCGAGGACCACCTGGAGGCGGTCGACGCCTTCCTGGAGAAGCGGAAGCCCACCTACAAGGGGCGCTGACATGAGCGTATCGGAGACAACGACGGGTAACGGGGGAGCCGGCGCCGGGATCATCGACGTCCATGCCCACTGCTTCACCTCGAAGAACCTGGCGGCGGACGTCGCCCGGCAACTGGCGCGACTTCGGGAGCGCGGGATCACCCACGTGGCCGTGGCAGGGATGGTGAACGACCGCTGCGATGCGAAGCAGATCTGGGGGCTCGTTCCCGACTGGGTGGAAAACCGGGGTGACGGCCTCTTCGATGAGGCCCACGATCTCCTGGAGCACGCCCGGCTTTCCAAAGGGGCCATCGTCCCGCTGCTTGACACCCGTTACCTTTGGGGAGACGTCTCCGGCGCCTTGGGGCGGTATCTGAGGCAGGGGTTCCGCGGCATCAAGGGGATCTATCTCCCCGACTCCGGGAATGACCTGGGCGTGAAGGGTGTGCCGGATACCTTCGGCATCACGGTGGCCGAGTACCGCAAGAGGGAATGGGAGATCTTCTCCTTCGCCGAGGCGAACGACCTCCCGGTCCTGTACCACATCGATGCCAGGCGCTACGGCGACACCATGGCGGCCCTTCTGGCCGACTTCCCGAGGGTGCGCGTGAACTTTCCCCATTTCGGGATCGGCAGGAAGGCCTTCAGCCCGTTCCTTGACCGCTACCCCAACCTGTTCACCGACTTCTCGGGGCTTCTCCCGCACATGAGGGAGAACCGGGCGAGCTACCGCGACTTCATCCTGCAGTACCATGACCGGGTCTGCTTCGGGAGCGACGCCATCCTCTACAAGGTCGAGGGCTCCGCTCATTACCTGGACGCGCTGCACGACCTGGGGCTTTCCGAAGAGGTGCTGCACAAGGTGTGTGTCGAGAACCCGCACCGACTGATGGGGAGTGCACTCCGGAGCGCTTGATCAGCCCTGGTCTTTGCCGCATGCGTCCGGATTTCCTGCCCGGTGGGAGGGTAGGGGAGGGCGCGGGATGTTTTCACATAAAAAATCCCCTCACCCTGACCCTCTCCCAGAGGGAGAGGGGACCGGTGAAAAACCTTGGGGCGGTTGCCCAGGCGTCCCCGCCCCCGGAGGGGGAGGGACAGGGAGGGGCTCTGTGTCTTTCCCCCTCCTGGCCTCCCCCTCCTGGCCTCCCCCCTCCTGGGGGAGGTATCGAGTTTCCCCTTACCTGATACCTTCCGGCGGTGGAGCCGGTAGGCATGTTTCTCTAAAAAAGAAATTGCTGTAACACCGTTCTCTTTTTTTGTTGACAGTAAAATGGTATTGTAGTACCTATTTACCAACTAGCGACGGAGCGGCTCCATGGAACGCCGCACCAAGAGGAGAAACACCATGTCCGAGGTCTACCTTGTCGAAGCTTTGAGAACACCGTTGGGATCCTTTGGAGGCGCTCTTTCCGATGTGGAGGCCCCGCGTCTTGCCGCAACGGTGATGAAGGAAATCCTGCAGCGTACCGGGCTCCCGGCTGACGCTGTCGACGAGGTCATCGTCGGGCAGGTCCTCTCCGGCGGCAGCGGCCAGGCCCCGGCCAGGCAGGCGCTGCGTTACGCGGGACTCCCCGACAACGTCCCGGCCCTGACCATCAACAAGGTCTGCGGTTCGGGGTTGAAGGCGATCATGCTCGGCGCGGGCTCGATCCGGCTGGGTGACGCCGAGGTGGTGCTGGCGGGCGGCATGGAGAACATGTCCCTCGCTCCGTACGCGCTCAGCAAGGGTCGCTACGGCTACCGGATGGGGAACGCCGAGATGCTCGACCTCCTGGTCCATGACGGCCTCATCGACCCCTACAGCGGCAGCCACATGGGGGTGATCGCCGAGGCGAGCGCCGAGAAGAACGGCATCAGCCGCTCCACCCAGGACACCTACGCCCTCGCCTCCTACATGAAGGCGCAGGCGGCGCAGACGGACGGGGTGTTCGCGGACGAGATCGTGCCGGTCACCAAGAAGGGCCGCGGCGGCGAGGTGGTGGTCAAGGACGACGAGGAGCCGTTCAAGGTCGACTTCAAGAAACTCCCCGAGCTCCGCGCCGCCTTCAAGAAGGAAGGGACCATCACCGCGGGGAACGCCTCGACCATCAACGACGGCGCCGGCATGACCCTTCTGGCCAGTGCCGCTGCGGTGAAGAAACATGGGCTGAAGCCCAAGGCCCGCCTGGTGGCCTACGCTACCAACAGCGTCCACCCCGACGACTTCACCGAGGCGCCGGTAGGGGCGATCGAGAAGGCGTGCGCAAAGGCCGGCCTTTCCGTCGCCGACATCGATCTCTTCGAGATCAACGAGGCCTTCGCGATGGTGCCGCTCATCGCCTTCAAAAAGCTCGGCATCGACCCGGAGAAGGTCAACGTGAACGGCGGCGCCGTCGCCATCGGCCACCCCCTGGGTGCCAGCGGCGCCCGCATCACCGCGACCCTGGTCCGTGAGCTCAAAAAAAGAAAAGCGCGCTACGGTCTCGCCACCCTCTGCATCGGCGGCGGCGAGGCGGTGGCGGTCATCCTCGAGTCCGTTCAGGAGGCAATATGATCAGGAAGGTTGGTGTTCTCGGCGCAGGGCAGATGGGGAGCGGCATAGCGCAGGTCCTGGCCCGGTATGAAACCGAGGTGCTCCTCTACGACATCGCGCAGCCGCAGCTCGACAGGGCACTCGCCGGCATCGCGAAGAACCTGGACCGCCAGGTGCAGAAAGGGGAGCTCGCCGCTGAAGCGGTGCAGCAGATCCTCAAGCGCATCGTCGCCACGCAGAAGATGGACGACCTCTCCGGTTGCGACCTGGCCATCGAGGCGGTCACCGAGAAGGAGTCGCTCAAGCTGGAGATCTTCCGGCAGCTCGACAAGGTGGTGAAGAAAGACGCCATCCTCGCCTCAAACACCTCCTCCATCCCGATCACCAGGATCGCGGCGGTGACCGGGCGGCAGGACAAGGTGATCGGCATGCATTTCATGAATCCCGTGCCGGTCATGAAGCTGGTCGAGGTGATCCGCGGGCTTGCCACCAGCGACGAGACCTTCGCGGCGACCTCCTCGCTCGTGGCCAGGCTGCAGAAGGAGATGGCGGTCTCCGCCGACTACCCCGGCTTCATCGTGAACCGCATCCTCATCCCGATGATCAACGAGGCGGCGTTCGCCCTGTTCGAGGGGATCGCCACGGTCGAGGACATCGACAAGGCGATGAAGCTCGGCACCAACCAGCCCATGGGGCCACTCACGCTGGCCGACTTCATCGGGCTCGACACCTGCCTGGCCATCATGGAGGTCCTGTACCAGGGGTTCAAGGATCCCAAGTACCGTCCCTGCCCGCTGCTCGTGAAGAAGGTCGAGGCAGGCTATCTCGGCAGGAAGTCCGGCAGGGGCTTCTACAACTACGCCTAAAGGGGGCTCGCCATGCCATACCAGAATCTGCTCTTGGATAAAAAGGACGGGGTCGCGCTCCTCACGGTGAACCGCCCGAAGGTGCTGAACAGCCTCAACGAGGAAGTGCTGGACGAACTGCTGCACGCCTTCGAGGTGCTCGACCTGGACCGGTCGGTGCGCGCCGTGGTGCTGACCGGCGCCGGCGAGAAGGCCTTCGTGGCCGGTGCCGACATCGCCGCCATGGCCGACTACAACGTGGAGCAGGCGCTCGCCTTCGCGAAGAAGGGACAGCAGCTGATGGCGCTGATCGGCCGGGTGAGAAAGCCGGTGATAGCCGCCGTGAACGGCTTCGCCCTGGGGGGCGGGCTGGAGCTGGCCCTCGCCTGCGACTTCGCCTACGCCTCGGACAACGCGAAACTCGGTCTCCCCGAGGTCACCCTCGGCATCATGCCCGGCTTCGGCGGCACGCAAAACCTGCCGCGCCTGGTGGGGAGGTACCGCGCCAACGAGCTGATCTTCCTCGGCAAAGTGGTCAACGCCGTCGAGGCCAAGAGCTGGGGGCTGGTCATGGCCGTGTTCCCGCCCGAGCGGCTGCTGGACGAGGCGCTGGAGACCGCGGCGAAGATCGCCGGCAACGGGGTGATCGGCGTCGCCCGCGCCAAGGACGCGGTGAAGAGCGGCCTCGACATGTCGCTGGCGGACGGGATGAACCACGAGGCGGTAAGCTTTGCCTCCCTCTTCGCGAGCCAGGACCAGAAAGAGGGGATGACCGCATTCGTGCAGAAAAGGAAACCCGCCTTCGTGGGGGCGTAAGCAGATTGAAACGTACGTCCGTATCCCCTCTCCCTCCGGGAGAGGGCCAGGGTGAGGGCGTTGCAAACGGCAAGATGATAGCGACCGGCAGGGCCCTCACCTGCCCTTTGGGCACCCTCTCCCGGAGGGAGAGGGGACTGGCAAAAGTATCGGCAATCAGGAACGGCAAGCGAGGTGAGTCATGGAAGCAACGCGCGAACTCTATTGGAACATAGGCCACGGGGCGGCGGTACTGGTCCCGATGTACCTGATCACGGTGGCCGCTTTGGCGCTGCTCGGCTACTACGGTTACCAGCGGCTGCGGATCTACGGCAAGGGTAAGCCCCTGGACCGGACCGGCAACCGCCCGGAACGGATCTCCATGCTGGTGAAGAACGTCCTCCTGCAAAGCCGCGTGCTCAAGGTCAAGGGCCCCGGCTTCGCCCACGGCTTCTTCTTCTGGTCGTTCGCGACACTCTTCGCCGGTACCGTGCTGGTGGCCCTGCAGGCCGACGGCACCGACCTGCTCCTCGGCGTGCGCTTCCTGACCGGCACCTTCTACAAGATCTTCTCCCTGGTGCTCGACGTCGCCGGTCTCGCCGCCCTCATCACGCTTGGCGGACTCTTCGTGCGCCGCTACCTGGTGCGCCCGGACGGGCTGGAAACGACCCGCGACGACGCCGTCATGCACGCCCTTCTCTTCGCCATCATCGTCACCGGTTTCCTCATCGAGGGAGCCAGGATGGCCGTGACCGAAGTGGTGCAGCAGCCCGATCTCGCGCTCTGGTCGCCGGTGGGGCTCCTGGTCGCCAAGATCCTCGCCGGCTCGCAGCCCGAGGACCTGGCCCGGGTGCACCGCGGTCTGTGGTGGTTCCATTTCATCCTGGTCGCCGCTTTCATCTGCGCCATCCCCTTCACCAAGTTCCGCCACATCTTCACCACCTCGGCCAACTACTTCTTCGCGCCGCTCGGCCCCAAGGGGGCCCTGGTGACCGTGGACATGGAGGGTGATGCCGAGAGCTTCGGGGCGGCAAAGATTGGCGATCTCACCTGGAAGGACATCTTCGATACCGACGCCTGCACCAAGTGCAAGCGCTGCCAGGACCGCTGCCCGGCGCACGCAACGGACAAACCGCTCTCTCCCATGAAGGTCATCTCCCAGCTGGGCGAGGTGGCCCGCGAGGCCGTCGAGGACAACCTGGTCGAAGCGGTCGGCAAGGATGCCCTCTGGTCCTGCACCACCTGCCGGGCCTGCCAGGAGATCTGCCCCGCCGCCATCGAGCACGTCAACAAGGTGGTCGACATCCGCCGCAACCTGGTCCTCATGGAAGGGGAGTTCCCGGGGGACGAGGTGGTCACCGCGATGGGGAACGTCGAGGTGAACGGCAATCCACTCGGCATGTCCTTTGCCTCCCGCGGCGACTGGGCCGAAGGGTTGCCGGTCACCCAGCTCTCCGAAGGGGCCGAGGTCGACATCCTCTACTTCGTCGGCTGCTACGCCTCCTTCGACAAGCGCAACATCAAGATCGCCACCAGCTTCGTGAAGCTCTGCGCCGCCGCCGGCATCAGGGTCGGCATCCTCGGCAAGGAGGAGAAGTGCTGCGGCGAGCCGATGCGCAAGCTGGGGAACGAGTACCTGTACCAGACCCTGGCGACGGAGAACATCGAGACCATCAAGGGGTACGGTGTGAAGAAGGTGGTCACCGCCTGCCCGCACTGCTTCAACACCCTCTCCAAGGATTACCGGGACCTCGGCTTCGACGTCGAGACCGAGCACTACACCATGTTCCTGGAGCGCCTGGTCACCGGCGGAAAGCTGAAGATCGAGCAGGGAACCTTCGAATGCACCTACCACGACTCCTGCTATCTCGGTCGCTACAACGAGACCTACCAGGCGCCGCGCGCCCTGGTGCAGGCGGCGGGGGGCACCATCAGGGAGATGGAGCGCAAGGAAGCCGAAAGCTTCTGCTGCGGCGCCGGCGGGGGACGGATCATGGTCGAGGAGAAGCTCGGGAGCCGCATCAGCGTGAAGCGCGTGCAGATGGCCGCCGCGACCGGCGCCGGAGTCCTGGTCTCGAACTGTCCGTTCTGTCTCACCATGTTCGAGGACGGCGTCAAGGGGGCCGAACTGGAAGGGCTCCTGGTGGCCCGGGACGTGTCGGAGATCCTGCTGGAAAGAATTGCACCCCAGGCAGGGTAAGTGTTCCAACCTCCCGCCTCCCGCAACGGGCCTGCGCGCAGCGCTCCGGTCCGCGAAGGGGGAAGGGGGACCATAGCAGTCAACGGTAGAGGTAGAGCCGGTAGCGGCAGGTACCGCATCCGACTCCGGGCAGGCGAAAATCTGACGGAGGACACCGATGAGCCGAATTCATTGTGCAGATGGCCCCAGGAGGGGTGGCGGAAACCGTAGCAGATGTGAAATCCAGTTGCTGATACCTCCATGATGGGGGCTCGGGGGAATGGAAATCCAGCCGGAAACGGCGGGGATGCCTTGGGACAACCGCAATCGGCGCGACAGGCGAGACGGGGAGGCGCCGCGCGCCTGGGAGGATAAAAGGGATGAACATTCACGAGTATCAAGCCAAAGCGATACTGAGGAAATTCGGGGTGCCGGTTCCGGACGGCCACGTCTGCTACAACGGCGCGAGCGCGAGGGAATGGGCCAAGCGGCTCGGTGAGGGGCCCTGGGTGGTGAAGGCGCAGATCCATGCAGGCGGGCGCGGCAAGGGGGGCGGCGTCAAGCTCGCGCGGAGTTCCAGCGAGGTGCAGATGATCGCCCGCGACATGCTCGGCATGACGCTCAGGACGCACCAGACCGGCCCGGAAGGGAAGGTGGTGCACCGGGTGCTGGTGGAGAACGGCTGCGATATCGCCCGCGAACTCTACGTGAGCCTCGTCGTGGACCGGTCCACCTCGAAGGTGACCGTGATGGCCTCCACCGAGGGGGGGATGGACATCGAGGAGGTGGCGGCGAAGACGCCGGAGAAGATCTTCACCGAGAAGATCGAGCCGCTGGTAGGGCTCACCCAGTTCCAGGGGCGGAAACTCGCCTTCGCCCTGGGGCTCGAAGGAAAACAAATCGGGAAGGCGGCCAAGATGTTCGAGGCGCTCTACGCCACCTTCATCGCCTGCGACTGCTCCCTTCTCGAGGTGAACCCGCTGGTCGTGACCGGTGCGGGGGAACTTCTCGCCCTGGACGCGAAGTTCGGGTTCGATGACAACGCGCTCTTCCGTCACCTGCAGATCGGCGACATGCGCGACTTCGACGAGGAGGACGCCAACGAGATCGAGGCGAGCCAGCACGACCTCTCCTACATCTCGCTCACCGGCAACATCGGCTGCCTGGTAAACGGCGCCGGCCTGGCCATGGCGACCATGGACATCATCAAGCACTACGGTGGCGACCCCGCCAACTTCCTCGACGTCGGGGGGGGCGCGACCATCGAGCGCGTCACCGAGGCTTTCAAGATCATCCTCTCCGACAAGAACGTCGAGGGGATCCTGGTCAACATCTTCGGCGGCATCATGAAGTGCGACGTGATCGCGACCGGCGTCATCCAGGCGGCCAAACAGGTATCCCTCAAGGTCCCGCTGGTGGTCCGCCTGGAAGGGACCAACGTCGAGAAAGGCAAACAGCTCCTCGCCGAGAGCGGGCTCGACATCGTGGCCGCCGACGGCATGGCCGATGCCGCGCAGAAAATCATCATGGCCGTTTCCGCCAAAGGGGGTAGAGCATGAGCATCCTGGTCGATAAAAACACCAAGGTGATTACGCAAGGGATCACCGGGGCCACCGGCCTCTTCCACGCGCAGGGCGCCCGCGAGTACGGCACGCAGATGGTGGGCGGCGTCACCCCCGGCAAGGGAGGGACCACGGTTGACGGGTTCCCGGTCTACAACACCGTCGCCGACGCGGTCCGCGAAACCGGCGCCACCGCGAGCGTCATCTACGTCCCGCCGCCGTTTGCCGCCGACTCCATCATGGAGGCGGTCGATGCCGGGCTGGAGCTCGTCTGCTGCATCACCGAGGGGATTCCGGTCCTCGACATGGTCAAGGTGAAGCAGTTCATGCAGGGGAAAAGCACGCGGCTCATCGGCCCGAACTGTCCGGGGATCATCACCCCGGGGCAATGCAAGATCGGCATCATGCCCGGCTACATCCACAAGCCCGGCAAGGTCGGGGTGGTCTCCAGGAGCGGCACGCTCACCTACGAGGCTGTCTGGCAGCTGACCGGCTACGGCCTCGGACAGTCGACCTGCGTGGGTATCGGCGGGGACCCGGTGAACGGCACGAGCCACCTCGACTGCCTGAAGATGTTCGAGCAGGACCCGGACACCGAGGCGGTCATCATGATCGGCGAGATCGGCGGCTACGCCGAGGAGGAGGCCGCCTACTTCGTCAAGGATTACATGACCAAACCGGTCGCGGCCTACATCGCCGGCCGTACCGCGCCTCCGGGCAAGCGGATGGGACATGCCGGCGCCATCATATCCGGCGGCAAGGGGACGGCCGCGGAGAAGGTCGCGGTGCTGGAGTCCTGCGGCATCAGCGTCGCGGCGACCCCCGCCGAGATGGCCCAGGCGCTCATGAAGATCTACCGTCCCGGTGTGAAGAACACGCAACACTACGTGACCGCCCCCGCTGCCGCCGCGGTTTAACCCGGGCCTACCCGGTTACCGGAGACAATCCCCCGTTGGCCTTGTCCCCCCCTCCCTTGACGGGAGGGGGTCGGGGGGTGGGTGAAGCCGCAAGGCAGTTGAGATGATGGCATCCTCCCCCGCCCCTACCCCCTCCCGCAAGTGGAGGGGAGCAACGGCAGGGGGATTTCAAAGGCGGTACCGCTGAAGTTGTTAGAAACGCTGCACGACACCTCGCGTTCCCCCCTTTGCGAAGGGGGGACAGGGGGGATTTGCTTCTGAACCAACAGCACACCAGCAGTCAAAGCGAAGGAGAAGATCATGCTCGTGATCTCCTGTATCAAGCAGGTGCCGGACACCACCCAGGTCAAGATCGACCCGGTCACCAACACCCTGGTGAGGGAGGGGATCCCCTTCATCGTGAACCCCTACGATACCCACGCCCTCGAGGAGGGGCTGGCCCTCAAGGACCGCTACGGGCTGCGCTCGGTCGCCATCTCGATGGGGCCGCCCAACACGGTCGCCACCCTCAAAAAGGCGTGCGCACTCGGGGTCGATGAGGCCATCCTCCTCTCCGACCGCGCCTTCGGCGGTGCGGACACCCTGGCCACCAGCCAGGTGCTCGCCTCCGCCATCGAGCGGCTCGCGCAGCAGGAGGAAGTGGGGATCGTCTTCTGCGGCAAGCAGACCATCGACGGGGATACCGCGCAGGTCGGGCCCGGCATCGCCACCCGCCTTGGCTTCACGCAACTCACCCTCGTCGACCGGATCGAGTGGCTCGATCTCGACAAAAAGAGGATACGGGTCAGGAGAAAGCTCGAAGGGAGGCACGAGATCGTCGAGGCCCCGCTGCCGGTGGTCATCACCGCGGTGCGGGAGCTGAACCGTCCGCGCTACCCAACCGTTCCTATGCGCCTGACCGCGGAGCTGACGGAGGTGACCGTGTGGGACAACCAGGTGCTCAACCTGGACGTCGGGACGGTCGGCCTCAAGGGGTCGGCGACCTGGGTCAGCAAGATCTTCTCTCCCGAACGTGACCAAGGGGAGATCATCGGCGACGGCATCAAGGATCCCGTCGGCACCGCCCACCTGCTACTCGACAAGATGCTCAGCAAAGACCTGTTAGCGTTGTAGCCTGCAAGGAGTTGACATGGACAGCAAGAAGATCAAAAAGCCGCGCGGCATAGCGCGCGTGGTCGCCGGCAAGTGCATAGCCTGCGGGGCGCGCTGCGAGAGTTCCTGCCCGGTGAGCGGCATCCTCATGAACGAGGCGGGGGAGCCTTCGATCCACGCCGAGAAGTGCATCGGTTGCGCGAAGTGCGTGAAGGTCTGCGCGGCCGGCGCCCTCGAGATGTTCTACACGCCGGAAGAGCTGGAGCTCCTGAAGCAGTGGGAAGCGCAGCACGGCGCGGCCGAGGAGGAACTCGATCCGGCGGAAAAGAAGCTGCGGGAGATGCTGGCCACCTATCGCGGCGTCTGGGTCTTCATCGAGCAGTACCAGGGCGAGGTCGCCAAGGTCTCCTGGGAGCTTCTGGGTGCCGGTGCGGAGCTGGCGAAAAAACTCCAGGTGCCGCTGTCGGCGGTGATCATCGGCCACGGCGTGGCCGAGCTCTGCGAGGAGGCCTTCAGCTACGGCGCCGAGCAGGCCATCGTGCTGGACGCACCGGTCTTCGAGAATTACCGCACCAAGCCCTTCTGCGACGCGCTCTGCTACCTAGTCTACAAGCACCGGCCCGAGGTGATCCTCATGGGCGCCACCGGCCAGGGGCGCGACCTCGCCGGGGCGGTCGCCACCGTGGTCAAGACCGGCCTTACCGCCGACTGCACCGGCCTCGGCATCGATGACAAACGCAACCTGATGCAGACCCGCCCGGCCTTTGGCGGCAACATCATGGCGACCATCATGTGCGACCGCTTCCGCCCGCAGATGGCGACGGTGCGCCCGCACGTGATGGCCATGCCGGAAAGGCTCCCGGGGCGGACCGGTGTGGTTGTCAGCGAGACGTACGACCTCTGCGAGGAGGACGTCCTCGCCAAGGTGATCGAGTCCATCAGCGACAAGGGGGGCAAGGACATCGACATCGCCGGGGCCGAGATCATCGTCTCGGGGGGGCGCGGCCTGATGGGGAAGGAGAACTTCGCCATGCTGCACGAGCTCGCCGCGGAACTTGGCGGGGTGGTCGGCGCCTCCAGAAGCGCCGTCGATGCGGGGTGGATGCCGCACAGCCGCCAGGTGGGGCAGACCGGGAAGACGGTGCGGCCCAAGATCTACATCGCCTGCGGCATCTCCGGCGCCATCCAGCACCTGGTCGGCATGCAGGACTCGGACGTGGTCATCGCCATCAACCGCGACCCGGAGGCCCCCATCTTCCAGGTCGCCACCTACGGCATCGTGGGTGATGTCTTCGAGATCGTCCCGGCCCTGACCAAGAGGGTGCGCACCATGAAAGAGCAGCGCGGCGGGAGACTCCCCGACCGGCTCGCCGTCTGACGAACCGATGACCGCTTGAGTTGAAGGGGACCGGCACCTGCGGAGCCAGTCCCCCTCAAGGAACAGATAACCGCTTGCGAGGTATCACATGCAAAGCCACCCGTACTTTATGCCGTTGTTACTCGTCGCCGTCCTGACCTTTTGCTACAGCTGCTATCAGCGCCTGCAACTGGTTGCCGCCGGTGCCGCCGAGGACCGCTTCGACCGCCCCGGAACGCGCCTGGCCGGCGTCTTCTCCTACGCCTTCGGACAGAAGCGGGTTCTTTCCCGCCCGTTCGGTGTCAACCATTTCGTGCTGTTCTGGGCCTTTTTGCTCCTTCTGGTCGCCAACGCGGACTTCCTGTGGCAGGGGCTCTTCCCGGGAAGCGGGCTCTCCGCCCTTCCCGAAGGGGTCCGCCACCCGCTCGAACTCGCCTTCGACATGGTGTCGCTCCTTGCGCTCGTGAGCGTCATCGTGGCCCTGGCGCGCCGGCTCTTCTTCGCCCCGTCGTATCTTGGCAACGACTACACCAAGCCCTGCAGCGGCGAGGCCCTCCTGATCCTCGCGATGATCGCGACGCTCATGGCGGCGTACTTCCTGATGAACGCAGCCCGCCTCGCTCCCGGGGCGGATACGTGGCAGCCTGTCTCACGGGCAGTCTCCTTTTTATTGCAGGGCGTTCCTGCGGCAACACTGGACGCGGTGGCCCTGGCCTCGTGGTGGGTGCACGCGATAGTGTTGCTTCTTTTTCTCAACCTGCTGCCGCGCAGCAAGCATATGCACATCCTGACCGCCATCCCCAACTGTTACTTCAGGAGCCTCGACCATCCCGCCGTCCCGCCGCGCGAGGAGTTCCAAATGGGGAACAGGTTCGGTGTGAGCGGCGTCGAGCAGTTTTCCTGGAAGGATCTGCTGGACTCCTTCTCCTGCACCGAATGCGGACGCTGCCAGGACCTCTGCCCC
Organism: Geomonas subterranea; assembly: GCF_019063845.1. NCBI lineage: Bacteria > Pseudomonadati > Thermodesulfobacteriota > Desulfuromonadia > Geobacterales > Geobacteraceae > Geomonas > Geomonas subterranea. The sequence continues at coordinate 478,617 of NZ_CP077683.1, forward strand.
GCCCACACTACCGGGAAGGCCCTCAATCCGCGCCGCGTCGTGCACGATCTCAAGGTGAACCTGCTGGAAAAGGGGGGGAAGCCGCTCATCGGTACCCAGGACGAGGGGACGAGCAGTGAGGAGGCGCTCTGGGACTGCACCACTTGCGGCGCCTGCCTCTCCGTCTGCCCGGTCCTCATCGAGCACCTCCCCAAGATCGTCAAGATGCGCAGGCACCTGGTGCAGGAAAAGGCCCGGTTCCCGGAAGAGCTCTTGAACCTCTTCGAGAACATGGAACAGCGCAGCAACCCCTGGGGCATCGCGCCCTCCGAGCGCGGCAAGTGGACCTCCCTCCTCGGGGATCGCAGCTTCAAACAGGGCGAGACCGAGTATCTCTTCTTCGTCGGCTGCGCCGGCTCCTTCGACAGCCGCGCCAAGCAGACCACACTCGCCCTGGCCACCACCCTGGACCGGGCCGGGATCAGCTGGGGCATCCTGGGCAAGGACGAGATCTGCTGCGGCGACAGCGTCCGGCGCCTGGGCAACGAATTCGTGTTCGACAAGATGGCCCGCGGCAACGTGGAGCTGTTCCGCGAGCGTGGGGTGAAGAAGATCGTCACCGCGTGCCCGCACTGCTTCAGCACCTTGAAGAACGACTACAAGCAGTACGGCATCGAGCTGGAGGTGGTGCACCACAGCGAGCTGATCGCCCGGCTGGTCCGGGATGGCAGGCTCAAGGCCCCCGGCACGGCGAGCCAGGGGAAGGTTCTCTTCCATGACTCGTGCTACTTGGGGCGCCACAACGACACCTATACCGCGCCTCGCGCCGTCATCGAGGCGGCTACCGGCGCTCCTCCCGGCGACTTCGAGCGCAACCGCGAGAACGGCTTCTGCTGCGGCGCCGGCGGCGGCAGGATGTGGATGGAGGAACAGACCGGAGCGAGAATCAACCACGAACGGGTGAAGGAGGCCCTCACGCAGCAACCCGACACCATCTGCGTAAGCTGTCCCTACTGCATGACCATGCTGGAGGACGGGCTGAAGGACCAGGGGGCGGAGAAGGTACGGGTTAAGGACATCGCAGAGGTAATGGCCGAGGCATTAAACGACCGATAGGGAGGCGCACAATGAACATTCTAGTCTGCATCAAACAGGTACCGGACATGGAATCCCGCTTCAAGGTGAACGGGACGGGGGATTGGTACGACGAGGCCGATCTGGCCTACAGGATGAACGAATACGACGAGTACGCCGTCGAGCAGGCGGTGCAGCTCAAGGAGCAGCTCGGGAACCAGCCCGAGATCACGGTGCTCTCCATCGGCGCGGACCGCGTCGGGGAGGCCCTCAAGAAGGCGCTCGCCATGGGGTGCGACAAGGCGGTCCAGGTCCAGGATAACGACAGCGCCCGCAAGGACCCCTGGCAGATCGCCAACATCATCGCCGCCTTCGCGAGCGACAAGAACTTCGACGTCATCTTCACCGGGATGCAGTCGCAGGACCGGGGCTCGGCGCAGGTGGGCGTCACCGTGGCCGAAATTTTGGGCCACAACTGCGCCAGCACCCTGGTCGGCTTCGAGTACGCCGACGGCGTGGTGACCGCGAAGAGGGAACTTGAGGGGGGCGTCAAGAGCGTGGTCAAGGTCCCCGTGCCGGCGCTGGTCACCTGCCAGTTGGGCCTCAACGTGCCGCGCTACCCGACCCTGCCCAACATCATGAAGGCGAAGAAGAAGGAGCTGCAGCTGGTACCGGTTTCGAGCCTCTTGAAAGAGGAGGCCGCGACGGGAACCGCGAAACTCTACCCGCCGGTGAAAAGCGGCGGCGGCATCGTTCTCGAAGGGGATCTGGGGGACGTTGCGGACCGCCTGCTGGGCATTCTCAAGGAAAAAACCACGGTCATGAAATAAGGAGGTGAGCCATGAAAGCACTGCTTGTCTGTGAACAGCGGGAAGGGAAATTACTGGATACCAGCTATGAGCTGGTGGCCTTCGCCGAGCGTCTGGGGGCGGAGGTGAGCCTGGTTCTGGTGGGGAAGCAGGCGCAGGCGCCGCAGGTTGCCGGGAAACTTTACCTGGCGGACGTCGACAAATATGGGGAGTACAGCCCGGAGCTGCACAAGCACATCGTGCTGGCCGCGGCGCTTAAGGAAAACCCGGACTACATCATCTTCCCGCACTCCTCCTACGGATGGGACCTGGCTCCCAGGGTGGCCGCGACACTGAGAGTGGGACAGGTCTCCGAGATCGTCAACATCGTGGACGGCCAGCTGGAAGTGAGCCTGTGCAACGGCAAGCTGCGCCGCACCGTGAGCCCGAAAGGGGCCCGCGCCGTCCTCACCGTCCAGGCTGGTGCCTTCAACTATGCCGGCCAGAAATCCGGTGCCCCGCAGGTGGAGGAGATCGAGATCTCCCAGGGGAGTTCGGCGCTGCAGTTCGTCGGCTATGAGCCCGCCGAGAAGAAAGAGGTCGACCTCGGGCGCGCCGAGATCATTGTCAGCGCAGGTCGCGGCGTCGGCAAGAAGGAGAACGTGGGCGTCATCGCCGATCTGGCCAAGGCTTTCGGCGGCGAGCTCGGGGCGAGCCGCCCGGTGGTCGACGCCGGATGGGTCGGGCACAGCCACCAGGTTGGCACCACCGGCCAGACCGTGTCGCCCAAGCTGTACGTCGCCTGCGGCATCTCCGGTGCCATCCAGCACCTGGCCGGCATGAAGAAATCCGACTTCATCGTCGCCATAAACAAGGACAAGGACGCCCCCATCAGCGAGGCCGCCGATGTCATGGTGGTGGCCGACGTGCTGCAGCTGGCGCCGGTCCTGGCCGAGAAGCTGCGCGCCGCGTAACGGCACCTGCAGCGGGTGGCAACATGAAGGATCCCCTCTCCCTCTGGGAGAGGGTGGCCGGAGGCCGGGTGAGGGCGTCACTACCGCTAGGGATCCCCTCTCCCTCTGGGAGAGGGTGGCCGGAGGCCGGGTGAGGGCGTTGCTACCGCTGAGGGATTCCCTCTCCCTCTGGGAGAGGGTGGCCGGAGGCCGGGTGAGGGCGTCGCTACCGCTAGGGATCCCCTCTCCCTCTGGGAGAGGGTGGCCGGAGGCCGGGTGAGGGCGTCGCTACCGCTGAGGGATCCCCTCTCCCTCTGGGAGAGGGTGGCCGGAGGCCAGGTGAGGGCGTTGCTGCAGGGCAAGATGCGAGCCGGTGGCACCTCCCTCACCCCGACCCTCTCCCAAAGGGAGAGGGGGTAAAAGGGTAAAAGGGAGAAGGGGAGAAGGGGAGAAGGGGAGAAGGGGAGAAGGGGAGAAGGGGAGAAGGGGAGAAGGGGAGAAGGGGAGAAGGGGAGAAGGGGAGACGCCGTCTACCGGCAACCTCGCTGCAAGGATATGTTTCTCAGGAAATGGCTCGGGACAATGCGCCTGGGACCAGCAGCACCACGCGCAGGGTTTCTCCTGGCTTCCCTGCGCGTGGTGCGACTTCACTTCTCGTGGTACTCAAGTACATCTGGTGCGAATACATAAAGGAGGGTGTCATGTCCGTGGCGAGCATAGAGGAAGCGATCGAAGAGATCAGGGCGGGAAGGATGGTCATCCTGGTGGATGACGAGGACCGCGAGAACGAAGGCGATCTCACCATGGCCGCCCAGTTCGTAACCCCGGAGGCCATCAACTTCATGGCGCGTTTCGGGCGCGGCCTCATCTGCCTCACCATGACCGCGGAACGCTGCGACCACCTGGCGCTCCCTCCCATGGTGCGGGACAACACCTCCTCCTTCGGCACCGCGTTCACCGTCTCCATCGAGGCGCGCTCCGGCGTCAGCACCGGGATCTCCGCGGCGGACCGTGCCCGCACCATACTGACCGCCGTGGCCCCCGACGCGCAGGCCTCGGACCTGGCAAGGCCGGGGCACATCTTTCCCCTGCGCGCCCGCGACGGCGGCGTCCTGGTCCGCTCCGGGCAGACCGAGGGCTCCGTGGATCTCGCGCGTCTGGCCGGGGTGGAGCCGGCAGGCGTCATCTGCGAGATCATGAAAGAGGACGGCTCCATGGCCCGGATGCCCGACTTGAAGCGCTTCGCGCTGCAGCACGGCATCAAGATCTGCACCATCGCCGACCTGGTCGCCTACCGCCTCCGGCACGAGTCCCTGGTGCGGCGCTCCGTAGAGGTCGCCCTCCCCACCAAAGCGGGTGCTTTCCGCGCCATCGCCTTTGACAACGACGTCGACCATCTCGAGCACATCGCCCTCGTCAAGGGGGACCTCGCCGGCGACGAGCCGGTCCTGGTACGGGTCCATTCCGAATGTATGACCGGCGACGTGTTTGGCAGCGTCCGCTGCGACTGCGCCGACCAACTGCACCATGCCATGGAACTGGTGGAGGCGGAGGGTAGGGGGGTGGTCCTCTACATGCGCCAGGAAGGGCGCGGCATCGGGCTCACCAACAAGCTGAAGGCGTACGCGCTGCAGGATCAGGGTAAAGATACGGTCGAGGCCAACCTTGCCCTGGGGTTCAAGGCCGACATGCGCGACTACGGCATTGGGGCTCAGATCCTGGCTCACCTGGGGCTCACGAAGATCCGGCTCATGACCAACAATCCGAAGAAACTGGTCGGCCTGCAAGGGTACGGCATAGACATCGTCGAGCGCGTGCCACTGGAGGTCGCACCCGGCAGTGACAACATCGAGTATCTCCGTGCGAAGCGGGAGAAAATGGGACATATGCTGCAGTTCATCTGAGGATGCGGGAGAAGGCGCTGCGGCTCGTGGGGGAAGTATGAACGATTATGGAGACCTTGATTGTCGGCGCTACATCATCTCGGTCAGGATCACCGATGCCGAGCGCAAATTTTTGCTGCGCCTGTTGAACGGGCAGAACATGACCATCTCCGACCTGGTGCGGGAGGCCCTGGGGCGCCTGGCCGTCTTCCCGCCCACCACTCTCCGGAAGCCGCGCTCCGCGCCAGGAGGGAAAGCGGCGCGGCAGAAAAACAGCGTCGCGTGAAGCTGCGACGTGGGTCTTCGGACCCAGGCGGGGTGTCCCGAAAAATAGATAGCAAAATAATAGATAGCATGCTATCTATATTGCATGACCACGGCAAACGCAAAGGTAGGCAAAGAAAACCTCCTCTACCGCATGGGATTTTTAACCAGGCGGTGGCGTCAGGTGCTGGACGGCGCTTTCCAATCCCTGGGGCTGACTGACGCCGCATGGCGCCCATTGCTGCACCTGCACCACATGGGCGACAGCATCAGGCAGAAGGACTTGGCGGCCTCTCTCGGCATAGAAGGTCCCTCGCTGACACGCATTCTCGACCAACTGATAGCCAGAGGGCTTATCGAGCGCAGCGAGGACGCCAGCGACCGGCGAGCCAAACTCCTTACCCTCGCTCCCCGGGGACGCGCGATGGTGACTGAGATTGCCGGCAAGGTCGCGACCCTGGAGCATGACCTCCTCAATGAGTTCAGCGAAGCGGAGATCAACCAGATGAGCGACTACGTGGAGCGGCTGGAGAAGAGGTTGCAGGAAACCCGCTCGAGACTCAAAGGATGAATCCGTCCCACCGCTTGAAATTCGCCCTCGCCCTGCGCGGGACGCTGGCCGCACTGACCGCCCTGGGCGTCGCCGAGTTCCTCGGCATAGAGAACCCCTACTGGGCGGCGATGACCGCTCTGATCGTCATCCAGCCTACGCGCGGCCTGCTGTTCGAAAAAAGCTTCTACCGCCTGGTCGGCACCGTCTTCGGCTCCCTGGCCGCCCTGCTGCTCCTCCAGTACACGAAATCCCCCTTTCTGCTCACGTGCGCGCTCGTCTTCTGGATCGCCGGGTGCGTCGGCATAGGAAATCTCTTCCACGGCCTGCGCTCCTACGCCTTTCTCATGGCAGGCTGCACCTGCGCCGTCATCGTCATGAGCGGCTTCATGAATCCCTCCCGCGTGCCCGAGATCGCCTTCGGCCGGATCGCCTGCATCGTCGTCGGCATCATCGTCACCACGGCGGTCACCGCCCTTTTTACACCGCGTTCGCCGCGTGAGGAGTTGAAGCGGCGTCTTCGTGAGGTGATCTGCGACGCCATACGGTGGCTGTCGGAGCTGATCAGGGACGGCCGCAGCGATAACGTCGCGAGGCTTGAGCAGGTGATGCTCATCGAACTGGCGGACCTGGAGCTGCTTCTCGATACCGCCGGAGCGGCATCACCCGGCTTTAAAAAAAGACACCGCCACGTGAAGAGCCTGATTGCGGCGCTTCTTTCCCTGCTGTCAGTGGGGCGCCTCGCAGCGGAACACCTCGACCGTCACAGCGATGGCGTCGGCAGGGACGCGAAGTGGCGCGAGATGATGTCCCGGCATCTTCTCCACGTCGCATCGACCTTCGCGTCCTCCCCTCGGGGCGGGATCTGCTCCGAGCTTGCGGCTTTGGCCTGCGAAGCGCGTTCCCACCTGCCACTTCTGGGCGAGACTTTCGCCGGGCTGGTGGTAGCCATGGAAGAGGTCCGTGCAGGATTCGAGGCCGTGGCAGAAGACGCGGCAGAGGAGCCGCGACATCGGCTCATCCGGCACCGGGACTGGGTTGAAGCGGGTAGGGCGGCCTTTCGCTCCGGGCTCGTCATCGCCGCCGTGGGCTTCACCTGGAGCGCCACCGGCTGGAGCAAGGGGCCTCTCATGATGATGGCCCTGTCGATCATGACCACCATCTTCTCGAACAAGGACCATCCCGCCCATTTTGTCGGCAACATCTTCGTCGGTGCGGCGATCGGCTCGGCCAGCGCTGTTTTCTGCCGGATATTCCTGCTCTCCGCCGTTCATGACCCCTCCCTTACCGTTGCCGTCATCGCGCCTTTCGTGCTGCTCGGGTTCGTCGCCATGCAGTATCAGCGCACGATGATAGCGGCGACCGATGCGACCCTTTTCTTCATCTTCGTGGTCCAGCCGGGTGTCGCGGTCAACGTCGCACATGTCGATCTGGCCATCGGCGCCGTAGCCATGGTGGCCGGTGTCGGAACCGCCTGGCTTTCCTACACCGTGCTGGTCCCCATCAACCCGGGGCTGCGGATGCGGTCCATTCTCGCCGCCGTTTCCCGCGACCTGGTGCACATGGCACAGGACGGTTCGCCGCAGGTGCTAGGCCGGGCACAGGAAAGGCTGCACCACAGGGTGATCCGCCTGGTGGACATGGCCGCGCGGCACGACCCGGAACATCTGAGGACGGTCGAGGGGGGGGTGACCGCGCTTGGCATGGCAGCATGCATCAGGTCGCTCTGGGAAAAACTGAACGGTAACGACCTTACTCCCTCCTCGGAGCGGATCATAAGAGAAGCGCTGATGACGATAGCGGTCCTGGCCCCTCAACCGGACAACGCACGGGAGCTCCTGAGCCGTGCCGCCCGCGCCCTTTATGCCGTTTTGGAAGAGGGTGCCGTCATGAAGGGGCTGATGAATGAAACAGCAGGGGCGGCCGGGGATTCCGGCCAGGTCCGGCAGCCGCGTAACCGGCTGTTGTGGGCAGAGCGACAGTAACACAGAAGAGGAGAATGAAAGATGGATGTGTCAGGCAAAGTAGTTCTGGTTACCGGTGCCAACGGCGGTATCGGGTGGGCGCTGGTGAATGAGTTGCTGGAGCGCGGAGCTGCCAAGGTATATGCGGCGGCGCGCAATATCCAGGCGGTGGCGGGAATGGCCCGGTTCGACCCCGGGCACGTGGTGGCGCTCAGGATCGACGTGACCCACGAGACCAGCGTGGCCACGGCCGCGGCGCAATGCCAGGATGTCGACCTGCTGATCAATAACGCCGGCGTGAACCATTGCAAAAGCCTACTCGACCCCGATGGGCTTGAAAGCGCGCGCCAGGAGATCAAGGTGAACTATCTCGGCACCCTCTCCATGTGCCGGGCCTTCGCGCCGCTATTGGCAGCCCGCGGTGGGGCGATAGCGAACGTCTGCTCCATCCTGGGTCTTGTCAACCTCCCCGTTAACGGCACCTATTCAGCCTCCAAGGCCGCAGGTCATTCCTTGCTGCAGGGGGTGCGCGCCGAACTCGCGTCGCGTGGCGTCAAGGTGTACGGAGTGTACCCCGGACCCGTGGACACCAGGATGACAGCAGGCCAGGAAATGGACAAAGCCACCCCGGAGCAGGTCGCCAAGATGATCCTGGACGGGATCGCGAAGGACCAGGAGTACATCTTCCCGGACGCGATGTCCCGGGACGTGTATCGTGGACTGCTCAACGCTCCCAAAGAAGTCGAACAGCAGTTCGGTGCCATGGTGCCGTAAGCGATAGAGAAGCGCAAGGTGCCATCGGTAAAAAAATGAACGATTCCGATTAGATGTAGCTGTGGTGCAAAGGTGCCCCAAAAAAACAATTGACATAAAGTTTTGGAGGGGCTATACACAAGTCTACAAAAACGACAGGCTAATGGATGATATCGAAAAAAACGAAATACGGCCTTAAAGCCCTTATCTATCTTGCGCGGCAGTACGAGCAGGGACCGATCCTGATAGCGGACCTGGCGCGGGACGAGAACATCCCGAAGAAGTTTTTGGAAGCCATCCTGCTTGCGTTGAAAAACAGCGGTATCCTGCAGAGCCGGAAAGGGAAGGGCGGGGGCTACCACCTGGGGCGGTCCCCCAGGCAGATCACCATGGGGCAGGCGATCCGGGTGATGGAAGGTCCTCTGGCGCCGGTCCCCTGCGTCAGCGAAACGGCGTACGCCAAGTGTACCGAGTGCGGCAACGAGAACACCTGCGGCATCCGGCTGGTCATGAAGGACGTGCGCGAGGCCATCGCCAAAATCCTGGACAACACCACCCTGGCCGATGTGCTGGATCGCATCGAGCACGCTGAACTCTCCGAAAAGAACGTCATCGATTTTTGCATCTGAACAGCAGCACTTTTTTTTGTCTCAATAATCTATCAAATCTGTAGACTAAACAGAAAAAGGAGAAACGCCGATGAAGAAAACTATCCGCACCGCACTCGCCACGCTGCTGGTAGCAGCACTCCCCCTCACCGCTTTCGCGGCACAGGAGTTCCTCAACGTCTCGTATGACCCGACCCGCGAACTGTACCAGGACTTCAACAAGGCCTTCGCCAAAAAAGGGCACTCCAATGTCACCTTCAAGCAGTCCCACGGCGGCTCCGGCAAGCAGGCCAGGGCGGTGATCGACGGCCTCGAGGCCGACGTGGTAACCCTGGCGCTGGCCTACGATATCGACGAGATCAGCGACAGGGCGAAGCTCCTCCCGGCCGACTGGCAGAAGAGGCTCCCGAACAACAGCTCTCCCTACACCTCGACCATCGTCTTCCTGGTGCGCAAGGGTAACCCCAAGAAGATAAAGGACTGGAACGACCTGGTGAAGCCGGGCGTCGCCGTCATCACCCCCAACCCCAAGACCTCCGGCGGTGCGCGCTGGAACTACCTGGCGGCCTGGGCCTACGCCCTGAAGCAGAAAGGGGGGAATGAGGCGAAAGCGAAGCAGTTCGTATCCGAACTCTTCAAGCACGTACCGGTGCTCGATTCCGGTGCTCGCGGCGCCACCACCACCTTCGTGCAGCGCGGCCAGGGCGACGTGCTTCTCGCCTGGGAGAACGAGGCCTTCCTCGCGGTGAACGAACTGGGCAAGGACAAGTTCGAGATCGTGGTTCCCTCGCTGAGCATCCTGGCCGAGCCGCCTGTTGCCGTGGTGGACAAGGTCGTCGACAAGAAGGGGACCAGGAAGCTTGCCGAGGAGTACCTGAAATACCTCTACTCGACGGAAGGGCAGGAGATCGCCGCCAAGCATTATTACCGTCCGCGCGACAAGAAGGTGGCGGCCAAGTACGCCAAGGTGTTCCCCAAGGTGAAGCTGGTAACCATCGACGACACCTTCGGCGGCTGGCGCAAGGCACAGAAGACACATTTCGCCGACGGCGGGGTGTTCGACCAGATCTACAGCGCAAAGTAGCTTGCACTGCATCAGCTAATCGTCCCGGAGGGAGCATGAAAACGGTACCCGAACAACCTGGCAAATGGAGTAAGGAACTCGAGCAGAGGCTCCGCCTCGCACTCCAAGACCTGCGCTTCGGGACGGTCACCCTCGTGGTCCAGGACGGCAAGGTCATTCAGCTCGATAAGAACGAAAAGATCAGGATTTAGAAGATAGCAGCGAGCCCGGCGGTGCCCTGAGAGGGGGGCGCCGGTACACCCGACACAAACCCTGTCGCCGACCAGACAAACTGGAGGCCAGGCCGTAACCGGATGCACGGTTATGCCTGGCCTTTTTTGTTGCCGCCGGCCAGTTCCAGAGGAGGAAGCACCCATGTCCAAGCAGCGATTTCTGTTCACCTCCGAATCCGTCACCGAGGGGCACCCCGACAAGCTGGCGGACCAGGTTTCCGACGCCATCCTCGACGCCCTGCTGGCACAGGATCCCCATGCCCGCGTCGCCTGCGAGACCAGCGTGACCACTGGGCTTGTGCTGTTGTTCGGTGAGGTCTCCAGCTCGGCTCAGGTCAACTTCGCCCGCATCGCCCGCGACACCATCGCCCGAGTCGGCTACACCGACGCGAAGTACGGCCTGGACGCGGAACACGCCGCGGTCCTGGTTTCTCTGGACCAGCAGTCGGCCGACATCGCCCAGGGGGTAGACGTTGCGCTGGAGCAGAGAAAGGGGGCGGAGCACGACGGCTACCTCGACTCGGTGGGGGCGGGGGACCAGGGGATGGTCTTCGGTTTTGCCACCGACGAGACTCCCGAATACCTCCCCACCAGCATCGCCCTGGCCCACAAGCTGGCCCGGCGGCTCACCGAGGCGCGCAAGTCCGGCGAGATCCCCTACCTGCGCCCCGACGGCAAGACCCAGGTAACCGTGGAATATGAAGGGGATGTTCCGGTCCGGGTGGACACGGTGGTCATCTCGGCCCAGCACGACCCGGAGGTGGAGCTCGAACAGATCCGCGCCGACCTGATCGCAAAGGTGATCGGGCCGGTGATCCCCGAGGCGCTCCTGGACGCGCAGACCCGCATCTTCGTCAACCCGACCGGTCGCTTCGTGATCGGCGGACCGCACGGCGACGCCGGCCTCACCGGCAGGAAGATCATCGTGGACAGCTACGGCGGCTTCTCGCGCCACGGCGGCGGCGCGTTCTCGGGCAAGGACTCCACCAAGGTGGACCGCTCCGGCGCGTACGCGGCCCGCTACGTTGCGAAGAATCTGGTCGCGGCGGGGTTGGCAAAGAAGGTCGAGGTCCAGATCGCCTACGCCATCGGCGTCGCCCGCCCGGTCTCCATCTTCGTCGACAGCTTCGGGACCGGGGCCTTGGCCAACGAGGAACTGGCCGGACTGATCGCGCGCCACTTCGACCTGCGGCCTGCTGCCATCATCGAGCAGCTCGACCTCAGGCGTCCCATCTACCGCGACACGGCAGCCTACGGCCACTTCGGCAGGCTCGATCTCGATCTCCCCTGGGAGCGGACCGACAAGGCGGATCTCCTGCGGCAGGCGGCGCGCGGCGTGGCGGTCAACTGAAAGCATCCTGATCGGCCGGCCGTGTAGAACCTGTGCTTCACCGCCAGCCAACGGCGCACCGTGCTGCGCTTGGGCATGAAACAGTAAAAGGAGGCGCCACATGGCCGGACAACATCTCATCATCGTAGGGAAAAGCGGCGTCGGCAGGTCCACCGTCGCGGCCAATGTGGGCGCCGCCCTGGCGGAAACGGGGCGCCGGGTGCTGCTGATCGGTTACGACAACCACAGGAGTTCGGCGGGCAACCTGAGCGGAGGCAGCGAGCTGAAGGCGCTGCCGCTCTGGGGGCACGGGGAGGAGCCACCCCTTTATGCGCACGGCTACCGCGGCGCCCTATGCCTGGAAGCGGGGGGAGGCGTTGCGGAGGACGAAGCCGCGCAGGCGGCTCTTTGGGCCCATCCCCTGGTCGCGGCTTTTCAGCCGGAATTCGTGCTGCATGACGTAGCCTGGGAGCCCTGCGGCACCTTCCGTCTCCCGGTGGGAATCGACGGCGTTGCCAGTATCCTGGCGGTCACCTCCGCCGACCGTTGCGCGCTGCAGGCGGTTAACGGGCTCTTCGGCTGGCTCAACACGGTCGCCGCCGCCAATGCCAGGCTGGGAGGCGTGGTGGCCAACAACCTTACGGGGCCGTTGCAGGAGGCGATCGTGTCCGATTTCGCCGGCCAGACCGGAGCTTCGGTCACGGCGACCATCCCGCATTCCATCATGGTTTCGGTAAGCGACTTTTACAGCCAGACGCTGCTCGAGTCCGCCCCCTTCTCCCACGTCACCTACGCCTACCGCAAGCTGGCGAAAACGCTGGTCGAGGCGGCGACGCAGCGCCGTCCCCGGCAGCTTGACGACGAAGCCATGAGGAAGTGGTCCGCGAAGTGGGGTGACATCATCGCCGAGCTCGAGACCGGCGTGGTGAACGGCGGACTCGGGATCTAGACAAGGAGGATGCCGAGATGTCACGCATTTATGACAGCCTTACCGAGCTCATCGGAGCCACGCCCCTGCTGCGCCTGAACCGTTTCGCAGCCGGTGCCGGGGCGGAAGTCCTGGCCAAACTGGAAGCCTTCAACCCCGGAGGGAGCGTCAAGGACCGCATCGGCTACGGCATGCTCATCGAGGCGGAAAAGCAGGGACTCATCGACCAGGATACCGTCATCATCGAGCCCACCAGCGGCAATACCGGTATCGCGCTCGCCATGGTGGCGGCGGTGCGCGGCTACCGGCTGGTGTTGACCATGCCCGACTCGATGAGCGTCGAGCGTCGCAACCTGCTCAAGGCCTACGGGGCCGAACTTGTTCTCACCCCGGGGGCGCAGGGGATGAAAGGACCGATGGACGCAGCCGAGGAGCTGGCGGCCCGCATCCCCAATTCGTTCGTGCCTTCGCAGTTCAAGAACAAGGCGAACGCCGCCATCCATCGAGCCACCACCGCCGACGAGATCTGGCAGGACACGGACGGCAAGGTGGACATCGTGGTGGGAGGGGTGGGGACCGGCGGCACGCTCACCGGCGTCGGGGAAGCGTTGAAGGCCCTCAACCCGAAGGTACGGGTCATCGCGGTCGAGCCCTTCGAGTCGCCGGTGCTCTCGGGAGGCATGCCGGGCCCGCACGGCATCCAGGGGATCGGCTCCGGGTTCATCCCCGAGGTGCTGAACCTGGAGATCGTCGACGAGATCTTGAGGGTGAGGTCGAGTGAGGCGATCGATGCCAGCCGGCGCCTGGCCAAGGTGGAGGGGGTGCTGGCCGGCATCTCGGGAGGGGCCGCGGTCCATGCAGCCTGTCTCGTCGCGGAACGTCCGGAGAACCGCGGCAAGCGCATCGTGGTGGTGCTGCCGGACACGGGCGAGCGCTACTTGTCGACTCCGTTGTTCAGCCAGCCCCAGGGGGGGGCGGCTGCATAAACAATCACTGTGGACTACAACCCAACACGAGGAGGGAGCATCATGGGAAACATTTTTAACGACAATTCGCTTTCGATCGGCAACACGCCGCTGGTTAAGCTGAACCACGTGACCGGCGACGCCAAGGCCACTGTCCTGGCCAAGGTCGAGGGACGCAACCCGGCCTACTCGGTGAAGTGCCGCATCGGGGCCAACCTGATCTGGGACGCCGAGAAAAGGGGCGTGCTGAAGTCCGGCGTCGAGATCGTCGAGCCCACTTCCGGCAATACCGGTATCGCCCTTGCCTACGTGGCGGCCGCCCGCGGCTACCGGCTCACCCTTACCATGCCCGATACCATGAGCATCGAGCGGCGCCGCGTGCTGGCCGCCCTCGGGGCGAACCTGATCCTGACCCCCGGTGCGGAGGGGATGAAGGGTGCCATCAAGAAGGCGGAGGAGATCGCCGCTTCCGAGCCGGCACGCTACTTTATCCCGCAACAGTTCAAAAACCAGGCGAACCCCGCCATACACGAAAGCACCACCGGCCCGGAGATCTGGAACGACACCGACGGCGCGATCGATGTCCTCGTGGCCGGTGTCGGCACCGGGGGGACCATCACGGGCGTCTCGCGCTACCTGAAGAAAACGAAGCAGAAGCAGATTCTGTCCGTTGCCGTCGAACCAAAGGAGAGCCCGGTTATCAGCCAGGCACTGGCCGGGGAAGAGCTCAAGCCCGGTCCGCACAAGATCCAGGGAATCGGCGCCGGGTTCATCCCCGACACCCTTGACCTTACCCTCGTGGACCAGGTGGAGCAGGTGAGCAGCGATGAGGCCCTGGAGTTCGCCAAAAGGCTCGCCCGGGAGGAGGGGCTCCTGGTCGGCATCTCCTCCGGCGCCGCGGCCGCGGCCGCCGTGCGCCTGGCGCAGCGTGACGAGTTCGCCGGCAAGACCATCGTGGTGGTGCTGCCCGACGGCGCCGAGCGTTATCTCTCCACGGCGCTCTTCGAGGGAATCTGATGAGCGCGCAGAGTCCAGACCCATGGAACCCGGAACTCGAACAGATTATCAGGGACCTGCTGGTCTCGTTGCGCTTTGGGACGCTCACCCTGGTGGTCCAGGACGGGCGCGTGATCCAGGTGGACAGAAGTGAAAAGTACCGCCTCAACAAACCCGGTCACATAGACGGCAGCGGTATCTGAAACTGGACTTTTGGGGTTCATCGCGGAATTTCGGGGTGGGCCATTGTTCACGGCTCCCCCTCCCTTGACGGGAGGGGGACGGGGGGTGGGTGAAGCCGCAACCAGCGGAAATGATGGCATCTCCCCCCACCCCCATACCCCCTCCCGCAAGGGGAAGGGGCAGCTGCAGGCTGCCCCCGGAATTGTCTGCAGAGCCTATTTTTTTCCGTTGACAAAGTAGCTTCTATCATATATACCTTGTCCATCGTTTCAGTAGACTAAAGGCTCACCGGAAAAACCGGAGGCCAAAGGACCTGCTCCTTTGGCCTCTTTTTTTTGCACTCACATATCGTCGTACTGGTTGACTGGAAATACCGGAGACCGGCTGCAGATTATCTGCACCGGTCTTTTTTCGTTTTTGGAGGGTGCATGAGCAACGCGAGCAGGATCATCAGGAAAAGGGGAGGGGACCAGAACATCGAGGCGATCCACAAGGTGACCGACCTCCTCAAGACGGTCCATTACGGGTCCATCACCCTGCATATCCAGGCAGGGAAGGTCTACCAGATAAACAGAACCGAGAGCCGCAGGCTTGCCGCCGCGGCCCTTGACTAAGCCAACACACAAAAGGAGCCAACGACATGTCCGGTAAAAAAGTGAAAACCATCGCCATCTACGGCAAGGGGGGGATCGGCAAGTCCACCACCACCTCCAACATCAGCGCGGCTCTCGCGGCCTCGGGCCTCAAGGTGATGCAGATCGGCTGCGACCCGAAGAGCGACTCCACCACCACCCTGCGCGGCGGAGGGTACATCCCCACCATCCTCGACACCCTGCGCGAGAAGAAGAACGTGAAGCTCGACGAGGTGGTGTTCCGCGGCTTCGCCGGCATCTACTGCGTCGAGGCGGGCGGACCCGCCCCGGGCGTCGGCTGCGCCGGCCGCGGCATCATCACCTCGGTGGAACTGTTGAAGCAGCTGCGCGTCTTCGAGGAGCTCGATCTCGACATCGTGGTCTACGACGTCCTCGGGGACGTGGTCTGCGGCGGCTTCGCGGTGCCGGTGCGCGAGGGGATCGCCGACCATGTCTTCACGGTTTCCTCCTCGGACTTCATGGCCATCTACGCGGCCAACAACCTCTTCAAGGGGATCCAGAAGTACTCCAACAACGGCGGTGCGCTCCTGGGCGGGGTGATCGCCAACTCCATGAACTCCGACTACCACAAGGCGATCATCGACGACTTCGTGGAGAACACCCAGACCCAGGTGGTCGAGTATGTCCCGCGCTCGGTCACAGTAACCCAGTCCGAGCTGCAGGGTAAAACGACCATCGAGGCCTTCCCCGATTCCGACCAGGCCAAGGTGTACCGCGCTCTCGCGGACAGGATCTACAACCACTCCGACTCGAAAGTGCCCACGCCGCTGAACGACAAGCAGTTGCACGAATGGGCCCTCAAATGGGCCGACACCCTGCTCGCCATCGAGACCGGCGAGGTGAGAAGCAGCGGCGCCAGCATCTAGCCTGCAAGTGGGGGGGCGATGCCCCGCGAGACCGGCGCGGTTCCCGCGCCGGACACCAATTTCCGGAGGAGATTATGGACGGAATCATCTATACGCCGGTGCGGGAGAAGACGGTTGAAGGGGAGGCGGCGAGCGCCGCGGCGCGAGGAAGCCACTTCCATCTGCCTGATTTCGTGCTGCGGCTGAACGATCGGCTGCTCGACTGGTACGGACTCGCGCTGTTGCTGGCCCTGTGGGAGATCGCCCCCCGCCTGGGGTGGATCGACATCCAGTTTTTCCCTCCTCCTTCGCTGATCGTCGAGGAGGGGGTGAAACTGGCTTCCCGGGGCGAGCTGCTGGCACAGATCACCTCGAGCCTCGCGCGTCTGTTGCAGGGGCTCTCGGCGGCGCTCGCGGTTGGCATTCCCGCCGGCTTCGTCCTCGGGGGGTGGTACCCGCGCCTCACCCACTTCCTGCGGCCGCTGCTGCGCCTTTTCGGGCAGATCAACGCCTTTTCGCTCTTCCCGCTCTTCGTGCTCTTCTTCGGGATCGGGGAGCTGGCCAAGTTCGCGGTGATCTTCTGGTCCTGCCTCTGGCCCATCCTCTTCACCACCATCTCCGGGGTGCAGAACGTGGACCCGCTCTTCGTCAAGGTGGCGCGCTCCATGGGGTGCGGCAGGTTGAGGCTCTTCTCCCGGGTGCTCTTGCCCGGAGCGCTTCCCTCCATCTTCACCGGGGTGCGCCTCGGGGCCACGGTCGCCTTCCTGATGCTGATCGCGGCGGAGATGATCGGAGCCAACGCGGGGCTTGGGTGGCTCGTGCACAACTCGTCCACCAACTACGTGATCCCGCGCCTGTACCTGGCCGCCGCGCTGATCGCCCTGCTGGGGCTGGGCATGAACTCGGCCATCCACTTCGTCGAGGCGCGGGTCGTCGCCTGGCGCCAGTCCGTCGAAGTCTAAAGGAGGAAGCTACCATGCCGCAAGAACAGATAACCGACCGGCGGGGGGGATGGCTGACCCGCCACCTGGACAAGCTCTCCATCCTTCTCTTCTTCGCCGCCTGGCAGGCCGCGCCTCAACTGGGGGGAATCGTCGAGACCTTCATTGCCCCGCCGACCCTGGTGCTGAAGACCCTGTACGAGATGTTCCAGGCCGAAGAGCTGCTGCCGTCCATCGGCGTCAGCCTGTTCCGCTCCGCCACCGGATTTTTCCTGGCCGCCGCTGTCGCCATTCCGCTGGGCTTCCTGCTGGGGGGGAGCTTCAGGACCTTCGAGCGCCTGGTGAACCCGGTGCTCCGCTTCCTCGGACAGGTGAACCCCTTCTCGCTCTTCCCGCTCTTCATCCTCATCTTCGGGATCGGCGAGATGTCCAAGGTGGCCATGATCTTCTGGGTCTGCATCTGGCCCATCCTCTTCAACACGGTGAACGGGGTGAAGCAGATCGACCCGCTCTTGGTGAAGTCGGCGCGTTCCATGGGGTGCGGCGTGGCAACGCTGTTCTTCCGGGTCATCCTCCCCGCGGCCTCCCCCGGCATCTTCCATGGCCTCAAGATGGGGTGCGGCACCGCCTTCTTCATGCTCATCGCCGCCGAGATGATCGGAGCGAGCGCCGGGCTCGGCTGGCTGGTCTGGAACGCCCAGATCAACTTCCAGATGCCGCAGCTTTTCGCGGCCACCGTGCTCATCTCCACCCTCGGCCTGATCCTGAACCACTCCTTCGCCCTCCTGGAGGGGAAACTGGTGGGGTGGAAGCAGCGATCCATTACCGAGAATTTCTGACGCGGCACTCAGGCGGAATCACCCTGGCGGCAGGGGGCGTCAAGAAGAATGATCACAGCGACAAATAAAGAAGAACTGCCGCCGGCAAAAACAGATGCCGGTGCATCCAAGGAGGAAGGACCATGAACGTATCGAGGAAAAATGTGGTACTGGCCGCACTGGCGGTGGTTGTGGCGGCAGCGTCGATTTTCGCCGGGACCGGCAACGGGCAGGCCGCGACCAAAAAGCAGCTGGTCGAGATCAAGACCTGGACCAGGAAGGACTGTTCGCTCGCCCCCTGGCTGGTCACGGAGAAGCTGGGATTTTTCGAGCAGGAGGGTGTGAAGCTCGTCTACACCGGCGAGACGCAGGCCCCGCTGCAGATCCCGTCCCTGGTGAAGGGGAACAACGACGTGGGGAGCGGGCATCCAAACCAGTACGGCATCGCCATCGCCGGCGGCGCCAAGCTGAAGGCGGTGGTGCGGGCCGGGGTCGAGCCGGCGCCTTCCTACGATCCCAAGTTCCGCCACATGTGGTGGTTCGTCAACCCGGCCAAGCATCCCAACGTGAAGAGCTTCGCCGACCTGAAGAACCTGCCGGGCAAGATCAAGGTCTCCACCATCACCAAGAACATCTGCGCCGACTTCGAGACCAACATCCTGGCGGAGAAGTACGGGGTGCCCAAAGAGAAGATCGAGTGGGTAACCATGCCGGACATCCAGGCCATCCAGGCGCTGAAGCAGGGGCTGGTCGACGTCGCGCCGGTGCACCCCCCGTTCTACAAGGGGATGCTGGACGCGAAGGCGATCAAGGTGGCGGACTCCACCGACACGGGGCTCGGCTCCGCGGCCGGACTCTCCTACTACTGGTTCACCGAGGACTTCATCAAGAAGCACCCGGAGGCGGTGGCCGGTTTCGTGAGGGCGATCAAGCGCGGACAGCGCTGGGCCAACGCCAACCCCGACAAGACCGCCAAGTGGGTCGAGGAGGTGATCGGCGTGCCGGTGACCGGCAACCACTACTACTCCGAGGACGCCACCATCGTCGAGAAAGAGATCGTCCCCTGGATCAAGGGGGTCGAGGATGCCAAGGTCATCCCCAAGGGGAAGATCACCCCGGCTTCCATCGTGACGCACCAGTTCGAGGCGGTGGGCAACGACGACAAGGCCTACCAGAACAAGCTGAAGCAGGGCGCGAAGAAGAAAAAGGCATAACAGGAGGCAACTCATGGCAACGGCTGCAAGTAACGCAAAGATCGAGATCAGGGGCATCCACCGCGTCTTCCCGGCCCGAAACCGTGGCCGGGGGGACAGCCCCAAGGAGTTCGTGGCGCTCAAGGACGTGAGCCTCCAGGTGCAAAAAGGGGAGTTCCTCGCCATCGTGGGGCCCTCGGGGTGTGGCAAGTCGACACTCCTGGACATCCTGGCCGGGCTCGCCAAGCCGAGCTCGGGGGAGATCTTCATCGACGGCAGGAAGGTGACCGGGCCGGCCCTGGACCGCGGCATCGTGCTGCAGGGATACGCGCTCTTCCCGTGGCGCACGGTGCGCCAGAACGTGGAATTCGGCCTGGAGATAAAGAAGGTTCCCAAGGGCGAGCGCCGCGCCGTCAGCGACCGCTTCATAGGCCTCGTCGGCCTGGAGGGGTTCGCGGACCACTTCCCCCACGAGCTCTCGGGAGGGATGAAGCAGCGGGTGGCCATCGCGCGCGCCCTGGCCTACGACCCCGAAGTGCTCCTGATGGACGAACCCTTCGCGGCGGTGGACGCCCAGACCAGGGAGACCCTACAGGACGAGCTGCTGCGCATCTGGGAGGAGACCGGTAAGACCATCATCTTCGTCACCCACAGCATCGAGGAGGCCGTCTTCCTCGCCGACCGGGTGGCCGTCCTCGGCACCAACCCCGGTGCGGTGAAGGAGGTGGTCGACATCGACCTACCCAGGCCGCGCCACAACAGCGACCTGCGCTCCTCCGCCGAGTTCGGCTGGGTGCGGCACAAGGTCTGGGAGCTATTGCAAAACCGCGAGGCGAAGGTCGAGGCGCCGCGCCGAACGCTTCCCTCCGTAGCCGACGCCATCTCGTCGTCGGTCGAGCTGTAGGACGGAGGGACGCCGCCATGGGCGCCTCGGCATCGATAAAAAAGCTGCGGCATCTGCTGCTGCGCTGGTCCGGCGTCGTGCTGTTCCTGCTCGCCTGGGAGCTCGCCCCGCGCCTGGAGTGGGTCGATCCCTACTTCCTGCCGCCGTTCTCGACGGTGGTGGCCGAGATCGACCGGCTCTTTACCGGCGCCTGGCTCTCGGTGCACATCCTGGTCAGCCTCTGGAGGGCGCTCGCGGGACTCCTTATCGCGGTCGCGGCCGGGATCCCGGCGGGGCTCTTGCTGGGGCGGGTCTATCCCCGGGTCGCGAACGCCGTGAGCCCGCTCCTGAAGGTGCTGAGCCAGGTGAATCCGTTCTCGCTCCTGCCGGTTTTCGTCCTCTTCTTCGGCATCGGGGAGGCGGCCAAGCTTGCCGTGGTGGCCTGGGTCTCGGTCTGGCCGGTCCTCTTCTACACCATGACCGGGAGCCGCAACGTGGACACGGTGCAGGAGAAGACGGCGGCCTCCATGGGGATAGGCCCTTGGGCGCTGCTGGTAAAGGTGATCCTCCCCGGCGCGCTCCCCACCATCTTCGTCGGGGTGCGCATCGCCGCCACGGTGACCTTCTACATCCTGGTTGCGGCGGAGATGCTCGGGGCGAGCGCGGGGCTCGGCTACCTGGTGCACAACGCCGCCATGAACTACCAGATCCCCCGCATCTACGCGGGGGCGACCTTCATCGTCGTCTTCGGTTTCCTGCTGAACCGCGGGCTGATCGCCCTGGGCGACCGTCTCTTCTGCTGGCAGGAAACGGAAGCCGTGGCGCCCGCTGACGGTCCGGCGCCTTCTCGCCCCTCCTGGAGGCCGGGCAGGTTTTCCGCCTGCGCCGCCGCGGCCGCCACTGTGGTGCTGCTGGTGCTGGGGGGGATCGAAGTGGGGAAGGTGAACCGGGAGGCCGCGTCGCTGACACCCGGCGACCACTCCCGCCACTTCGGGACGCCGGTCGACTCGGGAAGCGGGAGTTGAGCCATGAACGATAGAACGACCCTTATGCACCAGGCGCTGGCCGTCATCCTGTTCCTCTCCCTCTGGGAGGTGCTCCCGCGAACCGGCCTGGTGAACCCGCTCTTCATCCCGCCGCTCTCCGGGGTGCTGCAGGCGATCTGCGACCTGTACGCGAGCGGCGAACTGCTGCTGCACGCACGCCTGAGCCTTGGGCGCGCGCTGATCGGGTTCGGCGCCGCGGTCGCCATCGGTCTCCCGCTGGGGCTCGTGCTGGGGGGATGGTTCCCCCGCATCCAGACCGCCACCGAGCCCCTGCTGGAGCTTTTCGCCCAGGCGAACCCGGTGATACTCGCCCACATCATCATCTTCTTCCTGGGCATCGGCGAGGTGGCCAAGACCTTCATCATCGGCTGGCTCTGCCTGTGGCCCATCGTCTTCAGCAGCATCAGCGGCATCAGGAGCGTGGACGTGCCGGTACTGAAGGCGGCGCGTTCGCTGGGGCTCGGGCGCCGGCAGCTCTTTCTCAAGGTCGTGCTCCCTTCCGCCGCCCCTGCCATCTGCACCGGGCTGCGCCTCGCCTCCGGCTACGCCTTCATCATGCTGGTCGCCTCGGAAATGATGGGGGGGAGTAACGGCATCGGCTGGCTCATCGTGCAGAGTCAGGAGAACTACCACGTGACCCGCATCTTCGCCGGCGCGACCGTGCTCACCGCGCTCGCCGTGGCTGCGGATCTCTCCCTGAAGCTTGCGGAGAAGCGGTTCGTGGTCTGGGACGTGGCCCTCAGCGAGGACTATCTGAAGCTGGCACCCGTCAGGGGGGAGGAACCATGAGAAGCCTCATTTTGGCAGCGGCGCTAGTGGTTCTCATTGCCGGCGGCGTACAGGCAGCTGGGCCGCGCATCGGCTCGCAGGCACCGGCCTTCACCCTGACGGACCTCTCAGGCGCCAAGGTCGATTCCGGACGTTACCGTGGCAAGACCACGGTCCTCTATTTCTGGAACAACCTGTGTGGCTGCACCGAGCAGCTGATCGCGCTGAGAGGGTTCGTTGGCGCCCGCAAGGGAACCATGAACTTCGTTGCCATAAACGAAGGGCAGAAGAAGGAGATCATCGAGAGCGTCATCCTGTCCAACGGGCTGCCGTACCAGGCACTCTCCGACCGCGACCTGGCGGTGGGGCGGGGGAGCTTCGGCATCAAGGTCCTGCCGACCGTGTTCGTGGTCGACGGTAGGGGAGTGGTGCGGGAGAAGCTGATCGGCATCCTCGACAACAAGAAGCTGGAGTCGATCATCCAGAGGTATCTGTGAGAATGGAAGAGGGATGGTGCGGACGGTTGTTTGGGCGAATGTTTATTCGCCCCTACAGTGCCAAAATCTCAAGGCGGGGGACTGGCTCCTCCAGGTGCCTGTCCCCCTTGTCTTTGGGAAGGTGGCTGAGCTGAAGGGAGCGTTCCGCCAGAGGGACAGGCACCTTACGGAGCCAGTCCCTTCGGCCCTGAACCTTTACCCAATGTAGGGGCGAATAATCATTCGCCCAGGTTTTTGCTTTCACATTTCGAGGAACCTATGACCAAAAAAACACTCTTCATCTCGTTCATCATCACCGCGCTCCTTTCGAGCGCCACCCTCGCCATGGCCGCTGCCGGCAAGCCCCGCAAGCCTGGCCCTACCGACAAGTGCGCCGTCTGCGGCATGTTCGTGGCGAACTACGCCAACTTCGCCGCGCAGGTCCACCTGAAGGACGGCAAGGTGCTCTACTTCGATGGCAGCAAGGACCTGTTCCGGTTCTACCACGAGGTGCCCCGGTACGCGCCGGGCAGGAAAGCGGGCGACGTCGCCGCCGTCTTCGTGACCGGCTATTACGACGCGACCCTCATCGACGGCACCACGGCCTTCTACGTGATCGGGAGCGATGTGGCCGGCCCCATGGGGAGCGAGCTGATCCCGTTCGCCAAGGAGGCGGACGCCAGGGAGTTCCTGAAGGACCACCACGGCAGGAAGATCGTCCGTTTCCGGGAAGTGACCCCGGCAGTGCTGGCCCAGGTGCGCTGATGCGGCTTAGCCTATCCTCGTCATACCTTGTGCTCACCGGGGCGCTGCTGCTGCTCCTGGTGGCCGCCGCGTTGCACGCGAGCTTTGCGGCTCGGGCGCTTTTGCCGGGCGTCAGCCTGATGAACTGGCAGGTCAGGACGCTGGAACTGACCGATCTGACCCTTTTCAGCGAGGCGAGCTACACCAGGAACCTGGCCCTGGCGGACCGTTTCACCCCGTTCCAGGACTCCCCGATGGCGCTGGAGCATTTCCCCTCGGGGAGCGTCGCCGGCCCCCCCGCGCAGTTGAGACGACCATGAGAAACCTTCTGGAGCGACAGCGACATATCCTGGATTTCACCATCGCGTCGCTATTGCGCCGCAAGTGGAAGAACGGCTCCCTGCTGGCGGTCTACACCCTGCTGGTGTTTCTCCTCTCCTCGATCCTGCTCTTCTCCCATGCGCTGAAAACCGAGGCGAATGCGGTATTGCAGGGGACGCCGGAAATCATCGTGCAGCGCAGCCTGACCGGCCGCTACCAGCCGGTCCCGCTTTCCTACGCGGAGAAAATCGCGGAGATCCGCGGCATCCATTCGGTGCGGCCGAGGCTTTGGGGCTACTACTACGACGCCAACTTCCTGGCCAACTACACGCTGCTGGTCCCCCGCGAGGGCGCGCCGCAGCCGGGCTTCATCGACATCGGCAGCGGCATCTCGCGCATCCGCGACACCCATCCCGGCGACGTCATCGGCTTCACCGGGCATGACGGCAAGCCGCGCAGCTTCACCATCCGCAAGGTCCTTCCCGCCGGCTCCGAGCTGGTCAGCGCGGACCTGATCCTCATCTCGGAGTCCGACTACCGCGACTTCTCCGGCCTCCCGGCGGACCAGGCGACCGACCTGGTTATCACCGTGCGCAACCCCAGGGAGTTCAGCACCGTGGCGGAAAAGGTGGTGCGCCTCCTCCCCGACAGCCGCCCGATCGTGCGCGACGAGATCCTGAGGACCTACGACGCCGTCTTCGGCTGGCGTTCGGGGCTCGTCATCGTCGTCTTCGGCGCCGTGGCGCTCGCCTTCGTCATCTTCGCCTGGGACAAGGCGACCGGGCTGTCGGCGGAGGAACGCAGGGAAATCGGGATACTGAAGGCGGTGGGGTGGGAAACCGCGGACGTCCTGCACCTGAAATTCTGGGAAGGGGTGGTGGTGTCGCTGACGGCGTTTCTGGCCGGCTATCTCCTCGCCTACGCCCACGTGTTCCTGGGGGGCTCTTTCCTGTTCGCGCCGGTCTTGAAGGGGTGGTCGGTGCTCTACCCGGAGTTTCGGCTGGTGCCGTCCCTCGACTGCGGCGAACTGGCCGCGATCTTTTTTCTCACCGTGGTCCCCTACACCGCGACCACCATCGTCCCCTCCTGGCGGGCGGCAACCATCGACCCCGATGCGGTCATGCGCTAGGCGAGGAGGCCCCGTGATCACAGCACGCAACGTGAGCAAGACCTTCAACGCCGGCCGCCCCAACGAGTTCCGCGCCGTGAGCGACGTCACCCTGTCCATCGACCTTGGGCGTACCACCGTCCTCAAGGGGCCGAGCGGTTCGGGCAAGACCACGCTGCTCGGCATGATCGGCTGCATGTCGCGCCCCAGCGCCGGACGGATCTTCCTCGGGGAGCGGGAGATCACCAGCCTCCCCGAGCGCTTCCTGACCTCCATCCGCCGGCGCACCTTCGGCTTCATCTTCCAGCAGTTCCACCTGGTAAAGGGGCTCACCGTGCTGGAAAACGTGATGATCCCGGCTTATCCCACCCCGGAGCGGCTGGGATCGCTGCAGAAGCGGGCCCTGGATACGCTGGCCATGTTCAACCTGGAGGGGAAGGCGGGCGCCAAGATCGAGTGGCTCTCCGGCGGCGAGGCGCAGCGTGCGGCCATCGCCCGGGCGCTCATCAACGACCCCGCCATAATCGTCGCCGACGAGCCGACCGCGCACCTCGACACCCGGCTCTCCCACGAATTCATGGGGATCATGCGCACCCTGAAAGGAGAGGGAAAGACCATCATCCTCTCCAGCCACGACCCCATCGTCTATGACAGCGACCTGGCGGACCGGATCGTGGAAATGCGCGACGGCCGCATCGTCGCGGCGGGGGCGCCGTCATGATCCTCAACCCGGGCATCCTGTCGCTCTTCGCCGCGTCGCTGCTCACCGCCATCATGGTGCTCTACGCCACGCTGCACGGCGTGCAGATCCTCAGGCACTGGGACCTCTCCAGCGGCAGCGAAGCGCAGCTGGTGCTGGAGCGCAAGACCTACCTGGTCGCGACGGTGCTGAGCTACTTCCTCGCCTTCCAACTGGTGTCCCTGTTCCTGTTCATAGTTACCGCCGACAACATCCACCACCTCTTCGTCGGCGCCATGTGCGCGGTGGGGACCCTTACCGCGACCCCCCTCGGCTATCCCACGCTCCTCTTGAAGTGCGCCGGTTTTCTCCTGGCGGGGCTCTGGCTCGTCTTCAATCACGCCGACAGCCTGGGGTACGACTACCCGCTGATCCGCACCAAGTACCTGCTCCTGTTGCTGCTCGCTCCGCTGCTTCTGGCGGAGGCGGTGCTCCAGGGGGGGTACTTCCTGGGGCTTTCCCCGGACATCATCACCTCGTGCTGCGGCAGCCTGTTCAGCCCGGCGAGCCGCGGCATCGCCACCGAGATCGCCAACGCGCCGCCGCTTCCCATGCTGGGGATCTTCTACCTGAGCTCCGCGCTCACCGTCGGCTGCGGCCTGCGCTTGGCCGGGTCTGGCAGCGGCGGCGGCATCTTCGCGCTGGCGAGCGCGCTGCAACTGGTGGTGGCGCTGGTGGCGCTGGTCTCGGTGATCTCGCTTTACATCTACCAGATGCCCTCGCACCACTGCCCGTTCTGCATCCTGCAGAGGGAGTACGGTTTCGTGGGATACCCGATATACCTGGCCATCCTGGCCGCAGCCGTGAGCGGCATAGGCGCCGGATGCCTGCAGCGCTACCGGAACGTCGCGAGCCTCGCGCCCGAGCTGCCGCACCTGACCAGGAGGCTCGCGCTGGTCTCGGTATCGGCCGTCCTGCTGCTGGCGGCCATCGTCACCGGCTACGTCGTCTTCACCGACTTCACCCTGCGCTGAGGCGCGCAGGCAGACACAGCACACAAAGGAGCAGACATGAAAGTTGTGGCACTTCTGGGAAGCCCCCGTCGCAGGGGAAACAGTTCCTTTCTGGCAGAGCGGTTCCTGGCACGGGCGGAGGGGGCCGGGCACAGGCCGGTGGTACATGAGCTCGGCAGCTTGATCTACAAGGGGTGCGTCGCCTGCTACGCCTGCAAGACGGGGAGGGAGGACTGCGCCGTGCGCGACGACCTGACCCGGGTTCTTGCCGACGTCGCAGCCGCTGACCTGCTGGTGCTGGCCACGCCGGTCTATTTCGGGGACGTCACCAGCCAGCTCAAGGCCTTCATCGACCGCACCTTTTCGTACTTCACGCCCGATTACCGCACCGCGGCCGCCCCGAGCCGCCTGAAGCCGGGGAAGCAGCTGGTCTTCATCCAGACCCAGGGGAATCCGGACGAATCCACCTTCGCCGACATCTTCCCCAAGTACGCCGGGTTTCTGAGGCGGAACAGCTTCGGCGCCGCCCACCTCGTCAGGGCGCGCGGCGTCTCCGCGCCTGACGACGCCCAGAAGCGCCAGGAAATCCTCGACCAGCTCGATCGGGTGGCCAATGAGGTGTTCGGCGCGCCCCACCTGCCGGCAGGTGACGGGCAGGTCAGCTGGTAGGACCTGAGGTGCCGACACCGCAGGCAGATGCCGGGAAGTGGATGCTGACCCTCACGGTGATGCTGGGGACCATGCTGAACGCGATCGACACCAGCATCGTGAACGTCGCCGTCCCCTACATGCGGGGCAACCTCGGCGCCTCGGTGGAGGAGATCTCCTGGGTGGTGACCGGATACATCCTTTCCAACGTGATCGTGATGCCGCTCATCGCCATGATCAGTACCCGCTTCGGCAGGAGGCGCTACTACCTCTTTTCCGTGGCGGCCTTCACGGCCACCTCGCTTCTGTGCGCCCTTGCCACGACCCTCCCCATGCTGGTCGCCGCCCGGGTGCTGCAGGGGATCGCGGGGGGGAGCCTGGCGCCGCTCTCGCAGTCGATCATCCGGGAGCGGTTCGCGCCGCACGAGCAGGGAACGGCGATGGGGATCTTCGGTCTCGGGGTGGTGATCGGCCCGGCGCTCGGCCCCACCCTCGGCGGCTGGCTCGTGGACCGCTTCTCCTGGCCCTGGATCTTCTACGTGAACCTCCCCCTGGGGCTGTTGAACGTGGCCATGGTGCTGCGCTACCTTCACGATCCCCCGTACCTGAAAAGGGAGCGGGTGTCGCTGGACCTCCCGGGGGTGGCCCTTTTGGTGCTGGGGCTCGGCTCGCTCCAGCTCATGCTCGAGGAGGGGGAGCGCAACGACTGGTTCTCGTCCCGGTTCATCACCGGGCTTCTGTTCATCGCGTTCACGGCGCTTGCGCTCTTCGCCTGGCGGGAGCTGACCACGCCGAGCCCCGCGGTGGATCTGACGCTCTTGGGCGATGCGCAGTTCACCTCCGGGGTGCTGATCAGCGGGATGCTGGGGATGGGGCTTTTTGCCAGCACCTTCCTGCTCCCGATCTTCCTGCAGCAGCTCATGGGGTACCCGGCCTTCGACGCCGGCGTGGTCATGGTCCCGCGCAGCCTGGCCATGGGGCTCACCATGCCCCTGGCGGGGAGGCTCTACAACCGGGTCGGGCCGAGGTTCCTGGTGAGCGGCGGGCTGCTTCTCTCGGCGGCCTCGTTTCTCCTGATGACCCGTCTCTCGCTGGACGTGGGGTACCGGGAGCTCTTCCTGGTCCAGGCCGTCCAGGGGATGGGCTTCGGCATGACCTTCGTCTCGGTGAGCACGGCGACCCTGGCTTCGGTGCCGCGCCCCCGCATGATGGCGGCCAGCGGCCTCTACAACGTGTTCCGGCAGGTGTTCGGCAGTATCGGCATCGCCTGGGCGGCGAACCTCCTGGTGCGGGGGCAGGCCCAGCACCGGGTGCGGCTGGCGGACGGGCTGCTGCCGTACTCGGAGCGGGTGGCACATTGGCTCGAGCAGAGCGCTGCGTCGCTCGGCGCCCGCTACGGGAGTCTCGCGGCCAAGGTCAAGGCGCTGCACCTGCTCGACAACCTGGTGCAGCGTCAGGCGTCCATGCTCGCCTTCAACCGGGTCTACCTCGTCTTCGGGGTGATGCTGCTCGCGGCGCTCCCCCTGGTCCTTCTCATGGGGCAGGGGGGGCGCGTGGAGAAACCGGAGGGGAACGGGATGGTGCTTGAGTGACCTTTGCGCCTCCCCCTCCCTTGACGGGAGGGGGCCGGGGGGTGGGTGAAGCCGCCATCCAAGGCGATGATGGCACCTTCCCCCACCCCCTAACCCCCTCCCGCAAGGGGAGGGGGGACGAGGAGGCGTTCCGGGAATTTCTGAAAGACAGCTCTTCGGGGCGATGGCACTGAAGAAACATAAAGGAGGAAGGACTATGAAGGTATCAGCGGGAATCGTGGCAGCGGTGGTGATGCTGGCCCTTGCGGGTACGGCGCAGGCGAAATCGAAGGCGCCGGAGATCGACCTGGTCGAGGTGAAGGGGGGGACCTACCAGCAGGGAGACACCTTCGACACCGGCGGAGAGGACGAGAAACCGGTGCACCAAGTCACGGTAAGTGACTTCTACCTGGGGAAGTTCGAGGTGACCCAGGGGCAGTGGAAGGCGGTCATGAAGACCAATCCCTCCCATTTCCAGGGCGACAGCCTCCCGGTGGAAAACGTCTCCTGGGACGACGCGCAGTTCTTCATCAAGAGGCTGAACAAGCTGACGGGCAAGAAGTACCGCCTCCCCACCGAAAGCGAGTGGGAGTACGCGGCCAGAAGCGGCGGCGGGGACAAGTACGCGGGCACCAGCAAGGGGCTCGACAAGGAGACCAAGGAAAACGAGCTGGCGGACTACGCCTGGTACGACATGAACAGCGGCGGACAGACCCACGCGGTCGGGGTGAAAAAGCCCAACGCCCTGGGCATTCACGACCTGAGCGGCAACGTCTGGGAGTGGGTGCAGGACCGCTACGCCGCAGACTACTATGCGAAGAGCGCGACTGAGAATCCGCAGGGGCCGGAAACCGGCCAGGACCGTGTCCGCCGCGGTGGCGGCTGGACCAGCTCCGAGCGCGGCGTGCGCAACACCTTCCGCTACGGCGACTTCGCCAATGCGCGCAACGATTTCGTCGGCTTCCGGCTCGCCCTCTCCAGGGAGGATCTTGTCGCGGGTCACAAAGCCGTCAGGAAGTAGCACGGCTTCAGCCGTAGGGAGTGAGGCGGTGCCATATGGATGATCTGGTGAGCGAAGGCGGGGGGGATGCGGCGGTAGCCATCCTGGAGCAGATCCTGCGGTCGTATGCGGCCGTGGGCGCGGCGCTCAGCCCGGACGGCGGCCCGGACCTGGTGCAGCCGGTGACCGAGGTGGCGCGCGGCAGCTACCGCTTCGCCGCCGTCCACTTCATGGAGGTGCGGGTGGACGAATACGTGGAGGTGGTGCCGGTCCGCTGCACCGCCACCGTCTCTCCGGCCCGCGGCAGCGGCTTTCGCGTCGAGCTGGTCTGCCATACCAACCTGGAGGAGCCGGATTATTCATACTGGGAATTCCGCGATTTCCTGAAGGAGCTTTCCGCCAACGGCTACCTAGGCGCCTTCAGCCTCGGCTCGTCACCCTGGTACAGCCACGGCTGCAGTCGGCAGGTGCTCTGCTACCAGTACCGTTTCCCGGCGGGGCAGGGGGAAGAACTCCCGGTGAGCCTGGCCTACTGCGTGCTGGGCGGCATGGTGGATGACATCTTCCACGCCGCCACGTCGTACTTCCAGCACTTCTGGTATTACCTGGAACACGACGGTTCCTGGTCCAGGCGCCCGGGGTACGACCAGAGACCTGCCGTACCCACGCGGGTGATCCAGTTTCCGGGGTATCGCCGGAACAAGCAGAGCTGACAGCCTCCGTGTGATCGCCCGCGCCCGCGCGGGCCTTTTTTTTCGCGGCACTGGACGCTGCGCTGACACCAACCCGAAGGAGTTGAATGAACATGCTGATCTGGCAGATCTTCTGGCTGTACACCCGCGTCTCGCTCTTTTCCTGGGGGGGAGGGCCCGCCTCACTCGCGCTCATGCAGCGGGAAACGACCGCCGCCATCTGGGTGCCGCCCGGGAGCACCCATCCGGTTCCCTGGGCCACGCCGCTCGAGTTCTCCGACGCGGTGGCGGTCGGGAATGCGCTGCCCGGGCCGATCGCTCCGCAGGTCTCGGCCTACATCGGCTACAAGCTGGCCGGTGTTCCCGGGGCGGTGGCCGCGGCGCTGGGGACGGTCCTTCCCACCACGCTCCTCATGCTGGTGATGGTGGTCTTTTTCTTCAGGATCAAGGAGAGCCTTACCGTTCAGTCCATGCTGAAGGGGGTGCGTCCGGTGGTGGTGGGGCTTCTGCTCTGGACCGCCTACGACATGGCGGTGAGCGTGTTCGGGGTGAAGCAGGGAGGCTGGGGTGCGACGCTATTGCAGTGGGACAAACTGCTCATCGTCGCCCTGACCTTCGGCATCCTCACCCTGACCGGCCTGAATCCCGCTTTCGTCATCTTCGGGGCCGCTTGCTTCGGGCTGGTCGCCTACCAATAGGGGGGGCAACCCTGTACCCGACCCCTTTCAACCGTAAAAGGAGCGCGCATGAACGACCGGAATCCGATCGCTGAAACCCTGCAGGAGCGAGAGCTCGGCTCGTTGTTGCCTCTCTCCGAGCACGCCGTCTCGGTCGCCTTGCCGAAGTGGCAGGACGTAGTGGGATACGAGGAGAAGTGGCCCGAGGTGGTAGACAGCCTCCAAGGGGGCTACCCCCGCTGCGTGATCCACCCGGGTGTGCTGGAACTCGCCGAGCTGCTGGCACCGGGAGAACCGTGCCTGCCGTTCCCGTCACTGCGGGTGGCGGAGGCTGCAGCTGCTTTCATCCGGGCGCACTCCGGGGCCGAGGCTCGCGTGGTTCGCTGGGAAGGGGAGTTCGGTGTGGCGACCACGCAGGGGGGCGCCGACAGCCTCAAGATCTTCTGGCGTTACCCCGGGCAGATCGTCTCCACGCGCCGTGCCCGCGCCGCTCTTTCCCGCGCCTCAACTGAACGCCTGGACGACCGCGCTATCCGGCAGGACCTCCGCCGACAGCTGGCTGGGCTCTACGACTGCAATGAGGACGACGTCTTCCTGCACCCCTCCGGTATGGCGGCGCTCTACCACGCCCTGCGCGCCGTGCAGGCCCGCAGGCCGGGGGCGGCCACCGTTCAGCTCGGGTTCCCCTACTCGGACAGCCTGAGACTGCTTAAGTGGTTCGGTGGCGAGCCGACGCTGCTGCACGACCTGGGCGAAGCTCCGGCCTGTATTGAGGAGATTGCGCGCCTTCGTTCCGTAGCCGCCTGCTGCACCGAAATCCCCGGCAATCCCCTGCTCGGTACTGCCGACCTGGGTGCCGTCACTCCCATCCTGCGCCGCTTCGGCATCCCGCTCATCGTGGATGACGCAGTCGGCTCCCCCTTCAACGTCGACGCGAGCGCCCATGCCGACCTCATAGCCACCAGCCTTACCAAGTTCCTGGCCGGAAGCGGCGATGTCATGGGGGGATGCGTCGTCTGCAACCCGCGTTCCCCGTACTACCCGGAACTGAAGGCGCTGGCCGCGGGCTTGCACGAGGAACACCTCTGGGTCGAGGATGCCGCTGTGCTCGCGGCCCGGATCAGCGGGTTCGCCGAGCGGATGCGGCTGCATAACGCGAACGGGTTGGAGATCGCGCGACGCCTGCGGGAGCATCCCGCCGTCGAGCGTGTCTGGTATCCACAGTGGTCGGACGGGGCGGCCTATGAGGCCGTGCGCCGACCGGATGGAGGCTGGGGCGCCCTGGTCAGTTTTCTTCCCAAAGATGCCGCCACCGCGGCCCCGCAGATCTACGACCGGCTGCCGATAGCCAAGGGACCGAGCTTCGGCACCGTGTTCACCCTGGCCTGTCCCTTCACGCTCCTTGGCCACTACTGCGAGCTTGAGTGGGCTGAGTCGCTGGGTGTGCCACGTGAGCTGATCCGCCTCTCGGTGGGGCTGGAGGATGTCGAGGAACTGTGGCGCGGCATCGCCGCCGCCCTGGGACAGCCAGGCAGCCAGAGGGAGGGGGAGGGGGATGCGTAAGTCGTTTGGGCGGAGCCTGGCGCTTTCTTTCCTGCTGGCGGGGAGCCTGCACCTTTCTGCTTCTCATCCGGCCAGCGCCATGGAGGCGGAGTTCGGCGACTTTCAGCGCATCATGCTGATGCCCCTTCAGGCGCAGGTGAAGCGAGCCGACGCCATTTTGAACCGGAAGTACAAGAAGGATTTCAATCCGGCCACCTACGAAAGCAACATGGAAAACTCCATCCCTTTCTACGCCCTTGCCAGCGACGCGACCTTTGCCGCCTACCGCATAGCGGCGGCCAGGCCGGAGCTCCTTGCGGGCTACGAGGTCTATGAAAGCTGCCGGGGCGGGGTGCCGCGCACCCTGCTGGAGTGCTTCTTCAGGGGGGGCGCCCGTGGCGAGTACGTCGACCTCGCCGCTTCCTGCCCCGTCTGCAGCGCCGAGGCCGTTACCCTCTTTCTCTGGGATGAAGCGGGTGTTCCCTCGTCGCAGTTCACCGGCGGACTCCGCTTTCTCTACGACCCGTCCCTGCGCGAGCCGCCCCCCCTCTGATCTTCTTAGAACGAACAAAAAAAGACGGCCCTGCTACCTGAGCGGGACCGTCTTTTTCTTTGTGCGCAGTGGCTAGAAGAAGTAGTAGAGCGCGAGCCTCGCGATGTTGGTGGTTCCCTCGTCGGAGCGGCCGGATGTGGCGGTTGCCGTCGCCGGGACGGTGATGTTGCCGTACTTGGTGTTGAGCCGCTGGTACTCGGTGGCCACCCGGACGGCGGCGTTCAGGTCGTAGTAGGCGTTCGCGAAATAGGTCTCGTTGTACTTCTCGAAGTTCGAGATCCCCTTGTAGTCGCCGTAGTTGTAGGCCTGGCGCCGCCCGTAGCCGGCGCTTACGCTGAACTGGTCGGTGGGGTAGAAGATGAGGTGGCCGGAGGCGCCGAACCCCTTGGCGGGGTGCAGGTCGCCGGCGGTCCCGGTGTACTGGTACGCGGTTGCGCCGGTCACGTTGGCGGCAAGGTAGGTCTGTCCCTCGAAGGTGAGGCTCCCGGCCCGTTTTTTCCCGTCGGGGGAGGCTATGACCGGCACGAAGGTGTAGAAGCCGACGCCCCAGGAGTCGATGGTCTTGTCGTTGGTCTGCCCCTTGGCATGCTGGTTGCCGTAGAGGCCGAAGAAGCCGGCGGTCAGGTTCTGCTGCCCGAAGCCGTAGGCGATGGGGGAGGTGCCCAGGGCCTTGCTGACGAAGAAGGCCTGTCCGACGAAGTTGGGTACGGGGCCCCAGCTGTCACCCGCGCTGCCGACGGTGTTGCCCGGTGCTGCGTTGGCGTTGGCCGTGTTGAAGTTGGTCTGGAAGGGCTGTTCGACGGCCGCCACCAGCTTGAGGGAGTTGCCGCCCCCCAGGTCGACGCGCTGGGTGAGTTTTACCTGCGGCACCCTGAAGCCGTTGCCGAAGCCCGCCTGGATCCCTGCGTTGAAGTCGACGCTGTTGGCGTTGAAGACGCTGAAGTTCTCGGTGGTCTGCCCGAAGAGGAGCTGCGTGTTGCCCCAGTCGATGTTTCCCCAGGCGTGGCGCAGGCGCGGGGTGGCGTTGAAGGATTCGGTGTTGGCGACGCCGCTGGTGCCGTAGATCGGGGCGTTGGTGAAGTCGAGTTCCACCAGGGCCGTGGACCGCCCTCCCAGGAGGTTGGGGCCGTTGGAGCGGAACCAGATGCGGGAGGAGCGCGCGGAGAAGGTCGATTGGTCCTTCTGCCCCTCCAGGGAGTCGTTCTTGGGAGAGCGGGTGTTGGTGAAGAAACCGTTGGGGCCGAAGTTGCTCGAGTTGTAGGCGTAGTCCAGCTTGACGAAGCCACCCACCGCCAGGTTGAACTTGCTCGAGGCCGGCGCGTTCAGGTTGCCGTAGACGCCGGGTGCGACCTCGCAGGCGGGCTCGAAGTCGCAGTTGAACTGCGTGGCGCCGTTTGGCGGGGGCGCGTCGGCGGCGAGGGCCGGGGCCGCCGCGAGAAGGCTCGCGGCCACTACTACGGGTACTGCTCTGCTCATCTTTTTTCTCATCTACTTCCTCCTCTGGTGTGGTGCCGCCGCTCTGCGGCGGGCAAGTCATTGAATAAAAAAAAGGCCGGACCCCTGTTTCGGGTTCGGCCTCCAGTTGCCTGGTACACCTCATTGCATCTTCAAATCTATGGAAGTGGTGGGACTACGGGGGGCTTTCCAGCTCCACGTAGTCTCCGGCCTGCACCTGCGCCGCCTCCGTCGAGGTGGCGACGGAGCCGTCGGAGCCGAAAAGCTCGTTCACCCTGAGCGTCGCGATGTGCGTTCCCGGCGCGAAGCCGATCCCCTTCACGACTTCTCCTCCGCGGTACACCGTGACCTGCTGTCCTGCCGCCAGCCCGGCTTCCGCTCCTCCGTCCAGATAGACGCGCTCGCCGCTGACGCGCGCCACCCGGCCGTACCACGGAAACCAGGAGAGGGTGCGCACCGCCGTCTCCGCCAGCCCCTTTACCGCCGACAGCAGGGCCTCCTGTTCGCTTTGTCCGGGCGCAGGTTCGGGCACCGCCACCCAGAAGGAGCGGATCACGAGCGGCCCTCTCACGTCGTAGAGATCCGCCTTGAGCCGCGCACCCGGATGAGTCCCCTCCGGTTTGGAGAGAAAGAGGAGCGGACCGGAGGCGTTTCCGGAAACGGTGCCGAGGTAGGAAAGCGCCTCTGCTTCGGTGAGCGCGTCCGCCGGCGAGGGGGGAGCCGCCTGGCGTACCACCAGCGCTTTGCCCACCGCAGCGGCGAAGTGCTGGCTGAGCTGCTGCCTGCCGGACTCGGCGACCAGCAGGCGGAGCCGGAGCGGGCTGCGGGGGACTGTCGCCGCATCGGTGACCTTGGCGGCGGCGAGCTTCTCGTAGCCGATCTTCGCCACCTCGCGCCCCCGCGGCACTCCTTTCTCCAGCGATGCCTTGGGCACCCAGATCTTCGCGTTGGCGTCACCCGCTTCCCCGGGGAACGGGGAGTCGATCTCGACATAATCCTGGTTGTTTAGAACCTGCTGCCGCGCCGCACACCCTGCAAGCGTGCCGGTGATCGCCGCCGCGACGGCGGCGGCCACGATAAGCCGTTTTGCCAGGATTTCATGACCTTTCCCATGCACACTCATGCCGTTATTACCCCGTAACTTCATTTCTGTTGCCTCTCCTTGATGAGCACTTCCCTCACCGCCAGCTGAAACGCTTCCGGCACGAAGCCCCGCAGCACTTTTTTGCCGTCGCCGATCACGATGAGCGGGACCGAACTGCAGCGGTAGCGTTCCGACATTTCGTCCAGGTAGCTCTCGTTCGCCGTGACGTCCTTTGCGGTATAGGGGATGCCATTCGAACCCAGGTATTCGCTCGCCGCCTTGCAGCTCTTGCATCCGGGTGCGGTATAGAGCTCTATCTTGGGGTAGCTCCCCTTGGTGGCGGCCGTCGCGATCCCTGCGCAGGCGGCGAGCAGCATGAGGACGAAGAAGGCAAGCATGATGTTGCGATGGGCGGTCTTCATGGTCTTCCTCCCGCGCCGTCGGCGCCGTCGGTGATGTAGGCGAAGGGGTCGTTGCGGTACCAGCTTTCCCGGTAGGGCTGGCGGGTGTGCCGGCGCAGCTGCTCCTGGAAGGCCCTGTTCGCCGTGAGGCGTACCGCCCGCCGCGCCACCTCGAACACGCCGAGGTAGCCAAGATAGGTCTGGGGCGCGCTGAAGATGGGGAGAGTGGGGACGCCCAGCTTGGCGACCCAGGCGTTGCTGCCGCTGTGCCCGAGGTACAGGTCCGGTTGCGCCCGCTCGATCAGGTTTGCCAGCTCGAAGGTCTGCGTGGTGGCGACGTTCACCTCCATGCCGGGGCGGTCCTGGGCGGCGGTCAGGTAAAGGTCGTCGCCGAACTCGTCGTAGTGGTGGGCCCGGAAGCCGACCACCTCGCACCCCAGTTCGTGCATGAGCATGGCCGTGGCCGCGACGCGCATCTCCCCGCCCCCCAGGTAGACCCGCTTGCCGGCCAGGGGCGGTCGGTAATCGGAGAGGGCCCGTTCCAGTTCGGCCTCCTCCGCGGCGATCACCCGTTCCGCCTGTTCCTCGAGGCCGAAGCGTGCCGCCACCGCCCGCAGCCACCGTCCCGTGTTGCGGATGCCGATGGGCATGGTGTCGATCAGGTACGGGATGCCGTAGCGCTCCTCGAGAAAGGTGAGGAAGTAGTCGTCGTGGGTGGCGCAGATGCTCACGTTGAGCGACGCCTCGGTCAGTTCGGTGAACGCTTCGGGGCGCGCGAAGTTGGGGTAGAAACGCGCCTCCAGCCCGATCAGTTCCAGAAGCCTCGCCAGCTCCACCTCGTCCGAGCGGCCGATGGAGTACACGTTGAACACGTTGACGCGCCGGCTCTTGCGGCGCTCGTCCAGCAGCGCCTGGCCCGAGCTCTCCTCGGCGAGCCGCTGCGCGTCGTGCGGTGCGAGCTGCACGTAGCGGGCTAGGCCGTGGTAGACCGCGTCGTAGCCGGTCGCCGAGATGCGGGTCTTGAACCCCTCGCAGTGCAGCGGCACCACGGTGGCGGCGACCCTGGAGCGGACCCGTCCCGCCACGGCGTCGATGTCGTCGCCGATGATGCCGGGGGTGCAGGTGGAGACCACGAAGATGAGGCGGGGGCGGAAGCGCAGATCAGCCTCCACGATGGTCGCTTCCAGCTTCTCCTCGCCGCCGGCGATGACGTCGGCCTCGTCGAGGTTGCTGGTGAACCAGATGAGCGGCGCCTTTTTTTCGCCGCGCGCGTTCAACCCGTTTCTCACGTAGAGGTCCATGGAGACGTTGGAGCCGCCGCAGCCGGGAGGGGCGTGCATGATGATCACCGCGTCCGGGATGGTGGTCACCATGGTGAGGGCGAGGCTCATCTGGCAGTTGCAGACCTGGGTGAAACTCCGCTCGCTGCGCACCAGGCAGCCGCCGCGGGACTCCTGCACCAGCGCGCAGGAGGTGCCGCCGTAGGCGTGGCAGGTGCGCAGCCGGTCCTCCCTCTTCGGGAGCACTTTCTGATCGGTGTGGTGAGCCATGTCATGCCCCTCCGAAATAGGTCGAGAGCAGGTCCTCGACGAGATGCAGTGCGCCGTGGAACCCGGCGTAGCCCCGGTTGACGATGACCCGGTTGAAGACGGGGTAGCTGACGCTCAGGTGCCGCGCGCCCACCGCCGCGGCGGGCTCCTGCTCCAGCGTGCTGCCGAGGACGAAGGCGGGAGCGAAGCGCTTTTGGTAGCGCTCGCCGCCTGAAGGACGCCAGGCCCGGGTCAGGTGTCCCGCGATCACCGATGCGTCGGTCTCGAAGACCAGGGCCGGCTTCCCGCCGTGCGGCAGCGAATCGAGGCTGAGGGCGATGCGGCTCCGCTCCTCGTCGGGGAGGTTGTCCGTCACCACCACGAGGCTCGGCAGCCAGCCGAGGTCTTCGGCGAGGAAGCGGGTGTAGGGGAGGGCGCTGGTCGCGTTACCCACTACCGCCACGTAGTGCTGCAGGTCGGTGTCGCAGTAGAAATCGGCCACCCGCTCCACGAAACGGTAATAATCGGCCGTTTCCCGTTCGATCACCCGCTCCACGAGCTGACCGTCCAGCCCCAGGAACTCCGCAACCTGGCGCAGGAACCGCGCCGAGGCGGACGGGCCGATGGGGAGTTCGAGGGCGAGGTAGGGGGTGCCGAAGCGCTCCCTGAATGCCTCGGCCGCCGCGATGCCGTGCTGCTGCGACACCACGATGTTGGCCGCGGCCTTGCCGGCCTCGACCAGGTCGCGCACCCCCTCTCCGGGGACGAAGAAGGTGGACGCCTGCACTCCGACCAGGGCCAGCAGCCGCTGCAGTTCCAGGAGGTCGCCGCGGAAGAACGGGTCGAGTCCCGGCACCAGCCCCCACAGGTTCACCCTGTTAGTCGCGCGCTCGTCCGTCTCGGCCACCACCTGCCGGAACAGGGCGGAGAGGGCCAGGTCGTACCCCTTGTAGGAGGTCCCCTTGAAGCCGCCGGTTTCCACCCCGGCGACCGGCGCGCCGGTGCCGCGGAACTCCTGCACGGCGCTGCGGATGTCGTCCCCGATGATGTCGGTCATGCAGCCGGTGAGGACGACGTAGCACTCCCCCTCCATGATCTCCAGGGTGGTGCGGATCTGTTCGGCCAGCCGCTCCTCTCCGCCGAAGACGATCTCGTGCTCGGAGACGTTCGACCCCGGGGCCGAGAGGCCGCCGCAGTAGCCGGAGCCGTAGTAGCCGCTGCCGCCCAACTGCGCGGTGAAGAGATTGCCGCCGCAGCCGGCCGCGGCATGGACGATGGGGACCGTCCCGTGGATGGCGGTCACCGTGGAGAGGGCGCCCCCCAGGGTGCAGGAAAATCGCGGTCTTTCAACGAATCCGTTCATGCCTGTCACCTCTTACCTGTTGGCGACCAGCACGCTGATCAGTTCGGTGGCGAGCCGCAACCCGCCGCGGAAGCCGACGTAGAACTGGTCGGTGACGATCCTGTTGGTGATGGGGTAGGAGACCCCCCAGAAGCCGGCCTTGATACCGGCGGCAAGGGGGCGGTCCAGGTTGCTGCCGATCACGAAAGCGGGGTGGATCGGGTTGCCGTAGGGATCCTCCTCCTGCTCCAGTATCTCCTGCAGTCGCGCCGTGATCCGGTCCGTGTCCGTCTCGAAGATCACCTTGGGGCGGTAGTCGGCCGGCAGCGTCTCCAGCCTTTCGATCACCGCCTGCTGCTGGTCGTCGTGCAACAGGTCGGTGACCGCGGCCAGGTAGGGGAGCCACCCCAGGTCCTCGGAGATGAAACGGGTCACCGCGTAGCTGTAGTTGGCGTTGCCGATCACGATGCCGAAGCGCTGGAAGTCCTGGTCGTTGACCAGGTCGGTCATCGGGTTGATGAAGCTGTAGTAGTACGCCTTCTCCTGGGCGATGGCGAACTCCGCCGTTTCCTCGTCGACCTTCAAGAGCGACGCGATGCGCCTCAGGAATGCCTCCGTCGCGGTCGGGCCGATCGGGAGCGGTTCGGTGACAAAGGGGGTGCCGTGCAGTTCCTCGAAGAGCTTGGCGGGCTTCACCCCGTGCACGTCCGAGAAGACGATGTTGAGCGAGGCGCGCGAGGCCTCCTTCAGCTCCTTCAGCCGGTCCTGTGGGGTGAGGAAGGTGTTCGCTTCGATGCCGAGAAGCCCCAGGAGGCGTTTGAGCTCCAGGAGGTTGCCGCGCCAGAAGACGTCCTGCGCCGGGACGAAGCCAAAGAGGTTGACCCGGCGCGCGTCCTTGGGGAGCCCTTTCGCGACGAACTGGCTGAAGATCGCCTCCCAGATGAAGTCGGCGCCGACCGTGGAGTCCCCCTTGAAGCCGCCGGTCTCGGCCACGATCACCGGCTTGCCCTGGCGCTGGAACTCGCTCACCACGGAGCGGACGTCGTCGCCGATGATGTCGGTCATGCAGCCGGTGATCACCGCGTAGAGGTCGGCGTCGACCACCTCGAGAGTGGCGGCGATCTGCTCGGCCAGGCGCTCTTCGCCGCCGAAGATGACCTCACGCTCGACGATGTTGGTGCTGGGGGTGGCGCGGCCGTCGGTCTCCGTGGTGCCCCAGTAGCCGCCTCCCACGGTGGCGGCGCCGTCGGCGCTGGCCGCACAACCGGGTGCTGCGTGCACTATGGCCACGGCGCGGTCTATCGAGTTGATCGTTACCAGGGCTCCGCCCAGTGCGCACTGGTAGCGCGGGCGTTCTATATGGCTGCTCATGTCGTTGCTCCTTGTTGTGGTCGTGTCTGCTTTCGGTGCGGCGAAGCTCATTACGCCGCGCGTGTCGCCGGCTCGACGGGGGGCTCCACGCTGTCGCTCTTTATGTAGGCGAAGGGGCTCTTCGCGTACCACTCCTTCTTGTAGGCGTCGCGCACGTTCTGGCTCAGCTTCTTGTTGAAGTTGTGATTCTTCAGGTTCCTCGCCGCCTTCTTGGCCACCTCGTAGAAGCCGCGGTAGCCGAGGTAATGGTCGAAGATCCTGAAGATGGTGATGCAGGGGTAGCCAAGGCGCGCGGCCCAAGCGTTGTCGAAGACGTGACCGCAGAAGAGGTCGGGCTCCACCTTCTTGAGCAGGTTCACCAGTTCGAAGGGCTGGAAGTTCGCGATGTCGATGGGGAAGTCCTTCCCATCCTGCGCCTGGACCAGCTTTCGGTAGAAGTCGGTGCCGAAGTCATCGTGGTGGTAGGAGCGCAGCCCCACGATCTCCATGCCCAGTTCCTGGAACAGGCCGCCGGTGACCAGCGCCCGGAACTCGCCGGCCGAGAGGAAGACGCGGACCCCCTTCAGCTGCGGCAGGAAGCGCTGCACCGCCTGCCTTGCCTTGGCCTCTTCCGTCTCGATGAACGCGAGCGCCTTGTCCTCAAGCCCGAAGTGGCGCGCGATGTCGAGCACCCAGTTGCGGGTGTTCTCAAGGCCGATGGGCATGTCCTTGAGGACATAGGGGATGCCGTATTCCTCGTGGAGGTACTCGATCAGGTAGTCATCGTGGGTCGGGCAGACGCTCACGTTGAGGTCGGCCTGGGTCATGCTGCGGATCTTCTCACGGTCGGCGAAGTTGGGTCCGATGACGACGTCGATGCCGATGGCGTTCAGGATACGCTCCAGCTCCAGTTCGTCCGGCTTCCCCATCGAGGCCAGGTTGATGATGTTGACCTGCGGGCGCTCGCCCGGCTTTCTCGGCGCCTTCCTGGGGGGCGGCCCTTCTTTGTCCCTTTCGATGAAGCCGTTGAACATGGCGTGGAAGGCGACGTCGTAACCGGTGGCCCAGACCTTGGTCTTGAACCCCTCGCAGTGCGAGTACAGTAGCGGCGTGTCGATCTGCGGCCTCAGCTTCTCGATGACCCCGACCAGGTCGTCGCCGATGATGGAGGGGGTGCAGCTCTGCAGGACGATGATGGACGCCGGGCGGTACTTCTCGTGCACCGCGAGGATGGTCTCCTCCAGGCGCTTTTCGCCGCCGTGCACCACGTCCGACTCGTCCAGGTTGGTGGTGAACCAGAGGCTGTCCTTGGCGTTGGGGTTGCCGCGCAAAAGGTGGTGCAGCTTGATGCTCGTGTTCATGGCGAACCCGGTCGAGCCGCAGCCGATGGCGCCGTGCACGATCACCGCGGTCTCCGGAAGGGTAAGGAGCATGCCCAGCGTCGGCAGGAGCTGGCACAGGCCCGCCTGCGAGAAGCCGCGCTCGTTGTTCTTGAGGCAGATCTTGTCCTGTCCGCCGATGCCGCTTGCGCACCCTCCGTGCGCCATGCAGGCCTGTACCCGGTCCTCGCGGCCGGGGACCACCTTGTCCGTCTTCAAACCCATGGTGACCATCTCCTTGTTGGTTGAGGTTGCTCCCGTCCCGCCTCAGGGGCTAGGGGAGCGGGACCGGCGGCGGGACGAAGGGCGCCCCCGCCACCTGTTTGTGTTCCGGTTCCAGCTCTATGGTGGGGACGACGCTCATGCCGACCCGCAGCAGATGCCCCGGGTCGCTTCCCGGCTCCAGGGCGATTTTCACCGGGATGCGCTGCACCACCTTGACGAAGTTGCCGGTGGCGTTTTCCGGCGGCAGCACCGAGAAGGCCGCTCCCGCGCCTGCCATGATGCTGTCCACCCGTCCGTGGAAGGTCCTGCCGGGGTAGGCGTCGGCCGTCAAGCTGACCCTGAGCCCCGGCCGCACCCCGGCAACCTGTCCCTCCTTGAGGTTGGCGGTGACCCAGATCTGCTGCAGCGATACCAGGGTGAGCAGCGTCCGCCCCGCCTCCACGTTGCTCCCGGGTTCCACCGCCTTGCGGGTGACGTAGCCGTCGCACGGGGCGACGATCCTGGTGAAGGCGAGCTGCCGCCGCGCCTCCTCCAGCGCCGCCTGCTTTGCCCGGACCTTGGCGGTTGCGCTGACGCTCCGTTCCAGTCCGGCCTCGGCCCGGGCCTTGCGCCAGGCCTGCTCGGCCTCCTTCAACTGGTGCTGAGCGGTGAGCCTTGCCGTAGCGAGCTGTTCCACCTGCTCCCGGGCCACGATGTCCTGTCGGAACAGTTCCTCGGCCCGCTTGAGGTCCCGTTCCGCCTGGGCGAGCCGTACCCTGGCGATATCGGCCGCGGCCTCGGCGCCGCCGATCCTGGAGAGGTCCGCGCTGCTCTCGTCGCGGACGACACCAAGGTCCGCTTCGGCCTTGCGTACCGCGATCCCGAAATCCTCCGGCTCCAGTTCCACCAGGAGCTCCCCGTGGCGCACGTACTGGTTGTCCTGAACCAGGACCCGCCGCACCATTCCCCCCACCCGCGGCGAGATTGCGGTGCTGCTTCCTTCCACGAAGGCGTTGTCGGTCCGGACGTGCCCCGCCTCCCAGAGCCACCAGCGCACGCTACCCGCCGCGGCCAGCGCCGTAAGCGCCAGCGCGAAGAACAGGGCGCG
Organism: Geomonas subterranea; assembly: GCF_019063845.1. Lineage (NCBI taxonomy): Bacteria > Pseudomonadati > Thermodesulfobacteriota > Desulfuromonadia > Geobacterales > Geobacteraceae > Geomonas > Geomonas subterranea. The sequence continues at coordinate 521,154 of NZ_CP077683.1, forward strand.
GTAACGGGCCGGCACGGGTGCTGCCTGCGGCATGGGGATGTCGTCCTCCAGAACCTGGTCCATCTCTCGTGCTCCTGTATCGATCTAATGCTGGTGTTTCCCCCTCCCCTTGCGGGAGGGGGTAGGGGGTGGGGGTAGGTGCCACATTTGCGGTCATGGCAAGGTCACCCACCTCCCAGCCCCCTCCCGTCAAGGGAGGGGGAGAGCTGGAAACAGTTCCATCCTGATAAATGCAGGTGTCCAATCGGACGGCGCTCGGTTGGTTCGGCTCCGCGACCGTCGTAGGCTACTGGAAGCTGTTCAGGATCACCGTGTAGATGTCCTCGGCCAAGGTGAGCCCGCCGTCGTAGCCCGCGTAGCTGCGGTTCAGCACCAGGCGGTCGCTCACCGGCAGCGATACCGAAAGGGGGTAGCCCTGCAGTTCCCGTGTGATCACCTTGTCCCAGGTGCTTCCGAGGATAAGCGGCCTCTCCCTGAACTTGAGCCCCTGGATCACCTCCCTGATGGCGCCGCCGTCGCTGGTGAAGATGACGGGGGAGGGGATGCCGGCCACCTCGTCCTGGAACTCCGCCTCGATGCGCTCCCGGTGCTGGTCGGGCACCTTGTCGGTGACGAACTGAGCCTCCGGGATCAGCCCCAGGTCGTTGACCAGGAACCGGGACAGCCCCAGGGCGAAGCCGCTGTCGGCGATGGTGATGAAGTGCCCCGGCTTGAAGCGCGTTTCGAAGAAGAGGTCGGCGGCGCGTTCCATGTAGTAGTAGTAGCGGGATTCCTCCCGCGCGATGGCCGCCTCGACCAGCGCCTCGTCGATGCCGGCGTAGGCGGCGACACCCCTGAGGAAGCGCCCGGTCTCGGTGGCGCCGACCGGCAGGGCCGGGTACTGGTAGAAGGGGATGCCGAAGCGCCGCTCCAGGTGCTGCACCGTCTTCAGTCCCAGCCAGGGGTTCAAAAGCAGGTTGAACTGGGCGGAGGGGATGCTCCTCACCGACTTGATCCCCTGGCCGTGGCCGTAGATGAGGTTCGGTTTGAGGCCGATCAGCTTCAGCAGGTTGCCGATGGTCTCCAGGGTCGCGGCCCAGAACGGGTCCTGGTAGGGGAGCACCGACCAGACGTTGACCAGGCCGGGCTCCACGGCGTCAGCAGGTTCCAGGAACTGGTCGATGATCGATTCCCACAACAGCTCCTGGCCGAAATAGTTGTTCCCCTTGAAGCCGCCGGTCTCGACGTGCACGATGGGGGCTCCCTGCTCCCGGAAGCCGCGCACCACGTCGCCGGTGTCATCACCGACGATGTCGGCGGTGCAGCCGGTGAGCACGACGAAGAGGTCGCCGTCCATGACCTTGAGCGAGTTCTCGATGGTCTCGCGCAGCCGCTCTTCCCCGCCGAAGACGATTTCGTTCTCGGTCGAGTTGGAGCAGGGGACGCTGTGCCCCCCGGCGTAGCCGGAGCCCTGGAAGCCGTTGCCGCTGGAAAGTGCGCTCCAGAGCTTTTGACCGCAGCCGGGGCCGGCATGGATGATGGGGATGGCGCGCTCTATGGCGGCTACGGATTGCAGCGCCCCAAGGGCGCAAACGTTGCGTATCTGTTCGACTACATCGGGCATCAGGCGGCCTCCTCCTGGGAAAGGAAATGGTAGGGGTTCTGCTCGAACCACCACTGCTGGTAGGGGAGCCGGACCCGCTGGGCAAGGTTGTTGACGAAGCGGCGGTTGGCCAGGGCGTCGGCGATGCGCCAGCCGAAGTTGACCAGGCCGCGGTAGCCGAAGGCGGTGTACTCGTCCATGACGGGGATGGTGACGATCCCCTGCTTGGCCGCCCACACGGAGCTGCCGGGATGGCGGGAGAAGTAGAGGTCGGGCTTTAGTTCCTTGAGCAGGTTTGCGATCTCGAAGTTCTGCTGTTCGCCGATGCCGAAGGGGATGTCCTGGTGCTCCGTCGCCAGCTCCGTTGTGATGGCAGGCTGGCTGCCGTGGTCGTAGTGCTGGTCGTAGTGCCAGCTCGCCGCGTAGAGAACCTTGATGCCCAGCTCCTCGAGGACCCGGATATAGGAGAGGCTGAAGCCCGGGCCCATGCCGATCACGGCGGTGGCGCCGGCCAGTTTCTGCCGTACCTGGGCCAGGTCGTCCTGCACCGCGCGCTTTTCCTCCACGATGAGCGCCTCGATCTCCCGCTCTTTGCCGACCGCCTGTCCCAGTCCGCGCAGCCAGGCGTCCATGCCGGCGAAGCCGTGCGGCGGCGTGCTCTTCACGTATGGGACGCCGTACTCTTCCTCGAGCGCCGTGCCGAGGTAGCTGCCGAGCGTGCCGCAGATGGTGAGCGAGGCGGCGGCCTCGGAAATGCGCTCCAGTTCGCCCACGGTGGCAAAGGGGACCACGAAGACCGGCTTCAGCCCGACCCGTGCGAAGAGATCGGTGATGTAGGCCCGTGCCGAGCCGCGGAAGTTGATGATGTTGACCAGCTCCTTGCTCTTCTGCTCGGGCGGCTTGACGATGCGGGTCAGGATGGCATGGAAGGCCGCGTCGAACCCGGTGGCCCAGACCCTGCTCCGGAACCCCTCGCAGTGCACCGGCACCACCGGAGTCGGGATCTCGTCCTTCAACTCGTCGATGACCCCTTGCACGTCGTCGCCGATGATGCCTGAGGCGCAGGAGGTGGTGACGAAGATGGCCTTCGGTTTGAAGCGGCGCCATGCCTCACGTATGCCGTCCTTGAGCCTCTCCGCGCCGCCGAAGACGGTATCGGACTCACCCATGTTGGTGCTGATCATGCTGACGTTGCTGTAGGGCCAGTTGCGGTGGAATTGCCCGTAGTGGTAGCCGATGTTCTGGTACAGCGAGTCCCCCAGGCAGCCGAGCGGGGCGTGGTTGACCACGGCGGCGTCGACGATGCCGGAGAGGAGCGTCTGCGCGCACCCGGAGCTGCAGGAGCTGGTCTGGGCGAAGCTCCGCTCGCGGTTGGAGAGGCAGCACCCCGGCGCCGTGCGAGCCGCCAGGTCGTGCACCGAACCGCTGTAGCCGGTGATGGCGTCCAGGCGGAGCTCCCGGATGGGGGCCTGTGCGATCTTCGTGTTGATGGCCATGGATAAACCTCCTTAGGATGCGCAGCCGCCGCCGATCAGGCCGACCGCGTCGGCGCGGCACTGCTGGCAGCCGCGGAACTGCGCGATGATGGATTCGTTGGCGGAGCGGACCTGTTCCAGGTGCTCCGGGGTTGGGCGCGGCACGTGGGCCAGGTCCGCCTGCGGGATGATGGGCATCACGTTCATGACGAAGGCGCCGGCCTCGCTGACCCGTTGCGCGATGCGTTGGATCTGGTCCTCGTTGATGCCGGGGATGAGCACCGTGTTCACCTTGACCACCATGCCGTGCTCCGCGGCGAGACGCACCCCTTCGAACTGGTTCCTGATCAGGATCTCGGCGCCCTCGACGCCGTTCAGGACGCTGCCGCGGTAGCGTACCTGCCGGTAGATCTTCGCAGCCACCTCAGGGTCTACCGCGTTGATGGTGACGGTAAGGCTGTGCAGGTTGATCCGGGAAAGTTCCTCGATGCGGTCGGGGAGCGCGAGCCCGTTGGTGCTCAGGCAGAACAGGAGGTCCGGGAACTCCTGCTGCACCAGCCGGAAGGTCTCGAAGGTCTCGTCGTTCGCCAGCGGGTCCCCCGGCCCGGCTATCCCGATCACCTTGATGATGGAGCCGAAGCTGGGGCTTGCCATCACGCCGCGCACCTGTTCCAGTGCCTCCGACGGGGTGAGGAGCCTGCTGGTCACGCCGGGGCGCGACTCGTTGGCGCAGTCGTGCCTGCGGTCGCAGTAGCCGCACTTGATGTTGCAGCGCGGAGCTACCGCGAGATGGATGCGTCCGTTTTTGTGTCTGTTCCCGCCGAAGCAGGGGTGGCCGTGTACTACCCTGTCCTTCGTGCATGATGTCGCCATGATCGTTGTCTCCTGGAAACAAAAAAGGCCGAGGTGAACTACCCTCGGCCTCCGGTTGTCCGGTCGGCCCCAGCAAGGTGCAGAAACGAAAAAAGGCCAGGGAAATTTCCCTGGCCTCCAGTTGTCTGGTGAGCCTTAGCTGAGTTTGCTGCTTTGAATTGTGCTGCGAGCCTATACCATCGATTCCGGGTTGTCAATAGAAAATTATTCTTACTCTATCGAATTTATAGAAAGAGCGGCTGCTACAGAAGTTGCTGAAATGGTACAACTTTTTACGATGGGTTGCGGGTCGTCGCGGGTGTTAGTCCCATTTTTACCGTTGACAGTGAAAAAAACGTGTGCTACTTCGGCATCATGAATCATGGGTAGCAGGGAGCGAGGGAAGGGTAAGGCGATCCATCTTTCTAGCGACCAAGGACCCGACATAGCTGACCAGAAAACTGGAGGCCGAGAGAGAACCGCAGCCGTTCTCACTCGGCCTTTTTTTATTTACGCGCAGGGCTCAGGTCGCGGTTTCGCGCAGTGTGGCTGTCAAAAAAAGGAGATCAGATACGGTGAAAGTAGCGGTAGCGACAAGCGATGGTGTCACCATCAACGAGCATTTCGGGCAGGCGCGCGAGTTTCGCCTGTACCGGGTGGAGGATGACGGCAGCTACGAGCTGCTGCAGGTACGGGCGATCCCCAACGCACCGCTTGATCCCGCGCGCACACACACGGCGGAAACCACGGTGGAGCAGCTCGCAGACGTTGACGTGGTGCTGGTGAGCCAGATCGGTCCCCATGCGGTGGCGAGCCTCGGCGCGCGCGGCATCAGGTCGTTCACCGTGAAGGGGAGCATCGATAGCGCGCTGACGGCGTACGGCAAGCGCCACAAGCTGCTCGATCTTGACATTCCCGGCGTATCCGGCTGCCGGCCAACAGGTAGCTCCTGCGGCTGCTCGCAAAGGGGGTGCAGGTGATGGGCGCGCAACCGTTCCAGGAAACCATGTCCTCCAAGGAGCGCACCGTGGCCGCGCTCACCGGAAAGCCGTACGACCGCATCCCGGTGAACCTCCTCATCAGCGACCACGCGGCACGCGTCATCGGCGTCAGCGTAGGCGACTACAACAACTCGGCACATCTTTTGGCCCGCGGGCAGGTAGCCGCCTGGCGCAGGTACGGCACCGACAACGTCAACACCGGGCCGGGACTCACCGGCATCGCTGAGGCAATCGGGAGCAAGGTAGCCTTCCCCGACAGCACTCCCTACATCGCCGAGAACGTGGTGACGCAGGAGTCGGTGCTGGACGCCCTGAAGATCCCGGATCCGGAAAAGGACGGGCGCCTGCCGCTTTTCCTTGATGCGGCGACCCTGGTGCTGAAGGAGATCGGCGACCAAGTCCCCCTCGGTATGACCTGCGCGGGCCCCTTCACCACGGCGGCGGGCATCCGGGGTACCGAGAAGTTTCTCCGCGACCTGCGCAGGAACCCAGCCTTCGCCCATCGCCTCCTTCGGCTCTCGACCGAAAGTATCATCCGCTTCGCTAAGGCGGCGCTCGAGCGCGGCGCCCGCATTGGCCTCGCCGACCCGACCGCCTCCGGGACCATGATCTCGCCTGCGCTGTTCACGGAATTCGCGCTTCCCTACCTGAAGGAGGTCTGCGCCGCCATCAAGGCGGAGAGCGGCGCGGCTCCATCTCTGCACATCTGCGGCAACACCACCCGGATCTGGCCCGAGATGGCGGACACCGGCGCCTCGGTGCTGAGCCTTGACGACGTGGTCGATCTGGCGGACGCCAAGGCGGCGGTGGGGGACAGGGTCGCCCTTTTGGGCAACGTGCGCCCCACCGCGACCATGTACCTCGGCACTCCCGACGACGTCCTCGCCAACGCGAAGGAGTGCCTGGCGAAAGGGTGGGACAACCCGAAAGGCTACATTCTCGGGCTTGGCTGCGGGCTCCCCATCGACACCCCGCCGGCCAACATCGACGCCCTGGTCGCCGCCGCCCGGACCTACGGGCGCTGGCCTCTGGACCCGGCGCTCCTGGCCCAGGGGGAAGCAGCCTAAGGAGGGGGTATGGCAACTGAAATGACGTCCCTGGAGCGCGTGGATGCTCTGCTTGCCGGAAAGCAGGTGGACAGGATACCTTGTCATCCCTTCATCGGGGATCATGCCGCGACGGTTCTCGGCGTGCCGGTCTCTGACTACCATCGCTCCGCACGCCTTATGGCCAAGGCGCAGGTGGCCGCCTGGCGCCTTTACGGTCATGATTGGGTCGGCGTCGGGCCGGTTCTTGGGATTGCTGAGGCGGTCGGTACGGTGTTCCATTACCCGGAGCAGGCGGCGCCCTACATCGTGTCCCATGCCATTGCTGATCCTGTTGACCTCGATTCTGCTGTCCTTCCCGACGTAGCGGATCCGCGCATAGCGCTCTACCTGGAGGCGGTCCAGGCGATACACGCCGAAATCGGGGATCGTGTGCCGGTGAGCCTCAACGTTCGTTCCCCCTTCAGTACAGCGGCCAACTTGCGCGGCGCCGAGGAGTTGATGCGGGACCTTATGTACCGCCCCGCGTTCGCGCACCGGCTGCTCCGCTTCGCGCTCGACGCGACGCTCCCCGTCCTCGAGGCGGCCCCCGCCGGAATACGGTTCGGCACTTCCGACCCGGTGGCATCCGGCAGCCTTATCAGCCCCCGGCACTACCGGGAATTCGCCAAGCCTTACGAACAGGAACTGCTGGCTGCGATGAGACGGATCTCTGGATCGCCGGGGCTTTTGCATATCTGCGGCAACACCAAGAAGGTATGGGCGGATATGGCCGACACCGGAGCGGGTTTTCTTTCTTTGGACGACGTGGTGGACATGGCCGCGGCCAAGGAGGCGATAGGAGACCGTGCCGTGCTGGTCGGCAACGTGCGGCCGACGGAAAGCATGTTCCTGGGGACCCCGGAATTGGTCCGCGAGAATGTGCGGGAATGCGTGGCGGCGGCCGGTGATGCTCCCGGCGGCTTCATGCTGGCGGTCGGCTGTGGGCTCCCCATACCGACGCCGCCGGCGAACGTTCATGCCCTGGTGCAGGCGGCCAAGGAGTTCGGCAGCTTCGCACCGGACCGGGAGGTACGCGGTGCGCTCTGAAACAGGCAGCACTCGCATCATCGCCTGCGAGGTCATGAAGGAGGAACTGCTGGCGGTTCCGCTGCTCAGGGAGGTCGAGTTCGAGTTCGTCTCCATGGGGCTGCACCGCTGGCCGGACAAGCTGCACGAGGAGCTGCGCCGGCTCCTGGCCGGGACTGACGGCCTCCGGCGGGTGGTGCTCGCTTTCGGTCTGTGCGGCGGCGCCGTCTCCGGCCTTGCCGCGCCTTCGGCCGAGCTCCACATCCCCCTGGCACACGACTGCATCCCCCTTTTGCTCGGCTCCGGCTACTCCCATCAGTCGCTGCTGCAGGAGGAAAAGGGGACCTTTTTCCTCTCCGGCGGCTGGCTGGAAGGGGAGCGTACCGTCTTCAGCGAATACCGACGGGTGCGGGACAAGTACGGCGAAGTCAAGGCCCGGCGCGTCATGGCCACCATGTTCGACGCCTACCGCCGGCTGGTCTTCATCAGGACCGGGCATCCCCGCGAGGAGCAACACGCGGCGACCGGTCGGGAGCTCGCCTCCCTGCTGGGGCTCCAGTACCGTGAGGTGGGGGGACGGGCGGCCTGGCTGCATCGCATCGTCAACGGCCCCTGGGATGACGAGGCCTTCGTCACCGTCGCCCCGGGGGAGCCGCTTACCGAGGCCGCTTTCGGGATAGCAGCGGGCGTTGCCACGCTGCAAGGGGTTTGAACGGTTTTGAGGCAGACGAATTTCCCGACATTCAGGCAGCACCAGCGCCGCCGTGCGACGGCGATGCTGCTTACCGTCATCTACCTGGTGATGGCCCTGGGGCCGTTGGCGCCCCTCGCCCTGCGCTCACCCCACGTGGCGCACGCCCTGACCGGGGAGTGCGCCGGTGACTGCGACATCTGCGGCTGCGCGGCGGAAAAGCGCGCCAACCATACCTGCTGCTGTGCGCAGAAGAACAGGGCGGAAGCGAAGCAGACCATAGCGCGCGAATGCTGCAAACCCGAGCCGGACCACGGCGCCCCGGTACTGAAGTGCGGCTGCCCCTGCGGCTCGGACAAGCAGGCCACGCTGCTCAATTTCGACAAGAACGAACTCCTCCCCTTCATGTTTCACGCGGCGAATTTCACGCCGGTCATTCACGCCATCCCTCCCGCGCGGCCGAGACCGCTGGTCTCACGCTGCGGCGAGCCTGTTGAACCACCGCCACGCTTACTCCCTGCCTGATGACAACCTGGTTCGGATCGCCCTGCACCCCGCTGTCCGGGGGACCGGAAGGCCGGCGCGCGCCTGACGCCGCGCCCGGCAGCTGATCCGTAAGCGCGGAAACCCGGCGTCGCCATGCGGCCGGGCGTTTCCGCCCGATATCCACACGTCCCGTGGGCCGCACGGCACAGCTGCGCCTTACCGTCAGCGCCGCGCGCCTTCGCTCGACCTACCGGTCGGACTCCATCGGGAGTTCGTCCAGGCACAAGGAGTCGTCTGTCATGAGTACAGCAGCGCGTTTATATCCCCTTTTCCTTCTGTTTATTCTTTTCTTGATCTCCGGTTGCGGCGGCTCCGGCAGCGGTGCCGCAACCACCGACGTTTCAGGCACCGTCTTTGCCGGTCCGGTCACCGGGGCGACCCTCGTCGTCAAGGATCCGGGTGGCGCCGTGGTCGCCGGTCCCTTCACGGTCAGCTCCAGCGACGGTTCCTTCCGCGTTCCGGTACCCACGTCCTCGCTGCGGGGGGCGCTGATCTTCCAGGCTACCGGCGGCACCTATACGGACGAGGCGACCGGCACCACGGGCGTCCCGCTGGGGGCCTTCTCCGCCTATGCGGCGCCAGGGGCAGCCTCCGCTGCGCCTGTCACAATCGACCCGGCGAGCACCATCGTGCAGCAGCTCGTCGCCCGCGGGTCGAGCCTTGCCGCCGCCACCCGGGCCTTCGAGAACGCCTTCGGCTTCACCCCGGACAGCTCGACAGCCCCGGCCTTTGCCAACGTCTCCAGCAGCGCCGCGACCCCTTCCCGGCTGGCTGGGGTACACGCGGCCTACTTCAGCCAGCTCACCAAGGATCTGGCCCTAGCCCCGGAGAGGCAGTCCGAACTGGTGGCAGCGCTCGCGGATGACCTGGCGGACGGCACCCTTGACGGCAGGGTGGGCTCCCTTGCCGTGAGCACCAGTTCCGGCACGGTCCTACCCGAGGACATCGCCGTGCGCTTTGCCGCCGCGGCGGTCAACTACCTGAGCAGCCAGAACAACAAGAGCAGGCTCGCCGCGGACAAGATCGAGGCGCCCGTCTGCGGAACCATTTCGATCACGGCCAGCTACCGGGTCGAATACCTCGCTCCGGCCGGGGGTGACCTGGCGGGAAAAGACACCTTCCGCTTCAAGGTGACCAAGAGAAGCGACGGCTCCGCCGCGACCGGCCTCGCCTACGGAGTCGTCCTTTCCCCGCTCATGGTCATGGGGACGATGAGCGGGGCTACCACCTGGCCCAACGCCGTCGTCGAGACCGGCACCCCCGGCACTTACGCCGGCACGGTCTACTACAGCATGGCCACCTCCGGCATGAACATGTACTGGCGCCTGAGAATCGACATCGGGTCGGAAAGCGCCGTCTTCTACCCGAAGGTTGCGGCTCTCCCCGCCGGGAACACCGTCTCGGCCAAGCTCTCCAACAACGCCGACAAGGTCGGGGCCGGCAACCGGACCTACCGGATTTGGCGCGACAGCCTCACCCCCGCCAGCGACGGCAGGTACGACCTGAAGGTGTTCGTCTCCTCGACCGACGCGGGATACGCCCAGCCGGTGTTTCCCGGCCAGCAGTGGAGCGCCCCCCAGATGAGCCTCACCGCGGTGGAGCTGGCCATCTCCGGTGACGGGAGCAACTGGACCCCGCTCTCCGCCGAAGGGACGAGCGGCAGGTACGTAGCGGCTGCCCTTTCCCTCGCCCCGGGCAGCACATCGAGGTACTACCTGCGGCTGCGGATCAACGGCAGCACCTACACCACCAACGGCGGCACACCTGACGGCAACGCCAACCCGACGCTGAGCAACGGCTTCGCGAGCTTCAGCGTGACCCCCTGAACAGACGACCTTGACAGGGCGGGCTCCGGCGCACCGTCCCGGCCTGCCCAACCCGGTCCTTAAGGTGAACGGCCGGAATGCCTGCAAGTTCCGGCCGTTCACCTTACCCGAAGAACCTTGGAGGAGGAGCATGATGACAAACCGTAACGCCTGCCGCCTCGCCGCCGCGCTTTTCCTGGCGTCACTGGTCAGCGCCTGGGGCGGTCCCGGCGCCGCCCGGGCCGCTTCCTGCTGCGGCAGCGGTTCCAATACGACTTTGCTGGTGCCCAAGTATGCCACGGCGCTGGCCGACCTTTCCTTCGATGCCGAGAGCTACCACGGCTTTTGGAATGAAAAGGGGAGACATACCCCGGACCCCGCCGGGGCCGATCTGAACCAGTACCGGCTGAACCTGGCAGCGGCGTACCGTTTCCTGCCCGACTGGCAGTTCAGCCTCGCCGTCCCCTACGTCTGGAACGACAACCGCTACTCCGGCCTGTCCAGCCATACCAGCGGCCTGGGGGATACCACCGTCTCGGTGTGGTACGACCTCACGGACGATCAATCCCCCTGGCGGATCACATCCTGGCGCGACCTGACCCCCGCCGTGAGCCTGGGCGTCTCGCTGCTGCTGCCCACCGGGTACTCGCCCTACGACAACGTGAACAGCAGCTTCGATGTCACCGGGCGCGGCTTCTACCGCCTGGACGGCAACCTTCTGGTCGAGAAGGTGATCAAACACTGGGACCTGACGCTCTCCGCCAGTTACGGCAGCTACTTCGAGCGCTGGGTCAACCGGGAATACGGCAAGCTCGTGGAGCCGTACCGCAAAGAGCTCGGGGACCGCACCTCGCTCTCGGCGTCACTGGGGTACGGTTTCCCGCTGGGAAGCGGCGGTGACCTGCTGACCGCTACCGCCTCCTACGCCTACCTGGCGGAGAGCGAGGTGAGCTTCGACGGCCGGGCCGATCCCGGCAGCGCGTTTCGCAAGCAGTCGGTGGCTGGTATGCTCTCCTTCTCCGGCGCCGACCGTGATTGGAGCCTTCGCGCCGGATGGCGCCATGACCTGCGGGGTTCCGGCTGGGGGAGGAACTTCCCCAGCACCGACGTCTTGACGGTGGGGGTGCGCTATGTCTTTGGTTAGATGCGCGGCCATCGTGCTGCTGGTGGCTCTCCTTTCCGGCTGCGGCGACAACCTGACCCCTTCCGGCTCCGACCTGCGCCCCGCGCTCCAGCCCGGCAGCACCGGTCCAGCCGTGGGGCAGAGCGCGCCCCCCTTCGCGGTGAGCGACAGCTCCGGGGCGACTGTCACCCTGACCACGGCGCTGGCCGGACGCAAGGGGATCGTCCTCTATTGCACCATGTGGTGCTCGAGCTGCGAGGAACAGACCGCGCAACTGCAGTCGATGGCGGCATCGTTCCCGGAGGTGGGCTTCTACCTGGTGGACTACGTCTCCGGGACGGTGACGGAAGCGGCCACTGCGGCGGTTGCCAACGGCGTCACCGGGGCAGCGGTGGTCACGCTGGCGGACACGGAACACGCCCTGCTGAACGCCTTTCAAGGGACCATGGGGACCACAGTGCTGGTCGATGCCGCCGGGGTCGTTCGCATGAATGAGGATTTTCGAGACGGCGCCCGCCTGCGGGCCATGCTGGGCGCGCCGTCCCAACCCTAACCGATACGGGAGGATTCGACATGAAAAACGCATGGATGGCCGTTGTTTGCCTGGGGGTGCTGTTCCTTTGCTGCAGCGCGGCTCTCTGCGCGGACGACATCGCCAGCCGACGCTTCTGTGAAAACTGCGGCATGGACCGCCAGGAATTCGGCTATGCCCGGATGCTGGTCCGTTTCGCCGACGGTTCCCAGGTGGGGACCTGCAGCCTGCACTGCGCCGTGGTGGAGTTGGAAAAGCGCAAGCGGCAGAAGCTGCAGGCGATTCTGGTCGCCGACCGGGACAGCCGCGAGCTGATCGATGCGGCCGAGGCAACCTGGGTGATGGGAGGAAGCAAGCGCGGGGTGATGACCCGGCGCCCGAAATGGGCCTTCGCAAGGAAAAGCGCAGCCGAGGAATTCGTCAAGCAGCATGGCGGGACGCTGCTGGACTGGCAAAGCGCCTATCGCGCCGGCCAGGCGGACGCCGCCAGATGAGCCGGCCCCTGGTGGACGCCACGAAAAAACTGATGTAGAATCGCGTCACTTCCTGCCGGCGTGCCGGCACTGGAAGCAGAGATCCCTTCTCCTGCAAGCCCCGGATCTCCCAGTGCCGGCCTGCCGCTAACCTGCGGCAGCACACTTCTTTTTCCTGCCTTAGCCCCGCCTTTCCGGTCCATCCCCGGGTCCTGTCGCTGGTTGTTTACCCGTTCCGGTGTGAATCATTATCCTTTTACCACACTAAAACGCTAGATTTTTACTTGACAATACCGGCAGTGTGGTGGTAAACCATACTCCACCAATCCGATGGATTTATTGTGCTGAGGCGGGTGTCACTATGAACTCCGCTGGGCGACGTAGCAATATGGCGGCTGTAATAGAAGGGGGGAACCATGGCGGGGGCCAGCGGAAAAAATAACGTACTACCCGGTTTCACTCCGGCGCTCGGTTACACCATCTTCTACCTGAGCCTCGTGGTGCTGATCCCGCTTTCGGGCCTCTTCTTCAAGACCGCGACCCTGAGCTGGGCTGATTTCGTCGCTGCCGTAACCGCGCCGCGGGTGCTCGCTTCCTACCGGGTTACCTTCGGGGCTTCGCTTGCCGCCGCAGTCATCAACGCGTTCTTCGGCGTATTGGTCGCCTGGGTGCTGGTGCGTTACCGCTTCCCGGGCAGGAAGCTGGTCGACGCGCTGGTGGACCTTCCGTTCGCCCTCCCCACGGCGGTGGCCGGCATCACGCTCGCCAGCATCTACTCGCAAAACGGCTGGCTGGGGCGCTACCTGGAGCCGCACGGCATCAAGGTCGCCTTCACCCCCCTCGGTATCGCCGTCGCCATGGTCTTCATCGGCCTCCCCTTCGTGGTACGGACGGTCCAGCCGGTGCTGGAGGAGCTGGACCAGGAAATCGAGGAGGCCGCCTCCTGCCTCGGCGCCAACCGGTGGCAGACCTTCCGCCGGGTGCTTTTGCCGACCATGCTCCCCGCCATCCTGACCGGCTTCGCCCTTTCCTTTGCGCGTGCCGTCGGGGAGTACGGCTCCATCATCTTCATCGCCGGCAACATGCCGATGGTTTCCGAGATCACGCCGCTGCTCATCATCACCAAGCTGGAGCAGTACGACTACGCCGGCGCGACCGCCATCGCGACCGTCATGCTGGTGGTCTCCTTCGTCATGCTGCTCTGCATCAACCTCTTGCAGAAGTGGAGCAGGCGTTACGCGGAATAGACGGGCCTTGGGCGCCGGGAGGGACAGGACATGGTTGGCAAGGGATTTAACAAGAAGGAGAGGAAAGGGGCGACGGTCACTGAACCGGCCTGGGTACGCTGGCTGCTGACCGCGACCGCCCTTGCGTTCCTGGCGCTGTTCCTGGTGCTGCCGCTCGCCGCGGTGTTCAGCCAGGCGCTGGAAAAGGGATGGGAAGCATATCTCGCCGCGCTCAAGGAGCCCGACACCATCTCGGCGATCCGCCTTACCCTGATCACCGCCGCGGTCTGCGTCCCCTTGAACCTCTTCTTCGGCATCGTGGCGGCCTGGGCTATCGCCAAGTTCAGCTTTCCGGGCAAGAGCTTCCTGATCACGTTGATCGACCTGCCGTTCTCGGTCTCCCCGGTGGTCTCGGGCCTCATCTACGTGCTGATTTTCGGTCTGCAGGGATGGCTCGGCCCCTGGCTGCAGGAGCACGACATCAAGATCATCTTCGCCGTCCCCGGGATCATCCTCGCCACCATCTTCGTCACCTTCCCGTTCATCGCGCGGGAGTTGATCCCGCTCATGGAGTCGCAGGGGCGCGAGGAGGAGGAAGCGGCGCTGACCCTTGGGGCCAACGGGCTGCAGACCTTCTTCCGGGTCACCTTTCCCAACATCAAGTGGGGCATCCTCTACGGCGTGATCCTCTGCAACGCGAGGGCGATGGGGGAGTTCGGTGCAGTCTCGGTCGTTTCCGGCCACGTGCGCGGCTCCACCAACACCATCCCGCTCCAGGTGGAGATCCTCTACAACGAATACAGCTACGCCGCGGCTTTCGCCGTCGCCTCCCTCCTGGCCCTGCTTGCCCTGGTGACCCTCGCGGTGAAGACGGTGTCCGAATGGAAGATGCAGCAGACGATCACAGCAGCAGAGACAGAAAGGTAACCCCATGAGCATCGAAATCGAAGGCGTAAGCAAATCGTTTGGCACCTTTGCCGCACTGAAGGACGTGAGCCTCAAGGTCCCCTCCGGGGAGCTGGTTGCGCTGCTGGGCCCCTCGGGTTCCGGGAAGACTTCGCTGTTGCGCATCATCGCCGGGTTGGAGAACCCTGACAGCGGCAGGATCCTCTTCGACGGCGTGGAGGCCACCAAGCGCCAGGTCCAGGAGCGCCAGGTCGGTTTCGTTTTCCAGCACTATGCCCTGTTCCGGCACATGACGGTTTTCGACAACATCGCTTTCGGCCTGACCGTCAAGCCCAAGAAAAGCCGCCCCGGTAAGCAGGAGATCCGGGATAAGGTGCACAACCTGCTCAAGCTGATCCAGTTGGAAAACCTGGCCGACCGCTACCCGGCACAGCTTTCGGGTGGGCAGCGGCAGCGTGTGGCGCTGGCCCGGGCTTTGGCCGTCGAGCCTCAGGTGCTCTTGCTGGACGAGCCGTTCGGTGCCCTGGACGCCAAGGTGAGGCTGGAACTGCGCCGGTGGCTCAGGCGCCTGCACGACGAAATCCACGTCACCAGTGTCTTCGTGACCCATGACCAGGAGGAGGCGCTCGAGGTTGCCGACCGGATAGTGGTCATGAACGAGGGGCGCATCGAGCAGGAAGGGACGCCGTCCGAAGTCTACGATCGCCCGGCTACCCCGTTCGTCTATGACTTCCTCGGCAGCGTCAACCTCTTCCACGGCAGGGTACACGAGGGTACCGCCCAGATGGCGGGCATCGACCTGTCCTCCCCGGAGAACGCCTCCGCACACGACGCCCCTGCGATCGGCTACGTCCGCTCGCACGATATCGCCATCGAGCGGGACGGCAACGGTTCAGGCGCCATCAAGGCCGAAGTGCGCTACCTCCTCACGGTCGGCCCCCTGGTGCGCGTCGATCTGGTGCTCTCCGGCAGCGACCGAACCATCGAGGCGGAGCTGCCGCGTGACGAGGCGGACCGGCTTCAGTTGCAGGTGGGCGAGCAGGTCTACGCCCGGCCGCGCAAGATGCGCGTCTTTGTGGAGGACTACCAGATTTAGCAACACTCTATAAAAATTGTAGGATAGGTAGAAAATCGCTTGACTTGCTCAGGCGCAGGCGCTATGATCGGCGCCATCAGTAACGGTGGGGCTCCCAGAGCTTCATCATCATAAGAATGGTTGACCAGACAAACTGGAGGCCAAGGTAAACGATTCCCGCACGGGAGGCGCTACCTTGGCCTTTTTTCGTTTCGGGGCGCACGGGGAACACCGCCCCCGCCTAAAGCCCCCCTCCCTGTCCCTTCCCCTCCGGGGCGGGGACGCTTGGGCAGGTAGTCTGCCCCTCCCCCCGCTGGGGCGACACTTGGCAGCTACCCCTCCCCCGGAGGGGGAGGCTGGGAGGGGGAATGGGAGGGGGGAAGCTTTAGAAGGCTACAAAAACAGCCGGAGGTGCAGCGTGGAGTTGAGAGTGGCTTTAGCATCCAGTGACGGAATCTCCGTGAACCAGCATTTCGGCCGGGCCACCCGCTTCAGCATCTTCCGTCTCACCGATGGGGGCTGGGAGCACCTGGAGGACCGCGACAACAGCCCTGCCTGTGCCGGACAGGAGCATGCGGACGGGCTTCTGGAGCAGACCGCCGAGGTCATATCCGACTGCAGGGGGGTGGCCGTTGCCCGTATCGGAGTAACTGCCATGGACGTTCTCCTGGCACGGCGTATCTTCCCCTTCGTGCTGGAACTCCCGGTGGAAGAAGCCCTGCAGGTCTTGCAAAAATCGAAGCTCATTCACAGAGCCAACAATCCTTAAGGAGGGTGTCATGTCCAAAATCGCCAACAGTATCACCGACCTCATCGGGAGAACTCCCCTGCTGCGCCTTTCCACTCGCCAGTCCGGCGGCAACGCGGACCTGGTTGCCAAGCTGGAGTCGTTCAACCCAGGCGGTTCGGTGAAGGACCGCATCGGCTTCGCCATGATCAAGGCTGCCGAGGAGCAGGGGCTGGTCAACAAGGACACCGTGATCATCGAGCCCACCAGCGGCAACACCGGCATAGCCCTCGCTTTCGTGGCCGCTGCCAAAGGGTATCGCCTCATCCTCACCATGCCCGACACCATGAGCATCGAGCGCCGCAACCTCTTGAAGGCCTACGGCGCGGAACTGGTGCTGACCCCGGGCGCCAAGGGGATGAAGGGCGCCATCGAGAAGGCGACCGAACTCGCCGCGGCCACCCCCAACTCCTTCGTGCCGCAGCAGTTCAATAACGGCGCCAACCCGGCCATCCACCGCGCCACCACGGCCGAGGAGATCTGGGAGGACACCGCCGGCAAGGTCGATATCGTGGTCGCCGGCGTCGGCACCGGCGGGACCATCACCGGCGTGGGCGAGGTGCTGAAAGAGCGCAATCCGGCCATCAAGGTGGTGGCCGTCGAGCCGCTCGACTCGCCGGTCCTGTCCGGCGGCACACCGGCACCCCACAAGCTCCAGGGGATCGGCGCCGGCTTCGTGCCGGCGGTCCTGAACACGGACGTGTACGACGAGATCTACAAGGTGAAGAACGAGGAGGCGTTCGAGACGGCGCGCAGCTTGGCCAGGGAAGAGGGCCTCCTGGTCGGCATCTCCGCCGGGGCGGCTGCCTTCGCCGCGCGCCAGGTGGCGAGGCGTCCGGAGAACAAGGGGAAACTCATCGTGGTGGTGCTCCCGGACACCGGCGAGCGCTACCTCTCCACAGCGCTCTTCCAGGACGCGTAACCAGAGAAGTCACACTTTCAGAGCCGGGGATTCACCATGCACGAGATAGCTATACAGAACGTCAATTTTTCCTATGGCAGCCAAACCGTACTGGAGGAGATCAACCTTACCGCCCAGGCGGGGGAGTTCGTCTGCCTCCTGGGCCCTTCCGGTTGCGGCAAGAGCACGCTGCTGAGACTGCTGGCGGGACTCGGGCTGCCAACGTCGGGTTGCATCACTCTGGACGGGACGCCGATCACCGGCCCCGGCCTCGACCGCGGCGTCGTGTTCCAGGACTACAGCCTGTTCCCCTGGATGACCACCGGGCAGAACGTGGTCCTGGCCCTGAACCAGGCCTTTCCGGGCAAGAGCAAGGCCGAGCAGGCGGAGACCGCCCAGGCCTACCTGGAGATGGTGGGGCTAACCGACGTGTTCCACAAGCTACCCGGCGCCCTTTCCGGCGGCATGCGCCAGAGGGCTGCCATCGCCCGCGCCTTTGCGATCAACTCGCCGGTCCTTCTCATGGATGAGCCCTTCGGGGCGCTGGACGCCATCACGCGGGCCCGGTTGCAGGACCTTTTGCTGCAGCTCTGGCAGCACAACTCGCAGGAACGAAAGACCGTCTTCTTCGTCACCCACGACGTGGAGGAGGCGATCCTGCTGGCGAACCGCGTGGTGGTCATGGGGCTCAACCCGGGATCGGTGCGGGGCGTCTTCGAGGTGAACATCCCGCGCCCCCGCCAGCGCCAGGACCTCTACAGCAACCCCGCCTTTACCAGGTTGCGGGACCAGCTGATCCGGGAACTGAATGCCGACGTGCTCCAGGAACTGGACGGCGGCCGGACGGTGCAAAGTGCCGGGGAGGCGATCTGAGCATGCGGCGCTTGGGCACCCTCTTGCTGGCGGTATCGCTTGCGCTGCTCGCCATCGGCGTAAAGCCGGATTCCGCCCAGGCCGCCGCGGCGATCCGGCTGGGGTATCTGGATGACCCCGGCAGCGCCCTGGTCCTGCTCGCCGAGGCGGGGTCCCTGTTCAAGGAAGAGGGGCTCGAGGTCAAAACGGTTCGGTTCGACGACAGTGCCGCGGGTCTCGCAGCACTTGTCGCCGGAAAGGTGGACGTCGGTGCCTTCAGGGTAGCGGATACCTTGAAGGCCATAGCCAGGGGCAACCGGCTGCGGATCATCGCCGGCGGCGGTACCGACCGCACCGGGTCGCTTCTGGACGAGGTCGATACCTCGGGCCGCCTGGAGCGCGAGGAGCGCGGCATCGTGGTGACTTCGGCTGATCTCCCCGGGGCGCCGGACAAGGAGACGCTGGCCAAACTGGTGAGCGCGCTGATCAAGGCGGACCTGCTGCTGCACAACCATCCCGCCCGCGCCTGGAGCAGCATTCCCAGTCATCGCCCCCGTGAGGGGAGGTATTTCCGCTTCGACCCCGATCCCGATTACTATCGGCTGGCAGATATCTGGAAACGGCTGGACCTGCAGGCCCCGGGCATGGCGCGGAGCTTCCTCGCCGACCACGTCTACGACGAGATTTACTGTGACGCTCTCCACGACCTGAAGGAAGGGGAGGGGGAGTCTGACCCCGTGTTGAAGAAATTAGCTGACAAGGCGGTCTGTCCCCCCGACTGCTGCCCCACCGGCAAAAAGAAGAGTGCCCCCGAAAGCAACCTCCCCCTCCCTTGACGGGAGGGGGCCGGGGGGTGGGTGAAGCCGCAAGCTGTCGAAATGATGCCACCTTCCCCCCACCCCCTAACCCCCTCCCGCAAGGGGAGGGGGGATGACTTGGATGGTAAACACCCAATTAAGGAGGATTTCAATGAAACGGATATTCGCACTGGTTGTCATGATCGCCCTGCTGGCCGGCAGCGCCTACGGCGCCCCCCTCCCCAAGCTGAGGGTGGGGTACGTGCCGGAACCGGCCCACGGGCTTTACTTTGTGGCCAAGGAAAAAGGGTTCTTCAAAGACGAGGGAGTTGACGTTGACCTGTACCAGTTCGGCAGTGCCGCCGAAGGAATGGCGGCACTCAAGGCGGACAAGCTCGACGTCGGCACCTTCGGCACCACGGCCCCCCTGGTCTTCATCAGCAAGGGGAGCGAGTTCACCTTCATCGGCGGCATGATGATCGGCGGGCAGGCGATCATCACCCGTCCCGAGCGGCTCGCCGAGCTCTCCGGCAAGGACCTGAAGGTCTACAAGGGTAAGAAGATCGGCCTGGTCAAGCTCTCCACCGGCGACGTCATCTTCAAGGGCGCACTGAAGAGGGCAGGCATCGACTACAAGAAGGACGTCAACTTCGTCGAGTTCGGCAGCGTCGCGGCGGTGGTCGAGGCGGTCAAGAAAGGGGCGGTCGACGCCGGCCTCGTCTTCCCGCCGCACTTCTCGCTGGCGGAGAAGAACCACGGCCTGAAGGTCGCCCACTACATCGAGGAGTTCTATCCCGACTACACCTGCTGCCGCATCGTCGCCCCCACCGCACAGGTGAAGGCGAACCCCGACACCTACAGGCGCTTCCTGGCCGCGCTGATCCGCGCCTACCGCTTCTACAAGACCAACCCGGACGAGACGGTGAAGATCTACACCCGTGCGCTGAAGATCGACGAGGACATCATCCGCAACGAGACCTACGTGAAACGGGTGGCGGAATCGAACCCCGATCCCCTCAGGAAAGGGATCCTCGACTTCTGGCAGCACATCAGGGACGCGGGCTACATCACGCAGGACTACCCGATCGACCAGCACATCAACACGGCCCTGTACAAGCAGGCGCTCGACTCGATCGTTAAGCGTGAACCGAAGGACAAGGTGTACCAGCAGATGCTGGCCTTCTACAAAAAGAACAACTGAACGGCGCCTGCCGGCGCACAAGGAGCCAAGCCATGAAACGCATCTTTACCATCATCCTATCCCTGGCGCTGCTCGCGCTGGGTGCTGTGACCGCGGGGGCGGCAGAGCTGCACAAGCTCAAGGTGGGGCATCTCCCCACCTCGGGGCACCTCCTCTATTTCGTAGCCAAGGAAAAAGGGTTCTTCCAGCAGGAAGGGCTCGACGTGGAACTGTTCCGCTTCACCAACTCCGGCGAGGGGCTGACCGCCATCAAGAGTGGCAAGCTCGACATCGGCTCTTTCGGCACCTCGGCGCCCTTATCCTTCATCGCCAACGGCGCCGACTTCACCATCTTCGGCGGGCAGATGGGGGAAGGGCACGCCCTGATTGCCAAGCCCGAGAACGCCGCACGCTTCAAGGATCTGAAGAACTACCGCGGCGCCACCATCGGTGCCATCCGTCTCGCTACCGGCGACGTCGTATTTAGGGCGGCGCTGCACCAGGCCGGCCTCGACTGGCGCAAGGACCTGACCATCAAGGAGTTCGATTCGCCCGCGGCTGTGCAGGAGGCGGTGAAAAAGGGCGCGGTCGACGCGGGACTTACCTGGATTCCTTACTACACCATGGCCGAGAAGCAGGGGCTTGCGGTGGTGAAGTACTCCGGCGATGTCATCAAGTCGCACACCTGCTGCCGCCAGGTGGCGCTCACCTCCACGGTGAAGGCGCGCCAGGCTGATTTCGAGAAATTCATGGTCGCCCTTTTGAAGGCATACCGTTTCTACCAGGGAAACCACAAGGAGACCGTCGATATCGTGGCCAAGTACGTCCAGATCGACAAGGCGGACCTCAACAAGGATATCTATGGCGGCCACCTGCTGGTGAGTCCGGACCCGCACAAGCCGAGCGTGGTGCAGTTCTGGGACTTCATGAAGAAAGCCGATTACATCAAGTCGAAGGAAGCCATCGAACCGCACATCAACACCACCCTTTACGCGCAGGCCCTGACGGATCTCTCCAGGCGCGAGCCCAAGGAGAAGCTCTGGGCCAGCCTGGACCGGGATTTCCGCGACGGGGACCCGACGCTGCACATCAAGAAACACTGAGGTCGCCATGGAAGCCGTCCTATCAGCGGGAGCCCGCGTCGAGCGGGGTAGTATCGCCAAACGCCTGATCCTCTCCCCGGCGAGCGTCGTTTTCGTCCTGCTTCTCGCGGAACTGTTCTGGCCGGTGCCGGGAGAGGAATACCCGGCGTACCTGCTGGCGTTGACCGCCGCGGTGGAGCTGGTCTACCTGGTGCGCGTGGGACTTGCGCGCGGCGGCAAGGGGGTGGCGGGGGCCGGGGACGTCGCCGCCATCGTCTTCGGCATTCTCCTGGCCTGGCACCTCTGCACCACCCGGTTCGTGCTCCTGGACAAGATGCTCTTTCCCAAGCCGGAGCCGGTGCTGCGCCTGTTCGTGA
Organism: Geomonas subterranea; assembly: GCF_019063845.1. Taxonomy (NCBI): domain Bacteria; kingdom Pseudomonadati; phylum Thermodesulfobacteriota; class Desulfuromonadia; order Geobacterales; family Geobacteraceae; genus Geomonas; species Geomonas subterranea. Next base: position 542,531 of record NZ_CP077683.1, read on the forward strand.
GCGAACTCCCCGACATGCTGAAGGGGCTGGTCAACTCCCTGATCCTGCTGGTGAGCGGCTACCTGATCGCGCTCGCCACGGCGATCCCCCTGGGACTCCTGGTCGGCTGGCGCGTGCGGCTTTTCAACGCGCTGCACCCCTTTACCAAGGTGCTCGGCCCGATCCCCCCCATCGTGTACATCCCGTACGCGATAGCGCTTTTGCCGAGCTTTAGGGCAGCATCCATCTTCGTGATCTTCATCGGCGCCTTCTGGCCGGTGTTCATCAACACCGTGAACGGGGTCTTCAACATCCACAAGGGACTGCTCGACTCGGCCCGGGTGCTGAGCCTTTCCGAGCGGACCCTGCTCTTCAGGGTGATCCTCCCCGGCGCCATGCCCTCCATCTGCACCGGCGCGACCCTGGGCCTCGTTTTCGCACTGGTGCTTCTGACCGCGGCGGAGCTTATCGGCGCCAACTCGGGCATCGGCTGGTACGTGAAGAACTTCGCGGACTTCGCGGATTACCAGCGGGTGGTGGTCGGCATCATCTTCATCAGCATCGTGGTTACCGTCATCACCTGGGGCACCGAACGCCTGGAGCGCCGCCTGCTGCGCTGGCGCAACTGATTTTTTCAAGGAGTTGCAAACATGAGTAAGAAGAACGGGGTCAAAAGCTGCAGCGACTGCGGCACCCTCAACTGCTACAAGCTGAATGCGAGCTTTCCCACGGGTTGCCTCACCGTGGGGCTCGACCAGGAGGAGCTGACCGAGGCGGTGGAGCTCTACAAGAACGACCCGCTGGTGTCGAAGATCTCCTGCTCCGCCGCCGAGGTGGAGGGGACCTACTACGGGCAACTGACCCGGGTCGAGGAAATCGCCGCCTTCGCCCGCCGCGCCGGCGTCACCAAAATCGGGATCGCAAGCTGCGTCGGCCTGGCCGCCGAGGCACGCACCTTCGCTAAATTCCTCGAGTCGCAGGGGATCGCGTCCTACAGCGTGCTGTGCAAGGTCGGTGCGGTGGAAAAGACCGAGACCGGCATCCCGAAGGAGCACAAGATCGATCCCGATGCCCACGAGTCCATGTGCAACCCGGTGCTGCAGGCGCGGCTACTGGCGAAGCAGGACACCGAACTGAACGTGGTGGTGGGGCTCTGCGTCGGGCACGACTCGCTCTTCATCAAGTACTCGCAGGCGCCGGTCACCTACCTGGTGGTGAAGGACCGGGTGCTGGCGCACAACCCCGTGGGCGCGCTTTATACCGGCGGGACCTACTACAAGAAGCTCTTCGACGGGAAGCTGCGCTGAGACTTGCCTGCGCCGCGCCCGCTTCACTGCAGAAATGGAGGATCCATGAGTTATTTCGACAACAAGGTCCCGCCCAAGCGCGAGGACCGTTTGAACGCGGTGATCGCGCACCAGGACAGCATCTGCGGCCTGGCCCGGAAAGGGAAGGGGGGCAAGAGCTGCCTGATCGACGACGGCGAGCGCGGCTTCACCCAGGGGACCATTTGCCTCCTGCTTCCGGCCCTCGCCATGCTGAACTCGCTGCCGGACAACGTCGTGCTGCTGCACAGTGCGCTCGGCTGCGGCTCCTGCACCCACTCCCAGAACGCGAACGTCCGCATGGGGAGTAACGCGCGCAGGGGGAAGGCGCAGGACGGCATCTGGCTCTCCACCGCGCTGGATGAAACCGACGTCATCAGCGGCGGCGAGGACAAGCTGGAGCGCGCCATCATCGAGGCGGACCGGCGCTACCGCCCGGCCAGCATCACCATCGTGGCGGGGTGCGTCCCCGGGATCATCGGCGACGACATCGACGGCGTCGCGCAGAGGCTGCAGCCGCAGGTGAGCGCCAAGCTCCTCCCGGTGCACTGCGAAGGGTTTAAGACCAAGATCTGGGCCACCGCCTACGATGCGGTCTACCACACCATCGGCCGCAACCTCCTGGAAGAAAAGGGGGTGACGGAGCACACGCCGCAGGACGAGCTGGAGGTGCTCCGCGAGCAGGAGCGCCTGGCGCGCACCGTGAACCTGATGAACGTCTCCTCCATGGGGCGCGTCGATGAGCAGGAACTGGAGCGGCTGCTGGTCAGTCTCGGACTGGAGGTGAACGTCTTCCCGGTCTTCGCCCACCCCGATTCCTTCGTGAAGGCGACCCGGGCGGCGCTTTCCATCAGCACCTGCCCGACCCACGACGATTACTTCCTGGGCTACCTGGAGGAACGCTTCAACGTCCCTTCCATCATCAAGCACATGCCCATCGGCATCGAGAACACCAGCCTCTGGCTTCGTGACGTGGCGGCGCGCTTCGGCTTCGAGGGACAGGCCGAGCGTCTGATCGCCGCCGAGGAGGCGGAACTGAAAGAGGCGCTCGAAGAGTTCAGGCCGCTCTTTCAGGGCAAGAAGGTCTTCGTCAGCGCCGGGGAATTCCGTGCCCTGGCAACGGCGCGCCTGCTCCAGGAGATCGGTCTCGAGGTGGTAGGCATCCGCTCCTTCCACCACGACCATTTCGCCGAGGTGGAGTACGAGAAGCTCGCCCGCGAGGCGAAGACGGATTACGTGGTGGACATCGCCAACGTGCAGCCCTTCGAGGAGGCGAACCTTTTGAACCGGCTGAAGCCGGATCTCTTCCTCGGGCACGCCAACGGCAACATGACCGCGTCAAAGCTCGGCATCCCCACCCACGTCATCTACAACACGGGGCTTGCCTACATCGGCTACCGGGGCGTCTATGAACTCGCGCGCCGCCTGCACCGCCAGCTCTTGAACCCTGCCTACAACCGGAACCTGGCTGAGAACCTGAGGCTCCCCTACAGCGACGCCTGGTACCAGGCCGAGCCGTTTTCCTATCTCAACACCCGCGGGAGGAGCGTCAATGAGTGAGAATTTTGTCGAAAGGGCACGCTATCTCTGCTCCCTGGGGGGGGCGGCCGCCACGGTGACCGCGCTGCCGGGTGGCATTCCGATTCTGCACTCGGCCTCTGGATGCGCAGGCAACTTTGCCTGGACCCAGAACGGCGGCAGTGGCCTCCAGGTCGGGGGCTATTGCGGCGGGCTCACCGTCCCAAGCTCCAACATACAAGAGACCGAGGTGGTCTTCGGCGGCGAGGACCGCCTGCGCGAGGAGATTACCTCCACCCTCAAGGTGATGCAGGGCGGCCTTTACGTGGTCCTGACCGGCTGCGTCCCCGAGGTGATCGGCGACGACATCTTCGCCGTGGTGAATGATTTCCGCGAAGAGGGGGTCCCCATCATCGGTGCGGTCACCGGCGGCTTCCGCGGCGACTCCTACTGGGGGTACGACCTGGTGCTCCAGGCGCTCACCAAGGACTACGTGGCGAAGGGGAGCGCGAAGGTTAAGGGAAGGGTGAACCTCTGGGGCGTGGTGCCGTACATGGACCCGTTCTGGCGCGGCAACCTGGAAGGGGCGCGGCATCTGTTGGAGCTCCTCGGCCTGGAGGTCAATTCCTTCTTCACCCCGGCGGACACCTTGGAGGGGATCAGGGCTGCCGGCTCCGCGGAACTCAACATCGTGCTCTCGGACCTCTACGGCCAGGGCGCCGCCGCGCTTTTCCGGGAGAAGCACGGCACCCCCTTCGTCACTACCTCGCTCCCTATCGGGGTTTCCGCTTCCGAAGCGTTCCTGCGCCAGGTGGGCGCCGCGCTGGAACTCGACCCGGAATTGGTGCAGCGGGTGATTGATAGGGAAAAGCGGCACTACTACCAGATCCTGGAGCCGCTTACCGACTGCTACAACGACCTCGACCTGCAGCGTTACGCCGTGGTCGTCGGCGATGCCAACTACGCCGTGGCGCTCACCCGCTTCCTTGCGGACGACCTCGGCTGGCTCCCCGTGCTCACTGTCGTGACCGACAGGATTCACGAGAACGGCCAGCCGGCGATTGCGGCCCGAGTTGAGCATCTGGCCTCCGGATTCAGCACCAACGTAGTCTTCGAGTCCGACGCTTCCCAGGTCCTCGGGCACCTGAACCAGGTCTGGCCGCGTGCCGCCGGGCAGAAATACTACAACGCCTTCAGCCCCGCCTTCGTGCTGGGCAGCTCGCTCGACCGAGAGCTCGCGCTACAGATCGGGGCGCCGCACCTCTCGGTCTCTTTCCCGGTGGCGAACCGCGCCGTGCTGGATCGTGGCTACACCGGCTTCCGCGGCGGCTTGAGACTGGCCGAAGACGTCTTCGGGCAGATAGTGGCGAACAGGTGAGTTGGCTCCCCCTCCTTGGCCTTTAGCTCCCCCTCCCTTGACGGGAGGGGGCTGGGGGGTGGGTGAGGCGGCCAACGCGGGAAAGGTGGCACCTTCCCCCACCCCCTGACCCCCTCCCGCAAGGGGAGGGGGGACGATAAACAAGGGAGGAGGACTCCGAGCAGGTTTACCGGACAGGATTATCAACCCGGGAAAGGCTGGATTGCGAACGCGCAAAACCCAGAACAGGTAATGGAGGAATTGATAATGGGTCAGATCGATAACGAGTTATTCAAGCGGCTGTCGGACGCGGTTGTGGATATGGACGAGGACGAGGCGGTCGCTGCCGCAAACGAGGTGGTCACACGCGGCATCGATGCCTACCAGGCCATCGAGAAGGGGCTTTCCGCCGGGATGGAGCGGGCCGGGCAGCTCTTCGACGAGGAGGAGTATTTCATCCCCGAACTCCTCATGTGCTCCGATGCCATGTACGCCGGGATGGATGTCCTCAAGCCGCACCTGCGCAGCGACGGCGCTGCCGAGAAGCACAAGGTGGTGATCGGCGTGGTGGAGGGAGACACCCACGACATCGGGAAGAACCTGGTGAAGATCATGCTGGAGACCTCCGGCTTCGACGTCACCGACCTCGGGCGCGACATCCCGCCGGCCCGTTTCGTGGAAACGGCGAAGGAGATCGGCGCCAACATCATCGCCCTCTCCACCCTGATGACCACCACCATGGACGGCATGGGCGCCGTGGTGCGTCAGCTTAGCGAGGAGGGGATCCGGGACCGCTTCAAGGTCATCGTCGGCGGCGGTCCCATCTCGCAGGGTTTCGCCGATCGGATCGGCGCGGACGGCTATGCGGTGAACGCCGCGGACGCGATCCGCCTGGCCAGGGCGCTGGTGGCCCCCGCGGAGGCGGCTGCCTGATGAGCCGCGACCAGATGACACCGCTTGATCGCCTGGCGGCCTACGGCGCAGGCGCACCTGTCGACCGGCTCCCCTGCGTCCCGATAGTTGGCAACACGGCGGCGCGGGTGATCGGCGTGAAGGTCGGGGACTTCCGTGGCAACGGTGCGTTGATCGCGCAGGCACAGGTAGCGGCCTACCAGCTCTTCGGCTACGACATCATCAGGATCTTCACCGACCTCTACACCCAGGCCGAGGCGATGGGGGCAAAGGTGAGCTACCCGGAGGACGAGACCGCTTTCCTCGCTGCCCCGGCCGTCACCGACCTTGCGGAAATAGAGCGCCTGAGGCCGGCCGATCCGAACCGGGACGGCAACCTGCCGCAGCACCTTGAGGCGATGCGCCGCGTAGTGGATCAAGTGGGGCACGAGGTGGCGGTGACCGGCGCGGTTACCTGCCCCTTCACCAACGCCTCCTTCCTGGTGGGAGCCGACAAGCTGGCCCGTCTCATGATGCGCTCGCCCGAGACGGTGCACCACCTGTGCGAAATCTCGCTGCAGACCAACATCGCCTATGCCGGCGCCATCATCGACGCTGGCTGCACGCCGAGCCTGACCGACGCCATGTCCTCGATGTCCGTGATCAGCCCGCGCCAGTTCAGGGAATTCTCTTTTCCCTACCTAAAGCGGCTCATCGACTACGTCCACGGGCGCGACAGGAAGGTCACGCTGCACATCTGCGGCAAGACCTCCGGCATCTGGGAGGCCATGGTCGAGGCAGGTGCCGACTGTCTCAGCATCGACAACGATGCCGACCTCAGCGAGGCGCGGTTCGCGGTCGGCGACCGGGTGCGTCTGATGGGAAACGTGCACCCCTCCGAGGTCATGCTGCAAGGAACGCCGGAGACAGTGCGCGCGGCGACGCTCGCCTGTCTTGCCCAAGCGAAGGATACCCCCAAGGGGTTCATCGTCGCCTCCGGCTGCAGTCTCCCCACCGAGACCCCCTTTGCCAACATCCACGCTATGCTGGACACGGTGCGCGAGGCGGGCTGGCCGGTAAAGATCTGACATCTGAACGTTTGCGTCCGCGGCTCCTCCCCCCGGAGGGGGAGGGGACACTAGGTAGGACGGCAATGAGGCCAGACCCGCCTCCGTCCACTCTCCCCTCGCCCTCCGGGGGCGGGGAAGACCGCAATGAGGCCAGGCCTTCCTCCGTCCACTCTCCCCTCGCCCTCCGGGAGAGGGGCGGGGGTGAGGGCGATGCAAACTGCGCCAAATCTCGCCGTCCAGGCAAAACGCTAATAGGAGTAACAGACCATGAGCCTCAGCCCAAAAGAGCGGCTGCTCGACACCCTCGCCAAAAAGAAGGTCGACCGCCCGCCGGTCGTCTGCACCGGCGGCATGATGAACGCCGCCATCGTCGACGTCATGAACCGCACCGGCCACACCCTCCCGGAAGGGCACTTCCGGTCCGACCTGATGGCCGAGCTTGCCACCGACGTCAACCACGACACCGGCTTCGAGAACTTCGGCATCCCGTTCTGCATGACGGTGGAGGCCGAGGTTCTCGGCAGCGAGATCGACTTCGGCACCCTTGCCTGCGAGCCCAAGATCGCGCGCGAGCCTTTCGCCTCGAACGCCCAGGTCCAGTTTCGCGACATCGACAGGATGCTCGACTCCGGGCGCATCCGGCAGGTGGCCGAGGCGGCCCTCCTTTTGAGCCGCGCCAACCCCGACGTGCCCGTCATCGGCAGCATCACCGGCCCGGTCAGCACCGCCGCTTCCATCGTCGATCCCATGGCCTTTCTGAAGGAACTGCATAAAAAACGGGAAGATTCCCACCGCGTGCTCGACTACGTGAGCGATTTCCTCATCTCGTTCGCCCGCCTGCTGGTCGACGGCGGCGCCAGCGCCATCTGCATCGGCGACCCGACCGCCACCGGTGAGATTCTCGGGCCGCGCCTGTTCCAGGAGTACGCCGTCACCTACCTGAACAAGGTCATCGACGGCATTCACGCCACTGGTGTCCCGGTCCTGGTGCATATCTGCGGCGAGATGAAGGCGGTCAAGCCCTCCATTCCTCAACTGCACAGCGACGCCATCAGCACCGACGCCTTCGTGAACCTGAAGCTCCTGAAAGAGGAATACCCGCAGCTCACCACCATGGGGAACCTGAGCACTTTCCTCCTGGAGCTCGGGGAGCCGGACAAGGTCTCGCGCCACACGGCGGGGCTCGTGCGCGACGGCATCGACATCATCTCCCCCGCTTGCGGGCTGAGCACCGCCTCCTCGATCAGGAACATCCAGGCCATGACCCAGACGGTGAAGGACGGAGGGCGCGGATGGTAACGGTTCTATTTCTTCCCGACGATAAACGAGCCACGGTTTCCAAGGGCTCTACCATTCTGGAGGCCGCCCGTGCAGCCGGAGTGACCATCGATTCCCCCTGCAACGGTGCGGTGGTCTGCGGCAAGTGCGCGGTGACCCTGCCTTCCCACGATCTCGACAAGGTGGTCGAAAAAGGAGCGCACCGGCTTCCGGCGGGAGAAAGGAGCCGCGGGCAGGTGCTTGCTTGCGCAGCCGAGGTCCACGGCAACATCGCGGTGCTGGTTCCCGAGGGGCCTTCGCTGCGTGATTTCAAGATAGCCAGCCACGGCGAGGCTTGCACTGTCGATCTCGCCCCACACATCGTCAAGGAGTACCGGCCGGATCTGGGCGTGACGCGCGTGCTGGGCGGCGGAGCAGTGTTGACCGAAGAGGAGGGCGATACTGCCGGCGAGTGCTACGGCGTGGTGGTCGACATCGGCACCACCACCCTCGTGGTCGCGCTGGTGGACCTGACAACCGGGACTCAACTGGGGGCCGCTTCGTCCCTCAACCCGCAAAGCCGCCACGCCCAGGACGTGCTGTCGCGCATCAAGATGGGGTCGGAAGGGCGCGGGCTGGAGGAGTTGAGAAGCGGCGTCATCGGGGAGATCAACGCGCTCATCGATCAGGTCGCTGGTGACTCGGGGGTAAGACGGGACCGGATCTACGAGGTGATCTTCAGTGGCAACACCTGCATGCTACACTTGGCCGCCGGGGTCGATCCCGCGCCGCTCGGCAAGTATCCCTACACCTCCACGCTCGCCTGCGCCGCCTGGCTCCCCGCGCAGGCGACCGGCATCGACATCGCGCACGGCGGGCTCATCTACCTACCACCGATCATCTCCGGCTACATCGGCGCCGACATCACCGCGGGGCTGCAGGCGGTCCGGCTGCACGAAAGCGAGGAGACCGTCCTCTTCGTGGATATCGGCACCAACGGCGAAATGGCTTTGTGCCGCGACGGGAAGATCTGGGCCACCTCGACCGCGGCCGGCCCGGCCTTCGAGGGTATGAACATCCGCTTTGGCATGAGGGCAGGGGAGGGGGCCATAGAGCGCTGCAGCGTCCAGCCCGACGGCTCCCTTGAGATCCGGACCATCGCTGGGGCGGAGGCTGTCGGCATCTGCGGCTCGGGCCTGATGGATGTAGTCGCCGAGCTTGTGGCCCACGGCCTGGTGGGAAAAAACGGTAAGTTCGTCAAGCCGGACGCGGCCGCAATCCACCCGAAGCTGGCCGAGCGCCTGGTGGAGCGGGACGGCAAGCCGTCGTTCCTGCTCACCGAGAAAGTCTGGTTGACCCAAAAGGACGTGCGCCAGGTGCAGCTCGCCAAGGGGGCGATCCGGGCCGGGGTGGAATTTCTGCTGCGCGAGGCCTCGGTCCCGGTAGCGGAACTGCAGCGGGTCCTGATCGCCGGCTCTTTCGGCTATCATCTGACCGCCGAAAGCCTGACCACCATCGGGCTCTTGCCGGCCGGCACCTCCGGGCGGATCCGGTTCGTGGGCAACACCGCCAAAAGCGGAGGGGAAGCGTTCCTCCTCAACGCCGTCTCGCGCCGGGAGATGAGCGATCTGGTCGAGCAGGTGCAGGTCGTGGAGTTGGCCAACTGCAAGGACTTTGACAAGGTTTTCGTGGAAGCACTTTCCTTTTGAGTGCTGTCAAGTGATGGCTAGACTATAAAACTTATAGACTAAATATTTTTATATTGACTCCAGCAGCAGCCGGTGCTATGTTTTCCCCCACAGTTCAATAGTGGTGGCTGACCAGAGACACTGGAGGCCAGGCAAGTACGGTGATGACACCGACTCGCCTGGCCTTTTTTATTTCCCACAGAAAAAGGAGCACGAGATGAGATCTGCATGGAAAAGATTGCTGTTGCTAGCTGTTGCAGCCCTGGGATTGGCGGCGCAGGCTGACGCCGCCGTTGCCAAGACCAAGCTGAAGGTCGGCTATGCGCCGGGAGGGGGCAGCGTGCTCACCTTTCTGGCGCAGGACCAGAAGCTGTTCGAGAGGGAAGGAGTCGAGGTGGAACTGGTGCAGTTCGCCAGCTCCTCCGACGGGCTCAACGCGTTGAACAGCGGCAAGATCGACATCGGTGTCTCCTTCGGCACCGCCGGGCCGCTTACCTTCATTTCCAAGGGGAGCGACTTTTCCATCATCGGAGGGCACCTTTCCGGCGGCCACCCCGTGATCGCGCTGCCGGGAAAGGCACAGCAGTTTAAGACCATCGGCGATTTCCGCGGCAAGACCGTTGCCACCCCCCGCATCTACACCGCGGACATAGTCTGGCGCGGCGCCCTCAAACGCGCAGGGCTCGACCCCAATAAAGACGTCAAGATCATCGAACTGAAGAATCCCGCTGCGGTTTTGGAAGCGGTCAAGGCTGGCAAAGCGGATGTAGGTATCGGCGCCTCCTCCATCCTCTTGAAGGCAAAGGAGTCCGGCGTCGCTGTCGTCGGGTGGAGCAACTACTTCTTTCCCCAGCACCCCTGCTGCCGCATCGTGGCCAGAGGGAAGGCGGTCAAGGAGGATCCCGACGCCTACCGTGCTTTCCTGAGGGCCATCCTGCAAGCAGAAAAGATCAAGACCGAGAAACCGGACCTGGCGGTGGAGGTGAACAAGCGGGTCCTGAACCTCGACGACAAGATGGCCCGTGAGTTCACCCTGGAGCCCCACCAGGAAACTCACGCCGACCCAAACCGGAAGGGGATCGCGCAGATGTGGCATGACATGAAAAGCATCGACTACGTGGAAGGGGACATCGACCTGAACCGCTACGTGAACGTCGACCTCTATCGCGACGCCCTGAAGGAGTTACAGCGGCGTAATCCCAAGGACAAGTTCTACCGCGAGGCGAAGAGACGCTTCGAACGTCAGAACTGAGGCGCATCATCATGGTTGCACATCTGATCAAACGATACAGCGGCCCGGCGGCAGTGACCCTGCTGCTGGTGCTGCTCTTCGAAGCCGCCACCGACTGGTCCGGCTGGCTTGAGCCGGTCCTTTTCCCCGGTCTCTCGAAGATCCTGCCGGCCTTCGGCAAATCGCTGCCCAAACTGGTTCTGGGCTTTGGCAACTCCATGGGAATGCTGGTGCCGAGCTACTTCCTGGCGCTGGCTTTGGGCGTCGGCGGCGGCTTGGTGGTTGGCTCCTCGAACTTTTTGCGCGGGCTGCTCATGCCGGTCTTTCGCGGGGTGAGCCCGATTCCGCCCACCATGCTGATCCCGTATGCCATCGCCGTTTTGCCGACCTTCTGGCTCTCCTCGGCCTTCATCATCTTCGCCGGCGCCTTCTGGCCCATCCTGATGGGGACCATTCACGGCGTGGTGCACCTGGAGGAGCGCTATATCGAAAACGCCAGGACCTTGGGACTTGGCGGCTTCCGGCTTTATCGCAACGTCATCCTCCCGGGCGCTCTCCCGATGATCTTCAGCGGTGCCGGAATGGCGCTGGTCTTCAGCTTCATCCTCCTGACCGTCGCCGAGATGTTCGGAGCCAAGTCCGGCATGGGGCACTTCATCCAATACAACGCCGATTTCTCCGATTATCCCAAGGTCCTGGCCGGTATGCTCTTCATGTCGCTGGTCATCATCCTGATCATGGAAATCTTCGACCTGGTGCAGCGCCGCGTGCTGCATTGGACTGGCAAACGCTGACGAGGCAACCGATGAGCGCTAACAACGACACCAGCAAGTCCCTGTTTGAAAACGAGATCCCCAAGTGGGGCGAGCCCTATCCGAGGAAACTGGACCGGCAGTCCGTGCTGGAGGCACTGACCGACTACATCCTGGGCGTCAACTTTCGCGGCTACCGGCCGGACTTCCGCAAGGTGCTTGCGGTACGCAGCAGCGACCGCACCGCGACCCTGCGCAACTTCGCGCCGCCGCTGCGGCAGGAGGTCTACTACTTCATCGAGGGTGAGATCTTTGCCGAGGTAGGCACCACCAAGCTGGGGGAAGGAGAGTCCCCCGCCGAACTGGCAGCCCGGCTTGTGGAGGAAGTCTACGAGCAGCTCTATATCTGGGTGGCCTACGATCTCACCAAGGGCTCTCCCCCCGGATTCCGAAAGCCCTTCGACCATCCCCCCATCGTCAAGGGATCCCTCCATGCAAATCCGGAGCAGGTGACGCGGGACGCGGCTCGCCGCGAGGGTGTGAATCCCGGCTTCTACCTTCCCGACCCTGCTCCGCCGTCAAGGGCGGAGACGGCGGGGGAGGACGACGTCGCGCTGGAGGAAGTGCTGAACCACGTGAGTCACCTGGTGCGCACGGACTTCCGCAATGCGCTTCCGGAAGGGGACAACCCGCCCATCTGGGACCTCCCCCTGATCGGCGTCGCCTCGGCAGAAGATCCGCTCTTCGAGCGCTTTCAGGACCCGGAGGTGGTTGGTCCGATGCACCGGCTGCCGCAGGAGTGGCTTCCCGGCGCCCGCTCCATCATCAGCGTCTTTCTTCCCTTCACCGGGCACATCACCGAGCACTACGGGAGGGAGCAGCGCTACTCGGCCATCGAATTTTCCTCCGGGAAATGGAACGGCTCCAAGTTCCTGAACGTGGTGCGGCGCTTGCTGATCCGGTTCGTAGAGCGTCACGGGGGGAGGGCGGTCGCGCCCAACATCGACCCGCGCTACGATTCCGACGGGTGGCGCCCGTTCTGGTCCGAGCGGCACACCGCCTTCGCCGCGGGCCTCGGCACCTTCGGGCTGCACCAGAACTTCATCTCCGAAAAAGGCGCTCTGGGGCGACTTTGCAGCGTGATCACGGACTTGGAGCTCACTCCGACGCCACGCCCTTACACCGATGTCTACCACTACTGTCTCTACGCTTTCGACGGGAGTTGTGACGCCTGCATCAGGCGCTGCCCGACGGGAGCGATAACCAGTACCGGCAAGATACCGGGGCGCTGCGAGACCCACGGCAACAAGGAACACTTTGCCGCCTGGAACTACGGCTCCTGCGGGCACTGTTCCACCCTCATCCCATGTGCCCGGGAGATCCCGCCCCGGATCAGGAAAACACTTTCCCTCAAGCCGCGGCCGTGACCGGTTGATCCGCTGTCACCGCCGTATCAGGAGCATATATGGCGACAGCAGCATTAAGTGTCAGTAAGTACCTGGAGTTCTTCAGGAAGAAAGACGTGCGCTCGGTCCTTGACTACGGGGCGGGGACGCTTCGAAACTCGGCATACATGGCGGACGCCGGTTTCAAAGTCTACGCGGCGGACCTTCCGGTCCAGGTGGCCCGCATCATGAAGATGGCGAGCGCCAGGAAGTTGGCCGGTATTTTCGACGTGGACGAGTTGACAGGCGGCAGGCTGGATGTGGATCTCGTTCTTTCCAGCTATGTGTTGAACATCATCCCCGACGGCACGGAAAAGAGCCGGTACCTGAAGAACATCGTCCTCAACCTGCGCCCCGAGGGGTACCTCCTGGTGGAGGTGCGCTGCCGCAACGCCGCACCCGACTGCAGCAGCGGTTGCGCGCACGGCAAGAGATGCCCGAACTGCATCAAGACCTACTCGCACCAGGAACTGGATCAACTGGTCGAGTCGGCGGGATTCAGGCGCGTGAGCCACTACTACCGCCGCCACTCCGTTGCCGTTTTGTACCAGCGCTTTCAGTAGCAGGGCGGATTGCTGAGCAGCAGAGATCGGTCACAGGACCAGAATGGGGAGGAGGGTATGGCGATCGGGTTACACGAAAAGCAGCTTGAGTCCTGCAATGGCCAGCACCAGGGACAAAGCTTTTACGACCCCTGCAACGGGCAGAGTCCTACTTCCGAAAACTGAGCCGATGATTCCTCCGAGTACCGCTGCCAAAGCCAATAGCGGCCCGAAAGGTGGGATCTGTTGCAGGCTGCTTATGTGCCCGAGAAGTCCGGCGATGGAGTTGACCAGTATGAACAATGCCGCGATGGCAGAGGCCTCCCTCGCCCGCCCCCATTTGAGCAGGAGGAGGAGGGGGCTGAGAAATATTCCGCCGCCCACTCCCGTCAATCCGGATAGCAGCCCAAGGACTGCGCCAACGACCAGGGCTACGGGAGTCGCAGGGCGTTGAATCTCCAGTGATTCGTGTTCCTTGTGAAATACAAGGCGACAGGCCGAAGCCAGCAGGACCATGCCCACAAGCTGCTTGTAGACATGCGGAGGGACAGTGAGATACCCCCCGATGAAACTGCATGGCACAGATGTCGTGGCGAAAGGCCAGAACAGCCGCCAGGAGAAATGGCCGGCTTGCGCGAAAGAATAGGTAGCTATCGCAGCCACCATGATGTTCAGGATCAGTGCGGTGGGTTTGAAGGCCTCGGGCATGATGCTGAACAGGGCAAGCACGCCGATATACCCGGACGCGCCGCCGTGACCAACGCTGGAGTACAGGATGGCAACGGTAAATATGGCAGCCAAGAGTAGAAAATATGCTTCCGGACTGAGCATCGGTTAGCCCCTCACCCTTGGCATCTTCAATGACGCCTGGAAATTTCGGAGACTTCCGGCAGGTCTGCCCAAGTTGCAGCCCAAGTTGCAGCAACGGGCGGGCGAGAGCCGCAGGTAGTTTGTCTTTCCGCCATGTGGGTCGATCAGGCCCATTATCGAAAAGATCCCATCTCAAAGCCCCTATCAAGCAGGAGAACATCAACACTGTCACCCGCAGCGCGTGACGATTCCGGTTCCAGGAGGATCAGGCCATTGCCTTGGATCAGGGAGGAGAGCCGGCCAGAACTTTGGTTGCCGGTAGTCGAGACGTGGTACCTGTCATCGCTTTTGGAGACAATGCCGCGGACCAGGTGCGGGCGCTTCCCTTTGTTGGAAACCGGCCCCTTCATGGCCGCCTTTGCCTTGGGCCGGAATACCTTGTCGTGCCCCATCGCCTTCAGGATCGACGGGCGCACGAACAGTTCGAACGATACCATGGCGGCGACAGGGTTGCCCGGCAGCGCGAAGACCGGCTTTCCCTGCAGCATCGCAAAAGCCAGGGGCTTGCCCGGTTTCATATTGACCTTCCAGAAGATGACTTCCCCGCCCAGTTTTTCTATTGCCACTTTCACAAAGTCGCGATCCCCAACAGAAACCCCGCCGGTGATGACCAGCATGTCGGCGTTCAGACCTGCCTTTATCTTGTCGCATGTATCTTCAAGAGTGTCGGCTGCAATGCCAAGCATCATCGGGTCCCCGCCGGCGTCGAGAACCTGGGCGGCCAGACTGTAGCTGTTGCTGTTGATGATCTTGCCGGGAAGCGGTGTCGAACCTGGCTCCAGAAGTTCGTCTCCGGTGGAAAGGATAGCGACCCGGGCTTTTCGGTACACAGCCACCGAAGTCGTCCCCATGGCCGACAGCATGCCGATCTCCTGTGGTCTGAGCAGTGAGCCCTCTGGGATAACGACATCGCCATGTCGGATATCTTCGCCGCGCTCCCGAACGTGGGACCCTGCCTTTACCGACGAGGTAACACGGATCCACGCGCCGTCCTCTTCAACATCTTCGACGGGAACCACAGTATCGCAACTGGGGGGGAGTGGGGCGCCGGTCATGATCTTTATCGCCTCGCCTGGAAGCACGGGGACCTTGCACACCTCACCTGCAGGGAGAAAGCCTGTCACCTTCAGTCGATCATCCTTGAACGAGGCATGCGAAAAGGCATAGCCGTCCATGGCAGAGTTGTCAGCGGGAGGGATATCCCACGGCGCGATGTGGCTCTCGGGGGTGACGCGGTTCAATCCTTCGAAGACCGAGACCTTCACCGTCTCAAGCGGTGCAATCTCACTCAGAATGGCCCGTTGCGCTTCTTCGATACTTACCATGTGCCAGTAACTCCTCTGTGTCTCAGAAGTCGAGCTTGATGAACTTACGGTTGACCGAGGCCTTGAACCCTTTTTGCAGCAGATCGAACTTCTCGAGCAGAGCAACTGCTTGTGGTGTAAGGGTTGATTCGCCGCCTCCGGCCCCTCCCTTCAGGCGGTTCACCAGGGCGAAACCAAGCCGCTTCTCCATGGCGTCGATATAGGTCCACGCCTTGCGGTAGGGTATGCCCATCTCCTTGGCGGCCGCATTGATGGAGCCGGTTTGCTGGAGCAGGCGCAGAAGCTCTTCTCGCCCCTGCCCAAAAACCGGCGCGCCATCAACTTCCAGCCAGATCTTGGAGCGGACCTCGAGCTGTGAGACTGGTTTTTCCACTATAGTTCCTCACTGCTTTGTCGTCAGAACAACACCCATCTCAACCGAATGCGAGCAAGAATTTCACAGTATCTGAAGATAAGTTTCATTAGTATTTACACGGAAGAGGCGTTGACTTTTCCTTGTGATTTACGTTCGAGGGTTATACCAAAATCGCATAACGCTTTGCAAGGATATTCCTATAACAGTCATTACAACGACATACCTTCATTGGCATGAACACCTTGCGAGTTGAACGTTAGACGAGATCAACTCTTGCGTTCATGATATTTTAAGTATATTTTAAGCAGCACACACTCAAAGGAGGGGTGGACGCATGAAAAAGCTTGCCGCAGTAACTGTCTTAATTCTGCTCGCCGCTAGTGCAGCAACGGCCATAGTCGGCGGGGGCGAAATCACTTTGCACAGCAAGGGTGGCAACGTGCTGTTCAGCCATGACAGCCATGTCGGCGGCGGGCAGTTGTCCTGCACCGAGTGCCACGACAAGCTCTACCTGACCATCAAGCAGCACAAAAAGGTGACCATGAAGCAGATGCAGCAAGGCAAGTCTTGCGGCGCCTGCCACAACGGCAAGAAGGCGTTCAGTGTCAAGGGACAATGCGCGAAGTGCCATAAGAAATAGGCGCCCCCCCCAAAGCGGCCTCGAATTTCAATGGAGGAATACATGGAAAAGGACATTCTGGTACGAATGCAGGAAGACCTGGAGCGGGCACTGAAAAGGCCGGCTGACAAACGGCGCTGGGCCATGCTCCTCGATACCCGCAAATGCACCACGTGCAGCGCCTGCACCGTCGCCTGTGCCTCGGAGAACAAGCTCCCGCCGGCACAGTGGTACCGGCCGGTATGGGAGGAGGAACTGGGGAGTTATCCGAAGATCCAGAGGATCTCCCTGCCGCGGCCCTGCATGCAGTGCGACAAACCTCCCTGCGTCACCGCCTGCCCGGTCAAGGGACCGGACGGCGCCACCTGGAAGGAGACCAAGGGCATTGGCGCCGGTATCGTGCCGATCAACTACGCGAAATGCATCGGCTGCGCTAAATGCGTCCCGGCCTGCCCCTACGGCGCACGGTTCATAGACAGCGGCAGGTTTCACACCGACGGCACCCCGGAACTGATGAAATACGAGAAGGGGCGGGCCTTCGAGTACGGCAAGGTGCTGGTCCGTGAGGGCAAGAACCAGCCGGTGGGCAACGCCCGTAAATGCCACTTTTGTCAGCATCGACTGGCCAACGGCATGCTGCCGCAGTGCATCACTTCCTGCGTCTGCCGCATGGGCTATTTCGGCGACGAGAGCGACCCCGAGAGCCTGATCGCGCAGACCATAGCGGCAAACAAGGCGAAGCTCCAGGTACTGAAGAAGGGCGCGGGAACGCTGCCGAGGGTGTACTACCTTGGCAACGCCGACCTGTCCATCTTCAATAAGCACCTGAAGGCGTAAAACGCGACAAAATATCATTTTCGGAGGCAGAAATGGCTGAAGATATAAAGAAAACCGATGGGCTATCGCGCCGGGATTTTCTCAAGAACACCGCGGTCCTCAGTTGCGGCGCGCTGGTTGCGTCGCAGCTCGATTTCGCCCGCGGCATCATCGCCCGGGTAGAGGCGGGAGAGCTGACCCCCGCCGAGGCGTACGAACTGATGAAGGCGGAGAATACCCTTTACACCGTCTGCCTCAACTGCAACACAGGCTGCGGCATCAAGGTGAAGATCCTGGACGGCGTCGCCGTGAAGATCGATGGCAATCCCTACAACCCGTTCACCCTGCACCCCCATTTCCCGATGAACGCGGAGTTGGGCAAGATGGCGAAGGTAGACGGGGCCATCTGTCCGAAGGGGCAGTCCGGGCACCAGGGCGCCTATGACCCGTACCGGGTGCGCAAGGTGCTGAAGCGCGCCGGAAAACGTGGCGAAGGAAAGTGGGTGTCGGTACCGTTTAATCAGGCCGTGGATGAGATAGTCAACGGTGGGGTCCTCTTCGGTAATGTCCCGGGTGAGGAAAACCGCCGGGTGACCGGGCTCAAGGAACTGTACGCCTTGAAGGACGCCAAGGTCGCCGAGGAGATGGCGGCGGACGTGGCGGCGCTGCGCAAGAAGAAGCTGACCGTGGCCGAGTTTAAGACCAAGCATGCTGCCAACCTGGACAAGTTGATCGATCCGGACCACCCGGACTTCGGCCCCAAGAACAACCAGTTCGTCTATTTCTGGGGGCGCAAGAAGGGGGGGCGCTCGGACTTCGCCAAACGCTTCACCGACCAGTTCGGCACGGTCAACACGCACGGCCATACCACCGTCTGCCAGGGCTCCCTCTACTTCGCCTGCAAGGCGATGAGCGAGCAGTACAACGGCAGTGACTTCAAGGACGGCCAGAAGTTCTACTGGCAGACCGACCTGGAGAACGCCGAGTACGTCCTGTTCGTGGGTTCCAACCTGTTCGACGGCAACTACGGACCGCCCAACCGCTCGCCCAGGCTGATGAGCCGCTTGGTGGAGGGAAAGACCAAGATCACGGTACTTGACCCGCGCTTCACCAAGCTGGCCGGCAAGGCGAACCGCTGGGTACCGGTTCTTCCCGGCACAGACGCAGCCTTCGCCATGGGGATGACCCGCTGGATCCTCGAGAACAAGCGCTTCGACGCGAAGTACCTCTCCAACTGCAACAAGGCGGCGGCCGCCGCCGACAAGGAGTCGACCTGGTCCAACGGTGCCTGGCTGGTGAAGCTGGACAAGGACGGCAAGCCCTCCACCTTCCTGCGCGCCTCCGAGATCGGCCTCAAGGCCAAGGAAGTCAGGAAGGACAGTGAAGGCAAGGACATTGATTTCGACTATCTCGTGACCATGAAGAACGGGAAGCCGGTCGCCTTCGATCCCAACGATGACAAGGAGGCCGCCGAGGGCGAGCTGTTCGTGACGGCCGAGATCCCGAGCGAGAAGGGGCCGGTAAAAGTGAAGAGCGGCCTGCAGGTGATGCTTGAGGCGGCTCAGGAAAAGACGATCGCCGAGTATGCCACTATCTGCGGCATCGACGCTGGCGTGATCGAGGAGACGGCCAGGGAGTTCACCTCTTACGGCAAGAAAGCCTCGGTGGACATGCACCGCGGTCCGGCGCAGCACACGAACGGCTTCTACAACATCTCGTCGCTTATGAACCTGAACCTGCTGGTGGGCAACTTCGACTGGCGGGGGGGGATGATTGTCGCCTCCACCTATAATGCCGACGGCACCAAATCGGAAAAACAGCCCTTCAACTTCAAGAAAATCACCCCCAAGGCAAAGAAGACCTTCGGCCTCTCCGTCATCCGGCACGACGCCAAGTACGAGGAGTCGACCCTTTTCAGCGGCAAGGAAAGCTATCCGGCCAAGCGCAACTGGTGGCCTCTTTCCTCGGACGTCTACGAGGAGATCCTGCCCTCCATAGCTGACGCCTACCCGTACTCGATCAAGGTGCTCTTCTCCTACATGGGGGCGCCCACCTACTCGCTGCCAGCGGGGCACACCATGATCGAGGCGCTGGTGAACCTGGAGCGTATCCCGCTCTACTTCGCCAGCGACATCATCGTAGGCACCACCACCATGTATGCCGACTACATCTTCCCGGACCTGCACTACCTGGAGCGCTGGGAGATGCAGGGGTCGCACCCCAACATGCCGGTCAAGGTGCAGCCGGTGCGCAACCCGGTGATCCCGCCACCCAATGAAGTGGTCAAGGTGTTCGGCGAGGAGCAGCCCATTTCGTACGAAACGCTCTGGATGGCGCTGGCCGAGAAGCTGGGCATCGCGGGTTTCGGCCCGGACGGTTTCGGGAAGGGGATGCCGCTTACCCGCCCCGATGACTTCTACGTGCGCATGGTGGCGAACGTGGCGCTGGACGGCAAGGAGCCGGTCGCCGACGCCTCCGCCCAGGAGATCGACACCTTCCTGAAGGGGCGCCGTCACCTCCCCAAGGACGTCTTCGATGCGGAGCGCTGGAAGAGGATAGCCGGTCCGGACTGGCCCAAGGTGGTCACTGTGCTCAACCGGGGCGGCCGCTTTGACACCCAGGAGGCCTCCTACAAGGGAGACCACGTCGCCAACAAGTACGGCAAGCAGATCAACCTGTATCAGGAGAAGACCTACAAGTGCAAGGACGCCTTCACCGGGAAGCACTACTACGGCATGGCGCGGTACGTACCGGTCGCCGATACTCTGGACAGGCAGCCGGTGGAGCAGTCCAAGGGGTACGATCTGCATCTGATCACCCAGCGTGACATCAAGATGACCAAGTCCAGGACCATATCGAACCAGTACCTGACCGAGATGATGCCCGAGAACGAGATCATCGTTAATACGGTGGACGCCAAGCGTCTGGGGCTGAAGACCGGCGAAAAGGTCAAGGTGGTCTCGGCCACAAACCCGGAAGGGGTATGGGATCTGAAGAACGGCGCCAAGAAGCCCATGGTCGGTAAGGTCAAGGTCACCGAAACCATCCGGCCCGGCATCATCACCTTCACCCTGGGGCACGGCGTCTGGGCCACCGGCGGGGACGACATGTTCATTGACGGCAAACTGGTGAAGGGCGACCCGCGCCGCCGCACCGGCGTCCACGCCAACGCCGCCATGTGGACGGATCCGCACCTGAAAAACACCTGCATGATCGACAAGGTCGGGGGGAGCGTGTCCTTTTACGACACCAAGGTGCGGCTCGTGAAAATCTGATTGTTCTGATCGTTTTTAGAAAAAGAGGAGGGGGCCGCCGCTGCCGGTGGCCCCCTCTGTCGCTTCATTTGCGTTTTGCTGCTACCCCAGGCCTCGATCCTGCAGTCGGCGCCGCCCCGTCAAAGCATGTAGAGTGGAGAGGGGACCTGCTACCGAGCCGGGCAATAAGCAACGCCCTGATCCTCCTCGATCGCGATCCAGAGGCTTTGTTGGTACTTAAGGTGCATTGAAAAGCCGCTTAAAGAAGGAGTGGTGATCATCTCCACCGCTTTCAGCAGTTCATTGCCTCTGGGTCGCGTGTCTTCTTCCCCTATAACAAGCCTGCCAACGCATCGCAGTGCCATTCACGAAGTTTTATTCGATGAAAACCGTCCCAACAGTTGCTACTCGATGAAAACCGCTAAAGCGAAAGAGAAGAAACTCATCATGCACAACACGGGGGAGTTGTTTCGTCTAAGGCGGATTTGAGGGGGGAGGAGGAGTGCTGAGGTTCATCTTGTCGTACTTCGGGAGGGTTCTCCCGGCACAAAAAAAGAGCGCTGTTCGCGCTCTCTCTTCATGGTGAAGTTCTTAATCCTGCCAGGTTGGTGCTTTATGCAGCTGAAGCCGATTGAATAATTTTGGCGGAAGCACATGGGAATCGAACCCACCAGGGAAGTTTCTCACCCCCCTCTCTGGTTTTGAAGACCAGGCCGCCCACCAGCGACGGTGGTGCTTCCTCTGTTTGCCGCCTTGTTTGTAAAACATCTCCAAGGCCAAAGTCAATATATAAATTACTTCATATTCATGATCGACTCTCTGAGCATGGAGAGACTGTACGGTTTCTGCACGAAACCGGCCAGCCCTTTGCCACCCAGACGCTGGTTGATCTCTTGCTCGTTATAGCCGCTGGACATGATCACCTTGACGTCGGGTTTTTGCTGAATAAGTTCCCGATAGGTTTGTTCGCCGTCCAGGCGTGGCATTGTCAAATCGAGGATGATAAAGGAAAAGCGGTCCGGGTTCTCTTTGAACAACTCGAGCGCCTCATTGCCGTCGACGGCAGTCACCACTTCGAAGCCTAACTCCTTCAGCATTTCCCCGCCTATGTCCAGAACGCTTTGTTCGTCATCAACCAGGAGCACGGTCCCTTTACCTCGCCACCCCTCTGTGTCTCGTGGTTGCTGGTCGAGGTGCTGGTTCAGCTTGCTGCTCGCGGGGAGGAATACTTTGAAGGCGGTCCCTCGGCCCGGTTCGCTGCTGACCGAGATCGCTCCCTTGTGGCCGCGGATGATGCCGAGCACCGCTGCCATGCCGAGCCCCCGCCCGGTGAACTTGGTGGTGAAGAAGGGATCGAATATCTTGGCCACCGTTTCTGCATCCATGCCGCAACCGGTATCGCTTATCTCCAGCCAGACGTAGAGCCCTGCCGGTAGCTGCTCGTGCATCCAGATGCTGCTCAAGTAGCTTCTGTCGCACTCCATGCTGCCGGTCGTTATCGATATGATTCCGCTCCCGCCGCCGATCGCTTCGGAGGCGTTGATGATCAAGTTCATGATGATCTGGTGCAGTTGGGTGGCATCCGCCTCCACCGCAGGCAGGGCGTCGGCGAGGTCGCACTTCAGGACGGCCTTCTTCGAGATGGAGACCTCCAGCATGTGGGTCATTTCCCGGATCAGCCGGTTCAGATCGATGGTTTCTATGACGAATCTCCCTTTGCCCGAATATGCCAGCATCTGTTTGGCCAGATCGGCCGCGCGACTAGCGGCCTGCTCGATGCGCTGCAGGTTGTCCCGTACCGGTGACTCCGGGTTGAGACGCATCAGCGCCAGATCGGTGTTGCCGACGATGGCCGTCAACAGGTTGTTGAAGTCGTGGGCGATGCCGCCGGCAAGCACACCGAGGCTTTCAAGTTTCTGGGCATGGAGGAGTTGCTGCTCCAGTCTCAGGCGGTCCTGCTCGGCAAGCCTGCGCTCCGTTATGTCGCGGGCCAGCACGATGAACTGGGTCTGCGGATCGTCTGGTTTCCCCATCGCCGCAAGCGAGAGTTCGTACCACCGCTCTCCCCCGGGCAGGGGGAGGGAATAGGTCGCTCCACGATGCCTCCCGGTGGCGACGGCCTCGCCAAGGGCGGCCATGATGATCTGTGCCTGTTCCTGCGGCAGCACCTCGACCAGCCTCTTGCCCAGGAACTGCTCCGGGGGGAGGTAGAGACCGTCGGTACTGGAGTAGCGGACTTCGTGGAAGCGGCCTTCTGCATCGATTCTGAACATGAGATCGGGCAGGGCGTTCATGGTGGCATCCAGGTGCTCTTTTGACGTCCTCAATTCTTTTTCGACCTGCTTGAGCGATGTGATGTCCTCAAACACCACGAAGACCTCGTTGTCGATCAGCAGCCCGAAAATCAGGAAGGTCTTTAGCGTGCCATCCTTGCAGGTCACCTGGTATTCCCGGCGCTCGATGTACCCGCTACCCTCGGCCGCCTTTTGAACCAGGTGCGTCCACTGCCGGATTACCTGCTCGCGGTAAACCGGATCCGGATACGCCTGGACCCACCAGTCGCTCATGTGGGGTATGTCCCGCGGTTCGTACCCCATGGTCTGTACCGCGTAATCGTTTATATACACTATGGTGCCGTCCGCGGAGACTATGGACATGGAAATGGGGCTTTGCTGGATGATTTTCCTGAACCTGTTTTCGCTTTCCACCAAAAGTTGTGTTTCCTGCACCAGCGAGGCCCTGGACTCCCTGATGGCGTCCAGCATGCTGTTGAAATCCTCGGCGAGGCTGCCGATCTCATCCCTGGAACGCACCGCCACCCTGGTGTCGATGTCCCCGGCCTTGACCTTCAGCGAAGCGGACCTGATCTGGAATATGGGGCTGACGATCCACCTGTCGAGGAACAGTATCAGCAGCAACGAGGAGATGAAAAACAGCACGGCGAAGCTGATGAAGGACATGATGATCTCGTTTATGTCCTTACGTATGGGGGCGACCGACATCCCCACATGCAGCCTGCCCAGCTGTCCACGGGCGACCGGTGCCGATATCTGGATGATTTCCCCTTCGGTGGTGTCGAACCTTCTGATCCGGCTTTCATCCTTGCCGCTTTGCCGCCCCAACTCCTTCAGGGCAACGGGGAATTCCCGGCCGAACGAGTGGGCGATGACCTCGCCGCTCTTCGTCGTCAGGTAGATGTAGGCGACGTCCTTTTCCGATTCGGTGTAGTCGCGTAAAAACAGGTCCAGCTGAAAGTAGTTCCTGGACAGGATCAGGTCGGTGCATTGGGATGAGATGGCGTGGACTATCGACTCGCCGCGCTTCTCAAGCTTGGATTCCAGGCGCGGCTTGACGAAAAGGAGGGCGATGAGAACCATGCCGGCCATGGTGGCCAGGGATATGGCCAGGAACACGACCAGGATCTTCGATCTCAGGTTGAGTGCGAAGTTTCCCATGCGTCGGTCACCGCTGCTTTTGCCGGCCGGCTATCCACTTCTTCATGGCGCGCACGGAGTCGTAGGCCCGGTCCTCAACCGGCACATAGCGATCAGTCATCATCTTCTCCAGAATCATCTTCCCTCTGGGGGTGGTATGGGCGGTCAGCAGGATGGTGCGGAGCCTTTCCTTCACGGCGGGGTCGAGTGCCGGATGGACCACGAAGGGCGGAGTGGCGTACGGCTCTGACTTGAAAATGATACGCGTCCGCGCCGTCAGCTCGGGTTTGGTCTTGTTGAGGTATTCCCATATGAGACTGTCCACCGCGGCACCGTCCACCAGCGTGCCGGCCACGGCCTGTATGGATTTGTCATGGGAGCCCGAATAGACGGTCTTGCTGAAGAAGGTGCCGGAACTCTGTCCCTGCTTGGCCAGGAGGTACTCAGGCACCAGTTTGCCGGTATTGGAAAGCGGATCTGTGAATGCGAACGACTTTCCCTTCAGGTCGTTCAGCGTCCTGGCCGGGCTGTCCTTCGGTACGATGATGTAGGAGTAATAATTCGCGGCACCGTAGGCTTTCGGGGCGGCCAGAAGTTCCAGGCCGAACTTGCTGTGACCATCGACATAGGGGCCGCTGCAGACGATGGCCGCGTCGATGCTCCGGTTTTCAAGCATCTCGTTGGTCTCTTCGTAGCTTGGCGCATCCACGTACTCGACCGGTCTGCCGAGTTCGCTGCCGATAAAGTCGAGAAACTCCCGGTAGTAGGTCAGCCCCTCCCTTGGCGTGATCATTCCGCCGACAGCGATCCGTATCGCGCCTGTATTCTCTCCGGGTTCGCTGTCCAAAGCTGCCCTTTTGCTGAGGTCGATTTTTTTCGATTCCTCCCTGTTGCATCCCGGAGCTACCAGCACAAGGAGGGCTATCACGGACGCTATTACCCGGTGGATCAGCATGACTGGTTTCTCCTGTAATGGGAACGACAGCTACAGGTTGTCTTTCTGTTACCATTTCTTTCGGGTGTTTATTGAAATAACTGAAGCCCATATACAGTGTTTCATAAGGCATAGTGACAGTTTTTGCACACTTATCCGTTCTCTCGGTGTCAGTGACAGCAAACCTTAGCCTCTCCTGGATCGTCTCTCAATCAGGAGTCCTTGAAGGGGGGGATTCGAAAAAGGAACGGGTCTCCCGTGGGACGGGGCGGGGAGGGGAGGATGATGGGAAATCTTTTGTTGGCCCGTTCTAAATAATCTAGTCTTTGCAGGTAGTTGTCGCCTCCTCTCCTGCCCCGGCAAGCTTGACAAACCATCGTGTTTTCTGTATAGCATGGCTTGCTTAACACCAACCTCTGAGGGGGATAAATGATCCTGCTTGCCAACATCCTCTTGGCCCTTGCGAAGATAGTCGAGTTGGCCAGTGGTCTGCTGACGATCTACAAGTACATCCTCATCGCCAGCGTCATCATCTCCTGGATCAATGCCGATCCCTACAATCCCATCGTCAGCTTCATCTACCGCGTCACCGAACCGCCGCTTCGGCGCATCCGCCGCTACATGCCCAACACCGGGATGCTCGATCTCTCGCCGCTGGTCCTCTTCGCCCTCATCTACCTGGTGCAGATCATCGTCTTCGACACCGCCTACACCTATCTGATGATCTTCAGCAACCAGCTCAAAGGAGGGGGCGCCCTGTGAAAATAACCCCGATGGACATCCAGCAACAGCAGTTCAAGGGCAAGATGCTCGGAGGGCTCGATCCCGAGGATGTGGATGCCTTCCTGCAGATGGTTGCCGGCGAGATGGAGGAACTCATCAGGGAGAACAACGACCTGAAGGAGCGCCTGAACCGTAACGCCACCGCCATGGCCGAGATGGAGGCCCGTGAGGCGCAGCTGCGCGAGACCATGCTGGCGGCGCAGCGCATCACCGAGGAGATGAAGGCCAACGCCCAGAAAGAGGCGCACCTCATGATCTCGGAGGCGGAGTTGAAAGGGGAGCGCATCGTCGCGGACGCCGAGAACAAGCTGGTGCAGCTTAACAACCAGATCCAGGATCTCAAGCGGGACAAGCTCCAGTTCGAAAGCGGCTTCAAGAACCTCCTGGACACCTACTACAAGTTGCTCGCCCTGGATAAATAAATGAGCGAAGAGGATGTACGGGTAACGCAGACGCCGGAGGGGCTCCTCTTCACGGTGCACGTGCAGCCGCGCGCCTCGCGCAGCGAGATCTGCGGTCCGAAGGAGGGGGAGCTGCGGGTCAGGCTCACCTCGCCGCCGGTGGACGACGCGGCCAACAAGCAGTGCGTGGAACTGATCGCCAAAAGCCTCGGCGTCGCCAAGTCCAAGGTGAGCATCAAGTCCGGGGCCAAGTCCCGGCACAAGGTAGTGAGGGTGGAGGGGGTGGAGCGGGATGAGCTTCTCCCCCTATTCAAAATAAACAAGGAGCATCCATGAAGGCGAAAGACATTATGGTAACGGACGTGCCGTCCATCACCACCAAGACCACGGTGGCAGAGGCGGTCCGGATCATGAAGAGCAACTTCGGCGACGAAAGTTTTCTAAACGCTGCGCCGGGCCTGATCGTGGTCAACGAAAGAGGAGGGCTGGCGGGGATCCTGACGCCGCTCAGCATCATCACGGCCATCATGGACGGCGCGCCGGAGGGCAAATCCGACCCCGGCTTCTTCGGCTCCCTGTGCGACCGCATCAAGGATCTTCCCATCTCCGCCATCATGGAGCACCAGCCCATCTCGGTAACCCAGGACGCCAGCGTGAGCGACGTGGCCCGTCTCTTCCTCACCCACCGCTTCCAGAGGGTGCCGGTCGTTGACGGCAAGAAGGTGGTCGGCATCATCTACCGCTCGCGCCTGCTCTTCGCCATTTCCCAGAGCCTCCAGCTTGCCCCTTGACAAAGATGGTGGCGGGTCCTTATATTAATCCTGCGCTTAGCCGTCTTTTCGCCGGTGCCACAGTTTATTAGGAGGTAGTAGAAAAATGCCACTTTACGAGTATCAATGCAAAAGCTGCAATAATACCTTTGAGTTGCGTCAGAAGTTCTCCGACGCGCCCGCTTCCGAGTGCCCCCAGTGCGGCGGCCCGGTCGAGAAGCTGATCTCCCAGTCCGGCTTTTCGCTGAAAGGTGGAGGGTGGTACGGAGACGGTTACGGCAGCTCCAAGGCGGCACCTTCATGCCCCTCCGGCGGTAGCTGCGCCGGCTGCCCCTCGGCCTCCTGATCGAAACCCACCAGCCCCCCGTTCGCGGGGGCTTTTTTTGTCCCGGTTTTCCGGCAAAATCCTTTACAAAAAACCTCTCTTTACTTATTATCGACAGCTTAAAACCTGACGCCGGTGGGGGCTGCGCGCCCGCACCGCGCCTGCATATTCCAGTGAAAAGAGGGGTGCACGTTAATGGCGAAAATCATCGACGGGAAGGCCATCGCGGCGAAGATCCGCGCAGAAATCAGCGCAGAGGCGGCTCGGCTCAAGGAGCGGGGGGTCGTCCCCGGTCTCGCCGTGGTACTGGTGGGGGAGGACCCGGCCAGCAAGGTCTACGTCTCCATGAAGGAGAAGGCATGCGCAGATGTGGGGATCTTCTCCGACGAGTACAAGCTGCCGGTCGAGACGACTGAAGACGAGCTTCTGGCCCTGATCGGGAAGCTGAACGCGGACCCCAAGATCCACGGCATCCTGGTGCAGCTGCCGCTCCCCAAGCAGATCAACACCGAGCGCGTCCTCGAGGCGATCTCGCCGGATAAGGACGCCGACGGCTTCCACCCCTACAACGTCGGGCGCCTGGTGATCGGCAAGCCGCTCTTCCAGCCCTGCACCCCCTACGGCGTCATGGTGATGCTCAAGGAGGCGGGGGTCGAGCTTTCCGGCAAGGAAGTGGTCGTGGTCGGCCGCTCCAACATCGTGGGCAAACCGGTCGCGTTCATGTGTCTGCAGCAAAACGCCACGGTGACCCTGTGCCACTCGAAGACCCGCGACCTGGCCGGCAAGGTGGGACAGGCCGACGTGGTCATCGCGGCGGTGGGGGTGCCCGAGATGATCAAGGGCTCCTGGATCAAGGAGGGGGCTGTGGTCATCGACGTCGGCGTGAACCGCGTGGGCGAGAAGAAGCTGGTGGGTGACGTGGAGTACGCGGCCGCCAGCGAGCGCGCCTCTGCCATCACCCCGGTGCCGGGGGGCGTCGGTCCCATGACCATCACCATGCTGTTGCAGAACACGCTGGAGTCGGCAAAAAGGGGGCTGTAGGGTTCCCGGTCCCGCAGCGTTCAGGGGGGGGGCGCCTTGCCCCACCCCCACCTCCCGCTGTCAGCGCCCTCACCCGGCCTTCGGCCACCCTCTCCCGGGGGGAGAGGGGAGGCAACCAGCAGGTATTCAATTGTGATCAAGGAGAATCGCTATGCGCGTTAAGAAGGCGGTCTTTCCGGTTGCGGGCCTGGGCACCAGGTTCCTGCCGGCCACGAAGTCCACTCCCAAGGAGATGCTGCCGCTCATCGACAAGCCGCTGGTGCAGTACGTGGTGGAGGAGGCGGTCGCCTCGGGGATCGAGCAGATCCTCTTCGTCACCGGGCGCGGCAAGAGGGCGATCGAGGATCACTTCGACATCTCCTTCGAGCTCGAGACGCTCCTCTACGAGAAGGGGAAGGACCATGAGCTGCAGCAGGTGCGCGAGATCGCGGAGATGGCCAACATCTTCTTCGTGAGGCAGAAGGAGGCGTTGGGCCTTGGCCACGCCATCCTCTGCGCCAAGGACTTCGTCGGTGACGAGCCTTTCGCGGTGCTTCTGGGCGACGACATCATCGACGCCAAGGAGCCCTGCCTCGGCCAGCTCCTGGAGACCTACGAGACCTACCGTTCCCCGGTGCTCGCCCTGGAGCAGGTCCCCATCGAGAGCATTTCCTCCTATGGCTGCGTCAAGGCGAATCACCTGGCCAAGCGCGCTTTCGAGGTGCTGGACCTGGTGGAGAAACCGCCGGTCGCGGAGGCTCCCTCGGACCTGGCCATCATCGGCCGCTACATCCTTACTCCCGGCATCTTCCCGATCCTTGAGAATCAGGAGCCGGGCAAGGGGGGGGAGATCCAGCTGACGGATGCCATCAAGACGCTCTCGCGCCAGGAGCCGATCTACGGCTGCCGCTTCGACGGCGTGCGCCACGACTGCGGCGACAAACTGGGCTTTTTGAAGGCGACGGTGGATATGGCGCTCAAGCGCGATGAGTTCAACGGGGATTTCGAGGCGTTTTTGAGGCAGCGGCTGGGCTGCTAGTTCCAACCGTTTTCTTCAGGCGGCGGCTTGGCTGTCAGCGGAGACGGCCGCTGCCGCTGCCGTAGTGGAAGAAGGCGATAAGCTTGAAGTTTTCTCCGCTGTACCCCTTGGGGAAGGAGCCGATCGGCCCCAGGGCGTTCAGGGTGCGCAGCACCTCGTCGTCGAGGATCTTGCTCCCCGAGCTGTCCAGCATGTCGACCCGGACTATCTCGCCCTTGCGGTTGAAGGTGATGCGGACCGGCGTGGTCCCCTCGATGCCGCGCAGAAGCGCCGCCTGAGGGTAGTGCCAGACGCCGTAGATCGCCGTCTCCAGGCGGCGCAGGAAGGAACCGAAGAGGATGTCGTCGGTGTTGAGGAAGCGGGTGTCCCCCTCCTCAACCTCGCTGCGGTACTTCTCCCGGTAGCTTTCCTCCAGACGCGCCATCCTGGTCGCGCTGGGAAAGAGCTTGGCGCGGTCGGGAAGCGGGGCCGTCTTGGGCTTGAAGATCCCCTGCCCCGGGAGCGCCGGCTCCTGGGATGGGGGGGGCGTCTGGGGAGAGACCGGCTGTCTCGGCGCCGGCACCGGGCGGCTCGACTGCGGCAGCGGTCTCGTATTCGGCAGCATCCGGTCCACCTCGTCCCGCCCCTTCGGCGCCATCTCCTTGACAACACGCTGCCGCTTTTCCGAGTACCGCTTGATCTCGGGCCTGGGCTCCTCTTTTTCCAGGGGCTTGGGCTGGGGCTGAGGCGTCAGGTCCGGCAGGTCGGTGAGGTCCACCATGGTGGGCTCAGGTGCCGTTTTGGGTTGTCCCGGGGGGATAATCATGATAACTAGATATACCGCTACATGGACCAGTAGTGACAGCGCCAGCAGGTAGAGGAAGTTTTTTTCGATATATCTGTCGGACATGTATCTCCACCCGCTGTGCCGGGTGTGTAGTGGTCTTCGCCCAGGCGGATTGTTCGCCGGTACGCTCGCGAATGGTAGAAGATCGTCCGGCAAAAAGCAAGGGGTTTGGGGGGACGCCAGGCGGCTTGTCGCTGCTAACTCCCCTAGACCCTTTCGTAAACATCCGCTCCTTGACCTAGGTCAACTTTTTTCCCCACATCTCCTAGTAACTTGAAGGCATCAAAACATCCGAGGTCGCCATGCTCGTAGTGGTATGTGTTAAGCAAGTCCCCGACACAACGCAGGTACAGATCGATCCCGTCACCAACACCCTGATCCGCGAGGGCGTCCCCTTCATCGTAAACCCCTACGACACCCATGCCGTCGAGGAGGCGCTGCGCTTCAAGGACCGCTTCGGCTGCCGCGTGGCGGCCATCTCCATGGGTCCCCCCAACGCCGAGGCGACGCTTAGAAAGGCGCTGGCCCAGGGGGTGGACCGTGCCGTCCTCCTCTCCGACCGGACCTTCGGCGGCGCCGATACCCTTGCCACCAGCAAGGTGCTCGCCGCGGCGATCGAGAAGCTCGCCCGGGAAGAGGAGGTTGGGGTGGTGATCTGCGGCAAGCAGACCATCGACGGCGACACGGCGCAGGTGGGGCCCGGCATCGCCACCCGTCTTAACTTCTCCCAGCTCACCCTGGTGGACCGGGTCGACGAACTCGACCTCACCGGCAAGAAGATCCGGGTGAGCCGTAAGCTGGAAGGGCGCCACGAGCACGTGGAGGCGCCGCTGCCGGTGCTCCTCACCGTGGTGCGCGAGTTGAACCGCCCGCGCTACCCGACCGTCGCCATGCGTCTCGAGTCGGCGGACGCCCAGGTCGAGGTCTGGGACAACAAGGTGCTGCAGCTCGACGTGAACGGCATCGGCCTCAAGGGCTCCCCCACCTGGGTGAGCCGCATCTTCTCCCCCGAGCGGGCCAAGGGTGAGATGCTGGGGGACGGCGTGCACGATCCGGAAGGGGCGGCGCAGCTGCTGATCGACAAGATGCTGGAGAAGGACCTCCTGGCTCTCTAATCCAAATTACCAAAGGAAATGCAATGACCGATGTTGTGAAACCGCCCAAGAAACCGCGCGGCAAGGCAAGGCTTTTGGAAAACAAGTGCATCGCCTGCGGGGCCCGCTGCCAGAGCGCCTGCCCGGTCGACGCCATCCAGATGAACGACGCGGGTGAGCCGATCGTCGACGCCTCGCGCTGTATCGGCTGCGTAAAGTGCGTCAAGGTCTGCCCGGTGCAGGCGCTGGAGATGGCCTTCACCCCGGAGGAGCTGCGCATCCTGCAGGAACTGGCCGCAGCCTCCGGCGGCGTGGAGCCCACCGAGGAAGACGCCGAGGAGGCCGCGCTCAGGAAGAAGCTCGCCGCCTATTCCGGCGTGTGGGTCTTCGTGGAGCAGACCGAGGGCGAGGCCGCCAAGGTCTCGTGGGAACTGCTGGGGAAAGGAAAGGAGCTGGCGCAGGCGAGGAAGGCTCCGCTGTGCGCCGTGGTGATGGGGGAGGGGGTGGAGAAGCTCTGCGACCAGGCCTTCGGCTACGGCGCCGAGAAGGTCTACCTCATGGACGCGCCGGTATTGCGCCACTACCGCACCGAGGCGTACCAGAAGAGCCTGTGCGCCCTGGTCGAGAAGTACAAGCCGGAGGTGATCCTTATGGGCGCCACCGGTCTCGGGCGCGACCTGGCCGGCGTGGTCGCGACCGTGATGGCCACCGGGCTCACCGCGGACTGCACCGGGCTCTCCATCGATGACAAGGGGAACCTGATGCAGACCCGCCCCGCGTTCGGCGGCAACATCATGGCCACCATCGTCTGTGACAAGTTCCGTCCCCAGATGTCCACGGTGCGCCCGCACGTGATGCCCATGCCGGAGTTCGACCCGCAGGCCAAAGGCGAGATCGTCCGGGAGACGGTGCCGGTGGCCGAGGACCAGGTCCTGGTCAAGGTGCTGGACATCCTGATGGACGGCGGCGGCTCCAAGGTCGACATCGCCGGCGCCGAGTTCATCATCTCGGGGGGGCGCGGCATGATGGCCAAGGAGAACTTCTCCATGCTCGAGGACCTGGCCGAGGTACTGGGCGGGGTGGTGGGCGCGTCGAGGAGCGCCGTCGACGCCGGGTGGATGCCTCCGGACCGCCAGGTGGGGCAGACCGGGAAGACGGTGCGCCCCAAGGTGTACATCGCCTGCGGCATTTCCGGCGCCATTCAGCACCTGGTCGGCATGCAGGACTCCGACGTGGTGATCGCCATCAACCGCGATCCCGAGGCGCCCATCTTCGAGGTGGCGAGCTACGGCCTCGTCGGCGACCTGTTCAAGATCATCCCGGCGCTGACCAGCAAGCTCAGGGCGCTCAAGGCCGCCCGCTCCAAGGCGTGATCAACACACAGATCCAGTTGCGCGGCAGCGCCGCACTCCATAACGAGGTACCCCTATGATGCCGCAAACCGCTATCTTCACGATGCTCCTGGTCGCATCGCTCCTCTTCTTCTGCTGGAGCGTGTACCGCCGCTTCTCGCTGGTCTGTTTCGGCCAGCCGGAAGAGAGGCTGGACCAGCCGGCACGCCGTCTCTCCGAGATGTTCCTGTACGCCTTCGGCCAGTTGCGCGTGCTGAGAAAGCCTTTCGGCCTGAACCACTTCGTGATCTTCTGGTCCTTCATGATCCTGGCGCTCGCGAACGGCGAGTTCCTGGTCAACGGGGTCTTCCCGTCGGTGAGCCTCGCCCTGCTGCCGGAAGGGGTGCACCGGGTGCTGCTCTTCGCCTTCGACGTGGTGTCGCTGCTCACCCTGGTCGCCATCTCCTTCTCCTTCATAAGGCGCCTGGTGGTGAAGCCCCCCTACCTGGACAGCCTCTACGTCAAGGGGAAAAGCCCCGAGGCGTTCCTGATCCTCTCCTTCATCGCGCTTTTGATGCTGGCCTACTTCGGCCTGCACGGCTCGCTGATCGCCCTAAGTCTGGAGAACGATCCTTCGGCCATGCCGGTGTCGGCCCTGGTCGCCTCCTGGCTCGCGCCGCACGCGTCCCTGCTCCCCAAGGTGCAGGTCATATCCTGGTGGCTGCACGCCTTCGTCCTCTTCGCCTTCATCTGCTTCCTGCCGCACTCGAAGCATATGCACATCCTCACCGCCATCCCCAACTGCTACCTGGGGGCCCTCACCTGGCCGGCAACCCAGCCGCGCGAGAAGTTCGAGAAGGGGGCGGTCTACGGGGTGGGGACGGTGGAGCGTTTCACCTGGAAGGACCTCTTCGACTCCTTCTCCTGCACCGAGTGCGGCCGTTGCCAGGCCGCCTGTCCGGCCACCACCACCGGCAAGCCGTTGAACCCGCGCCAGATCGTGCACGCCATCAAGACCAATCTCCTGGAGAACAGTCACGCGCTCAGGGAGGGGAGAAGCGGTACGCTCCCCTTGATCGGGGACGAAGGGGAAGGGACCAACACCGAGGAAGCCATCTGGTCCTGCACCACCTGCGGCGCCTGCATGGAGGCCTGTCCGGTGCTGATCGAGCAGATGCCCAAGATCATCAAGATGCGGCGCCACCTGGTGGAGACAGAGTCGAGGTTCCCCGAGGAACTCTTGAACCTGTTCGAGAACATGGAGCAGCGCTCCAACCCCTGGGGCATCGCCCCAGGCGAGCGCGCGAAGTGGGTATCCACCCTTCCAGTCAAGCCGTTCGTCGCCGGCGAGACCGAGTACCTCCTCTACGTTGGGTGCGCCGGTTCCTTCGACTCCCGCGCCAAGCAGGTTACCGTTGCGCTCGCCACCGTCTTGAACGCGGCCGGGGTGTCGTGGGGCATTCTCGGCAAGGACGAGAAGTGCTGCGGCGATTCGCTGAGGAGGCTCGGCAACGAGTACCTCTTCGAGAAGATGGCCCTGGAGAATGTGGAAACCTTCCGCGAGCGCGGCGTCACCAAGGTGATCACCCTCTGCCCGCACTGTCTCACCACCTTGAAGAACGATTATCGCCAGTACGGTCTCGAACTCGAGGTGGTACACCAGAGCGAACTGATCGCGGAGTTGATCGCCGGGGGGCGCATCGCCCTTGACAAGAAGGACGACAGTTTCGGCCGTATCGCCTACCATGACCCGTGCTACCTCGGGCGCCACAACGACATCTTCGATGCCCCGCGCGCCCTGGTCCAGGCATCGACCGGCAGCACTGCGGTAGAGGCCGAACGCCACGGCAGGAACTCGTTTTGCTGCGGCGCCGGCGGCGGCCGCATGTGGATGGAGGAGTTCACCGGCGAGAGGGTGAACCACGCCCGCGTGGACGAACTCCTGGCCCAGAAGCCGGACACCATATGCGTCGCCTGCCCGTACTGCATGACCATGGTCGAGGATGGCTTGAAGGACAAGGGGGCCGGCCAGGTCCGGGTGAAGGACGTGGTCGAGGTGCTCGCCGAGGGGCTTTTGAGAAAGAACGCGTAGACCGGTAGATTCCCCTCTCCCTCTGGGAGAGGGTGGCCATAGGCCGGGTGAGGGCGGCGGCTGGGGGGGGCCTTCGTTGCGACGCCCTCACCCCAACCCTCTCCCGGGGGGAGAGGGGGCGAACACCATACCTGTAGGGGTGAATTATCATTCGCCCTATCCAGACGCCCTCACCGTAACCCCCTCCCGGGGGGAGAGGGGGCGAACATCATATTTGTAGGGGCGAATAATCATTCGCCCTATCCT
Organism: Geomonas subterranea; assembly: GCF_019063845.1. Classification (NCBI taxonomy): domain Bacteria; kingdom Pseudomonadati; phylum Thermodesulfobacteriota; class Desulfuromonadia; order Geobacterales; family Geobacteraceae; genus Geomonas; species Geomonas subterranea. The sequence goes on from NZ_CP077683.1 coordinate 577,120, forward strand.
GACGCCCTCACCGTAACCCCCTCCCGAGGGGAGAGGGAGGATGGACAGAATCCCGCAGCGGCCGACGAAAGCCTAGGAATTGGGCCGTGGGCGGAGGCACTGCACTCTTTGTAAGCAAGGAAAGGATCTTCCCCTGTCCCATTTCACCCGCATCGCCGCGAACCTCTTCCCCTTCCGGGGCGCGCTCCTCTTTTTTTTACTCATCCTACCGTTAAACGCCCAGGGGGCGCGCACCGTCACCGTAGCCGCCGTGGGCGACATCATGATGGGAAGCGACTTCCCGACCCCCAAGCTGCCACCACGCGACGGCCGGGATCTCTTCGCCGCGGTCGCCCCCTACCTGCGCCGCGCCGACATCGCCCTGGGGAACCTGGAGGGGCCGCTTTGCAGCGAGGAAACCCCGGCAAAAGAGCCGCTTGCCGGGCGACGTTACCTGTTCCGCACGCCGCCTTCCTACGCGAAGAACCTCAAGGAAGCCGGTTTCTCTATCCTTTCCCTGGCCAACAACCACGCCCGCGACTTCGGCGGGGCAGGGCTTGAATCGACCCGGAAGGCGCTCTCCGGGGCCGGGGTGCAGTTCTCCAGCAAGAAAGGGGAGATCGCCCGCTTCGACCTGCACGGGGTCCGCGTCGCCGTGATCGCGCTCGCCTACGGCCCGCCGCCGCGCTCCATCGTCTTTCCGGCACAGCCCCTGCAGGAGATCGAACGGGCGGCGAGCGAGTACGACGTGGTGATCCTCTCCATCCATGCCGGTGCCGAGGGGAGGGGGGCGCTGCACGTGGCCCCCGGCGAGGAGCGTTTCCTGGAGGAATCGCGCGGAGACCTGGTGCGCTTCGCACATGACGCCATCGCGCGGGGCGCCGACCTGGTGCTCGCCCACGGGCCGCACGTGCCGCGCGCCCTTGAGTTGTACCGGGGGAGACTCATCGCCTACAGCCTCGGGAACTTCGCCACCTACGGCGGCGTGAGCGTCGTAGGCGAGAGCGGACTGGCCCCGCTTCTGACCGTGGAGCTTGCCGCAGACGGCTCCTTCATCGGAGGGAACATCGATTCGTTCCGGCAGTTCCGTTACACGGGTCCCCAGCCCGACCCCAAGCGCCGCGCCCTGCGCCTGATGCGCAGACTTTCGGCCGAGGACTTCCCTGACTCGCCGCTGGTCTTCGGTGACGGGGGACGGATCGGGGTAAAACAACCGGTGCGGCCGTAAAGTTTTCAGCAGATCATCATCGTCCCTCTCCCCCCGGGAGAGGGGAGGGTGAGGGGGCTGCAGATCGTCCTGTCTTTCGTGGCGTCGCCTCACCCGCCCTGCGGGCACCCTCGCCAGGACGGAGAGGGGGAGGACGGCCGCCTTGCATAACATCGAGGAGATGCCATGTTCCTGATCGTGCAAAACGACCCGCTCTGCCCTGCCGGCGGATTGCTGCCTCTGCTGGATAGCTCCGGGCACCCCTACCGGTCCCTGGCGGCCTTTGCGGCGGAGCCTTTTCCCGACCCGGAGAGCCTCACCGGCATCGTGGTGCTCGGCGGGGAGATGGGGGTGCATGACACGGCCGGGCACCCGCACCTCGTACGCGTTCTGGATTTCATCGATGCCGCCCTGAAGGCCGGGACTCCCCTTCTGGGCATCTGCCTGGGGGGGCAGCTCCTCTCCCACGCGGCCGGCGGGGTGGTGAGCTCCCCTTCTCCTCATCGTGAAATGGGGATCTGCGGGGTCGACCTGAACGCCACGGGGAGCGGCGACCCGCTCTTCGCCGGGGTGCCCACCCCCTTCGTCACCTTCCAGCTCCATAACGACAGCTTCACCGTCCCACCCGGAGGCACGCTCCTCGCCAGTTCCGCCGCCTGTCCGGCCCAGGCCTTCAGGCTCCCGGGATGCGTCTACGGGGTCCAGTTCCACCCCGAGGTGGACCGCCCCATCGTCGACCAATGGGACGGCCTGTTCACCCCGCGGGCCGACTATCTCTCCGGCTTCATCGCCGCTGAAGCCGAATTCAACGCCGCCTCCCACGCCATCCTGGCCAACTTCATCTCCCTCGCCGCGACAGCCCGTCTTTCTTGAAATCCCAACCTTATATTGTAAAGTTCTAACGTTTGCCTTCCGGGCATCACGAGACCGCGCCCCCACCGGGGGCGCCGCCGGTCAATTCCCCCTCCGGAATGCGACGAAGGAGGTGCCGTGAAGCTTTCGTGGCCGGGAAAAAGCTCCCTCAAGTCCAGACTGGTCAAACTTCTCCTCGGCTGTGACACGCTGCTGCTTCTCTGTCTCACCCTCAGTTTCGTCTGCTACCACTCCCTCGCCTTGCCTCCCGCAGCCGGACAGTCGCGGCTGCTCCTTTTCACCTCTTTGCAGCTCACCCTGTCTCTGCTCGGAGTGATGGGGCTCGCCGCGCTCCTCTCCCAGCGTATCGATTGGACCATCTCGGAACCTATCCGGGACCTGAGCAGGAAAATGGAGATCGTCTCCAGAAGCCAGGACTACCGCGTCAGGGTGGAACGTACCGGCGAGGACGAACTTGCCGTCCTGTTCGCCTGCTTCAACAACATGCTCGCCGAGATATCGGTCCGGGACGAGCGGCTCGCCCTGCACTCCGAGGAGCTGGAACTGGAGGTGGCGGAACGGACCCTTGAATTGTCGGAGGTGAACCGGCAGCTCGAGGCGAGCCTCGAGAGCGTGCGGGAAGCGATGCAGAGCGCGCAGTCCGCAAACCGCGCCAAGTCCGACTTCCTGGCGCAGATGAGCCACGAGATCAGGACCCCTATGTACGGCGTCCTCGGCATGACCGAGCTCCTGCTGGGGACCGACCTGACCAAGGAGCAGGCCCGTTACGTGGACACGGTGCGGCGCTCCGGCGAGGCGCTCCTTTCCATCATCAACAACATCCTTGATTTCTCCAAGATCGAGGCCGGACACATGGAGCTGGAACAGATCCCCTTCGACCTGCACCAGTTGGCCTCCGACGCGATCGCCATCTGCGCCGAGGACGCGGCCAGAAAAGGGCTGGAGCTCACCCTGGAACTGGAGCCGGGGCTGCCGCGCATGTTCCTGGGAGACCCGGGGAGGCTGCGCCAGGTAGTGGTGAACCTTTTGGGCAACGCAGTGAAATTCACCATGAAGGGGTCGGTGCGCCTCTCGTTGACGGTTGCCGCCCCCCCGGCCCTGGTGCGGTTCAGCGTCGAGGACACCGGCATCGGTATCGCCCCCGACGCGCAGCAGCGCATCTTCAACCAGTTCACCCAGGGTGACGAGTCCATGACCCGAAAGTACGGCGGCACCGGGCTCGGGCTGGCCATCGCCCGGCAGCTCACCGAACTGATGGGGGGAGCCCTGGAACTGGAGAGCGAGCCGGGTCGCGGTTCCCGCTTCAGCTTCACGGCAGTGCTGCAACCGCACGAGGAACTCCCACGCCCTGAGCGCTGCTGTACGGCCCTGCGCGGAAAGAGGGTGCTGCTGGCCACCGACGACGAGCGGACCCGGGGCGGGATCGAGGGGGAGCTCTCTTCGTGGGGAGTGGATCTGGAATGCGTGGGTGACGCACCAGAGGCCTTTTGCCGCATAGTGACCGCTCCCTTCGACCTCGCGCTGCTGGACCACCACCTGGCCGGCACGGACGGGATTGAACTGGCCGCCACCATCCGCACCGCGCCGGCCGGACGCTCGGTGCGCATCATGCTGCTCACGGAGCGTGAAGAGGAGTCGGGCGACCCCAGGCTGACCGAAACCGATGCGACCTCGTTCCCCAGGTGCCAGCTTGGGCAGGAGGGGCTCTATCATGCTCTGGTGGCGGCTCTGGGGATGGACGACGAGGAACGGCTGGCCACCGGGTGCTGCGGCGGGCCTCCTCCGCGGCCGCGCCAGGTGCTCCTCGTGGAAGACAACGTGGTGAACCAGGAGGTGGGAAGGGGGATGCTGGAGAGCCTGGGATGCCGGGTCAAGGTGGTGGAGGACGGCGCCGCTGCAGTGAGTGAGGTGCAGCGCAGCAGCTACGACATCGTCTTCATGGACTGCCAGATGCCGGTGCTGGACGGCCTCGAGGCGACCCGGCGGATCAGGGCCTGGGAGCAGGGGAGCGACAACCGTGTCCCCATCATTGCGCTCACCGCCTACGCCATGCCGGGAGACCGTGTGGCGTGTCTGGAGGCGGGGGCGGATGACTACCTTTCCAAGCCCTTCACCTGCGACGAGATCGCCAAGGCGATGGACCGGCAGCTGCAGGGGGCGGTGACGGTTCTCGCCGAGGGGGAAGGGGGTTCCCCGAAGCCGTTGGAGGTGATCTCCCACGACAAGATGAGCGGCGCACTGGAGATGATTCGCACGCTCCCAGGGAACCGTGGTGTGGAGATCCTGCGCAAGGTGGTGGAGCTGTACCTGTCCAGCACGCCAGCTCTTCTGCAGACCATGCGCGAGGCCGAGTCGGGAGGGGACGCCGAGAAGCTCAAGGCGGCGGCGCACAGCTTCAAGTCCAGCAGCGCAAACCTCGGCGCACTGCGTCTGGCCGGGGTCTGCATGGAACTTGAGAGTCTCGGCCGTGCCGGCTCCACGGAAGGAGCCTTGCCGTTGTTGCACCAGGTCGAGGAGGAGTACCGGCTGGTGCGCGACGCGTTGAGGGGAGGGCCGCTATGCTGACCAGGAAGAGCAAGCGCGTGACGCCGCTGGTCATGGTGGTGGACGACGACCAGGCCGTGCGGATGCTGGCCCGGGAGACCCTGGAAAATTCCGGGTTCTCGGTGCGCGACGCGGAGACCGGCGAGCAGGCACTCGATGATTTCGTCGCCCATGCTCCCGACCTCGTGCTCCTGGATGTGATGCTGCCGGGGGTGGACGGGTTCACCGTCTGCAGCGCCATCCGGCGCACCGAAGGGGGGCGCGACACCCCCGTGTTGATGATGACGGGGCTGGACGACCTGGAATCCATCGACTGCGCCTACGATGTCGGCGCCACCGACTTCATCACCAAGCCCATCAACTGGCACATCCTGGGGTACCGGGTGAGCTACATGCTGCGGGCCAGCAGCGCATTGGAGCAGCTCAGGGAGAGCCGGGCGGGGCTCGCCCACGCCCAGAGCCTCGCCCACATAGGCTCCTGGGAATGGGACCTCACCACCGGCGAGATCCGCTGCTCGGAAGAGGTGTACAGCATCTGCTGCATCGACCCCAGCCACCGCGACGGCAACCCCATCCTCGACCCGGTGCACCACCAGGATCGCGCCTTCGTGCAGGGCTCCATAGACGACGCCATCGCCAAACGCGCCCCCTTGAGCTTCGATTACCGCATCACCCTGGACGGGGGGGAGCGGACCCTGCACGCCGAGCTGGTGACCGTGCTGGACGAGGAGGGGGAGGCCGTCTGCCTGACCGGCACCATCCAGGACATCACCGAGCGCAAGCGGGCCGAGGAGCAGATCCGCCTCCTTGCCTACTACGACGCCCTGACCGGGCTCCCCAACCGCCGTTTCTTCCAGCAGCAGCTGGAGCAGGCGCTCGTGTTCGCCAACCGTAACGACCGGATGCTGGCCGTGCTGTTCCTCGACCTGGACCGCTTCAAACTGGTCAACGACACCCTGGGGCACGGCGTGGGGGACCGGCTGCTGCAGGACGTGGCCGACCGCCTGCTGCGCTGCGTTCGCAGAAGCGACTGCCTGGCGCGCGCCGAGGACGACTGCCCACCGTCGCTGGTGTCGCGCCTTGGCGGGGACGAGTTCACCATCATGCTCTCGGACATCGAGCACTTTCAGGACGTGGCCAAGGTGGCCCGGCGCATCCTGGACGCGGTGTCGGTTCCCTATTCGCTGGAGGGGCAGGAGGTCTTCGTCTCCACCAGCATCGGCATCAGCCTCTACCCCTTCGATGCGACCACGGCCAGCGACCTGATCAGAAACGCGGACGGCGCCATGTATCAGGCCAAGGAGCAGGGGAGAAACGGCTACCAGATCTATGACGAATCGATGAACGCGAAGGCGCTGGAACGGATCATTCTGGAGAGCCAGTTGCACAAGGCGCTCAAGGATGAGGAATTCGAGGTGTACTACCAGCCCCAGGTCAGCTGCCGGACCGGGGAGGTGGTGGGGATAGAGGCGCTGGTGCGCTGGAACAGTAAGGAGCTTGGCGTGGTCGAGCCGGGACGGTTCCTTCCCCTGGCCGAGGAGATCGGGCTGGTGATCCAGATCGACCAATGGGTGATGCGGGAGGCGTGCCGTCAGCACAAGCTCTGGATCGACCAGGGGCTGCCGCCGGTCACCATCGCCGTCAACATCTCCGGCCAGCAGTTTCTGAAGAACGAGCTGCTGGACACGGTAACCGCGGTGCTCGAGCGAAGCGGTCTGGAGCCGGGGCTGCTGGAGCTGGAACTCACCGAAGGGGTGCTTATGGCGCACACCGAGCGGACCGTCAAGACTCTCGAGGCGCTCAAGGGGATGGGGGTGCGCCTGGCCATCGACGATTTCGGCACCGGTTTTTCTTCCCTTTCCTATCTGAAACGCTTCCCGCTCGACGTGCTGAAGATTGACCGGACCTTCATCAACGACATCACCAGCGATCCCGATGACGCGGCCATCACCCTCGCCACCATAGAGATGGCGCACACCCTGAAGCTGCAGGTGATCGCGGAAGGTGTGGAGACCCAGGCGCAGCTTGAATTTCTCACCAGGAACCGTTGCGACATGTACCAGGGCTATCTTTTCAGCAAGCCGATGCGCCCCGAGGAGTACCCCCGCCTGTTCCTTTCCCACCATGCCGACCACGCTGCCCCTGATCACGCCACGCCTGATCCCGTCACCACCTGATCCCGTCCCGCCACCGCCTCATTCCGCCATCGCCTCATTCCGCCATCGCCGTATCCACCACCTCATCGCTGCCGCCTGCCTCCCTGCTACCCGTTCCCTGCTTAAAAATTCATCACCCCTGCTGCGAGAAGCGACCGCGACAACCCGTCGTTTACGCCGCAGTGGCTAAAAATGGTGATTATTCAATGACTTGGCTAAGAGTTGGGTGGCTGGCACACCCTGTGCTAATGGATGGTCACACGGCACGAAGGAGTGTCGCAGAAGGCTTTCCCGCCCGTTTAGGCAATGGTGCACAGGTCGTGGTGGAGGGGCATCATTATTGGGAAAGGGGGACTGTTTTCAAGGCTGGACAAGCTGTTTATTCGACGTTGAACAAAAGGCAAGGGCATCGAAGCCTTCAGGGGCCTGAAAAGAGGGTAACACCTGGAACCCGATGGATGCTGTGTCTGCAAGCCGTGACCCGGCCTGCTGAATGTTCTGCAAGACCTGTGATGCACGCAGTGTGCAAACGACCAATCCACCGCCATTAACTAACAAAGGAGGCAAGCGATGAAGCTGATAGAGGCAATCATCAAGCCGTTCAAACTGGACGAGGTGAAAGACGCCCTCAACGAGATCGGAATCGAGGGGATCACCGTGAGCGAGGTGAAGGGGTACGGACGTCAGAAGGGGCACACCGAATTGTACCGTGGCGCCGAGTACGTCGTGGACTTCATCCCCAAGGTGAAACTGGAAATCGTCGTGGCCGACGAACTGGCTGCGAAGGCCGTGGCCACCATCGAGGATACCGCCAAGACCGGCAGGATTGGCGACGGCAAGATCTTCATCCTCGCCCTCGAAGAAGCCGTCCGCATCAGGACCGGTGAGAAGGGCGACGAGGCGATCTAGGACTTTCGGTTCTCAATCCAACCCCATAAATACGATCAATGGAGAGTGTTATGATGCGCGACATTAAAAAGGTAAAGGATGCAGCTACGCCCGCTTCCAGCTGCCTCACCATGAAACTCGGGAAGCTTGCCCTCCTGGCCAGCCTGATGCTGATACCGGTTCTCGCCATAGCCGAGGAGAAGGCGGCCGATTCCGTGGCCGCACCGGCTGCCGCCACCGCGACCCCTGCCGCCGTAGCCCCCGTTGCCGGCGCACCGGCAGCCGCCGCTCCCGCCGCAGCCGCACCGGCCGCAGCACCTGCACCCAAGAACGTCGCACCGGTCCTCAACACCGGTGACACCGCCTGGATGCTGGTATCCGCAGCTATGGTCCTATTCATGACCCCGGGCCTCGCTCTTTTCTACGGTGGGATGGTTCGTCAGAAGAACGTTCTCTCCACCATGATGCACTCCCTGGTGGCGATGGGCATCGTCGGCGTGCAGTGGGCCGTCATCGGCTACTCACTGGCCTTCGGGCCCGACATGGGGCACGGCCTGGTGGGCGACTTCAGCAAGGCCCTGTTGAACGGGCTGATCACCTTCAAGGACGGTAACGCGATCTACGCGCTGTTCCAGAACGTCCCGACCGAGCCGGGCGCCATCCCGGAGTACGTGTTCGCCATGTACCAGGCGATGTTCGCCATCATCACCGTGGCCCTGATCTCGGGGGCCCTGGCCGAGAGGATCAAGTTCTCCGCCTACTGCCTGTTCGTGCTGCTCTGGACCACCCTGGTCTACGATCCGCTGGCACACTGGGTCTGGATGTCCGACGGCTGGCTCTTCAAGATGGGCGCACTTGACTTCGCAGGCGGCACCGTCGTTCACCTCTCCTCCGGTATCTCGGCCCTGGTGGTCCTCTTCTTCCTCGGCAAGCGTCACGGCTTCCCGACTGAGCGCATGGCTCCGCACAACCTGCCGTTTACTCTCCTCGGTGTCGGCCTGCTCTGGTTCGGCTGGTTCGGCTTCAACGCGGGCTCCGCCATCGTGGGCGCCGGATGCTCCGACGCGGCGGGCGGTCTCGCCGGCCTCGCCTTCATGACGACCACCATCGCACCGGCTGCCGCCGGCCTCACCTGGATGATCGCCGAGTGGATCCACGCGGGCAAACCCTCCGCCCTTGGCTTTGGCTCCGGTGTTGTCGCCGGCCTGGTCGTGATCACCCCCGCTGCCGGCTTCGTGCAGCCGGGTGCCGCCCTGCTCATGGGTGTTGCCGGCGGCCTGGTCTGCTACGGCGGCGTCCTGCTCAAGGCGAAACTCAAGTACGACGACTCCCTGGACGCCTTTGGCGTGCACGGCGTGGGCGGCACCACCGGAGCGATCCTGACCGGCGTCTTCGCCACCGTCGGCGCAACCGGCCTCACCTCCGGCAACATGAAGCAGTTCGTCACCCAGTTTATCGCCGTCGGCGCAGCAGGCGCCTACGCGGTGGTGGTGACCCTGGTGATCGCATTCGTACTGCACAAGACCATCGGACTGCGTGTCGAGAAGGAAGACGAGATCATGGGCCTCGACCAGACCCAGCACTCCGAGACCGCGTACAACTAGGACAGACAGTACAGCTTGCAACGAGAAGGGGGACCGCAAGGTCCCCCTTTTTCTGTTTCTGGTCAGGCAGTACGTTCCGCCACGTGCGTCCACATCCGCTCTTTCCCAGGGAGAGGGGCGGGGGTGAGGGCTTCGCAGGAAAGCGACGCCGTGCCATGTGCGTCACCCCTCACCCGGCCTCCGGCCACCCTCTCCCAGAGGGAGAGGGGATGAAGGGCAGAGGGGGAGCGGATGGCACAGTGCAGGTTGTGGAAGCTGCAGTTCCCCCCTCGCCCTCCGGGAGAGGGGCGGGGGTGAGGGGCTTCGCAGGAAAGCGGCTGAGCCGGTTCGTACTTGCCCCCTCTCCAGTTCTGTAAAAATGTGGTCTACCCTTTTGAAATATAGAGATTTCCTGTTACTGTTTTCCAGCCAGAAAATGACAAGTGTCGGGAGGGGGTTATGGATTCCAGGGACATGGTGCTCCGGAAGGAAGGTGATGGCATAGGGTACTACGAACGCTGTAGCGCCGATGCGGGGGACGGCGGGTTTTCCACCATCTTCAGGATGTTCAGCGAGGACGAGCTGCGTCACGCGGGGGCCCTGCGAGCGCTGAGGGCCGGGGGAAGGGTGGATCTGCCCCGTTCGCCGACGCTCCAGGGGGCGCGCAGCATACTGCGCCGGCTGTCGATCGAGGAACTCTCAAGCTGCCGCGGCGATCTCGGGGTGTACCGGAACGCCATGCAGTTCGAGGCGCTTTCCGCCCGTGCCTGCTCGGAGCTTGCCCGCGAGGCGCTGCACCCCTGGGAGCGCGAGATGTTCCAGACCATGGCGGATGAGGACGAGATGCACTTCACGCTGCTCGAGGAGATGCAGGAGCTTTTGGAGGAAACGGATGTCCAGTGATGCCGGGCTGCAGCAGATGCTCGAAGTCGCGGTATCAGCCGCACGCGAGGCCGGGGCCCTCCAGAAGCAGAAACTCTGGGGAGATTTCAGCTTCTCCTACAAAGGGGAGGTCGACATCGTGACCGAGGTGGACCGGGCCTGCGAGGAAATGATCGTGAACCGGATCCGGAGCGCCTTTCCCGGTCACAGCTTCCTGGCGGAGGAAAACCTCTACGCGGATGGCGACCCGCAGTGGCGCTGGGTCATCGACCCCCTGGACGGCACTACCAACTACGCACACGGCTTCCCCTGGTTCTGCGTCTCCATCGCCCTGGAGCGGCAGGGGGAGCTCACTCTCGGAGTGATCTACCACTGCATGATGGACGAACTCTTCACGACAACCCTGGGAGGAGGTGCCTATTTGAACGGCGCCCCCATCCGCGTCTCCTCGCGCGCGCCCCTGAGACAGTCCCTGATCGCGACCGGCTTTCCCTACGACGCCGCCCGCGGCAACGAGAACAACTTCCGGAACTTCTTCGAGCTGCAGCTCGCGGCACGCGGGGTACGCAGGGCTGGGGCCGCGGCGCTCGACCTGGCCTACGTGGCGGCGGGAAGGCTGGACGGATACTGGGAGTGCAAGCTGAAACCGTGGGACGTGGCCGCCGGGGCGCTGCTGGTCAGGGAGGCCGGGGGGAGGGTGACCAACCACAAGGGGGAGCCGCACCGGGTCGACGACCACCGTATCCTGGCGACCAACGGTCTCATCCACGACGAGATAGAGACCCTCCTGGAGCGGGCGGGAAAGGGTGAACCGGTGCTGTGACCGGCATATCTTTGCCAGCTGAAAAAGCGCCCCTTCCGGGCGCTTTTTTTTCCATCTTGCAGTTGTTCCTCATGGCGGTGCCCTCCCCCCCGCCCCTCTCCCGAAGGGCGAGGGGGACCTTGTGTCCTTCCTGACGCGGCAACCCTCTCTTTCTAAATTCAGTAGGAAAAACCGCGGCGATGTTATATAGTTGTGCAGCCTTTCACCCCCAGCCGCACCCGGAGGAACGATGCTCAACCTGCGCAAGAAGATCCTGGTGGCCATCGACGGCTCGCCGCTTTCTGACAAGGCCGCCGAGGAGGCGGTCCGCTTCGCCGCGGGCATCCCGAGCCAGTTCAAGAGCAAGGTCTACGGGCTCCTGGTGCTCCCCAACGCGCCGCGCAACACCTTCACCGATTTCGTCCCCGCACGCCCCATCACCGAGCAGGACCAATGGACCGAATTGAAGGAACGCATCTTCTACGTCGTCGAGAAGCTCGCCGCCGAACTGGAGGTGCCGCTGGAGACGGCGGTGGTGTATGGGGACCCGGCCGACGAACTGATCCGGTTCGCCCAGAAGGAGGAGATCGACGTGATCGTGATAGGGAGTACGGGCAAGGGCTTTCTGAAGCGCAAACTGTTGGGGAGCGTGTCGCACAAGGTGGTGCGGGACGCGAAGTGCTCGGTGTACGTGGTCAGGGGGTAGTCTTTGCGGTCTCCTGCCGCAGGTAGGCCAGGATCTCCTTCAAGCTTTCCTGGATGATCCCTTCCCCCTTGGGGAACTCGTGCGGAGAAAGCTCCAGGGTAAGGATGTCGTTGTAGGCGGTGTTGCGCAGGTGGTTCAGGAAGCGGGTGAGCGGCAGGATGCCGTGCCCCGGCAGCAGGTGCTGCCGGCCGTGCCCGTAGTCGGAAAAGTGAATGTTCCTGATCCGGCCGCTGTTGTAGCAGAGGTAGAAGTCGTTGATGAAGTTGGCCCGCCCGCTCCCCATGTGGGTGCAGTCGAACGTGAGGTAGAGGTTCCTCTCCTGGAGGAACTCGATCAGTTTCTGGGTGTCCGAGAGGATGTAGCCGTTGATCCGGTACTTGCCGGTCCAAGGCATGTTCTCCAGGGTGACGGCCACCTGGTCCCCCCCGATCTCCTTCTGGAAGTCCTGCATCCGGTACAACCAGCGCCAGTAACTGAACTCCATCCCGAGCCATGATGGCGGATGGAAGTTCACCAGCCCGATGCCGCAGTCCGCCGCGATCTCCACGCAACGTTTCAAAGAATCCACCGGGCTACCCCAGCCGTCCAGCTGCAGGAAAGGGGCGTGGATCGAGAAGATCGGCATGATCTCCGCGAGTTCCTTGACCAGTCGCCGCGAGTTCACCTTCTGGAACTCCTGGTTGATCACCAGCTCCATGCCGTCAAAGCCGGCCTCCCGGGCCATAGCGAAGGCCTTTGGAAGAGGGAAGGTGAACAGCGTTCCTGCGGAGATGGATATACGCATGCCGGGTCCTATACCTGTCCCACCAGCCTCTGGTAGGCGATCTTCTGCAGGCTGAGCACCGCCTCCAGCGCGCTTCTCAGGCGCGCGTCCAGCTCCATGCTGAACTCCTCAGGATTGGCGAAGGCTCCCGCCCCCTCGCTGCGGATTTCACCCTCGATTCTCAACTGCATCAGGCACTGCAGCGCCTTCAAAAGGCGCTCTGCCAGATCGACGTCCAGCGCGCCGCGGTACAGGAGCTGCCGCACCCGCTCGAGCGTCCCCCCCTCGTGGACCTCCGCCTGCAGCGCCAGGATGCGGACCAGCTGCACCAGGGGGGAGAGTCCCAGCGTCTCGATGTCGATCTCCCCCTGGTGCTCGCCGACGCGTTCCAGCCGCCACCGTCCGAAGTGCCCGAGCGCGAGCGGCAGGTTGATCACCCGGCGCGCCACCTGGAAAAAGGGGTCCCGCCCGCGCTGTTCCCTGAGGGCGGCAGCCGCGGCACTGAGCGCCTGTTCGCCCAGCGGCTCGAACCCCGCGACGTGGCAGAGATCCGCCATCGACTCCAGGCGCCAGCGCCATTCGGGAAGCGGGGGTGCCGCCTTTTTCTGCGCGGAAGAGAAGGGAAGCATCGGCTCCAGATCCGGAGGTCTCGGCTCCTGGTGCCGCTCGCCGTTCTTCAACAGCGAACGCCATTCCGTGAGCGAGCCATGCCAGGGTGCCTCCCCCTCGGCGAGCAGCCCCGACTCGCAGAGCGCCTGGGTGAGCTGGTGGCTGAACAGGTAGAAACGTTGGGAGTCGAGCTGGTGCAGGAGCAGATAGCGGTTGCGGGCGTAGAGGGTCTGCTCGCCCCGGCCGCGGTCGCCGGAGACCAGCAGCGCGTAGACCGGCGCTGTTCCCTGTCCCAGGTCGCGCATGCGCTCCTCGGCGAGTTGTGACGCCCGTCTCAGCACCTGGTCGTGCAGGGCGTTGCAGGCGCCGCACAGGGCCAGGGGCGAGGTGCGGCGCCGGAAATGGGCTGCGAGCAGTTCCCGGTAACGCGCCTGGAGCGGCACCAGCGCCGTGGGGGTGGGGGCCTGGGCGATGTCCTGGTCCAGTGCCGCCAACTCCGCGTCCAGTTGCCCCTCGTAGGCGAGTTCCTCCTTGAGCGAATCGATCATCGTCCCCAGGAAGGCCTCCGCCTCGCGGGAGGAGCTGCTGCCCCACTTCCGTTCCAGGCGCTTCTTGAGGCTCTCCACCAGTTCCGTGCTGGCGCGCCACTTGAGGATGTCATCTCCCTTGGTTCCCAAAAGCATGGGCATAAAGGCTCCAAAACGGGTTCTACGTTAAAACCTCTCGTGGGCGCCGCACGGCTACCGCATCTACGCCGCAGATAAAGGATCCAAAAACAGGTTCTACATTCTATGTTCTGCGTTCTGCGTTAGAACCTCTCGTGGGCGTCACACGGCTACCGCATCCACGCCGCCGAGAATCCAGAACTAAGACGTAGAACGTCCTTTCCTCGTCAGTCCAGGTGTCCGTGCACCTCCTGCTCCAGGAAACGCCTCATCTCCTCGGGCGGGGCGGGGGTCGCGAGCGAGACGGCGATCATGACGCAGATGACCAGCGGTGCGCCGCACAGGGCCGAGGCGGTGACCGGGAAGTAGGAGGTGAGGCCGGGAAGCACTCCCCCAAAAAGCGGCTGCGCGACGGTACAGAGGACGCCGGTAAACATGCCGGCGATGGCGCCGTAACGGTTGGCACGGTCCCACCAGATCCCCAAGAGGAAGAGGGGGAAGATGGTGTTTCCGGCCAGGGCGAAGGCGACGGCGGTGATCTCGGCGATCAACCCGGGCGGGTTCAGCGCGACCAGGAGGACCAGGGCCGCCAGCACCAGGGTTCCTCCCTTGGCCACCTGCATCCGCGAGGTCTCGCTCGCCTTGGGGTTCACGAAGCTGTAGTAGATGTCGTGGGAGATGGAGGAGGCTCCGGTCATCAGGAGGCCGGCGACGGTGAAAAACGCGGCCGACAGTGCCCCCGCCGCCAGTACCCCGACCAGCCATCCGGGGAGGCCGGCCATCAAGGCGGTTTTCAAGGCGATCACGTCGGCGGTCGCGCGGGCCGTCTCGGGGGTGAAGGCGATCCCCTGGCGTGCCTCGAGGAGCCTGCCGAAGACGGCGAAGGCGGGGGCGGACCAGTAGATGAGCGCGATGAAGAATAGCCCCCAAACGACGCTCCAGCGGGCGTCGCGGACGTTGGGCACGGTGTAGAAGCGCGACAGGACATGGGGGAGCCCGCCGGTCCCCACCATCAGGGTGAAGCAGAGCGCGCACCACTCGAAGAGCGAGTCCCCGGCGAAGGGAAGGGTGAAGTCGACGTGGAATTCGCGGGAGAGGTCGGTCAGGGCGCGGCCGTAGCCGAACTGGGGCAGCAGCCAGAAATAGCCCAGTTTTCTGGCCAGCCACATGAGCGGGACGATGAAGGCGACGCAGATCACCAGGTACTGGAGCTGCTGGTTGCGCGGGACCCCCAGCGCCCCGGAGACCACCAGGTAGGAGACGACGGCGAGTGCCCCGTAGGTCACCCCCTGCTCATAGCCGATATCGAACATGAAGGAGAAGATGAGGCCGATCCCCTTGAACTGGGCCACGCAGTAGATGACGGAGATGGCGATGGCGATCACCGCGGCAATGAGCCGCGCGGCGGGCGAGCCGTAGCGTTCACCCACGAACTCGGGGGTGGTGAACTTGCCGAAACGCCGGATCTGGCTGGCGAGCAGCACCAGCAGGAGCACGTATCCGCCGGTCCAGCCGATCACGTAGGCGAGCCCCTGGTAGCCCCGCAGGTAGATGATCCCGGCCAGCCCCATGAGGCTCGCGGCACTCATCCAGTTGCTGGCGATGGCGGCGCCCCCCCCGATCCTGCCGGTGTAACGGCCGCCGAACCCGTACTCCTGGCTCTCGCGCGACTTCTGCCTCAGCCCGACCAGGATGAATGAGAGCAGCACCAGCAAAACGACGAAGATCGACCAGGACGAGTCATTCATAGCTTTTGTCTCTCTTGCGGCTGTGGTACTCGCTGATCCGGTCCACGTAGATGTTGAAGATGACGCACAGGACGATGAACCACAGGGGGAGGAACTGACCGGTGAACCAGAAGTGCAGCGGCAGGTTGAACAGGGTGAGCCGGGTCAGGAGGCTTCCCGCGCCGGTGCCACGGCAGGCGTAGACCAGAAACTGGAAGCCGAAGGTGCAGACTCCCCAGCCAAAGAGGATGGCGAGGATGATATGCACCTCGTCCCGCATGTGCCCCTCCTTGGGGCGGAACAGGTTGACCTTGTGGCGCTTCTCGGGGTGGCTCATGCCATGTCTCCTCCGCTGATGGCGCCCTGGGGTGAAGACCCGCCGGGACGGGGCTCGCCGCGGCACGCTGCTAGACGATGGAAAAGTTGGTGTGGATGGTCTTCTGCAAATCCTCGATGAGGAGCAGGGCCTGTCTCATGCGCTCCCGCTCGTCGGTTGGGAGCGAGTACGGGTTCAGGTAGTAGGCGTCGTTCTGGATCCCCTTGAACACCTTGATCTGGAGCAGGATCCGGTGCCTGGTGAGGATGCGGTAGGCGGCCACGAGCCCGCGCGCCATGTTGGCGGAGAAGCTGTGCTCCTTTTCCAGGAGCTCGATCCTCTTCACGGTCGAGGTGGCGGGAATGCCCTGGTTGATGGCCAGGATGCGCACGTTCATCACCAGCGGGGCCCAGGCCAGGAGCTTCAGGTTGAAGGATCCCTTGTGCTCGCCGCTCCCCTCGGTCCAGAACCGCTTAAGGAACCCAAGCGCCAGCTTCATCTCGGTGGCGGCCTTGGCCATCCCCCAAAGGGCCATGAAATAATCCTGCAACAGGGAGCGTATCAGGGAGACCAGCCGGCCGGCCAGCTCGGCGTCGCCGGCGACGAAGCGGGCGTCGGAGAGGACGATCAGGTCCATCATGTTCTTGCCGTAGTCCTCGGTCTCGTAACGCACGATGGCGTGCAGCCGGCGCTGCCACTGTGACAGCGACCCGCGCCAGTTGTCGTTTACCGGCATGATCCCGCCGCTGCACTTCTTGAAGCCGATCTCGGCCAGCCGCTCGACGAGGATCCGGCTGTACTCCTGGAAGTAGTGGTCCGCCCGGTCGCCTCCCTCGTCACTGTAGACGATCAGGTAGTCCTGGTCGGTGATGAGCGTCTGCTCCTCGCGGCCGTCGCTCCCCATGCTGACCAGGGCGAAGGGGACCGGAGGGGAGGAGGGCATCTCGGCCGCCACCAGCTCGAGTGCCCGCCCGGCCAGGGCGTCGCGGTACCAGGTGCAGTTCTCGTGCAGGGCGGTGACCGAGTAGAAGTTGAGGAAGCGCTCCATTTCCAGAAGATTCAGCTCTTCGTGCAGCTTCAGAAGCGTCGCGTACTCGGTTTCGGCGGCGATCCGCTCGATGATGGCTTCTTCCCGCCCCGAGTACAGGCGCAGTTTGCCCAGCTCCTCCGAGCTGTGCCACACCAGTCCCTCCAGCAGCTTCTTTCCCTCGTCCCGGTTCAAAAGCGGGAGAAAGGCGTGCACCTCCCCCAGCAACTCCGAAAGGAGTTCCCCGTCGCTTGGCTCCGGTGGGTAGATCTGATGGGGCATGTGCGGCCACCTCTTCTTAATCTGCTCGTGGCGTTGATTCTACAGAAAAAAACCGGGTTGTAAAACTGTTTTACTGGTAACCGGACCGATTCCTTGACTTTTTTCGCCCGGATGGCCGCAGTGAAGGGGAGGAAACGATTAGGCAACGGACAAAAAAATTGGGGAAGGTTTCCCTTCCCCAATTCCATGCTGCTTTGTTGCCAGGTATTAGTGCTCGACTGCCTTGGCCATACCCAAACCGGTGTTCTGGCGGACGTAGACCTCGTCGAACATATCCTCGGAGCGCCTGCTCGGGAAGGCCAGGGCGCCCAGGATGGCGGCCATGAAGCCCAGCGGGATGGAGATGATGCCCGGGTTCTTCAGGGTGAAGAGCGGCTTGTCCAGACCCACGATGGAGGTGCCGTCCTGCTGAGCGTCGACCTTCGCCTTGGCAAGCGCCTTGGCGTCCTTCTCGGAGAGGGTCTGGCCGGCAGGGAGTGCGGCCTGCTTCTTCTCCATGGCGGTGACCACCTTCTTGGCGCCGGCGGCGACCACTTTCGGGTAGGTCATGTTGGGGGATACCATCACCAGGCCGATGGAGGCGATGGTGCCTACCACCAGGCCGGAGATGACGCCGGCGGTGTTGAACTTCCTCCAGAAGAGGGAGAGGATGACGACCGGCAGGTTGCCGGAGGCTGCGACCGCGAAGGCCAGTGCCACCAGGTGTGCGACGTTCTGCTTCTCTGCTGCGAGGCCGATCAGGATGCCGCAGGCGCCTACCACGAAGGAAGTGGCGCGGGCTGCGAAGACCTGCTCGTGCTGGTCGGCGTGGCCGTCCTTGATCACGTTCACGTAGATGTCGTGTGCGATGGCCGCGGATGCTGCCAGTACCAGGCCGGAGACCACGGCGAGGATGGTGGCGAAGGCGACGGCGCACAGGAAGGCGAGGAAGAGGTCGCCGATGATCGGTGCGATGTCGGCGCCCATCTGCTGTGCCAGCATCAGGGTTGCCATGTTGCCGCCCGGGTCTATCGCGGTGATCCCCTGCGGAGTCAGGTGGATGGCGGCGCCGAAGCCGAGTAGGGTGGTCAGGATGTAGAAGCCGCCGATGATGAACATGGCGATGATGACGGACTTACGTGCGGCCTGCGCGGTCGGCACGGTGAAGAAGCGCATCAGGATGTGCGGCATACCGGCGGTGCCAAGCACCAGGGCCATCCCCAGGGAGATCTGGTCCAGCGGGTTCTTGAGGTACAGGCCGGGCTCGAGGAAGCGCTGGCCGGCGTCCATGCCGGAGAGGATGACGCCGTCTTTCAGTACCAGCTTGGAAACGTGGTCCTGGATGTCAGGGCTGGAAACGATGGTCGAGAAGAAGCCGATCGGGTTGAAGCCCGCCTTGATCATGACCAGGAAGGAGAGCAGGAATGCGCCCGACATGAGCAGGCCCGCCTTGATGATCTGGACCCAGGTGGTGGCGACCATGCCGCCGAAGACGACGTAGCCGACCATGAGGACGCCGACGCCGATGATGGACATCTTGTAGGGGATGCCGACCAGCAGGGCCATGAGCTTGCCTGCACCGACCATCTGGGCGGTGAGGTAGAAGGTGGAGACCGCAACGGTGGAGATGGCGGCGAAGGCGCGCACCGGCTTGGGCGAGGTCCTGAAGGAGAGGATATCCCCAAGGGTGTACTTGCCCGCGTTGCGGCAGGGCTCCGCCACGATCAGAAGCACGGTGATGTAGGCCACCAGCCAGCCGACCGAGTACATGAAGCCGTCATAGCCGTAGAGCGAGATGAGGCCGGAAATACCCAGGAAGGAGGCAGCCGACATGTAGTCGCCGGCGATGGCCCAGCCGTTCTGGGTGCCGGTGATGCCGCCGCCGGCCGCGTAGAAGTCAGCGGCTGACTTGGTCTGCTTGGCCGCCCAGACCACGACCCCCATGGTGACGGCGATGATGATCAGGAACATCCCGATGGTGATGGTCTTGTTGGTCTTGAGTTCCTTCTTGAGCGGTGCGGGTGCCGCGGGGGCAGGGGTGGCCACGGAAGCGGCCGCGTTTGGTGCTGGTGCCGCTGCGGTCGCGGCCGGTGCTCCCTGGGCTGCCGGGGCGCTCATCGCGGGCGCCGCGCCGGCTGCCGGGGCCTTCTGCTCTTCAGCGTAGGCTGCCGCGGCTACCGAGAGGGCCAAGGTGGCTGCTATGAATATCTTCTTGATGGTCATGTCCTGTCCTCCCTTTCCTAGAGATGTAATTCGTCGATCAGTTCCCTGGTCAACCGGTCAAAGTCCTTGTTGGCGACGTGCGAGTAGTAGAGTGCAATGCCCCAGGAGACGAAGAACTGGGAGAGTGCGAAGATGTACCCGAAATTGACCACGCCAATGATTTTGACCTTGAAGATCCCCGGTGTGTAAGCCGCCCCGATGGGGAGCAGGAAATAGTACACACAGGAGAAAATCCACCACCCGAAAAGGAAGGCCGTCTTCTTGTGATGTAGCTCCACGAACTTTGGATTTTTTGCGATTGCTTTCCAGTCGTACTGTTTTTCTGCCATGGTTGTCACTCCTTTCTCAGTAAGATGCGTTGCGGCGGCGTCCCGCCCCTCTGGTTTCAGTTCCCGATAAATCCCCCTTTCCTGATCTCTAAATTTTGTTTCTAAAATTGTCTAAGCTGTTTTGCTGGAAATGGTTAAAGCGTTCTGTTCGGAGCACTGTTTTGCAAGTTACTGTTTTTTCGGAGTTGGTCGGGCCGGTTACGTGAGGGCAGCGCCTGGCGCAGCTCCTGACCCCCGCCGTATTTTCCGTATACGTGAGTTTGTTGTATCACATGATTTTCAAATGTACAATAAAAATAAACACCGTTCTAAATAAATTGAACCCAAAAAAGCAGCTTGTTTTACGATCTGGTTGCTTGCAACTATTTTAAATTACAAACCAAAAAAGAAAAGTGCACGGTAAATTATTTTTTATTATTGTTGGGCGTTGTCGCGGAGAGGGGCGTTTTTGCATTTTTCGTGCACCCGTTTTGGAGATTGCTCAAACGCTGTCGCATTAATGTGTCAGACAATCCTCTTAATCAATCTTGTCGCCCGCCCGGCTCGCTGGCGCACTATCCCGCAGCAAAATTGCTGTTACTGGCGGGTACCTGCAGGCCCAGGATTGGCTTTCAGATGACGAGGTGACTTTGTCGAGCCGACATAAAACGGCTAATGACAGAAAATATCGACGATGATTGGTGTTTTATGCTTTGAAGTGAGGATGCGGTGGTGAGATTGTGAACGTGGTAGATATTTGGGGCATGAAGCTGGTTGATTTGATGTGACATTGTTTTACGCGAAAGCTACTTTGCCGCGAGAGATGACAAAACAAAGGGGGAGCCAGTCACGTCTCCCCCTCATTGGTACAGATGGATTTTGAAAAGTACCTATACGTGTTTCCCTGTTGACAGTCCGCGGGACGGTCCGTTCATGCGTATCGCGGCCGCGAACTCCATCCAGAAGATGAGATAGATGGAAATCATCAGGGAGAGTCCGATGTTGGCGTTCTCCGGTCCCAGGGACTTGCTCAGAATCGGGGAGGCGAAGCCGGCCCCGAGCGTCCCGGTGGCGCGCTCCAAAAGGTAGAAGACGGGGAGGGTGATCAGGGTCCCGGCGAACATGATGGCGATGCCGCGCCCCCGTTTCACCCAGTACTTGGGAGAGAAGCCGAACATCCTCATGAATATGACCACCAGGATGATCCAGACCGAGTAGTCCACGGCCGCGTCGGGAAGGGCAAGCTTGTTCTTGACCAGGGCCACCTCGAGGATGGTCACCGCGAAGAGGAGCACGAACATCCAGTTGAACTTCTCATTGGCCTGGGTCTGCCAGTTCCGGCTGTCCGGTGCGGCGGTTTCCCGCATGGAGTGGTTCGGGGTCCCAAGCGCCGAGAAGAGGATGGCGAACCATATGCCGGCGTTGTGGAACAAAAGGGAGGCGTGGTTGCCCGCCACGTTGGCGATGCGGGACATGGGATCCCGGGCGAAGTCCGCGGCGATCCGCATCAGGAACAGGTTCACGATCACCGAGCACATGATGATCACCGTCAGGGTGAAGATGCGCCGGGGGAGGAGGTACGGATCGATCCGGTCGGGGAACCCCAGGATGAAGGCGAACCAGATCAGGTACATGATGAGCGGGATGCCGAGGCAGATTCCGTACACCGAGTTGCCGGCGAAGTCCCCGTTCTGGGCGTAGATGATGTACTTCTCGTCGTTTTCCGGATCGGTGTTGACCGCCTGGACCACTTCCTTGGGGACATTCTTCACGTGGGGGAGGAGCCCCATGCCGTACCAGCCGTGGTCGCCCTGCGTGGTGTCGACCACCCAGTACTGGTCTCCCATCATCTCGTCGAGCCCCTGGAAAATCCTGAGCGAGAAGGTCGCGCAGAGGACGACGACGAGTAAAAGAAGAATCACGTTTGACAGTTTCATCGGCATGTGACGTTCCTCCTGATCGGCGCCCGGCGCTGTTATTCTTTGTGGGTGGTCCAGAACATGGACACGGCGTTGGCTGCGAACAACCCGTAGAGCCACATGGTGTTCCAGGCCGGCCCGGACCAGTGGCTGCCGCGGCCGCCGCCGACCACGCCGGAGGCGATCACGATGCCGATCATCGCGGTGAAGGCTACCATGGCGACGGCGCGCAGGATGGCAGAGTTGCGCCAGGTATGCCGCTCCAACTCCTCAAGCCTCGAGAGCAGTTCAAGTTCTTTTTCACTCATCGCCGTTCTCCTTTTCCATGAAAATGCAGCCCTGCTCTGTTGATTCGCCCCCGCCCGGCTTCACCCGTCGGCTAGACCAGGCAGAGGTTGGAATCGAGCTGCCCGGCCGGAACCCGGTCGGACAACTCCTGGTATTTGAGGCATTCCCGGTGACGGCAGCTGCAAAAGGTGATGATCTGCTTGACGTCGTGCGGCGAGATGTAGCCGCAGCCCACGTCGCAGTAATCATCGTTTTTGCCGAAGAAGGGGCAGACCGTCGCTTCCTGCATATGACCTCATACCTTTTTACAACGTAAAGAAAGGGTGACGTAAACAGTGTTAGCAACTGGCGTACCAATTTTGCGTTTACGTCCATCTTGGTTGTAAAGTAGCGTGATTTCGGCGTGTTGCAGGGGAGGGGGCGGAGAGTTGCAGGGGAGGGGAATGACAGGCTTTCGCAAAATCGCAAAGCAAGATTAAAGGGGGATGAAACCGGAACTAACCTTCGCGGTGGCCCGGGGCTTCGGGGGGGTGGAGGTAAACTGATGCAAAAACGGATGGTTGGCGTGAATGGGGATGGCGGGAGGGGAGAGTTTGCATGCGTGCGAGTGGTGGGGCGTCCTTTTTTGCAATGTTGCAAAAGGGGGCGCCCCCGAATGCGTCCCGTCAGCTGTTGTACTCGTCTTTTCTGATGCCGTATTTCTTGATCTTGCGGTAGATGGTGGCCATGTTGGTGCCGGCTTCCTTGGCGGCAGCCTCCACGTTGCCAAGGTTCTTGCGCAAAAGACCCCTCAAGTACTCGGTCTCGAAGCGCATGAGCGCCTTGGAGTACTCTCCCTCCTCGACCATCGCCTCGCCTGCCGGGTCGGGGGGGACCACCTCGATGAACTGGGAGAGTACCGGCAGCGTGATGTAGTCGCTGCTCTCCATGGCGATGCAGGCCTCGATCACGTTCTTGAGCTGGCGGATGTTGCCCGGCCAGGCGAAATCCACCGCGGCTTCCATGGCGTCATGCTCCAGCCCCTTGATGTGGGTGCCGAACTTGGAGTTTTGCAGCGAGATGAAGTGCGCCGCCAGGAGGGCGATGTCGTCCCTTCTCTCCCTCAGCGGCGGCAGCTGGATGTTGACCACGTTCAGGCGGTAGTAGAGGTCCTCGCGGAACTCTCCCGCCTTCACCGCCTGCTTCATGTCCGCGTTGGTCGCCGACAGGATGCGGACGTCGACCTTGGTCGGAGTGGGGTCCCCCAGCCGGTTGAACTCCTGTTCCTGGAGAAAGCGCAGCAAGGTCTTTTGCACCGTCATGGGGAGGTTCCCCACCTCGTCCAGAAAGAGGGTGCCGCCGTCGGCGGTCTCCAACAGGCCGCGCCGGTTCTCGGTGGCGCCGGTGAAGGCCCCCTTCTTGTAGCCGAAGAGCTCGCTCTCCAAAAGCGACGCGGGAAGGGCGCCGCAGTTGATGGCGACGAACTTCTTCTCCTTTCTGGGGGAGTTGTAGTGCACCGCCTGGGCGATCAGCTCCTTGCCGGTCCCGGACTCTCCGGTGATGAGCACGGAGGTGTCGCGGACCGCGAGCTTCTCCACGCGCTCCAGCACCTCCTTCAGGGCGGTGGAGGCGCCGATGATGTTGCCGAAGTTAAAGCGCCCCACGAGCTCCTCGCGCAGTTCCCGGTTCTCCTCCATGAGGCGGGTGTGCTGCAGCGCGTTCTTGACCCGGTACAGGAGCTCCTCCGGCTCGAAGGGCTTGGTGAGCATGTCGTAGGCGCCCTTTCTCAACGCCTGGATGGACATCTCAACGGTGGCGTAGGCGGTCACCATGATGACCGGTATGGCGGGGTCCTTCTGCTTCACCTTCTGCAGCAGTTCGAGCCCGTCCATCCCCGGCATCTTGATGTCCGTGACCAGGAGGTCCCACTGCCCCGCCTGAAAGCTCTCGGCGGCCTCGAAGCTCCTGGTGAAAGCGGAAACCGCGTACCCGTTGTCGGAGAGGACCGCCTCCATCATCCGGCACAGCCCCTCCTCGTTGTCTACCAGCATCACCCGTTTTTTGGTCATGGGCCTACTCCGTCAGCCGCGCTGGGCGGTCAATTTTCGTCTTAGCAGTATTCTTCCCTTTTCAGGGGGAGGCGCACCTCGACCGTGGTCCCGACGCCGATCTCGCTCTCTATGCCGATCTTGCCGTGATGCTGCTCCACGATCTGCCTGGTGATGGCGAGCCCGAGCCCCGTTCCCTTCACCTTTGTGGTGAAGAAGGGCTCGAAGATCCGCTCCATGTGCTCCGGCGAGATCCCGGCCCCGTTGTCGCGGAACTTGAGGCTCACCCACTCCTCCCCGCCCGGCTCGGAACTCACCACCAGCTCCCCCCCCTTCTGCATGGCGGCGCCGGCGTTCAGGATCAGGTTGATGGCCACCTGGCGCAGCTGGTCGCCGTCCACCATGATCGGCGGCAGGGAGCGGTCGAAGCTCTTCTTCACGGTGACGTGGTGCATGTCGGTGTGATTCGCGGCAAAATCGACGATCTGTTCCAGAAGGTCGTTGATGTCTGTCTCCTCCAGGACCGGTTGCGGGGTCCGGGCGTAGGAGAGGAGGTCTTGGACGATCTTCTTGCAGCGCTTGCTCTCGCGCTTTATCTCGTGGATGAACTTGTAGTTGGGGTCTTCCGGGGTCAGCTTCTTCTCGATATAGGCGGCGTAGCCCAGGATGACCCCCAGCGGGTTGTTGATCTCGTGGGCGACCCCCGAGGAGAGCACCCCCAGCGAGGCCATCTTCCCCTGCTGGGCGAGGTTCGCCTCCAGTTCCTTGTTGTGCTTGATGATCCTGGTCATCCGGTTGAAGGCGTGGGCGAGTTCCCCGAGCTCGTCCTCGGAATCGACCGGCATGGTTTCGTCGAGCCTCCCCTGCTTCACCTTGCGGATCACCTCGATCATCCGGCTGATGGGCTCGGTCATGACGCGCGAGGCGAGCAGCACCATGAACACCGACAGCACCGAGACCAGGATGGTGAGGACCACCATGCTCTCCAGGATGCGCCCCTTGATGGCGTTGGCCTCCTGGTAGAACTCCTCCTCGTAGGAGCCGACGGCGACGATCCAGTTCCATGGCTCGAAGTACTCGTAGCGCACGATCTTCATGCGCGACGCCTCGTCCCCCTTGTTCTTCCAGGGGTAGCGGATCCAGCCGTTTTTCCTCTCGCACATCTCCTTGATGAAGTGCTGGCCGTTAGAGTCGACGGCGTTGAGGAAGTTCCTCCCCTCGCCGGTGGGGTGGATCATGAAGTTGCCGGAGCTGTCCATGGCGAAGATGTAGCCGGTCTTGCCCACCTTCTTGCTCTTGATCTTCTCCTTGAGCGCCTCGAAGGAGCGGCGCTCGAAGGCGAGGTCCTCGTAGGTCTCCTCAAGGTAGCCGCCGGCGGCGATGATCCAGTCCCATTCCTTGAAGTAGCGATAGGCAACCACCTTCTTCCTGAGGGACTTGTCGCCGAGTGCCGCGTTCTTCCAGGGGTAGACGATGTAGAGCACCTCCCCCGGCTTGGCGCGGTGCGCTTTCTCGATCATCTCCTTGATGAAGTAGCGCCCGGTCTCGTCCCGGCTGTCCGAGACGTTGGCGCCCTCCTGGGCCACGTGCACCTTCAGTTCGCCACGGCTGTTCATGGCGTAGATGTAGCCGGTTTTGCCGACGTTCACCTTCAAAAGGGCGTTTCGCGCCTCGCGCATGGCGCCGGCCAGGTCCGTCCTGCCGGACTTCTGCAGGTTGTGCTGGCTCTTGACCACGTTGTAGGCCAGCTCGCTCACCGTCTTCAGCTCTTCGTGGAAGGTCCTTTCCTTGTCCTGCTTGTAGACCTGGAATTGCTGGTAGTGGGAGTTCAGCAGGTCGACCGTGAAGGATGCCATGTGCTGCAGGTCGTCTTTGCTGGTCTGGGTGATGCCGAGGTAGGCCTGCTTGGTGGAGATGTAGCCGATGATTCCCCCCACCAGGAAAATGGGGATGATCACCAGGGGGAGCACCAGGACCACCATCTTCCAGCGCAGCTTGAGGTTGTTTATGAAGTCGAAGAGATATCTCTGCACGGCTCCCCCGGAAAAATCCGTTTGCTTTTTGCGGTGATGATCGTTAAATGTCTATCCGCCTAAGAGGTGTTTTTTCACTGTCATTGCTGGCTTTGCAAATGCCAAACAGTTTTTTGCAAACGCTCCCGGTAGAGTATTCGCGATACTACCGTATACGGCATGGGAAATGCCAGTCCTTTTTTCGCATTTCTGCAAAAAAATGAGTATACTGTGACAGATTTTTCCCGGGAGATACACATGGAGATTCCACGCTACCCACAAAGCCGCGGCATCGACCTGCAGGACAAGCCCCTGTTGGACCGGCTCTTCGCCGGGTTGCAGCCCCGCGTCTCCGAGTTGACCTTCGCTAACCTGTACCTGTTCCGCACGGTGCACGAGTACCGGCTGACGCTTTTGGGGGACGCGGTTCTGGCCCTTGGGCGCGGCTACGACGGCACCGCCTATTTTCTTCCTCCCTTTGGCGGCGACATCGCAGCGGTGACCCGGGAGCTGCTGGACCAGGGGCTCACCCTGTACGGCGCGGACGACCTTTTCCTGGAGCGCTATCTCGGTGGAGGAGACGGGGTGGAGGCGATACCGGACCGCGACAACTTCGATTACCTGCACAATAAGCGGGAGATGGCGGAACTGGGCGGGAAGCTGTACCACAAGAAGAAAAACCGGGTGAACTACTTTCTCAATCGCCACCGTCACCAGGTGGAGATCCTGCACGACGGGCATCTTCCCGGCGCGCTGGCGCTGTTGGAGGAGTGGGGGCGGGTCAGGACGGAGATCGTGCCGCGGGGGACGGGGCAGGGGAGCTCGGTGCGGGGGGAGATCGAGGGGGCCGCTGAGGCGCTCAGGCTGCACCGCGAGCTGGGGCTCTCCGGCGTGGTGGTCTTGGTGGAGGGGGCGGTGCGCGGTTTCGCGCTCGGTGAGAGGCTCAACCGGGAGACGGCGGTCTGTCACTTCGAGAAGGGGGATCTCTTCATGGAGGGGCTGTACCAGCTGCTGGACCGGGAGTTCTCCCGGCTCTTGTTCACCGAATGCGTCTACCTGAACCGGGAGCAGGACCTCGGGGAGGAGTCGCTTAGGCAGGCGAAGCTTTCCTATCATCCGGTGGAGCTGGTGGCGAAGTATCGGGTGCGGAAAGGGTAGGGGGCAGGGGCGGCCCGGAGGGGAGACGTTTTCGTAGGGGCGAATAATATTCGCCCAGCCGCTGGTGCCCCCCAGATCGTTGTGGCACATGCGGCGCCGCTGGCATCAGGGCGAATGATTATTCGCCCCTACAGGTTGGATGCCATTTGGTTGTAATTGGCCCTGATGGACGCCGCTGGCATCAAGGGCGAATGATTATTCGCCCCTACAGGTTCATGCCGTTTGGTTGTCGTTGGCAGTGATGGATGCCGCTGGCTGATGGGTTGATGGGTTGATGGGTTGATGGGTTGATGGGTTGATGGGTTGATGGGTTGATGGGTTGATGGGTTGATGGGCACGGTGTTGGCTACCGCGCCGACTGCGCGGCCAGGAACTGCTCCAGCTCCCCGGCGGCCCGGTCGAAATCCTCCATGTCGAGCTGATAATCCGCCTCCCAGGTCCGGTTCTTGTAATAGACCTTGTCGTAGTAGTCGCAAACCAAGCCCTTCATGAATTCTTCCATCTCCCACCGCTCGAGGTTCCCGGCCAGTTCGTCGCACCGCTTCCCCCCGAGCTTCTTCCTGATGCGCTGCAGCGCGACGCCCATCTCCTCCTTGTACTCGGGGAGGCCGTACTCCTCGATCAGTCTGCGCACCCGGGTCTCCAGGGTGGCGTGGCACCAGACCCTGATACCCTGCGCCATCTTCTGGTAGAAGTCACCCGGCAGTGATACCCGGCCGATGCGCTCGCTTTCCCCTTCGAGGATGAGGGGGCGCCCGGCGGGAGCCTTGCGGATGGCGTCCCACAAAAGCGTCTCGAACCGCTTCTGGGTGAGATCCTGGTTGAGGCCGAGCTGGCCGAAGGCGGAGCCGCGGTGGCAGGCGAGCCCTTCGAGGTCCAGGACCGAGTTCCCGCGCTCCTTGAGGCGCTGCAGCAGGGTGGTCTTTCCTATGCCGGTCATGCCGTGCAGCACGATGAGCGGCTTCTTGGGGGTGTAGGGGGTGAAGTACTCGCTGACCACGTGGCGGTAGCTCTTGTAGCCGCCGATCAGCTGCACCGCCTTCAGTCCGGCGAGATCGAGTATGGAGGTGACGGTCTTGCTGCGCAGCCCGCCGCGCCAGCAGTAGACCAGGATGGGGCGCCCCCCCGCCTCGTCGCATATCTGCCGCACCATCTCCGGGAAGCGGTGCGCGGTGAGTTCAAGTCCGCGCCGGCGCGCGGCATAGGGACCTTGCTCCTTATGCAGGATGCCGATCTCGACCCTCTCGTCGTTGTCGAGCAGCGGGACGTTGATGGCGCCGGGGATGTGGTCCTCGGCATATTCCAGGGGGGAACGGACGTCCACCAGCAGGTGGCTGTCCAGAAGTTCTTCGTTGAATGGGGTTGTTTCCACGTACACGGGCTCCTTTTTGGCGGGCTCATTATAGAGAGGCGACGCATCGATTGCAATAAGCGGGACGAATAATTATTCGCACCCACGGCAGTCACGCCCGTTCCCGTGGCGCGCAAATCCCTCATAGCAGGCGCCTTTTCAGTTGAGGGTTTCTCACTTTTATGGTAGCGTACACTGTTTTTTTTATCCTGTTTTGACTGCTAAGGAGATTTCATAGATGTTTGGCGCGCTTATAAAGAAGTTTGTCGGGAGCAAGAACGAGCGGGAATTGAAGCGTCTCTGGCCGATCGTGGATCGCATCAACCAGCTGGAAGCCGAGATGGTCAAGCTCTCCGACGACGAGCTGCGCGGCAAGACCGCCCAGTTCAAAGAGCGCTATGCCAAGGGGGAGAGCCTGGACGCCATGCTCCCCGAGGCTTTCGCCGTCTGCCGCGAGGCGGGCAAACGCGTCCTCGGCATGCGCCACTTCGACGTGCAGCTGATCGGCGGCATGGTGCTTCACTCCGGCAAGATCGCCGAGATGAAGACCGGCGAGGGTAAGACCCTGGTGGCGACCCTTCCGTCCTACCTGAACGGCATCTCCGGCAAGGGCGTGCACGTGGTCACGGTCAACGACTACCTGGCCAAGCGCGACGCCGACTGGATGGGGCGCATTCATAAATTCCTGGGGCTCTCGGTCGGGGTGATCGTGCACGGTCTGGAGGACTGGGAGCGCCGCGAGGCATACGCCGCCGACGTAACCTACGGCACCAACAACGAGTTCGGCTTCGACTACCTGCGCGACAACATGAAGTTCGACCTGGCCGACTACGTCCAGCGTCCCTTCAACTTCGCCGTCGTGGACGAAGTGGACTCCATCCTCATCGACGAGGCGAGGACGCCGCTCATCATCTCCGGCCCCACCGAGGACTCCACCGACAAGTACTACATCATCGACCGCATCATCCCGATGCTCAAGAAGGGCGAGGTGATCGAAGTCGAGGCCAACACGCTGTCCGGCAAGAGAAAGACCTACACCGGCGACTTCACCGTGGACGAGAAGGCGAAGAGCGCCTCCCTCACCGAGGAAGGGGTACTCAAGGTCGAAAAGCTCCTGAAGATCGATAACCTCTACGATCCCAGGAACATGGAGATCCTGCACCACACCCAGCAGGCGCTCAGGGCGCACGCGCTGTTCAAGCGCGACGTGGACTACGTGGTGCGCGACAACGAGGTCCTCATCGTCGACGAGTTCACCGGCCGCCTCATGCCGGGTCGCCGCTGGTCCGACGGTCTGCATCAGGCCATCGAGGCCAAGGAAGGGGCGAAGATCGAGAACGAGAACCAGACCCTCGCCACCATCACCTTCCAGAACTACTTCCGCATGTACGAGAGGCTCTCCGGCATGACCGGCACCGCGGATACCGAGGCGGAGGAGTTCCACAAGATCTACAAACTGGACGTCGTGGTCATTCCGACCAACCGTCCGCTGCTGCGCCCGGACTTCCCGGACGTGATCTACAAGACCGAGCGCGAGAAGTTCAGCGCCGTCATCGCCGAGATCAAGGAACTGCACGCCAAGGGGCAGCCGATCCTGGTCGGCACCATCTCCATCGAGAAGTCCGAGCAGCTCGCCGAGCTCATGAAACGCGAGGGCATCCCGCACTTCGTCCTCAACGCGAAGCAGCACGAGCGCGAGGCGGAGATCGTGGCCCAGGCGGGACGCAAGGGGATGGTCACCATCGCTACCAACATGGCCGGCCGTGGTACCGACATCGTCCTCGGGGGGAACCCCGACGGCCTGGCGCGCCAGGAGTTCGGCGGCACGCCGGAGGTGAAGGCCGAGGCCTTTGCGCAGGCGTTCGCCAAGGCGCAGGGCGAAGGGGGGGCGGACAAGGAACTGCTCCAGGCGCTGGAGCGGGATTTCCCGGGAAGTTCCGCCGCCGTCGCCGGGTACCTGGAGCAGAACGACGAGATCGACTTCGACGAGCTGCAGGAGCTGGTGATCCCCGTGTTCAAGAAGCAGTTCGACGCCATCGTCGACAAGTACAAGCCGATCTGCGCCGCCGAGCACGAGGAGGTGGTGGCCCTGGGCGGCCTGCACATCCTTGGCACCGAGCGCCACGAGTCGCGCCGCATCGACAACCAGCTGCGCGGCCGTTCCGGCCGTCAGGGCGACCCGGGTTCCTCGCGCTTCTACCTCTCGCTGGAGGACGATCTGCTGCGCATCTTCGGCTCCGAGCGCGTCTCCATGATCATGGACAAGCTTGGCATCGAGGAGGGTGAGGCGATTACCCACGGCCTGATCACCAGGGCCATCGAGAACGCCCAGAAGAAGGTCGAGGCGCACAACTTCGAGATCAGGAAGCACCTGATCGAGTACGACGACGTCATGAACAAGCAGCGCGAGGTGATCTACACCCAGAGAAAGGAGATCCTCGCCGGCAACGAGATCAGGAAGAGCTTCGTCGGCATGCTGGAGGAGACCGTGACCGACGTGGTCCAGGCCTTCGTCATCGACCGCACCCCGGCGCGCGAGTGGGACTGGCAGGGGATCACGGACACGGTGTTCAAGCTGTTCGGTTTCAACCTTGATCTCACCCCGGAGCTCTTCGACCGCATCACCCCGGTCAACTTCGAGGAAACGCTGAGAAGCGGCACCAGCGACCGTTTCACCCAGAAGGTGAACGAGTTCGGCGACGAACTCATGGACCACCTGATCAAGGTGATCATGCTCCAGGTGATCGACACCCAGTGGAAGGATCACCTCCTTTCCATCGACCATTTGAAGGAAGGTATCGGCCTGCGCGGCTACGGCCAGAAGGATCCGAAGCAGGAGTACAAGCGCGAGGCCTACCAGCTGTTCATGGACATGATGAACAGGATCCGCCAGGAAGTGGTGGAGAAGATCTTCTGGGTGCAGGTCGGCACCGAGGAAGATCTGGAGCAGTACGAGCTGGAGCAGCCCAAGCCGCAGAAGATGGTCTTCAACCTGGTGGAGGAAGAGGAAGAAGAGGCGTCCGGCAAGGGCGGCCCCGCCAAGAGTGTGCGCAACGCCGGCCGCAACGAGCCCTGCCCCTGCGGCAGCGGCAAGAAGTACAAGAAGTGCTGCGGCAAGTAGAGTAACGACCGTTCTCCGTTCCAGGTTGAAGTCTTTGGCAGCCGGCATTATCCGCCGGAGCTGAACTTTGACCTGGACGTGAGCCGGCAGGTTTTCAACGTAGAACGTAGAACATGTTTCAGCTTCTGGAGGTTCTATGAAAGGCTTTCGTTTTTCCGCCGTCGAGGCGGCCATCAAGAAGCCGGGCCGGCTTGACCTGGCGCTGATATTCTCTGATTTCCCCGCCCAGGTGGCGGCGGTTTATACCACCAACAAGGTGCAGGCCGCACCGGTTATCATCTCGCGCCAGCGCTCGCAAAACGGCAGGTGCCGCGCGCTCCTGGTCAACAGCGGCAACGCAAATGCCTGCACCGGAGAACAGGGGATGACGGACGCGCTCGAGTGCGGCAGGAAAACTGCCGAGGCGCTGGGGCTCTCCGACGAGGAACTCCTCATCGCCTCGACCGGCGTCATCGGGCAGCCCCTTCCCATGGAGCGTTTCAGGAAGGGGATCCAGCCCCTGGTGGACGGTCTCGACCACGGCACGCTCGACCACGTGGCCAAGGCGATCATGACCACCGACACCTTCGAGAAGATCGAGAGGCGCTCCGGCGAGGCGGGCGGCAAACCCTACAGCATCTGGGGGATCGCCAAGGGGGCCGGGATGATTCATCCCAACATGGCCACCATGCTCTCCTTCCTGGTCACCGACGCGGAGGTCGACGGCTCTTTTTTAAAGAGCGCCTTCACCCAGGCGGTGGACGGCTCCTTCAACGCCATCACGGTTGACAACGACACCTCCACCAATGACACGGCCCTCATCTTCGCCAACGGCGCGGCCGGGAACCCGGTCATCAAGGGAGGGACCCCGGAAGGGACCGCCTTCGCCGCCCTGTTGCACGACCTGCTCCTCTCCCTGGCCAAGCTGATCGTCAAGGACGGGGAGGGCGCCACCAAGTTCGTCGAGATCAGGGTGAAAGGGGGCGCGACCCAGGCCGACGCCAAGAAGGCCGCGCTTGCCGTCGCCAACTCCATGCTGGTCAAGACCGCCTTCTTCGGCCAGGACGCCAACTGGGGCAGGATCATCGCCGCCATCGGCTACTCCGGCGCGCAGGTGGAGCAGGAGCGGGTCGAAATCCGCTTCGACGACGTCGTGATGGCGACCGGCGGCATCTTCGCCGGCGGCGACGCCGAGGCTGCCGGCACCCGGGTTTTGCAGCAAAAGGAATTCAAGGTCACCATCGATCTGAAGATCGGAGGGGGCGAGGCCGTGGTCTACACCAGCGACCTCTCCTACGACTACGTGCGCATCAACGCAGATTACAGAACCTGACAGGAACCTGACGCCGCCGCTTCCCGTCCGGGGGCGGCACCGGCGCAAAAGCCGGTATCTCACTCTCCGCAAACGCTGCTGGAGGCACAATGAGCCGTACCACGATGCTTTCGATCGCAACCGCTGTACTGTTGGCAACCCTCGCCGGCTGGACCCAGTCGTGGGCGGGCGACTTGAAAATCACGGAGATGGCGGTCACCACCAAGATCGTCAAGGGCAACCCGATCGACTCGGTGCGCCGCATCTCTTCGACCTCCGTGAAGGCTCTCTACTGCTTCACCAGGTTCTCGGCCCCCGAGGACACCGACACCACCATCAAGCAGATCTGGTACCTGAACGATGAGTCGGTGGCGGAGTACGAACTGCCGGTCAAAGGGGCGCACTGGCGCACCTACAGCCGCAAGGCGGTCGAGAAGGGACTCTCCGGCCAATGGCGCTGCGACGCGGTGGACAACGAGGGGAAGGTTCTGAAGTCGGTCACGTTCACGATGAATTAACAGCGGCACCCAGTACCAACCGAGAGTCACATTGAGATTGAACACGTATTTTAGGGTGCGCGTGCGCCCCCTGCTGAGCTGTATCTGCGGCTGTCTGCTGGCCGTCCTCCTCGCGTCCGCCTGCGGCGCCGCCGACCAGCCCCGCATCGACTCCCTGATGAACGAGGCCATGGCCCGCAACCTCATCGCCGGCGGCGTGGTCCTCATCGGCAACCGCGACAAGATCCTCTTCGAGAAGGCGTACGGACGCCTCTCCCCCTTTCCCGATGCACCTCCCATGACGGCGGATGCCATCTTCGACATCGCCTCGCTGACCAAGGTCACCGCCACCACCCCCTCCATCCTGAAACTTGCGGAAGAGGGGAGGATCTCGCTGCTCGATCCCGTCACCAAGTGGTTTCCCGAACTGGCGGGGAAGGGTAAGGACGCGGTCCTGGTGATGAACCTGCTGACCCACACCTCGGGGCTGGACGACATCCCGCTTTCCAGCGCCAACCCCATGCAAAGCGCCATCGAGGGGGCCGCGGCCCAGAAGCTCAAGGGGGAGGTGGGAAGCCGTTTCCGCTACGCCGACCTGAACTTCATCCTGCTCGCGGAGCTGGTCCGTCGCGCCACCGGCGCCCCCCTTGACCTCTACGCACAGGTCTCCTTCTATCGCCCGCTGGGGATGACCGACACCGCCTTCCATCCCAAGGAAACCGGGCGCTGTTCCGGAACGATCAGCGACGACCGCGTCCTTTTCGGGGAGCCCCAGGACTACCTCTGCCGGCAGCTCGGCGGGGTGGCCGGGCACGCCGGTCTCTTCGCCACCGCCCGGGACCTGTCCCGCTTTTGCCGCATGATGCTCTCGGGCGGCATCCTGGACGGCCGAAGGGTCCTCGCCCAGCGCACGGTGGAGCAGATGACGGCTCCCTACTTCTCGCGCGGCGGAGCGGTGGTCAGGGGACTGGGGTGGGACATCTCCTCCCCATTTTCCGCCCCCCGCGGCCAGGGATTCTCCCGGGTCTCCTTCGGCCACACCGGGTACTCCGGTTCGTCGGTCTGGATCGACCCGGCCACCGATACCTTCGTCGTCCTGCTCACCTCGCGGCTTGATTACAAGAAGGTGCACGACATCAACAAGTTGAGAGGTGACATCTCGACGCTTGCCGCGCAGATCTTCGGCATTCCGGTGGAGTTCGGTGACATGGCCCGTTTCAATGACGAGTGATTAATAAGAAAGGGTAAAAACCTTGACACCTTACGCCCTTTATGCTAGCTTTTTTTACCATTTTCAGTGTCATACTGGATATATCTGCGCCTGATCACCGATTGACATTTCTGTCTGTCCCACGCACAGAGATCCTGTGAGCCTCTTCCTGGATCATTTCTGTATCAGCCGGATGACTTGAATTTGTCGTGGCAACATAACTCCTGTAATAAGCTTCCGAAGTAGAGGGGGGATCGATGGGCAATAGACTGCTCCTCGCCGATGACAGTATCACCATTCAGAAGGTCGTGGCGATCATCTTCGCCAATGAGGAGTTTGAGCTGACCGTTGTCGACAACGGTACTGCTGCCCTTGAGAAGGCGCGGGAGACCAAGCCGGACGTGATGCTGGTCGACGCGCTGATGCCTGGAAAGACCGGCTACGAGGTCTGCGCCGAGATCCGCCGCGACCCCGTGCTCGGTGCGGTTCCCATCATCCTCCTGATCGGCGCCTTCGAGCCGCTGGACGAGGAGAAGGCGCGCGAATGCGGCGCCGATGCCACGGTTTCCAAGCCCTTCGAATCGCAGCAGCTGATCGACCGGGTCAAGGAGATGCTGGAATTGGGCAAGACCCGCAAAACAGCTCCTCCCGTGGCCCAGCCGGCAGCCCCGGCGTCCGCCGCCGCTGAGGAACTGTGGGGGGATCTTTCCGCCCTCGACGCGATGGCTCCGGCCCCGGCAGCCCCGGCGGCAATACCGACCCCGGCGGCAGCACCGACTCCGGCGGCAGCACCGGCCCCGGCGGCAGCCGAGGACATCTGGGAAAGCGTGGGTATGGAGAGCGAACCGGCCTGGGAGGCTCCCGCTGCAGTGGAAGAACCTGCCTGGGAAATGCCGGCCGCCCCGGCGCAGCCCGCAGCTGCTGCCGCTCCGGTGGAGCCGGTCGAGGCTTCCATGGAGGACGATCTGTGGGGAGCCTTCGACCTGGAGGAGGAAACGCCGGCGGCAGCCGTCGAAGCGCCGTCCGAACTCTTCGGCGTGGTGGAACCGGGCAGCGAGTCCGAGTTCGAGGCGGAAGAGATTTTCAGCTTCGACGAGTCCGAAGATATCGAAGAGACCGGTCCCGCGCTGGAGCTGGAAGAGCCGGCCGTTGATTCCTCACTGACCGTCTCCGAGGAAGAATTCTTCGCCTTCAGCGAGGAGCCGGAAGCACAGGTGGCGGTACCCGCGCAGGCAGAGGCTGAGGCCGAAGCCGAGACATTCGGGGTGCCGGAGTATGAAGCGTTCGAGTTCGAGACGGAGGAGCCCGCGCCGCAGGCCGCAGCACCTGCCGCACCTGCCGCACCTGCCGCACCCGCAGCACCCGCAGCACCTGCCGCACCTGTGGCGCCGGTCGCCGCGCCCGTAGCGGCGCCCCCGGTTCAGGCAGCGCAACCCGTCGCGGCGCAGCCCGCTGCCGTCCCGGAACTGACCGAAGACCAACTGGTGGCGGCCCTGTCCAAGGTATCCCGCGAGGTGATCGAGAGGATCGTCTGGGAAGTGGTGCCGGACCTGGCCGAGGTGATCATCAAGGAAGAGATCAGGAAGTTGAAGAGCGGCGTACGCGGCTAAGGCGGACGTCTCTCGCGCATCCGCTTCTGAAAACAGGGGATTTCACGATCCCCTTTTTTCATACTTAGACACTCCCCCCCTTTGATGACCTGGCCACCCTCTCCCGGAGGGAGAGGGGATGGAATCCGAACCGTGTGTGTGGCCAGAATCCCGGCACAGTGTTAGGAAAAACAATAAGAGCTATACAGGGGGGCAACCCCTGCTAAAGCATTTTCCCCATGAGGTAGATTAGATGGCAAACAAAGAGCTGGAAAAGGTTTACGAGCCGAAAAGCGTTGAACAGAAGTGGTACCAGGAGTGGGAAGGGAAGGGGTACTTCCATGCCACCGTTCCCTCCGACAAGCCGGGCTACTCCATCGTCATCCCCCCCCCGAACATCACCGGCGTGCTGCACATGGGCCACGCCCTGAACAATACCCTGCAGGACATCCTGTGCCGCTGGAAGCGGATGAGCGGCTACAACGTGCTCTGGATGCCGGGCACCGACCACGCCGGGATCGCGACCCAGAACGTGGTCGAGCGCCAGTTGGCCGCCGAGGGGAAGGACCGCTTCGAGCTCGGGCGCGAGGCCTTCATCGAGCGGGTGTGGCAGTGGAAGGGTGAGTCCGGCGGGCAGATCATCGGCCAGCTCAAAAGGCTCGGCGCATCCTGCGACTGGGAGCGTGAGCGTTTCACCATGGACGCCGGCCTCTCCAAGGCGGTGCGCGAGGTGTTCGTGCGCCTGTACGAAGAGAAGCTGATCTACCGCGACAACCGCCTGATCAACTGGTGCCCGCGCTGCCATACCGCGCTCTCCGATATCGAGGTCGAGCACGAGGACAAGGCCGGCAACCTCTGGCACCTGCGCTACCCGGTGGTGGGGAGCGACGAGTACGTGGTGGTCGCAACCACCCGTCCCGAAACCATGCTGGGCGACACCGCGGTGGCCGTCCACCCCGAGGACGAGCGCTACAGCCACCTGATCGGCAAGAACGTCATGCTGCCGCTGGTGAACCGCGAGATACCGGTCATCGCCGACGACTACGTCGACCGCGAGTTCGGCACCGGCGTGGTGAAGATCACCCCGGCGCACGACTTCAACGACTTCGAGATGGGCCTCAGGCACAACCTGGACCGCATCAACGTGTTCGACGAATCCGGCGTGGTGAACGCCGCCGGCAAGCAGTACGAGGGGATGGACCGCTTTGCCGCCAGGAAGCAGGTGGTGGCCGACCTCGAGGCGGCCGGGCTTCTGGAGAAGATCCAGGATCATGCCCTCTCCGTCGGCGGCTGCTACCGCTGCAAGACCGTGGTCGAGCCGTACATGTCCCTGCAGTGGTACGTGAAGGTGGGCCCCTTGGCCGAGCGCGCTCTCGGCGCCGTAAAGGACGGGCGCACCAAGATCGTGCCGCAGCAGTGGGAGAACACCTACTACGACTGGATGGAGAACATCCGGGACTGGTGCATCTCGCGTCAGATCTGGTGGGGACACCGGATTCCGGCATGGTACTGCGACCACTGCGGCCACATCACCGTTGCCAAGGAAGACCCGGCGAAGTGCAGCCAGTGCGGCTCCGACGAGATCCGGCAGGAAACCGACGTGCTCGACACCTGGTTCTCCTCGGCCCTGTGGCCCTTCTCCACCATGGGGTGGCCGGAAAAGACCCCGGAGCTTTCCGCCTTCTACCCGACCTCCTGCCTGGTCACCGGCTTCGACATCCTCTTCTTCTGGGTGGCCCGCATGATGATGATGGGGCTGCACTTCATGGACGAGGTCCCCTTCACCGACGTCTACATCCACGCCCTGGTGCGTGACGCCCAGGGGCAGAAGATGTCCAAGTCCAAGGGGAACGTCATAGATCCGC
The DNA here is from genome assembly GCF_019063845.1 of Geomonas subterranea. Lineage (NCBI taxonomy): Bacteria > Pseudomonadati > Thermodesulfobacteriota > Desulfuromonadia > Geobacterales > Geobacteraceae > Geomonas > Geomonas subterranea. The sequence goes on from NZ_CP077683.1 coordinate 614,967, forward strand.
TCACCGTGATCGATGCCTACGGCACCGATGCCTTCCGCTTCACCCTGGCCGCCTTCGCCGCGCAGGGGCGTGACATCAAGCTGGCCGAGGAGAGGATCGCCGGCTACCGCAACTTCGCCAACAAGATCTGGAACGCCTCCCGCTTCGCCATGATGAACCTGGAAGGGTTCGCCCCGGACCAGGTCGACGCGTCGTCGCTCAAGCTCTCCAACGCCGACCGCTGGATCCTGTACCGTCTGAACGAGGCGGCCACCGCCGTCGACTCGGCGCTGACCGGGTTCCGCTTCAACGAGGCCGCCAGCGAGCTGTACCGCTTCACCTGGAGCGAGTTCTGCGACTGGTACATCGAGCTCGCCAAGGACGACCTTTACAAGGGTGACGCCGAGCGCCAGGCGGCGGCCAAGTACGTACTCTGGCTGGTGCTGGAGAACCTCCTGCGCCTTTTGCATCCGTTCATGCCCTTCATCACCGAGGAGATCTGGCAGGCCCTGCCCAAGAAAAGCGGCGCCGCCGATTCCATCATGATCGCCGACTTCCCGACCCCGTGCGAGGAGTGGGCGGGCTACGCCTCCGCCGCCGCCGAGATGGAGCTGGTCATGGAAGTTATAAAGGGGATCAGGAACATCAGGGGCGAGATGGAAGTGGCCCCGAGCAAGCAGATCGCCGCCATCCTCGACTGCAAGTCCGAGGCGAGCCTCAAGCTGCTCAAGAAGAACGAGGTGTACGTGATGAGCCTCGCCCGTCTCTCCGACCTCGCCATCGGGCAGGGGATCGAGCGTCCCGCCGAGGCCTCGCTGCAGGTGGCCGGCGACGTCGAGATCATCGTGCCGCTCAAGGGGCTCGTGAACGTCGAGGAAGAAGAGAAGCGTCTCAACAAGGAGATCGCCAAGATCGAGAAGGACATCGAGTTCCTCTCCAAGAAGCTGGAGAACCCGAGCTTCGTGGAGCGCGCCCCCGCCGACGTGGTTGAAAAGGAGCGCGAGAAGATCGCCGAATTCGGCAGCAAGAAGCAGCTCCTCCAGGAGAGCCTGGAGAAAATTTTGAGATTGAAGTAAAGAAAGGCAGGGGATAGGGGCTAGGGGCTGGTAAAACCAAGAGGTTTTTTCTAGTCCCTAGCCCCTAGCCCCTGTTTCACGAGGTTTTCTTGACGCCCTACATCACCTACGCCGTATTCGCTTTCCTGCTGGGAGCCGTGGTCGGCTCCTTTCTGAACGTCTGCATCTGCCGGATGCCCAGCGAGGAATCGGTGGTGTCGCCTCCGTCGCATTGCCCCAAGTGCGACTACCGGATCCGCTGGTACGACAACATCCCGATAGTCAGCTACCTTCTGCTTGGCGGAAAGTGCCGCTCCTGCGGCGCGCCGATCTCGCTCCAGTACCCGCTGGTCGAACTCCTGAACGGCCTCCTTTCCCTGGCCCTTTTCTTTAAATTCTTCCCCCGGCCGTTGTTCGAGGAGGGGGCTCCGGTCCAGTTCCTATTCACCGGCCTGTTCTACTTCAGCGTCCTCTTCGTGTTCTGCAGCGCCCTGGTCGTGGTGACCTTTATCGACCTTGAGCACCAGATCATCCCGGACCGGATCACGCTGCCGGGGATCGTCCTCGGTTTCATCGTCTCGTTCTTCATCCCGCAACTGGGGTGGCTCAACTCCCTGATCGGCATCGTGGCTGGTGGCGGCAGCCTCCTCCTCATCGCCTGGATCTACCAGGTGGTCGCCAAGAAGGACGGCATGGGAGGGGGGGACGTGAAGCTCCTGGCGATGATGGGTGCGTTTCTTGGATGGAAGCCGATCCTGTTCATCATCTTCGTTTCCTCTTTGCTGGGATCGGTCATCGGCATCACCTTGATGCTGATCCGCAAGAAAGACTCCACGCTCGCCATCCCGTTCGGCCCGTTCCTGGCCGGGGCCGCCGTCCTGTACGTCTTCTACGGCAGGCGCATCATCAACTGGTACATGACCATGGGAAGCTGAAACGGCCCCTATGAAACCATTCCGTTTCAGCCTCACCTTCTACATCCTCTCCGCCTTGAGCATGCTGCTCGTGCTCACCTGGGCCCTCCTCTCCCTGATATCATTCAAAATCTCCGAAAACGACCTCCTGGCCCAGAAGGGGGAGGACGCGAAGCTGCTCCTTAGCGCCATCGTGTCGGCCTTGCCGCGTCCCTTGGCACCGCCGGATGCCGACAGCCAGGTCGTGAGTTACCTTGAGCAGCTGAGGCGGGACCGAAGCTTTGTGGGGCTGGTCGTGGTTGACCAGGGGGGGCGGCGGCTTTACGCCGTCAACGACGGCAGTGAGACCGACAACGGCCTGCTCAGCGTGCTGGAGAGCGGGCGCTCCCTGTTCCAGCTCTCCCCTGACAAGACCACGGGCCGCGGCTACGCCGCCATCGTGCAGCATGGCAAGGTGGTCGGCGCCGCCCGCCTCACGTTGTCGCTGCACCCGGTGCAGGAGCGCCTGCTGACCTCCAGGCATCTCTTTCTCGCCTACTTCGCCCTGGACTTCCTGCTGCTTTTGGTTTTTGGTTCCTACCTTTTGTCCCGCACCGTGGTTTCCCCGATCAAGCGGCTCCTCTCGGCCACCCGTCGCATCACCGCCGGTGATCTGGGAGTTTCCGTCAACGTGGCGGGAAGCACCGAGGTTGCCGAACTCTCCGACGGGTTCAACAGCATGATGGTGGCGCTCAGGGAGAAGAGGGTGGAAGTCGAGGAGAAGGTCGCCTCGCTGAAGTGGACCAACAAGGAGCTGGTCGAGGCGAGAAACGAGGCGGTCCGTTCCGAAAAGATGGCTTCCGTCGGGCTTCTGGCTGCCGGCATGGCGCATGAGATTGGCACCCCGCTCGCCGCCATCATGGGGTACAGCACCATCCTGGCGGAGGAGCTGGCGGCCGATCCGGAAAAGTCCGATTACCTGCGTCGTATCGAGGAGGAATCGAGGCGCATCGACCGCATCGTGCGGGGGCTTTTGGACTACGCCCGTCCCAAGCGTGTGCGGTGGGAGGAAGTGGAGATCCGGGGATTGCTGGACAAGGTGGTGGAGCTGTTGGCTGGCCAGGGTGTGCTGAAGCACCTGGAAGTTTCCGTCGAAGTCGAAGCGGATCTGGCCACGGTGCACGCCGATCCGCACCAGCTCGAGCAGTTGCTGATCAACCTGATCGTGAACGCACGGGACGCCATGCCGCGGGGGGGAAGCCTGTGGCTAAAGGGGAGGCGGTCCGGAGCCGAAGTAGTCATCGAGGTTGAGGACAATGGCGAGGGAATGGCGCCTGAGCTGCTCGGGAAGGTTTTCGATCCTTTTTTCACCACCAAGGAGCCGGGGAAGGGGACCGGTTTGGGCCTGGCCATAGCCGCGCGCATCGCCGAATCCTGCGGCGGCAGGCTCGATGTGCAGAGCGAACTCGGCAAGGGAAGCCGTTTCACCCTGACCCTGCCGGCCAGTGGGGCTAGGCTAGGGGCTAGGGGCTAGGCCAGGCCCGCAAGGGCCAGTCTGACCAGTCCGACCAGTCTGACCCCGCCCAGTCCGACAAGGAGCACCGTGTTGACCGAAAAAAAGAGAATACTGGTGGTGGACGACGAGGCGAACCTGCGCCACATGCTCCAGGTCCTTTTGAAAAAGCAAGGGTACCTGGTGGAGCAGTCACCCGACGGCGCCGACGCCCTGGCGAAGGCGCGCGAGGGTAGCTACGCCTTCATCCTGTGCGACATCCGGATGCCGGTCATGGACGGCAAGAAGTTCCTCGAGGCCTGCACCCGGTCCGGCATAGGCGCCACCGTCATCATGATGTCCGCCTACGGCACCGTCGACGACGCCATCGACTGCATGAAACTGGGTGCCTACGACTACATCTCCAAACCCTTCAACAGCGACGAAATCTCCCTGGTGCTGAAAAAGGCTGAGGAGCGGGAGCGGTTGAAGGACGAGAACCGCCGGCTGCGCGAGGCGGTACGGGGGCGCACCTTCCCCGACATCATCAGCAGAAACGGCCGGATGGCCGAGATCATGGAGTTGGTCACGAAGCTCTCCGAGCACAAGACCACGGTACTGATCCAGGGTGAATCCGGAACCGGAAAGGAACTGGTGGCGCGGGCGCTGCACAACAGCGGCGTTCGTCGCCAGGGTCCCTTCGTGGCCGTCAACTGCGGTGCCATACCCGCTTCCCTGCTGGAGAGCGAACTCTTCGGGCACGTCAAGGGGGCCTTCACCGATGCCGCCCAGGACAAGATAGGCCTCTTCGAGGAGGCCAACGGCGGCACCCTGTTCCTGGACGAGATAGGTGAGCTTCCGCTTCCGTTGCAGGTTAAACTGCTGCGTGTGCTGCAGGAGGAGGAGATCCGCCGCCTCGGCGCGGCCGCCGCGCAAAAGGTCGACGTCAGGGTGGTCTCCGCCACCAGCAGGGATCTGGTCCGGGAAGTCGCTGCCGGAAGGTTCCGCGAGGATCTCTACTTCCGCATCAATGTCTTCGCCCTTTCCCTCCCCCCCCTGCGGGAGCGGGTGGAGGACGTCCCCTTTCTGGTGGACCATTTCCTGGAGAAATACGGCGAGCGCATGGGGATGGCCGGGGTGCGCCCCACCCCCGAGGCGCTGCAGGTGCTGGTGCGCTACGCCTGGCCGGGCAACGTGAGGGAGCTGGAAAATTGCATCGAACGCGGGCTCGTGCTGTGTGAGGGTGAGACGCTCGGGCTTTCCTGCCTGCCGGAGGCGGTGCGCAAGGGAGCGGGACTGGAGACGCGCCGGGGCGAGCTGGCGGATTCACTCTCGATCAAGAAGGGGGCGGAGGCGCTGGAGAGAGAACTGATCGTGCGTGCGCTGGAACAGACAGCGGGGAACCGGACCCACGCGGCGCGTCTTCTGGAAATCAGCCACCGGGCCCTGCTCTATAAGCTCAAGGAGTACGATCTGGGGTGAACCCGCTCGTGCCGCCAGGTGCCAATTTTTTGCGGGGTTGACGCCGCAGCTATGAAAAAAATGCGTAGTTTTTGCTGTCCCCCCGTGGTATGGTATGCCACAACTAGCCGGATTGACGTCTAAAGCGCCGTTTCAAGGTCGCGAACGGGGCCAAGGCACGGTTGTTGCTCCCCTCTCGGAGCAACGAAATCTCCCACGAGGTAGTTGAATGTTCTTCGCCAAAAGTCTCATCCGTCTCTTTACACCCTGCTTCATCCTTGTCGTTATCGCCTTTGCCGCACCCGCCTTCGCCATGTCGGAAGGATGCAGCGGGGATTGCGCATCCTGCCACTCCATCACCCTGCAGGAGGCCAGCGGGCTCCTGAAGGAGATCGGTCCGGTGAAGGACGTGAAGCCGGCGCCGGTGCGCGGGCTGTACGAGGTGACCTTCGAGCAGGGGGGGAAGAGCGGGGTCGCCTATCTCGACTACAGCAAGAAACACATCATCGCCGGCCAGGTCTTCGACATCGCCTCCAGGCAGCCGGTGGGTGGCACCGCGGACCAGGCCAAAAAAACCGAGCGCAAGGACCGTCTTGACCCGGCCACCCTCGGCACCGACAATGCACTGGTCATGGGCAACCCGAAGGGGAAAAAGAAGCTGTTCGTCTTCACCGACCCCGAGTGCCCTTACTGCGCGAAGGCGCATGCCGAGCTGAAGAAGCTGGCGGCCCTGGAGCCGGACCTCGCTATCTACATCAAGCTCTATCCGCTCAAGATGCATCCCAAGGCGTACGACAAGTCCCGGGTGATCCTGTCCCAGGGCTCCCTGGAGCTTCTGGACAAGTCCTTCTCCGGGCAGCCACTGCCGGCGGCCACCGATAAGGACGCCAGGAAGCCGGTGGAGGATACCATCAAGTTCGCCGAGTCCAACGGTATCGTCTCCACGCCTACGCTGGTGCTGTCCGACGGGCGCATCATGGTGGGGTTCCGGGATGCCGCCGCCATGCGCGAACTCATCACAAAGTAAGGAACCGTGAGTATGCGCTCCACTTCGACTGAACCTTCAACGCCCTTCAATACGAGGTGTTCAATGGGAAAGACTGTTAACAGGCTCTTCATCAAGACCTTGCTGCCTCTGATCGCGTCGGTCATGCTTGTTCCCGCGGCGGCATTGGCCGAGGATCCCGGTAACAACTGGTGCATAACCCCTGCCTTCATCACCAGCTCGATCAAGCCAAACCTGTTGTTGATGATCGATAACTCGGCCAGTATGTACGATCTCGGGTACATCGCCGGATCGACCTCGACAGCGCCGACTTATTCCTGCGGCACCGCGACGGTCTCTTCATCCTATTGTTTCGACAACACCTACGACAACACCAAAAACTACGAGGGGTACTTTAGCAAGCTCAACAGCGACGGTACCTTCACCTATCCGGTTTACGAGTATTCCGGTGGAAAATTCGTAGAGAGGGCAAGCGGTGTGCCTGCCAGCGGTGGCACCTTCCGCACCAGCTACCTCTACCTTGCCATGTCGGGCGACAATACGACCGTCTCCCCTCCCACCAGGGTGGTTGATAGCTTCATCGCCAGCGGGAGGTTCCTCAACTGGCTCTCCTCATCGAAGTTCGACATCGAGAAGAAGATCCTGACCGGCGGTAAGTATGACAATGGCGTGCTGGTAGGCGAGACCAGGGGATGCGTGGGACGGCGCTTCGTGAAAGTAGTGCCCGGCATCTCGGGGCTTTCCTTCGCGGTCCGCGGCCCTACCTCCGTTGAGCCCAACTACGACCCCAGCACGCAGGGTGGGGGGACCAGGATCGAGATCTTCGAGGGGACCTACAACCAGTCCGACTGCCAGTGCGCGGTCTACAACTGGAGCAGCGGCAATTACGGCCAGGCGAGCACTGACACCAAGAATTGCCTCTCCACCACCAACGCGGACAAGGCACTGGCCACCATCAACCACACCCAGCAGGCCTGCTGGAAGATCAAGGACAACATAAGGACCGGCGGCGACATCTGGCAGGGGGTGAGCGTCAACTCGCTGCAGGTCGCGTGCGCCAGCGTATATAATGACTTGAACCCGGCGGCCATTACCGACGAGTCGAACGGCAACTACATCTGCACCAGCGCCGCGACCCATACCGCGCCGGTCGCGCCCTATATCGGCACCGGCTCCGATACCACCGGCTTCCTGGGGAGATGCTGGAGGAACAACAGCGACAAGTGGCTAAACGACGGTGATGCCTGCGTGAAGCGGGAGATCCTGCACTACTGCATGGGGCAGAACTTCGGCGAGGTCACCGACCCCTCCTCGGTCATCCCCACCGCGGGGAACATCCCGTCCGTGCTCATGGACGCCGGCGTGCGCGCCATCGGCTCGCCGGTCGGCCCCTCCGGCAACCCGGGCACCTGCTCACGCCGGACCACGACCGCCTGCTCCTCCGATGCGGACTGTACCACCAAGGTCTGTTCCAACAATGCTGCTACGACCTGCACCACCGATGCGAACTGCACCTCGCCGGGGGTCTGCGTCAGCCAGACCTGCAACAACCCCTTCTACGGCAAGGTGGAAGTCTCTGCTCCGCCCACCGGCCTTATCAACGACTTCGCCGAGTCCATCCGTTTCGGCGTCATGAACTTCAACAATTACGGCTCGGCCAGCGAATGCGGCGGCATTGTCGGCATGCCTTGTCCCAAGTTCTGCTCCGGCAACCCGAACAAGGTGTGCAGCACTAATGCAGACTGCCTCGCCAGCCTGAACGAAGGGTCCTGCCAGGATCCCACCACCCCCAACAGGGACGCCGGTTCGGTGGTCAAAAACATCGGTACGGCCATCGGTGACCACAGCTCCGGTGTCATCGGGAAAATCGACAGCACCCCAGCCGTTGCCTGGACACCCTTCGCCGAGGCGTACTACAACGCCATCGCCTACTTCGTCAAGGACGCCACAGCAACCACGCCGACCTTGAACACAACTAAATTCACCCCGACCGCAGCCGCTATTCAGGCGCCGCTCACCGACACACAAGACCCGGTTATCACCAACCAGAACCCGATCCAGTTCCGCTGCCAGCAAAACAACATCCTGCTGATCACGGACGGTTCCTCCACCGCTGACAAGAACGACACCATGAAGAACAAGGTCACCGACGTCTCCAAGGTCTTCAGGGATCCGAACACGCTGACCGAGACAGGCTCGACCGCCGGTGTCTGCGGCAGCTACGGGGGGAGCCCGTTCCTGCACGACCTGAGCTATTTCGCCTACCACCGTAACATTTTCGACCCGAGCCAGGTATGCCACGGCACCGGCGCTGTCGCCTGCGATAACGCCCAAACAATCAAGACCCACGTGGTGTACAACGCGCCGTCCAGCAGCGCCACGACCGACGTGTGCGACCCCTACCTGCAGATGAAGATGACGGCCGAAAACGGCGGAACCTTGCTGCACAACCCGAGCAACCCCACCGAACTGAGAACGGAACTGAAGGCGGCCCTGGAAAGCATCGCGGTCGGCGCCTCCTCCGGTACCGCCGCCTCCATCCTCAGCAACAGCGAGGGTAGCGGCGCGAACATACTGCAGGCGGTGTTCTATCCCAAGAAGGTCTTCGCGGACCAGACCGAGACCAAGTGGATCGGCGAGATGCAGAACCTCTGGTACTTCGTCGACCCGCAGATCAACCGCTCCACCATCAGGGAGGACACCGACCAGAACAATATCTTCGACCTGATCCAGGACAAGGTGGTCAGCTTCCGCTTCGACAGCACGGACAACACTACCTATGCCTGGGAGTCCCAGGACCTAAACGGTGACGGTTCCGGCGACACCACCGAGGTGAAGGTGGACGCCGACACGGTGAAGAGTATCTGGCGTGCGGGTAAGAAGCTCTGGGCACGGCCGCTGACCGGCACCGGCGCCAGGCCGCGCAAGATCAAGACAACCATCAACGGCACGTCGCTCATCGACTTCTCCTCCGACACCTTCAAGGGCGACTCCATGGTGGACAACTCGGCTACGCTGGCGCCGTATCTGGACGTTGCGGACGGTGCGATCGCCACCAACCTGATCAACTACGTGCACGGACTCGAGCAGACCGGCTACCGTCCCAGGACCGTTTCCATCAAGGAGACCCCGTCGAGTACGGCCGTGTCGGGGGTCTGGCGCCTGGGGGACATCATATCCTCGACGCCCCGCATCCAGTCGAGCCTCAAGCTGAACACCTACAACATGCAGGCCCCCAGCGGCTACAGCGACAGCTCTTACGACACCTACGTCGGATCTGAAAACTATAAAAATCATGGCATGGTGTACGTCGGGGCCAATGACGGCATGCTGCACGCCTTCAACTTCGGCAAGCTCAACGTCACCGCGACCAGCACCCAGAAAGCGACCCTCGAGAAGCTTGAGAGCACCGATCCCGCCCTTGGCGAGGAGATGTGGGCATACATCCCGAAGCAGGTGCTGCCGTACCTCAAGTACTACGCCGACGTCAACTATAATCACCTCTACTACATCGACGGCGCCACCGTGCTCTTCGATGCCAGCATAGGCGCGCCTAGCAGCATCGCGGGCTGCTCCGACGCGACCTATTACAACTGCGACAAGCTCAACTCCGTGGTGGACGGCAGCAACAACCTCGACAGCACCAAGAACCCCTGGCACAGCATCCTGATCGGCGGCATGGGACTGGGCGGGGCCTCCTCGTCGAGCTGCACCGACCCGGCGACCAACAACTGCGTGCCGACACCGCGCATGGATCCCGCCGATAACACCAAAGGGCTCGGCCTCTCCTCCTACTTCGCCCTCGATGTGAGTAATCCTAAGAGCCCGACCCTTTTATGGGAATTCAAGAACGAAAACCTTGGTTTCGCCACCACCGGTCCGGCCATCGTCAGGGTGGGGGACAAGGCCAAAAACGGGCGCTGGTTCGCCGTGTTCGGCTCCGGCCCCACCGGGCCGGTAGACACCGACGGCAACCAGTTCGAGGGGCGCTCCAACCAGCGGCTCAAGTTCTTCGTGGTCGACCTGAAGACCGGTACCCTCGTGACTACGCTCGACGGCGGAGTCGACAATGCCTTCGCCGGTTCCATGATCGGCGGCTCCGTCGACGCCGACCGCTGGAATCCGTACGCGGCAGGAAACTACCAGGATGACGCCATCATGGTCGGCTTCACCAAGAAGACAGGTACCGGCAGCTCCGCCACCTGGACCGACGGCGGCGTGATCAGGATCGTCACCAAGAACGACACCAACCCCGCCAACTGGGTGGTCAGCAAGGTCGTCGACGGCATCGGGCCGGTGGTGACCGCGATCGCGCGGTTGCAGGACCGCAAGAACATGAACATGTGGTACTACTTCGGGACCGGCAGGTACTTCTATCGCGCGGGAGCGTCCATCGACGACTACGACACGCAGCGCACGATCTTCGGCCTGAAGGACCCCTGCTACAACACCGCGTCCGTTCCCGGCAACAAGCTGGACCCGAACTGCGGCACCACCATCAGCACCTCAGACATAACCGACCAGTCCACCGCCATCTCCACCAGCATCGGCAGTGGCGGGTGGAAAATCACCCTCGACCCCTCCACGACGGCCTTCGGCGCCGAGCGCGTTGTTTCCGACGCGGTGACGCTGACCAACGGCACCGTCTTCGTGACCACCTTCGAGCCGACCTCGGACGCCTGCGGCTTCGGCGGCAACTCCTTCCTGTGGGCCCTGGGCTACAACACCGGAGGGAGGCCAAGCGACGCCGCTCTTTCCGGCAAGGCGCTGATCCAGCTTTCGACGGGCGAGTTCAAGGAGGTCGACCTGGCCCAGGCCTTCGGCAGCAGCGCGTCCCGCCTGATGCGGCGCAGCTCCACCCCGATGACCGGAAAACCGCCGGCGGACGCCTTCCCGGTCGTCAGCAAGAGCGCCAACAAGCCGGTGAAGAAGATCCTGCACATCCAGGAGCGTTAATTCATGCGACAGCGAGGCTTTACACTGGTGGAACTGGTAGTCGTGGTGGCGATCATCGCCACCCTGCTCGCCATAGCTACCCTGCAGTACAGCAAGATGCAGCAGAAGGCCTCGGTCGAGGCGCAGGCAAGGACGGTGTACAGCAAGCTCGTCGAGGTGCGGGCCGAGGCGATGTACACGAGGACCCCGCGCGCCGTCATCGTCAGCGGCAACGAGCTCCGCGTCTACGCGACCAACGACACCACCGTGCCGCCGCTCACCGTGTTTCGGCTCGGCATGCCCATGGTGATGAACGTCTCCCCCGGCAGGATCGAGTATGACGGCCAGGGGATGATGCAGTCCTCGGATCTCTCGGTCTGCGTCCAGTTGGGGACCTCGGCCGACAACCCGGGGAGCTTCGACAGCGTCGTCGCTTCCACCGTGCGCACCTACATGGGAAAAAGACAAACCGGAGGGGCCTGTGCACCAGCCAGCATCACTCAGAAATAACGACGGCTTCACCCTGGTCGAGCTGATGATCGCCCTTGTCATCGTGGCCGTCGGCATGTTCGGCGTGCTGCAGACGATCAACGTCACCCTGCAGCACAACCTCCGCAACGAGGTGCGCAACGAGGCGGTACGCATCGGCGAGAAGTACATGTCCGACATGCGCGGAAAGACCTTCGGCGCGTATTCCTCCCCCTACACGACCTTCACCGAGAACGGCAGGATCAGGGGGGTGAGCAAGCCGTACACCGTGGAGCGGACCTCGCAAGTGCTGGCTACCGACGGCGGCCAGCCGAGCACCTACCAGCTCATGGTCACCGTCAGGTGGTCGTACCGTAACTCGAACTACCAAAACGAGGTGGTCACCGTGATGGCCAGGCCGTGAGGCGCTGGCGACGGCGACCGGCAAAGGAACTTCGTATGTTGAAAGGGAAACAGGGCTATACGCTGGTCGAGCTCATCGTGGTCATGGCGATCTTCACCATCGTCATCGTCGTGGCCTCAGCAGGGTTCAAGACTGTGCTCACCCAGGTGGGGCAGCAGAGCAAACTGATGGAGACCGATATCGGGAGCGTCGTGGGGCTGGAGCTGTTCCGTTCCGACCTGCAGAGCGCCGGCTACGGGCTGCCGTGGGGGTTGCAGAACACGCCGGCCGGCTACACCGAGGTCACCACCACCGAACCGAGCGGCCAGCCGCCGACCAACGCCACCTTCTGGCCTTCCGGCCAGAGCGCGCGCAGCTACAACGATGCCGCCGGGGTGCCCCGGGCGGTGCAAAGCGGCAACACCACGTTCAACTTGAAGGACGGGGTGGGGTCGCAGTACCTCGTGCTGAAGTCGCTTTCGGTGGCCGGATCAACCAGCGGCGTGCAGAGGAAATGGCTGTCCGTCAGTTACGACGAGACCAATGTCAAAAAGGCCCCGAACTGGAACGACCCGGCCAACATCCGCAACTTCAGCGCCACCGACCGGGTCATCGTTCTCAGGAACACCTTCAGCAATAACGTGCCGAGCAGGCAGCTGCAGGTTACCAGCACCGGGGCATACTCGACCACCTTCTCCAACTACACCGCCATGACCATCCCCCATTCCTCCGGGGACATGTTCCAGGTGTACGGGGTGGATGCCGCGACCGACCTGCGCATGCCGTTCAACCGGGCGGACTACTACGTGAGAACTCCAGCCCCCATGCCTCCCGCCTGCGCGCCCAACACCGGGGTTCTTTACAAGGCGGTGCTGAAGCAGGCGGCGAGCGGCGGCTTCACCGAGATCCCGCTTTTGGACTGCGTGGCAGACCTGCAGGTCGTCTACGGTGTCGGGCCGTCCGGGACTGGCGACATCAACTTCCATCAGACAACGCTCCCCGGCACCGGGAGCCCGCAGGAGATCCGGCAGCAACTCAAGGAGATCAGGGTTTACGTCCTGGCGCAGCAGGGGAAGAAGGATCCCGGCTATCACCATCCCAACTCCCAGATCGAGGTGGGAGAGAGATTCGGCGGGAGCCTCATGGGGAGGACCTTCGATCTGCCTACGCAGATCGGAACCGGGTGGGACAACTATCGCTGGAAGGTGTACCCGATCGTGGTGCGGCCGCAGAACCTGATCCAGTGACAACTACGGTAATTATATGAAAAAGCTAAAAAACGAAGAAGGCGTCGCGCTGGTGACGGCACTGATGTTCACCCTGATCTGCCTGGGGATCGTGGCTGCGTTGATGCAGATGCTGCTTTTGCAGACCAAGGTTTCCGCCGTGGAGAAGAACTACCGCAACTCGCTGGAGGCTGCCTACGGCGGGACCGAGCTGGTCACCAGGGAGTTCATACCGAAGCTCTTCACCAACTATTCGACCGGTATCGGCCCGCTCCTCACGGCCTACGGCTCGGGGACGGGCTTCAGCAACCTCGGCCTCGTGGTGAACCAGGGGCTGGGGAACAGGGGAGGCCTCGAGATAAAGCTGCGCAACGCCACCAGCGATTGGGGGACCCTCTCCAAGACCCTTGACGCGAAGGACGCACCTGACCTGCAGTTCCTCCTCAAGGGGACCGGCTCAAACGGCAACTTCAGGATCTACGCGAAGATCGTCGACACGGTACCCGGAAACTCGGACACCACGGGCGTCGATTACCTCGACAGCGGCGTCGGCGTCGCCGGTGTCGGCTCCGGGATATCTCCCAAGCACAACCCCGCGCTCTACAGCGTCGAGGTGCGCGGGGAGAGGGCGGTAAACCCAAAGGAAAAGGCACAACTCTCCGTGCTGTACGCCTTCTAGTTTCTCCCCCCGCCGGCATCTCTTTCCGAAACGGCCCTTCCACCACGGATGGGCCGTTTTTTTGTGGCCGCACCGCGCCCGCCTCTTCCCCCATCGCGTCTTTTTTTTTCTTCCCGTTCTGATAGTATTGGAAAGTTCAAATCTGTCCCGGGCCGCCGGCCTGCGCGGAGGGGGTATGCGGTCAAGCGGCTTTTCCCTCATCGAGATGGTGGTGACCATCGCCATCGCCGCCATCTTGGCCACCGTTGGTACCCTGTATTTCCAGCAGTACCAGAAGGGGTACCGGATGGACGCCCAGACGCGCCTGCTCTTCTCGGAGCTCCAAAGCGCGCGGGCGCAGGCGATCTACCAGAGAAAAGGGACACGGGTCAAGTTATTCGCCGACCGCTTCGAGGTCTACTCCTCGCAGCAGGACGGCCCCTCGGTCCGCCCCGTGGCCACGCACCCGCTGAGCTATCCCATCACCAGCCCCACCACCCCCGGCTTCGACATCACTTTCGGGGGGGACGTCGATTTCGACGAAAGAGGGGTCACCTACGACTTGCGCTCCATCTGCCTGCAGCCGTCCGCGGGGCATGGCGGGGTGGACAGCGTGGTCATTCACTACGCGAGGATTTCCATTGGCAGGAAGGACCACGGCGATGCCTGTAATAGCGACAATATCACGCTCAAGTAGCCGCGGTTTCACCCTGGTCGAGATGCTCATGGCGATGCTGGTCATGACGGTCGGCCTTCTGGGTCTGCTGCAGTCTGTCAACGTCGCCTACCAGCAAAGCCTCAAGGACAAGCTGCGCAAGGAGGCGACCCAGGTGGCCGAGGCGCGAATGCATGACTGGTGCAGCCAGCCTTTCAAAAAGATAACCGGCCCGCCCCCCCCCGATGAGCGCGTCGAGAGAGCCGTCGCGGGAGGTTACTGGCGCTATGAAGTCCACTACGAACCGCAGCCCGTCGGAACCGGCACCGTGAAGCTGCGCGTCGGCGTGACCTGGTCGGTCAAAGGCGTGTCCAACAGCCATGAAATCTTCACGCTGAGGACGAGGAGAGACGGGGAATGAGTGGTCTCAGGACGGCGCGGGGCTATACCCTGGTGGAGCTGATCGTGGTCATGCTGATCTTCGCGGTCGTCATGTCGCTGATCAGCATCTCCTTTTCCAACATCGTCCGGAGCGCGGGGCAACTGGGGAGGCGGGTCGAGACGGATATCGGGGGGCTGATCGGCTTGGAACTGATGCGCGGCGACCTGGAACTGGGAGGATTTGGCCTCCCCTACACCGTGCCTCCAGGTGTTGCCTACACGGAGGCGCGCGACGACCTGCTGTTCGTGCCGGGATACCCCGGGGCCAAGCCCAGCACGTACAACGACGCCGGCCCCCCGGCCGCCTTCCGCGTCGGGAGCAACGCCGGCTTCAACGGCTCGGACTACCTGGTGGTGAAAGGGACCCCGCTCGGGGACCGCAGCGTCTGCCGCAGCTGGTGCTACCTCAATTTCAGCGGCGTCACGAGGCCCTCGCGCGTGGAACCGGAACTAAAGATCGGCGACAGGGACCGCGCCGTAGTGCTGCGTACCGGCGTTGGCGCCGATGGCAGGCCGGTGCGGGACCTGGTGGTCAGCGGCAGCAATTTCACCTTTTTCCTCGATAACAAACCCGATCAGGACTTCGCTCCGAAACAAAGAAGTGACAGCTACCTTGTCTATGGCGTCGCCGGGAAGACCGACGGGGGGGCGTGGCTCAATTTCCCCTTCAACCGCTCCGACTACTACATCAACCGCAAGCCCGACGGCTCCCAGCTTTGCAACAGGGGGACCGGAACCCTCTATAAGACGACCGTGGATCAGCAGGGAGGATCCGTCAAGTACCCGCTTCTCGACTGTGCCGCCGACATGCAGGTCGTGCTCTACATGGACAGCAACCTCGACGGCGCGGTCGATTACCACACCGACACCGCCGGGGCCGACGTGAGTGCGGATGACCTGCGTGAGCAGTTGAAGGAGATACGGGTTTACATCATGGCCCAGGAGGGGAAGAGGGACCCCGGCTACCAGTACCCGGTGAGGGACGCGGAGCGCGCCATAGTGGTCGGGGACCCGGAGCTGGATGATTACCTCGCCCACGTCTGGACGGCCCGGGGGATGAGCGCCACCTTCGGCCCGGACTGGCGCAACTACCGATGGAAGCTCTACACCATCGTGGTACGGCCCAAAAACCTTTAGCAGGGGAGGGGGCATGACGAAGCTTAGCTCCGACAGGGGCGCCGCCCTGATCACGGCGCTGATGCTTACCACGCTATCCCTGGTGATCGCGATGGCGCTCCTTTCCACGATCATCACCGGAACACATGTCGCCGCCAGCCAGAAGCGCTACCGCAGTTCCCTCACGGCAGCGCAGGGGGGAGTGGACCTGTTCACCCGCGAGATCATGCCCCGGCTGTTTCAGGCCGACTACGATCCCGCCGCCTTCGTGAGGGATTTCCCGGGGCTGGATCTCAAGGTGGCACTGAGCCCATGCCTGCGGCAGAAACTGACCTCCCCCCCTTCAGCGTGGTCCAGCTGCGATCAGGCCCAAGCCAGTCCCGACCCGGCTCAGGCCCCTGACCTCACCTTCCGCCTGGCGGGACTGCCGCCGGCCACCGGCTTCAACATCAGCACGAAGATCGTGGACACCGTCCCAGGAAATACCGACCGCAGCGGCTACTACCTCCTCGACGCCGGGGGGGCGGTGGCGGCCCAGGACGACGTGATCCGCCCGCAGCACGTTCCCGCCCTGTACAACATCCGGGTCCAGGGTATGCGCGAAGAGCCCGGGGTGCGGGAAAAGGCGCGGCTTTCAGTCCTCTACGCCTACTGACACGGACCGTGTCGCAAAAACCTATCCGTGAAGCGGGTTGCCCGTAATTGCAACTCGTTTTTTTATTGGTATCATCTCCCAATCCCTCACATTAAAAATCACGCCACTCGGGGGTGCCGAGCTTCGGTTATGTGCATTGTCACTCTTTGACCTATAATTACATATAATTTGAATTAAAAGGTTGACATTCCTTTTTAATGATGTAAATGTGTGGAAAAATTTGCCATGACTGTCGAAGCGGTGCCTATTTATGATCATGAACAGCGTCAAAAAACTTCGGGAAGAACGCCTGATGAGCAAGGCCGAGCTGGCACGTCTCGCCGGGGTATCGCCCATCACCATCGACCGGATCGAACGGGGTGAGGATTGCAGGATGGAGACCAAGCGCAAGATCCTGCTTGCTCTTGGGTTTTCCCTCTCCGACAAGAACAAGGTATTCCAGGACTAGGGTAAATAGGACCACGCGATGCTTTTCTCCAAGAAGAAGGACATAGTAGGGGTCGACATTGGGTCGAGCGCGGTAAAGCTCGTGCAACTGCGCCCGGCCAAGGGGGGCTTCCAGCTGGTGAAGATCGGCATCCTGCCGCTGCCGGCCGAAGCCATCGTCGACAACACCCTCATGGACAGCTCCTCCATCGTCGAAACCGTGAAGCAGCTGGTGGGGAGTCTCGGTGTCAAGGCGAAGGAAGCCACCTGCTCCATCTCGGGCAATTCCGTCATCATCAGGAAGATCTCCCTGCCGGTCATGCCTGTCGAGGAGCTGGAGGACCAGATCCACTGGGAGGCGGAGCAGTACATCCCCTTTGACATAAACGATGTCAACGTCGACTTCCAGATCCTCTCTCCCGACGAACAGGACCCTTCCAAGATGAGCGTCCTGCTGGTCGCCAGCAAAAAAGACATCATCAACGACTACATCTCGGTCTTCGCCGAGGCCGGGCTGAGGCTTGCGGTGGTCGACGTCGATTCCTTCGCCGTCCAGAACGCCTTCGAGCTCAACTACCCGGGCGACCCGGACCAGGTGGTGGCGCTGGTCAACATAGGCGCCAGCATCTTCAACCTCAACATCGTCAGAGACGGCGTCTCCCTGTTCACCCGCGACGTGCAGATGGGGGGCAACCTCTACACCGAGGAGATCCAGAAGCAGTTCGGCATCAGCAGCGGCGAGGCCGAGGAGATGAAACTCTCCGCGGGACAGTCGGAGGATCCGCGTCTGGGCGAGGTGCTGCAGCGGGTCAACGACACCATCGCCCTGGAGATGCGCCGCTCCCTGGACTTCTACAACTCGACCGCCGGCGAGGAGAAGATCACCAAGGTCTTTCTGAGCGGCGGCGCCGCCAAGACGCTGCAGCTGATCGACGCGGTGCAGCAGAGGCTGGCGCTTCCGGTGGAGATCATGAATCCGCTGGCCCAGGTCACCGTGAACGAGAAGGAGTTCGATCGCAGGTATCTTGATGAGATCGCCCCGCTCATGTCGGTAGCGGTGGGTCTTGCCACGAGGAGGGCTGGAGACAAATGATCAAGATAAACCTCCTCCCCATACGGGCATCCAGGAAAAAGGAAACGATGAGGCAGCAGGTCACCATCCTGGTGGTCGCCCTGGTCCTCGTGCTCGCCGTCGGAGCGGGCGCGTGGGGATACCTGCGCAGCCAGATCAGCACCCTCAAGGGTGAGATCAGCGCCTCAGAAGCCGAACTCGCCACCTTGAAGACGAAGATCGGCGCCATCGACAACCTGAAGAAGCTGCAGGCCGACGTCAAGAAGAAGCTCGATGTCCTGAACCGGCTGCGCCGCGGCAAAACCGGTCCCGCCTCCAGGCTCGCCGCACTCTCGGAGACGGTCCCCGACAAGCTGTGGCTCACCAAGTACAGCGAGACCGGCTCCAGCGTGTCGCTGAGCGGCGGCGCCATGAGCGAGGATCTGATCGCCGTTTTCATGAAGAGCTTGCAGGCCTCCGGTTCCTTCGGCAACGTGGAGCTCGTGGTCAGCGAGCAGGCCGAGAACAGCGGGGTTAAGTTCAAACGATTCGATCTGGCTTTCCAGATCCTGGACCAGAAGCCGTAGCCCGGCTCTTACAAGCAGAGGCATTGTCATGGATCCACAGATAGAGAAATTGCTGAAGCTGCCGACCAAGCAGAAGGTCGCGCTCCTGATCCTGCTGCTGCTCCTGGAGGGGGCGGGGATATATTACGGTCTGCTCCGCCCGCGCATCCAGGAGCAGAACGAGCTGAAGACCCGGCACGAGGAGCTGCAAAAGCAGATCGAGGAGAACCGGCGTATCGCCAACAACCTGCCGCGTTTCAAGGCGGAGTACGAGCAGCTCAAGCGGGATCTCGACAACGCACTGACCGAGCTCCCCAACCAGAAGGAGATCCCCTCGCTGCTGACCAGCATCTCCAACGTCGGCAAAGGTGCCGGGCTCGATTTCCTCCTGTTCCGACCCAAGCCGGAGGTTCCCAAGGATTTCTACGCCGAGGTGCCGGTGGATATCTCCGTGTCCGGGACCTTCTTCAACGTCGCCGATTTCTTCGTAGCGGTCGGCAAGCTGCCGCGCATCGTCAACATCAACAACGTGAACTTCACCGATATAAAGGAATCTGGCGGCCGGACCACACTCAAGGTCAACTGCCTGGCCACGACCTTCCGGTTCCTCGACGCGAAAGAGGCCAAGAATGCCAATGCCAAGAAACCTAAATAGCGCGCCATTGTTGCTGCTGCTGGCGCTTTTGGGCGGCTGCAAGAAGGAGGAGGCCCCGGCGCCCCCGCCCCCTCCGCCTCACGCAAAGCCCGCGACCGCGCCCAAACCTGCCGCGCCGGTGCAGCAGCAGCTTTCGTCGGCGTCGAAGCTTGGCGCGGCGCTGTCATTCAAGAAGGATCCCTTCAAGCCGTTCCTGGTCCCCGCCGCACCCGCGCCGCCTGCGGGAGGCGCGCGCCCCAGCGGTCCCCCCGCCGCGGACCTCCTCCCGATCCAGAGCTTCGAGGTCACAAAGTTCAAGATCGCCGGGATCATCGCCGGGCTCAGGGAAAACAAGGCCCTGGTGCTCGACCCCACCGGCAAGGGGTACGTAGTGAAGGTCGGTATGCAGATAGGAAATGCCAACGGCAGGGTCTCCAGGATCACCCCCTCGACGGTGGAAGTCGTGGAGAAGAGCGGTCGAAAGAGTAAAACCATCGTGCTCACGCTGGCCAAGAAAAGGTAAGGAGCGTTTCAGATGACCATGTACCAGAGCAGAATTCTTTGTCATGCCATGGCCCTTATCGTCCTGTTGACGGTTTCTGCCGGCTGCGTCAAGAGGATGAGCGCCGTTAACGAGCCTGCTCAGGCGGAGGCCACGGCTTTCGCCACTCTGCGCTCCGTGGACGTGTCGCCGGACGGCACCAGCGTTGAGCTGACCAGCGACAAACCGCTGACCTACACCTCCTACAAGGGAGGGGAGCCGGCGAAAATCATCGTCGACATCGCACAGACCGAGCCTGGTGCCGTGACCTCGCCCATAGAGGTGAACCGCGGCAGCGTGAAGCGCATCGACGTCGAGCGCCAGCCGGTAGGGGGCAGCGTGCTGACCCGGGTCTCCATCGTGCTCTCACGCGACGTCGACTTCTCGGTCGCCACCGACCCCGCCAGCAAGAACAAGCTCCTGGTGACCCTGCCCCGCGAAGCCGAGGCGAAGAGCGAGCAGGTCGAGCCGAAAGAGGCGCCGCTTGCGGAGCCGCGCATCGAGGAGAAGACGCTGGCGGCCGACGCCGCCGCGAAGGTCCAGCCGGCACAGGCAACCGACGCCAAGCCCGTCTCCGTGCCCCCCGCGCCCCCTGCCGAAACGCCTGCCGCCAAGCCCGCCCAGGTTCCCCAAAAGAGCGCCGAAAACGGCGCGCCCCGTCTCAACGCGGTGCTCACCGCCGCTGACGGCGTGGAACTCTCGGTGCAGGGAGGGGTTGAGACCTTCAACTCGTTCAAACTCGCCAAGCCCGACCGCATCGTGGTCGACCTTTTCAAGGTGAAGAGCGCGCTGTCCCAGAACGTCGTCCCCATCGGCGCGTTCGGCGTTGCCAACGCCCGGGTCGGCTCCACGCCGGACAAGGTGCGCGTGGTGCTTGACGCGGCGGGGGAGGGACTTCCCGCGTTCGACGTGGTCAAGTCCGACCTCGGCGTGAAGATCAGGCTGAAAGGGAAAGCCCCGGCTGCAGCCGTCGCGGCGCCCGCAGCTGCCGTGTCCCCGGTCCCGGTCGCCGCAGCTCCGGCCCCGGTTCCCGCGCGTGAGCCTGCGGCCAAACCGGCCCCTGCCGTCAAGATGAAGACGGAGGTGCGGCCGGCGCGCAACGTGAAAGGCGCTCTTGAGGCGGTGGAGTTCAAGATCGTCGAGGGTGTCTCCCGCATCACCATGAAGCTTTTCGGCACCTGTGAGCCGGGCGAGCCGGTGCGCGGTCCGCAGGGGCTCACCCTGACCATCAACAACTGCCAGGTGCCCAAGCCGCTGCAGCGGGCCATGGATACCTCCAAATTCGGTTCGCCGGTCGTCTCTGTAACGCCGTACCAGGTCAAAGTCAAAGGCGGATTCGTGACCAAGATCGCGGTCAAGGTGCAGGGCCACCCCGAGTACAGCACCAGCCGCAAGGGGGACGTCCTCACCTGGGACATCGTGAACCCCGGCCCCGCAGTGGCCGCCAAGCTTCCCCCCGCGCCGGCCGCGAAACCCAAAGCAGCCGAGATGACCGAAGAGTTCGCGGCTCCCGCACGAGGCGAAGAGCCGGCGACCGACATCTCCGCAAACGTTGACAAACGCCCGGCCAAGAAGGTGTACAAGGGGAGGAGGGTCACCCTCGAGTTCTCCGACGCGGACATCAGGAAGATCTTCCAGCTGATCGCCGAGGTGAGCAACCTGAACTTCCTCATTTCCGACGACGTCACCGGCACCATCAGCATCAAGCTGGTGAACGTCCCCTGGGACCAGGCGCTGGACGTGATCCTCGACGCCAAGGGGCTCGCCATGGTGCAGCAGGGGAACATCGTTCAGATCAAGCCCCGCAGCAAGATGCAGAGCCAGGCCGACGAGGAGAACGCGGCGAAGAAGGCGGCCGAGAAGCTTTTGGAGCTTAAGACCGCCGTATTCGAAGTCAACTACGCCGCCATCAGCGACGTCGCAGCGCAGTTCAACATCATGAAGAGCGAGCGCGGCATCATCACCAAGGACGAGCGCACGAGCCGCGTCATCGTGAAGGACATCCAGCCCGCCCTGGACGACATGAGGGCGCTGCTCAAGACCCTGGACCTTCCCGAAAAGCAGGTCATGATCGAGGCCCGCATCGTCGAGGCGACCTCGAGCTTCACCCGCAACCTGGGCGTCCAGTGGGCGCTTGGTTACAAGGACGCCTCCGCATCCGTCGCCAACGTCAACAACATCGAGACCACCTTCGGCGGCGTCGTCTCCACGGCCGGCCCGGGCGCCACAGGCGCCGGCGGTCTCGGCCTCGGGATGTCCTTCGGAAAACTGACCAGTAATGTTCAGCTCGACATGAGGATCCAGGCGGCAGCCACCATCGGCCAAGTCAAGATCATCTCAACTCCGAAGGTGGTGACCCTCAACAACAAGGCCGCCAAGATTTCCCAGGGGCAGTCGATCCCGTACCAGACGACCTCCGCCGAGGGTACCAAGACTGAGTTCGTCGAGGCGGCACTGACCCTCGAGGTGACGCCGCACATCACCGCCGACGGATCGGTCAGCATGAAGATCAAGGCGAGCAACAACTCCCCGGGGAGCGGGTCGCCGCCGCCGATCAACAAGAAGGAAGCCACCACCGAACTCGTCGTCTCCAACGGCGACACCACGGTCATCGGCGGCATCTACGTGGACAGCGACACCGAGTCCGATACCGGCGTGCCTTTCCTCGCCGACATCCCGCTGCTCGGGTGGCTCTTCAAGTCGAACTCCAAACAGAAAACCAAAACTGAACTTTTGATCTTCATTACGCCGAAGATTGTTATTTAAGGAGACCGTATGCTGAAAAAGTTTTCGCTGTTGTTCCTGGTTTGTTCCACCGCCATCCTTACCTCATGTGGTGGCGGCGATATCGGAGGGGGGGTAGGGGAATTCACCACCGTGAACGCAACCGCTACTGCAACCAACAACAACTTTGAGTCCGACATCGTCACTGACAACATATGCACCGCTGGCGTGCAAACAACCCCCGGTACTGTGAAGACCGACAACGTCGACGTCGACTTCACCTCGAAGTCGCAGTTCACCACCGGGGCCCTGAACCTCGCCATCAGCAAGATCACCATCCACTACACTCCCGCTCCGGGTGGGACGGTTCCCGCGCCTGCTCTTCCCGATTCCTACGTGAACTTCAGCGACACCGTGGCCCCGAACGCCACCGTGACCATACCGGTGCCCATACTCACCCGGGACCAGAAGCTGGACCTCCTCAACCGTGCTACGCAGGCGATGCCCGTTTGCACCGGAACCACCTTCCGGTACTACGTCGACATCATCTTCGAAGTCTCCGAGCCCGGCGGCAACGGCCAGGTGAAGCCCGTCACGGCAAAAACCACGCTTGACGTCGCGGACAGTCAGTAAACAACCAACAAAGAACGATGCATTACTGGCCTATGAAGGGGTGTGAAATGAACGTTATGAAAAAAGCGTACTGGGCGCTGCTGGTACTGGTCTGCGCGCTGATGCTCAGCTGTTCTGGGGATACCGGCAAGCTTTCCGGCAACGCGGCATCCGGCGGGAAGACCACCGGCAAGGTCCTGGCCAACGATTTCCAGGTGACCTCCAACACGACCGATCAGTCCCAACCGTCTGTCGCCTACGACACGGTGACCCACAACCGGTACCTGACCGTCTTCGTCGACAGCAGGAGCGGCCAGCAGATATACGGCGCCATCAGCGTCGGGTCCGATTCGCTCGGGCAGGGGGTCACCGGGAACGTGACCTCCATGGGGGCCAACCCGGTCAACTTCGCCATCACCGCGGCGGCCGGCAACAAGTCCCAGCCCAAGGTCGCCTTCTACCAGGACCCCACCGACCCTGCCAACAACAGCAGGTACCTCGTGGTCTGGACCGACTCGCGCAGCGGCTCCGGCCAGATCTACGGCCAGTTCGTCAGCATGACGGGGACCTTGATCGGCGGAAATTTCGCCATCTCCACCATCACCCCCAACGTGGACATCAGCCAGAGCGACCCCGACCTCATCTACAACGAGGTGACCAAGAAGTTCGTCGTCGCCTGGATCGATACGACCACCTTTGACACGGATGCCAACCTCGCCAACAATGTGACCTACACCGCCGCGGGCGCGGTCAACTCCATCGTCGTCGGCCACATCCCGGTCCCGATGGCGGATAACAACCTCGTCCGTACCGTCGAGGTCGATCCGCTCACCGCGGTCAAAACCAACCTGCAGTCGGTCTCCCGTGCGGTCAGGACCGGTTCGCTGACCGATAGCGGCACCGTGATCACCGACACATGGATCGTGCATCTGAACGAGGCCCATCCCAAGCTCGCCTACAGCCCCATCACCGGCGAGCTCTTCGTTGCGTGGAGTGGCGCCTCCAGCACGGTCAAACTTGCCATAACCTACTCGAAGGTCATTGATGAGGGCCCTCCGCCGATCACGACCGCCGTCTATCAGAGCGAGGTGTTCACCTCGACCCCCAGGGATGACGCCCCGACCAAGATCAAGCTGCGCAGGAACCAGGGGCTTGGTTTTGTGACCGATCTCAGCTTCGGCACGGATACGTTCAGCGCCACCAACCCGACCCTGGCCGTTGACCCGAACACCAACAGGCTGCTGGTAACCTGGGAGGACAACAACGGCCTCACCGCCACCGGCAAGAACATCCAGGGCCAGCTCATGGATCTTTCCGGTTTCACCACCTATGGCGACCGGATCACCATCTCCAACGCGATTGGCGACCAGTCTGCTCCGGTTTCGGCGTTCGACAACGTCAACCAGCGCTTCCTCGTTGTATGGGAAGACGCGAGGAACCAGAGCGCCAACCTCAGCAACATCGACCTCTACGGCCAGTTCGTTGACCCGCAAGGCAACCTCTCGGGCGGTTACTCCATCGTCACCGTCGGCACCGGCAACCAGCTTGCCCCCGCAATCGCGTTTGGCGACGTGAACTTCAGGAAGTTCTTCGTGGTATGGAAGGACGGTCGCGCCCTGTCCAACTCCGACATCTACGGTCAGCTCCTCGAGTTCTCCGCACTGCCGCAGCTTGTCATCACCGATGCTGCCGGCAACCCGGTCTTCAGCGGTTCCCACGACTTCGGCAATGTTGATATCGCCGGTGCGACTCCCTATGCCGACTGGAATTTCAAGGTCCGAAACGACGGCAATACCCAGTTGACCATCGAGTCCGTTTCAGATCCTGCTGCGCCGTTCTCACTCATCACCCCCAAGCCAGTGACCATCAACCCCGGCAGCAGCGCCGATATGACGGTCCGGTTCGCACCGACCGGCGCCGGTTCCTATTCCGGCAACTCCTCCAACAACTACAAGTTGGTGTTCAACTCCGACGGCGGCCAGGCCGTGATCTATCTCTCCGGTGCGGGCGTTGGCACCCAGCCGCTTTCCATTGCCAGCACCAGCCTTCCCGACGCTTCCGCAGGGCAGGTTTATCCCGGTGTGACCCTCACCGCGAACGGGGGCGTGATCCCTTACGGCAACTGGACCGTCACCACCGGCACGCTGCCGACCGGGCTCACACTGAGCAGCGCCGGCGTCATCAGCGGTACCGTGGACGTGGCGGCGCAGCCTTCTTACACCTTTACCGTTCGGGTCACCGACAATTCCGGCGCCCAGGCGACCAAGACGTTTATCATGAACGTCACCTCGCTCACCGTCGACCAGACCACGCTCAAAGCGTGGACCCAGGGGAACCCCGGCTATACCGAGCAGCTCACCGCATCTATCGGCGGAGTCGCGATTCCGAAAAACAGCGTCACCTGGACCGCGATCGGTCCGGTGCCCCTGGGGCTCTTGCTCGGCACTGACGGCAGCATCACCTCCACCGCGACCGGTCCGGTCTTTGCCGGGAGCAACACCCTGACGGTTCAGGCCACCTACACCGACACGGTCGCCAGCAAGACCTACACCGCGACCAAGACCTTGACCATGACGGTCAACCCCGCGCTTTCCATCACCACGACCAGTCTCCCTCCCGTAGTCGTCGGCAATGACTACGCTCAAAAGCTGGTCAGGGTGGGGGGCACCCCGTCCTACGTCTGGAGCATTGCCAACGGCACCTTGCCGCCGGGCCTGCAGCTCAACCCCAGCACCGGCGACATAACCGGTATCCCGACCGGCACGGGCACCTCGCTGTTCACCGTCCAGGTCACCGACGGCACCGGCGCCACGTCCCAGCGCGCTCTGACCATCGTCGTCAACCCGACGCTCTCGATCACCACCGCTTCGCTCCCCCCGGTCACCAGTGGCTCGAGCTATCTGCAGCAACTGGTCGGCAGCGGCGGCACCAGGCCCTACGCCTGGACCATTTCCAGCGGGTTCCTCCCCCCGGGACTCACGCTTTCCAATGGCGTGCTGAGCGGGACGGCGACGGGCGCCGGCAACTACGACTTCATCGTACAACTCAAAGACAATGACGGCACCACCGTGACCAAGCTTCTTACCATCACGGTCAACACCCCGGGCGTACCGTCCAGTTCCATCATCTTTACCGATGGCGCCGGCACGCAGACCGGTGCGTACGCCTTCGGCGGCAAACTCGTTGGGAGCACCAGTGCCGCCTCGACCGTCATGATGAAAAACAACGGCTCCACCCCGATCACCATCCAGGGGGTGACAACGACGGATTCCAGCGCCTTCCAGGGGAGCGTGCAGACAAACTACACGCTCAACAGCGGTCAGGCCGTACCCGTCACCATCATATTCACCCCGCAAGCCGCAAAGGCGTACAGCGCTACCCTGAACGTCGTCGACTCGAACATGACGGCCTACCCGCTTACCCTGACCGGCTTCGGCGTCACCGCGGTGGCCTCGGTGAACGGCACGACCGGCACCACCGGGACGACCGCCATCGCTTACGCGGACGAAAACATCGTGAACGTAGGTCTGACCAAACCGGCCAGCCTCGCTGACTTCACGATCAGCTCGGCTACCAACATCCGGTTGGACAACGTTCAGGCCAACAGCACCGTCTACGTCGACGTGACCTACAACTCGCTCCCGGCGACTCCGGTGTTCTACAAAGTGGTCAACGGCACCTGGACGCCGATCACTCCCTTCGCCCGCAGCGGCAACAAGGTCACCTTCGCTGTCACCGACAACGATGTGACCCAGGATTCGGATCCCACCCTCGGCAACATCCAGGATCCGATCGTCGTCGGCAGCGTGGGAGCGACCACCGGCGGCGATACCGGCAACAACGCACCTCCTGCCTCCTCCGCCGGCAAGAGCGGCTGCTTCATCGCCACGGCCGCCTACGGCAGCTACCTCGACCCGCAGGTCGTGGTGCTCAGGCACTTCCGCGACAACGTCCTGCTCAAGTCCGAACCGGGCCGCGCCTTCGTCCGCTTCTACTACAAGCACAGCCCCCCGATCGCGGACTTCATCTACGAGCACGGTTTCCTGAGGATGCTGACCCGCTGGGCCCTCACCCCGCTCATCCTGGCGGTGAAATACCCGCTGGCCCTGCTGCTGCTCGGAGTTTGCGCCGTCTTCTACCGGCTGCGCAACCTGCGGGTGACCGCCCCGGCCCGGGAGAGCGTGCAGCCGTAGTTTGAAGAGCGGATAAGAACTCAGGAGTATGTTCAGATGTTAAAGAAGTTGCTGGTCCTTTGTTTCATCACCCTGACCCTGAATGCCTGCTCCAAGGCTCCCGCCAAGGAGCAGGTACAGGAAACCATCAAGAAGTTCGTTCCCATGGAGTTCGAGGTGCTGCAGATCTCCAAGGAGCCTTACGCCGGCCTTTACGAGGTCGTCGTCAGCGTGAGGAAGCAGCCGGTCGTCTTCTACGTCGACAAGAACTGTCAGTACCTGTTCTCCGGCAGCCTGATGTCCGCGGACACCAAGGTGAACCTGAGCATGGAGACCCAGAAGAAATTTCAGAGTAAGTAGAGTAAGCAAGGACATAAATGATGTATCTCGAAAGCCAGGGACGATCCTGGCTTTCGTTTATCCAGCTATATTGTTTTGCCTGCGGCATGATTTACTGCTAATATCCGCTGCGACGCGCAACGGACGGTAGTAACGGCCGATGGCGTTGAATCAGCACACGAGGAGCAGGCATGTTCAGATACCTTACCGCGGGAGAATCTCACGGGCCGCAGTTGACCGCCATTGTAGAAGGGATCCCCTCGGGACTTAAACTCACCGAAAACGATATCAACGCGGATCTCCTGCGCAGGCAGGGTGGGTACGGCCGCGGTGGCCGCATGAAGATCGAGACCGACCGCGTCAGCATCCGTTCCGGCGTCCGCTGGGGCGAAACCTTGGGCTCCCCCATCACCCTGGTGGTGGAGAATACCGACTGGGTGAACTGGGAAGAGCGGATGTCCGTCAGCGCCGAGCACCGCGACGACTCCATCCGCGTCACCCGCGCGCGCCCGGGACACGCCGATCTCCCCGGCGCCATGAAGTACGCCCACAACGACGTGCGCAACATCCTCGAGCGCTCCAGCGCCCGCGAGACCGCCGTGCGTGTCGCGGTGGGCGCCGTGGCCAAGGCCTACCTCGCCCGCTTCGGCATCGCCGTGACCGGGTGCGTCGTGGAACTGGGGGGCGTGAAGGCGGAGCGCCCCGAGCTTTCCGTCAAGGCGCTGCAGGACGCCATCGCCTCGTCGCCGGTCTACACCTACGACGCCAAGGCGGAGTTGGAGATGATAGAGGCCATCGACCGCGCCAAGGCCGCAGGCGACACGCTCGGTGGCGTGGTCGAGGTCAGGGTGACCGGAATGCCGGTGGGGCTCGGGAGCCACGTGCAGTGGGACCGCAGGCTGGACGCGCGCCTGGCCGCCGCCGTGATGAGCATCCAGGCGTTCAAGGGGGTGGAGATCGGTGCGGGATTCGAGACGGCGCGGCTACCGGGCTCCCAGGTGCATGACGAGATCTACTTCGACGAGCAGCGCGTGGCCCGCGGCGAGAAGACCGGTTTCTACCGCACCACCAACCGGGCCGGCGGTCTGGAGGGGGGGATCACCAACGGTGAGGAGATCGTGGTGTACGGTGCCATGAAGCCCATTCCGACCCTGTACACGCCGCTCAAGTCGGTCGACATCCTGACCAAGGAGCCTTTCGAGGCGACCGTGGAGCGCTCGGACTGCTGTGCCGTTCCCGCCGCATCGGTGGTTGCCGAGGCCGTGGTCGCCGTGGAGATCGCCAACGCCTTCATGGAGAAGTTCGGCGGCGATTCCGTGGCCGAGACCGCCAGGAACTACTCCTCCTACATCGAATACCTGCGTGAGTTTTAAAGACAAAGATATTAACGCAAAGCCGCAAAGTCGCAAAGAACACCGATAAACAGGGTCTCGACCCAAAATCTTTTTTGCCTTTTGTTCTGTCTTAGCGTCTCTGCGTCTTTGCGTTACCCAATATGCTTTTTTTTTGGTGTCTTTTGGGTCTTTGCGTTAGAGGTTTGACCGTGAGCTTTAAGAACATCTTTCTCACCGGTTTCATGGGGTGCGGCAAGACCAGCGTGGGGCAACTGCTGGCGCAACGGCTCGGCTGGACCTTCGTCGATCTCGACCAGGTCATCGTCGAGGCGGCGGGGCGGAGCATCAAGGAGATCTTCGCGGCCGACGGCGAGCCCCATTTCCGGGAACTGGAATCGAGGATGCTCGAACGGGTAGCGGCTGGCTCCGGCCAGGTCGTGTCCACCGGCGGAGGCGTGGTGATCGCGCCCGTCAACCGGGCCGTGATGCGCAGCCACGGCTGCATCGTGAACCTCACCGCCAGCGTGGAAACCATCGCCCAGCGGGTGAGCGGCGACAGCGAGCGACCGCTGCTGGCGGACGACGCCTCGCTTCTGAAGATCCGCAGCATGCTGGAGGGGCGTGAGCCATTCTACGCCGATGCCGACGTCCGGATCGACACCACCGGCAAGGAGATCGCCACGGTGTGCGAGCATGTACTGGATTACTGTAAGGGGTCTTTGTGAACGTCCAACAGATTAAAGTGGCACTGGGAGAGCGGAGCTACGACATCCTGCTCGGCGCCGGCATCCTCGGAACCGTCGGCACCCTTTGCCGTGAACTCGGGCTCAACGGCACCGCCGCCGTCGTTTCCAACACCACCGTCGCGCCGCTTTATTTCGACGCCGTGCGCGCCGCCATGGAGGCGGCAGGGTACCAGGTGCTCCTGGTCTCGCTCCCGGACGGGGAGACGTACAAGAACAGCACCACCTTAAACCAGATCTACGACGCCCTGGTGGACGCCTCTTTGGACCGGGGTTCCTTCATCCTCGCCCTGGGGGGCGGGGTGATCGGCGACATGGCTGGTTTCGCGGCCGCCAGTTACCTGCGCGGCATCCCCTTCGTGCAACTCCCCACAACGCTCCTGTCCCAGGTCGACTCGAGCGTCGGCGGCAAGACCGGCATCAACCACCCCCGCGGCAAAAACCTGATCGGCGCATTTTACCAGCCCAAGGGCGTCCTCATCGACGTGAAGACGCTGGACACGCTGCCGGAGCGCGAGTTCCGCGCGGGACTTGGCGAGATCGTCAAGTACGGCGCCGTGCTGGACGGCGACTTCTTCCGTTTCCTCGAGGACAACGTCGATGCGCTCCTGGCGCGCGACAAGGACGCCCTCATCCAGGCCGTCGCCCGCAGCTGCTCGATCAAGGCGAAGGTCGTGGCGGTGGACGAGAGGGAAGGGGGGGTGCGGGCGGTCCTGAACTACGGGCATACCCTGGGACATGCCGTCGAGACCCTCACCGGGTACGCCACCTACCTGCACGGCGAGGCCGTCGCCATCGGCATGGTGCAGGCCGCGAAGATCTCGCAGCACTTTGGCTACTGCAACCAGACGGACCGGGACCGGATCGAGGCACTCATCGCCGCGCTGGGGCTTCCGGCCGAGCTTCCGGCATTCCCGCCGGAAAGGTATGTGGAGGCTCTTTCCCACGACAAGAAGGTGCGCGACAAGGGGCTGCTCTTCATCTGCAACCGCGGTATCGGCGCCTACAAGATGGAAAGGGTGACGGACCTTAAAGCACTTCTCGAGATCTGCGCATAGGAGCGTGACATGGTAGAGGACGCGTTATCGTTTTGGACTGAGATTCAGCGTTACGAAGACATGCTGGTGGCGGACGCGAAATCGCTCTGCTTCGCACCGCTCTCCGACCTGTACCGGAAGCTCGGCCTTCTGGACGATGCCGTCTCCGTGGCCCAAAAAGGGTGCGCGGCGCATCCGGAGTACGCGCTGGGATTCGTCGCGCTCGGCAACGCCTGTTACGCGAAGGGGATGCCCCAGGAGGCACGGCAGGCCCTGGAAAAGGCGATCTCCCTCAACCCCGACCACATCCAGGCGATGAAATTGCTGAGCCAGCTCTACGTAGAAGTGGGGGAACTGGCACTCGCGCGCCAGGTGCTGGGAAATCTGCTTGCCCGCGACCCGGAGGACATGGAAAGCTCCATGCTTCTCAACTCCATAGCCTCGGCACCGGCTTCCCCCCCCGCTGCGGAACCCGACGAGGAAGTGCTGGAAGAACTCGAGATCATAGAAGAGCTGGAAGTGCTCGATGAGGAAGCCGAGGCCGAGCCGGTCGCCGTCCCTGCGCCGCCGCAGGCGGCACCCGTCACGCCCCCCGTCCGGACTGATGCGGCAGAAGACATCTGGGCCATCGAGGACCTTGAGGAGCTTTCCGGTGTGCCGGCTCCCGCGGCGTCGCAGTCGCGTGGCGCCGCTCCGGACCCGCTCACCACGGCGACCCTGGCGGAGCTCTACGTCTCGCAGGGGTTCCTGGACAAGGCGATGGTGATCTATGGCGAGCTTCTCGCGGCGCATCCCGAAAACCAGCAATACCGGCTCAGGCACGAGGAACTGGCCGAACAAAAGCAGTTGCAGCAGGCCGCCGCTGCGGCACCGGTTACTCCCGCCGCACCCGCCGCACCTGTCGCACCTGTCGCACCTGTCGCACCTGTCGCACCCGCAGCGCCTGCAGCATCTACCGTCACCGGGTTCGATGGCCACGAAGGCCCCGCCGCCATGGAGGTGCCGATAAGCCTGGAGCAGACCGCCGCTCCCGCTGCTTTCGCAGGAATGGAGACGCCGGCGCAGCTGGAATCGGCACCACTGGAGCAGCTCCGGGAGCCGGAGCAGGCCCCCGCCGATGAGGATCTTGAGAGCTCGCTGCAACGCTGGCTGGAAAACATAAGGAGAAGAAAAGATGGGGTTTAAGGGGATTCTTAAGGAGATTGTCGCGGAAAGCGGCGGCCTGGGCGGAGTCATCATGGGATACGACGGCATCGCCATCGATGAGTACCTGCGCGACGGGGCCGGGGTGGACGTGCAGACCATGACCATCGAGTACGCCTCCGTGCTGAAGGAGGTCAAACGGACGGTCGGCGTGCTGAAGACCGGCGATCTGGAAGAGGTTTCCATCATCACCGAGAAATGCTGCGTCATCGTGCGTGGCATCAGCGATGACTTCTTCGCGGCGCTGGTGCTTCCTTCCGACGGCAACTTCGGCAAGGCCCGTTTCCTCCTCAAACGCGCGGCACCGGGCTTCCGGGAGTCGCTGCAATGAGCACCGCCAGCGCGAAGATCCTGGTCCTGCACGGGCCGAACCTGAACCTCCTGGGGGTCCGCGAGCCTGGCGTCTACGGCACCACCACCCTCGAGGGGATCAACAACGCACTGCTGGAACTGGCGGCGGAACTGTCGCTGGAGCTCGAGATCGTGCAGAGCAACAGCGAAGGGGGTCTCGTGGACGCCATCCAGGGAGCCCTCGGCACCTGCCAGGGGATCCTGATCAACCCCGCAGCCTACACCCACACCAGCGTCGCCCTCCGCGACGCCATCGCCGCAACCGCACTTCCGGCCGTCGAGGTTCACCTCTCCAACGTGCACGCCCGGGAGCCCTTCCGAAGCCACAGTTTCATCGCCCCGGTAGCGGTCGGACAGATCTGCGGTTTCGGCGCGGAAAGCTACCTTTTGGGGCTGCGCGCCCTTGCCAAACGGCTGGGAAAATAGATTGTCATACGGGCGGAATTATGATAGGTAACAGAATCCTTGCGGCCCAAGAATGCCTGAAACGTCTGGATGCCGAACTGTTGCTGATCCTCAATCTGAGCAACATCCGGTATCTCACCGGGTTCACCGGCAGCGAGGCGCTGCTGATAATCTCTCCAGAAGACGGGTGGTTTCTCACCGACTCCCGTTACACCTCCCAGGCTGGCGCCGAGGTCACGGGCGCGAAGGTCATCGAGTTCTCGAACCGGATGGATACGCTGGCCGAACTGCTGCTGCAAAGCGGCGCGACCAGGGTCGCCTTCGAAGCCGGCTCCACCACAGTCGCTTTCTACCAGGAGCTTTGCGGCAGGACGCCGGAAATCGAGTACCTGAACGCCGACAGCGAGCTGGCCGGCCTCAGGACGGTTAAGGACGCCGGCGAACTGGAGATCCTCGAACGGGTGGCCGCCATCGCCTCGGAATCACTCCTGGAGACCGTGGCGCGCCTGAAGCCGGGGATGACCGAGAGTGAAGTGGCCTGGATGCTGGAAGTGGCCATGCGTGAGAGAGGGGCGGAAGGGAAATCTTTCGATTTCATAGTCGCCTCCGGCGAACGCGGTGCGCTGCCGCATGGGCGCGCTTCCGGGAAGAAGCTGGTGGCGGGGGAATTGGTCACCATCGACTACGGCGCCATCTACCGCGGTTACTGCTCGGACGAGACGGTGACCGTATGTCTTGGGGAGCCCGACCCGAAGCAGCGCGAGGTGTACGAAACGGTTCTGGCGGCGCAGCGCGCGGCCATGGAGGCGGTCCATCCCGGCCTCAGTTTCCGGGACGTCGACGCCAAGGCGCGCGACTACATCGCCGGCAAGGGGTTCGGGGAATATTTCGGACACGGCCTTGGGCACGGAGTCGGCATCGACATCCACGAGCACCCCACGGCCTCGCCGCGCAGCAAGCACGTCATCCAGGAGGGTATGGTCTTCACCATCGAGCCGGGGATCTACATCCCGGGGTGGGGTGGCGTGAGGATAGAGGACACCGTGGTGGTCGAGCAGAACTGCTGCCGTCCCATCACCAGGGTGCCCAAAGAGCTGATGATTCTCTGAGAGTTTTAGGCGGGCCTGTCCGGCGTCGATTCGGAAGGCCTTTAACCATGCAATAAAGTGAAGAAAAGGAGAATGATGTGGATATAAAAGACCTGAAGATGCTGATCAAGATGGTAACGGAGACCGACATCACCGAGTTCGAGCTGGAAAACGCAGATGACAAGGTCGTCATCAAGAGGGGCTGCAGCGCTGCTCCGCAGTTCCAGATGCAGGCGCCCGTCGCCTACCAGTACGCTCCGGCCGCTCCCGCGGCTGCCGCAGCTCCGGCTGCCGCTCCCGCCGCAGCCGCTCCGGCTGCCGCAGAGAAGGAGCAGGGCGACGTGATCACCTCCCCCATCGTCGGTACCTTCTACCGTGCTCCGGCTCCGGACGCCGCTCCCTTCGTGGAAGTCGGCCAGATCGTCGAGAAGGGGCAGGTTCTCTGCATCGTCGAAGCGATGAAACTCATGAACGAGATCGAGGCGGAGTTCAAGTGCAAGATCGTGAAGATCTGCAAGGAGAACGCGCAGCCGGTCGAGTACGGCGACACCCTCTTCGTGGTGGAGAAGCTTTAAGGCAGATTGAGATCAAGATAAAGATTAAGGGCGCGGAGACGTTGTTTCAGTCTCAACCTTAACCTCAACCTCAACCTGTTT
Organism: Geomonas subterranea; assembly: GCF_019063845.1. Lineage (NCBI taxonomy): Bacteria > Pseudomonadati > Thermodesulfobacteriota > Desulfuromonadia > Geobacterales > Geobacteraceae > Geomonas > Geomonas subterranea. Next base: position 649,292 of record NZ_CP077683.1, read on the forward strand.
TTCGGAGACATCGATGTTCCATAAAATTCTTATCGCCAACCGGGGGGAGATCGCCCTCCGGATCATCAGGACCTGCAAGGAGATGGGGATCAAGACGGTCGCCGTCTACTCCACCGCCGACGCCGAGTCGCTGCACGTGAAACTCGCCGACGAGAGCGTCTGCATCGGTCCGGCTCCCAGCCTCTCCAGCTACCTGAACATCAACGCCATCATCTCCGCGGCGGAACTTACCGATGCGGAGGCGATCCACCCCGGCTACGGCTTCCTGTCGGAAAACCCGAGGTTCGCGGAGATCTGCGAGAAGTGCGGTATCACCTTCATCGGCCCCACCGCCGAGAGCATGCGCATCATGGGCGACAAGATCTCCGCCCGCCAGGCGGTCATCAAGGTCGGCGTGCCCATCCTTCCCGGCACCAAGGAAGGGGTTCACGACGTCACCGAGGCGATCAAGGTCGCCAAGGAGATCGGCTTCCCGGTCATCATCAAGGCGACGGCAGGCGGCGGCGGGCGCGGCATGAAGATCGTGCACTCCCCGGCGGCCCTCCCCAACGCGTTCATGACCGCGAGGACCGAGGCGCAGACCGGCTTCGGCAACCCGGAAGTCTACATCGAGCGCTACTGCGAGAACCCGCGCCACGTCGAGATCCAGGTCCTGGCCGACAAGCACGGCAACGTGATCCACCTGGGCGAGCGTGACTGCTCCATCCAGCGTCGTCACCAGAAGGTGATCGAGGAGGCTCCCTCCACCGTCACCACCCCTGAGCTCAGGAAGGCGATGGGCGAGGCCGCGGTCGCCGCGGCCAAGGCCGTCAACTACAACAGCGTGGGGACCATGGAGTTCCTGGTCGACAAGAACAACAACTTCTACTTCATGGAGATGAACACCCGCGTGCAGGTGGAGCACCCGGTGACCGAGATGATCACCGGCGTCGACATCGTGAAGGAGCAGATCCGCTCCGCTTACGGCGAAAAGCTCCGCTACACCCAGGATGACATCAAGATCAAGGGGCACTCCATCGAGTGCCGCATCAACGCCGAGGACTCGGTGAAGTTCACCCCGTGCCCCGGCAAGATCACCGACCACCACACCCCGGGCGGGCTCGGCGTCCGCGTCGACTCCTTCGTGTACACCAACTACACCGTCGTGCCACACTACGATTCCCTGATCGCCAAGCTCATCGTGCACGCCGACACCAGGGAAGAGGCCATCAAGCGCATGGCACGCGCCCTGGACGAGTACATCGTGGACGGCATCAAGACCACCATCCCGTTCCACAAGCGGATCATGGCCAACAAAGACTTCATAGAAGGGAACATAGACACCGGCTTCATCGAAAGGCTGGTACTGGAGTAAGCTATGGACTTTCCAGAAGAGCTTAAATACAGCAAAGAGCACCTGTGGGTTCGCGTCGAGGGTGACCGTGCCGTAATCGGGGTCACCGACTACGCGCAGGCGGAGTTGGGCAACGTCACCTCGGTCGAGCTCCCGGAGCCGGGCGACGAGCTGGAGCAGGACGATTCGTTCGGCTCCATCGAGGCGAGAAAAACGGTGGCCGACCTCTACGCGCCGCTTTCGGGCACCGTGCTCGAGGTCAACACCGAGCTCGGCACCGCGCCGGAGTTCGTCAACGACGATCCCTACGACGCCGGCTGGCTGGTCGTCATCGAGATGGCCGATTCGGAGGAGCTGAACCTTCTCATGTCCGCCGAGCTGTACGAGGACACCGTCTCCGTTTCCGAAGAATAACCGTTACCTGTTCGAGATATACCTGAAAAGGCGAGAGTTCCTCTCGCCTTTTCCTTTTCCGATCAGCTACTATCTTCCACGAGTACCCTCTCCCTCCGGGAGAGGGTGCCCGAAGGGCGGGTGAGGGCGCTGCCGGCTGCAGTTAATCCCTCACCCTGCCCCTCTCCCAGAGGGAGAGGGGATGTCAATCAAACCTTTTTTGCCTCAGCCTCATCCCGGAGTTTTGTCGTGACCATCAACATAGGACATATCAAGTACGCTAACTGCACTCCCATATTCACCGCTCTCGCTTCCCATTTCGACTGCACCGGGTACCGCTTCGTGGACGGTGTCCCGGCGCGTCTGAACGCCATGCTGCGCGCCGGCGAGATCGACCTCAGCCCCTCCTCCTCGATCGAGTACGCCATGGCGCACGAGCAGTATTGTCTGCTCCCCGAGCTCTCCATCAGCGCCATCGGTCCGGTGAAGAGCGTGTTTCTTTTCTCCAAAGTTCCCGTGGAGGAGCTGGACGGCGCCCCCATCGGGCTTACCGCGGAATCGGATACTTCGGTAAACCTCCTCAAGGTGCTGCTGGGGAGGAAATATGGCTTCAGCAACGCTTTCGAGCGGACCACGCTGCCGCTCACCCGGGCGCTGGAGCAGTTTCCCGGCCTGCTGCTGATCGGTGACGCCGCCCTGAAAGGGGCCGCTTCAGGTTCCGGGTTCTTCTGTTACGACCTGGGGCAGCTCTGGCACGAGTTCACCGGGCTCCCCTTCGTCTTTGCTCTCTGGATTGTGCGGCGCGAGGCGGCGCTGGAGAAGCGCGCCGAACTGGAGGCGCTGGCCCGTGACCTGGTGGCGGCGAAGAAGCTCGCCTACGCGAGCTATGCCGAGATCGCGGCGAACTGCGAGGAGCGCGCCTGGCTCAGCGAGGAGGCGCTGGTGGATTACTGGCAGACCATCTCGTACGAGCTGACCGACGCGCACCTTGAAGGCGCGCGGCTCTTCTTCCGGCACGCCTTCGAGATGGGGCTCATCCCGAGCCTGCCGGAGTTGCGTTTTTTCGAGTAAGGGGGGAGGTGGAGACCAAAAAGGGGAACCGGAGGTTAGCGCACCTTTTTGCGTCTCAAACCTGGGGCGGTGACGTTTTCGAATTCTTTTTGTGCGGGAATTTCACCTGAGGTGTGTTTAAAATATCTTTCCACGTGTTGAACGCAACTCACTTCGTTTCAAACCGATGTCACTGAAGTTTTCGCATTCTTCTTGCGCGATAACTTCACTTCAGGTGTGTTTGAAAAAATCTATTCGCGTTTTGAACGCACTTCTTTTCGTCTCAACCGTTTTCCGTCGTTCAAATCTCTCCAGCTTCTTTTTTTCTGCGGTAGTCGGACAGAATCCGGGCGTGGTCGAAGCAGAGCGGTTGGGGTAGGGCGTCGATGGGGAAGATGGCGAAGGCTGCCGCGTCGTCGCCAGCCTTGGGGGTGCCCGTAGCCTTTGCGACGTAAACGGTCGAGATGTTGTGGCTGCGTTTGTCGCGGGCCGGATCGGAGTAGCATCCCAACAGCCTCAAATCCTTTTCCTCCAGAACGACCGCAATCTCTTCCTCCATCTCCCGTACGGCCGCATGTTCCAGCGTTTCCCCGTAATCGACGAAGCCGCCGGGTATGGCCCATCCTAGCGGCTCGTTCTTGCGCTCGATTAGCACGATCCCGTCCGGGAGTTCGACGATCACGTCCACGGTGGGGAGCGGATTCTTATACTCTTTCACCTTGGCCCCGCAAGCGGGGCAGGCCAGAAAATCAAATGGCATCGCACACCTCCGGTGAATTCAGGGGTAAAAAAAAGGGAGGACCTGAGTCCTCCCTTCTTAAGGTACAACAAATTGCCTTGTGTGCTACTTTTTCTTCTTGGCGCCTGCGGCTTTCTTGGAAGCTTTGAGCGGGTTGATCTTGGCGTCTTCGGTCTTGAGCTCGACCTTGACGTGGGTAGCGAAGTTGCAGATACCGCCGACCCACTTCTTCTCGGGGGCCGGGTATGCGCTGCAAACCTTCCCGATGGAGCCGTCTACGACCCTGTCACAACCTTCGCAGTTCTCCACGATCAGCTGGCAGGAACCTTCGGTGAATACACAACCCTGTTTACCCCAGAAAGTGCACTCGGCACCAGGAAGTACGGTTTGACATTGCATGTTTAAGCCTCCTCAATTGCTTCGTAATCGGTTGATAAAGGACACTCTACCAATTTCGAAAGAAAAATGTCAACCCACTTTTTTCGCTAAAACTTGACTCTCCCCGATGACTGGATTAATCTCTAGTAATTATTGTATCGGGTCGATCGGCGCTACTGTTTTCGCTATTTTAGACATCGCAAAACCGGGAAGAGCCAGATTCAGGCGACCTTACTATTACATTCGTGGAGGGATTATGCAGCGGATCACTTTCGGCACTTCCGGCTGGCGCGGCATCTTGTGTGAAGACTTCATCTTTGAGAATGTTAAGGTAGTGACCCAAGCCATCGCGGACCACGTTAAGAGTAACGGAGAGGGGGGCAAGGGTATCATCGTCGGGTACGACTCCCGTTTCATGGGCGAGGCCTTCGCAAAGGAGGCGGCCCGCGTCCTCACCGGCTCCGGCATCACCACCTTCCTCTGTGTGCGCGACACCCCCACCCCCGTGATTTCCTTCGAGATTCTCCGGCGCGGGGTCGCTGGCGCCATCAACTTCACCGCCAGCCATAACCCGCCGGAGTATAACGGCATCAAGTTCTCCCCCTCCTGGGGCGGCCCCGCCTTGCCGCAGACCACCAATGACATCGAGCGCCGCGCCAACGAGATGCTGGGGGAGATCTGCTATAACGAGTGCTCCATCGACGAGGCCATGAAGAAAGGGCTTCTGGTCGAGATCGATCCCATGCAGGATTACCTCGACGACCTGGCCAAGAAAGTGGACTTCGCAGCCATCGCCAAACTCGGCACCATCGCGGTCAACCCGCTCTACGGCACGGCACGCGGTTATCTCGCCGAGCCGCTCAAGGCGCACGGTGTGAATGTGGTGCAGATGAACGCCAACCGCGACCCCTACTTCGGCGGCTTCCCTCCGGAGCCGAGCGAGAAGTATATCCAGGATTTCATCAAGCTGGTTCAGCAGGACCCCGAAATCGCCCTCGGTATCGCCACCGACGGCGACGCGGACCGCTTCGGCATCGTGGACGGCGACGGCTCCTTCATCGAGCCCAACTACATCATAGCGCTGCTGCTCGACTACCTGGTCCGGGTCAAGGGGATGAAGGGGGGCGTCGGGCGTTCGGTTGCCACCTCGCATCTGGTTGATGCGGTCGCCAAGATGCACGACGTGAAGGTTTACGAGACCCCCGTCGGCTTCAAGTACATCGGCGAACTGATCGCCCAGGACAAGATCATCATCGGAGGAGAGGAAAGCGCCGGGCTCACCATCAAGGGACACGTTCCCGAAAAGGATGGCATTCTCGCGTGCCTGCTGGTCGCCGAGATGGTGGCTCACGAAGGGATGCCGGTCAAGGCGCTCCTGGAACGGCTGTACGATAAGGTGGGACGTTACCTTACCAAGAGGGTCAACCTCACCCTTTCTCCCGAGCTGGAAGAGATTTTCCCGGACCGGATCGCCGCGACACCCGCCAGTTTCGCCGGCGTTGCGGTCAAGGAGAAGATCACCATCGACGGCAACAAGTTCATCCTTGAAGACGGCAGCTGGCTGTTGTTCCGCAAGTCCGGGACCGAGCCGGTGGTACGCCTGTACTGCGAGGCATCCAGCGAGGAGCGCCTGCAGGCGCTGACGGAAGCGGGGCGCGAATTCATACTCGGCAAGGGGTGACAGCACAAATACCCCCCGTCCCCCCTTCGCAAAGGCTGTATTGGGACGGTGTTGGTATCCTGCGGACCTTTCTGGGGAGAGAGGGTGCGCGGCAGAAGGGAAGGGCTCTGAGACGGGAACCCGAATGAACCTCCTCCTCCAACGGGACGCAGTTGCGCGCACGGCTTTCAGCCTGCCGGTGACTGCGTCCCATTTTATTACAGGTGCTCTTTTGTGTGGCAGTTGACGGTCACGTTGCCGGCACCGTCGATGAAGTACCGGCAATAGTCACTGACTCGCACAGCAGAACTTTTTTCGCATATTCCCGCAGTTATCGCTTCGTGATTGCCTTTCGCTCCGGGCGGTTCGAAAGCGGAGCGGGAATTGCAGTTTCTGCCGGAAACGCTACGGAAATTCCGGTACCCTACCGCGCCGCTGTGATTTATGCTCGTTTTGGGGTTGTCCTTTGTGCAACCTTTGCGCTATGATAACCGGACTAATTAGAAGGGAGGGTCTATGTGGGACTACACCGATAAAGTAAAAGAACATTTCCTCAACCCCAGGAACGTGGGCGAGATAACGGATGCTGATGCGGTCGGCGAGGTTGGCAGCCTGGCCTGCGGCGATGCCCTTAAGCTGTTTATAAAGCTGGACGAGAACAAGGAGCGCATCGTCGACGCCAAATTCCAGACCTTCGGCTGCGGCAGCGCCATCGCTTCGTCTTCGGCCCTGACCGAGATGGTGAAGGGCAAGACCCTGGACGAGGCGCTCGAGATCACCAACCAGCAGATCGCCGACTTCCTGGGCGGCCTTCCGGAAGAGAAGATGCACTGCTCGGTCATGGGGCAGGAAGCGCTGGAAGTCGCCATCGCCAAGTACCGCGGCGTCGAGGCGCCGGCGCATGGCCACGGCCATGACCACGTCGAGACCGAGGGTGAATTGGTCTGCAAATGCTTCGGCCTGACCGACGTCTTCCTGAAGAAGGTCATCGCCTCCAACAAGCTGACCACCGCCGAGCAGGTCACCCACTTCACCAAGGCTGGCGGCGCCTGCGGCGGCTGCATCCCGAAGATCAAGGAGCTGATCGCCGAGGTGATGGGCGAAGAGAAGAAGGCGGCTGCCGAGAAGCCGACGAAACTGACCAACCTCAGGAAGATGCAGCTGATCCAGGAGACCCTGGAGAACGAGGTCCGTCCGCAGCTTTGGGCTGACGGCGGCGACCTCGAACTGATCGACATCGACGGCTCCAACGTCCAGGTCGCCTTCAGGAAGGCCTGCGCCGGTTGCGCCTCCTCCGGCTACACCGCCAAATTCGTCGAGCAGAAGCTGCGTGAACTGGTTTCCCCCGACATCACGGTACAGGAGGTTCAGGGATGAGAGAGATCTATCTTGACAACAACGCCACCACCAAGGTGGACGAGCGGGTTTTCGAGGAGATGCGTCCCTACTTCTGCGAGCTGTACGGCAACCCGAGTTCCATGCACTTCTTCGGCGGCCAGGTGCAAAAGAAGGTGGACGAGGCCCGCGCCCGCGTCGCCTCGCTTCTGGGCGCCCTGCCGGACGAGATCGTGTTCACCGCCTGCGGCACCGAGAGCGACAACGCCGCGATCCGCTCGGCGCTGGAGGTCTTCCCGGAGAAGCGCCACATCATCACCAGCCGCGTCGAGCACCCGGCGGTGCTGACCCAGTGCCGCAACCTCTCCAAGCGCGGCTACCGTGTCACCGAACTGAACGTGGACGGTAACGGGCAGCTCGACCTGGCCGAGCTGGAGAAGCTGGTCGATGAGGATACCGCGATCGTCTCGCTCATGTACGCCAACAACGAGACCGGCGTCATCTTCCCCATCGAGGAAGCGGCCAAAATCGTCAAGAAGAAGGGCGCCCTGTTCCACACCGACGCGGTGCAGGCGGTCGGCAAGATCCCGCTGAACATGGCGGATTCCGCCATCGACATGCTCTCCCTTTCCGGGCACAAGCTGCACGCCCCCAAGGGGGTCGGCGTCCTCTACGTGCGGCGCGGCACGCCGTTCCGCCCGATGCTGGTCGGCGGCCACCAGGAGCGCGGGCGCAGGGCCGGCACCGAGAATACCGCCTCCATCATCGCCATGGGCAAGGCCTGTCAGCTGGCCGAGCAGTACATGGCGGACGAGGCGGGGCGCGTGCGGGAGATGCGTGACCGTCTGGAGCGCGAGCTGACCGCACTGATCCCCAACACCAGGATCAACGGCGGCGGCACCGAGCGTCTTCCCAACACCCTCTCCATCGCCATGGAGTTCGTGGAAGGGGAGGGGATACTGCTCCTTCTCTCCGAGAAGGGGATCTGCGCCTCCTCCGGCAGCGCCTGCACCTCCGGTTCGCTGGAGCCGTCCCACGTGCTGCGCGCCATGGGCGTACCCTTCACCTGCGCTCACGGCTCCATCCGCTTCTCGCTGTCCCGGTTCACCACCGATGACGATATCAACGCGGTCATCGAGGCGTTGCCGCCCATCATCTCGCGCCTGCGCGCGATGTCCCCGTTTGGGCGCGAGTTCCTGAACAAGTAATAACCTCTGCCGCATCAGGGCAGAAGAAGCCAAAGAAAAGGGGTGAGCACGTCGTGCTCACCCCTTGTTTGTTGGATATAGCTCTAATATCGACAATTTTCCCTCGGGTAGGGGTGGGGGAGATGTCAGCTAGCATTTTTTTTGCTGTGCCGGGTTCACCCACCCCCCTGCCACCTCCCGTCAAGGGAGGGGGAGGTTGGACGGACGGTCATTGGTTCAGGGGTACCTTCAACTCTTTGAACAAACACTCGTATGTCACCAGCGGTTCGTTGACCCGTTCTTGAAAAGCTGCCAAATCCTCGGCGTCCTCGGCAAGGGTCTTGCGGACGGCATCGTTCACGAGATCGGAAACGGAACGCGATGTTTCCAAGGCCTTGTGCTGCAGCGCCCGATGCATGGCAGGGGCAAGGTAAATAGGTGTTCTTTTTGTTAGTGCGCTCATGTCTTTACCTCCGCGCCGAGCATAACGCAGTGACGCTATGGCGTCAACGGAGCCGTTGGGAGGCATTATTCCGCTTAAGCTAAAGGGAAATAAAGTGGTCGAAATCATTTTGGACAAGGTAAAAGCAAGGATCACGGAACTGAGGTCCCTGGAAGAGATAACGATGCAGATCAACCCCGGCGAGCATTGGGCCGTGGTCGGGGCGAACGGGTCGGGGAAATCGGCCTTGGGAAAACTCCTCTGCAACGACCTGCCGGTCACCTCCGGCACCAGCCGTATCCCGGCCCGGTCGGGGTTTGTCTCTTTCGAGAAGATCGATGAGATCCTGGAAAGGGAGCGCTACAACGACGACTCCGACTTCCTCGGTTACGTGACCGAAGGAACCCGCGTCGACCGGTTCATCCTCGCCGGGACCGACGCCGACGAGGCGCGACTGGTCGAACTGGCACGGGAGCTGGGCTTCGCCAGGATCCTGGAGCGCGGCATCAAGTTTCTCTCCACGGGTGAGATGCGCAAAACCCTCATCTGCAGGGCACTGTTGCAGGAACCGGAACTCCTGGTATTGGACGAGCCGTTTGATGGGCTGGACCGTGAATCATCCGACGTGCTGCGCCAACTGATCAGCCGCTGCATCGAACGCGGCATCCAGGTGGTGCTGCTTTTGAACCGCTTCAGCGAGATCATGCCGGAAACGACCCACATCGCCTACCTCCAGGAGTGCCGCATCCTCAGGTCCGGAACCAGGGAGGAGATGCTGGGATCGGAGGCGTTGCGCCGGTTCCACGCGTTCCACTACACCCTGCCGGACACCCTCCCCGAGATCGACACGGCGCGCAGCGCGCCGCCGCTCGTTCCGGAGCAGCCGCTTATCGAGATGAAGGACGTGACGGTGCGCTACGGTGAGAAGTGCGTGCTAAACGGCGTCAACTGGACGGTAAAAGCCGGGGAACACTGGAAGATCAGCGGCCCCAACGGCTCGGGTAAGTCGACGCTCTTGAGCCTGATCAGCGGCGACAACCCGCAGGCCTACGCCAACGACATCAGCCTGTTCGGCCGCAGGAAAGGTAGCGGGGAGAGCGTCTGGGACATCAAGAAGCGGATCGGCCTGGTCTCCACTTCCCTGCAGCAGGAGTACCGGGTCGGCGGGACGGTGAAGGTCGTGGTGATCTCCGGGATGTACGATTCCATCGGCATGTATTCCCAGTACACCCTGCACCAGCAGGAGATCGCGCTGGAATGGCTCAAGCTGCTGCACATGGACCACAGAAGGGATCACGCCTTTCGTGATCTCTCCTACGGGGAACAGAGGCTCGTGCTCCTGGCCCGCGCCATGGTGAAACAGCCGGACCTTTTGATCCTGGACGAGCCGTGCCAGGGGCTGGACGATGTGAACCGGGAAATGGTGCTGAAACTGATCGATCACCTGGGACGCAACGGCAACACCCAGATCCTCTACGTGAACCACCACGCCGAGGACCGGATCCCCTGCATCGACAACAGCATGGAACTGGTGCCGGCGGACGGGGGCGGGTTCACCGCGGCGATCACCTCGCAAGCAACCTCAGAGGAACTGTAGGCTTCCCCCCCGCCAAGGTTCCCCTCGCCCTCCGGGAGAGGGGCAGGGGTGAGGGCGTTGCAAAAGGCAACCAACTGGCTTCGTGGCATCTCCCTCACCCGCCCTGCGGGCACCCTCTCCCGGAGGGCGAGGGGGAGGAGGATAGGGCGCTACGGGTACTGCCGCCAGTATTCCAAGCCGGAGTAGGATTCCTGGAAACCGAAGCGCCTGAGCGCCCCGGCGTACGGCGATTCCTTGGCCGGTTCGCCGTTGATCCGTTCCACGGTGATGCGCTTCAGCGGGTTGAAGTCGCGCCCGACCAGGGTTCTGAAGAGGGAAAAGTAGCTATCCAGCTGGGGATGGTCGGCTTCAGCCCTGAACTCCAGCTCCTTGCCGTAGCGTCTCGAGATGAGGACCAGGTCCGTGCCGTGGTAGACCAGATGGGTCGACGGGATGCGGGAAGGGAGTGCCGCGCGCAGCCCCTCCACTCCGCTGCCGCACAGCGAGGCGGGATCGGCAGCGTTGAGCCAGAAGACGGCGTCCTGGGGCAGGCCACGCTCCAACATCCGGTACGCCTCCTGCGAGACGAACTGCAGCCCGGGAAGTCCGGCGAAAAAGTTGCCAGAAAGCAGTTCGCCGGACATCTCCATGATGCGCAGGGTCCTGAACAGGCGGCTCCACTGCAGGGAGGGGAGTTCCCGCATCAAAAGCTCCCTGAACAGGATGCCGTATCGTTCCAGCAGCACGCGCACGCGATCCTTGTTCCTTTCCTCCTTTTCCAAGGCATCGGTTTCCGTTTGCGGTCCCGGCAGAAGGAACCAGTTGCCCGGACCTTCCTGGGCGCGCTCCCACCGGCTGCCGGGGAGCCGTCGCGGATGCCGTCCGTGCACCGGATGCCGGAGGTGTCCCGAATCCCCCTGCGGCAGCTCGAAGCGGTTCAGGATCCCCTTGCGCACCGCGATGAATGAATCGTTGGTCGCCTCTCCCCTCCACGCCTCCCGCCAAAGTTCCGTGGTCGCCGTTGCCGCCGTGACTCCCGCTATGGAGCAGATCGCGCCCAGGTTGTAGTGCCCCCGGTGATCCGGAATGAGTGAGGGGCGCCCGGACACCGTTTCCACCGTATCGCTTTCCTCCCGCTCCCGAAACAGGTCGAGATCTTCGGGGAAGGCGAACGAGAGCCTCTTGGGTCCGCAGCCGAACCAGAGCAGGTCGCTGCTCTGCATCAGGCCGTCCAGCCAGGCGCCAAGGTAGGGTGCCAGGCGGGCCGGAAGAACATCCTCCTCCCAAAGACCCACCGGAAGTGGCGCCCCGAGCAGCTGCTCGAGCCTGTCCCGCAGATCGTCCGGGGTGCTGCCTGGGGTCGCGATCCCCTGGAATTGCGCCAGGAACAGCGGGAGCTGGGCCAGTTCCAGCGCCTGGAAGACGGGTCTTCTCGACCTGCGCAGCATCCGCAGCAGCGCCTCCAGGTTCACCGCGTCGCACACCTGCGGCTGCGCCGTGCCCGCGGTGAACTGGTCAACCGTGACCACCCCTGTTTCCTCCAGGGTCTGCAACGCGTCGCGCAGCAGGTCGTCGTTCAGGCCGAGGGTGCACTGCAACAGGGCGACGTCCATGGGGCCGTAGTATCCAAGCCACCTGCCCAGAAACCTTGCCGGTGCAGATTCTTCATCCTCACCGGCGTCACCGGCACCTTTTGCATGCTGCCACAGCCTGTCGAGCGATTCCCGCAGCGCTCCGGGCAGTTGCTGACGCTCAGGGAGGGTGAAGATCCCAATTTCTTCCCGGCTTCGTCCCAAGGCCTCTGCCGTCTCCGGAATCATCTCCAGCGCCGCGACCAGCGGAGTCCCGGAGGCGGGGAACTCCACGAGGACGAGGCGCTGCGCCACCTGCGGCAGCAACTCCTCTTCCCCCAGGCCGCCGTCACGTGCCGCCGCCTGCAGCAGCTCCAGCCACTCCGGGAACGGAACCAGCAACCTCTCCTTGACCCAGTCGATCAGCTCGCGGGGCGAGTCGGGGGCGTACCCCGGTGCCAGCCGCTGCCGTTTCTCCTGAAACTGGCGCACCAGCTCCGGTGGAAGATGCGGGCGCAGATGCGGGGAGAGCGCCAGTTCTTTCAGGAAGTCGCTGCCCAGGGCGGATCTCCGCCCGCCCCCCAGGGTGTCGTCCTCGTAGACGTACTTGTTGGTCTGCTGCCAGATCAGCCCCTGCGCGAAGGGAGAGGCCTGTTTGGTTTGCACCCGGGTGACCGCGATGGTGCCGTCCTGGATCTCCTCCACGAGCCGCTTCAGGTTCACCAGGTCGAAGTCATCCTTCAACGCCGAGCGCCAGGTCTCCAGCAGAACCGGGAAATCGCGGTAACGCATCACGGAGGCCAAGAGCTTCTTGGAACGGAGACGGTTCAGCCACAGCGGCATCCTCCTCTTGAAGTTGCTCCGCGAAAGTAGCAGCGCGCGTCCAGCGTTCTCACGGAAGCGGGCCCCGAAGTAGCCGGTCCCCTCCAGCGACTCCCTGAGCAGGGGCTCGATGTTGTCGGAGGTGACCATCTCGAGTATCTCGTCCACCTGGTCCATTTCGTGGGGGAGCAGCAGCGCGATGCCGTCGTTGTTGTAGAAGGCCTGCAGCGGATAGCCGTAGCGCCGCTCCCACGCGGCGGTGAGCGCGAAGGTGAAGGGGCGGTTCACGGCGTTGCCCCAAAGGGTGTGCAGGATGATCTGCGCGGTCTCCGCACCGCCGACGGGATCCCGGAACTGTTCCACCAGCAGGTGATGGCGGTGGGGGAGGGGGGCGCGGGTTGCTTCCCTTTGCAGCTTCAGGTAACTCTCCAGCGCCTGCGCCGCCCCCTGGTCCATGAAGTGGCGGCGCATCAGCTCCTCGACCAGGCCCTGTTACGACGCACCGGCTGGGTGCCCCTGCTGCGTTTCGCACCATTCCAGGAACAGGGCGATCTTTTCCGAGTAGAAGAAATCGCGGTCCAACTCCTCGGCGCGCCAGAAGGGGATGATCTGCTGCGGCTTCCGGGCCGGGACCACCAGGACGGTGCTGTGGCTGATCTCGGTGATCTGCCAGACCTGCGCCCCGAGCGCGAAGGTGTCGCCGAGCCTTCGTTCCCAGACGAACTCCTCGTCCAGTTCCCCGATCTTCGCCCCGTTTTCTTTGAGGCGAAGCTCGAAGTACCCCCGTTCCGGGATGGTGCCTCCCTCGAGGTAGACCAGCATGGAGAGCGCCGGCCGCGTCTCGATCGTTTCCTCCAGACGGTCCACCGTCACCCGGGGGCGCAGTTCCGGCACGTGGGAATCGGTGTACTTCCCTTCCAGCATGCCCACGACCAGATCGAACTGATGCCGGGAAAGGTTGCGGTAGGGGTAGCTGCATCTGATGAAGTCGTAGAGTTCGTCCAGGTGCCACCGCTCGGGGAGCCCCATGGCGAGTATGATCTGGGCCAGCAGGTCCAGCGGGGCTTCCACCGGGTGCAGTTCCTCGATTTCGCCATCGGCGATGGCGCGTGCGATCACGGCGGCGCAGACGAAGTCCATGCCGTAGGTGGGAAAGAGGACGCCACTGCTGACCTCGCCAACGCCGTGCCCCGATCGGCCGATGCGCTGGATGGCCGAGGAGATGGAACGCGGCGTCTGGATCAGGACCACGCTCTCCAGTTTGCCGATATCGATCCCCAGCTCCAGTGAATTGGTCGCCACTATCGCCTTCAGTTCGCCGCGCTTCAGACGCTCCTCTACCGCCAGCCGGATTTCCCGGGAAAGCGACCCGTGGTGCGAATAGGCAAGTTCCTCCCCCGACAACTCGTTGATCAGTCGCGTCACCCGCTCGGTGGTTCTCCTGCTGTTGGCGAAAAAGAGCGTGGAGCTATGCCTGTTTATGATCTCTGTGAATCTGCCCACTAGGGCCGGCCAGAATTCTTCCCCGTCACCGGGGGAGACCGCGGAAGGCGCGCTGATTTCCAGTTCGAACCTCTTTTGCCGCTCTCCCCGGACCAGGGCTATGGGGCGCGGCTGGTAGCGCTGGCCGGTCAGGCGCAACCCCGCCACGAAATCGGCGACGGTCTCCAGGGGGCGCACCGTGGCCGAAAGGGCGATGCGCTGAAACTCCCCGCTTAACAGCGTGAGCCTTTCCACCGCCGTTATGAGGTGGGTGCCACGCTTGTCCCCGGCTACTGCATGGATCTCGTCCAGAATTACGGTGGCGACGCCGGTGAGGGTGGCCCTGCTTCCCTTGGAGGTGACCATGATGTTGAGGCTTTCGGGGGTGGTGATCAGGATCTCGGGGGGGTGACGCAGCATCCTGCGTCGTTCGTCGCCGGGGGTGTCGCCGCTTCTGGTTTGGACGGCGATAGCGGGGAACTCCTCGCCCTGCGCGTCGAAGAAAGCACGCAGTTCACCAAGCGGCGCGAGCAGGTTGCGCCTCACGTCGTTGTTGAGGGCCTTAAGCGGCGAGACGTACACGACCCGCGTTTCGCCACGGGGCCAGGCCCCGGTGACCAGCTGGTTGATCGCCCACAAAAAAGCCGCCAGGGTCTTGCCGCTCCCCGTCGGCGCGGTGACCAGGACGTGGCGTTCCTGGCTGATCTCCGTCCACGCGCGCAACTGGACATCGGTTGGCTCTCCGACTTTCTCGAGGAACCACTTCTGGATCAGCGGGTGGAAATGTCTCAATACGGGCAGCGGCATAGCTATGACTTTAGGCTACGGGAGCGGTTTATTCAAGGAGTGGCGAGACTGGCATTGAGTTTCACGCACGGGTGAAACGACAAAGCCCCCCTCCCATGCAAGGGAGGGGGGCTGGGAAGTGAGGGGAAGTGCTGCGGACTACTCGCTGCAGAACTGCCAATCCTGGCCATCCCCGCTGATCGCGGTCACGACGGAGCCCCGGCGGGGGGCGGGGCGCGGTGAATGGCGGATGGATGTGGAACGGGAAAAAATATTTACATGGGCAAGGCCTTAATGGTAATGGTGCCTTCTGTTCATACTGTCGGGAAGGATCATCCGCCGTGGCGGATCTGAGGGAGGTAAGGATGAAGAAAGTGGTAATGGGTGCGCTGCTGCTGGCGGCGTTTTGCGGCTGCGCCGCGGACAAGGGGAAGGAACTCTTCGACACCGCTCAGTTCGAGGAAAAGCAGAACAACAGGGAACACGCGAGACAGCTGTACCAGGAAATAGTGGCGAAGTACCCGGATAGCCCAGTGGCGAAACAGGCGCAGGAGAGATTGTCCGTGCTGGGCGCCAAATAACCCGCTGTACCTCGGCTTGAGCCCACAACCTGACCCCAGCCGTCCCCGGGAACACCGGACGACCCGGGGGGGCAGCTCTCCCCCTCCCTTGACTGGAGGGGGCGGGGGGGGGAACGTGCCATTAGCGCAAATGTGGCACCTACCCCCACGCCCTAACCCCATCCCGCAAGGTGAGGGGGGACTTTCCCCGTCACTGCGACAACGCGGACAAAGCTGCCCCAGGGGGACTTTCGCGGCTGAGTGGCGGTTGGAGCGCGGCATGAACTTCAGCCGCTCCTCAGAAACTGCTCCGGCACCAGGCTCGTGGCGAGCATCACCATGTTGATGTCGCCGTGAGACCTCCAGTGTTCCGTCCCCTTTCTCATCTCCTCGATCCAGAACGCTTCGATCTTACTCGACATCTTGTGAAACCACAGCATCGCCTCGAGCCGGGGTTGCAGCCAGGGCGCCAGTTCGCCCCCTCGCGCGTCGGGGTACTCCTCGAACACCCTGGCGAGGCGCGCGGCTCCCTTCAGCCCGATGGAGAGTCCCAGCTCGCGAAACGCCAGACGGTACCTGGCCTGCTGATCGAGAAAGGTGGCTGCCAGATCCTCGAGGGACAAAAGCCCGTCGTGCACCATCCGCTGGAAGAGGGCGATGTCCTGGAAGGCGTCATTGATGATGAGTTCGCCGCTCCGGCAGGCGTCGACCAGAATGCTGCCGATGCCGAGGGTGTCGTCGGTACTGAAGTCCCTGTTGCGGCACATCCCGGTCAACTCCCGGACCTCCCGCTCTAGGTCCGGCAACTCCTGGTCGGTGAATCCGCGGGCGGCAAAGAGGAGTTCGCAGCAGGTCACCAGGCCGTCCAGCGGGTCGTGCTGCCCCACCGAGGGCACCAGGGAACGCCTGAGGTCGCTGCTCATCTTCCAGTGGAGCCCGAAGGAGCCATCCGGCGCGGCGCTGAAGCGAAAGGCCCTGTGCGCCGTTTGCGCGAGCTCCATCGCCCAACGCAGATACCCTGCCTCGCCGGTTACCCGGCTCATGCGGCCCAGGGCGCGCATCCACTTGGTCAGGTAGTGATAGTACTGCCCGTCCCGCTCCCATTCCAGGCGCTCGTCCATCGGTTCGTCCGGCGCGCGCTCGTCCACCTTCTTGCCGATGCGCAGCCCTCCCCGGGTCGGATGCCGTGCACCCTCCTCTTCGCCGAGCCCGCTCAGCCAGCCGCTCCTGGCCGAGTCGGGACGGTGCCGCCCCAGGGTCTGATGCACCTGGTCGACCAAGTGCCGCGCCAGCATCAGCCATTCCTCGTCCTGGGTGCGGTGATAGAGCTCCAGGAAGTTGAATACCGCGAAGGCGTCGGTCCAGAGATAGCGTCGTGGTGACTTGTTCTCCTGGGACACTCCGGTTTGGGCTGCGAAATCCAGCATGATCTCCCCGGCCAAGTTGATGCGTTCCTCCTTGTTCATGTAGCCTCCCTGGTCACGGCGCTTCCGGTCAGGTAGCGGTTGTGGGCGGGCCACAGCCCCATGACCTGGAGCAGGATGGCGACCTCGCCGATGTGATAGGCGTTGTGGTCGGCGGCGAGCAGCACCTCCCTGAAGATGCTGTACTCCGGGGCGTGGGGCAGTGGAGCCAAAGGTCGATCTATTCGTCCCGGACCAGGTCCTTGAGCGCTTCGAGGTCTGCCCGAAAACGTTCACAGCTGTCGCGCCAGCTGGCCTCGTCCGTGGTCCGGCCAGGAGACGGGCGGTAGCCGGCGGGGTAATCCGGGGAGCGGCCCCCTCCCGGGATCCGTCGATGCAGAAGATAAAATATTTATAATCTTTTGATTTTTTTGCAAGTGCAATGAGCCAGGAGGGAACATCATGAACGCTTTTTTCGCCTCGCCCGCAGCACACCGCTGCCGCAACCTGCGCGAGGCCGGGTCACGGGGGAAGTGAACTGGGTCACAAAGCGGGAAGTGCCGGCGGGGGCGTCATGGCCCCCACCGGAGATGCGGATTACGGGAAGGTGGCGAGGATGTACTGGCCGATCTTCTTGGCGTCGTCGTTGGAGATCATCCCTTCGTCGAACTTGTTCATGCCTGGACCGGGGTTGCGCATGATCTTGACGATGTCCTCGGGCTTGGTGATCTTGCTTCTGTCGGCCATGGCCTTGGCGCTCAGCGTTTTGGACGGGGTGATGGTGTTGCCGCCGTTGGGATGGCAGACCGCGCAGTGCTGCTTGAAGAGCTGCTCGCCCGTGAGACCTGTCGCCGACGGCGCGGGGGGCGCCGTCGATGTTGCCGGCTTGGCCGTCGAGACCACGCTTTGCGGAGGTTGCGCCTGCTCCTCGCTCTTCTTCTTGCAGCCTGCCGCAGCACCGGTAATGAGTGCCAGTATTGCCACTGTTACAACCAAACGCCTCTGCATGTGACACCTCCTGTTAGATTGTTTTCATCCGGCGAGTATATCAGATAAAAGCAACTGCGCCGGAATGCGGTCCATTTTCATCGTCGCTTTTTTGAGGCGGCGTTTGACATGGAGTTGGTCGATGCTAATGTTTAGCGTTCCCGCCATCCTGACCTCTACCGGAGGAGCCGCATATGAAGAAGACTCCGATCGCCATCGTGTTGCTGCTGTTGTCCCACGTGGTGCTCTCTTGTGCGGGAGATGGAGAAGTGGTGCATCGTGGCAACGGCAAGTTCCTTCCCGATCAGCGTGATGTAGAGGCTAGTCCCACGCAGGAGAACGCCTGCGACTGCTGCCAGAAATGCAAGGCTGCCACGAAGGAGGCGAAGCCGCAACTGGAAGAGGACACCAGCAAGGAATCCGGCTGCGAGGCATGCTGCCGAAAGTGCGGCCGCCCGGTACAGCCGCTCCCCGAAGACATCCCCCCCGAGATCACCAAGCCCGGACCGAAATGAGTCGTCCGCAAGGGCGCCGCTGTCTCCATCCCCGCCCAAAAGACATAGTCCTCGTTCAACTGTCATCTCCGGTGACAGTACGGGCTCCGCGAGTCAACCAACAGAGTGCCTCTCACCTGCAGACAGGCGGTGACTCAGGGTAGTGCCTGCGGTCCCACTCCGGCGCGTCCCTCTCTCCGGTCCTGAGACAAACATTTCGCCTTCCCCTTCTGTCATTAAAAAAGAGTTGACAGTGACAGCGCCGCTCGATATCATGACATCCACTTTCAATTGGGGTCCTCATGAAACGAGCCAAGAAAAAAGCTTTCGCCGACTTCATGTCCCAGAGGGGACTCAAGTCGACCAAGCAGCGCGACATCATCCTCGACTGTTTCCTTTCCAGCGACAGGCATCTGAGCATAGAGGAGTTGTATCTGAAGCTCAGGTCCAAGCACCCGAACATCGGCTACGCCACCGTGTACCGCACCCTCAAGCTCTTCGCGGAGGCCGGGATCGCCCGCGAGATGCAGTTCGGCGACGGGCAGACCCGTTACGAGCACGTAAGCGAAGGGGAGCACCACGACCACCTGGTCTGCACCAAGTGCGGCCACATCGAAGAATTCGAAAACGAAACCATCGAGAAACTGCAGGACGAGGTGGCCAACAGCCGCGGCTTCCTCATCGAGCGCCATCGCCTCGAAATTTACGGTCTCTGCGCCACCTGCAGGAAGTAGCGCGCCTGCCCGCACGAAGGATTCATTAGCGTCCTTACGTGCCGGTTGCGGCTGCAGCTGCTAAGACCTTGAATCTCGCGACATAATAAATTTTCCCGCCATCATGAAAGTGACATTCATTGGCATTTCATTGGCAAACGAACGTTAAAGAGGGGTAGGTAGAGTCATGTCATTTTTCGGTAAGAAGGGTTCCTGTCACGAAACACCCACCGTCAGCAGTACCGGCGCCAAGAAAGTGGCCCTGGTCGGGAATCCCAACGTCGGGAAAAGTGTGCTCTTCAACGCGCTGACCGGCGCTTACGTCACCGTCTCCAACTACCCCGGCACCTCGGTGGAGGTTTCCCGCGGCACTACCGCGATCAACGGGGAGGAGTTCGAGATCATCGACACCCCGGGGATGTATTCCATCCTTCCCATAACCGAGGAGGAGCGGGTCGCCCGCGAGATCCTGCTCACCGAGCGGCCGCACCTCGTGCTGCACGTGCTCGACGCGCGCAACCTGGAGCGGATGCTCCCCATGACCCTGCAGTTGATCGAGGCGGAGCTCCCGGTGGTCCTGGTGGTCAACATCATGGACGAGGCGGCGCGCATGGGGCTCGAGATCGACATCCCCCTGCTGTCCCAGCGTCTGGGCATCCCGGTGATCGGCGCCGCCACCGCGAAGAAGGTCGGCCTTCCCGAGATCAGGGCGGCCATCGCCGGCTTCACCGCGAGCACCGTCGCACCCTTTGGGTACTCCCGCCTCATGGAATCGGATATCGCCGCGATCTCCGGCTGCCTGAAGGGGGAATACATCCTCTCCAGGAAGTCGCTGGCGCTCCTTCTCCTGCAGGGTGACGACGAGGTGGCGGAACTGGTGCGCGACAGCGAGGGTGACGGGTTCGCCCAGGTCGAGACCGCGGTCAAGGAGAAGCGCTTCGAGCGCAGGGAGTCCTTCCACCTCGACCTCTCCATGGAACGCAAATCCATCGTCAAGAAGGTGCTCGACGGCGCCTTCAGGACGCCGCAGAAACGGGTGGTCACGCTGGCGGAGCGCATCTCCCGCCTGACCGTGCGTCCGGCCACCGGGATCCCGCTGCTCCTCATCGTGCTCTATTTCGGCCTGTACCAGTTCGTCGGGGTGTTCGGCGCCGGGACCCTGGTGGACTTTCTTGAGGGGAAGGGGTTCGAGGAGCATTTCAACCCCTGGATAACCGGGTTAGTGAAGGGTAACGTCCCCTGGCCCGTCATCCAGGAACTCTTCGTCGGCGAGTACGGCATCATCACCCTCGGTTTTCGCTACGCGGTCGGCATCATCCTCCCCATCGTGGCGACCTTTTTCCTCTTCTTCTCCGTCCTCGAGGACAGCGGCTACTTCCCGCGCCTGGCGCTTTTGGTGGACCGGGTCTTCAAGACCATGGGGCTCACCGGCCGCGCCGTGATCCCGATGGTGCTCGGTTTTGGCTGCGACACCATGGCCACCATGGTGACCCGGACCCTGGAGACGGTGCGCGAGCGCGTCATCGCGACGGTGCTTTTGGCGCTGGCGATTCCCTGCTCCGCGCAGCTGGGGGTGATCATGTCGCTTCTGTCCCAAAGCCCCCGCGCGCTTTTGGTCTGGAGCCTCTGCCTGTTCGGCATCTTCCTCCTGGTGGGGCTCCTCGCCGCCAAGGTGCTCCCCGGCGACACCCCGATGTTCTACATGGAGATCCCCCCCATGCGGCTGCCGCAGTTCTCCAACGTGCTGACCAAGACCTACACCCGGATGCAGTGGTACTTCATGGAGATACTGCCGCTGTTCATCCTGGCCTCGGTCCTCTTGTGGCTGGGGAAGATAACCAACTTCTTCGAGAAGATGATAAACGTGATGACGCCGGTGATGGCTTCCCTGGGGCTTCCCAAGGAGAGTGCCGTCGCCTTCATCTTCGGCTTTTTCCGCCGCGACTACGGCGCCGCCGGCCTGTACGACCTGCAGAGCAAGGGGCTCATGAGCCCGCGCCAGCTGACCGTGGCCGCCGTGACCCTGACCCTGTTCATCCCGTGTGTGGCGCAGTTCCTGATCATGAAGAAGGAGCGTGGCTGGAAGGTCGCCATCGGCATCGGCCTGTTCGTCTCCACCTTCGCCTTCGGCACCGGCTGGGTGTTGAACCGCTTCCTGCTCCTGACCAACATCGTGTAACGGCATAAAACCTATTCAAACAGGGATGAAGGGGATCAAGGGGATCAAGGGGATTAGAGGCAAAAACTTTTCTCACGCAAAGACGCAAAGACGCGGAGAACTACAGAAACTCAAAGTTTTCAAACCCTTAGGAGCTTTTTGGTTTACCCCCAGGACCCTGCTTTCTTTGCGACTTTGCGTCTTGGCGTGACACCGGGTTTTGTTTCAGGTGTTATCCCTTTCATCCCCTTCATCCCTGTGAAGGTAGAAGGTGGGACGTGTTTTAGAGGTTTTCATGAGATGCGGATTTTGCGGACACGAGTTCGCGGAGAGCGAAGGAAACGTGGGGTGCAAAAATTGCCCGATGTCATCCGGCTGCAAGATGGTAAAATGTCCCCGCTGCAATTATGAGAACCCGCCGGAGCCGGCTCTCGTTAAAGGGATTAAGAAGATATTCGGCAAGAAGGATCGAGAGTAGCGCCTGGGCCCGTGGGCCGCACAATGACCCCGAGTGAGGGAAAAAGGAGAAGGTATGAAGCTTAGCGATAAAGCGGAAGAGATACTGGAGGCGCTCTGGATCGAGTCGGAGGAGAAGGGGACCGGCTACGCAGAACTGGACCGGATGGAGATCGAGGCCTCCGATCCCGCCTACCACGAGCTCTCCGCGCACGCCCTGGTGGAGATCAAAGGGGGGCGCATCTACTTCCGCCCCGAGGGGCGCGAGGAAGGGCGCATGACCATCAGGCGGCATCGCCTGGCGGAGAGGCTCATGATGGACGTCTTGAACATCAGGGGCGAGAGCGGTGACGTGAAGGCGTGCCAGTTCGAGCACCTCTTGAACGAGGGGGTGGACAGCAAGGTCTGCACCATGCTGAATCACCCGGCGACCTGCCCCCACGGCAAGCCGATCCCCCCCGGGGAGTGCTGCGAGGAGGCGCGCAAAAGCGGCGATCTCGGCGTCGTGCCGCTCACCGAGCTGAAGCCGGGTGACGAGGGGGACATCGCCTACATCCTGACCGAGGACAGCAAGAAGATGCAGAAGCTGATGGCGATGGGGGTCCTCCCGGGGAACCGGATCTCCCTTTTGCAGGCGTTTCCCTCCTACATATTCAGGGTGGGGTTCTCCGAGTTCGCCATCGATTCGGCCATGGCGCGGGAGATTTTCGTCCGGCGCTAGGGCTCCGGAGCCGGCTTTCGCCCCGGCTCGAACCGGCAACGCTTTGACAGACAAGGGCGTCCCTTAACGGGGACGCCCTTTTTTGTGGTTAAAGATGCCCGAAATCATTGGCGATCCGGGGTGAATCGCCGTTTTCGGAGCTCCAGCGGAACCGTGCCCCGGGGTAAACGCCAATGAGCGCGGGCACTTCCCATTAAATTGCCGAAGTTTCGAATTACATGAGAAAAAGCCTTCAAGATCTGTCCACGAGTGTCGATAAAATAACTCAACCGGGCCCGCCTTGAGAACTTCGGGCCAGGCGCCCGGCTGACCAACACTTAGGGAGCAAAAGGAAACTTATGATAGCTGCCGGCAATGATACCAGTGCCCAGGAAACGGAAGTAAGGGCGCTCGCGCCGGGATGGTCCGGCGTCCTGGCCAAGGCTGCGGCGGAACTGGCCGTGATCGCGGGGACCACCGAGGACGAGTTCCTTGCCATCGGCGGCAGGCTGCAGGACTTCTACCAGCGCGGTCTGGGGATTTCCGGGCTTGCCTCCGAGATGGTGGGGGAGGTCGCCGGCGACCACGTGACCGGCGCCATGGACCGGCTGGGGGAGATGCTCGACCACATGGGGCACTACGTGGACCGGGCCCAGAGCGAGATCGAGGGGAGTGCCCAGACGCTGCGCGAGATCCTCGTGCTTCTGGAGAAGGTGGGCGATCCGCTGTCGGGGTTCAAGAAGGTGAACAAGGTGCTGCGGATGCTCGGCATCTCCACCAAGATAGAGAGCGCGCGCCTCGGGCAGAGCGCGGCCGGGTTCGACACCCTGGCCAGCGACGTGGGAGAGCTTTCGGTCCAGGTCAACGACAAGGCCGCATTCATAATGAAGAGAAAGGATGACCTGGCGAGGGAGATCGAGCGTACCCTGACCGGTGTGCTGGAGACCGGCGCCCAGCAGCACGACAAGGTCATCGAGATCCTGGGGCGGACCAAGGCGAGCCTGCAGTCCCTGACCGAGATCAACGCGCGCTGCTCCAGTTCGGTCGCGCTCGTTTCCGCCGTCTCGGACGAGGTGTACCGCTCCATCGGCGACGTGGTCATGTCGATGCAGGCCCACGACATCGTGCGCCAGCAGATCGAGCATGTCCACGAGGCGCTTTACGAGGTCAAGGACGGCCTGGACGCGGGGAGCTGCGGCGCCGACGCGACAGCCACCATCTGCGAGTTGCAGATGGCGCAGCTGCGGCACGCCTCCGACGAGCTGGACTCCGCGGTGCGGGTCATCATGGAGAGCCTGAGGGAGGTGGCCAGGAAGCAGTCCGGCCTCTCCGCGCAGACCAGCGGCATGGCCGGCATCGCCGACCAGGCAGGGGGAAGCTTCTTCACCGGCATGGAGAAGGACATCTCGGTGGTGAGCGACGCGCTCCTGGAGAGCTCGAAGGTGAACCAGGCGCTGTGCCTCGCCATGGGAACCGTCGCGGAGACGGTGGGCGAAATCGCCACCTTCGTCGGGGACATCGAGAAGATCGGCGAGGAGATCAAGCTGATCGCCCTCAACGCCCAGATCAAGTCGGCCTATACCGGTGACGAGGGAGCGGCGCTCGGTGTGCTGGCCGAGGCGATCCAGCGCCTCTCCATCGACGCCATCGACCACACCGGCGCGGTCTCCGGCACCCTGCAGGGGATCATCGCGGTCACCGACCGTCTGAGCGAAGGGGTGAACGTGGAGACCACGGGGCTCGAAAGCGAGGTGCACGGCATGGTGCAGACCCTTTCCGGCCTGGTGAACACGCTGCGGCAGGTGAACGACACGCTGCAGCACTCTCTGCACAAGATGGACGACGCCGTGAGCAGGCTTTCCACCGACATCGAGCAGGTGGTCTCCGGGATCACGGTGCACCGCAAGGTGGCCCAGGTGCTGGAGGAATCGGTCCGGTCCATCTCCGGCGTCGCGGCCGAGGCCCGCAGGCTCGCCCCGGCCGGCAGCGCCGGAAACCTGGACCAGCTGGCCCAGCGTTACACCATGCAGAGCGAGCGCAGGATCCACGAGTCGCTGAGCGGCCCCGCCACCGGGGGGAGGATGCCGACCCAGTCGGCGCCGCCGCCGCCCGCGGACGACGAAGATGAGCTTGGCGGAAACGTGGAACTTTTCTAAACAAAGGCGAGGATCCATATGGATGAAGTGAAGTTGGAACGCATGACAGACCCGCAGGGGACGGAGATCCTCAAGGTATCCGGCGGAGTCGGCATCTGCGAGGCCGGGGAATTCCGGGAGGCCCTTCTCCTGGCGCTCGAGGCGGCCCCGGAGGTGCGGGTCGATGTCACCGGGCTGACCGGGATCGACCTTACCGGGCTGCAGCTTCTGTGCTCGGCGCACCAGAGTGCGGTGCGCCGCGGCAAGAACCTGCACATTTTCGACGGCGGCAACGCCACCTTCCGCGACACGGCGACCGGCGCCGGATTTCAAAGGCACACCGGGTGTCCGCAAGATCGAGCTTGCAGTTGCATCTGGGTAGGAGGAGAGAGCTAATGGCCAAAGTGATAATGACAGCCGATGATTCTGCCAGCGTGAGGCAGATGGTGACCTTCACCCTGAAGCAGGGTGGCTACGACGTGGTGGAGGCGGTGGACGGCAAGGATGCGCTGCAAAAGCTCTCCACCACCAAGGTGGACATGCTGATCACCGACCTGAACATGCCCAACCTGGACGGCATCGGGCTGATCAAGGGGGCAAGGGCGCTGGCCAGCTGCAAGTTCATCCCCATCGTCATGCTGACCACGGAGTCCCAGGACTCCAAGAAGCAGGAAGGAAAGGCGGCCGGCGCCACCGGCTGGATCGTCAAGCCTTTCAAGCCTGAACAACTCATGGCGGTTGTGAAGAAGGTGCTGGGATGATGGACCTCCATCGGCAGGCGTTCAAGGAAGAGGCATACGAGCTCCTGGCGGAACTGGAGTCATCGCTTCTGGAGCTTGAGGAGCGGCCCGATGACCAGGATCTGATCGGCAGGGTGTTCCGTGCCATGCACACCATCAAGGGATCAGGCTCCATGTTCGGCTTCGACGACATCGCGAGCTTCACCCACGAGGTGGAAACCGTCTTCGACATGGTGCGTAACGGCAAGCTTAGCGT
Organism: Geomonas subterranea; assembly: GCF_019063845.1. Classification (NCBI taxonomy): domain Bacteria; kingdom Pseudomonadati; phylum Thermodesulfobacteriota; class Desulfuromonadia; order Geobacterales; family Geobacteraceae; genus Geomonas; species Geomonas subterranea. Next base: position 674,648 of record NZ_CP077683.1, read on the forward strand.
CACGAGCCGCCTGGTGAACCTCACCCTGGCCGCCCGCGACCAGATCCGGGCCATGCTCGACGCCGCCGACAGTGGCGCGGAAGCCGACCTGCAGGCGAGCGCCGCGATCATCGTCGGGCTGCGCGAGCTGGCGGGGTTCGGCGGCGGCGTTGCGGAAACAGACGAGCGGCACGAGGAGGCTCTCGTGCAGCAAAAGGATCCCGTCACCTACCGGATCCGCTTCGTGCCTCCCCGCGACATCTTCGTCACCGGCACCAACCCGCTGAACCTGCTGGCCGAGATGAAGGAGCTCGGGACCTGCACCGTCGTGGCGCAGACCGACGGGTTCCCGCCGCTTGAGGAGATGGACCCGGAGGGATGCTACGTCTACTGGGACGTCATCCTCACCACCGACCAGGGCGAGAACGCGGTGCGCGACATCTTCATCTTCGTGGAGGACGACTGCGAGCTGAAGATCGACGTCGTCGCCGAGCACAGCCGCTACGACGAGCAGCAGGATTACAAGAAACTCGGGGAGATCCTCCTGGAGCGGGGGGACATCACCCCGCAGGAGATGAAGGAGGTGCTCTCCCGCCAGAGGAGGTTCGGCGAACTTGCCGTCGCCGAGGGGATTCTCCCCGAAGGGAAGGTGCAGTCGGCCCTGGCCGAGCAAAAGCATGTGAAGGAGGTCCGCCAGGAGAAGCAGGTGGCGGACGCCTCCTCCAGCATCCGCGTCCCGGCCGAGCGGCTCGACCTCCTGGTGAACCTGGTGGGCGAGATGGTGACGGTACAGGCGCGCCTGTCGCAGACGGCGGCGCAGCGCGACGACGCGGAGCTCATGGCCATCGCCGAGGAGGTCGAGCGCCTGACCGCGGAGCTGCGCGACAGCGCCCTGAACATCCGCATGCTCCCGATCGGGAGCACCTTCAGCAAGTTCAAGCGCCTGGTGCGCGACCTCTCGGCGGAGCTCGGCAAGCAGATCGAGATGACCACGGAAGGGGCCGAGACCGAACTGGACAAGACGGTGATCGAGAAGCTGAACGATCCCCTGGTGCACCTGATCAGGAACAGCATCGACCACGGTATCGAGCTTCCCGAGGTGCGCGAGGCCGCCGGCAAACCCGCGCGCGGCACCGTGCACCTCGCGGCGGTCCATTCCGGCGACAGCGTCCTCATCACCATAGCCGACGACGGGGCGGGGCTGGACAAGGAGGCGATCCGCACCAAGGGGATCGAGCGGGGGATCATCCCGGCCAACGCCGAGCTCTCCGAGAAGGAGCTCTTCTGTCTCATCTTCGCCCCCGGCTTCTCCACGGCCAAGACCGTCTCCTCCGTCTCGGGTCGCGGGGTGGGGATGGACGTGGTGAAGCGTGCCATCGAGAACCTGCGCGGCAGCATCGACATCACCAGCGTGCGCGGCCAGGGAACCCGCATCACCGTGAAGATCCCGCTCACCCTGGCGATCATCGAGAGCCTCCTGGTGAAGATCGGCGACGACTCCTTCATGATGCCGCTGGCCCTGGTCGACGAGTGCGTCGAGCTGACCCGCGAGGACGTCGCCCGCTCGCACGGCAGGAACCTGGCCCACGTGCGCGAGCACCTGGTCCCCTACATACCGCTTCGGCGGCACTTCAAGATTTCCGGCGCCCCCCCCGAGATCGAGCAGATCGTGATCACCCAGGTCGACGGGATGCGGGTCGGTTTCGTGGTGGACCATGTCATCGGGGAGCACCAGACCGTGATCAAGTCGCTCGGGCGCGCCTACAAGGACACCGAGGGGATCTCGGGCGCCACCATCCTCGGGGACGGTTCCGTCGCCCTCATCCTCGACATCCCGCAGCTGGTGCAGGCGGTCGAGACGGAACAGAACTGACGAGGAGGATGCAGCGCCTATGCAAGCAGCGAGGGCCATTATGGAAGAAGGTGTCATCGACCACAGCGCAACCCTGTCGGCGCGCGACTTCGGCAGGCTGAGCCGCTTTATATACGACACCTGCGGCATAAAGATGCCGGAGGTGAAGAAGACCATGCTGGAGGCGCGCCTGCAGAAACGGCTGAGAAGCCTCGGCATGCACAGCTTCACCGACTACTGCGATTTTCTCTTTTCCTCGGCCGGCATGGAGCAGGAACTGGTGCCGATGCTGGACATGGTCACCACCAACAAGACCGACTTTTTCCGGGAGCCGGAGCATTTCAACTACCTGACCCAGACCGTGCTCCCCGAGTGGGTGAAGCGTCATCCGGGAGGGACCCTGGCCATCTGGAGCGCCGGCTGCTCGTCCGGCGAGGAGCCCTACACCCTCTCCATGGTCCTCTCCGAGTTTGCCCTCAGAAACCCGGGGTTCGACTTCAGGATTCTCGCCACCGACATCTCCACCCGCGTCCTGGACAAGGCTAAGACCGCCATCTACACGGAAAGCCAGGTCGAGCCGGTCGCCATGGAGCTCAAGAAGAAATATCTGCTGCGCAGCAAGGACCGCTCCAGCGGCATGGTGCGCATCGTCCCGGAATTGCGGGATAAGGTGCGCTTTCGCCGTCTCAATTTCATGGACGATGACTTCGGCATGCGCGAGCATCTGGACATCATCTTCTGCCGCAACGTCATCATCTATTTCGACCGCCCCACCCAGGAGAAGTTGCTGCAGCGTTTCCACCGCCACATGAAGCCCGGTTCCTACATCTTCATGGGGCACTCGGAAACCCTGAGCGGCCTCGACGTGCCGCTGGTGAGCGTCTATCCCACTGTGTACCGCAGGCCACGGTGATGCCGTACGCGCAGAGCCGTGTGGTCTACCTGAAACCGGGCCAGATAATGGTAAGCTCTGACCCGGTGCTGGTGGCCACACTCCTTGGCTCCTGCGTCGCGGTCACCATTTTCAATTACCGCCTGCGGCTGGGAGCGATCTGTCACGCCCAGCTTCCCGGTGACGGCAGGTTCACCGGCGGCGAGGTGCACGAGGGGGCTGGCAAGTACGTCGATACGGCCATCCGCGAGATGCTGGAGTGGCTGCTGAGCCGGGGGGCGCTGCGCGGGGAACTCGAGGCGAAGGTCTTTGGCGGTTCCGACATGTTCGACGTCCGTGGCAGAGGACGCAGCGTAGGCCGGGAGAACGCGGAGATGGCGCTGAAAATCCTGGCGCGCGAGTCGGTCCGGGTCGCCAAGCAGGACCTCGGGGGGGAGCGCGGGAGGAAGATCATCTTCCACCCCCACACCGGGGAGGTTTACTTGAAACGGCTGCGAAAATCGGGGGTCTGTTAAATGCCCAAGAAGATAAAGGTGCTCATCGTTGACGACTCCGCCGTGGTGCGTCAGACCATGGTGGAGATCCTCTCTTCCGACCCGCAGATCGAGGTGATGTCGACCGCGGGCGATCCCTTCATCGCCGCTGACCGGATCAGGCAGGAGGTCCCCGACGTCATCACCCTCGACGTCGAGATGCCCCGGATGGACGGGATCACCTTCCTGCACAAGATCATGAGTCAGCATCCCATCCCGGTGGTGATGTGTTCGAGCCTGACCGAGAAGGGGTCGGAGACGGCCCTGAAGGCCCTGGAGTACGGGGCGGTGGAGATCATCCAGAAGCCGCGCCTGGGGACCAAGGCGTTTCTGGAGGAGTCCCGGGTCCGGATCTGCGACGCGGTGAAGGCGGCGAGCCAGGCCAGGCTCAGGCGGGTATCCGCGGTCACGCACCAGGTGTCGCCCAAACTCACCGCCGACGTAATCATGGACAAGCCCAAGAGCCAGGCGATGATGCAGACCACCGAGAAGGTGGTGGTAGTCGGGGCCTCCACGGGGGGGACCGAGGCGTTGCGGACCTTTTTGGAGTCGCTGCCGGCGGACTCCCCGGGGATCGTGATCGTGCAGCACATGCCGGAGGGGTTCACCCGCGCCTTCTCGCAGAGGCTGGACGGCCTGTGCCGGATCACGGTCAAGGAGGCCGAGAACAACGACACCGTGGTGCGCGGCCGGGCCCTCATCGCGCCGGGAAACCACCACCTGCTCCTGAAGCGCAGCGGCGCGCGCTACTACGTCGAGATCAAGGACGGCCCCCTGGTGTCGCGCCACCGCCCCTCGGTCGACGTGCTGTTTCGCTCCGCCGCGCGCTACGCCGGGAAAAACGCCGTAGGGGTGATCATGACCGGCATGGGGGATGACGGCGCCCACGGCATGCTGGAGATGAAGCAGGCCGGCGCGCTCAACATCGCCCAGGACGAGGCGAGCTGCATCGTCTTCGGGATGCCCAACGAGGCGATCAAGCTGGGAGGAGTCGACTACATCCGTCCCCTGGACTCCATCAGCCGCGAAGTCTTGAAGCTGTGCAACTAAACGGCTGAACGGCCGTTCAGGTTGAACCTTGAACGTCTTTTGCTTTTAGAGGTTTTCATGCTTGAGGAAAAGTTCTTTCTGGGGCGCCAGCCCATTCTGGACCGGACCCAGCAGATCATGGGGTTCGAGCTCCTGTTCCGCTCGCCGGAAAGCCTGTACGCCGCGAACATCCTCGACGTGCAGGCGGCGAGCGCCAGCGTGATCGTGAACGCGCTGACGCAGTTCGGCATCCAGGACGTGCTCGGGAGGCACAAGGGCTTTTTCAACGTGACCCGCGAGGTGCTGATGAGCGACGCGGTGGAGCTCCTGCCCAAGGAGCGCGTGGTGATCGAACTGCTGGAGAGCATCGTCGCCGACCAGGAGGTGGTGGAACGCTGCCGCTCCCTCAAAGCCCTGGGGTTCAGCCTCGCCCTGGACGACCACGTCTACTCCCCCGCCTTCCATGACATCTACCGCATGATCGACATCGTCAAGGTGGACGTCCTGGAGACTCCTGCGCAGTCCCTGCCGGAAATGGTGGAGAACCTCAGGAAGTGGCCTCTCACGCTCCTGGCCGAGAAGGTCGAGAACGCTGAGCACTACAAGTTCTGCTCGCAGCTTGGCTTCGACCTCTTCCAGGGGTACTACTTCGCCCGCCCCGTGGTGCTCAGGCAGAACAAGATCGACATCGGCAAGATCACCATGATGCAGCTCATGAAGCAGGTGATGGCCGACGCCGAGTGGGGGGAGATCGAGGAGACCTTCAAGCAGAACCCGGGGCTCACCTACAACCTGCTCCGCCTGGTGAACTCGGTCGCCATGGGGCTCAGGGTCCGGATCAAGACGCTGCGTCACGCCCTGACCGTGCTCGGCCTTGAACAGCTCAAGCGCTGGATCACCCTCGCGCTGTACGCGAGCAACGATCAAAACGGGGTGCAAAGCCCGCTTCTGGAGATGGCGGCGACCCGCGGCAAGTTGATGGAGCTTCTCATCCTCGCGTCGCGTGGCCGGGGCGCGGGGGAACTCGCCGACCAGGGGTTCATGGTCGGCATCCTCTCCCTCATCGACGTCCTCTTCGAGGACTCCATGGCCGAGCTGGTCGGCAAGCTGAACCTCGTGGAGAACGTGAAGAGCGCCCTTTTGCACCGAGAGGGTGACCTGGGCGGGCTCCTGGTGCTCGCCGAGATGCTGGAGCGGGCCGATTTCGCCGCCGTGAGCGAGCAGCTGGATATCTGCGAACTGGAGCTGGACCAGCTTCTCTCCGCACAGCTGGAGACCTTCTCCTGGGCCGACAAGCTGAGCGCATCTCTCTAATTTCACTCCTTGACACGAACCTTTCTTTTGATGTAACTTGTTTCGTCCCGCCAGACAAGGGACGGAGCCCGCGGTTAAGGCTGCGCTCCACCGGCTAAAATCGCAGCAAAAGCCAGCCACAAAAAATCACCAAAACCACAACCGCAACCAGGACTCGATGCCGGCCCGACCGGTGCGGGTCGTACTGAGACGCCACATGAAAATAACCGCGGTAATTCCCGCCAGGTATGCTTCTACGCGTTTTGAGGGTAAGGCATTGGCGGACATCATGGGGAAACCCATGGTGCAGCATGTGTATGAGCGCGCCTCCCGGGCCAACCTCGTTTCCGATGTGATAGTGGCGACCGATGACGAGCGGATCGCCGCCGCGGTGCGCGCCTTCGGCGGTCGCGTCGAGATGACCTCCGCTGATCACGAGACCGGGACCGACCGGCTGGCCGAGGTTGCGGGAAGGCTCGATGCCGACATCATAGTCAACGTGCAGGGGGACGAGCCGCTCATCGATCCGGCCATGATCGACCAGGCCATCGCCCCGATGCTGGAAGATCCGTCCATCCCGATGGCGACCCTCAAGTGCCGCATAAAGACGCTGCACGACTTCCTTTCGCCGAACGTGGTGAAGGTGGTCGCCGACCCGAAGGGGAACGTGCTCTACTTTTCCCGTTCGCCGCTGCCGTTTTTCCGCGACAAGTGGAACGACCTGAAGGACGACGCCTTCTGCTGCGGGAAGCTCCTGTGCTACAAGCACGTGGGGCTCTACGTGTACCGCAGGGAGTTCCTCCCGGTGTTCGCCTCGCTTCCGCCGAGCTATCTGGAGATGGCCGAGAAGCTCGAGCAGTTGCGGGTGCTGGAGAACGGCTACCGGATCAGGATCGTCGAGACCGAGTGCGAGTCCATCGGTGTCGACACCCCGGCCGACCTGGAGAAGGTGCTGGCCAAGCTTAAAGGGTAACCACCTTGACGGCCGTTCTAAGTTCTACGTTCCAGGTTCTACGTTTGGAACCTTTTTAGCCGCATATTATTCAGTCATGTTCTTTGTTCCTGTTCGAAACATGGAACGTAGAACAGTTTCTAGTTTCCGGAGGTTTTTTAAGTGAAGACAAAATTCATCTTTGTTACCGGCGGCGTTGTCTCCTCCATAGGTAAGGGACTCGCCGCCGCTTCTTTGGGCGCTCTGCTGGAGGCACGGGGGCTTCGGGTCACCATCCAGAAGCTGGATCCGTACATCAACGTCGATCCGGGCACCATGTCTCCTTTCCAGCACGGGGAGGTCTTCGTCACCGACGACGGCGCCGAGACCGACCTGGACCTCGGGCACTACGAGCGCTACACCTCCAGCAAGCTCTCCAAGAAGAGCAACTTCACCACGGGACAGGTCTACTTCTCCGTCATCGAGAAGGAGCGCCGCGGCGACTACCTGGGGGGCACGGTGCAGGTCATCCCGCACATCACCGACCAGATCAAGGCCAACATCCTTGAGAACGCCAAGGGGAGCGACATCGCCATCGTCGAGATCGGCGGCACCGTGGGCGACATCGAGTCGCTGCCGTTTCTCGAGGCGATCCGCCAGTTGAAGAGCGACCGGGGTGCGGGGAACGTGCTGTACCTGCACGTCACCCTGGTTCCCTACATCAGGACCGCGGGCGAGCTGAAGACCAAGCCGACCCAGCACTCCGTCAAGGAGCTGCGCGAGATCGGCATCCAGCCCGATATCCTCCTCTGCCGCTGCGAGCAGGAGCTTCCCCAGGACATGAAGGCGAAGATCGCCCTCTTCTGCAACGTCGAGGAGAAAGCGGTCATCACCTCCCGCGACGCCGAGCACATCTACGCGGTGCCGCTGGCCTTGAACCTGGAAGGGCTTGACGACCAGGTGGTCGAGAAGCTCAACATCTGGACCAAGGCGCCGGATCTCTCCCACTGGCAGCAGGTGGTCTCCAAGCTGACCAACCCGGGGTGCGGCGAGGTCCGCATCGCCGTGGTCGGCAAGTACGTCGACCTCAAGGAATCCTACAAGTCCCTCTCCGAGGCGCTCACCCACGGCGGCATCGCCAACGACTGCCGCGTGAACCTCGTTTACCTCGACTCCGAGAAGATCGAGGAGGAGGGGACCGACAAGTACCTCGCGGACGTGGATGGCATCCTTGTCCCCGGCGGTTTCGGCGAGCGCGGCACCGAGGGGAAGATCAAGGCGATCGAATACGCCCGCGTCAACAAGGTCCCCTTCTTCGGCATCTGTCTCGGGATGCAGATGGCGGCCGTCGAGTTCGGGCGCAACGTCTGCCAGCTCCCGGAGGCGTTTTCCAGCGAGTTCAAGCCGGCCTGCAAGAGCCCGGTGATCCATCTCATGGAAGAGCAGAAGGGTGTCGACAAGAAGGGGGGCACCATGCGTCTGGGCGCGTATCCCTGTTCCCTCACCAAGGGGACCTTCGCCCAGAAGGCCTACGGCGCGACCGAGATCTCCGAGCGTCATCGTCACCGCTACGAGTTCAACAACGCCTTCAGGGCCGCGCTTGAAGAGAAGGGGATGATCATCTCCGGCGTGTACAAGGAAGGGAACCTGGTGGAGATCATCGAGCTCCCCGATCACCCGTGGTTCCTGGGGTGCCAGTTCCATCCCGAGTTCAAATCGAAGCCGCTCAACCCGCACCCGCTGTTCAAGGCCTTCATCGGCGCCACCAAAGCGCGGAAAGGCAATTAGAACAGGGATAAAGGGGATAAAAAGGATAACTGCGAGAAGCGGTTGTAACGCAAAGCCGCAAAGACGCAAAGACGCAAAGAACACAGGATCAAACAGACTGAGTTTTGGTTTAACCCAAAATCTTTATAAGGTTTTATCCCGTTTATCCCTTTTATCCCTGTTAAACGGTTTGCTTTGCTTTACTTTGCGTCTTTGCGGCTTGAGTGAGCGAAGCGAACGGGCGTGAGATGATTTAAAGGAGAAACAATGATCCGTGAGATCTCAGTAGGTAATGTCAAGATAGGCGGCAACAGGCCGCTCGTGCTGGTCGCGGGGCCGTGCGTGATAGAAAACGAAACGGCGACGCTGCGCCACGCGGAGCGCCTGATGAGCATCTGCAACGGTGTCGGCATCCCGCTCATTTTCAAGGCCTCCTACGACAAGGCGAACCGTACCTCGGTCACCGCCTTCCGCGGTCCCGGCATGGAAGAGGGGCTGAGGATCCTGGCCAAGGTGAAGGAATCGCTGGGCGTTCCGGTCCTCTCGGACATCCACTCCATCGAGCAGGTGGAGCCCGCCGCCGACGTGCTGGACGTGCTGCAGATCCCGGCATTCCTTTGCCGCCAGACCGACCTCCTGGTCGCCGCCGCGAAGACCGGCAAGGTCATCAACGTGAAGAAGGGGCAGTTCCTGGCGCCGTGGGACATGAAGAACGTGGTCGGCAAGATCCGCGCCTGCGAGAACGAGAACATCATCCTCACCGAGCGGGGCGCGAGCTTCGGTTACAACAACCTCGTGGTGGACATGCGCAGCTTCCCCATCATGCGTTCCACCGGCTACCCCGTCATCTTCGACGCGACCCACAGCGTGCAGCTTCCGGGAGGCGAGGGGACCTCGTCGGGTGGCCAGCGCGAGTACGTGGAGTTCCTCTCCCGTGCGGCCGTCGCCGCCGGGGTGGACGGCGTCTTCATGGAAGTGCACGAGGCGCCCGAGCAGGCGCTGTGCGACGGACCGAACTCGGTGCGTCTGGACGACCTGCCGGCACTTTTGAACAAACTGAAGGCCATCGACGCCATCGTGAAACAGGCATAAAAAAGCAACTCACGCAAAGCCGCAAAGACGCAAAGCAGAGAAGAAGGTTTTATTTCCTTTCATCCATGTTGGTTTGCTCTTGGTTTTGCTTTACTTTGCGTCTTTGCGGCTTGAGTGAGCGAAGCGAACGGGCGTGACCGTTTTAAGGAGTGGATTTTGATTTTAGAAGAAGCGAAGCGGGTGATCAGGGTCGAGGCGGAGGCGCTTTTAAACCTGGAATCCTCCATCGACCGGACCTTTGAGAAGGCCGTGGAGATGATACTCAACACCACCGGCCGGGTCGTCGTCACCGGCATGGGCAAATCCGGCCTGATCGGGCAGAAGATCGCCTCCACCATGGCCTCCACCGGCACCCCCGCCTTCTTCCTCCACCCGGCGGAAGGGATCCACGGCGACCTCGGCATGATCATGAAGGGTGACGTCGTCATCGCCATCTCCAACTCCGGCGAGACCGACGAGGTGGTGCGCATCCTCCCGATCATCAAGCGTCTCGGCGCCACCCTCATCGCCATGGCCGGCAACCCCAACTCCACCCTGGCCAAAAGCGGCGACATCTTCCTCGACATCTCCGTCAAGGAGGAGGCCTGCCCGCTCGGGCTCGCCCCGACCGCATCCACCACCGTCACCCTGGCCATGGGCGATGCCATCGCGGTCGCGCTCCTGGTGAGCCGCGGCTTCAAGGCCGAGGACTTCGCCATGTTCCACCCCGGCGGCGCCCTGGGACGCAGGCTCCTCCTGAAGGTCGAGGACATCATGCACTCAGGTGACGGGCTCCCGCTGGTCACTTCCGACACCCTCATGCGCGAGGCGCTCTTCACCATCACCTCCAAGGGCCTCGGCATCACCGGCGTCACCGCGGCGGATGGCGCCCTTGAAGGGGTCATCACCGACGGCGACCTGCGCCGCGCCCTGGGACAGGGACTCGACATCATCAACCTTCCGGCATCGGCGCTGATGAAGAAAGGGCCCAAGCGCATCCGTCGTGACGAGCTTGCGGCGCGCGCCCTGCAGCAGATGGAGCAGTACTCCATCACCTCGCTCTTCGTCTTCGCCGACGACTCCGCCACCGCCCCCGTAGGCATCGTGCACCTGCACGACCTGTTGAAGGCAGGCATAGCCTAGCAGCGTGTCACGCAAAGCCGCAAAGTCGCAAAGAAACCCCCGGAGACTCTCAACCGGGATGAAGGGGACAGGTTTTTGCCGGACTTTGCGTCTTAGCGTCTTTGCGTGAGCAGGTTTTTTGTTTTGTGCAGTTCTTAGCGTCTTTGCGGCTTTGCATGAGCGTTAGGTTTAAGTGAGGTTTTCATGGAAGAAAGGCTGAAAAAGATCAAGCTCCTGATACTCGATGTCGACGGTGTCCTCACCGACGGACGTATCATATTCGACTCCAACGGCGTGGAGAGCAAGTTCTTCAACGTGAAGGACGGCCACGGCATCAAGATGCTGCAGCGCTCCGGTATCGAGGTCGGGATCATCTCCGGACGCGAGTCGCAGGTGGTCTACAACCGGGCCGTGGAACTGGGCATCGGCCAGGTCTACCAGAAATCCCTGGACAAGCTGGTCCCTTACCGCCAGATGCTGGAGGCCACCGGCCTCACCGACGAACAGGTCGCCTTCATGGGCGACGATGTGATCGACATACCGCTTCTGAAACGGGTAGGTTTCGCCGCGGCGCCCGCCGATGCGGTCCAGGAGGTGCTTCCCTTCGCCCAATTCGTCGCCAGGAACCGGGGCGGGTGGGGCGCGGTGCGCGAACTCTGCGACCTGATCCTGAAGGCCCAGGGAACCTGGGAGAGCGTCACTTCCAGGTATTACGTCTGAGGTCGCGCAAGGCTACCGACAACAACTGACAGTGCTGGGCCCAATGCCCCAGATGCGGCTGTCATAGAAATACTCATTACAGGATGGGGATGTCGAAGGTTCTGACATCCCCTTTCCTTTTTCCCGTCACCCCTCTCCTTATTCAGTCAAAACCCACGTCCAAAAATATTTTCCCGCCGCTGTTTCTTTCTGAGATTTTTCTGATACAATGCTCGCTGCCGTTAGCTGGCACAAATAAAAAGCAAGAAGCAGCCCTCCACTTTGTAGTAGTTGCGCTGTCTGAAATATAATGTCGAGGAGAGTGTGTGCAATGTCTAAGCGCGACCGTATCATCTCCGTCATCGGCCTTGGGTATGTGGGGCTTCCGGTGGCGGTGGCCTTCGGCAAAGTGCGGAAGACCTATGGTTTCGACATCAACGCCGCGCGCATCGCGGAGCTTAAAAACGGACACGACCGTACCGGCGAGGTGACTTCAAGCGACCTCCGCGAGGCCGACATCGTCTTCACCGACAGCATCGAGGTGCTCAGGGAGGCGGACTTCCACATCGTCGCCGTCCCCACCCCCATCGACTCGGCCAACCAACCCGACCTCACCCCGATGCTGCGCGCCTCGGAGACGGTGGGGCGTGCGCTGAAAAAAGGGGACATCGTCGTGTACGAGTCCACCGTCTACCCGGGTGTCACCCAGGAGGAATGCGTGCCGATACTGGAGCGCGTCTCCGGCCTTGCCTGCGGCCGTGACTTCTTCGTCGGGTACAGCCCCGAACGGATCAACCCCGGCGACAAGGAACACACCTTCACCAAGATCAAGAAGGTGGTGTCCGGGCAGGACGCGGCGACCCTGGAGATCGTGGGGGACGTCTACGAATCCGTGGTGACCGCCGGCGTGCACCGTGCCCCGTCCATCATGGTCGCAGAGGCCGCCAAGGTCATCGAGAACACCCAGCGCGACCTGAACATCGCCCTCATGAACGAACTTGCCCTCATCTTCGACCGCATGGGGATAGACACCAACTCGGTGCTGGAGGCCGCCGGGACCAAGTGGAACTTCCTCAGGTTCCAGCCGGGACTGGTGGGGGGGCACTGCATCGGGGTCGATCCGTACTACCTGACCCACAAGGCGGAGAAGCTCGGCTACATCCCGCAGGTCATCCTGGCGGGACGGCGCATCAACGACGGCATGGGGAAATTCATCGCCCAGCGCACGGTGAAGGAGATGATCCGCGCCGGCCACAACGTGCTCGGGGGGCGGGTCACGGTCCTCGGGCTCACCTTCAAGGAGGACTGTCCCGACCTGCGCAACTCCAAGGTCATCGACATCATCCACGAACTCCAGGACTACGGGCTCGATGTCCAGGTCTGCGACCCGCTGGCCGACCCGGATGAGGCCCGGCACGAGTACGGTGTTACCCTGGTCCCCAGGGAAAAGCTGCAGATCGCCGAGGCCATCGTGGTAGCCGTTGCGCACAAGGAGTACCGGGAGCTCTCCACGGAACAGCTGAAGGGGATGATGAACGGCCGGCCCCTCGTCATCGACGTGAAGGGGATCTTCAACAGCAGCCAACTGGCGGAAAACGGCATCAGGGCCTGGAGGTTGTAGTCAGGTTTATGGTGTCAATAATTCAGACTGCGCTCGGTTTCTTGACACGGTTCTTTGCTACCTGGCGCCCCTTTCACTGTCATAGAACACCGCTAGTAAATATTTTTTACTCATAGTTTGCGCCCACATTTTTTCTGATAGACTTTTCATCGGTCACTAAGTCATTGAGAAAGAGAAGTAAAGGGTGCATACCACTGGGCGGCCGGTCACGCAGCGGCAATTTATTTGAGTCATTCCATATGAAAAAGGGCACGAAAACTGCTCCTGCGGGAGGTGTCAAAAGTGCCGCCACATGGTGCCTTAGAACGCTTCAGCACCAGCTCTTTTGCATTTACAACGCTTCGCATAAGTGGTATAGACTAGAGCCTGATCATTAGTAATGACTTTTTTTGCTGGGTGCAGTTGTGATCGGCTCTGCCCGTGTCAGTAACGGGCAGTCAACGGTAGTGTCACAAAGGAAGACCCCCCGTTTTGTGAGTTACTGTATGATCCCCTACTGCTGTTCCCGCCTTCCTTGTAATCTCAGAGGTACAACCAAGCATGAAGAGAATCCTGTTTCTTGTCGTAACGCTTACACTCCTGTCGATTGCTTCAGCCTTTTCCGCCTCCCTGTCCGGGGATTCATCCTCATACACGCCCCTAAGCGCCGCCAAAGAGGATAGTTCCTCCGAAATCTCTTCAGATTATTTCAGCGCCCCTGAAGACGCCGATGCCGATGATTACGCCGCCCGTGACCGTGGCGACAACAAATCGGGCTACAGGCGCACTCCCGCGGCCCGGGATGCCGAACCGGATGAAGAAGCGGCAGAAGCCGGTCCCTCCAATCTGAACCAGGAGCAGTCCGAGGACCTCAGGGAGGCAGCGGGCAGGGATGACCAGCTCTCCGATGCCGCAACAGTCAAGGAAGAGAAGCAAAGCGGGGACGGCGTGTCGCGCAAGGAGCGCCAGGTCACGCGCGACGACAAAGATAAGAAGGATAAGAAGGACAAGAAAGGTAAGAAGGAAAAGAAGAGAACGGTCAAGGCAACTGGTAAAAAGGCGGTTCAGCCGCCGGCGGAACCCTCGGCGCTGGAAAAGGCCATGGGGGAGAACCCCTCACCGTCGACAAGACCAGACCGCAGCCTTACGGCTGGGATGAACTGACCCAGTTCGGCTACAACTTCTTCAAACGCGGCAAGGACACTTTCGCGGCTCAGACCGACGTCCCGGTGGGGTCGGACTACCTCGTCGGCCCGGGAGACCGCCTCATAGTCACTCTCTGGGGCAGCATCAACGGTACTTACAAGCTCGAAGTTAACCGCAATGGGGACATCGTGCTGCCGAAAGTCGGTGCTATCAAGGTTGCCGGGGTAAGTTTCGGTGAACTCCCAGCGCTGTTGAGGGGGAGCGTTGCGCGGATCTACAAGGACTTTCAGCTCAACGTGAACCTGGACAAGCTGAGGCTGATCAAGGTGTACGTGGTAGGTGAGGTCGCATCCCCCGGCGACTACAACGTGAGTTCGCTTTCCACCGTGATTAGCGCCCTTTCCGCAGCGAAAGGGCCAACGAAGAACGGTAGCCTGCGCAACATCCAGATCAACCGTAACGGCAAGGTGGTTGAGACGGTGGATCTTTACGATTTCTTCCTCAAAGGGGACAAGGGGAAGGACATCCGTCTGCAGCCGGGCGACACCATCCTGGTCCCGGTCATCGGCCGCGTCGCCGGCATCGTCGGCAACGTCCGGCGTCCCGGTATCTATGAGCTGAAGGGGGAAAGTTCTCTGAAGGAGCTCTTCGCCCTCGGCGGCGGCATCAATCCTACCGGGTACCTGCAGAGGGTGCAGTTGTACCGCGTCGAGGCGCACGACAAGAAGGTCGTCAAGGACTTCAACCTGGATCTGAGCGCCCCTGCCGCTGAGCAACAGACCTCCGGCGTTAAGATGCAGGACATGGACCTGGTCAATGTCCTCCCCATAGACAGCGTGCTGCGCGGCTACGTCAGGCTGGAGGGGCACGTGTTGCGACCCGGTGATTACGCTCTGAAGCCGGGCATGAAGGTGAGTTCGCTGTTGCAGGGCGATAACCTCCTGCCCCAGTACCATGCCGGAGCTGCGCAGATCATCCGTCTCTACCCGCCCGATATGCACCCCGAGATCGTATATTTTGACGTAGCCGGAGCTTTGAAGGGAGACCCCGCCCAGGACGTGGAGCTCAAGGAGTTCGACCGGGTAAAGGTCTTCTCGCGGGAGCAGATGGAAGAGGTGCCGGTTGTCAAGGTTGGCGGCGAGGTGCAAAGTCCAGGGGTGGTCCGCTATCTGGAGAATATGACCGTGCGCGACCTGCTCATGCAGGTGGGTAACGTGAAACTCTCTGCCTATCTCGGTAGCGCCGAAATCACAAGGATCAAGCGCGATGGTGGCTCGGTCACCTCGTACTCCATTCCGGTGAACCTTGAGCAGGCCCTCAAAGGCGGCGCGGAAAACATCAAACTGGAGCCGTTCGACGAACTGACCGTGCGCCGCATCCCGAACTGGGCCGAAGCCACCGAGCGTTATGTCACCCTCAAAGGCGAGTTCATGTTCCCGGGCACCTATCCCATCTACAAGGGGGAGCGGCTCAGTTCCGTCATTGCCCGCGCCGGGGGCTTCACCGATCTCGCTTACCTAAAAGGAGCGCGTTTCACTCGGGAGAATGTCCGGAAGCTGCAGCAGCAGCGCATGGACGAGGCCCTCGACAAGGCGCAGGACCAGATCATCAAGTTGCAGAGCAACGTCTCTCAGACGGCTGCCTCTGCCGAAGAAGTGGCGAGTTCAAAGGCGACACTCGACAACCTGATGCGCAGTGTTGAGATGCTTAAGGCCAAGAAGGCTGAGGGGCGGGTTCTGATGGAGATAACGTCGCTAAGCGATTTTAAGGGGAGTCTCTACGACTTAGAGCTGCAGGGAGGCGACCAACTCACCGTCCCTAGCGATCCCGGCGGTATCAACGTGATCGGCGACGTCTACAACCAGAGCACCGTCGTAACTCAGCGTGACCGTGACGTCGAGTGGTATCTACAACAGGTGGGTGGGCCAACCGGCGATGCGGACAGGGATAGCATCTACGTTGTCAAGGTCGACGGCTCCGTCATCAGCCAGGCCAACTCTTCAAGGTTTATGTTCTACAACTCCTTTTGGGGGAAAACGCTGGATTCCGGTGACACTGTAATCGTGCCGCGCCAGTATGAGAAAACGGCATGGCTCAGAAACATCAAGGATATTGTTCAGATCATCGGCAACATAGCCATGACAGCCGGTGTTGTCATTGCTGCAGGAAAGTAATGAGATTTTTATAGAGAACCCAACACAGAGGCGATGATATAAAGATGACAGAAAACATGGTCGGTGAGCATGAAGGAGAATCTGGAATTCTTGAAATTCTTCATGTTCTAGCAAAACGTAAGAAGCTCATTATCAAAATTTGCGTGTTGGCTGTTGCTACCACCGTCTGCTATAGCCTCACCCTGCCCAACATCTATTCCGCAACAGCTCGAGTCCTTCCTCCTCAAAAGGAGGGTGGCGGGGGGTTGTCGGCACTGCTGGGGCAGGCGGGAACGCTCGCAGGGCTTGCGGCGGGAAGCCTCGGGGGAGGGAGTGACCTCTACCTCGGCATCTTGAGGAGCCGCTCTGTATCTGACGCCGTGGTTGCCAAGCTAGACCTCACGCACGTATATGCAGTTTCCAGTGCGGACGCGGCTCGGACCCGACTCGCTGGTGCAGTTAAGATGTCAGCAGGCAAGGACGGCATCATCGTAATCACCGCCGATGACAGTGATCCAAGGCTGTCGGCGCGATTGGCCAACGCTTTCGTGGAGGAGTTGGGGCGGGCAACTGTGCGGTTAAACCTTACGAAGGCAAGTACAGAGCGGATTTTCCTGGAAAAGCGTCTCGAACTTGTGAAGGGCGACCTGAAACGGGCTGAGGATGAACTGAAAAATTTCGCGCAGTCGAACAAGATTGTGCAGGTCGAAGCACAGAGCAAGGCCTCCATAGAGGGAATCGCTAAGCTTAAGGGCGAACTTGCTTCCAAGGAGGTTCAGCTCTCAGTGCTTCTTACGAAGCAGACTGAGCAGAGCCCTGAGGTGAAGGGACTTAAAAGAGGAATCCAGCAACTCCGCGCGGAGATTGCCCGTGGTGCCGGGGATGACGGGGGGGGAGAAGGCATCCCGAACGTTGGAAACATGCCGGGTGTCGGCCTCGAATATTCGAGGAAGCTGCGCGCGGTTAAGGTCCAGGAGGGTATGTTTGAACAACTGACCAAGCAGTACGAGATGGCTAAGCTAAGTGAGGCCAAAGACTCGTCCTCCCTGCAGATCCTCGACGAGGCGGTGGTCCCGCTGAAAAAGAGCAGTCCAAAGAGGTCCCAGATGGTCATCCTTGCCGGCTTTTTCTCGTTCGTTTTCGCAACCGGACTTGCCTTCGCCATCGAATACTACGAAAAGCTCCCGGACCGGGAACGAGAGAAGATCCGAAGGATCCGAAACCTCACCATGGCCTGGAAATAAATTAATCTATGAGGCAGCATTCATGCGCGTACTGGTAACCGGCGGGGCCGGCTTCGTTGGCTCCCACCTTTGCGAAAGGCTCCTGGAGCAGGGGCACGACGTCATCTGCCTGGACAATTTCTTCACTGGCAGCAAGAGCAACATCCTTCACCTTTTGGACAACCACCGATTCGAGCTGGTGAGGCACGACATCACTGAGCCCATTCTTCTCGAGGTGGACCGGATCTACAACCTTGCCTGCCCGGCCTCACCCGTGCATTACCAGTACAACCCGGTGAAGACCACTAAGACGAGCGTCATGGGGGCAATCAACATGCTGGGCTTGGCTAAGCGTGTCAAGGCGCGTATCCTCCAAGCCTCCACCTCCGAGGTCTACGGTGATCCGCAAGTGCATCCTCAAAAGGAGAGCTACTGGGGCAATGTTAACCCCATCGGGATCAGGAGCTGCTACGACGAGGGAAAACGGGTGGCTGAAACGCTCATGATGGACTACCACCGCCAAAACGGCGTTGACGTCCGGATAGTGCGCATTTTCAACACCTACGGTCCACGCATGGCCAAAAACGACGGTCGTGTGGTCTCCAACTTCATCATGCAGGCGCTCCACAACGAGCCGATTACCGTCTACGGCGAAGGGACCCAGACCCGCTCTTTTTGCTTCGTTTCGGATCTCGTGGAGGGGATGATGCGTATGATGGAGTGCGACGGCTTTACTGGGCCTTTGAACCTCGGCAACCCGGTGGAAAACACCATCATGGAGTTTGCCGAGCGGATTATCGCTCTCACCGGTTCCAAGTCCGCCATCGTGTCCCACCCCCTGCCGCAGGACGACCCGAAGCAGCGCCAGCCCGACATCACCTTGGCGCGCGAGATGCTGGGATGGAAGCCCGTGGTGGACCTAGACGCCGGGCTTGCCCAAACCATCGCCTACTTCCGCTCCGTAATGTAGGGGGGGCTCTGGGAACAGTACCGTCTGGCCGGTGTTCCAAGAACACCTGCTTTCAACCGGTTGAAAAGGAGGGCTGATGAAAGTTGTCATTCTTGCCGGCGGGTTCGGCACTAGGATCAGCGAGGAATCGCACCTAAAGCCCAAGCCGATGATCGAGATCGGCGAGCGCCCTATACTCTGGCACATCATGAAGGTGTACTCGCACTTCGGGTTCAACGATTTCGTGATCTGCCTGGGGTACAAGGGGTACTGCATCAAGGAGTACTTCGCGCACTACTTCCTGCACGAGGCCGACATCACTTTCGATTTCAGGAACGAGAACCAGCGCATGGTGCACCACCATTCTGCCGAGCCTTGGAGGGTGACGCTGGTCAACACTGGGCTTGACACCATGACCGGTGGCCGGGTAAAGCGTATCCGCCCCTACATCAGCGACGAACCATTTCTGATGACCTACGGAGACGGCGTTGGCAACGTGAACATCCCCGAACTCATCGCCTACCACAAGTCTCATAATAAACTTGCCACCATGACCTCGACCCAGCCCGGCGGGCGTTTCGGCGCGTTGAACCTCGACGAAGGGAACCGCATCCTTGACTTTCAGGAAAAGCCCAAGGGTGACGGCGCCTGGATCAACGCGGGCTTTTTTGTACTCGAGCCGCAGGTCTTTGACTACATCGACGGTGACCACACCGTGTTTGAGCGGGAGCCTCTCGAGAGCCTCGCTCGCGACCGCGAGCTCGTGGCGTACAAGCATGAGGGGTTTTGGCAGCCTATGGATTCACTAAGGGACAAGAAGGACTTGGAGGAACTTTGGAAAACCGGGAAAGCGCCATGGAAGATTTGGGGATAAACTCCGTTTTCTGGCGCGGCAGAAGGGTCCTCGTTACCGGGCACACCGGCTTTAAGGGGGCTTGGCTCTCCCTGTGGCTCAACCGGCTCGGGGCTCATGTGACCGGCTTTGCGCTCGCCCCCAACACAACCCCGAGCCTCTATGAGCTAGCACGGGTGGACGAACTCGTAGACTCGCACATTGGTGACGTACGGGATCTTGAGGGCCTCTCGCGCGTGGTGAAGACGAGCGAACCGGAGGTGGTGATCCACATGGCGGCCCAGCCGCTTGTGCGTGACTCCTACCGCATTCCCGTCGATACCTACGCCACTAACGTGATGGGGACGGTGCATCTGCTCGAGTCCGTGCGTCGGATCGGCAGCGTGCGCGCTGTGGTGAATGTGACCACGGACAAGTGCTACGAAAATCGCGAATGGAACTGGGGGTATCGTGAAAACGAGGCGATGGGCGGTTTCGACCCCTACTCGAGCAGTAAGGCCTGCTCCGAGCTCGTCACGGCAGCCTACCGTCAGTCCTTTTTCAACCCGTATAGCTACCCGGAGCACAAGGTCGCTATCGCCACCGCCCGTGCCGGCAACGTGATCGGCGGCGGCGACTGGGCCGCCGATCGCCTGGTCCCCGACTGCATGAGGTCGCTTTTAGCGGGCGAGCCGGTCCCGATCAGAAACCCCAATGCCATCCGCCCCTGGCAGCACGTTCTGGAACCGGTGTCGGGTTACCTTGCCCTCGCCCACAGGCTGTACCTGGAGGGGGCGGGTTATGCCGAAGGGTGGAACTTCGGCCCCTTCGAGGAGGACACGCGGCCGGTAGGATGGATCGTCGAGCGGATCTGCTCGGAGTGGGGCGAGGGGGCGGGTTTCGTGGTAGACGACGGGCCGCACCCGCACGAGGCGCATTATTTGAAGCTCGACAGCTCAAAGGCGCGGAACCGGCTCAAGTGGCGCCCCCGTCTGAACCTCGGCCAGGCTCTCGACTGGAGCATCCAGTGGTACCGGGCGTTTGCCGCCGGGGAGGACATGCGCCGGGTCACCGAACAACAAATTCTCACCTACCAAAGGCAGGCACAATGAAAACTGGAAGCTGTCGTTTTTGCGGAACCAAGTTGACCCACACCTTTTGTGACCTCGGCATGAGCCCGCTCTCCAACGCCTACCTGAAGGCGGAGCGGCTGAAGGGGGCGGAGCCCTTCTTCCCGCTGCACGCCTATGTCTGCGAGCGCTGCTTTCTCGTGCAGTTGGAGGAGTTCGAGTCGCCGGAGAACATCTTCAGCGATTACGCCTACTTTTCCTCCTACTCGGCCAGCTGGCTTAAGCATGCGGAGAATTACACGATTGAGATGATCGAGCGCTTCGGCTTTAACGCCGCCCACCAAGTGATCGAGATCGCCAGTAACGACGGCTACCTCCTGCAGTATTTCAAGGAAAGGAGTATCCCCGTCCTGGGGATCGAGCCTGCGGCCAACGTGGCCGAGGTCGCCCGGGAGAAGGGGATTCCCACCCGTGTCTGCTTCTTCGGCACCGGGACGGCGCGGAGCATCGTGGCTGAAGGGGGGCAGGCGGACCTCCTTTTAGGGAATAACGTCCTCGCCCACGTACCGGACCTAAACGATTTCGTGGCGGGGCTCAAGATCGTTCTCAAAGACGACGGAGTCATCACCATGGAGTTCCCGCACCTGTTGCGGCTCATGGAGAAAAACCAGTTCGACACCATCTACCATGAGCACTTCTCCTACTTCTCGCTGATCACCGTGGTCCAGGTCTTCAGGAAGCACGGCTTGAGCGTCTTCGATGTACAGGAACTCGCCACCCACGGCGGCTCACTGAGGATTTTCGCCTGCCACGAGGGGAACGCCGACAAGGCAGCCACCAACTCGGTCGAGGCGCTTCTCGCCCGTGAGGCCGAAGCGGGGCTTTCCTCCCTTTCCACCTACCTCTCCTTCGGGGAAAAGGTTCGCGAGACGAAGCGGAGCCTCCTCCAGTTTCTGATCCAGGCGAAGAAGGAGGGGAAGAAAATCGCCTGCTACGGGGCGGCGGCAAAGGGGAATACTCTTTTGAACTACTGCGGCATCCGCTCCGATTTCATTGATTTCGTGGTCGATTTGAGCCCGCACAAGCAGGGGCTTTTCCTCCCGGGGACCCATCTCCCCATCAACCACCCGGACCGGGTACGCGAGGAGAAGCCGGACTACCTCCTCATCCTCCCCTGGAACATCAAGGACGAGATCACGACCCAAATGTCCTACATCCGCGAGTGGGGAGGGCAGTTTGTGGTCCCGATACCGAGCGTCGAGGTGCTGCCGTGAGGTTCGAGCCCCTGCCGGTTCCCGGCGCGTTCCTCATAGAGCCGGATTTCATCGCAGACGACCGGGGCTTTTTCGCCCGCACTTTCTGCCGGGCCGAATTCGCCGCGAAAGGGCTCAATACAAACCTCGTGCAGTGCAGCGTTTCCTTCAACAAGGCTAGGCACACGCTGCGCGGCATGCACTATCAGGTGACGCCGCACGAGGAGGCGAAGCTCGTGCGCTGTACCAAAGGGGCGATCCAGGACGTTATCGTGGACCTAAGGCCCGATTCCCCGGCTTTCAGGCGCTGGGCATCGGTGGAGTTAAGCGCGGAGAACCACCGGGGCGTCTACATCCCGGAGGGGGTCGCCCACGGTTTCCTGACCCTTGACGTCGACAGCGAGGTCTTCTACCAGATGTCCGAATTCTTCCAACCGGAATGTGCGGCCGGGGCCCGCTTCGACGACGCCGCGTTTGGGATCGATTGGCTCGCGGAGCCTGCCGTGATCTCCGGGCGTGACCTCGGCTACCCGGACTTTCTTAAGTAAAGGGTATTGCTGAATCTACCTTACAGGGGACGCAAGATGTCGAAGATACACTATACGAAACCTTCCATCACCGACCTAGAGGTCCGCTATGCGACGGACGCAGCCCAGAATGGCTGGGGGGAGCGCTGCTATGAATATATCGGGCGCTTCGAAGGACTTTTTCGCGATCACTTAGGCGTCGGCTTCGCCATAGCCACCTCGAGCTGCACCGGCGCAATGCACCTGGGGCTAGCAGCACTGGGTATCGGCCCCGGGGATGAGGTGATCCTAGGAGACACCAACTGGATCGCCTCGGCGGCCCCCATTACGTATCTGGGAGGAGAGCCGGTCTTCGTCGATGTCCTCCCCGACACCTGGTGCCTAGACCCGGGCAAAGTCGAGCGGGCTATCACCCCGCGTACCAAGGCGATCATCGCCGTGCACCTCTATGGGAACCTCTGCGACCTAGACACACTCATGGAGATCGGCAGGCGCCACGGTATCCCCGTCATCGAGGACGCAGCCGAGGCGATCGGTTCCAAGTGGCGCGGTCGCAGCGCCGGCGCGTTCGGCACGTTCGGTACCTTTTCTTTCCACGGCACGAAGACCCTCACCACCGGGGAGGGGGGGATGTTCGTCACGAACGACGAGAAGCTCTACGAGCGGGTGTTGAGCCTTAGCAACCATGGGCGTGCCAAGGGACAGGTGAAGCAGTTCTGGCCCGATTCCATCGGTTTCAAGTATAAAATGTCCAACATACAGGCGGCCATCGGCTGTGCGCAGATGGAGCGGATCGACTTGCTCATCGCTCAGAAAAGGCGCATCTTCGACTACTACCGAAAGGGGCTCGCTGGTCTCCCGGTCCGCCTGAACCCGGAGCACGAAGGTACCGTGAACGGCTACTGGATGCCGACCATTGTCGTGGACGAAGGTGTTCCTTTCCACCGCGATGAACTCCTTACTGCCTTCAAGGAGGACGACATCGACGGTAGGGTCTTCTTCTGGCCCCTCACCATGCTCCCGATGTTCGAAAGCCGCCCGGAGCACGCCGTGAGTTACGGCCTTTACCCGCGTGCCGTGAACCTTCCGAGCTACCACGACCTTTCCGAGGCGGATATGGACCGGGTCATCTCGCTGGTGCGCTCCCACATCCAAGGGAAGTCTCATGCCTGATCTCGTGCTCTGGGGGGCGACCGGACAGGCAAAGGTCCTTTTCGACCTGGTCCACGGCAGCGATCGCAGGCTCGTTGGGCTGGTCGACAACCGCGACATCGCATCGCCCATTCCCGGCGTGCCGCTCTTCGTCGGTGAGGCTGGACTCGACCGTTTCCTGCATGGCCGCAGCGGGAGTGAGACGCTTATCGGGGGGGTGGCCGTCGGCGGAGGGCGCGGTGCCGACCGTCTCATGCTGATGGATCTTTTCAAGGCGAGAGGAATCGCGCTTCCCACTTTCGTGCACCGCACCGCCTTCACGGCCTTCAACGCTGTCATCGGCGAGGGGTGCCAGATTCTGGCTCAAGCCGCGGTCTGCGCCAATGTAACCCTGGGGCGCGGCGTCATAGTCAACACTGCCGCCTCGATCGATCACGATGGCGTAGTCGGCGATGGGGTACACCTGGGGCCGGGGGCGCGTCTTGCCGGCGAAGTCACCGTCGAGGCGTTCGCCTTCATCGGGACCGGTGCGGTCATCCTCCCCCGCGTCACCATCGGTGCCGGGGCCATGGTAGGGGCCGGGGCAGTGGTGACAAAGGATGTCCCCGCGGGTGTCACAGTGGTCGGTAACCCGGCGCGGGTGAGAATGAAAGAAGGAGCAACCCCCTGATGTCGTCGGAAAAACGAGACCCCGCCTTTCTCGCGCGCTATGTCTCGCGCCAGGTCGAGCACTTCTTCCCGGACGGCTTCGAGATCGTCCCGGTGATCCAGGCGCACCTAAAACCCGCGCTCGAGCGGACGGAGCAGTGCATCTCGGCGGTTAAGGCATGGAGCGGGAAGGGGTTTGACTATCTTGTCTCCGGGCAGAACGCCACTTTCCTCTACTTCCTCGCGCACCGGATCTACCGGGAAACCGGCGACACGGAGGCAGCGACGAGGATTTTCCTGCTCAACAAGGCGCTGAACGGGATCGACCTCTTCTACGAGGTGGAGATGCCCGACTACTTCCTGGTGGGGCACACTGTAGGAATGGTATTTGCCAAGGCGACTTACGCCGACTACTGCATCTTCCACCAGGGATGCACAGTGGGAAAAAGCGAGACCGGGCGGCCGGTACTGGAGCGGGGGGTGGTGCTCTTCCCTGGCTCCATGGTGATCGGCGACTGCCTGGTGCGGGAGAACACGGTACTCGCCCCAGGGGTGGTCCTCGTCAACGAGGAGACGCCGGGGGACTGTGTCTGCCTCCCCGGCCCGGACCGGAAACCAGTCTTCCAGCGCATCTGCAAGTACTACGCTGAAGATTACTACTCTGGGATCGAGTACTGATGAGCCTTTTGAAAAAGAACCTTGCGGCGAACTTCGCGGGCAGCGTCTGGCTCACGCTGATGAACCTTGCCTTCATCCCCCTTTACATCAAGTTCCTCGGGGTTGAATCTTACGGTTTGATCGGCGTCTTCACCACGATTCAGGCTATCTCGGCGATGCTCGATATGGGGCTTGGCGCCGCCACCACCCGCGAGATGGCAAGGCTTGGCGCGGTACCCGGTGGGGCTGGGGGGATACGGAGCTTCTTGCGGTCCGTGGAGGTCGTCTACTGGGTCACCGCCATTTTGATCGGTCTTTTCCTGTTGGTCCTCTCCCCCCTGGTCGCCCATCACTGGATCAAGGCGACGCAGGTCTCCCCTGAAGTGGTGCAGAGGGCTGTGCAGCTGATGGGGGTGGCGCTTGCCTTTCAGTGGCCGACGGCGCTTTACACCGGTGGGTTGAACGGGATGCAGCGCCAAGTTCTCTTAAACGGCGCGAGCATCGTCATGAGCACCGTGAGGGGAATCGGGGCCGTCGCGGTCCTCTGGCTCTTCTCAGCCACGGTTGAGGCCTTTTTCTTCTGGCAGATCCTGGTGAACGCGTGCTATACGCTAGCACTTGCCCTCTGCCTTTGGAACGGGCTTCCCGCAGGTGACGCACCGACATGCTTCTCCAAAAAGGCCCTTTCCGGCATCTGGAAGTTCGCCGTCGACATGGCCGCCATATCGCTCGTCTCCACCGTTTTGACCCAGCTCGACAAGGTGGTCCTGAGCAAGATGCTTTCGTTGGAGACGTTCGGTTACTACACCCTCGCGGGGGTGGTCGCCTCGTCGCTGTACCGGGTCATCGGGCCGGTGTTTTCCGCTGTGTACCCGAAGTTCGTGCAGATGCTGCAACAGGGCGACCTGGATGGGGTCACCCTTTTGTATCACAAGAGCTGCCAGCTCTTAAGCCTGCTCCTTTTGCCGGTGAGCGTCGTGCTCATGCTCTTTTCCCGCGAGGTGATGCTCCTTTGGACGCGAAATGCCTCCACGGCGGAAGCGTCCTTTTTGATCGTTTCGGTCCTCGTAGCCGGCACCGCTTTGAACGGGCTGATGAACATCCCCTACGCGCTGCAACTTGCCAGTGGCTGGACCCGGCTCACCCTCTGCACCAACACTGTTGCCATCGTCGTTTTGGTGCCGCTCGTCGTGATCATGACGGAGCGCTTCGGGGCGGTGGGCGGGGCGAGTGTCTGGGTCATTCTAAACGGAGCCTATGTGCTCTTCAGCATGCACCTCATGCACCGGCGGCTTTTGCCGGGCGAGAAGTGGCGCTGGTACCGCGAGGATGTTTTCTACCCGCTTGTGGCGAGCCTCTCCGTCGCCGGAGCGGGGCGGTATTTCATGCCTGAGCATGTCTCGCAGGTAGTGATGATTTGCTACCTTGCCGCCGTTTCCATGGCGACACTTTCGGCGGCCGCACTTTCTGTCCCGCAACTTGCAAAGGACGCCCTGCTCGGACCCCTCCGGGGGAGGTTGAAGTTAACGGCAGAAAAAAACAGGAGTATTTGATGGGCCTATTGAGCGTGGTGATCCCAACCAAGAACCGGCAGTACACCGCCGTCTACGCAGTCAGGTCTGTGCTTGACGTCGACCTTGCCGATGTCGAGATCGTGATCCACGACTGTAGCGAGACGGACGTACTGAGGTCGATGCTCAGGGACAACTTTGGCGATGACCCGCGCATCAACTACCACTACATCGACCACCCCATCTCCATGACCGACAATTGGAACGCGGCGTTTCTGAAGGCGACCGGCAGATACGTCTGTGGCATCGGAGACGACGACGCCGTGCTGCCGTCAATAGCCGACGTGGCACGCTGGATGGAATCGGTTAAGGCCGATGCGGTGCTTCCCTTGCGCATGTCCTACGTCTGGCAGGACGCCTACGTAGGCCAGATCTCTTGCGGCAGGGTTACCTTTCCCACCCGTTTTGACGGCAGCGCTAGCGCCATCGATCTCGAGGCGTTGGTCGCGGAGAAAAGCAGGAACTGCGGCTTCGGCTACGACGCCGATCTCCCCAACCTGTACCACTGCGTCATCAAGGGGGAGCTCTTGGCCCGTCACCATGAGAAGGCGGGCGCCATCGTGCGGGGAACGTCGCTCGACGCCTACGCCTCGTTCGCCTTTTCCTGCTACGCAAAGAACGTCTACTACCTGGATTACCCGGTCACCATCCGGGGTATCTGTGGCAGCAGCAATTCGAACAGGATCGTTTCGAAGAAGTCTAACCTTCACTTCAAGGAGTACGACGCGAAGAGCCTCACTTTGCCGGAGTACCTGCCGCCGGTCCTGGATTCGGACGTTTCCATCACCGAGTCCTGCATCATGGCCCTCAGGGACACCGGCCGTACTGACCTCCTGGAAGATATGGACCTTTCTGTGATCTACGGGAAGTGTGCCGCCAACAGGCCGAGCCGGCTTTTCGATCTGTACCGCCGCTTCAAGAGGTTCAAGAAGCCCGGCACGGACGGGGCGCGCTTTTTCAAGGTCTTCTTCTCCTACCTGATAGGAAGGACCATGAAACTCTGCTTCGTGTCCGCGCTCCTTGCCAAGGTAAACCAAGTGGTCCCAGTCTATGACTTCATCTGCGACCGGGTCATCAAGAGGAACAGGAAGATCAAGGCCGCCGACATCTCAGAGGCGGTCCGCACGGTCATGGCCTATGCCGAGCAAAACGGCATCCGCTTGAGGGTGGGGGAGGGGGCACGGGGGTGACATGGTTGGAGTAATTACCGGTCACCAGTACAACATTGGCTACCTTTGCACCACCAGGCAGGTAGATACCGCCGGTGACACACTCCCCGGGTGTCCCGTCGACGACGATGAGGAAAGTTGCGTGGCACCTAGTGAGTCCTTTTGGGGTGGAACGCGCGCTTCTCGAGCTTGAAGAAGTGGCGGAATCGGGGGGATTGGGGCGCCGGACCCGCTTTTATGCGAGAAGGTGGTGGCATTCGTCCAACCTGCACGGGCGCTTCAGCCCGGCGCCTGCGCTGGAACTGAAGCTCAGGCTGCACGTGTCGAAGCAGGTCTCCCGCATCGCCGCACCCCAGGAGATCATCTTAACTGACTCGATACCCAAGAACAAAAGCGGCAAGATCATGTGCCGTGTCCTGAAGGCACCCCTTAGCGGGGCGACCCAGGCGACATTTCGACAATGGAGATCTGGACATGACCACCATAGAACGGGTAAACGCGGTTTTCCGCAACGTCTTTGACGATGACGAGATCGATGTGACTCCCGCCATGACCGCAAACGACGTGGAGGGTTGGGATTCGCTTTCGCACGTGAACCTGCTCACCGCCCTGGAGCTCGACTTCGGCATCCGCTTTTCACGCAAGGAAAGCTTTTCCTTCAAGTGCGTAGGCGACATGCTCTCCTGCATCGAGGCGAAACTGGCGGCGTGAATAACGACAAAGGTTCCATGACAAACGCAAAAACCACCATACCGACCTGCGTCACCTGCCATGCCGGCAGCCGGGACCACTACGCGCTTTCTGTCGCCCTGCACGAGGCGAAGTTACTGGAGTGCCTAGTTACGGACTTCTATACCCCGGACCCCCTGTCAGACTTTTACGGCAAGCGCCGTGTAGCCGGACTCCCCTCAGGCAAGGTAGTGAGCGTCTGGCAGAACGCGTTGAGGCGCAGGCTCTTTCGTCACGCCTACGACGCCGCCGACACCGAACTCTCAGTGAAAGGGCTGAAGCGCGCCCTGAAGAGCGGCTCGAACCTCTTTTTCTGCAGCTACACGGCCTTTGAGGCCTTCTCCGCCATCAAGGCCGAAAAGCGCGACAACCTCTGCCTTTTGTTCCAGCTGCACCCGCATCCGGTGAGCATAAAGCGCATCCTCACCGACGAGATCGAGCTTGTCCCGCAGGCCCGCGACTCCATCATGTCGGAGATCGAGATGGACCCGGATTCACACGTGATGCAAAGGCTCGTCGAGGAAAGCCGTCTTGCTGACCGCTGCGTGGTGGCGAGCTCCTTCACCAAGGAAACCCTCGTTGAAAACGGCGTGGCGCAGGAGCGGATCAGGGTCGTTCCCTACGGCGTCGACGCAGGCCGCTTCACGCGAAAAGCCGACTATGACCTCTCCGGCAAGGCGTTGAACCTCCTCTTCGTCGGCCAGATGGTGCAGAGAAAGGGTCTTTACTACCTCCTGGAGGCGATCAAGGCGCTCGGCTCGGACCGGGTGAACCTGACCATCGTCGGGCGGGGGCACATCGACCACAACCTCCTTGCTCCCTATCTCGCGAAGTACGACATCAAGGTGAAGATCAACCTTTCGCACGAGGAGCTCCTGCAGGAGATGCACCGAAACGATTGCCTGGTTTTTCCCTCGCTCATCGAGGGGTTCGGTCACGTGATCCTGGAGGCAATGAGTGCTGGGATTCCCGTAATCTGCACCCCAAATACGGCGGGGAGGGATGTCTTCCTTTCCGGACACGAAGGGTTCGTAATCCCGATCCGGCGCATGGATCTCCTCGCGGAGAAGATCGAGTGGTGCGCCGGGCACAAGAGAGATTTGAAGGATATGGGGCTGCAGGCGGCGGAGACGGCGCGCCAGTTCACTTGGGACCGCTTCAAAAACGGGATTCGCGACTTCTACACGGAGGTGACCTCGTGAAGCCCCGGCTCACCTTCTACACGAACATACCGTCCCCCTACAATATCGATTTTTTCGAGGCGCTAACCGAGCACTTCGACCTGGGGGTCGTCTACTACTCCTCCATCGAGTCGGACCGGCAGTGGACCCTCGTGGAGGACCAGGCGAGGTACAAAAGGATCTGCCTGGAGAACAACCTCATCGCGCGATTGATTCAGAAGGTGAAGAGCGACTTCCACTTCAGTAACGCGATCTTCAGGCAGGCTTTCACCGACGACGCCCGTTTCGTCGTGGCAAGCGGCAACTACTACCTCCCGAATACCGTCGCCGTCCTTCTGATCTCGAAGTTGCGCGGCAAGGTGATCCTCTGGTTCGGGGAGCGGCTTTTCACATCGCGCTCGAAGCTCCGGTTCCTGTTCAAGAAGATGCTTATGTTGCCCCTTAGGAACTGCTGCAAGGAGGTACTTTGCATCGGTGACGCCGCTGCCTCAAGTTACCGGGCGCACGGGGTGAAGCGCCCGATGGAGATCGTCCCCTATAACATCAACGATAGCCGGTATAAGAAGGAGGCGCTCGATCCTGTCCGGCTTGAGCGGATTCGCGCGGAGCTCAATCCGGACGGGAAATGTGTCGTTATCACCTCGGGCTCGCTCATTCACAGAAAGGGGATGGACGTAGCCATCGAGGCTTTTTGTACCCTCCCGGAACTGTTGAGGCAGGATGCGGAACTCTGGATCATGGGCGATGGGGAGCTGCGTGCTGAGCTTGAGGCGCGGGTGAACGGGCGGGGCAGGGTGGTGTTTCTCGGTTTCAAGGAAAAGGAAGAGATTCCATACCTGTACGGGCTCTCCGACCTGTTCCTCTTCTGCAGCCGCTATGACGGATGGGGGGTGGTGGTGAACGAGGCGATGTCGGCCTCCCTGCCGGTGGTGTTGAGCGACCGGGTGGTCGCTTCGCAGCTGGTGGTGGAAGGAAAGGGTGGATACGTCTGCGCCTCGGACTCTGTAGCCGACTTCCGCGCCGCCTTGGAAAAGGTTGTTAGAGACCCAGCCCTGCGGCGGGCTATGGGTGAATTCAACGCGCAGCAGGCGGCTAGGTGGAATTCCGCCTCGATGGCCGCGAAGGTTCTGGAGATTTGCGGGAAATATGGACAATTTTGAGTTTATCCTCATACCGGTGACCACTCTTATTTTCCTGCTCGCCTTCGGTGCTGCGTTCTGGAAAGGGGGGGCGCGCAACCACGTCTTTTACATCTTCGTGTTGGCCGTCCAGGCGTATTACCTCTTCCTTTGCCCGGTGGTCTACTTCAACGCCGGCCAGTTCTATGCGGTGAACGCCTATGTGGCGCGGTATTTCGGCATTGGCCTTCTGCAGATCCTTCTGCACCTCTGCTTCTTCCTGATCGGCTACTGGATCGTTAACAAGGGGAGGAGGCTCCCCCCTGACGGGGACCTGGACTTCCCCCCGCCGGACTGCCGGGAGATGATGAGGTACCGCGTGGTGGGGCTCTTCGCCTTTTTGTACCTGGTCATCTTCTTCAACACCCTTTCTGAGGGGTTCAATCTGATCGACATCATCGTCGGCAAGGTGGAAGAGAACACCATGGGGCTCAAGGGGGGGAGCTACTTCCTGCAGAACTTTGCCGATTCGCTGATCACTCTCGTGATAGCGGCTTATTACTACCGGATCGGCGGCAGGTACGTTACGGCGATGACGCTGGTGGCCTTTCCGCTGTTTCTGGTGCTGGGCTTCAGGTACCGCCTGATCCTCACCATTTTCGGCCTGTTCATGGCCTACATCCACCGCAAGGGGATCAGCAAGGCGCGTGTCTTGAGCTATCTCACGGTTGTCGTGGTCTTCTTGTACTTCGTGATGTTCCTCACCCTGAACAGGACGGCTTTCTTCACCCATCAGTACGACAAGATCAACTACAACCCCGCCGACTTCCCCTACACCGCCCTTGTGGACCAGGCGCGCGGCTCCATGGTCGACTTCGCCCTTTACCAGGCGGTTGCTGACGGCGTGGTGGAGAGGGACAACGGCCGGACCATGTTTCTTTACATCGTAATCAAGGCGGTGCCTGCGAACTTTTTCCCCGGCGGCGAGAAGCCGTACCCCCCACCTCTGCTTCTGGGCATCGACCGGGCCATCAGTGCTGGGCGCGAGGTGGGCGAGGCGGCCACGGCGCTGGGGGGACTTTTCTTCGGCTTCGGCTATCTCGGGATCTACATAGGTGGGCTCTGCCACGGGCTCGCCGTAGGCTTTGCGCAGCGCCGCGCCCGCATGGGAGGATTGTATGGCGGACTTGCCGGGATCGCGGTCTCACTGGTGCTTTTCCAGTGGCTTACGAGGGGGTACTTCCCGCAGGCGGTGGACCACCTGGTGTACCTGTCGTTCCCGGTGGTTGCCCTGAAGTTCATGACCAGGAAAATAGAGAAACGACTGAATCTGTCCCTCCCCCAGGGAGAGGGCGTGCCGGGCTAGGGACAAGGAGGTAGGAGTGAACGAGCAGCTGCACCTTTTATACGTGACCCCCTCGGTTTCGAGACTCATCTACGGCATCTTTGAGGTGGAAAGAAACCTGGCGCACCAGCTTTCGGCGCGCGGCATCCCCGTGGACGTTGAGGGGCTCGTTGACGCGTGCACCGAGGCGGACCTCCCGAGGTGGCGCCCCCTGGTCCCGTCGGTGCACAAGGTGTCGGGGCCGCAGATCGTCGGATACAGTCCTTCCTTCTACTCGAAGCTCATGGCGTCAAAGGCGAACGTCGGGCACATCCACTCGCTGTGGTCCTACACCACCTACGCCCTTTACAAGTGGGCGAAGGCGCGCCGTGCACCCTACCTCGTCACGCCGAATGGCATGCTGGACGAGTGGGCCCTGAAAAACTCCAAGTGGAAGAAGGACATCGCCCGCTTCGTCTGCATCGACAAGATACTGAAGGAGGCATCCTGCATCCAGGTGAACACAATGGCCGAGTACGAGTCGGTGCGAAAGCTCGGGCTAAAGAACCCCGTCTGTGTTGTGAATAACGGGGTTAATCTTCCGGACCTCTCTCTTTCGCACGCCTCCCCCTGGCGCGACCTCTCTGACACGAAAGGAAAGAAGGTTCTTTTGTACCTGAGCCGAATCCACCACAAAAAGGGGGTGCACCTCCTCTTGCAGGCCTGGAAGGAGCTTATAGAGCGCAATATCCGAGGGAGCGAAGAGTGGCACTTGGCCGTGGTCGGCTTCAAGTTCGATAACAACGCCTACGAAAAAGAGCTTCTCTCTTTCATAAAGGACAACGGGATGAGCGGGCGGGTCTCCACCCTCGGCGAGCAGCACGGCGATGCCATGGGCGATTGCTACTTTTGCTGTGACGCCTTCATCCTCCCCTCTTATAGCGAGGGGGTTCCCATCGCCCCGCTGAACGCTTGGGCCTACGCCAAGCCGGTCATCGTCACCTCCGGCTGCAACATCGACGAAGGGTACCGGGCAGGTGCAGCCGTCAAAGTCGAGCCGGAGCCTGTCTCGATCAGGGAGGGGATCGAGGCGCTGATCCAGTCCCCCGCGGCGAAACGCGAGGAGATGGGGCGCAGGGGAAGGGAACTCGTGGAAGCGAAGTTTTCCTGGAACGCCGTGGGAGAGCAGATGACGGAGGTGTACCAGTGGCTCCTTGATGGCCGGGGGATTCCCACCTCCATGGTCGACGACGGCTCCATGCCGGGAAGGTGAGGGAACGCAGAGGTGGATATGAGGAAGAGGGTGGAACTCGGCAGATTCGACAATAGCTGGTACAACCCCGGCAGGGGGGGGGGCTTGCGCCTCATCTGGTACTTCACGAACCTGATTTTCTTCCAGAGCTATTTCTTCCCTGTATACGGATTAAAGACGAAGATCCTCCGGCTTTTCGGAGCGGAAGTGGGGAAGAATCTGGTCATCAAGCCCTCGGTGAACGTCAAGTACCCCTGGAACCTGAAGATCGGCAACGATGTATGGATTGGGGAGAATGTCTGGATCGACAGCCTTGCGCAGGTGACCATCGGGAGTGACGTATGCATCTCGCAGGGGGCGATGCTTCTTACCGGGAACCACGACTACAAAAAATCCACCTTCGACCTAATGCTCGGGGAGATCGTCCTAGAGGACGGGGTTTGGGTTGGGGCTCAAAGCACGGTCTGTCCCGGAGTCCATTGTCGCTCACACAGCATCCTGTCGGTGGGATCTGTGGCTTCGAAGGACCTCGAGGAATACGCAATTTACCAGGGAATACCCGCCGTCAAGGTGAGGGAGAGGGTGATTGACTAGATGAAGATTTCCATTATCACGGTGGTCTACAACAACCGGAAGTACATCGCCGACTGCATCCGCTCGGTCTCGGGGCAGACGCACAAGGACATCGAGTACATCGTGGTCGACGGCGGTTCGAAAGACGGCACTGTTGACGTGATCCGTGAGCACGAGTCGGCGATCACCAACTGGACCAGTGAGCGGGATAGCGGCATCTACGACGCAATGAACAAGGGGGTGAGCCGTGCCACCGGCGAGGTGGTGGGGCTTTTGAACGCCGACGACGTCTATTATGACGACAGCGTGCTGGCCACCGTGGCCGACGTCATGCAAGACCATACAGTAGACGCCTGCTATGCCGATCTCACCTACGTGGACAGCGATGACCTTGACAAAACCGTCCGCTTCTGGCGCTCCGAGCAGTATAAGCCGGGGTACTTCCGCAAGGGTTGGGTGCCGGCGCATCCTACCTTCTTCGTGAGAAGGAGAGTGTACCAAAAGTACGGTCTCTTCGATCTCGACTACCGCCTGGCCGCCGACTTTGAGCTGATGGCGCGCTTTCTGGAGCGACATCAAGTGAAAGGCGTTTACATTCCACGCATCTTCGTGAAAATGCGGGTCGGCGGTGCTACCAACAAGTCCGTCTCCAACATCGTGAAGCAGAACGTGGAGATCGTCAGGGCCTGCAAGAAAAACGGTATTGACATGTCGCTGGTAAGTTTCGCACGCAACAAGGTGGTGGACCGTTTAAGGCAGTTTCTCGTCAAGCCCTGCTGAGAGGGCGCAACAAGGGTCGAATCGGGGGCAGGATGCAAAAAAGGGGTAACTGTCTTGTTCTAGGAGGATGCGGCTTCATCGGCTCCCACCTAAGCGAAGCACTTTTGGCATGCGGCCATTTCGTGCGCATTTTCGATAAGCGCAACGTAAACACGGCGAACATCGCCGCCTTCAAAGACCGGGTCGAGCTGGTCACCGGCGATTTCATGAACGAGGACGAACTTCGCGGCGTGCTCAAGGACATCGACGTGGTTGTGCACCTGGTCAGCATGACGCTCCCCAAGTCCTCCAACGACAACATGATCTACGACGTCGAGACGAACCTAAGCGGAACCCTGCGGCTTTTGAACTTGGCTCGGCAGCAGGGGGTCTCGAAGGTCGTCTACGCCTCCTCCGGCGGCACAGTCTACGGCGTTCCGCAGTTCCAGCCCATAACCGAGAGCCACCCGGTCGATCCGCTCTGCTCCTACGGCATCACGAAGCTTGCCACGGAAAAATACCTGCATCTGTACCGGCACCTCTACGGACTGGACTACACGGTGCTCCGCATCGCGAACCCCTACGGGGAGCGGCAGGATCCGGCCTCCGGGCAAGGGGCAGTAACGACCTTCGTCTGGCGGGCACTGTCCGGCGAGCCGATCGTGATCTGGGGGGACGGCTCGGTTGCCAGGGACTTCCTCCACATCTCGGATCTCGTGGACGCCTTTCTGCGGGTCATCCATGGGGGCACCCCCTCCCGGGTCTACAACATCGGATGCGGTGAGCCCTGCACCCTCAACCGCCTGGTCGAGGTGATCGGCAGGGTTACGGGCACGAAGCCATCTGTGGAATACAAGCCGGTCCGCAAGCTCGATGTCCCCGTCAACTATCTTGATGTGACACTGGCGAGGGAGGAACTCGGCTGGACGCCCCGGCTCGACCTAGATCAGGGGATTGCACGCCTGGCTAGGTACGTCCGCGCGGAACTCAACAGGTGAGCATGCCCTGTGTCCTCGTAACCGGCGCCACCGGCTTCGTAGGGAGGCGCCTCTGCGCAGAACTCATGGCCCGTGGCTGCGCGGTGCGCGGTACGCTTCTTCCCGGTGAGAAAGCGGAGTCCCTCATCGAAGGTGTGCGCCCGGCCCCCATCGAGCCCATGGGACCGGAGACCGCGTGGGCGGAAGCCCTCCACGGCGTGGAGACGCTGGTGCATCTGGCCGCGCGGGTCCATGTCATGCGCGAGACGGCTGAGGACCCGCTGAAAGAATTTCGCCGCACCAACACCGAAGGGACCTTAAGGCTTGCGCGCGAGTGCGCCCGGGCAGGGGTGCGCCGCCTTGTTTTCATGAGCACCATCGGCGTGAACGGCGACGAATCAGGAAACCTCCCCTTCACCGAAATAAGCCCTGTCCATCCGCACAACAATTACTCGATTTCGAAGCTTGAGGCGGAGCGCGGTCTTGCCGAAGTGGCGCGGGAGACGGGGCTGGAAGCGGTCATCCTGCGTGCACCGCTCGTGTACGGCCCTGGCACCCCGGGGAATTTCTTCACCCTTTTGAAGGCGGTGCAAAAGGGGCTTCCGCTCCCCCTTGCCTCCGTCGACAACCGCCGCAGCTTACTCTACGTTGGCAATTTGGCCCATGCCCTGATGACCGCGGCCAGTCACCCGAAAGCAGCAGGGGAGCTTTATCTCGTCTCCGACGGTGAAGACGTCTCCACGCCGTCCTTGATCCGGACTTTAGCAGAGGGGATGGAGAAAAAGGCGCGTCTGCTCCCTTTCCCCACCTCTCTTTTGCGGCTTGTGGGAGAAGCGGCCGGGCGGGGGGGGGCGGTGCGGAGCCTCGTCGCCTCGCTCCAAGTCGACAGCGGCAGGATCCGTCAGGAGCTTGACTGGCAGCCGATCGTCGGCGCGCGGGAGGCGCTTCTGCAAACGGCGCGCTGGCACGCGAAAGAGCAAATTGACCTGGGAGACTGCCTGGTAGAGGGACGCGCGTGGAGGCGGTGAAGCCATAAAGGGCGGAGGAATTGCTATCGGAATGGCCGGGTATTCACCCGGCCGTTTTCGTTTGCTCAATGCTGCTGCCGTCCAGGCTCACGGCCGCCATCTCCTTCGCCTGCACCCCGGCCGCGGCGAAGTGCAACTGCTTTTTCAGGACAAGCTTCGTCCCGGCCAGGAAGATCACGGTTTTTGCGGTAACGGTTAAGAGATGGAACTGCGTGGTGAAGCTCAAGGGGATAAGGGGGGCGCTTAAAACGATCAGCATAAGCAGGTAGTCGAAGGGAGATACGATGAGGAGTGAGGCGCGCTTCCTGATGAAGATCTTGGATCCGGCGCAGATTAGGAGCGCCAGGAAGATCCCGTGCGAGACGTAATGCAGCGCTACGCCGAACAGGTTGATCTGGCGCCCGAAGTTCTCCAGGGCGAAGATCGCCACACCTCCAAAAAGATAGATGTTTCCCACCAGGAGCCTCTCGCGCCACTCCCTGCGCATCAGATATACTGCAGCGGAGGCAGCGGCCGCCATAAGGAGCAGCGTGGCACATTTGAGTATCACCTCGCCCGGCAGCAGTAAGGGCATGAGAAATACCGCGCCCAACAGGTACTTGATCACCAACAACAGCCACCCCGTGAGCCGCACCAGGTAACGGAAATGGTAGCTGGTGCGCAGGGCCTGGTCGCTGTAGAGGTAGATCCTGCCAAACCACCCCTTGCGCGTCATGCCGTAGAGAAGCCCGTACACGGTCAACCCCGTCACCAGCAAAAGGGTGATCAGCGTCCCGTCACCCAACTCGCGCCCGAAGATGGCAATCACGCTGAAAAGATACGAGATTCCTACCACAATAAGCACGGTCAGCTTGTGGCTTATGCCGAGGCCGAGCAGGCGGTGGTGCAGGTGCGTCTTGTCCGGCTGGAAGAGCTTTCTGCCGTAGCGCCGGCGGTTTATCATCACCACCAGCGTGTCGAGGATTGGGACGCCGAGGATGATCAGGGGGAGATAGGGGGAGACGGCCGTCTTGCTACCGGTAGCGAGGAACACGGAGAAAATCCCCATGCAGTACCCCAGAAGGAGGCTCCCGCTGTCCCCGAGAAAGATGTGGGCCGGATAATGGTTGTAGAGTAAAAAACCAATGATGCTTCCTAAAAGCGCGATGACAAGCGGTGACAGTACGTGGTTGGAAGAGGTGAAGGAGATCACTGCGAAGGATATGCAAGCGATGGCGCAGACGCCACCGGCGAGGCCGTCCATGCCGTCGAGAAGGTTGATGGCGTTGACCAGGCCAACGATGGCGAAGATGGTGAAGGGGATGGCAAAGAAGCCGAGTTCGATGGGACCAAAGCCGAACGGGGTCCCCAGATCGTTCACGCGGATGCCCCCGAGCAGCACGGCCTGTCCCACGGCCAGGAGCTCACCGATCAACTTCTGGCGCGGGGTAAGCCGCACCAAGTCATCCGCAAGGCCGGTGAGGAAAATGATGATGGCGCCGACCAAAAAGCCCTTGGTCTGCTGGTTGATGCCGCAGAAGAAGATGACACTGAACAAAACGGAGCAGAAAACGGCCACTCCCCCCAGGCGCGGCGTGCCGTGGGAGTGCACTTTTCTCTCGTCCGGCTGGTCAACCCCCCCCACCTTGATCGCCAGGCGCGCCGCATACGGGACTAGGATGGAGCAGGAGATGAGCGCTGTGAGGAATATGTAGACGTAATAAATGCGTATCATGCCATGCCAGCCTCGATCCTTTTTATTTCCTTCAGGTAGCGGGTGATGACGATTTCCTCGTCGAAACTCAGTTCCATCCGTTTTCTCCCCGCGGCCCCCAGCCGTTCACGTTCGGCATGTGGCAATTCCAGAAACCGGCGCATGGTTGCCGCAAGGTCTGCAGCATCCTTCATGCGGCACAAGAAGCCGTTAACCCCGTCCTTAACTGCGTTCCTGCAGCCGACCGCGTCGGTGGCGACTAGGGGGAGCGCCGTGGCGGCCCCCTCGAGGAGGGTGCGGGGGGTCCCTTCGCGGTAGGAGGGGAGCACTAGGCAGTCGGCCGCGTGGTAGAACGGGAGTACGTCGTCCGTGCTCCCCAGGTACTCCACCACGCCCTCGGCGCGCCATGTGTCGAGTTCCGCAGCGGAAATGGCGGAAGGAGCCGGAGGTTGCAAAGGCCCCAGGAGCTGGAAGCGCACCTGCGGATAGGACTTCTTCAGCTCCCGCGCCGCCGCCACGTACTCGCGCGCTCCCTTGTCTGTCAAAAGGCGCGCGACCATGAGAAAAACCGTCTCCTCCCTTCTTGGTCGGGCGGCGGGCCGGAAGCGCCCAAGGTCCACCCCGGAACCCGGGAGGAGGGCGGTCCGGCAAGGATCCACCAGCTTGAGTTTCGTGAACTCTTCGAGGTCATCCTCGTTCTGGAAAAAGACCTTCGAGGGGTGCCTGAGAGCAACCCGGTACAGAAGCAGCATGACGGCCTTCAGAAGGCCGCCTGAGATGAACCCTCGACCCATGCCGGAGATGTTCGCGAGCACCGGGATGCCGAGCGCCCTTGCCGCAAGCGAGAGGTAGATGTTGATCTTCGGCGTGTAGGTCAGCACGAGATCTGGGCGCTCCGCCCTGAGCAGGCGTCCCATGCGTAGAAGCGTCGCAGCCTCGCTTGGGCCGGTGCCGGTGTTGCAAAAAGGGAGCGGCAGGTAACGGGCCCCTTTCGCCGCCAGGCGCGGTGCGTAGTCATCCTGCGGCGCGAGGGCGGTGACACGGTGCCCCTCCTCGATTAGCGCCGTAATGAGTCGCCCCCGGAAATTGTTCAGGTACCATGCGGTATTGGCGGCAATCAATATGTGCATCAGATGCCTTCCGCCTTGGGGCTGCCAGTTGTGGCATAGCCGTGCCCCTCCTCACAAAGATACGGAAGCAATCTCCGGGACATGATCACGGGAAAAGCCCCCTTCGAGACTGGATCAGAACTCTATGGAATAGCTGCCGCGATGTCATAGTGCTTGTCCGCAATGTTTTCGTGCCATTATGCCGAACGACCCGCTGGTCCTGAACTTGTGCTTCTTGGCGGCCTCCTTGCCGGCTATGAGAGTTATAGCAGAGTCGAAGAGGGTTTGCAGTTGATAGGTGACATTTTTGAACCTGCCGAGTCCCAGTGCATGGGTCGCAACACTCGGAATGAACCCCCAGCCGGACCAGAGGTCGGCGATCTCGAGACCGGCACTGTTGCAGAGGATGTCCATCCCCCCTGGTGTGAAGTGAAAGCAGGAATTGCCGTGCCACCCCTCCCAGAAGCTCCCGCTCGCGATCAGCATCCCCCCCGGTTTCAGCACCCTGCTCATCTCTGAGAAAGCGATGTACGGGTTGTAGAAGTGTTCGAGCGTGGCCGTGGTAAGGATCATGTCGAAGGTGCCGGCGGCAAAGGGGAGGCGGTGTACATCCACCAGGTACTCGGCCCCGGGCGCCATGAAGTCGACAGACAGCACGCTTTTGAAGCCGATATCGTTCAGATACCGCTTGTTGCCGCCGCTGCCGCAACCAAGGTCGAGGATGCGCGCCTCTTGCCCTACCTCGTTCAAGAGCCTTTCCACGTAAAAGATGATTTCCTTTTGCAGCTTGGTCTTGTAGAGCCGGCGCAGTTTTTCACGGGAGTGGTAGCTTCCAGCCGCGGTGGTTGCCTTGCCGAACTGCTTCACCTGCACGGATTCGAGCGGGGTGTATGGAACTGTGAATGTGAGGGTGACCTGCGAGGAACGCTCCAGACAGCGTAGGTCGGGGGTCAGTTTTCCCAGCACGTCTACCTCCGGAAACCCATTGCCGCACTGCGGGCAGAAGAGCCCCTGGTGGTTGCGTGAAATTATCTCCCCATCCATTGGGCAGGTTACTTCGATCATGGCTCCTCCAGAGGAACGGCCGCTTCGGGCCTCCCCGTGACAGGTCGGTTGGCGAGAATAGAGCGGTAAACGGCGATGGTGTTTTGCTGCATTGCTTTGAGCGTGAATGATTCCAGGGCCCGTCGTCTTCCCGCCTCGCCGAGCTTTAGGCGTGATTCGGGATCGCAGGCAAGTACCGCGAGCGCGTGCGCGAGGGCAGCGGGGTCGCCAGGCGGTACGAGGCAACCAGTTTCCCCCTCGACTACGATTTCAGGGATGGCGCTCACCGCAGAGGCAACTACCGGGCGGGCCGCCGACATCGCCTCCAGAAGGACAAGGCCGAACCCCTCGGTTACCGAGGTGAGGGCGAAGATGTCGAAGGCGGCCATCACGCAGGGAATGTCCTCCTGAAACCCGGCCCAGACCACCTTCTCCTGGATGTCGAGCGCAACCGCACGGCGTCTCAGGTCCGCTTCCAGCGGCCCTGTCCCGACTAGCACGAGTTTGGTGGCCGGGGCCTCGATGACAAGGAGCGCGAACGCCTCCAGGAGAACGTGGAGCGCCTTTGCCGGCACCATGCGCGCCACCGTCCCTACGGCAAGAGTCTCAGGCTTGATGCCCCACTCCTGGCGCCGTGCCGCGACAGCCACAGGGGCGACCTGAAGGTACGGCGCCGGATCAATGCCATAGTGGACCA
Source organism: Geomonas subterranea (assembly GCF_019063845.1). Taxonomy (NCBI): domain Bacteria; kingdom Pseudomonadati; phylum Thermodesulfobacteriota; class Desulfuromonadia; order Geobacterales; family Geobacteraceae; genus Geomonas; species Geomonas subterranea. The sequence continues at coordinate 715,250 of NZ_CP077683.1, forward strand.
CCGGCACCCGCTGCAGGGGGAGGAAGCGATGGCAGCCACAGTAAAATTGCTGCACCGACGCCGAAATGGCAATGACCCGTGCCGCCCTGAGCCCGACCCAGCGAGCCAGTAAGGTGTCCATTGCGCCGCCGGTAAAGGTAGCTTCGTTATGCCGGGACACCACGAAGGGAAGCCCCGACCGCCCCGCGATCGCCCCCCTGGCATAGACCTCCGCCGGGCCCAGGTGCGCGTGTACGAGGTCCGGGTGCAGGCGTCTGATTGCGCGCCGCAGGGTGAGAAGGGGAGCGACGTCGCCGTAGCGGCGAAGACCAAGGGCAATCACCTCGACTCCCAGTGCCTCCAACGGTGCGCGCCAGTAGCCGTCCCCCTTCAAGTAGGCAACTGCCACGCGCATGCCGTCCTCCACCTGGCCGCGCACCAGCTCGAATAGGTGGTTTTCGGCGCCCCCACGGTTGATGGTGGTTATCACGTGACAGATCTGGAGTGGTCGGGTCATGTGGGCTCGGTATGCTAATGCCGACACGTTTCAGCGCCGCCTGAAAGCGTGGTACAGGGCGCGCAGCCCCTTTAAAAGGAGCGGCTCGCGGTCCATGAATCGCACCCCAAGGTAGGTCTGATCCACCTTGTCGAGCCGGTTACCCTCCACCTTACCGAGCCTCGCGGCGGTCTCGGGGTTCCTGGCACCGGCAGCAAATATGTAGATGGCGTCTTTGGGGCCATCGTTGAAGTTCAGGTAGGCCGGAGTGAGCCCCGATTTCAGGAACAGCTTCTGGATAGCCCATGGGGTGAAGCGCCAGTAATCGCCGTAGGGGGCGTGCTGTTCCTGAAGGAAGGGAACCACCACGATCACGACGTCGCGTGAGAGCCGGCAGAGGTTGGAGAAGGCGGTAAACACCTCGAAGACGTGTTCCAAGGTCGTGTGGTTGAAGACCACGTCGAATCCCCCGGCGAGCTCCAGTGGGAGCTCCTCTTCCAGGTCGAGAAAGATTTCCCCGGGGAGGTCGCCCTGGAAACCCTTTGCTTCCGCCTTCCAGTTGGTTATGCCGTAGCTCGCGGCACCGGTGAAGTAGTTCTCCCGGTAGGTACCCCCCTCTTTGTCGCCGTCGCGCCAGGCCGAGACGTTCAGCACTTTACCCGATAGCAGGGGCGCGATTTTCCTGAGCTCCCGGTTGGACCAGTAGCGCGAATTTCTAAACCTAATATTGGACATGGATCGCCTTTCTCATAATCGCGGACCAGTAGGCCCACTGCAGCAGAGCGGTTAAGGTCAATGCCGCACCGACGCCAATAAGCCCGGCTGAGCTTACAGCGAGGACCAGGCAGAGCGGAAGCGACAGCGAGTAAATCAGGTTCCCCCGCAGCGAGATGTTCGGATCGAATGCGACGGCGAAGGGGCGGCACCACCAAAGCCGCTGCAGCACCAAGGCGTTCACCAGCAAGAGGGCGAACGTGAGGTAGTGCTGCCAGGTGAAACCGAGCCCGTTCCACCGGTCGTAGATGAATAGCCCCGGCACTATCACGATGCAGAGCGCCAGAAAGGCCTTCATGAGGAGCCTGTTCGCGTGACGTACCGTCTGCGAGATGTCATCGAGCCTCCTTCGCGCCACCGCCTCGGAGAACCGGGGATAGCTCTGCGAGGAGAAGGGGGTGGTGACCATGGAGATCGGGGCCAGGAATTGGCGAAAGAGGGTATAGGCACCGACGGCTGCTGGTGTGGTGAAAACGCCAAGCACGACGGTGTCCACGTTCTGGTTTCCCGCCTTCAGCGTAGATGACACAAAGGTGCTTATGCTGAACTGGGCATAGTCCACGACCCGGCCTCGCGGTATCCTCGCCCCCCTGAGCCTTGCGAGCCGAGCCACGGGATAACAGTAGACGAAGAGGGTGACAGCAACGGCCGGGACGAGGTACGCGGTCACTATTCCCCTGAGGGTCACCGGACTCCCCGCGTGAACCAAAAGCGCCACGGCTAGCATCTTCAAAAGCTGCTCCGTAAGGGTGATCAGGTTCACCAGCCGGAAGCGCTCGAGGGCGATCAAAAGCCCGAGCGGCGTGCCTCGCAGGAAGCTCGAGAGCATGATGCCAGCGTAGAGGGCGACCCCTGGGTACTCCCCCGGCTCCTTGAGGAGGGTGCGAGCGATGAAGGGGGCGAGTCCGGACACCAGGAAATAAAGGAAGAGTCCGACGCAAAGATCGATCAGCATACCGGCTACGAGCGCCAGCCGCCGGCTCCCGGGGTCGTTTTCCACCTCGCCCTTCTTGTAGAAGGAGACCACTGCCTCGTTGGTGCGGAAGCTGAGCAGGTTGGTTAAGACCCCCCCAAGGGCCGCCAAGAGGCCGATGAGCCCGTAGGTATGCAGGCCCGCGTTGCGGGCGATCAGTGTGGTGGTGACGAATCCCGCTGTGATGCCTACCGCCTGAGTCGCGTAGTTAAAGAGGAGGTTCTTCTTGAAACGCTGATCAATCAGGCTTTTTTTCGGCGTCTTCGCTTCCAATTGGGCGGCTGCCCCGAGCACAGGGAGCGAGGCCTTGGTCGTAAGGTGCCCACTGTCGCGCATCCATCCGACAATCGTCGCACCACGTTTGTCCCAGGTGTAACGCTGCACGTCCTGCCAGGCTCGCTCGGAAAGCGCGGTGCAGTCGTTTTCCAGCACCCAATCGATCTTCTTTGCCAGATCTTCCGGGTCGTCTGGGCGGCAAAAGAGCGCGTTTTCCTCGTTTAGAACCTCCCGGATCGAGGGGAGATCGGAGGCAACGATGGGGCGCTTCGAACTCATGTACTCGAACATCTTCAAAGGCGACAGCTGCAGGGCGTGGTGCTTCGAGCGCGGGTAGGGCATGAGCAGGACCGAACTCAGTGAATGGAAATGCCTGAGTTCGTGCACCGGCTGACCGTCCAGGAACAGCGCGCGGCTATCCTCCACCCCTTCCTCCCGCATCAGGCGCCGGAACCCTGGTACCGCGTCGAGGGGGCCGCCGACGAAGAGGAACCTGAGCTTCGCATCGCGCACGTGTTTCATGCACCTGACGATGATCTCGATCCCCTTGTCGTTGCCGCGCGACTTGAAGCGCCCGATGTAGGTGGCGAACCGCTCCCGTGCCGGGAAACCGTGTCGGGCCGCAAGATCGACTGGGGGGGGGGAAGGGGCGAGGAAGGTCTCCTCCCGGATGCAGTCATGCGCAACGAGGATGTTCAGCTTTCCCCCCTTCTCGTACTCTTCCTTAAGGCAGGCGTTCACGACGACGACCCCCTCAACGTCGCGGACGTGGCGCACCTCGCGGTCGGAGAAGCGGTGCGCCTCGTAGAAGACCGGCAGCCGCAAAAGCCCTAGCCGGTTTGCATAGTAGAAGAGGGAAAGGGTAGTCGAGTCCCGCGTGTAGATGACTGTGCCCCGGGACTCGTTGCCGAGCCGCCACATCGCGCTCAGCGAAAAGCTGGCGGCCGCAACGTAAAACCAGATGCGGTTAGCATGCTGCATCAAAAAGGTGAGGTCGAGCGCGGGGAGGCGGCACAGGCGGAAGAGTGGGTTCACGTCGTAGTGTCGAAAGACCTCCTCTTCACCCCCGGGGTGCGTCGAGTAGTCCCCCTTGCGGGCCGGGTGCCAGAATTCCACCTCGAGTCCCTGGCGGGCAAACGCCTCGCAGACGCAGAAGGACTGGTAGGTGTTCGCTTTTGCGCTGGGAATCCGGGTGTTCGATATGTAGACGAGCCTCCCTTTACTCACCCTGCCTCCAAAAAGTTCATCCAGGCACAGATGTTGCGCGCCCGGTTTCCCCAGCCGTATTCCTGCACGTCCTGCCAGGCGCGCCGGGTGAGGTGGCTGCAGTCGTTTTTCAGCACGAAGCGGATCTTTGCCGCGAGGTCTGCCGGGTCATCCGGGTTGCAAAGGATCGCGTTCTCCCCATCGTGCAAGATTTCCATGAGCGACGGCAGACGCGAGGCGACGATGGGGCGGCCGGCCGCCATGTATTCGAAGAGCTTCAACGGAGAGGTGTAGGTGCTCATCGTGTCGAGCCCGGAGTTGGGGAGCACGAGGACGCTTGCCTGTCGCAGGCGCTCCAGGGCCTCCACCCTCCCGACGAAACCCTCTACCCTCACGTTTTGGCGCCTGCTGATTGTGCTTTGGAACTCCGGGTCGGGCTCCTGCGAGCCCCCCACGAAGCGGAAGATGACCTCGTCACCGAATTGCTGGGCAGCCTGCGCTAACGTGTGTACCCCCTTCCAGCGGAAGAAGTTGCCCAGGTAGAGAACCTGGGGCGGGCCGGGGGGCCGGGGGCACTTCTCGCCGTACTCGGTCAGCCTCACGCCGTCGTGCGCGGTGAGGATGGGAATATCGAGCCGCTCGCGATAGAGGTTTTCCAAGTGGCGGTTTATGGTGACCAACCCGTCCAGCATGGCCAGGTAGGGGAGGTGCCCCGGGGCGAAGACGTGCTCCTCGAAGATCACTCGGTGATGCCGCAAAAGCCCGAGCCTCCTGAAGCTGCCGATCGCCTTCAGTGTTCCCACGTCACGCACGAAGACTGTCTTTTGTTTCCCGTCCAGCAAAAGGCGCATGGCCGCGACGAGTCCGAAGAGGGTGTTGGTCGCTGCGTACCCAAGGTGAAAGCGCGTGGCGAAGAGGCGGTTGTCGAGCGCCTCCAGTTCAACGAGCGTGAAGCGTCGCTCGACGTTGTAGAAGGCAAAAGGGTCGGCGCATAGGCCCCCGTCGGGGTTCCAGCGCCTGGGGTGCCAGAAACTCACTTTCTCGAAAAAATCGGCGAAGGCCTCGCAGACGCAGAAGGATTGGTAGGTGTTCGCCTTGCGCGAGGGGATTCGGGTGTTGCTTATGTAGACGAGCTCCGACTCAACCGGCACGTTTCTCCCCCGGTTTTCTGGCACAGACAAGATAGTCGGCGACCAGGATACTGCTGTTCATCCGGTAGCGTCTGGAGCCGTCGCCGTACTCTGACCCGAGCGCTCCCTTCGGCAGGAGGTATAAGAGCTTGCTGGCTAAAAACGAGAGAGCTCGGGCCAGTGCAAGTGCACCCGTGGTTTGCAGGAATAGGCGGTGGAACATGTAACCGAGCGTCTCCAGAGTGTTCATGTCCTCCACGAACTCCTCGATCTCGAACTCCGTAAGAAGCCTCTTCACGCCGAACTCAGTGAAGCGCCAGTAGTCGTGAGGGGCGTCGTGGATTGGGAAGACGAAAGGGACGCTCAGAATCAGGCGGCCGTCTACCCTGAGCACGCGTCGTATCTCTGCCAGCACCCGCGCGGGCTCCAGGCAGTGTTCGAGGACTGAGGTGCACAGCACGAGGTCGTAGCTTGCGTCAGGGATCATGTGCATGTCGTGCGCGTCCCCTATGATGTCGGCACCGCGGTCGGGGGAGATATCCAGCGACTTTATGGTTGGAAACCAGCGACGGTAGGGGCTGTTGGCCCCGCCGACGTCGAGGACCGGCCCGTTGAAAGCGTACTTCTCGATAAACCGGTTGAACCTGACGCGGGTCAATTTTCTCTTCATCCCGAGCTTCATATGGCACCCGTGCTTGTTGTGATGGTGGTGCCCCTGCTGTCCTTCTCCGACATCAGTAAGGCCAGCCGCTTCGCGAGGCGGGGGAGGGAGTGGCCGGCGGTGACCGTTTCCCTTAAACGAACCCCGATGTCTTCTCGTTCCCCGGCGGAAAGCGAGACTAGGTGCTCCAGTCTTTGGGCAAGAGCGCGTGGGTCCCCCTTGGGTACGATCCAATCCCGGGCCAGGTCCAAAGGGAGCACTTCTTTGAAGGCTGCGTTGCTGGTGACGATGGGGAGGCCGGAGCTCATGGCCTCCAAGACCGTCTTGTCGACGCTATCGGTGTCGCTCGAGTTGACGAACAAATCGGCCTTGGCGTAGACACCCGGTGCTTCGGCGAAGGGGACGCCGGCCTGAAACTCCACCTGCCGAGAGAGTCCGCGCTCCCGGACCAGTCGGTTAAGGCCCATGAGGTAGTCTTGGTCCTCGGTTCTCAGCGTGTCCCCCACGAAGCGGAGCCGCACTTTTTCCCGCAAGCCATGAGGTAGGAGCGCAAGCGCCTCGATCGCCACCTCGAGCCGTTTGACCGGCGCGATGCGCCCCAAGGTGAGGGCTAGCAGAACATCCTTCTCGGGCCGCGGGGAGGGGGCGAAGCGGTCGGTGTCGATGCCCTGTCCCACCACGACGAGCTTGTCGGTCTCGATCCGGAAACCGCTGCGCGAAGAGGTCACTACCCGGTCCACCAGGTGGACCGCAACCCTCAAAAACGGCGGGACGTGTCCGTGCGCGTACCAAAGCGTGATAGGGACCCGCTTCAGCTGCAAAAGTGGCCACCCCATGACGGCAAAAAGGGGCATCATGTGCGCGAAGCAGGCATGGTAACGCCGGGTGCTCAAAACGCGCCCCAAAAGGGCATAGAATTTCGCAGCGCGCCGGGCCTCGCTCCATCCCTTTTCCTTGCCGACGCTCATAACTTCGACGTTTCCAGCGACGGAGACCCTTCCCACGGCCATGGTGATCACTGTCACCTTGCTGAAGTGGCGCGCTAGGGCGTTGATCCAGTCAGTGGTGAAGCCGAGCACGGTGTCATCTGCGTCTGTCTTCAGGTTGAAGATAAGGAGATTCATGGCCCGCACCAAAGTCGCGTAAGGTCATCTGCAAGCTTCTGTCGCCCGTAGGGCTCTTCCACCCGTCCAAGGGCTTTCGCCGCCATGCTTTTACGGCCCGGTTCGTCCAGCAGCAGGTTGATGACCGCGGCGGCTGTGGCGTCTGCGTCCCCCGGAGGGGTTAGGCGACCCGTCTCACCGTCCACGAGGATCCCGGCTGGCCCTGCACAGGCCGTTGCCACCACCGGCACGCTGGCCAACTGGGCCTCCAGCACCACCCTGCCGAAACTTTCATGGCTGGAAGTGAGCAGGAAAAGGTCGGCGGCGCCGTAGACCTCGGGGAGGTCGCGGTAGGGTATGTTTCCCAAAAAAAGACAGGCATCCGTCAGCCCCATCCGCTGAGCCTGGGTCCGCACCTCCTGCGACAGCGGCCCGTCTCCCGCCAGGACAAAAAAGGTTTCTGGTATCACGTCCAGGACGCGCCGCGCCACCTTGAGCCAGAGGGGGAGATTTTTCGCCTGGCAGAAACGTCCAACAAAGAGGACGCAGAAACGTCCCTCAAGTCGGGGGGAAAGCTTTTCCCGGCATGCCTTCGCAGCAAGAGAGGTGACACGAAAACTGACGCCGACCGGGATCACATCGATATGCTGTGGAGACAGGCCGAGGTGTTCTACGAGATCGTTCTTCATTCCCGGCGAGACCACCCGGACCCGGTCAGCCTTTTTAAGCACGTGGCAAGCGAGCATCCGGCGCAATGGGTTCCAGGGGCTCTCCTTCAGCCATTCGGGTGAAAAGAGGTCGAAGTGGATCTGGGGGACGAAGCGCGCGCTGAAGCTCGAGGCGATGAAAAGTCCCAGGAGGCCCTCCTCGTACGGCCCCTGCGTCGTTATGATATCGGGGCACCAGCCGTCACGGGTCGCCTGGCGCACTGCCTTCATCGTATTCGGCAGGTAAAAGGCCCGGTGCCATGACCCGGTCCCGTAAATGTTGAGCCCTGGTACCGGAGCGGCGAAAACGGGATGAGGGCTGGTGGAAAAGGTGACTATGCGGATCTCGCTCCCCGGTGCCCTTTTGCGCAGGCGCTCCAGGTAGTAAAGATGGCGCTGCAGGGCGTCGCCCCCTCCCGCTCCTGATAGAAAAGACGGGTCCTTGGAAAGCATCAGGATCTTTACCGAGGGGAGCGGAGTCATACTCCTCCCCGCTGGGCAAGCTCAGCCAAGGTTATCTCGAAGGAGGAGAAGCAGGTCTCCTCGGTAAAGCGCGCAGCAAGGGATGTGGCAGCCGTTTCGGCTAAGCGGCGCCTGGTTTCTTCAGAGGAGATGAGCAGTTTAAGTGCATCGAGGAGCGCGCGGTCGTCGCCCGGCGGAACGAGCAGCCCCGTCTCCTGGTCCACAACCGCCTCGCCCGTCCCGCCGACATCGGTTGCCACCACCGGCACCCGCGCGGCCATCGCCTCCAGTACCACGTGAGGCAACCCCTCGTAACTCGAATTGAGAACGAAGATGTCGCTGGAACAAAGAAGCGCCCGGACCCGCGGTTTTTGAAGCTGCCCCAGAAAAAGCACCCGTTTCGACACGTTTCGTTGCCGCGAGAGCCGCTCCAGAAACTCCCGCTGCGGCCCGCTGCCTGCGACAATCAGCCGGACCCCGGGGAGTTCCGCCATGAGGGCGATGAGGCGGTCCACCCCTTTCCAGGGGACCAGCCGGCAGACAGTGGTGATGGTCATTCCGTCGTGGGGGGGGAAGGGGAGTTCGTCCCGATCGCCCGCCGCAGGGGTCGAGTTGTAGATCACGGAACTCTTCCCGGCGTCGATGCCCCAACCGGCCACGAGTCGCGCCAGATAAAGGCTTGGCGTAACCACCCTGGCCGCCAACATGAGCGGTAGCGTCCTTAAAAGGCACAAAAGGCGGCAGTTGACGGATTTTGTTCCTCGCTGGAATTCCTCGATGGTCCCGCTGTACCAGCCCCGCACGCGGGAGACCTCCCAGGCGTAATCACCGACTACCTTTTGCAGCGTGGGGCGGCGCAGAAACAGCGCTGCGGCTTGTGCCTCGAGAGCAAGACCGTTCACGAAGACCACGTCCGCGCCTTTTCCTGCCGTTAGAAGCCTGCGCGTTGTGAAAAAAAAACGGGCGACACGGGAGCCCTTGCGCAGCACGCGGTGCACCCTGAAGGGATAGGCGGAGTCATCGCAATTCGCAGTGTCGCTCCAGCAGACAACCTCGACCGCGTGCCCTCGATGCGAGAGCCAGATGGCGATGCGGGCGACGAAGTCGGCCGGCCCACCAATGTCAGGCGGGAAGATGCCTGCCGAGATGAGGATGTTCATTTTTCCTCGTGGATCTTCTTTAGAGAGAGTCTCAGAAGGTGTGCCCATTGCTTGAACCTACAAACGGTACTTTTTATATCCTGAAATGCTCCTCAGATAAAGGAAAAATTTAATGTTTGTTGGCACAGGTTCAGCAGATGTCACAATGTCCTGCCTCCGGCCTCGTAGAGACCGAAAAAGAACCAGCTGTCGGGTCCTGACAGTAAAAGAATCCCTTCTTCTGGTAAAGGGCTTGAAAAAATTCCCCATGTTCAGTAAAGTCTTCATTGCTTTAGAGTACACAAATGTAACTTCACTAAACATGCCCCGCTTACAACCGGCGGCAAAGGTGCGCCCTTGTGAAAAGATTCTTCGACACGCTATTTTCCTGTCTTCTGCTGGCCTGTCTGAGCGTTCCTATGCTTTTTTTAGCACTGGTGATAAAGCTCACTTCCCCGGGGCCAGTACTCTACTGGTCCGACCGCGTGGGGAGAAACAACACTCTTTTCCGCATGCCGAAGTTCCGCTCTATGCGTATCGACACTCCCGCAGTGGCAACGCACCTCCTTGCGGATCCAGACCGGTTTTTGACCCCGGTGGGGAAGTTCTTGCGCAGGACCAGTTTAGACGAGCTCCCACAGCTTTTGAGTATCCTCAAAGGCGACATGAGCTTTGTGGGGCCCCGGCCCGCGCTCTTCAACCAAGACGACCTGATCGAACTCCGCACCCAAAAGGGCGTACATGAGATACTCCCCGGGCTCACCGGCTGGGCTCAAATTAACGGGCGAGATGAACTCCCCATTCCGGCCAAGGTGGAATTAGACGAGCATTACCTGAAGGAAAGATCGCTGCTTTTCGACCTGCGCATAATTCTTCTGACCTTCCTAAAGGTCCTAAGGAAAGAAGGAATTACACACTAACGATCGGTTTCATTGGGACCGGGTCAGACAAAATACCAACAGCTGGAGGACAGAATTGAAAAAAGCCCTCATCACAGGAATTACCGGGCAGGATGGCTCCTACCTCGCCGAATTGCTCCTTGAAAAGGGGTATGAGGTACACGGCGTGATCCGCCGCTCCTCCTCCTTCAATACCGGGCGCATCGACCATATCTACCGCGATCCGCACGACCCGCAGACGCGGCTGTTCCTGCACTACGGTGACCTGAACGACGCGAGCTCAATCAACAGGCTATTGCGCGACATCCGCCCGGACGAGATCTACAACCTGGGCGCCCAGAGCCACGTCAGGGTCTCCTTCGACGTCCCGGAGTACACGGGCGAGGTGGACGCCCTCGGAGCGGTGAGGATCCTGGAGGGGATCAGGGAGGCCGGTCTCGGTACCCGCTTCTACCAGGCTTCTTCCTCAGAGCTTTACGGAAAAGTGGTGGAGACCCCGCAGAAGGAGACCACCCCCTTTTACCCGCGCTCCCCGTACGCCTGCGCCAAGGCGTACGCCTTCTACATCACCATGAATTATCGCGAGAGCTACGACATCTTCGCCTGCAACGGAATACTCTTCAACCACGAGTCGCCGCGGCGGGGCGAAACCTTCGTGACCAGAAAGATCACCCGTGCCGCTGCACGGATCAAGCTGGGGCTCCAGGACTGCCTGTACCTGGGTAACATCGATGCGAAAAGGGATTGGGGCTTCGCCGGCGACTACGTGGAAGCGATGTGGCTCATGCTGCAGCAGGACCAGCCTGACGATTACGTGGTCGCTACCGGCGAAACGTACATGGTGCGAACTTTTGCTGAACTGGTATTCTCTCGTCTGGGCATGCCGCTTGAGTGGAAAGGGGAGGGCGTAGAGGAGGTCGGGATTGACTCGGCCACGGGGAGGACGGTGATACGGATCGACCCGCGCTATTTCCGCCCGGCCGAGGTGGACCTCCTTTTGGGTGACGCCACCAAGGCGAAGGAGAAGCTCGGCTGGCAGCTCAGAACCAGCTTTGAAGCATTGGTGCAAATGATGACAGACGCCGATCTGAAACTTGCCGAACGGGAGAGGAGAGCCAATGGATAAAAACGCGAAGATATTCCTGGCCGGGTCTAAGGGCTTGGTCGGTAGCGCGCTGCACCGCTGCTTGACCGCGTCGGGCTACACCAACCTCGTCACGCCGGAAATAGACGAACTCGATCTCACCAACCAGGAGGCGGTAGCCCGATTTTTCGCCGCCGAAAAACCGGAATACGTGATGCTTGCCGCCGCCAAGGTTGGGGGAATCCACGCCAACAACACCTATCCCGCCGAATTCATCTATCTGAACCTCGCCATCCAGAACAACGTGATCCATAACGCCTACCTCACCGGGGTCAAGCGGCTTCTGTTCCTCGGTTCCTCCTGCATCTATCCGAAGCTCGCGCCGCAACCAATGAAGGAAGAACACCTGCTAACGGGCACCCTGGAGGCGACCAACGAGCCATACGCGATAGCCAAGATCGCCGGTATCAAGATGTGCGAGTCCTACAACCGTCAGTACGGCACCAAGTTCATCGCCGTAATGCCCACCAACCTCTACGGCCCCGGCGACAATTTTCATCCGGAAAACAGCCACGTTCTCCCCGCGCTGATCCGGCGCTTCCACGAAGCAAAGATTGCGGGAGCGCCCGAGGTCGTGGTTTGGGGGAGCGGAGCGCCCAAGCGTGAACTCCTCTACGTGGAGGATATGGCTGCGGGATGCCTGCACCTGATGGAGCTTCCTGATGAGACAATGTCGCGCGAGTTGTTAAGCTACCCCACCCCCTGTTTCGTAAACCTCGGTACCGGCGAAGATGTCACAATTCGGGAGCTTGCCCATACTGTTGCGCAGGTCGTGGGTTTTCAGGGGAGCCTTTCCTTCGACGCTACCAAGCCCGATGGGACTCCGCGCAAGTTGCAAGACGTGTCCCGCATCCAGGCGCTGGGGTGGCGCCACACGGTCGGGCTTGAAGAGGGTATCACCCGCACCTACAAGTGGTACCAGGAGAACTATCGGCACGGGTAACGGCACAAAACAATGTGGCACTGACAGGGGGCATCTTTGATGTCCCCTGTCTTTCTAGGTTGTGCTTACTGCTCCGAAGCGCGCTACACCGACACTCTTTGCACTGTCTGATCTAGATGCGGTTCACGCTGTGAGAGTTTCTCTTCCAATAACCTGATATGACATTGACGTTTGCTTTTTTTAAACCAAGTGATATAGTCACTCTCTGTTTACCTTAATGTAAACTCCTTAGCTTCATACTGATCTTTTTTGCTGTGGGGGGGACATGTTCCGCGCTAGAAGAATCCTGGTGTTTTTCCTCGATGTCGTGCTTATCGCCGGTGCTTTTGCTCTCTCTTTCCTGCTTCGTTTCGATTTCCAGATACCCCCGGAACAGCTCACTAACCTATTGCAAGGACTGGTAATAATCCTTGCCGCCAAACCGATCATGTTTACAGCCTCCGGCATGTATCGCAGCATTTGGCGCTATGCGTCCCTGCAGGACGGCTACGAAATTTTTAAGGTGGTCACGCTCTCCTCCCTGGTCTCGGCTCTTGCACTTGTTTTCATGAAAGGTCCTTTCGGACTACCACGATCCATCTACTTTCTGGATTGGTTCCTTCTCTTTTCCATGGTCGCCACCAGTCGTCTGATCTGGCGCATCTATCGTGAGACGAAGTTGATGCCGGCGTTGCGGAAAGGGAGGAAAACCCTCATCATCGGAGCCGGCGAGGCCGGTAACCTCCTGCTCAAGGAGATCCGCAAGCAGGCCGATGCGACCTACAACGTCATCGGCTTCGTGGACGACGACCCGGAGAAAACAGGCATGCGCCTTTCCGGCGTTCGGGTCCTTGGAGGCACCGCCCGACTTTGCGCCCTGGTGCGCAAGCACAGCATAGAAGAGGTCATCTTCGCCATCCCCTCGGGGGGGCCGGAGCTGATGCGGCGCGTTATCAGCAACTGTGAACGGGCCAAGGCGCGCTTCAAGACGCTGCCGGGAATCACGGACATCATCGACGGCAAGTTTTCCATGAGCCAGATCAAGGACGTGGAGATCGAGGATCTTCTGGGGCGCGATCCGGTGGTGCTGGACCAGACGGCGATCCGCAACTACCTCACGGATAAGAGGGTGCTCGTGACCGGTGCAGCAGGGAGCATCGGCAGCGAGATCTGCCGCCAGGTGGCGCTTTTCAAGCCGGCAAAGCTGGTGCTGTTCGACCACGCCGAAACCCCGCTTTTCTTCATCGAAAAGGAGCTCTCCGCAGCCTTTCCGGATCTGCGCATCATCCCCATGGTGGGGGACGTGAAGAACCAGGACAGGGTTGAGACCGTGTTCGACGAGTTCGGCCCTGAGGTCGTGTTCCATGCGGCCGCTTACAAGCACGTGGCCATGATGGAGTACAACCCGGCCGAGGCGGTGCTGAACAACGTCCTGGGCTCCAAGATCGTCGCTGATGCGGCGCACAAGTTCAAGGTGCGCAATTTCGTCATGGTCTCCACCGACAAGGCGGTCAACCCGACCAACGTCATGGGGGCCACCAAGCGGAGCGCCGAAATCTACGTGCAGGCACTGGCGGCGAAGAGCCAGACCAAGTTCACCACGGTCCGCTTCGGTAACGTCCTGGGTAGTAACGGCAGTGTCATCCCTCTGTTCAAGGAGCAGATCCGCAAGGGGGGACCGGTGACCGTGACCGACAAGGATGTGGTGCGCTACTTCATGACCATCCCGGAAGCGTCTCAGCTGGTGATGCAGGCGGGGTGCATTGGCCACGGGGGGGAGATATTCGTTCTCGACATGGGTGAGCCGGTCCGGATTCTTTCGCTCGCGGAGGAGCTGATCCGGCTTTCCGGGTTCATACCCCACAAGGAGATCGAGATCCAGTTCACGGGTCTGAAGCCCGGCGAGAAGCTCTTCGAGGAGCTTCTGATCGACGGGGAGGGTATAAAACCCACCAGCCACAAGAAGATCAGGGTCATGGCCCCTGTGGAGACGGATCTGAAGAAGGTCACGGCGGACCTCGAGCAGCTCTTCGATCACTCCAAGGCTCATGATCTGGGCGCGGTGCTGGACTCGCTTCGGAGCATCGTGCCCGAGTTCGTGCCGCGCTATCAGTTCGACGTGGCTCCGCCGTTTGCCTTCCAGCGGGTCAGGCCAGACCTCTTCCCGCCCCAAAAGCTCACCTTCATCCGAAACCTCCGCGTCGCCGGCGCCAGCGAGGGTACAGCGGCATAAACCACTTGCTCACGCAAAGCCGCAAAGACGCAAAGAAAGGCTGCAAGACAATCCTGGAGACGTCTTCGCGTGAGGAGGTGTTCCAATGACTGAGAACGAGATAGCTTCTGCGGTCGTCGATGCCTCTTACAAGGTACACAAAGCGCTTGGGCCTGGATTGCTGGAATCTGTGTACGAAACAGTTCTTGCCTATGAGTTACAACAAAGACAAATTCCGGTTTGCCGTCAACAGGTTCTTCCAGTAGTTTATGAGTCTCTTATACTAGATGAAGGATACCGCGCCGACCTTGTTATAGCCGATAAAGTCATTGTTGAACTGAAGTCGGTAGAAAAAATTATTCCGGTACACAAAAAGCAGCTCTTGACATACCTCAAGCTGTCAAACATGAAACTGGGATTGTTGATCAACTTCGGAGATAATTTAATAAAGGATGGGATCACCAGAGTTGTGAATCATCTGTAATAGCATAGTTTTTCGATGTGCTTTGCGTCTTTGCGGCTTTGCGTGACACAGGATCTTATGCGACTTTTTATTGCTGTTTTCTTTGTCGTAGTTGTTTGCTCTTCTTCCGCTTTTGCGCTTTCCTCACCGAATATCCCCCTGGATAGCCCCATCTATCTTTACTTGGAGAAGTTGTCCGGCTTCGGTCTCATCTCGTCGGACATCAAGGGAATCCGTCCCTTCTCCAGGGCGGAGGCCGCACGCCTTGTGAAGGAGGCCGAAGCGCGGGCTGCCACCACCGCCCAATCTCCCTTGACGACGGAACTGCTCGATCGGCTGCACGAATTGCTGCCGCGCGAACTCTCCTACTACGACCGCGATGAAACCGCGCCGGCGCTCGACGCCGACATGCAGACCGCGCGCCTGCGCTACGTCTACCTGGACGGCGCCCCCAGAAGCTACTTCCGCGCGGTCCATGACCCCGGCAACGATGGCGTATTCGGCATTGGAAGTGGTCTCAGGCCCCCCAATCCCTACCCTTCGCCCGCCCAGCAACGGGGCACGGAGGGGACTCCTCTTTTCGAAAACAATGACGGCGTGGTCTACCGCGCCGGCTCCAACGTCGACCTCAGGGCAAGCGGCGGGCTCTACTTCTCCTCGCTGGCGTCAGTGCTGGTCGAACCGGTGCTGCTTTGGTCCGAAGAACAGGATGAGGCGCGGCTGCGCCTGAACCGGGGATATGCAAAGCTGGGGGGCAAGGGGCTGGAACTGGAGGTCGGCCGGGACGAGAACTGGTTCGGTCCCGGGTACCGGGGCGCCATCACGATTACCAACAACCCCAAGAACTTTGACCTCATCAAACTCTCCAGCCCGGAACTGGTGAAAACGAAATACCTCTGGGACCTGAAATACTCCCTCATCTTTTCCCGGTTCGAAAAGACGGTCACCGACGGGCAGGAACGCCGGCCTTTCTTCTTTGCCGGAAAGCTGGCCATGAAACCGCTCAATGACCTCGAGTTCGGCATCAACCTGGGGCGGCAGGTGGGCGGGCCTGGCGTCAATAACAGCTTAGGTGACATCGTTCGGGGCATGGTAGGTGGCACCAGCGACGACAACTCGAACACCCTGGCCGGTTTCGACCTGCGGTTGAGGTTGCCGTGGTTGCGCAACACGGAACTGTACGGTGAGCTTTCCGGCGAGGACTCCGCGGCCTTCTGGCCCATAGTCGAGAGCTATGTCGCCGGTTTCTTCATCCCCAGGCTCACCGAAAGCGGAACGGATGACCTGCGTTTCGAGTATTTTCGGGGCAACCGCATCCTTTACACCAACGGCACCTTCCCGGGAGGATACCTCTACCACGACATGCCCGTCGGGCATTCGCAGGGGGGGGCGACCCAGGATTTCTTCCTGCGTTACAGCCACTGGTTCTCCGTCCGCAACAACCTCGCACTCGAAGCCTTCCACACCCGGCGCGGCGACTATGGCCGGGTGACCGTCGACGCCACCGGCCGTTTCGATGCCGCTGGTGTCATGCAGGCTATCGAGCGCAAGAATGCCCTGCGCGCCTCCTGGACTTTCCCGTTCTCCAAGGAGTGGAACGCCCTGCTCCTTTACGGGCAGGAATGGATCCACAACTACGAACTGCGCGCCGGCGACACGCAGATGAACCGGCTCCTGCGCGCGGAGCTTACCTACAAATTTTAATACGCTGCGGACAGCTTTTCTTGCTCTGCGATCACGCAAAGGACCTTTGCAAGCGTGCAGAGCAAGAAAAGCAGCTGCTTTTGAGGCATATTCACGTTGCACAGGAGAAAAAACGCTGGTTTTCGCCAAAAAGCGTGCCGGACAATGCTCACTCTTACCCGTTTATGGCAAGAACGAGCGGGGTCCGGCATTTTTTTTCGTGCCAAAGGGGCAAAGTCAGCTTGCAGAGGACCAATGTCAGCTTGCAGAGGTACATTGTCAGCTTGCAGAGGTGCAAAGTCGGCTTGCAAAGGTGCGATGTCGGCTTGCAAAGGTGCGATGTCGGCTTGCAGGGGTGCAAAGTCAACGTGCAAAGCCCCAAAGGGAGCGCGCAGAGGGGCTTTGTAAAGCGGATTTGCCGGGTGATCAGATGACGAAGGCTGGGACGCTGCGGAAGTGAAAATGGAAACGCCCGCTGGCGCGGGCGTTTCAGAGGGTAGTTAGGTGGGCATAAAGAAGAGGGGAGGTGTCCAGGGGCCGGGACCCTCGGGCATGATCCACCTCATCCTTAAGGCGTACTGCTGCCCCGGGGTCAACCCTTCCAGCTCCATGTTTTTGAACTGGCCGAACACGGCCGCATGCTTCCAGTTACCCTCCACGGTGGGGTCGCCTGTCGTGATGTGGAATTCACAGCTTCTGGCGCGAGGAGCCCTCTTGGCCTTGCCGACGATCCCGCCCCGTTTTACGCCTTGGGACAATTCCACGTCCGGACAGCTCGCCTGATGTTTCACCTGGGACGGCGCTGTCTCCTTGGTGTACTCAAAGCCGGATGAGGCGAGAATCTCGACATCGCCTTTGGCGACCAAGTCCACATAACCCGCCAGTTGATAGAGCTCATCGATGAGCTGGGCACGGAGCTTCTTGCGCAGGGCTACACTCTGCTTCGCACCGCTACGGGCTTCGATGCAGGAACTGCCGAACCTCTCCAGCGTGTTCTTTACTTGGGGTAGCGGGATGACGTTCTCCGGGTAGGGCTCCTTTATGAAGGGATTGCCTGTCATCGATGTTACGACCACTGTCCCGGCCGAGTACAGGCCGGGGGCGTTCAGACGGCCCAAGCCTCGTTTCACCTTCGCTTTTTTGCTCATGTGCGCGCCTCCTTTTTATTGGTGTCGACTAATCCAACGCCGGAAGTGTCCCACGATTATCCCGGAACGCAAGTGGGGGAGAAAAAAATAACCGGCGCCCCTCGCCGCTGCCTTCGCTTGGCCGGAAGCTGTGACGCTTGCCTTGCTTGCACGGCTGTGTGATAATCGCCGGTATCTTTTATTCCCGACCGTCCTGGAGGGGCAGCCATGAAAAAAGCCAACCTTGAGGTCCTGCTGGAAGACATGAACAGCAAATTCGATCTCGTGCTGGAAGGGCATGAAGTGCTTCGTAGCGAGATTCAGGAGTTGCGACGCAGAAACGATGAACGCTTCGACCTGTTTGATTTCAAAATCGATACCCTGAGTAAAAGAGTGGGTGACCTTGATGGGAAGGTGGAAACTCTGGATAAAAAGGTGGGAAAAATAGCTGCCGAACTTTCCGCCCATAGGGCCGACACCGAGGCGCATCCCGCCGCCTATCGCGTTATGGAGAAGGAGTAATGAGACTCTAGAGGTCCAAAGGCGCTGAAGCCTTTAACAATGATGAAGAGGATGAATCGGAAAAAGGGCAGCAAAGCAGTGGAAGATGGACGTGGCCAGATGACACCA
This sequence comes from Geomonas subterranea, assembly GCF_019063845.1. NCBI lineage: Bacteria > Pseudomonadati > Thermodesulfobacteriota > Desulfuromonadia > Geobacterales > Geobacteraceae > Geomonas > Geomonas subterranea. Next base: position 733,236 of record NZ_CP077683.1, read on the forward strand.
TTCCATGGTCAAGGCCTCAGTCTTGAAGAGCGGTTGGTTTTGTATGATTTACAAAGACATGCAGGCGACGCGATGGTAAGTGTCTAACCGCTCGGAACGGAGTACCTTTCGCGCGTCAATAACGTCGTGATCTTAAACATAAGCACCGCTCCTCGTTAGCCTTTCCCCTTTATTTCCCGGCAGATTCGCGCTATATTCTCTCCCTCGATAACGGCAGCCGTCAAAAGGGAACCTCATGCCTGCGATGTATTGCGAGTTTTACGGCTTCAGGGAGAGCCCATTCACCATCACTCCCAACCCCCGCTTCCTGTTCATGAGCGAGCAGCACCGGGAGGCGTACGCGCACCTGATCTACGCGGTGGACAACCGCGCCGGCTTCGTGGAGTTGACCGGGGAGGTCGGCACGGGCAAGACCACGCTCCTGCGCACCTTTTTAAACCGCCTGGACCAGGAGGGGCACCGCACCGCCCTCATCTTCAACCCCTGCCTGTCGGACCTCGAGCTGCTGAAGAGCGTGAACCGGGAGTTCGGCCTTGCCTGGGAGTCGGAGAGCAGGGTGGAGCTGCTGCAGGTGCTCAACGCCTTTCTTCTGGAGCAGAAGCAGGCGGGACGCAGCGTGGTGCTGGTGATGGACGAGGCGCAGAATCTTCCCATCGAGGTGCTGGAGCAGATCCGCCTCATTTCGAATCTTGAGACGGAAACGGACAAGCTGATCCAGATCGTTCTTTCCGGGCAGCCGGAGCTTTTGTCGGTGCTCGGGCGCAAGGAACTGCGCCAGCTGAACCAGCGCATCACGGTGCGCTATCACCTGCTGCCCATGGACTTCGAGAGCACTCACTCATATATAGATCACCGGATGGAGCTGGCGGGATGCTACCGCGCAGCCGAATTCTCCAAGGCGGCCATGAAGCACATCTACCGTTTCTCGGGCGGCGTGCCGCGGCTGGTCAACGTCGTCTGCGACCGCGCGCTTCTGATCGGGTTCACCGAGGAGGCCAGGACCATCACCGGGAGCATGGCGGCGCAGGCCGTTGCCGAGGTGGGCGGCCGTTCTCCCTACGGCCTGGCGGCCCAGATGATGAGGCGTCTGACCGGGGGGCTGCCGCGCTCGCGCAGCTGATATTCAATTTTTTGAGGAGCTTATGAGTTCGATACTGAAGGCACTGGAAAAGGTGGACGAGTCGCAGCGGACCCGCCGTCCCGCCGGCACCGGCGGGCTCCCCAAGGGGAGGGGGCGTCGTCCCGCCTGGTTGATCCCGGTCTGGACCCTGGGTGGAGCGGGTATCGCCGCCCTGGCGACCTACGCTGTCATGGGGGGCTTCTCCCGTCCGGCCGCGCAGGTAACACCCAAAGGCGCCGATGTCGTGGCGACGGCCACCCCGGTTTCGGCCGCGCCCGCCGATGTGCCGCCGCAGCAGGCCGTGAAGGGCGCGGTCCCGGCTCAACCCGTTGCCGCTCCTGCGGCCGCAGCCGCCAAACCTGTGCAAGCTGCCACCCCCAAGGTTGCCGCGAAAACGCTTCCCGTCGCCGTCCCGGTTGTCAAACCGACGGTGCAACCGGTCGCCAAACCTGTCACGCAATCTGCCGCGAAGGCCGCTAGCGGCGCGCAGCCTCAACTCTCCGCGAAGGTAGCCGCAAAGCAGCTCGCGCAGCCGGTGGCGGTCGCGGCGAAGGTCCCTGCCGCAGTCGTCCAGCCGGCCCCGGCGGTCGCCGCATCCGCTCCGGCCGCGGTTCAACCGGTCCAGCAGAAGTCGCGTGCGATCCGGGTGACCGGTATCGCTTGGCAAAACAGCAGCGAATCCAGCTTCGCCATGGTGAACGGGCAGCCGATGCGCCAGGGGAACAGCGTGGAAGGCTACAAGATCGAACAGATTTATGAGGACAGTGTCCGGTTTTCCAACAGCAAGGGAAACACGCTGGTGGTCCCCCTGGGGGCCGGCGAGGAGTAGGTACCGATGTCATCAGGACCCGAAATGGATCAGCAGCAGTGGGAGGCCCTTTGCGAGCAATGTGGCCTTTGCTGTTTTGAGAAGATAGAGGACGAGGACGGGCGCATCCTGTTCACCTCGACACCCTGTCGTTACCTCGATATCACCACCAGGCGCTGCAAGATATACAAGAAGCGTTTCAAGGTCTTCCCCGAGTGCGTTCAACTAACGCCGGAGCTGGTTAAAGAGCTTAAGTGGCTGCACCGGAGCTGTGGGTACAAGAAGGCGATGCGTAAAGGCATCCTTTAAGGCATTTAACAGGGATGAAGGGGATAAAAGGGATAAAGGCACAAAAAACACATTTTTAACGCAAAGCCGCAAAGGCGCAAAGAAAACATGAATACAGGACAGGGCGGGGGACAAACAAGAGTCTTTGGTTTATCCCTTTCATCCCTTTTATCCCTGTTAAGAAACGGTTTCAAAGGGAGTGTAATGGCAGAAAAGAATCAAGTAGCAACAGTGAAACTTTCCGAGCGCGATTTCCAGGCGCTTCCCCTGCAACAAAAAAACGACTACCTGAGAACAGTCTCGGGAAAGGAGAAACTCGACCTGATCGTCGGGGACGCCGATGCCAAGAGACTTGCTGCCGCGCTGCCTCCGCAGGAGCTCTTCTGGCTCATGAAAGAAGTAGGGGAAGCGGACGCAGTGGATTTGCTGCGGATCGCCTCCGCCGAACAGGCCGTCTTCATCATGGACATGGAGCTATGGGACGGCTGGACCTTCTCGGAAGAGCAGGCTTGCCACTGGCTCACCTATTTCATGGAAGGGGGAGAGGCGCGGGTTCACGAGCTGCTGAAGCATCTGGATTATGAGCTGCTGCAGCTGCTGTTGAGCCGCGAGATCGTCGTGGGGGGCGGCATCGGTGACCAGGGTAACGACGAAGAGCGCCAGGGTGACTACGACCATACCTTCGACGACGTCTTCATGATCAAGTTCAAGAACCCGAAGCACAGCCAGTTGATCGGGGCCTTCCTCTCCATGCTGGTCAAGCTGGACAACGAGCTGTACACGGCGCTCATGGAAGGGGTGAAAGGGGACGTCGACCTGGAGCTCGAGGAGCAATGCCAGCGTTTCCGCACCGGCAGGTTGCAGGATCTCGGCTTCCCCCCGCTGGAAGAGGCGCTCTCCATCTATGCCCGGATCCACCCGGACCATTTCCAGCTGCAAGGTGGCAAGGAGTTTGCCGCGGCAGCGGAGGGGGGGCAACTGATGCCGGTCTTCGCCGGCGAGGGGACGCTCCTCGAGCGCGCCTTGGGCCTTGCCGGCTCCGACATCCTTATGCAGGAGCTGAATTACCTGGTCAACAGCGCTCTCGTCGCCGAGGGGGAGGCCTTCCACGAGCCCGAGTCGATGCTCGGTGTGATGCACCGCGTCTGCGGGTACCTCAACATCGCCCTGGAGCGGCTTGCCGCGGGGGACGAACGCAAAGCGGCGCAGATCCTGGCAGAGGAGGAGCTGAAGCGGCTGTTCCAGTTGGGCTACAGCATCGTGCTGCAGCTGAAGTTCGTCGCCCGTGACACCGAAACGGTCGACTACGCCACCGGAAAACTACTGGCCGGGCTCAAGGCGAAGCGTCCCCGTTTTTATCGCGGGCTCGACGCGGACGGCGTCGACGGCTACCGCGAGTTTCGCGACCTCGACGACGTACGGCGGGTATCCGACCTGCTGGCTCAGTTGCAGGGACAATAAAACCCGTTTAACAGGGATAAAGGGGATAAAAGGGATAAAGTCAAATAAAATCAGGTCTTAACGCGAAGGCGCAAAGGCGCAGAGTAAATCTGACAACAGGTACACGTCTGGTTAATGCCAAAGATCTTTTATCCCCTTAATCCCTTGTATCCCTGTTAACCGTTTCAGGTTTTTTTCCTGAATGCCCCCTGCATCCCCTTTCGTTGCAATCCTCCTCCCTCATTGGTATCCTCTTAGTCATTTGCCGCAGCCGTTAAGGGGGTAGGATGAAGGTCCTGGTCGTCGACGATTCCAGAAACGATCGCAAGGTCATCCGCTACAACTTCGAGTGGCACGGTTGCGAGGTCATCGAGGCCGCCAACGGCAGACAGGGGCTCGACCTCGCTACGGCCGAAGTCCCCGACCTCATCATCTCCGATTGCCTGATGCCGGTTATGGACGGCTTCCGGTTCCTCCACGAGCTGAAGAAATTCCACGAGCTAAGCGACATCCCCTTCATATTTTATTCTGCGGTCTACACCGGAAGAACCGAGGCGGAACTGGCGGCCTCGCTGGGAGCCACGGCGTTCCTGGAAAAGCCTATGCGTCCCGACGAATTGTGGGATGAGGTGGGGCGGCTTCTGGCCGCGGACGTGGCAGTCGAGCGCGGGACGGAGCCGCGCACGCTGCCCGAGGAGGAGTTTCTCCGGGACTACAGCCAGGTGGTGGCTACCCGGCTGGAAGAGAAGGTTCGGGAGTTGACCGATGAGAACGAGAGCCTGCTCAGGCTGAACGGCGAGTTGGAGCGCAGGGTGGTGGAGCGGACCACGCAGCTGGAATCGGCAAACCGGGACCTGGAGATGTTCAGCTACTCCGTTTCCCACGATCTGCGGGCGCCCTTGCGCCACCTGGAGGGGTTCAGCCAGGCCCTTTCCGAGGAGTACGCGGCCAGGCTCAACACCGTCGGCAACGACTACCTCGACCGGATCAGGAGGTCCAGCCGCCGCCTGGCGGACATGCTGGACGCGATCCTGGAGTTGTCCCGCAATACCAGGGGGAAACTCAACAAGGTGGATGTGGACCTGAGCGCGCTTGCCAGGGAGGTCATGGGGCAACTGGTCCGCTCGCAACCAGGGCGGATGGTGGACTTTCGTGTGGCGGAGGGGATGGTGGCGCGGGGGGATGGGCGCCTTTTGAAGGTGGTGCTGGAGCACCTCTTAGGCAACGCCTGGAAGTTCACCCTTATGAAAGACCCTGCCGTGGTGGAGGTCTTCCCAACCGAGTGGGAGGGGCGTTCCGCCTTCGCGGTCCGGGACAACGGGCCGGGGTTCGACATGGCTTATTCCGACAAGTTGTTCACGCCGTTTCAGCGCATGCACAGCCAGGAGGAATTTCCCGGCCGGGGGATCGGGCTCGCCATCGTGAAGCGGATCGTCAGCCGCCACGGCGGCAAGGTGAAGATAGAAGCGGTAGTGGGGCAGGGCGCCACGGTGACTTTCACCGTTTAGCGCGCCCCAGCCAGTTTGCCGGTCAGTTCACCCGCGCGGGTCCCGGTGATCAGCACGGCGACCTCCTGGTTGACGAGCCCCTCGCATTCCTCGATGAGCACCGGAAGGTAATTCCTGGACAATCCCTTGCGACCCCCTTCATCCTTTTGTACCAGCACCTGCAGTTCCCGCCCCACGAAGCGCGCCGCGTACCCGGCCTTTTTCTTTTCCGACAGGACACGAAGCGCCTCGGCCCGCTCCTTGATCACCCTGGGGTGCACCTGGGCCGCCATGGTAGCCGCCGGTGTTCCGGGGCGCTGCGAGAAGGGGAACACGTGCAGGTAGGCCAAAGGGAGCGACTCGATGAAGGAGAGCGTCTCCTGGAACTCCTGGTCGGTTTCGCCGGGGAAGCCGGCGATCACGTCTGAGCCGATGCAGACGTCCGGCATGGCGGCGACCAGCGCCTCGACGACGGAGCGGAACAGCGCGGTGTCATAGCCGCGGTTCATGCGGGACAAAACGCCGTCGGAGCCGCTTTGCAGCGGCAGGTGCAGGTGAGGGCAGACCATCTTCGAAGCGGCCATGAACGAGATCATCTCCGCCGGCACCTCGGTCGGTTCCACCGAGCCGACCCGCAGGCGCCTCACCACCCCCTGGGCCTCGGCCTGGCGCATCAGGTCGAGGAGGTCCGTGGGAGGGTCGAGGTCGAGGCCGTAGGCGCCCAGGTGGATGCCGGTCAGCACGATCTCCTGGAATCCCTTGGCGGCGAAGGCCGCCATCCCGTCCAGCGCCTCCTGCGGTGCGACGCTCCTGCTGGCCCCGCGGGCGTAAGGGACGATGCAGTAGGCGCAGCGCGCGTCGCAGCCGTTTTGTACCTGGAGGAAGGCGCGGGTGTGTTCGGCGAAGCTTTCCAGTTGCGTAGCCTCCCCGGACCTTTGCTGCGAGATGTCGCTCACCACCGCCTGCGGCTCATCCTTCAGCCCCTTGATGAAACCGACGATGTCCTTCTTCTCGCTGTTCCCGAGGATAAGGTTTATACCCGGCAGCTTCAGCAGTTCGTCCCCGGCCATCTGGGCGTAGCAGCCGGTGACCACGACGCGCGCCTGCGGGTTCATCCGGGTGGCGCGCCTGATCAGGCGGCGGGACTCGGCATCGGTTTTGGCCGTGACGGTGCAGCTGTTGATTACATAGATGTCCGCGCTTTCGGTGAAGGGGACGAAGCTGTATCCCTCCTGCTCGAGGGCTTCGGTCATGGCGGCGGATTCGAACTGGTTGATCTTACAGCCGAGGGTGGTGATGGCGATTCTTTTAGTCATAAAATCCTAAAGCTAACAGGGATGAAGGGGATGAAGGGGATGAAGGGGATAACTTCAAAAAACCCATTTAACGCAAAGCCGCAAAGCCGCAAAGAAAACAGGGATAAACGACATATAGTGGATATAAAACCAGAAGCTGTCGTCTTAGTCTTTATCCCGTTTATCCCTTTTATCCCTGTTCAACACGTTTTGCCTGGTTTGCTTTGCGTCTTTAGTGAGCTAAGCGAACGGGCGTGAGACGGTCTTACCCGAGCCTCTTCTTGAGCGCCTCGTGCTCTGCGGCGAGTACATTGTACTTTCTTTCCAGTTCCCGGATCTGGTCGAACAGGCAGGAGATCGCCTTCGCCTCCGGGTCGGGCATCTTGCCGTGCTCGAGGTCCGGGCGGTCCTGGGGCTTCTCGGTGGCCATCACCACGCGCCCGGGGATGCCGACCACGGTGGAGTTGGCGGGAACTTCCTTCACGACGACCGAGTTGGAGCCGATCTTGCTGCCCTTGCCCACGGTGAAGGGGCCGAGGATCTTGGCGCCGGAGCCGATCACCACGTTGTCCATCAGGGTGGGGTGGCGCTTCACCTTTTCCCAGCTCACGCCACCCAGGGTGACCCCGTGGTAGAGGGTGACGTTGTCGCCGATCTCGGCGGTCTCACCGATGACCACACCCATGCCGTGGTCGATGAAGAACCCCTTGCCGATAGTGGCGCCGGGGTGGATCTCGATCCCGGTCATGAACCGGCCGATGTGGGAGGTGAACCGTCCCAGGAAATAGAACTCGTGCTTCCACAGCCAGTGTGCCACCCGGTGAAACCAGAGCGCGTGCAGCCCGGGGTAACAGAAGATCACCTCCAGCACGCTCCTTGCCGCCGGATCCCTGTCAAACACCGCCTTAATGTCCGATTTCAACCTTGCAAACATCGGTAACCTCCCTGGCTGCCAGTACGTTAACGAAACAAGCAGTATCTGCTTCGCCTTTTTTTCGTAACATACCACACTGATTACGTCAATAATTAACTGCGGTCATCTCACGCCCGCTCGCTGCGCTCACTCAAGCCGCAAAGTCGCAAAGTAAACCTGAAGACAACTTCATTTAACAGGGATAAAAAGGATCCAAGGGATAACACCTGAAACCAAAAGATTTGGGTTAAAAACAAAAAAGACTGGTAGGTTTGCCTGGCTTTGCGCCTTTGCGGCTTCGCGTGAGAAAAGGTTTTCGCCTTTTATCCCTTTTATCCCTTTTATCCCTTTTATCCCTGTTAGAATGATGTGCCTTTGCTGTCTAGCAGTTCCAGCGCTTCCGCCAGCGGGTCCCCGGCTCCTTCCACCCAGTGGATCACGGTGCCGTGGCTTTGCATCCGCTTGAACCAGTTCTCCTGCTTCTTGGCGAAGTCGTGGATGGCTGAGTTGAGTTTTTGGAACATGTCGTTGTGAGTCAACTCCCCCTTCAGGTGGCGCGCCAGGTAGCGGTACTCCAGGCCGTAAAATTCGAACTTGTCCCAGCCGGTGCCGGCCTCATGCAGGCGCCGCACCTCGTCGACCATCCCGGCCTCGAGCCTTTCCTTAAGCCTTCTGGTGATCCTCTCCCTAAGCTGCGCGCGCTCCCAGCGTATGCCTATGGTGAACGGCGCGATATCGGGCCAGGGCTCTTCCACGCCCCCCCGGTACTCGGCGATCTCTATGGCTCGCACGAGGCGGCTGCGGTCGGTGAGGTCGGTGCTGTTGTGCAGCCTGGGATTGGCGCGGGTTAGACGCTCCGCGAGCTCCGGCATGGAGAGAGGCGCGAGTTCCCGCCTCAGCGCGGGGTCCTCGGGTACCTCGGTAAGACGGTAGCCGCGCAGCACGCAGTCGAGGTACATGCCGCTGCCACCGACCAGGACCGGCAGCCTGCCGCGCCGGGTGACGTCGGCGAAGGATTCGAGGAAAAGACGTTGGAACTGGAACAGGTTGAACTCGTGGCCTGGCGGCGCCACGTCGATCAGGTGGTAGGGGATGCCCTGGTACTCGTGCAGGTCCTTCCCGGTGCCGATGTCCATGCCGCGGTAGACCTGGCGCGAGTCCGCCGATAGGATCTCGCCGTCCAGCCGCTTCGCGAGCTCGACACCGAGGCGGGTCTTGCCGGAGGCGGTCGCCCCGAGTATCACCAGCAGGTTCGGGGTGCCGGGCGCCTTACCGCCCGCGCCGATCAACGGACCAGGCCCTTTTTCAGGACGTTGACGCCCTTCAGCAGTTCCAGGGCACGGGCCATCTGGTTGTCCTTTTGCAGCAGCTCCTGTTCGCTCGGCTCCTTGCCGGCGCCGTTGACGCGGGGCGGCAGGAGCGGGTGCGCGGGCTTGGTGGGGGCGGGCGCGGGCGCTTTGGTCTCCGGCACCTCCTGCATGTGCCCGTCGAGGTCCTGCTCGCGGATATCCGGCTCTTTCTCCTTCTTCCCGGCCGCGGGCTTCGCAAACTCCACCACGATGTCGGGGGTGATCCCCTTGGCCTGGATCGAGCGGCCGCTCGGGGTGTAGTAACGGGCGGTGGTGAGCTTCAGGCCGTCGCCGTTATTGAGGGTCATGACGGACTGCACGCTCCCCTTGCCGAAGCTCTGGGTCCCCATGATCACCGCACGCTTGTGGTCCTGCAGCGCGCCCGCGACGATCTCGGAGGCGGAGGCTGAGCCGCCGTTGATCAGCACCACCATGGGGTATCTCGGTTCCTTTTCGCCGATGGTCGCCGTCAGCGTGTGCACCGAGGCGGCGTCGCGCCCCTTGGTGGTGACGATATCGCCGTTGGCGAGCCCTTCCCCTATGAAACGGTCGGCGACGCGGTAGGCCTGGTCCACGAGGCCGCCCGGATTGTAGCGCAGGTCCAGGATGAGGCCGGACAGGGGGGCGCCGTTGTCGGCCGCCAGCGTCCGCAGCGCCTTCTCGAAATCCTCGCCGGTCCGCTCCTGGAACTCGGCGATGCGGACGTAGCCGTAACCGGATTCCAGCAGCCGCGCCTTGAGGCTCTTGGTCTTGATGATGGCGCGGGTCAGGCGGAAGGTGAGGGGCTTTGACGCGCCTTCCCTCAGGATGGTGAGGGTGACCTGCGTCCCCGGGGTGCCGCGCATCCGGCTTACGCACTCGTTGATGGGGAGATCCTTGGTCGGCTTGCCGTCGATCTGGTAGATGTGGTCGCCTGCCAGGATGCCGGCCCGGAAGGCGGGGGTGTCCTCGATGGGGGCGTTCACCATCAGCTTGCCGTTGCGCATGTCCAGCTCTATGCCGACGCCGCCGAAGGCGCCGGCCATGTGCACCTTCATCTCCGAGTATTCCGTGACCGGGAGATAGGTGCTGTGCGGGTCGAGCGCAGCCAGCATTCCGTTTATGGCGCCGGTCATGAGCTTCTTGTCGTCGACCTTGTCGACGTAGCTCTGCCTGACGATGTCGACGACCTCTTTGAACATGGAGACGTATTCCGCCTCGCTTCTGCGGGCGCGCTCCTCCTTGTCCAAAAGCGGTGTGAGGAAGAATATGGAGGCCAGGACGGCGGCAACGGCCGATATGGCAAACGCTTTTTTCAGCATCATGGGGCCTTTGAACCAGTGTTGCCCGGATTGGTGTTCGCTCTGTCTGGAAAGAACTGTTTCCAGCTCCCCGTCCCTTGACGGAAAGGGGGACTTTTCGGTTATCGCAACATCAAGACGGGACAACGCTGCCTTTAAACGGGATTTCGGGGAGATGAACTGTAACGTGCTAATGTAGTTTTTGCGCGTGTAGTTGTCAACTGCAATTGCCCCGCTTTCCGGGAGCAGACACGCTCCTTACCACGATACTGTCAGCCGCCGGGCAGGGGGGGCGGCCCCAAAACCGTTGACAGTAAGGCCACTTTGTTGCATAACGCAAACGAACCATCTATTGGAGGCGCTAGTGGAGCAACTTATCAAGCATTTCAAGGGGAAATTCATCACCGGGCTCTTCGTGGTGGTCCCCCTGGGCATCACCATATTCATCCTGAAGTTCCTGTTCAACTTCGCAGACGGCATCCTCGGGAGCTACCTGGACTCGCTGCTGACCGCGCTCATCAGGGACCACTCCTACATCCCCGGTCTTGGGATGCTGACCGGCGTCATCGTCATCTACCTCTCCGGGGTTCTGGCCACCAACGTCATGGGGACCAGGATGCTCCGGTGGTGGGACGACCTCCTCTCCCGCATCCCCCTGGTGAAGTCCATCTACAACTCCAGCAAGCAGCTGACCCAGGTGTTCAAGGAGGGGAAGACCTCCTACCGCAGGGCGGTCTTCGTGGAGTGGCCGCGCCCCGGGGTGCGCGCCGTCGGCTTCGTGACGGCGGAGGTGGAGCGCGACGGCGAGAAGCTGGTGGTGGTTTACGTCCCGACCATGCCCAACCCCACCTCGGGGTTTGCCCTCTTTTTCCGTGAGTCCGAGGTGTACGACTGCGGCATGAGCGTCGAGGATGCGGTGAAGTTCGTGGTTTCCGGCGGCGTCGTGGTCCACTAGGGAGGCTTTCGTGAAGATCGTGGTGCTGGATGGCTATACGCTGAACCCCGGGGACAACCCCTGGGATGAGGTTGCCGCCTTCGGAGAACTGGTGGTGCACGACCGGACCCCCGAGGAACTGGTGCTCGAGCGCTGCCGCGGCGCTCAGATCGTTCTCACCAACAAGACCCGTCTCGGCGCGGCGACCCTCGCACAGCTTCCCGGGTTGCGGCTCATCTGCGTGCTGGCGACCGGGTACAACGTGGTTGACCTGGTGAAGTCGGCGGAGCTTGGGATACCGGTGGTCAATGTCCCGGAATACGGCAGCGATTCCGTCGCGCAACACACCATCGCGCTCCTATTGGAGCTGACCAACCGCGTGGCGCAGTATCACGCGGCGGTGCAGCGGGGGGAGTGGACCCGTTCGGCCGATTTCACCCTGGTGGCGCAGCCGCTCACCGAGCTCAAGGGTAGGACGCTTGGGATCGTGGGGGTGGGACGGATCGGCGCCCGGGTGGCCGCCATAGCCGCTGCGCTGGGGATGGAGATCCTCGCATGCAATCCGCGGCGCCATGTGGCGCCGGAGGGGATGGCGGTCACCTGGCTGGAACTGGACCAACTCTTCGCCAGGGCGGATGTGGTCACCCTGCACTGCCCGCTGACTGCCGGGAACGAGGGGCTCGTCAACGCCGCCCGGCTCCGCCTGATGCAGCCCCACGCGCTGCTCATCAACACCTCGCGCGGAGGGTTGGTCAACGAACGCGACCTGGCCGATGCGCTCAACGGCGGCGTCATCGCCGGAGCCGCCGTCGACGTGGCCGCCATCGAGCCGATCCCGGAAGAAAGCCCGCTGCTTCACGCCGGCAATTGCATCATCACCCCGCACATCGCCTGGGCCACCCTGGCCGCCCGGCGCCGCCTGATGGCAACCACGGCCGGCAACATAGCCTCCTTTCTCGCAGGTACCCCCAAAAACGTGGTGAACGGGCTGTAGCTGGTCTAACCAATCCCCCTCCCTTGGTAAAGGTTTCCGTGAATTCCCGCGCAGGGCGCCTTTAGTACCTCTCCCGTGCGGGTGGGGGAGGTCGAGAACCTTCCTCTTTCGACATGAAACGGCGCTCGTCGCTGCGGCGCATCCACCTTGTCCGGACGTAACATCCTGAACCTGCACGGTAAATCCCGTTATTCAACCTTGGTCCACACGCTTTGTGGAAAGCGCTGTGGAAAAGGCGTTGAAGACACAGAAAAGCCTTTGTAAATTGCCGCCCTCTGTAGATTGCCTACAGAATAGGCACCCGCACCGCAAGGGCGCTCGTGCAGCAGTGTCAATGATTCCGGTGACTTACGCTAAGTCTGCGGTCTGCATGGGAAAGGGTTGTCAAGCGTTTTCTCGAGCCGGTGCGGGCGGCGTCATGTGGGGGCGCTTGCCGAACAAATGATCGGTCCCCCTTAATTCTTGACATGCTGCGGGAGGCTGTGTTAATTGGTAAAACCTTTTATTTCCAATGGGTTGTTTTTACGCGAACGACTGTTTGATGTGAAGAAACAGCAGGGGGGATCATGTCGAAAGAGATCAATTTGACGGTCGGGGCGCTTTTGGATGACATCGCCGGAAAATATCCGGACAACGATGCGCTGGTATACGTGGAGCGCGGCCTGCGCTACAGCTATCGTGAGTTCAACGAGAGGTGCCGGCTGGTGGCCAAGGGCCTTCTGCGCATGGGGGTGAAGAAGGGGGATCACCTCGCCATCTGGGCCTACAATGTCCCGGAGTGGGTGACGCTGCAGTTCGCCACGGCCAAGATCGGCGCGGTGCTGGTGACCGTCAATACCAGCTACAAGTCCGCCGAACTCGAATACCTGCTGAAGCAGTCGGACTCCAGCATGCTGTTCCTGGTGCAAGGCTTCAAGGACACCAATTATGTAGAGACCCTGGAGAGCGTGGTGCCGGAACTGCCCGCCGCCCCCCCGGGAAAACTCGCCAGCGCCGCACTCCCCTGTCTGAAACAGGTCGTCTTCATCGGGGAGGGTGCGCCGCAGGGGATGATCAATTTTGAGGATATCGTCGAGATGGGGCGGGAGGTTTCCGACGCCGAACTCGCCGCCGTGCAGGGGACGCTCTCGGTCCACGACGTGATCAACATGCAGTACACCTCCGGCACCACCGGGTTCCCGAAGGGGGTCATGCTGACCCACCACAACGTGGTCAACAACGGCTTCAATATCGGTGAGTGCATGCGCTTCACGGAAAAGGACCGCCTCTGCATCCCGGTCCCCTTCTTCCACTGCTTTGGCTGCGTCCTCGCCGTCATGGCCTGCGTCACCCACGGCACCACCATGGTCCCGGTCGAGATCTTCGATCCGCTCAAGGTGCTGCAGGCAATCGAGCAGGAGCGCTGCACCGCCGTGCACGGCGTTCCCACCATGTTCATCGCCGAACTGGAGCATCCCCGTTTCGCCGAGTTCGATCTCACCTCCTTGAGGACCGGGATCATGGCGGGCTCCAACTGCCCGATCGAGGTGATGCGCCGCGTGATCCGCGACATGCACGCCAGCGAGATCACCATCGCCTACGGCCAGACCGAGTCCTCACCGGTCATCACCCAGACCCGCACCGACGATCCCATCGAGCTGAAGGTCGCGACCGTGGGGCGCGTGCTCCCCAACGTGGAGCTGAAGATCGTCGACATCGAGACGGGTGCGGAACTCCCCCCGGGGAAGCAGGGGGAACTCTGCACCCGCGGCTACCTGGTCATGAAGGGGTACTACAAGATGCCGGAGGAGACCGCCAAGGCGATCGACGCCGACGGCTGGCTGCACACGGGCGACCTCGCGGTCATGGACGAGAACGGCTACTGCAAGATCACCGGCAGGATCAAGAACATGATCATCCGCGGCGGCGAGAACATCTACCCGCGCGAGATCGAGGAGTTCCTCTACACCCACCCGAAGATCTCCGACATCCAGGTATACGGGGTCCCGGACCGCAAGTACGGCGAGCAGGTGATGGCCGCGGTGGTCCTGAAGCAGGGGAGCGAGATGACCGAGGAGGAGGTCAAGGAGTACTGCCGCGGCAGGATCGCCAACTACAAGATCCCCAAGTACGTCCGCTTCGTTGATTCGTATCCCATGACCGCCAGCGGAAAGATCCAGAAGTTCAAACTGCGCGAGATGGCGATACGCGAACTGCAGCTGGAAGAAAATGTCTGATCCCTCGCGCAGTTTTTCTAATAACCCCTTGATCTCATTGGCCTGCGGGGGTTGACGCGGTACCGATTGTGAGTTATCTTTCCTTCTCCTCCTCATGAGATGGTTCATGGGGAGAGAGGAGGGGATATGCGGCTTACGCCGAAGAACGAACTGGAATACCGCTACAGAAAACTGCAAGTCGAAATGGCGGCCGCGGGGATGGACGCGGTCCTCATGGTGCAAAACGCCGACCTGTTCTATTTCACCGGGACCGTGCAGACCGGTCTCCTCTACGTCCCCGCGTCGGGACGTCCGCTCTACCTCGTGCGCAGGGATTTCCTGCGGGCGCGCATGGAGAGCGCCCTCGCCGACGTGGTGCCGCTCCCCTCGCTCACCGAACTCGCCGGGCTGATCGCCGGGCACGGGCACCCGCAGCCGCAACGTCTGGGGCTCGAACTGGACGTCCTGCCGGTCAACCTCTACCACAAATACCTCTCCCTGTTTCCCAACGCCCAGCCGCTGGACGCCTCGCCCGCCATCAGGCGGGTGCGCATGATCAAGAGCCACTACGAGATCCATATCCTGCAGGATGCGGGCACCCAGGCCGATAAGGTGTACCGGCGCGTCGCCGAAGTGATCCGCGAGGGGATGAGCGAGGTCGAGCTCGCCTCGGAACTCGAGCGCCTGGCCCGCCAGGAGGGGCACCAGGGGTACGTCCGGATGCGCGCCTTCAACGGCGAACTATCCGGCGTCCAGGTCCTGGCCGGCGCGGACGGGGCCGCGCCCGCCTGCACCAACACCGCGCTCGGGGGGATGGGGCTCACCCCCGCCTTCGGTCACGGTGCGAGCTACAACAGGATCAGGCGCGACGAACCGGTCATCGTCGACTTCGCCAGTTGCTACGACGGCTACCTCGCGGACCAGACCAGGGTCTTCGCCATCGGAAAGGTCCCGGACCGCTTGCGGCGGGGCTACGAGGACATGCTGCGCGTCGAGGAACTGATGGTGGAGCGCGCGGTGGAGGGGGCCAGCTGGGGGGGGATCTACGACGCCTGCCTCGATCTGGCGCGGCGCATGGGGTACGCGGATCACTTCATGGGGACGGCGGGGAGCCAGATCTCCTTCATCGGACACGGGCTCGGCATCGAGATCGACGAGTATCCCTTCATCGCCAAGGGGTTTTCCGCCGAGACACTGGACGTGGGCATGGCGTTCGCCTTCGAGCCGAAACTCGTGTTTCCCGGGGAAGGGGCGGTCGGCATCGAAAATTCATTTTATCTCTCCGAACAAGGACTTAAGCGTCTAACCTTCTCAAGTCAGGAACTGGTACTGCTTTAGCGCGTATTAAAATGTATGCAAAATAGTAAAACGCAATTTTTTTGTGTTGAAATTGAATCTGCTCAATGGTATACATTTGAAAAATCTTTGTATACAGTATACCTACCTCACGCAACCGGCCGTATGACATAACTCACCGGCACGGTGTCAGCGGGCGATTCGATTTGCTGTTTTCTGACGTATGTACCTCAACCCCAACAGAAAAGGAGATCTGGCACATGACGCAATTAAAAGAGAAGTTGTTTGAGAAGATCCAGGCCCACCGTCCCCGCATCACCAGACTGACCAAGGAGTTCGGCTCCGTGATCATCGACAAGGTGGACATCGGTCAGTGCATCGGCGGCGCCCGCGACATCAGGTCGCTCGTCACCGACATCTCCTATCTCGACCCGCAGGAAGGCATCCGTTTCCGCGGCAAGACCATCCCGGAGACCTTCGAGGCCCTGCCGAAAGCTGCCGGCTCTGAGTATCCGACCGTCGAGTCCTTCTGGTACTTCCTGCTGACCGGTGAAGTTCCGACCCTGGACCAGGTCGCCGCCGTTGAAGCTGAGTTCAAGACCCGCCAGGTCGTCCCCGAGTACGTCTACACCGCCGTACGCGCCCTCCCGAAAGAGAGCCACCCGATGGTCATGCTCTCCGTCGGCATCATGGCGATGCAGAAGGATTCCAAGTTCGCTGCCTTCTACAGCGGCGGCAAGTTCAACAAGATGGACGCATGGGAGTACGTGTATGAGGATGCCAGCGACATCGTCGCCCGTATCCCGGTTCTCGCCGCCTTCATCTACAACCTGAAGTACCGCGGCGACAAGCAGATCGGCATCGATCCGAAGCTCGACATGGGTGCGAACTTCGCCCACATGATCGGCCAGAGCGATCAGTACAAGGACGTGGCAAGGATGTACTTCATCCTCCACTCCGACCACGAGTCCGGCAACGTCTCGGCGCACACCACCCACCTGGTGCACTCCGCCCTGTCCGACCCGTACTACGCCTACGCCGCAGGCCTCAACGGCCTTGCAGGCCCGCTGCACGGCCTCGCCAACCAGGAAGTGCTCGGCTGGATCATGGAGTTCCAGAAGAAGCTCAACGGCGCCGAGCCGACCAAAGAGAACGTCACCAAGGCTCTGTGGGATACCCTCAACGCCGGCCAGGTCGTTCCGGGCTACGGCCACGCCGTTCTCAGGAAGACCGACCCGCGCTACACCGCACAGCGCGAGTTCTGCCTCAAGACCCCGGGCCTCAAGGACGATCCGCTGTTCAAGCTGGTCGCAATGATCTTCGAGACCGCACCGGGCGTCCTCACCGAGCACGGCAAGACCAAGAACCCCTGGCCGAACGTCGACGCGCAGTCCGGCGTCATCCAGTGGTACTACGGCCTCAAGGAGTGGGACTTCTACACCGTTCTCTTCGGTGTGGGCCGCGCGCTTGGCTGCATGGCCAACATCACCTGGGACCGTGGTCTGGGCTACGCCATCGAGCGTCCGAAGTCCGTCACCACCGACATGCTCGAGAAGTGGGCTGCCGAGGGCGGCAGGAAGATGTAATCGGCTTCGCCGCATAACACCGCACAACGAGAAGGGGGCGCCTTATGGCGCCCCCTTTTTATTTAAAGATCCTCTGGTTTACGCGATCGTCGTGACGGTGATGAAACCGTTTAACAGGGATAAAAGCGGATACAGGGGATAAAACTAAATCAAAAACCTTCTTGCCAGAAAAGCCCCGACTGCTTCAAGACCGATACTTCTCCTCCCTGTCTTGGCGGCTTTGCGTTACAGGGGGCGCCTCTATCCCTTTCATCCCCTTCATCCCTGTTAACAGCCGCTTTCTCCGAACACCTGGGCGCTGAAGACGTAGAGGTCCGCCCCTTCCTTCCAGTCGTCCTTTTTCAGTCCGGCTTTCAGAGCGGTCTGGTTCAGGAAGGTCTCCCGGTCCCATTTATGTTCCACTGCGACCTGCGGAAGGAGCACCCCGCGCGAGAAGTTCTTCTCCAGGTAGAGCCCGTGCCGGCCAACCTCCACCTCTTCGGGGGATGTGATCTTGCTAAGGGGGGACAGCACGGAGATCTCGAGCTCGTATTCGACCAGGTCCGCCTCCTTCATCGGGTAGAAGCGCGGGTCCCTGGTGGCGGCGGAGGCGGCCATCTCCTGGACCAGCTGGTAAAGCGGCATGTCGGAACTGAAATTGCCGATGCACCCCCTCAGGGTCCCCTGCTTCTTTATGGTGACGAAGCACCCCCGGGGGGTGGCAAGCCTGGGGTCGACCACCTGCTGCATCTTCAGTTTTCCGGTCTGGACCGTGGCGGTTATCGCCTCCCGGGCCAGTTGCAATAGAAGCTTCTTGTCTGCCGAATTAAGCGTATCGTTCACGGGTTCCCCCCCTTGGTGGCGCTGCTCCGTGCTCGCCGGAGATTAATTGGCCCAAAATAATATATTTGGGAGCCGTTTACAAGAAAGAAGCGCGCTCAGCCCCCATGTTTGTCACCGTTTTTTTCGATCCCGCCGCTCGAGGCGGGTGCTGCGAGGGGTAAAGGAACGGGCGGCGGGGAGGGATGAGTCGCCGGCTACCCTTGCCGCCCGGGAGTTTGACGCAGGAACGGCACGTTACGCGCCGGTCTCCTTATCGCGTCATCATTTTCCAGGTGGCGTGAAATCTGATATTTTGTTTTCTGCATGTTTGATGACGCTATCCGAAAGTTGGGGAAAAAGTTTTAACAATTTTTTCGGTTTTCCAGCTTTAAAAAGTATTGACTTTTGCGCGAATGCTAGTATATTCGGCCTTTGTTGTCGCACGAAAAAACCATGCGCCTTGCGCAGTAATGGTAAATCTAAAAAGAAAAGAGGTGATATCGTCAATGAAAAAACTGATCTCCTTGGCACTTTGCCTGGCTCTGGCCCTGTCCTTTGCTGCTGGCTGCAAGAAGAAAGAAGAGGCTCCGGCTCCGGCTGCTGAGCAGGCTGCTCCGGCTGCTCCGGCTCAGGCTCCGATGTCCTCCGCTAAAGCTCCGGAAGCTGCTCCGGCTGCTCCGGCTGCTCCGGCCGCTCCGGCTGAGAAGAAGTAAGCCGAAACAGGGCCGCCCTGTTTCACGAAGCCCACAGATTCATCTGTGGGCTTTTTTTGTCTATCTATCCGGCCATTTGCCTTGACAACGGGCGGACCGGAATGCTAATTAGAAGGGTCGTCAACTACAATGGGTTCGGAGGAAACAATGGAAAGAACATTTGCCATCATAAAGCCTGATGCAGTCGAAAGAAACGTCACCGGCAAGGTGCTCGCCATGATCGAGGCGGGCGGCTTCAAGATCGTCGGCATGAAGAAGATCCTGCTCTCCAGGGCGCAGGCCGAAGGCTTCTACTACGTGCACAAAGAGCGTCCGTTCTTCGGCGACCTCTGCACCTTCATGTCCCGCGGCCCGGTCATCGCGCTGGTGCTGGAGAAGGAAAACGCCATCGCCGACTGGCGCGGCCTCATGGGCGCCACCAACCCGGCCAACGCCGAGGCTGGCACCATCCGCAAGGAGCTGGGCGTGAGCATCGAGGAGAACACCGTTCACGGTTCCGACTCCCCGGAGTCCGCTTCCTACGAGATCCCCTACTTCTTCAACCAACTGGAACTGGTTTAACCCGAAGCTGGTTCAGGCAGATCAAGAGCCCTTCGCGAGAAGGGCTTTTTTAGTATCCGGAAAGCATGGAAAAGACAGATATAAAGAATTTGACCCTGCAGGGGCTCGAAGCCTACATCTCGGGCCTTGGCAAGGAGCGCTTCCGCGCCAAGCAGATCTTCAAGTGGCTCTACCAGATGGACGCCACGGATTTCGACGAGATGACCAACGTCTCCAAGGAGTTCCGGGCCGTGTTGCAGGAACGGGCGCAGATCAGCAACCTGGTCCCCGAGGCGGTCGAGGCGTCGGAGGACGGCACCAGGAAGTACCTGTTCCGGCTCTCCGACGGCGCCACCGTGGAGAGCGTGCTC
Source organism: Geomonas subterranea (assembly GCF_019063845.1). Taxonomy (NCBI): domain Bacteria; kingdom Pseudomonadati; phylum Thermodesulfobacteriota; class Desulfuromonadia; order Geobacterales; family Geobacteraceae; genus Geomonas; species Geomonas subterranea. The sequence continues at coordinate 752,646 of NZ_CP077683.1, forward strand.
ATCCCCGACGAGGGGAGAAACACGCTCTGCATCTCGAGCCAGGTCGGCTGCGCCATGAAATGCGCCTTCTGCCTGACCGGCACCTTCGGCCTTGCCCGCGACCTCACCACCTCCGAGATCGTGAACCAGGTCTGCGCTGTGAAACGCGAGCACCCGGTAAACAACATCGTCTTCATGGGGATGGGTGAGCCTCTGGCCAACCTGGGCGCCGTGATCCCGGCGGTGAACATCCTCACCGACCCGGACGGTTTCCAGTTCTCCACCCGCAAGGTCACCGTCTCCACCTCGGGACTGGTGCCTCAGATGGCGGAACTGGGACGGGGGTGCACCGTGAACCTCGCCGTCTCCCTGAACGCGACCACCGACGAGGTGAGGGACCAGATCATGCCGGTGAACCGGGCCTACCCGCTCAAGGAGCTTCTGGCCGCGTGCAAGGCCTTCCCGCTTCCTTCCCGGCGCTGGATCACCATCGAGTACGTCATGATCCGCGACCTGAACGACACCCTGGAGGACGCGAAGCGCCTGGTGCGCCTGATCAGTAACATCCCGTCCAAGGTGAACCTGATCCCGTTCAACGAGCATGATGGCTGCGGCTTCAAGAGCCCGACCCAGGACACGATCGACCGTTTCCACAAGTACCTCCTGGACAAGCACGTCACCGTCATCACCCGCTCCAGCCGCGGGGGGGACATCTCTGCAGCCTGCGGACAGTTGAAGGGAAAGCTGGACCAGATGGGGCGGGAGTAGCCGCTACATCGACCGACCTCCCCGGTGCAAAGCCCTCACCCCGACCCTCTCCCAGAGGGAGAGGGAGGACGGACTGGGAGGCTGGTCTGCCGCTTCACTACTACTCTCTCCCGGAGGGAGAGGGAGGACGGACTGAGAGGATGGTCTGCCGCTTCACTACTACCCTCTCCCTCCGGGAGAGGGTGCCCGAAGGGCGGGTGAGGGCGTTGCCACGAAGTGCCGCCCTGCCCGGGGTGAGGGGCAGGTGAGGGATCTGTTGGGCCGGAGTGGCGGACATACTGCCAATCAGATATTACAATGACGCTGGAGGAAGCTATGGCTAACGAGGTAATCGGGGTAATCGGCGGCAGCGGTCTGTACGAGATGGAGGGGATGAGCGGGGTCACCCAGGTGACCGTGGACACCCCCTTTGGCCGCCCAAGCGACGAGTACGTGACCGGCACGCTGGACGGCGTGCAGATGGTCTTCTTGCCGCGCCACGGCAAGGGGCACCGCTTCACCCCGAGCGAGGTGAACTACCGCGCCAACATCTACGGCATGAAGAAGCTCGGCGTCACCCGGATCATCTCGGTCTCCGCTGTGGGGAGCCTTCGGGAGGAGATCGTCCCGGGGCACATCGTGGTGCCGGACCAGTTCATCGACCGCACCCGCGGCTTCAGGAAGGACACCTTCTTCGGCAACGGCGTGGTGGGCCACGTCCAGTTCGCCGACCCGGTCTGCGGTGAGCTCTCCGAGATCCTGTACCGCTCTGCGGGCGAGGTGGGCGCCACCGTGCACAAGGGCGGGTGCTACGTCTGCATGGAGGGGCCGGCCTTCTCCACCCGCGCCGAGAGCCACCTGTACCGCTCCTTCGGCGCCTCCATCATCGGCATGACCAACCTGACCGAGGCGAAACTTGCCCGCGAGGCCGAGATCTGCTACGGCGTCATCGCCCTCTCCACCGACTACGACTGCTGGCACGAGTCCCACGACGACGTCTCGGTGGAGGCGATCATCGAGATCATCAAGAACAACGTCGCCACCGCCAAGAAGATCATCCGCCAGGCCGTGGCAAGGGTCGCTGCCGGGCGCGGCTGCGCCTGCGGAGAAGCGCTCAAATACGCGGTGATCAGTGACACCTCGGTGATCCCCGTCGAGACCCGCGAGAACCTGGAGCTGATCCTCGGCAAATACCTGTAACGTCCGTTGCGGCGCCCCCGGTTGTGACCGGCGGCGCCGCTTTCGTCTGTAAGCAGAACCAACCTGATCCCGCAGCACACCGGAGGCTTCATGAGCATACTTGTCGTTGGATCCGTCGCGCTTGATTCCGTGCAGACCCCGTTTGGCGAGAGGGACCGCGTCCTCGGGGGCTCGGCCACCTACTTCTCCACCTCGGCCAGCTTCTTCACCGACGTCAACCTGGTCGCGGTGGTGGGGGAGGACTTCCCCGAAGAGCACACCCGCTTTCTCACCTCGAGAAACATCGATCTCACGGGACTTTCCCGCGTTCCCGGCAAGACCTTTCACTGGAAGGGGCGCTACGGCTATGATCTCAACGAGGCGCAGACCCTGGAAACCCACCTGAACGTCTTCGAGACCTTCAAGCCGGTGATTCCCGAGGCATACGCGGACGCGCAGTACCTGATTCTGGCCAACATCGACCCCGAGCTGCAGATGGAGGTGCTGAACCAGGTGAAGAACCCGCGCGTGGTTGCGTGCGATACCATGAATTTCTGGATCTCCTCCAAGGTCGAGGCGCTCAAGAAGGTGATCAGCAGGGTCGACTTCCTGATCATCAACGAAGGTGAGGCGCGCCAGCTCTCCGGCGAGGCGAACCTGGTCCGGGCGGCACGCTCCATCATCGCCCTCGGGGTCAAGAACCTGATCGTCAAGCGCGGCGAGTACGGCGTCCTGATGTTCAACGGCCACTCCGTCTTCGCCGCTCCCGCGTTTCCTCTGGAGGAGGTGTACGATCCCACCGGCGCGGGGGACACCTTCGCCGGCGGATTCATGGGGTATCTCGCCAACACCGGCAACCTCTCCGACGAGGGGGTGCGGCAGGCGATCGTCTTCGGTTCCGTGATGGCTTCCTTCAACGTCGAGGCCTTCAGCCTGGACCGCCTGAAGAGCCTGACCTATCCGGAGATCGAGGCCCGTTACCGCAGCTTCAAGAACATGACCCACTTCCAGGGGGTGGGAGAGCTGTAACAAGGCCGCGGCGTGGGACAAGGTAAAGGGGTCTTCATTGACAATGATGATCATTTCTGTTAGTTTTTTCCGGGTGTATTTCCGCGTGTTTACCGTGAGGTTTATGATCCGTCCCAAAACCTTCATGCCGGTTGCCTTCCTCCTGCTTGCCTCTGGATGCGCCTTGAGCCAGGCCGAGAAGAACAAGTCCATCTATCACTACCAGATGGGGCAGTCCTTCTTCGTCGAGAACAACTTCACCGGCGCGCTCCAGGAGCTGACCGAGGCCGAGAAGCTCACGCCAAAAGACCCCGAACTGCTCAACCTTTTGGGGCTCACCTACTTCCGCAAGGGGCGCTATGAACTTGCGGAGGCCAAGTACCTGAAGGCGCTCGATCTAAGGGAGAACTACTCCGAGGCGCGCAACAACCTCGGGGTGAACTACCTGGAGATGAAGCGCTGGGACGACGCCATCGCGCAGTTCAAAATCGTGCAGGAAGACCTGTTCTTCCAGGGGCAGGACAACGCGGCCGGCAACCTCGGGCTCGCCTACCTGGGGAAGGGGGACTACCCGCAGGCCCTGGCCGTGCTGCGCGCCCTGGTCGCCAAAAACGGCAGCGATCCGCGCTCCCGGGTGAACCTCGGCCGCGTCTACTTCGCCATGGACAAGACCGAACTCGCCGTGGAGGAGTACCAAAAGGCCCTGCGTTTGAACCGTTCCTACGCCAGCGCCCACTACCATATGGGGCTTGCGCAGATGAAACTGAAGGATGCCGAGGCCGCCAAAAGCGCCTTCCAGGAAGTGGTGCGAATGGCCCCCGATTCCGAGATGGGGCAGCTCTCCAGGGAGTACCTGGACCTGCTCAAGGTGAGGTAACGTGGCTGATCCAGAGGTTGAAAGCGGCGTCGAGACACCGGTTGGGGAGTACCTGCGTGGCGTCCGTGAGACGAAGGGACTCGAACTGGAGGAGGCGTCACGGGTCACCAAGATCGGCAAGAACTACCTTGCCGCCATCGAGCAGGGGGAGTTTCAGAAACTTCCCAACGCCGCTTACATCAAAGGGTTTTTGAGGCTTTACGCCGGCTTTCTCTCCCTTTCGGGAGACGAGGTGGTGGCGCGTTACGAGAGGGGGCTCGCTCCCCCGCCGGGAGCCCAGCCCGAGGCGGGTGCCCCGCGCGCAGCGCACGCCCCCCGGCCGCAGGCGATGGCGCCGCAGACCGGGATCGACACCCTGGAGCGGGCGAAGATCCGCACTCCCGGCCGCTGGATCATACCGGCGCTCCTTCTGGGTGCCGTGGTGATCGCGGCGCTCTTCTTCTCCGAGGGTGAACCGCCCAAGGTACAGGCGCCGGTGACCGCTCAGGCTCCGGCCGCCCCCCGGCGCCGGCCCCCCAGCCGGTGCAACAGCCCGTGAGCAGCGCGCGCAACGAGGGTGCTACCCTGCCCGCCGGGACCGAGACCGCACCTGCGGCACCGGCCGGCAGGCAAAGCGGCGTCGTGCTGAGGCTGCGCTTCAACCGCGACAGCTGGCTCAGCATCACCATCGATGACAGCATCTCCCAGCGCTACGACCTGAAAGCCGGCGACATCATCGAGTGGAAGGGGCAGCGTTCCTTCGCTCTGGACCTTGGGGACGGCGGCGCCGTGGAGGGTGAATTCAACGGGCGTCCTCTGAAGGCGCTTGGCGAAGCGGGGAAGCCGGCGCATGTGGAATTGAAGGGTGACCAGCCGGGCCCATGACGGCTGCCGTGAGAGTCGTGGCGCGTTTTCAAGCCGGGTCCCCGACCGGCTTAATGTGAATTCTGCCACCGGTGGACGACGCGCCGGTGTGGATGGGGATCTCCCGTTAAACGTCACAAGCTTTACCTGGCGCGGGGTTAGCCCTTCGCTGGATAATCGCGCGGGCGTCACGCAAGCACGCTTGACACATCTAGCCGCAGTGTTAGAATCAATCCTGCGGTTTTTAATAAGAATCTGGAGCCGATCTTGCCAAAGCAGCCGAAGCGAATACTGGTAGTAGACGACGAGGAGAATGCGCGCATCGGCCTCTCCCGGTTGCTGGCCAAGGAAGGGTTCCTGGTAGACAGTGTGGCAAACGGATTCGAGGCGCTCAACTACCTGCGCGAGCAGGAGGTTAACCTTATCGTCACCGACATCAACATGCCGGAGATGAACGGAATCACCTTCCTGAAGGAGTTGAACCGCAGCTACCCCGCGAGCAACGTGATCATGATCACCGCCTACGGCGGCGTGGAGTCCTACATCGAGGCGATGAACCTGGGAGCCTTCGAGTACATCAACAAGCCGGTGAAAATCGACGAACTGAAGTCGATCCTGAAAAAGATCTTCAAGGAAACGAGCCACTGACCCAAATCGCAGCAGAGCGGGGGAACAGATGCCAAACTTCGACAAGATACTCTTCGCCACCGATTTCTCCGAGAACTCCGACCACGCTTTCGAGTACGCGCTCACCCTGGCCAGGCAGTTCAACGGCCGGCTGACCATCATCCACGTCATAAACGAGCCGGTGGACCTGCGCGGCTTCTATGTCCCGCACGTCTCCTTCGAGAACCTGGAGAAGGAGATCGAGGAGGGGGCGCAGAAGATGATGGCGACCTTCGTCGCCACCAACGTCACCGGTTTCAACAACTACGAGACGGCGATCGTGACCGGCGTGCCCTGGGAGGAGATCCTGAAGCGGGCGGAGACCGACCGCTCCTCCTGCATCGTGCTGGGTACCCAGGGGAGAAGCGGCATCGACCACCTGCTGTTCGGCTCTACCGCCGAGCGCGTGGTGCGAAAGGCCCACTGTCCGGTAGTTACCGTCAGACTTCCCTGACGGTGGCGGCATACATCCATGCGGGGCAGCGTTCGCTGCCCCTTTTTTTTGACGAATGTGATCCTAATCCGAAGGAGCAGGCCCCGACATGACCAACCCGGAGAAAGAGCCGCGCGGCCGCGTGCTTATCGTCGATGACGAGAAGGTCATCCTCGATCTCACCGGCATCATCCTCAAAAACCGCGGCTACCAAGTCTTCACCGCCCTGAGCGCACAGGAGGGGCTCGCGACCATAGAGGTCGAACGCCCCGAGCTGGTCCTTTTGGACTACATGATGCCCAACATGGACGGCCTCACCGCGCTCAAGGAGATCAAGAGGCTCTACCCCGACACCTACGTGATCATGTTCACCGGCAAGGGGAGCGAGGAGATCGCCGTCGAGCTCATGAAGGCCGGCGCCTCCGACTACATCCTGAAGCCGTTCAACAACCAGGACCTCGTGGAAAGGATCGAGAGCGTCCTGAAGCTGCGTGGTATAGAGCTGCAGAACAAGGCCCTCTTGAGCGAGCGCGAGCGGCTTCTGGCCGAGATCGCCGACTGGAACCGCGAGCTTGAGGCCCGGGTGCAGGAGAAGAGCGAGGCCCTGTCCCGCGCCCAGGCCGAGGTGGTCCAGTCCGAGAAGCTCGCGTCTCTTGGCTACCTCTCCGCCGGTATGGCGCACGAGATCCGCAACCCGCTCAACTCCATCGCGCTCTTCGTGCAGCTCATCAAGGGGGGGCTGGACGAGCCCGAGCGCCAGGAATACGTGGAGAAGATCCTCAAGGAGGTGGACCGGATCGACAACATCCTGGGAAAACTCCTGGACGCATCGAAGCGCCCGAAATTCGAGATCAGCGAGGTGAGGGTGGACCGCATCCTGGAGCACACCCTGGAGGCGTTCACGCCGCAGCTGCGCCAGAAGAGGATCAAGGTGGTCCGCGACTTCAAAAGCATCCCGCCGGCCATCAAGGCGGACCCGATGGAGATCGAGCAGATCTTCACCAACCTGTTTTTGAACTCCATCCATGTCATGCCCGAGGAGGGGACCCTCACCGTGGAGCTGGACCAGGACCAGGACTACATAAAGCTCAGGGTTTCCGACACCGGCCCCGGCATCCCCGCCGAGAACCTCCCCAACATCTTCGACCCCTTCTTCACCACCAACAGCCGCGGCACCGGCCTCGGGCTCTCGGTGGTGCTGCGTATCGTCAAGACGTACCGGGGGAAAATCGAGGTCGAGAAAAGCGACCCCAGCGGCACCACCTTCACCGTCCGGCTGCCGCTCAACGCGCCGAGGTAAGGGGCGGTTTCCACTTTTCTTTTCGGCCGCGTTCTTGTATGATGGCCCATTCCATCATGCCTTGAGGTCGCAATGACAGCAGAAAGCAGGGGCAAAATCCTCCTGGTAGACGACGACAAGTTCTTCCTGAAGGTGATGTCCGACGCCTTTACGGGCGCGGGCTTCTCCGTAGTGACCGCGGAGGACGGCGTCCTCGGCGTCGAGGCCTACTCCGCCGGGACCTTCGATGCCGTCATACTCGACCTGGTCATGCCCCGGATGGGAGGGGTGAGCGCTTCGCTGGAGATCGGGCGCCTGGCCAACGAGCCGGACCCGATCATCATCATGCTGACCTCCATGTTCCAGGGCGCCCCGCACGAGCACCCCGTTCCCGAGATGGGCGCCAAGGTACACATCCCTAAATCCACACCTCCGCTGGACATCGTCATCATCGTCGAACAGCTCCTGGAAAGAAAACGGCGCGGCCCCGGCGCCGCCTGACGGACACCCCATGCCATTTCTGCTACGAAACCTCACCCTGAGCCCCGGGGTGGAGGAGAGTGCGCTACGCCCGCTGGCAGCTGCCAGGCTGGGGGTGCGCGAATCCGAGATCACGGCGCTCACCCTGGTTAGAAAGGGTGTGGACGCCAGGAAAAAGGGTGCCATCAAGCTGGTGTACACGGTCCAGGTGACGCTCAGGGACGAATCGCGGGTACGCACCGGCGAAGACCTGACGCGGGTCGAGGCGGCAGCGCCTCCCCGTTTCCCGAAACTCGCCTCCGCCGGGCGCATCGTCATCGTCGGCATGGGGCCGGCGGGGCTCTTCGCGGCGCTGCGGCTCGCCGAATACGGCCTCACCGCCCGGGTCCTCGAGCGGGGGCGCGACGTGGACCGGCGCTCCACCGACGTGTCGCGCTTTTGGCGCCTGGGCGATTTGTGCGAAGAGAGCAACGTGCAGTTCGGCGAGGGGGGAGCCGGGACCTTCTCCGACGGCAAGCTCACCACCAGGGTCAAGGACCCCAACTGCGGCTGGGTGCTCGAGCGCCTGGTTCAATTCGGCGCGCCTCCCGAGATCCTCTACGCCGCCAAGCCCCATATCGGCACCGACCGCCTGCGCGCCGTGGTGCGCGGCATCCGGGAGCGGCTCCTCGAGAGCGGTTTCCATATCGGCTTCGAGAGCCGCCTCACCGGCATCGGGATGACCGGAGGGGAGGTGAAGAGCGTGGTGGTGAACGACGCCGGCGAGGAGCCGTGCGACTCCCTGGTGCTGGCGCCAGGTCACAGCGCGCGCGACACCTACGCCATGCTGCACGGGCTTGGGGTCGCCCTCGAACAGAAGCCGTTCGCGGTGGGGCTCCGGGTGGAGCACCCGCAGGCGCTCATCAACGAGATCCAGTACGGCCGCAACGCGCATCCCTCGCTGCCGCCGGCCGAGTACGCCCAGACCTACAACAACGAGGCGACCGGGCGCTCCGCCTATTCCTTCTGCATGTGTCCCGGCGGAGTGGTCGTCGCGGCCGCCTCCGAGGCGGGGGGGGTGGTGGTGAACGGCATGAGCGGCTACCGCAGAAACGGTCCCTACGCGAACAGCGCCCTGGTGGCCACCGTGGGGCCGGCAGATTTTGCGGGGAGCTCGCCGCTTGCGGGGGTCGAGTTCCAGCGCGAGCTGGAGCGGCGTGCCTTCGTCGCGGGTGGCAGCGGCTACCGCGCCCCGGCGCAGAGCCTGCTCGACTTCATCGGCCGGGGGGGAAGGGGGATACGTTCCAGCTACCGTCCCGGCGTGACCGAATACGACCTCGCCTCGCTCCTGCCGGTCCCGGTCGCAGCGACGCTCAGGGAGGGAATCGAGCAGTTCGACCGCAGGATGCGCGGCTTCGTGAGCGCCGAGGCGACCCTCACCGGGGTCGAGACCCGGACCTCCGCCCCCTTGCGCATCTTGCGCGGCGCGGACCTGCAGTCCCTGAGCCACCGCGGCCTCTACCCCACCGGGGAGGGGGCCGGCTATGCCGGAGGCATCATGAGCGCCGCCCTGGACGGCATACGGGTGGCCGACGCCATCGCGGCGCGGATCGCCGCCTCCTGACGACCCGGCAAGGACGCCGGGACGCCGCGCGCGAGCGCCGCAGCCGGCGGCACCTGAAAGTACGACCCTTTGCGGATCCCGCAGCGGAACCTGTCCCACAAGGAGCCTATCTTGAAAAAAACCGTTGCCGAAATAAAGGACCGCGACATCGTCGAGGCGGTCTTCCTGGTCAAGGAGAAGATCGTCGCCATGGCCAAAAACGGCAAGCCGTACCTCACCCTGAAGCTGATGGACAAGACGGGGGAGGTGGACGCGAAGATCTGGGACAACGCCGACCAGGTCGGCTCCCTGTTCGACCGCAACGACTTCCTGGCGGTGAAGGGGAAGGCGAGCGTCTACCTCGGCAAGATGCAGCTCATCGTCTCCGAGTTGAAGCGGGTCCCCGAGGAGTCGGTGCAACTTGCTGATTTCCTGCCGGAGACGGCCAGCGACATCGAGGCCATGGTCGCGCAGCTGCACGCCCTGGTGGCGAGCCTCACCGACCCGGACCTCGCGCGGCTTTTGCGCTCCTTCTTCGAGGACCCGGAGCTTTTGGCCCAGTACCGCACCGCACCCGCCGCCAAGGGGATGCACCACGTCTACCTGGGAGGGCTTTTGGAGCACTCGCTCGCCGTGGCGAAGCTGGTCGACGCGATGGTGCCTCTCTACCAGGGGCTGAACCGCGACCTCCTCGTCGCCGGTGCTCTTTTGCACGACATCGGCAAGGTGCGCGAGATGACCTACCTGCGCTGCTTCGACTACTCCGACGAGGGGAAGCTGATCGGCCACATCACCATCGGCGTCGAGATGCTGCAGGAGCGGATCGCCCGGCTCCCCGGCTTCCCGGTGGAACTCGCCATGCTCCTGAAGCACATGATCCTGTCGCACCACGGCCAGTACGAGTACGGCTCACCCAAGCGCCCGAAGACGCTGGAGGCGACCATCCTGAACTACCTGGACGACCTCGACTCCAAGATCAACGGCATCAGGACCCACATCCGCAAGGAGCCGGACAACCCGTCGCGCTGGACCTCGTACCACCGTCTCTACGACCGCTACTTCTTCAAGGAGAAGCCGCCCGTGGAAATGGGGGGAGAGGAGCCGGCAGAGCCCGCACCCCTCGATGGTCTGGAGCCGTCCGAGCTGATGCCGGAGACGGTTCCGGCCCCCGCCGCGCACGCGGGCGAACCGCAGAGGCCCGCTCCCGAAAAGGGGCGCCAGGAGCAGCGTGGCGGCGAGCAGGGGCGCAAGAGCTTCAGCAACAACCCCTTCGCCATCCTGAAGAAGTGATGGCGTCAGGGGCATCCAGCATGGAGGAGATGTCATGTTATTCGAAACGATAGTGGTGGGCCCGCTGGGGGTGAACTGCTTCATCCTGGGGGACAAGCAAAGCAACGAGGGGATCGTGGTCGATCCCGGCGCCGACTGCGAGATGATCCTCGCGGCCATCGCCCAGTTCGGGCTCAAGGTGAAGTACATCGTCAACACCCACGGCCACTTCGACCATATCGGCTGCAACCGCATACTCAAGGAGAAGACGGGGGCGCAGCTTCTGGCCCACGAGGAGGATGTCCCCTTCCTGGTCAACGCGGGACGCTCCGCCCGGAAATACGGCCTCACCGTCGAGGATTCACCGCAGCCCGACGCGTTCCTGGTCGACGGCATGAAGCTCGAATTCGGGCGGCGCGAGCTGGAGGTGCTGCACACCCCGGGGCACACCCAGGGAGGGTGCTGCCTCTACCTCGCCAACGAGAAGCTGGTGATCACGGGCGACACCCTTTTCGCCGACTCGGTGGGGCGCACCGACCTTCCCGGGGGGGACCACGGCCAGCTCGTCGATTCCATCAGGACGAAGCTCATGCCGCTCCCCGATGACACCGTCGTCTGGCCCGGTCACGGCCCCTCCAGCACCATCGGGCAGGAGCGGCGCTCCAACCCGTACCTCAACGAGTAGGGGGAGCCATGCTCAAAGGCAAGGAGATCGTACTCGGGGTGACCGGCGGCATCGCCGTCTACAAGGCGGTGGAGCTCCTGCGCCTTCTGGTCAAGGCCGGTGCCAACGTGCACGTGGTCATGACCAGGTCGGCCACCGAATTCGTCACGCCGCTCACCTTCCAGACCCTGTCCAAAAATCCGGTGCACCTGGAGCTCTTCAACCTGATCTCCGAGGAGAAGATCGGGCACATAGCGCTCGCCGACCGCGCCGACCTCTACATCATCGCGCCCGCGACGGCCAACTGCATCGGCAAGATCGCGCACGGCCTCGCGGACGACCTCCTGACCACCACGGTCATGGCGACCAGGGCGCCGGTCCTGATCGCACCCGCGATGAACGTCAACATGTACCAGAACCCGATCTACCGTGAGAACGAGGCGCGCCTTAAATCCCTCGGCTACCTCTTCGTCGCCCCGGCCTGCGGCATGCTCGCCTGCGGTTACGAGGGGGAGGGGAAACTGCAGCCCCCCGAGGTGATCTTCGAGGAGGCCGTCGCCGCCCTCACCCCCAAGCGCATGGCAGGGGAGAGGATACTGGTGACCGCCGGGCCGACGCTCGAGGAGATCGACCCGGTGCGCTACATCAGCAACCATTCCTCCGGGAAGATGGGGTACGCCATCGCGCGCCAGGCGCGCCTGAGGGGTGCGCAGGTGACCCTGGTGAGCGGTCCCACCTGCCTTGCCCCCCCGGTCGGGGTGGAGGTGATCCGGGTGCGAAACGCCCAGGAGATGCGGGACGCGGTGCAGGGATGCCTTAGCCGGATCGACATCGTGATCAAGGCGGCCGCCGTGGCCGATTACCGGCCGAAGACGCGCGCCGGGGAGAAGGTCAAGAAGAGCCAGGAGAGCCTCTGCATCGAACTGGAGAAGAACCCGGACATCCTGGCCGAGCTGGGCGCCGCCAAGGGGGACCGGATACTGGTCGGGTTCGCCGCCGAAACCCAGGACCTGCTGCGCAACGCGGGGGCGAAACTAAAGGCCAAGAACCTGGACCTGGTGGTGGCCAACGACGTGTCGCAGGAAGGGGCCGGCTTCAACGTCGACACCAACATCGCGAAGCTCCTGTTCAGCGACGGCCGCGTCGAGGACCTGCCGATCATGGGGAAAGAGGAACTGGCGGGGGTGATCCTGGAAAACGTGGAGACGTTGCGCGGTGAAAAGCGCGGCGGGACCAAGGGGTAGAAGAGCAGGATGGCCCCGGACCCGCTGTAGGGGCGAATAATCATTCGCCCAAGGCTTCCCCCTCCCCGACCCTCCCCCTCCGGGGGAGGGAGCAGAAGAAGAGGGAGCACAGGAAGAGGGAGCTCCTTCGAAACGGTGCTACTTGGAGAGGATCTGCAGCAGCAGCTCGGGCTCGCAGATCGCTTCCTTCAACTTCAGCTTCAGTTCGTCCAGTTCCGCGTAGGCCTGCGGCTTGGTGATCTTCCCGGTGCGGTACAAAAGCCTCAGGTTCTTGCGCACCGCCTCCGCCGCAGCCAGCGCCCTTTCACCGGTCGGATCGGCGTGGAAGAAGCGCGAGGTCGTATCGTTGTTCAGGAAGTCGAAGACCGCTTCCTGGGCGAGCTGCATGTACTCCTCCCGGTCGTTCTCCTCGAGGGCATAGCGCGAGGTGTCGGAGAGGGTCTGCAGGATGCTCTGCCATTTCTCCAGGCGGCTCACCAGCAGGATGGAGTTGAAGATCTTCTTGTTGGTGCCGAAGGAGAAGATGGTGTCCGAGAGGACCTTGCGCAGCAATTCGTCGTTGCCGCTGAAGTGTTCCAGCGAAACCTTCTTCGCGGTCTCCCAGATCTCCTTTTCCACGTAATTTTCGAAGCGCATCTCCCAGTACGCGTGCTTCAGGGTGAGCGACGAAAAGCTGCGCATCACCTTGTAGGGGACGTAGTAGTTATGGGCGATGCAGTCCGCGGCCAGGTGGGAGAGATACCCGTAGGCGCAGGCCTGCTGTGCCGGGTCGCCCGCCTTGTCAAGGACGCGGTGCCCGATGCGCCAGCGGTGGCAGTGCTGCAGGTAGTGGGTGAACTTCTTGCCGAGGGTGATGTCGGCGGCGATGGTGCCGTAGAGGAAGTCGTAGGGATGGGCCGAGATGATGGCGGCGACGGCCGGCTTCAAGAGGTCCAGGTTGTTGAGCACGTTCATGCCCAGCTGGAGGTGCACACCGGCCCCCCAGGCGAAGGCCTGCCCGGGAAGCGCCAGGACCAGCAAAGATGTGGCGAGAAGTAAAAGCGGCATGCCTTCGAGCATAGTTAATGAATCCGGAAAAGTAAAGGGGTTAAGGATGGCGGAGATGGAGGAGCGTGAACTGCTGTTGCGCTCGCTGAAGGGGTACCTGACGGATCTGGCCGACAGCGGCGTGGAGGAACTGAGCTACGGTCCCCCGACGGCAGCGCCCCCGGCTCCTGTGACCGCTCCCCCGGCGGGAGCCGGGACTCCCGCTCCCGCCGCAGCCGCGCCGGTCGCCGAAGCAGCTCCGGCAGCCGTTGTTTCCCCGTCTGCCTCCGGGGCTGATGTCGCTGGTCCGGCCGCGACCGGGGCCCTCTGCCGGCAGGAGGGGAACCCGCGCGCCCGTCTGCTCTTCCTGATGGCCGGTCCCGGGTATGCGGGCGCGGCCGGGGATCTGCTGACCAGGATCATCGCCGGTATGAAGTTCAGCACCGGGGATGTCTGCCTGATCAGCTTCGATGCAGGGGGGGACGCCGCCCTGACCGCCGGTTGCGTGGCGCAGCGGATTGCCGCCGTGGAACCGGAGGTGGTGGTCGCGCTGGGCGAGGAGGCCGCGGGCCTCATCCTTCCCGGGGTGGCCCTCGAGAAGGTGCGCGGGTGCTGGCACGACGCCCAGGGGAGGGGGGTCATGCCGACCCTGCACCCTGACGCCCTTCTGGCGAACGAAGGTCTCAAGCGCCTGGTCTGGGAGGATATGAAGCTCGTCATGCGCCGGCTGGCAGGGGCGCCCTAGCGCGGCGTGCTGCACGTCTTCAACCGGCCGGTTTCGAAGAGGGCGATGGGCTGCTGCTCCACGCAGATCTTGTCATCCACCTCGACCCGCGTGGCGAGGACGCACCCCTCGAGCTTGCCGGAGGGGTAGAAGCTGATCTGGCTGTATTCGTTGCAGACCAGGTCCTCGTAAGGGAAAAAGTTCTTGGTGATGCAGCTCTTCAGCATCCCCAACTCGTAGAACTCCGCATTCGACAGCATGTTGCAGGTCACGCCGCTCAATATGGTGATGTCTTTCAGGTTGCACGACTTCAGGTCGCCGTTGGGATAGTAGATGATGTCCGACCCCGGGTTGCAGATGGACGCATCCAGTGCCAGCACCGGTCCGCTCCCGGTTACCAGCAGTACCATCGCTATCAGCAGTACCATCCTCATGTCCCACCTCCTTGTGCCGTTTTGACTCCCCCCTCGTTTCCCCCGCAAAGTATAGAGTCGGGATTGGAAAACTCAAATACTGCCGGCGTTCCGCTTCTTGACACGGTCATAGCGTTAGATATTCTTAACCGGTTTCCGTGCTGGCAAATACCTGCAAGAAAGGAGATCGTCATGGCAAAAACGAAACGCATCGTAACAGCCCTTGTCTGTGCCTGCATGCTCACCTCCTTTGTCGGCTGCACTCACACCCACACGTCGAAGCACGAAACCGCCGGCGAGTACCTCGATGACGCGACGGTCACCACCCGGGTGAAGGCGGCCATCTTCGACGAGCTGGCCCTGAAGACCTTCCAGATCAACGTGACCACGTACCAGGGGGTGGTGCAGTTGAGCGGCTTCGTCGATTCGGCTGAAAATGCGAGAAAGGCCGGCGAGGTAGCGCGGGGGGTGAAGGGGGTCAAGGAGGTGAAGAACGACCTGATCACGAAATAGAGTCAAAGAAAAACCCCCTTCCTTTCGGAAGGGGGTTTTTGTCATCAGTGATGGGCCCTGCTGTGGGACTTACCCTGGCCTGCCTGTCCCCCGGTCTGCTGTTTTGTCTTCGCGGATTGGGAGGCTGCGCCTGATTCCTCGCCGCCACGCTCTTTCCCGAAGGATTTCATGACGTCCGCCATGTTGCCGTATTCCCGGTCTTCCATTTTCTGGATTTCATCCAGGACCACTTTCTCTGCTTTCATCTGCTGAGCATGTTTGAGAAGATCCTGTTTCTCAGCCGGGAAGTCTATGCCTTTGAGATGCTTCGTCACATTGGCCGGTGAATGTCCAGTACCACGCGTTGCCATAACTTCCTCCTTGTGCCGATGTATTTTCTCCTGATCACAAATCGATTATATTGAATTGGTTTTTTTTAATCAATTCTAAAAGCCGCTCAGAAAGAGGGAAGAGCAGGGATCAAAAAGAGACCAGGGCGAGGAACATGAGTAAGGAGGTGCCGCACATGAACCAGGTTATGTAATGGCCGACGTAACCGCTGTGGATGCGGCGCAAGAGTGCGACGGGGGCGGCGAGAAGCTTCTTGACGCTGTCGCGCGGACGCCCCCGCAGCGGACCGGGAGCGAGGAAGAAGGTCGCAACCGCCAGGGGCGCGGTGATGGTGGTCAATAGCGCCGTGATCTGGAAGACGCGCATCGGGCCGTCACTGCGCGGTCTTGAGCCAGCAGCGCAGCATCTCCGCCACGCTCCAGGCCTGCGCGATGCATCCCCTGGGGTTGTAGGGCTGCTCGGCGTCGAAGATCTCGCTGATGGAGCCGATGCACTGCTGGTTCAACTGCTGCACCAGGCCGTCCAGGAAGGCGCGCGCCGCCGGGACCTGGTCCGGGTAGAGCTTGAGCCATGAATCGATGAAGGTGCCGATGAGCCAGGGCCAGACCGTCCCCTGGTGGTAGGCGGCGTCCCGTGCACGGAGGTCGCCGTGGTAGGTCGCCTTGTAGTCGGGGTGCCCGGGGGCTAAGGTGCGCAGCCCCACCGGCGTCAACAGGCGCTGGCGCACCGTGTCCAGGACCTCGGGCCAGCGTTCCCGCTCAAGGACCGGGAACGGAAGCGATATGGCGAAGAGCTGGTTGGGGCGGCAGGCGTCGTCGTCGCCCAGTTCGCCGTCGACGACGTCGTAGAGGTACCCGCCGTCGTTGTACCAGAAGCGCTGGTTGAAGGAGCGGTAGGCCTGGTCGGCGTAGGCGCCGAGCTGGCGCGAGTACTGGTCGTCCCCGGACTGCTCGCTCCACTGCTGCATCAGGCGCAGGGCGTTGTACCAGAGCGCGTTCAGCTCCACGGCCTTGCCCCGCCGCGGTGTCACCACCCAGTCCCCGACCTTGGCGTCCATCCAGGTGAGCTGGTACCCCTCGGCCCCCTGCTTCAAAAGCCCGTCATTGGGGTCGACGCCGATGCCGAAGCTGGTGCCGGAGAGGTGCCGGTCGATGATCTCCCGCATCTGGGGCATGATCATGTGCAGCGTGGCGCGGTCGTTGGTGTACTCGAGGTAGCGGTTCAGGGCGTGGAAGAACCACAGGCTCGCGTCGGCGGTGTGGTAGAGCCCCTCGCTGTGCCCCTCCGGGAAGAGGTTCGGGATGAGGCCGTTTTTCACGTAGTGGGCGAAGGTGCGCAGGATCCACCCCGCCTCGGTGTGGCGCCCGGTGGCCAGGGTGAGCCCCTCGAGCGAGATCATGGTGTCGCGTCCCCAGTCGGTGAACCAGTGATATCCGGCGATGACCGTGCAGACCTCGTCCCCCATGGCATGGGCGCGCACGCTGTCCTTGTGGCGGCCGGCCGGGGTGATGATGAACTGGTCGGTGGCGAGGACCAGTTCGGCGGGGAGCCCCTGGCGCGCCCTGGGGTCGGCGGCAGCCAGGAGGAGCCGGCGCCGCTCCCGCTCCATGTCCAGGGCGGCCGCAGGCGTCAGCGCGGCGATGGTTTCCCAGGTCTCCGTGGAGGCGGTGAGGGCGGCGTCCTGGCCGATACCCAGGTCGACTGCGAAGTACCCGGCGGTCCAGAGCGTCCCCAGCGAATCGTAGCCGCGGGAGCTTTCCACGTCGTAGAAGATGTCGGTATTGTGCTTCTCTTCCAGGGTGAAGTTCCCCCTGACGCCGTCGATCACCAGCCTCAGCTGGGGGGAGTTGGCGCCGGAGGAGATCTGGTAGCGGTTCTGCACCGCCGTGAACATGTAGGGATCGTCCGACATCGCGTCCACGGAGGCGTCGTGCGGGCGGAACTGCAGGTAGGGCTGCAGCTTGAGCCGCACCATCTTCTCGCCGGAAACGAGGCGGTAGATCATGTGCACCGTGTTCTGCCGGTGCACCATGACCAGCTGCTTCTCGATCACGGTCCCGTTGATCTCGTAGCGCCAGACCGGCAGGCCGTCCTCCAGCCGGAACCCGGTCAGGTACTCCATGCCGTGGAAGTCGAGTCCCGCCTCCTTCTGGTCGCCGCCGAAGCGCACCATGCTCCCGTCGGGGAAGCGGATCGCCTCGGTGAGCCGGTTGAGCATCACGATGCGCCCCATGGGGGAGGGGTAGGCGGCGATGAGCAGGCCGTGGTAGCGCCTGGTCAGCGCGCCGCAGACGGTCCCGGAGGCATACCCGCCAAGGCCGTTGGTCAGGAGCCATTCCTGCTCCAGGAGTTGCCGCGTCTTCACTTCCTCGTCGTGGCGGTCGAAATGGAATTCCCGCGTCACCGTGGTCATGGCTGGTCCCCTCCTTCCGGCACCGGAATCAGTACCTGCGTCGCGTACCCCTGCAGGCGCCAGAACTTCTCGGTGTCGAGCTTCGGCGTGCCGGAACCGCCGAACTCGATCTTTTCGCTGCTCCAAAGTGTCTGCCACGCGCACCCCCGCGGAGGGGCGAGCATCGGCTCGGGGATGGGGACCAGGTGCAGCTCCCGACCCAGGTTGACCAGCACCAGGCGCTGCTCGCCGTCCAGGAAGTAGCGGAGCAAGAAGCCTCCCTGTCCCAGCACCGCCCCTTCTATGTGGCAGGCGTAGCCGCGGATAAAGACCGGGTCTTCGCGCCTTAGGCGGATCAGGTCCCGGTAGAGCGCGTAGACCTTTTGGTGGCGCTCCCGCTCCTTGAGGTCGATCACGGACTGCTGGAAGGTGTCCAGTTCGTACGGCTTGTCGATGGTGTCGATCACCTCGGGGGAATCGACGTTGGTGAACTGCTTCAGGAACTCGATGCGCCCGGCGTGGACCTGCTGGGAGGTATCCGGGCTCAGGTCGGCGAAGTAGAGGAAGGGGGCGCTGGCGCAAAACTCCTGTCCCTGGAAGATCATCGGGGTCTGGGGGAGGAGAAACAGCACGGCGGTCATGGCGCGCAGCGCCGCGGGGTTGGTCAGCTTGTGGACGCGGATGCCCCAGGCCGAGTTGCCGATCTGGTCGTGGTTCTGGATGTAATTGACGTAGCAGCTGGGACTGATGCCGAGGGTGGGGGAGCCGCGGCGCTTACCCTGCCAGAAATAGAACTGCCCCTGGTAGAGGTAGCTCCACTTGGCACAGGAGATCAGCTCCTGCGGAGAGCCGAAGTATTCGGAATAGTAGGCGTCGTGGTAGCCGGTAAGCGCCACGTGGGCGCTGTGGTGGAAATCGTCGTTCCAGACCCCGTCCATGCCGAAGCCCCCTTCCTCCCTGGGGCGCAGGCAGCGGTAGTCCTGGTTCTCGTTCTCGGCCACCAGGAACAGCTTGCGCCCCCGGGCGGCCTCCCGGGCGTGCCGCGTGATGTCCCCCAGGATATGGACCGGCGAGTCGTCGACGATGGCGTGGGTGGCGTCGAAGCGTAGGCCGTCCAGGTGGAACTCCTCGATCCAGTAGGCGGCGTTGGAGACGAAGAATTCGCGCACCGGGGCGCTTTGCCTGCCATCGAAGTTCATCACCTTGCCCCAGTCGCTGTCGTGCTCCCCGTAGTAGAACTGGGAGAAGCGGGCCAGGTAGTTCCCCTCCGGGCCGAAGTGGTTGTAGACCACGTCCAGCAGGACGCCGAGCCCGAGGGTGTGGGCGTGGTCCACGAAGCTGCGCATGTCGTCGGGCGTGCCATAGAGCCTGGTGGGGGCGAAGTGGTTCACGCCGTCGTACCCCCAGCCGAACCGGCCGGGGAAATCCGCCACCGGCATCACCTCCACCAGGGTGATGCCGAGCTCCTTGAGTGCGGGGAGCTGCTCCTGTGCGGCGCGCCAGGTTCCCTCCCTGGTGAAGGTGCCCAGGTGCAGTTCGTAGATGACCTGCCCCTCGCGCTCCACCCCGGGCCACCCCTCGTCGCTCCAGGTGAAATTCTCGGGGGCTATCACCTGGGAGGGGCCGTGCGGCCCCTCGGGCTGGAACCGGGAGGCGGGGTCGGGGAAACACTCGCCGCCGTCCAGGCAGTAGCGGTAACGTGAGCCGGCACCGGCCTCGCGGCAGATGCCGGAAAAATACCCCCCTTCTTCCGGGGCGAGCGCCGTCGCCTGTGGCGTCGGAGCCCCCTCGAGCACCACCTCCACCTCCCTGTGTCCCGGCGCCCAGACCCGGAAGTGCACCCCCTCCGGCACCATCTCCGCTCCGATCGGCAACTTTCTCTGTACCGCAGCCATCGCCCCTCCCGAGCCGTCCACTGTCCGGAAAAATTAACACGCTTTAAAATAACACACTCCCCGGATTTTAAAACCGAAGCGGCGCCGGGCCTTTCTCATGTGCCTTCATTTCCGTCGCCGCGATCTCCCCGTCGTCGCAACTGTGAATTGCGGGAGGGGTGCCAAGGGCCCCCATCTCCGCCAACTTACTGGGAGAAAGAGCACTTTTTTGCGCCATGCGGTTTGACAGAAAATCCGTCACTGCTAGTATTGAGTTTTGTTAATTTGAACCGATTAACCTTGTATTAATTAGATCTCCGCTACCGCAGATATCTCACCCCTTCAGGGAGGGTCCTATGGCTGGGAGCGTTCTTATCACGGGGGGGGCCGGTTTCATCGGTTCCCACCTGGCGGACGAGCTGCTGCGTCATGGTTACCGGGTGCGCGTGCTGGACAGTCTGGTGCCGCAGGTCCACGGCCCCGATGCCGGACGGCCTGGCTATCTCGACCCCGAGGTCGAACTGATCAAGGGTGACGTGCGGGACCAGGCTGCGGTGCAAAAGGCGCTCGCCGGCACCGAGGCGGTGTTCCATCTGGCCGCCATGGTCGGGGTCGGCCAGAGCATGTACGAGATCGAGCGCTACACCTCGGTGAACAACTGCGGCACGGCGGTGCTGCTCGAGGCGATGGCCAAGGAGCGGGGTGAGCGCAAGCTGATCGTCGCCTCCAGCATGAGCATCTACGGGGAAGGACGCTACCGGGACGGCAGCGGGGCGTACTACGACGACGTGAGAAGGGAGGTCGGGCAGTTGCAGCGGGGGGACTGGGAGCCGCTAATCGGGGAGCGCGAGCCGCTCATTCCGGTCCCGACACCGGAGGAGAAAGCGCCGTCGCTCGCCTCGGTCTACGCCCTTTCCAAGTACGACCAGGAGCGCATGGCGCTCATCGTGGGGGGATGCTACCGGATTCCGGTGATCGCCCTGCGCTTTTTCAACGTCTACGGCACCAGGCAGGCGCTTTCCAACCCCTACACCGGGGTGCTCGCCATCTTCGCCTCCAGGCTCATGAACGGTAACCCCCCACGCATCTTCGAGGATGGCCGCCAGCAGCGCGACTTCGTCAGCGTGCACGACGTGGCGACCGCCTGCCGCCTGGCGCTCGAGGTGGATCAGCAGAAGCAGCAGCTCTTCAACATAGGAAGCGGCGCCAGGATATCGGTGCTGCAGGTGCTGGAGCGTTTCTGCCAGGTCCTCAACGTTAATTCGATCGAGCCGGAGATAACCGGCAGCTACCGTGCCGGCGACATCCGGCACTGCTTCGCCGACATCACGAGCGCGCGCGAGGTGCTGGGGTACGCGCCGCGGGTCGGTTTCGAGGAGGGGCTCAGGGAACTGGCCGGCTGGCTGGAAGGGGAAGTGGCGGTAGACCGGGTCGCGCAGGCGCACGCCGAACTGGCCCAGCGGGGATTGACGCTATGAGCCGCCCGGGTGTGGAGTCGTTGCCGGAGAACTTCGGCATGGTGGAGTGGTTCCGTCCCGGCGAACGGGAGCGGGTGGAGCGGGTGCTCTCCGATATGAAGAGGCTCGGGGCGGGGCGCCTGCGCACCGGCATTTCCTGGGCCGACTGGTACACGAGCGAAGGGAGAAGCTGGTACGACTGGCTGATCCCGCGCCTTTGCAGCGAGGTGGAACTGCTCCCCTGCGTCCTGTACACGCCGCCGTCGATCGGGATCGAGGCGAAGACCTCCTCGCCCCCCAAAAGGGCGCGGGACTACGCCGACTTCATCGACCTCTTCATCACCGCCTTCGGGGAGCATTTCGAGTACGTGGAGCTTTGGAACGAGCCCAACAACTTAAGCGAATGGGACTGGACCCTCGACCCGCACTGGACCGGGTTCGGCGAGATGATCGGGGGGGCGGCCTACTGGGCCAGGAAGCGGGGCAAGAGGACCGTGCTGGGGGGGATGAGCCCCATCGACGGGCACTGGCTCTGCCGCATGTTCGAACTGGGGGTCATGGACTACATCGACGTGGTGGGGATCCACGGCTTCCCGGACATCTTCGACTACACCTGGAAGGGGTGGGGGAGAAACATCGCCATGGTGCGGGAGATCCTGGACCAGCATGGATCCTCCTGCGAGATCTGGGTCACGGAAGCGGGATTCTCCACCTGGCAGCACGACGAGTTCAAGCAGGCCCGGGTGTTCCTCGAGTTCCTGGAGGCCCCGGCGCAGCGCCTGTACTGGTACGGCGCCGACGACCTGGACCCTGCGCTGGCCGCGGTGGACCGGTTCCACCTGGATGAGCGTGAATACTATTTCGGTTTCCGCAAGGCGGACGGCACCCCGAAGCTGCTCTACCGCCTGCTCGAGGAGGGGAAGATGACGGCGCTCAAACAGGTCGGAGCGGTGGCGACACCGGCGCCGGCGCAGACGAAATCCGGGGAAAGGGCGGTCCTCGTGACCGGTGGCGCCGGCTTCATCGGCACGAACCTCGTGCACCACCTGGCCCGGGAGGGGCGCCGGGTCATCGTGTACGACAACCTCTCCCGCCCCGGCGTGGAGGAGAACCTCCTCTGGCTCAAGGAGAACTGCGGCGACCGCCTCGAGGTGAGGATCGCCGATACCAGGAACCACCTGGCGCTGCATGACGCCATCGCCCAGAGCTCGCACGTCTTCCACTTCGCCGCGCAGGTCGCGGTCACCACCAGCGTCGACAACCCGGCCGCCGATTTCGCCATCAACGGGGAGGGGACCTTCGCGCTTTTGGAGGCGATCCGCACCGCGAAGGAGCGCCCCTCCCTGTTGTTCACCTCGACCAACAAGGTCTACGGCGGGATCGAGGGGTGCGATATCCGCAAGAACGGCACCCGCTACCAGCCGCTGGATGCGGAGTTGCGCCGCTACGGTTTCAGTGAGGGGACGCCGCTCGATTTCCTGAGCCCCTACGGCTGCTCCAAGGGGTGCGCCGACCAGTACGTCCTCGACTACGCCCGCAGCTTCGGGATTCACGCCGCGGTCTTCAGGATGAGCTGCATCTATGGCCCGCACCAGTACGGCACGGAGGACCAGGGGTGGGTGGCACACTTCGCCATCAGGACCCTGAAAGGGGAGCCGATCACCCTCTACGGCGACGGTTACCAGGTGCGCGACCTCCTCTTCGTCGAGGACCTGGTGGACGCGATGTGCCGTGCCAGCGCCATGATGCCCGAGCTCACCGGCCAGGCCTTCAACATCGGGGGAGGACCGGAGCGCGCCGCGAGCCTGCTGGAACTTCTGGAGCTGTTGCGCGCCCTGCACGGGTCGCTGCCGCCGGTCAGTTTCGATGAGTGGCGCACAGGGGATCAGCGCTACTACGTCTCCGATACCATGAAATTCGAGGCCGCCACCGGCTGGACGCCGCGCCATTCCGTTCAGGAAGGGGTGGAGCGGCTCTACCGCTGGTTGTGCCAGTCGTTACGCGTCCCGCCGCCTGCCGCGGGGGATGCCAGGAGGGAAAGCTACCCGGCTTCGGGTGTGGAGGCGATGTGATGAGCGAGATGATGCAGGCGGCGGTGATCACCGGACCTGGCGTGGCCGCCGTGCAACTGGTGCCCCGGCCGGAACCGGGGGCGGGAGAGGTGCTGGTGGCGATGGAGGGATGCGGCGTCTGCGCCTCCAACCTCCCTTTGTGGCAGGGGCGCACATGGTTCGACTACCCGGCGCTCCCCGGCGCCCCCGGACACGAGGGGTGGGGGAGGGTGCAGGCGCTCGGAGCAGGGGTGCAGGGGGTGAGGGTGGGGGACCGGGTCACCTTCCTCTCCTACAACGCCTACGCGCAGTACGACCGGGTACAGGCGGACGCCCTGGTGAAGATCCCGGCCTCGCTGGACGGGCAGCCGTTCCCGGGAGAGCCGGTCGGCTGCGCCATGAACGTGTTCCGGCGCAGCGCCATCGAGCCGGGGCAGACCGTCGTACTGATCGGCGCGGGTTTTCTGGGCGCCATCTTCACCGCGCTCGCCACGGCGCGCGGGGCACGCGTGATCGCCATCTCGCGGCGCGGCTTCGCCCTGGAGCTCGCCCGGCGCTGCGGCGCCGAGGAGACCGTGATCCTCGACGATCACCAGCGGGTCATGGAGCGGGTGCGGCAGTTGGCCGGGGAGCGGGGATGCGACCGGGTGGTGGAGGCCACCGGCCACCAGTGGCCGCTGGATCTGGCCGGCGAACTGGTGCGGGAAGGGGGCAAGATCGTCATCGCCGGGTACCACCAGGACGGGCTGCGCCAGGTCAACGTCCAGCTCTGGAACTGGAAGGGTATCGACGTCATCAACGCGCACGAGCGCGACCCGCGGGTCTACCTCGAGGGGATGCGCGCAGGGATCGCCGCGGTGGAATCGAAGATGTTCCCGCTGAAGGAACTGATCACACACAGCTTTTCCCTGGAGGAACTCGGCCGCGCCTACCAGGCCCTGGAAGGGCGCCCCGACGGCTTTCTCAAGGCGATGATCCGCATCGAGCAGTAGGAAAGGGGAGGCAATGAAGAAGAAACAGGCATTGCCGAGGCTTGGTTTCCTCGGCACCGGCTGGATCGGCCGGCACAGGATGGAGGCCATCGTCAAAAGCGGGGAGGCCGAGGTGGCCGCCATCGCGGATCTTTCTCCCGACAACGCCCGGGAGGCGGGGAGGCTCGCGCCGGGGGCGCCGATTCTGGAGTCGCTGGAGGAGCTTTTGGAGCTCGACCTGGACGGCGTGGTGATCGCGACGCCGAGCGCCGGGCACTGTTACCAGGCGCTGCGCGCCTTGGACCGCGGGCTGGCCGTCTTCTGCCAGAAGCCTTTGGGGAGAAACGCGGAAGAGGCGCAACTCGTGGTGGGCGCGGCGCAGGCGGTGAACCGCCTTCTGGGGGTGGACTTCTCCTACCGCTACACCGACGCCCTGCAGAAGATGCATCAGCTGGTGAGTTCCGGCGAACTGGGGCAGGTCTACGCCGCCGACCTCGTCTTCCACAACGCCTACGGTCCGGACAAGGACTGGTTTTACGACCCCGAGCTCTCAGGTGGAGGGTGTCTCATGGACCTCGGCAGCCACCTGGTCGACCTGGCGCTCTGGTTCTTCGGTTATCCAGTGGTGCGCAGCGTCTCCAGCTCGATTTTCGCCGGAGGGGAGAGACTTAAGGGGGGCTCGGGGAAGGTGGAGGACTACGCCGTGGTCTCCCTGGTGCTGGACGAGGGGCACACGGTGCGGCTCGCCTGTTCCTGGAACGTATCGGCGGGACGGGACGCCGTCATCGAGTCGAGCTTCTACGGGACCCGCGGCGGCGTGAGCTTCAAGAACGTGCAGGGCTCCTTCTATGACTTCGTGGCTGAACGCTTCCGCGGCACGGCCTGCGAGACCATCGCCGCTCCCCCCGATGAGTGGGGCGGCCGCTGCGCCATCGCCTGGGCGCGCCAGTTAAGATTAGGAGGGGGCGCCTTCGATCCTCAGGCGGAGCACCTGGTCCGGGTGGCCGAGGTACTCGACGCGGCCTACGGAAGGTAGTCAGGTAAGTCGGTAAACAGATACATGTATAAAGCGATAAGCGCGACGGGCGTGCGTTACGGCAATGCTCTTTGTCCCGACGGAGGGGAGGGGCGCGCCCCCGTCTGCGCATGCGGAGCCTCGATCTCATGAGGCGGTAGCGCTTAATGGGCTAATTTTTCCACTGATTTTTCAACCCGATGCTGCAGGCGGGAAATTTTGTTCATGAATAATCCGGGCTCCACGAAAACGACAGGCGGCGACGGCACCCCCGGCGTCCCCAAGCTGATACTGATGACCGCCGATCCCATCGGCGGGGTCTGGAACTACGTCCTGGAATTAAGCCGGGGCCTGGCCCCCCACGGGGTGCACATCGCGCTCGCGACCATGGGTCGCCCCCTTTCACCGGGGCAGCGCCGGGAGGTGGCCGACGAGGCCAACGTCACGCTGTACGAGAGCGGGTACCGGCTGGAGTGGATGGAGAACCCCTGGGGGGACGTGGATCAGTGCGGCGACTGGCTCCTCTCGCTGGAAGCGGAACTGAAGCCGGACCTCGTGCATCTGAACGGCTACGTCCATGCCTCGCTCCCCTGGCGCAGCCCGTGCCTCGTGGTGGCACATTCCTGCGTCCTCTCCTGGTGGGAGGCGGTGCGTGGCGAACAGGCGCCGCAGCGGCTGGACGTCTACCGCAGCCGCGTCGCCCGCGGGCTCGCCGCCGCGGACCTGGTGGCCGCCCCCTCGTCGGCGATGCTCGACTGCATCAGGAGGCTCTACCTCCCGCTGCCCGACGCGCAGGTGGTCTACAACGCCCGCGGCCGCACGAGATTCCGTCCCGGCAGGAAGGAGGACTTCATCCTTTCCGTGGGGCGGGTCTGGGACGAGGCGAAGAACATCGGCGCCCTGGTGCGTAACGCCTACGACCTCCCATGGCCGGTGTACGTCGCCGGGGAGATCAACCAGCCCGGCGGCGGGGCGGCCAACGTCGACGGCGTGAACCGGCTCGGCTTCCTGGCGCCGGAGTCGCTGGCCCCCTGGTACGCGGCCGCCGCCATCTACGTGCTACCGGCGCGCTACGAGCCCTTCGGCCTCACCGTCCTGGAGGCGGCCCTTTCCGGCTGCGCCCTGGTCCTTGGCGACATCCCGAGTCTGCGGGAGCTCTGGGACGGGGCGGCCCTGTTCGTCGACCCCGATTCTGCCACGGACCTGCAGAAGCAGCTCCGGGCGCTCTGCGCCGACCGCAGCCGTCAGGCGAGCCTCAGGGAGAAGGCGCTGGAGAGAAGCCGCAGCTTCTCCGCCGCCCGGATGACGGAGGGATACCTGGCCCTTTACAGCCGGCTGCGCGCGGGCCGGGCCGTGGAGGTTGGGGAGTGAGTCGGGAGGGGGGAAACAACGCTCGGGAGGCACGCTGAATCATGCGCATCGTGATGTTCTACCACTCCATCCTTTCGGACTGGAACCACGGCAACGCCCATTTCCTGCGGGGTATCGTCACGGAGCTTGGGCAGCTCGGGCACGAGGTCACGGTCTACGAGCCGGAGAACGGCTGGAGCTACAGCAACATGCTGCGCGACTCTGGCGACGTGGCGCTGCGCGGCTTCGAGCGCGCCTATCCCGGACTCGCCGGCACCCGTTACCGGCTGGACGAGCTTGACCTCGACCGGGCCCTGGACGGTGCCGCCCTCGTCATCGTGCACGAGTGGAGCGACCACGAGTTGGTCCGGCGCCTGGGGGAGCATCGCAAAAACGGCGGCGGCTACCGCCTCCTGTTCCACGACACCCATCACAGAAGCGTTACCGACGAGGGGGCGATGGCGGCATATGACCTCTCCGGCTTCGACGGGGTGCTCGCCTACGGCGCCAGGATCCGGGAGATCTACCTTTCCCGCGGGTGGGCGAAGCGGGTCTGGCTCTGGCACGAGGCGGCGGACGTGCGGGTATTCCGGCCGCTCGACTCCCCCGACAAGGTCGGGGACGTGGTCTGGATCGGCAACTGGGGCGACGACGAGCGCAGCCAGGAGATCCGGGAATTCTTCGTGGAACCGGTGCGCAGGCTGCACCTGAAAGGTGTGGTGTACGGCGTGCGCTACCCTAACCAGGCGCTGCAGCTTCTGGCCGAGGCGGGGATCGGCTACGGCGGCTGGCTCCCCAACTTCGAGGTGCCAAAGGTTTTCAGCCGTTTCCGGCTCACGGTTCACATACCGCGCCGCCCCTACGTGGAGGCCCTCCCGGGCATCCCCACCATCCGTCCCTTCGAGGCGCTGGCCTGCGGCATCCCGCTGGTCTCCGCCCCGTGGGTCGACAGCGACGGGCTTTTCACCGGCGGCGCCGACCTCCTCTACGCCCGGGACGGGCGGGACATGGAGCGGCAGATGCGGAGCCTGCTGCAGGACCCGGAGCGGGCCAGGGGCCTCGCCGAGCACGGCCGCGCCACCATCCTGGCCCGGCATACCTGCCGCCACCGGGTCCAGGAACTGCTGGCCATATGCCGCGAGCTCGGCATTTGAGCGTGAAACGCTTTTGCCATCTTAGCCGGCTCCCGCTCCGTTTGCCGGAGGAGGCGGGGGGGAGCCGCAACATACGGAAATAATGGCACCTTCCCCCACCCCCTAACCCCCTCCCGCAGGGGAGGGGGGACCAAAGGCAACTTTGCGTAACCGTTTTACAGATCAGCTGTTTTCAACTTCCCCCTGAAAGGAACTGCCATGGCCGTACCACTGAACATCGCATTCTTCGCTTCGAGCCTGGTCTCCGCCTACTGGAACGGCGCGGCGACCTACTACCGCGGCATGGTGCGGGCGCTGTCGCGCCTGGGACACCGCATCACCTTCTACGAACCCGACGCCTACGACCGCCAGGCCCACCGCGACATCGAAGACCCCGACTGGGCCAGGGTCGTCGTCTACCCCGCCACGGAGAACGGCGTGTTCCGTTCGCTGGAGGCGGCCCGGGGCGCCGATTTGATCATCAAGGCGAGCGGGGTCGGCGTATTCGACGAGCTGCTCGAACGCGAAGTGCTCCACTTGAAGCGGGTGGGGACACAGGTCATCTTCTGGGACGTCGACGCCCCGGCGACCCTGGAGCGGATCGGCAGCGATACCGCCGACCCGCTCCGCGCCCTGATCCCGCGCTACGACCTGGTGCTCACCTACGGCGGCGGCGCGCCCATCGTCGCGGCTTACCGCCGATTCGGCGCCCGCGGCTGCATCCCCATCTACAACGCGCTCGACCCCGACACCCACTACCCGGTCCCCCCCGAGGCGCGCTTCAAGGCGGACCTTTCCTTCCTGGGGAACCGTCTGCCGGACCGCGAGCATCGCGTCGACACCTTCTTCCTCTCGGTGGCCCGCAACCTTCCCGACCGCAGTTTCCTTTTGGCCGGCAGCGGCTGGGACGACAAGGAGCGCTCGGGCAACGTGCGCTACCTGGGACACGTGGGGACCGGCGACCACAACGCCTTCAACTGCAGTTCGCGGGCCGTCCTCAACGTGAGCCGGGACGGCATGGCGCGCAACGGTTTTTCCCCGGCCACCCGCGTCTTCGAGGCCGCCGGCGCCGGCGCCTGCATCATCACCGACCAGTGGGACGGGATCGAGGAGTTCTTCGAGCCGGAGTGGGAGATCTGCGTCGCGGGGAGCGGTGAACAGGTGGCGGAGATCCTTGAGCGGCTTACCCCGTCGGTCGCGGCGGCCATGGGGACACGGGCCCTGGCGCGGGTGAGGGCGCACCACACCTACGCGCACCGGGCCAGGCAGTTCCAGGAGATCTTCGCCACGGGCTCCGTCGATCACGGCTACATCGGAGGCGCGCCATGAAAATCGTCGTTTTCGGCCTCTCCATCACCTCGTCCTGGGGCAACGGCCACGCCACCACCTACCGCGGGCTGTTGCGGGAAATGGAACGCCGCGGGCACGAGATCCTGTTCCTGGAGCGCGACGCGCAGTGGTACGAGAAGCACCGCGACCTCCCCGAGCCCCCTTTTTGCAACACGTTTATCTACAAGTCGCTGGACGAGCTCTTCGCCGAGTACGGCCCCGAGATCTGCGACGCCGACTGTGTCATCGTCGGCTCCTACGTCTACCAGGGGATCGAGGTGGGGCGGTGGATCAGCAAGCACGCCAAGGGTATCAAGGCGTTCTACGACATCGATACGCCGGTCACCCTGGCCTCCCTGGCCCGGGGGGAGTGCCAGTACCTGAGTGAGGATCTGATCCCCTGTTACGATCTTTACTTCTCCTTCACCGGCGGCCCGACGCTGGACCACCTCGAGCGCCACTACGGTTCCCGGGCGGCGCGCGCCCTGTACTGCTCGGTGGACCCCATGGTGCATTACCCGGTGCAGATCACCCCTCGCTGGGACCTTGGGTACCTGGGCACCTACAGCCGGGACCGTCAGCCCGGCCTGGAACAACTGCTCTGCCAGCCCGCGTCCTCCTGGGAGAAGGGGCGTTTCGTGGTGGCGGGGGCGCAGTACCCGTCCGACATCAAGTGGTCCAGGAACACGCACCGCATCGAGCACCTCCCCCCGGAGTGCCACAGCGAGTTCTACAGCTCGCAGCGTTTCACCCTGAACCTGACCAGGAAGCAGATGCAGGTGGCCGGCTATTCCCCCAGCGTGCGTCTCTTCGAGGCCGCCGCCTGCGCCGTCCCCATCGTGAGCGATCACTGGCCGGGGCTGGAGCAGTTCTTCGTGCCCGGCAAGGAGATCCTGCTCGCCTCCGGCAGCCAGGAGATGCTGCGCATACTGCAGCGCTTCCCCGACGAGGAGCGCCGCGCCATCGGCGAGCGCGCCCGCGCGCGGGTGCTGAAGTCACACTCCGCCGCCTGTCGGGCGGAGGAACTCGAGGAGTACCTGACCGCGCTGTGAAGGAGAGGGAAAAGCATGACCCACGCCAAACCGAGAACCGTTGAAGACGACATCAGGGAGCTGTCCCCCTGGTTTCACAACCTGCACCTGCCCGACGGGACCGAAACGGCCCCGGATCATTTCCTGGGGGACTTCCCCAGTTT
Source organism: Geomonas subterranea (assembly GCF_019063845.1). Classification (NCBI taxonomy): domain Bacteria; kingdom Pseudomonadati; phylum Thermodesulfobacteriota; class Desulfuromonadia; order Geobacterales; family Geobacteraceae; genus Geomonas; species Geomonas subterranea. The sequence continues at coordinate 782,669 of NZ_CP077683.1, forward strand.
CAAGTGGCGCGAGATTTCGGGCTGCATCCCGGAGGACCTGACCGGGTGGAGCGCGCTCGACATCGGCTGCAACGCGGGCTTTTACTCGTTCGAACTGGCGCGCCGCGGCGCCCGGGTGCTCGGCATCGACTGCGACAGCCACTACCTCGACCAGGCGAACTGGGCCGCCGCCCAGTACGGCCTGTGCGACCTCGTTGAGTTCAGGCAGATGCAGGTCTACGACCTGTCGCGAGTGAAGGGGAAGTTCGACCTGGTCCTCTTCATGGGGGTGTTCTACCACCTGCGCTACCCGATGCTGGCGCTCGACATCGTGGCGCAGAAGACGGCGGGCATGATGCTGTTCCAGACCATCACCATGCCCGGCCGCGAGGTCGCCGGACAGCACGATTTCTGGATCAACGAGCGGGAGGCCCTGCTCGACGGGGGGTGGCCCAAGATGGCGTTCATCGAGGAGCGTTTCGCCGGGGACCCGACCAACTGGTGGATCGCCAACCATGCCGGGATCGAGGCGATGCTCCGCTCCGCCGGGCTCAAGATTTCCGGCCATCCTGGCGACGAGATTTACCTCTGCAACCCGGACCCGGAGCATCCCTCCTGCATGACCACCTGGAACCGCCCGGAATACCTCTCCGCCACCAACGCCGGCGAATGAGCCGGCGTCACCCCATGACGCATTCACGCCTGTCATTGCAACGGCCGGCGATGCCTTTACAAAAAGGTATACGCAATTTCGAGTCACTTTTTGTGTCTACGTTATGATGTTTGTGATATAACGGCCGGACGAAGGGTAAAACCACCCGGCTTTACTCTCAATGAGATGATCGTATACTGGGTCAGATATTGGCAGATGCCTGTGCGGAACTCGTCACAGTCTCTGCTGTTAAACGAGGTGTGAATTGGGTCGTGGCGCGAAACGCGGCATTGAGCTTGAAGGCGCTCTCTGGTTCCACAAGGACGAGCAGAAGTTCCTGGGGTTGGACCGGATTGCCCTTTTGCAGAAGATAGACGACCTGGGTTCTATCACCAAGGCGGCCAAGGCCGTCGGCATCAGCTACAAGAACGCCTGGGATCTGGTCAACATGGTCAACAACCTCGCCGAAAAACCGCTGGTGGAGCGGGTGACCGGCGGGCGGGGGGGGGGAGGGACCACCCTCACCGCCTACGGCAAGGAAGTGGTGCAGCAGTACGGCGTGCTCCAGGAAGAGCACCGCAGATTCCTGGAGAATCTCGAGGGAAGGCTCGGCGATACGGCGAGTCTCTACAAGCTGTTACGGAGGATATCCATGAAAGTGAGTGCCCGTAACGTGTTGTCCGGAACCATCACCAAGATAACCAAGGGGGCGGTGAACGCGGAGGTGAACCTGGTTCTCACCGGCGGCGCGCCGCTGGTCGCCGTGATCACCAATGGCGCGGTGGAGAACCTTGCCCTCAAGGAGGGGAGTTCGGCCTACGCCATCATCAAGGCCAGTTCCGTCATGGTCGGCACCGATCTGCACGACGCGAAGATCAGCGCCCGCAACGTCATGTGCGGCACCGTGGCCAAGATCGTGGAGGGACCGGTTTCCACCGAAATCGACGTCGAGGTCGGGGGCGGCAACACCATAAGCGCCGTCATCACCCACGAAAGCGGGGCGAGCCTGGGCCTCAAGGTCGGCGCGCATGCCTGCACGCTGTTCAAGGCCTCCAGCGTCATCCTCGGAGTCAGTTGATACAACGCATTTCTCCTCCCCCTCCCGCAATGGAAGGGGGGAGGGGCCAGATGCAGCCCCGGATGAACCGGAGCAAGGGGGGGCGGCTCGCCGTTCCCCTTTTTCAGCCCATCCGCTGTAGCAAAAGCACCATAACGCTCGACACCATAACAAGTACTAAAGAAGGAGTCTGCCGATGAACCGAATTTTCAGAATGCTGCCGATTTTCGTTGCCCTGTTCCTCTTCTCCGCAGTCGCCCCGGTTTCCACCGGGTGGGCGGCGCAGCAGAAGAACCTGATCCTCGCCACCACGACCTCCACCCAGGATTCCGGGCTTCTGGACGTGCTGATCCCGATCTTCGAGAAGCAGACCGGCTACTTCGTGAAGACCATCTCGGTCGGCAGCGGCCAGGCCATGAAGATGGGGGAGAAGGGGGAGGCCGACGTCCTCCTGGTGCATTCCCCGGACGCGGAGAAGAAGTTCGTGGCCGACGGCTTTGGCGTGGACAGAAAGCTCGTCATGCACAACGACTTCATCGTGCTGGGACCGGCCAACGACCCGGCGAAGATCCGCGGCGCCAAGACCGCCGCCGATGCGCTGAAGACCGTCGCCAAGGCCAACGCGCTGTGGCTCTCCCGCGGTGACAACTCCGGCACCCACGCGAAGGAGAAAGGGCTCTTCAAGGCGGCAGGCATCAACCCGGAAGGGCAGAAGTGGTTCCAGCAGACCGGGCTTGGCATGGGCGAGACCCTGAACGTCGCCGCCGAGAAGAAGGGGTACCTCCTGGCCGACCGCGGCACCTACCTGGCGCTCAACAAGAAGGCGCACCTCGGGCTCGAGATCATGGTCCAGGGGGAGCCGAAGCTCCTCAACATCTACCACGTCATCGCGGTGAACCCGGCCAAGTGGCCCAAGGTGAACAACGTCGGCGCCAAGGCTTTCGCCGATTTCATGGTGTCGAAGAAGACCCAGGAGATCATCTCCACCTTCGGCAAGAAGGAGTTCGGCTCCCCGCTCTTCTTCCCCGATGCCGGCAGAAAACCGGAATCTTTGGGGCTGTAAATGGACGTAATTCTCGAAGGGTTCACAAAGGCGTTCCAGCTCCTCGCGTCGCTTGACCGCGAGGTGCTGGGCATCGCCTTGCTGTCGCTCAAGGTCTCGGGGCTCGCAACGCTCTTTTCGCTGGTCATAGGTCTTTCCGTCGGGACGCTGGTGGCGCTCACCAGCTTCCCCGGCAAGAAGATCCTGGTCAGCGTAGTCAACACGGGGATGGGGCTGCCGCCGGTGGTGGTCGGCCTCTTCGTCTCCATCATGCTCTGGAGAAACGGCCCCCTGGGCTACCTCGAGCTCCTCTACACCCCGACCGCCATCATCATCGCGCAGACCGTCATCGCGACCCCCATCGTCATGGGGGTCACCATCGGCGCGATGCAGAACCTCCCGGCGACCCTGAGGCTGCAGATCCTCGCTCTCGGGGCGACACGGGTCCAGATGGTCTGGATGCTGATCAAGGAGGCACGGCTCCCGCTCATGGCGGGGGTCATGGCCGGCTTCGGCGGCGTGATCTCCGAGGTGGGGGCCTCCATCATGGTCGGCGGCAACGTCAGGGGGTACACCCGGGTGCTCACCACCGCCACGGTCATGGAGACCGGCAGGGGCAACTTCGACATGGCCATTGCCCTGTCGGTGATACTTCTGTTATTCTGCTTCGCCGTCAACTACATCCTCACCTACATCCAGCAGCGGGAAAGACCCAGATGACCCAGCGACAAAACCTGCTCGAGCTGAAAGAGCTGAGGGTTGACCGAGGCGGCGTGCCGGTTCTCGACATACCCTCTTTTTCTTTGTACCAAAACGAGTTCGTCTCCCTGATCGGTCCCAACGGCGCGGGGAAGTCGACCCTGCTCCTTTCCGTTTTAGGGCTCATGAAGTGCCAGACCGGCACCGTTTCCTACCGCGGCAGCGTCATCGGCTCCCAGGCACAGTGGCTTGACCTGCGCCGCCGCACCGCGATGGTGCTGCAGGACCCCCTCCTTTTCGACGCCACGGTCTTCGACAACGTGGCGAGCGGCCTGAACATCAGGGGGATGGGGCGCGGCGAGATCAAGAAGCGGGTCGCCACCTACCTGGAGCGCTTCAACCTCGCCCACATGGCCCAGCGCTCGGCGCGCAAGCTCTCCGGCGGCGAGGCCCGGCGCGTGAGCCTCGCGCGCGCCTTCGCCGTTGAGCCCGAGGTGATCTTCTTCGACGAACCGTTCGCCAACCTCGATCCCCCCACGCGGCAGGCGCTCACCGACGACATGGACGGCATCATACGGGACCGGGGCATCGCCGCCATCCTGGTCACCCACGACCAGTCCGAGGCGCTCAGGATGTCGCAGCGCATCGTGGTTATGAACGGCGGCCGCATCGTGCAGCAGGGGACCCCGGCGGAGGTGATGAACCATCCGGTGAACGAGTTCGTCGCGAATTTCGTGGGGATGGAAACCATCCTCGAGGGTGAGGTCGTCAGCAACAACGACCAGCAGATGGCCGTGGTGGTGGCCGGGCGGGAGGTCGACACGGTAGGGGACGTTGAACCGGGCGCACGGGTCTACTGCTGCATCAGGCCGGAAAACGTCACCATCAGCGTGAGCCATCCGGACCAAAAAAGCAGCGCCAGGAACCTCTACGCGGGACGCGTCACCGACGTCGCCTCGATGGGGCCGTTTCTGCGGCTGCAGCTGGACTGCGGCTTCCCGCTCACCGCCTACGTGACCCGGGAGTCCTTTGCCAAGCTGGAACTGTGTGAGGGAAAGGAGGTTTACGCATCGTTCAAGGCCACCTCCGTTCATCTCATCCGCAGGCGTGCCGCGTAAATAGCGCTTTTCAAAAGAGCGCTTGTGCCTTATATTCCTATCTGTTTTGCCAACAGGAGAACAAGGAGGATGAGCATGAAAAAAGCCGTCAACCTGATCGCCGCCCTCTCGGCAGTCGTGATGCTGTCCCCCACCGCCTTCGCCGACACCGGCACCGACACCATGAGGTGCAAAGGTGGCATCGTGTCGGTCGGGGACTCCGCCGGAGAGGTGCTCGCCAAGTGCGGTCAGCCCGCCACGACCACTCAAAGTTCCAGGAAGGTGGTGCAGAAGGACCAGCAGTCCGGCCCTACCAGGAGCATCACCAACATCATCGTCGACAATTGGATCTTCAATTTCGGCCGCAACGAGTTTCAGTACCAGCTGGAGTTGCAGGACGGCCGGGTCTCCCGCATCCAGAGTCTCGATTACGGCTACTAGGGCATCCGCCTGTCGCTTTGTCAGCTGCCGTCCATTCCCTCGCCCTGCGGGAGAGGGTGGCCTCAGGCCGGGTGAGGGCGCTGCCGCCGGCTCCACTCTCCCTTCGTTACGCTGCCCTCACCCCGCCCCTCTCCCAGGGGGAGAGGGAGGATCCGCTGCTTGCAGAGGAAGAGGACATTATCGGATCTACAACAGAAGTTTGAATAAGTTGGAGTTTTAATGGATTGGATCAGCATCTTCGGCATCGCCCTGGCCCTGGCGATGGACGCTTTCGCCGTCGCCCTTGCCACGGGCGCCGTACTCAACCCGGTCACCAGCCGTCACCTGTTCCGCCTCGGTTTCCACTTCGGCCTGTTCCAGGCGCTCATGCCCATCGCGGGGTGGCTGCTCGGCCTCACGGTCCAGAAATGGATCACCGCCTATGACCATTGGATCGCTTTCGGCCTCCTGGCCTACGTCGGGGGCAGGATGATCGTCGAAGCCTTCGAGGAGGACGATGACTCCTCCCCGTCCGACCCCACCAGGGGGCTCACCATGGTGATGCTCTCGGTCGCCACCAGCATCGACGCGTTCGCGGTCGGGCTGTCCCTGGCCATGCTCGGCGTGAGCGTGTGGGTTCCCTCGGTCGTCATCGGCATCGTTGCCGCGGTATTGACCGTCACCGGCATGCTCCTTGGCCGCCGGCTCGGGGACAACTGGGGCAAGCGCGTGGAGGTTTGCGGCGGCGTGGTTCTCTGCCTGATAGGCCTGAAGATTCTACTGGAGCACACGCTCTTAAAGTAAGACGACAGGAGAATCTGCCGGGCGTCCGTGTCTTTCACTTTCCACAACCCTTCAAGTCTCATTGCCTCAACCTGTGAAAGAGACTTGAAGTGTCATAAAACCTCTGTATATTTTCCCACACCAAGTAGTCGCTTGTCTGATCCCGATGTAAGAGCTTGTCTGTAACAGAGGGCTGAGTGACCGATATTCTTCATCCCACCGAAGAACTGTGCCGCTTCATCATCGATACGATCCCCCAGATCGTCTGGACGGCGACGCCCGACGGCGCCCAGGACTTCGCCAACCTGCGCTGGTACGAGTTCAACGGCCTGACTCCGGGCGAGCCAGACCCCGAGCCCTGGCGCAGCATCATCCACCCCGACGACGTCGCCATCACCGCGCAAAAATGGAAACATTCCCTCGAGACCGGAGAGCCTTACAGCTGCCTGCACCGCAACCGTCGTTTCGACGGAGAGTACCGCTGGGTGCTGTCGCGGGCGGTCGCCCAAAAGGATGCGGACGGCCGTATCGTGCGCTGGATCGGCAGCGGCACCGATATCACCGAGCAGAAGGTCGCCGAAGCCGAACTGATCAAGTACCGCGACCACCTTGAGGACCTGGTCCGGGAGCGGACCGAGGAGCTGGTCGCGGCCAAGGAGCGGGCCGAGGTGGCCACGCGCGCCGTGCTGGAGGCCAACGACCTGCTGGAAATGCGGGTCGAGGCGCGGACGGCGGAACTGCGGAAAACCGAGAAGGAACTGCGCCAGGCTCAGAAGATGGAGGCGATCGGCACGCTCGCCGCCGGTATCGCCCACGACTTCAACAACATCCTCACTTCCATCCTCGGCTTCACCGACATGGTGCTGCACAAGGTGCCCGAGGGAGGGGTGGGGCGGGCGGAAATGCAGCAGGTCTTCACGGCGGCGCAGCGGGCGGCGGACCTGGTGCGGCAGATCCTCAGTTTCAGCAGGCACACCGAGCAGGAAAGAAAGCCGGTGCACCTGGCCGCCATCATTGACGATGCCTGCCGTCTGCTGCGCTCCTCGCTTCCCACCTCCATCGCCATGGTCAAGGAGGTCGCCGTTACCCCCGACGCCGACAAGGTGCTTGCCGATCCCACCCAGTTGCACCAGGTGCTGATGAACCTCGGCACCAACGCGGCCCACGCCATGCTGCCGGAGGGGGGTGCACTGACCGTTTCGCTGCGCGAGGTCGCGGCCGGCTCTCCTGAACTCGCCCCGTTTCCCTTTCTCGCCCCAGTACCGCACCTGCACCTCACCGTGCGCGACACCGGCCGCGGCATGGAAAGCCGCATGCTGGAGCGGATCTTCGACCCCTATTTCACCACGAAGCCCGCGGGGGAGGGGACCGGCCTCGGCCTCGCCGTCGTCCACGGGATCGTGAAGAACCACGGCGGTGCCATAGCGGTGCACAGCGAGCCGGGCCGGGGGACCTGCTTCGAGGTCTTCCTCCCGGCCGTCTCATTGGAGATCACCCTAGAAGAAGAAGTGCCGGAGCAATTGCTGCAGGGAAGCGAGCGCATCCTGTTCGTGGATGACGAGGAATCCCTCACCGTCCTGGGGCAGGGGATCCTGGAGAACCTGGGCTACAGCGTGGTCACCTCCAGCAACAGCGCCGGTGCCCTGGATATTTTCCGCGCCGATCCCTCCCGCTTCGACCTGGTGATCACCGACCTCACCATGCCGGGGCTGTCGGGGAAGTCGCTGGCCAAGGAGATCTCCGCGCTGCGTCCCGACTTACCGATCATCCTCTGCACCGGGTTCAAGGAAACCGTTGACGACAGGGATGCCGAGTACGGTATCCGTGCCTGCCTGATGAAGCCGTACACGTCGCTGACCCTGGGGCGGACCATCCGGCAGGTGCTGGAGCGCACGGGAGCCATCAAAGAAGATTAAGGAGGTCAGGCATGTGGAACTGGGTTACCCAGGCCCTCACCGCGCTGGTGAGCTTCGCTTTCATGGTGCTGTTCATGACCGCCGCCGTCAAACGCGGGGTCTCGGTCCAGTTCTCCATGCTGGTGCTCTCGCTGGTACTCACGGTGAGCTTCGCGGCCTGGTCCGCTGGGGATTGGGCGATGTGGACGGCCTGGAAGCCGGCTGTGCCCCTGCTGGTAGCGGCAGGGGCCTTCAGCGTCCTCGGCAATTGGGCCATGTTCCTCGCCACCTCGTCGAGCGCGAACGCGGGGTACGCCCTCGCCATCATAGGCTGTCAGTCCGCCCTGGTTCTGCTTCTTTCCTACTGGTTTCTGGGAGGGGAGATGCACTGGCTGCGGCTGGTCGGCATCGCCACCTGCATCCTCGGCGTCGTGATCATCAGCTGGCCGGTCGCCCCGGCGGTGAAGGGGTAACGGCGCGGTCAGGCGGTGCGGGGTGAGGTGTGAGGCCAGGCCGTGGTGATGTGGACACCGGCGCGGCGCAGGCGGCAGTTGACGGTCAGGGTGGCAGGGGTGAGGGCCTCGATGATCAGCGTCTCGCCGCGCACCACCGCCAGGCGCGTCCCTTCTTGCAGGCAGTAGTCGCGGGTATCCGAGGAGCGGGTCAGCCAGATCGCCCCGGCGAGAAGCGACAGCGATTCGATGGCGTCGCCGTTTTGCAGCGTGATGATTTCTCCTTGGGCCAACAGGTAGCGCATAAGAACCTCCTCGGTCAGAACCGGGTCCGGTAGGCGAGGGGGTGACCCCCATCTCGCGGATGAAGGCGCGCCGCATCTGCTCGGCGCAGGTGAAGCCGCTGTCCCGGGCAACACGTTCCAGCGGCAGGGTGGTTTCCTCCAGGAGGGCGACGGAGCGCTCCAGCCGGAGCTGGTCCAGGTACCTGGCCGGGGTCTTCCCGGTCTCGCGCAGGAACACCCGGGCGAAGTTGCGCGGGCTCATCGCCGCCCGCCGTGCCAGGTCCTCCACCGTCGCCTTGTGGCACGGGTTCTCCCTGAGCCAGGCGAGCAGCGGCGCGAGCGCTCCCCCCTCGACCATCTGGGCCCGGAGCTGGGTGCTGAACTGGGCCTGTCCTCCCGGCCTTTTCAGGAACATCACCAGACGCCGTGCCACGGCGAGCGCCGTCTTCCTTCCGAAATCCTCCTCGACCAGGGCGAGTGCCAGGTCCATCCCCGCGGTCACCCCGGCCGAGGTAGCCACCGCGCCGTCGCGCGTGTAGATGGCATCGTTCTCGACCAGCACCTCCGGGTAGTCGCGCCGCAGCCGCTCCAGGTCCATCCAGTGCGTGGTCGCCCGCTTCCCCTTTAAAAGCCCCGCCTCGGCCAGGATGAGCGAACCCGTGCAGACCGAGACCAGGCGCCTTGCCCGCGCCCCATCCGTCGCCAGCCATGAGACGAACCTCTCGTTCTTCATCGCCCGCTCCAGCGCGTCGTCCGGGCTTCCCGGGACCAGGATGGTGTCTGCCTGATCCGGCAGTTCCTCCCAGGCGTGGTCGGCAACGATTCTGACACCGGGGCAGGTTGTGAACGGCCCGGCCTTTTCCCCGAGGAGCACGATGCGGTAGCCCGGCCGCTTGGGCTGCGATTCGCCGAGGCAGCGGTTCAGCATGTTGAACACCTCGACAGGTCCGGTGACGTCGAGCAGTTCCGCGCCTTCATAGGCGGCGACCGCTATGGTAAGTGGCTCCTGCATGGGGACCTCCTGCTTTCTGGTTTGCTAGCCTGCGGGAATCATTGCACAACACCGGTTCCCGTTCAAGGACAACGAACCTGCAGATCCTGCCATTTCTTGCCCGCGGCGCAGGGGGAGTGTTGACACAACTTGCCAATTCCTCTAAAGTTTCCCGTCAGAAGTACGGTTCAGTAACCGGTTTTTTATGGAGGCAGTATGCCGACCATAAGCATGTTCTACGGGATCCTGGTCTTGATGTACTTCAGAGACAACCGGCGTCACCATCGTCCTCATATCCACTGCCGCTACCAGGGAGATGAAGCTGCAATTGCAATCGACGATGGCTCTATGCTGGACGGCTCTTTGCCAGCCAAGCAGCTCAAGCTGGTGCAGGCCTGGATCGAGATACACAAAGAAGAGTTAACGGTTGATTGGGAGCTGGCGGTGAACGGCGACGAGCCGTTCCGAATCGCTCCTCTTCAGTGAGGTGAACATGATGGTAGATGTTGTAAAGGTCGTTCCGCAGGTTGATTTTCGATTGGATCTTTTCTACGCCAACGGAGAAAAGCGCCGGTTCGACATGCGGCCATTGCTCAAGATGAAGCCGTGGGATAAGGTTGCCGCTCCCGAAGTGTTCAAGCTGGCGCGTGCTGAATATGGCACTGTCGTCTGGCCGGGAGAGATCGATATCGCCCCGGAGACACTCTACGACGAGTCCGTGCCGATCTGACAGTGGAGGCGTAGTTGAGTATGTACCGGCCTTCTTCAAAGAGAGAGGCGCCGGAAAAAAAGCCCCGTCCGGAAGGACAGGGCTTTTTTAGTGTGCATAACTCGCGGAGGGGGCTACCCCTTCAGCGCTCCCACCAGCAGCTCGTAGTCCTCCAGAAGCGCCTGCAGGTCCTCCTCGTGCTCGACCTCCTGCTGCAGGATGGTGAGCACCATGTTGTAGGTGACCGGGTCCTTCTCGCGGGTCAGGTCCAAAAGCCTCTTGTACACGCCGATGGCGCACTGCTCACCCTTGATGTTCTGCTCCAGGATGGTCTTCACGAAGGGGTCGTCCGGCGCGTCGTAGCCGCAGTTGGTGAACTTGTACCACTCCTCGGGCTTGGTGACCGGGGTGCCGCCCAACTGGATGATGCGCAGGGCCACCATGTCGGCATGGGCCAACTCCTCGGTGGCGTGCACCAAAAGCTCCGCCCCGACCGCGTCCTTCATCGGCCCCTTCACAAGCTTCGCGCCCAGCCAGTACTGATAGTAGGCGAACCACTCGTCACAGAACGCACGGTTGAGCAGGGTCAGCAGTTCCTCGACGTCCATTCCGACTATTTCACGTCCCTTTGATCCCATATGCATATCTCCTTTTGCCGATCTTGTGTCATCGGGGAATAATCCAGACTCAATGGAGTATACTGGCGCTTTGTCATTGCGCAATGAGTGCCGCCTCTACAACAAGAGCCGATCAAACAGGTTGACCCTGCTTCTGTGTTGGCGTATAGCTCATGAGTGACGCTTCGCGTCGACCAGAGGCCGGATCCATCTCTCCGGCAATCACGTCTGTCAGCAAGGAAGGCAAAGTGAAGAAGAAGATCGCAGGACTGTCCCCGTTGCCGCAGGAAATCCCCGCCCCGTACCGCATTGAAAAACCCATCCGCCAGGACTACTACCTGATCGGCGGCGAGCTGCGCCGCTGGAACGGACCGATGCAGGAGGTGCTCTCGCCGGTGCAGGTGATGGACGGTGAGCACCCCCGGGCGCAGAGGATCGGGGAGGCGCCCGCGCTTTCCGTGGCCGCCTCGCTCGAGGCGCTCGACGTCGCAGTCACCGCCTACGACAACGGCCGGGGCGCCTGGCCCACCATGTCGGTCGGGGAGCGCATCAAGTGCGTGACCTGCTTCAGCCGCGCGGTGCGGGAAAAGCGCGGCGAGGTGGTGAAACTCCTCATGTGGGAGATCGGCAAGTCCTTGAAGGAGGCCGAGGCCGAATTCGACCGGGCGCTCGCCTACGTGAAGGACACCATCGATGCGCTCAAGGAACTGGACCGGGTTTCCTCACGCTTTGTCATCCAGCAGGGGATCATCGGGCAGATCCGCCGCGCGCCGCTCGGAGTCGTGCTCTGCATGGGGCCCTACAACTTCCCCCTGTACGAGACCTTCACCACGCTCATCCCCGCACTGGTGATGGGGAACACCATCATCCTCAAGCCGCCGCGCTTCGGCATCCTCCTGTTCGAGCCGCTCCTGGCCGCCTTTCGCGACTGCTTCCCGGCCGGTGTCATCAACACGGTGTACGGCGACGGCGAGGAGGTGCTCCCCCCCTTGATGGCCACCGGGCGCGTCGACGTGCTGGGCTTCATCGGCACCAGCCGCGTGGCCGACGCCCTGCGCGCGAGCCATCCCCGCCCGCACCGGCTACGCTGCGTGCTCGGGCTCGACGCCAAGAATCCGGCCATTATCCTTCCCGACGCGGATCTCGACCTCGCCGTCGAGGAATGTCTTTCCGGAGCCCTGGGGTTCAACGGCCAGCGCTGCACCGCGCTCAAGATCATCTTCGTGCACCGCACCATCGCCGACCGCTTCCTGGAGGGGATGGCGCAGGGGATCGCGTCGCTCACCTGCGGGGTCCCCTGGCAGGAGGATGTGGCCATCACGGCACTTCCCGAGCCCGAGAAACCGGAGTACCTGGAAGGACTTCTTCGCGACGCCGGGGCCCTCGGTGCCCGGGTGGTGAACCCCGGCGGCGGTACCAGGAGTGCCTCTTTCTTCTACCCGGCGCTCCTGTACCCGGTGACCTCGCGGATGCGGCTCTACCACGAGGAGCAGTTCGGCCCGGTGGTCCCGGTGGTGGTGTACGACGACTTGAAAGAGACCATCGACTACGTGGTGCAGTCCAACTACGGCCAGCAGGCGAGCATCTTCGGCAGGAACGAAGAGCAGTTGGCGCAGCTGATCGACGCCCTGGTGAACCAGGTCTGCCGCATCAATATCAACAGCAAGTGCCAGAGAAGCCCGGACAGCTTCCCCTTCAACGGCCGCAAGAACTCCGCCGAAGGGACCCAGTCCGTCGCCGACGCGCTGCGCGTCTTCTCCATCCGCATCGTGGTGGCGGCGCGCGAGACCGACGCCAACCGCGACATCATCACGGGCATCGTGAAGGAAAGGAAGTCCCACTTCCTCTCCACCGATTACATCCTCTGAGTTTGCGGTCAGGTTCGTGGCAGGAGTGACGGGGCAGGGGAGCGTTTCAGGTAGGGAACGATCTCTTCCGGCGGGAGAGGGCGGCTGAAGTAATACCCTTGGACGATGTCGCAGCACTGCCCCTGCAGGAAACGGCACTGCGCCTCGGTCTCCACCCCTTCCGCGACCACCTCCTTGCCCAGCGTGTGCGCGAGCGCGATGGTCGCAGCGGCGATTTCCGCATCGTCGGTGTCGGTGTCGATGTCTTTCACGAAGGAGCGGTCGATCTTCAGGCGGTGCACCGGGAAGAGCTTCAGGTAGCTCAGCGACGAGTAGCCGGTGCCGAAGTCGTCGATGGCCAGTTCCACCCCCATCTCCCTGAAGCCCCGCAGGTGCAGGATGGCTTCCGCCGGGTTGTCCATCGCCGAACTTTCCGTTATCTCCAGTTCCAAAAGATGGGATTCGATCCCGGTCTCCCGGAGGATGTCCAGCAAAAGGGCGGGGAGGTTGTTCTGTTTGAACTGGCGCGCCGACAGGTTGACCGATACCCTGAGCGGCGGGAGCCCCGCCGCGCGCCAGGAGGCGAGCTGGCGGCAGGCGCTTTTGAGCGCCACTTCCCCTATGGCGACGATCATCCCGGTTTCCTCCGCGACGGGTATGAATTTGTCTGGCGTCACCAGCCCGTGCACCGGGTGCTGCCAGCGTAGCAGCGCTTCCACCCCCACAACCTTCCCGCTGCACATTTCGATCTGCGGCTGGTAATGCAGCAGGAATTCCCCGCGCTCGATCGCCACCCTCAGGTCCCCCTCAAGCGCTAGCCTTTCCTGCACCGTCTCGTTCATCTCCTGGGTAAAAAACTGGTAGTTGTTCCGCCCGCCCGCCTTGGCGTGGTACATGGCCAGGTCCGCGTTCTTCATCAGGTCCTGGACCGTCTCTCCGTCGTCGGGAAAGATGCTGATGCCGATGCTCGGCGTGACGCTCAACTCGTGCCCCTCCACGTAGTAGCTCTGGGAGAGGGCGTGCTGGATCTTGCTCAGCGCGTGCGCCGCGGAGATGTTGGACCGGAGCAGGGGTAGCCCCACCACGAACTCGTCTCCTCCCAACCGGGCAACGATGTCCGCCGTCCGGATCGATTCCAGAAGGCGCCCCGCCACCTGGAAGAGCAACTGGTCGCCCACGTGGTGCCCCAGCGAATCGTTGATGTTCTTGAAGCGGTCCAGGTCGATGAAAATCAGCGCCAGGCGGCTCCCGCACCGCTTGGCGAGTTCCAGCGAGTGGGCCAGCCGTGCCATCAGGCTGAAGCGGTTGGGGAGCTTGGTGACCGGGTCGTAGTGCGCGAGGTACTCGATCTTCTGCGCATGCTGTTCCCGCTCTTTCAGGCGGCGCGCCGTTTCTTCCAGGAGAGCATGTTCCACCTCCAGTCTGCGGTCCTCCCGGACCATGTTGCCCAGCGCGAAGGAGATGTCCGCCCCCATCTGGCGCAGCAGTTCCACCTGCGGCCGGTCGAAATAGTTCTTCTTGTCCGCGTAAAGGGTCAGCGCCCCGATAACCCGTCCCTCCTGTTGCAACGCGATGCTCGCCGATGCATGGATGCCGTAGTCCCGCCCGCGGTCGTGCCAGGGGGCCGTGATGGGGGCGTTGAGGAAATCGTTGCAGATGTAGAAGCTCCCGTTCTTGATGGCGCTGGCCGTCGGGCCGCTGCCGGTCGATTCATCGTCCAGCGCGATGGTGACGCCGTTTAGGTAGGCGGTGGTGCCCCGCGCCGCGGCCACCCGCAGCGTCGACCCGGCTTCGTCGACCAGCCCCACCCAGGCAAGCTTGAAGCAGCCGTGATCAACCGCGATGCGGCAGAAATCATGGAACAGCGAATTGCGGTCCTTGATGTGCACCACCGCCTTGCTCGTTTCCGAGAGCACCGAGTGGAGCCGGTTCAGCCGCCGTACACATTCTTCGGCACTTTCCCTGTCGGCTATCTCCTGTCTGAGTTCGTTGATGGTGTTCCTGAGCTCCGCCGTCCTCTTGGCAACGCGGGTTTCGAGCTCCTCGTTAAGCCTTCTCAGCGCGGCCTGCGTTTTCGATATCTTTTCGTTCTTCTCGACCGCGAGTTCATAGGTGGCCAGTAAAAGGTCGATGATCTGCGGTTTGGACGCCGTGATGGCGTACCGGTTGCCGTAGTAATTGCAGGTGACCGCGCCGTCCTTTGCGGCGACGCAGCACTCCTGGTCCCGCCGCAATGCCGCCGCGACCCGCGAAAGCAGGATGTCCTTGTGGTAAGGCTTGGAGATGAAATAGTTGGCCCCGGCCTCGAGGCTGCGCAGCACGTGGGTCGGGTCGTTGAGGTGGGTGAGCAGGATGACGGGGAGCTGATTCGCCTGTTTCAGCCCCCTGATCCGGCGGCACAACTCGAAACCATCCATCTCCGGCATGAGGACGTCGCTGATCACCAGGTCCGGCTCGACAGCCTCGATTTGGGCGAGGGCCGCACTGCCGCCGTGGCAGACCTGCACGCGGTACCCTTCAGCCGTAAGAACGTATTCAAGCACTTTCGCCTGGGTTTCGCTATCGTCCACGAGCAGTATGGTGCACCCCGCCGCTAATCGCTTCCGGTCCGGTTTGAGCGCTTCATTGCTGGTGGTAGCCATCTCTTCCCCCACGTATAGTCCCGCAGGTCTCCTGCAGGCTTTTTCGCCGCTTCCCTTTCTAGTTTCACGATCGTTATCTCAAAAGCCGCAATGCGGCCTTTTGGATCATTTATTAATATCGTTTTATTTTTGAGTGGCAAGGATGAATGTCCGGCACAGGCCTCACACCGGCTGCGGCTGGAGGGTTGTCTGGATCCTTATTTCACAAACTCTTGCAGAGGTTGTAACCGGACCGAAACATAACCTCGCTATAGTCGCCTCAAAACCAAAGAGGAGGAAAAGATGATTCAGACCATTAAGAAAGCATTCCTTGCCCTTGCCCTCGTAGCCGCGGTCGGTGCCGCAGGCGAGGCGTCCGCCGAGACCCTGATCAACGGAGCAGGAGCCACCTTCCCGTACCCGTTGTACTCCAAGTGGTTCAGTGAGTACGCCAAGGTCGACAAGAGCGTTAAGTTCAACTATCAGTCCATCGGCAGCGGTGGCGGCATCAAGCAGATCACCGCGCAGACCGTCGACTTCGGCGCCAGCGACAAATTCCTCACCGACGCGGAGCTGAAGGGGGCACCGGGCAAACTGATCCACATCCCGACCGTCATGGGTGCCGTCGTGGTAACCTATAACCTCCCCGGCGTTCCTTCCGGTATCAAGCTCAACTCCGAAGACCTGGCCAACATCTACCTCGGCAAGATCACCAAGTGGAACGACCCGCGCATCGCCGATGACAACAAAGGTGTGAACCTGCCGGCGAAACCGATCATCGTCGTCCATCGCTCCGACGGCAGCGGCACCACCAGCATCTTCACCGACTACCTCACCGGCGTGAACGGGGAGTGGGCGCAGAAGGTAGGTAAAGGTGCGTCAGTGAAGTGGCCGGTCGGCCTGGGGGGCAAGGGGAACGAAGGAGTTGCAGGTCAGATCAAGACCACACCGTATTCCATCGGTTACGTCGAACTCGCCTATGCTTTCGAGAACAAGCTCCCCTACGCATCCTTGAAGAACAAGGCGGGCGTCTTCGTGGAGCCTTCCATCAAGTCCACCTCGGCCGCTGCGGCGGCAGCCGTGAAGGGAATGCCTGCGGACTACCGGATCTCCCTGGTGAACCAGCCGGGGAAGGATGCGTATCCGGTGGTCGGTTTCACCTGGCTGCTGGTCTACGAGAATCAGAAGGACCCGGTCAAAGGAAAGAAGCTGGTGGAGTTCCTGAACTGGAGCATGACCAAAGGGCAGAAGATGGCCGCTCCCATGCTCTACGCGCCGCTTCCGGAGAGCGTGGTGAAGATGGTGCAGAAGACCGTAAAGAGCATCAAGTAGTCCAGAAGCAACAAGCAGTTTCTCCATGATCCGGGTGTGTCGGCGCTATGCCGGCACACCCGTTTTTTTGTTTCGGCGGTAAACTTCCCCCTCCCAGCCTCCCCCCTCCAGGGGGAGGAGTTGATCGGCAACTCCTTCAGGCTTTGACCTGTCCGACCTGTCCGACCTGTCCGACCTGTCCGACCAGTCCGACCAGTCCGACCAGTCCGACCAGTCCGACCAGTCCGAGCCTGTCTGCCCCTGTCTGCCCTGTCTGCCCTGTCTGCCCCTGTCTGCCCCTGTCTGCTCCTGTCTGCCCCTGTCTGAGGCTGTCTGAGGCTGTCTGAGGCTTGCTAAGGCTTGCTAAGGCTTGCTAAGGCTTGCTAAGGCTTGCTAAGGCTTGCTAAGGCTTGCTCGGCCTTATTGGGGGGAGCGGGGGGGGGAGTGGTTGCAGTGGCGCTGGAGCTTACCCGGACCCGCGGGGGCCTTCTGGGGCCGGCCTCCAAAAAAAACGGCTGCCGGGGATCTCCCCGGCAGCCGTTGGCTGTCTTGCGGTGCAGGCTGGCTGGCGCCAGCTAGGCGATGGTGTGGCGGATATCCTTCCCCTTGATCATGAAGATCACCATCTCCGCGATGTTGGTGGCGTGGTCCGCGATACGCTCCAGGCATTTGGAGACATGGATGATCTTCATGGCGCGGCTGATGGTCTTCGGGTCACCCATCATGAAGGTCAAAAGCTCACGCTGGATCTGCTCGTTCAACTCGTCGACACACTGGTCATCCTGGCAGACCTTGATGGCGAGCGCATCGTCGCCGCGCACGAAGGCGTCGAGCGCCTCCTTAACCATGTCGGACGAGGCCTTTGCCATGCGCGGCAGGTCGATGTAGGGCTTTAGGGACGGCTCCTGGTTCAGCTCCCGCGCGCGCTTGCAGATGTTGGCACACTGGTCGCCGATCCGCTCCAGATCGGTCACGATCTTGAGCGCCAGCGTGATGAAGCGCAGGTCCCGTGCGGCCGGCTGCCGGCGCGCCAGCACCTCCAGGCACTTCTCGTCGATCACCATCTCCAGGGTGTTGATCTCGTGGTCGAAGGCGATGGTCCGCTCCGCCAGCTCCGTATCCCGTTCCACAAGGGATTTCATGGCGTTGGCGATCATCGACTCCACCTTGCCACCCATCTCCAGAAGTTTCTCGCGTATAACGTTCAGTTCGTTGTCGAACTGCTTGCTGAAATGTTCTCTCTCCATTTAGTGTCTCCGGTATTCCTTTCGATGGCGAAGTTGCGCTTTGTGCTCTAGCCGAAGCGACCGGTTATGTAATCCTCGGTCCGCTTTTCTTCGGGGGTGGTGAAGATCTTCTTGGTCTCGCCGCACTCCACGAGATCACCCATGTATAAAAAGGCGGTGTAGTCCGAGACGCGCGCGGCCTGCTGCATGTTGTGGGTGACGATGATGATGGTGTAGCGCTCCTTGAGTTCCTCGATCAGTTCCTCGATTTTCAACGTCGAGATGGGGTCGAGCGCGGAGGCGGGCTCATCCATGAGGATGACCTCCGGCTTGACCGCGATGGTCCTCGCGATGCATAGGCGCTGCTGCTGACCGCCGGAGAGCATCATGGCGTTGCTCTTCAGGCGATCCTTAACCTCGTCCCAGAGCGCCACGCGCTTCAGGCAACTCTCGACGATCTCGTCCGCCTCCTCGCGGGGAAGCCTGCCGTTCAACTTGTAGCCGGCGATCACGTTGTCATAGATCGACATGGCCGGGAACGGGTTCGGCTTCTGGAACACCATGCCGACGCGACGGCGGATGGCCACCGGGTCGACTCCCCTGTCGTAGATGTCGCCGTCGTCCACCAGGATCTTCCCGGTGACGCGCGCGGAGGGAACCAGGTCGTGCATCCGGTTCATGGAGCGCAAGAGCGTCGATTTACCGCAGCCCGACGGCCCAATGATGGCGGTGACGCTGTGTTCCGGGAAGGTCATGCTGATGTCGCGCACGGCGTGGGTCTTGCCGAAGTGAATGTTGACCTGGTCCAGTTGTACCTTGTTGTTCATCTGTTTCCTCTTTTCGATTCGAAACTCTACGTTGGCTATCTCGCCTGCCCGGTCCGGCCGAAGTAGCGGGCGGTGAGGCTCAGGGCGAACATGACGGTCACCAGCACCAGCGCACCCGCCCAGGCCAGCCGGTGCCAGTCCTCGTACGGGGCGATGGCGAAGCTGAAGATCTGCAGGGGGAGCGCTGCCATCGGTTGCAGGACGTTCTTGCTCCAGAACTGGTTGCCGAGCGCGGTGAACAGAAGCGGCGCCGTTTCGCCGGCTATCCTCGCCACCGCGAGCAGCACGCCGGTGAGGACGCCCGAGAGGGCGCTTCTCAGGGTGACCTTGAGGCTCGTGCGCCAGAAGGGGACGCCAAGCGCAAGCGACGCCTCGCGCAGCGAACCGGGGACCATCTTCAACTGCTCCTCCGTGGTGCGAAGCACGATGGGAATCATGATCATGGCGAGCGCGACCGATCCGGCGAGGCCGGAAAACCCCTTCATCGGCACCACGAGCAGCGTGTAGGCGACCATTCCGGTGATAATGGACGGGGTGCCCGAGAGGACGTCGGCGGCGAACCGGATCAGGGTGGAGACCTTGGAACCGCCGAATTCGGAGAGGTAGATGGCACCGAGGATGCCGACGGGAAGCCCGAAGAGGGAAGCCCCACCGATCATGATCAGCGACCCGAGCATCCCGTTGGCCATGCCGCCTCCAGGCTCGCCCGTTGGCGCGGGGGCATGGGTGAAGAAATCGAGGGAGAGCGAGCTGACCCCCATCTTCAGGATGTGGAAGAAGATGAGCCCCAGGGGTATCAGCACGGCCAGCGTGCAGGCCAACATCACCCCGCTCATCAGGTGGTTCTTTGCCTTGCGGAACCCGACACTGCGCATCATGCCGCACCTCCCTTGGCGCTTCTGGACACGCTCCAGATCAAAAGCCTCGCCATGGCGTTGACGATCAGGGTGACCAGCATCAGGATCAGTCCGATTTCCATGAGCGCCGAGGCGTGCAGCTTCGACGTGGTCTCGGCGAACTCGTTGGCGATTACGCTGGGCATGGTGTAGGCGGGGGAGAGGAGCGACAGCGATATGTTGGGCGCGTTGCCGATGACCATGGTGACGGCCATGGTTTCGCCGATGGCCCTCCCCAGCCCGAGGATGGCGGCACCGAGGATGCCGGACTTGCCGTAGGGGAGGATGGCGATCTTGATGGTCTCCCAGCGGGTGGCGCCCAGGGCGATGGCGGCCTCCTTCTGGCTCTGCGGCACCGCCAGCAGCACCTCGCGGGTGATCGAGGTGATGATCGGCACCACCATGATCATCAGGATGAAGACGGCCGCCAGCATGCTGACACCGTAGGGGGCGCCCTCGAAGAACGGGATAAAGCCGAAGTGCTCGATCAGGAAAGGCTGGACCGTGCTCTGCAGCCAGGGCGCCATCACCAGTACGCCCCAAAGGCCGTAGATGACCGAGGGAATGGCGGCCAGCAATTCCACGAGCGGCGCCATCAGGGAGCCGAGTCGCCCCGGGGCCACCTCGGTTATGAAGAGCGCCGCGCCGATACTCAACGGGGTGGCGAGCAGCAAGGCCAGCACCGAGGAAACCACCGAGCCGTACAGGTAGGGCAGGGCACCGAACTGTCCCTGCACCGCGTCCCATTCCTTCGAGGTCACGAACTTCCAGCCGAATTCCCTGATGGCCGGCAAGCTCTCTCCGGTCATCTCGTAGAGCATGAGCGCCAGTATGGCGAGGATGCTGAAGGCGAAAAAGGTGGTCAGGTAGCGAAAGACGGCGTCTCCGCCCAGTTTCTTGGCCGGGGCCGGTTCGGTCCTCTTGCTCGCCGCGTCGGGCCGGTCCGTTTCATGTGTGCAGCAGGAACGCATCTCTAACTCCACGTATTTTCCTCCACGGGGGGGTCTCCCGGATCTGGCCGAGGGACCGCTTCAGATACGCCCACAGATTGGGGCATTGATGTTACAGCTTCGTTACAGTTGACCGAAATGTTCATGAACAACTATTTGGGGGGGCAGCGGGGGGAGAGGGGGATTCAGGTATGGCATGGACGGCTGGAATCACGCAGTGGCCGGCGGAGGTCTGGTGTTCGCTGTCATTGGGCGAGGTGACGTCATTTTTTCCGTGAGAAGAAGCAGATCGCCGCAATGACAGCCCAGCAGACGCTCATCCCCAATATCAGAGCGTTGGTCAGCATAGCGTCAATGCCTGGCCAGTAGATGCATGAGGTTGATGGGGAGGTCCTCCGGTGTCTCGCTGACCAGAATGAAGAAACAGACGGAGATCACGACGAGGGCGAACACGCAGTAAAATAGCAGCCTGGTTGTTTCCATTTCAGTACCTCAAGCTACCTGGTCGGTAGAGCGATGCACCAGCACCGGGATGGTAGAGTGGGTGAGCACCTTCTGAGTCTCGCTGCCGAGCAAAAAACCGCTGATACCCCGCCGCCCGTGCGACGCCATGAAGATGAGGTCGCACTCGTTTTCGGTTGCCGCTTCGATGATCGCTTCATACGGCTCGGTGCTCAAGAGGGCCGCCTTCCCGCACGCGACGCCGGCTGCCTCGGCTCGTTTTTGCGCCGCGTCGAGAATCTCATTGGCGGCCTCCACCATTTTTTCACGATAAGCGGTGCAGGTGTGGGCATCGAAGATGGCGCCCTCGGCGAAGTACATCTTGGGTAACGGCTGTACCGCACAGAAAAAGGTGATGCGGGCACCCGCCTCGCTGGCAAACGAGATGGCGCGGGTGACGGCCTCCTGGGAGAGCGGGGAACCGTCGGTGGGGACAAGCAGGTGTCTGAACATGGCAATCTCCTGTAGGTGATCAAGCGGCAAAAAAACCGGCATAACCCGAAGTGAATCGTCGATCAATGTCCGCCCGCGGACGGGTCAACCACCCGGCTTGGTCGCGGCGCAATCCAGATCACCGAGGCGGCGATGAAGAACGCGATGCCGATGGCCCACATCAGCTGGTTGGTGGCCAGCATGACGCTTTGCCCCGTGATCATGTAGTCGATGACCTGGGTCACCGCCTCGCCGGGCGCCCCCGAAGCCGTCAGCATGGTGGCCACGCCCTGGTCGCTGTCGGTGAGGCCCACCAGTTCGGCATGGTTCCGGGTGATCTGGTTGGCCCAGACGGTGGTCACGCACGAGGTCGCGAAGGCGCCGGAGAGGGTGCGCAGGAAGTTCATCAGCCCGGCAGCAGAGTCCATCTCGCGCTCCTCGACACTCGCGAGGGCCAATCCCGTGGTGGGGATGAAGAAAAAGGGGAGGCCGAATCCCAGGAACACCAGCGGCACCGCTATGTTCCAGAAGGTCATGTCGGTGTTGGCCACGGTGCGCCAAAGGGTATCGAGGCCAAGCCAGATGACGCCTCCGAACACCAGCTTGCGGGCGTCGACCCTGGTCGCCATCTGCGCCACCAGCGGCGCTATGAAGAAGGCTGCCAGGCCGGTCCCGGCGGTGGCGAGGCCCGCCTGGGTCGCCGTGTACCCCATGAAATTCTGGAGCCAAAGCGGCGTCAGCACGCTCACCCCGAAGAAGGCGGCGAAGGCGAGGCTGATGGTCAGCACGCATGCAGAGAAGCCGCGATGGCGGAATACCTTGAGGTCGACCACGGGATGCTCCTCGTACAGTTCCCAGATGATGAAGGCGGCGAAGGCGATGGCGGCGATGATGGCCAGGGTGACGATCTTGGTGGAGGCGAACCAGTCCAGGTCCTTCCCTTCATCGAGCATGAGCTGCAGCGTCGCGACCCATACGATGAGCAGGGCCAGCCCGACCCGGTCGATGGGGTTACGAACCAGCGGCTCGCTGTAGCGCTTCAATAGCTGCCAGGCGAAGAAGCCGCCGGTGAAGGCGATGGGGAGGTTGATGTAGAAGATCCAGGACCAGCTGTATTCATCGCAGAAATAGCCCCCCAGGATCGGACCGAGGACCGGGGCGATCAGCGTGGTCATCGACCACAGCCCTATGGCCGCTGCCGTTTTCTCCTTCGGGAAGATCCGCATCAACAGGGTCTGCGACAAGGGCATCAGCGGCCCCCCGGAAAAGCCCTGGAATATGCGGGCCGCGACCAGAAGCCCCAGGGAGTTGGCCAGGCCCGAGACCAGCGAGAAAAAGCCGAACAGCACCATCGCCCCGACGAATACCCGCACCGCTCCGTAACGAGCCGACAGCCAGCCGGTGAGCGGCACCGTGATGGCTTCACCGACCGCGTAGGAGGTGATGACCCAGGTACCCTGGCTGACGGTCGCCCCGAGGCTTCCGGCGATGTTGGGGACGGCGACGTTGGCGATGGTCATGTTGAGGACGGCAATGAAGTTGGCTGCCGCGAGGATGATGGCCGCCAGCCAGAGCATCCCCCCGGCAAGCGGAGCGTTCTCGTCGGCAACTGCGGTTGAAACTGTTGCTGCATCCATGGTCATCTCCGGCTCTAGTTCTTGCGCGTGTCTATTTCGGCGCTCATGGAGAGCCCCACCTTGAGCGGGTTCTTCTCCAACTCCCCCGGGTTCAGCTTGATCCGTACCGGCAGACGCTGGACCACCTTGATCCAGTTGCCGGTGGCGTTTTGGGCGGGAATGGCCGAGAAGGCGGAACCGGAACCACCGGAAAAGCCCTCGACGCTGCCGTGGTAGGTGACCGACTTGCCATAGATATCCGCGTGCAGGGTGACCGGTTGGCCGACACGTACCTTCTTCAACTGCACTTCCTTGAAGTTGGCGTCGACGTGCATCTGCTGTACGGGGACCACCGAAAGCAGGGGCACGCCAGCCTGCACGCGCTGGCCGACCTGTACCTGGCGTTTGGCCACGATGCCGTCCATAGGGGCGCGGATCACGGTCCGTTCCAGGTCGACCGCAGCCTGGTCGCGACGGGCGCGGGCCAGCGCCACCTCGGGGTTCGTCTCCACCGTCGTACCGGCGATGAGGACGGCGTTGGCCTCGCGGGCGCTGAGAGCCGTGCTGCGGTTGGCGCTTGCTTGGGCGATGGCGGCGCGGGTCCCGTCAAGGTTGGCCTTCGCCGCGGCAAAGGCGTTCTGGGCGCGCGTCAATTCGTCCCCCGATACCGACCCCGATGCCGAAAGGGTCTCGCGCCGCTTCAGGTCGATGCGGGCCCGCTCGAAATCGGCCTGGGCGGAGCGAAGCTGGGCGTCGGCGCGGCTTTCATCGGCGTCGCGCGCGGTGATCTGGGCGTTGAGACTGCCATCGTTGGCCAGGTACCCCTTGACACGGCGCACCGCCCGGCCGAGGTCGGCCTCCGCCTGGGCCAGGGCGAGCCTCGCGTCGGTCTGGTCTATCCGCACCAGGACGTCCCCCTTCTTGACCGCCTGGGTATCGGTTACCAGCACCTCGGCGATGGTCCCACCCACCGACGGGGTCACCTGTGCGACCTCGACCGCCGTGTAGGCGTTGTCGGTGGAGACGAAGTTCGAGCCGTACAAAACGCCGTAAGCCGTGGCGCTTGCGCCAGAGACAACGACGACTGCGGCGAGGGCGAGCAGCAGTTTCTTGCGGCGGTTGGTTTTGGTCACATCGGTAGGAATCGATTTGGTCGTGTCAGGCATGGTGCATCCTTCTCCTGTTAGCTGTTTTTGAACTGGTATCCGCCGCCAAGGGCGCGCTGCAAGGTGATGTCCAGAGTCAACGCCCGGGACTTTAGAGCCGTAAGAGAGCGCTGGTTGTTTAACAGGACATCTTCCGCATAAAGAACTTCGATAAAGTTGGCCAGCCCGCCTTCATAGCGGTCGCGCGCCACCCGGTGCGCCTCGGCCGCCTCCCTGACCGCTTCCTCTGCTTTTTCCACTTGTCGTGCCAGGGCCTTGATGCTGAGCGCGGCGCCGGCCACTTCTTCCAGGGCATGGGTCACCGTAGCGTTGTAATTGGCCACCATCTCGTCATAGGCCGCGCTGGTGGCACGCAGTTCACCCTGCAGACGTCCGGCGGTGAATAGGGGCAGGGATACCGCCGGTCCGATGCCGCCGATATCCGATCCCGCTTTGGTTAGGTTATTGAGCCCCAGCGATTGCACCCCGATGAAGGCGGAGAGGTTGACGTTGGGGTAGAACTCCGCCTTTTTCTGGGCGATGCGGTGCGACTGTGCCTCGGCCAAAAGACGGGCCATGATCACGTCCGGGCGCCGCCCCAAGAGGTTGACAGCCAGTTCCGGGGGGAGCCCAAAATGGCCGCCGAGGTCGACCTTGGGACGCTTGATGGACAGGGCCCGGTCCGGCCCGGCACCGGCCAGGGACGCCAGGCGGTTGCAGGTGAGGCCGATCTGCTCCTCGATGGAGAGAAGTTCCCCTTGTGCTCCGGCCAGCCTGGCCTTGGCCTCGCTGACGCTCCCCTGGGTCTCCATGCCGTTTTGGAAGCGCTCGTTGAAAAGCTCGACCGTCTTGCTGCGGATCTCGACGGTACGGACGGCGGTATCCCGCAGGGCATGGAGCTTTGCCAGGTCCGCGTAGTTGATGGCGATTGCAGCCGCGAGGTTTAGCTGCACCAGCGCCGCTTCGGCTCGGCTCGCTTCACGTTGGGATGTGGCCGCGGACACTGCCGCACGGTTCTTGCCCCAGAAATCGATCTCCCAGTTCAGGTTGATGGTGCCGATCCCGTAATCCTGCCAGCCGCCCGGGGTCATGGTACCGGGAGTGAGGTAGTTGTAACTGAGCTTCTGCTCGGCCACCGAGGCATTGGCGCTTACCTGCGGCAAGAGGGTGGAACCTGACACCTTGAGGTAGGCTTCGGCGCGCCGCATGCGTGCCGCTGCCGCAGCCATGTCCGGTGCATCGCGCAGCGCCTCGTCAATCAGTGTGACCAGTTGCGCATCGCCGTACGACTGCCACCAGCGTTCCGCCGGCCAATTGGCTGCCGGTGCGGAGAATGAGGCGGCACTCTCGTACTCCGCTGGAGCTTTCATCATTCCTGGTTGGCCGACGTCGGGCAGCATGGCGCAACCACTGAGGCTAGTGGCGATAGCTAAAGCCGATGCGACGACTATCGACCTCGCCGCCGAAATGGTGGGTGGGGGGGTAAGGGTCATCTAGTGCTCTCCTTTATGCCAAAACTGTACTGTACGGTACATAAAAGATTTGGCGAAGTCAAGCATCAAAAAGTGGTGGGCAGAAGAGAGTAGAGCTGTGTGTGAGGCGGAATGCCGTAACGCCGAACGGGAGTAGAAGGAGAAGGGATGTGCCGTTGGAAATGCAGTTAAAGAGGGTGCTGATCCCGGGGCAATGCTATTGAGAGGTGCGACTGGCTGATGCAGGTGAGTGCTGGCGCGACTAACGGCCAGGTCCTGCGGCCAGGTCCTGCGGCCGGGGATGGAGGGGGAGGGGGAGGGGGCTAGCTTCTGGTGCAAGCAGAGTTCAGGTGTTGGTCACGTTAGGCTGCGTATCCGACTCAGATGGTCACGGTTTGGGCGCGTAGGCAGCCATAAAGACCTCTATGGCACGGGTGGTGGCCTCGGTGATTTCGGCCTCGGTGAGTTCCTCGGTGGAGAGGTGGAAAAGGAATCGGTCGATGAATTCCGACTCCAACAGGCTGATCAGGTGGCGGGTTGCGATCTCGGGTGGGGCTTGCCTGAGTTTTCCTGCAGCCATCGATTCTTTCAGGAACTCCGCAACCAGCTTTTGGCTGCGCATGACACCACGTTCGTATATGACTCGGCCCAGCTCGGAGTGTTTGGCCTGGGCGATCGCCATGTGGCGGCTCGCCTGAATCTCGTGCGAGTAGAGAAATGACAGTAGTTTCTTTCCGAAGGTCCTGAGAGAATCGGCAATATCGCCCGTTGATTTGTCTATGCAGGCATGAACCGCGTCGAACTCGGCCTGCGTCGATTGCAGGATCACTTCGGCAAACAGTTCCTCCTTGGAGGGGAAGTAATTGTAGATCGTGGCCTTCGATCCACCGACCCTGGAACAGATCTCGGACATGGAGGTGCGCTCAAATCCCATGGCCCGGAAAGCCTGGGCCGCTTCATTCACGATGGCCTGCCTTTTTTCTTCCGATTTCGTCTTCATTGCCAGTACTCCACGCACCACCAGAATTTTGGGATTGCATTCTACACGACGTTGTTATATTTTGTCCACATGGAAAACTGTACTGTATGGTACACTTTTGAACGCCGAATCTGCCCGCTGCCTGCGACCTGATCCGGCTCTTGCAGCGGGGCAGCATCAGGCATGAAGGAGCAACGTCATGGCCAGGAAAAAGGAACCGGATAAAGAACCCAATCACGAGCGCTGGCTGGTGTCTTACGGAGACCTGCTCACATTGCTCTTCGCCGTTTTCGTAACCCTCTATGCCATGTCCCAGGCGGACGCAAAGAAAGCCCAGCAGGTCGCCGACTCCTTCCAGAACGCCCTCGGCATCACGTCTGTTGGCAGCAAACCTGCGGTCATTGACAGCGGCAGTGTCGGTGCCGTACCCGGTGCGCCGCAGCGGCAGCCGGTCGCAGCACGCCTGCCTGCGTTAGTGGGAGGGAAGCCATTGGCAGGAGAGTTGGAGATCCAGGGCATGAAGAGAATGCTCGACGCCTACCTCGCCAAGACCGGGTTTTCTGATCGGGTCAAGATCTCCTTGAATCAGAGAGGTCTCGTGGTGAGACTGGAAGACGGTGTCTTTTTCAACTCCGGCAGCGCCGAGGTCAATACGGAATCTTTGGCTATCGTGGAGGCCATAGCAGGAATTCTGACCCAGCACGCCAACCGATGCCGGGTGGAGGGACACACCGACGACAGACCGATCTCAACCGGACGGTTTCCTTCCAACTGGGACCTTTCCACCGCCCGTGCTACTTCCCTCGTCAAACTGCTCACCCGACGCTACGGCGTCGACCCTAGGGGCATCTCAGCTGCCGGGTACGCCGAATACCAGCCCATAGCGGCCAATTCCACGGCTGAAGGACGGGCTCAGAACCGCCGGGTCGAGATCGTCGTGCTGGCGAATGAACCTGTACTGCCTCCGAGCCCTGCCCCCGCGACCGGATCCCCGTAAAGCCATTTCTCTCTGCCTCCCAAATGCGCGAGTTCGCCTATGGCCGGATTACCTGTATCGTGATCGGTATC
The DNA here is from genome assembly GCF_019063845.1 of Geomonas subterranea. NCBI lineage: Bacteria > Pseudomonadati > Thermodesulfobacteriota > Desulfuromonadia > Geobacterales > Geobacteraceae > Geomonas > Geomonas subterranea. The sequence goes on from NZ_CP077683.1 coordinate 810,237, forward strand.
GTCTTGACGGCGGCCGTAACGGCACTTTTCACGCTTCACGCCGCGTTCGCCCGCTAGGAGTTGGAACTGCGCCTTCAGACGGTGACCGCGGACGCCATGCTCTGGCTTGCGGCACTGCTTGGTCATGTACGCAACGACAAGGTAGCGAGGGCTTAACGCGCGCGGCTCGTGGATTTGGCGGGCCTTCAGGCCTTTCTCGACCCGATGGGAGCCGCCTCTCCCGGCTTCAGAAAACGCAAGCGGCACGCGGGGAGCCTTATTGCCGCTCCGCTCCTTGCTGGCTGTCAGACGTCTCTCCGCGGAGCAACTTCAATATGTGATTAGCACCGCCGCTGGTAAACAAAAAGGCCCTGATATCTCAGGGCCTTTTGTCTAGACTGGTATGTCTGTGTTTAAGCTTGGTGGGCGAGACGGGAAAACCCACCAACTCGCCAACTCAGTGTAATCGCAAGGGAAGCTCCTGGATAGATGGAGCAAAATGTTGGCAGGATGTTGTCAACAAGATAGCAGACCCGCAGTGAGATAGCAACGGCTGTGTGCTCTGTCACCCGATATGCAACCTCTCTAAGCCCGTAACGTACAAATATATAGTTCGATATTAAACTATTTGTCAGGGGTTACCGTAGTATTCCCGAAGTCTCCATCCTCTCCCCAGATCTAGTACACGTCACCCAGCACATCGACACCACCCAAAATGGGTAACTCCCCCCCACCCTCTTTCCTTTCGCAGAAGCCAATAGTCTTCACTTCCACACCACTGTCCCCAAAAAAAATTCCATCTCGGTGGCAGAAAGAGACCGCTGCTATGTACATAGAACAGTGATAGCACCTTTATTCATAAAGTTGCCATTGTCGCGGAAAATCCGGCGACCAGCGCGTATATAAATTTGTAGAGGAATGAAATTTTAAACACCAGAAAGGACAACGTGCAAGGACAAGTAACGACCGGGATCGACCACTTACATTTGACCTTCTCCGAGGCATACAGCCTGGAGAAGATAGTGCAGACCCTCTTCATCGGCATCTCAGCCGATGACTTCCGACCGACGAAGAAGAAAAAACAGAAGTGGTACCGATCAACTCGACTACTCACGACCACAAACGGCGATGTTCTCGCCGCCTTCCACTCAGACTCCACCTCGACTTTCGGTCGAAGAAACCTGCTGCAGATCCATGGGCTTGCCTTCAGCCGCAGTTCCTTGAACGCTCTTCGGCCTCTCGACCTGCAGAAACTGATTGACGGTGCTAACGAACTCGACGCGCACGTATCGGAGATCGACCTTGTTATAGATGACACGGCAGGCGTCACCCCGGTTGCCCAGATCTACGAGCAGTCTCTACCGCACCGCTACAAGGACTTCATTCGATCAACCTTCTTGAAGGACTACCGGGGGAAGCCTACAGAGCCGGAGTTCTACGGGGGAACGTCGATTTACTACGGCAGGCATGGTCGCAGCTATTGCAAAGTCCTCTTCTACCCGAAGCATCTCTGCCCGAATCAGCGGATTTACGAACCGGGGAACCAGCTAAAGTACAACTGGATCAGATATGAACTCAAACTGCGCGGGACTGCAGCCCTGCGGCAGGGCGCGGAACTGCTTTCTAAAGTCAGTAGTTTAGCGACTTTCGGCTGTAACTCCATGACGATGCAGGAGGCTGTTGTTGACCTGTTCGGTAAGCACTTTGCCTACGTTATCCCCGGTCCCAGATCCAGCCGCAGGAAGCTACAGCCCTGGTGGTCTGAACTGCTACGACGCGCCACCCTGTAACTACATACTTGTGTCTGGCCACAGGCCACCACGATTCAACTACTTAGCAGCCATCATCTTGAGGCAGTATCAACAACGGAGAGACCTATGAACCAAGCAGAAATCTACAACCAGATCCAAACCATCTTTGACCGCAACGAAGCCGACAAGGAGCTTCACGTCGATCAAGTCGAAACCCTGCATGCCACCATCGAAGCAGTTTACCGCAGATCCCCGGCGATCCTTCTGTCTCACCTCGACAGTATGAAGGCCAAGCACTCCAAAGCGACCCTTGCCCAACTTCGGGACATCGCAAAGTACCTCCTGGAGATACTGGAGGCCGATCTTGCTTAGTCCTGGGTTGAAGGCCTACATCGACCGCACCGCAGCCGATATACGCAAAGATGATCCCGAAACTTTAGCCCACCTGGATGACTTCGAGTTAAAGGCGATGATCCTGGACCAGATCCGGGCACACGCCGAGGCCGAGGCAGACGCCTTGGTCACCATCCATACCATGACCGCGATCATTAAGAGTCTCGCCCAACTGGCGCGTCTCTCATAATCCCTCCGCAGCTTCAGCAACTGCGGTTGCCCACCCGTGCGGGGATGCGCCGGGTTCTCCACAGGCGGCAAGGGCCTCATACCCCCTTGCCGCCGATCCTACACTAAATCAAAGGATAATCCATGATCCAAACCTATACCAACCAATCCGGTCACACCTTTACCTCGCTGAACCTCGACCCCATCGAGATCTACACCAATAGCGACATGGAAGGCTTCTATCACGGTAACACCGTCACCGCTCTCAACGGCGAGCAATTCACCATCCTGGATACTAAGTGTGTCCAGGGGCGAACCTACCGCGTCCTTCTCTTGCCTGTCGCTCAAGAGGCCTCTCATGCCTAAGCAGCAATATATGGTCGGCTGGACTGCCGACCTCATAGACGGCACCACCCGGTGCGGCTCCATCGCTGTGCCGGCAGAAGATCCTCAGAAGGCCTGCTCGATAGTGGCCGGCATGATCTGCTCCAAAATAGGCCGTGACTGCGAGGATGTTAGCACTGTTGCACTCAGTCCCGCCTGAGTCTCAATACACCACCACAGAGAAACAGATCCAGGAGCCGCCCCACCGGGCGGCTCTTCTTGTACCAAGGAGACGCCTTGCAGCTTCACAAAGCAACCTACGCCTGCCGCATCGACGGCAAGACTATCACACGCCGAGTCAGCATCCCGGCCACCAATCCCGCAGTAGCGGAAGCCGTAATCCGCTCCTGGTTGTCCATCCAGGGGCTACAACCACACTTCGTCAGCGTAGAAGTGTGAAAACGACCTCCAAATTCGCCTTCTATGTGGACATTTTGCTCCTCCCTATACCGTAGCTACCCTTAGTTTTGAAAAAGGAAATTTCGCAGTGACAGAACACACGCTCCACCTTCCGCGCTCCCAGCGCCGGAACATCGAAATCCCATACGCAGGCGACGGCACCAAATGCCCCTTCTGCGGTTCCTACGGATTTACTCCCGGTACACGTTGCCGGTGCGGTGTCTGGAATCCATCCGAAAGCAGCTACAAGAGGCCCAGGCCGACGAAGCGCTGGAAGACCCCACCGTCTACCCTGCCGATCTACAAACCTCAGTTCGACGGCATCACTGGCTGAGATGTGCAGCAAGACCACGACACAGAAGCCGCCCCTGGATAGAACAAGAGCATCCCACAAAAAAAAGTTTCAACTGCAGGCGCGTCCTGGGTCGAAAGCGCAGTTATGCTAGGTCTATGGGAACCCTTCCAGCATAGGCAAAAGAGATTGCAGGAACACAAAAAGTGGTTTAGATTGTTGCTCGTTTCTAACCTGAGGCTGGAGAGGATCTAACCCGATGCCTTATGGCTTTGAGACCTCCAGTCGTTCCTATGTCCGACACCTCTTCACAATGTACGGAGGATGCAAGATGGGACTTATCGACCACATTAAGCATAAAAGAATTTTCAATCGCTATACTGAAGAGCAACTTTATGAGATCGTGCATAATGAATTAGGTGAGGGGGTTCGGAAGGATGGCTTGTGGGCAAAGGCAATCTCCGACAGTAAGGGAGACGAGAAAGTAGCTCTTGCAAGATATATCTCTCTGAGAGTCAAGTCCTTAGAGGATGAGCTTTATCTCTATAACCAGTACGAGGAACGCTTGGATCGGGATCTGAAATCTACGAAGTCTCCGGCTCCGCCGACCACACCCACATCTTTGGAACCTAGCACAACTGGAAATGAAAACACGGATTGGCACCAAGACGGTTTAGCTTGGTTTGTGATCCTTTTCGTAATTGTTGCCGTGGTAGTCGGAGTTGGTGTTTTCGTGGGACTATAGGGTTCATGAGCGACTCCCTCTGCTCCGGTAAGAAAGAATGGCTTCCACGGCATCCTGCTAGACCCCTGATAGCGAAAAGGCCGGGGGAGATTCCCGGCCCTGAGTCCTACGCCTTCAGCAATTTGTAGATCGACTCTCTAGAGATTCCGAAGTCTGCGGCGATCTTGGTTTTCTTTTCGCCTGCCGCAACCCGTTCCTTAATCTTCGTTACCATCTCATCGGTGATAGACTTCTTGCGACCCTTGCCCTTGTACCCGCCTGCCGCCTTCTTCAGTTCGATCCCTTCCCGTTGTCTGGACTTGATAAGCGCCCTCTCGAACTCTGCGAACGATCCGAGCAACTGCAGCATGAGCTTCTTAAAAGGGTCGTCGCTTCCATCGAATACCTGCTTCTCTTTGATGAACTCGACCGACACGCCTTTCTCAGTCAGCTCCCTGACAATAGCCAATAGGTCTTCAAGGTTCCTCGCCATACGATCCATTGAGTGAACCACCACCTTGTCGCCTTTCCTGGCGTGTCTAATCATCCGCTCCAACTCAGGACGCTCCCGGTCCTTGCCAGATACCTTGTCCTCAAATACCTCATCCAGCTCCAGCCCTTCGAGCTGCCTTGCGGTATTCTGCTCCAGACTGCTGACCCTGCGATACCCGATTACCTGACCCTTCATCTCAAGCGCTCCTGTCAATCAAAGTGTGTAAAAACATTCTAGACCCTTTGGTAATTAGTGTCAACAAAATACAAATGAACGGTTTTTACACATAAAATGTGTGTACTGCGGGCGTGGCCCAGCGGTATACCGTTTTTACACAAACTACAGCGCACCGTTAAGCACAAGTAGACATTTCTAATAAAATCCATTATATTGGCCCTGAAACGGACACTTCAAGTGTCGCAGACAAGACCGGACAGGGGGGGGTAAAATGACGTTAAATGCCATCGACGGTAAAGTTTACGCTCCTGTCGGATACTGTATTTACTGTGGTTCAACTGAAAATCTGCAGAAAGAACATATAATTCCTTTGGGCCTTAGTGGGACCGCAGTGCTTCCTAAATCCTCTTGTCCGCAATGTGCACGCATCACTGGCAATCAAGAGCAAGTTGTGCTTAGAGGACCACTCTGGGCAGTACGTGTCTATCGAGACTTGCACTCTAGGACTAAGCATCGTGATGCTCCCAAGGAGTACCCATTAACAATCGAACGAAATGATATTGAAGAAGTTATCAGTCTAAACGCAAATGAATATCCTATACTACTCCATTTTCCAGTTTTCACAGCCCCTGCTTTAATTAACCCAGAAGGGTACACAAGTGGTATTCGCCTTGACGGCATAGCTACGGTCTCATTTGGCATAGAGCCGGAGGACGTTGCGAGGAAGCTAGGTGCAACCGCGCTATCTATCACTCAGAAAAACGATCCGGTGTCATTTGCACGTGTCATCGCAAAAATAGCCTATTCAACTGCATTTGCTGAAGGTGCGTTGGCAGGTGTTTCCGATACAGAGGCTATATTACCTGCAATTTTGGGAGAAACAGATAACATCGGGAAATGGGTTGGGACACTACCAGGGCAGGCGGAAAAGTTTGACGGGCATTTACACAGGGTTACCTTGCATAGGGATATAATGGCAGGTTTCCTTATCGCTGAGGTTCACCTCTTTAGTGACTCGTCGGCTCCACGCTATGGTGTGATACTTGGAACGCTGGAAATGCAAGCGTTCTGAAGATCAAGAACACCGTAAGGGCTACAAGAAAATCTGAGTAGCAGGTAGCGCTTGCCTTCACCCTCTCTCAAACGCCCTCTACAAGCCATTCTCGGAGGTCGGGGCGGTGCTTAATTGAGATCGACTTGCCTTTCGCGGGTTCCCATCCGCTCACCCGCGAAAGGAAAATCTGGATCTTATTTAAAGAACAACTCCTGCGCTCTGGCCTCAAGCATGTCCAGGTCGATGTCCATCCGCATCTTGTCCGTGACCTCCTTTAGCGCCTTGGCTTTAGTTGCCTTAATGTAACGAGCACCAACTTTCTGCTCGGTGCTATGGCCCAGCATGTTGGATGTAACCATGAAGTCCTCGGTGACCTCGAAGACGTTGCCGGCGAAGTGGTGTCTGATGCTGTAAAGGCACTTTTTCTTGTCCGTGGTTACGTATCGACTCTCGAATCCCCTGAAGTGCTGGCCTGTCTTCTTGTTAACCTCGTCCCGGTTGTACCACGCGCTGAAGCTCCTGGAGGAGTCTTGGAACAATTTCTTTCGAGGTAGCTGTTCGACCCACTCTAAGAAGCCCAAGAGCAGCAGGGTGTCGCAGATTGCCACCGGGCGAACCGTGGCTTTGGTTTTTCCACGCCGTAGATCGAAGATCCACAGCCCCCGGTCGGTCTGACAAATGTCTTCTTTCGTCAGCTCGACAATGTTTCCCAGGCGCAGGCCGTGAAACAGCGCGATCAAGATAATCCAGAACCGCTCAGGGTAGGGCGTACTTTGGCCCTGCAGCGGCTGCGTGCAGATTGCATCAATCAGTCTTGCAACATCTGCCGAATCGTAAGCTGCCCGGTCTTCCTGAGCAGCCTTAGCCACGGCGAACCGCTCGCCCTCGTACACGTTCGCTGACTTGTTTAGCATTTCGTGTTTCCCCGCATACCTCACAACGTCTTTGGCGCGGTCAAGATAGGTGTTTGCGGTCTTTAGACTTATCTTCTCGTATAGCTTCTCAGACTTCAAAATTGCATGTATCGACTTGTCGCCGTACCGTTGTTGTTTGTTAAGCGGGTACTTCAGTAAAATTCCTTTCAGCTTTGTAACAGAGTCCATTGAGTTGAAATCTGAAATGCCGACGTTTCCCATAATCTCCAGCAAAACCCGACACTCTACCAGCATATCTTTGCGAGTACCTTCTGCGACATTCGGTTTAGAATTTAGATAATGCTCCCTGTACTTCGCCAGCACGGTCTTGAGGTCGTAGTAAGGAGTTTCCAGGCCCTTGGCGATTTTTTGCTGTAGTAGTTCCAGGGGGGACCACTCCCCGCGCAGCATCGCGCTCTCGACCTCGTGGACTACCTTGTCTGCGTTGTTCAACTGGAGCGCCAGTGATTTGCACTCAGCATCGGTTAGCTTGATCCCTGGATTTTTCTTCAGCCTCTTGGCAACCTCTTGGACAAGGCCGTCTGTGACCATCGTGCTTTTGGAGGCGAGCAGCAGCTTAAACATCTCCGCTCGCATGGTAGCCGAGATAGCGCGGGTGTCTGAGCTACCCTCGTATTGATCCGCAGTGGCGAAGGTTTCTTTCTCCCAGGCGAGGTGACCCTTTGCGCAATCGTCAAACAGCTTTGACAGGCCCAGGGTGTCAGCCTCTGTGCCGGTGAACTCCTGGCCGGTGGCTTCAGCCTGCAGTGCCGTGGCGTAGCTGTTCAGGTACTGGTTCACGAGCCGCTTTTCAAGATCCTTAGGTAACATGCCGGTCCTCAGTTGCAGAAATAGTTGCTGCGTGCGGTACTCTGCCGCGGTCGCGGAAACCTTGGCGTTGCGTTCATCCGTGGTTTTCAGACTGTAGGTTAGTTGACTGACGGGGAAGAGGTGCTGCAGGTCGCGGGGAACACGGCACACGTAATGATACTGGTCACCGCGTTTTCTGGTATGAACACGCAAAGGTTACCTCCCAAAAATGTTGGCAAAATGTTGCCAATCGTGTTTTTTGGAGCTAACCTTGCGATATTACTTAAATTGGTGGGCGAGATGGGATTCGAACCCATGACCCCTGGCTTCGGAGGCCAGTACTCTATCCAACTGAGCTACCCGCCCGGGAAAGAACTCATTACTACACCATTTTGAGAATCAACTCAAGATTAAACTTTTAAAAAGGGGCGCCTTTCGCGTCTACGACACTATTTGGGGATGGATGCGTACACCGGAACCGTAATCTCCTTCTTCTGGGGATGACTTGTGGTGATGTGCAGGTATCCGCTCAGAATCTTGGCTTCCGGCTTCGCCAGTACTGATATCTCTATGCTTCCGGTCTCGCCGGGCCTCAGTTCTCCCTTCCTGATCGTCGCTTTGATCTGCAGCGACGAGGAGGTGACGCTCACGTTCAGCAGCTTGACGGTCGCGTTACCGTTGTTGGTGATGCTTACCTTGCCCAGCGTGGGAGTGCTGCTGCCTACCGCGCCCAGGCTCACCTGTCGCGGCGTGACCTGCAACTGCTCGAGCACGGTCCCCTCCAGGGTGAAGGTGTAGACCGGGGTCTTGCCGGCGTTGCTGGTGAGGGTCACCGTCTTCGCTACCTTGCCGGAGAATGAAGCCGAGTCGAAGGTGACCTCTATCTCAGCGCTCTTGCCCGGCGCCACCAGCGAGGCGGAGGGCTTGGCGGCGGTGCAGCCGCAGGACGCATCCAGTTTCTTGATCTGCAAGGGCGCATCCCCGTTGTTTTTGATCGCGAAGGAGTGCTGGACTTTCTTCCCTTGTGCAACGGTGCCGAAGTTGAAAGTGCCCCGGTCCACGAGGAGTTCCGGTGCCGCCCGGGCGACGGATGCACCGAACAGGTTGGCGAACAGGAGGAGAAGGTATATAAAAGGACGGCGTTTCATGGTGTTCCTTTTGAATTATCGGTGGGATGCGCAACACCGGCTATTTATACCACAAAGGTGCCGCAGCGACCAGAATGATTGACACTATAATTTGCTTCTGTTATAGGAAACCGTTGAGAAATTAATGGAAGATTCAAATAAAATCCGGAGGGGTCGATGATTCTCCAGTGCGACCAATGCAATACGAAGTTCAGGCTGGACGATTCCAAGCTGAAGCCGGGCGGCGTGAAGGTCCGCTGCTCCAAGTGCAGGCACGTGTTCGTGGCCGGTGCCGAGCAAAGGGCTGAAGAGTCGGACTTCGATGCGCTTCTTTCCGGACTCGGGGCTCCCACCCCGGCGCAGGCCGCTGCACCTCCATCCGCGCAGGCCGGAGAGGAGGCGTCCCTTCCCGAATCCGGTGCCGAGTCCGCCGCTTCGCAGCAGGACGATGCCTTCGGCTTCGACGTCGCGCCGGAATCCGAGGTGAAAGCTGGCTCAGCTCCCGCAGGCGCGGAAGCAGCCGTCTCAGGCGATTTTGATTTCGGCGATATCAACGTGGAAACCGGTATGCCGGCCGGGCAGGAAGCCCCTTTGCCAGCCGCCGGCGAATTCGGCGAGATCGAATTTAACGAGGAACCTGTCGCGGCCGCCCCCAGGACTCCGGCGGCGCCCGATCTCGATTTCGGGGAGCTGTCGTTCGATGAACCCCCTGCCGCCACAACGGAACCCGCTCCGGCCGCCGCGGATTCTTCCCTCGACTTCGGTGATTTCTCCTTCGAGGAGCCTGCCCCGGCGGGCAAGGAGGAGGCCGCGCCACCCGTAGCCGATGCGATGGCGTTTGGCGAACTCTCCTTCGAGGAATCCGCGCCACAGGCGAAGGAGGAGAGGGGCGCTGCCGCCCAGCCAGCGGAGGACGCCTTCGACTTCGGCGAGTTCTCTTTCGACGAAAACCCGGCTCCGGCCCAGGAAGTTCCCGCTGAAACACCCGCCGTCGACTTCGGTGAATTCTCCTTTGAGGAGACGCCTGCGGCGGCCAAGGAGGAGGCAGCACCGGCCGAAACCGATGCCGTGGAATTCGGTGACTTCTCCTTCGAGGAGCCGGCAGCCTCTCAAAATGAAGAACCGGCCCCTGCCGCTGGCGACTCTTTTGATTTCGGCGATTTCTCCTTCGAGGAGACGACCGCTCCTGCACAGGCACAGTCCTCTGAACCGGAGCCGACATCCTTCTCTTTCACGGAGGAAGCCGTAGCCGCTGCGCCCGTTACTCCCGACTACCAGAACGAGGAGGGGGAGGTGCCGGGCGAAATGGCTGCTCCCGCTCGCCAGGGGGGGGAGCAGGGGGTGCACCCCCCAGGGACGAGGAATTCAGCTTCGGCGATTTCTCCTTCTCGGAAACGCCCACGTCGCCTCCCTCCGGCCACGAGGATGCCGCACCGGCAGCGGCCGCCGCCGCTGGACTGGCTGGCGCTGCGGCAGCGGTGGCCGCGTCCCAGGCGACCGAGGCGCCGTCTGGTGCCGCCGAGCCCTCCGGGGGGAAACCCACCAAATCGTCCCTTGACTTCAGCTTCGGCGACAAGTCGTTCGCCGCTGCCGTTCCGGAGCAAGGCTTCGAGGAGGAACTCCCGCCGTTGTCCATCTCCTCCCGGCGCAAGGGGCACTCCGCCCTCACCGTCGCGATCGTCGCGATCTCCGCTATTGTGGTGCTGGCGCTGAGCGGCGCCGGATTGTACCTCATGCAAAGCGGCCCCGAGGCGATGAAAAAGCTCGACAAGTTCGGCATCGGTTTCGTCGCCAAGTGGTTAGGCATGGAGGTCCCGGAGGAGGGGCGCATCACCATCAAGAACGCCCTCGCCTCGTTCCATCAGAACAAGGAGGCGGGCGAGCTGTTCGTTGTGAACGGCGAGGCGGTCAACTCATTCCGCAAGGCGCGCGCCTCGATCCAGGTGAAGGTGAGCATCTTCGACAAGGGTGGCAAGGTACTGCTGCAAAAGACCGCCTTTTGCGGCAACCGCCTCTCGGCGGAACAGCTGAGCACGCTCCCCATGGCCAAGATCGAGTCCATCATGAACAACCAGTTCGGCGACTCTCTCTCCAACCTGGGCGTCAAACCCGACCAGTCCATAGGCTTCGTGGTGGCTATCGCCAACGTGCCGAAGGAGGCGGCTGATTTCGGCGTCGAGGTGGTGGGGTCAACGGTGGCCACCGGGCAGTAAGGCGCAGGCACAGGACAATTAAAAAAGGCCGGCGATTTCGCTGGCCTTTTTGCGTTCATGGCTTCAGATGCCCCGTGGCATCACCCCTTGTTGAGGGCGGTGATGTATCCCTTGATCCCGGCAAGGATGCCGTCGGCGGTGAGAGCCTGGTAGTGCGGGTCCTTGAGCTTCTGTTCGTCCCGCTCGTTGCTCAGGAACGCGGTCTCCACCAGGATGCTCGGCATGGTGGCGCCTACGAGGACGTAGAAGGGGCCCTGCTTCACACCGAGGTTCTTCACCGTCGGGTAGCCGGTCTGGGCCTTCCTGTAGAGCGCCTTTTGCACTTCGTCGGCCAGGTGCGCCGAGTCGTTTAGTTTGTAGTTGGCCATCAGGTCGAAGAGGACGGCCTGCAGCGTGCTGACCTTCTCCAGCGAGGTTCCGTTCTCCTTGGCCGCGAGCTGGGCCACCTTCTCGGTTTTCGCCAGGTTGAGATAATAGGTCTCGATGCCGTTGGCCCCCCGGTTCAAGGAGGCGTTGGCGTGGATCGAGACGAAGAGGTCGGCGCCGACCTTGTTGGCTATGGCGGTCCGCTCCTGCAGCTCGATGAACACGTCGGTGGAGCGGGTCATCACCGCGTCGATCCCGAGTTCCTCCCGTATCTTCTGGGCCAGGTCCAGGCCGATCTGCAGCACGATGTCCTTTTCCCTGGTTCCGGAGGGGCTCACCGCGCCCGGATCGTGCCCGCCGTGCCCCGGGTCGATCACGATCCTGCGGATCCGTCCCGGCTTGAACTTCGCCGGCTTACCTTTCTCGGCGGGCTTGGCTTTCTCCGCAGGGTTCACCCTTTCCACGCTCTTCGGCTCGGGGGGGGCGGTCTCGATGACCTCCCTGGACGCCGAAATCTCCTGCCTGCGGTCCCCTTTCACATCCACGATGATGCGGTACGGCTCGGAGAAGGTGAAGACCTTGTATTCCTTGATGCTGTCCAGGTCGAGCACCACGCGCACCGTGGAGGCGGCGAACTGGGCGATGCGCACGCTCTTCAACAGACCGTCGCCGATGCTGAGGTCCCTGACCCCGGGGTTGAGGTGCGTTCCCTGCAGGTCGAGATAGAGCCGGTTGGGGAGCTTGTGGTGCTCGAAGCGCACCTCCTGGTCCAGGGTTATGGATACCCTGGTGTAATCCGGGGTGGACCAGTGCTTAAGCTCGGTGACCGGCACCAGCGGAGCGCCGGGGGCGGCCTGAGCGGAGCCGGACCACAAAGGCGAGAGCAGCAGCGACCCTTGGGCGGCAAGCGCCCGGCAGGCGAGCCAGCGGTAGTAGGGGGCCGCGAGCCCCATGTATTTGACGAATTCCCTGCGCTTCATGCGCCGTGACCTCTGGTCGGTGCCATCTAGATCATCCTCTTCAGTTCGTCCACCAGGTTCAACGCCTCAAGCGGCGTCAAAAGCGCCACTTCCACCCCCTTAAGCCTCTCCCTGATCAGGTCCTCGCCTGCGTCGAAGAGCGAGAGCTGAGGGGAGGGGGGCGGGTTCTTCTTGCCACGCGCAAGCCGCGGCACCCCCCCCTCGCCGTATTCCCCTTTCTCCAGGTTGGCGAGGATCTCCTTGGCGCGGTCGATCACCCCCTGGGGCAGCCCGGCCAGGCGCGCCACCTGGATGCCGTAGGAGTGCGAGGCGCCGCCGGGGACGATCTTGCGCAAAAAGATGATGCGCTCGTTCCACTCCCGGACGGCGATGTTGAAGTTCTTGATGCCGGGGCGCGTCACTGCCAGTTCGGTCAGCTCGTGGTAGTGCGTGGCGAACAGCGTCTTGGCGGCGTGCGCCTTGTTGTCGTGCAAAAACTCCGCGACGGCCCAGGCGATGGAGACGCCGTCGAAGGTGGAGGTGCCGCGGCCGATCTCGTCCAGGATGACGAGGCTCTTCGCGGTCGCCCCCCTCAAGATGGCGGCGCTCTCCATCATCTCCACCATGAAGGTGGAGTGGCCGCGGGCCAGGTTGTCGGAGGCGCCGACGCGGGTGAAGATGCGGTCCACCAGCGGGATGCGCGCCTTCTCCGCAGGGACGAAGCTCCCCATTTGCGCCATCAGGGTGATCAGGGCCACCTGGCGCATGAAGGTCGACTTGCCCGCCATGTTGGGGCCGGTGATGATGATCAGCTGGTTCTCGCCGTTGTCGAGCAGCGTGTCGTTGGGGACGAAGCGCTCGGACGAGTACATGTCCTCGATGACCGGGTGCCTCCCCTCGGTGATGGAAAGCTCGGTCCCCTCGTGCACCTCGGGGCGGCAGTACCCCTTGTCGTGGGCGAGTTCAGCGAGCGAGGCGAGGACGTCCAGGCAGGCCAGGCGGTCGGCGCTCCGGGCGATCCGCTCCCCTTGGGCGGCGGCCGCTTCGCGCACCTGCTGGAACAGGTTGAACTCGAGCTCCTTGATGCGGTCCTCCGCGCCCAGCACCTTCTCCTCGTACTCCTTGAGCTCCGGGGTGATGTAGCGCTCGGCGTTGGCGAGGGTCTGCCTCCTGATGTAGTCCTCGGGGATGGCGGAGACGTTGGCCTTGGTCACCTCGATGTAGTAGCCGAACACCTTGTTGTAACGGATCTTCAGCGAGGAGATGCCGGTGCGCCCCTTCTCCTGGGCCTCCAGGCGGGCGATGAACCCCTTTCCCTCGCGGCTGATGGCGCGCAGTTCGTCCAGTTCGGCGTTGTAGCCGTCGGCGATGATCCCGCCGTCGCGCAGCACGAACGGGGGATCGTCCACGATGGCGCGGGTGATCAGGTCGCAGATCTCGGAGAGCGGGTCGATCCCGTCGTTTAGTTCCTTCAAAAGGGAGGCCGCGCAGCCGGCAACCTGCTCCTTGATGGCGGGCAGCCGGGAGAGCGACGCCTTGAGCGCTGCCAGGTCCTTGGCCGAGGCCGAGGCGAGGCTGATGCGCCCGTTCAGGCGCTCCAGGTCGTAGACCCCGGACAAAAGCGTCTTCAGCTCGGCCCGGACCCCCGGGGCCTCGATCAGCTCCTGCAGCGCGTCCTGGCGCCCGCGGATCTTCTCCTGGTCCATGAGGGGATAGTTGATCCACTGCTTGAGCTTTCTTCCCCCCATGGCGGTCACGGTCCGGTCCATGAGACCCAGCAGCGACCCCTTTCTCTTGCCGTCGGAGATGGTCTGCGTCAGCTCGAGGTTGCGCCTGGTCGACTCGTCCAGAAGCAGATGCTGGTTCTGGTTGTAGGGGATGATGCCGGTTACGTGCGGGGCGTTCCCCTTCTGGGTGTCCACCAGGTAGTGCAGCACGGCCCCCGCGGCGAGGAGGGCGACCGGGAGGGTGTGGCACCCAAGGGTCTCGGCGCTGGCTCCCTTGAACTGGTTGCCGATCAGGCGGTTGCAGTAATCGGTGTCGTAGACCCACTCCTCGAAATAGGTGATGCTCCGGTCGGTGGCGACGGGCGCCATCTCCTTCGACCTTTGGGGCTCCCGGAAGGAGGAGGGGAGGATGATCTCGCGCGGCGCTATGCAGGCCACCTCTGCGAGCGCCGCCTGCAGCCCGGAGAGCTCGGTGACCCGGAACTCGCCGGTGGAGAGGTCCAGGTAGGAGAGGCCGTAGCACTCTCCGTCACAGCAAAGGGCGAGGAGGTAGTTGTTTTCCTTCGGGGAAAGGGAGGCGTCCTCGACGACAAGGCCGGGGGTTATCACCTTGACCACCTCGCGCTTCACGATCCCCTTGGCGAGCTTCGGGTCCTCCGCCTGCTCGCAGATGGCGACCTTCTCGCCCGCCTCGACCAGCTTGGCGATGTACGGGGCGCAGGAGTGGTAGGGGACCCCGCACAGGGGGACCTCGGAGCCGTCGGCGTTCTTGTTGCGCGAGGTGAGGGTGATGCCGAGGATGCGGGAGGCCTTCACCGCATCGTCGAGGAACATCTCATAGAAGTCGCCGCACCGGAAGAAGAGTATGGCATCGGGGTGCTCTGCTTTGATCTCGAGGAACTGCCGCATCATGGGCGTCATTTCAGACATTTGGGAAACCTTTTCGGGGGAAGAGAAACGCCGGCATCTTAACAAAATCGCGGGACCATGTAAAGCTTCCACACCCCGCGAGACCGGCTTTCTCCCCTTTGCGGGAGAGATGCGAATTTTTTCACGCCCGTCTCTGGAGCTTTGCGTTAAATATCTTAAAATTGCCTAATGTTTTTTTCGCGGGCCCCGCGTCACGGCAGGTGATAAGCCGCGAGGCGCGGGACTCACGGTGACGCAGTCGACAGCTGACCGGCCCCCCAAGGGATGCCGGCAAGGGAGGTGCAGCATGGGGCATGGACGCAAGATTTCGGTGGTGGGGCTTGGCTACGTCGGGTTGCCGGTGGCGGTTGCCTTCGGCAAGGTGCGCCGCACCATCGGCTTTGACATCAGCACCCGCCGTATAGACGAGTTGCGCGGGGGGTGCGACCGGACTGGCGAGGTGGCCTCCGAGGAGCTGGTCAGCGCGCAGATCTGCTACACCAACAGGATAGAGGACCTGCGCGAGGCCGATTTTCACGTCGTGGCCGTTCCCACGCCGGTCGACCCGGCCAACCAGCCGGACCTCACCCTTTTGTGCGGCGCCTCGGAAACTGTCGGCAAGGCCTTGAAGAAAGGGGACATCGTGGTCTACGAGTCCACCGTGTACCCCGGGGTCACCGAGGAGATCTGCCTCCCGATCCTGGAGCGTGTTTCGGGGATGAAGAGTCCCGACGACTTTACGGTCGGGTACAGCCCGGAGCGGATCAACCCCGGGGACAAGGAGCACACCTTCACCAGCATCTTGAAGGTGGTTGCCGGGCAGGACCCCCGCACGCTGGAGGTGATCGCCTCGGTGTACTCCGAGGTGGTGGTCCCGGGGGTGCATCGTGCTCCCTCCATCAAGGTCGCGGAGGCGGCCAAGGTGATCGAGAACACGCAGCGTGACCTGAACATCGCCCTCATGAACGAGCTGGCCCTCATCTTCGACCGGCTCGGCATCGACACGAGCGAGGTCCTGGCGGCCGCGGGTAGCAAGTGGAACTTCCTGAACTTCAAGCCGGGGCTCGTCGGCGGGCACTGCATCGGCGTCGACCCCTACTACCTGACCTACCAGGCGGAGAAGATCGGCTACATCCCTCAGGTGATCCTCGCGGGGCGGCGCATCAACGACGGCATGGGGAAGTTCGTGGCGCAGCGCGCGGTCAAGGAGATCATCAGGGCCGGTCACCACGTGCTCGGCTCCTACGTGACGGTACTGGGACTCACCTTCAAGGAAAACTGCCCCGACCTTAGGAACTCCAAGGTGGTCGACATCCTGAACGAACTGGGTGACTACGGTCTGAAGGTCCAGGTCTGCGACCCGATGGCGGATCCGCAGGAGGCAAGGAGCGCCTACGGCGTCACCCTCAAACAGCCGGACCGGCTGCAACCGGCCGTGGCGGTCATCGTCGCTGTGGCCCACGACGTCTACCGGCAGTGGACGCCGGCCAAGTTCGCGAGCCTCATGGTCGAGAACCCGGTCCTGATTGATGTCAAGGGGATCTACGACCCCCGGCAGATGGCTTCCGCCGGCATCAGGGTCTGGTGCCTGTGAGCGAGTGGGGCTCAGGATGAGAGAGGGACACAGCTATCCCAAGGAACTGGTGGCATTCATCTTCGCCAGGTGGCGGGACGAGGCCTTCGTGGAGCGGGTTTCTCCCGGGGAGGAGCGGGGGGACCTGCGGCTTCCCGAACGCGGGGTGCTGGAGCAGGTGATTTCCACCTGCTATCAGGCGAGCCTTTTGCGCGAGGAGGAGCGTCCCGTCATGTTCCGGCTGATCATCAGGGACTCGTACCTCTTCGCGGCCCAGGAGGGGCCTCCGACGGGGATGCACCGTCTCATCTTCTCGAGGACCCGTCCTTTCAACGAGTACGAACTGCACCGCCTGGCGCCGGCTGCCGACTTCTACCGGACCCTGATCGGCATCTTCATCGACCCGGTCCTCGGCGCCCAGATCTGGGGACTGCTCCACTCCGGTACCCGCTGGATGCACGCCGTGTACGGCGGGAGGAAGACTTCTCCCCCCATGCCGCCCAGCCTCGTGGTCTACGTCACCGGGCCCGGCCAGATCTCGGTCTGCATCGGGGACGAGATCATCGCCTCGCTAAACGGCGGGCAGATCAACTGTCCGGCCCTTGATGTATTCAACTCCGGCTGGATGAGGAAGAGCCTCTCCCCCCTGAACGACGAGACCTTCGCCCTGCACCGCAAGGCTCGGCAGCGCGCCGAGCGCCCCTGGGCCGACCTCGACCCCGAGTTCGGCAGCAAGATCGGGCAGCAGGCGATTCGCCGCATCATCAGCGTGATCAGGAACTCCAATCATGGCGGGCTCCTGGTGTACCTGCCGGCGGAGATGGCCGAGGAGATTATGGAGCAGAACCAGTACCTGACCCTCAAGTACCAGTTCCTCGAATTCGAGTCGCGGCAGCGCTTCCTCTCGCTCACCCTGCGCATCATGAACACGCTGGCCGAGATCAACGGGGGCGCGGCGGCCGAGGGGCGGACGGTGGGATGGTACGAGTACGTCAACAGCAAGAACGAGAACATCGCGCTGCTGGACGAGGCGATCTTCGACGTGGCCCACTTCATAGCGGCGCTCTCCGCCGTGGACGGCGCCGTTGTCATCACCAAGCGCCAGGAACTGCTCGGTTTTGGCGGGGTCATCTCCGGGGACCTGGACAGCGTGGGGATGGTGGCACACGCCCTGGACACTGAGGGTGAGCAGTGCGAGTCGGTCCTGAGCGAGGGGGTGGGGACGAGGCACCGGGCGGCGTATCGCCTCTGCCAGCGGCTGCATCAGGCCACAGCCATCGTCATCTCGCAGGACGAGAGCGTCCAGATCGTGCGCTGGCATAACGGCTCGGTCACCTACTGGGATCAGGTTCCCACGGGTGTTCCGGGGTTCTAGCGGCCAAGGGGAGAGCCAGACATGGCAAGTGACATCAACGTGATCTTCATGGGGAAATTCGGGTACCCATCCGGCATGGCGTCCACCAAGCGGATCCAGCATTTTCTGGACTACCTAAACGGTGACTCGGCGAGCACCAGGGTCCTGCAGCTAAGGCCCACGGGGGAGGTTGCGGACGGGGAAACCGAAGGGAGCTATCAGGGTACCGAGTATCGGCGCATCGGGGGCGGTCTGAAGCTGGGCCTTTCCCTGGTCCCGGCCCTGATCAGGTACCACAGGGACGGCATCGCCGCCCTGAAGCAGTGGCGGGTTCCGGGGGTGAGAAACGTACTCTACAGCTACGGTGGCGTGACCGTTGAAAATGTCATTTTCATCCTGGCGGCGAAGCGCCTGGGCTATTTCATCGTCTTCGACATCGTCGAGGACAACACCTACATCGACGACAAGCTGAGCATCCCGGGGAAGCTCAAGTGGTTCGCCGGCGAGATCCTCGACCGGTTCTTCCTTGGGCTCGCCGACGGCATCGTGGTCATCTCCAATTACCTGAGGCAACTCTACGGGAAGAAGGTCGCACTGTCGGTGCCGCTTTGCCTGATACCGATCTCGGCCAGATGCGAGGCGGAGAGCCGCGCGGAAAGGGAACCGGGGCCGATGAGGGTGGTCTACGCCGGTTCCTTCGCCAAAAAGGACGGCATAGAGCAGCTTCTGGACGCGTTCGAGAGTGTCCAGGGAAAGAAAGGGAACTGCATTCTGATGCTCTGCGGCACCGGTGCCAGCGTGAAGCTCTACCAGCCGCGCATCGCCGCCAATCCCGCCATCCACTACGTGGGGTACCTGGAGGACAGGGCCTTCTACCGCTTCCTGAAGGGGGCCGATGTCCTGTGCGTGACCCGAACCGGCTCGACCTATGCCAACGCCGGCTTTCCCTTCAAGCTCGGGGAGTACCTCGCCACCGGCAACCCGGTCATCGTCTCCGACGTGGGGGACGTGCGGCGTTATCTAAGCCACATGGAGGATGCCATCATCGTCGAGCCAGGGAGCGTGTCGGCGATCGCCGGCGCCCTCGAGTACTGCCTGGACCACCCGGAAACCGCCGCGAAGATCGGCATGAGCGGGGCGGACAAATGCAGGCGCTACTTCGACCCGGCGGTCAACGGCAGGCTGCTGCTGCAGCTGATACGAAGGCTGTGAAATCCACGCCCGGCGGGGCGGCTCCTCCTTCAGCCCTGCCCCGCGCACCTTCGCGCGCTGGCGCCGCGCGGAGAGTCATTCCGCGTCCACGTTGCGCACACCCTCGGGCTTCCAGGCCGGCGATATCACCTTCGCCCCGCACTCCTTCCCCACCAGGGTGCCGAAGGTTACCGAAAAATCCCCGAACTTGTTGTTGACATGATCCATGGCGCTCGCCACGAGCGCCTTTTTTCGTTCGCTCTCGAACAGCGGCAGCTGTTCCGCCTGGTGGGAGAGGTTGGTGATCCGCACCCCCAGCAGGCGCACAGGCTGGGCCAGTTCCAGCTGGTCCAGGATCTGCACCGCGTCCCGGTAGATCTCGTCGCTGTTGTTGGTGGGGGCGGAGCGGCTCAGCTGGCGGGAGAAGGTGGTGAAATCGGGGTAGCGGACGGTCAGGGTGACGGTCTTGCCGGTGACACGGTATTTCCTGGCCCGCCTCCCGACCATTTCCGAGAGCTGCAGCAGTACCGCCAGTATTTCAGAGCGCTGGCAGAGGTCCGTGTCAAGCGTCGTGCTGTGACCGACACTCTTCACCTCCTCGGCCTCCTCATCGGGCACCACCGGCGCGTCATCCACCCCGAGCCCCATATAGTGCAGTCTCTCTCCGGTCACCCCGAACTTCTTCCTCAGGATGTCCACTGGAAACCGCCCCAGCTCGCCGCAGGTCCTGATTCCGAATGCGGCCAGCTGCTGGTGCGTCTTCGCCCCGATGCCGCACAACTGCTGGATCGGCAGCCGCTCCATGACCCGGGCCACCTGGCCCGGCGCGATTACGGTGAGCCCGTCCGGCTTCTGCATGTCCGAGGCGAGCTTGGCGAGGAGCTTGTTCGGCGCGATCCCCACCGAGCAGGTGAGTCCGAAGCGGTCGCGGATTCGTTCCTTGATCATCCCGACGATAGCTTCGGGAGAGCCGAAGAGGCTCAGGCTCCCGGTCACGTCCAGGAACGCCTCGTCGATGGAGAAGACCTCGACCAGCGGGGTGTACTCGCGCATGATGCCGATGATCTGCTTCGAGGTGTAGCTGTACTTCTTGTTGTTGCCCACGACGAAGATCAGCTCAGGGCACTTCTGGCGCGCCTCCCAGCTGTTCATCCCGGTCCTGACGCCGAAGGCGCGCGCCTCGTAGGAACAGGTGGTGATGATGGTGCGCTTCGCCGCCCCGATTACCGCGACCGGTTTCCCCTGCAGGGCGGGGTTCGACTGCTGCTCCACCGAGGCGAAGAAGGCGTTCATGTCGATGTGCAGGATGATCCTGTGCTCTGCCAAGTCCTACTGCTCCTCGACCCCCATGAGGGTCCAGTTCTGGTCGGAGGTGTCGTACATCAGTTCGTAGAGGTTGCTGTCATCGCAGACCGCGAAGTGCAGGCGCGTCGCCCCCCCAGGGAGTCTTTCCAGAAGTAGGAAAGACGGGTGATGGCCCGCTTTTCCCGGCGCCACTCGAACCACACGGGGCGGATACCTGCGCCGGGGACGAAGATTGCCGCGACCCTGATGCTGTCGCTAAGCCGCTGCATGAAATTACTCCATCTCCCGGTAGATGCCAACAACTTTCCCGATAATGGATACCTCGCTGTCACCCTCCTGGATCACGATGGCCTCGTAGTTGGGGTTCTCAGGCTGCAGGCGGATCCTGTTGGACTCCCGGTAGAAACGCTTCAAGGTCGCCTCGCCAGCGACCATGGCCACGACTATGTCCCGGTTGTTGGCGTGAGGCTGAGGACGCACCAGGGCGAGGTCTCCCTCCCTGATGTGGGCATGGATCATCGAGTCCCCCTTCACGCGCAGGAAAAAGGTCCCCCCCTTGTCGAGCTGGGAGCGGTCGATGGTGAAATGTCCCTCCACATCCTCGATGGCGGGATGCAGTGCTCCCGCCCGCACCGTCCCGACGATGGGAAGGGTCGCCCCCTGCCCCTGACTGCTGAGTGTGATGCCCCTGGTGCTCCCCTCCTGGCGGCGCAGGTAGCCTTTCTTCTCCAGCGCATCCAGGTGCTTCAGAACCCCCAGGGTCCCGCTCACCCCGAGCTGTGCCCCGATCTCGCGCAGGGTGGGTGGGTAGCCGTAGGCCTCGATATGCCGGGAAACAATATCCAGAACCTGCTGTTGTCGTGACGTCAGTTGCTCCATCGGTATCACCTCCTGGTTATCTAATGGCAACTTTACCAAATGGTAACCTGTCCCTGTCAACTTCAAAATCGGAAGGAGTCGTGCGGTTGAGTATTAGTGTTTTCAAATTATAGTGTAGCGGTGTTCCTGGCGGTGCAGCGTCAGCCCAACCCAAACCAAACGGAGGTAGCCATGGCAACCACATTCTGGCACGGAAATGACGTCGCGATCCGAAGAGAGAGCAGAGGAGGATCAGGCTGGGAAGGGGAGGGGAGCCCCGGACCATGGAGCGCGGCAAGAGGGGGCAGTCGGGGAGGGGCGCTCCTCATCAGGGGGGGCGTATGCGTCTGTCTGCTCCTCGCCTCGTTCTCGCTCTGCTTTGGGGCCGATGAGCCGGAGTACCACACCCCCCTTGCAGGAGAAGCGAAGCGTGTGACCTTCATGGGGCAGCAGGTTGACATCCCCGCGGTCGATCGCGCAGACATGACTTCAATTACCGTGGGCGCCTCGTTCCTCTCTCCGGCCCAGGGGCAGAGCCCGGTCATTCCGGTCGCCGCCCTCTATCATCGCCGCATCACCGACAGTAGCTACCGGCGCGCCATGGTTGCGGTCTTCGTCAACGAGTTGGATTACCTGCACGATCTCGGTGGATGGGACGTGGTGGCGCAGTTCGAGAACGACACGCTGCCGGTGGCGGGTAGGGAACTGCGTGACGGCGAGGAGATCCGCGGGACCGCGCTCTACCATGGAATCCTGCTCGGCTCGCTCGGGGTCGGCTGGCGCAGGCCGGTGGCTCCCTTCCAGGTGGACAACGACGCCAGGGTGCAACTGGTGGCTCGCGGGGGATACTTCTACGCCCATCCCGAGAAGGACAGCGCGCCCGGTCTGTGGGTCCCGCCCAACACCCCGCTCTACGGAGCGAGGCTGCGCTGCCGCTACGACGGTCTGCGCCGAAACCTCCTTGAGTTGCCGCATAAGGGGGTGGCTGCCGGCTTCGATGTAGACTACCTGCACCGGGACAGGTGGCGCGGTGAGCCGGGGAGCGCCGGCGAAGGTAACCGCGACTACACCCAGGTGGAGGGGTATCTGGTAGCGGCTGCCGGGGTGCCGGGGCTGTCCGAGCGCAACCGGCTCCTTTTGAGCCTCTACGGCGGGATGACCGCGGAGGGGAAGGGGGATCGCTTCAACGCGTTCCGGCTGAACGGGGCGCCCTTCCCGAGCGAACAGTACGACCTCGCCTGGCCGCACTATTCCGGGGTGATCTACGACCGGGTGCTGGCCCGCGGCTACGCCATCGCCAACGCCGGCTTTCGCCGCGAACTCACCTTTTTCCTCTATCTGAGCACGCTCGGCTCTTACATCTGGGCGGACCGCTCCAGCGCCGTGGGCAACAACCGGATCGACTTCGACGAGATGCACGGCGCGGCCGCGACGGTCGCCCTCGACAGTGCCTTCGTCTGGGATTCGTCGCTTTATCTGGCCTGGAGCTGGGAGTCGGGGGTGATGCGCAACGGCCGCTCGGGTAACGGGGTTACGCTGATGTGGAACAAGCTGTTTTGAGGGAAAACTTGCAATCGGAGGGGAATGGTTTTAATGTGGCACGGCCTCCCCTCAAGGGGAGGGGAAGCTGGCCAGGTAGTCGACGAAATCGGGCGAGGCCTTGCCGTCGCTGAACTCCTTTATCTCGGGCATGACCACCAGGGTGGAGAGTTTCGCGCCGTCTCGGGCAAGCTGCTCCGGGATGGCGTTTTTCACCGCGTGCCAGACCCCCGCAAGCACCACGATTTTGGTCTTCGGCGCCCTCTTCAGGTAGCGGCTGACGCTCATCGCCATGCCGGAGTTGCGCAGGGTCTGCGCCTCGCAGAAGTACTGGAATACCCGCCCCTTGGCGTTGTGCTTGAAGATCTCTCCGAAGGACTGCTTCAGGAAATCGGTAT
Source organism: Geomonas subterranea (assembly GCF_019063845.1). NCBI lineage: Bacteria > Pseudomonadati > Thermodesulfobacteriota > Desulfuromonadia > Geobacterales > Geobacteraceae > Geomonas > Geomonas subterranea. The sequence continues at coordinate 833,294 of NZ_CP077683.1, forward strand.
GCGGGTTGTTGAGGTCGCACGAGGTTCCCTCGGGGAGGTTCTTGCGTTCCTCGGGGGTGAGCGAGGCGTAGCCGCTGCGCGATACCTTTATAACCAGCTCCTTGGGGACGTTCAGGCCGATCATGGGGATCCTGTTTTCCCGCGCGAACATGAAGATGTCACGGTAAAGGCTCCAGTCATAGGACCAGTTCCTGGCGAAGACGGGGCGGAACTCAGCCTCGGACATGGTCCCAGCAATGAATGCGTCGAGCTCCTTCTGGCAGTCCGACTGCATCACCTCCACCCCGATGGCCAGCGGAAGCTTGCGCGCCCTGAGCTCCCGGATCACCTCCAGCTGCAGGTCGTGGTGCCGCGTAGCGTCGTGCACCTCGCCGATCAGCACCAGGTCGGCCGCCTCGGCCTTGGTGATAACCTGCTGCAGGGTGACCGTCTGGCGGTCGCTGACGCGGGTGATGGTCTGACCGGCGCGGGCGCTGTGAGGGAGGGTCAAGGTGCAGAGCATGACGAAGAACAGGGCGAAGGTCTTGGGCATGGTCATCTAAAGTCCTCGGTCCGTTGGGGTTGGAAGCCGCAAGCCTACACCAACGAGGCTAAGATCACAACTTTAATCGCTTCTCGCCCGGCGCGAGAGGCTGAAGGCGCGGGTGCCGCGCCGCTGGAGGTGTCCGTGAGTGTGGTTGTCGTTTTGTCATCTCTTTTAAGCCTACTGTTGGCCGCGGCGCTACCCGGTTTTGCGGCGGCATCGGGGGGGGGTGCCGTGGCGAGCCAGGAGATCTCGATCACGCTCGACCCGTCCCGGCACGAGGTCGCCGGTGAAAGCCGCATCGTCTTCGCCCCGGGGAGCCGCGCGGCCCGCCTGAGGCTCGCCAACGGGGCCCGCATCGAATCGGTGCGCTGCGACGGCCGTGACCTTCCCTTCACTTTCCGGTCCGGCGTCATCGACCTGCAATTTCCCCAGGGAGCAAACAGCGTGGCGGTAGCCTACCGGGCCCGCTTCAACGACCAGGTCTCCCGGCATCCCGCAGCCGGCGAGGACCCAAGCTACGGGGTCAACGCCGCCATCAGCAGCGAGGGGACCTTTCTCGGGGGGGGCGCCTACTGGTATCCGGTGCCTGAGCAGGTCCCGTCCAGCCGGAAGGTTACCATCTCGGCGCCGGCCGGCACCGAAGCGGTGACTTTCGGCGCCCGGCTTTCAAGGGAAACCTCCGGCGGCACCACCCGTTCCGTGTGGCAGGAGGCCCGGCCGGTTGGGGCGTTGTCGCTGTGCGCCGGCCCCTACCTGGTTGAGGAGCGCAAGGCGGCCGGCGTCACCCTCTACAGCTACTTTTACCGGGACAACGCCGAGCTCGCTCCACGCTACCTGGAGGCGGCCGGAAAGTACCTCGCCCTGTACCAGGATCTCTTCGGCCCCTATCCCTTCGAGAAGTTCGCCGTGGTCGAGAACTTTTTCCCCACCGGTTACGGGTTCCCCTCCTTCACCCTTTTGGGCGGCTCCGTGATCAGGCTCCCCTTCATCATAGACACCAGCCTGCCGCACGAGATAGCCCATTCCTGGTGGGGCAACGGGATCGATGTCGATCTCTCGGAAGGGAACTGGTGCGAGGGGCTGGTCACCTATCTGGCCGACTACCTCCTGAAGGAGCGGCGCTCGCGGGCAGAGGCTGTGGAATACCGCAGGCAGCTCCTCATCGACTACGCCTCGCTGGTCACTGCCGAAAACGAGTTTCCCCTCACCGCCTTCGTAAGCCGCAGCGATCCCCCCTCACGGGCCATCGGCTACGGCAAGGCCGCCATGGTGTTCCACATGATACGGTCCCGGGTCGGCGACGAGGCGTTCTTCGCCGCGCTAAAGGAACTCGCGTCGCAGCGGATGTACCGCTCCGCCTCCTGGAGCGACCTCGTGCGCGTCTTTTCCAGGCGGTCCGGCTCGGACCTCTCCGACATCAGGGCCCTCATCGAGCGAGGGGGAGGGGCGCGCCTCTCCCTGAGCGGGATTAAGAGCAGGCAGCTGGCGACCGGTTGGGAGGTGACCGGTAGCGTCAGGCAGTCCCCGCCGTATTTCGCCCAGGCGGTACCGCTGCGCCTGGAGAGTTCCTCCGGCGCTGCGGTGCGGTTGCTGCCGGTTCCGGCACAGGCGGCGACTCCCTTCGAACTGGCCGCCCACGGACAGCCGCGGCGCCTGCTCCTCGACCCCGACGCGGAGGTCTTCCGCATCCTCTCCCCCGGCGAGATACCCGCCACCGTGAACAGCGTCAAAGGGTCCGGCAACCTCATCGGTGTCATCACCCGGGGGTGCCGGGTCGACCGCGGGAGTTTCGCGGCCTTTCTCTCCTCGCTGTCACAGGGGAGGGCGAAGGTCGTCGATGAGGCGGAGCTGAGTCCGGAGCAGGCGGCGGAGCATGATCTACTCCTTTGCGGCCGTCCCGGGAACGCCTTGCTCCTCCCGCCTGGTGCCGAACCGCCCTCCGACGAAGAGAAGGGGCTAACCGATGCCCTGCGCTTCACGGTGCTGAAGCGAAGCGTGCCAGCCAGGGGGGTGGTGGCCCTGTTTGAGCCGGGGTCGCCGGCCGCTGGGACTTTGTATGCCCCCAAAATCACCCACTACGGCAAATATGGTGACCTCTTGTTCTCAGGGGGTGCCAACCGCCGCAAGGCGACCGCCGCCGCCACCGATGCCGATGTCGTGGTGCGCTTCCCGGTACACTGACGGGTCCCCCTGCGCCTTCCCTTTATTTGGGGGGGCAGGGGGTGCCTTTACCTCGCCCTTTCCATCTCCCTGTTCTCCTCCCTGTTCTCCTCCCTGGTTCCCTCCCTGGTTCCCTCCCTGGTTCCCTCCCTGGTTCCCTCAGTGGTTCCCTCAGTGGTTCCCTCAGTGGTTCCCTCAGTGGTTCCCTCAGTGGTTCCCTCAGTGGTTCCCTCAGTGGTTCCCTCAGTGGTTCCCTCAGTGGTTCCCTCAGTGGTTCCCTCAGTGGTTCCCTCAGTGGTTCCCTCAGTGGTTCCCTCAGTGGTTCCCTCAGTGGTTCCCTCAGTGGTTCCCTCAGTGGTTCCCTCAGTGGTTCCCTCAGTGGTTCCCTCAGTGGTTCCCTCAGTGGTTCCCTCAGTGGTTCCCTCACTGGTTCCCTCACTGGTTCCCTCACTGGTTCCCTCACTGGTTCCCTCACTGGCCCCCGTTGTCTACTTTTTTAGTGTTGGATTTTTTGAATTAAAAAACACTTAAGTTGTGCTTCCCGAGGTCGATAAGCAGACTATCGTGCGCGCGGAGAGGGCGCCGAACTGGCCACTTTGCGACCTTTTCCGCGCGAGGGAGCGCCAACGGTTGGAAAACCACCGGCAGAACGCCGGGTCGCCCAGAAAAGGAGTAACGCCATGACAGTTAGTGATATCTCTTTGACCGCCGGCATGAGGACCAACCTTCTGTACCTGCAGAACACCAGCCAGCTTCTGAACCGGACCCAGCAGAGGCTGTCATCGGGCAAGAAGGTGAACAGCGCCCTGGACAACCCCACCAACTACTTCGCGGCGCAAAACGCGAACCAGCGCGCCAGCGACCTTTCCGACCGCAAGGACGGCATGTCCGAAGCGGTGCAGACGGTGCAGGCGACCAACGCAGGGATCACCGCCATCACCGGTTTGATCAACGCCGCCAAAGGTGTGGCACAGTCAGCCCTCTCCACCAGTGACACCACCGTGCAGTCCAAACTGGCGAACCAGTACAACACCATTCGCAGCCAGATCGACAACCTCTCCTCGGACTCCGGATATCGCGGCATGAACCTTCTCAGCAGCATCAACACCCTTACGGTCAACTTCAACGAGGATGCCGGCTCCAGGTTGGACGTGGTCGGCTTCCTGGCGAGTTCAGGCGGTCTGAGCCTCTCCGCGGCCAGCGGCAGCTGGCAGACCATCTCCGATATCACCACCGACACGGCCAAGATGGATAGCGCCATTTCGACCCTCAGGGTCAACACGCAGGCCCTGGCCGCCAACCTCAACATCATCACCACGCGTCAAAGCTTCACCGACGAGATGATCAACACCCTGCAGACCGGCGCCGACAACCTGACCCTCGCCGACATGAACGAGGAAGGCGCCAACATGCTCATGTTGCAGACCCGCCAATCGCTGGGCACCACCTCGCTCAGTCTCTCCTCTGCGGCGGCCCAGTCCATCCTCAAGCTGTTCTAGTCTCCCCAGGCGGGATGGCGCGAGCCATCCCGCCTTCCCCAGGGAATAAGGAGCGGGTATGAAAAAAACACAGCTTACGCCGGTGTGCGGCCAGCTCCAGGATAGCGCGCATGCCCTTGGACGCCCCGGGTTGCCAGGTGCGGCAGCAGGGGGGGGCAGCGACGGCGTCGTCGATCTCAGGGAGGAAGGGGCCAACATGCTGCGCCTGGTCCAGGCTCAGCAGGAAGCGCAAGCGCCCCTGGCCACCTCATCGAGACAGGCCCAAGTGGTCCTGGGGCAGTTCTAGGATCTCCGCGGTAACTCCATGACAACCTGTGAGTTTTTGGTAAGGGAGGTCTGAAAATTGCAGTCGGTTCATCTTAAGGAGTCATAACCAGAAACTGGCTGAGGCAGCTAACGTCGCAGCATGAGGGGGCGGTTATGCTGGTGCAAGTGCATTGGACAAACAAGAGGTATGACTACGTAAAGGACTACATGCTCGACAGCCTGATTGAGGCTGGTGTCGTCGCCAGTTTTCTGCGCTCATCGGGGTGGGTAACCGTGGGCGTCGACCCGATCCGGTCCTCGAAAATGAAGAAATCCTATGCAGGCACGGAAAGAAGGCACCCCGGGCGTGCCGCTGCCTGACAGGGACTGTCGAGTTGCTTTACACCCTTTCTCAGAGTGATGTCGGTTTTCCTGACAAAGCGCCGCCGACGTCCACCGGTAGATGACGAAAAACTCCCCTGCAGCCATATATTCACATCGGGCATTGCCGCTTCCGGCAATGCCCTTTTTGATGTCGGTCAAGTAAACAAAAATACTCCCCTTGCCATAAGGCCAAGGGGAGTATTTTTGCCTGGTACATAAGACTTTCATGTCGGTGCTTCACCTGTGCTCTTTTTCAATCCTTGTTACCTCCTGAGAGCCGTCCTCAAGCGTTGTTCCTGCGGCGTTTGCTGGCGACCGCGAGGCCGAGGAAGCCCATGCCGAGCAGCAGGAACGTGCCCGGTTCGGGTACCGGCGGCGAAGTCGACGTCATGGTTGCCCACTCCTCGAAGCCGTCGTTGTTAAGATTGAATTTGGAATAGAGAGTGAAAAACTTGCTCCCGTCCTGGCCGTCGAACACGCTAGTCGGAATATACATGTATATATCGCCCCAGCCGCTACCATTATTAAGGCTATAATCCATATGCACTACATCAGGAGTACCGCCATTGGTATCAAAAGACCAAAGTGGGGTACCAAGATCCGCGACACTAGAAAAATTGGTATTGCCACTGTTAAGCAGGAAGAGCTTTACATCTACTAAATCGAGGAAACGGTCAGCATTCTTTTTCTGGTTTATGTCTAGCAGAAACTTGTAATACATGTCGGTACCAACTTGAACCGCCACCAACTGGTTCAGCAGTAAGGAGTGTGTGTAAATGCTCGCCTTGTCATCCATTGGCGGTTGTGGGCCGTAGTCAGTGTTGTATCCTTGTTCGATGGTAGAATTCGTTCCTAATCTTAGGAAGGGGTTGATGTATCCGGTGCCTGTCGGGTGCTGGTCATTTACCTCGAAGAACGCGCTTCCGATGTTGCCGCTTTGTACACCTCCGGTCAGATCCAGGTATGTGGCATTTGCGACGGCAGCACTCATAAGAAACGTGAATGCCGCAACGACCGTTGTGAATCTCCTGATTGTTGTTCTCATTTGTTCCTCCTTTCGCTCCCGTAGCCTGAGCCCTTGACATGCCGATAGTTGACACGATAAAGGCTAAGCAAACGCCGGGCCAGTTTTGCAAGACGTCAGGATAACATGAGTTTTTCACTTGATGGGTGAAGTGGGTGCTATAGGTGTAAGGTTCTTCGACAACGGCGGAGGATCACCAGAGGCGCCAGTCGCCGGTTTGAAGGACCCAGCAAGCCAGGGCGAGGTTCGCGACCGAGTGGGCCAGCACGCACTGCGCGAGGCTGCGGGTCCGGTAAAGGACCAGGTTGAAGAGGGCGCCAGCCAGCATTCCAGCCAGGAAGAGGTGGTGCTCAAGGCCAAAGAGGACGCTGCTGATAACAAACGAGCCCCAGGTGAAGCGTCCCAAGGGGACCGACTGGAAGTCGGGGGCGACCAGGTAACGCAGCAGAAACGAGCGCCAGAACAGCTCTTCCATCACCGGCACCACGAACACAGCCCCCGCCACGCGCACCGCTATCATCAGCGACCGTGTGCTTTCCCCCGTGAAAAGTGTCGGGTCGTACCCTTTTGGCGGAGGGATGAACGGGAGGGTGGCAGGCAACCCGATCCATACTAAAAAGGTGACGATACCGATCGCCGCGGCAGCGGCGGAAACCTTCAGTTGCAGTAGGTCCTTAAAGCGCAGTTCCGTATAATGGGCGCGCAGCAGGTACAGAAGCCATGCCACGCTGCACGCCTTTACGGCGTAAAGATACTGAACCGTGCTCGCCGTGAGTATAAGCCCTTGGCGCTGTGCAATAAGATGCAAGCACTCTTCTACCACAATGAATGTCATGAACAGGGCGAACGGGAGGACCCTGTGCAGGATGGCCCGGTCTACTCCCATTGTTTTAGCGACTTGCTCTGTCATAGTGGCAGGTTTGTACCACAGTGCGGGGAGGCTGTCCAATGCGGCAGGCGAAAAACAGGAGACCTTGCCGGTTCTTTTGACAGCTGGAGACGGGCGGCCGCACCGCCCGTCTCCAAGGCGTCAGGCGTTTTTGCGCCGCTTGCCGTAGATGGCCAGGCTGAAGCAGCCAACGCCGAGGAGCAGCACGGTGCCAGGTTCCGGGACTGGTGCCACCACCACGTGGTAGGCGTCGGGATTGCTGGGGTCCTCGACCAGCATGCTGCGCACGGCGAGGCCGAGGTATTCCACGTCAGAGGCGTCAGGGCCGAGCGAGGAGAGGTCGAAGGCGAAATGCTCGAATACCGGGGTGTGGTGGTTCAGGAGGGTCTGGTACCCGCTCAGGTGCGTCTGCCCCGCCGCCTGCACGAACAACGCTAGTTCCCACGGGCTGTTGTTCACGTTGGCCAGCCGCAGTTCGAAGCTATCAACGCCGGTGAGATCACTTTTGCCCGCCTGTTCCGCGTCGACACCGATGTAGCTGTAAACGTAGAAGGGGTCCGCTCCCGCGCTCCAGGTCCTGGACATGTTCTGCGTGAAGAGCACACCCGGTGGCAAAAAATTCACCACCTGGAAATCTCCCCAGTTGGACGCCTGGGTGTTGGTCTGGACCCTCTCTGCCAGCAGCAGATCCGCCGTGCTCAGGGTGATGTAACTCGCCTGGGCGTTCGCCGTCGCCAGCAGGAGCATGGCTCCAGCTATGAGTGCCGATAAAACTTTCATGCCTGCCTCCCTTTTTATTGGTGAAAATTAATTGAATCCTGCATAGAGCAAGTATGGTGCCATCGACGAAAAAACAATTAGATATAACTAATAAACTACTGTGAGGCTTGCAGCTGCCCTCTGATGTGTAAAAATTACCGACAGCAAGGGGGTGTCGCAGGCAGGTGCGGCGCGAATGGAAAAGACGCAGTTACATTGGTTTAGCCTCGCGGACACCTTCCACTGGTTCCGTAATGGGCGGGGGGGAGCGGACGACAGGATTGGGATGGGGCGTGGAACATCGCGGTAAGATGCCGTGAATTAATGTTTTTTCGCCGGGGAATGGGAGGACGCTAGAATTGTCTTGAAAAAGACGCGCCATTTTGTTAAGAAAATCGACAGTAAATTTTAATTTGAAAATTCTTCGGTTTGAGAAACGCGAGGCGTCTGGAGGGTTGACCCATGAAAGTAGTCGTTCTGATACTGTTCGCGCTGCTGAGCATCGGGGGATGTGGTAGCAAGACCAAGGAAACCCTCTACCAGGAAGGTGTCAAGCAACTCGACGCCGCCAATCCCTCCGGAGCGGTGGTCTATTTCAAGAACGCCCTGGAGAAGGACGCGAACTATTACGACGCCCGCCTGCAACTCGCCAAGGCTTACGCCGAGTTGGGGAAGAAGGAGCAGGCGGAGAGGGAGTACCTCAAGGTGCTCACCCAGAACCCGTCGCATGACGGGGCGCTTATCGAGTTGGCCCGGCTCTACGTGAGCATGGGCAAGGGGGACGAGGCTTACGACACGGCCCAGAAGTACCTGGCTCGCCGCCCTGGGTCCCCGGAGGGGCTCGAGGCGGTTGGGGGGGCTTATGCCGTGCGCGGCAAGTACCAGGAGTCTCTCGGCTTTCTGGAGCGGGCACTCGCCGCTGACCCCGGGCGTGCCTCGACCATGGTGCAGCTCGCGTCGGCGCATCTCGCGCTCAAGCACGGAGAACAGGCGAGATCCCTGCTGAACCAGGCGGTGGAGCACGACGCCAAGAACTTCAGGGCCCTCTTCATGCTGGCCGCTCTCGAGGCGGGCTCCGGCAACATGGACCGCGCCGCCGCGCTGTACCAGAAGATCCTGCAGCTCGACCCGTCCCGCCTCGAGGCGCAGTACAAGATGGGTCTCATCGAGGTCGAGCGGGGCCGGCTGGACCGGGCGGAAGCCGCCGCGGACCGGATGATGAAGGAGTATCCCAAGAGAGGGGAGGGGTACCGGCTCAAGGGGGTGGTCAGTTTCCACCGCAAGGCTTACGGAGAGGCTATCACGCATCTGCAGCAGGCGGTGAAGCTCGCACCCAGCATAGACGGCTTTCAGTTCCTGGGCCTCAGCTACTACTGCAACGGCGAACTGGAGAACGCGCTCAGCCAGTTCCGCATCATCCTGGACAAGGCTCCTTACTCGCGACAGGCGCGACTGATGACGGCCCAGATCCTGCTCGCCCAAAAGCGGGTCGATGACGGCGTGGGCGAGATCAAGAAGGTGCTCGCCGACAACGACTCCGACGCCGCCGCCCATAACCTGCTGGGAAGCGCCTACCTGCAGCAGGGCCTCTTCGAGGAGGGGATGCGCGAGCTGAACCGCGCCACGAGCCTCGATCCCAAGCTGGCGCAGGCGCATCTGAAGAAAGGAGCTTTCTACCTCAGCAAGGGGGATCTTGACCACGGGGAGAACGAGCTTGCCAAGGCGGTCAGGGCCGCCCCGGACTCCTTGAACGGCAGGCTGCTCCTCGCCTCCTACCAGCAACGCCAGGGCAAGGGCGCCAAGGCGGCGGCGCTTTTGCGCGAGGGGCTCAGGGGAGGGAAGCAGGACGCCATCATCTACAACGCGCTGGCGGCCCTTCAGTTCGGCGCCGGCGATCAGGCTGGGGGGATGAAGAGCCTCACCGAGGCCAAGCGGGTCGACCCGCTCTTCGCGGCGAGTTACCTGAATCTGGCTGGCCACTACGCCACCCGGGCCGACTACGCCAAAGCCATCGCCGAACTCACCGAACTCCACAGCAAGATCCCCGACGACCTGCGTGCCCTGCTGGGCCTTGCCGCCCTGAGCGAGCTGGCCGACAAGGATAACGACGCACTCGCCTATTACGAAAAGGCCAAGGGAACCGGCAAACCCGAAGCGTTCCTGGCACTGGCCGCCTTTTACGAGAAGAAAAACAACATGGGGAAGGCCATCGCGGTGCTCGACGACGCGGTGCGACGGGACCCGCGGGCGATCGTCCCCCGGGAGGCGAAGGGACGACTTTTGCTGGCCCAGAAGGAGTACAAAAAGGCGATCAAGCTCGCCGACGAGATCGAGCCGCTCGACCCGGACCGCGGGGTCTCCCTGAAGATCAAGGCGTACACCGCCCTCAGGCAGGGGGACAAGGCGGTGGAGCAGGCGCAGAGGCTGATCGCGCGGCATCCGACCTCGGCCCGCGGCTACCTGGTCCTCGCCGGCGTCCACCAGGGCGCCGGGGACACAGCCTCCGCCCTGGCGCAGGTCAACCGGGCCATCAAGGTGGAACCGGGGAGCGCGGAGCCGCGCATCATGCTGGGAGAGCTGCATCGCGCCAGGAGGGAGTACCCGGCAGCGCAGGCGGCGTTCCAGGAGGCGCTCAAGGTGAAACCCCAGTCGGCAGCGGCCGCCTTCGCCCTGGCGAACCTCCTCGAGACGACCGGGAAAAAACAGGAGGCCCTCTCCCGTTACCGCTCCATCGTGCAGGAGCACGGCTCCTACGTACCCGCCTTGAACAACCTCGCCTATCTCTGCGCGGAAGGGTACGGGAAGAAGGAGGATGCCCTGAGGTACGCCGTCACGGCTTTCAGGCTGGAGCCGGGGAACGTGGGGGTCATGGATACGCTCGGCTACTCCCTGTACCGAAACGGGCGCAGCGGCGACGCGGTGAAGGTGCTGGAGCGCGCGGCGGGCCTTCTGCCGCGCGACCCCACGGTCCGCTACCATCTGGGGCTTGCCTATCACCAGGCGGGGAATCCGGCAAAATCCCGGCAGGCACTGCAGGAGTCGCTCACGCTAGGTGAGTACCCGGACCGCAAGGCGGCCCAGACCCTGCTGGCGCAGTTCAAGAAGTAGCGGCGCCCACGCCGCGCGGCGCGAGGCAAGGGAGAAACGGTGCTGCAGTATGGATCTTCGCGTTTCCTTTTACATCCTGGTAGACGGTCTTCTCGCCCTGGCGGCCCTCGTCCTGGCGGCCCAGGTCAGGTTGGGCACCCTGGTCCTGAAGGCCGGGTGGCAGCCCGACCATGCGATGATGGCGGCGGCCCTGTTCGTGGCCGTGGTCCTGTTCTCCTCCTACCTGATGGAGGTGTATACCCTCCCCAGGGAGAGCCGCAAGCGGGACATCCTGGCCACCTGCGTCCAGGCTGGGTGCGCCGCGTTCTTCTTCCTGTCCGTGGTCTACTACCTCTCTCCGGAGCTGATGCTTGGGCGGGGTGTGCTCTTTTTCGCCCTGGGCTTCTTCATCGTCCTGCAGTTCTCCTGGTACGCGGTCTCCGGCATCGGGGCCCGCAGGGTTCCCTTCGCGCACCGGGTGCTGATACTCGGCACCGGAGACCTCGCCTGCCAGCTGGGGGGGCTTTTGAGCTCCCAAACCGGCTCCTTCGCCCTGGCCGGCTTCATCGAGTGCGACGACGGGCTCCGCCCGGAGCAGACCGTGCATCAGCCCGAGTTGTTCCGCTCCCAGATCATACCCGGGAACGACGATCTGCTTGGGACCGCGCGCGAACACAAGGCGTCGACCATCGTGGTGGCCCTCGTGGAGAGGAGGGGGGTGCTCCCGCTGCAGGAGATGATGCGCTGCAAGCTGAACGGCGTCGAGGTGCTGGACGCCCCGACCTTCTACGAGATGGTGCAGGGGAAGCTCCTTTTGGAGGAGATGACGCCGAGCTGGATCATCTTCTCCAGCGGCTTCCACCATACCGCCCTGGTCAACCTCTACAAGCGCTGCGTCGACATCCTGTTCTCCCTCACCGGCCTGATGCTGGCCGCGCCGTTTCTGCCCCTGGTAGCCCTCGCCGTCAAGCTCGACTCGCCGGGGCCGCTGTTGTTCGCGCAAAAGCGGGTGGGGCTGGGGGAGAAGATCTTCACCCTGTACAAGTTCCGTTCCATGCGCCAGGACGCCGAGCGCGACGGGGCGGTGTGGGCCGCGAAGAACGACGCCCGCATCACCCGGGTCGGGTCCTTCCTGAGGAACTCGCGCATCGACGAGATCCCGCAGCTCTTCAACGTGCTGCGCGGCGAGATGAGCTTCATAGGTCCCAGGCCCGAGCGGCCGGAGTTCGTGGAGCAGCTCAAGAAGGAGATCTACTACTATTCCAAGCGGCACACCATAAAGCCCGGCCTCACCGGCTGGGCCCAGGTGCGCTACCCCTACGGCTCGACGGTTGAGGACGCCATCGAGAAACTCCGTTACGACCTGTACTACATCAAGAACCTCTCCGTCTTTCTCGACACCCAGATCATCATGGAGACGGTGAAGGTGGTCCTGTTCGGGCGGGGGAGATGAGGTGAAAGGAGGATGCCATGAAGGTTAGCTGCCGGCTGTTTTTGCTTTTGGCTCTTTGCTGCTTCCCGCTCTCTGCGTGGGGGGGGGACTACGTGATCGGCGAGGGGACTCCCTCGACATATCGGTGTGGGGGGTGAAGGAGCTGAACTTCCCGGTGCGGGTGCGCCCTGACGGCAAGATCACCGTGCCCGGCCTGGGCGAGGTGGTGGCCAGCGGATCGACGCCGAGCCAGCTGCAGACCCACCTCGGCGGGCGGCTCAAAGAGCTGGTCAAGAACCCCATCGTCACCGTCACGGTGCGCGAGATCACCAACTCCAAGGTCTATGTCTTTGGTTCAGGCGTGAAGGCGTCCGTGGTCGACCTGTCCCGGCGCACCACGCTCCTGCAGCTTCTGTGCATGCTCCCGGAAGTGAAGACCGCCGACCTGAAAAACGCCTACCTGTTGCGCGAGGGGAAGAAGCTGAAGGTGGACCTGCACCGCCTGTTCATCCAGGGGGACACGAGCCAGGACGTCACCCTAGAGAGTAACGACTCGGTCTTCGTCCCCCTGCTGCTCGACCGCAGTGTCTACGTCCTCGGGGCCGTGAACCTCCCCAGGGCGATTGAGTACCGGGAAGGGATGAAGGTGATGGAGGCCATCCTGGAGTCCGGTGGCTTCAACAAGTTCGCCGACCAAAACGACGTCGTGGTGCGGCGCAAGAACGGAGCCCAGGAACAGTCCCTCGAGGTCAAGGCGAAGAAGCTCTTCAGGGAGGGGGACCTTTCCCAGAACATCGAACTGAAGGCCGGGGACTACGTCCTGATCAAGGAAAGCTTCTTCTAATCAGTCACAGGGGGCGGCCCCCCGGGGAGCGTATCAGCCATGCAGCAGTCATTCGAAACGGAATACAAGAAGTACCTGCAGTTGCTGACGCGGAACAAGGAACGTTTCGTTGTGTGGGCTTTAGCGATCATGACCGCCGTCTTCCTTTTGAGCTTCATCCTTCCGCGCAAGTACGAGGCGACCAGCACGGTCTTCATCGAGAAGAACGTCATCGGCGAGCTCGTGAAAGGGATCACGGTGACGCCGTCCATGGAGCAGACCATCAGCGTGCTCACCTACGAGATCACGAGCCGCACGCTGCTGACCAAGGTGGCTGACTCGCTGGACATGACCCTTGGCAAGAGCCAGAGTGAGAACGAGGTGCTGATCAGGAATTTGCAGCTCAACACACAGGTGAAGGTCAAGGATAGGAACCTCTTCACCATCTCCTACACGGACAAAAACCCCAAGCTCGCCCGTGACTACGTCAACACGCTGGTGCGTACGTACATCGAGCAGAACACTTCTTCCAAGCGCGGCGAGTCCTACGGCGCCACGCAATTCCTCTCCGAGCAGATCAAGGCGTTCAACGAGAAGCTGCAAAAGGCCGAGGCCGAGGTCAACTCCTACAAGCGGGAAAAAGGGGGGGTGATCTCGATCAACGAGGGGAAGCTGTTCGAGGAGATCAACTCGGCTCAGCAAAAGCTCTACGACCTCGAACTCAAGCGCAGGCAGCTGGAGGGGATGCGCCAGGTGACCCGAAAGGGGAGCGACCCGCTTCAGCTCAAGCTGGTGGCGCTGCAAAAACGTCTGGATGAGCTCAAGGTTCAGTACACCGACAACTACCCCGAGGTCCTCACCGTTAAGGGGGACATCGAAAGCGTCAAGGAGCAGCTGAAGCTGCGCAAGGGGGGGGAGGTGCTTTCGCTGGACCCGCAGGAGCTTGCGAGGATCGATGCGGAGATCGGCGCCCTCAAGGTGTCTGAGGAGGGGCTCAAGCGGTACATAGCGAGCAACCGGCAGCTGCTCCAGAGCATCCCGCAGGCGAAGGCGGGGCTCGCCAAGCTCGAAGTGGAATGGGAGAACCAGAAGAAGATCTACGACCAGCTCTTCGCCCGTCACGGTCAGTCAGAGGTGTCGAAGCAGATGGAGGTGCAGGACAAGTCCACCACGTTCCGCATCGTCGACCCCGCCCTGCTCCCGGTGAAGCCGTCGAGTCCCAACCGGCTGAAACTGATGTTGCTGGGGATCGTCGGCGGGCTCGCCGGAAGCTTCGCGCTGCTGGTGCTGGCAGACCAGCTCGACCCCTCGGTGAAGGAGGTCGCGACGGTGCGGGAGTCGGGGCTGCCGGTCCTCGCCGTGATCCCCCGGGTTCGCGACCCGCTGGGCGAGGCGGCAAGCCGCCTGCGCAGCCGCAGGATCTTCGCCGCTTCAGCGCTGTACTTTCTCCTGATGCTCGTCTTCCCGGTGATGGAGGCCCTGGACATGCCCCACATGGACCGTCTCCTGGACAGCGTCTACGCCTTCAAGACCGAAACCGTAAACCGCGTGCTGCACTGACGCACAAACCGAGGTTTCCCATATGAGCAGAATCGAAAAAGCCATGGAAAAGGCGGCATTTCTCAGACGGCAGGGGGATGACTCCGCAGCGCGGCCGCGCGGCGTCGACGTGCCCCAGCCCGCAGCGCCTGTCGCGTCTCCCTCCCCGGCCACACAGGAATTCAGGGCCCCGGTCTCCCCAAGGTACGGCACGCTCGCGCCGGACAGCCCGTACCTTGTGAGCCTCAAGGACCCTCACTGCCCTGCGGCCGAGGAGTTCCGCAAGCTCAAGTCCGTGCTGGTCAAGATGACCACCGGTGAGTCCTTCCGCAACAGCATTCTCGTGACCAGCTCCGTTCCCGGCGAGGGGAAGAGCCTCACCGCCATCAACCTGGCCGTGAGCCTTGCCCAGGAACTGGATCACACGGTGCTGCTGGTGGACGCCGACCTGCGCCGACCCTCGGTGCACCGTTACTTCAACGTGGAGCAGGGGGCCGGGCTGGCCGAGATACTGGCGGGGGAGGTGGAGATAGCAGAGACCATCATCCCCACCGGAATCGGCAAGCTCTCCATCATCCGCGCCGGGCGCTCCATCGACAACCCGGCCGAGCTTTTCGGCTCCCAGCGCAGCAGGGGCGTGCTTGCCGAACTGAAGAACCGCTACCCGGACCGCTACATCATCCTCGACTCCTCGCCGGTGCTGTCGTTCGCAGAGGCGAGGACGCTTGCGGGCCAGGTCGACGGTGTCCTGTTCGTGGTCATGGAGCGGCTCGCCTCGCAGACCAACGTGAGGGAGGCGCTGGATGCGTTGAAGAGCTCCCCGCTACTGGGGATCGTGTACAACGCCGCCACCGTGGACGAGACGGACGGCCGCTATGCGTACTACCGCGAGTCTGGTGCCAGGCGCAAGGACAGTCCGCCGGTGGCGCCGTGACGGGGAGCCGCCATGTATGAAGCCTTCTTCAAGCTGCGCAAGAAACCGTTCGAGCTGGTTCCAGACCCGGACTTCATCTATCTGAGCCGGTCCCACAAAAAGGCCCTCACCTACCTGAACTACGGCATCAGGGAGCGCGTCGGCTTCATCCTCCTTACCGGGGAGGTGGGGGCCGGCAAGACCACGATCATCCGTGAACTCCTGGGGACGGGGTATGAACGGGTGGTGGTCTCCAAGGTCTTCAACACCCGGGTCAACTCCGAGCAGCTTCTCGCCATGATCAACGACGACTTCGGTCTCGAGGTTTCCGGGCGCGACAAGATCACCCTGCTCAGGGAATTGAACGATTTCCTGCTGGAGCAGTTCGGCGCCGGCAACTTCCCGATGCTCGTGGTCGACGAGGCGCAGAACCTCTCCGCCGAGCTTCTCGAGGAGATCCGGATGCTCTCCAACCTCGAATGTGCGCAGGGAAAGCTGTTGCAGATCCTGCTGGTCGGCCAGCCTGAACTGCGCGACACCCTGGACACGCCCGGGCTGAGGCAATTGCGCCAGAGGATTAGCATCAACTGCCACCTGAAGGCCCTGAGCCAGGAGGAGATGGAGGAGTATATCCTGCATCGCCTGGAGGTGGCCGGCAACCGGAGCGCCGTCACCTTCGCACCGGGCACCCTGGCGCTCGTCTACCAGTACAGCAGAGGGATCCCGCGGCTGGTGAACGTCATCTGCGACTTCCTCATGCTGGCGGCTTTCGCCGAAGAGAGCTTCGTCGTCACTCCGGAACTCACCCGGGAGGTACTGGGGGACCTGGATTTCGAGACCCACTTCTGGGGGAGGAGCCTCCCTCCCGCGTCTCCTGCCGGGCCGGAACATGGGGTGCCGGACCATGAGGCGGAACTGCTGCGGCAGACGCTGAACGAGGTTACCGCCACCCTGTCGCTTCTGCGTCAGGATTTCAACGCGCATGCGGCGAGGATCGACGCGGAGGTGGCCGATGTGCGCGGACAGGTTTCCGGGCTCGCCGAAGAACTGGCGGGGGGGCACGCGGACAAGGGTACTCCAGAGAGGAGCTTCATGCAGCGACTGCTTCTTGGCGGCGGCATCGGGAGGGGGAGGTGAGCATGGCGAGAGAGCGAGGCCGCAGGTGCGCCAGTGCCGGTTTGTTCTGCCTTACCTGCTTGTGCGGCGCGACCGCCCTGGGCGCCGACTTCACCTTCACCCCGTTTCTGGGGGTGAGCGAGGAGTTCAGCGACAACGTCCTCGACTCCGCCGTCGACCGGCGCAGCGACTTCATCACGCGGGTTCAGCCCGGGGCGCAGGTGAACTACCGCTCCCCCGCGATCGAGGCAAGCGGCGGTTACAACTTCGATTACCACCACTACCTGCACGGGACCAAGGGGGACGAGCGCAACCACAACGCGAACCTGAGGGGGAAGGGGGAGCTGGTCGACAACTTCTTCTTCGTCGAACTCGCCGACACCCTGACCCGGGTTTCCCTGGATATCGCCCGGGACAGTACCGCGGAGAGCCTCTACTCCAACCAAAGCGACAGCAACACCGGCATCGTGAACCCGTACCTTATGTGGAGGCTCGGTGAGAAAACGACCCTGAAGACCAGCTACCGCTTCGTGGACACGCGCTACTGGAACGGGGACGGGATCAACAAGCGCGAGAACAGGTGGGGGGCGGACTTCACCCTCACCCCCACCCAGCGACTGAGCCTGAGCGCCGGGTACGCCTTCGCGGAGCTGACCACGGACCTGATCGATTACACCCTGAACGACGTGAACGCGGGGTTTAGCTACGAGTTCGCGGAGCGTTCCTTCGTTCACGCGAGCATCGGCCACAGCTGGCAGGATTTTGCCGGGAGGGAGGATACCCGCAACCTCTTCTGGGATGCCGGCGTCACGAAGGACTTCGGCCCCCTCTCGGCGACCCTGGCAAGCTACCGGAAGTCCACCGAGGCCCCCTTGTCCGTCTACACCATCGAGACGGGCCACCGCCTGTTGCTGGAGAAGCGTCTGAGCCGGGGCGCCGTCGGCCTCAGCACCGGCTACACCAAGTACCGGGAGACGATCCTCGCCAGGGCCGACCGCAGCAAGACCGCCGTCGGGCTGTTCTGGCACCAGGAGCTGTCGGACCGGCTCAACGGCAACCTGGCCCTTTCGGGCGACCACATGACCGGGGAGACCTACTCCTACCATTTCACCGGCAGCGGCGGCGTCAACTACCAGTTCAACCACGGCATCACGGCGGGTCTCACCTACACCTTCGTCGCCTACCAGGACGACATCGTAAGCGGTGCCGGAGGCAAGCACACCAACCGCGTCATCGTGGCGCTGAAAAAGACCTTTTGAGGAGGTGTCGGCCCGGTGCTGAACGCCCTGACCATAGACGTGGAAGACTACTTCCAGGTCAACGCCTTCCAGCCGTACATCCCCAGGGAGAGCTGGGACAGCTATCCGTTGCGGGTGTCGGACAACGTCGCGCGTCTGCTCGACCTTCTGGAACAGTATGGGGTACACGGCACCTTCTTCATCCTCGGCTGGATCGCCCGGCGGCAACCGCAGCTGGTCAGGGAGATCCAGGGGCGCGGCCACGAGATAGCGAGCCACGGCTACGGTCATCAGCTCATCTTCGCCATCGGGCCGAAACTTTTCCGCGAGGACGTGCGGCGGGCGAAGCTGGTGCTGGAGGATGCGGCGGGCGTGCCGGTCCGGGGGTACCGTGCCCCCACCTACTCGATAACGCGCGACTCCCTTTGGGCGTTCGACATCCTCTCCGAGGAGGGGTACAGCTATGATTCCAGCGTCTTTCCCATCCACCATGACACCTACGGGATCCCTGACGCGCCGCGCTTTCCCTACCGGGTGCGCACGTCCGGGGGGATGCTCCACGAGTTCCCGCTCAGCACGCTGCCGCTCCGGGTGGCGGGGAGGAGCCTGCAGTTCCCCATCGCGGGGGGGGGATACCTGAGGCTTTTGCCGGCACCCCTGATCCGGTGGGGCATACAGAGGATCAACGCCGTGGAGGGACAGCCGACCGTGCTCTACCTGCATCCCTGGGAGATAGACCCGGGACAGCCGCGCGTGCAGGCGGGACTCAGGGCCCGCTTCCGGCACTACGTCAACCTCTCGAGGACCGAAGGGAAGCTTCGTTATCTGTTGCAGGGGGTGCGCTACGGCACCATGAGCGAGGTGTTGCGGCTGCACGACGCGAGGGGAGGTGGCAACGGTGCATAGGGTTACCGAAGATCTCGCGCCGCAGCGCTGGGACGCCTACGTCGAGGCGAGCGCTGCCGGTACCCCCTACCACCGCTGGGTCTGGCGCGGCATCATCGAGAAGAGTTTCGGGCACAGGTGCCATTACCTGGCGGCCCTGGATGCGCAGGACAGGGTAACCGGCGTGCTGCCGCTCGTGCACATGAAAAGCGCGCTCTTTGGCAACTTCCTGGTCTCGGTCCCCTTCGTGAATTACGGCGGGGTGCTCTGCGACAGCGAGGCGGCGCGGGAGGCGCTTCTGGCCAGGGCGGACGCCCTGCGCGGGGAGTGCGGGGCGTCCTACGTGGAGCTGCGTCACGTAGGCCATGCGCACCCGGGGCTACCGGAGCGAAGGCATAAGGTCACCATGCTCCTGGCACTGGAGCGGGACCCCAAGGCGCAGTGGGACGGCTTCGACGCCAAGCTGCGCAACCAGGTGCGCAAGGCCGAGAAAGTGGGGCTTTCCTGTCTCATCGGGGACGCGGAGTACCTCGATGACTTCTACCGCGTCTTCGCCAGAAACATGCGGGACCTAGGCACCCCGGTCTACGCCAAGCGGTTTTTCCAAAGCGTCCTCGCCGACTTGGCCGGAAGCGCGCGCATCGTCGCCGTGAAACGCGGGGAAACGGTGATCGCCGCCGGGATTCTCAGCCGGTACCGGGACAGCGTCGAGATGCCGTGGGCATCCTCCCTCGCCGAGTACCGCACTCTGTGCCCGAACAACATGATGTACTGGGAGGCCATCAAGTACGCCATCGGCCTTGGCTGCACCAGCTTCGATTTCGGGCGCTCCACCCCAGACGGCGGGACCTACAACTTCAAGAAGCAGTGGGGGGCGAAGCCGGTACAGCTGCACTGGCAGTACCTGCTGGACCAGGGGACGCAGCCGCCCGAGCTCGACAACAAGAACCCCCGCTACCGGATGGCCATCGCCCTCTGGCGCAGGTTGCCCGTGCTGGTGACCAGGCTCGCCGGGCCGCACATCGTGCGTTGCATCCCGTGAACCGGGCGCCGCAGCGGCGGCGGTACCAAGAGCACAAGAGGAGCCTGTCCGTGGATCTCTCCGTGATCGTTCTGACCTGGAATTCCGAGAAATACGCGCAGAGGTGCCTGGCGTCGGTCCTGCATTCCCTTGAGCTCAGCCGGCTGGATTACCAGGTGGAAGTGGTCGACAACGGCTCCACGGACGGGACGCGCCTGGTGCTGGAAGGGCTCGCCTCGCTGCACCCGCGGCTGGCGCTGCAGTTCCTCCCCGAAAACCTCGGTACCACGCTGCCGCGCAACCTGGCGCTCAAGAGGGCAAGTGGGAGGAACATCTGCATCCTCGATTCCGACGTCGAGGTAGGCGAGGGGGTCTTCACCGACCTCATACGGTACCTGGAGAGCCACCCCGATGTCGGTCTGGTCGTCCCGAGGATCCGGTACCCGAGCGGCCTGATCCAGAAGTCGTGCGACTCCTTTCCCACCCTGCAGCGCAAGCTGAACCGCCTGCTGCGCCTGCGTGCCATCGAAGCCAGGGAGTCGCCTTCCCAGGAGGAGGTCACCGGGACCTTCCCCGTGGACTACGCCATCTCGGCGTTCTGGCTTTTCCCCTCGCGGCTGCTGGACCGCGTAGGGATGCTGGACGAGAGGATCTTCTATTCGCCCGAGGACGTGGACTTCTGCATCAGGGTGTGGAGGCAGGGGTACCAGATCCATTGCGTTCCCACTGTCGCGGTGGTTCATCACACCCAGGAGATCTCGCGGGGGTGGAGGTTGAACAAGGCGAAGATCAGCCATGTCCGGGGGCTCGCCTACCTGTTTGTGAAGCACCGCTACCTCTTCAAAGCACCGCGGTTCCGGAGGGAGTATTGACATCCTCGATGAAACAAGAGCAGGCGGCGCCCCGTGCGGGTGACACCAGGCCGCGGTTTTCCGTGATCATCCCTGCCAGAAACGAGCGGAAGAACATAGGGCGCTGCCTCGATTCCATGCTGGCGCTCCGGTGGCGCCGCGACGACTACGAGGTGCTGGTGATCGACAACGGCTCAAGCGATGACACCGTCGAGATCGCCCGGAGCAAAGGGGCGCAGGTTCTGGTCCAGCCGGGGGTGACCGTCGCCGCACTGCGCAACCTGGGCGCGCGGCGCAGCCGGGGTGAAATCCTGGTCTTCATCGATGCCGACTGCACCGTTGCCCCCGACTGGCTGGAGGCCGCCTCCCGCTACCTTGAGCGTGACGACGTCGTCTGTTTTGGCAGCCCCCCGGTCGTGCCGCCGGACGCCACCTGGGTGCAGCGGGCCTGGTTCAGGGTGAGGAGGAAAAAACGGGAGGTTGGGGAGACCCAATGGCTGGAATCCATGAACATGTTCCTGCGCCGGGAGGCCTTCGCCGGCTGCGGAGGGTTCGACGAACGCCTGGTGACCTGTGAGGATTACGACATCTGCATACGGCTGGGCCGGGCAGGGAAGATCATGAATGACGAGCGCATCGTCGCGGTGCACCATGGCGAGGCCGCGACCCTGGCCCACTTCTTCCGCAAGGAGCGGTGGCGCGGGGCCAGCAATCTGGCCGGGATGAGGCTGCACGGCGTGTCGCGCAGGGAGGTTCCCAGTCTGCTCGCGCCGGTACTGCACGGGGCCTCCCTCGTCCTGCTTGCCGCCGCCTGCCTCGCCCCCGCCGGGATGCGCGGCTACCTGGTTCTTCCCGTGCTACTTTGGCACCTGCTCCTTCTGGTGAAGAGCTTGCGGGTCCACCTCCCGCACCTGGCCCTCTCCAGCGTGTTGCAACTTTATCTCATCTTGAACGTGTACCTCCTGGCACGCGGGGCCGCCCTGGCGCGGGCCGGACGTTAAGAGCCGCGCCGGGGACGGACATGCATGTGGCGGGGTATGACGGGTTGACTCACACCATGACACAAAAGACGCGTGAAGAGATGCAGGCGACCGGCACATGCGGGAGCGGGAGGATCACCGTGCTGCAGCTGGGGAGCCCCTCGGGGCTGTACGGCGCGGAGCGCTGGATCCTCGCGCTGGTACGGAGCCTGCCGCCCGACCGCTTCGACGTCTGGGTGGGGGCGGTGAAGGACCATCCCCGCGACCCCGTCCCCCTTTGTGAGCAGGCACACTCCCTGGGGTTCAAGACGGTCGTGTTCGAAAGCCGCGGCAGGTTCAGCCCCTCGTCGCTGGGCCAGGTGAGGCGCTTCATGCAGCGAAACCGCATCGACATCGTGCACACCCACGGCTACAAGACCGACCTGATCGGGGTGATTGCCTCTCTGGGGACCGGGTGCAGGGTCGTTTCCACCCCCCACGGATGGACCAGCGACCCGGACTTGAAACTGCGCCTTTACGAGACCCTCGACAGGGTGATCTTCCCCTTCTGCGACGCGGTGGCTCCGCTGTCCGAGGCGATGTCGAGAGACCTTGGACGCATTCCGGGGGTGGGGAGAAAACTGCACCTCATCGAGAACGGCGTCGACCTGCAGGAAGTCGAAGCGGTGGACCGGGTGGAAGAGAGCATGACCCGGTGGAAGGAGGAAGGATCCCTCATCGCCGGGTACATCGGCCGCCTCATCCACGGCAAGGGACTCGAAACCCTCTTCTCGGCACTCGCCGGCGAGGGGATGGGGAAGTGGCGGCTGGCGCTGGTCGGCGACGGTCCGCAGCGCGAGGAGTTTGTCACGCTGGCCGGCAGGCTGGGGCTTGGTGAGCGGGTGCGCTTCTTCGGTTTCAGGCCGGACCGGCTCTCCTTTCTCAGGGGGTTCGACACCTTCGTGCTCCCCTCGGAGTCCGAAGGCATCCCGAGATGCGTCATGGAAGCCATGGCCGCCCGGGTGCCGGTGGTCGCCTCCGACATCCCAGGGTGCCGCTACCTCGTCGAACATGGTCGCACCGGGCTTCTTTTCCCGACCAACGACGCCGCGCAGCTGGCGCACGCCCTGCAAAGCCTGGCGGCGGACCCTGAGCTCGCCAGGCGCCTGGGGGTTGCCGGGTACCACCATGTGACGGAGTCTTTCTCCGGCGCCAGGATGGCGCTGCAATACGGCCGGCTCTACGAGGAACTGGTGCCGGCAGCAAAACCCGAACGGTGAACCGATGGTCATAGTCACTTGCGCAAATGCTGATAGAGCCAAAGACGACAGCGGGGAGGAGTATGAGAACTTCAGCTTCAGGAAGGTCATCTCACACACCGTCGCTGTTGCCCAGCGGCAGGGGTATACCGCCGAGGTCTACGACCTGGGGGAACTCGGCATGGGCGAGCCGTTTTCCGTAACCGACGAGACCTTCGCCGCGAAGGGGTACTACGAGAAGGAAGTCGTCGGCGGGTACAAGAGCAAGTCCCTGTTCAAGCCCGGGCTCGTGAGACTTTCCATGGCGAAGCACGACGACCTGGTGGTGTACCTGGACGGAGACGCCCAGCTGCGCGCCGGCCTCGACGAGATCGATACGGATGACTACGACGTCGGCGTCACCCTCCGGGACGCCGGTGAGCTGGAGTCGGAGTGGCACAAAAAGCACATGGAGATCGTCAGGTTCGTCAACGCCGGGGTCATCTTTTTCAGGCCGACGCGGCAGGCGGAGGACTTCGTCGCCAGGTGGTCGTGCCTGACGGATGAACTGGGGAACGACCAGATGGCGCTGAACCGGTTGTGCTGTCCCGACCGGTACCCGGCCCCCTGGAGCGTGCACGTCCTGGACGGGGTACGCGTCAAGTACTTCCCGGGGAGGATCTACAACTTCTATTATTTCCCGGAGATGTTCAGCGGGGGGGCGAAGGTGCTGCATTTCAAGGGGTCGGTCCGGCATTTCTATCCCTTTGGACCCGGCAAGAAGCTCTTCTGTCTGTGCAGGGTGCCGGTGACGAAGCTTTTGGCGATGCTGAAGAAGTAGCTATGGACACGGCTGACGGTCCGGCATCGTGCAAGATTGGTGAAAGTGGGGAGTCATGCTCGAGATATGCGCACAGTTTTTCCATCATCTAAACAGCTCCGGGGTTTTGTACTGCCACTGGAAAAGCAACCGTAACCTCGAGATGTCGCTTGCGGGGAAGACGGACCTGGACCTCCTGGTGGACCCCGCCTCTCGGCAGCTCTTCGAGCAGTCACTTGCCTTCTTCGGAATGAAGAGGCTGGATGCGCCGCCCGGGAAGGCGTTTCCAGGACTGGAGGATTACCTCGGTTTCGACTACGCAACAGGCGCCCTGATCCACCTCCACGTGCATTACGCGCTGGTGATGGGGGAGAAGTTCATCAAGAACCACCGGCTTCCGCTGGAGCGGCTCTTTTTCAACCACCTGGTACTTTCCCCGCAGGGGATATGGATCCCCTGTCCGGAGCTCGAGCTGATCGTCCTGGTGCTGCGGGCGCACATGAAGACGGACCTCGCTTCATTGGTAAAGCTGCGCATAAAGGAGTCCCTGGGGGAGCCCTACAACCCGTTCCCGGACCACATCCTCCAGGAACTGCTTGAACTGACCGGTAACTCCGACCTGGAGAAAGCCCGGGACATCTACCGGGAGAGCGATCTCCCCCTCGCTCCGGAGCTCATCTTCGACTTCATCCGCGACGTGAGAGGGGGGACGCTCCGGGCCGGGGCGCTTTTGCGAGGCAAAGCGCGCATCCTTTTCGGGTTGAGGGGATACGCGAGGGAGAACATACCCGCAAGCTACGTGAAGTACGCCGTCCAGTACCTGAGGAGGCTTCCTCTTATGCCCCGGTACTCCCCAAAGAAAACGGTCTCCGGCGGCGGGCGTGTCTTTGCCCTGGTGGGCGCGGACGGCGCGGGCAAGTCGTCGCTGGTGCAGGATCTCGACCGGTGGCTCTCCTGGAAGGTGCAGACCCGCCGCGTGTACCTCGGTATCCCGAAAGATGGCGTGGTACACGCGGGTTTCGCATTGGCGAGGAGGCTCGCCGGGCTCGGGCTTCGCCCCTGGGCCGGGGCGCTGGAGGCCCTTTTGTGGCTGGTCGTCGCCCGGCGGCGCCGTGCCGTCTCCCTGCGGGCCAGCCGCCTTGCCGCGGCGGGCGAGATCGTGCTGTCGGACCGCTTCCCGATGGAGGAGTTCAACTGCATGCCCCTCCCCATGGACGGCCCGCGGCTGGGAAACTCCGGCAGCCGCTTCGCCGACCTGGAAGCCTCCTTGTACCGGCAGCTGGCGCGCCCGGACCGCATCTTGGTCCTGAAGGCCGACCTGGAGGCGCTGCGCAAGCGCAAGGCGGATCTTCCCTTGGAGGCGCACCTGCAGAAGGTGAGGGCGGTGAACGCCATCGCGGAAAAGGGTAACACCCTGGCCGTCGACGCCATGCGCGGCTACCAGGAGGTGCTGCTCGACGTCAAGCGGCTCGTCTGGCGGGCGCTGAGCGGCGACGACGCAACCGCGGCATACCTCAACGCCCCTTCCTCCGTGCCTACCGTCCGGGGTGAGGCGGCAGGAATTGCGAGCGCGCCATGCTGACTGCCCTTCTCTTCGTTTTCGTGAACTGTGCGGGATACTTACTCGCCATACTGCGGGGACCCTTCTGGGCCCTCCTGGTCTACGCGCACATCTACTTCAACTCCCCCGACCCGCACATCAACTGGTGGGGCGAGCTGCTCCCCTTCCAGCAGTGGAGCTACCTGACCACCGCGGTCCTGCTGGCGTCGATGTTTCTGCACAAGAACAGCCTTTCCGACCGCCCCATACGGACGGTCCATCTGGTCATCTACTTTCTCGGTCTTACCGCGCTCCTCTCCCTCGGATCCGAGTTCAAACCGGTCTCCATGGGGTTCCTCACGCTGATGGTCTCGTACACGGTCATCTGTTTCGGCCTGGTCAAGATCATGACCGAGCGGTGGCAGCTAAGGGTGCTGTGGTTGTGGCTGATCATCCTGAGCGCGAAGCTCTCCCTGAACGCCTACCTGTACGGCAAAAGGATACATGGCCGCCTGGAAAACATCGGCGGCGCGGACTCGGTGAGCTCGAACCTGTTCGGTCTGCTCCTGGTCGGCGTCATCCCCCTCATGGTTCCCTTCCTGCTCTCGGGAAAGCGGTACGAACGGATCATCTGCCTGCTGTGCGCACCGTTCATACTCAACGCGTTGGTGTTGTGCAACAGTCGCGGCGCCTTCGTCGCGCTCGCAGGGGGGTTCTTCGTCGCCTTCATCTTCCTCGCGGAGCGGCAGTTGAGAAAGACGATGATGGCCATGGCGGCGCTCGGCATAGTCGCCTTCCTCTACCTTGCGGACCAGGAGATGATGGAGCGGCTGGCCAGTCTGACCCAGGCGACCCAGGCCATCAATGATGACCAGCAGGCCAACACCCTCTCCAGCGGGAGGCTCGAGATCTGGGGGTACGGGCTGCAGATGGTGGCGGACCATCCCTTCGGCGCCGGTCCCGGCGGCTTCAAGCAGTTGGCTAAGGACTACATGCCTCCGGAGATCCTGAAGGTCCACGCCGACGGGGAGACCGGTGTCAGGGGCGCCCACAGCTCCTACCTGCTGGTGCTGGTCGAACAGGGGCCCCTGGGGCTGCTGCTTTGGTTGTCGATCTGTCTGGGGACCTGGTTCAACATCCACAGGGGGTACAGGGCGTTGCGGGGGAGGGAAGGCGCCGACCCGTTCCTGATTTTGGCCGTTTTCTCCCTGGGGAGTTCCTTCGTCTCCACCTTGCTGGGGGGCTTGTTCACCTCGCGTGTTTATTACGAATTCTTCTGGTGGCAGGTCGCGATGGCAGTCGTGATCGCCTTCTTCGCCAGTGAGGAGGTGGCCTCGCTGCAGGAAAAGCAAGGGGAAAGAAGCGGTGCGGCTCACACATGACCAACGATACCATCTTCGCCAGGCTGCTGCGCAACTCCGGCACGATCTTCCTCGGCAACTCCGCGGCGTCGGCCTTCAACATCGTCTCCTTTTCCCTGCTGGCACGCGCGGTGGGGGCGGAGCTTCTGGCGGTGTTCGCCCTCTGCCAGACCT
Organism: Geomonas subterranea; assembly: GCF_019063845.1. Lineage (NCBI taxonomy): Bacteria > Pseudomonadati > Thermodesulfobacteriota > Desulfuromonadia > Geobacterales > Geobacteraceae > Geomonas > Geomonas subterranea. Next base: position 859,778 of record NZ_CP077683.1, read on the forward strand.
ATGCCGCGCTTATCAACGACATCTTCAACGTGCAGACCTGGGAGTCGGTGGTCAAATTCGGTTCGGCAAACCCCAGCGACCAGGAACTGGGGAGCCTGATCAGGACCAATGTGGTGATCGACACGGTGAGCGCGGTCATTGCCTGCGGCGCAGCGCTCTTGCTGCTCCTTCCCGTCTCCGTCGCGGCGGGATGGAGCAAAAGCTACCTCCCGATGATCTCCTTTTACGCCCTGACCATTCTCTTCAACAGCACCACCCTGGCCATAGGCGTACCGCGCCTGCTGCGGGAGTTCACCGGTGTCGCGAGGATTCAGATAGGGGTCGCCGTGCTGAGACTTGCCGCGGTGGGCACCTGCTATTTCATGAAGGGGGAGGCAGCCGTCTTCATCGGCGTCTACATCTGCATGGACATCCTGGCCAATCTCCTGCTCACCTGCTACGGCGCGCGGCTGGCTACACGGAGACTGGGGCGGAAGTGGTGGTCCAGCAGGATGCACATCAGCAGGGAGCAGGTCGGTTTCATCTGGTGGACCAACCTGAGGACCATCATCCGGGTCCCGGTCAGGCACTTCGACGTCATCGTGATCAGCTCTGTCATCTCCATGGAGGCGCTTGGGTGCTACAAGGTCTACAAGGAGATAGTCAAGGTGATCGCCAACGTCGCCGACCCGGTGAGCCAGGCCGTCTTCCCGGAGTTCACCAAGCTGATCGGCAGCGACAGGTTCGACGAATCGGTAGCCCTGGCCAGAAAGTCGATGGCCGCGCTGTCGCTGGTCTCCGTTGCCCTCTGCGGCGCGCTCTGCCTGGCGGCGGGGGTGATCGTGAAGGCGTTTTTCGGCGCCCAGTTCCTTGGGCGGCTGCCGGTTCTTTACCTGATGATCATGGTGGCGGGGCTCTCCTTCGCCACCTCCCCGATAAACTCGCTGTTCATCGCCGCCGGATACGCGAAGGCGAGTTTCTATGTCGTTGTGGTCACCAACACGGTGTACCTCGCCATGGCCTACCTGTGCGGTTCCGCCTTCGGGCTGGTCGGTATCGTGGTGGCCAACGCGACACAATTCGTGCTGAACAAGGAACTGAAGGTGTGGGTCATGAAAAGGACCGGGCGGTGGACCAGAGAGCCCCGCGTGGCACCCGGCTAAGGAAACGGAGATGAGATCATGACGATGGTGAACGGGTACGAGGCGCCTGCAGCAGAGAGGGTCGGCGAATTCCTGCGGCTTGGGCGCGAGAGAGGATACTGGCGCAACGGGTACGACTTTCCGCGCTTGTGCCGGCAGGTCTTCGGCGGCATCTCGCTGAAGGGCAAGAGGGTCCTCGAGATCGGCAGCGGCAGCGGCGTGTTGTCCATGTGGGCGGGCCTGTGCGGGGCGTCGGAGGTGGTCGCCCTCGAACCTCTCGAAGAGGGGAGCGGCTCCTTCAAAAGGGGCCGGATCTACGACGATTTCGCGTCCATGACCCGGGCTCTGGGGCTGGAGACGACCAGGATCCTGCCGAAGGCGGTCCAGCACTTCCGGGGGGAGGGGACATTCGACCTCGTGCTCTCCAACGCCTCCATCAACCACCTGGACGAGCCTAACTGCGTCACCCTCAAATCCAGTGTGCAGTCGCGGGAGGTCTACCTCGATGTGCTGAGGGGGATCGCGCAGGACATGAACCGCGGGGGGAAGCTCATCATCATGGACGTCTCCAGCGAGAATATGTTCAACGACCTCGGCCTCACCAACCCCTTCATGAAGACCATCGAGTGGCACAAACACCACACCCCGCAACTGTGGGGGGAGATCTGTTCGCAGGCGGGCTTCTCGGAGCCGTTGATCACCTGGCCCTCCGGCCGGTACCTCAGGTACCTGAGGATTTACAGCCGCCCCTCCTGGTGTTCCTACCTCACCGACAGCCTTTTCCGGCTGGAGATGACCCGGTCATAATAGGTGGCGTTCATGCGTTGTGTCGAATTCATAGGCCCTCCCGGCGTAGGGAAGACCACGCTGGTAAACGAGGTGGCTGCGGTTCTCGCGAGGAGCGCGTCGAGCACCGTCTTCACCCCGGAGGAGGCGGCCTTTCACGTGGCCAAACACCACGGCGAGCCGTCGGTGGCCAGGGTTTTGCGGGTGCTGCCGCAGTGGCTGGGACGGCGCGTTTTCAGGCTTCTTGAAGGAAGGACGTTGTGGCAGCAGGACGCGATTTTCCGGTTCGTTGTGCAAAAACACAAACTGATCCACGAACTCTTCGAGGCACCTGCCATGAAAAGCCGTGCGGAGGCGGACCGCTTGGTCGTCCTTTCGGGGCTTTTGAGATCGGGCGGGCTGCTCGCCTCCCTTGAGCGGGGGGGGGGGGACGATGCCTGGGTCCTGTTCGACGAGGGGATGCTTCAAAAGTCGATGATGCTGGTGGGCGGGGATTCCGCCGGCACGGAAGAGGCGCTGAGAAGCTACCTTTCCCAGGTCGAGATGCCTGACCTCGTCGTGCTGCTCGACGCGGCAGCGGATACCTGTGTGGCAAGGATGATGGGGCGTTCCAAAGGGCTTACCGCGAGGTTGAAGCTGAAGTCCGATGAGGAGAGGTCGGCGTTTCTGCAGAACTCCGCCCTGCATTGGCGCAGGGTCGCGAGGTACCTGGCGGAGGAGACCACGGTCCCGGTGCTGTCAGTCGACGCGGGCCAGGAGAAGTCCCTCCTGGTCTGCCGCCTCGTCGACGAATTGACCGGGGTCATCAGCGGAGCGCCGGGGCAGGGGACGGCGCTTCCCCTCCCCGGCACCCGGTAACCACCGATGAGGTAAGCGGCAGCGGGGCGTAGCGCAGCGAAGCCCCCACTGTCCGCTTGACCGTTTTGTTAGGCGTTTCAGTTTTGTCACTTTGCCTGGAATCCGCCATCAACATTGAGAACATGGCCCGTAACGAATGATGCCTCATCAGATAAGAGCCACACAATGCCGTTGACGATCTCATGTGGCAGGCCCATGCGGGCCATCGGATGCATAGCGGCAATACTGGGTTCGTCATATACCCCTTGGGTGATCGCTTTGACGATGATGTCAGTCTTGGCCGCTCCTGGCGCAACGGCGTTAATGCGTATTCCTTGCGTGGCGTAATCGAGTGCGCCTGCCTTTGTTAGCCCAACAACCGCATGCTTGGTTGCACAATAAGCGCCCGTGTAGGGAATACCATTGAGACCAGCAATGGACGCGAGATTAACAATGGAGCCTCCACCATTCTTCAGCATTTGTTGAATCTGGTATTTCATTCCAAAGTAAACGCCAAGCACATTGGTTTGAATCATTTCTTGGAACCGAGCTGTTTCAGATTCTGCAATCTTTGCACCCTCAGTCGAGATACCTGCATTATTTACTGCCAAATCAAGGCGACCATATTTTTCAACGGCCCTGTTGACGAGCGCTTTAACGCTGGCTTCGTCGTTGACATCGGCGTAAGTAAACATTGCCTCGCCACCTTTGGCGCGAATGTCCGCAACGAGATTTTCACCCGGTTCCTTGCGGCGACCGCTGATGACGACTTTCACACCTCTGGCGGCCAGAACCTCTGCGGTTCCTTTGCCAAAACCCGACGTAGCACCTGTAATAACTGCAACTTTACCTTTCATTATTGCGCACTCCTTTTTCTTGGCTTGCGAAATATGTTGATCGATTCGTTAATTTACGCCTAACTACGGGTTGGCCCTTCTGAGGTTGGGAGGAGAGGCCGGTTTGGGTTCGGCGAGTCCGTTTATGTACTCCTCGATGTTGGTGTAGCCGTCGCCGTTTTGATCCAGCGCCGAGTCATCCACCCTGGGGTTCAGTCCTTTGGCGATTTCGTAGCTGTCCGGCATGCCGTCGTTGTCCGTGTCTGTGAGGGGAGGTGTCTGGGCGTAGGTAGGCCAGTCAGCCGGGTAGGCGACGGTGTCCTTCATAAGGGAGATCCCCGCGTCGAAGGACTTCGCTATCGCGGTGTCGACCGAGTCCCTCAACGGCACGGTAGCGCCGGCCGCGGCGACGATCCTCGATGCCAGGGCCGGGGTCATCTTGTCGTATGGGAGGGGGGCGGAGATGTCCCACCGCGAGCCCTGCTGGTAGGTCGAGGGGAGCGGCGTCGTGGTGTAGGCCTGCGACACCATCCATTCCGGATCGGTGTCACTCCGCGCGGTGCCCAGGTTGCCGCTCACGTACAGAAGCGGTTTCGCCGGCGTCACTATGGTTTCCCCCTGCATGAAGAAGTTCTGCCTGTTGGAGTACGGTCCTTCCTTAGCGTAGTTGGCGATCCAGTTCACATGCGCGTCGCCCCCAACCGACGGCCTGAGCCCCCCCTTCCAGTTGTAGCTGACGTTGTTGGTCCCGTCGACGAGGAAGCTGGTGTTGTCGGTAGGCGGGTTGTACATAAGCGGCGAGCGGTCGGTGTTGTGGGCGATGAAGTTCCGGTAGAGGGAGACTTCGGTGGGGAACTTGTACTTGCCGCTAACCATGAGCCCCTTGCTGTGATCGGAGGTGGCCAACTTCGCGTACCTGAGCCCCTGCGCGATCAGATTGTACTGCAGGGTCGTCTTGGTCACCCCTCCGGTTATCGAGAAGGTCTCGTCGGTACCCCACGTGAATGAGCAGTGGTCGACGATGACGTTGTAGACCGGAAGTCCGCCGTTCCAGTACTGCCCCCAGAGGCTGAAGCTGTCCCCGTCCGAGTCGTCGCCGGTGTAGAGGTAGCCGCCGGAGCGGAACCTCATGTGGCGGATCACAACGTCATGGGTGGCGACGTTGAACTGTTTTCCGGAAACGGAGATCCCCCCCGGCGACGTCTGCCCCGCGATGGTCACGTACGGCTCCTTGACGTAGAGCAACGTCGTGAGGCTTATGTTGCCAGACACGTCGAAGACGATGATGCGGGGGCCGGGGGTGGAGAGGGCTTCACGGAGGCTGCCTGGACCGCTGTCGTTGAGGTTCTTCACCTTTATGACCTTGCCCCCCCTGCCGCCGACGCTGTTCGCGCCGACACCGACCGCACCAGGAAATGCGGGTAATCCGAAAGCAGATGAGCCAAGGCCCACCGTTATCGCCACCACCAGGAGTAGAGTTCTCATATTTCGCCTCTCAAAAGCACTATTTGTTTTTGACGTTGACGGCGATCTGGCTGGACTGGGTGTTGCCAGCAGCGTCGTACGCCGTAGCCGTAAGGGAGTAACTTCCATTGGGCACCGTCTTGGTGTTCCAGTTGAACCTGTAAGGGGCCGACGTGCTGGTAGCGATCAGCACCCCGCTTCTGTAGAAATTCACCTTGGTCACGCCGACGTTGTCTGATGCGTTGGCGCTCACCGTCACCGTTCCAGATACCGTGGCGTTGTTGGAAGGTGAGGTGATGGCGACTGCGGGAGCTTGGAGATCGTTTTGGACGGTGACCGAAACGTTCTGAGAGCTTCCCACATTGCCGGCCGCATCGTAGGCCTTTGCCGTCAGGGTGTGACTGCCGTTGGTTGAGGTTTTCGTATCCCACGTGTAGCTGTAGGGGGACGCCGACAGGGTGGAGAGAAGGGTGCCGTCGCGGTAAAACTCCACCTTCGACACACCGACGTTGTCGCTTGCGTTCGCGCTGATCACCACGCTTCCGGTCACGGTACTCCCGGAACCGGGCGAGGTGAGCGAAACGGCCGGCGCTATCAGATCGCTGGAAGTGTTGGCGACGGTCACCGTGACGCTTTGCGACTGTCCGACGTTTCCTGCCGCGTCATAGGCCTTCGTGCTGAGTGTCCAGTTGCCGTCGACGACCGTCGTGGTGTCCCAGGAGTAGGTGAAAGGAGCACTTTTAATGGTCGCGATGAGGGTGGTGTTGCGGTAGTACTCCACCTTGCTGACCCCGACGTCATCGGTGGCGTTGACGGTTACCGCGACCTTGCCGCTGACGATGGCGTTGGGGGCGGGGGAGGTGATGGAAACGGTCGGCGCTATCAGATCGCTGGAAGTGTTGGCGACGGTCACCGTGACGCTTTGCGACTGCCCGACGTTTCCTGCCGCGTCATAGGCCTTCGTGCTGAGTGTCCAGTTGCCGTCGACGACCGTCGTGGTGTCCCAGGAGTAGGTGAAAGGAGCACTTTTAATGGTCGCGATGAGGGTGGTGTTGCGGTAGTACTCCACCTTGGTGACCCCGACGTCATCGGTGGCGTTGACGGTTACCGCGACCTTGCCGCTGACGATGGCATTGGGGGCGGGGGAGGTGATGGAAACGGTCGGCGCTATCAGATCGCTGGAAGTGTTGGCGACGGTCACCGTGACGCTTTGCGACTGCCCGACGTTGCCTGCCGCGTCGTACGCCCTGGAGGTGAGAGTGTGGCTGCCGTTGGCCGCCTGGGTGGTGTCCCAGGTGTAGCCGTAGGGAGCCGCCGCACTTGTCGCGGCCAGCACGCCGTCGCGGTAGAACTCGACCTTGCTCACCCCTATGTTGTCGGTGGCGTCTGCCGCAACGGTCACCGTTCCGGTTACCGTCGCATTGCTGGCGGGGGAGGTGATGTTCACTACCGGGGCCACCAGGTCGTTCATCACGTTCACGGTGACCACCTGTGATTGCCCGGCGTTGCCCACGGCGTCAAAGGCCTTGGCCGTCAGGGAATACACCCCGTTGGTCATGGTCCTCGTGTCCCAGGTGTAGCTGTAGGGGGCGACGTTGGTGGCGCCCAGGAGCGTGTTGTTCAGGTAGAACTCCACCCGGCTGACTCCTACATTGTCGGTTGCATTGGCGGAGACGGTGACCGCGCCGCTCACCGTCATATTGTTGGCCGGGGATGCCAGAGAAACCGTCGGCGCCAGGACATCATTGGCAACGGTGACGGATATCGCCTGCGACAGCGCACTGTTCCCCGCGGCATCGAAGGCCTTGGTCTGCAGCGTGTAACTCCCTGGCGCGAGGGACGCTGTGTCCCAGGAATAAACGTACGGGGCCGCGGCCGCGGACCCCTTCAGGACCCCGTTCACGTAGAACTCGACACTGGCCACGGCGATGTTGTCAGTGGCGTCCGCAGTAATCGTTACCGCGCCGGCGACTGTGGCGGAGGGGGCCGGGTAGGTGATGGCGGTGGCGGGTGGGACCGATTCCACGACGGTTACGATATTCGAGTAGTCGCTTTCTATGCCGTCAACGTCATAGGCGGTCACGGCGAAGCTGTAACTGTGGGAGGGGTCCAGGTTGTCTATGGTGGCAGCGGTGAGGCTCTGTACGTCGACCGGAGCGGGGCCCTGGAACGGGGTGGTCTGGGAATCGGGCTGATAGTAGACTTTATACCCTACCACCGTGGCATCGGAGGAGGGATCCCACGCCAGCGATACGCTGGACGCGGAGGCGGAAGCGGTCATCGCGCCCATGGAGAGTATGGCGGCCAGGACCGAGTTGATGCACATCTTCTGCAGCCGCACCACGTGGTTGATCTGGCTGCGTCGGGCGAATCCTTCCGCTACGATGACTTCACCGAGCTTTTGGCCGGTGCGGCTTTGCTTGGCAAGGGCCAGGTCGAGTTGTTGCCGGGTGATGAAGCCGCTCGAAACGAGCAGTTCCCCCAATCGCAGCGGGGTGCTGGCTGGGCTTTCCTGGTTGTGCTGCAACTCCAGAAGCCCCTTTAGCTGAATCTCGGTGAGCATGCCGAGGCGGATGAAGACCTCGCCCAGCCTTTCACCCGTCCTCTGGTGTTCCGCAATGGCGTGATCCAGCTGTGCAGCGGTGATCTTGCCGGACAGGACCAGCAGGGAGCCCAGCAGCTGCCTTTGCCCCGCAGCCAGCTTTACCGCATCCTCCATGCTGCTTAAGTGCCCCTGGATCATCAAAGGCACGTCCACGTCACTGGGGCGCAGAACCCCCATGCGGACCAGAACCGCCCCCAGCAGCTCATGGGTCTGCTTTTGCTGCTCGAGGGCGCGGTCAAGCGTGCGTTTGGAGAGGAACTTGCCGTCAACCAATATCTGCCCGAGGGCGCGTCTGAAAAAGCTTCGCATGACAGGCTCCTTATTACCCTTCACATGTTCTCCTCTCAGCGGAAAAGGAAGGCTTGTCTGTTTAAGGACAACTCTCTAGCAATTTTCGGAGGGTCTCTATGACGGAGTCATGGTGAAGTTTTAGCAAGGCTGGATACCCGCCATGTCCAGACAAGTTTTTACCTTTTTTCTCTATTTGTCAAGGTGTTAGGAAATTCTTACTCTGTTTGGGATGGCCTTCCTCGAAAAACAGGCGAACCAGGTAGTGATAGCTTCCGGTTCTGCTTTCCGGGAGTCTTTGGGGAGGGTAGGATGTGGGGCAGCCCGGTTTGGAGGCTGCCCCTGCAGGGCTTTAGAGGGACATGATGGTGACCGGGACGGACCACTCACCGGCACCGAAACTGAAGATACCACGAATCCGGACCCAGTAATTCTGGCCGCTGACCAGGTCGCTGATAATGATTTTGCTGCAGCTCTTTGAGATACAGTAGGCGGCCCAATTGGCTTCCAGGTTGGGATCGCTATTGCTTACCTGCACCTCGTAGCTTCCAGCACCCGGGAGTGCTTTTGCTTTCACCCAGATGGTGCACCTGCGCTCGCCGTGCCTCAACTGGACTTCCGGTGTGAGGGGGCGACCGGCTTTTGTCGACCGGCGCTCTTTCTGGAAATCGAATCCGCTGCTTTGCAAGGCCTGGACATTCCCCGCGGCGATGAGTTGTACATAGTTCGCGATGTTCCTCAATACGCGCTTTGTTTCGCTCTTCACCTGGTTCCGGTACTTGACCTTAAGGGAATCGTGGTATTTGGCCTCGTCGTGCGCCTGTTGCAGTTTTTCCAGACAACCAGACAGTTCCGCGAGGGAACACCCAACCCATGGCTCGGGAAAGTTAGGATTTCCGGTCAACGATACTAATACTCGGCGCACCAGCTCGATGAACGCAACTATTGCCGATGGAAAAGTGATGATGACTTTGTCGATGGACATGCGAGCCTCCTTGTCTGGAAGTTTAATATTTTCTAATCATACCCCGATATTTTGCCTAGTCAAGGCTGTCGTTTCCTCACCGTTCAAAATAAGCGGAAGGGCCGATCGGGTCTTGTTTTGCGTTGATCGGGTTTGGTTTTCTCTTGATCGGGTTTGGTTTTCTCTTGATCGGGTTTGGTTTTCCGTTGATCGAGTTTGGTTTTCTCTTGATCGACTCTGGTTTTCTTTTGATCGAGTTTGGTTTTTTGGCAGCTAAGCCCTCAAATTTATACTGTTTTTTTGTGGAGGGGTGAGATCGACCCTGAAAAAGAGAAAAACAAGGCTGATTTTCAGCATCATTTGGGGCTAAAAGGGTGCATCCGGTTTCACCTGCCGCAGTTTTGGGCGGCGTTCGGTTATTCCGATTACGCGAATGAGGCGAAGAAGAAACGGAAGCGCCACGATGAAGGGCAATTTCTGCCTGACCGGCCGTTGAACCGTAGAAATGTGATTTGAATCACAGCAGATGAACGCCGGTTGGGTTAGAAGGGAGTTAAAATTTTGCGGTAAACGACAATACTAAACCTTCCGCGAGGATGGGACGGAAAGCCTATAGGGTCTCCCTGAGACAGCCGGGTCGCCGAAATACCTGCACTACAGGTCGGTGCCCGGTTTTTTTGCGTCCTGAATCCTGGTCCGACCTCCTGTGGAGGTCACAGTTGAAAGTAAAGCATGTAGTGCTCCTCGCGCTGTTTGCGCTCATTGTTCCCAGCGCGGCCTTTTCATCCACTGTGACCCTGCAATGGGATCCTTCCTCCGACCCCGATCTTGCGGGTTACCGGGTATATTACCAGGCCAATTCTTCAGCCATCCCTTTCGTTGGCAGTGGCGCAGCGGAAGGTAACGCCCCCGTCGATGTTTCCGCCAGTACCACCGCTTCCATTAGCGGCCTCGATCCCGGCACCTCGTACTACTTCGCGGTGACCGCCTACAACACCAGCGGTGCGGAGAGCGTCTACTCCAATCTCGTGCAGGTAAAGGAGATGGTTCCGCCGGTGGTCGGCATCACCTCACCGGCAACGAACGCGACCATCAGCGGGCCGGTAGCCGTCGGGATCAGCGCCGTCGACAATGTCGGGGTGACCAGCGTGGAGTTGTACGTGAACGGGAACCTGCTGGGGAGCAGCAACACCGCTCCCTACGTCTTCAACTGGACTACCTCCTCGCTCGCCCCCGGGCAATACACCCTCACCGCGAAGGCTTACGACGCGGCAGGCAACGTTGGCACCTCGGAAGAGGTCGTCTTCGTTGCCGGAGACGCGATGGTTCCAACCATCGCCTTTTCCGCACCTGCAAACAACAAGCAGGTAAGTGGCATCGTCGACGTGACGGCCAGCGCCTCCGATAACGTCGGAGTCACCGGTTTAGCCCTTTACGACAACTCGACCCTGATTTACGCGGCCAACGCAGGCACACTCAGCTACAAATGGAACACCGCGACCGCCGGCAACGGGAGCCACACCTTGGTCGCCATAGCCTCCGATGCCGCCGGAAACGCAGGTTCGGCCAGCGTGTCTGTCACCGTGGCCAACGACCTCACCCCTCCGGCCGTCAACATCGTTTCCCCTTCCTCACCACAGATCACCAATGCGAACCTCAAGGTCGCGGCTTCGGCCAAGGACAACGTGGCTGTGGTACGGATGGAGGTCTATCTGGACGGAGCGCTGCTTTTGGGAACCAATTCGGGGTCCATCAGCGCGGCGGCGAAGCTCGGTGTCGGGACACATACCGTCACCGTCAACGCTTTCGACGCCGCCGGAAACAAGGGGACCAAGGCCGTGTCCGTAACACGCTAGCTGTTGGTCCTCGTCGAGAGGGTAATCGCGGGGGGAGCCGGGGCGGCGCTTTATTGGTAAAAACAAGTTGCTTTTCATTTATAAATCAAATAATATGCGCTCCCGATGACCAGGCCGTCCCGGTCATCCAACCTAATAATAGGTACACGACAATACTAAACCATCCGCGAGGGTGGGACGGAAAGCCTACAGGGTCTCTCTGAGACAGCCGGGTCGCCGAAATGCCAAGTACTGGTGCTGCGGTCCCGGCTTTTCTTTTTTCCTTCCCCTGACAAGAAAAGCCCAAGGCCCCACGCCGATCCTTGGGAGCCAACGATGGAAGTATCCGCAAGAGCTGGATTGTTTTCTGTACTGCCGCTGTTTTTGTTCTTGCTGCTGTCCCTGCCTCATCCCTGTCTCGCCACCAGCGTGTCCCTGGCCTGGGATCCCAGCCCGGACACCGACATCGCCGGATACCGGGTCTACTACCAGGCCAACAGCAGCGGACTTCCGTTCCAGGGGACCGGAGCCGCCGAGGGAAATGCCCCTGTTGATGGCGGCACACTCACCGTGGCGAGCATCAGCGGGCTGGATCCGGCCAACTCTTACTATTTCGCCGTGACCGCATACAACTCCGCCGGTACCGAAAGCGTCTATTCGAACATCGTGCAGGTCCCCGAAACCCTCCCCCCCCTGGTCAGCGTAACCTCCCCCGCGGAAAATACCCCGGTGGCCACAAATCTCGTCATCTGCGCAGCCGCCGCCGACAACGTCGGCATCGCCAAGGTACAGTTCCTGGTGAACGGCGCCCAGGTGCACGAGACTTCCGCCGCACCTTATACCTACACCTGGAACGCGGCGGCGCTGCCGGCGGGGAGCTACGCCATCTCGGCCAGGGCCGTCGACCTCTCCGGAAACGAGGCGGTATCCAAAGCCGTCAACGTTTCAGTGGTGGGGGACGCCATATCACCCACAGTTTCGCTGGCGGTGCCTCCTTCGGATGCCAAAGTGGGGGGCACCATCAGCGTCTCAGCAAGCGCCAGCGACAACCTCGGCGTGAGCAGGCTCGAGCTCTCCATCGACGGGACGTTGTTATTGAGCAGCAACCAGAACCCCGTGAGCTACGTCTGGAATACGGCGAGCTTCGCCAATGGCACCCATGTCATCAGCGTCAGGGCGTACGATGCAGCCGGAAACAGCGGAGTGGCATCCGCGACCGTCCTCGTGGACAACGGCACCGGTCAGACCGACTCGACACCCCCCCCGGCCTCGACCTCCACCTCGACTTCAACTGCAACCTCGCCCCTCACGCTCGCGGACGCGCAATTCGCCCTTCAGATCGCGTCGGGGCAGCAGGGTCCGACGCTCGACCAGATGCAGCGCCTGGACGTGGCGCCCTACGTGAATGGCCAACCCCAGCCCAACGGCAAAGTCGATACCGGCGACGTCGTGGTCATCCTCGCCAAGCTGACCGGTAAGCTGTGAAACGAGCAGGCGAGCTCCCGGTCCAGATGGCAGACGGAGCTTAGGAGGCGCTATGGAGATCTTGAAACAAGCAGTGCTGGGTGGGATGATGTTCCTGGTAACCGCCTGCGGAGGCGGGGGAGGGGCTGATGTCGCGGTAACGGTCCCGGTGCACGCCACCATGACTACTGTCGTAAGCGGAGCCACCGCCGTCGGCACCGTGTCGGTGTCTGGGCTAGCGACCGCCGCCCCTTACGGTTTGAATTTCGTGGTGACGATGCCCGCCGGTGCAACCCTGTTCACTGTCGGAACCTCCGGGGCGTACGCGCGCAACGGTCTTGCCAGCATCGCAGGCACCAACAGTCTCATCCTCGCCAGCAGCAATTTGGCTTCCGGTGAGATCCTGACCGTCACCTTCGCCAATGTTCCGCCGGGCGCCCAGCCGGGCGACTTCGCCGTAACTCTTTCGGCCGTCTACGATGGCCAGGGTAACCCCATTCAATAGGGAAGGCGTTGCACGAAAAGGGACGCCTGGCGCGGGGCCCTCACCCCGCCCCTCTCCCGGAGGGCGAGGGAGGAGTCGCAGGGATCCTGGTAAGGGGCGAGGGCGGCTCAGGAAAGGAGAGGGGGATGGGAGGGCGCGTGGAAAGGCAGGCGTTGTTCAGAAGCGGAGTCGGCGTGCGTGCAGTAGCAGGATGGAGAACGCAGACGCAAAACGCATACGTAGAACAGTTCCCGTGTTTCGTAGGACGTAGAACGGTTCCCCGTTTTACGGCCTCTTGCCGTTGCTTCGTGTATTGAAGAAGGTCTTGTTGAGCAGGATCGCCTTGCTGTCCAGGACGCTGATCACGTCCGACTTCTCCAGGCTGCGCAGCACGCGGCTCATGGTTTCGCGGGTCACTGACGCGTAACTGGCCATCTGCTGGTGGGTCATCTTCACGTCGATGATGACGCCGCGGTCGTCACGGACCCCGTACAGTTCTCCCAGCCGGTCCAGCAGGGAAAGAACCCGGTCCTGGGCGTTCTCCGCGTTGAAGCTGAGGATCTTGATCATCTCCCACGATTCGCGCAGGCGGCTGCACAGCAGCTCGATGACCTTCTTGCGGATCTCGTCGTTGTGCATCAGGTGCTGCTCGAAATCGCTCTTGTGCAAAAGCCCGATCACCGAGTCCTCGTGGGCTATGATGGTGGCCGGGGAGGTCTTGTTGTCCAAAAGGGACATCTCGCCGAAGAAGTCGTTCTTCTTGTGGATCGTGATGATCTGCTCTTTCCCCTCGTCGTTCATCTTCACGACCCGTACCTTCCCCGAATAGATCAGGTACATGTAGCTGGAGGTGTCCTCCTCGTACAGGACTATCTGCTCCTTTTCGTAGTTCTTCTTTCTGAACAGTTTCTCAACCTGATCGACCTCATCTGGGGTCAGGGATGAGAAGAAAGGGATGCTGCTGATGACGTTGGATTCGTGCTTGTGTCTCAGCGATGTCGGACAAGTCATCACAGTGCCTCCGGCTTCATTTTACCTCAGCCATTCGATTGTTTAACATAAACAATTAGCACTTGTCAATTTATGCCTGAGGCTGTATAGGTATAGCAGTCATTTTCTAATGGGGTGCCCTGAGGAACGGGACGTAGCCACTTCCCCAGCGGCAGACTTTGATCCTGAAAGACATCCGGTTATGTGGTTCTGCCTTACTGAGAGGACACCGCTGTGACTGTTGCCGAGTCGATAAGGACGTACAGGTGGCAATTCGTGTTGGTGCTCCTGTTGCTTACCGGAGTCTACTACGCAGTCGTTGCCGACATGGTGTCCCAATGGTATGAAGACCCTAACTATTCCCACGGCTTTATAGTTCCTCTAGTCGCCGGATACTTCGTGTACCAGCGGCGGCATGACGTGGCTGGCCTGCCCCTGGATCCCTGGTGGCCCGGCCTGTTCATCATCCTGCTCGGTCTCGCCCAGCTTTCGATTGGGTGGCTCGGCATCGAGTTTTTCACCATGAGAAGCTCCCTCATTGTGACGCTGGGGGGGATGACCCTGTATTTCTTTGGCAGGCAGTTCTTCGCCTTCATGTTCCTCCCCTTGTGCTATCTCTGCTTCATGGTTCCAATCCCTTACATCGTCTACGACATGATTGCCTTCCCTTTGAAGCTTTTTGTGACCCGCATTTCCATTGCCGCCCTGAAGTTGATGGGGGTCGTGGTTATGCATGAAGGTAACGTAATACTGCTTCCCATGACCACGCTCGAGGTGGCGGATGCCTGCAGCGGAATCAGGTCTCTCATCTCCCTTCTCGCCGTTGCCGTGGCCTTTGCTTCGTGCCTGAAACTGAGTTGGCGGAAAAAGGTCTTGCTCGCCTCCCTGGCCATCCCTGTCGCGATTCTGGCCAACGCCTTGCGGGTCATAGGCACGGGAGCGCTGGCCCAGTACTGGGGGGCACGAGCTGCCGAAGGGTTCTTTCACGAGTTTGCCGGGATGGCGGTCTTCGTCGTAGCTGTTCTGGTTCTGGTGGCTATGGGGTCTTGGCTCGCAAGAGGCACGCAGGGGGCGCGATGATCAACTGGTATCGCTTTGTCATGCTGTATGTGCTTTTGCTTGGCGTCGGGCTGTATTTGCAGTTTCACCGCGATGTCACCGTGCCGGTGAACAGGCCGCTCGAACAGTTCCCGGCCCAGGTGAACGGGTGGCGTATGGTCGGCTCTACCCAATTTTCCGCTGACGTGCAGAACGTGCTTAAGGCAACGGACCTCCTTGTGAGGCAGTATGTCAACGAAAAAGGGGAAAAGGTCGAGCTTTATATCGGCTATCACGGTGGCGGTAAAGGGAGCGGTGAGATTCATTCCCCCAAACACTGCCTCCCTGGAAGCGGCTGGCACGAGGAGTTCACCTCAAAGGACACCATCCCTGCCGGGAGCGGCTCCTTGAACGTGGTGCGGTCCGTTTATCGGAAGGGCGATAGTAGCGCGCTTTTTCTTTACTGGTACCAGGTCCGCGGCAAGAGCATTTCCGACGAGTTCTCGCTGAAAGGGCAACAGATTGCGAATTCATTTCTCTCTCGACGTCGAGATGCTTCTTTCATCAGGATATCACTGCCATCGGAAGGCGATCAGGCAAAAGCCACTGCCACGGCCAAGAGGTTCGCGCAGGATCTGCTCCCGACCATAAGGGCTTTTCTTCCGGGCTGAGTCGGCCGCGATATTTTGCGCCCTGGAGAAGCCAGGACCGGGGGGGCGCGCACGCGGCGTAGCTGGTTATAGGGGCCATTGGCGAGCTTCGGCAGGTATCCTGGGCCCTAGAGGTGACGATGTCGCTTACGCTGATTTCAGTCTTTTTGCTGCTGGCCTCCGTGCTGCGCATCGTGCTGCTGGAGAGACGAAGCGGTGCGTACAGCTACCTGGCAGTGCCGTTTTTCGCCATCGCTGTCCTGGAACTCTTCGATTTCTTCGCACTGGGGAATTCCCGGGCTGAAATCGACTGGAAGCGCTGCGCCCTGTTCGTCGAGGCGCTTTTACCGTCCTGCTGGATTTTGCTGAGCCTGACCTACGCGCGGGAGCTCCCGGAGCGGGGACTTTCGTTGAAGAGCCGGTTACTGGTCGGGATCAGCGCGCTTCTGGTACTGGTTCCCCTGTTGCTGCCGGCGGCTTCCTTCTACTACGCTCCTGACTTCCCGGCCGAGGCGGTGCTGTTTCTGGCCGACGCCGGCTACTACTTCTACGTGGCGATCCTGTTGCTGCTGGTGGTGGCGCTAATCAACTTCGAGTCCACGCTGGTGAACGCCTCCTCGGAAGCCCTGTGGCGGGTGAAGCTCGATATCGTCGCGCTCTGCTCCATGCTCGCCGTGCTCGCGTTCTACTACTCGAGCGCCCTGCTGTACCGCTCGCTCAACATGGAGCTTGCGCCGCTGCGCTCCCTGCTCTTCATCATCGCCTCGCTGATGTTGCTCTATGCCCGTTCCCACTGGCGCGGCAGCGCCCGTGTCAAGGTCTCGCAGGCGGTCCTGCTGAAATCCGTGGTCATAGTGGTGATCTCCGCCTACCTGGTCATGCTGGGCGCGCTCGGCGAGGCGATGAAGTACTTCGGGCCGCTGTTCCCGCGGGTGCTCACCCTGTCACTGGGGTTCATAGCCGGCATCCTGCTGCTGCTTCTGCTCCTCTCCGACCGGGCCAAGCGGGAACTGAAGGTGCTGCTACACAAGCACTTCTACCAGAGTAAATACGATTACCGGGCGCAGTGGCTTGGGTTGACCGAGAGGCTGTCGACCTTCGAAGGGGGGGATGACCTGGTCCACAGGGTGCTCCTCGCCTACTGCGAGATCTTCGGAGTGCACGGAGCGGCGCTGTATCAGCACCAGCAAGGGTGCGGCTGGTACTGCGTCGCCTCTGCCCTCGAACTGGAGCCGCTTCGGGAGACCATCAACGACGACAACCCGATCCTGACCTCCCTGCGGGAGAGGCAGTGGGTCTTTTGCAGCGGTGACCCCAACCATGAGCTCACCCCGCACGAATGGCTCTTCCTCGAACGCTACGGGATCTCCTTCGTGGTTCCCCTCTTCGAGGGGGAGGCGCTCTCCGGATTCATCGTGCTGGGGGCCCAGGTGGTGCCCGACGAGCAGTACCGCTACGAAGACTTCGATCTGATGAAGACCATCGCGCGTCAGGTGTCGGTTGCCATGCAGCATCAGCGCCTCTCCGAGCAGCTGACCCAGTCCAAGGCGATGGAGGCGGTGGGGAGCCTGGCGACCTTCGTGGTGCACGACCTGAAGAACCTTGCGGCCACCATCTCGCTGGTGCTCGAGAACGCCCGGGAGCACATCGATAACCCGGAGTTTCAGCAGGACATGCTGAGCAGCCTCGGCAACACCACGAAGAAGATGCACCACCTGATCGGCCGGCTGCGCAACCTGGGCGAGAGCGAACTCCTGCAGAGGCGCCCGGTCGATCTGCTGGCGCTCACCGGGGATTGCGCGGCGATGGTGCAGGGAAGGACCATTTCGGTGCAGGGTGACCAGCAGGTAGTGCTGGGGGACAGGGAGGAGCTGCAAAAGGTGCTTTTGAACCTCTTGCTGAACGCGGTGGAGGCTTCACCCCCCGGGGCATCCATAACCGTGGAAGTCGGCTGCAACGGCACCCCGTTCGTCAAGGTGGCGGACCGCGGCTGCGGCATGTCCCCGCGCTTTATCAGGAACGATCTGTTCGTGCCGTTTCGCACCTCAAAGCCGACCGGGCTCGGCATCGGACTGTACCAGTCGCGCCAGATCGTCACGGCCCACGGCGGCAGTATCGAAGTCTCCAGCGTGGAAGGGGAGGGGACCGTGTTCACCGTCCACCTCCCGGTCGCGGCGGAGGAACCGGCGGCCGGCGCCATCGAGGCCGCATGAAGGAGGAGCAGGTGAGAAAGCTTCTGATTGTCGATGACAATGAGGATATCAGGCAACAACTGAAGTGGGGGCTGAACCAGGAGTACCAGGTGCTTCTGGCGGCCGATGCCCGCGAAGCCCTTTCCCTTTTCAGGAGCGAGCGCCCTGCGGTCGTGGTGCTCGACCTGGGGCTCCCCCCGTACCCGGACAGCTCGGTCGAGGGATTCCGCTGCCTGGACGAGATGCTGGGGGTGAACCCGGTGACCAAGGTCATCATGCTGACCGGCAACAACGAAAGGGAAAACGCGCTCAAGGCGATGCGCATGGGCGCCTTCGACTTTTACGCGAAGCCCCCCGTGTTGTCCGAACTGAAGGTGATGATCGGGCGCGCCTTCCACATCGCCAACATCGAGGAGCAAAACAGCGTGATCTCCCCCTGCGGGGAGGCGGAAGAGCAGTGGGGTATGGTTGGGAAGTGCGCCGAGATGCAGGCTGTCTTCACCACCATCCGCAAGGTCGCCGCCTCCAACGCCCCCATCCTGATCCTCGGCGAGAGCGGTACCGGCAAGGAGCTTGTGGCGGCCGCCATTCACGAGGCGAGCCAGCGCCGCACGGGGCCGATGGTGGCGATCAACTGCGGCGCCATCCCGGAGAATCTCCTGGAGAGCGAGCTCTTCGGGCACGAGAAGGGAGCCTTCACCGGCGCTCACACCGCCGTGCGCGGGAAGCTGCAGTACGCCCACAAGGGGACCCTTTTCCTCGACGAGATTGGTGAACTCCCGGTGAACCTGCAGGTGAAGCTGCTGCGTTTTCTCCAGGAAGGGACCATCCAGCGGGTCGGCGGGCGGGAGGAGATCCCCATCGACGCGCGCACCACCTGCGCCACCAACATCGACATCCCGAAGGCGATCGAGGAGGGACGGTTCCGCGAGGACCTCTACTACCGGATAGGCGTGGTCACCGTCAAGCTCCCCCCCCTTAGGTCGCGCGGCGACGACGTCCTCCTGCTGGCGGAAACCTTCCTGAGGCTCTTTTGCAAGGAGAGCAAGAAGAAGGTGCGGCTGTCGCCCGCTGCCATTGCCTTCCTGAAACGGCACGACTGGCCCGGGAACGTGCGCGAATTGAGAAACCGCATCCAGCGCGCCGTCATCATGTGCGACGGTTCCAGCATCGGCCCGCTCGATCTTGGTTGCGACTTCGAGCCTCCGCCGATGCCGTCCCACAACAATGACAACCTCTCGCTCAGGGAAGCGCGCGAACGGATGGAGCGGGAGATGATACTGAACGCCATAGAACGGCAATCGGGCAACATCCTGAAGGCCGCCGAGGAACTGGGCGTCAGCCGCCCCACGCTCTACGACCTGATGAAGAAGCTTTCCATACACCAGTAGCCCCGTTCAAGGTTCTATGACCTGAGTGAGTGAAACGCGAAAAGGGCCGGCATGTTATCTGCCGGCCCTTTTCGCGTGGTGAGAAGGTATGAACTACAGGCCCGGGGGGGGCGGGGGCGGGGTCCAGGCCGCGGGCCTTGGGAGCGCGGCGCCAAAGGGATTTTCCTCGCAGGCCGGGCAGGTGATGGTGCCGCTTCCAAAACAGACGCTGCAATCCGATTCCCAGATGTCCAGCACCGGGACATAGTACCGGTTACCCGTACCGCCGCACTCCGGGCAGGTCACGATCTTTTTGTCTCTACAGTCCTTACAGATTGCCATGGTACAACTCCTTCCGTGCTGCGGCACGTTGTGACTTATTGAGTAGGAGTTGTGCAGTATAGAACAGGATTGATTCCTGTCAATTAAAAATAATAAATATTTATGCACCGGGGGGACGCGTCCGTACCTGCGTCCCCGCCGGTTTCACGGATTTCAGAAGCGCTCGAAGTCATTGTGGTCCAGCCTCAGTGCCACACCCTTGTCTATTGCCGCCTGTGTGGAACGTGATGTGGTGGTTCCCTTGGCGGCCGTGCCGGCATACGTCATGGGTGCCGCGTCGCGGCGCCCTTGCCGCTTCCCCCCCTCCGACGCCCGACCCGCGGGGACACCGCTGTCCCGGACCTGGAAGAAGGAGACCGTGTTCTGCAACTGGGCCGCCTGGGAGGACAACTCCTCGGCGGTGGACGCCATCTCCTCGGCCACCGTCGCGTTCTTCTGGATCACCTGGTCCAGCACCTGTATGGCCTGGTTGATCTGCTGGGCGCCGCCGTCCTGCTCTTTGCTCGCGGCGCTGATCTCCTGGACCAGTTCCGCCGTTCTCTGGATGTTGGGCAGTATTTCGCCAAGGAGTGCTTCCGCCTTTTCGGCGATCTCGACACTGGAGGTGGAGAGGGTGGAAATCTCACCTGCCGCCTTCTGGCTCCGCTCGGCGAGCTTGCGCACCTCGGCCGCGACCACGGCAAACCCCTTGCCGTGTTCCCCGGCACGCGCCGCCTCTATGGCGGCGTTGAGCGCGAGCATGTTGGTCTGCCGCGCGATCTCCTCGACGATGGAGATCTTTCCGGCGATCTCCTTCATGGCCGCGAGCGTCCCGGCGACGGCCTTCCCCCCTTCCTGCGCGTCGGCCGCCGACTTCACCGCGATCTTTTCGGTCTGCATCGCGTTGTCCGCCGTCTGCCTGATGTTGGCGCTCATCTCCTCCATGGAGCTGGACGCCTGCTCGGCCGAGGCCGCCTGCTCGGTGGCGCCCTGTGAGGTGTTCTCCGCGTTCTCTGCCAGTTCCTTGCTCCCAAGCGTCACGTTGTCCGCCGCCTGCTTCACGTCGAGGACCACGTCCGAGAGCTTTCGCACCATGGCGGCAAGGTCCTTCAGCAATTCGTCCTTCTCGGAGCGGGGCGTGACCTCCACGCTCAGGTTGCCGTCGGCGATTTCCTTGGTGATGCCGATGACGCCGTCCATGGCGAGTTTCACGCTCTTCAAGCTGTCGTTGATGCGCATGAAGTCGGAGTGGGTATCCCTGGTATGCTGGTCCGGCTGCGCGATCGCGAAGTCGAGGTCAAGGTCCCCCTGCGAAAGGAGGTGGAGGTTCACGGCCATCCTTTCGATCTCCGTCTTGGTATAGTCGCGGTTCCTGATGATCGCCGTCAGGTCCTGGACCACCTCGACGTAGCCGATCTTCTCCCCCTTGCGGTTCATGAGGTACGTCGTGTCCTGCTTGCACCCGGAGCCGCACCAGTCGAAGTAGCTCTCCGGCACCCCTCTGTGCAGTTGCTTTATCCCGCACCCCTCGGTGTTGCAGATGTTGGCGGCGGCGTTGCTGCAGGGAAGCCCCAACGCCGTCACCCGGTCCCTGATGCGTCCTTCCTTGACCAGGAGCGCCTCGAAGGGCTTGTTGAGGAAGGTCCAGTTCATGTCGTTGTCGGTGACGTGGATCGGGAAGGGGACCGCGTCTATGATCGCCTCGTACCAGTCGTTCTTCTGCACCACCACGTCCAGGGTCCGGTTGACCCCGTCCACGATGGCCCGGTACTCACCCTGGTGCTTCGAGGCGTCGGAGCGGGTCTGGAAGTTGCCGGCGAGGGCCGCGTTCACGAGCGTTTCGGTGTCGACGATCATGGCGCCGACGGCGTCTTTCACCCTGGAGAGGCTGTCGTTGATCTTGACGAAGTTGTCACGCGCCACTTCGGTGTGCTGGTCTGCATCCGCGACCTTCAGGTCGAGGTCCAGGTTGCCCAGCGCGAGCTTGGTGAGGTTCCCCGCCATCCGCTCCACCTCGGCCTGGGTGTAGTCGCGGTTCCTGATGATCGCGGTCAGGTCGGTCACCGTCTCCACGTAGCCGATACGCTCGCCGTTGCGGTTTACAAGGTAGGCCGTGTCCTGCTTGCATTCCGAGCCGCACCAGGTGAAGAAGCTTTCGTTCACCCCCTTGTGGAGCTGCTTGATGCCGCATCCCTCGTTGTTGCAGATGTTGGCGGCCGCGTTGCTGCAGGCATGTCCCACCGCGGAATCGCGGTCCTTGATGCGTCCCTCCCTGATCAGCAGCGTCTCGAACGGCTTGTTCATGAAGGTCCAGTTCATGTCGTTGTCGGTGACGTGCACCGGGAACGGGACCGCGTCGATGATGGCGCGGAACCAGTCGTTTTTCTCCACCAGCCGGTCTCGTTCCTGTTCGAAATCCCGGGTCACGGTCTCGACCGTCTGCGTGTTTTTCTCCATGAGCCGGTCGCGCTCCCCTTCGAACTCCCTGGTCATCGCCGCGGCTGTCCGTGTGTTCTCCTCTACGAGTCGTTCCCGTTCCGCTTCGACCGCGCGCGCCATGTAGCCGCCGAGGACGAGCGTGAGGACAAACGCCACGGCGCAGGCGCCCGATGCGCCAGACGTGGAACCTCGCACCGCGGCGAGAGAACCCGCAACACCGAGTACCGCGGCGGCGATGAATGCAACCATTACCTTTACCTTGAGAGTCATTGTCTCCATACCCCTTTTATGCGTGCTGCTTGTTTAGTGATGGCGTCGCCCCGACGCGTGAATTCTGTGTGTCACCGGCACCGGTAAAGGGTCCGTTTAAAAGCCGTGGCGGCATCCTCTCGGGAGTGTGCCTTACACGGGTGATGTTCCGAGGGGATTTCATGCTGCTTTCGGCGGGGCGGCTGATTAATAAAGCGAAAAAAGATTAGGGCGATTGAATATGAGGGGGCGAAGAAGGAGTAGTGAAATCGTGCGGCGGTATAAGAGTAGGAATAGATTGATAAATAATGTATACGCAATCTGATTTGTAATACATTATTTTCTGTTACTTGTCACGGCTGAAGGGTGACTTCCGACAAAGTATCAGCGTGGCCGCGAAAACATCTACTGCTTCCTGCCGCGGGTCTTCCCATGCCTCGTTTTCAGAAAGTGAGGTCCGGTGTCCCGGCTGATGACTGGTGGAACACAAGTGAAGAGTCACTGGACGGGGGGCGATGAGGCATTTACCCGCCGGCGGCGAAAGAGGGAGTGGAGCGTCACCAGGGGGGCGGAACAGGGGTCATGTCTTTCGCGAAAAGACCGTCAACTACAGCCAAATGACAGGCGGAAACATTCCAGCAGCCGCGTCCTCTCCGCATGTGGCGGGGAACAGGGTGATTGGTGCCGCTTCAGGAATTGCCGTGAGGCGGCATTGTTCTTGCTCTTAATGAAGGTTGTGCACTGTTATTTGGTTATCTGATTATTGCGTTTTTAGTTCGGAGGAGCTTGCATGAAGAATCTGGTTCTTGTTCCGGCCCTGCTCTTTTGCCTCGTGTTCGATCTTCCCGCCTTCGCAACCTGTCCGGAAGGTTCCAACTGGACCTCATCGTGGACCGACAGCTACGGGCAGACCACATACTCAATTACGGCGCCTTGTGTGGTTTACCTCGGGGTTCCATTCACCGTAACCGCCAATGTGCATGACGTGTACTATGCCAACACGGCGGTGGGGTGGAACTGGGCCATCACGGACGACGGCGCGACCCTTCTCTCCAACCAGGACCCCCTGGGCATAACCACCGACGCGAGCGGGAACTGGCAGCGATCGGTACAGCAGACCTACAGCGGCGTCGCAACCAACCATAACCTTTCTTTCTCCTTCACCGACTTCGGAAAAGGGCTCGGGTTCATGAGGACTGCAGGCTCATCGGTCGGCGGCCTGGTCGTCGACCCGTATTTAATTACCCTTACTTCCTCGTTCACCCTGTCAGCCGCCGCGCAAAGCGCTACCACGATCCCCGCAACCGTCTACAACCCCGGCGGTGCCCCGTTGAGCTACAGGTGGCTCGAAGGTGGCGCGGTGGTCCAGGATTACCAGCCGGTGGCAGGGACAGGGACGGTGAACATCCCGCTCAACCTGGCCGCTTTGCCGCCGCTTTCCATCGGCACACACACCTACACCGTCGAGGTCACCGACGGGACGCAGACCGGCTCAAAAACGACCGATGTCGCGGTGACCCTGTCACCCCCGACCATCTCGGGCTCCCCGGCCGGGGCGGTTACCGCCGGCACTCCCTACAGCTTCGTGCCGACAGCCAGGTACGCCTCCAGCTTCAGCATCGGCAACAAGCCGGCATGGGCCATGTTCAACACCTCGACGGGTGCCCTCACCGGCACGCCCACTAGTTCCGACGCCGGCACCTATTCAAGCATCACGATTACCGCCATCAACAGCGCCGGCTCCGCGTCTCTCGCCCCTTTTTCCGTCATCGTCTCCCCCGCGGGAGGCGGTCAGGGGACGCCTGTTCATGTGATGGAGGGGTGGTGGTTGCTTCCCGCACTCCTTGCCGGGGTCGGGATCTTCTCGCGTAGAAAGGGAAAGTGAAGCGCGGGCACTGAAGCTCGTGTGGTATGAAGCGGGGAGGGGGTGCGATCATCGCGGCACCTGTTACGGCAATGCAAAAAGGGCTTACGGGAATCCCCGTAAGCCCTTATCAGTTTCACCCTGTAGATGAAAGCGCAACCGCTTCCGCGCGGAGGTCACGTCGTTGCCCGTTTTTTGTACCAAGCCGGCAGCAGCATGACGGCAACAATGAGTGCGGCACCTGCAAAGAGCGCCGGGGAAGCCTCTCCCTTCAGCAACTGTGGCAACGAACTGGAGAACACGATAAAGGCTATGCAGGCCGGCAGCATGAAGAGGAAACTGGCTGTGACATAATGCCAGAACGGTATCCTGGTCAGGCCGAACGCGTAATTGAGCACATTGAACGGGAAGAGGGGGACCAGTCGGGTGATGGCGACGATCTTCCATCCCTGTTCACCCACCTTCTGGTCGAGGTTCTGCCACATCTCCCCACTCAGCTTGGCTACCACCCAGTCCCTTGCCAGGTACCTCGCCACCAGGAAGGATGCGGTTGCTCCCAGTGTGGCTCCGGTTATGGCGTAGACGACTCCCCAAAGAGGGCCGAACAGCAGGCCGGCAGCAATGGCCATCGGCAGGCCTGGCAGGAAGAGCACCGGCGTGATGCCGTATAAAAGGATGAAGACCACCGGACCCAGTATCTCGTGCCCCTGGAGCATCTGCTTCAGGGCTTCCGGGTTGCAGGCCTGGCTCCCCCCGGCCAGCCGAAACAGCAGCGCGGCTGTGGCTATCAGGATCAGGATGGTACCGGCCTTGATCCGCTTGGTGGCGTCAGCAGTCACCTCTTTTCCTCCTCTTTCCCGCATGATGACGAAATGTCCACTGTTGCGAAATCTCCGTTTCAATGCCAGCCGGTTGAGGTAGGTGAAGGGAGCCCTCGACACCTTGGCCTTGCCGGCCATGGCCCGTTCCGGCGCCAACCAGAGGTCGAGCACGTGCATGGTCGCGGTTGTGCCGCGATATGTTTCCGCACATGCCGCGCAGTAGGTCACGATCGGCCGTCCCGCCGCTTCGGCGGCACGTGATGCGGCCGCCTCCTCCAGTGCTTTGGGACGGACGAAGTTGACTCCCCCGCCGCGACCGCAGCACCGGGTCCTTTGCCGCGCATGCTTCATTTCCTCAACGTGGAGCCCGCGGCGTCCGGCGAGTTCCCGGACTGCGTCCTGCATCGCCTTCATCTCCCTCGATACGCAAGGGTCGTGAATCACCACGGTGGTAGAGCGGTTCGCGGGAAGTGCGCCGGGGGTGCCGGCAAAAGCCTCATAGACGGTCTCCACTTGCAACGGTCCGCCATACTCGCTGAAGATCCTTTGGCAGTTGGGACAAGCGACCAGCACCTTCCTGATCCCTTTCTCCAAAAGGTAGTCCGTGATCTCCCGGAACGAGGCTCCGAACTCTTCCCTTCTTCCCAGGCTGTGCGACGGCTTGAGGCAGCAGTCGAGGACGATGCCGAGAGCGGGAACCGTCCGCTTCAACTCCTCGTACACGTTCCACACCATGTCGGGACGGGAACCGGGGAGGGCGCATCCCGGGAAAAGGACGACGCTGCAGTGCTCCGGCAGCCCGTAAAAGGTGTAGGCCCGGGAGGTGCCTCTCCGTTCATAGGCGATGAGCGGAGCGTGTCGCGGGTCGTCGGCTCCCTTTGCTGCCCGGAGGTCCCGCCGGCGCTCGAGGAAAAACGCCGCGGGATCGACCCCCAACCGGCAAACGGCGGTGCAGAGCCCGCAAAGGGTGCACTCGAAGGGATCGTACTCCGCTCCTCCTCCCGCCAGTTCCTTGGGGTTTCCTGTCCGCTGCAGGAAGTCACATTCTTTCACACACAGGTTGCATCCGGTGCAACCGCCGACATTGCCGACGGTTGCCCCCGTTGCCACGGGTGCCTGGTTAGATACTGCCATGAGGTGGTCCCATGGTGGGGAGGGGGCTCCCCACCGCAGTTGAGATGAATGATCAGCGGATGGCCGCTACGGTAGGCGTGGTGCCACAGCCGGTAACGATGGGAAGGGAAGGATCCTTGGACCAGCCAATCCAGGAACTGTCGTAGTTGTGCAGTTTGTCCAGGGACCAGCCCAAGAGATAAAAGGTAAACAGTGCCTGTGTGGAACGCACGCCGGACTGGCAGAAGAAGTACTGGTCCTTCTTGGGATCCGCTCCGAGTTTCTTGAGGGTGGCGGCTGCTTCCTCAGCCGCTACCCACTCCGCCTTGTTGGCCTTCTGCTTGAAGAGCTCCCAGTTGGCGAATTTCCCCCAGGGAATGTGCCCTTTGCGGAAGGCACCTTTCTTCAGTTCTTCGCCGCAGAATTCCTTTTGTTCGCGCTCGTCCCAAAGCTGTCCCTTGGGCGAGTCCTTGAGCGCCGCTATCTCCGGTGTATCGACCCTTAACCGCGGATAGGCGACTTTGGCCACGAAGTTGCCGCCATTGCGTCTTTCGGGACCAAGAAAGTCGGTCTCGTATCCGCTGTCTTTCCAGGCTTTGATCCCGCCGTCCAGCACCCTTACGTCGGTTTTGCCGTAGTAGAAGAAGGCCCACCAAAGCCGGGTCGCGTCGTACTTGGTGTCGTAAACGACGACCTTGGACCCCTTGTTGATGCCGAGCTGCCTTGCCAGCTTGGTGAACCCTTCGGCATTGATGAGGTTGCCGGTGATGCCGTTTTGAGTTTCGGCCGGAGCTTCGTAGTCGGGACGATCCACCATGAACGAACCGGGAATATGCCCGACGCGGTACTCAAGTTCATTCTCGGCAGCAAGGATGATCAGGTTGGGATCCTTGGAATCGATGAGGCGTTTCAACTCGGCTGCTGTGATCAGGGCGTTACCCCGAACATACCCCTTGTACCCCTGATTTGCGGGGGACGCATAAGCGCCGGCGGCAAACAGCAATAACATTGCAATAGTCAACAAAAGCCTGGTGATTGATTCCTTCATTGTACAACCTCCACGGTAAAGTAAACGCGTGGACATAACTAACCAAAAAAGTCGTAAAAATCAAGGATAAAATCCAAAGCGAAATACTAAAGTAAAAACATCGAGCATCGAGGAGAAACGGGGGAGCCGCAGTGGGGTGCATGCAGGATCTTGGGGAGCTGGTGCCGGGGTCTTGAAGACAGCGTGAGCGGTGCGCGACAGATTGAAGGGGAGGGAGCGTGAGAGTGTGAGAGCGTCGGGGTCCCCAGGAGCAGGGAGCGAGGCAGGTTCCGTTGTGCCACGTGGAGAGGGATAGCAACGTGGACGGGGTTGAGGAATTCTTGCAATGGAGACAAGGAATGTTTGCGGTGGATTTTACAGCGAAAGAAAAAAGGGCTTACAGTGTGTCACTGTAAGCCCTTTTTATTATTGGAGGCGGCAATCGGATTTGAACCGATGAATGAAGGATTTGCAGTCCTTTGCCTTACCACTTGGCCATGCCGCCTTGTGCATCGAAGGAGCCCGTTTATAACCTGATTCCCGCGTCTGTGTCAATACGAAATTTTATTTGGCTATCACTCTGACAAATTTGTTCAGGTAGTCGACGCCGCTCCAGATGGTTATGATTGTCGCGATCCAGAGATAGAACATGCCGACGTTGTGCATGTTCACTACCAGAAGGGGATGGTCGATGCCGAAGAACCAGTGGTAGTCGTAATGCAATAACAGTCCGATGATCGCCACAAGCTGGAAGATGGTCTTGAACTTGCCCAGGTTGCTGGCCGGGATGACGATCCCCTCGGTGGAGGCGATGCCGCGCAGGCCGGTGATGATCATCTCGCGCCCGAGTATCACCAGCACCATCCAGGCTGGTACCCGGTCGAAGGGGAGGATCATGATCAGGGCGGCCATGACGATCAGCTTGTCGGCGATCGGGTCCAGGAACTTGCCGAACACGGTGACGATCCCCATCCTCCTGGCCAGGTAGCCGTCCAGCCAGTCGGTCACGGAAGCGGCGGCGAAAAGGGCCGCGGCCCAAAAGCCCGGTTCGCGCTCTGGCGAGAGCAAAAGGACGCACAAAAGCGGAATGGCCGCAATGCGCACCATGGTCAGGATGTTCGGGAGGTTCATGATCTGGGCTTGGGTGGAGGGCATGCGTTGGCCTTTGCGCTATCTGTAGCTGTTCCGGTAACTTAGTACCTTGGACACGTAGGTCTGGGTTTCGGGGTAGGGGGGGATGCCGCCGTACTTGGCGACGTTGTTCAGGCCACAGTTGTAGGCAGCCACGGCCAGGGACTCGTTCCCCTTGAAGGTGTCCAGGAGGAACCTTAGGTAACGCACCCCGCCGCGGATGTTGTCCGACGGGTTGAAGGAGTCGGCGACCTTGAGCCCCTGGGCGGTCTTGGGCATGAGCTGCATCAGCCCCTGGGCTCCCTTGGGGGATACCGCGCTCGGATTGTAGCCGCTCTCGGCATGGATCACCGCCTTCACCAGCGAACTGTCGACGCCATACTCGCGCGAGCAGGAACTGATGATGGGTTCGAACTCGGCGGGGTTTCTGGCGTAGCCGGAGAGCTTGAAGGCGGTCCTAAGCCGCTTGTCCTTCTTTATGTCGCGCATGAAGATCTTGAAACGCTTGTCGGTGGGGGCGTCGGTGAAATGAACGGTTCCGTCGGGATCTTCGTACTTGTATATATCGGCGCGAGCCGGTGCCGGGATGCACCACGACAGCGCGGCCACGGTCAGGATGGCTGCCAGAAAAACTCGGTGTGACGTTACACGCATGAGCTACCTTTTTTAATGGGAAAGGAAAATTCCGCCACCGAAATATATAGACCAATAAACACGATAATTCAAGGTCTAATGTGAAGTTGGCGGGCTATAACCTGTCAAAAGTCTTGACAAAAATCTTGGCCGGATCAATAATTTGCGGGTTTTCCCGAGCCGGTTACGCGAAGAACGCAAGGTATCCGCGACGCACGCCAAGAAATCTCCTTTGAGGGCACAGGCCCAACGTTGCCGCCAAGACCCCCTAAGCCTTTCCTGAAGTACTCGCGACTGCTGCACGGCTTCGTCTCATACTTTGGTCTCAAGAAACGCCTAATCCAGCTTATCGGGGGGTAGTTGATGAAGGAGAAAACTGATTTTCTGGTGATCGGAAGCGGTATCGCGGGGCTTTCCTTCGCGCTGCAGGCCGCGGCCCACGGCAAGGTCGCGGTGGTCACCAAAAGGGATATTGCTGAGTCCGCCACGAACTACGCGCAGGGGGGGATCGCCACGGTCTCCTCGGAAGAGGACACCTTCGACGCGCACGTGCAGGACACCCTGGTCGCCGGCGCCGGCATCTGCCACGAGGACGTGGTGCGCATGGTGGTCGAGGAGGGGCCCCAGGTCATCCGCAACCTGATCGACTGGGGGGTGCAGTTCACCAAAAGCGGCGACGTCTATGACCTCACCCGCGAGGGGGGGCACAGCGCGCGGCGCATCCTGCACGCCGAGGACATCACCGGCCGCGAAATCGAGCGCGCCCTGGTCGAGGCGGCCAAGCGGCACGAGAACATCACCATCTACGAGAACCACATCGCCATCGACCTCGTCACCGAGTCGAAGGTGCTGAAGCAGAAACTGGAGCACAACCGCTGCCTCGGCGCCCATGTGATGGACAAGGAGTCCGGCGTGGTGAAGACCTTTGCCGCGCGCATCACGCTCCTCGCCTCCGGCGGCGCCGGCAAGGTGTATCTCTACACCTGCAACCCGGACGTGGCAACCGGCGACGGCGTCGCCATGGCCTACCGCGCCGGGGCGACCATCGCCAACATGGAATTCATGCAGTTCCATCCGACCACGCTGTACCACCCCAACGCGCGCTCCTTCCTGATCTCCGAGGCGGTGCGGGGCGAGGGGGCCGTCCTCAAGCGCCGTGACGGCACCGCCTTCATGGAGAAGTACCACCACCTGAAGGACCTGGCGCCGCGCGACATCGTGGCCCGCGCCATCGACAACGAGATGAAGACCTACGGCGACGACTGCGTGTACCTGGACATCAGGCACCGCGGCGCCGAGTACATCACCTCCCGCTTCCCCAACATCTTTCAGACCTGCCTCGAGTACGGCATCGACATGACCAAGGAGATGCTCCCGGTGGTCCCCGCGGCGCATTATCTCTGCGGTGGGGTACAGGTGGACTTCAATGCCGAGACCGACATCAAGCACCTCTACGCCATCGGCGAGGTCGCCTTCACCGGTCTGCACGGCGGCAACCGGCTGGCCAGCAACTCGCTTCTCGAGGCCGCCGTCTACGCGGGGCGCGCCTACGAGCACGCGGTGCAGGTTCTCAGGGCGGAGGAGTTCTCCTTCCCGCAGATCCCCGAGTGGGACGCCGGCACCGCGACCAACTCCGACGAGATGGTGGTGGTTTCCCAGAACTGGGACGAGATCCGCCGCTTCATGTGGAACTACGTCGGCATCGTGAGAAGCGACAAGCGTCTCGCGCGCGCCATGCGACGCATCGAGCTGATCCAGGACGAGATCGAGGAGTACTACTGGAACTTCATCGTCACCTCCGACCTGATCGAGCTTCGGAACATCGCCACCGTCGCCCAGCTGATCGTCGCCTGCGCGCAGATGCGCAAGGAGTCGCGCGGGCTCAACTACAACATCGATTACCCGGGCGTCGACGACCAGAACTGGAAGCGCGACACCCACATCAAGAAGAAGTTCTGAGGACCGCCATGGGCATTGACGACATCAGGGACGAGATAGACCGGCTGGACGGCGAACTGCTGCGCATCTTCAACGAGCGCGCCTCCCTCGCCCTCAAGATCGGCGAGATCAAGAAGGGGCTCGATCTTCCGGTCTACGACCCCGCCAGGGAAAAGCGGATCTTCGCCCGGATGACGTCGGAGAACAAGGGGCCGCTGGACGACCAGGCCATCGTGCGGCTCTTCGAGAGGGTGATCGACGAATCGCGCCGGCTTGAGCGCATCATGACCCGCGGCGAACAGTAAAGGGAGGTTTGGCAGGTGCTCATCGTTATGCGTAAGACGGCCGACGAAAAGGCCCAGGAAGAGATCAAGTCGTACCTCATCGAGCGCGGCTTCGACATCCACCAGTCCACCGGCGCGAACCGGGTCATCATCGGCGTCATCGGCGACACCGAAACCCTTCCCGAATCGGACATCAAGGCCTTCCCGGGTGTCCTGCAGGTGGTGCGTATCGCCAAGGAAGAGTGATGCGCCTCAACATAAACGCATACCTGTCGGAGGCGATGAAGGGGGACGGCAAGAGCTTCGAGGAGAAGCGCGGCGCCTACCTCGCCGCGGCGCGGGAATTCCTGGAGCATTTTCGCGAGGAGTCCAAGCGCTCGCACCGTGAAGGGGAGGACGGCATCTCCGTGGTGCAGTCCATCACCGCGATGACCGACGCCCTCGTCACGCGCCTTTTCACGGCGCTTTCCGACGACCTGAAGATGCACAAGTCCGGGCAGCTCGCCCTCATCGCGGTGGGGGGGTACGGGCGGCGCGAGTTGAACCCGTATTCCGACCTGGACCTGCTGTTTCTGTATAGCGGTAAGGACTCCAAGGTGGTGGAGGAGGCGGCGAACCGCCTGCTCTATTTCCTGTGGGACCTGCGCCTTGACGTCGGCTACTCGGTACGCACCATCGCAGATTGCATCGATATGGCGGCCAACGACATCACCGTCAAGACGGCCCTTCTGGATGCGCGCCTTTTGACCGGGAGCGAACACCTCTTCGGCGAGCTGAAGAAGGTGATGGTGACCCAGGTGCTCGCCAAGCGAAGTGACTCCTTCATCAACGAGAAGCTCGAGGAATTGAGGAAGCGGCGCGAGAAGTACGGTTCCAGCGTCTACATCCTGGAACCCAACATCAAGGAAGGCGAGGGGTGCCTGAGGGACCTGCACACCGCGATGTGGGTCGCCAAGATCAAGTACAAGGTGGACGAGCCGCGCGAACTCGTGATCAAGGGGGTGCTCTCCGAGGAGGAGCTGGGGATGTACTACAGCTCGCTTTCCTACCTCTGGCGCATCAGGAACGAACTGCACTACCTGGCCGGAAGGAAGAACGACCAGCTCACCTTCGAGGCCCAGACCACCATCGCACGCTTCTTCGGCTACGAGGACAAGGGGAAGACCCTCGCCGTCGAGCAGTTCATGCAGGATTTCTACCTTCACGCCAATCGCGTCGAGCATTTCAGCTCGCTTCTCATCACCAAGTGCAGCCAGCGCGAGGACTCCGCCCGCAAGATCCTTGGGTACTTCACCCGCCGCCCGGTGGGGGACGGCTTCTACGTCATGAAGGGAGAACTGGTGGTCCCGGACGAGACCGTGATCGCCAAGGACCCGGTGCGGCTCATCAAGATCTTCGAGCACGCCCAGAAGCAGGGGGTGGCGCTCAGCCTCGCCACGAAGACCCTGATCCGCAACAATCTGGAGCTGGTGAACGACAAGTTCCGCCGCTCCAAGGAAGCCAACGCCAGCTTCATCAACATCCTCCAGTCCGAGAAAAAGGTTTACGCCACCCTGCAGCAGATGCACCACCTCGGTTTTCTGATCCGCTTCATCCCGGAGTTCGAGCGGATCTACTGCAAGGTGCAGCACGACGTCTACCATATCTACACGGTCGACACCCACACACTGTTCGCGGTGGAAGAGATCGCGAAACTCTGGCGCGGCGAGCACAAGGATACCTTGCCGCTTCTGACCCAGCTCGCCATGGAGATCGACAAACGCTGGCTTTTGCTCCTCGCCGTTCTGTTTCACGACATCGGCAAGGGGGGAGGGGGCGGACACGCGGAGGTGGGCGCCGAGCTGACCAAGACCATCGCGCGCCGCATGGGGCTCATCAAGGAAGATTCCGAACGGCTGCAGTTCCTGGTTCGGCAGCACCTCCTCCTGGCCCACATAGCCCAGCGCCGCGACCTGCACGACGAGCGGATGATCATCCAGTTCGCGCGCCAGATGGAGAAGAGCGAGAACCTGAAGATGCTCTACCTTCTGACCTACGCCGACATCAAGGCGGTGGGGCCGGAGGTCTGGACCGAGTGGAAGGCACTTTTGCTGCAGGAGCTTTACGAGAAGGCCTTCCAGGTGCTGGAACGCGGCGACTTCAAGCTGGAGGCGTCCGGGGACCGGGTGCGCCGCGTCAAGAGGA
This sequence comes from Geomonas subterranea, assembly GCF_019063845.1. Lineage (NCBI taxonomy): Bacteria > Pseudomonadati > Thermodesulfobacteriota > Desulfuromonadia > Geobacterales > Geobacteraceae > Geomonas > Geomonas subterranea. The sequence continues at coordinate 892,706 of NZ_CP077683.1, forward strand.
CCGTCTTCGACCTGTTGGTGGATGACTACCCGGGGCAGCTCATCAAGGACGAGTTGCAGGCGCTCACCACCAGGCACCTGCTCTCCTACACCCCCGAGGTCCTCTCCGGGCATGTGCGCACGCTGCTCGAGATGCCCAAGAAATTGTTGGTGCTGCAGATGTCCCACGAGGTGGACAGGGGGTACACCAACTGCACCATCTGCACCTACGACATACCGGGGCTCTTCTCCATGATCACCGGGGTTATGGCGGCCAACGGCATGAACATCCTCGGCGCCCAGATCCACACCAACACCAACGAGAAGGTGCTGGACATCCTGCAGGTGAACTCGCCGCAGGGGTTCGTGATCACCGAGGAGAGCCGCTGGGCGCGGCTGGAGGCCGATCTGAGGCAGGTGCTGGAAGGCAAGGTCCGTGTCGGGCAGCTGGTGGCGAAGAGGCACCGTCCCAGCATCCTCACCGAGAAGGCGAAACCGACCGTGCCGGCGCGGGTGGAGATCGACAACGAGGTCTCTTCCGATTACACGGTCATCGACATCTACGCCCACGACAAGGTGGGGCTTTTGTACAGCATCACCAGCACGCTGACGAGACTCGGGCTCTACATCGGCGTGTCCAAGATCTCGACCAAGGTCGACCAGGTCGCCGACGTGTTCTATGTGAAGAACATCTTCGGGCAGAAGATCTCGGAGCCGGGGAAGCTCGAGGAGATCCGCAAGGAACTCCTCGCCGCCGTGGACGGGTAGTGGACCGCTACCTCGACCTGTTTCTGAACTACCTCGTGGTGGAGAAGGGAGCTGCCGCCAACACGGTGGCGGCCTACAGCAGGGATCTGACCCGCTACCTCGCCTACCTCGGCGAGCGGGAACCCGGGCAGGTGAAGGCAAGCGACGTCTCCGGGTATCTCGCCAGGCTCAAAGGGGAGGGGATCTCGCCGCGAAGCCGCGCCCGGGCGCTTTCCGCGCTCAGGATGCTGCACCGCTTCCTGGTGCGCGAGGGGTACTGCGAGGTGAACCCGACCTCGATCGTGGAGGCGCCCAAGGGGCTTCAGAAACTTCCCAGCGTGCTCAGCTCGCGCGAGGTGGAGGCGCTTTTATCCTCGCCGCTGGACACCGGCGCCATCGAGCTGCGCGACAAGGCGATGCTGGAACTTCTCTACGCCACCGGGTTGCGCGTTTCCGAGCTGGTGGGGCTGAAGACCGGGGACGTCAACATCGACGCCGGGTACCTGATGACCATCGGCAAGGGGGACAAGGAGCGGCTGGTACCGATGGGGGAGGGGGCCTGCCGCGCGGTGGGGGAGTACCTGGAGCAGGCGCGCCAGGAGCTGTTGAAGCAGAAGTGTTCGCCGCTGCTCTTTCTGAGCCGGCTCGGCGAGGGGATGACCCGGCAGGCCTTTTGGAACATCATCAAGAAGAGGGCGCTGCAGGCGGGCGTTCGAAGCGGCATCTCGCCGCACACCCTGCGCCACTCTTTCGCCACGCACCTGCTGGAGAACGGAGCGGATTTGAGGAGCGTGCAGATCATGCTCGGGCACGCCGATCTCTCCACGACGCAGATCTACACCCACGTGACCAGGGAGCGGCTGAAAAGGCTGCACGAGAAGGCGCACCCGAGGGGATAAACAAAGCGCCTCACGCAAAGCCGCAAAGGCGCAAAGGCACATAGAGAAGCTAGTGATTCTAAAACGTTTCACCCTTTGCGCCTTGGCGGCTTTGCGTGACAGATTGTGTTTCACTCTAACCACAGATTACTGATAAAGGATGGATGCTATGAAGTACGTTGTGTTGCTCGGAGACGGGATGTCGGACCAGCCGGTCGGGGCTTTGGAAGGGAAAACGCCGCTGCAGGCGGCAAAGACGCCCAACATGGATTTCATGGCGCGACGGGGAACGCTGGGGCTCGCCCACACCGTGCCGCAGGGGTACGCTCCCGGCTCGGACGTCGCCAACCTCTCCATGTTCGGCTACAACCCCGTCGACTGCTACACCGGCCGCTCCCCACTGGAGGCTGCCAGCATGGGCGTGTCGCTGGGCCCCGACGACGTCGCCTTCCGCCTCAACCTGGTGCACCTGGAGGCTCGCGGGGGGAAGCTGATCATGGAGGATTACTCCGCCGGCCACATCTCCAGCGCCGACGGGCGTGAACTGGTCGAGGAACTGCAGCGCCAGCTGGGCAACGAGGAATTCTCCTTCCACCCCGGTGTCAGCTACCGTCACCTCATGGTATGGCACGGCGGCAGGACGCAGATCAAGATGACCCCGCCCCACGACATCTCCGGGCAATCCATCACCGAACACATGCCGTCCGGCGAGGGCGCCGACAAGCTCATCTATCTCATGAACTCCTCGCAGATGATCTTCCACAACCACCCGCAGTACAAGCGCCGCGCGGCCAACGGCGAGGTGCCGGCCAACTCCATCTGGCTCTGGGGACACGGCAAGGCTCCCGCCATGGACACCTTCGGCGCGCGCTACGGCCTCTCCGGCGCCGTGATCTCCGCGGTCGACCTCATCAAGGGGATCGGCGTCTACGCCGGTCTCGACATCATCAACGTCCCGGGCGCCACCGGCTACCTCGACACCAATTTCGACGGCAAGGCCCAGGCCGCCATCGACGCGCTCAAGGAGCATGACTTCGTGTTCGTGCACGTCGAGGCTCCCGACGAGGCGTCGCACTCCGGCAAGCTAGCCGACAAGATCAAGGCCATCGAGCTCTTCGACGAGAAAGTGGTGGGGGCGGTGCTCCGGGGGGTGAAGCAGTTCGGCGAGTACCGCATCCTCTGCGCTCCCGACCATCCCACCCCGATCGCCCTGATGACCCACAGCTCCGATCCCGTTCCCTTCGTGATCTACGCCGGAGAGGAGAAGGAGAAGAGCGGCGTGGCCGGCTACGACGAGATCGCCGCCGCGGCGACCGGGCTCCAGGTGGAGCCTGGGTACAAGCTCATGGAGATGCTGCTCGAACGGTAGGGCACATCCGGTTGCTGGATAGGGGATCCTTCCTTCGGGCACCGGTGGCTGGGCAAATAATTATTGCCCCTACAGGGGTGATATCGTTGGCCAAAACGATGCGGTCTCTGTAGGGGCGAATAATCATTCGCCCCTTGCCCGCGCTTAACGCCTCTCCCACCTGCTTTTTGTTCAAAGATGAAAACATCGCCCCGCATCCTCACATTAAGCGTTGACAACTGCCTGGCCACGGGTTTTAATGGCCAGTCTATTACTTCCTAATCTCATCGGTCCTGCCCCCGGGCATATCACATTAAGCTTCAGGAGGAATTTGATGAATCCATTAGCCGCAGAGTTAAACGAGTCTCTAGCCCAGCACAGCCCCCATGTTCTGGAGATGCTGTCGGATCTCGGCAAGAACCTCTTCTTCCCCAAGGGCATCCTTACCCAGTCGGCTGAAGCCAAAGAAAAAGCTACCAAGTTCAACGCCACCATCGGCATCGCCACCGAGAACGGCGGCCCGATGTACCTCTCCTGCATCCAGGACAAGCTCTCCTCCTTCGACCCGAAGGACATCTTCCCGTACGCGCCGCCGGCAGGCAAGCCGGAACTGCGCGCCCTGTGGCGCGAGAAGATGCTGCGTGAGAACCCGAGCCAGGTCGGCAAGCATTTCAGCAGCCCCATCGTCACCAACGCGCTCACCCACGGTCTCTCCATCGTCGCCGACATGTTCGTCGACAAGGGGGATCACCTGATCCTGCCGGACATGCTCTGGGGCAACTACAACCTCACCTTCGGCACCTGCAGCGGCGCGATCGTCAAGAAGTACCCGACCTTCACCGCCAACGGCGGCTACGACGTGGACGCCTTCAAGGCCACCCTGCAGAACTCCGCCGAGGAGAAGGGGAAGGTCATCGTGCTCTTGAACTTCCCGAACAACCCGAGTGGCTACACCCCGACCGTCGCCGAGGGTGACGCCCTGGTCGCCGCCATCAAGGAGGTTGCCGATGGGGGCTGCAACGTGGTTGCCATCACCGACGACGCCTACTTCGGTCTCTTCTACGAGGACAGCCTCAAGGAATCGCTCTTCGGCAAGCTGGCGAACCTCCACCCGCGCATCCTCGCGGTCAAGCTGGACGGCGCCACCAAGGAGGAGTTCGTCTGGGGCTTCCGCACCGGCTTCATCACCTTCGCCGACGGCAACGACTACGAGAACGCGCCGGTCATGACCGCCCTGGAGAAGAAGGCTATGGGCATCATCCGTGCCCGCATCTCCAACTGCCCGCACCCCTCCCAGACCTTCGTCATCGAGGCGCTGCGCTCCCCCGACTTCTTGAAGCAGAAGGAGGAGAAGTTCGAGATCATGAAGGGTCGCGCGCTGAAGACCAAGGAAGTTTTGAACAGCGGCAAGTACGACAAGGCCTGGGATTACTATCCGTTCAACTCCGGCTACTTCATGTGCCTCAAACTGAAGACCGTCGATGCCGAGAAGCTGCGCGTGCATCTGCTGGACAAGTATGGTGTCGGTGCCATTTCCACCACCAAGACCGACCTCCGTATCGCCTTCTCCTGCATCGCGGAGCAGGACATACCGGAGCTCTTCGACATCATCTACAAGGGTGTGCAGGACCTGGCGTAAATTCACTTCAGTTCCAGGTTCTAAGTTCTACGTTTACGTAACAAAAGCCCCTGACCGCATGCGCGGCAGGGGCTTTTGTCGTTTTGGCTGTCCTATTTTCTGTCCTGTAGGGGCGAATAATTATTCGCCCTGCCTTTGGTCTTTTCATGTGCGAGAGGATGGCTGCAAAAGAAAAGGGCTCCCTGATGCAGAGAGCCCTTTTCGAGAAAGAGGTTGAAACGTAGAACCTGGACCGTCGAACCTGGAACGTAGAACGGCCGTTTAGTCTATCAGCTTGCCAATGGCGTTGAAGCGCGGCCGCATCTTGTCCTTGTCCCAGGACCAGTACTTGATGAAGGCGAGCCCCTTGATCTTGTCGTTCTTCACGAAACCCCAGAAGCGGCTGTCGTAGGAACGGTCACGGTTGTCGCCCATGACGAAGTAGGAGCCGGCGGGGACGGTGACGGGATCCTTGAAGTCCCTCGGGTTGTACTCCTTGGGAACGGTGTCCGGCTCCTTGTGCACCTCGTGCGGGTTGGCGTAGAGCTTGCCGTTCACGTAGACACGCTTGTTCTTCACCTCGACCACGTCGCCGGGGACCCCGATGACGCGTTTGATGAAGTCCTTGGTCGGGTCCTCCGGATACTCAAAGACGATGACGTCGCCCTGCCTGGGGTCCCGGATCTTGAGGATGCGCCCGTCCATCCCGGGGATCCTGGTGCCGTAGATGAACTTGTTGACCAGCAGATGGTCGCCGATCGCCAGGGTATCCTCCATGGAGCCGGAGGGGATCTTGAATGCCTGCACGACGAAGGTGCGGATGACCATGGCCAAGAGCACCGCGATGATGATCGACTCGACGTACTCGCGGACGATGTGTTTGGCCTTGACCGGCTTCACCTCTTTTGCCGGCTCGGCGGGTTTATCTTCGCAGACGTTCTTGTAATCTTCCATGTGCTGTTGCTTCCTTTTGGGGAGATGGGAGGGCGTGAGCCGACCTTGGTTGCGGCTACCCTTCGACTTTCAGGATCGCCAAAAACGCCTCTTGCGGCAGTTCCACGTTGCCCACGTTCTTCATGCGCTTCTTCCCTTCTTTCTGCTTCTCCAGGAGCTTGCGCTTTCTGGTGATGTCCCCGCCGTAGCACTTGGCAAGAACATCCTTCCTCATGGCCTTCACCGTCTCGCGGGCGATGACCTTGGTGCCGACCGCCGCCTGGATGGCGATCTCGAACATCTGGCGCGGGATCAGTTCCTTCATCTTGGAGACCAGCTCCCGGCCGCGGTAGTACGCCTTGTCCTTGTGGATGATCAGCGACAGGGCGTCGACCACCTCGCCGTTGATCATGATGTTGAGACGCACCAGTTCGCTCTGGCGGTAGTCCAAAAGCTCGTAGTCGAGCGACGCGTACCCCTTGGTGATGGACTTCAGGCGGTCGTAGAAGTCGAGTACCACCTCGTTCAGCGGCAACTCGTACACCACCATGACGCGGGTCGGGGTCAGGTACTTGATCTCGCGCTGCACGCCGCGCTTCTCCTCGCAAAGTGCCAGGATCCCCCCCACGAACTCGTTGGGGACGTGGATGGAGGCGAGGATGAACGGCTCCTCGACGTAGGCGATCTCCTGGGTCGGCGGGAGCTGGTTCGCGCTCTGGATGTGGACCATGTTGCCGTCGGTGCCGTGCACGCGGTACACGACGGTGGGGGCGGTGGTGATCAGTTCGAGGTTGAACTCGCGCTCCAGGCGCTCCTGGATGATCTCCATGTGCAAGAGACCGAGGAAGCCGCAGCGGAAGCCGAAGCCGAGCGCGAGGGAGGTTTCCGGGTCGTACGAGAAGGAGGAATCGTTCAGCTTGAGCTTCGCCAGCGCGTCGCGCAGGCTCTCGTACTGAGAGGTGTCGATCGGGTAGAGCCCGGAGAACACCATGGGCTTCACTTCCTTGTAGCCGGGGAGGGCGCCGTCGCAGGGGTTGTGCAGCAGCGTGACGGTATCGCCAACCTTGGCGTCGGCGACTTCCCTGATCCCCGCGATGATGAAACCGACCTCGCCGGCGGTGAGGGCGGCGCTCTCGCGCATGTCCGGGGCGAAGACGCCGGCCTTCAGGACCTCGTAGGACTTACGGTTGGACATGAGCTGGATCTTGTCGCCCTTTTTGATGGTGCCGTCGACGATGCGCACCAGGATGATGACCCCCTGGTACTGGTCGTACCACGAGTCGAACAGGAGCGCCTTGAGCGGCTTGTTCGGGTCACCCTGCGGCGGCGGGATCTTCTTGACGATCTCTTCGAGGATCTCCTTGGTGCCGATCCCTTCCTTGGCGCTGGCGAGGACGGCGTCGTGGGTGTCGAGGCCGATGATCTCCTCGATCTCAGCCTTGACCCGCTCCGGTTCGGCGGCGGGGAGGTCGATCTTGTTCAGCACCACGAAGACCTCGAGGTTCGCGTCCAGGGCGAGGTAGACGTTGGCGAGCGTCTGCGCTTCCACCCCCTGCGAGGCGTCGACCACGAGGAGCCCCCCTTCGCATGCGGTCAAGGAGCGGGATACCTCGTAAGTGAAGTCCACGTGTCCCGGGGTGTCGATGAGGTTGAGTATGTAGTCCTTGCCGTCCTCAGCCCGGTAGTTGAGACGGACGGTCTGGGCCTTGATGGTGATGCCGCGTTCGCGCTCCAGGTCCATCTTGTCCAGGAACTGGTCCTGCTTCTCGCGTGCGGAGAGGGCACCGGTGAATTCGAGAAGGCGGTCGGCGATGGTCGATTTGCCGTGATCGATGTGGGCGATGATGGAAAAATTGCGGATATGCTCGAGTACCATATTGTCCTTTATCACGCGGAGGTTAACTCGCGAATAATATAGAACCAAGGGGTAATTGTAAAGGAGTTTCTAGGTGTAAACGGGAGTTAGCGGTGGTGGTGAGGGGGGGCGGCGCATGTGAAGAGGGATGGACGTTTCCGGCGGAAAAGGGGTTCAAAACTCGCGCGGCGGACTGGGGGACGGGGAGGGGCGGGGAGGGGGATCCTACGCCCCCCTCCCGCTCCCCCCCGGTGGGAGGAACTGCGGACTAGGCCAGCTTGAACTGACCGACCAGCCGCTGCAGGTCCTTCGAGAGGGCCGCGAGGTTGCTCGCGGCGTTGGCGCAGGTATGCGCACCCCGCGAGGTGTCCTGCACCACCTCGGTGATCTGCATGATGTTGTTGGTGATCTCGCCCGTGGTCGCGGTCTGCTCCTCTGCCGCGGTGGCGATCTGGTTCACCTGCTCGGTCACCTCGCTGATCTGCCGCAAGATCTCCTGCAGGGACTCACCCGATTTGGCCGCCTCCCTGGTGCCGTTCTCTACCTCGCGCACGCCTTCCTCCATGGCTCCCACGGCTTCACGGGTCTCACTCTGGATCGACTTGATCATCTCGCCGATCTCGCGGGTCGCGCGGGTGGTGCGCTCGGCGAGAGCCCTGACCTCGTCGGCGACTACGGCGAACCCGCGCCCCTGCTCCCCGGCCCGCGCCGCCTCGATGGCCGCGTTCAGCGCCAGGAGGTTGGTCTGGTCGGCGATGTCCTCGATGGTGCCGATGATGGCGCCGATCTGGTCGCTGCGCTCGCCGAGCCCGGCCACCGTCGCTGCGGAGGTCTGCACCTGCGCCGCGATCCGGTTCATAACCTGCACGGTCTGCTCCACGACAGCCTGCCCGGCCTGGGCGCGGCCGGTCGCCTGCTCACCCCCGGCGGCGGCACGGTGGCAGCTCTGGGCGATGTCGGCGGAGGTGGCGGCCATCTCCTCGCTGGCGGTCGCCACGGTGCTGGTCTGTGACGCAACCTCCTCGGCGCCGGTGGCGATCTGTTCGGAGGTGCTGTGCAGGTCGTTCGCCGCCGAGGCGACCTGGAGGCTGTTGGTCACCACCTGGTTCATGGTCTCGTTCAGCTTCTGCGCCATCTCGTTCACTTCCGCCGCCAGCATCCCCATTTCGTCGCGGGTCGTGATACTCGAGCGGGCGGTGAGGTCGCCAGCCGCCACCTCGGCCAGGGTGTCGAAGACCATCTTGAGCGGCCTGCTGATGGAGTTGGCGATGAGCACTCCGATCGCTGCCAGTAACACCGCGGCCAGCGCGGTGAGGCCGATCATGAACATCTGGGAGGAGCGGTAGGCCGCGAGGTCCTGCTCGTAGAGACTCTTGGCGCTCTTTTCGTTGTCTGCCACCAGATCGCTGATCGCCTCCGCGGGTTTCTTGTAGAGCGGCGCCACCGAGCTGGTCGCGAAGGCGACCGTTTCCTTGCGGGCTTGGGCGTTGCCCACGCTCTGCTGGGTCATCTGTTGCAACTTGGTCCCTTGCACCAGGTACTCTTCGTACCCCTGCTTGAACTGGCCGATCAGGCGCTTTTCGTTTTGGTCCAGGTCGTACTTCAGGAACTTGGCCTGGGTTTCTTCGATCTGCTTCTTCCTTTTTTCCAGGTCGTCCGCCCTGTCCTTGATGAGGGCAGGATCTTCGAGGAGCATCATGTAGACGAGGTCCAGCCTGATGGCCAGGAGGTCGTTCTTCATGTCGTTCAACATGCCCACGTGGATCACGGATGTGTTCATCGCTTCCTGGTCGTCCGACATGACGCGCATCTTGTGAAGGCTTGCGGCGGCAATGGCAATCAGCGTGACAACGGCGATCGCCACAAGGCACAGGCTCTTGGTTTTTACTTTGAGGTTCATCCAGAAATTCATAACATTTTCCCCCTTAAAGCTGCCTAAAGTGGTTATGGAGGCAGCGATAGTCTCTTTATCGGTAGATACCCTCCCAACTTGAGCTTGAATTGGTAAACTCGTAGAGAAGGCGAGAGTAATGCGTGCCTGACGTTGTAAGCGGATGCACGCATGCTAAAGTTTCCAGTCGCAACCAAAGGCCATGCTTCATCAATCCTTATTATAAAAGGAGCGTCCCATGTCTCTTCACAGCGACGTGATCCCTTCATACAACCCTCCCGACTTCCGTCGCCCCAAGTTGGCCGCGTCGCCCGCCGCGAAGTTCGTGCCGGCTCCCGCGGACGGAGTCCTGCCGGAGAACTTCCACGCCACCTCCAACCATCCCGAATACGTGCACCTTGGGGGTGGGGAGTGGCTCCTCGCACCGCAAAGCCGGATGGACTGCGTCATCGTGCTGCGCGGCAAGGAGCTTGACGTGATCGAGCCGCGCCGCGTACGCCGGGGCGACCAGGTGGCGATCGGGCGTACCGAGAACGGGGAGGACGGGATCTATCTTCACATCGGCGGGTTTTTGAACCTCGCGGAGCCGTTCGCCGACAAATTCTCATTCAGAAGCCGCGGCACCAGGGAGACGCCTTTTTCCCGCTCCTACGACGAGCTGTACCAGGTGCTGCGGCACGACCGCGACCACGGCTACATCGTCTGGGTGCTCGGCCCGGCGGTGGCCTTCGACATGGACTGCCGCAACGCCATGCAGGGGCTGATCGAGGCGGGGTACTGCCACGCACTCTTGGCCGGAAACGCCCTCGCGACCCACGACCTCGAGGCTGCCCGCTTCCGCACCGGCCTCGGGCAGAACATCTACACCCAGGCCATCATGCCCATGGGGCACTACAACCACCTGGACATCATCAACGAGGCGCGCCAGGCGGGAGGTATCCCGCAGACCATCGAGAAGCTCGGGCTCGACGACGGCATCATGTACGCCTGCAGCAGGAAGAAGATCCCGGTCGTGCTGGCCGGCTCCATCCGCGACGACGGTCCGCTGCCGGAGGTTATCCCCGACGCGTATCAGGCCCAGGATGCGATGCGGGTCCATGCGAGGAAGGCCACCACGGTGCTGGCCATCGCCACGCAGCTGCACTCCATCGCCTTCGGGAACATGGTGCCGAGCTACCGGGTGGAGAATGACGGGCGGGTGCGGCCGGTTTATTTCTACGTGGTGGACATGGCCGAGTTTTCCGTGGACAAGCTGGCCAACCGCGGCTCCGCGCAGGCGGTGGGGCTTTTGACCAACGCGCAGGACTTCGTGGTGAATCTCTGGAACCACCTGAAGAAGCTAGGCTGATCGGGAAGAGGCACAGTCATGGAAAACGGCATCAGGATGATAGGGGTTCCGGTAGATCTGGGGCAGGAACAGCGTGGCGTGGATCTGGGGCCGGGCGCACTGCGTTACGCGGGGCTTTCGGCGCGGCTGGCTGGACTTGGGTACATCGTGGAAGACATCGGCAACCTCCCCGTACCGGTGCGCGACGTGCTGGGCGCCGAACGGGAGCTGCGCTACCTCCCCTCGATCCGGCAGGTCTGCGAGACGGTCTACCAGGCCGGGCGCAGCGCGGTGACCCAGGGGGTCATGCCCATCTTCATGGGGGGGGACCACTCCATGGCGGTGGGCTCCATCGGCGGGGTGACCGACGAGCAGCCGACGGCGGTGATCTGGATCGACGCCCACGGCGATTACAACACCCCCGAGAGCAGCATCACCGGCAACATCCATGGCATGGCGCTGGCGGCGCTTTTGGGGGACGGGTTCCCGGAACTGGTCAACGTGGGGCGTCCCGGGGCGAAGCTGCATGTCTCGGACATCATCCTGATCGGCCTGCGTGAGCTCGATCCCCAGGAGAAGCTGCGCCTGCGCGGCTCCGGCATCAAGGCCTACACCATGCGCGATATCGACGAGCGGGGCATGGCGGCCATCGCGCACGAGGCGCTGGGGCGGCTCGCGCACCGCACCCGCCTGCACGTGAGTCTCGACCTGGACGGGCTGGACCCGCTCGAGGTCCCGGGTGTGGGAACCACGGCGCCTGGGGGGATCACCTACCGGGAGGCGCAGTTGCTGATGGAGATCATCGCGGACACCGGCCTTTTACGGTCGATGGACATCGTGGAGATCAACCCCATCCTCGATCACAGTAACCGCACCGCCAAGATCGCCGTGGAGCTGACGGCGTCTGCCTTCGGGGCCTCCATCTTGTAACGGCCTCCAGCTCCTGAACGAAAAAAAGCCTGTCCGGCGCGCCGGACAGGCTTTTTAGTTGGAGAGCGCATGAGAGCGGCGCCGCCCCGGGCGCGCTTTCAGCTGCCGAGGTTGTGGTGTTTCACCACCTTCAGCTTGGTGGCGATGAACATGTAACCGCTCTGGTACTTGGTGAACTTTCCGGTTGCCCTGATCTCATCCCCGACCTTGGGTGGCTGCGCCGGGTACTTGACCGGGATATAGACCTTCTCGCAGCCGCTCTTGCACACCGCCTCCTTGGGGTCCATGACGCCTATTACCGCCTTGTCGTACTGGGAGAAGCCTGCCATGACGCCGGCAAGGGTGATGGTTTCGGTGAAGATCTGGGGATTGTTGCCGATCTCGCCCACGGTGACGGTTTTTACCTCGCCGACCTTGCTGACCGTGACGGCCAGCGCCACGCCGATGATGAGGGCTACCGCGATGAATACTATTTTTTTCACGCTGATTCTCCTGATGAATTGTTGTGCCTGTGACGCGAGTAAGGCTCCCGTCGCTGTGGGGCCGATAGGTTATGAGACGTCCGCTGGACCTCAGATCGACTCGGGCGGGTAGTCTATGCTGCGCACGAAAGCGCTCAGTGTGCTGCGCGGCGGCGGGTATTGAGGCAGGTCCTCCGCGTCGATCGCCGCGCGGGCGACGGTCACCGGCGCGTGGAGGATCATGGTGATGCAGGCGAAACAGGGGCAGTCGGGGGAGGAGCTGTGGCCGTCGCCGGTGGCGGGATGAGCCCCTCCGGTATCGCAGCACTCCGTGTGCGGCTGATCCAGCGCGAAGCTGGCAGCGGTGGCAGCCACGCCACTGAGTGTCAGGAGGGACACCACCAGTATCAGTGCTCCCAATATGCGCAGGACGTGCCGTTTCACGCGACCACTTTATGGACTTTCCCTATTCATTGTCAAGCTCAAAAAAAGAGCTGGTTCAGTCGGAAAAATCCTTGCTTCAGGGCGGGGCGGGGGCGATAAAAACAAGGCCCGTTGCTCCACTTTGGAGTAACGGGCCTATGACACTGGTGAGGGGAGCTTCAAAGGAGAAGCCCACGCTTTAGTATCCCGGCACCACCACTTCGAGATGGCCATCGTTGGGGCAGAAGATCAGCCCGTGCACCGGAACGTCCTTGGGGATCAGGGGGCTGTTGCGGATGATCCCGGTGACCCGCTCCACGTTCTCCTCCGGGCAGCTGAAGGCGCCCACCCACTGGCCGAGGTCCGGGTCGAGCCCCTCGATGGCCGCGGGATCGATGCCGCGTTCAACCATCTTCGCCTTGAGCTGCTCCACGTCCACCGATCCCATGCCGCAATCCTTGTGGCCGATCACGAAGATCTCCTCCACGCCGAGCAGGAACACGGCCGCCACGAGGCTGCGGATCACGCCGCCGTTGGGGTCGACCAGGGTGTTGCCCGCGTTCTTGATCACCTTGGCGTCGCCGCGCTTGATCCCCATGGCCGGCTCGAGGAAGTCAACGAGCCTCGTGTCCATGCAGGTGAAGATGGCCAGCTGCTTCTTGGGGTCCTTGGGAAGGGGAGGGAACGCCCCGGGTCTCACGAATTTCTTGTTATGGTCCAGGACTTTGTCGAGAAGAGTCATTGTTCTCCGTTTCCTTGGGGTTGGTTGCTGTGCAAAACGGTTTTTTAAGCCGAAACTCCACTCAAGTCAAGGAAAAGCGGCCTCCGCCCGGTATACGGACGGAGGCCGCCTGTCTAGGCGTTCTGCACGTCCACGACCGCGATGGCGGCCATGTTGACCACGTCATGCACGTCGTCGCCGCGCTGCAGCACGTGTACCGGCTTGTTCATCCCCATGAGGATGGGGCCGATCGCCTCGGCGCCCCCCAGGCGGCGCAGGAGCTTGTAGCAGATGTTGCCGGAGTTGAGGTCCGGGAAGATCAGCACGTTCGCCGGGGTCTTCAGTTTGGAGAAGGTGAAGCCGTCCAAAAGCTCGGGGACCACGGCCGTGTCCGCCTGCATCTCGCCTTCGACGATCAGGTTGGGCGCGCGCTCCTTAACCAGTTCCACGGCGCGCTTCACCTTCCGGGTCTGCGGGTGGTCCACCGAGCCGAAGTTGGAGAAGGAGAGCATGGCGATGCGCGGCTCGATGCCGAGCATGGTGACCTTCTCGGCGGCGAGGATGGCGGTCTCAGCCAGCTCCTCCGCGGTCGGGTCGATGGTCACCGTGGTGTCGGCGAGGAAGTAGACCTCTTTCTTGAACACCATCATGTAAAGGCCGTGGACGCTGGAAAGCCCCGCCTGTTTCCCGAGCACCTGCAGCGCCGGGCGGATGGTCTCCGGGTAGTGGGTGTCGATTCCCCCGAGGAGGGTGTCGGCATGTCCCTGCGCCACCATCATGGTCGAGAACTGCACGCGGGATTTCCTGCGCATGATGCGCTGGCACTCGGTGAGGGTGAGCCCTTTCCTCTGGCGCCTGCGGTAGAGCTCCTGGGCGTATTCCTCGGTGTGCTCGGAGTCGGTCGGGTCGACGATGGGGACGTCGAGGTCGAGGTTCAAGTCGTCCATCTTCTGCTGGATCTTCTTGCGGTCCCCCACGAGGATCGGCTGGGCGATCCCCTCCTCGACCAGGGTCTGGGCCGCGCGCAGGATCTTCTCGTTGTCACCCTCGGGGAAGACGACCTTTTTCGGGTCGCTCTTCGCCTTGTTGATGATCATGCGCATGACTTCTTTGGAGCGTCCCTGGGTCGATTCGAGCTGCTCGATGTACTTCGCCATGTCCTCGATGGGCTGGCGCGCCACGCCGCTGTCCATGGCGGCCTGCGCGATGGCCGGGGCCACGTGCAGGAGGACGCGCGGGTCGAACGGTTTCGGGATGATGTAGTTCGGGCCGAAGGTGAACTTCTCGTTGCCGTACGCCTTGGAGACCGAATCCGGCACCTCTTCCTGGGCGAGCCGCGCCAGCGCGTGCACCGCGGCGAGCTTCATCTCTTCGTTGATGGCGGTCGCACGGACGTCGAGCGCCCCGCGGAAGATGAAGGGGAAGCCGAGCACGTTGTTCACCTGGTTCGGATAGTCGCTCCTGCCGGTGGCGATGATCACGTCGCCGCGCACCGCGTGCGCTTCCTCCGGGGAGATCTCCGGGTCGGGGTTCGCCATGGCGAAGATGATCGGGTTGGGCGCCATGCTGCGGATCATCTCGGGGGTGAAGGCCCCCTTGGCGGAGAGTCCGAACAGGACGTCGGCGCCCTTTGCGGCCTCCTCGAGAGTCCGGAAGTTGGTGTCGGCGGCGAAGAGTTCCTTGTAGGGGTTCATCCCTTCAACCCGTCCCTTGTAGATGACCCCCTTGGTGTCGCACATGATCATGTTGTTGGGCTTGACCCCCAGGGCGATGGCGAGCTTCGCGCAGGAGTTGGCCGAGGCGCCGGCGCCGTTCACGACGATCCTGATGTCCTCGATCTTCTTGCCGACGAGCTGCAGCGCGTTCAGAAGCGCCGCCGACGAGATGATGGCGGTGCCGTGCTGGTCGTCGTGGAAGACCGGGATGTTCATGGTCTTTTTGAGCTCTTCCTCGATGTAGAAGCACTCGGGCGCCTTGATGTCCTCCAGGTTGATGCCGCCGAAGGTTGGCTCCAGGAGCTGGACCGCCTTGATGATCTCGTCCGGGTTCTCGGTGTTCAACTCGATGTCGAACACGTCGATGTCGGCGAAGCGCTTGAAGAGGATCCCTTTCCCTTCCATGACCGGCTTGCCTGCGAGCGCGCCCAGGTTGCCAAGGCCAAGGACCGCGGTGCCGTTGGAAACGACCGCCACCAGGTTCCCCTTGGCGGTGTACTTGTAGGCGTCATCGGGGTTCTGCTGGATGGCGAGGCAGGGTTCCGCGACCCCGGGAGAGTAGGCAAGCGACAGGTCTGCCGCGGTCTGGCACGGTTTCGTGGCTATGACTTCGATCTTCCCTTTTCTACCGCTGGAGTGGTAGTCAAGTGCGCCTAATTTCTTGCTCATTTAGTTCTCCTTTGACCCATAGGATGAGCGGCTGCCCGCCATTGAATCCATACTGCTCTGTGATCTACTTCGTCACGACCACCAGGACCTTGACCTCTTTGCCGTCGTGGCTCAGGAGCCGGTGCCCGATGCTCGATTCGAAATAGAGTGAATCCCCTTCGTGCAGGGTGATTTTCTTGTCGTCCAAGAGGAAATCCGCGTTTCCTTTCATGACGTAGATGAACTCCTCGCCGTCATGGCTGTAGGTGTTGGCCTCGGGCGCCTTTTCGGTCAGGGTGACCATGAAAGCGTCCATCTTCTTGTTCTGCTTGTAGAAGGAGAGGGACTCGTAGAAGTACCCCTGCTTGGTCCCCTCCTTGGAGATGACCCGGGGAACGATACGCCGTTCGTGCGCGCGCACCACCTCGAACTTGCGATCGTCCTCATCCTCGCTGAACAGCTGGGCGAGTTTGATGTCGAAGAACTTGGCGATCTTGGAGAGGGTGGCTATCGGGGGGGAAACGTTGTCGTTCTCTATCTGCGAGATCAGGGCCGGGGAGAAACCGGTCTCGTTGGCCACCGCCTGCAGGGTCAGTTTCCGGGCCTGACGCAGTTTCTTCAGTCTCGACCCGATGTTGTACTCTGACATGACGCTGCTCCTGTGGTGAATAATCCACCGTTTTACTTCGGCTAAAATTATTCAGTTTTGGTAAAAAGTCAATTTAAATAGTAAAAACAAGAAAAAA
Source organism: Geomonas subterranea (assembly GCF_019063845.1). NCBI lineage: Bacteria > Pseudomonadati > Thermodesulfobacteriota > Desulfuromonadia > Geobacterales > Geobacteraceae > Geomonas > Geomonas subterranea. The sequence goes on from NZ_CP077683.1 coordinate 908,925, forward strand.
TTAATGTCTACGGTAAGGTGGCGAGGTGACTGAAGGTAGCACGTCAGGTGGGCTCCATGCAAGGGGGTGGAAGGGGTGGGGTAAGGCTTTTTACCGTGTTTTAAAATCGCGTTTACTGATATCGAACCGCCGGTCATTGGCGGGACGGTTTTGATACCTCCGATGTGGCCCTGCGGCCGTATCTGCGGACGTGGGTGAATAAGTTTTCGAGGTGATGACGCCACGGGGCAGGGGGAGCGCCTGAGGCTAGGATGAGGAAGTGCTTGAGGGTAGGGTGCAGGAGGTCCCCTATCCCTAGGAGAGGGGTAGGGTGAGGAAGCGTTTAAGCCCAGGACACGCGACATCCCCTCTCCCTCTGGGAGAGGGTAGGGTGAGGGAGTCTGCCAGCCGGTGAAAAATCTGATGGCGGCCGGCAGGGCCCTCGCCCGCCCTTCGGGCACCCCGCAGGGAGAGGGGGCGAAAGATCGTCGCTAAGCCGGTTGAGGAATCAGGTGTGTCGGGTGGCCCTTCAGTCGATGCACTTGTTCAACTCCTCGAGGAGGGCCGCGAGGTCGGCCTTGTGCACGGTGGCGCCGTGCTCAAGTTGTTCGAAGTCGGCGATCTGGCAGTCGTAGCAGTCGAGCCCGTAGCGCTCGAAGACCGGGAGGGTTTGCGGGTAACGCCTGAGGATTTCGCTGATGGTCATGTCCTTGCTGATCATATGGCCTCCCGTGACGACTATCCTGCTGCGGGTAATAAAAAAGGCGCTGCTGTGCGCAGACGCCTGTTGAAAAAAAGGGGACAGGCTACTTTTCCCGTTTCCCTGTGCGGCAGCCCGCTGAAATAGTAGCCTGTCCCCTTTTTCTGACAACCGTGCATGTCAGCGTCCCGGCCTGAACTTCTCGTCCAGGGCGCTCTTCACCAGCGGCGGCACCAGTTTGTCCACCGGACCGTTCAGGTGGCTTACCTCTTTCACGATGGAGGATGAGAGGTAGCTGTAGGGGACCGAGGTCATCATGAACAGCGTCTCCACTTCGCGGGTGATGTTGCGGTTCATCTGCGCCAGCTGGAACTCGAACTCGAAGTCGGAAACGGCCCTCAGGCCGCGGATTACAACGGTGGCGCCGGCGCGACGGACGTAGTCGACCAGAAGCCCCTCGAAGGTTTCCACCTTGGCCTGGGGACGGTCCCTGAGGATCTCGGAGAGCATGTCGATCCGTTCCTGGACGGTGAAAAGGGCGTTCTTCTCCGAGTTTCTGGCCACCGCCACGATCACACCGTCAAAGATCTTCAGGGCACGGTCGATGATGTCCAGATGGCCGTAGGTTACGGGATCGAAGGAGCCGGGATAGACAGCCACTCTCAGGGGCACGGTTCACCTCTATCTGAAAGGGTCAGGAAGGAGAGGGCGGTGTCGCCGTAGATGCGGCGCTCGCTTTCAACCAGCCTGCCAAAACGCGTTGGTACATCCTCTTTGGCGGAGAACTCGGCGACCACGGTGGTGCCGGCATCGATCAGCGGCGACGTCGAGAGTAGCTCCAGCAATCGTTGCGTGTGCCCCTCGGCGTAGGGAGGGTCGAGGAACACCAGGTGGAACGGAGCTTCGCTGCGGGAAAGCCATCTTGCCGCTGCTGCCGCCTCCTGGGTCACCACTTTAGCCCGCTCCGCGAGTCTGGTGACCTCGAGGTTCTTGCGGATAAGCTCCGCGGACTCCCGGTGTGAGTCGACGAAAACGGCGCTTTCCGCACCCCGGCTGAGGGCTTCGATGCCGAGGTTCCCCGTGCCGGCGAAGATATCCAGCACCCGCATCCCGGAGAAGTCGCCCAGGCGGCTCACGAGAATGCTGAAGAGCGCCTCCTTGACGCGGTCGGCGGTCGGGCGTACCCGCTGGTTTTTCGGAGCCAGCAGCTGCCGGCCCCGGGCGGTTCCAGCGATCACCCGCATGAAGACCACCTCCGGTGTTGGTATGTCATAAAAAGAACAACTCCCTGTCTGCGCAGGCCTGGATGCCATGTAGCGTATCAGGCGGCAGTAACGTATGACATTGTCACGCCAGCTGCTCTATTAGCACGATGCCTTGATAAGGTCAATCAAGTTTGCTGTTGACAGCTCTGGCGACCAGTATATAAATTACCTACTTTTAACTGACTGGCAGGGGGGCGGATGAAAGAAGGGAATGCCTTGGAGCGCAGCGATCTGGCCGGCTATGCCGCCACCAGCACCACATCCCGCGGGCGCAGATACCAGGAGGATTTCAGGGACAACCGTCCCGCCTTCGAACGTGATCGCGACCGCATCATTCACTGCGCCGCTTTCCGGCGCCTGGAGTACAAGACCCAGGTTTTCGTTAACCACGAGGGGGATTATTACCGCACCCGTCTCACGCACTCCCTGGAAGTCGCCCAGATAGGAAAGGGTATCGCGAGGCGGCTTGGCCTGAACGAGGAGTTGACCGAGGCCCTGGCCCTGGCCCACGACCTGGGGCACACCCCCTTCGGCCACACCGGCGAGGAGGTGCTCAACCGCCTGATGGAGGGGTGTGGCGGCTTCGAGCACAACCTGCAGTCGCTCAGGGTGGTGGACGAACTGGAGGAGCGCCATCCCGGTTACAACGGTCTCAACCTTTCGTGGGAGGTGCGCGAAGGGATAGCGAAACATTCCTCGCCCTACGATTCCCCCGCCCCCATCTTCGCCGAGTTTCTCCCCGGAACGGTTCCCACCATCGAAGCGCAGCTTATAAACTTTGCCGACGAGATCGCTTACAACAACCACGACATCGACGACGGCCTCAAGTCCGGCTACATCAACCTGAGCCAGCTCAAGAAGGTGGACCTTTGGAACGAGGTGCACGAGGGGATCGTGGCACGCTACCCCGACATCGACGTAGAGCGCGGCGTGTGCCAGACCGTGAGCGCCCTCATCGGCGTGCTGATCAACGACCTGGTGCAGACCACGGCGGAGAACCTCGCCAAGCTGAAGATAGAGACCCAGGAGGACCTCAGAAGGGTGAACGTCCCGGTGGTATGTTTCAGCCCCGCCATGACCGAGCGCAACGCCCAGTTAAAGCGCTTTCTGTTCCAGAACCTGTACCGCCACTACAAGGTCGAGAGGATGCGGGTCAAGGCCGAGCGCTATTTGGCCGAGTTGTTCGAGGTGTACCTTAAACACCCGACGCTGCTGCCCATGAAGCACCAGTTGAAGATGGAGCGCGAGGGACGTGAACGGGTGATCTGCGACTACATAGCAGGCATGACCGACCGGTTCGCACTGGACGAGTTCAAGAGGCTGTTCGAGCCGTACGAGAGGGTATAGCTGTAGCATTGGCCGCACCGCTTCTGTAAACAAAAATAGCGAATCCGCGACTTGATCCTTAGACAAAAGGTGTGATAATTACGCGCTCAGGGAAAACAATACTGTTGAGGTGAATGGGATGGCTTATTTTGAATGGAGTGATGCACTGAGCGTTAAGGTAAAGGAGATCGACGACCAGCACAAGAACCTGGTGGACATGCTGAATTCGCTGCACGAGGCGCACATGGCGCGGGCGGGGAAGGAGGCGCAGAAGGAAATCATCGCCTCTATGGTGAGCTATGTGGCCAGCCATTTCCGGATGGAAGAGGCCTACATGCAGAAGTACCAGTACCCCGAATTCCTGGCGCACAAAAGAGAGCACGATGAGTTCGCCGCCAAGGCCCTGGACCTGCAGAGCCGGGTCGACAACCAGGGGCTCATCTTCACCGCAGAGATCCTGGAATTCCTCAAACGCTGGCTGCAGGACCACATCATGGGAACCGATATGAAGTACTCGGCCCTGTTCAACGCGTCCGGCCTGCGCTAGGGCTGTTGCAAATAAAGCTGCCGGCAGATGATCTTCCGCTACTCCCTCTCCCAGGGGGAGAGGGGATGCGGCGTGTGTAGCGGGCGATCGTAACCGGCTGGAAACGTAAAAAGCCTCCCTGTGTGTCGGGGAGGCTTTTTACATGGTGGCGGGCTGATCGGGTTATTTTCCCTTGGGAAGCTCCAGCTTCGGCTCCTTGGCCTGCTTGTAGAGCAGCAGGGTGCGTCCCAGCACCTGCGCCAGTTCCGCCCCGCAGGCGGTGCAGAGCTCTTCGGCCACACTGTGGCGGTCCATGAGGCAGCTCTCCAGCACCTTCACCTTGATCAGCTCGTGGCTGGCCAGCGCCTCCACGGTCTCCTTGATCAGCGCCTCGCTGACGTCGCTCTTGCCTACCTGGATCACCGGCTTCAGGCCGTGGCCGAGCGCGCGGAGAAATCTTTTCTGCTTTCCTGTCAACATCACTTCTTCCTTTGTACCCATGCAGGCGTTCGGGATTCCGCCCGAGCCGTGCAATAAGTCTTCATTATTCCGAGAACGGTGCAGGCTTTATAGCATTTTGACCCGGGTATGGCAAGGACGGTGAGGGGGGGCGAGTTGAGGGCATGAGAGCCCACCGGGTGATACTGGGCTGGCATCGGTACCGCAGAGGGAAACACATGAAGCGGCCTTGCCTGATGATAAGCGAATCTTAATCGGATTGTGCCTGTTTCCGGCTTCGTTTTCCTTGACTCTGATAAGCCTCGATGCTACTTTGTACCAAATTTATCCGATGCCTTTTAAATTAGCCCCGTGAGGTTAGCAAAGGTGAAGCATAAAGCACTCTTTTACTATCTAAAGAAAGAGCCTTTTCGCCCATCTGCGCGGAAAGGCTCTTTTTAATTACGCGCCGCGGGCGCGGGGCGAAAACATTACACGACAGGCGCTTACGCCGATGACAGGGGGTTATTATGGCTGAAAACACTGTGATACTGGACGGCACCGGCGTTAAAAGGGCCCTGACCAGGATAGCCCACGAGGTGCTCGAGAAGAACAAGGGAGTCGAGGGGCTCGTGCTGGTCGGCATCAGGACCGGCGGAGTGCACCTGGCCCAGGAGCTGGGCGCCCGCCTGAGCGAGATCGAGGGGGTGGAGGTCCCGGTGGGGGCGGTGGACATCACCATGTACCGCGACGACATCAAGGGGCACCATGAGCACCTGCCGGTCGGCAAGACCGAGCTTCCTTTCTCCGTGGAAGGAAAAAAGGTGGTGCTGGTTGACGACGTCCTCTTCACCGGGCGCACCATCCGCGCCGCCATGGACGCCATTTTCGACCAGGGGCGTCCCTCCTGCATTCAGCTTGCCGTGCTGGTGGACCGCGGGCACCGCGATCTGCCCATCCGGGCGGACTTTGTAGGGCGCAACGTGCCGACCAGCCGCAGCGAGAACATCATGGTCGCCTTCGACGCGGACAACAAGCCGACGGAAGTCATCCTGCAGAAGTAGGGGCGAATAATCATTCGCCCTCACACCTCCGCCCTCATCCGCCCCTGCGGGGCACCTTCTCCCGGCGGGAGAAGGGGGATGTGAAGCCCTCGCCCTCCGGGAGAGGGTGGCCGAAGGCCGGGTGAGGGTAGATTTTTGAAGCACTTGCAATCTAGTCTGATCGTTTTCAACGCGCCACGTAACGGTGCGTGGCGCAAAACTAGTTTCTGGGGGGGACCATGGGTTTCAGGCACAAAGACATCATCGCCCTGAAGGATCTGACCAAGGAGGAGATCGAACTGCTCCTCGATACGGCGGACAATCTCAGCGAGATCAACCAGCGGGACATCAAGAAGGTGCCGACTCTGCGCGGCAAGACGGTGATCAACCTTTTCTACGAGGCTTCCACCAGGACCCGTACCTCCTTCGAGATTGCCGCCAAACGGTTATCCGCCGACGCCGTCAACATCACCGCGTCCACCAGTTCCGTGGTCAAGGGTGAGACCCTCTCCGACACCGCCGCCAATATCCTCGCCATGAAACCGGACATCATCGTGATGCGTCATTCGGTCTCCGGTGCCCACGAGTACCTCGCAAAGCGCGTCTCCTGCTCCGTGATCAACGCCGGCGACGGCGCGCACGAGCACCCCTCCCAGGGGCTTCTGGACATGCTCACCATGCGCCAGAAGTTCGGCAAGCTGGCCGGTTTGAAGGTCGCGATCGTCGGCGACATCACCCACAGCCGCGTGGCCCGATCCAACATCTACGGCCTCACCACCATGGGCGCGCAGGTCTTCCTGGCCGGCCCGCCGACCATGATGCCCCCCGGCATCGAGCGGCTGGGCAACGTGACTGTCTGCAAGGACATGCGCGAGGCGGTGGACCAGGCCGACGTGGTTATGATGCTCAGGATCCAGCTGGAGCGCCAGGGCAAGACCCTGCTCCCCAGCATGCGCGAATACTCCCGCTACTTCGGCCTCAACCCCGCAGTGCTCGCCCTGGCCAAGAAAGACGCCATCGTCATGCATCCCGGCCCGATCAACCGCGGCGTCGAGCTCGCCTCCAGCGTGGCCGACTGCGACCAATCCGCCATTATGAAGCAGGTCGAGAACGGCGTGGCGGTCAGGATGGCCATGCTGTATCACGTCTGCGGCGGAGAGCCGGTGGAGTAGAGGCCGTTTTAAGTTCTATGTTCTACGTTCTACGTGGGACATGGACGACGAACCTTTTACGAAATATCGAGAGGCTGTTCTCCGTGCTACCCTGCGCTCTAGGCCTTGGCTTTTAACGTAGACGTAGAACCTGGAACATAGAACTTGTTTTTGGAGGTTTGCATGAATCTTCTGATAAAAGGTGGGCGCGTGATCGATCCTTCGCAGGGGATCGACGAAACCATGGATGTGCTGATTGCCGACGGAGTGGTTCTTGAGCTGGGGCAGGGGATCGTGGCACCGGAGGGTACCCAGACCATCGACGCCTCCGGGCTCCTGGTCACCCCGGGCCTGATCGACATGCACGTGCACCTGCGCGATCCGGGCCTCGAGTACAAAGAGGACATCGCCACCGGCAGCCGCGCCGCTGCGGCAGGCGGCTTCACCTCGGTCGCCTGCATGCCCAATACTTCGCCGGTGATCGACAACAAGGCGGTTGCCTGCTACGTCGTCAACAAGGCCCAGAGCGAGGCACTGGTCAACGTGTTCCCGATCGGCTCCATCACCAAGGGGAGCAAGGGGGACAGCCTGGCCGAGATGGGCGACCTCAAAGAGGCCGGCTGCGTTGCGGTCTCCGACGACGGCAAGCCCGTGTGCAACTCCGAACTGATGCGCCGCGCCCTCGAGTACGCCAAGGGGATCGGCATCACCGTGATCTCGCACTCCGAGGATCTCGCCCTGGTGGGCGAGGGGGTGATGAACGAAGGGTTCGTCTCCACCGAGCTCGGGCTCAAGGGGATCCCCTGGGCTGCCGAAGATATCGCGGTAGCCCGCGAGGTCTACCTCGCCGAGTTCGCTGCGGCCCCTGTGCATATCGCCCACATCTCCACCGCCGGTTCCGCGCGCATCATCCGCAACGCGAAAGCCCGCGGCGTGAAAGTGACCTGCGAGACCGCACCGCACTACTTCACCCTGACCGACGACGCGGTGCGCGGCTACAACACCAACGCCAAGATGAACCCTCCCTTGAGAGGCGAGTCCGACGTGGCGGCCATGAAGGCAGCCCTCGCCGACGGCACCATCGACGCCATCGCCACCGACCATGCTCCGCACCACCCGGACGAGAAAGACGTCGAGTTCAACGCGGCGCTGAACGGCATCGTCGGCCTGGAAACTTCCCTGCCGCTCTCGCTGAAGCTGGTCGAGGACGGGGTGCTGGATCTTAAAGGGCTGGTTTCGGTGATGTCCTGCAACCCAGCGAAAATACTAGGACTCGATCGCGGCACCTTGAGGGTCGGCGCGGTCGGCGACGTCACCGTCATCGACCCGGCCAAGGAGTGGCAGGTCGAAGCGGCCAAGCTGGAGTCGAAGTCGAAGAACTCGCCGTTCCTGGGGTGGAAGATGAAAGGGAAGGCGGTGTACACGGTGGTCAAGGGACAGGTGGTGTACCAGGCATAGGGTAGTGGCGCGCTAGACGCTGTAGGGGCGAATAATCATTCGCCCAGCCACTGGTGCGTCATCAGCGCCCATCGCTAGTCCGTCAGAGATGCAAGAATAGGGGGGGCGAATGATTATTCGCCCCTACAGTTGCGGATGGACGACGTCGCATAGGTCGCAATATCGCGCTCACCGCGCGGCAGAAATATAACGGATTCGGGAGAAGATACATGAAAGCAGTGCTGGCTCTGGCGGACGGCCGGATTTTTAAAGGGAAGGCCTTCGGCGCAACGGGCGAAACCAGCGGCGAGGTGGTGTTCAACACCGCCATGTCGGGCTACCAGGAAGTGCTCACCGACCCCTCCTACAAGGGGCAGATGGTCACCATGACCTATACCCAGATCGGGAACACCGGGATTAACCCGGAGGATATCGAGAGCAACCAGCTCTACCTCTCCGGCTTCATCGTGCGCGAGTATCTCGACTGCTACTCCAACTACCGCGCCACCATGAGCCTGGACGCCTACCTGAAGGAGAACGGCGTCGTGGGGATCCAGGGGATCGACACCCGCGCCCTGACTAGGCACCTGCGCGACAAGGGGGCCCAGAACGGCATCATCTCCACCATCGACTTCGATCCGGAGAGCCTGGTGAAAAAGGCCCGCGCCATCCCGTCCATGAGCGGCCTTGACCTCGCCACCGGCGTCACCTGCTCCGCCCCCTACCACTGGACCCAGGGGCTGTGGGACCTGCAGACCGGCTACCCGGAAGTCGACAAGCGGGACCTGAAGTACAAGGTCGTCGCCTACGACTTCGGCATCAAGCTGAACATCCTGCGTTGCCTGGTCTCCGCCGGCTGCGACGTGACCGTGGTCCCGGCCACTTTCCCGGCCGAGTCCGCACTGGCCATGAACCCGGACGGCATCTTCCTCTCCAACGGCCCGGGCGACCCGGAGCCGATGAAGGAAGTGATCGAAAACATCAAGAAGTTCGTGGGCAAAAAGCCGATCTTCGGCATCTGCCTCGGTCACCAGCTCCTGGGACTCGCCCTGGGCGGCCGCACCATCAAGCTGAAGTTCGGCAACCACGGCTCCAACCTCCCGGTCATGGACATGTCCACCAGGAAGGTCGAGATCACCGCCCAGAACCACGGCTTCTCGGTCGATATCCTGTCGCTCTCCAACGTGGCCGGTCTCGCCCACGAGAACCTGAACGACCAGACTGTCGAGGGTATGGCGCACAAGACGCTCCCCATCTTCTCGGTGCAGCACCACCCCGAGGCGTCCCCCGGGCCGCATGACTCGCACTACCTGTTTGACAGGTTCGTGGAGATGATGGAGAAGCATAAATAATAGGCGGATCTTCCTCCTCCTCCCTTGCCAGGAGGGGGGGGTGGGTGAAGCCGCAAGCTGAGCAGGCTGTGGCATCTACCCCCACCCCCTAACCCCTCCCGCGAGGGGAGGGGAGACTGAAGAGTTGGTCGAAGGTGTTGATTGAAACGCACGACGTACCAGGGACTTTTTGAAAACGGCGAGCTGGCGCGGCGCATCAAGATGGCTTACGCCCGCCTCGCCGCCTGCGACCTCTGCCCCCATACCTGCGGTGTGAACCGCTTGAAAGGGGAGACGGGGCTGTGCGAAAGCGGCAAAGAGGTGCGTATCGCCTCCGCCAACGTGCACCGCGGCGAGGAGCCGCCCATCTCCGGCACGAAGGGCTCCGGCACCATCTTCCTGTCGGGATGCACCCTGAACTGCAAGTTCTGCCAGAACTTCCCGATCAGCCAGCTCAGAAACGGCACCGATCTTACTGTGGGGCAGTTGGCCGATAAGATGGTGGGGCTGCAGAAGAAGGGCGTGCACAACATAAATTTCGTCACGCCGACCCACTTCACGCCGCAGATCCTGGCCGCGCTTTACCTCGCCATCCGCAAGGGGTTCCGCATCCCCATCGTGTGGAACACGAGCGGTTACGAGAGCCTGGAGACCCTGGCCCTGCTGGACGGCGTGGTGGACATCTACCTGCCGGACATGAAGTACTGCTGCAACGAAGTGGCGCTAAAGCTATCCGGAGCCAAGGGTTACACCGAGGTGAACCGTCTCGCCCTTCCCGAGATGCTGAGGCAGGTGGGGCACCTGGAATGCGATGATAACGGCATCGCGGTGCGCGGCCTGATCGTGCGGCACCTGGTCCTGCCGGAAGGGCAGGCGGGGAGCCCGGAGACCCTGGCCTGGATCGCGGAGAACCTCGGGACGGAAACGCACATCGCTTTGATGAGTCAATATTTCCCGGCCCACGCCGCGGCGCAGACTCCGGGGATTGAAAGAAGGATCACCAGCGCGGAGTACGCCGAGGCGGTCGAGGCGCTGGAAGAGTTGGAGCTGGAAAACGGCTGGGTACAGGAAGAACCTTTGGGCGAATGATTATTCGCCCCTACAAAACCTGACCTGCAGACCAAGATGATTCACGTGAACGACCTCGGCACCTGTTTGGGGGAATAATCATTCGCCCCTACAAAACCTGAATTGTAAAGCAAAGATGATTCACATGAACGACCTCGGCACCCGTAGGGGCGAATAATCATTCGCCCGCCTTTAAAGATTCGCTTCCGACGGAACGTGTTTAATAAAGAGAGTAATGGAGTGATTTACAATGCCTAAACGCACAGACATCAAGAAGATACTCATCATCGGCGCGGGCCCGATCGTCATTGGCCAAGCGTGCGAGTTCGACTACTCCGGCACCCAGGCCTGCAAGGCTCTCAAGGAGGAGGGGTACCAGGTAGTCCTCCTGAACTCCAACCCGGCGACGATCATGACCGACCCGGACTTCGCCGACGCCACCTACATCGAGCCGGTGACCCCGGAGGTCCTAGCCAGGATCATCGAGAAGGAGCGCCCGGACGCGGTGCTCCCGACCCTGGGCGGCCAGACCGCGCTCAACACCGCGGTCGCGGTGGCCGAGAACGGCACCCTGGAGAAGTTCGGGGTGGAACTCATCGGCGCGAAGCTCCCGGCCATCAAGAAGGCCGAGGACCGCACCCTGTTCAAGGAGGCGATGGTGAGGATCGACCTCGACATCCCGAGGTCGGGTCTGGCGCACAACTACCAGGAGTCGATGGAGGTGATCAAGCACGTCGGCTTCCCTGCCATCATCCGCCCCTCCTTCACCCTGGGCGGCACCGGCGGCGGCATCGCCTACAACATGGAAGAGTACGAGCGCATGTCCATGGCGGGCATCGAGGCCTCCCCGACCGACGAGATCCTGGTCGAGGAGTCCCTGATCGGCTGGAAGGAGTACGAGCTCGAGGTCATGCGCGACACGGCCGACAACGTCGTGATCATCTGCTCCATCGAGAACTTCGACGCCATGGGCGTGCACACCGGCGACTCCATCACGGTGGCTCCGGCGCAGACGCTCACCGACAAGGAATACCAGATCCTGCGCGACGCCTCGCTCAAGATCATCCGCGAGATCGGCGTCGACACTGGCGGGTCCAACATCCAGTTCGGCATCAACCCGAAAAACGGCCGCCTCATCGTCATCGAGATGAACCCGCGCGTATCCCGCTCCTCGGCGCTCGCCTCCAAGGCGACCGGCTTCCCGATCGCTAAGATCGCCGCTAAGCTCGCCGTCGGCTACACCCTGGACGAGATCACCAACGACATCACCAAGGAGACCCCGGCCTGCTTCGAGCCGACCATCGACTACGTGGTGACCAAGATCCCGCGCTTCACCTTCGAGAAGTTCCCGGCGGCGGACGCGACCCTCACCACCCAGATGAAGTCGGTGGGCGAGGTCATGTCCATCGGCCGCACCTTCAAGGAGAGCTTCCAGAAGGCGCTCCGCTCCCTGGAGATCGGTTCCTGCGGCTTCGAGTCCCGCTTCTTCGGCGTGGGCGGCGACACCCGCCGGGCCCTCACCGAGAAGGAACGCAACCTCCTGCTGGACAAGCTCAGGACCCCCAACTGCGACCGCCTCTGGTACGTGGGCGACGCCTTCCGCTGCGGCATGACCGTGGACGAGATCTACGCCCTCACCGCCATCGATCCCTGGTTCCTGCACAACATCCGCCAGATCATCGAGATGGAGGAGTGCCTTAAAGAGGCCGACCTCAAGGCGGGCGGCGAGGTGTTGCGCGATACCCTCTGGGAGGCCAAGCGCTACGGCTTCTCGGACAAGTACCTGGCACAGCTCTGGAAGATCACCGAAGGTGAGGTGCGCGCGCTGCGTCTTTCCGTCGGCGTGAAGCCGGTGTTCAAGCGGGTCGACACCTGCGCCGCCGAGTTCGTGGCCCACACCCCGTACCTCTACTCGACCTACGAGGAGGAGTGCGAGGCGGAGCCGACCGACCGCAAGAAGATCATCATCCTGGGCGGCGGACCCAACCGCATCGGCCAGGGTATAGAGTTCGACTACTGCTGCGTGCACGGCGTCTTCGCCCTCTCCGATGACGGCTACGAGACCATCATGGTCAACTGCAACCCGGAGACCGTCTCCACCGACTACGACACCTCGGATCGTCTCTACTTCGAGCCGCTCACCCTCGAGGACGTGCTCAACATCGTGGACGTCGAGAAGCCGACCGGCGTCATCGTGCAGTTCGGCGGCCAGACCCCGCTCAAACTCGCCGTCGCCCTGGAGAAGGCGGGCGTTCCCATCATCGGCACCTCGCCGGACGCCATCGACCGCGCCGAGGACCGCGAGCGTTTCCAGGAGATGCTGCAGAAGCTGAACCTGCGCCAGCCCGAGAACGGCACCGCCCGCTCCTTCGAGGAGGCCGAGGCCGTCGCCGACCGCATCGGCTACCCCGTGGTGGTCCGCCCCTCGTACGTTCTGGGCGGCCGCGCCATGGAGATCGTGTACGACGTGGACAACCTGCGCCGTTACATGCACACCGCGGTGCAGGCTTCCCCGGAGCACCCGATCCTGATCGACAAGTTCCTGGACGAGGCCATCGAGATCGACGTGGACGCGCTGTGCGACGGCAGCATCGCCGTCATCGGCGGCATCATGGAGCACATCGAGGAGGCGGGCATCCACTCCGGCGACTCGGCCTGCTCCCTGCCGCCGTACTCCATCTCCCAGGAGATCGTGGAGGAGATCAGGCGCCAGACCAAGGTGATGGCGCTGGAGCTGAACGTTAAGGGGCTGATGAACGTTCAGTACGCCGTCAAGGACAACGACATCTACATCATCGAGGTGAACCCGCGCGCCTCGCGTACCTCGCCCTTCGTATCCAAGGCGACCGGCAGGCCGCTGGCGAAGATCGCGGCGCGCGTCATGGCCGGCAAGACCCTGACCGAGCTGGGGGTCACCGAGGAGATCATTCCCGAGCACATCTCGGTTAAGGAATCCGTCTTCCCCTTCGCCAAGTTCCCCGGTGTCGACACCATCCTCGGACCGGAGATGAAGTCGACCGGAGAGGTCATGGGCATCGGCGATACCTTCGCCAAGGCCTACGCGAAGGCCCAGATGGGTGCCAACGTGAAGCTGCCGACAACCGGTAAAGTCTTCATATCTGTGAAAGATTTGGACAAAAAACATATTGTCAGCGTGGCAAAAAGACTGTATGATCAGGGCTTCGAATTGGTCGCCACGCGCGGTACGGCGAGCTACCTGCAGGAAAAGGGAGTCCCCGTCCAGGTGATCAACAAGGTTCTCGAAGGGCGCCCCCACATCGTGGATGCGATCAAGAACAACGAGATCTGCATGGTGATCAACACCACACACGGTGCCCAGGCCGTGGCGGACTCCTACTCGATCCGCAGGAACACCCTGATCAACAACGTCGCCTACTACACGACGGCATCGGGGGCACGGGCCGCGGTCGATGGCATCATCGCCACGGCGCAGTCCAAGCTGGAAGTGAAGTCCATCCAGGAATATCTGAAGTAACCGACCGGGGAGCGCCGCACTAGGCGCTCCCTTTCCAAATCCAGCACATGCAGCACAGCGGGGGGCCTCCAGGCCCCCTATAAGTTCATCAAGGAGCAAAATACGATGTCTCAGACAGTTCCATTGACCAAGGAGAGTTACGAGGCCCTTCAGGAGGACCTCAAACGCCTGATTAAGGAAGAGCGCCCCAAGGTAATCCAGGATATCGCAGAGGCCAGGGCACACGGCGATCTCTCTGAAAATGCGGAGTACGATGCGGCCAAGAACCGTCAGGGTTTCATCGAAGGGCGCATACTGGAGCTGCAGGACAAACTGGCGCGGGCCTACGTGGTCGACCTGTCCAACCTGAAGCCGGACAAGGTGGTTTTCGGCGCCACGGTTACCGTGTACGACACCGCGACCGAGGAAGAGATCACCTACAAGATCGTCGGTGAGGACGAGGCCGACATCAAGCTGGGCAAGATCTCCTGCACCTCGCCGGTGGGCAAGGCGCTGATCGGGCACAAGCTGGATGACACCGTCCGCGTCAGCGTTCCCTCCGGGATGAAGGAATACGAGATCATCGAGATCCGCTACGAGTAGCAGCAGCACTAACCCGTTTCGCACCACAACCAACATGCGCGCCAGCGCGTGACCAGGAGGATTTACATGGCTCAGGTAACCAAGGACATGACTTTTGCCGCAGTGATGAGGATGCACCCGGACGTCGTCAAGGTGCTCGCTAAATACAACCTCGGCTGCATCGGCTGCATGGGTGCTCAGAACGAGTCCCTGGAGCAGGGGTGCGCCGCCCACGGCATCAACGTGGACGACATCGTCGCTGACCTCAACAAGATCTTCGCCTAACCACGACCGGCGCCCGGAGCCTGCTCCGGGCGCCTTTCTTTTTCTCCCTTTTTCTCCCATGCCGATCATAACGCTCGCGCCAGACGGGTCGCTCAGACTTCCGGAACAGCTCAGGGATGCCCTGAAGCTCGCTCCCGGCGATCAGGTCAGCGTGGAGATCGTCGAAGGCACTCTCCGCGTCACCAGGCACGTCCCTGCTAAACCCGTCAAATCCGTCAAGTCTGCAACAGCCGCCACCGTTTCCGTCCCCGAAGAACTGAAGACCCCGATGACCGCCATCAAGGGGGTGGGGCCCAAGCTCGCCGATCTTCTGGCGAAAAAGGGGATCGCCACGGTCGAGGATGCCCTCTACATCCTCCCCAACCGCTACGAGGACCGGCGCCAGTTGAAGCGGATCGTGGAACTGCGCCCCGGCAATTCCGAGGCCTTCTTCGCCACCGTGGTCTCCGCCGAGGCGCAGGTCACCAAGGGGGGGAGACGCTACTTCGAGGCTATCGTCCGTGACGAGACCGGCAGTCTGCCGCTCAAGTGGTTCAACTTCCATCCCAACTTCTTGAAGAAGCAGTTCACCCCGGGCAGGCGCGGTATCTTCATCGGCGACGTTTCCCAGTTCGGCTTCCAGCGCGAGATGCACCACCCCGAGGTGGAGTGGGCCGGTGAGGGGGAGGATGTCGAGCAGGTCATGGCGCGCGACCCGGAGAACTTCGGCCGGATCATTCCCGTTTATCCGCTTACCGAAGGGGTGAGCCAGAAGATCATGCGCCGCATCATGCGCGACGCCGTGCCCCGTTACAGCCGCTACGTGAAGGAGGCGCTCCCGGAGGATCTTTTACGCCGGCACCGCCTCCTGAGCCTCCCGGTGGCGCTCAGGGAAGCGCACCAGCCCGATCCTTCCACTTCCCTTGCCGATCTTAACAGCGGGCGCTCCGCGGCGCACCGCTCGCTCGCCTTCGACGAGCTGTTCTTCCTGCAGCTTGGGCTCGCCATGAAGAAGCGCGGCATCGCGCTCGAGGACGGCATCAGCTTCCAGGTGAGCCACCGCTACACCAAGGAACTTCTCAAGCTGCTCCCTTTCAGCCTGACCGGCGCGCAGAAGCGCGTGCTCTCCGAGATCAAGGAGGACATGATCGCGCCGCACCCGATGCACCGCCTGGTGCAGGGGGATGTCGGCTGCGGCAAGACGCTTGTCGCCCTCATGGCCGCCCTCATCTGCGTGGAGAACGACTACCAGGTCGCCATCATGGCGCCGACGGAGCTTTTGGCCGAGCAGCATTACCTCAACATCCATGGCTACTGCGAAAAGCTCGGCATCCCGGTCGCGCTTTTGACCGCCAGCATCAAGGGGAAGGGCGACACCCTGGAGAAAATAGCGTCCGGAGCGACCCGCATCGTGGTGGGTACTCACGCCATGATCCAGGACAAGGTCGAGTTCCACCGGCTGGGGCTGGGTATCATCGACGAGCAGCACCGCTTCGGCGTGGTGCAGCGCGCCCTCTTGAAGAAGAAGGGAGCGAATCCGGACATCCTGGTCATGACCGCGACTCCGATCCCGCGCACCCTTTCCATGACCGTTTTCGGCGACCTCTCCCTCTCCGTAATCGACGAGTTGCCGCCGGGACGGACGCCCATCGAGACGCGCATGGTGCGCGAGTCGCGCCGCCGCGAGGTCTACTCCCTGGTGCGCGAGGAGGTCGGGAAGGGGAGGCAGGCCTACGTGATCTACCCCCTCGTCGAGGAGTCCGAGAAGATAGACCTGAAGGCCGCCGTGCAGATGGCCGAGCACCTCGCCCAGGACGTCTTCCCGGACCTGCGTGTCGCCGTGCTGCACGGCAGGATGAGCGCCGCGGAGAAAGAAGCGGTGATGAAGGGATTCAAGGCGGGTGAGACCGATATCCTGGTGTCCACCACGGTCATCGAGGTCGGCATCGACGTCCCTAACGCCACGGTGATGGTGATCGAGCACGCGGAGCGCTTCGGGCTCTCGCAGTTGCACCAGTTGCGCGGCAGGGTAGGGCGCGGCAGCCAGCGCTCGCGCTGCATCCTGCTCGCGGGTGACAGGCTTTCCGAGGATGGCCAGAAGCGGCTGGAAGTGATGGTGAAGAGCTCGGACGGCTTCGTCATTGCCGAGGCGGACCTGCAGATCCGCGGGCCGGGCGACTTCCTGGGGACCAGGCAAGCGGGGCTTCCCGAGTTGCGCGTAGCAGACATCCTGCGCGACGGCGGCGTCCTGGAGCAGGCGCGCAAAGAGGCCTTTGCCCTGGTCGAAAAGGATCCCGAACTGGACCAGCCGGGACATGAACGGCTGCGTGGAGAGCTGATGCTGCGTTGGGGCGGAAGGCTTGAGCTCGCTTCGATCGGGTAAGCGATATGGAGAGAGAAGGTACCTTGAATAGAACCGGTAGGGACATGGTCACCCTCGACGACGTTTCGTTCTCGGGGCGCAGTGCTGATGGAGGCATCGTCACGTTGCTCGACGCTGTTTCCTTTTCTGCGAAGGTCGCAGAAATAACGGCCATCATCGGCCCATCGGGCGGGGGGAAGAGCACGTTGATCCGCCTGATCAACCGGCTCACGGAGCCGAGCCAAGGGCGGATATCGGTCGGGGGAACAGACATCTCCACCATGGACCCGCTCGAGTTGCGCCGCCTGGTGGCGCTGGTGCCGCAGAAGCCGTTCATGTTCGAAGGGACGGTGCTCGACAACCTGCAGATCCCATTTCGTTACCGGCACGAGACTCCGCCTGCTGCACAAAGCCCCGAAGTCGCGGAGGTGTTGGCGCTGGCGCGGCTGGACCGGGAACTGCTGGAACGCGACGCGCGTTCCCTGTCGCTCGGACAGCAGCAGCGGGTGGGAGTGGCCCGGGCTCTCATCACCAAGCCCCGGGTGCTCCTTTTGGACGAGCCGACCAGTGCGCTGGACCGCAGGACTTCGGACGCGCTCGCCGCCACCCTGCGCGAGATCTGCCACGGCAAAAACCTCACCATGATCATGGTGACTCACGATCTGCGCCTGACGGAAAAGGTGGCTGACTACTGTTTCTACCTCGAGGCGGGAAGGATACTGGAACAGGGGAGGGCTGCCGAATTGCTGGCGCACCCGGCGAGCATTGAGCTTAAGAGGTTCCTGTCGGAGCCTGCGGACCAGGAGGGGTAGATGGATAATCAGGGCTTGGTGAATCTGGGCATCCTCGATCTGGTTGTTGCCTACAGTTTGGTGCTGCTCGCGATCGGGCTCGCGAAGCTGAAGCGGATCGGCCAGGAAGGGCAGATGCTCTGGGCTTCGCTGCGCATGGTGTTCCAACTGCTGGCGGTGGGCTACCTGCTCCATTTCATCTTCGCCGTGCAGCACCCGTTGCCGGTACTGGCTATCCTCCTGGTCATGGGAGGTTTTTCGCTGCAGGTGATCGGTGCGCGCATCAAGCGCAAGATGCCGCGTTTCTACCAGGTGGTTGGCGGCGCTTTATTGATCGGCTGCGGGGGCGTCACCTTCGTCTTCTGCTCGCTGGTGGTGCATTACTCACCGTGGTACGACCCGCGCTACCTGATTCCGCTGGCCGGGATGATCATCGGCAACTCCATGAACGGTGCGAGTCTCGCCGCCGAACGCCTGGGGGCGGAGATGCGGGAGCGGCGCGAGGAGATTGAGACCGCTCTCTGTCTCGGGGCTAGTGCGCGCCAGGCGGCGAAACCGGCGCTCCGCAACGCCTTCCGCGCAGCCATCATGCCGACTGCCAACACCATGGCCGCCATGGGGATCGTCTCCCTGCCGGGGATGATGACCGGCCAGATCCTTTCCGGCACCGAACCGATGGTGGCGGTTCGTTACCAGGTTGCCATCATGTGCGCCATCACCGGTGCCGTTGCGATTACGGCGTACCTGATCGTCACGCAGGGCTACCGGCGCTACTTCACGAAGGCGCAGCAATTGGAGCAGTGGTAGGTTCACAATTCGGGCCTGAGTTGGGGATCTGGTCGGAATGCGCAAATCACATCGAGAATGCACAGATCATGACGACAGTTGATCAAGTCCCGATGAGACTTGACCAACTCGCAAGAAGACTTGACCAACTCGCAAGGAGACTTGGGCAACTCGCAAGAAGACTTGGGCAACTCGCGACGAGAGTTGTGCACGTCTCGCGGAAACTCGTGCAATTTTAAGGAAACCTTGCAGGACTCCGGGGAGGACTTGACCTCTACTCGTACCAAGACGACCCAGGTGGGGTGCTGGATTGCAGGATGAAGTTGCTGCGGTTGAAAATGGGGCTGCTGAAAGCTAATGTGCCTGCAGCACGTTATCGAAACCGACGAAGGGGCGCTGATAGCAGTCAGCGCCCCTTCTTTCGTGGGGGGATGTCAATAGCTTCAGGCCGATGGCTGAGTTGAAAGGGGCGTTCCACTAGAGGGACAGGCACCTGACGGAGCCAGTCCCTTCTAAACGACTGCCTTGATGTCAGCCACGAGGTTGGCGACCTCCTCGACCTTGGTGTCCCAGGAGCACATGAAGCGGGCGCCGCCGGACCCGATGAAGGTGTAGAAGTGCCAGCCCCGGGCTCTGAGACGTTCCAGCGCGTCCGGTGCCATCTCCAGGAAAACGGAGTTGGCCTGGCTCTCGAACATGATGCGGACCTGCGGTATCTTTTTGATCTCGTTGGCCAAAAGACGTGCACAGCTGTTGGCGTGCGCGGCATTTCTCAGCCATGCGCCGCTTTCCAGCATCCCGATCCAGGGGGCGGTGAGGAAGCGCATTTTGGAGGCCAGCTGTCCGGCCTGCTTGCAGCGGTAGTCGAACTCGTAGGCCAACTGCTTGTTGAAGAAGACCACGGCCTCGCCCACGGCGAAGCCGTTCTTGGTCCCACCGAAGGTGAGAACATCGACACCCGCCTGCCAGCTGATCTCCTTGGGCGTGACGCTCAAGGCTGCCACCGCGTTCGCGAAACGCGCGCCGTCCATATGTACCCTCAGGTCGAATCTTTTCGCCAACTCCCCTATCGCCTGCAGTTCCTCTACCGAATAAAGAGTCCCCAGTTCAGTCGCCTGCGTGATGCTGAGCGCCCGCGCCTTGGGATAGTGGATATCGCTGCGTTTGGTGATGGTGTGCTCGACGGCGTCGAGGTTGATCTTGCCGTTATCGCCGGGAACGAGCAGCACCTTGGTGCCGTTGGAGAAGAACTCCGAAGCGCCGCACTCGTCCGTCTCGATGTGCGCCATCTCGTGGCATACGATGGAGTGGTAGGACTGGCACAGAGATGCCAGCGCCAGCGAGTTGGCGGCGGTACCGTTGAAGACGAAGAAGACTTCGCAGTCCGTCTCGAAAACCTCCCGGATCTTCTCGCATGCCTGGGCTGTCCAGCGGTCATCACCGTAGGAGCTGGCCAGCCCGCTGTTGGCCTCAGCCATCGCCTGCCATGCCTCGGCGCAGATCCCTGCGTAGTTGTCGCTGGCGAAATGGTGCTTGAGCTCGCTGTGATCTCCTGTGTTTATCATTACGTCCCCTTTTGGCGCGGCATGTGCGCCCCTTGTGCGTGTGCCGGTATGGCTAGGGCAAAAAAATTATTATAAGGAGAAACCTGTGTCAACCGATAACTTACCGGTCACCCTTCGGCGGCAACGCTCACGCTCGTCTCGCTCACGTCGCTATCGGGGAGCAGTTCGGAAACGATCATCCCGGCGAGGATCAAGGCAGCGCCCAGGAAACCGAGGATCCCGAGCCTCTCGCCGGCAGCGTAGTAGGCGTAGGCCGCGGCAAAGACCGGTTCGGTGCAGAATATGAGCGCAGTATGGGCGGGGCTGATCCATTTCTGCATGGTGGTCTGCACCAAAAAGGCGAAAATGGTCGCGATAAGCACGCAGACCACCAGGGTCCAGAGCAGTCCCGGGTGCCAGACAAAGACCTCCTGCCCGCGAAGGCCCGCCGTTGCCAGGCTCAAGATCCCGACAACCGAGAGTTGGAGGGTCGTCAAGAGGTAAACGTCGCTGTCGGCATGGCGGGCGAAGTGGCTGGTATAGAGGAGGTGCAGCGCGACGCACGCCCCGCAGACGGCTCCCAGGATATCGCCTACGTTGAAGCTCAGGCTGCCGTCGGTGCAGAGCAGGAACAAGCCGGGAGTTGCCAGACCGACCCCCCACCTGATGCCCGGGCCGACGGAATGCCGGAAGATGGCCGCACCGAAGATCGGCACGAGGAGGACACTGAGGCCGGTCAGAAAGCCCGTGTTCGATGCGCTGGTGTACTTCAAGGCCACGGTCTGGAAGGCGTAGGAAGCAAATAAGAGAATTCCAAGAATGAATCCGTGTGTGAGTAATCTAATATTTATTCTATTAGTGCGCGTTAAAGCGACAGGCAGCATGATTGCAGCGGCGATTAAAAATCTTTGAGATAGAAAAACGAATACGTCAACTTTGCTGATTGCGTCCTTCACCACAGTGAATGTTACGCCCCAGAAGAACGTCGTTATCAAAAGAAGTATACCCGCTCGAATTTTTTTCATAGATCCCAAAGTATTTTTGACCTCATAAAACCTTGAATTCACTAAATTGTGGTATGACAAGTTAACATGAGCTTAAAACGAGCGCAACGCCAAATTAATAAGTGGTTGACAAGAGACTGGAATAGCTTTAAAAGTATGCGGCGAAAAGCTAAATGGTGTATTCCGTTTAATATTAAAGACAATTTATGGAGGAAGCATGAAAGCACTTCGTACTCTGACTGCAGTTTTGGCTATGGGACTCTGTTTTGTATCCGCGGCTTTCGCCGCTCCGAAGGCGATCACCGTCGCGTCCGATGCAACCTGGCCGCCGATGGAATTCGTTGACGCCAACAAGAAGATCGTCGGTTTCGACATCGACTTCATGACCGCTGTCGCCAAAGAGGCAGGCCTGCAGGTCACCTTCAAGAACACCGCCTGGGACGGCATCTTTGCCGGTGTGGAAGCTGGCCAGTATGACGCCATCATCTCCTCGGTCACCATCACCCCGGAGCGCCAGGCCAAGTACGATTTCACCACCCCGTATGTCCAGATCGGCCAGATCCTGGTAGTGCCGAAGGCCGAGAAGGGGACCAAGATCGCGGACCTGAAAGGCAAGAAGGTTGGCGCGCAGATCGGCACCACCGGCGCGATGGAGGTCAAGAAGGTTGCCGGCGTCGAGCTTAAGACCTACGACGAAGTCGGCCTCGCTTTCGAGGACATGGCTGCCGGCCGCATCGCCGGTGTGGTCTGCGACGAGCCGACCGCCATCACCTACGCTCTGCAGAAGAAGGAGTACAGCTCCAAGTTCAAGATCGTGGGCAAGTCCTTCACCAAAGAGGCCTACGGCATCGTGGTCAAAAAGGGCAACAAGGACCTGGTGGCCCAGCTGAACAAGGGGATCGCAGCAGTCCAGAAAAAGAAGATCGACCTTCAGCTGAAGAAAAAGTGGCAGCTTAAGTAACACCCCTCAAAGCTCCTGCAGAACGGAAAGACTACCCGACAGTAGTAACCGATTCTGCAGGAGCTTTCTTTAAACAGAAACCGCAGCAGCAGCGCATCAACAAAAGCCGGCACCAACCGGCCCGGGACGGTAACAAAAAAGCATGAGCACTGAAGCAAAGAAGCAGATCATCGATGTAGGGGACGGCGCCGCCATTCCCCGTAAAAGCGACCGCGGCCTGTTCACCGCCTGGCGCATAGCGTTCTTTGGCGCCATCGGCACCATCGCCTACCTGGTCTGGAGCAAGCCGGACCCGTACCTCAACATTCTCAAGTTCGTGCCCGACGGCATCGCGGTTACCTTCCAGGTGACCCTCGGGGCGATACTCCTGGCCATCGTCATCGGCCTCATCACCGGCCTTGGCCGTATCTCCAAGAACCGCTTCTTCAACGGCGTCGCCTCCCTGTACGTGGAGGTCATCCGTGGCATCCCGCTGCTGGTGCAGATCTTCTACATCTACTACGCGCTCGGCACCATCGTAAAGGTCCCGGCCATCCTTTCCGCCATCATCGCCATGGCCGTCTGCTATGGCGCCTACATGGGCGAGGTGGTACGCGCCGGAATCGAGTCCATCGCCAAGGGACAGCGTGAAGCGGCCCTCTCCCTCGGGATGAACGGCCGTCAGACCATGATCCACGTCATCCTCCCCCAGGCGGTGAAGGTGATCCTCCCGCCGGTGGGCAACGAATTCATCGCCCTTTTGAAGGATTCCTCGCTGGTTTCCATCATCGCCGTCGCAGACCTTTTGCGTCGCGGCCGCGAGTACGCCTCCGAGTCCTTCACCTATTTTGAGACCTACACGGTCATCGCGCTGATCTACCTGATCATCACCTTGTTCTTCTCGAAGATCATCGGCGTAATGGAGGAGCGTGTCAGTGTCAATAAATAGCCGCAGGAAAATGGTAGAGGCAAAAGAGATCATCAAGGTCTACGGTTCCTTCCGGGCCCTGGACCGTGTCTCAGTAGATGTTTATGACGGCGAGAAGGTGGTCATCATCGGTCCTTCCGGTTCCGGGAAGTCGACCCTGCTCCGTTCCATCAACAGGCTCGAGGAGATCGACCGGGGCACCATCGTCGTTGACGGGATGGATCTTTACGACCCGAAGACCGACATCACCAAGGTGCGCGAGGAAGTGGGCATGGTGTTCCAGTCCTTCAACCTCTTTCCGCACAAGACCGTCCTGGAAAACCTGACGCTCGCCCAGATCGTGGTGCGCAAGCGCACGAAGCAGGAGGCCGAAGAGAAGGCCATGACGCTTCTGGAGCGCGTGGGCCTCGCCGCCAAGGCGAAGTCGTACCCGGGCAAACTCTCCGGCGGTCAGCAGCAGCGCGTGGCCATCGCCCGTTCGCTCGCCATGGACCCGAAACTCATGCTGTTCGACGAGCCGACCTCCGCGCTCGACCCCGAGATGATCGGGGAGGTGCTCGACGTCATGAAGGATCTCGCCAGGGACGGCATGACCATGGCCGTGGTCACGCACGAGATGGGTTTCGCGCGCGAGGTGGCGGACCGCGTCATATTCATGGACGCGGGTCGCATCGTGGAGGAGGGCACTCCAGAGCACTTCTTCACCGCGCCCACGCACGAGCGCGCCAAGTTGTTTTTGAGCCAGATATTGTAGTTTATCGCTGGCCCCTGCGTCAGCCGGGGCCAGTTCTGTATCCAGGTTTTTTATTCAATAAAGGGAAAGGGGTGATACGGTTCTTCTCAGTTTTACCAGGCAGGGCAGTTTTAAGAACGCTGTAATGCAATTACTACACACGAGGAGGCAGTAAATGAAAAAAAGCAACAAGAAGCTGTTAGTAGTAGCCATCGCAACCGCACTTACCGCAGCATCCGCAGGCTCCGCTCTCGCTCTCGAGAATCAGTTCAGCGGCGCATTCACCACGTTCTTCGACGTCGGCAACTTCGCTGGCACCAACCTCATCGAAAAGGACGCTCCGACCGCCAACTACTTCGTACAGCGTTTCCGGTTGGGTTACACAGCAAAAGCTGACGACCATGTCAAACTCGTCACCAAGTTCGAGTTCGACTACAACTTCTGGGGCAACAGCTCTTACGCTCCCAACTCTCATGACAACTCCGCTGCGCGTGGTTCCGGTGGTGCCCTCGGTGCCGACTCCGTCAACATGGAGACCAAGAGCATTTACCTCGACCTGAACTACCCGCAGATCAACACCAAGATCGGTATGATGCCGAACAATGATTCCTTTAAAGGGATCCTGTTCGATGCCGACATGGCCGGTGTTCTTCTTTCCCATGACTACTCCAACGCCAGCATCGCAGCCGGTTACTTCCGTTTCCATGACTCCGCTGACGCCGGCAAACCCGGGGAAGACGTGCTCGGCAAAAACACCTTCGACATGTACTCCCTTGACGGCAAGTACAACATCTCGAAGGATCTCGCAGTCGGCGCGGCTTACTACTTCATCCGTGACCAGCACACCCCGGGCTTCTACACCGTTTACCCGGACGCCAAAGTTCATACCCTTGGCTTGAACGCTGCCGGCAACGTCGGCCCGGTTGCCCTGAACGGCTTTGCTGTGAAGCAGTTTGGCGACATCACAACCGGTCGTGACGCCAAAGGTTACGCTTTCAACGTCGGCGCGAAGATGCCGCTGGCTGGCGGTACCGCCCGTTCCGAGTTCCTCTACGTTTCCGGCGGGAAGAATGCCTTCTATGTGCCTTCTTCCGATAACGGCGCAACCGAGGGTGGCCAGTTCTATGATTCCGAAATGATCATGCTGGGCCGTGACAAGTTCGCAACCACCATCGACAACGCCATCATCTACGATGTGAACAACAACGAAGAAGGCGTCATCATGGGTACCCTCGGCTACGACTACACCTTCAACGACAAGGTATCCGCAAGCGCTAACGCTGGCTTCGCCGCCGTTGCCAAGGATCTCCAGGCACGTAGCGCCAACGGCGACAGCAAGTACCTCGGCACCGAGATCAACGCTGAAGCTTACTACAAACTCACCGCCAACGTGACCCTCGGCGCCCGCGCCGGCTATCTCTTCCTGGGTGATCACTTCAAAGGCATCAGCGCCGGCGAAGATGCTGACAACCTCTGGGATGCCAAGCTCATTGCCAAGTACAACTTCTAAGACAGATACCATTTCCCTCTCCGGCGAACTCAGCCGGAGAGGGGATATTTCAGTGCCACTGTCTTGACAATCAAATAGTGACAATTAGAATCTGTTGACGTACTGAAGCTGAACCTAACAATGTGATCAATCAACCCAAGGAGGTATCTGCATGAGCTTTAAGAAGATGAGCGCATTGCTGCTCGTAGCGATGCTCGCAGTCGGTGCATTCGGCTGCAAGAAGAAAGAAGAGGCCAAAGAGGGCGCTGCTCCGGCCGCCGCTCCGGCTGGCAACACCATCAAGATCGGCTTCCTCGGCGCCCTCACCGGCGACGTTGCCATGTTCGGCAAGCCGACCCTGGAAGGCATGAAGATGGCTGCTGACGAGATCAACGCTGCCGGCGGCATCCAGGGCAAGAAAATCGAGATCGTCGAAGCTGACAACCGTGGCGACAAGCAGGAAGGTGCTTCCGTAACCCAGAAGTTCATCTCCCGCGACAACGTCACCGCCATCGTTGGCGACCCGACCACCGGCATCACCAAGGTTGCCGCTCCGATCGCACAGAAAGCCGGCGTCGTGCTCCTCTCCGCGGGCGCTACCGGCCCGGGCGTTGTCGAAGTGGGCGACTTCATCTTCCGCGACACCCTGCTCGACTCCATCGCGATTCCCGCCTGCATCGAGTACTTCGCGAAAGACCTCGGCTTCAAGAAAGTTGCCATCGTGACCTCCGACAACAACGACTACTCCGTCGGTCTGTCCCAGACCTTCCGCGACGCAGCCGCCAAGGTTCCGTCCATCAAGATCGTTGCTGACGAGAAAGTGAAAGACGGCGACAAGGACTTCTCCGCTCAGATCACCAACATCAAGAGCAAGAAGCCGGACGTCATCCTGTTCTCCGGTTACTACACCGAAGGCGCTCTCATCATGAAAGAGGCCCGCAAGCAGGGTCTGAAGGCTCCGATGTTCGGCGGCGACGGCCTGTTCTCGCCGAAATTCATCGAGCTGGGCGGCCCGGCAGTCGAGGGCTCCATGTCCGCTCTGGGCTTCTCCACCGAGCAGGCTGCTCCGGCTACCGCCAAGTTCATCGAGGCGTTCAAAGCCAAGCACAACGGCGAACTCCCGGGCCTCTTCGACGCCCAGGGCTACGACGCTGTGATGCTGCTGGCCGACTCCATGAAGCGCGCCAACAGCGTTGACCCGAAAGTCTTCAAAACCGCCCTGGCACAGACCAAGAAGTTCGAAGGCGTTTCCGGCACCATCAGCATGCAGGCCAACCGCGAGCCGATCAAGAGCCCGCTGAGCCTCCTCGCAGTCAAGGACGGCAAGTTCGTCCTCAAGGCAAAAGTACCCGTCAAGATGGACTAATGCCTGACCCCGCAGCACAAAACGGCTCCTGCTCCGGCAGGGGCCGTTTTTTTTTAGAACCAAACCTAAAACCATTGGCCACGGAGAACTTCTGAGGACATCTGAGAACACCAAACCTATAAGCTTTTTGGGTGTGCTTCTCTCAGATTTCCTCAGATTGTCTCCGTGGCTAATGGTTTTGCCGTTTCCGATTACCCTTGACAACTGGCATGGGAAAAATTATATTTCAAATCGTTAAAGGGGAGTAGTTATCGGCCGGAGAAAAGGCCGACCCGGACTTCGTCAATACGGTCGCAAGACCCGGAGCCGGGACAGTTAATCCTGTCAACAAGACCTTTATCCTGGTGACTAATGCCAAGGGTAAAGGTCTTTTTATTTACCCTCGGCTGCATCGAGTCCTTCGGGACATAACACTCGTAGAGGTAAATGCTATGCAAAGACTGAAAACGACATTACTGTTAGCTCTTCTCACCGTGCTCATGGTGAGCATGGGGCAGGCTCTCGGCGGCAGGTCCGGCATGATGATGGCCTTCGTGCTCGCTCTCGGCATGAACTTCTTCTCCTACTGGTTCTCCGACAAGATCGTGCTGAGCATGTACGGAGCCCAGGAAATCGGCCCGCAGGACCACCCCACGTTCTACAACATGGTGCGCAACCTGTCTGCCCGCGCCGGCCTGCCCATGCCCAAGGTCTACATCATCCCCTCCGACAGCCCCAACGCCTTCGCCACCGGACGCAACCCTGAGCACGCCGCGGTTGCCGCTACGGAAGGGATACTGCGCATCCTCTCAATGGAGGAGCTGGAAGGGGTGATGGCGCATGAACTGGCCCACGTTCAAAACCGCGACATTCTCATCGGGACCATCGCGGCCACCTTCGCCGGGGCCATCTCCATGATCGCCAACATTCTCCAGTGGGGCGCCATGTTCGGCGCAGGCCGCGGTGAAGACGAGGAGGGGGGCGGCATCGGCGGCCTGGTCGGCTCGCTGGCCATGGCCATCATCGCACCCATTGCGGCCATGCTGATCCAGATGGCGGTGTCGCGTTCACGTGAGTACCTGGCGGATGCCACCGGCGCCGACATCTGTGGCCGGCCTTTGGCGCTCGCCTCGGCGCTCAGGAAGCTGCACATGGCTTCGCATTCGCTGCCGATGCAGGAGGCGCGGCCCGCCACGGCGCACATGTTCATCGTGAACCCGCTGACCGGCGGGGGGCTGATGGAGCTCTTCTCCACCCATCCCCCGATGGAAGAGCGCATCGCACGGCTGGAGCAGATGGCGGTACGCAGGTAACTGGTGCCATCGTTGTCGTTGCTGTAGGGGCGAATAATTATTCGCCCAGCCACCGGTGCCCCGATCGGTGGCGATGCCCAGAGAGATCATGGGGCGGCTAAGGGGGGCGAATGATTATTCGCCCCTACAGTGGCTGTGAACCCACGCACAAAGTAGATATAGAGGAGACCCAATGGACTGGCTTACCGACCCGCAGGTCTGGATGGCGCTGGTTACACTGAGCGCGCTTGAGATCGTGCTCGGCATCGACAACATCATCTTCATCTCCATCCAGGCGAGCAAGCTCCCCGCGGCCCAGCAGGAGAGGGCGAGATTGACCGGCCTGGGCCTCGCGATGTTCATCCGCGTCGCGCTTCTCTTCTCGCTTGCCTGGCTCATGGGGCTCACCACGCCGTTGTTCACCCTTTTCGGCAACGAAATCTCCGGCCGTGACCTCATCCTCATCTCGGGCGGTCTCTTCCTGCTCTGGAAGAGCACCATGGAGATCCACGAAAAGCTGGAAGGGGAGGAGGTGGTGCACGCATCAAAGGTCGGCGCCACCTTCGGGGCGGTGATCGTGCAGATCCTGCTCCTGGATATCGTCTTCTCGCTCGACTCCATCATCACCGCGATCGGCATGGCCAGCCAGCTCTTCATCATGGTCGCTGCCGTGGTCATCGCCGTCGGATTCATGATGCTCTTCTCCGGCAAGATCAGCGCTTTCGTGGAACGGCATCCCACCATCAAGATGCTGGCCCTGAGTTTTCTGCTGCTGATCGGCGTTTCCCTCATCGGAGAGGGTTTCGGGATGCACATTCCCAAGGGGTACATCTACTTCGCCATGGCTTTCTCCGTGATGGTGGAGATGCTCAACCTGAGGATGAAGCGCGGCAAACCGGTCAAACTGCATGAACCGCATCTGGACACTGAGACGAGGGGCGAATAACCGCCCCTTTTGTCTTGACACTTTCTCTACTCATTCGTTATCTTCGCCAGTGCATGCGTAAGTTATTCCCTGTCAAATTTCTCTCTTTCCTGCTGCTCGCAGTGACCTTCTGCACTTTTCTCAGTGGAGCTTGTGACAACGCGCACGCCTTTGCGCAATGCGGGACGGTCGCTGACTGCGTGCAGTCCGACTCCCATGCCGACCGTGACTGCGACACCCCGGACTGCCCCACGCAAGGGGAGACCGGCCATGACGACTGCGACTTCTGCTGTGACTGTGCCTGCCACGTCTCGCTGAGCGTTGGTCATTTCTCCCTCGAGTACTACCCTGTTTTCGCCGCACTCCAGAGTTTCGACCGCTTCACCTTCATACCCGAAGTTTTTCTCTCCAAGTTCGTTCCCCCGCAGTTACGCGCCTAACACCCCTGTCACGGCCGTAGTACGTCCTTTGCCGGAGCCCGTTCTCCCGGCGTAGTCGTGCCGTGGTCTGTCCCTGTTTTCTTCACGTTTCCCACATGCATTCAGGAGGTTTTTCTTGGCAACAAACGCCTTGAGGGGCGCGCGCCTAGCCGTGGCAGTCGCCTTGTATCTTTTGACAGCCGTCCCCGTATTTGCAGAACCTCAGCCACTTTCGCTGCAGCAGGCAGTGGCGGCGGCGCTCAACAACAACCCGGAGCTCGTCTCTTTACGCAAAGAAGCCGGTGTCCTGGACGCCGCGGCTGTGCGTGCCGGGGTGCTCCCCAACCCCACGCTGGAACTGGAAGGGGCCACCGGCGCGCTTACCGGCAGCAGCGACGACAGCAACCTCTCCCTTGGCATCTCGCAGGAGTTCCTGCTGGGGGACAAGCGCCTCAAGCGCCACGCCGTAGCGGAGCGTGACCTTGCTGCATACCGGTGGCAGGTGGCGGACCGCGAGCGCGCTGTCAAGGAGCAGGTGCAGGCGGCTTACTGCGATGTGCTGCTCGCCCAGGAGCGGGTCGGCCTGGCCCGCCATTCCATCGAGCTCAACAAGCAACTGCTCCAGGTGGCGGTGGATCGTTTGGCGGCGGGAGACATCCCCGAACTGGAGATGTACCTGGTCCGGGTCGAACTGGTCCGCAGCGAGGGGAACCTGGTCGAGTTGCAGCGTGCTCTACTGGACAGCAGGGCGAAACTGTTCGCGCTCGTGGCCCTCCCGCCGGCAGCGTCCCCGGTTTTGGGCGACACCTTGAACGGCAACGACGTTCGGGTCAACGGGGCGGGAGACCTGAAGCAGGTCGCCATGCAGAACCGTCCCGACCTCAAGGCGCTGCATGCGGCGATGCAGAGAAGTGACGCGGAGGTGGGACTCGCCGAGGCGGAAGGGATCCCCAACCTTACCGCAGGGATCGCAGTGAGCCGCGACACCTCGTCCATGGAGATCGGTGGGGCCGAGGGGCGGGAAACCGCTTACACCATCGGGGTGAAAATCTCGATGCCGATCCCGGTCTTCGACCGGAACCAGGCCGGGCAGCAGGAGGCGCGGGCCAAACGTTCCAGCGCCGAAATCAGGCTGCAGGGTGCGGCCGCGAGCGTGGAACGCGAGGTGGATAGCGCCCACGCGAGCCTCGCCAATGCCGAAAAAGTGCTCTCTCTGTTTCGTTCCGACATACTGCGCCAGCTCGATGAAAACCTGAAGCTGACCCAGGAAGCCTACCGGCTCGGCGAGGTCGGCATCCTGGCGGTGATCGAGGAGCAGAAGAAATACTTCGAGGTGAGCGACAGCTACCTCGCCGCCCTGCACGCCAGGCAGATATCCCTCAACAGACTCGAATCGGCAGTAGCCGCTGACATTTACGGAGGTGTGCAGTGAACAGGAAGGGAATCATCATCGGGCTGGTCCTCACCATCGCGCTCGGGGGCGGCGTCGCCTACCGGCTTATCAACACTCCGGGAAGTGGCGGGCACGCCGAGCATGGCGAGCACGCCGAGGCGGGTCACGCGGAGGAAAAGGGTGGTCACGCGGAGGAAAAGGGTGGCCACATCGGGGGAAGGGAAGAAGAGGGGCACGACGAGCATGGCGAGAAGCTCGTCAAGATGGCCGTGGAGGTGCAAAAACAAAACGGCGTGGCGGTGGCCCCGGTCAAGAAGTCGCAGATGCCCGGCGTCATCAGCGCGACCGGCAAGGTCGAGGCCAATGCCGACAGGATCGCGCACGTCTCTCCGCGCATCTCCGGAAAGATAGTGGCGGTAAGGGCATCGCTTGGTGACAGCGTGGGGGGAGGGCAGGTGCTGGCGACCCTGGACAGCGTCGAGCTGGGCGAGGCCATGAGCCGGTACCACCAGTCGAAGACCAGGCTCGCCCTGGCCCAGTCCAACATGGAGCGGGTGAAGGTGCTGGTGGACAAGAAGATTGCGGCCAGAAAGGAGATCCTCCAGGCGGAGACCGACTACAAGACGGCGCAGACCGAACTGCACACCGACCAGGAACGTCTTTCCCTGTACGGCGTCTCCGCCGGGGATTTGAAGGGGGACAGGAAGCCCCTCTTGCCGGTACGCGCGCCTATCGGCGGCGTCATTACCGAGAAACATGCCATAGTCGGCGAACTCTCCGACCCTGCCAAGAGCCTCTACACCATCGCGGACCTCTCCTCGGTCTGGGTGCTCGTCGACATCCACGAGAAGGATCTGGCCAAGGTGCGCCGCGGACAGACCGCGACCGTCGCCGTCAGCGCCTTTCCCGAGACGAAGTTCCGCGGCCGCGTTACCTACCTGGCGGACGTCGTCGACCAGGCGACCCGCACCATCAAGGCGAGGGTCGAGGTTGCCAATCCGGGGCGCAAGCTGAAGCCGGAGATGTTCGCGACCGTGGAACTCGCAACGGCAGCCGGCGCGTCCCAGGTTCTGGCCATCCCCGAAGAAGCCGTCGTGGAGCTGGAGGGGAAAAAGCTCATCTTCGTCGCGGAAGGCGATGCTGCCTTCGAGCCGCGCAAGGTGGAACTGGGGCGTGCCTCCGGCGGCATGGTCGAAGTCCTCTCCGGTCTCAAGGAAGGCGAGCGGCTGGCCGTGAAGGGGGGCTTCGTTCTTAAGTCGGAGCTGCAAAAGGGCGAAATCTCGGGGCACGACCACTAAGGAGACCGGCACCCATGCTTGAAAAAACAGTGGCATACATGCTGAGGCAGAAGGGGATGGTCATCTTCCTGGCGCTGGTGATCGTCGTCTTCGGCTTCTATTCCTATCAAAAACTCCCCATCGACGCTTTTCCTGATGTCACCAACATCCAGGTCGAGGTGGTGAGCCACGCGGACGGGCTCTCGGCGGTCGAGATCGAGAGGAACGTCACCTATCCCATCGAGATGGCGATGCGCGGCCTTCCCGATATCGAGCAGCTGCGCTCCGTGACCAAATTCGGTCTGTCCATCGTCACCGTGGTCTTCAAGGACAACGTCGACATCTATTTCGCGCGGCAACTCGTCTTCGAGCGGCTGGCCGAGGCGCGGGAAAAGGTCCCCAAGGGAGTCGAGGTGGCCATGGGCCCCATCGGCACCGCCATGGGGGAGATCTACCAGTACACGCTGGAAGGAAAGGCGCCGCAGGAACCGGAGGCGAAGCGTGCCTACCTGACCAACCTGCGCACCGTCCAGGAATGGGTCGTCACCCCGCAGTTGAAGAGCGTCCCAGGCGTCAACGAGATCAACTCCTTCGGTGGATATTTCAAGCAGTACCAGGTGGTGGTATCCCCGGACAAGCTGCTCAAGTACGGCGTCACGGTGGCGGACGTCTATGACGCCGTCGGCAGCAACAACAGCAACGTCGGCGGCAACGTGCTCGAGCGCGGCAGCGACCAGTACATCGTGCGCGGCGTCGGTCTCATCCAGAGCACCGGCGACATCGAGAACATCGTCCTCAAGTCGCAGGGGGGAACGCCGGTCTACCTGCGCGACGTGGCCCAGGTTCGTGTCGGTGAGGCGGTACGCATGGGCGCCGCCATCAAGGATGCCTCGGGCGAGGCGGTGGGGGGCATCGTGATGATGCTCCGCGGCGAGAACAGCCGCGACGTGGTCGCCCGGGTAGCGGCCAAGGTTAAGGAGATCAACGAGAGCACCATGCTCCCCGACGGCGTGAAGCTCGTGCCGTACTACGACCGCAGCGACATCGTCAAGGGGAGCGTCGGCACGGTTAACAAGGCGCTCGTCGAGGGGGCGATCCTGGTCCTCCTGGTCCTCTACCTGCTCCTCAACAGCATCCGCGGCAGCATCGTCGTGCTCCTGGCGCTACCGCTGTCGCTTCTGGCCACCTTTATCGTCATGAAGCTGACCGGCATAACGGCGAACCTCATGTCCCTGGGCGGCCTGGCCATCTCCATCGGCATGATCATCGACACCACCATCATCCAGGTGGAGAACGTGCAGCGCCACCTGAGCGAGGCGGGGGAGCGGGAACCGAAACTGAAGACCGTGCTGAAGGCCGTGATGGAGGTGCGCAAGCCCAGCATCTTCGGCGAGTTGATCATCGCGCTCACCTTCATCCCTATCCTGACCCTGGAGGGGATCGAGGGGAAGATGTTCGGCCCCCTGGCCATCACCGTCGCGATTGCGCTTCTGGCGTCCCTGCTTCTTTCCATCTTCATCATCCCGGTCCTCTGCAGCATCATTCTCAAGCCGCAGCCCGAAAAGGATAGCCGGATCATGGCCTGGGCAAAAGAGCAGTACCTGCCGCTTTTGGAGTACGCGCTGAACCGCAGGAAGGTGGTGCTCGGGATCGCCGCGGGGCTCCTGGTCTGCTCGCTGTTCCTGGTCTCGAGGCTCGGGACCGAGTTCATGCCCATCATGGACGAGGGGTCCTTCGACATGGATATCGCCATGCTCCCCGGGGTCTCGCTGGCGAAGGCCCTCGAGGTGAACCAGCAGGCGACGGCGAAACTGAAGAAGTTCGAAGAGCTGGACGTCGTGGTGGGGCGGATCGGGCAGACCGGGGTCGCCCTCGACACCCGCGGCCCCGACAAGACCGGGTATGTCGGCGTGTTCAAGCCCAAGGACCAGTGGAAGCGCAACATCACCAAGGAGGAGCTGACCAACGAGATGAGGGAGTCGCTGGAGACCATCCCCGGCATCAGCTTCGGCTTCAGCCAGCCGATCCAGTGCCGCATCGACGAGCTGGTCGCGGGGACCCGGGCGCAGCTTATCGTGAAGCTCTTCGGTGACGACCTGGACGTGCTGCGCGACAAATCGGCCCAGATCGCCAAGGTGCTCTCCACAGTGAGAGGGGGGACTGACCTCAACACCGAGAAGGTGTCCGGGCAGCCCTATCTCACGGTGACCATCGACCGGGCCAGGATCGCCCGCTACGGTTTGAACATCAGCGACGTGCAGCAGGTAATCGAGATTGCCGTTGCGGGCAAGGCGGCTTCTTCCTTCTACGAGCCGAGCCGCAGCTTCGACATTACGGTCCGGTTGCCGGAGGAAAAGAGGAACTCGCTGGAGGCGATCCAGAACCTCCTCATCTCCACCAAGTCCGGCATGAACATCCCGCTGGAGCAGCTCGCCGAGGTGAAGATGGTGGAGGGACCGGTGCAGATAAGCCGCCAGGACGGGGTGAGAAGGATCGGCATCGAAATGAACGTGAGCGGCAGGGACATCGGCAGCTTCGTCGCCGAGGCGAAACAGAAGATCAAGGACCAGGTCAAGCTCCCCTCCGGCTACTACCTCACCTGGGGCGGGCAGTTCGAGAACCAGCAGCGCGCCATGAGCAGGTTGATGATCATCGGTCCGGTGGCGGTGGCGCTGATACTGCTGCTGCTCTATGTCACCTTCCGTTCCATCAGGCTGGCTTTTCTGGTGCTTTCGAACCTTCCCTTCGCGCTGATCGGCGGGATCTTCTCGCTGTTCCTGTCCGGGCAGTACCTGTCCGTCCCGGCCTCGGTCGGCTTCATCGTTCTCTTCGGCGTGGCGGTCCTGAACGGGCTGGTAC
Source organism: Geomonas subterranea (assembly GCF_019063845.1). Taxonomy (NCBI): domain Bacteria; kingdom Pseudomonadati; phylum Thermodesulfobacteriota; class Desulfuromonadia; order Geobacterales; family Geobacteraceae; genus Geomonas; species Geomonas subterranea. Next base: position 943,597 of record NZ_CP077683.1, read on the forward strand.
TGGTATCGAGGATCGCGCAGTTGCGCGAGGAGGGGCTTGCGCTCGGGGATGCGGTGCGCCAGGGGGCTGTGGACCGGTTGCGGCCGGTGCTGATGACCGCGTCCATCGCCATCTTCAGCCTCATGCCCATGCTGTTTGCCGGCGGAACGGGTTCGGAAATTCAAAAACCTCTCGCTACGGTCGTGGTGGGAGGATTGATCACGTCGACGCTCCTCACCCTGTTGATCATCCCGGCGTTCTATGACTGGTTCGAGAAGAAGAAAGCCGAGACGGAAGTATAGGGAAGTCTGAAGAAGTTGGAGGAATAAACAGTTTGTTATGCAATTGTGCCGTGGCCGCCTCCTCCTCCGGCCACGGCACCTTTTTAGCGCCATGATGAACCTTCCGCAAGGGGGGAGGGCAACCAAGGGATGCCGGCTGTAAACGCTGTTGGTGCGGCGAATTTAGCCGCTGTTTTAAAATGACAATATAACCGGTAAACAGTGACGGCCCCGCGTGTAGCGGGGCCGTTTTTTGTGTTAATCAAAAGTTTAAGATTGCGAAACAGCTCCAGCTGTTGTAAAGTGTCGCGCGGTCGAGGGTCAGGCCACTCATTAGAGGTTCTGTTGCCGTTTTATTTTCGGCCTCGGCTCCGTGTCCGGTGCAGTGTCAGGTTTACCAATAGCTTGCTTATTTCCAAATGCTTATGGTATACGTCATAAGCTATTCCCGTGTTTTATTTTGAGAGAATTTTAACCTGAATCCCGTGCCGGCAACGGCGCCTGGGCTTTTGGTCAGACAAATCCAGTCGGAAGGAAGTCGACATGTTCTTACAACAGCTAGTAAACGGCGTGGCCCTGGGGAGCGTCTACGCGCTCATCGCCCTCGGCTACACCATGGTGTACGGGATCATCACCCTGATCAACTTCGCCCACGGCGAAATCTTCATGGTCGGGGCCTTCATCGGACTGCTGCTAGTCTCCTACTTCAAGGTCAACGTGTTCGTTGCCATCATCGGTGCCATGATCTTCTGCATGATCATGGGTGTTCTCATCGAACTGATCGCGTACCGCGCGCTGAGGAAGTCGTCCCGCCTTTCCGCACTGATCTCCGCGATCGGCGTTTCCATCTTCCTCTCCTCGCTGGCGCTGATGGTATTCGGTGCTGACGCCAAGGGCTTCCCGGACGGTGCCTTCCCGGTGCGGCAGATCCATGTCGGGAGCGCCGACATTTCTACCCTGCAGATCCTCATCATCGGCGTTTCCGCGGTCCTCATGATGGCCCTCGAGTTCATCGTCCAGAAGACCAAGATAGGGAAGGCGATGCGCGCCACCTCCGAGGATTACAGCACCTCGGCCCTCATGGGCATCAACGTGAACCGCGTCATCTCCTTCACCTTCGCCCTCGGCTCCGCGCTCGCGGCGGCCGGCGGGGTGCTGGTCGGCGTCCTCTTTAACGCGGTATCCTTCAACATGGGCCTCATGGCCGGCCTGAAGGCCTTCGCCGCCGCGGTCTTGGGCGGGATCGGCTCCATCCCGGGTGCGATGTTGGGCGGCCTGCTCCTCGGCGTCTCCGAGGTCTTCGGCGTCGCCATCGGCTACTCATCCTACCGTGACGCCATCGCCTTCACCATCCTGGTGCTGGTGCTCCTCGTCAAGCCGACCGGCCTGCTCGGCCAAAAAATTACAAAGAAGGTATAGATTCGATGGCAGACTTCCTGAACAGCTTGGTCGGCTCGGTCGACCCCTACATGTTGCAGATCCTCGTCAACGTCGGCATCGCTATCGTGCTGGCGCTGGGGCTTAACGTCATCACCGGCCTCACCGGCCAGCTCTCCCTGGGGCACGCCGCGTTCATGAGCATCGGCGCCTTCACGAGCGCCATGGTGACCATCAAGACCGGTCTTCCCTTCGTCGCCAACCTTGCCGTTACCGGCGTGGTGACCGCCATCGTGGCTGCCGCCATCGGCTTCCCGATCCTGAGGCTCACCGGTGACTACCTGGCCATCTGCACCCTTGGTTTTGCCGAGATCGTCAAGGTCTTCTTCCTCAACTTCGAGCCCACCAACAAGGCGCTCGGGCTCACGGTCCCGCAGGCCAAGACTTCGATCCCGATGCCGATCTACGTCTGGGTGGTTGCCATCCTGGCCATCGTCCTCGTCACCTTCGTGCAGAACTCCCGTTTCGGGCGCGCGCTGAAGGCGATCCGCGAAGACGAGATCGCGGCCGACGCCATGGGGATCAACACGGCGCGCTACAAGATCCAGGCCTTTGCCCTCGGCTCCTTCATGGCCGGCATCGGCGGCGGTCTTTACGCCCACTTCCTGAGCTACATCAACCCCTCCGACTTCGGCTTCCTGAAATCGGTCGACATCCTGGCCATGGTAGTTCTGGGCGGCCTGGGCAGTGTCCCGGGTGCCGTCATCGGTTCCTCCGTGCTTGCCTCGGCGCCGGAGTTCCTGCGCTTCATGTCGCAGTACCGCATGCTGGTCTACGGTGCACTCCTGGTCTTCCTGATGGTGTTCCGTCCCAACGGGCTCCTGGGGGGCGTGAACGTCACCGAACTTTTGCTGCGCGCCATCGGCAGGAAGCCGGCAGGAAAGTAAATTACTTAACTAACTCACGAAACGAGAGTAACGCATGTCTATTCTTAAACTCGATAACGTCACCATCCGCTTCGGCGGCCTGGTCGCCGTGGACAAGGTAAACCTGGAGGTCGAGAAGGGGAACATCATGGCCCTGATCGGGCCCAACGGTGCCGGCAAGAGCACCATGTTCAACCTGATCACCGGCATCTACACGCCGACCGAAGGGCAGATCTCCTTCATGGGCGAGAGCATCTCCGGCAAGCCCGCCTTCAAGATCGCCGCATCCGGCATCGGCAGGACCTTCCAGAACATCAGGCTCTTCACCCAGTTGACCGTGCTCGAGAACGTCCTGATCGGCGCCCACACCCAGGGCACCTTCGACCTGACCGGCGCCACCCTGAAGTTCCTCCCCTGGGTCCGCCGCGAGGAGAAGGAACTCAAGGAACTGGCGATGTCCTGCCTGAAGCAGGTGGACCTGACCCACAAGGCGTACGAACTGGCGGGGAACCTCCCCTACGGTGAGCAGCGCCGCCTGGAGATCGCCCGCGCCCTGGCCATCAAGCCGCAGATCATCCTCCTGGACGAGCCCGCCGCAGGCATGAACCCGCAGGAGAAGCAGGTTCTGGCCGAGATGGTGAAGGCCATCAGCGCCACCGGCGTCACGGTGTTCCTGGTCGAGCACGACATGAAGTTCGTCATGGGTATTTCGCACCGCATCGCCGTCCTCGATTACGGGGTCAAGATCGCCGAGGGTACGCCCGAGGAGATCAGGAAGAACCCGAAGGTCATCGAGGCGTACCTCGGCAAAGGAGCAGCGGATGCTTAAGGTAGAGAATGTCAGCGTGAACTACGGCGCCATCAAGGCGCTGCAAAACGTTTCCTTCCAGATCAACCAGGGTGAGATCGTTGCGCTGATCGGCGCCAACGGTGCCGGCAAGACCACCATCCTGAACACCATCTCCAACATCGTCCCGTCGGTCGGCGGCAAGATCACCTACCTCGACAAGGAGATCACCAAGCTTCCGCCGCACGAGATCGTCAAGCTGGGCATTTCCCAGGTCCCCGAAGGGCGCCGCGTCTTCGCCAAGATGAGCGTGCTCGAAAACCTCGAGATGGGCGCCTACACGAGAAGCGACAACGAGGTCGCCTCCGACATGGAGAAGATCTTCCAGCGCTTCCCGCGCCTGAACGAGCGCAAGAAGCAGGCCGCCAAGACCCTTTCCGGCGGCGAGCAGCAGATGCTGGCGATGGGCAGGGCGCTCATGTCCCGTCCGAAACTCCTCCTTCTGGATGAGCCCTCCATGGGCCTCGCCCCGATGCTGGTCGAGCAGATATTCCAGATCATCCAGGAGATCAACGCCGGCGGTACCACCATCCTCCTGGTCGAGCAGAACGCCAACATGGCGCTCTCCATCGCTCACCGCGCCTACGTCCTCGAGACCGGCGAGGTGGTGCTGCAGGGCGACGCCAAGGAACTCGCCTCGAACCCCGAAGTGAGAAAGGCTTACCTGGGAGAGTAGGGTGTCTGACACCACAACCAAACCTTGGATCAACCCCTACCTGGCCATCCTGGTAGGGGTTTTTGCTGTCTCATTCTCCTCCATCCTGGTGAGGGTCTGCACGGCTCCCCCCCTGGTGATCGCGGCCTACCGGCTCATCTTCACCTTCTGCTTTCTCGCGCCCTTCACCCTTTGGGGGGGCGCGCCCGCGTTGCGCGGCATGACCGCGCGCCAGGTCCGCCTCTCCGCCGCAAGCGGCGTCTTTCTGGCGCTGCATTTCGTCACCTGGTTCATCTCGCTCAAGTACACCTCCATCGCCAGCTCCGTGGTGCTCGTCACCACCCAGCCGCTCTTCGTGGTGTTCGGTTCCTGGGTCTTCTTCAAGGAGCGGGTGCCGCGCAAGGCGCTCTACGGCTGCTTCCTCGCCTTCGCAGGAAGCGTCGTGATAGGCGCCACCGATTTCCAGGTAGGGGAGAGGGCCTTCATAGGCGACCTGCTCGCGCTCTTCGCGGCGGTGATGGTCTCCGGCTATCTCCTGATCGGGAGGAGGCTGCGCCACAGCCTGCCGCTTACCGGCTACACCTTCGTCACCTACGGCGCCAGCGCAATTACCCTGAGCGCCGCGGCTGTCGCCGGCGGCGTGCCGTTCTACCCGTACCCGGGGCAGGACTGGCTTATCTTCGTGGCCCTTGCGTTGGTCTGCACCATCCTCGGGCACACCGTCTTCAACTGGGTGCTGCGCTATGTGCAGGCGTCCGTGGTGTCGGTAAGCATCCTCGGCGAGCCGTTGGGGGCGATCCTCTGGGCTGCCGTGTTTCTGGGCGAGAACCCGACGCCGCGACAGGTCGTGGGGGGATCGATCATCTTCGCGGGACTGTACCTCTTCACGAGGATTACAGCTAAAACCGACACACCATTAGCCACGGAGAAAATCTGAGGAAATCTGAGAAAGGCAAAACCTTATAAAGGTTTTCTCCGAAGTTCTCAGATTTTCTCCGTGGCCAGCGGTTTTGATTCTATGGCTTTCGCAGGAGGAAGGCAGGTATGGATTCAGCATTGAGCGCAAGCGCGAAACGGGTACAGGATGCACTGCATGGCTTCGGTGTCGATTGCCGCGTCAAGGAACTGGGCGAGAGCACCCGCACCGCCGTCGAGGCGGCAACCGCCGTGGGGTGTGAAGTGGGGCAGATCGTCAAGTCCCTGGTGTTCCGCGGCAAGGAGAGCGGCAAGGGCGTCTTCGTGGTGGCAAGCGGCGCCAACATGGTGAACGAGAAGGTTCTGGCAACCCTCGTCGGCGAGAAGATCGAGCGGGCGACACCCGACTTCGTCCGCGAGCAGACCGGCTACGCCATCGGCGGGGTTTCCCCGGTCGGTCATCCGGCGCCGCTCACCACCTTCATCGACGAGGACCTGCTCGGCTACAAGGAACTGTGGGCCGCTGCCGGTACCCCCAACGCCGTCTTCGCGCTGACCCCGGAGCAGCTTTGCCACATCACCTCCGGGCAGGTTGCCGCCCTAAAGAAATAGGGCAAGTGGCAGCGCCGCTTCACCCTCAACCTGATCGCCGCGGCACCTGTAGGGGCGAATAATCATTCGCCCGTCCACTCCCTCGCCCTGTGGGAGAGGGTGGCCGCAGGCCGGGTGAGGGCGGTGCCATCATGACGATTTTCGCTATAGCAGCGCCCTCACCCCGACCCTCTCCCAGAGGGAGAGTGAGGTTTTTTTGGACCGGGATGTTGCGGCAATCTTGCCGCTTAATTACAGAGAAGCAGCGCAAAGGACATAGGCACCAACATGCAAAACGCAACAGTAACCAAGGCACGGGACAGTTTCACCACGGGTTTAGGAGTCATCGCCGCGACGCTCGGTTCTGCGGTGGGCTTGGGCAACATCTGGAAGTTCCCCGCCCTGACCGGCCTTAACGGCGGGGCCGCGTTCATCATCGTCTACCTGCTCTCGACCCTGATGGCGGGCCTCGTGGTCATGGTGGCCGAGCTCATGCTGGGGCGTCGCTCCAAGTCCGACGCGCTCACGACCTTCAAGGTGCTGCACCCCAAAAACGAAAGCTGGGCCCTCATCGGCGCAGCCGGCGTCCTTTCCGCCTTCCTGATCCTTGCCTTCTATACCGAAGTCGCCGGGTGGGTCTTCGCCTACATCTTCAAGGCTGCTTCCGGCAGCATCCTCTCCGCCGACCCCAAGGTCACCTCGGCGGGCTTCGAGAAGCTGATCACCGACCCGGTGCAGTCCGTGTTCTGGCAGTGCCTGGTGCTCGTCTTCGTCGGCGCCATCATCATCGCCGGCGTCTCCAAGGGGATCGAGAAGACCACCAAGCGCCTCATGCCGGTGCTGTTCCTGATCCTGGTCATGATCGGTGTTCGGAGCCTGATGCTTCCCGGCGCCGCTGCCGGCCTCGAGTTCCTTTTCCGCCCGGACTTCTCCAAGGTGACCGGTGCCGTCGTCCTTACCGCCATGGGGCTCGCCTTCTTCAAGCTCTCCGTCGGCATGGGGACCATGATCACCTACGGCAGCTACTTCCGTGACGACCAGAACATCCCGATGACCGCGCTGCGCGTCATGCTCGCCGACCTTACCGTTTCCATCCTGGCGGGGATCGCGATCTTCCCGGCCGTGTTCACCTACGGCTTCAAGCCGGAAGCGGGGCCGTCGCTGCTGTTCATCACCATTCCCGCGGTATTCTCGCAGATGCCGTTCGGCAACGTCTTCGTGGTGCTCTTCTTTGTCCTCGGTGCCATCGCGGCCACCGGCGCCATGCTTTCCATCCTCGAGGTGCCGGTAGCCTACCTGCACCAGCGCTTCGGCGTATCCCGCTTCAAGTCGACCGTCCTGACCGTGGTACTCCTGGCCCTGATCGGGTCCACCGCCGCGCTTTCCAACAGCCTCTTGGCCAACTTCAAGCTCTTCGGCATGACCATGTTCGACCTCTACGACTTCGTCACCTCGAACTTCCTGATGCCGGTGGGGGGGCTGTTCATCTGCCTCTTCGTCGGGTGGGTCTGGGGCGATGAGAAGGTGAGGGCGGCGCTCTCCAACGACGGGCAATTGAAAAACGGCGCTATCATCAGCATCTTCCTGTTTCTGGTGAAGTACGTCGCGCCGATCACCATCACCGTCATCCTGCTGCGCGGCCTTAAGGTCATCTAGCCACCGCGGTCGTGTAGCCCCGGTCCCCGGAGGTTCTAGTTCCCTCCCCCGGAGGGGGAGGGCTAGGGAGGGGGAAAGGTGGCATCTTCCTAGCTTAGGTTTCCCCCCTCCCAACCTCCCCCTCCGGGGGGAGGAGTAGTCGGACCCACTACTGAGATAGTCGGCCTCTTAGTACAAGGACATCTGCCACATGAGCAACCTTTCCGAAAATACCGAGCTCACCGCTGCACAAAAAAGCCGCCAGGGCGTCATCTACGGCCTGGCGGCTTACCTCTGCTGGGGATTCTTCCCGGTTTACTTTAAATCCGTCAAGGTCGTCCCCCCCTTGGAGATGGTCTCGCACCGGATCGTCTGGTCGCTCGCGTTTTTAGTGCTGCTCATAACGTGGAAAGGCGCATGGCCCGCGACCATCGAGGTTCTTAAACGCCCGAAGTCCCTCGCCGTCCTCTTTGTCACCACCATCCTCATCGCCACCAACTGGCTGGTCTTCATCTACGCCATCAGCGTCGGCGAGGTGCTGCAGTCGAGCCTCGGCTATTTCATCAACCCGCTGGTCAACGTGCTGCTCGGATTTTTGTTCCTGCGCGAGCGGCTGGAGCGCCCGCAGTGGATCAGTCTCGCGCTCGCCTTCACCGGCGTCCTCTATCTCGCCATTCAGTACGGCAGCGTGCCCTGGATCTCACTACTCCTGGCGCTCTCCTTCGGGCTCTACGGACTGATCCGCAAGGTGCTGCACGTCGAGCCGCTGGTCGGTCTCACCGTCGAAACCTTGCTCCTCATGCCGTTCGCGCTCTTTTACCTGGTGCAGTTGAACCAGAAGGGGACCGGTATCTTCCTCACCCACGGCGTCGCGCTGGACATGCTTATCCCGATGTCCGGCGTGGTAACCGCCATTCCCTTGCTGCTGTTTGCCGCCGCCGGTAAGAAGCTGCGCCTGGCCACGATCGGCTTTTTGCAGTACATTACCCCCACCATGCACTTCCTGCTCGCCATCACCTTATTCGGTGAGACCTTCACCCACACCCATTTGATCAGTTTCCTGTTCATCTGGGCTGGCTTGGTTCTCTACTCGATCCACGCCTACCGCAGTGTAAAAGCGTAGGCTGGAATTTGGTTTAGTAGACCGTGTCGTGGTCGCCGATGTTGACTGGGGTAATATCTTCGTCGGTTACCAAGAATTCAAGCGTTATCCGGTAGGACAGCGTGATTGATATCGAGTGAAGACCGCTCAGGCGGCCCGTTAGGCGGTGCAGCCTGAGGGAGGGGTGGAAAGGGTTTGCCTGCAGTAGTTTGAGAGTCTTTAGGTATGCCGGTTCCAACTCAGGGTGAAGTTTCAGAAAACGTCGTGCTCGCTTCTCGTACTGCTTGGTGAAGACCAGGCGGTACTTCATGCTTCATCACCTGCTTTTATTCTCTTCAAATGCTCTTCAGGAGTTGATACCACGAACCGACCTGCGGCAATGTCGTCGTTGTTTTGGGCCAGCGCTGCCTCTAATTCACATTCGCGCAGGTAGTGAAAATGCTCTATAGGCATGACCACATAACGGGTCTTACCGCGAACCGAAATGATGGCTTCCGAATCGTGACTCAATGCTGCCTCTATCGCAGCAACACCGCGGGTCTTAAGCTCGTTTGCGCTAATCGATGACATCCTGCTTCACCTCATTCTTATAGTATCTTCTGTGGTTCTCTCTATAGTACGGTTAAAAGTATCATGTCTCGATTAATGCGTCAATTTCTGGTGCTGACCTCGCCTGCGTATTCCCTGTTGCATATCGAATGCGTTTGTGCATAATGGTCGCCGGCGCTACTGTTGCCGGAGGTTTTTATGACTGAAGCGGTAAACGGAACTATTACAGCACTTGATCTGGAAGAGATGGCGCGGCAGATGCGCGCGTTCCAGGACCTGACGCGGGAGCTCGATGCCATTATCGACTCCTCCTCGGACGGGCTTTGGATCTGCGACGCTGACGCCGTCGTAATCCGCATCAACCCCGCGTCCGAGCGCATCAACAACATCACGGCTGCCGAGGTCATCGGCAAAAATATGCACGAGCTCCTGGACCAGGGGTTCATCGACCGCTCGGCGGCGCTCGAGGCTTTGACCACCGGCAAGGTGGTGAGCCAGTTGCAGAACCGGCAGGGGCGCAAGCTCATCTCAACCGGTACGCCGGTACTGGACGCGAACGGCAAGGTGATCCGGGTCGTGGTCAGTGAGCGTGACGTCACCGAAATCGACAACCTGCAGCGCGAACTGGAGGAGCAGGAGGCGCTCAGAGACCAGTTCCGCAGCCACATGCTGGAGATGCAGCAGGCTGACCTCGCCTCCCGCAGCGTCATCGCCCGCAGTCCGTTGATGGTCAACGCGCTGAAGCAGGCGCTCAAGGTGAGCGCGGTGAACTCGACCGTGCTGATCCTCGGTGAATCCGGCGTCGGCAAGGGGCTCATCGCCGAGCTCATTCACAAGAATTCCAGCCGCGCCGACAAGCCGCTCATCGAGATCAACTGCGGAGCCATCCCGGAATCCCTCATTGAATCCGAGCTTTTCGGCTACGAGAAGGGCGCCTTCACCGGCGCGCAGGTAAGCGGCAAGCCGGGCTATCTCGAACTTGCCGACGGCGGCATCCTCTTCCTCGACGAGATAGCCGAACTCCCCCAGGCCGCCCAAGTGAAGCTGCTTCGCTTCCTGGAAAACGGCCGCGTGGTTCGGCTCGGCGGGACCAAGGCCCGCACGCTCGACGTCAGGATCCTGGCGGCAACCCACCGTAATCTTGACCAGATGGTCAAGGACGGCACCTTCCGGCTCGACCTCTACTACCGTCTGAACGTGATTCCGATCCACGTGCCGGCCCTGAGGGAGCGGCGCGACTGCATCCTGCCGCTGGTGCGGCATTACGTCGATCTGTTCGGGGCGCGCGACTCGATCCGCAAGCGTCTGACCCGGGCCGCTTCGGACGCGCTCCTGGCCTACGATTACCCCGGCAACGTCAGGCAGTTGATGAACATCTGCGAGAGGCTCGTGGTCATGACGGAGACGGATCTCATCGATATCAAGGATCTCCCTGCCGAGATCGCCGCAGGCGGGGGGCAGGCTGCGGCTGCCGGCGGTGTCTGGCACGACGAGGTGACCCTGCAGGAGACGCTTGATAAGGTGGAAAAGGCCGTCCTCGAACAGGCGCTCGTCAAGCACGGCAACCAGGTGCGCATGGCCGAGGCGCTGGGGGTGAACCAGTCCACCATCGCCAGGAAGTTGAAAAAACACGGGATCGCCTAGGCTGATGGGTGCCATGACCTGTAGGGGCGAATAATTATTCGCCCAGCGCCGATGCCCCCACGGTTGCCCGCGTCACGGGCGGTGCCGGTGCGGTACGGGGGGGCGAATGATTATTCGCCCCTACAGTGGACCTGGAATACGGTGGTATGCAGTGCTGCATAGTGCGCTCCGGCCATTCTGACTTTGCTGCCGCTTTAAGATGTAGTTTGCCATGTATCGATCTATAAAATCCCTCCCCCATTCATTACCATTCTCCCCAGAAATGCTATAATACTTTCGGCTGTTTAGCCGGATGAAGCGCCTTCCCTCACGGCTGTTCCTTCCCGCCGGCCGCCTCCACGTCTCCACCAGGAACGAAATCGTATACTGATGGCACAGCTTGTGCTCTGGCTTTACACGTTTATGATTTCCTCTTGGAACAACCTGTAATAAAGGAGCCTTTGGATGAACAACACCGAACTGAACAACAGAGTCATTGCACGGGGCAAGGAGTTCTTCTCCACCATCTCCGGCGAAAAGCCGTCCCTCTTCAACAAGGGCGCCTGGATGGGCAAGGTGATGGACTGGAGCATGCAGAACGAAACCTTCAAGATCCAGATGTTCCGCTTTGTGGACGTATTCCCGTCCCTCACCACCGGCAAGCTCCTCACCGATCACATCCGCGAATACTTCGGCGAAGAGAAGGACATGCCGCCGGTCCTTTCCACCGGCGCCAAGGTTGCCGGGATGCTCGGCTCCTTCGGCGGGGCGATGCTGAACAAGTTCCTCACTACCAACATCCAGGAAATGGCCCGCCAGTTCATCGTGGGCGAGAACACCAAGGAAGCCATCAAGAACATGGAGCGCCTTAGAAAGGACGGCTTCGCGTTCGTCGTGGACGTGCTGGGCGAGGCGACGCTTTCCGAGAAGGAAGCGGACATCTACATGAACACCTACCTCGAACTCCTCGATTCGCTCAAGAAGGAGTACAAGGAGTGGAAACCGCTGCCGGGCAAGGGGGGGGACGCGAACCTCGACTGGGGGCACGCGCCGAAGGTCAACGTGGCGGTCAAGCCGACTGCGCTCTTCTGCCTTGCCAACCCGCAGGACTTCGAGGGCTCGGTGGTCGCCATCCTGGAGCGCGTCAGGAAGATAGCGAAGAAAGTCATGGAACTGGATGGCTTCCTCTGCATCGACATGGAGTCCTACCGCCACAAGGACATCATCATCGAGGTGTACAAGCGGCTCAAGCTCGAGTTCCCCAATTACGACCAGTTCGGTATCGTGCTCCAGGCCTACCTGGTGGACACCGACAAGGACCTCCCGGAGCTTCTCGCCTGGGCCCGCCAGAAGAACGTGAAGATCTCCATCCGCCTCGTGAAAGGCGCCTACTGGGACATGGAGACCGTCAAGGCCAAGCAGAACGACTGGGCGATCCCGGTCTGGACCATCAAGGCCGAGTCCGACGCCGCTTACGAGCGCCAGGCCAAGATGATCCTGGAAAGCTCCGACATCTGCCACTTCGCCTGCGCTTCCCACAACATCAGGACCATTTCGGCGGTCATGGAGATGGCGAAGGAGCTGAACGTTCCCGACGAGCGTTACGAGTTCCAGGTGCTCTACGGCATGGCCGAGCCGGTCAGAAGGGGGATCCTGAAGGTCGCCGGCCGCATCCGCCTCTACTGCCCGTACGGCGACATGGTTCCGGGCATGGGCTACCTGGTGCGCCGTCTGCTCGAGAACACCGCCAACGAATCCTTCCTGCGTCAGAGCTTCGCCGAGGATGCACAGATCGAGCGCCTTCTCGAGGACCCGGAGATCACCGCACAGCGTGAGCGCGCCGCACGCGCCGCCGCCAAGAAGGCGGAAGCCAAGGGGCCCGGCGGATTGAAGCCGTTCTACAACGAGGCGATGGTCGACTTCACCCGCGCCGACCACCGCGCCGCCTTCCCGAAAGAGATCGCGGAAGTAAGAAAGCAGCTGGGCAAGACCTATCCGCTCTTCATCAACGGCAAGGAAGTGAAGACCGCCGACACCATCCCGTCGGTGAACCCGAACAAGCCGTCCGAGACCATCGGGGTCATCTGCCAGGCCGGGACCAAGGAAGTGGGCGACGCCATCGCGGCCGCCAAGAAGGCCTTCCCCGCATGGCGCGACACCGAGCCCAAAGACCGCGCCCAGTACCTCATCAAGGCCGCCGCGGTGGCGCGCCGCCGCATCTTCGAGCTCTCCGCATGGCAGGTGCTCGAAATCGGCAAGCAGTGGGACCAGGCTTACGCCGACGTATGCGAGGCGATCGACTTCCTCGAATACTACGCCCGCGAGATGATCACCCTGGGGACCCCGAAGCGCGTGGGCAACGCGCCGGGCGAGCTGAACCACTACTTCTACGAGCCCAAAGGCGTGGCCGCGGTCATCGCACCGTGGAACTTCCCGCTCGCCATCAGCCTCGGCATGACTTCCGCCGCCATCGTGGCCGGTAACTGCGTCGTGTTCAAGCCCTCCGGCATCACCTCCGTCATCGGCTACCACATCGTGGAACTGTTCCGCGAAGCGGGGCTTCCGGAAGGGGTGTTCAACTACACCCCGGGCCGCGGCTCCGTCATGGGCGACTTCCTGGTGGACAGCCCCGACGTCTCCCTTATCGCCTTCACCGGCTCCATGGAGGTCGGCCTCAGGATCATCGACCGCGCCGCCAAGGTCTACCCGGGCCAGGAGAACGTGAAGAAGATCGTCTGCGAGATGGGAGGCAAGAACGCCATCATCATCGACGACGACGCCGACCTGGACGAGGCGGTACCGCATGTCCTCTACTCCGCCTTCGGCTTCCAGGGGCAGAAGTGCTCGGCCTGCTCCCGTGTCATCGTCCTCGACGCGGTGTACGACAAGTTCGTGGAGCGCCTGGTCTCCATGGCGCAGGCGACCCTGGTCGGCCCCTCCGAGGATCCGGCCCACTACATGGGGGCCGTCGCCGACGACAAGGCGATGAAGACCATCAAGGAGTACGCCGAGATCGGCAAGAAGGAAGGGCACGTGCTCTACGAGAGCAAGGTGCCGAGCGACGGCGGCTACTACGTCCCGATGACCATCATCGGCGGCATCAAGCCGGAGCACAGGATCGCCCAGGAGGAGATCTTCGGACCGGTTCTCGCCGTGATGCGCGCGAAGGACTTCGACCAGGCGATCGAGTGGGCCAACTCCACCAAGTTCGCCCTGACCGGCGGCGTCTTCTCCAGGAGCCCGGAGCACCTGGCCCAGGCGCGTCGCCAGTTCCGCGTCGGCAACCTGTACCTGAACCGCAACAACACCGGCGCACTCGTCGGCCGCCAGCCCTTCGGCGGCTCCAAGATGTCCGGCGTCGGCACCAAGGCGGGGGGGCACGACTACCTGCTGCACTTCATGGACCCGAGGGTGGTCACCGAGAACACCATGCGCCGCGGCTTCGCACCGGTCGAGGAGGACGACGACTGGGTCGCATAATGGAAGAGGGGGGCGAATGATTATTCGCCCCTACAGTAGCAACTGCGGTACTTACGGCGCCTGCACTTTCTACAGTGCAGGCGCTTTTTTCATGCTCAAAATGCCACTTTGATGTCCCCCTGCATAGGCACGTCATAAAGGAGACAACTCATAACCTATTGCTCTCACTATGTGGTCAATTTTGTTTACCAAGTTCCCTGTTTTCGTTTCGAGATTTCACCCTTTTTTTCCTTGATTTGTGCTCCTTTTTGACTTACTCTACCGGGTCGTAAAATAATTTTAATTTAATCTTGGAGGGACCTATGCCAGCTGCACCGGGAACGTCGAAATTCCAGATAGAACTGCGCCGTCATCTGCGTGGTCAGAGCATCAGTGATAACCTCGTGCACCTCATCTGTGAGATAGCCGAGGCCAGCAAGTACGTCATCAACGCGGTGCGCACCGGCGACCTGGGTGTCGCAGGTACCTCTAACCTTTACGGCGAAGAGCAGCTTGCCCTCGACGTCCTCTCCGATCGCATCATGAGAAAGCGCCTCATCCACTCCGGCGTGGTGTGCAACATCGCCTCCGAGGAGATGGACGAGATCTACCAGGCACAGGCCAGCGCCGACGGACTCTACTCCGTCGCCTACGATCCCCTCGACGGCTCGTCGCTTGTCGACGTGAACCTCGCCGTCGGCACCATCGTCTCCATCTACGAAGGATGCGACCTGCTCCAGCCCGGCCGTAACCAGGTCGCCGCCATGTACATCCTGTACGGACCGAGGGTCTCCCTGGTCTACACCGTGGGCGACGGCGTGCACGAGTTCACCATGAACAACCTGATGGAGTTCACCCTGACCCGCGAGAACATCAGGATGCAGGAAGAGGGGAACATCTACGCGCCCGGCGGGCTCAGGAACAAGTACAACGACGGCGACGAGAAGTTCATCCGCCACCTGGAGGCCAAGGGGTGCAAGCTGCGCTACTCCGGCGGCTTCGTCCCGGACATCAACCAGGTGCTGATGAAAGGGAAGGGGCTTTTCATGTACCCGGCCCTGAAAGGCTCGCCCAACGGCAAGCTGCGCGTGCTGTTCGAATTGAACCCGATGGCGTTCATCATCGAGCACGCCGGCGGCGCCGCCAGCAACGGCCACATCCCGATCCTCGACATCGTGCCCGAGTCGCTGGACCAGAGGGCTCCGATCTACATCGGCTGCAAGGCGGACGTCAAAGCTGCCACCGATTTCCTCACCGAATCGGCGCAGGCACCGGTTGCTGCCGGATCATTTGTCAACGGGTAGGGTTTTATTGTAGGATTGATCGTCCTGTGAGGAATTTCTGCTAAAGTTGTAACGCTGCAGGGCGATAAAAGTATTGACCGCAATTCTCAGAGGTAAGAAATGGATACTAGTACCAAAAGGTTGTGCAGCGAAATCCAGCTTTTCGACCTGTGCGATCTCGACACCTGCACCTGCAAGGAAGGGCGTTTTTGCACCAACCCCGTGATCCTGTCCCGCTTCGAAGCCATAAAAGAAGAGGATGACCGCCCGCAGTACCTTGCCGATGAGTTCGACGAGGAAGACGAGAACGCTGACGACCTTGACGAATACGGTGACGACGATTACGAAGACGACGATCAGTAATCGTAACGATCTTTAGAGACCAACCAAAAGAACCGCTTCTCCAAAAGGGCGGTTCTTTTACTATCACCCGGCGTCACTCACAGAAACTTTGATACGCCCGACCTTGGCAACGGGGTGGCGCGGATTATAATAGCCCATCGGGGGAGCGGCCATGACTGCGAAACTGCTGATTCTGGATGACGATCACGACATCCTGCTCATGCTGAAGACCATCTTCACGGGCGAGGAATACGAACTGCTGCTGGAGAGTGACAGCGAAGGAGCATTGAAGCGCGTCATCGCCGATCGCCCCAATGTGGCGATCATGGACATAAGCCTCCCCCAGAAGTCCGGCATCGAGGTGCTCAAAGAGGCGAAGAAGATCGACCCCGGCCTCGCCGTCATCATGGCTACCGGCTACAAGACCACCCAAAACGCCATCGAGGCGATGAAGCACGGCGCTTTCGACTACGTGACCAAGCCCTTCGACATGAACAAGCTGAAGGGTGCCGTCAAGAAGGCGCTGGAGTGCAACCTCCTGAGCCGCAAGGTGCGCTATACCAAGGAGCGCGCCCAGGTGGAGGAGGATCTCACCGAGGACCTGATGATCGGTTCCTCCCCAGAGATGATCGAGATCTGGAAGATGGTGGGGACCGTCGCGGATTCCGATGCCACCGTGCTGATCCAGGGCGAATCCGGAACCGGCAAGGAACTGCTGGCCCGCGCCATCTATAACAACTCCCGCCGCAAGAACCGTCCCTTCCTGGCCGTCAACTGCGCCGCGCTCCCCGAGGCCCTGCTCGAGTCCGAGCTGTTCGGCCACGAGAAGGGGGCCTTCACCGACGCCCATACCCGCCGCATCGGCAAGTTCGAGCAATGCAACGGCGGCACCATCTTCCTCGACGAGATCGGGGAGATGAGCCCCGCAAACCAGGGGAAGTTCCTGCGCGTTCTCGAGAACCAGGAATTCGAGCGGGTAGGGGGGAACGAGACCATCAAGGTGGATGTCCGCGTCATCGCGGCCACCAACCGTTCGCTGCTCGCCGCGGTGAAGGAGAAGTCCTTCCGGATGGACCTTTTCTACCGTCTGCGCGTGGTGAACTTCTTCCTGCCGCCGCTTCGGGACCGGACCGAGGACATCCCGCTCCTGGTCGACCTCTTCGTCAAGAAGTTCGCCAAGAAGTACGGCAAGAACGTGAAAGGGGTCGCCCCCGACACCATGGCGCTCTTGATGAACCACCAGTTCGAGGGGAACATCAGGGAATTGAAGAACGTCATCAACTCCGCGGTGGTCTTTTGCCGCGGCGACATCCTGGTTTCCGGTGACTTCGAGTCCTTCCTCACCGCGAAGGCCGGGTTCAAGGAAGTCGACCTCGATGTTGTGGGCGATGACTATTACGAGGTGTTCTGGAGTATGCTGGAGCCGGTTTTCGACGGCATCTGCCAGAAGAACAAAGGCTCCATCTACGAGAGCGTCAACATGGGGCTGGAGAAGGCGCTCATCCACATGGCGATGGAGAAGAGCAACAACAACCAGGTTTTCGCCGCCAAGCTGTTGGGCATCAGCCGCAACACGCTGAGGGACCGGTTGGAGCGCTACCGGATCGGGACGGGCGACCCCGCCTGATTCCCTGACGCAGATGCAAAAAGAGCCGGCGACCAGATGGTCCGCCGGCTCTTCTTTTTTGTGATGCTGTCGGGGCGGATAGTCATTCGCCCTTGTTCGTGCCCTTGCGCCGGCTGTCCTGTCCCGGGGCTACAGCGCTGGGCGAATAATCATTCGCCCCCACAGAGTCGCAAGGAGTCCTGGTTACAGGGTTTTTCCTGCCGCCCTTTCCCACTCCTCCTTGGCAATGGAGAGGAACACGTCCACCAGCCTCGGGTCGAACTGCTGACCCGAGCAGCGCACCACTTCGTCGAGCACCGCCTGGAAGGTGAGGGCCTTGCGGTAGGGGCGGTCCGAGGTCATGGCGTCCAGGGTGTCCACCAGCGAGAAGATGCGCGCGCTGATGGGGATGGCCTCGCCGGCCGCGCGGTGAGGATAGCCCATGCCGTCATAGCGTTCGTGGTGGAACAGCACCAGTTCGGCGGCGTCGGAGAAGTACTTGATCCCGGCCAGGATGTCGAATCCGATCTTCGGGTGCTGGCGCATCACCTTCCACTCCTCGTCGTCGAGTTTCCCCGGCTTCAGGAGTATGTTGTCGGACACGCCGATCTTGCCGATGTCGTGCAAAAGGGCGCCCTTGCCCATGATGACACGCTCTTCCGGCCCGATTCCCGCCTTTTCCGCCAGAAGGCACGTGTACGCCATCACCCGCTCGGAATGCGAGCCGACTTCCTTTTCCCTCGCGTCCAGCGCGCGGATCAGCGCCGCCAGCGTGTGCTCGTAGGCGAGGTTGATCTCGCCCATGACGGTCCTGATCACCTCGGTCTGCTCGCGGACCTTGAGCTCCAGGTTGGCCTGGTACTCCTTGTTCTCCATGACCAGGCGCCGCTTCTCCAGCGTGTTCTTCACGGTCAAAAGCACCCGGTCCAGGTTGAACGGCTTGGTGATGTAGTCCTCGGCGCCGTTGTGGATGCAGGAAAGCGCGGTGTCCATGTCGTTCATCGCGGTGATCATCAGCACCGTGGTGTCCGGTGCGACCTGCTTTATGTCCTTGAGCAGATCGATACCCGAGCGCCCCGGCATCATGATGTCCAAAAGGGCGAGGTCCAGCTGCTGGCTGTTGATTATGTCCAGGCCTTCTTCCGCGCTGCCGGCCTGGAAGCAGGTGAATCCTTCCTTGGACAGAGTGATGTTGATCAGTTCTCTGATCATGTCCTCGTCGTCGGCTATGAGTATGTTCCCTTTCAATTGCTACCTCCTGGAATCGCCCGCGCCGCTTCTTGCGACCCGGTCCCCTGCAGGGTGTCCCTCACCTTTCTGATCAGGGCGTCACTTGCAAAGGGCTTGGGCAGGAACTGCATCCCTTTTTCCAGCGTTTTCTCGAAGCTGGTCCGGTTGTCAGTGTGCCCAGACATGAAAAGTACTTTGAGCGTCGGCTTTCTGGCCAGCAGGTGTTCGGCCAGGGTCGGACCGCTCATGAACGGCATGACCACGTCGGTCAGGAGCATGTCGATCTCGTCGGCGTGCCGTTCGAACAGGACTATTCCCTGTTCGGGGTCCGTCGTCTCCAGCACCCTGAAACCGCGCATTCTCAGGGTGTGCACCACCAGGTTCAGCACTCCGGGCTCATCCTCAACTACCAGAATGGTGTGGTCCGTGTCAATGGAGTCGTCCGACTGCCGCTCGCCCTGGGATTCTGCCTCCTGCTCTGTGCGCGGCAGGTAGATGTCGAAGCGCGCCCCCTGTCCGGGCTCGCTGATCACCTCGATGTAGCCGCCACACTGCTTCACGATGCCGTACACGGTAGCAAGCCCGAGCCCGGTGCCGCGCCCCATCTCCTTGGTGGTGAAGAACGGTTCGAAGAGCCGCTGCTTCACTTCTTCGGTCATTCCCTGGCCCCGGTCGGTGACACTCAGTACCACGTAATCTCCCGTCTGGGAGCCCGGGTGCCGGTGCGTGTACCCCTCGTCCAGCTCCCGGTTCACGGTCGATACCGTGATCACTCCGCCGGTGTCGGAGGCGTCCCGGGCGTTCACCACGAGGTTCATGACGATCTGTTCCAGCTGTCCGGGGTCCATCCTGACCAGCCCGGCGTCTGGAGCGAGCTCGGTGACCAGCCGGATGTTCTCGCCGATCAGCCGTTCCAGCATCTTCTGCACCGATCTTACCTGGCGGTTGATGTCCAGCACCCGCGGCTCCATGATCTGCCGCCGGCTGAAGCTCAAGAGCTGCCGGGTGAGGTCGGCCGCCCGCTCGCCGGCGCGCAGGATCTGTTCCGCCTCCTTGCGCATGGGCGATTTCTCGTCCAGGGCCCGGATCAAAAGCGTGCTGTAGCCGTTGATCACGGTGAGCAGGTTGTTGAAGTCGTGGGCGATCCCCCCGGCCAGCTGCCCGACCGCCTCCATCTTCTGCACCTGCCGCATCTGGTCCACGACGAGCTTTCTCTCGGTGATGTCCTCCTTGACGCCGACGAAGTGGGTGATCTGCCCCTCCGGGTTCTTGACCGCCGAAATGGAACAGCTCTCCCAGAAAAGATCCCCGTTTTTCTTCCGGTTGTGCAGCTCTCCGTGCCACTCCTTTCCGGAGCCGATGGTTTCCCAGAGTTCCCGGTAGAATTCATCCCCCATGGTGCCTGACCTGAGGATGCTGGTCTTCTTGCCGATCAGTTCGTGTTCCGGGTAGCCGCACACCTCGATGAACTTCGGGTTCACGTACTCGATGTACCCCTGGAGGTCGGTGATCACCACCGACACCGGGCTCTGTTCGACTGCACGCCACAACTTGCTCAGTTCGGCCTCGGCCCGCCGCCGCTCGGTGATGTCGAGCAGCGTCCCGATGACGGCATCGGAGCCGTTGATCAGGGTCCTGGTGCCGTTCACCTCCAGGTCGATGGCGGCGCCGTCCTGCCGCGTGCCCCGGAAGAAGAAGTGCAGCGGCTCGCTCCCCTCTTTGAGCGGGCGCAGGAACTGGGTCAACACCCGGATCTGGTCGTCCGGCGCGACCAGGTCGAGGATGCTGCGCTTCTCGATAAGGTGCTCTGGAGGGTAACCAAAGATGGAGCCGAGCTTTGGGTTCGCATAGATGAAGATGTCTTCCTGCAGCATGAAGATGCCGACCAGGGACTGCTCCACCAGGCTCTGAAAGCGCGCCTCGGTCGCGGAAAGCGCCTCTTCGGCCTCGCGCCGCTCGCGGCGCACCACCGCTTCCCTCAACTCCCGCTTGATGGCGGGGATAAGCCGCGAAAGGCGGTCCTTGATCAGGTAGTCGTGCGCACCGGCACGCATCGCCTCGACGGCCGCATCCTCCCCCATCTGCCCCGATACCATGATGAAGGGGAGGTCGACGCCGCGCTCGTGCATGAGCTGCAGCGCACCCGGCCCGCTGAAACGTGGCATGACGTAGTCGGAGATGACCAGGTGCCACCCGCCGCGGTCCAGGGCCGCCTCCATCTCCTCCGGAGTCTCTACGCGCTCGTAAATGGGCGCGAATTCCTTCTGAAGGTGCCGGACGATGAGAACGGCGTCCTCGGGGGAATCGTCTACGATCAGGATGCGCAGTGGATGTTTCATCTCGCCGTGCCCTCGCTGTCGGTGCAGCTGTCGCAACCTTCCTTCACCTCCTTATCGGCCGCCTCTTGCGATATGTTTAGCTGCAGCGAAATTTTTAAAAAAGGAAACATTATGAATCCCGCTTTCTTGGCTACTAATTGGTTGCGGAGTGTGCTATGAATCTTCCAGCCTCCCCGCCGCAAAGGAGAAAAACCCGTGTCGATCCCCGCTCTTGCCCACATCCTTCCCCGGTTTCTGCTGCTCGTGCTCCTGTGCGCCCCCCTGGTGGCTGGCTGCTCCAGTGAGGCGGAAAAACCGAAGGCCAAGCCTGCAGCACCGGTCACCGTGGCGCGTGCCACCCGCAAAGATGTCCCCATTGAGCTGCGTGCCATCGGCAACGTCGAACCGTTCGCCACCGTCGCCCTCAAATCCCGCGTCACCGGGATGATCACCGCGGTGCGGTTCAAGGAGGGGGACGATGTCGCCAAGGGGGCGCTGCTGTTCACCGTTGATCCGCGTCCCTTCCAGGCTCAGCTGGCGCAGGCACAGGCGAACCTGGCCCGGGACCTCGCCAGCGCCAACAACGCCAAGGAACAGGCCAAGCGGTACGCCTCGCTCTGGCAGGAGGGGATCGTGACCCGCGAGCAGTACGACCAGCTCCAGGCCAACGCCGACTCCCTCTCTGCCTCGGTGGCCTCGCTGCGCGCAGCGGTGGACAACGCCAAGCTGCAGCTTGATTACTGCTTCATCCGCTCCCCCATGACCGGGCGCACCGGCGGTCTTGCCACCCACGCCGGAAACCTCGTCAAGGAGAACGACACGGCGCTGGTTACCATCAACCAGATCGCCCCGCTCTACGTCACCTTCTCCCTCCCGGAAAAGGACCTGGCCACCATCAAGGGAAGGGTAGGGGGCAGGCTCCCGGTCCAGGCGCGCGTCGCCGGGAGTGCCGTCGCGGAGCAGGGGACGGTGACCTTCCTGGACAACGGGGTCGATCCCGCCACCGGCACCATTAAGGTGAAGGCCACCTTCGCCAACGCCGGCAAGACGCTCTGGCCCGGCCAGTTCGTGAATGTAGCCATCACCCTCGACACCAAAAAAGGCGCGACCGTCGTCCCCACCCGCGCCGTCCAGACCGGGCAGCAGGGGGAATTCGTCTATGTCGTGAAGCCCGACTCCACGGCGGAGGTGCGCCCGGTCAGCACCGGGCCGTCTCTTGACGGTATGACCGTAATCGAGAAGGGGGTTGCTCCGGGCGACACGGTGGTTACCGACGGACAGGTGAAGCTGGTGCCGGGAGGGAAGGTCGCTGTGAAGGGCGGGGCTCCCTCATGAACCTGGCGGAACTCTTCATCCGGCGGCCGGTGATGACCAGCCTGGTCATGCTCGCCATCGTGCTGGCGGGGGTGATCGGCTACCAGCTGCTCCCGGTGAACGACCTTCCCAACGTCGATTACCCCACCATCCAGGTCACCGCCAACCTCCCCGGGGCGAACCCCGAGACCATGGCCAGCGCCGTCGCGACGCCGCTTGAGCGCCAGCTCTCCACCATCGCCGGCATCGACACCATGAACTCCACCAGCGGCCAGGGGGTGACACGCATCACGCTCCGCTTCGCGCTGGAGCGCGACATCGACGCCGCGGCGCAGGACGTGCAATCCGCCATCACCAAGGCGAGCCGCCAGCTCCCCCAGGACATGCCGTCCCCCCCCTCCTACCAGAAGGTGAACCCCGCGGACCAGCCGGTGCTCTACCTGGTGCTCAGTTCGAAGACCCTGCCGCTGTCCCAGGTGAACGAGTACGCCGACACCATGATCGCGCAGCGTGTCTCCATGGTGAGCGGGGTGGCCCAGGTGCAGGTCTACGGCGCCCAGAAGTACGCGGTCCGGGCGCGGCTGAACCCGATGGCGCTCGCCTCCAGGAAGATCGGGATCGACGAGGTCTCCCAGGCCCTCTCCGGCGGTAACGTGAATCTCCCCACCGGGACACTACAGGACGCCAG
Organism: Geomonas subterranea; assembly: GCF_019063845.1. Taxonomy (NCBI): domain Bacteria; kingdom Pseudomonadati; phylum Thermodesulfobacteriota; class Desulfuromonadia; order Geobacterales; family Geobacteraceae; genus Geomonas; species Geomonas subterranea. Next base: position 966,317 of record NZ_CP077683.1, read on the forward strand.
CAAGTCCTTCGCCATCCAGTCCCAGGGGGAGCTCCTCGATGCCGCCGCCTACCGGCCGCTGATCGTCGCCTATCGCGGCGGGTCGCCGGTGCGCCTGTCCGACCTCGGGAGCGTTATCGACTCGGTGGAGAACGACAAGATCGCAGGCTGGTTCAACGGCACCGAGCGCGCCATCATCCTTGCCGTGCAGCGCCAGCCCGGCACCAACACCATCGAGGTGGTGGACTCGATCAAGAAGCTTCTCCCGGGCTTTCGCGAACAGCTTCCCGGCTCCGTCACCCTGCACGAACTCTACGACCGCTCCCAGGCCATCCGGCACTCGGTGGCCGACGTGAAGTTCACCCTGGTGCTCACCATCGGGCTGGTGATCATGGTGATCTTCCTGTTCCTCAGGAACCTCTCCGCCACGGTGATTCCAAGCCTCGCGCTCCCCATCTCCCTCATCGGCACCTTCGCGGCCATGTATGGCCTCGGCTTCTCGGTGAACAACATCACCCTCATGGCGCTCACCCTGTCGGTCGGCTTCGTGGTGGACGACGCCATCGTCATGCTGGAAAACATCGTGCGCCACATGGAAGCGGGCGAACGGCCCATGGAAGCCGCCCTCAAGGGGGCGAAGGAGATCGGGTTCACCATCGTCTCCATGACCATCTCGCTGGTGGCCGTGTTCATCCCGGTGCTCTTCATGGGGGGGATGCTCGGGCGGCTGCTGCACGAGTTCGCGGTCACCATCACCTGTGCCATCCTCATCTCGGGCGTGGTCTCCCTGACCCTCACCCCCATGCTCTGCAGCCGGTTCCTGCACCCGCCGGCCGAGGAGCGTCACGGGAGGCTGTACCTTCTCCTGGAGCGCTGCTTCGACGCCATGCTTGCCGGTTACAGCACGACCCTGACAGCTGTGCTGCGGTACCGCCGCGCCACCCTCGCCGTCACCCTGGTCATGACCGTTGCCACCGTCTATCTCTTCAAGGTGATGCCCATGGGGCTTCTCCCCAGCGAGGACCTCGACTCCTTCTACTGCACCACCGAGGGGGCCCAGGGGGCGTCGTTCAACGAGATGGTCACCCACCAGCAGGAACTCGCGAAGCGGATCGCGGCCAACCCGAACATCAAGGGGTTCATGTCCACCGTCGGCGCCTCTGGCTCCCGGGTCGGCTCCAACTCCGGGTTCATGTTTATCACGCTCAAGCCGAGAAGTGAGAGGAAGGAGCCGGTGGACCAGGTGATCCAGAAGCTCCGCCCGAAACTGGCCGAGGTGCCGGGGATCCAGGCTTTCATGCAGAACCCGCCGCCGATCAGGCTGGAGGCGCAGCTCTCCAAGAGCCAGTACCAGTTCGTGCTGCAGAGCCCGGACACCCAGCTCCTTTACGAGAGCGCCGCGGCCTTCGAGCAGAAGCTGAAGCAGGTGCCGCAGCTGCTCGACGTGACCAGCGACCTGCAGCTCAAGAACCCGCAGGTCGATCTGAAAATCGACCGTGACAAGGCGACGGCGCTCGGGGTCACGGCGCAGCAGATCGAGGACGCGCTCTATTACGCCTACGGTTCCAGGCAGGTGTCGACCATCTTCGCCCCGACCAACCAGTACCAGGTGATCCTGGAACTGGAGCCGCAGTACCGGCTCGACCCTTCGGCACTGGGACTGCTCTATGTGCGGTCCTCGACCGGCGCGCTGGTGCCGCTTTCCACCATGACCACGCTGGCGAAATCGCTGGGGCCTTTGTCGGTGAACCACCTGGGGCAGATCACGAGCGTCACGGTCTCCTTCAACGTGAAGCCGGGAGTCCCCCTGGGAGATGCGGTGGCGGCGGTCGAGAAGCTGGCGGCGAGCACGCTTCCCCCGGGGATCAACACCGGGTTCCAGGGGGCGGCGCAGGCTTTCCAGTCCTCGACCAAGGGGCTGACGCTCCTGCTGCTGGCCGCCGTGGTGGTGATCTACCTGGTGCTCGGGATCCTGTACGAGAGCTACGTGCACCCGATCACCATCCTCTCGGGGCTTCCTTCCGCCGGTCTCGGGGCGTTGTTGACGCTGATGCTGTTTCACAAGGAGCTGGACCTGTACGCCTTCGTGGGGATCATCATGCTGGTGGGGATCGTGAAGAAGAACGCCATCATGATGATCGATTTCGCGCTCGATGCGCAGAGGCGTGAGGGGAAGAGCCCGATGGACGCGATTCACCAGGGGTGCCTGGTCCGTTTCCGTCCCATCATGATGACGACCATGGCGGCGCTCATGGGGACGCTCCCTATCGCCCTCGCCATTGGGGCAAGCTCCGAAGGGAGGCGGCCGCTCGGCCTGGCGGTAGTGGGTGGACTCCTGGTGTCGCAGCTTTTGACGCTCTACATCACGCCGGTGGTCTACTACTACATGGACCGGGCTGTGCAGAGGGGACGGGAGTTTTTTAAAAGGAAGGCGCCGGCGGCGCAGCCGTAGCGGTGCTGCTTCATGAAGCCAGACCCTTTGACGCCTGGACCCCGAACCTAGAACGTAGGACGTAGGACGTAGAACCGGTTTATGTTGCAGGGGACGCGGCATGTTGATCAACGACGACGCTCAAAAACAGGTATTGACCATCCTGGCCAAGACGGCGGTCACCCCGACCGCCGACGTGCAGGAGCGCGCCAGTTCTCTGCTGCAGTTGAACCCCGGGCAGCAGGTTAAGGCGGAGATCATCGCCAACCTCCCCAACAACCTGTACATGGCGCGGGTGGCCGGTGAGCTTTACAAGCTGGAGATCCCGCTCAACGTGCAGCCGGGTGAAACGCTCGAACTCACCTTCGTCACCGCCGATCCCCGCGTCACCTTCCAGATGCTGCGCCCCCAGACCGAATCGGTGCAGCTCAGTTCCATGGGCAAATGGCTCGCCGACGTCGTGGAAAACGCCACTTCGCTGCCGCCGGCGCAGGAGCCGCTGGTCGAACACCCGGAACTTGCCACCGCCCAGCTCGCCGGCAAGTTGAAGGCGAGCCTCACCCAGAACGGGCTTTTCTACGAATCGCACCTGGCCCAGTGGGCGCTCGGCGGGCTGCCGCTCAAGGAGCTGCTCAAGGAGCCCCAGGGCAAGCTTTCCCGCTTGTTGTCGGAAGGGGATGGGGGCACGGCGGGTGACGAGACGGGGGGGGCCATCGCCGACAGCCGCACGCTGCCGTTCATCAAGGAGCAACTGCACCTGCTGAATACCGGTGTGCTGGCCTGGCAGGGGGAGGCCTGGCCCGGGCAGGAGATGAGGCTGGTGGTCGGGGAGGGGAGCTCCGAACAGTGGGAGCAGGGTATCGAGGCGAACCTCTCGCTGGAGTTGCCGCGCCTGGGAGGGGTGAAGGCCCACCTTCGGTTCACCCCCGAGGGGATCAACGTGGAACTGGTCTGTGACCGTCCCGGCGCCTCGGAGCTTATGCGGCAGGAAAGCGGCGAGCTGCGCGCCTCGCTGGCAGCGAACGGATTGCACCTGAACAAGATGGCGGCCAAGGATGGCTAAAAGAACCTCCGACATAAAACGCGCCGTCGCCATGGCCTACCATCCCGATGAGGCCGGCGCTCCCAGGGTGATCGCCAAGGGGGCGGGGATCAGCGCGGAGGCGATCATCTCCCTCGCCAAAGAGCACGGCGTGTACGTGCACCAGTCCCCCGAACTGGTCTCCATGCTGATGCAGGTCGACCTCGACGCCGAGATCCCCCCCGAACTCTACCAGGCCGTCGCCGAACTCCTGGCCTGGCTCTACTCACTGGATCAGCAACTGGACCGGCAACTCTGACACGCCACCCGGATTCCCCGCTTAGAACCGCTCCACCAGCAGGTAATCCGCGTCCTCGGGGGTAACGCTCTCCTCGTCCAACGGCGGAACCGGCGGGAGCACGATCTTGTAGTCCAGGTTTCCCCTCAATTCGGCCGGAACCCCGCCGACCCCACGCGCGTGCCCACCCCCAGCGATCACGACCATCACCTTTTTGGGATGCGCGGCCATGTAGTCGTTGATGCGTCTGGCCATGACCATGTTGCGCAGCATCTGCGCCTCGGCGATGTGCCGGTACGCGTCGCCGCTTCGGCCGTGGCTTGGGAAGGATCCCCGCATGAAGTTCAGGAACTGGTCAGTCACCCTCGCGTCGACGTCGGGCGGCAGGTCCGCAAGCTCGGCGGCGCTCAGGGAGCCGAAGCCGCGCTGGGCGACGTTCTGGACGATGCCGCGCGGCGCGTTCAGCGCCACGATCGGGATGTGGTTGTCGCGGGCGAAGAAAAAGATATCGCTGTACATGCCCCAGGGGATGTGACGCCAGCTCCACTGGTACACCTTGCGAAAGGCGGACTCCGGCACCCTTCCCGCGCTCCAGGCGTCCAGCGCGGGCTGGCTTACCTTCTCGAACATCTCCATGCCGATCACCAGGTCCTTCCCCTGCGCCTTCAGGGCCTCGAGCACCCGCAGTTGCAGCTCGTGGTGCGCGGAGGCGTCGTGCCGCTCGCCCAGAAAGAGCACCGGACTCCCGGAAAGGTCGGCGATCATGCTCTGCACGTCGACCCTTTCATGATCGCGGACCCGCAACGCCTGCGTGATGGAACAGCCGCAGGTCAGGAGGGTCAGGAGAAATAAGAACAGTAATGTGGCGGCGCGACGGATGGGCATGGGCGTGGTTATAGCAGAAACGCGGGGAAGGCGCCATGGGAAAGAGGGAGGGGAAAGAGGGAGGGGGAGGCCTTCCATAAAAAAAGCCCCCTGGCATTGCGAGGGGGCCTTCATATTCTGTTTGAGCTTGAGGCTTATGCCGAGACGGTGACCACCCTGCCGTCCACCTGCAGGAGCCCCTCGGAGAAGAGCCTGACCGCCTCGGGGTAGATCCGGTGTTCTTCCTTCTGGATGCGGGCGCACAGGGTCTCCTCGGTGTCCCCCTCGAGGACCGGCACCGCGGCCTGGATGATGATCGGCCCGGTATCGGTGCCGCAGTCCACGAAGTGGACGGTGCAGCCGGCGACCTTGGCGCCGTATTCCAGGGCCTGGCGCTGGGCGTGCAGCCCGGGGAAGGCGGGGAGCAGCGCCGGATGGATGTTCATGACCCGCATGGGGAAGGCATCCAGAAGCACCGGGGTGATGATGCGCATGAAGCCCGCCAGCACCACCAGGTCCACGTCGAACTCGCGCAGGGTCGCCACCAGGGCCTCGTCGAACGCCTCGCGGCCGGTGTAGGCGCGGTGGTCCAGGTGCAGAGCCGGGATGCCCGCTTTCCTGGCCCGCTCCAGGCCGAAGGCGTCCGCCTTGTTGCTGATCACGCAGACCACGCGACCGTTGACGGTCCCCTTAGCGCAGGCGTCCATGATCGACTGCAGGTTGCTGCCGCTGCCGGAGATCAGTACCCCTATCTTGAGCTCATTTCCCATAAAGGCTCCGCGCGGATCAGACCAGCTCCACGCACTCCTTGCCGGCGTCGCATTTGACGACATCTCCGATGACGAAAGCGGTCTCGTTGAGCCCGGTGAGCCTGATCATGATGTCGTCGGCCTCGTTCTCAGGGACCACCAGGACCATGCCGATGCCGCAGTTGAAGGTACGGAACATCTCGTTCTCCTCGATGTTGCCGCCCTTCTCGATGATCTTGAAGATCTCTGGGATCTCCCAGCTGTCCTTCTTGATCACGGCCTTGCAGCCGTTGGGAAGCACGCGGGGGACGTTCTCCAGGAGCCCGCCGCCGGTGATGTGGGCGAGGCCGCTGATGTTGAAGTCCCGAAGCAGGTTCAGGACGGAACGGACGTAGATGCGGGTCGGGGTGAGGAGTTCCTCGGCGACGGTCTTGCCCAGACCGGGGATCTCGTCGTTGATGTTCAGCCCCATGTGCTCCAGGATGACCTTTCTGGCCAGGGAGTAGCCGTTGGAGTGCAGGCCGGAGGAGGAGAGGCCGATCAGCTTGTTCCCCACGGTGATGGAGGAGCCGTCGATGATCTTCTCGCGCTCCACCACGCCGACCGCGAAGCCTGCCATGTCGTACTCGTCGCCGGTGTAGAAGCCGGGCATCTCCGCGGTTTCGCCGCCGATCAGGGCGCAGCCGGCCTGGACGCAACCCTCGGAAACCCCCTTGATGATGGAGGCGCCCTTGGCGGGATCGAGCTTCGCCGTGGCCAGGTAGTCGAGGAAGAAGAGGGGCTCGGCGCCCTGCACGATGATGTCGTTGACGCACATCGCTACCAGGTCGATGCCGATGGTGTCATGGCGGTCGGCCAGGAAGGCAAGTTTCAGCTTGGTGCCGACACCATCGGTGCCGGAAACGAGCACGGGATGTTTGTACTTGCCGGTGTTCAACGAGAAGAGACCGCCAAAACCGCCGATGTCGGCAAGGACTTCCGGACGGGAAGTGGCCTTGACCAACGGCTTGATCATTTTGACGAAAGTGTTGCCAGCGTCTATGTCTACACCGGCGTCTTTATATGTGATTTTCTTCTCTTTCAAGGCGGAACCTCCGATAAAGTAAAGACGAAATCTATCCCATTCGACCCTAAAAGTCAAAGTGAAAAAATTGTTTACTTCGACTGGTGCATTGCTTAATATGCCTGGCTGTGCCAGCGCCGGGTAACAAAATAACACTGCGTCCCATGTGTATCGAGGACTTAGACAAGGTCCTCCAAATCGAGTCCGCCTCGTTCCCACGCCCCTGGACCCGGCGCCATTTCCTGGACGAGATGGAAAGCCCCGGCAGCCACCCGGTGGTGGCCGTGACCGCCGGCGGAGAGGTCGGGGGGTACCTGTGCCTCACCCAGGTGCTGGACGAGGCGGAGATACTCGACGTCGCCGTCGACCCCTCTCTCAGGGGGCGCGGGATCGGACGCGCCCTGGTCGACTGGGCCGTCGCCTTCTGCCGGCAGCGGAAGCTCGCTCTGCTCTGCCTGGAGGTGCGGGTGGGGAACCACGAGGCGATCTCCTTGTACCGGCGCCTGGGCTTTACCGAGGTGGGGCGCCGCAAGAACTACTACGAAAATGGCGACGACGCCATTCTGATGGACCTATCCATAGCTCAAGTAGAGGAATGCGATGCAGTTTAAATCAATGGTTATCTCCAACGTCGAGGTGTCGCCCAATTACTTCAGGATGAGGATGACCGCTCCCCAGGAACTCGCCTCCGCGGTCCCCGGGCAGTTCGTCATGCTGAAGGTGAACGACGCCATCGATCCGCTGCTGCGGCGTCCCTTCGGTCTCTTCGACGTGGGGAGCTTCGTTCCCGAGTACGCCGGCTGCGGCGCGCAGGTCTACTGCGAGATCCTGTACAAGGTGGTGGGGAAGGGGACCAAGCTCCTCTCCGCGCTGCACCACGGCGACCTGGTCGACCTCCTGGTCCCGCTGGGGAAGGGGTTCCAGATGGGCCCGGCCGGCGAGGAGAAGGTCCTCGTGGGAGGCGGCGTGGGCCTCGCCCCGCTTTACTATCTGGCCAAGGAGCTCAAGGAGCGCGGCGAGAAGGTGCGCCTCTTCGCCGGGGGGCGCAACCGCGACGACGTCCTCTGCATCACCGAGTTCGAGAGGCTGGGCGTTGAAACCTACGTGGCGACCGACGACGGCACCCTGGGCGAGCGCGGCTTCGTGACTCAGGTGCTGGAGCGCCACCTCTCCTCCGGCATGCGCATCTTCGCCTGCGGCCCGACCCCGATGCTGAACGCGGTGGCCAAGATGTCCCAGGAGCACGGCGTTCCCTGCCAGGTTTCCATGGAGGCCTACATGGCCTGCGGCGTGGGAGCCTGCCTCGGGTGCGTCATGAAGGGGGCCAATCACACCGACGAGACCCCCGATTACCGCTGCGTCTGCAAGGACGGTCCCGTATTCGACAGTTTTGAACTGCAATGGAGTTAGCAATGCAACGACCTGACATGTCCGTGGTTCTCGCCGGGATACAGATGCGCAACCCCGTCATGACCGCCTCCGGCACCTTCGGCTACGGCGCCGAGTTCGCCGACTACCTCGACCTGGAAAGCATCGGCGCCATGGTGACCAAGGGGCTCTCCCTGAAGCCCAAGGCCGGCAACCCGACGCCGCGCATCGTGGAGACCCCGGGGGGGATGCTGAACGCCATCGGCCTGCAGAACGTGGGGATCGACGCCTTCATCGAGCAGAAGCTTCCCTACCTGAAGAACGTGAACACCCCGGTGATCGCCAACCTCTACGGCAACACGCTCGAGGAGTACGGCGAGGTGGCGAGCCGGCTCGACGGCCTTGCCGGCGTGGCCGGCATCGAGGTCAACATCTCCTGCCCCAACGTGAAGCAGGGGGGGATCGTGTTCGGCACCGACCCCGGCGCAGCGCAGGAGGTGGTTTCCCTGGTGAAGAGGAACACCTCCAAGCCGCTCATCGTTAAGCTCTCCCCCAACGTCACCGACGTGGTGCTCATGGCCAAGGCCTGCGCCGATGCCGGTGCCGACGCGCTTTCGCTCATCAACACCCTGACCGGCATGGCCATCGACCTCGAGCGTCGCCGCCCGGTGCTGGCCAACGTCACCGGCGGCCTCTCCGGTCCCGCCATCAAGCCGGTGGCCCTCAGGATGGTCTGGCAGGTGGCCAAAGCGGTCAAGCTCCCGCTCATCGGCATCGGCGGCATCATGAACGGCCGCGACGCCCTGGAGTTCATCCTGGCCGGCGCCACCGCCATCCAGGTGGGGACCGCGAGCTTCCTCGATCCCTCCGCCGCGCAGAGGATCGCGCAGGAGATGGAACAGTACCTCTCAGAGCACGGCATTGAAAGTGTCCGCTCGCTGATCGGAGCCCTCGAGGTCTGATGGAAGCCTGGGAGAGCAGCCTCAAGAAATGCATCACCAGCCCGGAGGAGCTTGCCGGGCTTTTTCATGCGCCGGGGGAGGAACTCGCAGAGGTGGCGCGCCGCTACCCGATGCGCATCACCCCGTACTACCTGGGACTTATCCGCGAGGCGGGGGACCCGATCTGGCGCCAGTGCGTCCCGGACCCGGCCGAACTGCACGACCTGGCCCAGTCCCCCGATCCCCTGGACGAGGAACGTCTCTCGCCGGTACCCGGCCTGATCCACCGCTACCCGGACCGGGTGGTGTTCCTGGTCTCCACCGCCTGTGCCGTCTACTGCCGCTTCTGCATGAGGAAAAGAGGGGTCGGGTGCCAGGGGATGAGCCCCGCGCCTGTGGACGAGGCCGTGGCCTACATCGCCTCCAAACCGCAGATCCGTGACGTCATCCTCTCCGGCGGCGACCCGCTGCTGCTCTCCGACGACCGCCTGGACCAGATCCTCACCGCCCTGCGCCGCATCCCGCACGTCGAGATCATCAGGATCGGCACCCGGGCCCCGGTGACCCTCCCGGAACGTGTGACGGCGAGGCTCGCGCGCATGCTGAAGCGCCACCAGCCGCTCTACGTGAACACCCACTTCAACCACCCGCGCGAGATAACTGGACCGTCGGCCCGGGCCTGTGCGCGCCTGGCCGATGCCGGCATTCAGCTGGGCAACCAGAGCGTGCTCCTCAAGGGGGTGAACGACGATCCCCGGGTGATGCGCGAACTGATGCAGCGCCTTTTGGCCATCAGGGTGCGTCCCTACTACATCCACCAGATGGACCTGGTCCGTGGGACCGCGCATTTCCGGACCCGCGTCGCCGACGGCATCGGGGTCGTGTCCGCCCTGCGCGGCCACACCTCTGGGCTCGCCGTACCGCACTATGTGATCGATCTCCCCGGAGGGAAGGGGAAGGTGGAGGTCGCCTCGGCCCGGTTCAGCGCCGACGGGAGCCGCCTTTTGGTGCGCAACTACCTCGGCGAGGAGATCGAGTACCCGGAAACCTGACCCTCTTGTCCCCACCTACACCCGCCCCTGAGCCGGATCCTTCCCCGATCCGGCTTTTTTTGTGCCCCTCGCATTCCCACCCAAGCCGCGCGGTGATTACGCCGGCAATGCAGCCGGTTTCCCCGCTGCCGCACTTTTCTGGAAAGGAATCTTGCCTTGCCCGCGCGCGGCGTGCTATAAGTGTATACCGGAATTGATATTATTATATATAGGTCGAGCTGAATGCAAACCGAGTATCTTAAGACGCTGGTGGTGTTAGGGCAGGTGGGAAGTTTTTCCAAGGCGGCGACCGATCTCTCGATCACGCAGTCGGCTGTGTCGCAGCGCATCAAGTACCTGGAGGAGCATTACGGTTGCCAGCTGGTGGACCGTTCCGGGAAGCTGTTACTGTTGACCGAGGCTGGAACGCTGGTGGTGCAGCGTGCCGGGCAGATACTTCTTTTGGAGGCGCAGCTTGCCAACGACCTGAAGCACAGGGGAGAGAAGAGCCGTCTCTCCATCTGCTGTACACCGACCTTCGGCGTCGGATTCCTGCCCCATGTCCTGGAGAAATTCATGGCCCGCAAGGCCGACAACGTCGACCTCCGTTTCATGTTCCATTCGCTGGATCGGGCCGTGAAGGCGCTTCAGGAAAACGAATTCGACCTGGCCGTCATCGAACATTGCGAGGCGATGGACGTTCCCGGTTTTGAAATCGTGGAACTCCCGGGCGACCAGCTGATTTTCGTGAGCGCGCCTTCCCTGGGGCTCCCCCCCGGTGTGGTCGAGCTGGAGCGGCTTTTCCAGTACTGCCTGATCGCCCGCAAACCCGACTGCACGTCGCGCCGGCTGCTGAACATGAACCTGTCGCGCTACGACCGCGGGATCGATGATTTCAAAGCGGTGGTCGTGGTAGACGATCTCCGCCTGGCGCTGGAAACCGTGCATTCCGGTGGAGGGATAGCCTTCGTTTCACGCAGCATTGCGGCACGGGAGCTGGAGTCAGGGGAGCTGCTGCAGCACGACGTAGCCGGATTCGAACACTCGCGCCGGCGCAGCGTGGTGGTGAAGAGCGAGCGCAGGCATGACCCGGCCGTGGTGGAGTTTCTTGGCTGTATCGACGCCGGCTTTCCCCTTAGAGACTCGTGCTGACCCCTCGTTGAACGGCTGGTCCAAAGACAAAGCGGGCTTGGTCACCCTCGGAAAAGAGGGTGGTTCCAAGCCCTTTCTTGTTTTTACGATATACTTTGGCCTGTTTTGGTTGCAGCCGTTCAACCAAAGGAGGCCTTATGAGAAGGGTAAGTGTGGAAGAAGAAATCCTGAAGGACAGGCCGGTGGTGGTAAAAGATGCGACGGAGGTGTGTGCCATTTGCGGCTCCCCGCTGCAAAGGGACAAGGAGAGCGGTGAACTCCTCTGTCCGCTGTGCGACATCGAGGACGTTCCGTGATGCGGTTATTCCCCCCCACGCAGTAAGGCGCCGGAGCCCCCCGGGGGTGCCGGTTGTAGGAGGATGAAATGGCGGAGAAATTGGAAGGCGATCAGCTTGAATTCAGAAATCTGCTGGCCGAGTACAAGCGCCGGCTCTGGGCCGATCTGCGCGAAGAGCTATTTTCACAGACGGGGGAGGACCTGGCGACCCAGTACGACATTCCGCAGGACCCCGGCGAGAAGAGCATGCTCGACGCGCTCTCGGACGCCGGCCTCGCCGTCGCAGACCTCCGGCGGCAGCAGCTTACCGCGTTGGAGGAAGCGCAAAGCCGCGTGGAGTCGGGGACCTACGGCACGTGCGAGGGGTGCGGGGAGCCCATCGGATTGCCACGATTGAAATTGATGCCGTTCACCGCGTTGTGCGTGGAGTGCCAGAAGGAACAGGAAGGCCCATCGAGACCCCCGGGAAACAAGATTTAGAGGCGGGGCTAGGGACTGGGGACTGGAAGCCAAAGAGTAAGGGAGAGAAACGTAGAGACGCAGGGGCTGGGAGCTTGGGATCGGGGGTGTTTTCACTAGCCCCTAGACCCCAGCCCCTAGCCCCTGTTTTTGTACTTACAGCAGCGCGTCGATGGCGGAGAAGTCGACGTCCTTTTCGGCGTTGGCCATGATCCAGTTCAGCTTCTCCTGGTCTTCATAGGTGATCTTGGCCACGTCGTCGGAGAGCGCGGTGAAGACTTCGGCCGTGGTTTCCTCCACCCGGATGTACGGGATGTGCGAGTCGTGCAGTATCTGCTGGGTCACCTCGGAAACCGGCGCATGGCCGGAAATGACGAGGCCGGCGATCCTCTCCTTGTAGGCCGGGATGTGGTACAGCGACGAGAGCGTCACGATGAGTTCGTCCCTGGAGCTGGTGACGATCATCAGGGTCGAGTCGAGCAACCCGTCGACCACCCGCTGCGATGAGGCCGCGCCCAGCTGGATGTTGTGGATGATCCGGCTTTTCTGGTTCAGGTCCCCGTGTAACGGGAGATCGAAAAGCTTGGAGATGTGGCTCAGGGTCGGGTTGGCAAGGACCGGCGAGTAGTTGAAGCCGTCGATCACCTTGATCTGCGGCTCGAAGGCGCGTTTCAGGTACTTGCTGGTGACCTCCTTCTTGCTGGGCATCATCTTGTTGACGATGATCCCCCTCACGTCCGCTCCTTCCCGCTCGTAAAGCGCCAGGTTCAGGTGCACCGCGTCGATCACCTTGCCGATGCCGCTTTCGCTCACGATCATGACCGGCGCTCCGATGAGCTTCGCCACCTTGGCGTTGGAGAGCCCGATCACGGCACCCACGCCCCCATGTCCCGCCCCCTCGATGATGAGAAAGTCGTATTTCTGCTCCAGTTCCCGCACCGCCGCGAGGATGCAGTCCGTCAGGGAGAGGTCGTCGAGCTTGCCGGCCAGGTAGTCCTTGGTGAAATCCCGGTACAGCGCCACCGGCGACATGAGCGCGATGTCCTCTTCCAGACCGAAGGCCTTGGCCATCAATAACGCGTCCATATCCACCATGAAGTCGTCATAAAGGAGCACTTTCGGGCCGAACGGCTTCACGAAGCCGACCCTTTGGTACTTCCTCCTGGCCTGGTGCATGAGCGAAATGCTGATGGTCGTCTTGCCACAGTTTTGTCCGGTCGCCGCAACGAAGATCTTTTTCGCCATGTGCATGCCCCTGTTCGATTGAATGGCGTATGTTTACACCATCACGGAGTATGCCGTCAAGAAAAGTAATACGGCGGGGGGGCGGTCAGGGGATGAATTTGAGCAGGAGCATGGAGATGTCGTCTTCGAAGCTCGCGCTCCCCGCGAAGGCGCGCAGGGCGTCGAGCACGGCGTCGATGATGGCGGCCGAGGGTTTGCGGTGCTCGCGGGCCAGCACCCCCTTCAGCCGCTGCACGCCGAAGAGCTCCCCGGCGTGGTTCTGCGCCTCGGTGATGCCGTCGGTGTACAAAAGCAGCAGGTCCCCCTTTTCCACCTGCATGACCGGCTCGTCGAAGGCGACCCGGCGCTGCACCCCGAGGATGAGCCCTTCCGCGTCGAGCTGGAAGAAGCGCTCCTCGCCGGGGCGGTAGAGCAGGGGAGGGGGATGGCCGGCGTTGCTGTAGCTCAGCTTGCCGGAGGTCCTGTGGTAGCTCAGGTAGGACATGGTTATGAAGAGCTCGGCGCGGGAGAGGTCGTCGTGCAGGATCTCGTTGAGGGCCGCCACCACCTGGGCCGGGCCGTCCAGTGCCGGCATCTGGGCCCGAAGCACGCTGCGGGTCTCCACCATGATGAGGGCAGCCCCCACGCTGTGACCCGAGACGTCGGCGATGACCAGGTCGAGCCTTTCGCCGTGGAGCAGTATGTCGTAGTAGTCGCCGCCGATGTGGCTGGCGGGGACGCAGCGGCCGGCGCAGTCTATCCCGGTCAGCAGCGGCGGCGCGGCGGGAAGGAGCGAGAGCTGGATCTGCCTGGCGATCTCCATCTCCTTGCGCATGCTGGTGTTCTGCAAGAGCGCCTGTTCGGCAAGCTTTCGCTCCGTGATGTCCTGCTTGATGCAGATGAAGTGCCTGATGCGGCCGTCCTGGTCCAGCACCGGCGTGATGGTCTGCTCCTCGGGGTACAACTCGCCGTTCTTCCTCCGGTTCACCAGCTCGCCGTGCCAGATTTTCCCTGCCATGATGGTCGACCAGAGGTCCCGGTATAGTTCGGGGTCCTGCCGTTCGGACTTCAGGAAGCTCAAGTCCCGCCCCGCGGACTCCTCGAGCGTGTAACCGGTCATCCTCGTGAAGGCGTCGTTGACGGAGAGCACCACGCCGCTACTGTCGGTGATCACGATGGCATTGGCCGCCGCCTCCAGGGCCGCACTCTGGACCCGCAGCGACTCCTCCGCCTGCTTGCGCTCGGAGATGTCCGAGATGAGGCCGTCGTAGGCGACCAGGTCCCCCTGCTCGCTGTAGCGCGGCACGACGGTGTTGATGACCCAGCGCAGAGAGCCGTCCTTGTGCCGGATCCTGTGCTCGAGCGAGGGGATCTCGTTTCCGGCCCTGAGCTCCTCGGTGAGGCTCGTCACCGCGGCGCGGTCATCCTCGTGGATCATCTGATACCAGAGGAAGGGGTTTTGCTGGTACTCCTCGTCGCTGTAGCCGGTGACCGAGAGGCACCCCGGACCGTGCGAGGTCTTGACGACCTCACCCTCCTTGATGGTGACCGTGTAGATGTAGTCGGTGACGGCCGCCACCAGCCTCTTGTAGCGCCGCTCGCTTCTCACCAGCGCCGATTCCGCCTCGCGCTTCTTGCGCCGCACCTGCGCTTCCTGCATCTCGCGCTCTATGGCCGGGATCAGCCGCGAGGTGTTCCCCTTGATCAGGTAGTCGTTGGCGCCTTCCTTCATGGCGCCCACCGCGGTGTCCTCGCCGATCTTGCCGGAAACGATGATGAAGGGGATGTCCAGCCCCGAATCGCGCAGGACCTGCAACGCCTCGAGCCCCGTGAAGCCGGGGAGGACGTAATCGGAAACCACCAGGTCCCAGTCCTCCTCCTCCAGCGCCTTGCGCATGGCCTCGGCCGTCTCGACCCGCCTGGAGACCGGCGCGTAGTTGCCGCGTCGCAACTCGAAGATGAGGAGCAGGGCGTCGTCCTCGGAATCCTCAACAATCAGCACGCGGAGCGGTTTACCCATGAAAACACCTTCTGTGGCAAGCACATGATACGCCGGGAGGGTGGCCGGCGCCCTTATGCCGGAAATGCCCTGTCAAGCTGGGTGTTTAGAGTATAGCACAGTTCGTTGGCCGGAAAGGGGCGGGGTGTTAATTAGATGGGGCGGGGACGTCGTGGACCGGCTCCAGGCTGAACTCCTTGAGCCAGTTCTCGAAGATGCGCACCTTCTCCTGTCCGAAGCGCAGCAGGTCGACTCTCACCTGGTCCGTGCTCTTCTCCAGGTCGAGTTGGCCCCCCTTCTTGGAGTAGAAGAGGTCTGCGAGGGCCACGATCCGCTCGCAGTCGGTGACCGGCGACATCTCCCGCGGCGGCAGACGCAGTTTCTGCTCGGCGATGTCCCGGGCGCTGAGCCCCACGCCGATGTGGCGCTCGCAGACCAGGGCGTGGTGCGGCAGCCCCTCGGCGTCCAGTATCTGCCGTCCGATGACGCCATGGCAGATGTAGGGAGCCTTGCCGAAGCAGTTGAGCTTGGGAGCGTAGATGCGGGCGACGCCTATGTCGTGGAGCAGCGCCGCCTCCTCGATGAAGCGCAGTTCCTGCTCGTTTCTCCCGGCGCGCGCGGCGATCGCCAATGCCTTGTCGGCCACGTTGCGGCTGTGATGGTAGACGATCTCCAGCCCTTCGGGGTTGTCGTGGAAGTGTTTTTCAAGGAGTGCTCTGGGATTCAAAATTCGCCTCCGGATGGGGGGTGGTCGGGCTCAAGGGTATAGATTATGCCGATTTGCCCTCCGATTGCAACCCCGCAACTGCCAGGCGTCGAGGCCGCTTCCCCTGACTGCACGGGGAGGTGCATCAAGAAACAGTTGAATATCGGCACGTGACCGGATATGATGTGAATCCTTTAAATAGACCGTTCTATCCCGGGTGACGAGATGAAAGCCACAACGACCACACAACAACACACGCTGCTCGTGGACGACGAACCCGGTATCCTCACCGAGGTGTCGCTGCTGCTCGCCTCGAGCGACATCCCGGAGGTGGCGGCCATCTCTGACAGCCGGCAGGTGCTTCCCTACGTGCGGGAGCACCGGGTGCGCGCGGTGATCCTGGACTGGGTGATGCCCAACGTGACCGGCGCGGAGATACTGCAGAGCCTGACGGTGGAATTTCCGGAGATCCCGGTGATCGTAATGACGGCGATGGGGGACGTCGAGACGGCGGTTACCTGCATGCGCCAGGGCGCCTTCGACTTCCTCACCAAGCCGGTGGACCCCAACCGCCTGGTGGCGAGTGTCAAGAAGGCGCTCCAGGTGAGCGAACTGGGGCAGCAAAACCGGATGCTCAAGGATTACCTGCTGGCGGACACGCTCGGTAACCCCGACGCCTTCGCCGGCATCATCACCACCTCCAAGAAGATGCGGGGCATCTTCCAGTACATCGAGGCGATCGCAAGCTCGAGGCTGCCGGTCCTGATCACCGGGGAGACCGGGGTGGGGAAGGAGTTGCTGGCCCGCGCGGTGCACGACGTCTCCGGCGTCCCCGGCCCCTTCATCTCGCTCAACGCCGCGGGGCTCGACGACTTCATGTTCTCGGACACGCTCTTTGGCCACAAGAAGGGAGCCTTCACCGGCGCCGACAGCAAGCGCGACGGCCTCATCAGCGCCGCCGCCGGGGGAACCCTTTTCCTGGACGAGATCGGCGACCTGAACCTCGCGTCCCAGATCAAGCTGTTGCGTCTTTTGCAGGAGCGCGAGTACTACCGGCTGGGGTCGGACCTGCTGCTTAAAAGCGACGCCCGCATCGTGGCGGCGTCGAACATGGATTTCGCCGCGCTGCGTGCCGCCGGGACCTTCAGAAACGATCTGTATTACCGTCTCTGCGCGCATGAGTTCAAGGTGCCTCCGTTGCGGGAGCGGCTGGATGACATGGAGGCGCTGGTGGACTACTTCGTGCGGCAGATCGCGTCGCAACAGGGGAAACCGGCGCCCAGGGTGCCGCAGAACGTGATCGCCGCGCTGCAGCAGTGCAGGTTCCCCGGGAACGTGCGCGAGCTGTACAACATGGTTCACCACGCCGTCACCTGCAACGAGGGGGCACCCCTTTCGGTGGCCGATTTCCCGGGCGTCGCGGCGGCTCCGGCGCGGGTGGCGCCCCCCGTGGACTGCGCCAATCCGCTGTTCTCCCTTTTCGGGAAGTTCCCGACCGTGCTTCAGGTCGAGGAATACCTGATCGCCGAGGCCATGAAACTCACCAGCGGCAACCAGACGCAGGCGGCCGAGCTGTTGGGGCTGACCCGGCCGACTCTCAACAAGAGGCTGAAGCAGGAACGTCAGTAGGGGGGTGCCGCCGCCTGGACGAATGTGCTCTGGGCGGTGGCCTTTTTCCGGGGGGCGAGATAGGTTAAGTTTTGCAGCACGCTTTTCTCAAGCGTGGCATCGTAGAATGTGCGCCTGCAGTCCACCTCGGTCAGGGAGTTCCCCTGCAGTTTGCTGACGAAACGGCAGCCGCCGAAGCAAAGCGGGAGATAGCTGCAATCCAGGCAGGCATCGACCTGCCAGTTGCCGATCCCGTGTGACACCCGGTAGTCCTGCAACCCCTCATCCAGGCTGCCGACGCTCATCCCTTCCCACCCCATGAACGCCGGGCACTTGTAGAACTTCCCCGTGCAGTCGATCACCAGGTTGTCCTCGAGTTCCACGATGCAGGCGGACGGCTTGAGCGTGGGGGCGCGGTAGCCCCTGGCCAGGGTCGCTTCGCGCAGGAACGGGACCGCCTCCATGAGCCATGGTTCCTCGGAAAGGGCGCAACCGGAGCTCAGGTCCGAACACCCCCCCGTGGAAACGACAGGGGTGAACATCACCGCGGCAAGCTTGTCGGGGGTGATGCCGTAACGGGGGAGCAGGTCGAGCAGGCGCGGGAACTCCCGGTAGTTTTCCGGACGGTAGTTCGCCCCCAGCTGGATGGAAACAAGGTCGCAGACCTGCGCGAGGTTCCCGACGATGATGTCGAAACTCCCCGCGCCCGACGCGTAGGGGCGCTGGGCATCGTGGATCTCCGGGGGGCCGTCAACGGTGAACTTGGCACCCTGCAGTCCCAGCGGTAGCAGCTGCAGGGCCGTGTTCCGGTCCAGCAGCGTTCCGTTGGTCACCAGGTTGAAGGCGTACTTCACCCCGTGGCTGCGGGCCGCCTCCCGCAGTCTTTGCGAGATGCCGCGGATCAGGTCCTGCGACAGCAGCGGCTCTCCGCCGTAGAAGGTGACGGTGACGTCCCACCCCTGCGAGATCCTGTCCCGCACCAGCTTCTCCACCAAAAGGTCCGCAGTGGCGTCCGACATGTACTGCCCGCAGCGGAACTCCCCCTCGAAGCAGTAACCGCAGTCCAGGTTGCAGTCCAGATTGAGCACAACGGAGGCTTTGAAGTGCCGCGTGCGTCCGTTGGCGCGGGCAATGAGCTCGCGCATCTGTTCTCTTTCCGCGTCCGGGTCCTCTATCAGCATCCCTAGACGCCTCAGCGCCTCGCACCCGTCATCGGGGAGCACGCCTTCTTGCAGTGCCGCGAGCGTTTCGGCCGGTATCGCCGCGATGGAACTGCGCAGGGTTGAATAGAGGAGCACATGACCGGGGCGGTCGGGGGAGGGGAAAACCTTCAGGTAGCGAGAGAGTTTCATGGGAGCTATAACCTATTCCTGGCTGCAGGCGCGCAGTCATAAATGCTGTCTTAACGGCAATGGCGGAGTCTCGCCTTCCTTTAAGCAAGGAGGGCGAGACTCTTTCGACTCATACCCAGCCGGCCCAGATGTACATGTAGATGCAGCAGCCAAATCCGTCAGTCATTTCCGCGTTGTTGTTGCCTTCATCTAGAATCTCCACTGCCAAATTTTCCTTTGTCATTGCGCTTTCCTCCTGTGGTGGGTGTGAAAACCTTGGACATTTCTAATAGGCTGTGATAAGTTAACACAACCTTATTTTGCTTGCAACAATAAATTTGAATTTTTTTATGAGGAGGTGCCGTGAGGAAAATGCCCGCAGCTTTGTCAGTGCTTGCCACAGTGAAGCTGGTGCTGCTGACTGTGGCGCTCAGTCTGCTGACAGTTGCGCCCGCGTGGAGCGATGACGACCTCAGTTCAGTTCAGCTTTTCAATGGGGGGGAGACGGAGCTTGTTTCAGCGAGCCGGTCGCCGCGCCCCGCATCGCAGACGGCTGAGAACATAACGGTGATCACGGCTGAGGAAATCGCAGCGCTGAACGCGCACACCCTGCCGGATATCCTCTACGCGGTGACCGGGATCCAGCTGGAGATAAACGGAACCCCGGGCACCAACACCAACATAGAAATACAAGGCTCCGATTTCGACCATGTGCTGGTCCTGATCGACAACGTCCCGATCAACAGTCTTGCAGACAACTTTCCCGATCCCGGCTCCATCCCTGCCCAAATCATCGAGCGGATCGAGATTGTAAAGGGCGCCGCTTCCAGTTCCTGGGGGAGTGCCCTGGGGGCGTTGTCAATGTGATAACGAAGATGCCGCAGCAGGACCGCGTCATAGATGGCACCGTTTCTGGCTCCTTCGGGACCAGGGAGACCGTCGACGGACGTGTCGAAGCGAGCGGCACCGTTGACCGCCTGGGGTATTATCTTTACGGCGGGAAACTCCGCTCGGACGGCCTCTCCCCCAACAACCGCTCCGACCTTAAGAACCTGTACGGCAAGCTGCACTACGAGCTTCCGGTACGCGGAGCGCTCACCCTTTCAACCCTGTACACCACCAAAGAATCGGGGCTTAACGCCAACATCAGCGACCAAAAGCACGAACTGGTCTCGTCGCTCGCCCTGCAGTTGCCGCTGGAGAACCGCCTCACCCTCGACGCCTCCCTGAGGACGCACCAAAACGACATGGATATGTTCATCGTCGGCCTCCCCTTTAGCCCTCTCACCGCCTCGGAGAAGGACCGCAGCAGCGGCGGAAGCATGAAACTTTCCTGGCTCGGGGAGAGCCAGCTGGTTGTCGCGGGGGTGGATTACGACCATGTCAAGGTGGGGCTGCGGGGGGGGCTGTTTCCCGGCGAGATAAGCGAAGCAGCCAACCGTATCGGGCTCTACGTGAACGACACCATCACGGCCGGCAACTTCGCCATAACGCCAAGCGCCCGCTTTGACTGGACCGGTTTCGGGGGGAACCGCTTCAGCCCCAGCTTCGGCATTACCTACGCGTTGAGCGAGAACAGTCTCCTGCGCGGCTATACCGCCCGGGGGTACAGTCTCACCTCGTTGAACCGGGCGGATTCCACCGAGAAGGTGTGGACCTCGCAATTGGGGTTCGAGTCGGGGGAGATTCCCTATCTGTGGCTCAAGGCGACCCTGTTTAGAAACGACACCTGGGACGTCCTCAGCAACGAATCGGGCGCCATCGTCAAGGAGCGACAGCTCAAGCAAGGGGGCGAATTGGAGCTGCGCACCGCCCCGCTCTTCAACACCTCACTTTCCACCGGATACACCTACATACACGCCAGCGGCGGGAATGACGGGGCCGCACCCCAGTACATGCCAGAACACACCCTCAAGCTCGGGCTGCGTTACCGGGACCCGTCACAGCTGCAGGCGCAGCTGACCGGGTACTACATCGACTGGAACACGCCGACCGGACGGAGTGGGGGGATACTCTGGGACCTGCACCTGGGCAGGACATTCGAGTTGTCCGACTCGGGTTCCGTGGAGATCTTCGGCTCGCTCAGGAACATCTTCGACAACAAGCAATACCTCTTCGCACTCTACAAGAACACCGGGCGCTGGGCTGAAGTGGGGGTGAGATGCCACTTCTGAGAGTCCTGCTCCTGCTGTTTTTCACCCTGATACCCACCCTCGCCCTTGCCTACGATGTCCTCGTGCTCCAGTCCATGCACGAGAAGGGATACGACGAGGCGGTGCGAGGCTTCAAGCGCGACTGCCGCGGGTCCGTGCGCCGCATCGTGCTCACCGATTTCGCAGAACTCGACCTGACCCGCATCATCCGCGAGGAGCACCCGAAGCTGATCGTGGCCGTGGGGGACCGGGCACTGGAAGTGGCGCAGAGGCAGCATGGGACCCCGGTACTCTACATGATGGCATTGAACGCGAAGCCGCGCGGGGCCGCGGGAGTGAGCATGCTCCTGGACCCGGGGCGGTACATCTCCGTCTTCGAGGAGATGGGGGTGGAGCGTGTGGGGGTGCTGTACGATCCTGCCCGCAGCGGCGCCTACGTGAAACGCGCGCTTGCCGCTGCCGGGCGCACCCGCGTCCGGCTGGTGCTGCGCGAGGTGCACGCGCCCAAGGAAACACCGGCCATGCTCGCCTCCCTCAAGGGGAAGGTCGACGCGCTCTGGATGCTTCCCGACGCGACGGCGGTTTCACCGGGCTCCACGGAGGCGTACTTCCTCTTCTCCCAGGCCGAACGCGTGCCGGTGGTGACCTTCGCCGAGGTCTACCTCTCCATGGGAGGGGCCGTCGCGCTCACCATCGACCGCTACGATATCGGCAGGCAGGTGGCCGAACTGGCGCAACGCATGCTGGATGGCAACCCGACGGATGAGGGGGGAGCCCCCGACAGGCGCGCGGTCACCAGGACCAACGAGGGAGTGGTGCGCCAGTTGAAGCTGAACGGCGTGGTGGGGCGCTGACATGAGAAAAAGAAAACTGCGTCTCCCACCCTACGCCAAGAGCTTCCGTTTCCGGCTCTACCTGATATTCACCGGCACCATCGCCTTGCTCACCGCCGCTTTCGTCACCTTCTACGTCATCACCGAGTTGAACGCCTACCGCTCCACCATGGAGCGGGAAGGGAAGCTGCTCGCCACCATCCTGGCCCAAAACGCGCGGCTGCCGCTTTTCGCCGAAAACAGGGAGGCGCTCGCCACCTTGGCCGAGGGAACTGCGCGTTACCCCTCGGTGCTGTCGGTCTCCATCGTCGACCGCGAAGGGAGGCTCCTTGCCCAGCAGGTGAAGGCGCAGACGGTCGCCGGTGACGTGATCGACATGCGGGTGCCCATCAGCTCCCCCAGCGGAGTGCTCTCTCCCGAGTCGGCGCTGCTTGGGCAGCCCCAGGGGAACGAGCAGCGGGTCATCGGAGAGGTGCGCCTGACGCTCGAGATGTCCGCTGCGCGCGAGCGGCTGGTTACCCTGGTGGCGGCTTCCCTGGCCATCGGCACGCTGTTCTGGATCGTGGTGTCCCTGCTTTGCTACCAGATCCTCAAGAGGGTCACCAACTCCTTCAACCTCCTCATGGGGGGGATCGAGAACATCGGAAACGGCACGCTCTCCGCCCGGGTGGATCTCGACGGGGACGACGAGCTGGCCCGCGCCGCCAACGCGATCAACGCCATGGCCGCCTCCCTGGAGTTGCGCGAGCTGGAAAACCAGGCGCTGCAGGACGAACTGCTCCGGGCGATGAGGCTCGAGGTGCAGGAGGAGAAGAAGCTGGTCATGGCGCGCCTGATCCAGACCAACAAGATGACGTCGCTGGGGCTGCTCCTTTCCTCCATGGCCCACGAGATCAACAACCCCAACGCCTCGATCCGGTTCTCGGGGCACATGATCGGGAAGATGCTCTTGGACGCGCTGCCTCTTCTGGACGGAGTATGGCAGGAGGAGGGTGAATTCTATCTCGGCGGGGTGCCGTATCAGAAGGCGCGTCAGGTGCTCACGGAGAACGCCGGCAAGATAGTCGAGAACTCCGAGCGCATCGCCCAGGTGGTGCAGGGATTGAGGGATTACGGGGTAGGGGGAAGGGGGCAGCTGCGCCAGAGGCTGGAGATAAACAGCGCGGTTTCCGCGGCCCTTTCGGTGCTCGCGTGCCAGATGAAACGGGATGTGCAGCTGCAGACGTCGCTGGAGACCTCGATACCGGCCGTCGCCGGGAGCCAGCAGCAGATCGAGCAGGTGCTCATCAACCTGATCCTCAACGCCATGCAGTCCTATGCGGGGGGGCGCGGCGAGGTCCACTTGTCGACCCGTCACGACGCCGCCAGGGGCGAGGTGGTGGTCGAGGTACGCGACCATGGCGCCGGCATCGCGCCGGAGATCATGGCGCGTCTCTTCGAACCCTTCTACTCCACCAAGCTCGACCTCGGCGGCAGCGGCCTCGGGTTGTACATCTCGCAGTTCATAGTGTCGGAGCACGGCGGCCGGCTGCAGCTCTCCTCCACGGCGGGGAAGGGGACTGTGGCGACGGTCACGCTCCCGGTGGCCGGCGCCTCAGTGGTGGGCGTGCTCGCCTCCCAGCACGGTCAGCATCCCTCCGATCCGGTCCATCAGGTCGGTTAGGGCTTCCCCCTGCGACCCTTCGCCGCAGATCCTGCGCATCTGGTTCAAAAGTCCCTCGAAGACGTCTTCCCCGCAGGCCCCCGTGACCATATCGTTGGTGAGCCGGTCGTTCAAAAGCAGCCGCTTCATCTGGATCAGCTGTATCTCCACCCGCAGCTTCTTGATGGTAGGCAGGTCGCTTTGCTTTAACAGCTGGAGGCATTGATTGATGATGCTGTACTGGTGGTCCATGGTTTTCTCCCCATCGCATTGACATTGGAACACCATGGGTGTTTCCAATATCCGTGCCAAAAATGCCGCAGAGAAAACACGTGAAAATAGCCAGTTGCACAGCCGGAATTTTCACGGGGAGGGGGGTGGGTGTGCGTTTTTTTACAGCGCGTACCCGCCGCTGGAGGAAGCGTCGGAAACACGGGATGTTAGCCGGGCGCTGTAAAAAAAAGAACTGTTCGTTTTTTTACAGCGCTCCCGGCGCGGCTTTCACCGGGCGAGCGCCGCGCGCACCGCGTCGGTGATCTGTCCCGGCGTGAAGGGCTTCAGGATGTAGCCGTTGGCCTTCGCCTCGTCCACCAACTGGCGCATCTCCCCCTCGCTCTTCGAGGAGAGGAGCAGGATCGGGATGTCCCGGCTTACCTCGTTCTCCTTCAAAAGCTTCGCCTTCTTGTTGCCGTCCAGCATGGGCATCATGATGTCCATGATGATCAGGTCGGGCTTGTCCTTGGAAAAAATGAAGCGGTTCGCCTCAATGCCGTTGGTGGCGGTCACCACCTGGTAGCCGGCCTGGTCAAGAGCGTCCTTGGCCATGGCAAGTACCAGTTCGCTGTCGTCGATGATGAGGATCTTTTCTCTCAAGGCGCATCTCCTTTCTTGGTCAGTCGTGCGGCGCCAAGGCGCCGGGTTCGGGTTCGGGGCGTTGCGCCGCGAACAGCTTGTTCAAAGCGGCCGGTATCAGATCCAGGGGGACCACCTGGTCGGCCGCGTCGAGGGTGATGGCGGCCTTGGGCATCCCGAAGACCGCGCAGGATGGCTCGTCCTGGACGATGGTGGTTCCGCCGGCCTCCCGTATGTGCAGCATCCCCTGGGCCCCGTCGCGTCCCATCCCGGTCAGGAGCACGGCCACCACGTTGTCACAGCGCTGCCGGGCCAGCGAGTCGAAGAAGACGTCGATGGAGGGACGGCAGCAGTTCATGGGAGGGGCGTCGTTGAACCGGATCGTCCCCTCGGCCAGGGTCAGGTGCGTGCCGTCGGGGGCGATCAGCGCCTCGCCCGCCCGGAAGGGGGCGCCGTCGCGGGCGAGCTTGACCGGAAGTGCGCATTCCCGGTCCAGCCAGCTGGCGAACCCTGCCGCGAACCCCTGCGCTATGTGCTGCACCACGAATACGGCGCCGGGAAAATCCGCCGGGAGGGACTTCAAAAGCCGCATGACCGCCTTGGGGCCGCCGGTGGAGGCGCCGATGGCGAGTATGTTGTGTCCGGAACCGCCGGGAAGGGGGGCGAGCGCCTCTCCGGCGCGCAGCTTGCGCCGCGGGTGCCTGATGACCCGGATCCTGGAGAGGAACTGGACCTTCTCCCGCAGCGTGGCGGCGAACCCTTCCAGCGACCCGATCCCGTCGAGAGCCGGCTTCTCCATCACGTCCAGCGCCCCCCTCTTGATGGCCATGAAGGCGCGATCCACCTCGCTTGCCTCCACCGCCGCCGAGAGGACCAGCACCGGGGTGGGGCAAAGCGCCATGATCTCCTCGATGGCGTCCAGGCCGTCCAAAACCGGCATCAGGAGGTCCATGATCACCAGGTCGGGCTTGAGCGCCTGGGCCAGCTCGACCGCCTGCCTGCCGTCGCACGCAGCACCGACCACACGGATGTCGTCCCTGGCCTGCAGCATGTCGGTCAGCAGCTGGCGCGCGAGGAGGGAATCATCGGCCAGCACAACCCTCGTGGTCATAGAAACTTTCCTTCCTTGGCGTGAGGCGGGCGCGTGCCCGCGTGAAACCGTCCCGCGGCGTCAGCCGATCAGCATCTGCACCGTTTCCAGTAAAAGCCCCTGGTCGAAGGCGCCCTTGACGATGTAGGCCTGCGCCCCGGCCTGCAGCGCCTGGCGCTTGTCCTCGTCGCGCGACAGCGACGAGACGATGATCACGGGGATGTCGCGGTACTGCTCGGAGGCGCGCAGGGCCCGGGTCAGCTCGAAACCGTTGATCCCCGGCATCTCCACGTCGGAGATCACCAGGTCGAACTGCTCCTGCGCGCTCTTCTCCAGTGCGTCCTCGCCTGAGACCGCCGTCACCACCGCGTACCCCTGGCTCACCAGGATGCTCTGCTCCATGGTGCGGGTGGTGATGGAGTCGTCGACCACCAGCACCTTGAGGCGCCGTTGGGCCGCCTGCGCCTCCTCGGCCGAGAGCGTGGCGCGCCGCACGCCGCGCCCTGACTCGAACAGGTCCGGGACGTTCAGGATCAGGGCCGGGTTGCCGTCCCCCATGATGGTGGCGCCGAACAAGAACCGGACGTTTCTGAACTGTTTGCCCAGCCCCTTGACCACCACCTCGCTGTAGCCCAGGTGCGCGTCCACGATGCAGGCGATGCGCTGGTCGCAATGCTTTAAAACCACCGCCGAGAGCGTCAGGTCCCCCGCCTCGCGCCGATCGGTGAGCCCCAGCATCCCCGGCAGGCTGTACAGCGGCGTGGTCGCGCCGCGCACCTTGATCACCTCGCCGCTCCCAAGGGTGTCGATCTCGCTTGCGCGCACCTTGACGATCTCCTGCAGGTACGTTGTGGGGATGGCGAAGGTTTCCCCCCCGCAGGCGACGATCAGCGCGTCCAGGACCGACAGGGTGAGCGGAAGCTGCAGGGTGACCTGGGTGAAGCTCCCCGGCACGCTGGCGAGGGTCACGCTCCCCTTGACCCGCTCTATGTTCTTCTTCACCACGTCCATCCCCACCCCGCGCCCCGAGACGTCGGTGACGATGTCGGCGGTGGAGAAGCCGGGACGGAAGGTGAGGTAGAGGGCCTCGTCGTCGCTGAGCGCCTCGGCCTCGCGGGGATCGAGCACGCCGCGCGCGACCGCGGCGGTCTTGATGCCGGCGGGGTCCATGCCCCGGCCGTCGTCGCGCACCTCGACCAGCACCGAGTTCCCCTGGTGGCGGGCCGAGAGCAGGACCGCGCCCTGGCGCGGCTTCCCGGCGGCCGCGCGCGCCTCGGGGCTTTCGATGCCGTGGGAGAGGGCGTTGGTCAACAGGTGGATCAGGATCGGTTTCAATCCATCGAGGAGCACGCGGTCCATCTCGATGGCCTGCCCGACGATCTGGAAGCGCACCTCGCGCCCCAGTTGCTGCGCGAGGTCGCGCACCAGGCGTTCCAGGCCGTCGGAGATGGTGCGCAGGGGGAGCATGCGCAGCCCCATCGCTTTTGCGTGCAGCTCCTGGATCAGGTAGTCGAGGTAGAGGACGTCCTCCTCCAGCTCCCCGCGAAAGGCCGCAAGCTCCGTGACGTGACCGGCGGGGAGCGCGCCGGTTATCTCCTTGAGGCGGTCCAGCTTCGATTCCAGGCGCTTCTTGTTGATGATCAGCTCGCCAACCAGGTTCACCAGGTGGTCCAGGGTCTTCACGTCCGCGCGCACCGTGTCCGCAAGCGCCGCCTCGGGCTGGCTCTCCCGGGGCTCGGTGTGGAGCTGCTGCCCAAGTTCGCCCCGGTCGTACTCCGCGACGAACCGCTCCACGTCCAGTTCCGGCTTCTCGCCGCGCATCAGGGCCGAGGTGATGAGCGCCACCGCATCGGCCCCCCGTAACAGCAGGTCGATGCCCCGGGCGTCCACCTTGCGCTCGCCGCTCTCCATCCCCTTTAACTGCTCCTCCATGGTGTGGGTGATGGCGCTGATGTCGGCGAGCCCCACCATGCGCGCCGACCCCTTCAGGGTGTGCGCGTTGCGCAACAGCTCGTGCAGCAGGTCGGTGCGAGCCGGGTTCTTCTCCAGGACCAGCAGGCCGCTTTGCAGCGAGGCCAGGTGCTCCTCCGCCTCCCGGCAGAAGATCTCCAGGTAACGGTTCCCCATCTAGGCCTCTTCCTCGGTGATCTCCTTAAGCCGCTCGGCGAGTTCCAGTATCTCGGCGATCGCCTTCTCGGTCTCGTGCGCCGAGAGCGCCACCTGCTGCGCCACGTCGCGCACCTCGGTCATGGTCTCCGCCATCTGCTCGCAGGCCGAGGTCTGCTGCTGCGTGGAAAGGGTGATCTCCTTGGCGGTGCGGGCGGTCTCCTGGGCGGTGGACATGATGGAGGCGAAGGAGAACTGCACCTTGTCGACCAGGTGGGAGGCCGCGTCGACCGCCTTGGTCCCCTCCTCGGTGACCATGATGGTGTTGTTGGTGGCGCGCTGGATCTCGCCGATGAGCCCCTTGATCTGGCGGGTCGCCTCGACGGTCCGGTCGGCCAGGCGCTTCACCTCCTGGGCCACGATGGCGAAGCGCTTCCCCGCCTCGCCGGCGCCCGCCGCCTCGATGGCCGCGTTGAGCGCGAGGAGGTTGGTCTGGTCGCTGATCTCGTCGATGATCTCCACGATGCCGCCGATCTTCTGGCTGTTGTCCCCAAGCTCGAGCATGCTCTTCGCGATGCTCTGCACCTGGCTTCTGACCTGTCCCATCCCGTCGATGGCGTTGGTGACGTCCTCGCGGCCGCTGTTGCAGTTCCTGGTGGTGTCCTCGGCGACCGCCTCCACGCTCTTCGAGTTGCCGGTGATCATCTTGGCGGTGATGGCGATCTCCTCGCTGGTCGTCGTCACCTCCTGGACCGCGCTCGCCTGCTGGGTCGAGCCCGACGCCTGCTGCGCGCTGATGGCCATCATCTCGTTGGCGGCGCTGGAGAGCTGGATCACCGCTTCCTTCACCGAGGCGATCAGGCGCCCCGAGCGCCCGATCTCGTCCTTCAGGTCCCTCACGATCACCGTGGTCATCACGTTGAAGGCCTCGGCCAGTTCGCCGATCTCGTCGTTGCTCTCAACGGGGATGGTTTCGTCCAGGTCCCCGCCGGTGATCTTGTGCGCCTTCTCGGTCAGCTTGCGCAAAGGCTGCACCGCGCGGCTCACCACCACCAGGATGGTGATGCTCGCCACCAGGAGCATGATCGCCATGCTCCCGACGATCTGGTTTCTAAGCTCGGCCCCCTTCTGCTCGGTCTTCACCATCGAGAAGCCGATCCGGAAGGAGCCCCAGTGTTTCCCCTTCACGTAGACGGGGGCTGAGAGGTCCCACATGGTCTCGCCTGTGTCACGCTGGTAGACCTGCTTCAGTATCGGCTCCACGTTCTTCGACGCCGCGACCCCCACCGGGTCGTTGAACATCCGCTTGGTGCGGTTGTTGAGCTTGTCCTTCTCCCGGTCGCCGGTGAGCGGGGCGGAATACTTGCTGTTGTGAGTCGGGATGTAGCCGTTTCTGTCGGTCAGGACCGCGAACACGATCTGGTCGTCCTTCAGGAACTCGTCCTCGAGCGCCTGCACCGCCTGGTCCGTGAACCGGTCGAACTGGGTGTGGAACTTCTGGGGCTCCGTGTTCGGAATCGGGATGTAGCGCTCGTCGAAGAGCTGGTCCTGGGTGAGGGTGCCGTTGGCCACCGCCTCCTCCATGATCCGTTCCATCGACCTGGCCCCGGTCTGCGCCAGGATGCGCCCCTTGGAGAGGAGTTCCTCCTCCATGTTGGCGCGTCGCGAACGGACGAAATAGACCGAGAAGGCGGTCATGATGACCACCATGACCATGATGAGAACGCTGACGATCTTTACCGATAGCTTGTTGGACATGTCGAAACCCCAATATCTAATTTTATGTTCGAAACTTCCTTATCCTCGTGCGAAGCCTGCCCCGCGCCCCTTCACGCCTCGCCGGCGACCAGCTCGGGGTCTGCCAGAAGCGTCTCCATGTCGAGCAGGATCACGTTCCCTTCCTCGAGGTTGAAGTGTCCCCTGACGAACTGCGCCTTCATCCCGGAACCGGAGGCGACCGGCTCGAAGCCGTCGAAAGAGAGCCCCTGCACCCCGTGGGCCGCTTCCGCGAGGATGCCGGTGGCGAAGTTCTCCCCCCGCACCACCAGGATCCTCCCCGTGGGACCGATCTCGGGCTGGGGAAGTCCAAGCATGGGGCGGATGTCGATGGCGGCGGTTATCTCGCCGCGCAGGTTGAAGATCCCCCTGATCAGGCTCTGCACGGCAGGTACCCGCACCAGCTTTGGGACACGGATCACCTCGGAGGCGTAGTGGGTTTCGAAGGCGTAGCGCTTGCCACCCAGGGTGAACACCAGGCATTCAAGGGTCTCTTTCGCCTCGCTCTCCTCCCCGGCGAGCGCCTGCCAGTATTCTTCCCGCATCTGGCTCAGGATGGAGCGGATGTCGTAGCTGTTGTCGTCTCCCATCGCAATACCTCTCGTCACGGCGACGGCGGCCTAGGCCACCCGTGCCAGCGTGTTCTGCAGTTGCAGCATGCAAACGGCCCTGGTGAGCCCCCCGGAGAAGGGGACGGTTTCCTCTTCGCGGCTGCGCGACAGGATCTTGATGCTGTTCCTGATCTCCCGTGCCCCGTCGGCGATCCGTCCCTGGCGCAGGTGCAGCCGTCCCATGTGGTAGCGCGGCATGATGAAGTCGTGGTCCAGAAGAAGCGCCTTGCGGTACTCCCGGGCCGCCTCGTCCAGCCGGTCTGCAGCGTCAAGGAGCACACCCTTAAGGAAGTAGGCCTCGGGGAGCAGGTCGTTCAGCGCCAGGACCCGCTCGCTCGTCTCCAGCGCCTGATCCAGAGCCCCCTTGCCGGCCAGGATGAACCCCTTGAGCACCAGGGCGTCGGGAAGGTCGGGAGTGCGCTCCAGCACCAGTTCCAGAAGCTCCTGGGCCGGGTCGAATTCCTCGCGGTCGAAAAGTTCGCGCGCCGCCTGTAAAAGCTGCGCGTCGTCCGGTGCCGCGTCGCGGGGCTCCGCGGGGCACGGCGCGGCGGGTTGCGGCTGCCGCGGCTGCGGCTCCGTCTCCGTCTCCGTCTCCCCCTGCCAGGGCGTCTGCTCGCTCAGCCACGCGGCCGCCAACCGGAGCTGTTCGGCGGTGAGTCCGCAGGGATCGTCGCCTCTTCGCTCCTCCGGGGGGAGGGGGGCGATGACGGCCGCAGGCGCGACGCAGGCGCTCCTCACGTAGTAGAAGCTTTTCTCTTTGCGCTTCAGTTCGAGGTCCAGGCCGCGCTGCAGCAGGGTCTCCGAGTGTCCCAGAAAGAGAAGCCCCGAAGGTTTGAGCGCCCCGGCGAACCTCTCCAGCATCCCCGCCGCGGTCTCGGGAGTGAAGTAGATGAGGACGTTGCGGCAGAAGATGGCGTCGAGGTCCCGCAACTCGTCGCAGACCGGCTCCCGGCAGGGGACGGAGAGGTTCAGGTGGGAGAACTGCACCAGTTGCTTCACCTCGTCCCGGATGAGGAAGCTTTCGCCGACCCGCCTGAAATAGCGGGCGGACTGTTCCGGGGTGGTGATCCTCATGGACCACGGGGAGTAGACCCCTTCGCGCGCTCTCTTCAGCGAGCGGTTGTTGATGTCGGTCGCGATGATCCGGATGTCGCGCTCCCTCCAGTCCGGAAGCGCCTCCATGAGCGTCATGGCGATGGAGTACGGCTCCTCGCCGGTGGAGCACCCCGCCGACCAGATCCTGATCGGGCCGGCGCCGGCGAAACGGGCGGTGCAGTGCTCCTTCAGCACCTCGAAGTGCGCGGGATAGCGGTAGAAATAGGTCTCCCCGACGGTCAGGAACTGAAGCAGCTTCTGGAGCTCGTGCCGGTCCTCGCCGTGCTCTTTCAGGTACTGCAGGTACTCCTTGAAATCGGTCAGGCGCAGTGCCGCCATCCGCTTGAGCAGTCCGCGCGTCAGAGCCGCGCGGTTGCGCTGGTCGAAGTGCAGCCCGCTTCGGGAGAGGATGTGCCGGGAGAATGCTGCCGCCACGCGCGGCTCGAGTTCCTGCTCTTGCGGGGGGACGTCCTTTCTGAGCGTCACCGCCGTGATGTCGTCCATGAGGCGCTTCACGTCCAGGGGCTTGCCGATGAAGTCGAAGACCTGCAAAAGCTCCGCCTCGAGCCTCAGGCACTCCGAGATGACGATGACCGGAACGGAGCGCGGCCCCGACGGCGTCTGCACCCTGTGCTCTATGGCGAGAGGGGGGATTTTCGCCGCATCCAGGGCGAGGATGATCAGATCCGGTTTCTGGCGCCTGATGGCGGGAAAGGCCTCCTTTTCCTGCGCGACGCAACGGATGGTGTGCCCGGCATCCCGCAGCAGCTCACCCAGGTAGGTGGTGAAGGATTCGTTGTCGCTGATGATGAGGATTTGCAGTGGCAAGTGGCTGTCCTCTCCCTGCGTATCCTGGGGGCCGGGTTGAAGCGCCAGAGGTGGCGGAAAGATCCGTGTACATCGTAATAAAACGGTCTGGTAAAAGGTAATAGTCCGAAATCACAACAATACTATTGGTTTAATCTAAACAGGTCAACTAAAATTAATTTCATCCGTAAAATAATGTTCTGATGATTTATCTCCTTGAATTACCATGCAAGATTGCAATCACGGGTGTCGATGTTAAAAACTTACAATGTTTTGCCAGCCCCGAAAAATAACCGCGACAGCGGCTTGACCCGCCTCAGTCTTGGGGCGCTGGTTCACGAGGATACCCATGAACGTCCTGCTGATTGCCGGTGCCAGACCAAATTTCATGAAAATCGCTCCCATCTACCGCGCCTCGCTCGCCTGCCGGTCGGTACGCTGCAGCATCGTTCACACCGGCCAGCACTACGACCAGGAGATGTCCGGCACCTTCTTCGAGGAGCTGGAGATCCCGCAACCGCGCTACTCGCTGAATTCAGGTTCCGGCACCCACGCCGCCCAGACCGCTGCCGTCATGGTGGCCTTCGAGGAGGTCTGCCTCAAGGAGCGCCCCGACCTCGTCCTGGTGGTGGGGGACGTGAACTCGACCCTGGCCTGTTCCATCGTGGCGAAAAAGTGCGGCATAGCGGTGGCACACGTGGAGGCCGGGTTGCGCAGCTTCGATCTGGCCATGCCCGAGGAGATAAACCGGATGGTGACCGACGCCATCTCGGACCATTTTTTCGTCACCGAGGAGAGTGCCGTCGACAACCTGCTCAGGGAGGGGAAGCCGGCCGGGCGGATCCACGCGGTGGGGCACGTGATGGTCGACAACCTGCTGCACCAGGTGGAGTGCCTCTCCCGCCAGGATCAGACGCTCCTCAAGGGGTTCCCGCTGAAGGAGCAGGCGCACCCCTACCTGTTCCTCACCCTGCATCGTCCCTCCAACGTCGATTGCCGCGCGACCTTTTCCGGCATAGTGGAGGCTCTGAACCAACTGGCCCAGAGCCGGACCATTTTCTTCCCGGTGCACCCGCGCACCGCGAAGATGATGCAGGAGCACGGTATCCTCCTTTCCGACAAGGTGGTCCTGTTGCCGCCGCTTGGCTACCGTGACGCACTGTTTCTCTGGAAGGACGCCGAGGCCGTGTTGACCGACAGTGGCGGACTACAGGAGGAAACCACCGCCCTCGGTGTTCCCTGCGTGACCATCAGGGAGAATACGGAGCGTCCCATCACCGTCGAACTTGGTAGCAACGTCCTCGCGGGGACCTCGCCGCAAGGGATCCTCAACGGGTTCCGGGAGAGCCTGGCCAAGAAGGAAACGGCGCGTGTACCGCCGCTTTGGGACGGGCGGGCAGCGCAGCGCATATGGAAAGTGCTTACCGAAGGGTAGAGGAAACGATCATCCCTTGACAGGAAATTATTGCGGATATAGTATATGCAAAAATTTGAATATGAGTAAGACCAGGAGAGACACCATGCCCATTTTCGAGTACGTTTGCAACGACTGCGGTACCCGGTTCGAGAAGCTGCAAAAAGGGAACGCCGCCGAGGAATGCGGTTGTCCGGCCTGCGGTTCGGCCGCGGTGAAGAAGGCGCTATCCACCTTCGCGGCGGGAAGCGGGGCGGCGACGAAGTGCCACAGCGGCGGCTGAAGGGTATGATCGGCCGCCCAGTTGGGCGTCGCACGAAGTGAGAAGGGGAGGTCGCAGGCGACCTCCTTTTTTTTTACCTGCCTCTCCAGCTCTCCCCCTCCCTTGACCCAGGCCTATACAACGGGAGGGGCAGGGGGTGGGTGAACCTGCCATGAGCACGAAGGTGGCACCTACCCCCACCCCCTGACCCCCTCACGCGAGGGGAGGGGGACTTATCCGGATAGTGCGACATCCTAACAACAACGCTGACTTTGGCGCCGCACCGGCGGGGGGCGCCGAGCGTGTTTCCGTAAACAGAGGAATTATCTTGACATGCAAAAAGCCGAATGTGTATTGTGCCGTGGCATGAGGCGCGGTCGAGTGGTCGCGTCTTTTGGGAGGGGCATGTGGGAAAGCTGAAACTGCCGGGATACGGCACCCTGATTCCGGTCGCCGTGCTGCTCGGTCTCGCCCCTTTTGTCCCCGAGCCGCACCTGGTCGGCAAGGTGTGGATGCTTCTTTCGGGGAGCCTGACCAAGCCGTTGGATATATTCGACCTTTTCTGGCATGTCTGGCCTTTCGCGTTGCTGGCCTGCCGCGTCGTGGTGGATTTTCGGGGCGGAGGGAAACCGGCCGCCGGTCACCGACCGTAGCGTGGCGAGGCCGGATGAGCGTTATCCCGGCTGCGGAGCTGCTGCGCTGAGCCTGCAGACGATAGCTGCAAGGAGACGTGGATGAACAAGAGGATAGTGGTTATCGGCGCAAACGCCGCCGGGGCCAAGGCGGCCGCCAAGGCCAGGAGGATCGATCCGCGGGCCGAGATAGTCGTGCTCGATCGTGGCAACTTCATATCGTACGGCGCCTGCGGCATACCGTACTACGTTTCCGACACGGTCAAGGAGCTGAAGGAACTGATGAGCACTCCGGTCGGGGTTGTGCGCGACCCCAACTTCTTCAGCAAGGTGAAGGGTGTCTCGGTTAGGACCAACACCGAGGTGACCGCCATCGACCGCCTGCAGAAGGTGATCCGCCTGCGCGAGGGGGGAGGGGGTGAAAGCGAGCTTCCCTACGACAAGCTGGTCCTCGCCACCGGCAGTTCCCTTTCTGTTCCCGCCTTGGACAACGTCACCTTGCCCAACGTCTTTACCGTCAAATCTATCGAGGACGCCGAGCTGCTGAAGCAAAAAGCTGTCTCCGGAGCCACGGCATGCATCATCGGCGCCGGCCTCATCGGCCTGGAGACGGCCGAGGCGCTGCAGGGGAACGGGATGCGGGTGACCCTGGTCGAGATGCGGAACCAGCTGCTGCCCGGCGTCCTCGACCCGGAGGTGGCGGCGGTGGTGGAGAAGCAGGTGAAGCTGCAGGGGGTGACGGTGCTGACAGGCTGCGCCGTCACAGGGTTCGCCGGCGAGGGAAGGGTGCGGAAGGTGATAGCCGGCGACCATGAGATACCCGCGGACCTGGTGGTGCTGGCGCCCGGGGTCACCCCCAACGTCTCGCTCGCCCGGGAGGCCGGCCTCGCCATAGGGGTGACCGGCGCCATCGCCGTGGACGAGCGGTTACGCACCAGCGACCCCGATATCTACGCCTGCGGCGACTGCTGCGAAACCACGCACCTCGTCACCGGGAAGAAGGTGTTTGTCCCGCTGGGGAGCACCGCCAACAAGCAGGGGCGGGTGGCCGGGATCAACGCGGCCGGCGGCGACGCGACTTTCGCCGGCGTCATTGGCACCAGTATCCTCAAGGTGTTCAACGTCAACGCGGGGAAGACCGGTCTCACCGCGACGGAGGCCCGCAACGAGGGGTTCGACGTTGAGACGGTGCTCTCGCCGGCGCCTGACCGCGCCCATTTTTACCCGGGTGCCAAACCGATCCTGCTGAAGCTTATCGCCGAGCGCGGTACCGGCCGCATCCTGGGGCTGCAGGCGGCAGGGGAGGGGGCCGTGGACAAGCGGCTCGACGCCGCGGCCGCCGCCATCACCTTCCGGGCCACAGCGGAGCAGCTCTCCCAGCTGGACCTCGCCTACGCTCCCCCTTACGGTGCCGCCATGGACAACCTCATCGTTGCCGCCGACATCATGAAGAACAAGCTGTCCGGCCATGCGCGTGGCATCACGGCGCGTGAGGTGAAGCGGAAACTCGACGACGGCGACGACTTCATACTGCTCGATGTCCGCTCCCCCGCCGAGCACGGGGAGATAGGCATAGCGGGAGCGAAACTGATCCCGTTGGGGATGCTGCGCGAGAAGCTGGACGAGCTCCCGAAGGACAAGGAGATCGTCACCTTTTGCAAGGTGAGCCTCAGGGGGTACGAGGCGCAGAAGATCCTCGATGCCGCCGGGTTTACCGATGTCAAGTTCATGGACGGCGGCATCATGGCCTGGCCCTACCGCTTCCGCGACTAATAGCGGGTAAGGGAGCCGCGTTCCGAAAGGGACCGCCCGGCGCGGTCCCTTTTCTTTTTTGCGGTAGCCCACCAAAAGAGCCATCGTCACCTGTAGGGGCGAATAACCATTCGCCCGTCCACTCTTCCCTCTCCTTCTCCCTCTCCCCCTGGGAGAGGGGCGGGGTGAGGGCCCGGGGTGAGGGGATGGAGCATGAACTCGGTGATGGCGGCAGCGCCCTCACCCGGCCTGCGGCCACCCTCTCCCAGGGGGAGAGGGGATAAGGTAATCCCCCCCTGTCTTTACAGTGATCGGCTGCTGGATCGTGTGCTGCTGGATCGTGTGCTGCTGAATATTCTGCAATGTGCAGGGAATATTCTCCAAGGTCCGCGCGAGGGTCCCGATACGTACCGGGGCAGATATCTTTAGAGTCAGCTGGTTAGCAGGAAACGGCGGGGCGGGCACGGTACTTGATACAGGTACGCTGTCTCGAGCATCACATTTTATTACGTCGGGGGGCCAGTGGCCGCAGTACGGCATCTCTTTTCCGCATTGACCATACTCTTCTGCTTGGCGCCCTTTCCCGCTCTGGCCGGTGGCTCGCTGCCGGTGGACGGCGTGGTGACCTCGGGGGTGGGGTGGCGGCTCGATCCATTCGGGAGCGGCAAACTTGTCTTTCACCGTGGCGTCGACATAGCCGTCCCTGCAGGAACGCCGGTGCGGGCAACGCGCGGCGGGAAGGTCGCCTTCGCGGGTCAGCGCCGCGGCTACGGTGCCACCGTGATCCTGGAACACGAAAACGGCGACCGCACCCTGTATGGGCACAACTCCTGGCTGAACGTCCATTCCGGTGATCTGGTAGAGGCGGGAGCGGTGCTGGCCTTATCCGGCAACAGCGGCAGATCGACGGGACCGCACGTCCACTACGAGCGGATTGCGGGGGGCGGCCCGGTGAACGGGGAGAACGAGGAGGCGCCGGACGTTGCGGTGGCCGCGCCGCCACATTCCCAGGGGATGAGCGCGGAGACGCGCCGGGCGCTGGAGCAGCGGCTCGACGAGTCCCTGGGCTCCCTGTTGCAGCACATCAAGTCCGATATCAACGGCGGCTAAACGGTGTTATTGGCACACCCTTGTAAACCTCCTCCGGGGTGTGCCTTTTTTTTCTTCACCTTGGCTGCGCGCATACAGAAAAGGCCCACCCCTCACCGGGGCGGGCCTTTCTATTTGTTCAACCGGATTTAAACGATCCCTTGACTGGTCCCCCCGCCCCTTGCGGGAGGGGGCTAGGGGGAGGTGCCATCATTTCCATTGCGTTGCGGCTTCACCCACCCCCCGACCCCCTCCCGTCAAGGGAGAGGGGGATGAACTGCCCGACAGGGTTGCGCTTCCGTAACGGAGCCGGTTAGCAACCGTGGATGTCGCAGCGTCAAGACCAGCGGTTTTTCCTCACCTTTTCGCGCTGCAGTTTCTCCGCCGGAAGGGGCCTGGGGCGCTCGGCGGGATGCCCGATCCCCAGGATGCACTCCACCTTTACCTCCTCCGGGAGCCCCAGCAGTTCCTGGACGTACCGCTCGGCGCTCGTTTCCGCGTCGTGCTTGCGGTGGCGTATCTGCGCCCAGCAGCTCCCAAGCCCCAGCGATACCGCTGTGCACTGGACCAGGATGGCGGCGATGGAACAATCCTCGACCCAGACGTCGGACTTGGTACTGTCGGCACAGACCACGATGGCCAAGGGCGCCCGCGCCACGAACTCGGAGCCATGCTGTTTGGCGCGCGACAGCTTCTGAAGCAGCTGCGGATCGTCCACGACGACGAACTCCCAAGGGTTGAGACTGCGGGAAGCGGGCGCTCTCAGGGCCGCCTCCGTGAGTATCTCCACGGCCTCGGCCGATACCTTTTCATCGGTGAATTTCCTCACGCTGCGGCGTTTGCGTAACAGTTCGAT
This sequence comes from Geomonas subterranea, assembly GCF_019063845.1. Classification (NCBI taxonomy): domain Bacteria; kingdom Pseudomonadati; phylum Thermodesulfobacteriota; class Desulfuromonadia; order Geobacterales; family Geobacteraceae; genus Geomonas; species Geomonas subterranea. The sequence goes on from NZ_CP077683.1 coordinate 1,003,788, forward strand.
CATGGTCCTCCCTCTCTCACAGGCATAGCTTGGTCGTTGATCCAAAGGGGGGAAATCTACTCCAAAAGTGCGTGTCCGTCAAATGCGCGCTGATGCTGCGCCCCGTTGCCCTGATAGCGGGTCCTTGGTCGCATTTAATCCTTTTTTTCCACTTCCCTTATTGACATCGGTGCGGGAGGAGGAATATAAGGAATGAAGGTTCATTCCGCAGGAGAGAGACAATGGATAAATCCCACAAGTGTGACAAGTCTGACAAGTGCTTGGAGAAGCGTGAGGCCATCATCCAGGCGGCGCTGGAGCTGGTTGCCGAGCAGGGCTTCCACGGCGCGCCCATGGCCATGATCGCGGAGAAGGCCGGCGTGGGCGCCGGGACCATCTACCGCTACTTCGAGAACAAGGACGACCTGATGCGCTGGATCTACAAGAACGTGGAGGAGCGCTTCGTCGAGGTCATGATGCAGGGGTACCCGGAACACGGGCCGGTGCGCGAGCGCCTGGTGCACATAGGGACCGCGCTGGTGCGCCACCTGATCAGCGAGCCGCTGCAGCTGCGCTTCGTCGAGCAGTTTCACAACTCTCCCTACGGCATCGACCACCGCCGCGAAAAGATCTTCGGCCAGCAGAAGAAGGACATCATCAGCGAACTGTTCGACGAGGCCGTGGCGCAGCAGATCTTCAAGCCGCTGGAGCTGGCCATCCTCTTTTCGCTCTTCTTCGGCCCCTTGGTGGATATCTGCCGGGACCACATCCTCGGCTTCATCAAGCTCGACGATGTCCTGATCGAGCAGGTAGTAGGGGCGTGCTGGGACGCGCTGCGCCGCTAGCTGACGGATCGTTCATTCCATAACGAGGTGGTTTCCGATGCTGATGAAGCTTTGTCTGATCCTGTTCGCCCTTACCTGGGGCGGCATAGTGGTGATAGTTTCCTTTAGACGCAAATAATTACGGCGGGCCAAGCGGTCCGCCTGGATCTTTTTAGACGGCAGCAACCAACCAAACGAGGTGTTTTCATGCAGATCAAGTACAGGGCACAGTTAGTATCCGTCGTTGTAGTTCTGAGCGGCTCCCTGCTTCTCGCCGGGTGCGGCAAGAAGCAACAGGCCGGCGGCCCGCCGATGGGACCCCCCGAGGTGGGCGTCGTCGAGGTGAAGCCTGAGCGCGTGGCCCTGACCACCGAGCTTCCGGGGCGCACCTCCCCTTACCTCATCGCCGAGGTCCGTCCCCAGGTGAGCGGCATCATCCTGAAGCGGGTCTTTACCGAGGGTAGCGACGTCAAGGCCGGCCAGGTGCTCTACCAGATCGATCCCGCGACCTACCAGGCCGCCTACGCCAGTGCCAAGGCCTCCGAGGCGCGCGCCGAAGCCAACGTCCTCCCCGCCAGGCTGAAGGAGGAGCGCTTCCGCGAACTGGTCAAGATCAACGCGGTCAGCAAGCAGGATTACGATGCCGCCTACGCCGCGCTGAAGCAGGCCGAGGCCGACGTGGCCTCCGCCAAGGCAGCCGTGGAAACGGCGCGCATCAACCTGGCCTACACCAAGGTGACCGCCCCCATCTCCGGCCGCATCGGTCGCTCCACCGTGACCGACGGCGCCCTGGTGACCGCCAACCAGCCGACCGCCCTGGCGACCATCCAGCAGCTCTCCACCATGTACGTCGACGTGACCCAGTCGAGCTCGGACATGCTGAAGCTGAACCGCAGCCTCGCCACCGGCCTGTTGAAGCGTGACCAGGCGGGGCAGGCACGGGTCAAGCTCCTCCTCGAGGACGGCACCGCGTACCCCGTGACCGGCTCCCTCAAGTTCTCCGACGTGACGGTTGACCAGAGCACCGGCTCCATCACGGTGCGCGCCCTGTTCCCCAATCCGAAGCAGACCCTGCTCCCGGGGATGTTCGTTCGCGCGGTCCTGGAAGAGGGGATCAACGAGGCGGCGATCCTGATCCCGCAGCGCGGCGTGACCCGCAACGCAGCCGGCCAGGCCATCGTCATGGTGGTGGGTGCCGAGAACAAGGTGGAGCCGAGGCCGATCCAGGTGTCCCGCACCGTGGGCGATGCCTGGCTGGTGAGCTCCGGCCTGAAGCCTGGCGAGAAGGTGATCCTGGAGGGGCTGCAGAAGGCGCGTCCGGGTACCCAGGTGAAGGTGGTTCCGTTCCAGTCCCCCGAAGGGCAGGGCGGCCCCGGCGGCGCACCCGGTGCGGCAGGTCAGGGTGGCGCAGGCGCCGCAGGTGCCGCAGGTGCCAAACCCGCTGCTGCGGGCGCCCCGGCAGCCCCGGCGGCTCCGGCGCAGCCCCAGAAGAAGTAGCCGGCGATCCACCACAGGTACAACAGTAGACGTCCGCGTGGAACGTAGAACGTAGAACGTCCTCTAGATTTAAGGAGCTTATTCCATGTCCAGGTTTTTCATAAACAGACCCATCTTCGCCTGGGTCATCGCCATCGGGGTCATGCTGGCGGGCCTTTTGGCCATGAAGTCGCTGCCGGTCTCCCAGTACCCCCCCATCGCGCCGCCGCAGATCTCGGTCAACGCCATGTACCCGGGCGCCTCCGCCCAGACGGTGCAGGACACCGTGACCCAGGTCATCGAGCAGAAGATGAACGGGATCGACAACCTGCTCTACATGTCCTCCACCAGCGACTCCGCCGGAGCGGTCTCCATCAACCTGACCTTCAGGGCCGGGACCGACCCGAACATCGCGCAGGTGCAGGTGCAGAACAAGCTGCAGCTCGCCACGCCGCTGTTGCCGCAGGTGGTGCAGAAGCAGGGGATCCAGGTGGTCAAATCCACCCGCAACTTCCTGATGATCGTCGGCATCGTCTCCGAGGACGGCAGCCTCAACCGCTACCAGCTGACCGACTACATGGTCTCCAACGTCCAGGACATCGTGAGCCGCATCGAAGGGGTCGGCGAGGTGACCGTGTTCGGCTCCCAGAACGCCATGCGCATCTGGCTCAACCCGGAGAAGCTGAACAACTACAAGCTGACCCCCAACGACGTCACCAACGCGCTGCAGGCCCAGAACGCCCAGGTCTCCGCCGGCCAGTTCGGCGGCATGCCCGCCATGCAGGGGCAGCAGCTGAACGCCACCATAACGGCGCGGACCCTGCTGCAGAACCAGGAGCAGTTCCAGGAGATCGTGCTGCGCACCAACCCCGACGGCTCCACCGTGAAGCTCAGGGATGTGGCCAAGATCGATATCGGCACCGAGAACTACGATACCCTGGCCCGCTACAAGGGTAAGCCGGTCGCCGCCATGGCGCTGCGTCTTGCCGCCGGCGCCAACGCGCTGGATACCGCGGACCGGGTGAAGACCAAGATGGCGGAGCTGGAGAAGTTCTTCCCCGGCGGCGCCAAGGTCGTCTACCCGTACGACACCACCCCGTTTGTGAAGATCTCCATGGAGGAGGTGGTGAAGACCCTGATGGAGGCCGTGTGCCTGGTCTTCATCATCATGTTCCTGTTCCTGCAGAACATCCGCGCCACCCTCATTCCGACCATCGCGGTTCCGGTCGTCCTTCTGGGCACCCTGGGCGTCCTCTTCGCGGCCGGTTTCTCGATCAACACCCTGACCATGTTCGCCCTGGTCATCGTCATCGGCCTGCTGGTCGACGACGCCATCGTCGTGGTCGAGAACGTGGAAAGGATCATGACCGAGGAGGGGCTCTCCCCGCACGACGCCACGGTCAAATCGATGGGGCAGATAACCTCGGCGCTTTGGGGCATCGCCACCGTCCTTTCCGCCGTCTTCATCCCGATGGCGTTCTTCGGCGGCTCCACAGGCGTCATCTACCGGCAGTTCTCCATCACCATCGTCTCCGCGATGATCCTGTCTGTTCTGACGGCGCAGATCCTGACCCCGGCGTTGTGCTCCACACTGCTGAAGCCGGTGGTCAAGGGGCACGAACCGTGCGAGTCCGGATGGTACTGCGGCTTCTTCCGCTGGTTCAACAGGGTGTTCGACAAGGCGCGCCACAGGTACGAGGGCATCGTAGGGAACTCGTTTGGCGAGCCGCTGCGCTACCTCGTCTTCTACGGCTGCCTGGTCGGCGCGATGGTCTTCTTCTTCCTGCGCCTCCCCACCGCGTTTCTGCCGGACGAGGACCAGGGGTTCATCGTCTGCCAGATCCAGCTTCCTGCCGGTGCCACCCAGGAGCGCACGATCAAGATGCTGGAGAAGGTCGAGAAGCACTTCATGGAAAACGAGAAGAAGAGCGTCGACTCCCTTATTACCGTTGCGGGCTTCAGCTTTGCCGGCCGCGGCCAGAACATGGGCCTCGCCTTCGTCAAGTTGAAAGACTGGAAACTGCGTCCCACCCCCGATCTCAAGGCACCGGCCGTTGCCGGGCGCGCCATGGGCGCCTTCTCCCAGTTCCGCGACGGCATGGCCTTCGCCTTCTCGCCGCCTGCCGTGGTCGAACTCGGCCAGGCCAACGGCTTCGACTTCCATCTGCAGGACCGCGCGGGCCTCGGGCACCAGGCGCTCATGGACGCCAGGAACCAGCTTTTGGGCATGGCGAGCCAGAACAAGAAGCTCATGGCGGTGCGACCCAACGGCCAGGACGATACCCCGCAGTTCAAGCTGAACATCGACGACGTCCGCGCCGGTGCGCTCGGCGTGTCGCTCGCTGACATCAACAACACCCTCGGCACGGCCTGGGGCTCCTCCTACGTCAACGACTTCCTGCAAAACGGCAGGGTCAAGAAGGTGTACCTGCAGGCGGATGCCTCCTACCGCATGGTCCCCGAGGACATCAACAAGTGGTACGTGAGAAACGACAAGGGGGAGATGGTTCCCTTCTCGGCCTTCGCCACGGCCAAGTGGGAGCACGCCTCTCCGCGCCTGGAGCGCTACAACGGCATCCCGAGCGTCGAGATCATGGGCAACGCCGCCAAGGGGATCTCCACCGGCGAGGCGATGTCCGAGATGGAGGCCATGGCCGCGAAACTTCCCGCGGGGATCAGCTACGAGTGGACCGGCCTCTCCTACGAGGAGAAGAGCGCGGGCAAGCAGGCACCGGCCCTCTACGCCATCTCGCTCCTGGTCGTGTTCCTGGCCGTCGCCGCGCTCTACGAGAGCTGGACCATCCCGTTCGTCAACATGCTCATGCTTCCCTTGGGCCTGGTGGGTGCGGTGACCGCGGTCACGCTCAGGGTGCTCCCGAACGACATCTACCTGCAGATCGGTCTCCTGACCACCGTGGGCCTGTCGACGAAGAACGCGATCCTCATCATCCAGTTCATCAAGGACCAGATGCACCAGGGGCACGAGCTGGTCGATGCGACACTTGCCGCCGTCAAGATCAGGCTCCGTCCGGTCATCATGACCTCGCTGGCCTTCTTCTTCGGCACGCTCCCGCTCGCGCTCACCAAGGGGGCGGGTGCCGGTGCCCAGAACGCCATCGGCACCGCGGTCACCGGCGGTCTTCTGTCGGCGACCTTCATCGACCTTATCTTCATCCCGTTCTTCTTCGTCATGGTGACGAAGACGTTCTCCAAGAAGCACGGATCGGCCAAAAAGGCCGCTGCCGCTGCGGAGGTGCACTAGCATGACACGCACGATAGCCAGACCGATTGCCCTGGCCGCCTTCCTCTTCCTGGGAGGGTGCGCCTCTATGGCACCCACATACACCAAGCCGGCCCCCCCGGTCGCGGGTAACTGGCCCGCCGGCCCCTCCTACAAGGCGGAACAGCCGGCGCAGAAGCCGCTGGCCGAGATCCCCTGGCAGGAGTTCTTCGTCGAGCCGCAGCTGCAGAAGCTCATCACGCTCGCCCTGGACAACAACCGTGACCTCAAGGTGGCGGTTTTGAACATGGACCGCTACCGCGCCCTGTACCAGATCAAGCGCGCCGACCTCCTTCCCACGGTCACCGGCGACGGCGCGGTTTCCGTCAGGAAAACCGCGGACGACCTGGCCCAGAACGGCAACGGCGGCGTCGGGCACTCCTACAACGTCTCGGTCGGGATCAGTTCCTACGAGCTCGACTTGTTCGGCAGGATCAGGAGCTTGAAAGACCAGGCCCTGGAACAGTACCTCGCCACCGAGCAGGCAAGGCGCAGCGTGCAGATCACCCTGGTCTCCCAGGTCGCCAACGCCTACCTGACCCTCGGCTCCGACCTGGAGCGTCTGCAGCTTGCCAAGGACACCCTGGCGAACCAGCAGGAGTCCTACCGGCTCAGCAAGAGCCGTTTCGAGGCGGGGGTCTCCTCGGCGCTGGACCTGCAGCAGGCCCAGACCAGCGTCGATTCCGCCCGGGTGGACATAGCCCGCTACACCACCCTGGTGGCGCAGGACCTGAACGCCCTGACCCTGGTGGTGGGTTCCGACGTCCCGCAGGATCTCATGCCCAAGTCGCTGACCGAGGCACTGACCGCGGTCAAGGACGTGGCGCCGGGGCTTCCCTCTGACGTGCTCCTCTCCCGCCCCGACATCCTGCAGGCCGAGTACAACCTGAAAGGGGCCAACGCCAACATCGGTGCGGCGCGCGCCGCCTTTTTCCCGCGCATCGCCCTGACCACCAGCGTCGGCTTTGGCAGCGACCAGCTCTCCGGCCTCTTCAAGGGAGGGAACCTCGCCTGGAGTTTCGCACCGAGCATCTCGGTCCCCATCTTCGAGGGGGGGCGCAACAAGGCGAACCTCGAAGTGGCCAAGGTGGACCGCGACATAGCCGTGGCCCAGTACGAAAAGGCGATCCAGATCGCCTTCCGCGAGGTGGCCGATGCCCTGGCCCAGCGCGGCACCATCGACGAGCAGGTGGCGGCGCAGCAGTCGCTCACCGGCGCCACCGCCGAGACCTTCCGCCTCTCCCAGGCCCGCTACCAGACCGGGATTGACAGTTACCTGAACGTCCTGGACGCGCAGCGTTCGCTGTACGTGGCCCAGCAGAACCTCATCACCACCCGCCTCGCGCGCCTGAACAACATGGTCACCCTCTACAAGGTGCTCGGGGGCGGCAGCAAATAAGGCAGAAGACTCATCCCCGGGCCGGCACCGGCCCGGGGAAGCTGTATCTCGCGCAGAGGGGCGAACTGTGTCGAACCCTCAGTGGCTGAAAGGAGCAGAGTTGTCCAGAGCACGCATTACTCTCTACTGCATTGTCGCCGTTGTCGCTTTACTCACCGCCTACTACCTTCTGGCACCGGAGCCTCATCCTGACTGGCCGATAAATCTGGTCCACTTTCTTTTCAAACACTAGATTGGGTTTATAGTTTTACCTGAGAGCTTCCCGCGGCGTAGATAGTGTATTTTCTTCGGGGTAGCCTCGCTGTAGCTTGTGAAGAATTCCTTGTGACAGAGGAGCACATTCATGGCACAGAAGGCAGCAGATGATGACCCGCTGGAACCCCGACCTTCCCGCTGGCTCGGCCGACCTTGCGTCCGGCCGCTCCCCCTTGTTCCGAGCCCCCCCTCACGTTCCGGTACCTTCTCTCTTGCCGTTTTGCTCCTCTTCCTGGCCGCCCTGCCGTGTGGTTGCTCCCTGAAGCCTCCCTACCAGCGCCCGGCGCTGCCGGTGCCGCAGCACTACCCTGGCGCCGAGCGCGACGACGCGGCCGCACTCTCTTTGTCCGACTGGTCCGCCTTCTTCGCCGACCCAGAACTGAAGCGCCTGGTCACCCTTGCCCTGGAGCGGAACCGGGACCTCGCCATGGCGCGCCAAAAGGTCGAGGAGGCCCGCGCGATGTACGGTATCCGCCGTGCCGACCTGCTCCCCGGCATCTCCGCCGGAGCCCTGGCCGAGCGCTCCCGCACCCCGGCGGACCTCTCGCTCACCGGAGCGCCCGTGACGGCCAACGTTTTCCAGGCAGGTCTTTTCCTTGCCAGTTGGGAGCTCGACTTCTGGGGGAGAGTCAGGAGCCTGAAGGAGGCAGCCCTCGAGTCATACCTCGCCAGCCTGGAGGCCAGGCGTGCGGTCCAGGTGAGCCTGGTGGCGCAGGTGGCCCAGAGTTACCTGCAGGAGCGTGAACTCACCGAGCGTGTTGACCTGGCGGAGGCGACCATCAAAAGCCGCGATGAATCCTTCCGTATCGCCCGGCGCCGTTTCGAGGTCGGCTCCGCCTCCAAACTGGACGCGGTGCAGGCGGAAACCCTGCTGAACCAGGCCAGGGCCGAACTCGCGGGGCTCATGCGGCTGCGCGCCCTCAACCTGAACGCGTTGGCGCTTCTCACGGGCGGACCGGTGAGCCTCGTGCCGCTCCCCCTGACCGTGGTGGAACGGGATTTTCTCGCCGTGATCGCGCCCGGGCTCCCCTCGGATCTCCTCCTAAACCGGCCGGACGTGATAGCGGCGGAGCATGAATTGAAGGGAACCAACGCGGCCATAGGCGCCGCGCGCGCAGCCTTTTTCCCGGCCATCGCCCTCACCGGCAGCTTCGGCAGCGCGAGCAGCGAACTTTCCGGGCTCTTCGCCGCCGGAAGCGGCACCTGGAGCTTCACCCCGGCCGTATCCCTACCCATCTTCCAGGGGGGGCGCAACGTGGCCAACCTGGAACTGGCGCGGGCCCGGGAACGGGAGGCCGTCGCAGCCTACGAGCGCGTGCTGCAGCGTGCTTTTCGCGAGGTGGCGGACGCGCTGGCGCAGCGGCACTGGCTGGCCGAGCAGGTCGAGGCGCAGAAGGCGACACTTGCCTCCCAGACCGAGCGGACCCGGCTGGCCCGGCTTCGTTACGACACCGGCGCGGCCACCTATCTCGAGGTGCTCGACGCCGAAAGGGACCGGTTCTCCGCCCAGCAGGCCCTGGTGCAGACCCGCCGCGCCCTGCTCTTTGCCGGGGTCGAGCTTTACGCGGCACTGGGGGGAAGGGGGCAGGCCGCGCCAGGCGAACCAGGCGGCCATGCCGGCGACGTCCGCAACGGGGAGGCCAAGCCATGAGAGGGGTGGGAAACAGGAGGATCCTGATCGCGGCGGCGGTCGTTTTGATGTTGCTCGGCCTGATTCTTTGGCAGCAGTTCGGCCGGCGCAACGTGGACGATGGGATCGTGAGCGGCAACGGCCGCATCGAAGCGGTCGAGATCGATGTCGGTCCCAAGAGCCCGGGGCGGGTGAGGGAGATCCTGGTCCGCGAGGGGGATTTCGTCAGAAGCGGAGAGACGGTGGCGCTTATGGACTCCGAGGTGCTGGAGGCGCAGCACCGGGAGGCGCAGGCCCAACTGGTCAAGGCGCGCAACGCGGTGCTCACCTCCAAAAGCGAGATGACCCAGCGCGCCAGTGAGAAGGCTGCGGCACAGGCCGTCGTGGCGCAGCGGGAGGCGGAACTGGCCCTGGCCGGCAAAAGGGTGACCCGCTCCACCACCCTTGCGCGCGAGGGGGCCACGTCCCAGCAGGAGGCCGACGACGACCTGGCCCGCCTGGCGAGCGCCCGGGCTTCGACGGCGGCGGCGCGGGCCCAGGAGGCGGCGGCCGAGGCCGCCGTGGCCACGGCGCGGCAAAAGGTGCTGGGGGAGGTCTCCAACGTGGCCGCTGTGGGCGCGACGGTGCAGCGCATCGAGGCCGACATGAGGGACGCCCGACTCAAATCCCCGCGGGACGGCCGGGTGCAGTACCGCGTGGCCCAGCCGGGCGAGGTGGTGGCCGCTGGCGGGCGGGTGCTGAGCCTGGTCGACTTGAGTGACGTCTACATGACCTTTTTCCTCCCGACCGCCGCGGCGGGGAGGGTTCCCCTCGGCACCGAGGTGCGGATCGTCCTCGATGCCGCTCCACGGTACGTCATTCCGGCCCGGGTCTCATTCGTTTCCGACGTCGCCCAGTTCACCCCGAAAACGGTCGAGACGGCGAGCGAGCGCGAAAAGCTCATGTTCAGGGTGAGGGCCCAGCTCCCTGTGGAACTCCTCAAAAAGCACATCACCCAGGTGAAGACCGGTCTGCCCGGCATGGCCTACGTCCGCCTCGATGGCAACCGGCCCTGGCCGGCGCATCTTGAGAAGGTGGTCCGGTGACCCCGCGGGCACCAGAGCCGGAGGGACAGGTGACCGGCGGCAAAGGCGGCTGCGCCGTACTCGTGCAGGGGGTAACGCTGCGCTACGGCAGGACCCTCGCGCTTGACGACGTCACCCTCACCTTGCCGGCCGGTTGCATGGTGGGGGCCATCGGCCCGGACGGGGTGGGGAAATCGACCCTGTTCTCCCTGGTGGCGGGCTCCCGCAGGATGCAGGCGGGAAGGGTGGAGGTCCTTGGCGGGAGCATGGCCGACCCCCGACACAGAAGGCGGGTCTGCCCGCGCATCGCGTACATGCCCCAGGGGCTCGGGCGCAACCTCTATCCGACCCTGTCGGTCTTCGAGAACGTGGACTTCTTCGCGCGCCTTTTCGGCCACGGCCGCGCCGAACGGGAGCGCCGCATCGGCGAACTCTTGGCCGCCACGGGACTCGCCCCCTTCGCCTCCCGTCCTGCCGGCAAGCTCTCCGGGGGGATGAAGCAAAAGCTCGGGCTTTGCTGCGCGCTGATTCACGATCCCGACCTCCTCGTCCTGGACGAACCGACCACCGGCGTCGACCCGCTGTCGCGGCGCCAGTTCTGGGAACTGATCGGCCGCATCCGCGGCCGGCAAAGCGGCATGAGCGTCCTCGTCGCCACCGCCTACATGGAGGAGGCCGCGCGCTTTGACTGGCTGGTGGCGCTGAACGCCGGGCGGGTGCTGGCGACCGGGACCCCGGCTGAACTTCTGGAACAGACCGCCAGCCGCACCCTTGAGGAGGCGTTCATCGCGCTCCTTCCCCCTGCCCAGCGCGCGGGGTACCGACCGGTGCGGATCCCGGAGCGGGAAGGGGACCTCGCCGCAGAAACCGCGATCGAGGCGTCGGGCCTCACCATGCGCTTTGGCGACTTCACCGCGGTGGACCGGGTCAGCTTCCGGATCGGGAAGGGGGAGATCTTCGGCTTCCTCGGCTCCAACGGCTGCGGCAAGACCACCACCATGAAGATGCTGACCGGCCTCCTCCCCGCAAGCGAGGGGGAGGCGAGGCTTTTCGGGCGCCCGGTCGATCCCGACGACCTCGACACCCGGCGCCGGGTCGGCTACATGACCCAGTCCTTTTCCCTCTACACCGAACTCACGGTGCGCCAGAACCTCGTACTCCACGCGCGCCTTTTCCGGCTCCCGAAAGCGGCGATACCCGGCCGCGTCGCCGATATGGCCCGGCGCTTCGGGCTCGAGGCGGTGATGGATTTCCTTCCCGATGCGCTTCCGCTCGGCGTGCGCCAGCGGCTTTCCCTGGCCGTCGCCATGATCCACGGCCCGGAACTGCTCATCCTCGACGAGCCGACCTCCGGGGTGGACCCGGTGGCGCGGGACGGCTTCTGGCAGATCATGGTGGACCTGGCCCGCCGCGACCAGGTCACCATCTTCATCTCCACCCACTTCATGAACGAAGCCGAGCGCTGCGACCGGATCTCCCTCATGCATGCAGGGCGGGTGCTGGTGAGCGACGCCCCGGCGCGGCTGGTGCGGGAGAGGGGAGCCGCAACCCTGGAGGAGGCGTTCATCGGCTACCTGGAAGAGGCCTGCGTGGAGCCCGCAGCACAAGGAGGCGCCTTCACCGAGGCAAAGCCGCAGGGGACGGATCTCCCGGTAAACCGGGGGGAACCCGGCGTCCAGGTCGGGCGCAGCTTCAGCCCGCGTCGCCTGTTCAGCTACGCGCACCGCGAGGCGCTGGAACTGCGCCGCGACCCGGTTCGCCTCTGCCTCGCCCTGCTTGGCTGCGTCATCCTCATGTTCGTCATGGGGTACGGCATCACCATGGACGTCGAGGACCTGACCTTCGCCGTCCTGGACCGGGACCAGAGCGCCCTGAGCCGCGACTACGCCTTGAACCTGGCCGGGTCGCGCTACTTCAAGGAGCGTCCCCCGTTAAGGGACTACGCGGAGCTGGACCGCCGCATGCGCTCGAGCGACATCTCCCTTGCCATCGAGATACCGCCGGGATTCGCCCGCGATCTCGAGCACGGCAGGCCGGTCGCCATCGGGGCCTGGATCGACGGCGCCATGCCCTCGCGCGCCGAGACCGTGCGCGGCTACGTCCAGGGGATGCACGCCCATTGGCTCGCTGCCCTGGCGCGGCAACGCATCAGTTCCCCGCCGCCGGCCTCCCCAGTCAGCATCCAGACCCGCTACCGCTACAATCCGGACGTGAAGAGCCTTCCTGCCATGGTTCCCGCCGTCATTCCGCTGCTTCTGATGATGATCCCGGCCATCGTCACCGCACTTTCCGTGGTGCGCGAGAAGGAGCTCGGCTCCATCGTGAACCTCTACGTGACCCCGGTGACCAGGCTGGAGTTTCTGCTCGGCAAGCAGATCCCCTACCTGGTCCTCTCCATGGTGAGCTTTTTGCTGCTCACCCTCCAGGCGGTCTTCATCTTCCAGGTCCCCCTGAAGGGGAGCCTCGCCGCCCTCTGCCTCGGCGGATTTTTGTACGTTGGGGCCGCCACCGGCCTCGGCCTGGTCATCTCCACCTTCATGAAGAGCCAGATCGCCGCGCTCTTCGGGACGGCGCTTTTGACCATACTCCCGGCCGTCGAGTTCTGCGGCATGCTGGAGCCGGTCCGCTCGCTGGAAGGGGTGGGGGCCCTGATCGGGCGCGTCTACCCGACCACCTACTTCCTCCTGATTGCCCGCGGCACCTTCGGCAAGGGGCTCGGGTTCGAGGAGCTGAAGCTGTTTTTCATCCCCCTTGCGCTGGCCGCGCCGCTTCTTCTTTTATTGGGAACGGTCCTGCTCAAGAAGCAGGAGTCCTGACCATGCGCGCCGCCAACGTCCTCCACCTGGGAGTCAAGGAACTCTTCAGCCTGTTGCGCGACCCGGTCATGCTGGTCCTGATCTGCTACGCCTTCTCGCTCGCCATTTACGCCGCCGCCACCGCCATGCCCGAGACCCTGCACAAGGCCCCTATCGCCATCGTGGACGAGGACCGCTCCCAGCTTTCCACCCGGATCACCGACGCCTTTTACCCGCCCCAGTTCTCCCCCCCATCCCTGATCACCAGGCAAGAGATGGACGCGAGGATGGATGCGGGACTCGACACCTTTGCCCTCTCGATTCCCCCCGATTTCCAGCGCGACCTCCTTGCCGGGCGCGGCGCCGAAATCCAGTTGAACATCGACGCCACCAGGATGAGCCAGGCCTTCACCGGCAACAGCCACATCCAGACCATCGTCGCCAACGAGATCACCGGCTTCCTGCGACGCCACCGCCCGGACTCGGGGCAGCAGGTCGACCTGGTCTTGAGGTCGCGCTTCAACCCTGAGCTGAACAAGTCCTGGTTTGGTGCGGTCATGAAGATCATCGACAACATCACCCTGCTATCCATCATCCTGACCGGCGCCGCCCTGATCCGCGAGCGGGAGCACGGCACCGTCGAGCACCTGCTGGTCATGCCCATCACCCCCTTCGAGATCATGATGGCCAAGGTCTGGGCCATGGCCCTCGTGGTGCTGTGCGCCACCACGGCCTCGCTGTACCTGGTGGTCGAAGGGGCGCTGCGGGTGCCGGTCGAGGGATCGGTGCCGCTGTTCCTGGCCGGGACCGCGCTGCACCTTTTCGCGACCACCTCCCTGGGCATCTTCCTCGGCACGGTCGCACGCAGCATGCCGCAGTTCGGCCTTTTGACCATGCTGGTATTGCTTCCCTTGCAGATCCTTTCCGGAGGTACCACGCCGCGCGAGAGCATGCCGGCGCCGGTGCGCGGCGTCATGCTCGCCGCCCCCAACACCCATTTCGTCATGCTTGCCCAGGCGATCCTTTACCGCGGCGCCGGGTTTGACGTGGTGTGGCCCCAGTTCGCGGCGCTCTTTGTGATCGGGAGCGTCCTCTTCGCCATCTCGCTGTCGCGTTTCCGCAAGACCATCGCGACCATGGCGTGAAACGTGTGCCTGCCGGGAAATTTGGTATAACTAAGGCTTGTTGCCGAAATCCGGTTATCTGGAGGAGCATATGCACTCTTTCCGAAATGCCGCACGCCTGGTCGTGCTGGCCGCAGCCGCCGCGCTTCTTTTTCCGTCCCTCCGCGCCGAATGCGCCACAATCAAACCCTTCTCCATCTCCTCGGGCACCACCACCAGTTCCTATTACGCCGCCGCCAGTGCCGTAGCCAAGGTCTTCAACAAGAAGAGCGCGGTCTACGGGGCGAGGCTCGCCACGCTCGCCTCGGCCGGGTCGGTGGCCAACATCGACGCGGTCGCCGAGGGGAAGGCGGCGTTCGGCATAGCCGAGACCGAGCTTTTGAAGCGGGCGGCGCAGGGGGTACGACCCTGGGAGGGGAACGCGAAGGGGCAACTGCGGGCCGTGCTCGGGCTCTACCCGGCAACCGTCACCATCGTTGCCGCGGTGGACAGCGGCATACAGCGCATCGCTGACCTGAAAGGGAAAAGACTTAACATCGGCGCTCCCGGCTCCATTGACAACACCTACGCCAGCGCGCTGTTGCAGATGTCCGGGCTCAACCCCGCGGAGGTGATCACCTCCGGGCACTCTACGGCCATCGCCCCGGAACTGCTGCAAAAAGGGGATATCGACGCCTACCTCTGCATTGTCGGACACCCGAACCTGACGGTGCTGGAGGCGAGTGCCGGGAAACGCAAGGTGCTCCTGGTCCCGCTCGAGGAGAGCTTGATCAGGCAGGTGACAAGCAACAACCCGCTCCTCGCCCCGGTCGTCATCCCCATGCGGTTTTACCCCAACGTGCAGGCGACCGGTACCGTCCAAAGCCTGGGCGTCCGTACCGTCTTGTTCACCTCTGCCGACCAGTCCGACGACTCCGTGTACAGTATCGTGCGCGAGATCCTCGGCAACCTGGACCTGTTCCGGCGCCAGCATCCGATCCTCCAGGATCTGACACCGGAGCAGGCGGCACGAGTGACCGTGATTCCGCTGCATCCGGGAGCGGCACGCTACTTCAAAGAGTCCGGCCTGGTGCCGTAGCGGCCGGCCGTAGGGAGGTCTCCATGAAACGTTTATTGGCGCTGGCTCTGCTGCTTCTTTCCTTCATCGCCGCCGCACCTGCCGCCGCGGCGCCTCCGCAATCCTACTTCTACCCCTTCGTGAACCCCTACGAGGCGACGGTGATGGAGCTCCCGAAGGAATTCGAGGTCAGGCTCCCCGACAAGGTCCCGATCTACGAGTTCGTGGTCCGCCCTTTCCCGAAGCGGGAGATCCCCGAGGTCTTCTGGTACGAAAACGGGCTGATCTGTTCCCTGGTGTACCAGGATCACAAGGCCCCCCTGGTCTTTCTCGTCGCGGGCTCCGGTTCCCGTTTCGACGTGCCGCGCATGTTGAAGTTGCAGAAAGTGTTGTATCAGGCTGGCTTCCATGTCATTTCGGTCACGTCGCCGACCCACATGGATTTCGTGGTGAATGCCGCCCGCGGCCTCCCCGGCATCGCCACCGATGACGCCAAGGACCTGTACCGGGTGATGGATCTCGCCTACCAGAAGGTTCGTGACCGGGTCGATGTCTCCCATTTCATGCTCGCCGGTTACAGCCTGGGGGGCTTCGATGCCGCCTTCGTCGCCAGACTCGACGACCAGGAACATCGCTTCAACTTTAAGCGCGTGCTCCTGATCAACCCGCCGATCTGCCTGTACGATTCCGTCTCGGCACTGGACCGGTTGCTGGTTGATAACGTTCCCGGGGGCATGGACAATTTCGACAACTGGTTCCGCGGCGTTTTCAGCCAAACGATGCAGCTTGCCGAGGCCTGGGAGCCTGGCGGCCTGAGCGGCGAATCGATGTACCGCACCTACAAGCGGATGCAGCCCAGCGAAAGCAACCTGGCGGCGTTGATCGGTCTCACCGCTCGCATGAATGCTGCCGACATGATCTTCACAGCGGACGTCATGAACGGCGGCGGCTACATCGTGCCCAGAAACGTACGCCTCACCTCGACGACCTCGCTCACCCGCTATGCCATCGTCGCCTACAAGACCAGCTTCGTCGACTACTTCGAACAGTGGCTTTTACCGCACTACCAGAAGATGGAGCCGGGGCTTACCCGCGAGGACCTGCTGCGGCGGGAAACCCTGCGGGCGCTCGAAGGGTACCTGAAGGGGTCCAACAAATTCGGGCTCATCCACAACGAGGACGACATCATCCTGGTCTCCGGGGACATCGAGTACCTCGAGCGGGTCTTCGGCGACCGCGCCTGGATCTTCCCCAGCGGCGGGCACATGGGCAACATGTTCCACCCCGACGTCGTCTCCGCCATCACCGGCTTTCTCAAAGGGAAGGAGGAGTGATCATGAATAAGCACGCCGATCACATGCCTTGTTCGATGTCGCGCGTAAAAGGAACACGGAGCCCCATCATGGCGAAGGGTGCCGGCCTGCGGCTTCTGATGCTGGTGCTCCTCGGGCTGTCGCTCTCCGCCTGCAGCACGACGCCCAAGGTGACCGGGCCGGTGGAGCCGCCGCTTAGGCGCTACGAGGATTTCGTGAAGCCGGGCCAGCCCAACATGCTCAACGTGAAGGATTCGGTGGAGGGGTTCAACCGGGGCAGCTACCGGTTCAACTACTACTTCGACGAGTACTTTTACCTTCCCGTGGTGCGCGGCTACGAGTTCATCATGCCCAACTACCTCGAGGACCGGGTTTCCGATGCCATCGACAACCTGGGAGAAATAACGAACTTGACTAATAATCTCTTCCAGTTCAAATTCAAGTCCGCCGGAATCACCGTGAGCCGCTTCGTGATAAATTCGACCATCGGTGTCGGCGGCCTGTGGGACCAGGCCGGGAAGATGGGGCTCAAACGCCAGACCGAGGACTTCGGGCTGACACTTGGGCACTACGGTACCGGGAGCGGGACCTACCTGATGCTCCCCGTGCTCGGCGCCTCCAACGTCCGGGACACCACCGGTCTGGTCGCCGACCTGGCCACCTCCAACTACCTGGGCCCCGTGGCGTGGATCGACGACACCACGTTCACCTACGCCTACTCCGGGATCTACGCCGTGGACCGCAGGCACCGAACCCCCTTCAGGTACCGCCAGACCGGTTCCCCCTTCGAATACGAGCTGATCCGGACCCTGTACACCATGAAGCGTGAATTCGACATCGAGCAGGGCAACGAGACGAAATAATATGGAGGCAGCAGTTGCTTAAGTTTCTTCATTCCATCTTCCGGCGCGGCACCAGGGCGGGTGCCGTGCCGGACGCTTTGGTCAACAAGGCCATCGAGCGCGCGGTTGACGGCACAGATCCCTGGATCCGTGCCGTTTTCGGTTACAAGAAAAAGCTCCGCCCAGCCGTCCTGCACGCCATCAACCACGTGGTGTCGCTGGTGGACGGGACCGGTCCGGTCCTGGTGCTCGACCCGCTGCGCTTCGACCTGGACGCAAACCTGCGCACCTACTTCATCTCCGGCGCGGAGCTGCGGGATTTCCTGGAGCGCGATCCGGGGCTCAGGCAACTGCGCGGCACGACGGGAAGGGGGCAGCACGGGGTGACGGGGCTTCTGGTAATGGAGAAGCGGGAGAGGCTCATACTCGGAGCTGAGGTTTCAGGCGAGGTGGTGCTGCGGGACGTGCCGCAGCTCGCGGTAAGCTTCGAGGCGCACCAGCTCCTCGACCTCAACGGCAAGGAAGAGGATACCCGTTACCAGTTGAAACGCCGCGCTTACGATCATCTGCTTCGCCAAGCGCTGGGGCGGATCACGGAGATCAAGACCCGGCGGGGCAACCTGGAGAAGCACCGCGCCCTCCTGGAGGCGAAGCTCACCGTGCTGCGGCGCGGTGGCTTCGGTTTCGATCCGCGTTCGGGCGAGGAGACAGACGTGATTGCAGTTGAGAAAAGCCTGGCTGATATCGAGGCGCAGGTTCTGGCGATAGGGAAGGACGACAAGATGCTGGAGGTGTACCTTGGCGTGGTGGCAGACGTGTTGGGGCGGGCCGAGGAACATCTGTGGCTGGGCGAGGAGACGCTTATCGTGGACCGGATGGGGATCAAGCGCAAAGAGGCCGGTGCCGGGGCTTGCGAGGTGAAATTCGACGTCCTTCGCGACGCGGAGGGGAGGAGACTGGTGGTCTCCCTGGTGAGCATTCCGGACTAACCGGCATTCCAACGACATGAAGAAAGATCCCCGTACCTTCGCCCCCCGCGGCTTCACTGCAGGGGGCGCTTTGTTTCCTGGCCGCGGGTTCCTATTCGCTCAGCACGATTCCTCCACCGCTGTTTTTATGCAGACCTCGCATTTCCTGCCGAATATGCCACTTGTGTTGTTGAATATTCTCTGGTTTTGATCCGTCCTTATGGCTGATTTTACGTAAAATCAGCTGCTTGTGAGGTTGGCACGTCCGATGCTCTTAGTAGGGCAGACAGTGCATCGAGGCGCTGCAGCAAGAACTTTCACTCAAGGAGGATGTAACGATGAAAAAGAAACTCTTGGTATTTATGGCGGTATCCCTTTTCGCGGCGGCAACGCCGGTTCTGGCTGACGAGGCGGTCACCCACGGCACCATGCACAAGGCCGGTGACGCGCAGTGCGAGAAGGAGTGCGCGATGCTTTTGAAGGACTGCAACAACCAGGTCGACAGCATCCAGGACAGGATCAGGAAGCTGCAGGTCGCCATCAACGAGAAAGGTGCCAGCACCTACACGGTCGAGGAACTAAAGATCCTCAGGAATAAGCTCCAGGAGGCTAACGAAACGCTGCGCGCGCTGAACAGGCACTAAGCCGCGCCGCCACCTGATGCCGGCCTGACCGACGGCCGGTCGCGAGGAAAGGGCACGCTTCGCACGAAGCGCGCCCTTCTTCTTTTCCGCGCGGCAGCTAACGCTGCTTCAGTATCGCCTTTGCCAGCGCCAGGTTGTGGTAGGCGATGCTCCTGATTTTCTTCCCCTCCGCGCCGCTCGCTTTATAACCGGCCAGGAACGCATCAAGCTCGCTTCTGGCGGAATCGGTCTTCCGCTTGTCGTAGGGAAGCGAGAAGTCGATCCCCTTGACGTCCCAGGCGCTTGCGGGCAACAGGGTGAAGGGGGCGATATCCTCCACCTTCCGGGCTCCCGCCATTTCCGGCTGCTCCCACACTTGGTCCGTGAAACGGATGCCGTCCCTGTCGGCCACTACCGTGTAGCTCCCTTTGAATGCCTTCTTTACGTCCGACTTTTCAAAATAGCTCCACTGCGATTTCCCCACCTGCGCGTACGAATCGTGGCAGGTGGGGCAGCCGCGCGGTTTGCCGATGGCGTGGCTCATCTTGTCCATCTGCACCCAGAGTATGGCCTTGTTCCCCGAGGGAAGATCGTTGCGCGTACCGACGCCGATATAGGCGTCGTTGACCTCGCGGACGCCGCGCACCGCCTCGAAGAGCGTCGGCTCGCCGATGGCCGGGTTCCCGGGGATCTCTCTTTTCGGGATGGCCCGGAACAGCAGCCCCGTCGGGGCCAGCTCACGGGTCTGGTTCAGCACCGCCATCGGGTAGGGCTTAACCCCGATCCAGCGGCCGTCAGCGTTTTTGATGATGGTGGGAAGGTCGCGGGTGCCGTAGTACTCCTTGTGTTTGCCGTACGGTGTCTCCACCCCGAAGGTCATGCCGGGACCCCAGAAGGTGTACTGGTAGGCGCCGACCAGGGTGACGTGGCAGGCCGTGCAGTCCACCTTGCCGTGGACCGAGCTTGCCAGCGCCTGGACTATCCCGGCGTGGCAGTTGCCGCATGAGGCGCGGGCCTGGTCGGAGCCGAGATGGCCGAACTTGTGGTTCACCGGCTTGTGACAGTCGGTGCACTGCAGCCCCGCCTTGAAATGTGTATCCTGGGGGAGGTTGGGCGGGAACGAATAATCGCCCCGGAAGTAACCGGCGCCGCGCCTGCGGTCCATCGGTCCCGCATGGCAGATGCTGCCCCGTCCGCCACCGTAGCAACTGGCCGTATCGGGGAGGCCGAAGCTGTGGCTTCCCTTACCCTCGTGCGGCTTGAAATGGCAGTCGTTACAGCCGGGGTGGCACATGTTGCAGCTCCGGTCCGAGGCCGCGTTCTGCGCCTCGCTGTACGGCACGGCGGTCTGACCCTTCAGGTTGTCGTAATTCTGGCCGAACCACATGCCGCAGTTTTGAGGGCCCGGGAGCTGTTCCGACCAGCTGCGGTAGGATCTCTGGTGCTTCAGGCGTCCCATCTCGGAACTGCTGTACTCCTTCACCTCCTGGGCGTGGCACCTGCCGCAGGTCTTCTCCGCCACCGCCGGCGAGAAGGCGAAGCTCTTCGGGTCGCGGTCCTGCCAATGTATGTTGGCGATGGTCTTGATGCCGGCTGCCGCGAATTTCGCCGGATCCCCTTCGGGTATCATGCTCTCCATGTCATTCGCCCGCGGCACCAGCGCCTTCAAGGCCCCGGCGGTTTCCCGGGGCAGCGCCTGTCCCTTCAGCCTGGGGCCGACCCCCACCAGAAAAGGGCGCACCATTCCCTGGTGCGCTCCCTCTTTGCCGGCCTTAGCCCCGTCACCTAAGTGGCAGTCGACGCAGGTCGCACCGGGCATCCTTACCTCCCGGTCTACCTGTGCCGGGTCCAAATACAGTGATTCAGCCCCCAGTGTCTTGATCAGGACTTTGTCACTGTGACAGATGACACACTGAGACTTCGCATCGAAGCCGAAGGCAATGCCCGTCAGTGTGAGAGAGAGAACCAGCGCGAGCATAGTTTTCATTTTTTATTCCCCATACACGGATTCTTTTGGCAGACCTTGGAAATGTTACTGCCGATTTCCGCTATGACAATGCGGGAATATTCAAAAGAGACCCCCGGACAGGAGCCCCAATGGTGCCGGCTTCTGGTTCTTGGAAGATCAAGCGGTTATTCATCATGTTCTGCGGCCATTGGGGCTATCTTCGGTTTTCTCCCGGCGCACCCGGCAGCCGGCCTCAATCCCATAGACGCCTTGCGGCACGAGTGAGACCGGCACAGTTTCGTCAAACTGTCCAATGAGCATGGAACACCCGCAAAGCGAAGTTCAGGGGGCGCACGTGATGCACGCTGGACATGCTTGCCACCGGACCATCAGCACTTGGTGTCATTTCCAGGGGGGGGCTCTCCGGGAGGGGCTGATTGCACGATGCTGAAGAAGTCGGGGTCCTCCAGCTTCTTTACGAATTCGACGGCAGCGTCCTCGTCGGCACCAGCGGGGAGAAAAACTTGCCATTCCAGAAGCGTGTCCAATTCGTCGGTGATGTCCTTCACCTTCACAGCGAGGTTTGGGGTGTCGATTTCGGTGTAATACCATCGGCTCGGAGTCTCGGTGCCCAGCACACGCCCACCGGAGAACTTCTGGCTGAACATGTTGGTTTTCATGTTGTAAAACAATTTCCTCCCATCGACGTTGACCAGCGCGATGTCCTTCTCGGGACAGACAGCGGCTAATAGCGTAATAGTCATGTGTGCGACGGTTGCCGCATTCAAATACTGCTTCACCGCTCGCAGCTTGGTGTTCAGGACGTTTACGATGCCGTCCCCAAAAGCATAGATCTGGCTTTTCCCAGCGTCGATACCGAGGCAATTGAGACCCTGGGTTGATCCTATTCTGCTGCAGCCTCTCGGCGGGTCCAGGTTGCTCTCCAAAACGTGGGTGTAATTTTCGGTGAGTGCCAGGAATCTGTCGGGCTGATATGACAGCCGGAAAGCGTCCAGTTCCTCACACGGTGCTTGGTAGGTTCTCACCGTACTGGTGACAAGGTCGATGGATTGCTTCACTACTCTAAACTTGCTCCCTTCCCGGATGACAGCGTAGTAGGAATTGTCCTTACTGCTGGACATGAATATCCCCTTGAAAACCGCGTCGTCCTGGCAGTCGAAATTCTCATTGATGTCGAAGGCGGCCGTGAATCTGCTTTCCATTTCTGAAAGTGTGGCGCGCCATATCGTGTTGTTGGTCTGAGAGTTGACCAAGAGGAAGACGTCCTTGTCCGGCAAGCAATCTATCACGTCCAGGTCCTTGAAGTTGGGGGACCGGTACTTGGTGGCGCTCATACGCCACATGTTGAGGACGATGATGGTCTCCTCGTCCTCGCGCAACAGCACGTGCCGGTCGGAGAAGTAGAATTTGTTCAGGCCTTCGGCCAATTCCGAGGAGAGATCCACGACCAGGTCCGGCGAAACGATCATCGGGATCGCTTCGGCGGAAATGGCGAACATCTGCGTAACCTCGTTGTCGTACTGATCAAGAAACACTGCATGAAAGGGGCGGGTCAAGGTCTCCCTGATCTGCGCCGCTTTTGTGGAATTTCCTAAAATCAGAGCCTCACGGTAATCCAGTGGGCTCCACCACTCCGTCTCCGGTTCGAGCCGGCGAATTGTGTGTTTGGCATCCTCCTTATAGGCGGCCCTCTCGGTTGCAGGCAACACCGCTAACGACTTTTGCAGTTGGGCGTACAGCTTTCTCGCTGTGGCCAATGCGTCCCTTTCTTCCTCCGCATCCAGTTCATCCATCAAAGAAAGCAACTGATCCGCCTCTCGCCTCGCCTTCGCCGACTCCAGTTCGAGGAGCGTGTCGTATAGTTCCTTGAACAGAGGATAGCCGTAAAAATACTGCTGCAGGTCCTGCACCATCTCCCAGCAACCTTCCGTATTTCCCTGTTGCACCTGCCGCTTGACCCTGATGAACCTGAGCCACTGCTCCATAGCATTTTCGTCCGAAAGCTTCCGAAGCCCCTTGTTGTGGCAGAGTGCGGAAAAATAAGGAGATATGGCGCATGCCCGATGGTAGTCCGCCTCCGCCGCTTGGCGCGACAGCCAGAGCAAATTGTCATAGCACTCCTCCCACCGTTCCTGCGCGGCGAGTGCCCGGAGCGTGTCGAGGCGCTCTTCTACCGCCTCTTGCTTCTGGCGGTTTTTTTCCCGTATCAAAAGGTCCCTGATATGCTCTCCTCTCTCCTTGTCCCGCTCCAGAAGCCGCGCCAGCAAATCGAGTCTCTCGGTGCACTTCTCGCTGGACCCGAGTCGCTCCCAGAGCCGCTCCACTTCCGCTCCAGTCTTCATCGCCTCAACCTCTCCGGCTAATTCGCGCGCCTTCTTGAAGTTCGGGTAATGGGAAAGGGCTCGCTGAAGCAGGGACTGCGCTTGGCTGAGATCGTTGCAGGCAAAAGCCGCCTCCGCCTGTTGCAGATAAGGCTCGGCTTCTGCGAACATGGCCGCCTCCAGCTCCTTTCTCAAGCTGGTATGGGTGGTCACGAATCCTTCTTTTTCCTCTGCCACCTTCAGAAGATAAAAGGCCTGTGACAAGTTGCCATCCTTGAAGGAAATGTCGGCGTAGGCGTACAGAGAGCCTTTCTCGAGATCCCCTGGCTCCGCTGTTTCGAACAGAGCCCTCGCCTCAGCAATAGAGCCGTTGCCGTAATAGGTCATGGCGAGCAGTTCCCGGACGACCTTGTCTTTAAGCAGATGCCTGGGCTGCGCCAGCAAGAGCTCGATAGCCCTTTGGTACGCTCCCATCTGCTCCGTCAACATCCTGGCGGCTTTGATCAGGGTCGGCATATCTCCGGGGGCAGAGATGCGAATGGTGGCCAGGAGTTCCTCCGCCTGAGGGTACTCGTACTGCTCAAGCAGAAGTTCGGCGTTGCTCACGGCTTCCTTAGGCGAACCGCTGGCGGGCTGTTTCCTGCTTTTCGCCCCCTTCGCCTCTTTGGTTGTCGGGGAAGGCGCTGGTGCCGAGGGGATGCTGCCTACCGTGTCGAGCGCTTTCACCGAAAGAGCTTTGAGATCTGCATGGCAGGCGTCGATGGAGGGGAGGGCATTGTGCTTGATGAGGACTATGTCCGCGTTGCAGGGATGAGGCGCCAGGTGGAAGGTTTCTCCGTAGGTCTCCAGAAGCAGGTTTTGCAGCTGGTTTTTGATGCGGTAGCCATGCTCCCTGTCAGTCTCGGGAAGCTGAAGGCAGGTGGGATTGACACGCTTTATAAGTGATATCAGTTCCGGAGAGGACGGAATCCGCGCCGACTCGAGAACGCTCTCCGCCGCTTTGACATGCTGTTGCCAACTCATAACGCCCTCCTTGATAAACATAAAATTATTTTAATTGTAGTGGGTTTTCCTCACTGTGCAAGAAAGTTCCTTTGCAATAACTCGCGGCAACGTCATCTTGTTTTCCATCCTTGTTTTCTCTGGCTGTTGGCGTTATCTTTGCGGATCTGACCGGCTCCCGTCCGGTGAATGTGTGGATGAGCCCCATGGCGCGATTCCGACTCTGACATCAAAAAGGCAGCCCTATCCAGTGACCAACCACGTACCGCGCCTGCTGAAACTGGCAGGCCCCATGATACTCTCGACCTCCGCCATCACGCTGATGCAGATCGTCGACGCCATCGTCCTGTCCCGGCACTCCAGCGCCGCGGTCGCGGCCATCGGCCCGGCCGGCCTCGCCGTCATCCTGTTCCAGGGCTTTCTCTTCGGCACTGCGGGGTATGCCGGCACCTTCGTGGCCCACAACCACGGCAGGGGCGACGCCGCCGGCGTGCGCAAATCGGCCTGGCTCGGTATCCATACCTCGCTTGCCTCCGGCGTCCTCGCCCTGGCCGTCGCTTGGCCTATCGGTCAGCTC
Organism: Geomonas subterranea; assembly: GCF_019063845.1. Taxonomy (NCBI): domain Bacteria; kingdom Pseudomonadati; phylum Thermodesulfobacteriota; class Desulfuromonadia; order Geobacterales; family Geobacteraceae; genus Geomonas; species Geomonas subterranea. The sequence continues at coordinate 1,028,286 of NZ_CP077683.1, forward strand.
TTCCGGCTGGCGGGTCACACTCCTGACGTCGCCGCCGACGAGATCAGCTACTTCACTATCTGCATGGCTGGTTCACTCTTTCCGGTACTGGGCTCCGCGCTGGCAGGCTGGCTTTCCGGTATCGGGCGCCCTGTCATCGGCACCGCGGTGACCTTCTTCTCGTTTGCTATCAACGCGCTGCTCGCCTGGGGACTGGTGCTGGGTGTCTGGGGCTTTCCGCGCCTGGGGATCACCGGCGCCGCGCTGGCCACCGTTTCGGCCCAAGGGGTTGCCGCGCTCCTCTACGTCGCAATTTTCGTTGCCGGCGGGGGATGCACGGACCGTGGCGCCAGGCGCCTGGACGGCGTCGAACTGTCCCGCTTCTTGAAACTGGCCATGCCCATGGGGCTGCGCATCAGCGGGGAGCTTCTTGCCTGGACCCTCTTTCTCGTGGTGCTGGGGCGGCTGGGGACCGTGGAACTCGCCGCTTCCAGCATCGCTTTCCGGATCAACGGCCTGGCCTTCTTTCCCGCCCTCGGCCTCGGCCAGGCGGCCGGCATCCTTGTGGGACACGCCCGCGGGAGAGGGGAGGACGACGAGGTCCCGGCCATCGCCTCCCAGTCGCTGCTCGTGTGCGAGGTCTGGATGCTGGTGATGGCGGTACTGTTCGCCACCTGCTCGGCCCCGCTCATCGCCGTGTTCGCAGGACACGGCCCGGAGAGCGCCCGCATCGTAGAGACCGGCTCGCTAATCATGAAGTTCGTCGCCTTTTACTGCCTGTTCGACGCCGCCAACGTCATGACCGGCTGCGTGCTCTCTTCCGCCGGCGACACCAACTGGGTCGCCCGCACCTTCGTCTATTCCTCCGCCGGTTTCCTGCTCCTCCTGTGGCTGATCGACAGCTTCATGCCTGGCCTGGTTGCCGAGTGGACGCTTGGTACCTGCTTCGTCCTGTTCACCGCCGTAATCTGGTCCCTGCGCTTCCGCTCCGGCGCCTGGAGAACGATCCGGGTGCTGCATGACTCCCATTGAGGCACGCCAGGACAGTCCCCACCATTCCCCACTGACTCCGCTGTAGTATCCTCTTCTGTTTCTACTTTTTCGGCGCTCTATCCCGTTATTTTTGGGTCCGGCACGCCCTCCCGGCTGACGGCGTCTCGTTCGTATTTCTGCAGCTGAATCGGGTTGTTGCAGCGGGCAATGTTTTCCATTTGTTTTGCACTGAAACAAGGTACTACAAAAACCTACCACTATGCTGTGCAATTAAGATAAATTTTCTTGACTGCTTTGGTTGAATAAGCTACAACGTCACACAAGCTTGGATCGGTGGTTTTATGTCGACTGCCGATCGTGCAACCGAATCGCATCTGGAAAGGAAGCCCCCATGAACGCTGTGCCTGAAGTCCCCGCCAACGCAACCGCCCAGGACATCCTTCGCCTCGGTCTTGAAGCAGCTAAAGGACCGGTGAAACTCGCTTGCTCCTTTTCGCTCGAGGATGTCGCCATCATCGAGCTGGCCAAGGAGGCCGGTCTGGAGATCGGCGTCTTCGCCCTCGATACCGGCAGGCTCAATGAGGAAACTTACGAGGTGGCCGACGCCCTCACCGAACGCTACCGCATCCAGATCGACTGGTATTTCCCGAAGCACGAGGCGGTGGAGAAGCTGGAGCGCGAGAAGGGGCTGTTTTCCTTCAGGGAATCTCTTGAGAACCGTCACGAGTGCTGCCACATCCGCAAGGTGGAACCGCTGGGGCGGGCGCTGCAAGGGCTCGCCGGCTGGATCACCGGCATGCGCCGCGAGCACAACGTCACCCGCACCGATCTGAAGGCCATCGAGCTGGACCAGTTGAACGGCGGCATCCTCAAACTCAACCCGTTGCTGGACTGGAGCGAGGCGCAGCTTTTGGAGTTCGTCACGGGACGCCGCCTGCCGCAGAACCGCCTCTTGAAGCAGGGATATCGCTCCATCGGCTGCGCTCCTTGTACCAGGGCGGTCCAGCCGGGCGAGGATGCCCGCGCCGGAAGGTGGTGGTGGGAGAACCCTGAGCACAAAGAGTGCGGTCTGCACCGCAGGTAACAGGGCAGAGGAAGACGCGCCCGGCGCTGTTACAGCTCCGGCACACGAAGATCGATACGGGATAATGCCATGAAGAAAAATCTGACCCATCTGCAGCAACTCGAAGCCGAAAGTATCCACATCATCCGCGAGGTGGTGGCCGAGTTCGACAACCCGGTGATGCTTTATTCCATCGGGAAGGACTCGGCCGTCATGCTGCACCTGGCCCGCAAGGCCTTCTACCCGGCTCCGCCGCCGTTTCCGCTTCTGCACGTCGACACCACCTGGAAGTTCCGCGAAATGATCGAGTTCCGTGGACGGATGGCAAAGGAGTCCGGTATGGAACTACTGGTGCACGTGAACGAGGAAGGTGTGAAAAAAGGGGTATCGCCCTTCACCCACGGCTCCGCGCTCTACACCGACGTGATGAAGACCGAGGGGCTCAAGCAGGCGCTCGACAAATACAAGTTCGACGCGGCCTTCGGCGGCGCCCGCCGCGACGAGGAGAAGTCCCGCGCCAAGGAGCGCATCTTCTCCTTTAGGAGCGCGAACCACCGCTGGGATCCCAAGAACCAGCGCCCCGAGCTCTGGAGCCTGTACAACACCCGCATCAAGCCGGGCGAGAGCATCCGGGTCTTCCCGCTCTCCAACTGGACCGAGCTGGACATCTGGCAGTACATCCACCTGGAAGAGATTCCCATCGTGCCGCTCTACTACGCGGCGGTGCGCCCGGTGGTCGAGCGCGACGGCATGCTGATCATGGTCGACGACGACCGGCTGGAGCTTAAGCCGGGCGAGAAGGTCGAGTACAAGCCGGTCCGTTTCCGCACCCTGGGGTGCTATCCGCTGACCGGTGCGGTCGAGTCCGAGGCCGACACGCTCCCCGAGATCATCCAGGAAATGCTGCTCACCCGCACCTCCGAGCGCCAGGGGCGCCTGATCGACCACGACCAGGCCGGTTCGATGGAGAAGAAGAAACAGGAAGGGTACTTCTAATGGCACATCAATCTGAACTGATCGAGAAAGATATCCTTGCCTACCTGAAGAGCCAGGAGGAGAAGTCGCTGCTCCGTTTCATCACCTGCGGCAGCGTGGACGACGGCAAGAGCACCCTGATCGGGCGCCTGTTGTGGGACTCCAAGATGGTCTTCGAGGACCAGCTGGCCGCGCTCGAGGCGGACAGCAAGAAGGTGGGGACGCAAGGGGGCGCCATCGACTACGCGCTCCTTCTGGACGGCCTGCAGGCGGAGCGGGAGCAGGGGATCACCATTGACGTCGCCTACCGCTTCTTCTCCACCGACCGGCGCAAGTTCATCGTCGCCGACACCCCGGGGCACGAACAGTACACCCGCAACATGGTGACCGGCGCCTCGACCGCCAAGGTCGCGGTGATCCTGGTCGACGCCAGGAAGGGGCTTCTGACCCAGACCCGCCGTCACAGCTTCCTGGTCTCCCTGGTGGGGATCAAGCACATCGTCCTGGCCATCAACAAGATGGACCTGATCGGCTACGACGAGGAGAAGTTCCGCGCCATCGAGGCGGATTACCGCGAGTTCGCCGCACCGCTCGGCTTTACCAGCATCACCGCGCTCCCGATTTCCGCGTTGAACGGCGACAACATCATCGAGAAGAGCAGCGAGACTCCCTGGTACCAGGGACCGCCCCTGCTGCATTTCCTGGAGACGGTGCAGGTCGAGGACGACCGCGACGAGCAGCCTTTCCGTCTCCCGGTGCAGTGGGTAAACCGCCCCAACCTCGATTTCCGCGGCTTCTGCGGCACCGTCGCCTCCGGCACCGTCCGTCCCGGCGACGAGATCAGGGTTGCCTCCTCGGGCCAGACCAGCAAGGTTGCCCGGATCGTCACCTTCAACGGGGACCTGGAAGAGGCGGTGGCGGGGCAGGCGGTCACGCTCACCCTGGAGGACGAGATCGACATCAGCCGCGGCGACATGCTGACCCGTCCCGAGGCGCCGCCCTTGTACACCAGGCATCCCGAGGCGCACCTGGTCTGGATGCACGACGAGCCGCTTCAGCCCGGGCAGCTCTACCTGGTGAAGACCGCTACCGGCGTGACGCCGGGACGTGTCACCGCCGTGCAGTACGCGGTGGACGTGAACACCCTGGAGCAAAAGCAGGTGAGCACCCTGGGGCTGAACGAAATCGGCCTCGCGCGGATCGAACTGGACCGCCCAGTGTCCTTCGACCCGTACGGCGCCAACCGCGATACCGGCAGCTTCATCCTCATCGACCGTTTCACCAACGCGACCGTGGCGGCGGGCATGGTGCTGAACGCGCCGGACGAGTCGCAGAGGGCGCATCTCTCGGAAAGGGAGAGCAACCCTTGGGCTCCGCGGCACATTACCCTTGACGCCGTGGCCGCGACCAACCTGAACGTCGTCGATCTCACCGGGGAGAAGGGGCTTTTCATCCTCGATCTCGCCCAGAGCATCCACGACTATCTGGGCAAGGGGAACCGTATCCTGATCCGGCTGCGTGACCTCTCCCAACTGGAGCCGGTGGCGCAACTGGCCTACGAGCATGAACTTGCCTTCGAATTCGACCGCAGCGGCGACGGGGCGAGCATCCTGCTCTTCAAGCGAGGAAGTACCCCGCTGAAGGGATACGGCGACGACGGCACCGGCATCTAAGCAACAAGAGGCAAAAGGAGAGGCCAAGGAGCAAAACATTGCCCCTTGGCCTCTTTTTGTTTAACATTCAGCAGTCCGACCATTGACGGCAGCACCAGCCAGAAAACCGGAGGCACCCATGGACCCCATCTACCTGGACTACAACGCGACCACCCCGGTTGACCCGGCAGTGGTCGACGAACTCCTTCCTTTTCTCACCACGCACTTCGGCAACCCTTCCAGCAACCACCCTTACGGCACGGCCGGCAAGGAGGCGGTGGAACTGGCGCGGGGGAGGGTGGCGGCTGCGCTTGGCTGCACCCCCGGCGAGGTGATCTTCACCAGCGGCGGGACCGAGTCCGACAACCAGGCCCTGATCGGGACCGCCTTCGCCAACCGGGCGCGTGGCAACCACATCATCGCCTCTGCGGTGGAGCACCCCGCGGTGCTCAAGCCGCTGAGCTGGCTTGAAGAACAGGGCTTCGCGGTGAGCTACCTGCCGGTGGACGGCGCAGGAATGGTCGATCCGGATGAGGTCCGCAAGGCCATCACCGGCCGGACCATTCTGGTGAGCATAATGCACGCGAACAACGAGGTAGGTTCGATCCAGCCCCTGGCCGAGATCAGCTCCATCACCAGGGAAAGGGGCGTTCTGTTGCACAGCGACGCAGCTCAGTCGGTGGGTAAGGTCCCGACCCTGGTAGATCAACTGGGGGTTGACCTGCTCACCGTTGCCGGTCATAAGCTCTATGCCCCCAAAGGGGTCGGCGCACTCTACATCCGCAAAGGAGTGCGCGTGGCGCCTTACCTGCACGGGGCGGGGCATGAGGGTGGCATGCGGGCCGGGACCGAAAACGTCCCCTACATGGCGGCACTCGGTAAGGCAATGGAACTGGCAGCGGAGCGTATCTCCGCCGGCGAGCCGGGCAAGGTGGAAGCCTTGCGTGATCGCCTGCACGCGCAACTCCAGGAATTGGCCGGCGGGGTGGTTCTGAACGGGCCGGAAAAGGAGCGCCTCCCCAACACGTTGAACGTAAGCTTCGAAGGCGTGGTGGGAGCGGATCTCCTGGCGCGTCTTCCTGACATCGCTGCCTCCACCGGTTCCGCCTGCCATGACGGCAAAGGTGAGCTTTCGGGCGTGCTGAAGGCGATGGGACTTTCCAGCGCGCAGGGGTTCGGCGCGGTGCGGCTGAGCCTTGGCCGTCTTACCACCGCCGAAGAGGTGGACCGTGCGGCCGCACTCATCGCCGCCAAGGTTAAGGAGATCCGCGTCTCGTGATCATCACCCGGGCAGACGTCACCGATGCCGCCGAGATCCTGGCACTGCAGAAGACCGCCTACCTGAGCGAGGCGGCCATCTACCAGGACTACGCCATCCCGCCGCTCACCCAGACCCTGGCGGAGCTTAAGGACAGCTTTTCCCGCAACACGGTCCTCAAGGCGGTGGAGGACGGCAGGATCGTTGGGTCGGTTAACGGAAGGATGAGCAAAGGGCGCTGCCTCATCGGCCGACTGATGGTGCACCCGGAAAGGCAGGGGAGGGGGGTCGGTGCGGCCCTGATGCGGGCCATCGAAACCACCTTCGCCGAAGCAGCCTGTTACCGACTCTTCACCGGCGAGAGGAGCGAGAGCAACATCCGCCTGTACCAAAAACTGGGGTACCGGATCTTCGAGAGGAAGCAGGTCCCCGGCAGCTTCGCCATCGTCTTCATGGAAAAACCGCCGGAGCGCCTCCCCTAGTGCTCGCTACTAAAGCCGGGTGAGGTAGGCATCCTTCGTCAGCCACAGCTCTTCGATCCGGTACATGTGCCAGTGATCGTGCATGAGTATGTGTCTGACCAGGATGTAAAGCGAATATGCATCGTATTCCGGATGGGTCCCCGTCCTGCGCCAGGTTCCCTGGTCCAGTCCTTTCAACAGCTCCAACTGCCGCAGCCGGCAGGTGGTGAACTGCTCCAAAGCCGACGCCATTTCCAACCGCGCCGGGGTGTCCGGTTCCTCTTCCCCTTTGCCGGGGAGGTACGGGATGAACTCGGGATGCTCCTCCTTCAGAAAACGGCCGATCCTCTGCAGCAGCATGGGCTGCACCTCGGCCAGATGACTGACATGTTCGGCTATGGTCCAGAAACCTTCACCACGTCTCAGATCCAGTTTCTGCTGCGGAATGGTATCCACCAACTCGGCTAAAATGTTGGGCGTCCTGCTCAGTGAATCGAGAAGATCGGGGATGTCGCGCATCGCTTCCTCCTTGCCTGCCATGGTGTGCCACCGTAGGTCCGTACTGCGGAGGCATCTGCGTAAATTGTTGACTTAGACCTTGAAAGGTACTAGATAGTGTCGGTGTGAGCAACCATGTTATGCATTGAGCCGATGGAGGATGTTGTCATGAAATGGATTTTGGTGCCCGCCGTGTTTGCAGTAGTTGCCGGCCTTGCCGGGGTTGCCTTTGCCAACGGCAAAGATGTCCTGGAGTTTCCCAACGCGAAGGGAACAGTTATCTTCTCACACGCAAAGCACGAGAAACTTGCCGACAGCGATTGCAAAGTCTGTCACGAAAACCAGGTGGGTGCCATCAGGGCCTTCGGCAAGGCCTACGCCCACCGCGTCTGCATCGGTTGTCACGAGCCTGAGGCTGGCAAGATGGAAGGGCCCATCACCTGTGAAGGATGCCACCAGACTCCCTGATCGCACCGCGACCGTCGGCGGGAGTCAAATAAGACCCGATTGATCTTTTTTGTGTTGACTTGGACAGTCCGGGCGGTGTATGAGTAGATAACTTCTATTTCGGGAAAGGAGATCATGGCAATGTGGACCTCTAAGTTTGCTATTCGCCCTGTATCACACTGCAAAGAAGGTTGCAGTATTTAGCCCGTCTCCAGCGAGGCGGGCGTCCCTTAGCCAAAAAGCCCCGGCAGCGATGCCGGGGCTTTTTGTATTTGAGGGATGCTGCCGAAGTTTCAGCAAAGCGAGAAGTAGAAGGTGGCCCCCTTGCCCTGTTCGCCTTCCGCCCAAACCCGGCCTCCGTGCCGCTTGATGATCCTCTCCACCGTCGCGAGACCGATGCCGAAGCCTCCTGACCGCTGCGCCCCGGGCAGACGCCGGAAGGGGACGAATATCTCCTTCGTCTGCGCCATGTCGAAGCCGATGCCGTTGTCACTGACATAGAAAACGGCTTCGCCTTCACGCATGGTGCTGCCGAATTCGATCAGCGTCTCGGTCCGCTCCGTCGTGTACTTCCAGGCGTTGCCGAGCAGGTTTGCCAGGACCGCCCTGAGCAGTTGGCTGTCCCCCCGGGCCGAGAGCCCCGGCGCGATGATGAACCTCGCCTGTCGCTTGGGCTCCGACCGCGCCAGTTCGGCCGCAAGCTCCTCCGCCTCGCGGCTTAGGTCGACCGTTTCCTGCTTCGGTTCCGCATGTGCCATTTCGGCGAACTCAAGCAGGGCATTCACCAGCTTGTTCATCTTCACCGTCCCCTCGAAGGCCTTTTGCAGGAACTCCCGGCAATCTTCATTGAGCATCTTCCCGCAGGTCATGCTGACGGCCTGGCAATACCCGCTGATGAGATTCAAGGGCTGGCGCAGGTCGTGCGCCACCGTGTAGTTGAAGGCCGTCAGGTCGCGGTTGGCATCCTCCAGTTCCTCCGCTCGCACCGAAAGGGCACGGTTCAGTTCTGCGATTTCCTGTTCCAGGATCTTGCGCTGCGTTATATCGTCGACGATGGCAACCATGAAGCTGTCCTTGCCGGAGCGGTCCTGCACCATGGAGACGGTCAGCGAAGCCCACAAGGTTATCTCATTGTGCACGTAACGCTTTTCCAGTGAATACGAGCGCTGTTTTCCTTCCAGCAAGAGCTCGTGGTGCGTCCGACAACCAGGGAGGTCCTCGGGGTGGGTGAAGTCGTAGATCGTGCCGGGTACGCTGCCGGTGTTGCACCCGGCGATGGCGCAGTACTTGTCGTTGATGCGCAGGAAAGAACCGTCCATGGCGACGTGTCCGATGCCGACGGCGGCCTGGTCGAAGGTTGCCTGGAGTCGCTGTTCGCTTATGCGCAGCAGCTCGTTCTGCTCGCTGAAACGGTGCTTCAACTCCCTCACCTTGATGATCCTGTTCAGGGCGGTGAGCAGTTTTGAGAAGTTGACCGGCTTGAAGACGTAGTTGCTAAAACCAAGCTCGATGGCGCGCACGAGGAAGCTGGTGTCGCTGTAGGCGCTGAGCGCGATCAGGTCGACCTCCTGGTCCATGTCCCGTATGTGTCCGGCCATGGTAAGGCCGTCCATCACCGGCATCCTGATGTCAGTGACCACGATCTGCGGACGGTGCTCCTTGAACAGGGTGAGCCCCTCGGCCCCGTCTGCCGCGATGATGATCCTGAGGTGCCGATGTTCCTCGCTCAGCAGGTTGCCGATCAACTCCCTTGCCTCGGCCTCGTCTTCCACGTAAAGGATGCTCGTTACCCGCTCTCTGGCTGTTGGCATGTCACACCTCGATTCTGAATTCGGCGCCGCCATCGGCGTTGCGTGCCGTTAACTTGCCGCCCATGCTCTTCTCTATGATCGCCTTGGACATGAACAGCCCGATCCCCGTCCCCCTGCCGGGTTCCTTGGTGGTGAAATAAGGATCGAAAATCTTCTCCAGAACGTCTGCGGCGATACCTCCCGCGTTGTCCAAGATGGTCACCACACTTTTGTCGCCTTGCCTGTTGATGCCGATGGTAACCCTTGCATCGGGGACTGATTTATCGCGCAGTGCGTCGCGTGCATTGACCAGGATGTTGATCACCACCTGTGCGTATTCGTTGCGGTAGCCCTCCGCAAAAACGGGCTCATCCGGGGTGTGCACTTTTATTTCGATGCCATGCAGGCTTTCCCTCACCATTGACACCGCATTGTTGATTACCTCGCCCACATCGAAGGAGAGCTTGGTCTTGTCCGGGTTTAGGTAGGCAGAGAAGTCTGCGATGGTCTTGGACATGTGTTCGATTAACTCCGTGCCGCGGCGGACGCTTTTTCGCACCACCTCTACCGACAGGGCACCCCGTTCGTAGCTCCTCGCAAGGTTCTGTAGTATGAGTCCGAGTACGTTCAGGGGCTGGCGCCACTGGTGCGATATGTTGACCAGCATCTCTCCCATGGCGGCAAGGCGGCTTTGCTGCATCAACATCTGTTCCCTGACCCTTAGTTCCTCGACCGCCCGTATCCGTTCCTCTGTTTCGCTTCTGAGGTGCTGCAGGGCGCGGTTTAGCTCCTCGGTGCGTTCCTGCACCCGTAACTCCAGGCTGCTCCGTGCCTGGCGCACTTCCTCCTCGGCTTTCTTGCGCTCGGTTATGTCCAGAACGAAAGCGACCCCTTCCTCCGGGGCTTCAGGGAGCGTCGCCGCGCCTATCAGGATTGGGACTCTGGTGCCGTCGCTGCGGAAAAACTCCTTTTCATAGGGGGTGTCCAAGCCCGTGGCACGCAGTTCGCCCAGGGCATACTGATCGAGAGCGTCGAATTCGGGGGGCGTAAGCTCGCTCCACTTTATCGTGCCCGCTTCAAGTTCGGCGCGGCTTCTTCCCAGCACGTTAAGGAAGGCGTCGTTGGCGTCCAGGATGTCACCGTGCATGTTCCAGTAGATCAGGCCGATCATGCCGGAGTCGAAGATCCGGCGCAGGCGGGCTTCCGCCTTCTTCGGCTCGGTGATGTCGAGGGTGGTACCGAGCACGCGTGTAGGCGCTCCGGTTGCGTCGAATAAAACCCGTCCTCTGGCCATGAGCCAACGTTCCTTGCCGTCCTCAATGCCGATGGTCCGGTATTCGGCCCGGTAGAAACCGTCGCTCCCCGGCTGCAGCGCCCTTTTGAGCGCTTCCTGGGCCTCCTCGCGGTCTTCCGGGTGCAGCGCTGAGATGAACAATTGGTAGCTTTCCGTTGCGTCAGGTGCCAGACCGAAGTTCGCCTTTGCCTGTGCGGACCAGGTGAGTTTTCCAGTTTGTGGCTCAAATTCAAAGGTGCCCATCCCCGTGGAGCTGATCGCCATCTGCAGGGTCGCCTCGTTGTAGCGCAGCCTCTCCTCGCTTCGCGCCAGTTCCTCCGAACGCTTGGCGAGTTCCTGGCTCTTTTCCTGCTCCTTGCGCGCCAGGCGGACGTAATCCGACAGCAGTCCGAACAACATGATGAGAGCTCCGATGACCACTATGTTCCTGCCGAGATAGAAGGGAAGGGTGAACCAGGCAGCACCCAGCGCGTTCATCGCTACCGATGAGGTGACGGCCAATTGAGACAGCGCGGTATAGGCAAACAGGTTGTCGCCGGAGCCAAGATAGCTCCACGTCGCCACAGCGGCGCTGACCAGCAGCAACAACGATATGCACAACAGCAAGACGATCTCGCTGCCCGTGAACCTCCCTGAGGTGATGAGCACCGGGAGCTTCGTGTCCAGCTTAACGAGGGTGAGGCCGGCCAGGAGGGCCGTTGCTACCGCCGTCAGGGTACCAAGCCACGAGCTCCACCTCTCGCGCGGGGCCCTCGTGAATGGCGCGGCTGTTACGCACGTTGCCAGTGTGGTCATCTGCACGTTGACAAGCCAGGGGGACAGGGTCGGTACCGCCTCGATGATCCCCATATTGCCGGGTAGGGTCGGGAAAACGAGGAGCCGGAAGATGGTGAAGATGGAGTAGGAAAGATAGGCCACTCCGATCCAGAAGGGGGCCGGGTATTTGAGCACCTGATGCCGCCCGATGGCCAGGAAGGCGACACAGAAGGAGCAGAGGGCTACGAAGGTATGGACGGTGGGCAGATACCACGGGACCACCCAATATTTGGTGGCAGGCGAGGCGAAGTACACCACGGTATTGACCAGACCGAGGAAGATGGCCACTGCGACAATGACTGAATAGAGGGGCCGGTCCGGCCTGTTGAAGAGACGGCTCCGAGAGGTCACAGTTACCCGCCTGTTGGTAAAGAGAGCTGCGCCGGGTGGACTGGCATACGGCACGCCCGATCGTATTTAAATTAAAACCAGTCAATTATAGCGGTGCTGGAGAGAGAGGCAATGCGTCGTCAGAACCAACTTCCAACTAATTGGGGCGGCACTGGGGAGGGGAAAGAGGGCGGCATGAAGAAGCGGGATTGCTTGCGGCAAGCATCCCGCTCATGGTTGCAGAGGGGTTCTTACTTAACCTTGACGGGCGATGTCGCCATCAATGCCGATCCCTCGGTGGGGTCGCGCTCAGCGGTGTGTTGCGCCCACCGCTCGTGCACCGGCGCCGTAAAGGCCACGTCGGCCCCTTCAGCTGGGTCTCGACCCGGGGTGAAATCCTCGGTGACGCTTTGACGCATACTTGTTACTGTTCCTGCGTTGGAAGATGATGCTCCTTCCCGGGCCAGGTGCTGGCCCCCTATCGATCCCTGGTGCTGGCGGTCCAGATCCGCCTCAGGGGTGGCGTGTCTTAGTTGCTGATGACCGTCTCTTTTCATGATCGACCTCCTCGGGCTACCTCCTGCTCACCAGTCATGTCATCTCATTCCTTGATTTTACGCCTATTTATCCGGCGGTTGGGTAATATACTGCTGCGCCTTCCCAGCTACGAAAGGAACCACGGGTTACCGCTGGGAGGGAATGCGTGCGTGCAGCATGATGATGGAAGGCACCGTCCGGGCGGGAGAGTGGAGTAGAGGGGGGGAGCTGTAGAGGAGCTCGTCGAGGAGATGAGGAAAGTGCCGGGGTAATCGTGAACGCGGCGAAGTTCCGGCTGTCCCCGCAGGGGAGAACGAAAAACGGGGTTAGGCTTTCGCCTAACCCCGTCATCTGTGATGGTGGAGCTGATCAGGATCGAACTGACGACCTCTTGAATGCCATTCAAGCGCTCTCCCAACTGAGCTACAGCCCCATCAGCTCTCGCGGTTTGAAGGAAGAAAAAAGAGGTTAGGCTAAAGCCCAACCTCTTGATCTTTTGGTGCCGAAGACTGGAATCGAACCAGCACACCCTTGCGAGTACTAGAACCTGAATCTAGCGCGTCTACCAATTCCGCCACTCCGGCTTGCGAGAGACCTACTTATAGCAAAGGAGGCTTTTCCGTGCAAGAAAAAAATGACTTGAATGATTAACTTTTTTCGCCGGAGTCATAAATATTCGAAAAATCGCCGGATGCAAAAAGGGGGCTTGGAGCCCCCCTTCGGGATGCTGCTGTCGGAGCGTTACAGGCTACTCCCTGACGTAAGTGTCCATGTCCGATTCGTCCACCATCGCCATCACTCTCGCGTATTCAGCCTCGATGGTGAGGAAATGGTTGTGGGTCTCGTTGGCGTTCCAGAGGAAGATTTCCTTGATGTCGGGGTCCGTGATCCTACCCGCCGTCTCGCGCAGGGCGTTCTCCAGGTGGGTCTCTTTCTCCATGGCGTACTCAAGCGCCTTCTGCTCGGTGAAATCAGAGCCGACCGCCTTTTGAATGGAGGTGATCCAGAGAGCCTCGTTCTGCGGCGGCGAGGTGATGAACTCCTCGAAGGAACCGAGGTCGTTGCCCTTGTAGGCCTTGAAGAACTGGGCTGCGTGTTCCTTCTCTTCACGCGCCAACTGCTCGAACAGCCGCTTGGCTTCCTTGTCCTTCATATTCTGTGCGCCGATCTGGTAGAAGTTCATTGCGTTCTTTTCAGTTTGAATCGCTTGTTTCAGGGCATCTTGCGTGTCTTTCATTCACACCTCCTGTTTCCTTGAATATCATTAAAGTCGTCGGTGTAAACATTATATGGGGTGTTGTTTGGTTGTCAACCTGACCAGTTTTACTTCTCAATGTCAGTGGGGAAGGTGACTGCCAGTGAATTAGTGAGATGAGCTAAGTGTAATACGTGGGGGGATCAAACGTGCAGGTTGGTGGCTGGTACGCGCTGTAACAGGGACTTGCTGCTTGTGACAGTTCTGAAGATGTGACGAGAAGTAGAAACAAAAAACGCCCCGGCTGGAAAGCTGGAGCGTTGTGTTTGTGTGGTGCCGAAGACGAGACTCGAACTCGTACAGGCTATCGCCCGCCACCCCCTCAAGATGGTGTGTCTACCAATTCCACCACTTCGGCAAGAAGAACTCATTTTTTAGCATCTGTTGAGGTCGAAGTCAAGCTTTAACCGATGGTAAAGGACGATTGTTACTTGACCAGAAGGGAACAACTACAAACTCGAAGAACTGGATACTGCATGTCATGCAACGCATTCACCGCTCAGCGAATGCATTTGCCGGAGGATCGAACGCATCCGCCGCTCAGCGAATGCATTTGCCGGATGACGGAACGCATCCGCCGCTCAGCGAATGCATTTGCCGGATGACGGAACGCATCCGCCGCTAAGCGAATGCATTTGCCGGATGACGGAACGTATCCGTCGCTCAGCGAATGCATTTGTCGGATGACGGAACGTATCCGCTGCTCAGTGAATGCATTTGCCGGATGACGGAACGCATCCGCCGCTCAGCGAATGCATTTGCCGGATGACGGAACGTATCCGTCGCTCAGCGAATGCATTTGTCGGATGACGGAACGTATCCGCCGCTCAGCGAATGCATTTGCCGGATGACGGAACGCATCCGCCGCTCAGCGAATGCATTTGCCGGATGACGGAATGCATCCGCCGCTCAGCGAATGCATTTGTCGGATGACGGAACGTATCCGCCGCTCAGCGAATGCATTTGCCGGAGGACGGAACGCATCCGCCGCTCAGCGAATGCATTTGTCGCGGTTGGGATGCATCTGCCGGTTAGGGCAAAATTACAAGGCTGTTATCCTGGCGAACTGCGAAAACGGACTGGGCAGGTGGAGTAGGGGAGAGGGATGGTGGCAAATCTGGAATGAAAAAAGGGTTACGGTGTTGACCGTAACCCTTGGTTTCTTTTGGTGCCGAAGACGAGACTCGAACTCGTACAGGCTATCGCCCGCCACCCCCTCAAGATGGTGTGTCTACCAATTCCACCACTTCGGCAAGAAGAGCTAAGTTTGTAACATTACTCGGCAGAGATGTCAACAGCTAATCTCTAATTAATTACTTTGCCGGAGCGGGTGCTGCAGGAGCAGCCGGTGCAGCGGGAGCAGGTGCCGCAGGTGCTACCGCGTTGCCGGGTGCCGCGGGTTTGACCGGTTGCTGCAACGGCATGCCGCCCATCGGTGCCGGCTTGACCTTGGGGGCCTTGGACATGATGGAGGAGCCGCCGCCTTTGCCCGACACGAAGGCCAGGGAGAGGGAGGTCAGCATGAAGATGACCGCTGCGTACGTGGTCAGTTTACTCATGAAGGTGTTGCCGCCGCCCGCGCCGAACACGGACTGGCTGCCGCTGGCGCCGAAGGATGCGCCCATCTCAGCCCCTTTGCCGGACTGCAGCAAGACAACAACGATGAGGGCGAAACAGACGATGACGTGCAGGGTTACCAGTAAAAAAGTCATTGAAAAACTAACCTCCAAGAGTGTTCGAGAGACTGCCAAAGAGACTGTTTAGCATATTTGCAAAAAATAACCAAGTGTTTATTCGCCAAAACGGACGATCGAGGCGAAAGAGGCTCCCTTGAGACTTGCACCTCCCACGAGGGCGCCGTCTATGTCAGTGCAGGACATGAGCCCTTTGACATTGTCAGGCTTGACCGAACCGCCATAGAGTATTCTCACCTTGTCGGCGGCAGCTTGGCCGAACATCTTGGCGACCACGCCGCGGATGAAGGCATGTGCTTCCTGCGCCTGCTCGTCGGTGGCCACCTTTCCGGTCCCGATGGCCCAGACCGGTTCGTAGGCGATGATCACCGGCGCGAACTGGGGTTCGGTGAGTCCTTCCAGGCCGCCCCGCACCTGGCGCTCAAGGACCTTGAACGTGTCGCCCGCTTCGCGCGCCTCCAGCGTCTCCCCGATGCAGAATATGGGGACCAGGGCCCCCTTGAGAGCCGCCTTGATCTTCTTGTTCACCGTCTGGTCGGTTTCGCCGAAGTACTGCCTGCGCTCGGAGTGCCCGATAATGACGTGGCTTGCGCCCGCGTCAAGCAGCATGCGCGGCGATACTTCGCCGGTGAAGGCGCCTTCCTCCTCCCAGAAGACATCCTGGGCGGCGAGGCTGATGCTGGTGCCGGCAAGCGCGGAGGGGAGGGAGGGGAGAACGGTGAACACCGGCGCCACCACCACTTCAACGTTGTCCACCCCTGCGACCAGTGGTGCCAGTTCCTCGATCAGTGCCAGCGCCTCGTCCTTTGTCTTATACAGTTTCCAGTTGCCTGCGATGACCGGCTTGCGCATTGGTTCCTCCAACAATGGTAGTGTCTGCAATGGTGGTCCGACCAGTCTGGCTGGTCGGACTCGTTGGACTGACTTGATCGGCCTACTTGTGCCCCTTGTCTTCCAGCACCTTGATGCCCGGCAGCTTCTTCCCTTCGAGCAGTTCGAGGAAGGCGCCGCCGCCTGTGGAGATATAGCTTATCTTGGCGTACTCGCCGGCACGGTGCACCGCGACGTCGGTGTCGCCGCCGCCGACGATGGTGAGCGCATAGGAGTTGGCGACCGCGGAGACCATGGCGAAGGTGCCGCGGGAGAAGGCATCCATCTCGAAAACGCCCATCGGTCCGTTCCAGACGATGGTCTTCGCGTTATGCAGCGCCTCGGTGAAGAGGGCCACGGTGGCGGGGCCGATGTCCAGCGCCATCCACCCTTCGGGGATCTCCTGGATCGGACAGACCTTGGTCTCGGCTGCGGGGTTGAACTGGTCGGCGACCACGCAGTCGACCGGGAGGTAGAACTTGACCCCCTGGGCGCGCGCCTTCTCGTAGGTCTTCATCGCGGTCTCGATGAGGTTGTCCTCGACCAGGGACTTGCCGACGTTGTACCCCATTCCTTTCAGGAAGGTGAAGGCCATGCCCCCGCCGATGATGATCTTGTCCACCTTGTCGCACAGGTTCTCGAGGACCTCGATCTTCCCGGAAACCTTGGCGCCTCCCAGGATGGAGACCAGCGGGCGGATCGGGTTCTTCATCGCCTTCTCGAAGTAGTTCATCTCGTTTTTCATCAGGAAACCGGCGGCCACGACCGGGAAGAAATCGGTGATTGCCTCGACCGAAGCGTGGGCGCGGTGCGACACGGCGAAGGCGTCGTTCACGTACACCTCGCAGCCGTTGGCCAGTGCCTTGGCGAAGTCAACGTCGTTTTTCTCCTCGCCGGCGTAGAAGCGGACGTTCTCAAGCATGATCACGTCGCCGGGCTGCATGGCGTCGATCATGGCGCGCACCTCGTCACCGATGCAGTCGGAGGCGAGCTTCACCTCTTTGCCAAGGAGCCTGGAGAGGCGCTTGGCTGCGGGCGCCATCGAGTACTTCTCCTTGCGCTCACCCTTGGGGCGTCCAAGGTGCGAGGCCAGGATGATCTTCGCCTTCTGGTCCAGCGCGTAGTTCAGGGTCGGCAGCACGGCGCGGATCCTGGTGTCCTCGGTGATGTTCTGGTTGTCGTCCAAAGGCACGTTGAAGTCGACACGCATGAACAGCTTCTTTCCGGCGAGGCTTTCGATTTCATCGATGTAACGAATTGACATGACTCCTCCTAGACACAATAAAAATAAACGGGGGAAAATCTCCCCCCGCAATTTACCTTCTGTTGACTTGTTCTACAACAGCATTTTCATCAGGCCGACCACCCTGCTGGAGAAGCCCATCTCGTTGTCGTACCAGGAGATGACCTTGACCATGTTGCCGTCGATGACCTTGGTGCAGGACGCGTCGACGATCGAGGAGAGGGTGTTGCCGTTGAAATCGCAGGAGACCAGGGGCTCTTCGCAGAAGCCGAGGATCCCTTTGAGCGGCCCTTCAGCAGCTGCCTTCAGCGCGGCGTTCACCTGCTGAGCGTCGGTCGGCTTGGAGAGGGTGGCAACCAGGTCGACCACGGAGACGTTCGGGGTCGGGACGCGGATGGCCATGCCGTCCAGTTTCCCCTTCAGGGCCGGGAGCACCAGGGATACCGCCTTGGCGGCGCCGGTGGTGGTCGGGATCATGGAGAGGGCGGCCGCACGTGCGCGGCGCAGGTCCTTGTGTGGCAGGTCCAGGATGTTCTGGTCGTTGGTGTAGGAATGAACCGTGGTGACGAGCCCCTTCTCGATGCCGAAGCTGTCCTGCAGGACCTTGGCGACCGGCGCCAGGCAGTTGGTGGTGCAGGAGGCGTTGGAGACGATGTGGTGCTTGTTCTTGTCGTACTCTTTGTCGTTGACGCCGAGAACCACCGTGAGATCAGGATCGGTGGCGGGGGCGGAGATGATGACCTTCTTTGCTCCCGCGGTGAGGTGCTGGGCCGCCTTGTCACGAGCGGTGAAGAGGCCGGTCGACTCGAGGACGATGTCAATCTTGAGGTCTTTCCAGGGGAGCTCCGCAGGGTTTCTCACGGCGAGGACCTTGATGGCCTTTCCGTTGACGATGAGCTGGTCCCCGTCTACGGATACTTCACCGGGAAATTTCCCATGAACGGAGTCATACTTTAACAGGTGCGCCAGCGTTTTAGCATCGGTGAGGTCATTGATTGCAACAAATTCGAAATCTTGCGACTGTGCAGCAGCTCTGAGTACACAACGTCCTATACGGCCGAATCCATTAACAGCTACTCTTAAAGCCATGTCCCCCTCCTGTTAATTAAGTATTCCTTCACAATTGGGATACTAACAGCCGAACCAGTGCCCGTCAAGATTTTATTCAAGCTTTTTCCCGTATGGTCGATAGCGACAATGGGGACGAGCGGCGACGCTTTCGACGCTGGTTCGCGTGGTTGGGCCGGAAATTTTATCGGTGAATAAATCCACATAATAATTGACTTTTTGTCGGCGTATAAATTATGCTGGCGTGGCCCATGATGCGCATTTCTTTCATCCACGCCGTTGCTGGAATAGACCATAGATGAAAATGACACTGGAAAAACGCATCTTACTGTTCTCCTTCCTGATCCTCTTCCTCACCATCTTCATTGGTTCCGGTATGGACATAATGGCGTTGCGCAAGGACCAGGTGAACGCGCTGAACCTGCGTTCCAAGGGACTTGCCGTCGCTCTCAAATCCAACATCGAGAAGGTCATCAACCTCGGTCTGGAATTGAAGGACATGACCGGTGTGTCCGAGAAGTGCCGCGAGATCATCGAGGGGAACCCCGACATCGCCTACTGCGTGGTCACTGAACTAAACGGCAGGGTGCTCTTCGCCAGCGACCCGCGCTTCATGTCGCTTCCCGTCCAGCAGTCCCAGAAGGAAGAGGCGCGGGTAGGGGAGGAGCCGGTCTACAAGCGCCGTATCGCCATGACCGTGGACGGCTCCAGTAACTCCTACTACGACAGCGCCGTCATGGTCATGAGCCCCTACGGCAAGCCGGTCGCCCAGGCGCACGTCGGCTTCAGCGAGCAGGTCGTCTTCGACAAGATGAAGGGAATGGTGCTGAAGACCCTGTTCCTCCTGGCGTTCTCCCTGGTCACCTCCTTCACGCTCATCATGCTCTTCATGAAGCGCTACGTGATGCAGCCCATCTCCCTGCTGCTCAAGGGGGTGAAGCAGATATCCGAGGGTGCCTTCGACACCCATATCGGGGAGGTGCAGGTCTACGAGTTCAACGAGCTCGCCCGCAACGTCAACATCATGTCCCAGTTCCTGAAGAACAGGGACGCCGAGATCAAGAAGAACTACCAGGACATGGAGCGGACCTTCGACGAGCTGCAGGCCTCCTACCGCAAGCTGGAAAAACTCTCCACCGACCTGGAGCGCTCCGAGGAGCTTTACAAATCGCTGATGGAGGACGCAAGCGACGCCATCGTGGTGATCGGGGCCGACGAGTCCATCCGCATGGTCAACAAGATGGCCGAGGAGTTCTTCGGTTACGACGCGAAGGAGCTGGTGGGGCTGCCGCTCACCAAGATGCTCCTGCTCCTCAACATCAGCAACATCCCGAAGGTGCACCGGATCTTCCGGGAGGCCGCCGAAGGGGCGCACATCGCCGAGGAGATGCAGCTTTGCCGCAAGGAAGGGGGCGCCATGGTCGCCATGCTGCACGCCTCCAATATAAAGAGCGGCGCGGAGACGCTGGTGCAGGCGATCTTCCGTGACGTGACCCGCGAGCGCGAGATCATCCTCAACCTGGAGAAGAGCTCCGCGGACCTGGCGCGCCTGAACCGGATGAAGGATTCCTTCCTCGGGCTCGCCTCCCATGAGCTGAAGACACCGCTCACCGTGATCATGGGGTACTCCGAGCTGATCACCACCGACCTTGCCGACAAGGTGGACAAGACGGTCCTGGAGATGGTGGTCAACATCGCCAACGCCGCTTCGCGCCTGGACAACATCATCAAGGACATGGTCGACGTCTCCATGATCGACGAGAAGCGGCTGCAGCTGAAAGTCGAGGACATCCAGCTGAACCGCCTCATCGAGGCGAGCGTAAACGAACTGCGCTTCTTCTTCTCCATGAGAAAGCAGGACGTGGTGCTCAACCTGGACGAGTCGCTTCCCACCATCCGCGGCGACGCGCTCCGTCTCATGCAGCTTCTCTCCAACATCTTGGGCAACGCCATCAAGTTCACCCCGGACGGCGGCCGCATCACGGTCAGCAGTTCCGCCAAGTATCTCCTGCGCGGCCCCTCGGGGAGCGGGGAAGGGCGGGAACACCACCTGTTCCTGGAGATCACCGTGACCGACACCGGGATCGGCATCGACCGCGAGGACCAGCTGCGTGTCTTCGACAAGTTCTACGAGGTGGGGAATATCCAGGAACATTCCAGCGGCAAGGTCGCCTTCAAGGCCAAGGGGGCGGGCCTCGGCCTCTCCATCGCCAAGGGGATCGTCGACATGCACGGCGGCGAGATCTGGGTCGAATCCACCGGCTACAACGCGGAGCGCTTCCCCGGCTCCACCTTCCACATCCTGCTCCCCGTGTCCCCCGGCCTGAACGAGGGAAGCACCGACTACAGCAGGCTTTTGCGTTAACCAAATCTCAGCAACTTCATCTTGAATCTACCAGCCAGTTCCTGTATAAAAATAAGGTTTTTCTGCCGTTCATGAGCTCCCGCTTCGGGGCCGGATTGCGCTAGTTTGGAGGGGAAAATGAGGCTCAGCCTCTTGGCAAGTGGCAGCAAGGGGAATTCCCTGTTTCTGGAAACCGATTCCTGCCGTTTGCTGATCGATGCCGGCCTCTCCGGTCGGGAGACCACCAACCGGCTTGCCTCCATCGGCGTCGATGCCGCCACGCTGGACGGCATCCTGGTCACCCACGAGCACACCGACCACATCCGCAGCGTTGGCACGCTGGCCCGGCGCCTGAAGATCCCGGTACTTGGTTCCAGCCGGATGCTGCAGGCGGCGCACCACGTGATCGGCAAGGCTGAGACGGTCGAGTTCGAAGCCGGCGCCTCCTTCGTTTTCAAGGGGGTTTCGATCGATCCCTTCCCGGTGACGCACGATGCCTGCGACCCGGTCGGCTTCCGGATCGAAAGCGGCGAGGGATGCATCGGTTTCGCCACCGACCTCGGGATCGCCACCCGGCTCACGCAGGAAAAGCTCAAGGGGTGCCGCGCGCTGGTGCTGGAATTCAACCATGACGAGCAGATGCTGCAGGACGGACCGTACCCCTGGCACCTCAAGCAGCGCATCCGCTCCCGCCACGGGCACCTCTCCAACGCGGAGGGGGCGAATCTTCTGGAGGAGCTTCTGCATGGCGATCTTCAGGGGGTCTTTCTCTCCCATCTCTCCGAGGTGAACAACGATCCGGCGCTGGCGCTTGCCGCCGCGCGCGGACTTTTGAGCCGTCAGAACCAGTGCGGTCCCGATCTCTTTCTCGGGTGCCAGCACCAGGTAAGCGGCGTATTCTCTGCGTGACACTCGCACCCCCTGGTAAAGGGGACAGGCTACTTTTCGGTGCTCCGTTTATAAAAGGGGACAGGCTACTTTTCGTGGCCTCCCTGGTAAAGGGACAGGCACCTGGCGGAGCCAGTCCTCTTTAGAGGGGATGCACCTGTTTTTGCCATAAAAAAATCAGACAATTCAGCAAGGGGGAAGAATTCGTGATCGAACGTTACAGCCGTCCTGAAATGACCCGCATCTGGGAGCCCGAAAACCGCTATGCCAAGTGGCTCGAGATAGAGATCTACGCCTGCGAGGCCCACGCCGAGATGGGGCGTATCCCGAAAGAGGCGGTCTCCCGCATCAGGGCCAAGGCGAGCTTCGACGTGGCGCGCATCGACGAGATCGAGCGCACCGTAAAGCACGACGTCATCGCATTCCTCACCTCCGTTGCCGACTACATCGGTGACGATTCCCGCTTTGTCCACCTGGGCCTTACTTCCTCCGACATCCTCGACACCTCCTTCGCCATGCTCCTCAAGGAAGCGGGCGAACTGATCCTCTCCGACATCAAGCGCCTCATGGCCGTGATCAAGACCCGCGCCTTCGAGCACAAGATGACCCCGCAGATGGGGCGTTCGCACGGCATCCACGCCGAGCCGGTCACCTTCGGCCTCAAGATGGCGCTCTGGTACGACGAGATGGCCCGGAACCTTAAACGGATGGAGTCGGCCCTGGAGACCATCTCCTACGGCAAGATCTCCGGCGCCGTCGGCACCTTCGCCAACATCGACCCGCAGGTCGAGGAGTACGTCTGCAAGAAGGCGGGGCTGAAGCCCGCTCCCTGCTCCACCCAGGTGCTGCAGCGCGACCGCCACGCCGAGTACTTCACCACCCTTGCCATCATCGCCTCCTCCATCGAGAAGTTCGCAGTGGAAATCAGGCACCTGCAGAGGACCGAGGTGCTCGAGGCCGAGGAATTCTTCAGCAAGGGGCAGAAGGGCTCTTCCGCCATGCCGCACAAGAGGAACCCGGTCCTTTCCGAGAACCTGACCGGCCTCGCCCGCCTTATGCGCGGCTACGCCCTTTCCGCGATCGAGAACGTGCCGCTGTGGCACGAGCGTGACATCTCCCACTCCTCCGTTGAGCGCATCATCGGGCCGGACGCGACCGTCACCCTGGACTTCATGCTGAACCGCGCCATCGGCCTCATCGAGAACCTGGTGGTCTACCCGGAAAACATGATGCGCAACCTGAACCAGATGCGCGGCCTGATCTTCTCCCAGCGCGTGCTCCTGAAGCTCGCCGAGGCGGGCGCTTCCCGCGAGAAGGCCTACGCCCTGGTGCAGAGAAACGCCATGAAGGTATGGGAAGAAGGGAAGGATTTCCAGACCGAGCTCCTGAACGACGAAGAAGTGGCCTCCTTCCTCCCCGCCGAGGAAATCAAGGAAGCCTTCGATCTGGGTTACCATCTGAAGCACGTCGACACTATTTTCACGAGGGTCTTTGGTGGATAACCTCCTGTACTACCTGAAACCGGACGAGATGGACCCGTTCTATCTGTTCTGGGCCAAGCAGGCGCTGATTTCCGTCTGCATCATCGCCGTTTTCTACCTCCTCTCCAGGCTCTTGCAGGTGCTGATCGCCAAGATCGGCACCCGTCTGTGCGCCGCCACGGAGACGGATCTCGACGACAGGATCCTTGAGCGGGTCTCCGGGCCCGCCATGCTCCTGGTCAACTGCGCGGGCCTGTACCTGGCCATCAAGCGCCTGCCGCTGCACGACAAGGTCGGCATCGCCGCCGCCGGGCTTCTGTTCGTGGTGAACATCACCATCCTCACCGTGATCGCCTACCGGGCGCTGGACGAGCTCCTCAGGGCGTACGGTGCGCGGGTGGCCGGGGCCGAGGTGAGCCGCCAGATCATGCCGCTGGTGGAGAAGCTGTGCACCATCTTCCTGGTGGTCACCGCACTCATCATCACCCTCAAGCATTTCAACTACGACATTCTGTCGCTGGTCACCGCCCTGGGCGTCGGATCTCTGGCCATCGGTCTTGCCGCCAAGGACACCCTGGCCAACATGGTGTCGGGCTTCACGCTCATGATCGACCGTCCCTTCCGGATCGGCGATCGCATCCAGCTCGGCACCCAGGTCGGGGACGTCATCGATATCGGTCTCAGGAGCACCAAGATCAAGGGGGCGGACAATACCTTCCTGATCATCCCGAACTCCGAGCTGTGCAACTCGACCCTGGTCAACATGGCCTTCCCGGACGTGCGGGTGAAGGGGCGGGTCAACATCGGCATCGGCTACGAGTGCGACGTGGCGCGCGCCAAGGACCTGATGGTGCAGACCGCCCTCTCGGTGCCGGACGTGCTCAACGAGCCCAAGCCCGAGGCCTTCTTCATGAACTTCGGCGACAGCTCGCTGAACCTCTCGCTCTTCTTCTGGGTCGCCGACTACACCCACACGGTGGCGGCCACCGACCAGATCAACGGCGCCCTGCTGCAGTGCTTCCAGGACAACGGCATCACCATCCCGTACCCGACGCGTACGGTTATCCATGAAAAGGACACCAACAATGCCCCACAGGATTGAGATCACCCTAAAGGATGAGGTTCGCGACCCGCGCGGCGAGCGCATCAAGCGCGAGATCGCGCACTTCCTCCACCTCGAAGTGGCCGACGTGCGCACCATCGACGTCTACACGGTCGACGCGGCACTCTCCGCCGAGGAATTGACCCAGGTTGCCGCCGGCCCCTTCAGCGACCCGGTCATCCAGAACTACTCGATCGACAAGCCCGCTGCCGCCGGTTTCGACTACCTGGTTGAGGTAGGCTTCCGTGCCGGCGTCACCGACAACGTCGGCCGCACCGCTGGCGAGGCGATCAGCTACCTCCTGGGCCGCCCGCTGGCCGCCGGGGAGGGGGTGTACACCTCCGTTCAGTACCTGATCTCCGGGAAGCTGGCCCAGGCCGACGCCGAGAAGATCGCCACCGGCCTTTTGTGCAACACGCTGATCCAGCGCTACCAGATCCTCGACGCGGCGACCTTCAAGGCCCAGGGGGGCGTCGCCCCCTTCGTCCCCAAGGTGCAGGTCGAGGCGAAGGTCGAGGTGAACACTATCAACCTCGAGGTCTCCGACGAGGAACTGATGCGCATCAGCCGCGACGGCGTGCTGGCGCTGACCCTGGACGAGATGAAGATCATCCAGGCGCACTACCGTGACCCGCAGGTGGTCGAGAAGCGCAAGAGCCTCGGCCTTGGCGCCGCGCCCACCGACGTCGAACTGGAAGCCCTGGCCCAGACCTGGTCCGAGCACTGTAAGCACAAGATCTTCTCCGCCGACGTGACCTACGACGACGGCACCGGCAAGACCGAGAAAATCAACTCCCTGTTCAAGAGCTACATCCAGAAGACCACCGCCGACGTGCGCGCTGCGCAAGGGGACAAGGACTACTGCCTCTCCGTCTTCAAGGACAACGCCGGCGTCATCAAGTTTAACGACGACTGGTCCCTGGTGTTCAAGGTCGAGACCCACAACTCCCCGTCCGCCCTCGACCCCTACGGCGGGGCGCTGACCGGCATCGTCGGCGTGAACCGCGATCCGTTCGGCACCGGCAAGGGGGCCAAGCTCATCTTCAACACCGACGTCTTCTGCTTCGCCGACCCGTTCTACGAGAAGGAGCTCCCCAAGCGCCTGCTGCACCCGCGCCGCATCTACGAAGGCGTGGTCGAGGGGGTCGAGCACGGCGGCAACAAGAGCGGCATTCCGACCGTGAACGGCTCGCTGGTGTTTGACGAGCGCTTTGCCGGCAAGCCGCTGGTCTTCTGCGGCACCGCGGGGCTCATGCCCGCCACCATCAAGGGTGAGCCCTCCCACCAGAAGAAGATCGTACCGGGCGACCTGATCGTGATGACCGGCGGCCGCATCGGCAAGGACGGCATCCACGGCGCCACCTTCTCCTCCGAGGAGCTGAACGAGAACTCGCCGGTCTCCGCGGTGCAGATCGGCGACCCGATCACCCAGAAGCGGATGTTCGACTTCCTGATCCGCGCCCGCGACAAGGCGCTCTACCGCTTCATAACCGACAACGGGGCAGGGGGGCTTTCCTCCTCCATTGGTGAGATGTCCGAGGAGTGCGGCGGCTGCCAGCTCGACCTCTCCAAGGCGCCGCTCAAGTACCCGGGGCTGGCTCCCTGGGAGATCCTGATCTCCGAGGCGCAGGAGAGGATGAGCCTCGCCGTGCCCCCCGAGAAGATCGATGAGTTCATGGAGATGGCCAAGCGCTACGGCGTAGAGGCGACCGTGCTCGGCACCTTCACCGATTCCGGCATCTTCCACATGCTCTACGGCGACAAGACCGTGGCTTACCTGCCGCTTTCCTTCATGCACGCGGGGCTGCCGCCGATGCAGATCCCGGCACGCTGGGAAAAGCCGGTGCACGAGGAGCCGAAGCTGGCCCCGGCCGCTGATTACACCACCGACGTCAAGGCGCTTCTCTCCTCCTTGAACATCTGCTCTAAGGAGAGCGTGGTGCGCCGTTACGACCACGAGGTCCAGGGGGGCTCCGTGGTGAAGCCGTTCACCGGCGTCGACAACGACGGCCCGTCGGACGCAGCGGTGGTCCGCCCCATCCTCGATTCCTTCGAGGGGGTCGTGGTCGGCCACGGCATCTGCCCGCGCTACAGCGACATCGACGCCTATGACATGGCGGCCAACGCCATCGACGAAGGCTTGAGGAACTACGTCGCCGTCGGCGGCTCGCTCGACCTCGTCGCCGGTCTGGACAACTTCTGCTGGTGCGACCCGGTCCTCTCCGAAAGGACCCCGGACGGCCCGTACAAGATGGCTCAGCTCGTGCGCGCCAACAAGGCGCTCTACGACTACTGCACCGTCTTCTCCATGCCGCTCATCTCCGGCAAGGACTCGATGAAGAACGACTTCTACGACGGCACCACCAAGATCTCCATCCCGCCGACCCTGCTCTTCTCGGTCATCGGCAAGATGGAGGATGCGCGTCTCGCCGTCACCATGGACGTGAAGCGCGCCGGAGACCAGGTGTATCTCCTGGGCGCCACCGCCAACGAGCTGGGCGCTTCCGAGTACCTGGCGCAGAAGGGCTTCGTGGGCAACAACGTACCGAAGGTCGACGCGCAGGCGGCACTGGCCACCTACCGTGCCTACGGCGCGGCGCTCAAAGCAGGCCTCGTCGCTTCCTGCCACGACCTCTCCGACGGCGGCCTCGCGGTTGCCGCGGCCGAGTCTGCCTTTGCCGGCGGCTTCGGCATGGACCTGGATCTCTCCCAGGTGGCCTACAAGGGTGACGCCGCAGAGAAGAGCGACATCGTACTTCTCTTCTCCGAGTCCGCGTCCCGTCTGCTGGTCACGGTGGGCGCCGGGAAGGAGGCGGAGTTCGAGAAGGCCATGGCGGGGACGAGCTTCGCCAGGATCGGCGCGGTGACCGCCGAGCCGGTTCTGAAGGTGAAGGGGCTTTCCGGGAGTGTGGTGGTAAACGCGCAGAACGCCGAGCTGAAGGCCGCCTGGCAGGAGCCGCTGAAGGATCTGTAACCGGCCCAATTCCCTCTCCACCCCATACCTCGTCCGGAAGCGTACCCTCGCCCTCCGGGAGAGGGTGGCCGAAGGCCGGGTGAGGGAGATGGCACGAAGTGAGGACAACGCAGCTGTCGATGCCCTCACCCCGGCCCTTTCCCAGGGGGAGAGGGAGGATGTGGACAGGCGGCAGCTTGTATCGCGAATCTTTTATATGCAGAAAAAGAGCGGGTTGTGCAATAATGAGAACCGCTGTGCCCGCTACTAACCATCCGATAGAGGACTTTATTGATGACCAAGGCTAAAGCGCTTGTCATAACAGGCAACGGCACCAACTGCGAAACCGAGGCGGCCCACGCCTGCAAGCTGGGCGGCTTCGACGAGGCGCGCATCGCCCATATAGCTGAACTTCTGACCGGTGAGGTGACCCTGGACGACTACCACTTCCTGAACCTTACCGGCGGCTTCCTGGACGGCGACGACCTGGGGAGCGCCAAGGCACAGGCGAACCGCCTGCGTTACGCCGCGGTGGAAGGTAAAGAGGAGCGCCTGGTGGACCAGATCACCCGTTTCATCGCCGACGGCAAGTTGATCCTCGGCGTCTGCAACGGCTTCCAGCTCCTGGTGAAGATGGGAATGCTCCCCGCCCTTGGCGGAAACTACCTGAATCAGACGGTTACGCTGACCTACAATGAAGGCGGCCGTTTCCAGGACCGCTGGTGCTATCTCAAGGTCGACGCCGCTTCCCCGTCCTTGTACACCCGCGGCATCGAGGGGGGCGTCTACCTCCCGGTGCGCCACGGTGAAGGGAAGTTCCTGGTCGATGACGCCGCGACCCTGGAGGCGATCGAGGGGAAGCACCTCTCCTGCCTCAAGTACTCCGACAAGAACTACACGGCACCGACCATGGAGTTCCCCGAGAACCCCAACGGCTCCGTGAACGCCATTGCCGGCATCTGCGACGAGACCGGCAGGATCATGGGGCTCATGCCGCACCCGGAGGCCTTCGTGCACCGCACCCAGCACCCGCGCTGGACCCGCGAGGAACTGCCGGAAGAGGGCGAAGGGCTCATCTTCTTCAAGAACGCGGCGAAGTACGTGAAAGAGAACTTCTAACCGAACTCTCCCCCTCCCGCAAGGGGAGGGGGGATTCATAAAGGATAAGGAGCAGTCGTGGAAGAAATGATGATGCGCAGGCCCGAAGAAGAGTGCGGCATTTTCGGTGTATTCAACCACCCGGAGGCGTCGAACCTCACTTACCTCGGGCTCTACGCCTTGCAGCACAGGGGACAGGAAAGTTGCGGTATCGTCTCCTCCGACGGAAGCAACCTGCACGCGCATAAAAGCATGGGACTCGTGGCCGACGTCTTCGGCAACCCCGACATCTTCAAGACACTGCCCGGCCGTTCCGCCATCGGCCACGTACGTTACTCGACCACCGGTTCCTCGGTGATCAAGAACGTCCAGCCCATCAATGTGGACTACTCCCGCGGCTCCATCGCGGTCGCCCACAACGGCAACATCGTCAACGCCCAGATCATCAAGGACGAGCTGGAGGCGTACGGTTCCATCTTCCAGACCACCATGGACACCGAGATCATCGTCCATCTGCTCGCCACTTCCAAGGCCAACTCGCTGCTCGACCGCCTCACCGACGCGCTGAACCGGATCCAGGGCGCATACTGCCTCCTTTTCCTGACCGAGAGCCGCATGGTGGCGGCGCGCGACCCCAATGGCTTCCGCCCGCTCTGCCTTGGGCGCCAGGGGAGCGCCTACGTGGTCGCCTCCGAGAGCTGCGCACTTGACCTGATCGATGCCGAATTCATCCGCGAGATCGAGCCCGGCGAGGTGATCGTCATAGACAAGAACGGCCTGACCTCCTTCTTTCCGCTCAAGAAGGCCGAGCCGACCCCCTGCATCTTCGAGTTCGTCTACTTCGCCCGTCCCGACTCGCACATCTTCGGCAAGAACGTGTACCAGGTGCGCAAGGAGCAGGGGCGCCAGTTGGCCCGCGAGCACAAGGTCGATGCCGATATCGTCATTCCGATCCCGGACTCCGGCGTCCCGGCGGCGCTCGGCTACGCCGAGGAATCCGGCATCCCGTTCGAGCTCGGTCTGATCCGCAACCACTACGTCGGGCGCACCTTCATCGAGCCGCAGCAGGCCATCCGTCACTTCGGCGTCAAGATCAAACTGAACCCGGTGCGGGAGGTGCTGAAAGGGAAGCGCGTTGTCGTCATCGACGACTCCATCGTGCGCGGCACCACCTCCAGAAAGATCGTGAAGATGATCCGTAACGCCGGAGCCGCCGAGGTGCACGTGCGCATCTCGTCGCCCCCCACAAGCTATCCCTGCTACTACGGCATCGATACCCCCAACCGCAAGGAGCTGATCTCCTCGTCCCATTCCATCGACGAGATCCGCCGCTACATAACCGCTGACTCGCTCGGCTACCTTTCCGAAGAAGGTCTCATGTCTACCGTCGGCGCCGAGAACGCCGGCTTCTGCACCGCCTGCTTTACCGGGGGATACCCGGTTAAATTCCCGCGTCTGATGGATCAGCAAGAGCCCCAGATGGGACTATTTGAAAAGGAGACTGCCGAGAAATGACCGAAAAGGAAAGACTGAAGAAGATCATCATTGAGCTGTCCTACGAGAAGAGGAACGTGACCTTGGCTTCCGGTCGTCAGAGTGATTTCTACTTTGACGGGAAGCAGACCACGCTGCACCCCGAGGGCGGCTACCTGACCGGCAAGCTCTTCTTCGAGGCCATCAAGGACGTGGAAGGGGTCGAAGGGGTAGGGGGGCTCACCCTGGGCGCCGACCCGATCGCCACCGCGACCTCCGTGGTCAGCTTCCTGGAAGGAAAGCCCGTTCCCGGCTTCATCATCCGCAAGGAGCCCAAGGGGCACGGCACCGGCGCCTGGCTGGAAGGGCGCAAGAACCTGAAGCCCGGCGCCAAGGTGGTCATCGTCGAGGACGTGGTAACGAGCGGCGGGTCCTCCCTGAAGGCCATCAAGCGCGCCGAAGAGGAAGGGCTGGTGGTGCTCGGTGTGGTCACCCTGGTTGACCGCGAGGAAGGCGGCCGCGAGAACATCGAGGCAGAAGGGTACTGGCTGAAGTCCATCTTCACGAAAGCCGAGATCCTCGCCTAGTATTTGACCGATACTGTGCGTACCGAAGGCGGCAATGAATCCTATTGCCGCCTTTGTTTTTGAATGGGGCATTACACTCCTCCCCCGGAGGGGGGAGGTCGGGAGTCGGGCTGGTGGTAAAGATCATCTCCCTCCCTGACCCTCCCCCTCCAGGGGAGGGGAGTATGGACTGAGTGGTTTTCATGGAAGAGATTTTGAAACGGAACCGCGAGCTGCTGGCGCGGGTGGACGACTGGTTCGCTCGCTGCATGGCAGCCTACCCGGAGCACATCGCCTGCCGGAGCGGCTGCTCTGGCTGCTGCCGGAGCACCTTCGACATCACCCTCCTGGACGCCTATTACCTGAAACTCGGCTTCGATAGGCTGCCTGAAGCGGTCAGGGTGCCGGTGCTGGCGAAGTGCCGGGAACGGCTTGCGCTGATGCGGCAGGAGTGGCCGGAGTTCGACCACCCCTTCGTGCTGAATTACCGCCCCGAGGAGGAGTGGGAACTGCTCATGCCGGACCTGGACGAGACCCCGTGCGTGCTCTTGGGCGACGACGGCCGCTGCCTGGTCTACGACCACCGCCCCATGACCTGCCGGCTGCACGGCATCCCGCTGGTCGACACGGAAGGTGAGGTGATGCACGACGAGTGGTGCACCATGAACTTCACCGAGGCGGACCCGCTCACCCTTCCCGGGCTGACCGCTCCCTTTGACTCCATACTCCGGGCGGAGGTGGCGCTCTTTCGGGATTTCACCGAGAGGTTCCTGGGGCGCAGGATGAGCGAACTGGACACCTTGATCCCTACGGCTCTGATGATCGACTTCGATGGGTTCGACTGGAAGCGCTGGGCACGGGAGGAGGGCTGAAGCGTCTTTTCCTGCTGTAGGGGCAAATAACCATTTGCCCGTCACAGGTGCGCGGACCGACGCCGATGGTTCGAGAGACAATGGCCGCGATGGAAGGGGCTGAAGCGTCTTTTCCTGCTGTAGGGGCAAATAACCATTTGCCCGTCACAGGTGCGCGGGCCGACGCCGATGCCGCGAGAGACAATGGCCGCGACTGAGGGGGGCGAATGATTATTCGCCCCTACAGTGGACGAAGGTACCGACATATTTTGAAAAGGAATGACTAATGGCTCTGCCTTCCATGATTTACCGCGCGTCGGTGCAACTGTCGGATCTGGACCGCCAGATCTACGCCGACATCCAGACCACCATCGCCCAGCATCCCTCCGAAACCGCGGAGCGGCTGCTGACAAGGCTTTTGGCCTATGCACTGTGCTACGAGGAGGATCTCGCCTTCAGCAAGGGGGTTGGCTCGGGCGATGAGCCTGATCTCTGGAGCAAGGGGCCTGATGGGCGGGTCAAGCTCTGGGTCGAGGTGGGGCAACCGGATCCGGAACGGCTCGCCAAGTCCTGCCGCCACGTCGAGCGCGCCTTCCTGTTCACCTTCGGTGCCAACGTCAGCCGCTGGCTCACCCAGCATCAGCAGAAGCTGGCAGGGGTTAAGAACCTGACGGTCATCGGCATTGATTTCAAATTGCTGGGGCAGCTTTGTGGTAAGCTGGAGCGGGTGATCAACTGGTCCATAACTGTCACAGAGGGGAACATTTACTTGACCTTTGACGGCCAGACCATTGAGACAAGCCTCGATCACATCTGTGGCCCTCCTCGCTAGTCCTTTGGTGAGGAGATGGGAGGATGACACTATGGCTACTTCCAGGCACCTTCTTGTTGCACTGTTCCTGCTGCTCCTCATCCTCTCCGCATCAATTTGCGCCTTTGCCCGGTCCTGCCCGCCGACACCCTGGGACGAGATCGGCCCCTTCTACCGCCCCAATGCGCCAGTGCGCGACAGTATTGGCCAAGGTTACATCCTGAGCGGTACGGTCCGTTCCTCCGCCGATTGCTCCCCCATCCCCAACGCCCGCATCGAATTCTGGCAGGCTGGTCCCGACGGCCGCTACGACGATGCCTATCGCGCCACCGTTTACTCCGACAGGAAAGGGCACTACCGCCTGCAGACCATTGCGGCCGTGCCCTATGCAAACCGTCCGCCGCACATCCACATTCTGGTGGACGTGAAGAATTTCGAGGGGCTGGTTACGCAGCACTATCCCAAACGCCGGGCTAAAGGGGCGCAACTCGACCTGGTGCTGATTCCAGAAAGGGACGATACGGGGAAATCAGGCGGCCGGACCGATGATCTGATGCGGCCCGGCAAGGGGAGTCGGTGAGTCACTCTTTATCGAGCGGTTCCTTGAGCATGGCGGCCAGTTCTCTTGCGTTTCGCGGCGCGGCGCCTCCCATGTCATTGTTGAAGTAGATGTAGACATCCAGACCGCGGCTTAAGTATTTCCTGATCCGCACCGCATCCTTCTCCAACTGCTCGTAATCATAGAACCCGTTGTAACTCCCTTCCATCCCATGCCGCCTGATGTAGACGAAGTCCGCTGTAATCGGCAGCGACTCGATGAAGGTCGGGCGGTCCGCCATGCAGAGCGAGACGTTGCGGCTCTTGCATAGGCTGACCACCTCGTCGGTGAGCCAACTCTCGTTTCTGAACTCCAGCGTGTGCCTGCCGTGGTACGGTGCGACCTGTTCCAGAAAGCGCTCCAGCCTGCGCAGATCCACCTTGAATTGAGGCGGAAACTGCCAAAGCATCACCTGCAGCTTCTCCTGCAACTCGTGCGCAGGTCTGAAGAACCTGACGAGAGAGGTCTCGACGTCGTGCAACCTCTTGATGTGGGTGATATAGCGGCTTCCTTTAACCGCGAACGAAAAGTCCTGCTCACTCTCGTCATGCCAGTGCTTGAAGATTTCCGCCGAGGGGGTCCGGTAGAAGGTGACGTTGAGTTCGACCGTGTTGAAGACTGAGCGGTAATATTCGAACCACCGCTTGGCTGGGAGTTCTGCCGGGTAGAAGTTGCCGCGCCAATGGTTGTAACTGAAACCGCTGCAGCCTAAGTAGAGATCTGCCATGACATCCCTCCTCTTTACCAGGAACGCTGCCAGCGCATGCCAGGGACGATCGCGGCATTGACATCTGTGGCCTCCCTTGGGTGACACCCCGTGTGCGGCACACAGGGTGTGGGCAATGTGACCTGTTGGTGACTGTAAGGTTAAAATTCACAAACTCGCCAAGTATACCCGATGCTGCCGCAGGGGCCACTTTTACCTGCCCTTACCCCATCCGCGAGGGGAGGTGAGCACCGGCAGCGCCCACTAAATCCCATCATAACCATAAAAAAAGGCGGGACCTTTCGGTCCCGCCTTTGGTGTTTCACATGGTGCTGCTTGTTACATCTTGTGGCACTTGTCGCATTCACCGTTGGAGGTGAAGGCGTCCTTGCCGTTGTGGCAGGCACCGCAGGACATACCTTTTTCCATGTCGCCCATGGTGTGGTGCTTCGCGCCGGCCCGCATCGGGAAGATCTTGTTATGGCAGTCAGCGCACTTGTAAGCTTCCAGGTGGAACTCGTGGCTGAACTTCACTTCGCCGCCTTCGTTCTTGAAGATCACGGCACCCGGCTTGTAGCCTTTGTGGCACTTGTTGCAGTCGCCGGCGACGGAGAATGCCTCTTTGCCGTTGTGGCAACCGCCGCAGGACTTACCTTTCTGCATGTCAGTCATGCTGAAGTGCTTGGCGCCGGCCTTGAAGGCGAAGAGCTTGGTGTGGCAGTCTTTGCAGCTGAACGCTTCGAGGTGGAAGTCGTGGCTGAACTTGGCGTCGGTCACCCCTTTGGCCTTCCAGGTGATCTCGCGGGGCTTCATCCCGGCGTGGCACTTGCCGCAGTTGCCGGCAACGGTGAAGGCCCTCTTGCCGTTGTGGCAGGCGCCGCAGGTCTTGCCTTTCTCCATCTGGGCCATTGTGACGCGCCCTTCCTTGCCGGTGATGACCGTGCCGTTGTGGCAGGCTTTGCAGCCGTCGCTGATCTTGGCGAGGTGCGCGGAGTGGCTGAAGGTGGTCTGGCCGAGCCCCTTGATCTTGAATTCGACGTTGCGCGGCTTGCCCTTATGACATTTGACGCAGCTCTTTTCATCGGCTACGCTAAAAGCCTTGATGCCACTGTGGCAGGCGCCACAGGACTTGGTCTTTTCCATCTCAGCCATGGTGTAGTGACGCTTCGCCTTCAGATCGAAGATGGCGTTGTGACAGATCCTGCAATTGTTGTTATATTTCAACAGGTGCACATCGTGACTGAAGACAACGGCTTCTCCGTTCTTAAGAGGGAACTTGACGTCCTTGGTCTCCTTGGCGAAAAGCGCAACAGGGAACGCGCAGACGATAAGAACCATAAGCAAGGCGAGACGAAACTGCATGGTACACTCCTTCTGGTTGTTTATTTGCTATCCTTCCTGGCATTAGCCGGGATAATATACACACCGCAAAGGGCATCGTCAATTCAAAACTATTGATTGTTTTTTATGTTTGGCCGTTTAGGCCATGTTACAGGAGGGAAGATGAAAACGATTTTGCTCTCCCTTTTGATGCTGATTCTCCTCACCCCGACCGTCGCCCGCGCCGCCTTCTACCAGTGGACCGACGCCGACGGGGTGGTCCATTTCACCGACAATCGCAGCCACATCCCGAAGCAGTACCGCGAGAAGGCGCACCGGGTGGATGTCTCCGATACCGCGCCTGCTGTCGTGACTCCCGGCAATGAAGTTGTAACCCGGCCGGCCCCACCAACGACCGTCGAACCTGGCGGGCATGGCGAGAGCTGGTGGCGCGAACGCTACAAGTCGCTGCGAACCGAGCTCAAGGCCCTCCAGGACGAGCGGGCCGGCAAGGAGCAGCAACTGGTTGAACTGCGTCGCAAGCGGACCATCTTCCAGCGCGCCCGCGACCGTGCGGCGATCAACACCATGGAGGCCCAGGTCTCTACCCTCGATGCCAGGATAAGCGAGATGCTGAACCGGATCGCCGCGCTCGAGCTTGCCGCCGCCCAGGCCGGGGTACCCGTAGAGTGGCGTCAGTAGCTTGCTGGCGAATTTTATTAGCGGTTGCGGGGCTAGTTAAGCTGTGCTATAAAAAACTGCCGCTTAACTCAGGGAGAGCCCGGATAACATGAACCAAATCGATAACATAATAGATAACGCCCTCGCCGAGGATATACACACCGGCGATATCACCACGCTCTCTGTCGTAGCCACCCCGCGCCGCATGCGCGCGCGGCTTGTCGCCAAGGAGGAGATGGTCCTATCAGGTATCGACGTGGCCCGTCGTGTCTTCGCCAGGCTCGACGCCGGCATCGTCTTCACCGCGCACTACCAGGATGGCGCCCGCCTGCAAAAGGGTGACATCATCGCCGTGATGGAGGGTAACGCCGCGACTCTTTTGCAGGGAGAAAGGGTATCCCTGAACCTGCTGCAGAGGATGTCCGGCATCGCCACCCAGACCGCCGCCTACGTGAAGGAACTGGAAGGGACCGGCGCCCGCGTCGTCGACACCAGGAAGACCACCCCGGGGCTGCGCGTGCTGGAGAAATACTCTGTGAGGGTAGGGGGGGGCACCAACCACCGTACCGGCCTTTACGACGGGGTCCTCATCAAGGAAAACCATATCGCTGCCGCTGGCGGCATCGCCGAGGCGGTGCGCGCAGCCCGTGCCTACATCCCGCACACCTTGAAGATCGAGGTGGAGACCGAGACGCTGGACGAGGTGCAGCAGGCGCTTGAGGCCGGTGCCGACATCATCATGCTGGACAACATGTCCCTTGAGCAGATGACCGAGGCAGTGGGAATAATAAATAAGAGGGCGCTGGTCGAGGCGTCCGGGGGGGTGAACCTGAAAACGATCAGGTCCATAGCCCTGACCGGTGTGGATATCATATCGGTTGGAGCGCTCACCCACTCGGTACGCGCGACCGACATTTCAATGCTGATGGAGGGCGTTTGAAAGACTCCGGGGTAGACGGCAGGATCATCGAGCTGTTCCGCTCCGGCGACGGGGTGGTTTCCGGCGCCGCGCTGAGCCGCCTCCTGGGGGTGTCGCGAACCGCAGTCTGGAAGCACGTCAAGGGGCTCCGCGCCAGCGGGTACCTGATCGAAGCCGTTCCCTCCAAGGGTTACCGGTTGCTCTCTTCACCCAAAGTTCTCACCCAGTTGGATCTCTCAGCAGGCCTCGCCACCACGAGAATCGGCACCAGCATCATCTGCCTCAAGGAAACCGAGTCCACCAACCAGGTCGCTTTCAGGATGGCCGAAGAAGGTGCTGCCGAAGGGACTGTGGTCATCGCCGATGCCCAGAGCGCCGGTAAGGGGAGGCTCGGTCGCATCTGGCTTTCGCCCCCCGGCGTAAATCTCTACTGTTCCGTGGTTCTGCGTCCCGCCATCGCACCGATGGCCGCCTGCCAGCTCACCTTCTTGTCCGTGGTCGCCGTGGCCCGCACCATCGAGAGTTGCACCGCGTTAACGCCGCAGATCAAGTGGCCTAACGACATCCTGATCAACGGCAAGAAGGTCGCCGGGCTTTTGAACGAGATGAACGCGGAGACCGAGAAGGTCAACTTCGTGGTGCTCGGCATCGGGGTGAACCTCAACCTGGACATGTCGTCGATATCGGAGTCGCTACTGCGCCACCCGGCAACATCCCTTCTGGAGCAGGGGGGCGCCGAGGTGGACCGGCTCGCTTTCACCCGGGCGCTCCTGGTGGAACTGGACCGGCTTTACGACGTGTTCCTGCGCGAGGGGGAGGGTCCGGTGCGGGCCGAATGGCTGGAGCGTTCCGCCATCAAGGGGCGCAACGTCAAGGTGAGCCAGGGGGAGCGGGAATTCGTGGGGATGGTGCAGGGGGTGGACTCCTTCGGTGCCTTACTGGTGCAGTTGTCCGACGGAAAGGTGGAGACCGTCCTCTCCGGCGACGTCGCGCTCATCTAAGACCTGCTCACGCAAAGCCGCAAAGGCGCAGAGAAAAGCAGAGCCTTTTGCGCGTGAGTGATGTTTGATATTTGTTACAGGTATTTGCTTTGCGTCTTTGCGGCTTTGCGTGAGGCGCAGTTTGGAGGTTGGCTTGCTTTTGGTGATCGACGTCGGGAACAGCAACATCGTTCTCGGGATTTACGATGAGGAACGATTGGTTCAAGACTGGCGGGTTTCCACCGACAAGTCCAAGACCATCGACGAGTACGGCATCCTGTTCCACGACCTGTTCCGCCTGTCCGGCATCGTGTTCTCGGACGTGAAGGACATCATTGTCTCCTCGGTGGTGCCGACCCTGACCGGCGTGCTGGAGAAACTGGCCCGCCAGTACTTCAAGATCAACCCCTACGTGGTGGGACCCGGCATCAAAACCGGCATGCCGATCCACTACGACAACCCCAAAGAGGTTGGTGCGGACCGGATCGTCAACGCCATCGCGGGGTTTGAAAAGTACCGCTCGCCGCTCATCATCGTGGACTTCGGCACCGCCACCACCTTCGACTACGTCAACAAGAAGGGGGAGTACTGCGGCGGCGCCATCGCCCCCGGGCTCGCCATCTCCATGGAGGCCCTGTTCCAGAAAGCGAGCAAGCTGCCGCGTGTGGATATCGCCCGCCCCCCCAGCATCATCGCCAAGAACACGGTGAACTCGATGCAGGCCGGGATCTTCTTCGGCTACGTGGGGCTCGTTGACGGCATCGTGCAGCGCATGAAGGCCGAGGGGAAGGAGAACCTCAAGGTGATCGCCACCGGCGGGCTCGCCTCGCTGATTGCGCCGGAATCGAGCACCATCGAGGCGGTGGATGAGTTCCTCACCCTGGAAGGTCTGCGCATCATCTACAAGAGGAACAAGCCCTAAGGGCAGGTGCACCGGGCTCTTCCCAATAATTCCGTTTGTGGAATAGTCCGTTTTAAATCAGGAGTCGGTTCACACGCGCAGATAGCGGGTGAGGGAGGTACGCCAAAATCCATTGAGAGTTCAGCCAGGTAGTTGGTAGTTGTTTGTTTCGTCAGCTTCGCTCAAGTCGGTTTCTCGTTGAAGCGTAGGTCATTCATGATCTTCATTCTAAAGGGAGGGCACTATGGGAAGGTATGAAACGGCAAAACTGCGTAACCTCGGTATTGTAGCTCACGGCGGTGC
The DNA here is from genome assembly GCF_019063845.1 of Geomonas subterranea. Classification (NCBI taxonomy): domain Bacteria; kingdom Pseudomonadati; phylum Thermodesulfobacteriota; class Desulfuromonadia; order Geobacterales; family Geobacteraceae; genus Geomonas; species Geomonas subterranea. The sequence continues at coordinate 1,066,484 of NZ_CP077683.1, forward strand.
CGGTAAGACCTCGCTGGCCGAGGCGATCCTGTTCGATACGGGCATGATCGACCGGCTGGGGAGGGTGGACGACGGCAGCTCCACCATGGATTTCGAGCCCGAAGAGATCAAGCGCCGGATCTCGATCACCTCCTCCCTGGACCACTGCGAGTGGAAAGGGCACTCCCTCCACATAGTGGACACCCCGGGATACGGCAACTTCATCGCCGATACCCGCGCCTGCATGAGGACGCTCGACTGCGCCGTTGTGATCCTCTCCGCCATCTCCGGCGTGAAGGTTCAGACCGAGGAGGTCTGGCAGTGGGCCAACGAGTTCGAGGTCCCGCGCATCGCCTTCGTGAACAAGATGGACCGGGAGCGTGCCAGCTTCCTGCGCGCCATCGACGACATGGAGAAGGCCCTGGGGGCGAGGGGGGTCGCGGTGCAGATGCCGCTGGGCGCCGAGGAGAACTTCGAAGGGGTCATCGACCTGGTGCGTATGAAGGCCTACCGCTACCAGAAGGACCTCTCCGGGAAGTTCACCGAGGGGGAGATCCCGGCCGAGTACCTCGACGATGCCAAGCGTCTCAGGGAGATGATGGTCGAGACCGTGGCCGAGGCGTACGACGCGCTGACCGAGAAGTTTCTCGATACCGGTGAACTTTCCGAGGAGGAGATCCTCGACGGCCTCAGGGTCGGCACCATGCGCAGCACCTTCACCGCGGTCTTCTGCGGCTCGGCCGCGATGAACATCGGCGTCGCGCAGCTGTTGGATGGCATCTGCGACTTCCTGCCGTCGCCCCTTGATCGCACCAAGGCGGTCGGGATCGATCCGAAAACCGAGCAGGTCATCGAGCGCGCTCCGTCCGAGAGCGAGCCGTTCTCGGCTCTGGTCTTCAAGACCACCTCCGACCCCTACACCGGCAAGATCACTATCTTCCGGGTGTACTCCGGGGTCCTGAACTCCGACTCGCTGGTCTACAACTCGACCAAGGGGGTCCAGGAGCGCATCGGCCAGATCTTCGAGCTGGAAGGGAAGAAGCAGCACCCGATCAAGCAGGCCGTCGCGGGCGACATCGTGGCCGTAGCGAAACTTAAGGAAACGGTGACCGGCGACACGCTCTGCGACGAGGCGAAACCGATCGTGTACGAACCGGCCCAGCCGCTGCAGCCGGTGATCTCCTACGCCATCGAGCCCAAGACCAAGAATGACGAGGACAAGATCCACAGCGCCCTGCAGCGCATGATCGAAGAGGACCCGACCATCGAGAGCCACCGCGACCCGCAGACCCGCGAGTTCATCATCTCCGGGATGGGGCAGGTGCACCTTGAAGTCGTGGTCGAGAAGTTGAAGCGCAAGTTCGGCGTCGACGTCATCCTGAAGACCCCGAAGGTCCCATATCTCGAGACCATCCGCGGCACCGCCAAGGTGCAGGGGAAATACAAGAAGCAGTCCGGCGGGCGCGGCCAGTACGGCGACTGCTGGATCGAGCTGTCGCCGCTGCCGCGCGGCGAAGGGTACAAGTTCGAGGACAAGATCGTGGGGGGCGTCATCCCGCGCCAGTACATCCCCGCAGTAGACAAGGGGATCCAGGAGGCGGCCAAGGAAGGGTTCCTCGCGGGGAACCCGGTGGTGGACTTCAAGGTGGCGCTCTTCGACGGCTCCTTCCACACCGTCGACTCCTCCGAGATGGCCTTCAAGGTCGCCGGCTCCATGGCGTTCAAGAAGGCGATGGAACAATGCAAGCCGGTACTGCTTGAGCCGATCGTCAACATGAAGATCACCGTCCCGGATGAAAACATGGGCGACGTGATCGGCGATCTCAACTCCAGGCGCGGCAAGGTGGTGGGGGTGGAGCCGAAGGCGAACTCGCAGATCATCAGGAGCGTGGTGCCGATGTCGGAAGTTCTGACCTACTCCAACGACCTGCGCTCCATGACCAGCGACCGCGGCATGTTCACCTCCGAGTTCTCGCACTACGAAGAGGTCCCCAGCCACCTGGCGCAGAAGATCATCGCCGAGGCCCAGGACCCGAAGAACAATAACCACAAAAGCGCCTAACTGAAGCTTTCAGCTTGGCTGCTGCCCGGTCTCCCTTAACGTAGCCTTGGCGAAGGTGGGCGATGTCCACCGTAGCCTCGGCGAAGGTGGGAGCCCGGGCAGGCTTAATTTCGAATGTCATGACCAGGGAGGATGAGCCAGATGGCGAAGCAATTTACACCGGAAGAAGATGAAACCGTGGAACAAAAGAAGAGCTCGCAACAGCGGCTCCTTTTGCTTCTGCTACTGCTCATCGCCCTTTTTGCCTACCTTTACTTTTTCACCGGACTGATCAAGCCGCGTAATGAGGCCTCCGCGCCTCCGCCGCCCGCGCCCGCCCCGGCCGTCGTGAAAAAGCCGCTGCCGCCGCGCCCCCAGGATGCCGCATCTTCCGCCCAGGGCACGGCCGGCAAGCCGGGTGAGGCCAAGCCTGGCGAGGCAAATACCGCCCCTGCCGGCAAGCCGGGGGAAGCGAAACCCGCTCCGGCCGCCAAGCCCGGGGTGCCCGCCGCCGCGGCGGCGAAACCAGGCGCACCGGCACCGGCCGCTCCGGCCGCCAAACCGGCGCCTGCCCCACACCCCGGCAAGCCTGCAGCCGCTGCACCTGCCGCGGCAGCCAAGGAGGCCAAACCGTCCGCCGCGGCGAAGGAAGCCAAACCCGCCCCGGGTAAGGAGACCAAGCCGGCCGCGAAGGAGGCGAAACTCGCGGCAAAGGAAGCCAAACCCGCTGCAGCGGCCAAGGAGACCAAACCCGCCGCTGGCAAGGAAGCAAAATCTGCCGCCGCCAAGGAATCCAAGCCTGCCGCCAAGGAGGTCAAAGAGACCAAGCCCGCCAAGGTAACCAAGGCAACCAAGGCCGCTGCCAAGGCGAAACCGGGCGCGTTCGCCCTGGAACTCGATACCGAGGTTGCCGAAAGCGAAGTCGCCTCCGTGACCGCCAAGCTCAAAAAGGCCGGTGTCGCACCTGTGGTCACCACCAAGACCCACAAGGGTGAGCCGATGCACCGTCTGTTCCTGGCCGATTTCGCAAGCCGCGACGAGGCCGCCGAGGAACTCGGGCGCCTGAAAGGGGTGGCGCCCAACGCCTTCATGCTGAAGGAGGGGGGGCGTTACGCTGTCTACGCCGGCTCCTTCATGAGGGAAGGTAAGGCTGCCGTGGAGCAGGACCGTCTCTACGACAAGGGGGTTCGCCTGGTGCTTAAAAACGCCAACATCCCGGTGACGGTGGTGAAGGTTCGCGGAGGCAGCTTCGCGGATCCGACCAGCGCCGAGAAGGCGGCGGCCAACCTCAAGAAAACCGGACTTTCGGCGAAGGTCGTCAAGGCAGGGAAATAGCCGGGTGTCTACGAAAGTAACCTTCAGGATTTCTGCGGCTGCGGCCCCGTACATCGGGGCCGGCAAGCCCAGGGAGAACCGGCTTCGTGCCGCGTCCGGCGGCGTCGAACTCCCGCCGGGGGACCTGGTGGTGCTTCTGTACTACCTCTGCCACGACTCCGACCAGCAGGTGAAACAGCAGGCGATGGCAACGCTGCGTTCGCTTGACCGGCCGCTGCTGGAGCAGGTCCTGTCCGACCGCGAGCTCCATCCTCAGATCCTGGAGGCCCTGGTGCAACTGCACTGGAAGAGACCCGACGTCGCGCCGCTCCTCTTGGGCCACCCCAACCTGAGCGAGAAGGCCTCGGCCTTTCTCCGGGCGCAGGGCGTTGCCGCCGCCGCGAACGCTCCCCAGCCGGTGGCGCAACACGCTGCGCCCCACAAGGAGCACGACCTGGAAGAGGTGGATGAGGGGGATGAGGCTCCCGGTCCGGACGACGACGAGCCTATCGACGAGGAGGAGTACCAGTCCAAGTACCAGATGTCGCAATCGATGGGGGTTAGCGACAAGATCAAGATGGCTATGACCGGGGACAAGGAGTGGCGCACCATCCTGATCAAGGACAACAACAAGCTCGTCTCGGGTGCCGCGATCAAGAATCCGCGTATGACCGAATCCGAGGTGCTCACCATCGCCAAGTCGCAGATACAAAATGACGAGGTGATCCGGGTCATCTGCGCCAACAAGGAGTGGATCAAGAACGGGCAGATCAGGAAGGCCCTGGTGGAAAACCACAAGACGCCTTTGCCCAACGCGCTCCGCTTCCTGGGGACCCTTGGGGAGAAGGATCTTGCCAACCTCGCCAAAAGCAAGAACATCAGCACGGTTATTGCGACGCAGGCGCGCAAGATTCTGTTGAGCAGGAAGGAAAAAGCGTAATTCAGGGGGATCTCGCATGGCTCTTGTGAACCAGGCAAAACGCGAAATAAACGCGAAGATAGTATTTTTCGGGCCCGGGCAGGCGGGGAAGGGTACCAGCCTCCGGCACGTGTTCAACAAGCTGAAACCGGAATTCCGCGGTGCGTTGAAGGTCATGAGCGTGCAGGGCGCGCGCATGCTGTTCTTCGATTTCACCCCGCCCGGCGACGGCAACGTCGACGGCTTCCGGGTCCGGTTCCACCTCTACACCGTCTCGGGGCCGCAGGTCGATCCCGCCGCGTGGAAGATGGTCCTCAAGGGCGCCGACGGTGTCGTGTTCGTCGCGGACTCAGCGCCGCAGCGGCTAGCCGACAATGAAGCCTCGCTTAAACAGCTCGGGGAGTACTTGAGCGGGTACGGCCAGTCCTTGGGGGGCATCCCTGCGATCCTGCAGTACAACAAGAGCGATCTCCCCGACGCGGCTCCCCTGGACCAGCTGGAACGGCAGCTGAACCCGTCGCGCCTGGTGAGCTTCAAGACCAGCAGCCATACCGGCGATGGGGTCCTGCAGGGGCTCATGGCGCTGGTGAAGAGCGTTTTGACCGGGCTGCGTGCCAAAGGTACCGAGGCCATATCAAGCGGCGAAGGGCTGCAGCACATGGTGGAAAGTCCCGCTCCGGCGGCTCCGGCTCACCGTGCCCCGGACGCTCCCCCGGCTGCGCCCGCTCCCGCGCAGGCCCCTGCCGTGCAGGCAACGGCTGCCCCGGCCATGGCGGCACCCGCGCAAGATGCGCTTTCCCTGGAGATAGCTGGCGACCCGGTGACCGCCGGTGATCTGATCCGCGTTCCGCTCACCATCCGTAGCGGCGACCGGGAGAAGACCGTGGTGCTGACCCTGTCGCTCGGGCTTTCCGAGGAGTAGCCGTTGGGGCCCGAATTCGATGTCCACATGTTGTGCCGCCTGATGCTCGCCTCGTTCCTGGGGGGGCTGATCGGCCTTGAGCGTGAGATCCACGGCCGTCCCGCCGGGTTCCGGACTCACCTGCTGGTCTCTCTCGGGTCGTGCCTTTTCAGCATCACCTCGCTGGAGATCTACCGCATCTTCGGCAATTTCAGCGGTAGCGGCCCGGTCGGCGTCGATCCCGGAAGGGTGGCCGCCCAGGTCGTCACCGGCATCGGTTTTCTTGGCGCCGGCGCCATCATCCGCGAGCGTGCCTCGATTCGCGGCCTTACCACCGCTGCCTGCCTCTGGGTCGCGGCGGCCCTTGGCGTCGCCTGCGGCATCGGCCTGTTCTGGCTGGCCGTTTCTGTGACCCTGGTGGCGCTTGCGAACCTGCTGCTGCTGAAGGAAGTGGAGAAGCGGCTGTCGCGCGACACCTACGTGCTGGTCAAGGTCTGGGGGGAGGACCGCGGCGATTTCATCTCGCGGGTCTACGAGACCATGGGGGCAAGCGGCATCGAACGAATGGACGCCAAGCTGCAAAGGGACATGGAACATGGCGTCATGTTCCTGGAGTTCCAGGTGAAACAACCCAAGACGGCGACCTCGGCAGACCTCCTGGCGCGGCTGAGCTCCATCGAGGGGGTGAAGAGGGTGGGAATCGACTGACCCCGGACCTGTCTTGGTAAAAGGGGAAGGACTACTTTGAAAGGAGAACAGAGCATGGCGGAACTAAAAGGAAGCAAGACCGAGAAGAACCTGCAGGATGCATTCGCCGGCGAGTCGATGGCGCGTAACAAGTACACCTACTATGCGGCGGTTGCCAAGAAGGAAGGTTACGAGCAGATCGCTGCACTGTTCCTCGAAACCGCGGAGAACGAGAAGGAGCATGCCAAGCTGCATTTCAAGGCGCTCTCCGGGCTCGGCGACACCATCACCAACCTCAAGGCCGCTGCGGCTGGCGAGTATGCGGAGTGGATCGACATGTACCCCCGCATGGCCAAGGAGGCCCGTGAAGAAGGCTTTACCGCCATCGCCGCCATGTTCGACGGCATCGCCGCCATCGAGAAGGCTCACCAGGAGCGCTACAAGGCGCTGCTGGCTTCGATAGAAGAGGGGACTGTCTTCAAAGAGGAGCTCCCCACCAGCTGGAAATGCCGCAACTGCGGCCATATCCACGAAGCGACCGACGCGCCGGACATCTGCCCGGTCTGTCACCACCCGAAGGGATACTTCGAGCGCGTGGCCGAAAACTACTAGCTCCATCGCGCGTGGGGGAGGGCTCCTCTCCCACGCGCATCCACGCTTGTCCCACATCTGGCCTGCCTCTACCCCGCGTGCGGTTTCTTGAAATCATCAAAATTCCTTGTATACGGACGAGTTTACATGCTATGATGCGGCGGTTTCTCATTAGCAAAGGAGGCTTGCATGGCAATCATCACAATATCCAGGGAGATGGGTACCGGCGCCTATGCCATTGCCAAGGAACTGGCGAAAAAGCTCAAGTACACCCTCGTTGACCGTGTGAAGATCGAGGAACTGGCCCCCGCATACGGCCTCACCCCCGAGATCCTGGAACGGGTGGACGAGAAGCCCCCGTCATACCGGACCGCCGAGGACCGCCTCCAAGCCGCGCACCTTGCCACCATGGAACTCATCCTGCTGGACTGCGCCAAGAAGGGTAACGTGATCCTTTACGGAAGGGGCGCGCAGGATCTCATCAAAGTATTGACCAACGTGCTGAGGGTCCGCTTCATTGCGCCCTTTGAAGACAGGGTGGAAAAGTTCGCCGAAAGGGAATGGATCGACCCGGATCTGGCCCGCGAGCTGATCAGGAGAAGCGACCACCAGTTGGGCGGCTTCATCCATTTCTACTTCGACCGCGACTGGAACGATCCGCTGGCCTATGACCTCATCTTCAACACCAAGGCTTCCAGTCAGCATGCCATGATAGAAGCAGTCATCGCCGCGTCCAAGGATGCCCGTCTCAAGGAAGGCGAGGAGGAGTCCATGGCGCTGCTCGAAGACCTGATCGTGGCCAAGAGGGTCGAGGCCGAGCTGCTCAAGTCTTCGCTGGCCCGGGCCCTTAAGTTCTGCATCAGCTGTGAGGACGGGGTGGTCACCTTGGCCGGCCACGTGCAGAGCGAGGAGGAGATCGAGGAGGCCATCGAGCTGGCCAAATCTGTCGAAGGTGTGAACGATGTCGAGAGTGAGCTGGATGTGCTCAGCTATAAGCCTGTCAAAGACTAGGGACTAGGGACTAGGGACGGGCAGCGAAAAAAGAGGGGCTGGGCGCTAGGTGCGCGGGGAGAAACCATTTCGGTTTTCCATCCCGAGCCCCCAGCTACCAGCCCCTTTGTTTTGTCAGCCCTTAGCCTCTTTCCCTTTGCACCCGCTTCAAGGCCTCCACGCAGCTATAGGGGATGGCCATGGAGCCCTTGCCGGTGCCCATGCAGATCCCTTCCTCGATGCCGTGGTAATCGGAACCGCCGGTCCAGATAAGCCCTTTTTTCCCGGCAATGGAGACCAGGAAGGCGCTTTCCTGGTCATTGCAGACGTTGTTGAAGGCCTCGACACCGGATAGCCCCATGGCGCAGAGCTGATCGATGATCGTGTTGAGCGTCTCGCGGTCGTTGGTGATGGTGGTGGGGTGGGCCAGTACCGCTACCCCTCCGAGCCTCTGTATGGTTGCCAGGGCGTCTTCCATCGGGAAGTAGCGCTTGGGCACGTCGCACGGGAGCAGGTAGCGCACGAAGGCGTCCTGCATGTCGCGGGCGTACCCCTTGCCCATCAGAACCTGGGCGATGTGCGGGCGTCCCAGCGCACCTCCCGCCAGGGCTGCCGCCTCGGCACTGGATATGGGCGCTCTCCCCTCTGTGGCGAGCTTTTCGTTGATCCGTTCCACGATGGCGTCGCCGCGGGCCTCCCTCCTGTCCCGGAACTCCTTGAGAATCAGATGCAGTTGCGGATCCCTGTGATCGAGCAGGTATCCGAGCAGGTGTACGTCGCGGAAGGAGCCGTAGGCCACTGAAAATTCCACGGCGGGAAGCACCTCCACGCCGGCGGTCGCGCCCGCGGCGAGCGCCTCATCGATGCCGTCCACGGCGTCATGATCGGCCAGCGCGATCGCCTTGAGGCCCAGTCCCTTCGCCATGGCCACCAGTTCGGTCGGGGTGCGCACCCCATCCGAAAACGTGGAGTGCATATGCAGGTCTACCAGTTCTTTCATGTGTCTCCCCAGAATTTGAATCCCGCCATTATAGGGCTTTCTCACGTTTGTGCAACCGTTAAGGGCGCACTTATCAGTTGCCTTGACCGGTACCATCTAGTATAAGGAAGCATTACTTTTCAAAATGAAGCAGAGGTGTGTGTGGCGAAAACAAAGGGTATGGCAGGTGCGGTGTTCGCTCTGTCAACGTTCATCATAGGTGGAATTCTCACCTTTACCGGTCTTGGCCTGATAGCTTTTATGAAGAACCAGGATCTGCTCGGTTGGGGCGAAGGGCGCAGCATCGGCATTCTGCTGGTTTGCGTAGGCCTGCTTGCTTCAATCATGGGGGTGCTGGTGATGCGCGTCATCACCAACAGGCTCTAGATGAAGGATGACCAGATCCACCGGGCCGTTGCGATCCTGACCGAGGCGGTGAAGTCCTGGGTGAGTCCCGCGGTGACCATCGTCGCCACGCAGGACGGGGATCCTTTCAAGGTGCTGGTTTCCTGCATCCTGTCGCTCAGGACCCGCGACCAGACTACGGCTGAGGCATCCGCCCGCCTCTTCGCCCTGGCCGATAATCCCGGGAAAATGGCCTTGCTCGATCTGCAGCGTATCGAGAGCGCCATTTACCCCGTCGGTTTCTACAGGGTCAAGGCGGAACAGATCCTGGATATCTCGCGGATACTGTGTGAGCAGTATCACGGCGCCGTTCCCGACGACCTGGAGACGCTGCTCACCTTCAGGGGAGTGGGGAGAAAAACGGCCAACCTGGTGCTGACACTGGGGTTCGGCAAGCCCGGCATCTGCGTCGACATCCACGTGCACCGGATCTGCAACCGCTGGGGGTACGTTACGACAAAGACCCCTGAGCAGACAGAATTCGCCCTGAGAAAGAAGCTTCCGGCGCAGTACTGGATTATAATCAACGATCTTTTAGTTACTTTCGGGCAGAACCAGTGTACGCCGGTTTCTCCGCGTTGCTCAACATGTCCGCTGTATCTGCTTTGTGACAGGGTGTCAGTTGCCAAATCAAGATAAAACAGTGTTGCACAAACTTGCTCTTTGAGTATAATGGGGCCTTGAGCTTGAACAGCTGAATAAAGATGATATCCGCTGGTGCGTTGCATCAGCCACTCTTGGGGGGATCATGCTTAAAAAGATAGGTTTTGTGGGACTGGGCACCGTCGGTGTTCACATGGCAGCCAACCTTGCCAAGTCGGACTATCAATTAACGGTGTTTGACCAGGACGCAAGTGCGATGGCCGAACTTTCCAAACTCGGCGTGAAGGTCGGCGAATCGCCGATGGCGACTGCCAAGGGGCAGGACCTGGTCATCGTCATCGTGCCGGAGAGCAAGTACCTGGTTTTTGGCGAGAACGGAGTCCTGGAAGGGATCGATCCCGGCACCATTCTGGTCGACATGGGCACACACTGCCTGGAAACCATCGAGCGCATGGCCGAGGAGGCCAAGCAGCGCCGGGTCATGTTCCTGGAGGCGCCGGTCTGGGGGAGCAAGGAGCATGCGGCCAACGGTCTGCTCACCATCCTGGCCGGAGGCGACGAGGCCCTTTTGGGACGCTGCCGTGAACCTTTCTCCTACTTCGGGCTCAATATCATCCACATCGGCAAGATCGGTGATGCGACCCGCATGAAGCTGATCGTGAACCTGCTTCAGGCCGAGATGATGCAGTCGCTTTCCGAAGGGCTCGTGTTCGGCGAGAAGATGGGCTTCAAGCCCGACAAGATCCTCGAGGTGCTCGATTCCGGCGGGGTCGCCTCGCCGCTGTTCCACTCCAAGGGGCGTTCCATTGCGCGTGGCGATTTCAGCCGCAATCTGGCGCTCAAGTATGTCGACTCGCAGATGCGCCGCGTACTGGAGATGGCCGAGAAACTCGGGCTTGATCTCCCTGCGGCCAAGACCGTGGCCGAAATTTACGACCAGGCCGTCAAGGACGGCAGAGGCGAGGAGGATTTCTCCGCCATCGTGAAACTGCTGCGCAAATAAGTTCGCTTCCGGCACTGCTGCCCAAAGAGGCACCCCAAAAGGGTGCCTCTTTTTTGTTTCTCCTCCCTTTTTCTATCTCCCCGCATTCATTACTTCTTCCACGCCTTTTAAAAATGAAAAAAAATTGTGTGTACAAAAATCTTCCTGCTGAAGTAAAAATAGATATTCAATTTTTTAGAGGTCGTCTGATTTCGATTTAGCAAGTGCTAATTGTTGTTTCTACGCTTAAAAAACAATAAGCACATTTCACTGTTACGGTTAACATAGCTAAAGTTTGTATTGTATAAGCCGTGACGTTATTACTACTACAGTAGTAATTGGAGAACTATGGGGAACACGAGAAACAAGAAGCTTATGTTGTTGGGGCTGTCATTGAGCTTTTTGGCCGTGGCCGGATATGGCCTCTATTCCTGGCAACAATCACATGCTGACCATAGCAGGCAAATCAGCTACACCACCTTCATCCAGAAAGTTTCAGCCGGCAACATAGCCAAAGTGAGGATCGTCGGCGACGAGATCACCGCTCATGCCACAAACGGCGAGAAATTCAGCCTCTTTCTCCCGGCGGGCGCCTACCTGGGCGACCTGCTCATCGCCAAAAAGGTCGACTTTTCGTCCACACCTCCTTCCAGCGGACCCAACTGGTTCGAAATCGGTTTCCTGGTCGCCATAGCCGTCTTCCTGTTTGCGGTGCTCAGGCGTTTCACCGGCATTGGTAAAAGCCGGGCCAGGATGGTCGACTACTCGCAATCGGCCGTACGCTTCGGCGACGTCGCCGGCGCCGAAGAAGCCAAGACGGAACTTCTCGATACGGTTGAGTTTCTGAAGGATCCCGAGAAGTTTTCCACCTTGGGCGGCAAGATGCCCACCGGGGTGCTCCTGGTAGGCCCTCCGGGAACCGGCAAAACCCTCATCGCACGGGCGGTCGCGGGTGAGGCCGACGTTCCTTTCTTCTCGATATCCGGGTCCGAATTCGTCGAGATGTACGTCGGCGTGGGCGCCTCCCGGGTGAGAGACCTGTTCGCACAGGCCAAGAAGGCGGCGCCCTGCATCGTTTTCATCGACGAGATCGACGCGGTCGGGCGCAAGCGCGACGCTGCCGCCGGTGGCGGCGCGAGCGACGAGCGCGACCAGACCCTGAACCAGCTGCTGGTCGAGATGGACGGCTTCGAGGTCAACGCGGGGATCGTCCTCCTCGCCGCAACCAATCGTCCCGAAATCCTCGATGCAGCTCTCTTGCGGTCCGGGCGTTTCGACCGCCAGGTCACCGTGGGCTCCCCCGACATCAGGGGGCGTGAAGCGATCCTCAAGGTGCACGCGAAGAACGTCCCGCTGCACGAGGAGGTCGACCTGATGGTGATCGCCCGGGGCACCCCCGGCTTCTCCGGCGCCGACCTGGCCAACGTGGTGAACGAAGCCGCCATCCTCGCTGCGCGCTCCAACAAGGGCTCCGTCGAGATGATAGATTTCGACCTCGCCAAGGACAAGGTGTTGATGGGGGCCGAGAAGAAATCGATGGTCCTGTCGGACAAATTGAAGCTCTCCACCGCATACCACGAGGCCGGGCACGTGCTGGTGGCAAAGCTGACCCCGGGGTGCGACCCGGTTCACAAGGTAACCATCATCCCGAGAGGGCGGGCGATGGGGGTGACGATTCAGATCCCCGAAGAGGACATCTACTGCTACACCAAGGAGATGCTGGTCGCCCACTTGAAGGTGCTCATGGGGGGGCGCGCTGCCGAGGAACTCATCTACAGCACCACCACCACGGGGGCAGGGAACGACCTGGCACGTGCCACCGACACAGCGCGCAAGATGGTCGGCGAGTGGGGTATGTCCCGCGCCTTCGGTCCCGTCGCTTTCGGGCACAACGAGAGCACCGACAACGGCGGGAACGCGAAGAAAGGCTTCAGCGACGTTACTGCCCGGGAGATTGACAATGAAATCCGTTCCATCGTCACTGGTTGCTATTCCGATGTGGTCGCCTTGTTGCGGAACAACATGGATGCCCTGGAAAGGCTGACCCAGGAACTCGTTGCCAAGGAAACCCTCGACGCCGCAGAGATTGATGCCATTCTCGGATTGCCGCTGCCCGTTGAGGAGGCAGGGATGCAGGCTGCCGTCGCCGCATAATCTGGTCCCCGGCAATCCACGACATGACAAGGCCCCTCTGCGCATGGCAGAGGGGCCTTGTCATGTATGTGGCACGGATGCGAGAGGTCTTGCCACATGCGCGAAGGGTCCTGCAACGCCTGTTCGGAGGATGCTCCCGACAAACGCGAAAGGATCCCCGGCAAACGCGAGGGGGATGCCGGCTGGTGTGTGAGGTGTCCCGACCATCTCGGAGGGGGGGGGCTGACAGTTGCGGACGGTTTCCCGACTGTTGCGAGAGGTGTCCCGGCAACTGCGCGAGGCCTTGCAAATCGAAAGCGCGCCTCAATAACTTAACTTGCAGACCGCATAGGTTAAATGCTATGTAGTAACCGGGCTGCGGCCCGCATGAACAGACAGGAGCACCCGATGACCAATAACGACGTCTTCCGCAGATTGCGCTACGCGCTGAACCTCAACAACCAGGCTGTTGTGGAGGCCTTCCGGCTTTCGGACATGAAGATGGGGCAGGCGGACATCACCAGCTTGGTCAAGAAGGATGATGAGGAAGGTTTCCGCGAGTGCAGCGATGAGGTACTGCAGGCGTTCCTGGACGGCCTGATCGCCTTGAAGCGGGGCAAGCGGGAAGGGGGGGATGGCACTACGCCCCCCTCATCCGCTCAACTGACCAACAACGACACCCTCAAGAAGATCCGCATCGCCCTGAGCCTGAAAGAGGACGAGATGCTGGCGATCTTCAAGCTCGCCAAGTTTCCGGTCTCCAAGTCCGAGCTGAGTGCGGTGTTCCGCGCCAAGGGGCAAGATAATTACAAGCCCTGCGGCGACCAGATGCTGCGCAATTTTCTCAAGGGGCTCACCATGAAATATCGGGAAGGTGCCCAGAACTAAAGGCTGAAGGGAGGTTCACCTGGACCGTCACGAAGTCGAAGAGGCCGCCGTCGCGGCCGAAACTGCCAATGCTGAAGCTGCCCCCGGAACCGCCAAGGCTGAAGCTGCCGAAGTCATCGAGCCGGCTGTCATCGCCAGCGGCTTGGCCGCGGTGCGCAAACGCCGCTGGTGTCTCTGGATCGTCCTCATCGTTTACCTTCCCACCATGTACGTGACCCAGAGGATCACCCATTCCTTCAGCGGTTCCATGCCCGTGTTTTTCGCCTGGTTCGCTGTGCTGCTTTGCGTCATGTTCTATTCCGCCACCGCTCGTTGCCCGCGCTGCCGCAATTACTATCACATGCAGGGCATGGCGCTGCTTTACCTGCGCAAGTGCCTGCACTGCCAGCTTCCCCTCAACGCTGACAAGGGTGATTCCTTCTAGGGAGTACCTGCTCCGGTACCCCGGGGCGATTCGTCGTATGCCTTCCGGGCCCTGTCTACCGCTGCAAGCTCCGCTTCGAGTTCGTACAAGAGGTTGTCCGCATCCACTTCGCTCTTGCGCATGAATATTTCCATGTCTCTCACACCCTGCTCGCTCAACTCCCGGGACAGGTGCTCCTCGATGGCCCCGATGTCGAATTCGAAGGCGCGGTAGGCCCGCTGTACCGCTTGCCCCTGTTCCGCGATGGGCTCGAACGCATCTCCCAGCTCCATGCGCGGCAGCCGTGCATTTCGTGACAGCCTCGGGTAGCGACATTCCCCTGCCGAACTTTCAGCCTCCACCAGGTACGAGTTCCCCTGGTAATGCATCCCGTCGGCGTGCTGCACCAGCTTCTCCCCAGCGCCGGTCATGAAGTTCACCTCGTCCCTGAAGGCGCGGTAGGCCCGCGGCAGGTCGGCTTCGTCGGCGAACTTCACGTCATCAAGCGCCTTGCGCGTTTCTCGTGTCTTTAGCTGCGCGTACTGCAGGTCGTCCTGCACCGTCTGCAGCGAGGTGCTGGCCCCCTGCCGCGATCCGCCCCACCACGACGTGCACCCCGTCAATGAAATCCCAATGAGGACCAACGCCAGCCAACCGGGAGAATGAGGCGAATTCAGTTGTCTCATGACAGGCTCCTGTTATGCTAATGCGATTAGCTAATCGTACTTAATGTGCAACCGGTGTCAACGCGACAGGCTGAACAATATCCGCGCCAGTCGTCCGCGCCGCGATTAAAGCAACGTGGCAAAGAGGGCGCTGCAGCAAACTGCGCCTTTTTGGTAAAATGACCGTAGTTGGCGTCTTCGCTAATGAGACGATCGGAGATTCAATTAGAGCTGCGTTTGCCGTCTTCATTGGTGATCAGCAGCGTGGAGGAAATCATGAAAAAGTACCTTCTGGCTTTGATGATGACCTTGGTGGCGCAAGGAGCCGGCGCCGCCGTGGTGGGACACAACGTCGAGTATCACCAGGGCGACACGGTCCTCGAGGGATACCTGGCGTACGACGATTCCATCAAGGAAAAGCGCCCCGGCGTGCTCATTATCCATGAGTGGACCGGAGTGAGCCCATACGAGAAGATGCGCGCTGAGCAACTTGCCAAGCTCGGCTATGTTGCCTTTGCCGCCGACATCTACGGCAAGGGGGTGCGCCCGGCCGGGCCCGAGCAGGCGGCTAAGGAAGCGGCCAAGTACAGGGGTAACGACCGCAGCCTCATCCGCGCGCGTGCCGCGGCAGGACTGCAGAAGCTGGCGGGGTTGCCCCAGGTTGATCCCAAGCGGCTGGCTGTCATGGGGTATTGCTTCGGCGGCACGGCAGCGCTGGAGCTGGCGCGAAGCGGCGCCGACCTCCTGGGTACGGTCAGTTTCCATGGCGGGCTCAGCACTCCCAACCCGGCGGACGCAAGGAACATACGCGGCAAGGTGCTCGCGCTGCACGGCGCGGATGACCCTTACGTGAAACCGGATGAGGTGGCCGCCTTCCAGAAGGAGATGCGTGACGCCAAGGTGGACTGGCAGATGAATTTCTACGGGAACGCGGTGCACAGCTTCAGCAATCCCAAGTCCGGCAATGACAACAGCAAAGGGGCCGCTTACAACGAGAAGGCCGACCGGCGCTCCTTCGAGGCCATGAAGCTCTTCTTCAACGAGATCTTCGCTGCCCGCTGACGGGCACGGCATCGACGTCCACCGCTCCTCCCCCCGGAGGGGGAGGTCGGGAGGGGGAGGTCGGGAGGGGGGAGGTCGGGAGGCTGGACCGCCGGAGGCCCAACAGCGCCTTGTCCACCCGGCGCTGTTGGGGCAGATAATCATTTGCCCCCACCGGCGCCCCTGCCACCGCTGATGACAAGAGCGGCTTTGGTGCGGCAAGAGGGGCGAATGATGATTCGCCCCTACGGTTAGAAGGCGTGCGGACATGGCGGATCCCACCGTAAATCGTCCCACCAACACGGCTTGCAGCGCTACCGGGAGATGCGGGATTTCAGCCGCACCGCGAGCCCTCCGGTTCACAGTCGCCTCCCGGCGGTATCTTCGTGGTGCAAAAGCACGCCGCTTCCCCCACCCCCAACCCCCTCCCGTCAAGGGAGGGGGGCACGATGTTCACCACGTCCCCGACGAAAACGACGTCCTCGATGCCGGCGAACAAGCCGAAGCACCGCCCTCACCCCCGCCCCTCTCCCGGAGGGAGAGGGGAGAGGGGAGAGGGGAGAGGGGCACGCGGCCAAGGGCGAACCGGGGCATCCGGGGAGGGTAGCAGTGCCGCGCCCGCCCAAGGCGGCCCCGTGTTCCCACACGAGCGCATCACCCGGGACGACATCGAACCCTACTGCGAGCTGGTGGCGCCGCGTACGCTCCCTTACCTGGCCGACCGGCCGCTGACCCTGATCACCTGCCGTACCAACATCTACGCCTGCAAGTTCACCAAGCACGCCACCAACCTCCCATCGCCTTGCCGCGCTGAAGCAGGACCCCTGGCCGGAACTTCGAGCTGCGGCAAAAGTTGCCAGGTTAGAGAGCTTGACTTGCCCCCGCGGGCGGCGTTATACCTGTGCAATTCACTTTTCCCGGAGCATCCATGCCCGTTCGCTTCATCCACACCTCCGACGTACATCTCGGCAAGACCTACCGCGGCTCCGGCTGCGACGCCAAGCGCTACCAGGACTTCTTCTCCACCTTCGACGCCATCGTCGCCGATGCCGTGCGCGAACGGGTCGATTTCGTCCTGATCGGCGGCGACCTGTTCCATACCGGCCAGATCCTCCCTAAGACCTTCGCCAAGACCATCGAGATCCTGCAGCCCTTGAAGGACGCCGGCATCCCCTGTCTCGCCGTCGAGGGAAACCACGACTGGATCCACCGCCGCGACAGCGTCTCCTGGATGGAAGCGCTCTCGCAATTGGGCTACATCTCTTTGCTGCGCCCCGCCAGGAGTGCGGACGGCGGCTACCTCTTCGACCCCTTCGATCCCGAACAGGGGAGCGGCGGGCACATCGAGGTCAAGGGAGTCAACATCTACGGTCTCGGCTACATCGGCTCGCAGGCGGGGAACCACGTGCCGCGCATCTGCGACGCCATCGGCACCAGGCGCAACATTTTGCTCTTCCACGTCGGGGTCTGGACCTATTCGCCGGTCGAGATCGGCAACATAAAGCCCGAGGAGGCGCAGCCCCTGGCCGCATGTTTCGATTACGTCGCGCTCGGCCATGGCCATAAGCCCTACATCGTCAATGATGCCGACGGCCGCCCGTACGCGTTCAACCCCGGCTCGCCCGATTGCGTCAATTTCGGGGAAGAGCGCTACGACAAGGGGTATTACCTGGTGACGTTGGCGCCGGACGGCGCGGTCGCTCATGAATTCCGGCGCACCTCGCCGCGCCCGATGCTGGTTGTCACCGCGAACCTTGATGGCGCGGGCAATGCCGCGGATGCCCTGGAGCGGTTCAAAAGCCAGATGGCGGAGAAACTTGCCGCGTGCGGAGATGAGCGGGCCCCGCTCGTGGAGGTGCGTCTGGCGGGGAAGGTCGGCTTCCACCCATTCGAGTTGAGCCGTGACCGTTTGCGCGCGTCCTTGTGCGAGGTCTGCGAGCCGCTGCACCTTGAGATCAAGAACCACCTCTCCCTGGTTTCCGGAGGGGGAGGGGAGGAGAAGGTCAAGAAGAGCCTCGCGGAGATCGAGCGGGACGTGCTGGGCGAGTTGATCGGCGCCAACAGCCACTACCAGGGGCGGGTGGAGGAGCTGACGCGCCTGAGCCTGGCGCTGCGGGACCTGGTGCTCAAGGGAGACGTGGAAGGCGAAGAGCTGCTGAGCCTGCTTTCCTCGGGAGGTGACCAGTGCGCATAGTCTCGGTCCACCTCAAAAACATCAAGTCGCACCGCGACAAGGAACTCGTCTTCTCACCCGGAATCAACGTCCTCTCCGGCGCAAACGGCTCGGGGAAGAGCACCATCTTCGAGGCCATCGGCTATGCCCTGTTCGGCGTCGACGCCAAGGATTTCGTCTCCAACGCCGAACGCTTCCTCACCATCGGGACCAAGCGCGGCGAAATAGCTGTGGTGTTCGAGCCGGCGCCGGGCGAGCTGTACCGGGTGACCCGTACCGTGGGCACCGCAGGCAAATGGCTTCTGGCCAAGGAAATCGGTGGCGACTTCGAGGTCGAGGAGCACGCCAACATGGAGGAGACCGGGGCACGCATCGCGCAGCTGCTCGGGCTCTCCGCCGCTCGTCCGCTGTCGGAGCAGTTCAAGCTGGTGATCGGCCCCTTCCAGAACGACTTCCTCGGCCCCTTCGTGATCAAGCAGCCTGCCAAGCGCCAGGACGCCTTCGACGAGATCCTGGGGATCGACGCTTGGCGGAAGACTCAAGATAAAACGAAGGCTTTGACCAGCACCATTAAGGCAAAGCTTGACGTGCTGCAGGCGGAAGTGGATAGCAAGTCCGAACAGATCGCCGTCCTTCCCGCCAAGGAAGAGGAACTGGCCGTCTTGCGGGCGCAGGGCGAGACCAAGCAGGCCGAACTGGCGACCAAGACCACGGAGCTTGAACACGCAACGGCCCTGCTGACGACGCTGGAGTCGAAAAAGGTGGCGATCCAGTCGGTTCAACAGGACGTGCAGGGGCTGGAGGAGCGTGTCGAGTCCGGCAAGAACTACGTCTCGACCCAGCAACTCCTGGTCGAGCAGTCGCGGCAGGCGGCGGCTGTGGTCGCGGCCTCGACTGCAGGAAAGCAGGGGTACGACGCGGCGGAGGCAAGGCTCAAGGCCCTGCGCGAGCAGCAACAGCAGAAGCACCAGCTGGAAAAGAAACTTGCCGACCTCGAAAAGGAGCAGGGGAGCGTTCAGGCGATGCTGGATGCGGAGAGCCGGGAACTCGAACTCGCCAGGTCTTCGATGGACGAGGAGCGCAAGCGCCTGAAGCGCGACCAGGACGCACTGGCGGCGGCCTTGGCGGAGCAGAAAAGGCTGGAAGCCGATGCGGCCCAGGGGCTGGCCGCGGCGGAGCAGAGTCGCCTTCTTTTCCGCAAACTCCCCATGCACACCATGGAGACTACGCTCCCTTACCTCAACGTCGCACTCAGCCGGATCGAGGACATCGACCGGCAGATCCGGGAACGCGAGAGCGTCCTGGCCGGTTCAGAGCCGCTCAAGACGGAGGCAGGGCAGTTGGCGGCGCGCCAGGTCCGGCTGGAGCAGATCCAGACGCGGCGGTCCGAACTGGCCGGGCGCAGGCATTCCCTGGTCGAGGGGCGCGACAAGATCGGGGCGGGCGCCTGCCCCTTCTTCCAGGAACCCTGTCAGAACCTGCAGGGGGCTGATCCGGCCGGCCTCTTCGAAGCGCGTATCGCCTCCCTCGATGACGAGATAGCCGGACTTGACCGTGAGGCGGCCGACCTGGCGTCCCAGGTGAGTGCCGCGCAACAGGCCGCTCGCGAACTGGCAGGCCTCGAGCAGGTGGCCGTGGAACTGGCCAAGGCGGGGGGGGAGCGGAGTAAACAGGAAGAAGAATTCAGCGCCAACTACGCCCGGATCGCCACGCCCGCACTTCGGGCTCCGCTTGAAGAGTGGCTGGCAACTGCCGGTGTTGCCGATGTTTCCGTGGCTCAATTGCCGTGCGTTGAGCTCGACCTGTCGGCTGCCCCACAGCAGCGTCGCGACGCGCTGGCTCAGGCAACCGATGCCTGGCAGGGCATCATCGCCAAGCTGGAAACGACACTGGAAGAACGCGTGAAACAGGCGGCCGGGCCGGTTCAGGAATCCGCCCGAAAGCTTGCCGAGCTATCCGCACGGGGGGAGGCGCTGGCACAAAAGGAGCGTGAACTTGCCGGCGCACAGGAACGTGCCGCCCGGCGCGAGCAGTCCGTGGCGCGGCACAACGCTCGGTTGGCCGCGTTGCTGACCGAGGTCGGTGCCCGAAAAACCGAGATCGCCGCTTTCGCAGATGTGGAGCGGAGCGTGAAGGACGCGGAGGAAGAACTGGTCCGCTTCCAGCCGGCACGCGACAGCTACATAGCCAACCTGAAATCGGCTGAAGAACTCGGTAAGCACCAGGAGACACTGGAGAAATACCAAAGGGGATTGCAGACACTCGCGTCGACTCTGGCCGCCAGGCAGGCGGAAATGGCAAAGCTTGTGGCCGATTACCGCCCTGAGCAGCATGAAGCCGCGAAGCACGACCGGGAACTGCTGGTGATGGCGGCCACACGGCTTACATCCGAGATCGGCGCCATTGCCGAAGGGGTGTTGCGGCTGGAGGGGGAGACCGCCGCCTTGCGCACGGTTGCCGCCGAGATCGAGCAGAAGCTGGCTGCCATCGAGAAGCTGAAGGAGCAGGCCGAACTGGTCAAGTTTTTGCGTAACCAGGTGTTCAAGAACGTCTCGGCCCAGCTTTCCGAGCGTTTCCGGGAAGAGATCAGCTTCCGCGCCGACCGGATCTACCGCAGCATCTGCGAGTCCGACGAGGAACTCTTCTGGGGCGACAACTACCAGATCGTCCTGAAGGACATGGTGGACGGTACCATCAGGGAGCGCAGCGACGACCAGCTCTCAGGCGGGCAGATGATGAGTGCCGTCGTGGCGCTGCGCCTGGCGCTGCTGCAGACCATCGGTGCCCGCATCGCTTTCTTCGACGAGCCCACCTCCAATCTCGACGCCGAGCGGCGCGAGAACCTGGCCAAGGCCTTCCGTGCCATCGATGTCGGCCAGG
Source organism: Geomonas subterranea (assembly GCF_019063845.1). Taxonomy (NCBI): domain Bacteria; kingdom Pseudomonadati; phylum Thermodesulfobacteriota; class Desulfuromonadia; order Geobacterales; family Geobacteraceae; genus Geomonas; species Geomonas subterranea. The sequence goes on from NZ_CP077683.1 coordinate 1,087,058, forward strand.
AGGAAGTCACCGAACACTGGTACGACCAGCTCTTCCTGGTGAGCCACGACGTGAGCTTCACCGAGATCACCGACCAGACCATCCAGTTAGATTAAGCATCTTCTCCCACTCCCTCGACGGGAGGGGGCAGGGGGCAGGGGGGTGGGTGAACTGGCCACTGGCGCCAAACCTGCCTCGGGCACCTTACCCCACCCCCTTTCCCCCTCCCGCAAGGGGAGGGGGAATAAGGACTTTTGTTCATGAATAACAAGCACCTGGGAGCCTGGTATATCGTCGCGTCGGCGGCGGGATTCGCCACGCTCGGCATCCTCATAAAAAGCGCCTTCGCCGGCGGCGCCAACATCAGCACGGTCCTGGCGGGTCGTTTCCTCCTGGCCGGCATCTTCCTTTACGGCATCCTGCGCGCCCGCGGCGTCAACTGCGGCCTGGACCGCAGGACTGCGCTGCAGCTCATCCTCATGGGTGCGGTCGGCTACGGCGGCATGTCCGGCCTTTACGCCAACGCCATCCACTACCTCCCCGCGTCGCTCACCGGGATGCTCCTTTACACCTATCCCGCCCTGGTTACCGTTCTCGCCCTGGTCGTTGGGGACGAGCGTTTCAACGCACCGAAGGGGATCGCGCTCGTGGTCTGCTCGGTAGGGCTCGTGCTGCTGCTGGGTGCGTCGTTCGAAGGGGCGCGACTGGCTGGCGTCCTTTCCGTCCTTGGAGCCGCGGTCATCTACAGCTGCTACATCATCATCGGCAACCGCATCCTCAAGAACATCGACCCCATGGTTACCTCGCTCTGGGTCTGCACCGCCGCCGGACTTGCCTTTCTCTGCTACGGCGCCGCCAGAGGCGAATTGATCCTTGAGCTTACCCCGCGCGGATGGCTTTCCATCGCCGGTATCGCCGTCTTCCCGACCCTGTTCGGCGTCATGGGCTTCTTCGCCGGCCTGCGCCTGATCGGCGCCACCAACGCCTCCATCATCAGCATGTTGGAACCGCTGATCACCGTGCTCCTGTCCGTCATCCTGCTCGGCGAGAGGATCACCCCTTTGCAGGGCTTCGGCGGCGCCGTGCTCCTGTTCGGCGGCCTCATCCTCCAGCTTTGGGGGCACGAGGCGCGGCACGAGACGGTGACCGAGGTTTAGTGGCGGATTGTTGACCCCGCCCATTGATGATTGCCAATCGGCGGCGCCCTCACCCGGCCTCCGGCCACCCTCTCCCAGAGGGGAGAGGGGGACATGCTGAGGCATCCCATCCCTCTCAATCGCCCGCCATCGTTGACTTTCCGGCACCGATCTGCTAGAGACATAGGGCTTGTAGCTAACCCGGCTTAAAGGACGTCATGGAACAGTTCTTCATCAAGTTGTCCATCATGCTGGTCCCCGCGCTGATGGCAATTACCTGTCACGAGGTATCCCACGGCTACATCGCTGACAAGTTCGGTGATAACACAGCCAGATACCTTGGGCGCCTGACCCTCAACCCGCTCAAACATCTCGATATCGTTGGCACCCTGCTGATCTTCGTGGTTGGTATTGGCTGGGCGAAACCGGTGCCGGTCAATTTCGGCAACCTGCGCCACCCGAAGAGGGACATGATCTGGGTGGCTGCCGCCGGCCCCATCACCAACTTCTGCCTGGCGACCGTTTCGGCCCTGGCCATGCGCGCCTTGATAGCCGGCACCCAGGGCGCCCCCGAAGGGTCCATGCTGGCTGCGTTCGCGGACCCCGTTACCCTGATGCTGGCGTTTTCGGTCTACATCAACCTGCTGCTCGGCGTGTTCAACCTGATCCCCGTTCCTCCCCTGGACGGCGGGCGGGTCGCCGTGGGGCTGCTGCCGTACGGTCCTTCCATGGCCCTCGCCAGGGTGGAGCCCTTCGGCATGATCATCATCGTGGCCCTGGTGTTTTTCACCAATGCCTTCAGCTATATAATTGCGCCCGCCCTCAACTTCGGAGTGCACCTTCTGGCCGGTCCCTACGCGAACCTGGTCTTCGGTGTCACCAAGCTCATGATGAAGGGGTAGGGGAGCAGAATCCAAAAAGGAGTCCGATTCTATGAGCAACAACCGTATCGTTAGCGGCATGAGACCGACCGGAAAGCTGCACCTGGGGCACTACCACGGGGTTCTGTCCAACTGGATGGAACTGCAGCGTAACTTCGAGTGCTTCTTCTTCGCCGCCGACTGGCACTCGCTGACCACCGAGTATGCCAGCACGGACGGTATCCAGGACAGCATCGACGAGATGGTGCTCGACTGGCTCGCTTTCGGTATCGACCCCGAGCAGAGCGTGATCTTCAAGCAGAGCCGGGTGCCGCAGCACGCCGAGCTCAACCTGATCCTCTCCATGATCACCCCGGTCTCCTGGCTGGAGCGCAACCCGACCTACAAGGAGATGCAGGAGAACCTGACCACCAAGGACCTCTCCACGTTCGGCTTCCTCGGGTACCCGGTGCTGATGGCCTCCGACATCATCGTGTACAAGGCTGCACGCGTGCCGGTCGGGCAGGACCAGATCCCGCACCTCGAGATCACCCGCGAGATCGCCCGCCGTTTCAACTACCTCTACGGCGAGGTGTTCCCGGAGCCGGCTGCGCTTCTTACCGAGACCCCGAAGGTGCTGGGGATCGACGGCCGCAAGATGAGCAAGAGCTACGGCAACGCCATCTTCCTCTCCGATGACGCCGAGGAGACCAGGAAGAAGGTCATGTCCATGGTCACCGACACGCTGCGCCCCTTCAAGCGGGACCCGGGCGAGCCCGATCGCTGCGTCGCCTTCACCCTGCATTCCCTCTATGTCGACGCCGACAAGCGCGCCGAGATCGTCGAAGGGTGCCGCAGCGCCCAGCTTGGCTGTGTGGACTGCAAGAAGATCCTCGCGCAGGCCATGGTGGACACCCTGGCGCCGTTCCGCGAGAAGCGCGTGGAATTGGCCGGAAAGCCTGGCCTGGTTGAAGAGGTGCTCGCCGAGGGGAGCCGCAAGGCCGAAGTCGTCGCCAGGCAGACCATGGACGAAGCCAGGGCAGCACTCAAGGTCTAGATCCTTCCCTCACCCCGTCTTCGGCCACCCTCTCTCCCAAGGGGCGAGGGTGGTCCATCCCTTCTCCCTTTGGGAGAAGACGCCCCGAAGGGGCGGATGAGGGCGTTGCCACTACGACACCTGATCCGGTTTAGGAGTTTTTTTGTCGCTCGAAGAAATGCAAAGCAACCTTTTCTCCGAAGCCCTGGAGCAGTCCTACCGGGTGCAGATCGAGGAGTTCGAGGGACCGTTGGACCTCCTGCTCCACCTCATCAAGAAGAACGAGGTGGACATCTACAACATCCCCATCGCGGCCATCACCAGGCAGTACCTCGACTACATGGAGATCATGAAGGAGCTGAACCTGGACATCGCAGGGGAGTTCCTCGTGATGGCGGCGACGCTCTTGCAGATCAAGTCGCGCATGTTGCTTCCGGCGACACCGGAGGAGGACGGGGAGGCCGAGGTGGAGGACCCGCGCGCAGAGCTGGTGCGGCGCCTTCTGGAATACCAGCGCTACCGCGACGCCTCGCAGCTGCTCAACTGCCGCAACCTGCTGGGGCGCGAGGTGTTCGCACGCAAGTTCGATTCCCCCGAACTGGACGAACTGGCGCCGGTTGAGGAACCCGCCGATGTCGAGCTCTTCGAGCTCATCGAGGCTTTCCAGAAGGTGCTGGCCCGCGTATCGGTGGATACGTTCCATGATGTGGTCGCGGACGGCATCTCCATCGCAGACCGCATCGGCGAGGTGCTCTCGGTCCTGCATGCGGAAAAGACCGTCTGCTTCGACTCCCTTTTCAACACCGGCATGACCCGCGACCTCCTCATTGTCACATTTCTCTCCGTGCTGGAGCTGTGCAAGCTGAAGCTGATCAAGGTCGTGCAGACGGACAGCATGGGCTCCATCTGGCTGCACCTCGCGGCCAAAGATGAAGGGGAGGGCGGCGAAGAGGGCGATGAAACGGGGCAGGAGCCAACTGACGAGGACGCAGAGGGAACCCTCCCCCTCTCATGACCGGAGGGGACCGCGGGGGGACGCCGCAAACAGCGGAAATGATGGCATCTTCCCCCACCCCCTGCCCCCTCCCGCAAGGGGAGTGGGAAATTGTAGGGGCGAATAAATATTCGCCCGCTTTCGTTTTTAGATTTACGGAGGGATCTGTTGTCGGGTAAGTCGCTGAAATCAATAGTTGAAAGCATCCTCTTCGTCCACGACCAGCCGCTCACGCTGGACCGGTTGGCCGGCATCCTGGAGGAGTACGAGCGTACCGACCTGCGCGCCGCCCTGGACGAGCTGATCGAGGAGTACGAGACCGCCGGGCGCGGGATCGTACTGATCCAGGTCGCCGGTGGCTACCAGCTCAGAAGCCGCCCCGAGCACGGCGATTACATCCGCAGGCTCAACAAGACCAAGGGGGTCAAGTTCAGCCAGTCCGCCCTGGAAACCCTTGCCATCGTGGCCTATCGCCAGCCCATAACCCGGGCAGAAGTGGAATACCTGCGCGGTGTCGATTCCGGCGGGGTCATGAAAAGCCTCCTGGAAAAGAAGCTGCTGCGCATCATGGGGAAGAAGGACGTTCCCGGCAAGCCGCTCATCTACGGCACCAGCCGCGAGTTCCTGGAACTCTTCGGCCTGAAGGACCTGAACCAGCTCCCCACCCTCAAGGAGATCCACGAACTGGTGCCGCCCGATCCCTTCGCCGACCAGCCGGCGCTCCCGCTGGGGGGCGCTGTTGCCGCTGACTCCTCGGCTGCCGCTGATTCTGTCGAATCCGTTGTTTCCGATGACTCCCTGGACTCCGTTGAAGGGTAGTCGCTGCTGAGTTAGAATATTGCCTGGTGCGCTGTTCATTAGCATTTCCGCAAAAGGAGGCTGGTATGGTACGGCAACCCGCAGTAGCTGGTAAGTTCTACACCGGTGATCCCGACCGGCTCCGCCAGGAGCTCGCAGAGATGATGCCGCAGGGTGAAACGCAGAAGGCGATGGGCGTCATCGCCCCGCACGCCGGGTACGTCTATTCCGGCAAGGCAGCAGGCAAGGTGTACGCCGCGGTCCAGGTGCCAGACACCGTGCTGATCCTGGGACCCAACCACACCGGTGCCGGCGTGGCGGCGGCCCTCGCCCCCGAGACTGAATGGCTCACGCCGCTGGGGTCGGTGCCGGTGAACCGGCGCCTGTCGCAACTCATCCTCGAACACGCCCCGCTGGTCCGCGAGGACGCGGTGGCGCACCGTTTCGAGCACTCCCTCGAAGTCCAGGTTCCTTTCCTGCAGTACCGCAATCCCCGCGTCTCCATCGCCGCCCTTTGTCTCGCGCTGCCCGACTTCCCCTCGATCTCCCGCATCGGAGAGGGGATCGCCCGGGCCATCGCCGCCTACGGCGACGAGGTTCTCATCGTCGCGAGCTCCGACATGACCCACTACGAATCCGCCGCCGCCGCGAAGGTGAAGGACGACCAGGCCCTGGATCGCCTGACGGGCATGGACCCGGAGGGATTGCTCAAGGTCTGCCGCGAGAAGAACATCACCATGTGCGGTGTGATCCCCGCCACGGCGCTGCTGGTCGCCGCCAAGATCATGGGAGCCACCTCCTGCCGCCTCGTGCATTACACCACCAGCGGGGAGGTGAACGGCGACCTGCACAGCGTCGTCGCTTACGCCGCCCTCATGGTTTGCTGATGGAGATAATCACCACCCACGTCAACGCCGACTTCGACTGCATCGGTTCCATGGTCGCAGCCAAAAAGCTCTACCCCGATGCGGTGCTGGTATTTTCCGGGGCACAGGAGAAAGGGGTGCGCGAGTTCTTCCTGAAGTCGCCCCATCCCGAGTTCGAGTCGGTCCGGATCAAAGACGTGGATTTTTCCACCGTAACCCGCCTCATCGTCGTCGACTGCCAGCACTCCGCGCGCCTTTCCAAGTTGGGGGAGCTCGCCCAAAAAGAGGGCGTCGAGCTCATCATCTACGACCACCACCCGATCAGTTCCGGAGATCTCAAGCCCGACGGCGGCATCATCCGCCCCTGCGGTTCCACCACCACCATCCTCGGGACCTTCCTGATGGAGCGCGGTATCGAGGTGAGCGCGGCGGAGGCCACCCTGATGATGCTCGGTATCCACGAGGACACCGGCAACCTCACTTTCCCCTCCACCACCGCCGAGGACTACGCCGTCGCCGCCTGGCTCCTGGAGCGCGGCGCCCAGCTGAACGAGGTGGCCGACTCCATCGGGCGCGAACTCACCGTCGAGCAGGTGTCGCTGCTGAACGATCTCCTCACCTCGCTTAAGACCAGCTCGCTCAAGGGGGTGGACGTCTCGGTGGCGCACGCCTCGGTGGACCGCTACATCGGCGACATCGCCTCGCTGGCGCACATGATCCGCGACATGGAGAACCTGCAGGTCCTGTTCCTCGTGGTGGGGATGCAGGACCGCGTCTTCGTGGTCGCCCGCAGCCGCATCCCCGAGGTGAGGGTGGGGGAGATCCTGCGAGAGCTGGGTGGGGGAGGGCACGCCACCGCCGCGTCCGCCACGGTGCGGGGGCTCACCCTCATCCAGGTGCTGGAGCAGTTGGATGTAGTGCTGCGCAAGCGGGTCGACCCCATTCGCGTCGCGCGCAGCATCATGTCCTCGCCGGTCAAGACCCTCCCCCCCGACTGCACCATCGAGGAGGCGCGCGAGCGGCTGGTGCGCTACAACGTGAGCGCCATGCCGGTCCTCTCCGGCGAGGAGGTGCAGGGGATCATATCCAGAAAGACCGTCGAGAAGGCGCTCTACCATAACCTCAACACGGTGCCCATTTCCGACTACATGCACTCCGAGTTCTACGCGGCCACGCCGGAGACGCCCATCAGCGAGATCCAGAGCTACATGGTGGGAGGAGACTCCCGGCTGGTGCCGGTCCTCGACCAGGGGCGACTGGTAGGGGTCATCACCCGCACCGACCTCCTGCGCTACAGCCTCGGGAGCGAGGCGATCTACGACCTGTCGCGCGACGCCCTTCAGGTGAAGAACCGCGAGGTCGAGGGGATGATGAGGCGCTATCTCCCCAAGAGCTCGGTGGAGATCCTGCACAACCTGGGACTGGTCGCGGACCGGCTCGACCTCCAGCTCTTCGCCGTGGGGGGCTTCGTGCGCGACCTGCTGCTTGGGCAGCGCAATTCCGATGTCGACGTCACCGTGGACGGCGATGGCATCCTGTTCGCGGAAACCTTCGCCGCCGAGTTTGGCTGCCGCGTCAAGAGCCACGAGAAGTTCGGCACCGCCGTGATCGTCTTTCCCGACGGCTTCAAAATCGACGTCGCCAGCACCAGGCTCGAATACTACGTCTCCCCGGGGGCACTCCCCACCGTGGAGCGCTCATCGCTGAAGATGGATCTCTACCGCCGCGATTTCACCGTGAACACCCTGGCCATCGCCCTCAACAGCCAGTCCTTCGGCAGGCTCATCGACTACTTCGGGGCTTACCGGGACCTGCAGGCGAAGGTGATCCGCGTGTTGCACAACCTCTCCTTCGTCGAGGACCCGACCCGGGTGTTCCGCGCCATCCGCTTCGAGCAGCGGCTCAACTTCAAGATCGCCAAGCACACTGAGGACCTCATCAAGAACGCGGTGAAGATGGACTTCCTGGTGAAGCTCGGGGGGAGAAGGCTCCTCTCGGAACTGGTTCAGATCCTTAGGGAAAAGGAACCGCTGCAGGGGATCGGCCGGATGGCGTCGCTGGGGCTTTTGCGCTTCATCCATCCCTCCATCCAGCTGACACCGGAACTGCAGGCCGCCCTGGAGCAGGTACGCTACGTCGTCTCCTGGTTCGACCTCCTGTACCTGGACCGCCCCTACGAGCGCTGGGCGGTCTACTTCCTCGCGCTGTGCGAGGTGCTCTCGCCCGAGGAGTTCTGGGCGACCTGCACCAGGCTCGCCGTCAGCGAGAACCAGAGGGAACATCTGGCCGAGTCGAGGCGTCAGGGCGATGAGCTGATCGGCGCCATGGAGCGCAAGCTGGCGCGACAGGAGCGGCTCGAGAACAGCGAGATTTACTTCACCCTGCGCGGGCTTCCGGTCGAGATCCTGCTCTACCATATGGCGAAAAGCGGCAACCCCGAGACCAAGCGCTGCATCTCGCTGTACTTCACCAAGCTCCATGGCATGAGTACGCTCATCGGCGGCGAGGACCTCAAGGGGCTCGGCATCAAGCCGGGGCCGCTTTTCCGCGAGCTTCTCGACGCGGTCCTGAGCGCCAGGATGAACGGCAGGGTATCCAGCAAGGAGGATGAAATCCAGCTGGTACGCGAGCTGAAGCCCTAGCTGTGGCTTTTTTGCCACACGCCGTCTTTTCGCCGGAATGCCGTAAAATGCCGGGAAATAACGTTTTTTGCCGCAAGTCCCTGAAAGGTGATGCGTTTACAGCACATTAAAGAACCGCTCCCCGCTCCGCCAACCCGCCGTCTCCTGCCGTTCTTCATATCACTTCCCTGTAAAATAAGCCTGTTAGCTCATTGTGTATGCGAATGTCCTGTTTTGGCCCCTGATTTGCAGAGCAGACGGCGAACTGCTGCAAGAACCGGAAAAGGGGACCGTATGAAGAACCTGAAGCGCGCCGTGGCCATTGTCGTAACCCTGCTGTCTATGGCAACTCCCTGCCTTGCTGAAGAAAACGCGATGAAGACCATCTTCGAGGATGCCTTCTACGGCGGTCTCGCCGGCGGCCTGGTCGGCGCGGCCATGCTCGCTTTCACGGACAAGCCCGGCGACCACCTGCAGAACGTCGGCATCGGCGCCGGTATCGGTGTCATCGTCGGCGCCGCCTACGGCGCTTTCACCACCTCCAGGTCCCTGGCCGAATACGAAAACGGCAAGGTGAAGTTCGCCATCCCTACCATCCACCCCGAATTCAGGGAAGGGAACGTCAAGGGGCAGAGCAACATCGTCGCCATGGCGGAGCTGCTGCGCGGCAAGTTCTAACCACACAGTCCCCGTAGTTACAAGTACGAGGGAGGCTCATGCCTCCCTTTTTTTTTGCACCCGTGGCGGCGGTGGGATACACTTCACGGGTTTGCAGCTCACCAGCCGGGGGTGCCCATTGGCTGAAATAGAAACCCAGTCCGACCTTCTCTCCTATACCAATGCCCTTCTTACCTGGGTCAGTGGTCGCGGGCGCATCCTCATCGTGGTGCACGACAACCCGGACCCCGACTCGCTCGCTTCCGCCATGGCGCTCAGGCACCTGTTTGCGGTCCGGTTGAACCGGGAGGCGGTGATCGCCTTCTCCGGCATGATCGGCAGGAGCGAGAACCTGGCCATGGCCACACTGCTGCAGATCCCGCTCACCCCGTTTCCCCTGATCGATTTCAAGGCGTTCCCGGTGATCTGTCTTTTGGACACCCAGCCCGGCACCGGCAACAACTCGCTCCCCCCTGACGTTCGCGCCGACATCGTCATCGACCACCATCCCATGCGCGACGGGAGCGCCACCTGCCGCTGGGTCGACATCCGTCCCAACTACGGCACCACGGCGACCATCCTGTACGAGTACCTGAAGGTGCAGGGGGTCTCGGTGGGTACCAAGCTGGCCACGGCGCTGTTCTACGCCATCAAGTCGGAGACCCAGGACCTGGGGCGCGAGGCGACCCGCCCGGACCGGGAGGCGTATCTCGTCCTCTTCCCCCTGGCCAACAAGACGCTTTTGAACAGCATCACCCGTCCCAATCTCCCCAGGGAATACTTCGTTGCGCTGCACAGCGCCCTCGAGCATGCCATCCTCTACGGGAAGGTGCTGGTCGCCTCGCTGGACGGGGTGCAGTTCCCTGAGGTGGTATCCGAGCTTGCCGATCTCCTTGTGCGGCTGGAGGGGACCGAGACGGTGCTCTGTCTCGGGCACTACAGTAACGAGCTCGTGCTCTCGATCCGGACCACCAGCGAGGGGATCAATGCCGGGGAGCTGATCCGCAAGCTGGTGGCGGGTATCGGCACCGCCGGCGGGCATGGGATGATGGCGGGGGGGAAGATCGACGACGTGCCGTTGGGGCGGGTCGCTGAACTCGAAACGGTGCTGACCCGGAGGTTCCTCGCGGAGCTTTGTGTGACCGACCCGCCATTAGCGTTAGTCCCGTAAACAATTCATGAAACGGGTTGCCAAAGCCCCCTTAAAATGCTAGTAGATACGGTATGTCCGTATTCCTAGATAACGCAGCGACTTCCTTCCCGAAACCGGACTCCGTCTATCTGGCGATGGACGCTGCAATGCGGGAAGTCGGCGTTGCACCCGGCAGGGGAGGGTACCGCCAGTCGCTCGCAGCGGCCCGCATTGTCTTCGAAGCACGCTCCGCATTGGCCCGCTTTTTCGGAGTCTCCGACTCCTCCCGCCTCGTGTTCACCCACAGTGCAACGGAATCCATCAACATAGCGGTATTCGGGCTGCTGAAGCCGGGCGATCACGTCGTTTCCACCACGGTGGAGCACAACGCCCTGGCGCGTCCGCTGCACCTGGCGGCACGGCGCGGTGTCGAGGTGACCTTCGTGGGCTCGGACGCCTGCGGCGTCGTCTCGGAACAGGACATCGCCCGCGCCATGCGCCCCAACACGAGGCTCGTTGCGCTCGCACACTGCTCCAACGTGACCGGCGCGGTGCAGCCCATCGCCGAGATCGCCAGCACCGCGCGCCGGGGAGGGGCCCTCTTCCTGGTGGACGCGGCGCAAAGCGCAGGCTTTTTCCCCATCGACGCCGAGGGGATCGGCATAGACTTCCTCGCCGCCCCCGGCCACAAAGGGCTCTACGGCCCTCCGGGCACCGGCATCCTCGCGGTCGCCCCGGGCATAACGCTTGAGCCGCTGCAGGTCGGCGGTACCGGCGGCAGCGCCAGCACCCCCGAGCCCCCCGAGCAGATGCCCGAGCGCCTGGAGAGCGGCACCGTCAACACCCCGGCCATAGCCGGGCTCAAGGCGGGGCTTGCGTTCGTGGAGGAGGTCGGGCTCGAAGTGATCCGCGCCAAGGAGACCGCCCTCGTCGACCAACTCCTGGACGGGCTCTCCGGCATCCGGGGTGTGCGCCTGTACGGCCCCCGGCACGGGGAGCGCGGCGCCGCCGTGTCGTTCAACGTGGAGGGGCACGATCCCGCGGCCCTCGGCTATCTGCTCGACAGCGAGTACGATATCAGCGTCCGGGTCGGTCTGCACTGCGCACCGGACGTACACCGCAGCATCGGCAGTTTCCCCGAAGGAACCGTCAGGGTCAGTCCCGGCTTTTTCAACACCGGATCAGATATCGACTTTTTTATTAAGGCGCTGCGTGAGATAATATCATGAGCGTTCCGCCGGCTCATTAGCGGCGCAGCACGCCACCTCTCTTTGAGGGCCTGTTGCAGGCGCTCGGAAGAGGCGGGCGTGATTGGGTGAAACCGCGTTACGAATATCGAGCAACAGACGGCGATCGGGCCGTGGAAGGGGATACTACGAAAAGTTCAGCTTTATTGGTCAGGGATGAGGCATTCGCTTTTTCTGAAGGCAGCAACGTACAGGGAGTGGATATGAAGAAAATCTATGTTCTTGATACAAATGTACTTCTGTACGACCCGCAGGCTCTCACCAAGTTCGAAGACAACTCCATCATCATACCCATCACGGTTATCGAGGAAATCGACCGCTTCAAGAAGGACATGAACGAGACCGGCCGCAACGCGCGCCAGGTTTCCCGGCTCATGGACGCCTTCCGCAAGGAGGGGTCGCTCTCGCAGGGGCTCGACCTGGAAAACGGCGGCACCCTGAAGATCGAGATCTACGAAGAAAAGGTGATGAAGCGGCTTCCGCCCGAGCTGCGCGAGGAACGGGGCGACAACCGCATTCTGGCGGTGGCCGTCGACCTCATGGAATCGCAGAAAGAGATGCCGGTCATCCTGGTCACCAAGGACACCAACCTGCGCATCAAGGCCGACGCCCTGGGGCTCGCGGCACAGGATTACGAGTCCGACAAGGTCGCCATCGACGAGCTCTACACCGGCTGCGCCACCCTCGAGGTCGGGGCCGATGCCATCGACCGCTTCTACAGCCAGGGATGGCTGGACATGGACAACAACGGCTACCTCCCCAACCAGTATCTGCTTCTCTCCGAGGCGGGGAACCCGTCGCACAGCGCCGTCGGGCGCTTCGACCACGTCTCCCGCAGGATGGTGCCGCTCGCCATACTGGACAAGGAAGGGGTCTGGAGCCTGTTCCCGAGGAACATGGAGCAGTCCCTGGCGCTGGACGCCCTTTTGGACGACAACATCAAGATCGTCACGCTGGTCGGGAAGGCCGGTACCGGAAAGACGCTGCTCGCCATTGCCGCCGGGCTGCAAAAGACCGCCGAAGAGAACATCTACAACCGCCTGCTGGTGTCGCGCCCGGTGTTCCCGATGGGACGCGACCTGGGCTTTCTCCCCGGCGACATCGAGGAAAAGCTTTCCCCCTGGATGCAGCCGATCTTCGACAACGTCGAGCTCCTGTTGAGCGGGCACGAAGGGGAGAAGCGCCACAGCAAGGGGTACAAGGAGCTGATGGCGATGGGGATCCTCGAGATCGAACCGCTCACCTACATCAGGGGGCGCTCCATCCCGAACCAGTACATGATCGTCGACGAGGCGCAGAACCTCACCCCGCACGAGATCAAGACCATCGTGACCCGCGCCGGCGAAGGGACCAAGATCATCCTGACCGGCGACCCGTACCAGATCGACAACCCCTACGTGGATGCCGAAAGCAACGGTCTCACCTACGTGGTCGAGCGCCTGAAGGAGCAGACCATCTCCGCCCACGTCACCATGACCAAGGGGGAGCGCAGCGACCTGGCCGAGTTGGCGGCGAACCTGCTGTAACTGACGCGAAAACCTTAGAACGGGAGAAAAGGGGGGCACGCTGCTGGTGCCCTCTCTATTTTTTATGCTTTTACTTGCGCTCGAATCTTCATGTGACGAAACCGCGGCCGCGGTGGTGAGGGACGGCAGGACGGTCCTCTCCAGCGTCGTGGCAAGCCAGATCAGCACCCATGCCGAGTACGGTGGGGTGGTTCCCGAGATCGCCTCGCGGCAGCACCTGGAGGCGGTTTCCATCGTGGTTGAGCAGGCGCTCCAGGAGGCCGGGGTGGGGATCGCGGAGATCGAGGGTGTCGCCGTGACCCAGGGGCCCGGGCTTGCCGGCGCCCTCCTCGTTGGCGTCTCCGCCGCCAAGGGGCTCTCCTTCGGCAGACAGATACCGCTGGTCGGGGTGAACCACATCGAGGGGCATCTCCTGGCCGTCTTCCTGGAGCGGCCGGTCGAGTTCCCCTTCATCGCCCTGGCGGTGTCCGGGGGACACTCGCACCTGTACCGCGTCGACGGCATCGGCCGCTACACAACACTCGGGCAGACCGTGGACGATGCGGCCGGGGAGGCCTTCGACAAGGTCGCCAAGCTGATCGGACTTCCCTACCCGGGGGGCGTCGCCATCGACCGCCTGGCGGCGGACGGCGATCCGCAGGCCATCAAGTTCCCGCGCCCGCTATTGCACGACGGCAGCTTCAATTTCAGCTTTTCCGGGCTGAAGACCGCAGTCCTCACCCACGTGAGCAAGCACCCGGAGGCAAAGGGGGAGGGGATTAACGACCTGGCCGCCTCCTTCCAGGCGGCGGTCTGCGAGGTGCTCACCAAGAAGACCGCGGCGGCCATAGCCGCGACCGGAATCAAGCGCCTCGTGGTTGCCGGAGGGGTCGCGTGCAACAGCGGCCTGCGCCGCTCCATGGCGGAGTACGCAGCGGCGAACGGGGTGGAGCTTTCCATCCCTTCACCCAGCCTCTGTGCCGACAACGCGGCCATGATCGCGGTCCCCGGGGACTTTTATCTGAACGCAGGATACCAAAGCGGCTTCGACCTGGATGCGCTCCCGGTCTGGCCGCTCGACAAGCTGGCGGCACGTTTCACCGGAGGGAAGTGATGGAGATAAGGATCAAGGCCAAGAAGGAGTTCGGCCAGAACTTCCTGGTGGACGACAACGTGCTCAACCGCATCGTTTCCTGCGTGGCGCCCGGCAGCGACGACTGCATCCTCGAGGTCGGGCCGGGGAGGGGGGCGCTCTCCCGGCTGCTGGTGGCCAGCGGCGCGCGCTTCGTGGCGGTGGAGTGGGACCGCGAGCTGATACCGTTTCTGCACGCCGAGTTCGCGGGCAATGACCGGGTCGAGATCGGCCACGGCGACATCCTGAGGGTGGACCTCCACCAGATCCTCACCTCGCGGGCCCCGGGGCGCAAGTGGAAGGTCGCCGCCAACCTCCCCTACAACATCTCGTCGCAGGTCCTCTTCAAGTTCATGGAACAGTGTGACCTCTTCGAGTCCCTGGTGCTCATGCTGCAAAAGGAAGTGGGTGACCGACTTACCGCCCCCCCCGCCTGCAAGGAGTACGGCGCCCTCACCGTGCTGCTGCGGCTGCATTTCGACATCCGCCGCGAGTTTATCGTGAAGCCCGGCTCCTTCCGCCCCGTCCCCAAGGTGGACTCGGCGGTCCTGAGCTTCACGCCTCTTCCCGGGCCGAGGGTAGAGGTGGGGGACGAGGAACTGTTTCGCCGCCTGGTCAAGGGAGCCTTCAACCAGCGCCGCAAGACGCTGCTGAACTCGCTGCGCTCCGCCGGTTTCGACGACGGCGACGGCTCGCTGAGCCTGGCGCTCTCCCGATGCGGCATCGACGGTCTCAGGCGGGGCGAAACCCTATCGTTGGACGAGTTCGCGGCGTTATCGAGGGACTTGTGCGCGGGGAAATCTCTGGCATAAACACACATGAGTGTGCTATATAAGAACGCTAATTTTTTATCCTAGGAGGAGTGCGCCTCATGAAAGTATGCGTGATCGGTTCCGGATACGTCGGCCTTGTGGCCGGCACCTGTTTTGCCGAGAGCGGTAACGACGTCATCTGCGTTGACGTCGACCAGGCCAAGATTGAGGGTCTCAAGCGTGGCGTGATCCCCATTTACGAGCCCGGGCTGAAGGAAATGGTGCTCAGAAACGGCGAGGAAGGGCGCCTTAAATTCACCACCGACCTGGACGCTGCCATCAAGGAGTCCCTGGTCTGCTTCATCGCCGTGGGCACCCCCCCGGGAGCGGACGGTTCCGCCGACCTGCAGTACGTGCTCTCCGTGGCCCGCAACATCGGCCGCGCCATGGAAAGCTTCAAGATCATCGTGGACAAGTCCACTGTTCCCGTGGGGACCGCGGACAAGGTGCGCGCCGCCGTGAAGGAGGAACTGGACGCCCGCGGGCTGCACATCGAGTTCGACGTCGTCTCCAACCCCGAGTTCCTGAAGGAAGGGGCGGCCATCGACGATTTCATGAAGCCCGACCGCGTCGTGATCGGAACCGACAACGTGCGCACCGCCGAAATAATGAAAGAGCTGTACTCCGCCTTCATGCGCAAGTCCAACCGGATGCTGGTCATGGACATCAGAAGCGCCGAGATGACCAAGTACGCGGCCAACGCCATGCTGGCAACCCGCATCACCTTCATGAACCAGATCGCCAACCTGTGCGAGATGATGGGGGCCGACGTCATGGCCGTGCGCGAGGGAATCGGTTCCGACTCCCGCATCGGCTACGACTTCCTCTTCCCCGGCGTCGGCTACGGCGGTTCCTGTTTCCCCAAGGACGTCAAGGCGCTGGTGCGGACGGCGGACGAGTGCAGGTACGACTTCGTCCTTCTGAAGGCGGTTGAGGAGGCCAACGAGCGCCAGAAGCGGATCCTCTCCGACAAGATCGAGCGTCGCCTCGGCGAGGGGGGGGATAAGCCACTGGCCGGCAAGAGCATCGCGGTCTGGGGGCTTTCCTTCAAGCCCCGCACCGACGACATGCGCGAGGCCCCCTCGTTGACCATCATCAACCGGCTCCTGGAGTTGGGCGCCACGGTGCGGGCCCACGACCCCGAGGCCCTCAACGAGGCGAAGAAGCATTTCGGCGAGCGGATCGATTACCACATGAACCAGTATGAGCCGCTCAAGGGGGCGGACGCCCTGGTCATCATCACCGAGTGGAACGAGTACCGTAACCCCGATTTCGACAGGATAAAGACGCTCCTGGTCAACCCGCTCATCTTCGACGGCCGGAACCTGTACCAGCCCGGCCGCATGCGCGACATCGGCTACGAGTACCACCCCATCGGCAGAAACGGCGCGGCATCCTGCGAGATGGAGTAAAACTAACGGCTGTTCTAGGTTCTATGTTCCAAGTTCTACGTCGGGGAGGCGCTGTTCCGCGAGGCCCGAGCCGGCCAGGCGACAGCAAGTTAACGTAGAGCGTAGAACCTGAACACAGAACGGGTTTATTGAGGTTTCAATGCGCATACTGGTCACCGGCGGCGCCGGATTCATCGGTTCACATCTTTGCGAGAGGCTTTTGAAGGAGGGGCACGATGTCATCTGCCTCGACAATTTCTTCACCGGCAGCAAGCGCAACATCTCGCACCTGCTGGACCACCGCGAGTTCGAGCTGATCCGCCACGACGTCACCGAGCCCATCCTCCTGGAGGTGGACCGGATCTACAACCTGGCCTGCCCCGCGTCGCCGATCCACTACCAGTACAACCCGGTGAAGACCACCAAGACCAGCGTGATGGGCGCCATCAACATGCTCGGGATCGCCAAGAGGGTCAGGGCCAGGATACTGCAGGCTTCGACCTCGGAGGTGTACGGGGATCCGCAGGTGCACCCGCAGACGGAGGCGTACTGGGGCAACGTCAACACCCTTGGGCTTAGAAGCTGCTACGACGAGGGGAAACGGGTCGCCGAGACCCTGATGATGGACTACCACCGCCAGAACCATGTGGACGTCAGGATCATCAGAATCTTCAACACCTACGGCCCGAAGATGGCCGAGAACGACGGCCGCGTGGTCTCCAACTTCATCCTGCAGGCCCTGAAGGGTGAGGACATCACCGTCTACGGCGAGGGGGAGCAGACCCGTTCTTTCTGCTTCGTCTCCGACCTCGTGGAGGGGATGGTGCGCATGATGGAGACTCCGGGCTTCATCGGACCGGTCAACCTCGGCAACCCCGCGGAGACCACCATCCTGGAATTCGCCAAGAAGATCATTGAACTCACCGGCTCCACCTCGCGCATCGTCTATCGCCCTCTGCCGGCGGACGACCCGAAACAGAGGCAGCCGGATATCTCGCTGGCCAAACAGATGCTCGGCTGGGAGCCCAAGGTGAGCGTGGACGACGGTCTCAAGCAGACCATCGAGTATTTCCGCTCCGTCCTCACCCCCGCATAGGAACGCATGCAGAAACGATTTTTTCTGATACCCGGCGCAGCGATCATCTTCATCCTCTGCTTCACCGTCTTTGGTGACCGGGGACTGCTGCGCATCAACCACCTGCATCGCGACCTCGACGACACCCAGAAACGCCTGAACGAACTGAAAGAGGAAAACGACAAGCTGAAGCGGGAGATCGCCGCTTTGCAATCGGACCGGCGCTACCTGGAGAGCATCGCCCGGCGCGACTTCGGCCTGGTGCGCGGCAACGAGGTGATCTACCAGTTCCCCGGCGCGGGGAAGGGGGGGGCAAACGCAACCGGTTCGCAGGGTGCGGCTGCTCAAGACGTGGGGGCGAAAACGGCCCCGGTGCAAGCGCCTGCGGCGGCACCTGCGGGGGCACCAGGCGGCGCGACACGTCCGGCGCAGTCCGCCCCATCCGGCAGGTAACAGGCCCCACAGGGGCATTGTGAGGGAAAACGTATGACTCAGGCTGGAAAGCAGCACTGCGTGGTTTGCGCCTGGCGCGAACACTGCTCCAAGAAATTCTGCGTGCCCGACGGCGGCGCCCGCTGCCCGGACTTCACACGCGACGTGACCATAAAACCCGTGCCCGACGCGGAAAAGGATAAGGAAAGGGAGGAGAAGATATGAAGGAGCAGCTGCGCGCATGCATCCTGAAGGGAATCGAGGGGTGTTTCGCCGACGGCACGCTCACCTCTGGTGTTGTCCCGGCCATCAGCGTGGAGAAGCCGGCGCACGCCGAGCATGGAGATTTCGCCACCAACGTCGCCATGCAGATGGCCAAGCAGGAACGCAAGGCACCCCGCGCCGTGGCCGAGGCCCTGGTCAAGAAGCTCGCCGAGGCTTCCGACCTGATCGAGTCGGTAGAGATAGCGGGTCCCGGCTTCATCAACTTCTTCGTCAAGGACAGCGCATGGAGGAAGGTCCTCACCGGGATCGACCGCGCCGGTGACGAGTACGGCAAGAGCAAGGTGGGCGCGGGCAGGAAGGTGCAAGTCGAGTTCGTCAGCGCGAACCCCACAGGACCGCTGCACATCGGCCATGGCCGTGGCGCCGCGACCGGGGACGCCGTCGCTTCGCTTCTCTCCGCCGCAGGTTTCGACGTGCAGCGCGAGTACTACATCAACGATGCCGGGAACCAGATGAACACCCTGGGGCTCTCCGGCCTTTTGCGTTACAAGGAGCTTTTGGGCGAGAAGATCGATTTCCCCGAGAACTGCTACCAGGGTGACTACATAAAGGACATCGCCCGGGATGCCATCGCCAAGCACGGTGACCGCTTCCTCAAAGCACCCCAGGAGGAGGGGGTCGCCTTCTTCGCCAAGATGGGCGGTGACCTGATCCTCAAGGGGATCGATGACGACCTGCAGGACTTCGGCATCCGCTTCGACAACTGGTTCTCGGAGCAGTCCCTGTTCGACGACGGGAAAGTCACCACGGCGATCGCCGAGATGCAGGAGAAGGGGCACATCTACGAGCAGGAGGGTGCGCTCTGGTTCAAAACCACCGCCTTCGGTGACGACAAGGACCGCGTCGTGGTCAGAAGCAACGGCGTCACCACCTACTTCGCTTCCGACATCGCCTACCACCGCGATAAATACGCGCGCGGCTTCGACTGGGTCATCGACGTCTGGGGCGCCGACCACCACGGCTACGTTCCCCGGCTGAAGAGCGTGGTGCAGGGGCTTGGGCGCGACGCCGACGACCTCGGCATCATCCTGGTACAGCTCGTCTCGCTTTTGCGCGACGGCCAGCCGGTGGCGATGTCCACCAGGAGTGGCGAGTTCGTCACCCTCAAGGAGGTTGTCGACGAAGTAGGTCGCGACTCGGCCCGCTTCTTCTTCCTGATGCGCCGCTCGGACAGCCAGCTCGACTTCGACCTCGAACTCGCCAAGCGTCAGAGTAACGACAATCCGGTCTACTACGTGCAGTACGCCCACGCGAGGATCAGGAGCATCTTCGATACCGCCAGGGAGCGCGGCGTGGAGCCGGATTTCGGCAACGTGCGCCTTGAGCTTTTGGAAAGCGCGGACGACATGAGCCTCATCAAGAAGCTCTCGCTCTACCCGGAGATCCTGGAAGGGGCGGCGGTTAACTTCGAGCCGCACCGTATCACTTACTACCTGCAGGACCTCGCCGGCGAGTTCCACAGCTTTTACAACAAGAGCAGGGTGATCACGCCGGAGGAGCCGGAACTTACCCAGGCCCGTCTGTTCCTGCTGCACTGCGTCGCGGTCACGCTGAAGAACGCGCTGACCGTGCTCGGGATCTCGGCTCCGGAGAGGATGTAGGAGGGGCGCATGCGGCTTGACTACAGCGAGAAGATGAAGGCGGTCAGGGAGAGCGCTGAGCGCGCCAAACCCGTGCAGAAGAACCGCCCGCGGCGTGAGCCGATCGGCACCTTCGCGGTGGTCGGCCTGCTGCTGCTCATCATTGGATACGGCGCCGGCGTGTTGACCGGATGGTTCCTGTTCAAGGGGAAGGTCGACCCGAAGGCACTCGCTGCCGCACAGGCCGCTGCCCAGCCCAAAGCGCAGACCGCCGCCACGCCGCAGGCCGCTGCGCCGGCTCAACCCGGTCAGCCGGTGCAGCCCGCTCCCGATGTCCCGCTCACCTTCTACAAGACCCTTCCTTCGGGCGGGAAGGGGGCTATGGGAAGCGGCATCAACACCAAGCTTCCGGAGGTGCAGTCGAAAGCCGCCACCGCCGCTTCCGCCTCAACGGCGACGCCGGTCCCCGCATCGGCACCCGCAAAGCCCGCCGCTGCCGCTGCAGCGGTCACGGCGAGCGAGAACAAGCCCCCTGAGAAGTCGGCCGACAAGGGCGCGGAATCGGCAGGAGACAAGCCGGCAGCCGAAAAGCAGGGGGGCGAGGCGCGTTACCTGGTGCAGGTGGCGTCCTATAAGGAGAGGAAAGAGGCCGACGCGGTGCGCGCCAAACTGGTCGCGAAGGGGGTAGCCGCTTACCTCGTGGAGTCAAAGCTTCAGGACAAGGGGGTGTGGTACCGTATCAGGGTTGGCCGGCACCTCTCGAAGCAGGAAGCACAACAGTTGGCGGTGAAGGTTGGGAGCGGGGCGACGGTGGTCGCGGAATAGCTTTTTAGCCCCCGGAATGGTTTTTTTTCTCCCCGAGCTACAGTTAACCCCGGGATGGGGAGTTCCTATGGAAAAACGTAAAAAGCTGGGCGAAATATTCATCGACAACGGCCTCCTTACCGACAAAACGGTGGAGCGCATGCTGGCGCTCTCCAAGAAGCTCGGCAAGCGCTTCGGTACCGTCTTGGAGGACCTTGAGCTGGTCAGCGGCGAAGAGCTGGCCCACGCCCTTGCCTCGCAGTACGGCTGCCGTGTCGCCAGCAACTTTGCCGGCTACAGCTTCTCCGCGCAACTGCTGAGGACCATACCTGTCGATGTGGCGATGCAGAACCACATTTTTCCGCTCAAGCTGGACGAGAAGCGGCTTGCGCTCGCCATGGCGGACCCCACCGATACCAGGGTGGTGCGCAACATCTCGGCCAATCTCGGGCTGACCATAACCCCCTTCATCGCCACCAGGAAGGAGATCTACGCCGCCATCTGCAAGAACTACCTGCAGAAGGAGGTATGCAGCGCCGCCGCCCACACGGTTTTGGTGGTCGAGGATGACAAGCTGATAGGGACCATGTTCGCCGACTTCCTTGGGCGTGAAGGGTTCCGCGTCATTCAGGCCGCCGACGGGCTTGAGGCATACAAGGCGGTCCTGACCGAGAAGCCGCACGTGGTGCTCACCGACCTGATGATGCCCAAGCTGGACGGCTTCGGGCTCTTCGATGCGCTGCGCAGCGTCCCAGATCTGAGTTCGATCCCCGTCATACTGATCACCAGTTCGCTGCAACCCGAGGACGAGGTGAAGGCCTTCGAGAAAGGGTTCTTCGATTTCATCGAGAAGCCGGTTCGCGAGGAGACCCTGATCACGCGCGTAAAGAGGGCGTTGCAGTTCCGGGAGCGCACGTACCAGTTGAGTTGATCGCCTGCGCCGCAATCCGACCAGAACCATTCACCCTCCAGCCCCGTCGGGCGCTGGAGGTATTTATTTGAGGAAACACCATGTGCGCCATACAGACCGTCAAGTGCCCGCACTGCCGCAAGGAGGCCCCTTTGGCGGGGAACCCCCATCGCCCGTTCTGCTCCGAGCGCTGCAAGATGATCGACCTCGGCACCTGGGCCAGCGAAGGGTACCGCATCCCGGGGGAGAAGGCTCCGCAGCACGAAGACGACGGGGACGATGAGTAAGCCGGTCGCACCGGCCGGACTTTTTACCACACAACATTTTATTGCAGCCCTGCAATGATCAAAGCAGCAAAGGAGCCTTTCATGTCAGAAGTACGTCTCCGTTTCGCCCCGAGCCCGACCGGTTACCTTCACGTTGGAGGGGCGCGCACGGCGCTTTTCAACTGGCTTTTGGCCAGGAAGCAGCACGGTACCTTCGTACTCAGGATCGAGGACACCGACGTGACCCGCTCGACCCAGGAGTCGGTCGACGCCATCTTCGAAGGGATGAAGTGGCTGGCTTTTGACTGGGACGAGGGCCCCTTCTTCCAGTCCGATTACTTCCCGGTCTACAAGGAGTACATCGACAAACTGGTCGCCGAAGGAAAGGCGTACAAGTGCTACTGCAGCGTCGAGGAATTGGAGGCCAAGCGCGAGAAGGCGCTCAAGGAAGGGGGGAAGCCGAAGTACGACGGCACCTGCCGCGACCTTCCTCCCCAGGAGGACGACGGGCGTCCCTACGTGATCCGTTTCAGGACCCCCAAGGAGGGGGCCACCACCTGGAACGACCTGATCAAGGGGAAGGTCTCCTTTGAGAACGCGGAACTCGACGACCTCATCATCCAGCGCACCGACGGCACCCCGACCTACAACTTCGTCGTGGTTGTCGATGACGTCGTCATGAGGATGACCACCGTGATCCGCGGCGATGACCACGTCAACAACACCCCGCGCCAGATACTTATCTACCAGGCGCTCGGTGCGCCGGTCCCGGTGTTCGCGCACGTGCCGATGATCCTCGGCGCCGACAAGGCCCGTCTCTCCAAGCGGCACGGCGCCACCTCCGTCATGGCCTACCGCGACATGGGCTTTCTCCCGGAGGCGATGGTCAACTACCTGGTCCGCCTCGGCTGGAGCTACGGCGACGAGGAGATCTTCTCTCTGCAGGACCTGATCGAGAAATTCTCCATCGAGAACGTCGGTCGCTCGGCTGGTGTCTTCAATCCTGAAAAGCTTTTGTGGCTTAACGCCCACTACATAAAGACCGGTGACCCGGTGCGTCTGGCCGGCCTTCTGATACCGTTTTTGAAGGAGCGCGGCGTGGATCCCGCCCAGGGGGGACCGGACCTGGTTGCCGTGATCAAGACCCTGCAGGAGCGCGCCAAGACCATGCTGGAACTCGCCGACGGGGCGCTGTTCTACTACAGGGACGAGCTCTCCTACGACGAGCAGGGCGTGGCGAAGGCGTACAACGCCGACACCCCGGCGCTGCTCACCGCCCTGGCCGAGAAGCTTGCGGCCCTGCCGCAACTCGACCAGGCGCACATCGAGCAGGCCTTCAAGGAGCTGATGGCCGAGAAGGGGATCAAGCTGGGTCAGGTCGGTCCCGCCGTGCGCCTCGCCCTTTCCGGCACGACCGCCTCTCCCGGCATCTACGAGATGATCGAGGTGCTCGGCCTGGCCGAGACCAAAAAGCGCATCGAGCGCGCCATTTCCCTGCTGGCGAAGTAGCCGGAACGGGGAGGGGGTTGAAAAGAAAAGGAGGGCGCCCGGGGGCGCCCTCCTTTTTGGTTCCTTGCTGCAAAAAATGAGGCCTGCAGCGGACGAGCCGGCTGCAGGCCATGGCATTACATGTTTCTTTTGGTGCGGTTGCTGATTAGGCCGGGGAGATTGCGGACACCGGGCAGGTGTCTACGCAAGCGCCGCAGTCAATGCAGGTATCCGCAGCGATCGCCCTCTTGCTGCCAGCCTCGCTGATAGCGTTGACCGGGCAGGAATCGTCGCAGGCGCCGCAGTTGATGCATTCGTCGCTGATGGTATGTGCCAAAGTATTCACCTCCTTCACCTGGAGTTAAAGTTGACGTGGAAACTAGCACAGCGCTGGCAAAAAGTCCACCATAAAGCTGTAGACAATAAACTCCTAATCGGGAGAAAAATCTTGAACTGCGGCCCACTCTCCTGTATATATAAAAAGAGGTTTTATTTGCGTACTTTTTGTCTGGTGTGGATCTTCCTCGTATCACTGGGCAAACTACAATCACGGGGGATGCTAATCGATGGATATTCTGGCACTTAACTGCGGGAGTTCTTCTGTAAAATACCAGTTGTTTGACTGGGATAAAAAAGTGGTTGTGGCAAAGGGGATGGTGGAGCGCGTGGTGATCGGTGACTCCTTCATCCTGCACGAGGTCCCCGGGCGCGAGACCTACCGTGAAGACTCCGACTGCCCGGACCACAAGACCGCAGTTGACCTGATCCTGAGAACCCTTACTTCCCCGTCCCATGGCGTCCTCCAGGACATCAAGCAGATCGCCGCGGTCGGTCACCGCGTGGTGCACGGCGGCGAGAAGTTCACCAAGTCCGTTCTGATCGACGACGAGGTGCTCGCAGCGGTCACCGAGGTGCAGCACCTCGCTCCGCTGCACAACCCGCCCAACATCGCCGGCATCGAAGGCGCGATGGCCGTGCTCCCCGGCGTGCCGCAGATTGCCATCTTCGATACGGCGTTTCATCAAACCATGCCCGAGCACGCCTACCTCTACCCGCTGCCGTACGAGTGGTACGAGAAGTACGGCGTACGCCGCTATGGCTTCCACGGCACCTCTCACCTCTACGTCTCCAAGCGTATCGCCGCCATCCTGGGCAAGCCCGCCAACCAGTGCAACGTCATCACCATGCACATAGGCAACGGCGTCTCCCACTGTGCCATCAAAAACGGCGTGTCGGTCGACACCAGCATGGGGCTCACCCCGCTGGAAGGCGCCATGATGGGTACCCGCTGCGGCGATATCGACCCCGCCATCCCCGCGTTCATGATGCAGAAGGAGAACCTTTCCGCAAAGGAGATCGACTCCATCCTGAACAAGAAGAGCGGCGTCATCGGCATCACCGGCCGCTTCACCGACCGCCGCGACGTGATCGAGAACGCCAACGGCGGAGACCGTCTCTGTGCGCTGGCGCTGGACATCGAGGCCTACCGTCTCAAGAAGTACATCGGGACCTACATGGCCGTCGTGGGGAGGCTGGATGCGGTCGTCTTCACCGCCGGGGTAGGGGAGATGGGGGCGCCGATCAGGGAACGTGCCATCTCCGGACTTGAGCACCTGGGTATAGTACTGGACAAGGAGCGCAACGCGTCAGCCATGACCAGGAAGCGCGAGACGCTGATCACCACCGACGACTCGCCGGTCAAGGTGTACGTCATCCCGACGGACGAGGAACTTGTCTTCACCGAGGACGTCGCCGCCATACTGGACGGCACCTACACCGATCACATGAACTTCGAGTACAGCTTCTCCAGGCCCGACTTCGTCAGGAAGTAGGGACTGCAGGGCGCAAGACAGCAAAAAGGCCGGCGGGGCAACCCCGCCGGCCTTTCTTGTTTTTAGCGTCAGTCGGACCAGTCGGACCTGTTAGCCTTGCGCCTGGACTGCGGTGATGGCGGTGACGTCCACGATGTCCTGCACGGAGCAGCCGCGGGAAAGGTCGTTGACCGGCTTGGCCAGCCCCTGGATCACCGGGCCGATGGCCTTGGCGCCGGCCAGACGCTCGACCAGTTTGTAGGCGATATTGCCGGCATCGAGGGTGGGGAACACGAGCACGTTGGCCTTGCCGGCGACGCCGCTCCCGGGGGCCTTCTTGGCGCCGACCGCGGGGATCAGGGCGGCGTCTGCCTGCAGCTCACCGTCGATGGAGAGTTCCGGATCCATCCCCTTGGCGATTTCCAGCGCCTTCAGCACTTTGTCGGCATCCTGGTGACTTGCGCTTCCCTTGGTGGAAAAGGAGAGCATGGCGACGCGCGCCGGCACGTCGAGGAAGGACTTGCAGTTTCTCGCGGTGGCGATGGCGATCTCGGCGAGAGCCTGGGCGTCGGGGTTGGGGTTGACAGCGCAGTCGGCGAAGAGGATCACGCCGTTCTCGCCGAAATTGGGCGTCTGGGTGGCCATCAGGAAGAAGGAGGAAACGGTCTTGATGCCGGGTGCGGGCCCCACGGTCTGGAAGGCGGCGCGCAGCACGTCGCCGGTGGTGCCGGTCGCGCCGGCTACCTCGCCGTCGGCGTCACCCTCTCGCACCATCATCCCGGCGAAATAGAGGTTGTCGGGTGCGGTCAGCATCTCCTGGGCCTGCTGGGGGGTGAGCCCCTTGGACTTCCTCAGTTCCACGAGCTTACCGACGTAGGCGTCGAGCTTGGGCGAAGTGGCGGGGTCCACCAGTTCCACGCCGGCGAGGTTGATCCCTTTGGCAGCGGCCGCCGCCTGGATCGCATCCGGCTTGCCCAAAAGCACGATCTTGGCCAAACCTTGTTCCACGATCTGTTGCGCGGCGAAGAGCATCCTCTCGTCGTAGCTCTCCGGCAGGACCACCGTCTTGAGTTTCGATTTCGCCTTGTCGTGAATCTGCTTAACCAACGGCATGAGCATTCCTCCGTAATTGAATTATAAAACCGTGTTAGGTTATATAACCCAGCAGGCGGGATCGGTCAATAAAAAAGCCGTCGTCCGGGGCTTAGCGGGAGATAGGTGTTCCGCACTCCTCGGGGTCCCCCTGCAGTTTGGCGACCGCATGCGGCACCGCTGCCCACACGAAGCCGATGTTTTCGGTGGCGCCTTTGGGGCTGCCTGGGAGGTTGATGATCAGGGTGTTCTTCCGGATGCCGGCGACGGCGCGGGAGATGATGGCGTGCGGGGTCTTCTTTAGGCTTTCCATGCGCATCACCTCGCTGAAGCCGGGGAGCAGCCGCTCCACCACGCGTTCGGTTGCCTCAGGGGTGACGTCGCGCGGCGAGACGCCGGTGCCGCCGGTGGTGAGGATGAGGTCGTAGAGGCCGCTGTCGGCCCATTCGATGAGCTTTTCTGAGATGAGGGCGCCCTCGTCGGGGATGACGCCGGTGCAGGTGACCGTGACGCCGCGTTCTTCGAGCCAGGCCCGCAGGGCGGGCCCGCTGCCGTCGGCACGCTCGCCGGTGGAACAGCGGTCGCTGAGGGTGAGAATTGCTGCACGCATGGTGGTGGCTCCTTTATCTGGCGGGCGGTCCGACAGGTCCGACTGGTCCGACTGGTCCGACTGGTCCGACTGGTCCGACGCCGCGGGACTGGATTATTGTTCGCGCTTGAAGACGCCGCTCTTGCCGCCTTCCTTGTAGTGCAGCTTCACGTCGGAGATGACGATCCCCTTGTCCGTCCCCTTGCACATGTCGTACACGGTGAGCGCGGCTACCGTGGCGGCAGTCATGGCTTCCATCTCCACGCCGGTGCGCTCGAAGGCACGCACGGTGGCCATGACGCCGATGGTCCCTTCGGCTTCGTCCACGTCGAACTCTATGGCAACGTGGTGAATGGCGAGCGGGTGGGAGAGCGGAATCAGGTCAGGGGTCTTCTTGGCGCCGGCGATTCCGGCGAGCCTCGCCACGCCGAGGACATCCCCCTTGGCCATCCTTCCGGACACGATGGAGTGAACGGTTTCCGGCTTCAGGGTCAGCACGGCGCCTGCTACGGCGGTGCGCATGGTCGGGGTCTTCTGGCTTACGTCGACCATGATGGCGTTGCCGCTGGCGTCAAAGTGGTTGAACGACATGTTAAACCTCCATTTCCAAAGTGGGGTCGAGCAGGTGCAGATCTACTTCCGCACCGGCGGCGAACTCGGTCGCTTCCGCCGGGAGGATGGCCAGCGCGTTGCAGCGCAGCATGGTCTTCAGTATTCCGGTGTTCTGATCGCCGGAGGTGCTGGCTATATAGCGCCCCCCCTCGATGGCGACGTGGACGCGCAGGAAATTAACCTTGCCGGCTTTCTTGCGGACCCCTTCTTTCAGGACGCCGCGCACGGTGCGGCGGAACACCTTCTCGTGCCCCATCATGCGCAGGATCGCCGGGCGGGCGAACTCCTCGAAGGTGATCATGGTGGAGACCGGGTTGCCGGGGAGGGAGAAGACCGGGACGTTCCCCTTCATGCCGAAGGCGGTGGGGCCGCCGGGCTTGATGCCCGGCTTCCAGAACTGCTCCACGACGCCCAGTTCCGCCAGGACTTCACGCACGAGGTCGCGGTCTCCGGCGGAGACCCCTGCCGACGTGATCAGGACGTCCGCCTTCAGTCCCTCGGAGAGCAGGGCGCGGTGGCTCTCCCTGTCGTCGCGGGCGATGCCGAGTATCACCGGTTCGGCGCCGCAGAGCTTGATGGCGGTGGCGAGCGCAAGGGTGTTGCTGTTCACGATCTGGCTCTCCCTGGGCTCGGTGCCGACCTCGACCAGCTCGTCACCGGTGGAGAGGATGGCCACCCGCACCTTGCGGTAAACAGGCACCAGCACCGTTGAGAAAGAGGCCATAAGGCTCACCTGGGGCGCACCGATCACGGTTCCCCGTGGCATGATCGTCTCGCCGCCGTGCACGTCCTCGCCCTGGAACCGGATGTGGTCGTGCTTTTTCACCTGTTGCAGCAGCTTCACGCTCTCCGCCGTGTTCTCGGTCTCCTCTATCGGGACGACCGCATCGGCCCCCGGCGGGATGGGGGCACCGGTCATGATCCGCGCGGCGCACCCCGGCGTCACCGCGTCCCCGGAGCTGACGCCCGCGGGGATGTAGTCGGTGACCTTAAGGACGGTCCCCGGCGCGCAGTCGGCGCTCCTGACGGCGAACCCGTCCATGGCGGAGTTGTCCCAGCGCGGCATGTCCGTCGGCGCCACGTACTCCTCGGCCAGCACCCTTCCTGCCGCCGCCAGCAGCAGCACCCTTTCCACACCGGCGGGCGCCACCTTCTCGATCACCATGCGCCTGGCTGCCTCGTAGTTTGTCATTTGTTTCCCCTGGTAATGGCGATATAGAAAAAGGCCCGACCTCCGGTAAGGAAGAGGGGCCCGTGCGCTCGTGCGGCGGTGCTTCTCCTTTCCAAGAGGGAGGCGGTGCCGTTTCCGGCAGCACCCATCGGTCGCGGCGCCCTGGGGAATTTTCCCGGTAGACGGCGCGGCTCGGAGATGTTCTGCATATTTTCACAAATCCATAGCATATTTGGCACCAAATAAACAATTATTTTAGGTTAAGGGGCCCAGCACCCTGACCTCAATGCCTCTCTAAGTCGCGCCGCAATCGCAGTTTCCCCGTTGCTTTAGGTACAAAGGCGCAGCCGTATACTTTCCGGTTTCCGCCGGCGCGCCGGCTCGGGTGGCTTCATTAAAGTGGTTGCTTTCCATTTGACAAACGGAGTATCGTTTTGCAGAGTGTGCATGGTGAAATGGCTGCAAAGACCCGCACCAACGGCGGTTTCGTTGCCACTTTTCACCACAATTATCTGTTTTTACGAGAAAGTCATGTCCTTAATCGATACGTACGGCAGGCGCATCAATTACCTTCGTCTCTCGGTCACCGACCGCTGCAACTTACGCTGCAGCTACTGCATGCCCGAAGAGGGGGTGGAGAAGCTGAGCCATTGCGAGATGCTCTCCTACGAGGACCTGCTCAGGATCTCCGCGGAAGCGGTGGCCGCCGGGATAGAGAAGATCCGGGTGACCGGTGGCGAGCCGCTGGTCCGCAAGGGTATTCTCGGTTTCCTGGCCGAACTGGCCGCGCTGCCGGGCCTGAAAGAACTGGTCCTGACCACCAACGGCCTCCTCTTGAAGGAGATGGCCCAGGGGCTGAGAGATGCCGGGGTGCAGAGGCTCAACGTGAGCCTCGACTCGCTCAAGCCCGAAACCTTCGCCGCCATCACCCGCGGGGGTGAACTGCAGCGGGTTCTGGACGGGCTCGAGGAGGCGGAGCGGGTCGGTTTCCCGCCGCACAAGATCAACGTGGTGGTGATGCGCGGGGTGAACGACGACGAGATCCTCGATTTCGTGGGGCTGACCCTTAAGCGCCCCTACGCGGTCCGCTTCATCGAGTACATGCCCACCTGCGGCGACGCGGACTGGCGCGACCGCACAGTCCCCGGTGCCGAGATCAGGGAGCGCATCGCCCGGGAGTACGCCATAGAGGAGAGCACCAACAGCGAGCGCTCCGGCCCTTCCAAGAACTTCCGGGTCCAGGGTGCGCCTGGGTCGCTGGGGATCATCACCGCCATGACCGGGCACTTCTGCGACGGCTGCAACCGCCTGCGGGTGACCGCCTCCGGCGTCGCCAAGGGGTGCCTGTTCTCCGGGGCAGGGGTCGACCTGAAGCCGGTGCTGGCGACGGGTGACGACGGGCTGTTGCGCACCGAAATCAGGCGCATCGTCGCGGCCAAACCGGGGCGCCATGAAGTGACCGATGAAGGAGTCGAAACCAAACCTTTCGCCATGTCCCGCGTGGGTGGCTGAAAAAAAGGAGAACGCATGATCGGGAAGATAATCGCCGTCAATATCAGCAAGAACAAGGGAGAGAGGAAGACCCCGGTACCCGAGGTCACCCTGCGCGAGGAGCACGGGATCGTCGGAGACGGCCATGCCGGCGACTGGCACCGCCAGGTGAGCCTGTTGGCCCAGGAGAGCATCGCCAAGATGCAGGCGCTCGGGCTGGACGTGAAGGAAGGGGACTTCGCCGAGAACATCACCACCGAAGGGGTCGACCTGGTGAGCCTCCCCATCGGCGCCAAGATCGAGCTGGGGGAGACCCTCCTCGAGGTGACCCAGATCGGGAAGGAATGCCACACCCGCTGTGCCATCTATTACCAGGCCGGCGACTGCGTCATGCCCAAAGAAGGGATCTTCGCCAGGGTGCTGAAGGGAGGGGTAGTAAGGCCGGGGGATAAGGTGGTGGTGTAGGGCTGGCGGCTGCGGGGGACGGTGGTGGTGCCGGCTGCTGAGAACTGGCGTGCACGCTTTTGGTGGACGACATGGACCCGGTGGACCTGGTGGACGCTGTGGACCTGCAAGAATTTGAAAACTGAACGGCCGCGAGGCGCTTTGCGCTCGCGGCCATTTTTTTCTGCTCAGTGCTCGCAGGGGAGCAGCACAGTGAAGCTGCTCCCGCGACCGGGCACGCTTTCCACGTCGATGCAGCCGCCGTGCTCCCTTATGATGCCGTAACTCACGGACAACCCGAGCCCGGTGCCGTTGGCCTTGGTGGTGTAGAAGGGGTTGAATACCTGCCTCAAGTTTTCCAGCTGGATGCCGACCCCGGTGTCGGAAATCTTCACCTCGTAATGGTCGCCGCTTCCCACCGGAGCGCTCCTGATGCAGAGCGCGCCCCCTTGCGGCATGGCCTGCACCGCGTTCAGGATCAGGTTGGTGAACACCTGCCGCAGCTGGTCCTCGTCACCCTCGATCACGGCCGTCTCCTCCGCGTATAACTCCAGCACCTCGATCCCCTCCAGGGAGACCTGGTGTCCCAATTGCCCCACTATCTCGTGTAAAAGCTCGTTCAGCCGCACCTCGCCGCGCTCCATCTGCTCGCGCCGGGCGAATTTCAACAGGTTCGAGACGATCCGCTCCACCCGTTTCACCTGCTGAAAAATGGTGTCCACTTCCTCCCGGTTCGGCGCATCCTCGGGGACCGAGAGCTGTAAAAGCTCGGTGTTGCCCCGGATGATGGCCATGGGGTTGTTGATCTCATGGGCGACCCCGGCTGCCAGTTCACCGATCGCCGCCAGCTTCTCCACCCGCACCAGTTCCTCGCGCGTCTGCACCAGGAGCCGGTTCTTCTCCTCCAGTTCCGCGGTCCTCAGTTGCACCTTCTGCTCCAGGTTCCGGTTCAGCTCGATGATGCTGTCTTCGCGCTCGGCAAGGGACTGGCTCATGTCGTTGAAGCGCTCGGCCAGGTCGCCGATTTCGTCGCGCGAGTCGATGTTGCTCTTGACGTCCCTCTCGCCCGCCGCCACCCGCCGGGTCAACAGCTCAAGTTCCTTGATCGGTTGCGCAAGCTTCCGCCCGAGAAAACCCGCCATGGAGACCCCGGTCAGCCCGCTCAGAAGCAGCACGAAGCTTAAAAGGACGGCCATGTCGGTCTTTACCGCAGAGTAGTGACTCTCCAGCATCCCCACGTAGAGCGCACCGATCGGCACGCCCTGCAGCGACAGGATCGGCTCGTATGCCGTCAGGTGCCAGTCGTTCACCACGAAGGCCCTCCCGACCCACTTGGCGCCCTTCAGCAGCACGCGGTCGTAAACCGGCGCAGAGAGCTTGGTCCCGATGGCGCGGCTGCCGTCGGTATTGGGGACGTTGGTGGCGATCCTCACGTCCCCCTGGAAGATGGTTGAATTACCCACGTCCCGGCCGTTGGACTTGGCCCCCTCGTAGACCACGTTCTTAATCTTGTCGACGAGCTTCTTGTTGTTGTTCAGGAGAACTCCGCCGTAGAGGGCACCGACGACGTTGCCCGCGGGGTCGCGCACCGGGGCGGCCACGAAAAGGAACATGGCGCCGTTGAGCGGGGCAGGGGGGGTGGGGTCGGAGCGGGTTCCGGTCACGGTGACATGCGCCTGCCGCACCAGTTCCTCCCCCTCCAGGGCCAGTTCGCCGGTCGGGATGATGGTGGTCCCGCTCACCAGTTCCCCCTTGAGCGCGCGCGCCACGAACTGGTTGCGCAGTTTCTCGTCGCCGAACTGCCGGGGGTTGTTGGCGCGGAAGATGACCTTCCCGGAGGCGTCGACCGCCGCCAGGATGTCAAGGTGCTCGCTTTTGCGCACCGGGGCCAGGGTGGCGGCAAGCGCGTGCTGGTCGGCGGCCGCCACGGTCTCGGCCGTCCTGCCGAAAGAGGCGGAGAGCTTCACCGCATCGTAGAGCCGGGTCAACTCGTTCAGGTACGCCTCGCGCGCCACGGAGAGGTCGTAACGCACCTTCTCCTGTGCCTGCGCTGCTACCTTGGCGCTCAGGATAAAAACGCCGGCCATCCAGCAGATCAGGATGGCGATCCCCAGCGGGATCAGCGTCGCGACCGTCAGCTTGGTCTTGATGGGGAAACGGAGCCTGGGGATATTCATGAGGGGATGGCGATCCCGTATTCGGCGATCTTGCGGTCCAGCGTCTTGCGGGATATGCCGAGTATCTCCGCGGAGCGGCTCTTGTGGTAGCCGGTACCGAGCAGGGTCCGCTCGATGTGCACCTTCTCCATGTTTTCCAGCGAGACGAGCTGCGGCTCGGGGGGGGGCGCGACCTTTTGCTGACGGCGCCAGATGGGGAGCTCCTTGGGGGTCACCAGCGGCGTCCGGGCGAGGATCACGGCGCGCTCCATGACGTTTTCCAGCTCGCGGATGTTGCCGGGCCAGTCGTAGCCGCACAGGATCAGCAGCGCCTCCGGCGTCACGCCGGTTACCTCCTTCTTCATCTTGAGGCTGTATTTTTTCAGGAAATGCTGGGCCAGCGGCTCGATGTCGTCCTTTCTCTCGCGCAGGGGGGGGAAGGGGATGTTGATCACGTTCAGGCGATAGTAGAGGTCCTCGCGGAACCTCCCGGCGCGCACCTCCTCCTCGAGGTCCTTGTTGGTGGCGGCGACGAAGCGGATGTCGGCGCTCTTGCTGCGGGTGGCGCCGACCGGGATGAAGTCGCGCTCCTGGATCACGCGCAAAAGCTTCGCCTGGATGGGGAGGCTCATGTCGCCGATCTCGTCCATGAACAGGGTGCCGCCGTCGGCCTCCTCCAGGAGCCCCTTCTGGTGCGTTATGGCGCCGGTGAAAGCGCCGCGCACGTGCCCGAAGAGCTGGCTCTCCAAAAGGGTCTCGGTGAGGGCGGCGCAGTTTATGGAGAGGAAGCGGCGCTCGCGCCGGGGGCTGTTGTAGTGGATGGCACCCGCGATGAGTTCCTTGCCGGTGCCGGATTCGCCGAGCACCAGTATGTTCGCCTCGCTGGCGGCGACCTGGAGGGTGAGGTCGTAG
Source organism: Geomonas subterranea (assembly GCF_019063845.1). Taxonomy (NCBI): domain Bacteria; kingdom Pseudomonadati; phylum Thermodesulfobacteriota; class Desulfuromonadia; order Geobacterales; family Geobacteraceae; genus Geomonas; species Geomonas subterranea. Next base: position 1,120,342 of record NZ_CP077683.1, read on the forward strand.
GTCTCCTGGAACACGGCGCTTCTGAAGATGATGGCGTCCTGCAGGATGGGTTTGCCGATCTCCGATTTGAGCGCCCGGTTTTCCTGCAGGAGCTGCTCCTTCTCCAGGGCGTTTTTCAGGACGCTCAGGATCTTCTCCTTCGGGAACGGTTTGGTGACGTAATCGTAGGCCCCGAGCTTGATGGCCTCCACCGCGGCGTCGATGGTGCCGAACGCGGTCATGATGATGATCGGGAGCGAGGGACGGAGCTGCTTCACCTCCTGCAGTACGCTGATGCCGTCGAGATCCGGCATCCTGACGTCCTGAAGGATCAAATCCGCGTCCCCGGGGTCCCCCTCGCGCAGGCGGCGCAAAAGCAGCGAGCCGGCGTTGAAGGTCTCCACCAGGTACCCCTGGGTCTGCAACAGCTTCTTCAGGTAGATGAGGATCCCTTCCTCGTCGTCGCAGATGAGAATTCTTTCTTGTGTCATTTTGGGGCGTTCCTCGCTTCTTTCCCGCGCCGTTGCTGGGGGGCGCGTCTTGGACAAAATGTCACACATTTTGACAAAAAGACGCAATTGTTAATTAAAGTTAACGTTAATGAAAATCCCGGTTGGCGCAGACAACATTATCATTTCGGATGTTTACGGTACACAACTATTTTTATAGTAAACGTTTACGCGCTGGCATGGCAATTGCCGTATACGCGGTGCTTATCCGGCGTCGACGACGTTTATCATGGAAAAAGGAGAGATTCAACATGGCAGTTTCACGACGTGAGTTTCTGCAGGGGGGGGCGGCGGCAGCGGCGCTGATCCTCTCCGGCAAAAAAGCGGAAGCGGGCGGCGCAGACGCCCCGCAGATGCGGACCAAGGGGCTGAAAAGCTCGACCACCATCTGTCCTTTCTGCGCGGTAGGTTGCGGGCTTGTGGTGCATACCAAGAACGGCAAGATCGTGAACATCGAGGGGGACACCCAGCACCCGATTAACCAGGGTGCGCTCTGCTCGAAGGGTAGCGCGCTGTTCCAGGTGGCCAACAACGAGCGCCGCCTGCAGAAGGTGATGTACCGCGCCCCCGGCAGCGACAAGTTCGAAGAGAAGTCGTGGGACTGGGCCCTGGAGCGCATCGCGCAGAAGATGAAGGAGACGCGCGACAAGTCCTTCAAGGCGAAAGAGATCAACAAGAAGGACAACAAGGAGTACGTGGTCAACCGCACCGAAGGGATGGCATTCCTCGGCGGCGCCGGTCTCGACAACGAGGAGTGCTACCTCTGGAGCAAGTTCGCCCGCTCCATGGGGGTCGCGAACCTCGAACACCAAGCCCGAATATGACACTCCGCTACAGTCGCCGGTCTGGCGGCTTCGTTTGGACGTGGGGCAATGACCAACCACTGGATCGACCTGAGAAACGCTGACGCGATCCTCGCCATCGGCTGCAACCCGGCCGAGAATCACCCGATTTCCATGAAATGGATCGAGGCGGCCATGGATCAGGGCGGCAAGCTGATCGCCGTCGATCCCCGCTTCACCAGGACCGCCTCCAAGGCGGACCACTACGCGCAGATCCGTCCGGGCACCGACATCGCCTTCCTGGGCGGCATGATCAACTACGCCCTCCAGAACAACATGATTCACGAGGAGTACGTGCGCGAGTACACCAACGCGGCCTTCATCGTGAACGAGAAGTACGACTTCAACGAAGGGATCTTCTGCTCCTTCGACGACCAGGAGAAGACCTACGACCCGAAGGCCTGGGCCTACGCGGTCGACGGTTCCGGCAACCCCAAGCGCGACCACAGCCTCAAGGACCCGCGCTGCGTGTTCCAGCTCCTGAAAAAGCACTACTCCCGCTACACCGTGGAGATGGTCTGCTCCATCACCGGCACCAAGAAGGAAGACTACATCGCCGTCGCCAAGGCCTTCTGCTCCACCGGCCGCGCCGACAAGGCGGGTACCATCCTTTACGCGATGGGTATCACCCAGTCCACCCACGGCACCCAGAACGTCCGCGCTACCGCCATGCTGCAGATGCTTCTGGGTAACATCGGCATCGCCGGTGGCGGCGTCAACGCGCTCCGCGGCGAGTCCAACGTCCAGGGTTCCTCAGATTACGGTCTGCTTTTCCACCTGCTACCGGGTTACCTGAAGTCGCCCGAGTTCGACAACGTCGACCTCAAGTCCTACCTCGAGAAATGGACTCCTAAGACCAAGGATCCGAAGAGCGCCAACTGGTGGGGCAACACCCCGAAGTACACCGTGAGCCTCCTGAAAGCCTGGTACGGCGACAACGCCACCAAGGAAAATGGTTTCTGCTACGACTACCTCCCCAAGAGAAGCGGCAACTACTCGTTCATGAAGCTGATGGAGAAGATGGGTAAGGGCGAGCTGCAGGGCCTGGTCTGCATGGGCCAGAATCCGGCCGTGGGCGGCCCGGATTCGTTGAAGACCCGCGAGGCGCTCGGCAAGCTGGACTGGCTCGTCACCGTCGACCTCTGGGAGACCGAGACCTCGATCTTCTGGAAGCGCCCCGGCGTCAACCCGAAGGACATCAAGACTGAGGTTTTCATGCTGCCGGCAGCCTCTTCCGTCGAGAAGGAAGGCTCCATCTCCAACTCCGGCCGCTGGGCCCAGTGGCGCTACAAGGCCGCCGAGCCGGTCGGTGACGCGAAGAGCGACCTCTGGATCATCAACCAGTTTGCCACCCGCGTGAAGAAGGCTTACGAAAAAGGCGGCGCCTTCCCCGAGCCGATCACCAAGCTCTCCTGGAACTACGGCAAGGGCGAGGAGCCGGAAGTGCATATGGTGGCCAAGGAGATCAACGGCTACTTCACCAAGGACATGACCATCGTCGACAAGGACAAGACCCTGGAGTTCAAGGCAGGTGACCAGGTCCCGATGTTCAAGTACCTCCAGGACGACGGCTCCACCGTCTCCGGCTGCTGGATCTACTGCGGCTCCTACACCAAGGAAGGGAACCAGATGGCGCGCCGCGACCTGGCCGACCCGACTGGTCTGGGCATGTACCCCAAGTGGTCCTGGTGCTGGCCGGTCAACCGTCGCATCATCTACAACCGCGGTTCGGTCAACCCGGACGGCGTACCGTTCAACCCCAAGCGCGTGGTCATCACCTGGGATGCCCTGGAGAAGAAATGGAAGGGCGACGTGCCCGACGGTCCCTGGCCACCGATGAACGACGCCAAGGAAGGGAAATATCCCTTCATCATGCTGCCTGAAGGTCACGGTCGCCTCTACGCCCTGGACATGAAGGACGGTCCGTTCCCCGAGCATTACGAGCCGGTGGAGAGCCCGGCCAAGAACCTCATGTCCAAGACCCAGACCAACCCGGCCGTGAAGATCCCGGCCAACATGTCGAGCGACACGGCCAAGTTCCCGTTCGTCGGCACCACCTACAGGATGACCGAGCACTGGCAGGCAGGCGCCATGACCCGTTCACTCCCCTGGCTGGTGGAACTGGTCCCGACCATGTTCGTGGAGATCTCCCAGACGCTGGCACGTGCCAAAGGCATCAGCAACGGCGACATGGTCAAGGTAACCACCGAGCGCGGTTCCATTGAGGCGAAGGCCCTGGTCACTTCCAGGCTGAAGCCGTTCAACGTGCAGGGGAAAGAGGTTGAGCAGGTCGGTCTCCCCTGGCACTTCGGTTATGCAGGTCTTGCTACCGGCGACTCCGGCAACGTCCTTACGCCGTCGGTCGGTTGCGCGAACACAAGCATCCCCGAGTTCAAGGCATTCCTCTGCAACATCGAGAAAGGGGGTAAACGCGCATGAGCAGCGAGAACCAAGACTTCAACAAAAGCAAAGCATTTTTGATCGACATGACCAAGTGCACCGGCTGCCGCGGCTGCCAGGTCGCCTGCAAGCAGTGGAACCAGCTGGGCGCCGAGAAGACCGAGTTCTTCACCGGCGAAGGCTACCAGAACCCGCCGCTCATGTCGGAATACACCTTTACCCGCATCAAGTTCCGGGACTACGAGAAGAACGGGCAGAACGAGTTCGCCTTCTACAAAGAGATGTGCATGCACTGCAACGAGCCTGCCTGCGCATCCGTCTGCCCGGTAGGCGCCTTCAAGAAGACCAAGGAAGGCCCGGTCACCTATGACGCGGAACGCTGCATCGGCTGCCGCTTCTGCATGGTAGCCTGCCCGTTCGGGGTGCCCAAGTACGAGTGGAGCAAGGCCCTGCCGCTGGTGAGAAAGTGCACCGGCTGCTACTCCAGGGTGAAGGAAGGGCTGAAGCCTGCCTGCGCTACCACCTGCGTCTCCGCCATCACCTACGGCAACCGCGAGGAGATGATCAAGGAAGCCAACAAGAGGATCGCGGCTCGTCCCGAGAAGTACCTGAAGAAGCTCTACGGCTCGGAAGAGGCGGGCGGCACCTCGGTCATCTACCTGACCGCGCTCCCCTTCGACGAGCTCGGCTTCAAGCCGGTCACCAAGCGTCCGCTCCCGTCCTACACCTGGCAGGCGCTGCGCCTGGTCCCGGGCATCTTCCTCACCGTCGGCAGCTCGCTGTCGCTGCTTTCCTGGTTCAACCACAGGAAGGAGAGGATCGCCAAGGAAGAGGAGCAGAGAAAATCCGGCGCTACGCCGAAGGAGGAGAGCTAGATGACCGCTGCAAAGATAATCGTTAACGAGATCAAGGGCTACCACCGCTTCGTTAAGTTCCTGATCGTCCTGGTGGCTCTGGGCGCACTCGCCTCCCTGGCCCGTTTCGTGTTCGGTCTGGGCGTCACCACAAACCTGAACGACACCTTCCCTTGGGGGCTCTGGATCTCCTTCGACGTCGTCACCGCCGTACCTCTGGCGGCTGGTGCCTTCACCCTCGGGGCCATCGTGCACTGCTTCCACATCAAGAAGCTCGAGCCGCTGGTGCGCCCGGCCATCGTGACCGGCTTCCTCGGCTACTCCCTGGTCTGCGTCGGCCTCCTGCTCGACCTCGGCCAGCCGCAGCGCTGCTGGCACACCATGGTGTACTGGAACCCGCACTCCCCGATGTTCGAGGTTTCCATGTGCATCGCCGCCTACACCACGGTGCTCTTCCTCGAGTTCCTGTCGCCGGTGTGCGAGAAGTTCGGTTACCACGTGCCGCTGCGCCTTCTGCGCACCATCGAGATGCCGCTGGTGGTCGCGGCGGCCTCCATCTCGACCCTGCACCAGTCGTCGCTCGGCACCTTCTTCCTGATCGCGGTCGACAAGCTGCACAGCCTCTGGTACAACCCGCTGCTGCCGCTTCTGTTCTGGCTCTCCGCTATGTGCGCCGGCATCTCCATCATCATCGTGGAGGCCACCATGAGCCACAAGTACATGGGGCAGCCGGACGAGAGCGAACTGCTCGAGACCCTGGCCAAGATCCTTCCCTGGGTCATCACGGTGTACCTGACCGTGAAGGTGTTCTCCCTGGTGGCACTCACCCAGGGGCCGCTCTTCAACCGTCCCGGCCTGCTGGTGCTCTTCGTCGTCGAAGTCGCGGTAGGTGTCCTGCTGCCGCTGGTCATGCTCATGAACGGCAACGTGCGTGAGAACAACCGTCTGCGCGCCACCGCCGCCTGGCTGGTGATCGCAGGCGTCATCCTGAACCGCTTCAACGTCTCCATGTTCGGCATGGAGGCTCCGGGAACCTTCTACTACCCCTCCTTCCTGGAGTCCGTGGTAACCATCGGCATCATCGCGGCGCACATCCTGTTCTTCGTGCTGATCGCGAAGTACTTCCCGATCTTCGAGCACCATCCCGAGACCGTCGACTACTCGATCCCGGACCACTTCCGCAAAACCGAGAAAGGCCATGCTCACGGTGCGGCCAAGGCGTAGTGGAAGTTGCAGCAACCGTTTGAATCTTACGCAGTAACAGCTTAGAAGTACGAGGAAACCCTCCCGTAGTCCCCTCTCCCGCACACGGCGGGGGAGGGGCAGGGCGGGGGACGGCAACAGCTTTGAGCCAGATCAGATTCAAGGAGTCCGCAGGTGGCAACTATTTACAGTTTCAAGAAGGGCGTCATGGAGCAGGTGGAAGGCGGGGTGGTGAACGAGTATCCCCTGCAGCTGGTGGTGAACGGGCGCGAGATGGCGACCCTGATCGCTTCCCCCCACGACCTCCGTTTCCTGGTTGCCGGTTTCCTGCGCCTGCAGGGCTTCGTCACCAAAGTCGAAGACTTCCTTGCGCTGGCCATCTGCCAGGACTTCGGCGCCGCGAGCGTCACCATCCGCGGCGAACTCCCCGAGCGCCTGAAGCCGGTGCTCACCTCCGGCTGCGGCACCGGGATCAGCTTCAATATGCCGGAACCGGTCCAGAAGTGCGGTCCCTCCCGGGTGCACGCGCCCGAGACCATCTTCGCCCTGATGAACCAGCTGGCGCAGAAGTGCGAAGGGTACCAAAACCACGGCGGGATGCACTCCGCGGGGGTCGGGAGCGACACGCTGCTCCTGCATGCCGAGGACATCGGCCGCCACAATACCATTGACAGAATCGCCGGCGAGGCGCTCCTGAAGGGGATCTCGCTGGCTGGAACCATACTGGTCACCTCGGGGCGCGTCTCCACCGAACTGGTCGCCAAGGCGTCGCTTCTGGGGATCGACCTGATCGCCTCGCGTACCTCGCCCACCGACATGGCGGTGAAGATGGCCGAGGAGGCCGGCATCACCCTGGTGGGGTACGTGCGGGCCGACAGCTTCAAGGTCTACACCCATCCCGAGGCCATCATCACCTCCGGTCCGGAGAAGATCGCCGGCGTCACCGGCGTGATCCTGGCCGGCGGCGCATCCAGCCGCATGGGGAGCAACAAGGCGCTCCTGCCGCACAAGGGGGGGCGCTTCATCGAGAGCATCTACCGGGAACTCTCGGAGATCTTCCCGGAAGTGATCCTGGTGACCAACGCCCCGGAACAGTACCAGTTCCTGCCCTGCCGCAAGGTGGCCGACCTCTACCCGGGCATGGGCGCGCTGGCAGGAATCCACGCCGGGCTCGCCCAGGCCAGCACCCCGAGCGTCTTCACCGTCGCCTGCGACATGCCGCATCTCGATCCGGCCCTGATCAGGCACATCGCCGGGCGCCGCGGCGGCTGCGACCTGGTGCTCCCCAGGAGCGAACACGGCTACGAGCCACTGCACGCCGTGTACAACAAGAGTGCCCTGGCCGCCATGGAACAGTGCCTGGAGCAGGGGAAGCGGCGCATCGTCTCCATCCTGCCCAGCCTGAAGGTGAACGAGATACCCGCCGGCGAGGTGGCGGGCTTCGATCCCGACTTCGACTCCTTCAGTAACATCAACACCCCGCAGGAATACTACGAATTGAGAAACGGCGACAAGGCGAGGCCGGGCATCGAGAACCTCCCTGCCGCAGAGGAAGCACACCAAGCGCAGGCCTAGCCCAGGGGGCGGCCTGAACCAAGAGGCGTCAACGCAACAACTCCCCGGCGCGGGAGTTCAAAGGAGAAGGTAAATGTTTGGATTCGGTATGCCGGAAATGATCATCGTGCTCGTGATAGCCCTCGTGGTTGTCGGCCCGGCCAAGTTGCCCCAGCTCGGGCAGGCATTGGGGAGCAGCATCAAGAACTTCAAGAAGGCTTCCGCCGGCGAGGACGTGGTCCAGCTGAACGAGGAGAAAAAGGCCTAGCTTCGGCAGGGCCCGTCAATACTTTCAAAGCCCTGGGCGATCCCGGGGCTTTTTTTTTAACGAAAGTTCTCAAGGAAGTGGGACTTGCTGCCGATGTAAGCGACAGCCGGTTGAAAAAACCGGTTCTGCGGTTTCGGCGGCACTTGCAGCTGCCGTGGGGTACAAGGAGACGGGAAATGTTGACGCAGTGGCACGAGGACATGGCGACGGGGAGCGAGGCGGTGGACAAGCAGCACAGGGAGCTGCTGCGCCGCGTCGACGACCTGCTCAAGGGGGCCAAGAGCAGGAAGGGCGCCGAAGAGATCGGCAGGTTGATGTGGTTTCTCAAGAAGTACGTGCGGTGGCACTTTCGTGACGAGGAGAAGCTGATGCTGGAGGCTGGGTACCCCGGCTACCAGTCCCACAAGGTGCAGCACGAGATCTTTTTCAGGGAGGTGCTCCGCCTGGAGTCGCTGCACGCCGAGCAGGGGGACAACACCCTGATGATCGTGGCGGTCATCACCGCCATGTGCGAGTGGCTCCGCTCCCACTTCAACAAGCTGGACAAGGAGTTCATCGACTTCTTGAAGGACACCGGCCAGAACGGCAACGGAAATGGCGGTAATGGCGAGAGTCCCGGGGAGAACGGGGAGCAGTAGCCGTCGGTTGGCGGCGTGAGAGGCTCGTAGCAAGAAAGGGGGGCGCCGGTCTATGGCGCTCCCCTTTTTCGTGTCCAGGACGGGAATTCCATGAGGGGCCTGGTTCCCCTCCCGTCAAGGGAGGGGGAGGGGACCCCGAATGCCTGCAGCCTTTGATGTCAGGGGGCGCGTCGTCACGAGCGATGCACCGCCAGGGGTCCCCAGGCCTGGTGCACCGACATCACCTCGACGCTATTTATATTCACTCGCGCCGGAACCGAAGCGACCCATAGCACGATGTCGGCGATGTCCTCCGGCCGCAGCGGCTCGCTACCGGTGTACACCCGCTGAGCCTTGTCGTCGTCCCCCTTGAAGCGGACCTGGGAGAATTCGGTTTCCGCCATGCCCGGCTCGATGTTGGTGACCCGGACGGCGGTCCCCAACAGGTCGGCGCGCAGGTTCCTGGAAAACTGCTGCACGAAGGCCTTGGTGGCGCCGTAGACGTTGCCGCCGGGGTAGGGCCAGCTTCCGGCCACGGAGCCGATATTCACGATGTGGCCGCGGTTGCGGGCCACCATGCCGGGAAGGATGGCACGGGTGCAGTACATCACCCCTTTGACGTTGGTATCCACCATGGTTTCCCAATCCTGAAGCACCGCCTGGTGCGCGGGCTCCAGCCCCAGGGCGAGTCCCGCGTTGTTGACCAGCAGGTCCACTTCAGCGTACTCCTGCGGCAGGCCGGCGCAGGCGGCGGCCACGGCGTCTCCGTCGCGCACGTCCAGCGCCAGCGTGTGAACCCTGGTCTTCCCGGCCAGTTCCCGCCCCAGTGCCTGCAGCTTCTCTTCGCGCCGGGCGGTGAGTACCAGCTTCCAGCCATGTTCTGCCAGCGCCCGCGCGCAAGCGGCGCCAAATCCCGACGATGCTCCAGTTATCAGGGCACACTTTCCCATCCTCAAATCCTCCTGGCGTCTATTGGGCTTTTCCCGGCGCTATCTTAGATGAGATCGGCGCGCAAGACAAGCCACGGCTTGCCCACCTCGTGCGGCGGCGCCTTTCCCTCCGCCGCAAGCACCGTGGCGGGTACTGACCGTCGATAGATTCCCATGAAAAAACCGCAGCTTTTCGTTGCTGCCCCTGAACAATCGGGTAAAGTATTCAAGTTGTTTCGCAGGAGGGATACAATATCTAATGAACCCTTCGGGGACAGAGCGAGCGGGAGGTGCACGCCATGCGCAAAATCTCTCATAGCTGCGAAGTACATGCCGCACTCGACACCGTATGGAATCTTCTCATTGAAAAGATGGAACAGCCGCATTCGTACCTGCCCGGGGTGACGCAGTCGCGTACCCTGCAGCACTACGGCAACGGTCTGCTGCGAGAAATAAGGGGGGAGGGGCTCCTGATCACGGAGAAGGTGGTGCTCGACAAGGTGCACGGGGAGGTGCGCTACTTCCTCATGGAACATCCGCTGTTCACCGGCCGCGTCGTGAACAGGGTGGTGCCGTCCTCCGTGCAAAACCCGGTGGCCCCGCAAGTGTTGACCATAGAGGTCGAGTGGGTACCCAAGGATGATCAGGCCGAGCGCATGATTCGCAGCGATCTCCCTGAACAGATTCAAAGAGAGGTGATGAGCTTGAAAGAAAAAGCAGAAGCCCTTGAAGCGCAGGAGGCGAAGCCCCTGACCACTCCCTATGCCTTTGGTATAACCATGGCGCTCCCCTTTGCCGACGCCCTCCCCAGGGTGCACCAGGAACTGCAGAAGGAGGGGTTTGGTGTCCTGTTCGAGATCGACGTGAAGCACAAGTTCAAGGAAAAGCTCGATAAAGAGTTCCGCAACTACCACATCCTCGGGGCCTGCAACCCCGGGTTGGCCTACCAGGCCTTCGGTGTCGAGATAAACATAGGGACGCTGCTCCCCTGCAACGTCGCGGTCTACTCCGCGAGCGAGTCCCGCACCGTGGTGATGGTGATGGATCCGGTTGCCGGGCTGTCACTGGTAGGAAACAGCCAGCTGAACGAGCTTTCCATCACGGTGAAGCAGAGCCTGCAGCGGGTCATGGCGGGACTGCACCCGTTCACGGCCTGAAGCCATGATCCGCCTGAAGAGGATATACGAGGATCCGGCAGCGCAGGACGGGGTGCGCGTGCTGGTGGACCGGCTCTGGCCCCGGGGGATTTCCAAGGACAAGGCGCAGCTGGACCGCTGGGAGAAGGAACTTGCCCCCTCCGATGAACTGCGGCGTTGGTTTGGGCACGATCCGGAAAAATGGATCGGGTTCCGGGAGCGCTATCGCAAGGAACTGGAGGGACAGGGGGCGCTCCTAGCAGAGCTTGCGGAGCTTTCAGCACGCGGCACGCTGACCCTTCTTTATGCGGCAAAGGACGAAGAACATAACAACGCGGTCGTACTGAAGGAACTGATGGAGGACTCCAGCATCGGCTGATCAGGGGGGCAGGCACCTGCGGAGCCAGTCCCCTGCCGCGGCAAGCCCGCGGTTTTAGGAGGCTAGGATGGGAGACAATCTGGCTAGAAAGATATTGAAGGAGCACCTGGTGGAAGGGGAATTGGTGCCGGGGAGCGAGATAGCGATCCGGATCGACCAGACCCTCTTGCAGGACGCGACCGGCACCATGGCCATGCTCGAGTTCATGGCGACCGGTCTCCCCCGGGTCAAGGTCGGGCTGGCGGCGCAGTACGTCGACCACAACCTTTTGCAGACCGACAACAAGAACGCCGACGACCACGCATTCCTCGCCAGCGCTGCGCAGAAGTTCGGGGTAAATCTCTCAAAGCCGGGTAACGGCGTCTCGCACCAGGTGCACCTGGAGCGTTTCGGCGTCCCCGGCACCACGCTCCTTGGCGCCGACTCGCACACTCCGACGGCGGCGGGGATGGGGCAGCTCGCTATCGGGGCCGGCGGGCTGGACGTCGCGCTCGCCATGGCGGGGTATCCCTTTCACCTCACCTGCCCGAAGATCTGGGGTGTGAAGCTCACCGGGCGGCTGCAGCCCTGGGTCTCGGGGAAGGACGTGATCCTGGAGATGCTCAGGCGCCACACGGTGAAGGGTGGGGTGGGAAAGATAATTGAATATTACGGGCCGGGTGTCGCCACCCTTTCGGCAACCGACCGCGCCACCATCGGCAACATGGGTGCGGAGCTTGGGGCGACCAGCACGGTCTTTCCCAGTGACGAGAACACCCGCGCCTTCCTGGAAGCGCAGGGGCGCGGCGGGGTCTGGCGCGAACTGTCGGCCGACCCGGACGCCGGCTATGACGAGTACGACGAGATCGACCTGTCCCAGGTGGTGCCGCTGATCGCCTGCCCCTCCTCGCCGGACAACGTGGTGCCGGTCTCCGAGATCGAGGGGCTCAAGGTGGACCAGGTCATCGTCGGGAGCTCGGTGAACTCCTCGTTCCGCGACCTGATGACCGTATGCCGCATCCTCGAGGGGCGCCGCATCGCCCCGGGGCTCGCCTTCCACATCAACCCCGGCAGTCGCCAGGTGCTCGAAAACGTGGTGGCACGCGGCGGATTCATGATGCTGCTCCTGGCCGGCGGGCAGGTGCACCAGCCCGGGTGCCTCGGCTGCATCGGCATGGGGCAGGCCCCCGGCACCAACCAGGTCTCCCTGCGCACCTTCCCGCGCAACTTCCCGGGACGAAGCGGCACCAAGGAGGACCGGGTCTACCTCTGCTCGCCGGAGACCGCTGCAGCGGCCGGCGTGTTCGGCGTGGTGACCGATCCGCGCAAACTCTCGGAGCTGCTCCCGTGGCCCGACGTGAAGAACCCGGACCGCTATCTGGTGGACGACTCCGGCATCCAGGCGGCGCCTGACGACGGCGCTTCGGTCGAGATCGTGACCGGCCCGAACATCGTCCCTTTCCCGGAGTTCCCGGCGCTTCCGGACCGGCTCGACGTGGAGGTCATCATCAAGGTGGGAGACAACATCTCCACCGACACCATCATGCCGGCGGGGAACAAGGTGCTCCCGTTCCGCAGCAACATCCCGGCGATCAGCAAGTTCGTTTTCGAGCAGGCGGATCCGGAGTTCGCGGCGCGGGCGGCGGAAAAGGGGGACGGCGCCGTGGTGGGGGGCGAAAACTACGGCCAGGGCTCATCGCGTGAGCACGCCGCCCTCGCGCCACGCTTCCTGGGCATCAGGGTGAAGATCGCCAAGAGCTTCGCCAGGATCCACCGCTCAAACCTCATCAACTTCGGTATCGTGCCGTTGGTGTTCAAGGACCCGGCCGACTACGACCGCATCAAGCAGGGGGATCGCATCAGCATCCCGCGGTTGCGCGAACTTGTCAGCAGCGGCGCCACCGAGATCCCTATTGATGTTGGCGGCACCGGGATGACGACTCTCTTGCACGCCTCTGAACGCGAGCGCCGTGAGCTCGTTGCCGGCGGGCTGCTCAATTCTGTGAAGGAGGAGAATCATGGCTGAAACCCTGAGGGAGCTGCTTTCCGAGGAGGAACTGCTCGGCTTCTATGAGCAGATGGTGCTCTGCCGTGAGTTCGAGGAGAGCTGCGCCGAGCAGTACTCGAAGGGGCATATCACCGGGTTCCTGCACCTGTACTCTGGGCAGGAGGCGGTCGCCGTCGGCGCCACGGCGGGGCTGCAGCAAAAGGACTACATCCTTTCCGCCTACCGTGACCATGCCCAGGCCATCGTCCGCGGCGCCGAGCCCAAAAAGGTGATGGCGGAGCTCTTCGGCAAGGCAACCGGGCTTTGCAAGGGAAAGGGGGGCTCCATGCATCTCTTCTCACCGGAGCTCAACTTCATGGGGGGATATGCCATCGTCGGCGGCCAGTTCCCCATCGCCACGGGGCTTGCCTGGGCGAGCCAGCTCCTCGAAGAGGACCGGGTCACCGCCTGCTTCTTTGGCGACGGCTCCATGAACCAGGGAACCTTCCACGAGTCGCTCAACTGGTCGCGTCTTTGGGACCTTCCGGTGCTTTTCATCTGCGAGAACAACTTCTACGGTATCGGCACCGAGGTGCATCGCGCCTCCGCCCAGGCGGCGCTGCACCGGCGCACCTGCGGCTACGACATCCCCAGCGAAAAGGTGGACGGCATGGATGCGATCGCCATGTACCAGGCCACCAAGCGGGCCGCCGAGTGGGTGCGGGAGCGGCAGCGCCCCTACTTCATCGAGGCGGTCACCTACCGCTTCCGCGGGCACTCCATGTCCGACCCCGCCAAGTACCGGAGCTCCGCGGAAACGGACGTCTGGAAAAGCCGGGACCCGATCATAAATCTTTCGCGCCGGCTCATGGAGGAGGGTATAGCGACCCAGGAGCAGTTCGATGAGGTCACCAAACGCTGCCTGGCCCAGGTAGAGGAAAGCGTCCGGTTCGCCGAGGAGTCTCCCTGGCCCGAGGACGCCGAGGTATGGGAGGATATCTACGTTTGATGTCGATCCGATGGCGCCCCAACGGGGCGCCATCTCATCCTTGCCAATCACGCAACTCTGCCATCTCCTTGGCAGCTTTTCCCCGTCCCTCAGCGACCAGCACAGGCGCATCCCCGGCTTACTGACCGATCGTTGCCAACTCCGCCCTGACCCGGTCACGCTGCCGGTCGATCTGCTCATCGGTCGCCCCCAGTCCGCGCAGCATATGCTCGGTCATGTTGAGGGCGATCTCTCCTTCCCCAGAAAACACGGCGTTGGCTCCGGCACGGTACAGTGTCGGCATGTCCCTGAGGTAGCTGGTCCGGGCCAGAATGCGTAACTGCGGGTTCAGCTGCCGTGCCAGCCGGATAACCTCTTCCTCGCCCTGCATCCCCGCCGAGGTCAGCACCAGCGCCACGGCCTGTTCCAGCCCGGCTGCCTCGAGGGTTTCCCTGAGGTTGGCATCGCCGTAAAGCGCGCCTATCCCTTCCTGTTGCAGTTGCCGCACCGTGTGCAGGTTCATCTCCACGACGAACGGTTCGATGCCGTTTTCAGTGAGCAGACGCGCCAGGGTTTTTCCGGTGGGGCCGTAACCAACGACGATGGCGCGATCGCTGCTGGAGGAGGTGGTGCCGTCCGCGTGGGCCCCCGTGTAATCCGGGCGGGAGCGCGCCTCCAGCCACTGCCACAACCGTGTCCCTTTCGCTTGCCGCTCGAAAAACGGGATGCAGCGGTACAGAAGGGGGTTCAGGCTGATGGAGATGATGGCCGCGGCGACGAGGGTGTTGGCACCACTTTTCTCCAACACCCCCAGGTCCCTGCCGACCGACGCCAGTATGAAGGAAAACTCCCCGATCTGTGCCAGGGCTAAGGCCACAGAGAGGGCGACCCGTGGTGCGTAGCCAAGGCCAAGCATGATGGCCACGGCGGCCAGAGGCTTACCGATGACGATGATGGCGAGGACGATGAGCACGAGGCCAGGTTGCTGCATTAGGTGGGCAGGGTCGAACAGCATTCCGACAGAGACGAAGAAGAGTACGGCAAAGGCATCCCGCATCGGCAGCGCCTCGGTTGCCGCTCGGAAGCTGAAGTCGGATTGTTTCACCACCATTCCTGCCAGGAAAGCGCCCAGCGCCATGGAGACGCCGAAGAACTTGGCCGACGCCACGGCGATGCCTAGGGCGAGCACCAGCACGGTCAGGGTGAAGAGTTCGCGGGAGTGCGTTTCCGCCACGTGTTCCAGAATGCGCGGGATCACCTTGCCCCCCCCCCAGAAGGTGACGACGATCAGCAGGCCGATCTTCAACAATGCCAGACCGATTGCGGCAGGGAGGTTGCCGCCACTTGTCGCCTGCGGTCCGAAGAGTACCGGCAGGATTACCAGCAAAAAGACGGTCAGCAGATCCTCGACTACGAGCCAGCCGACAGCGATGTGCCCGGCGGGGGTGTGCAGTTCATTGTTGTCGACCAGCACCCGTAACAGCACCACGGTGCTCGCCACCGACACGGCCAGACCGAAGATGATGCCCGCGGGCCAACTCCAGCCCATTCCGACCGCCACCACTGCGCTCAACAGGGTCGCCACCGCGCTCTGGCCCAGTGCCCCGGGAACCGCGGCGCGCTTTACCTGCAGCAGTTCCTTGAAGTGGAACTGGAGGCCTACGCCGAACATCAGCAGAATCACGCCGATTTCCGCGAACTGCTCGGCCATGTGCCGGTCCGCCACGAACCCCGGCGTGTAGGGCCCCACGGCGATTCCGGCCAGCAGGAAGCCCACAATGGAAGACAGACCGATCCGGTGCGCCAGGTATCCAAAGCACAGGGCGGCGACGAAGCCGCCGGTCACGGTCATGATAAGGCTGAGATCGTGCATCAGGTTCTCCTTTGATCCCCATCGCTCTCCGGCGCCCCGGCTGTTTCGGCGCGGGCCTGCCTCTTGGCCTCGTCCCTTCGCTCCAGTTGCAAAACGATTGGGCTCGCGATGAAGATTGATGAATAGGTCGCAATCACGATGCCGGCAACGAGGGCCAGTGCGAAATCGCCTATGGCTTCGCCCCCGAAAAGATACAAGGATATGGCGGCCAGAAAGGTGGTGAGCGAGGTAATGATAGTTCTCGGCAGTACTTCGTTGATGCTCCGGTTGAAGAGTTCCCCTTTTGCTTCCAGGACCGACTTGTTCAGATTCTCTCTGATACGGTCGAAGATCACTACTGTGTCAGTCAAAGAATACCCGGCGATGGTCAGGATGGCAGTTATGAAAAGAAGGTTGACCTCCTTGTCGAGGAGATAGAACAGGGCGATCATGGCCAGAACGTCGTGCAACGTGGCCGCTACGGCTCCTATTCCGAAGTTGAAGTCGAAGCGCCATGCGATGTAGAAAACGATGCCGACCATGGAAAGTGCTACTGCCTGTAGCGTATCTTTCTTGAGCTTGTCGCCGATGGAAGGGCCTACTTCGTTTGAGCTCTCCACCACGAACGCGTTGTCTGGGAATTCCGCCCTCAGCCTGCCGGTTATGCTGTCCGCCACGTTGAGTGAATCAGTACCTGATTTTCCGACCTTGATCAGTAACCGGTTGCCGCCGCTGATCTCCTGGAGATTGACCTCCTTGTGCAGTTCTGCCGACAAAGCCTTGTGCACCTTATCCTGCTGGACGGGACGGGTGAAGGCCACCTGGACGGAGGTGCCGCCGGAGAAGTCGATCCCCATGTTGGCCCTGTTGGTTGCGATCTGGAGCGCTCCGAAGAGGCCGATGATAGTGATAAGCGCGGAGACGGCAAAACTCAACGTGCGCTTTCCGATGAAATCTATTTGGGTGTTGCTGATAATTTGCATGGTCATAGCTCCCTGATGCCGGGTTATCCCCGGCTCTGTCTTTGGGGGGACGGCTGTCGTTCGCCGAAGCTGTCGGTCCGGCGACGGGCATGGTGCGCTCAGGTGGGAAGAAGGCGCACGACGGCGCTGGAGTGTGCACGGGAGTGCAGCTCCGCCTGAGCGGACCTGTGACAGGCTGGCGAACCCTCGTCGCTAGTTGGCGCGCCGGGTGACGGGCCTGTCGTCTAACGGGCCGGATGAATGACGATAGAGTGGGACGCTAAGCGGGAGGAGCCCGGGCAGGGGAGGTGCTGCGATCAGCGGAGGTGAAGGCGAGGGTGGCAAGAGATGATACGGTGTGACTGCCGAGGATGACCGGCACCTTGGGCGGGGCTTCCGCCAAGACGGCCAGGGGAAAAGCGTGCGCAGTTTTGGTCGACTGGCTCCCCTTGGCGGAGTGCAGCAGGCAGGCGTCGTGTGAGCTCTGAGTCAGGTGTTTGGCGGACAGCAGGGGGGTGTCGCACGGGTTGGGTACGATGATCCCTTGCGAGACAAAGAAGACCGCGACGGCCAGAACCAACGCCAGCAGGTTTATTTTGGATGTCGAGCGTTCCATGGCCGATTTCATACCCGCGACCCTACCGTACTTGCATTGCTGTTGCAAGAATTTTACGCTCACCGTTGTGTAGACATGATCCCTGGACTGGAACTGTCTGAATTTGATCTCACCCTCGTTGTTTTCATTTAATGCTTTGCTAGTATTGGTACCTTGTACTGCGGAAAGTAACGATCACCTGCGCTAACGGAGACGACGTATGGCTGAAATGACCTATCGTGACGCCATCAACCTGGCGCTCAAGGAAGAGATGCGGCGCGACAAGACCGTCGTGACCTACGGCGAGGATGTGGCTCTCTACGAGGGGGCCTTCAAGGTGACCCGGGGACTTCTGTCGGAGTTCGGGGAACTGCGGGTTCGCGACTGCCCCATTTCCGAGAACACCATCGTGGGCGT
Organism: Geomonas subterranea; assembly: GCF_019063845.1. Taxonomy (NCBI): domain Bacteria; kingdom Pseudomonadati; phylum Thermodesulfobacteriota; class Desulfuromonadia; order Geobacterales; family Geobacteraceae; genus Geomonas; species Geomonas subterranea. The sequence continues at coordinate 1,137,792 of NZ_CP077683.1, forward strand.
CGCGGTCGGCGCCGCCATGGGTGGAGTGCGGCCGGTGGCGGAGCTGATGACGGTGAATTTCGCTCTGCTCGCCATGGACCAGATCGTGAACCACATGGCCAAGGTGCGCTACATGTTCGGCGGGCAGACCAAGGTTCCCATGGTGATCCGGATGCCGGGAGGCGGGGGGAGCCAACTCGGCGCCCAGCACTCGCAGAGCCTGGAAAGCTACTTCATGCACTGTCCGGGAATGCTGGTTGCCTATCCTGCGACCCCTGCCGACGCCAAGGGGCTTTTGAAGAGTTCCATCCGCGACGACAACCCGGTCATCTACCTGGAGCACGAACTACTCTACAACAGCAAGGGGGAGGTCCCGGAAGACCCGGAGTTCCTGGTCCCCTTCGGCAAGGCTGCCGTGACGAGGGAGGGGGACCAGGTGACCCTGGTGGGTTATGGACGGATGGCCATCCTGGCGCTGCAGGCCGCCCAGCAGCTGGAAAAGGACGGGATCTCCTGCGAGGTGATCGACCTGCGCACGCTGGTGCCGCTTGACATGGAGACGGTGCTCGCCTCGGTACGCAAGACCGGCCGCGCCCTCGTGATCGAGGAGTGCTGGAAAAGCGCCGGCCTTGGCGGCGACATCGCCTCCCGCATCTACGAGGGATGCTTCGACACCCTGCTCGCGCCGGTCCGCCGCATCTCCGGGCTCGACGTGCCAATGCCCTATTCCCGGAAGATCGAAAAACTCTGCATCCCGCAGGCCGAAGGGATCGTGCAGGGGGTACGCGACCTTCTTAACGAATCGTACTGAGGAGCCGCCATGAACGAGATCGTCATGCCTAAGCTGTCCGACACCATGACCGAGGGGAGACTGGTCTCTTGGAAAAAGCGGGTCGGGGACGAGGTGCGCCGCGGTGAGGTGATCGCCGAGGTGGAGACGGACAAGGCCAACATGGAGCTTGAGGCCTACGCACCGGGGGTGCTGCTGGAGATCAGGGTGCAGTCAGGCGAAATGGTGCCAGTGGGGACGGTGATCGCCGTGGTTGGCAAGGCGGGGGAAAAGGCTGGGGGTGCAGATGGCGCTTCCGCCGGAGCAGAGCCCCCACCGGCGGAAGCGGTGCAGCCGGAAAGAGGCGGCGAGGAGCCGGCGGGCGAACCCCAGGCGCAGGCGGAACAGGGAGCGGCGGAAACCGTTTCGGCTCAGGGGGGTGAGGCGCCGCGCGTGGCGTCGACAGGCGGAGAGGAGGGGGGCGCCCCTAGAGCTGAACCGGCCCAGGCTGCGGATCTGGCCCTCGGAGAAGGCGAAAAACAGGCTCCGGCTGCACCACCGCGTCCGGGAGATGAAAAGACCCAGCCGGTAAGCGAATCTACCGGCGCACCCCGGCAGTACATCCAGACCAGGGCTCCCTATTCCGGCGGGCCGGCTCAGGAAACGGCGCCCGCCGGGAGGGAGCGGGCCGCACCGGTCGTCCGCCGCCGTGCCCGCGAACTTGGGATCGACTTGGGCCAGGTCCGCGGCACCGGTCCCGATGGGCGCATCCTGCTTCAGGACCTGGAGGGGGAAGGGGGCAAGCCGTTGGAAGCCGCCGAGGCGGCGCGTCCGGCCCAGCCCCTGGCGCAACCCCAGGCGCAGGCGGCTCAACCCCAGGTTGAGGCGGTGCCGGCTGAGGACAAGGCCAAGGGGCCGAGGCTGGTGCAGGAGGTGAAGGCGATGTCCAGGCTCAGGGCGGCGGTGGCCAAGACCGTCGCGGATTCCTGGGCGCACATCCCGCACTTCACCGTGACCATGGACATAGCCATGGACGAGGCGGAATCGGTCCGGCGCCAGTTGAAACAGGGGGGGATGCGGATCACGGTCAACGACCTCATCGTCAAGGCGGTTGCGCTCGCGCTGGTGAAGTTCCCCCAGCTGAACGCGAGCTTCGCCCAGGAGGGGCTGCAGTTCCACGGTGAAGTGAACGTCAGCCTGGCGGTAGGGGTGCCGGAGGGGGTGCTCATGCCGGTGATCCATGGGTGTCAGGATCTTTCGCTACCTGCGATCGCGCAGGAGGCCGACCGGCTGGTGCAGCTGGCGAGATCGGGCGCCCTGACCGAGCAGGAGATGAATGGTGGGACCTTCTCCGTCTCCAACCTCGGTATGTTTCAGGTCAGCAGCTTCAGCGCGGTCATTCCCCCTTCCCAGGGGGGCGTGCTTGCGGTCGGGGCGGTGGTGGACGTCCCGGTGCTGCGCTCAGGCGTGCTGGCGAACTCCAAAATGATGAAGGTCACCCTCTCCGCGGACCACCGCGTGGTCGATGGCGCCTACGCTGCGCAGTTCCTCGTTGAGTTGAGGGGGGTGCTGGAGAATCCGGTACGCCTGCTCATGTGACAGAAAAGGGGGGCAGGCTCTTGCCTGCCCCGCATTCCCTCCACCCCTTCGTTTTTCCCTCCGCACTACCTCCCGGTCCGCCTCTTCCCGCACTCCGCCGGGCGCGTGCCACAAACCTCCCCCCCCAATATTTTCATTATCGCGCTAAAGAATGGTTTCCATGAGCCGATAGGAAAAAGTGCCACAGGACTGGACGCTCCCGAAGGGAAGTGCCTGACGGCATGAACACCACACCAAAAACTGGGGGAGAGCTATGAAGTGCTTGATAGTAGATGACGAGGCTTTTTGCCGTGACTTTGTCGCCACTTTGCTGAGCGCGACCGCGGACTGTCACCAGGCCAGTAGCGGCATGGAGGCTCTCGAAAAATATAACGCGGCGCTGGCAACCGACGAGCCCTTCGACCTGGTGATCATGGACATCATGATGCCGGGAATGAGCGGTCACGATGCGGCCAAGGCGATCAGGCACATCGAGAAGGAGCAGAAGCCTGCCAAGCGCGTGAATATCGTCATGTTGACCGCGCTGAACTCGTCCAACGACGCCATGGAGTCCTTCTGCAACGCGCAGTCGGCGGCCTACCTGGTGAAGCCGGTTTCCAAGGAAGGGCTCTTTAACGTGCTGTCGAAGCTCGGGCTGATGAAGCGGTAACTGCACGTAAAATAGTCGGGACTGCGGTTGCCCACGGGGGGCGGCCGCAGCCTCCTGTTTCCACCTATGCCACCTTGAACTGGGTCACCAGCGTGCCCAGATCGTCCGACAGGCTGGCCAGTTCCGCCGCTGCCATGGACGAATCATGGGACCCCTGGACGGTGAGCTGCACGACCTCGGAGATCCTGGTGATGTTGCCGGTGATCTCGCTGATGGTGGCGGTCTGCTCCTCCGCCGCCGTCGCGATCTGGTTCACCTGCATGCTGACCGCGTTGATCTGATCCAGTATCTCCTGCAGCGCGGCGCCCGACTTGGCTGCTTCCTGAGTCCCCTGCTGCACCTCGCGCACCCCTTCCTCCATCGCCAGTACCGCCCCCTTCGTTTCCCCTTGAATCGCCTTGATCATCTCGCCGATTTCCCGCGTCGCCTTCGTCGTGCGCTCAGCCAGTGCGCGGACCTCGTCGGCAACCACCGCGAAGCCGCGCCCCTGCTCCCCGGCCCGGGCCGCCTCAATGGCCGCGTTGAGCGCCAGGAGGTTGGTCTGGTCCGCGATGTCCTCGATGGTGCCCACGATGGCGCCGATCTGGTCCGAACGCTCACCGAGGCTTTCCACGGTGCGGGAGGTCGCGTTGACCCGGTCGGCGATCCGGTTCATTACCTCGACCGTCTGTGCCACCACCTGAGCCCCTGTTTCCGCGGCGCTGCTGGCCTGCTTGGAGTTTCTCGCCGCTTCGTGACAGTTGAGGGCGATCTCGTTGGAGGTCGCGGACATCTGCTCGCTTGCTGTGGCTACCGTCTGGGCCTGGCATGCGACCTGCTCAGCGCCGCTGGCCATCTGCTCTGAACTGCGCTGCAGCAGGCTCGAGGAGGCGGCGATGCCGCTGGCGATGTCACTGGTTCGCGTCACTACATCCCGCAGATGCTGCAGCATGCTGCCGATCGCGGTCATGAGCCGCCCGGTTTCCGCTGAGTCCTCACCCGTGACCTTGGCGGTCAGGTCCCGCTGCGCGATCCGCCCGGCGGTGGCTACGGCCAGTTGCATGGGGCGGGTGACGCAGCCGTCTAGCCAGAACGCTGCGGCGAACGCGCTCCCCAGCGAGGCGAGCAGCAGGACAATGATGGCCATTTTTGCACTACGCGCGGTCCCTGGAGCCTGCGCGCCCGCTGATGCCTGCCCCGCGAACGCGGCGGATAGCTGTGTGAGCGCCTCCTGGATCTCCCCGCGTCTCGCCTGCACCTCCCGAAGCGCCTGGAGGGCCTGTTCCTTGTCCCCCTGGCTCGCAAGCCGCAAGGCCCTGCCGCGTGCGGACTGGCCGGCGGCAAGCTTCGCGGTAAGGGCCTGGTACAGGGCCTTTTCCTTGTCGGTCGCCAGCGTCGCTGTCAGCTTTCCAATCTGGTCCGTCACGGCTTTTTCAGAGGCCGCTCCGGCGTTCAGTTCCACACGGGCTGCCGCGAGACCTCCGGTGGCCATAGCCTCGGCAAGGCGCTGGCGGGCGCCCGCGTTCGCGGAACTGATCTCGGCGATGGTCCTCATCTGCCCGATCTGCCTGTCAGCTAGGCTTCGTGCGCTCCTGTCCACAGTGGACATGCCATAAAAAGCGGTCATTGCAAGAATTAGCGACACCGCGCTAGTGATGCCAAAGCCGACGAGGAGCTTCACCCTGAGGTTCCAGTTCGTGCGCATTGGTTGCCTCCCTTGAACTGCCAGCTTGTCGCTTAAAATTAAAACAAATTCACAGTATAAGGTGGTATGCGGGCGTGTCAAGGCGGCCGGGGAGGAGCTTCGGACGTGCTGCCGAAAGGTGAGCCTGTTCCAGCAAGAGGTGTCATTTGTCTTTGCAGCCGACTCCCCGTGTGTTAGGTTGCGCCAACAGGTCCGGCCTGAAACGAAGGTAGGGGAGGTGTCCATCGTGGACGAGAAACTGAAAGAGGCGATCTTCCGGCAGGTTGAGCAGGAACCCTTCGCGAAGGCGTTGAAGATGGAGCTGGTGCAGCTCGATGATGGTTTTTCCGCCGTCGAAATGGCTTACGAGGCAGGGGTGATGAACAACATGTTCGGGCGCGCCCACGGCGGCGCGATCTTCTCCCTCATCGACGAGGCCTTTGAAACCGTCTGCCAGACCGTCGGCAGCGTCACCGTTGCCCTCAACGTGGCGGTGAATTTCGTGGCGAGTCCTGAGGCCGGAGCGGTGCTCAGGGCGGAGGCGCGGGAGGTGAACAGCACCAAAAAAACGGCCACCTATGACATAAAGGTGCATGACCAGAACGGAGTGCTGATCGCGGTCTGTCATGCTCTGGCATATCGCACCGGGAAGCCGCTTCCTTTTCTCTGAGTGAATCCTCGGCAGCGAGTGAGACTGACAGGGCGGCGTCAACCGGCAGCGACAGCAAACCCCGCTCCCGATGTACGAACAATCCGCCCCTGTTCACGTGCCATGGGCGTGACCCCGACGGGTACTCAGCCTGACTGGGCGATAGCGAGCCACCAGGCGTAAACGACCACAGAGGCGCTGGCCAGCGCGAGCAGGGCGTTGGCAAGACGTCCCGGCCTGCCCACATACCCCACCAGCAGTTCAGCGACGAATCCGAACAGGCAACCGAACAAGAAGCCGAAGAGGTGCGCACCCAGGTCGGTCCTTTCCCCTTCGGTGCCCAAAAGCACCAGCAGCGACAACGCCGCCGCGATGGGAAGCGGCCAGCGCCTGCGCAGGTGGTGCCGGTAGCGCGTCATGGTGACCGCCCCCAGGATCCCCACCGCGCCGAACACCGCCGTCGAGGCCCCGACCGAAGTGTGACTGGGGAGCTGGATGTAGGCGTTGGCCAGATTGCCGCAGACGCCGGAGGCGAGGAGCAGGGTCCAGGCGAGCCCGGAGCCCAGGTCGCGGCAGAGGTAGACGATGAAGACCCCGCCGATGGCGAGGTTGCTGACCAGGTGCAGTGCGTCGGCGTGCAGGGTAAGGGCCGTCACCAGGCGCCACCATTCCCCCTTGAGGATGAGGCCGGCATGGGCGTTGCCGATGTCGATCCAGTCGACAGGGTAGTGCCCCAGGACCTTCAGGTCCAGGCTGGTCAGGTTGTGAAAGGTGGCCAGCAGGATCAGGATGGAAAGGGTAGGGAGGGTGTTCTCCTTCATCGGGTGCACCGTCGGCAGGAACGGTGGCCAGTTGCGGTTCTCCTCCACGTAGAGGTTCAGCTCCCGGCAGGCTGCCTCGTAGTTCTCCGGGGCGACCCAGATCTGCCATCCGCGCGGTCCCGGCTCCAGGCGGGACTCGATGTAGCGTGACTCCAGCACCAGCGCCCACAGGCGTGCCTGGCGCAGGGAAAGCTTGCGTCCCCGCTCCTCGACCCGCCAGACCGGAACGATGCGCCAATCGTCCCGCGGCTCTACGCTGTGGTCCTCATCCCCGGTCATGCCGGGCAGTATGTCAGATCCTTCACGCTCAGTCACCAACAAAGGAGAGCCGCAGCTGCAGGTTCTTTCGTCTTGTCGCTCCATCCAAACTTCACCTGCAGCCGGGCCGCACAGCGGCCAGACCCCTTCCTTGACTATTTATCACCCGGTGCTACAAGAACGTAGTGCTGACGGACGGTTAAATCAAGGGGGGCTGGCAGAAAGATTCATCCCAAGGAGAAACGAGGATGAGATCCAGGGTCAGGCTGACTAAAGCGGCGGTCCCACAAGCGCCTCTTGCTGCAGGCTGCGGCGCATCCGCCTGCAGGAACCGGCATCCTTCACGCAGGTGGCCGATCAGGATGCGCTGGCATCGTCGGCTTATCCGCATCGGCAAGAGGAGGTATGTCAACATGATCAGTGAAAAGATAAGGGATTTGGCAGAGCGGGCGGGGCATGCCTTCGTTGCCACCTGTGATACCGGTGGTCACCCGCACCTCGCGGCGGGGAGGGGCGTCGCGCTGTTCGAGCCGAACCGGCTGGTGTTCGAGTCCTGGTTCTGCCCCACCACCATGAAGAACCTGCAGGACAACCCCCACGTCTCGGTCGTGATCGCCGATGAAGCGGGAAACGGCTATCAGTTCGTGGGGAAGGTGGAGAAGTCGACGGACACGGCCTTGCTGAACGGATATATCCCTGAGCTCGAGCCTGCCGGATTACCGCAGGTGCAATGGAGGCTCGAGATCAGGGTGGAAGGCGTGATGGCGTTTACAGCTGATGCTCATTCGGACCGTCCGCTGGGGTAGGGTGCGGACGCATTGGATCGTCACTTCGTTTTGAGGAGCAGTTCCTCTGCCCTTGGCAGATCTTCCTCCGCCACCTCGATTTCTCCGGTTACATCATCCCGCGTGAGACCGGTCACGAAATACTCGATCCCGCCCTGCTTAAGCACAGCCTCGACGCGGGCCAGTTCGGCCTCGCTCTTGGCATCGTAGAATTTCACCATGGTCATATCCTCCTTGTCTCAGGTGCGCCTCACAGGTTGGAGGGGGGCTGTACGGTCAGTTCCGCCTCTCTTGCCGCGCGTTCGCGGCTGATCCTGCTGCGCGGGCTTTCCAGGGCGCGGTCGATGGACCAGCGGCCTGCGCCCCAGATGATGAGGTTTATCGCCACCGTAATCGCCAGAAGCTGAAACTCCACACCCGGCGAGAGTTGCTTGCCGCTCCAGGTGGTCAAAAAGCCGTTGCCGTAGTCCAGGACACCCAAGGACGCCAGCATGACGACTATGACGGCAGAAGCTGCGATTCTTACATACGCTCCGATCAACAATGCGATCCCTCCGAAAAACTGGGTCATGATGATCAGGACGGCGAACATCTTAGGCACCATAAGCTGCGTCGTCATCACAGACATCGCGTGCTCAAATCCCAGCCCTCCAAACCATCCTAGCAGATTTTGGGCGCCGTGAAGAAACATCACGAGGCCCAGCCCCACTCTCAGTACGGTCCCTTTCCAGCTGTCGTTGGTGAGCAATATCCTTTCCATGATCCGTCCTCCTTTGAGTTGTCCCGTTGTTTGCCAGGTTGGTTCAACACCGTGCGTCGGCAGGTAGTGCCTCTGAAATTTGGCTTAGCAAATTCTAATCACATCGTCCGCAAAAGCAAGAGTCGCGTGGTGCGCTGCCGCTTGGGGGATTTCACCCGATGTCCTACGCCATTTCGCGCGGCATTGCGCTGGATTCGGCGTAAAGGCCGGGCCAGTAGCAGCGCAGGCTCCGTCATTACGCAGGCGCGCCCGTTTCCGCTTCCCGGCCCAGGATTAAAATTTGGGAAAAGGCGCACGGAAATGGGCAAAGATTTCCCGAAGTTGGCGGGGGGAGTGCGTTTCGTGGTTTCTAATAAATGAGGTTCTGCCCCCGAGATGTGCGAAGTTTGCACAATGTGGGCACGTTTTCGGCAGATAAATCGTCAAATGCCGGCGGGACAGAGGCACCACTGGATTCATTGTATTGGGGTGTGAAATGAAGAGAAGGGTCCTCATAGTTGATGATGTTGAAGACATCAGGCAGATGCTCCGTTTCATGGTGGAGAGGGAAGGACACACCATCGTCGCCGAGGCCACCAACGGCATCGAGGCGGTGGAAAAGTACCGCGAGCATCGCCCCGATGTCACCATTATGGACATCGACATGCCGCTGATGACCGGCGTGGAGGCGGCACGCGAGATCCGCGACATGGGGGGGAGCGCGCGGATCGTCTTTTGCAGCGGGGGGCTCTCCAAATTCGAGACTCCTCCCCAGGAGCTGCGCAGTGAAGGAAGCACCTTCTTGCGGAAACCGTTTTTGCCCGCACAGCTGTACCAGGCACTGGCGGCCTGACACCCGGGTTTTAAGTGATGTACCCATGGTTTGTGATGCAATGCTCTGTATCCGTTTGAATGCCTGCTATGCGATGTAGTGTGATGCTTTGATGTGATGTGGTGAATGCAATGTTCCTTTAAATGTTACCTGTTGTTTTTGCTTGATGGAGACCGGGAAGTTTTTGATGTTATGGCCGTTACGGCCCCGAATGTGATCTGATAATTCAATTACTGTACTTGTTGTGATGGGAGCCTGCCTTGGCTCCCATTTTTTTGGCCACGACGGCTGCGTCGCGGGCGTTGCCGGCCCGCATCCTTTAGCTGGCGGAAGGGGCGCACCCGGCCGCCGTCACCCCCTTCGTGCCAATTTGATGTATGCGATTTGCCCCTGCTTGTGCTAGGGTAGTCAATTGCCAAGCGGCGGCCGCAACCTCTGAGTATGGCCACGTGAAATACAACTAACGGTAGGTGCCATTTTATGACCTCTGAACATCTTCAAAAGATTTCCGACCGGCTTGCCAGGCTCCACGGTCACGCCTATTTCAGGGTGGAAGAGGGCGCTCTCAAGGAGTGCCTGACCGGTATCATACTCGACGCCGTCGAAGGTGATCTCGCCGAGCAACTCGCCAGCGGTGCCTTCGACCTCGAAGTGAGCGTCGGCATCCAGGAAGGGGATAGCGAGGCGACCGTGGACTTCCGCGTCGACCGTCCCGGCGTCGTCTACCGTGCCGACGCTCTCGTTTCGCGCCTGAGCGTCCCCGGCCTGGAGGACCTGGCCCGGTACCTCGAGCATCTGGCCAATCAGGCCGAGGTTGCCCCGGTGGTCGAGGAAAAGGGAGGCGCAGGCAACATAGTGCGCAAAAGCCAGGATCACGATCACCACGAGAAGGAGGCGGCCGCGGCGCGGCTCAAGGTCACTCCGCAGTGGCTGAAGAGCGTGGTTCCCTGCACCGACTACAGTTACGACGAGATTGACGGCAAGAAATACATCCGGGAGTACTACTGGTCCCGCGAACTGATCGAGCGGCTGTTCAAGATCAAGACGAGCAAGACCACGCCAGAGGACCTGCAGTACGTGGCGAAGGAATGCTGTGACGGCGATGCCGAGTGGGCGCGCGAACTGATCGCCCGGCTCAAGTCGCCCAACCGTCCCGAGCCGCAGCAAAAGGAGCAGCAAAAGAACCAGCCGCAGAGGGAAAAGGAGAAGGGTGCGGCCCAGCAGCAGGCGAAGCCCGCGGCAGGGGATCGTCCCCGCGGCCGATCCCGGCACAGGAAGTCCTTCAGGCAGGGAAAGGATGGCGCCCGCAAGGGCGAAGGCGCAGCCGACGCGAAGAAACCGTCTTAACCCTACCTCTGCGTGTCTCGTTCCTGGTTCCCTTCCCCTCGTGAGGTTGAGGGAATGCGGACGCCAGGGCGATAAGTTCAACCCAGGAGAGCAAAATGAAAAAGGTCCTCCTCGCCGCGCGAGGGGGACCTTTTCGTTAATGCCGGTGGAGTGCGGGGATGACCCCTTCGCAGCATCCTTTCTTGAGGTGAAAAATGCCTTACTGCTCGCGCAGGTAGCGGGCGAAGGCGGTATCCACCCTCTTGATGTGCTGGATGAGCCAGTCGGCGAGGGTCCTGTTGGTCTGGATCACCAGGGGGAGGGTCGCCCCTTCGTCGCGAAAGGAACGGGTCAGCTTGTCCACGTTGGCCATGAAGCTGACGTGCTGTGACTTGTGCGCGGGGTAGTCGGGATAGTTGCTGCGCTTTTGCAACTCCTCCTCTGCGGCGAAGTGCTCCTTCACGTACTCCTCGAGAAAGAGCAGCAGCTTCAGGACTTCCTCGTTCCCTTTCCCCTCGTTGCAGGCACTCAGCAGGCGATCGAACCTCCTGAAGATTTCCTTGTGCTGGTCGTCGATCTCGTTGACGCCGATGGCCAGATCGCTGGTCCACTCGATGTTCATTGTCGTGCTCCTTTTTTTTATTGTGTGGTCGTGAGGCGGACCTACGTCGTAGCTTGTGTGCTCCGTCAATCAGTCACCGCGGGGGCGAGAAGGTCCACCCCCGGCAGTTCTATCTCGAAGCAGGTTCCCGTCCCCGGGGTGCTCGACACCCTGATGTCCCCGCCGTGGTCCTTCACGATGCCGTAGGAAACCGAGAGGCCAAGGCCGGTGCCGGTGTCCTTGGTGGTGAAAAAGGGGGTGAAGATCTTCTCGAGGTGCTCGGGAGATATACCCTTGCCGGTGTCGCGGATCTCCACGATGCAGCCGTTGCCCGGGCCGTGCCGGCGGGTGGTGAGCCGCAGGGTGCCCCCGTCCGGGAGCATGGCCTGCACCGCGTTCAAAATGATGTTGCTGAACACCTGTCGCAACTGGTCGGTGTCGCCGGTGACCGGCCCCAGGTTCAGGTCGTACTCCCATTTCACCGACACCGCGTCCATGGGGACCTGGTGCCTGATCTGCGCAACGATGTCGTCCAGCACCTCGTGCACCATGAACTGCCGGTGGTTCAAGGATTTCTGGCGCGCGAAGGTCAGGAGGTTGCCCACGATCTTCGCCATGCGCTCGGTCTGCTGGCTGATGATATCGACCTCTTCGCGGTTTGGGTGTTCGTTGGGGAGGCACATCTCCAGAACCTCGGTGTTGCCGCGGATGATGGCCAGCGGCGTGTTGATCTCGTGCGCCACGCCTGCCGCGACGATGCCGAGGTCTGCCAGTTTCTCGGCGCGGGCCAAGTCCGCCTGGGTCTGGGCGAGGAGCTTGGTCTTGTCGGAGAGCTGCGCGGTGCGCTCCTCGATCTTCAGCTCCAGGGCGCGGTGCAAAAGACCTATCTCCGCCTCCTGGCGCCCGAGCGCCCGGGTCATCAGGTTGAACGCCTCGGCGAGGTCTCCGACCTCGTCGGTCGACTCCACCTCGATCTGCAGATCGCGCTCGCCGCGCGCAACCCGGTGCGCCAGTTTCTCCAGCTCCTTGATCGGGCGCGCCAGCAGGGTGCCGATGAAGCCGGATACGGCGATACCGATCAGCGAGGTGACGAAGAGCACCAGGTACAGGATGGAGTTGACGCTTTTTTGCATGTGGGTGTACGGCTTTTCCAGCATCCCCACGTAGAGCGAGCCGATCGCCTTCCCCTGCAGGTCGATGATCGGTTCGTAGGCGGTGAAGTACCAGTCGTTGACCACGAAGGCGCGGCCGATCCACTTCTTCTTGTCCTGGATCACCTGCTTGTAGACCTGCTCCGAGACCCTGGTCCCGATCGCCCTGGCGCCGTCGGTGGTGCGCACGTTGGTCGCTATGCGGGTGTCGCCGAGGAAGATGGTGGCACTCCCCACGTCGGTTCCCTTGAACTGGACCCCCTCGTAGACGATCTCCTTGATCTTGTCCACCAGGGCGTTGTTGTTGTTGAGGAGAATCCCCCCGTAGAGCGCGCCGATCACGGTGCCGGAGTTGTTCTTGAGCGGGAAGGCCGAAACCATGATCATCCCGGAGCGCTCGGTCTTGTCGGCGCGCGGGCGTGCGTGCGGGGTGGACACGAGCGGGATGGTGGCGCGGTTGGTGAGGGAGATCCCTTCCTTGCCGAGCTCTTCCGGGGTGAGTACCGTGGTCCCGGCGACGGCGATTCCTTTGAGCGCCTGTTGCACGAAGTAGGAGGACTGGCGGTCCCCCTTGAGCTGCGGACTGTGGGCGCGGTAGAGCACCTTGCCGGAAGCGTCGACGGCGGTGAGTATGTCGAGATGCTTGTTCTCCATCCGGCTGCGCAAGAGCAACTGGATGTTCTTCTCGCCGGCCACGATGGAGTTGGAGTTGTAGGGATTGGTCGCCGTCAGGTCCATCAGCTCGCGGATCCGCTCCAACTCGTTTCGGTACACCTCGCGTGCGGAGTTGAGGTCGGTGCGGACCTTCTCCTGGGCCTGGCTTGCGATCTTGTCGTTGATGATGTAGAGGCCGGCCAGGGAGCAGATGAAGAAGGCGACGAAGAGGGGGGCGACGGAGCCGACGGTGAGCTTGGCCCGGATCGGGAAACGCCTTAACATCAGCGCGCTCCCTCGTCTTCCAGCCCGTACTCCTCGATCTTGCGGTCCAGGGTGCGCCTGGCGATCTCGAGGATCTTCGCGGCGCGGCTCTTGTTGTTGCCGGAGGCCTTCAGCACGTGCAGGATATGCTCCCGCTCCACGGTCTCCAGCGAGACCAGGCGCTTGCCGCCGTCCTGTTTCGCTTCCGGGAGCTGGGGGGGGGTGCGCCAGACCGGCAGGGTCTCGGCGGTGATGGTGCTGCCGCGGGTGAGGATGGCCGCGCGTTCGATGGCGTTCTCAAGCTCGCGGATGTTGCCGGGCCAGTTGTAGGACTTCAGAAGCTGCATGGCCTCGCGGGTGAAGTCGCTGATGTCCCGCTTCATGCGGGAGGCGTACTTGGCCAGGAAGTGCCGTGCCAAAAGCTCGATGTCATCGCCGCGGTCCCGCAGGGGGGGAAGGTGCAGCGAGATCACGTTCAGCCGGAAGAAGAGGTCCTCGCGGAAGCGCTTTTGGCGCACCTCCTCCTCGAGATCCTTGTTGGTCGCCGCCAGGAAGCGGATGTCCACGCTCTTCGCCTTGGTGTCGCCAACGGGGATGAAGTCCCCCTCCTGCAGCACGCGCAGAAGTTTCGCCTGGATGGCGGGGCTCATGTCGCCCACCTCGTCCAGAAACAGCGTGCCGTGGTTGGCGGCCTCCAGGAGCCCCTTCTGCGCGGTGATGGCCCCGGTGAAGGCGCCCTTGACGTGCCCGAAGAGCTGGCTTTCCAAAAGGGTGTCGGAAAGGGCGGCGCAGTTGATGGTGAGGAAGCGCTCCTTGGCCCTCGGGCTGTTGTTGTGGATCAGGCTCGCGACCAGCTCCTTCCCGGTGCCCGATTCCCCGAGGATCACCACGTTGGACTCGCTCTGGGCCACCAGCATGGCCATGTCGTGAACGCGCCTGAAGGTTTCGGAGGAGAAGATGAGCGGGGTCGTTGCGGACGGGATCCCCAACTCGTCCTTGAGCGCGATGTTCTCCTTGAGAAGTTCCTTGCGCTCCAGGACCTTTTCCAGGATGCCGAAGATCTTTTCCTTGGGGAAGGGCTTGGTGACGTAATCGTAGGCGCCCAGTTTCATCGCCTCGATGGCGGAGTTTATGGAGGCGTAGGCGGTCATCATGACCACCGGAACGTCCAGCTTCATCCTCTTCACGCGCTGCAGTATTTCCAGACCGTCCAGGTCGGGCATCTTCACGTCGAGGAGCATCAGGTCGCCGTCGTCAAGTCCCCGGTTCTCCAGGCAGTTCATCAGGGAGGTGCCGGAGCTGAATACCTCGAGCTCCAGCCCCTTGGCCGATAGAATCTTGCTCAGGTACCTGAGGATCTCGACCTCGTCGTCGCAAATGATCACCTTGCCGTTATACATAATTCTCTGTCACCTGTCGTCTTGGGGAGGCTGCGCCTGACCGCGCGCAGCGGCGCGCACGTGGGCCGCCCCGGATTCTGTAAACACCGGATCACTATCTTTCGCCGGAGGCTTGGTTGTCAAGGGAAAACCTGTTCAGGCGCGGATCTTGCGCCAGTCCCCGCACTGCGCTACACTTCCCCGTCTCTTGACGGGAGGAGGCGGTGGGGAGGAGCGCCGCGGTAAACTCTGGATCAGCAACTGTGGTTGCTGTTCGATGCTACTGTGGCACTGTCTCAGTATCCCGTTCGGCCGCAAAGGTCTAGATAATACCATTTTATCCTCTCGATAACCATATCCAGAATGAATTATGTTATTGTCATCCGGACCGCGAAGAAGTCATTGCTACAAAAATAACAACAGCCGGGAGCTTTCATGATTTTTTTTGCTATTCTCTGTAAGGCGGTCGTGTGGATCGTGGTTTTCCGTTCCGCACTCAAGGCGGACGGGCGCGGAATGCTGCTATGGGCATCTGCCAGTGCCGTCATCCTGACATTGGTGGACAGCTTCAGTGTCGCGGCGAACCTGCGCCTTTCCGCGCACCTGCTCACCCTGTTCCTTTATCTGCTTATGGCATTCATCCTCATCCCCGTTGCCTGGAAGATGCGTAACGGTCTCGTCTCTGCTGCGTGCGGGGTGGCCGGGGCGCTGGGCGCCTTGGCCGGGGTGAACTTCGTCATGGATCTGTTGCGCGGCCTGGTGCCGTTTCTGAACCGCTAGCCGTCACCCACGCCTGAATACCGCTCCGGTCGCCCGTGCCGGGTGAGAGAGATGGAGGATCCCATGCGCCTTACCGTGTCATTGTTGCTGCTTTTCCTGGTCGCCGTGCCCGCTTCCGGCTGGTCGGCCTCCGATCAGATCCACCTTTCCAAGGGACAGACGGTGTACGTCCCCGTCTACTCGAATGTTTTCAGCGGGCCGCGCAGTCTGCCGTATCAACTGGCCGCGACTCTCAGCATTAGGAACACCGACATGGACTCCTGGCTGCGCATCACCTCCATCGACTACTACGACACAAGCGGGAAGCTCCTGCGCCGCTACCAGGACAAGCCGCTCTCCATCGCGCCGATGGCCAGTACCTACGTCCACATCGAGGAGAAGGACGTGGCTGGCGGTTTCGGCGCCAATTTCATCGTGAAGTGGCAGTCCGACCGCACCATCAACGCACCCATCATCGAATCGGTCATGATAGGCGCCACTTCCGGACAGGGGATTTCCTTCGTCAGCCCCGGACAGGTGATCCGTCCGGGCATCAGGTAGTCCGCCGCCGCAGGCCTTTTCGGGAGGAGAGCCGTGATCGCATCGGGGAACGGCCAGCGCACCCCCCCTGACCATCCAGCGCAGCTTCAGGTCCCCTGGCACAGCCTCGAGCCGGGAGAGGTCTGCGACCGCTTGGAAACCGGCGCGGGGGGGCTCGACCATGCCGAGGCGGCGCGGCGGCTCGCCCGCTTCGGCCCCAACGAACTGACTGCCGCAAAGCCGCTCTCGCCCTGGCCCGTCTTTTTCCGGCAGTTCAAAAACGTCCTCATCGTCATCCTGTTCATCGCGTCACTCCTCTCGGCATTCCTGGGGCACGCCGTCGAGGCGCTCACCATCGCCGTCATCGTCATTTTCGCGGCGCTGCTCGGGTTCGTTCAGGAGTACCGGGCGGAACGCGCCCTGGAGGCGCTGCGCCGCATGGCGGCGCCGGATGCCGCCGTACTGCGGGGGGGGGACGAGGCGACGGTGCCGGCCCGGGACCTCGTGCCCGGCGACCTGCTCCTTTTGCGCCCCGGCGACCGGGTCGCCGCCGACGTCAGGCTCACCGAGGCGTTCAACCTGCAGCTCGACGAGGCGGCGCTGACCGGCGAGTCGCTTCCCGTCGACAAGGGGGGAGGAGCCGTGTTCTCCCCGGAAACCCCGCTCGCCGAGCGCAGCAACATGGCCTACGCCGGCACGGTGGTGAGCTACGGCCGCGGTGCGGGGGTCGTGGTCGCCACCGCCATGCAGACCGAGTTTGGCAGCATCGCCCGGATGATCTCCGGCATCGAGACCGGGAGGACGCCGCTGCAGGAAAATCTGGACCGGGTGGGAAATCTCCTGGCCCGCGCCGCCCTCATCGCGGTCGCCGTCATCGTCGCCGGCGGGCTGCTGCGCGGCGAACCGTTCGTCGGCATGCTCCTCTTCGGCATCGCGCTGGGGGTTGCCGCGGTACCCGAGGCGCTCCCCGCCGTGGTCACCATCTCCCTCGCCCTGGGGGTGCAGCGCATGGTCAAGCGCCACGCCCTGATGCGGCGCCTGGCCGCCGTGGAAACCCTGGGGAGCACCACCGTGATCTGCTCGGACAAGACCGGGACGCTCACCCGGGACGAGATGACCGTGCGCAGCCTCTACTGCGCCGGCGCATGGTACGACGTATCCGGCGCAGGCTACGCCCCTGAAGGCGAATTTTATTTACAGGGGAACGTGGTCCCCCCCTCCGCCGCACTCGCCGAACTGCTACGCGTGGGAGTCCTGGCCTGCGACGCCAGGGTGGTGTGGGATGAGCCCTCCGGGCGCTGGTCGGCGCAGGGGGACCCCACCGAGGCGGCCCTCGTGGTTGCCGCAGCCAAGGCCGGTCTGTCCCAGGCTGAGCTCGCCGCCCGCTGTCCGCGTCGGGACGAGATCCCCTTCAGCTCGGAGCGCAAGCGCATGACGACGCTGCACGGCGAAGGCCCGGTCCTGGTCGCCTGCGCCAAGGGGGCGCCCGAGGTGATCCTCTCCGCGTGTGCCGCAGAACTGACCGGGGAGGGGGAGCGCCCGCTCGACGAGGCCTCTAAAGCGCGCATCTCGGAGGTCGCGCGCGAGATGGCAGCCGGGGCCCTGCGCGTGCTTGCCGTCGCGCGCAAGCGGGGAACCGACCGCGCCGGGGCCGAGACCGGGATGACCCTGCTCGGCCTGGTGGGGATGATCGATCCGCCCCGTCCCGAGGCCCGCGCCGCCATCGGCATCTGCCGGGAGGCGGGGATCCGGCCGGTCATGATCACCGGGGACCATCCGGTCACCGCCGCCGCGGTGGCGCGCGAACTCGGACTTCTGGGAGAGGGGCGTGTCGTCACCGGCGCCGAACTGGAGGCGATGGATGATCCCGCCCTGGAGCGTGAGGTCGCCGATATCCGGGTCTACGCGCGGGTTTCCCCGGCACACAAGCTCCGGGTCGTCGCCGCCCTGCAAAAGAACGGGGAGGTGGTCGCCATGACCGGCGACGGGGTCAACGATGCCCCTGCGCTCAAGAAAGCGGACATCGGCATCGCCATGGGCATCACCGGCACCGCGGTCAGCAAGGAGGCCGCCGCCATGATCCTGACCGACGACAACTTCGCCTCCATCGTGGCCGCGGTGGAGGAGGGGCGCGCGATCTTCGACAACATCAAGAAGTTCCTGATGTACCTCCTGTCTTCGAACATCGGCGAGATCGGCCTCATGATGGGTGCCATGCTGGCCGGTCTGCCGCTCCCCCTGGGTGCGGTGCAGATCCTGTACGTGAACCTGGCCACCGACGGTCTCCCCGCCCTGGCGCTCGCGGTCGATCCGGCTGACCCCGGCCTCATGCGCCGTCCCCCCAGGGACCCCTCGCGCGGCATCTTCGATCGCTTCGTCGTGACGCTGATCCTGGTGGGCGGGGGCTGGTCCGCGCTGGTGAACCTTGCGCTTTTCGCATGGGCCCGCGCGTCCGGGCGTTCCGATGCGGAGGCCATGACGGTGACCTTCGTGTCGCTGGTGCTGATCCAGTTTTTCAACGCGTACAATTTCCGCTCGGACCGCGATTCCGCCTTCAGGCGCCCCTTCGCCAACCGGTGGCTGAACCGCGCCATCCTCTGGGAGATCTGCCTGCTGCTGGTGGTGGTCTACCTGCCGGTACTGCACCGCCCCTTCGGGACCTTTTCCTTGACACCCCTCGATTGGGGCTTCATCATCCTGGCTTCGGGATCGATCGTCCCGGTCCTTGAGCTGACCAAGTGGCAAGCGCGGCGCCGTGGCGCCGCGTGCATATAAAAGCGAGGTTTCATGGATTTTCACGCTCTGCGCGACATCGTCGTTCTCTTCGGCCTAGCCCTTTTTACCGTGGTAGTGCTGCGCAGGTTCAAGCTTCCCTCCATCATCGGCTTCCTCATCACCGGATTTCTGGCCGGCCCCTATGCCCTGGGCTTCATCAGGAACACCCACCAGGTCGAGCAGATGGCCGAGTACGGCGTGGTGCTCCTTTTGTTCACCATCGGCATCGAGTTGTCCTTGAAGGAGCTGATGCGCATCCGCCACATGGTCCTCCTGGGGGGCGGGTTGCAGCTAGTCCTCACCATCGCCGTGGTTGCCGTTTTGGGCTCCATGGGAGGGTTCCCGTTCCCCCAGGCCGTCTTCTTCGGCTTCCTGGTGGCGCTCTCGTCCACCGCCATCCTGATGAAGCTGATGATGGACGCGGGCGAAATGGACACCCCCCAGGGGAAAGCCGCACTCGGCATACTGATCTTCCAGGATCTCTGCATCGTCCCCCTGATGCTCTTCACCCCCTTCCTCGCCGGCGGCGGCAAGGGACTCGCCGACATCGCCGTGGTCTCGGCCAAGGCGGTGGCCGTCATCGTCGGTGCCCACTACGGCGCCCGTTTCGCGGTCCCCTGGCTCTTCGAGCAGGTGGTGAAGACCAGGAGCCGCGAGCTCTTCGTCCTCTCCATCATCTTCGTCGGCATGGGAACCGCGTGGGTCACGGCGCAGGTGGGGCTCTCGCTCGCGCTGGGGGCCTTCATCGCCGGGCTCGCCATCTCGGAGTCGGAGTACAGCCACCAGGCGCTCAGCGACATCATGCCCTTCCGCGAGGCCTTCATGAGCCTCTTTTTCATCTCGGTCGGGATGCTGCTGAAGCCTGCCATCCTCTTCAAGTTCCCGCTCCTTTTGCTCGGCCTGGTGCTTTCCATCATCGTGGGGAAGGCGCTGCTCACCTCCGCGGTAGGGATCGCCCTCGGGCTCCCCATGCGCATCGCCCTCATAGCCGGACTTTCCCTGGCCCAGATCGGTGAATTCTCCTTCGTTTTGTCCAGCAGCGGCCTGAAGTACGGCCTGCTCACCCCGGAAACCTACCAGCTTTTCCTGGGTGCCTCCATCGCCACCATGGCGCTCACCCCGCTGTGCATGAAGCTGGCGGGGCCGGTATCCGACTTCATGACCGCCACCCTGCCGCACTCATGGACCCGCGGCCGGAGCAGCCTGGCGCAAAACGGCGGGAAGGTCGGCTACCGGGACCACGTCATCATCGTCGGCTACGGCGTCAACGGCAAAAACCTGGCGCGCACCCTGAAGAACCTGGAGATCCCGCGCGTCATCGTCGAGACCAACCCCTTCACCGTGCGCAGCCTGAGAAGGGAAGGGGAGGAGATCATCTTCGGCGACGCCTCCAAGCCGGAGATCCTGGAGCACGCCGGAATCCTCGACGCCCGCATCGTGGTGGTCGCCATCTCCGACGCCGCGGCCAGCCGCCGCATCGCCGCGCAGGCCAGGTCCATGAACCCTTCCATTCACGTCATCGTGCGCACCCGCTACCTGCTGGAGATGGAGCCCCTGTTCCGGCTCGGCGTGAACGAGGTGATCCCGGAGGAATTCGAGACCTCGGTGGAGATCCTGTTCCGCGTGCTGAAGCGGTTCCTGATCCCGCAAGACGTGATAGAAGATTGCATCGCCGAGGTCAGGCGCGACGGTTACGACATGCTGCGCAGCGTGAGCAAACGCCACAGCCATGCCGTCGGCATCGCCGGGTTCCTCTCCGGCGCCGAGATCGGGAGCTTCAGGGTGCGCAGGAACGCGCCCATGGAGGGCGAGAGACTCAGCGGGGGGATGCTTCGTTCCCAATCCGGAGCCACCGTCGTGGCCATCAAGAGGGGAGACGACATCGCCGCCAACCCCGATCCGGTATGGGAGTTCCAGGAAGGGGACATCGTGCTCCTCCTGGGGACCCCCGAGCAGATGCGCGCCGCCGCCAAGCTGTTCGAGCCGGCCTGAGGCTGCGCCTTCCCTCACCCGGCCTGCGGCCACCCTCTCCCAGGGGGAGAGGGTACATCATCCGGCCAAGCCCCTCTGCCGCAGAGGTTCCTGGCAGATTCACGTCCGCGCCCCTCTGTTGCAGAGTGGTTATCGTCAACGCCCCCTCTCCCTCAGGGAGAGGGCTGGGGTGAGGGCTGGGGTGAGGGCTGGGGTGAGGGAACTGCTTCAGCTAAACGTTTATGCTGCCGAAAGAGGTACAATGTATCGCCGTCAACCTAACCCCCCGCGAAAGGAGTTCTCGCTTATGCACGACAACGAAAAGAATATCCTTTGCCCTCAGAACGTCAGCGAGCTGGAGGCGCTCCCCATGGACGCCGAAGGCCTGGTCAAGGATTTCGTACATCATTACTTTCACCACCTGGGGCGCGACAAGTACTGCCGCAACATCCGCTACCACTACCAGGCCGTCGCCTATACCATCCGCGAGCGCCTGATCGAACGCTGGAACAACACCCGCTACGCCTACATCAACGCCAATACCAAGACCGGCTACTACCTTTCCCTGGAGTTCCTGATGGGGCGGGCCCTGGGCAACGCCGTGCTCAACCTCGGGCTCGACGAGCCGGCCGCGGAGGCGATGCAGCAGCTCGGGCTGCACCTGGAGGAACTGGCCGACCAGGAGATCGACGCGGGCCTGGGCAACGGCGGCCTTGGGCGTCTCGCCGCCTGCTTCCTGGACAGCTGCGCGACGCTGCAGCTCCCGGTGATGGGGTACGGCATCCGCTACGAGTACGGCATGTTCCGCCAGCGCATCGAGGACGGACGGCAGGTCGAGGAGCCGGACCACTGGCTGCGCGACGGCAACCCGTGGGAGATGGAGCGCCCCGAGTACACCCAGCGGGTCCGCTTCGGCGGGCGCTGCGAGACCAGGCGCAACGACGACGGCACCGTGAGCTACTGCTGGCTCGACACCCACGACGTGCTCGCCGTTCCCTACGATCTCCCCATTCCGGGCTACCGCAACGGGACCGTCAACACGCTGAGGCTCTGGAAGGCCGCCGCCACCGACGTCTTCGACCTCGAGGAGTTCAACGCCGGGAGCTACACCGAGTCCGTCGCCATGAAGAACGAGGCGGAAAACATCACCATGGTGCTCTACCCCAACGACGCCAGCGAAAACGGCAAGGCCCTCCGGCTCAGGCAGCAGTACTTCCTGGCCTCGGCGAGCCTGCAAGACGTCCTGCAGCGCTGGATCTCGCGCCAGGGCAAGACCTTCGAACTCTTCGCCGAGCGCAACTGCTTCCAGTTGAACGACACCCATCCGAGCTGCGCCGTCCCGGAACTGATGCGCCTGCTCATGGACGAACAGGGGCTCTGCTGGGACGAGGCGTGGCAGATCACCACCCACACCATGGCCTACACCAACCACACCCTCCTCCCCGAAGCGCTGGAGAAGTGGTCCGTGCCGCTGTTCAGGCAGCTTTTGCCGCGCCTTTTGGAGATCATCCTGGAGATCAACGCCCGCTTCCTGGGCGAGGTCGCCAGCCGCTGGCCCGGTGACAGCGACCGTCTGCGTAACATGTCCATCATCGAGGAAGGGGAGGTGCAGCAGGTACGGATGGCCTACCTCGCCATCGTCGGAAGCTTCTCGGTGAACGGCGTGGCCGCCCTGCACTCGGAACTCCTGGTGCAGGGGCTGTTCCGCGATTTCTACGAACTGTGGCCGGAGAAGTTCAACAACAAGACCAACGGCGTCACGCCGCGCCGGTGGCTGGCCCGCTGCAACCCCGGTCTCACCAGTCTGCTCGCCTCCAGGATTGGCGACGGCTTCGTGGCCGACCTCTCGAGGATCTCCGAGGCGGTACGCTACGCCGACGACCCCGGTTTCCGCAAGGATTGGCACGCCGTGAAAAGGGGCAACAAGGAGCGGCTGGCGGCCCTGGTGCAGGAGCAGTGCGGCGTCACCTTCAACCCCGACAGCCTCTTCGACGTCCAGGTGAAAAGGATCCACGAATACAAGCGCCAGCTCTTGAACGTCCTGCACGTGATCCACCTCTACGACCGGATCAAACGCGGCGACACCGAGCCCTGGACCGACCGCTGCGTGCTGATCGGGGGCAAGGCGGCGCCCGGCTACTACATGGCCAAGCTGATCATCAAGCTGATCAACAACGTGGCCCGCGTGGTGAACGACGACCCGGTGGTGGGGGGGCGGCTCAAGGTCGCCTTCCTCCCCAACTACCGCGTTACCGCGATGGAGGTGATCTGCCCCGGCACCGACCTCTCCGAACAGATCTCCACCGCGGGCAAGGAAGCCTCAGGCACCGGCAACATGAAATTCATGATGAACGGCGCCATCACCATAGGCACCCTGGACGGCGCCAACATCGAGATCCGCGAAGAGGTGGGGGACGAGAACTTCTTCGTCTTCGGCCTCACTGCCGAGGAGGTGGAGCGGGAGCGCCGCAACTACAACCCCGCCGGCATCGTGGCCGCCGACCCCGACCTGGAGCGGGTCATGCAGCTTCTGGCCAGCGGGCATTTCAACATGTTCGAGAAGGGGATCTTCGACCCCATCGTGAAGGCGATCCTGAGCCCGCACGATCCCTGGATGGTCGCCGCCGACTTCCGCAGCTTCGTGAGGGCGCAGAGGAAGGCGGCCGAGACCTACCAGGACCGCGAGGCGTGGACCCGGATGAGCATCGTCAACAGCGCCAGGAGCGGCAAGTTCTCCACGGACCGGACCATCTCCGAATACAACGAGGGGATATGGCACCTCCGCGCAGTGGATCCGGGCGCCGGGAGCTAGCCCCGGGTGTCAACTTCTCCTCAAGATTCTTTCGTGGCTGCCGATACGTCCCACAAAGTATCGCGAGATACACCATGTGACAGCGGCAACCTTGTGCAGACCGCACGTCAGGAAGCTAGTTGAGAGATAGATCCAGAAAACCCGGAGGAATAAATGTCTACCGCGAATTTGCCGATTAAAAAGGGTGAGTCGAGCAGCGAACTGATCCAGCTGGTGAGCTTCAACCTGGGCGCCGAAGAGTATGCCGTCGAGGTGCTCAAGGTGCGCGAGATCATCAGGATGACCCCGATCACCCATATCCCGAACACCCCTCCAAGCGTGGAGGGGATCATAAACCTGCGCGGCAAGGTCATACCCATCATCTCGCTCAGGAACAGGTTCGGCATGTGCAGCACCGATGATGACCAGCACACCCGGATCATGGTCATGGACATCGACGGAAAGCTCATGGGGTTCATCGTCGACGGTGTATCCGAGGTCATCAGGATTGCCAGCGGCGAGATCCAGCCCCCGCCCAGCATCGCCGCCGGCGGCGTGGACCAGGACTTCATCTGCGGCGTCATCAAACACGGCGAGCAGTTGCTGCTCATGCTGCAGCTCGACCGGATGTTCACCAGCGCCGAGCAGGATGCCTTCTCAAGCTTCGGTTAGCCGTCCCGCCGTATCTCACCTGAACCATAAGAGGGGAGGAAGCTTAGTCTTCCTTCCCTCTTGGCATCCAGTCCCCTTTCCCCCGTTTTGAAATCCGTCCTGCGTCATGACACCGAAGCCTCTGCCGCGGCGCCATCGTCACACACCCCCCTTTGGGTGTTTAAAAAAATTAGATTATTTAAATTGAAGTTGACAGATTAGCTAGTTTTAAAATATAGTCGCCGTCATCTTGACGCCGACGGGTGGTGCGAATCGTCGCTGCCGATCTTTCTCGCAGCTTGCAGCACAGGCTTGTGCCATCTCGAAGGTCATCAGAAACCACTTCAAGGAGGGTTCAAGATGTCCCGAAAAGGATCGACCGCTTTTCCAGCAGTATCGCTTCTTCTGTCAATCTCCTGCGTGTCTCCTGTCACAGCTGCCGATTTGGTGGTCAATGGCGGGGTGCAGACACTGTCAGGTGAGCAGAGCTTCGACAACGTGAGCGTTGTCAACGGCGGCAAGTTGTATGTAGAGCCGTACAACGGCGCGACCGGCGGCTACCTGAAGCTCAAGGCGAGCAAGGTCGTCGTTGACGCCACCTCGGCGATCATAGCCGACGCGCGGGGCTACCGGGGGGCGTTCAACAGCAACGGTGAAGGCCCGGGAGCCGGCCGCATCGGGAGCACCGATGGCGGCGGTGGCGGAGCCTACGGCGGCAAAGGCGGCAACGGCGTCAGCGACGGGGGGTGGAGGGTCGACGGTCTCGGCGGCACCCCGTACGGGAGCGTGGATACGCTCAGCATCGAAATGGGATCCGCCGCCGGGGCAGCGGGCTACGTGGACTACGCGTACAACAACGGCGGTTACGGCGGCAATGGTGGCGGCGCGCTCTGGATCGAGGCTGAAACCATAAATAACGCAGGTACCATCAGCGCAAACGGCGAAGACGGCAAGATTTACTACAACGATTCCACCGGCGGTGGCGCGGGGGGCGGCATTCTCCTCTACGGCGGCACCATCGTCAACACCGGCAGCCTCAAGGCCAACGGCGGTGGAGGCGGTACCATCGGGTGCGGCACGCCGGGCATGTGCGGGCAGGACGACGGCGGCGGCGGTGGTGGCGGTGGCAGAATCAAAATCTTCTACGGCTCCCTGCAGAACACGGGAACGGTTTCAGTCGCCGGTGGCAGAGGCGGGGTCTACGCGGCAGCTGGGGGCAACGGTACTTTCTTCAGCATCGCCAAGGGAGCTCCCCCCATTGCCAACGCCGGCGCGGACAACTCCCTCAACGAAGGGTCGATCGTTGTTCTTGATGGATCGGCCAGCAGCTCCGTGAGCGGTGATCCGTTGTCCTACTCCTGGACCCAGATCGCCGGTACTCCGGTGGCTTTGAACATGGCTGACCCGGTTCATCCCACCTTTGTCGCCCCCCTGGTCTCCGCCGGAGGCAGCACCCTTTCCTTCCAGCTGATCGTCAACGATACCCACTTCCCGAGCGCGCCGGACACGGTGAATATCACGGTCAAAAACGTGAATCATCCGCCGGAGGCAGACGCAGGCGATGACCAGACCGTTGCCGAAAAGTCCGCGGTGCGGCTGGACGCTTCGCGTAGCTGGGATCTCGACGGTGAAACGCTTGCCTACACCTGGCAGCAGGTCGCCGGACCCGTGGTTCCGCTGCCGGAGGAGAATGCAGTGGCTCCGACCTTCATCGCCCCCTCGGTGGGTGTTGAAGGCGCCCGGCTGACCTTCATGGTCACCGCGTTCGACGGGATCGATACCGATACCGACACCGTCGACGTTGTGGTGGAAAACGTGAATCACGCGCCGGTGGCGAACGCCGGCGCGGACCTGACCCGGAACGAGGGGAGCATCGTCACCCTCGACGGGACTGCGAGCAGCGACCCGGACCTCGACCCCCTGAGCTACAGCTGGACCCAGGTGAGCGGCCCCGTGGTGACCCTTTCGGATGCCAGCAGCCCCAATCCGACCTTTACCGCGCCCCTGGTGGGATTGGGCGGCGAGACCATCACCTTCAAACTCGTCGTCAACGACGGCCTCGCGGTCAGCGAACCTGCGGATGAGGTGGCGGTACAGGTCCTCAACGTGAACGATCCTCCCTCCTGCGAACATGCCCAGGCGGCCCCCGGCGCGCTCTGGCCGCCCAACCACAAGCTGGTTCCCGTTACCGTCACCGGCGTCAGTGACCCCGACAACGACAAGGTCATCCTCACCATCACCGGCGTAACCCAGGATGAAACCATCGACGGCCTTGGTGACGGCGATACCAGCCCGGATGCGGTGATCCAGGGCGATAAAGCCCTGCTGCGTGCCGAGCGCTCCGGGACCGGCAATGGCCGCGTCTACCGGATCGGCTTCAGCGCCAACGACGGGCAGGGGGGGGTCTGCAGCGGTTCCGTCTCTGTCGGTGTCCCCCACAGCAGGAGTGCCGGCGATGCCATCGTGGACGACGGGCAGAACTACAACTCTGTCCAGCCGTAACTGTTTGATGCAATGACAGGCTGCAGCTGCGATTGCGGCGGCGGGGCTCCCTCCCGCCGCCGCCTTTTTTTCTGTTTCTTCCTGTGTAAACCCGGTGCCGGACTGTTACAGTCCCCTTCGCCGCGACTGGAGCGTACATTTCGTGATTTTCAAGGTGGGAGGACCAGATGCCATTCGTCAACGTCAAGATCACCAGGGACGGAGCGACGGCGGAGCAAAAGGCCGCGCTTATCAAGGGAGTCACCCAACTGCTGGCGGACACGCCCGGGAAGCACCCCGCGACCACCGTGGTAGTGATCGAGGAGGTCGACACCGACAACTGGGGCATTGGCGGTGAGTCTGTCACCGCGCGCAGGAAAGCGGGGAAGTAGGCTCTGACGTGTAAAGCTGTCAAAGGAATCGACACAAGTTTGTGTAAAAAGTGTCGATAAGCTTAACAGCTCGCGGCGCCTGCGCCGTCAGAAACGGGCGCTTCCCTTGATCGGCTGGATCGCCCCTTTGTTTCCGGTCTGTTCCGGTGCCTGCAGGCGCTCTCTGTCAAAGATATTCATGGCACTGTCTATGCTAAAGTCTGTGTAAGTCGGCGGTGGTTCCAATGTTGATGTGCTTGACAGCGCAGGATGTACGCCGATGGAGGAGGTGGCCAGTATGGAATACTTAAGCTACGGCCACGAATGCGTCATCTACATCGTGCTGCTTTTAGTCATCTGCCATCTGATTCTGGATGTGCTGCCGGTCTGGTTCAAGCGTGCGCGCCTCCTCCTGGCTTCAGTGCCGGTCAGGATAACCGGCGGGCTCTTCATAATCATCATCTCCTTTTTCCTCCTGTAGATCGCTATCCACCCGGACTTCCAGTACGAGCTTCAGGCGGCACGCCTCCTGGAGCAGGTCGCTCTTCGCTTTGGCGCCGTAGACTTCGACCGACATGTCCTCGTCTCCGCTCAGGGTGAGCCGCAGGAGGTCCTTGTCGATGGCGCAGTCGAGCTGCCGCACCACGGCGTTGCGGCGCCGGTCCAGGCCGTCACACAGCCTCAGAATCCCTCCCAGTCGGGAAACAAGGAGCTGGTCCGCCGCCGTGAGGCGGGTGAACTCGTCGTGCTTTTTCTTGGGCAGGGACTTCCGGTGGTAGCGGGCGATGTTGGCCATCAGCTCGCGCTCCCGGGGGGTGAACCCGAACAGGTCGGCGTGGCGGATCAGGTGGTAGGAATGCTTGTGGTGACTGGAATAACTGATGAAGTAGCCGACGTCGTGCATGACGGCGGCGGCGTCCAGAAGTCTCAGCTCCTTGTCCCCCCAGCCGTAACGCTTTGCCAGCGCATGGAAAATCTGCCGGGAGAGCTTGGCGACCTGCCGGGCGTGCCCCTCGTCGCAATGACAGGAACGGGCGAACTCGAGTGCGCTTTCGCGCCAGGAGCGCCTCTTTTTCTCCGGCAGCAGGTTGCGGCGGCGCAGGGCGCGCAGTATGAGCCCCTCGCGGATCCCGCGCTCGTTCACCTTCAGATGGTTCACCTGGAAGAAATCCATCAGCTCGTCGACCGCAGTGACCCCGGCCACGATGATGTCTGAGCGGTCCGGGTTGAGCCCCGGCAGGGCGCGACGCTCCTTGTCCCCCTTTCTCGCCAGCATGGCCAGAAGGTGCACCAGCTCGGAGCGGAGCAGTTCGTATCCGTGCAGGGAGTCGAACTTCTCCCCCCGGGACGCCGCCACCATCGCGGCGATGGAGGTGACGGTGCCTCCCGAGCCGACCAGGCACTGCATCCCGGTACGCTCCCCGGTGTAGGCGGTCTTCAGCGTCTTGCGGATGTACTTGCGCAGTTTCTGGTGTTCGCTTGGCGAGACCGGGTCGCTCTTTATGAAGCTCTCCGTCAGGAATACGGCGCCCAGTTCCAGCGACAGCATCTCCTCGGTGTGCCCACCAAGCGCCGAGATCAGTTCGAGGCTGCCGCCGCCGATGTCGAAGATGAGGTGCCGCACCCCTTCGAGTTCGAAGTTGTGCTGGGCGGAGAGGGCGGCCAGTTCGGCCTCCTCCTCGCCGCTGATCACCTCTATCTCCAGGCCGGTATGTTCCCTGATGGCCGCCACGAGTTCGCGCCCGTTGACCGCCTTGCGCATCGCGCTGGTCGCCACGGCCTCGATGGAGGCGACCCGGTAGCCGTCGATGATCTTTTTCTGGCGGGACAGCGCCTCGATGGCCCGCTCCCACGCGGCGGGGGAGATGGCGCCGGTCTGGTGCAGTCCCTCGCCCAGGCGCACCAGAACCTTTTCGTCGTCAAGGATCCTGTACTTGCCGTTCCCCGCGGTTTCCACGATGATGCTGCGGATCGAGTTGGTGCCGATGTCGATGGCCGCCAGCCGGTTCTGTCTCAACGGCTTCTCCTTGAGTGTGATGGAATGGCAAGATTGTATCAGGACGGGGCGGGTAGTGACAACCCGGGAAGTCGGAAGTGGCGACGCTACATCAGAGCCTTCAACACTGCCTTTCTCGCTTTCTTGAACC
Source organism: Geomonas subterranea (assembly GCF_019063845.1). Classification (NCBI taxonomy): domain Bacteria; kingdom Pseudomonadati; phylum Thermodesulfobacteriota; class Desulfuromonadia; order Geobacterales; family Geobacteraceae; genus Geomonas; species Geomonas subterranea. The sequence goes on from NZ_CP077683.1 coordinate 1,166,396, forward strand.
CCTTGCGAACCTTCTTGAGGCTTGCCTCTTCCAGTCCGGTTACCTTCTTTTCCGCCTTGGTGAGTATCTTGGCGATGCGCCGGGACCGCTTGTTGCCGAAATCATGCATCTGTGACAGGGCGTTTTCGATTCGCTCCAGGTCGGCGCCAAGCTTCCTGCCGCACTTTTCCGAGATCTCACCCTCGAACCTGTCGCGGGTCGCCTGCGCGAGGTTCTCCACCATTTCCCTCATTTCAAGCACACGCTCCTGCATCCGTTGCGCCGGTTCCTGCCGCTCGTCCTGTTCCAGCCCGGCAAGCTCCCTGGCCTGCTGCAGTATCGACCCCACGTGGCGCCGGCTCACACCGCGCACCTTGCTCAAACCTTCCTCGCCCGCCTGGGCGATCTTGGCGAAGCTGTCGAACCCGGCATCATACAGGCGCTTGCCTAGGATCGCGCCGACGCCTTTGAGACGCCTGAAATCCGCTGCCGATTGGACCATCTTTGACACTCCTTGTGCGTTGTTTGTTGAGACCTGGTTCCGGGTCAGCTCCCCTGCCGCAGGCGGTCGATCGCCTTGCCGCGGGCGGTTACGATCCTGCCCGTTCCGGTTACCAGTTGCTGGAACTGCGGTTCTCCTCCGCCTGCGCTTCTCTTGAAGGAAACGGTCCCCCCTTTGGGAAGGGTGAGGGATAGTTCCTCCCCGAGCAGCGCCTGCGTCACCAGACCCAAGTCCGGCTCGTGTCCGACCAGCGCGACCTCGCTCACCTGCGGGTATAGCTTGAGCAGCTCGTCGTGCTTCTCCGGGCGGAAACCGGGAGAAAGCTGCGTTGTCACGATCAACTCCCGTTTGTAACGCAACCTCTCAGCGAGGATATCGGCGGTCTGCACGGCGCGCACCAGCGGGCTGGTCAGGATCAGGTCCGGCTCGATGCCGAGGGTGGCAAGGCTCTTGGCGGCTTTGCGGAAGCGTCTTCTGCCGCGGCGCGTGAGGTACCGATGCTCTTCGGGCACCTCGGGTGTTCTCTCTATGGCTTCCGCGTGACGGACTATGTGAATGATCATGGGTGACTCCATGGATTAGGCGACGTTAAAGACTTTAGCGGATCTATTTCGATTTGCAACCGGCTGTCTCTAACCGCCGCCGACAGGGTCAGGTGAACGGTACACATCGTGCCGATTGTGCAATGGTGAACCGTGTGAGTGAGAGGGGCTGCACGGAAGAGAACTGCTGACGAGGTCGAGGGGAAGGAGCCCTCCCTGTGAGGGGAGGGCGTATCTGTGTGGCCGGTGATCAACGCAGGCGTTGACACTGCGGAGTCAGCGCGCCAGGAGCTGCTCCAGGTTTTTTTTCATGGCGTCGGAGATCGCCACCGAAGGTACCGAGCCCCCAAGGCCCCTGAGCCAGAAGCGGTCGACAGCTGTGGCACCCTGGGTGTCGATGGTCATCTTCACGGGAAACAGGCAGCGCATGCTGAAGTAGTCCAGCAGGTCTCCGAGAAAGCCCAGCCGGTCCATCCCCTTGATCTCGACGAAGAGGCTCCCGTTGTGGTACGCCGTCGGCTCCATGGTGAAGGAGAGGAGTTCGATCCGGGCCGCCTTGTGGTTGGATTCGGCAGTGGCGAGCCGCAGGAAGTCGATCCCCTCGGGGTTCCCGGCGAAAGGGGCGCTTTTCAGTTCGAAACCGGAGCGCCAGCTGCTGGCGTTGATCTTCTCCGCGCTCCCCCGCACGATGCCGACGCGGTGGTCGGAGAGGCCGGCGGCAAGCCTGCCGCTCCACCCAGGCGCAAGAAAACCGGACATTTCCAGGCGGTATGCGCCGGGATGCCCGGGGATGGGCTCTATGGCGAAGCCGGGTTCCTGGAAGCCGGCGTGGAGCGTGTCTGTCGTTGACCTTCTCATGGTGGCTAAGCTGTTCATTGCCGCTCTCCTTTATGTGGCTGACGCTGCAGCGCGTCAGGGAATTCAGGCTGCTGTGCCCGGGGTGGTGCCGGCGTGATGCCGCTATCGATAGGAGAGCATCTCCCTGCCGCAGCCGGTGAGAAAGTCGAAAACCTCGCCGCGGCTGACCAGGAAGCGGGGCATGTCCTGGTTCATCAGGTCCTCGAGGAAATGCAGGGTGATGGCGTCCTCCCGCTTAAGTTCGTTCATGACCGCCGCGAGCAGCGGCAGGATGTCATAGAGGTCGTCCCGGTTGAAGGGGGCGGTGTCGCCCGGGCCCGAAAACTTGGCATCGAACCTGGTCCCGGTAACCTTCGGGTACTTGTATTTCAGATCGGAGGCGAGGATGGTAAGTTCCATGGTGTCACTCCTGGTGGCAACCGCACCTGGAAGCGGTGCAGGCGCTGAGGCAGGCTGGCGGTCGGGCCGTCTCGCTGTGGCGGTCGAACCGGTCCAGGGAGGCCCTGGTGATGAACCATCCCTGGTCGGAGAGGGTTCCCTGCAGCACATTCTGCTTGAGCAGCATGAGGACCCGCGTTTCCGTGGTGGATAGTTCCGCTGCGGCCTCGGCCGCAGTGAGGTGCGCGATACCGTCGATGATCTCTGTCATGGCAGATCCTCCTTGAGACCCGAACTTTACACGGAGCGTGCCATCGGGGGGGGCGGGGTGGGTTTGCCTAATTTTCGGATAGTTACCGCGCCGGCGCTCCCTGGGCGGTCCCCGCATGTTGCTCATTAAATAGCCAGTGTGCCTGTCCGGGTGCACGCTGACAGCCTCATGGTCCGGCACCCGCACGACGAGAGTGTGATCCGCGGGCTCCGATGACAGGTCATATCGGGAGTTGATAACAAAGGCGAGACATAGTACCCTGCAGCGGTAATTCATCTTCGTCCGTGAGAGATTTTATGCCGACACAATTGCAACTCGAATCACTGAGCGGGCTCCTCGAAGCTGAACTTCCGTCTTTGGTTGAGATCTATGAGCATCTGCACGCGCATCCCGAACTGTCCGGGCAGGAGCGGGAGACTGCCTCGTTGCTGGCGGGCGAGCTGAAAGCGCTGGGGTTCACGGTCACCGAGGAGCTCGGCAGGTACAGCAGGTTCGACTGGCCCGGTTTCGGCGTGCTGGCGGTACTGGAGAATGGGCCGGGACCGGCGCTGCTGGTGCGGGCGGACATGGACGCGCTGCCGGTGGAGGAGAAGACGGGGCTGCCGTACGCCAGCGCGGCGAGGGCGGTCTACCGCGACGGCGCCGAGGTGCCGGTGATGCACGCCTGCGGGCACGACGTTCACGTCGCCTGCCTGCTCGGGGCGGCGCGGGTGCTGGCCCGGGCGAGGGATTGCTGGTCCGGGACGCTGGTGCTGGTGGGGCAGCCCGGGGAAGAGGGGGCGGACGGCGCCCAGGCGATGATCGACGACGGCGCTTACACGCTCTGCCCCAGGCCGGATTACGCCCTCGCGCTGCACAGCACCCTTTTCCTGAAGGCCGGGACTGCCGGGTACGCTCCCGGCAACTTCCTCGCCAGCTTTACCGAGGTGGAGATCGTGTTGCGCGGGGTGGGGGCGCACGGTTCGGCGCCCGAGTGCGGCAAGGACCCCGTGGTGATGGCGGCGCAACTCGTGCTCGCCCTGCAGACCATCGTGAGCCGCGAGATCCCCCCCCACGAGCCCGCCGTGGTCACCGTCGGTTCGATCCACGGCGGCGCCGCTTGCAACGTCATTCCCGAAGAAGTGGTGCTGCAACTGAGCATAAGGAGCTTCAGCGACCGGGTGCGTGACCGGATCCTCGACTCGGTGCGGCGCATCTGCGCCGGCGTGGCGCTCGCCGCAGGGGTGCCCGAGGAGCGCTCTCCCGTTGTTTCGGTCCTCGCCTGCCACCCCGCGACCTACAACGATCCCGGCCTGGCCGAACGCGTGGGGGAGGCGCTGCGGGGGCACTCGGGGCGGACAACGTGGTCCGCTCGGAGGCGAAGATGGTGAGTGAGGATTTCGGCTCCTGGGGACTTTCCGGGGAGATCCCGGTCTGCATGTTCTGGCTGGGAGCGGCCGATCCGGAGCGCTTCGAGGAGGCGCACCGCCAGGGGAAGACGCTCCCCTCGCAGCATTCGCCATTGTACGCGCCACTGCCTGAGCCGACGTTGCGGGCGGGGGTGAAGGCCTTTGTCGCAGCCGCGTGTGATCTGCTTCCGGCGGGATGAAAAGCGGCAACAGGTCCGTGCCCGGGACGGGTCCGGGGCGGCGGCATCAACGTGAAAAAGGGAAGGGGCGCATCGTGAGATGCGCCCTTTCTGTTTTACCCCCTCTCTGTGGCCAGAGGCTGCCGACGCCCTCACCCCGGCCTCTCCCACGGGAGAGGGGGGGCAGAAGGGGAGGCTGGATCAGCGATCCTGGCCCCTCTGGATGGCGCGACCTCCGGTGGATTCGCCGCGTCCGCGTCCCTGCCCTGGCTCGAAGTCACGCACCGGTCGTGCCGGTTCTGCGGGGTCCGCGTTGGGCGCCGGGGGGGTGGCCGGAGCCGGTGCCGGCGCAACCCTCGGATGCTCCACCCGGGGAGTGACCGGCCTCGCCGGTGCCGCGGGTGCGGCAGGAGTTGCGCGGACTGCCGGAGCTGCAGCTGGCGCCTTCACCGCCGGTTCCGCTGCCGGAGCGTGAGGCACGGCACCGCGCGCAGCAGGGGCGCTTGGCGCCGGCGCCGGCGCTTTTGCGCCTTCGGGAGGCTGCACGCCGGGGCGATTCACCGGGCGCGGCTCCCTGCGCCGCCCCTCTCCCTTGCCCGGACGTCCGGCAGGGGGCTCGCCGGTGACGGCAGGAGTCTGCTCCGTACCGGTCTGCACCTGCGGCTGCTGCTTGGGCGGCGCCGGTGTACGCTGCCTCCCCGGCTGGGGTTGCGGCTTCACCGGCGCGCCCGGAGGCTGCACGGTTTCGCCCCTGGGGGGCGCGGGCGCCGGCTGCTGCCGGGTTGCCGGCGGGGGAGTGCCCGGTTTGGCCGGTGCGGCCGCTGGTGCCGGCACACCAGGCGCGGGTGCGGTCTCACGTCTGTTCCACGGTTCCCTGCGCCGCTCGTTCGCGGGGCGCTGTTGTTCCACCTTGCCGGGGCGCGGCTGCTCAACCCTGCCGCGCTGCTGCTGTGGGATCCCCGGGCGCACAGGTTCTACCTTGCCGGGGCGGCGCGGTTCCAGACGGACCGGCGGCATCTTCCCTTCCTCCCGGTGCCTCCTGGTCTCGACGCGCAACTGCGCGCGGTAGTTGCGCGTGTCGCGCTGCACCACCCGCTCGTTTATGGTGATGGTGGAAGCGCGCCTGTTGATGTAGATGCCGCGACGGTCACGCGCGTAGGGGCGCGAGCGGGTGATCCACCCGTCTCCCCGCCAGCCGTGGTAGTAGACCCTGTGCTCGCGCCAGTTGAAGTCGCGGTTCAGCCACGGACCGATGGCGAAGCCGACGCTGAAGGTGATGAAGGGTGAACTGGGGTAGTAACGCTCCACGTACACCACGGTCGGGTCGTACACCGGCACGTAGACGAACTCCGGGCGCCCCGGGACGATGCGGATGACGTCCCCTTCGAAGTAGACCTGCTGCTCCCGCGTGGTGAAGAGATTTCCCTGTTCGTAGGCGAAGCGGCGCAGCCTCTGGATCGCATCCATCACGTCCTGGGGTTGTTCGATGTAGGCCTGCCCCAAAGACGCCGTCCACTGGTATTCGCGGTCCATCATGTAGAGCACCTGCGGGTAGTGGGCGACCGCGCGGACGCTGATGTCCCAGGGTTGATAATCGATGCGCGGCGTGTTGCCGTAGAGCCTGACGAAATTGGCCGCGTCGTGAATCTGGTCCACGTAGGTGGCCGCAGGCAGAATCTGGGCTATCAGCGGGTCGGGGTAGAGTGCGATCCTGCCAAGCAGGTCGTCCAGTTCCTCCGGGTACAGAAGGTCGTCGTCCGCGTAGCCGTCCTGATCCGATATCTGGTAGTAACCGGGCTCCGACTGTGCAAGAACCGGTATGGCAGTGACCGTGAGCGGAACCAGTACTGCCAGTATCAGGATGATCAATACTCTTTTCATAACTGTCTCCTAAAAGCTGCCTTGCCTTCGGCGCTACCGGTTCAGTCTAGCAGAAGCGAGCAGGCAAGGCAAAAATGGCCGTAGGGTACGGCCCGGTAAGTTTCAACAGGCGGAACGCATCTCGATGATCTTCGCGTGCAGCCCTTCCATGTCGAAAGGTTTCTGAATGTAGTGCATCGCCAGGTCCGCGCTCATGCCGCACTTGGCGATGATGTCGGAGGAATAGCCGGTCATGAACAGCACCTTGGTCTCCGGGCGCAGCCCCGCTATGCCGCGGGCCATCTCCAGTCCGTTCATCTCGGGCATGATCACGTCCGAGAGCACGAGGTCGATGTCGTGGGCCGGTTCCCCGCAGATGGAGAGGGCCGCGTGCGGGGTCGCCGCCTCGATCACCCGGTACCCAATCTTCTCGAGCATCTGGGTCGCCATGGCGCGCAGCATGTCGTCGTCCTCGACCACGAGGACGGTACCCGAACCGCGCAGGGGGGCGATCGCGCTGTGCGCCGACGGCACCGCCTCTCCGGTGAGTTTGGGGAGATAGATCCGGAAGGTCGTGCCGTGGCCGGGCTCGCTTTCCACGTCGACGAATCCGCCGTTTTGGGTCACGATGCCGTAGACGGTGGCGAGACCCAGGCCGGTCCCCCTCCCCACCTCCTTGGTGGTGAAAAACGGCTCGAAGATCCGCTTCACCAGCTCACGGTCCATGCCGGTCCCGGTGTCGACGACGCTCAGGCAGGCGTACGAGCCGGGCTTCGCGTCGAGGCGGTAGTCGCAGAAGGCTTCGTCCGCGACGACGTTGCCGGTCTTTATGGTGAGCAGTCCCCCCTCGGGCATGGCGTCCCTCGCGTTCACCGCCAGGTTCATCAGGATCTGGTCCACCTGCGAAGGGTCGATCTTTACGGCCCAGAGATCCGGGTCGGGGATGAAACTGAAGCGTATCTCCTCGCCGATCAGCCTGCTTAGCGTCTTCTCGGTTTCCAGGCAGTGGTCGTTCAGGTTCACCGCCCTCGGGGAGATGATCTCCTTGCGCGAGAAGGCGAGCAGTTTGCGCACCATGTCCCGGGAGCGTTCGCCCGCCTTGATGATCTCCTGCAGGTAGGTCCACATCGGAGAGTCCTGCACGGCTTCGAGCTGACCCAGTTGGGCATAGCCGAGCATCACGCTCAGCATGTTGTTGAAATCGTGGGCCACGCCCCCCGCCAGCTGCCCGACCGACTCCATCTTCTGCGAATGCCTGAGCTGCGCCTCGATCTTTCTGTGCTCGGTTATGTCGATGCCGAAACAGAGGGTGCCGATCCTGACTCCCTTCTCGACGATGGCGCTGTTGCGCCAGGAGATGGTGCGCATGGCTCCGGCCTTGGTCACGATCTGCCCTTCGAAGGCGCCCAGCCCCTGGCCGTCGGTCCCGGGATGCGGCGCCCCGCACATCTTGAAGAAGGCTTCCGCGCCCATCACCGTCTCGAACCAGTTCTTGCCGGTGAGTTCCTCCTGGCTGTACCCGGTTATCTCCTCGCCGGTCCGGTTGAACAGGGTGACCTTCCCCTTGAGGTCGAGTCCGAGGATCATGACGCAGGCGGCACGGATCAGGTTCTCCGTGTATTCCTTGGCGGATTTGAGCGCCTCCACCGCCAGCCTGCGCTCGGTGATGTTTTCCACGGAAAGGACCGTGCCGGCGATGCGCCCTTCCTGGTAGACCGGGGTGGCACCGCAGGCGATGGTCACCCTGCTGCCGTCCTTGCGCAGCATGTCCGCCTCGAACTTCACGATATCGGCGGCTCCGGTGGCGACCAGGTGCAGTTGCCCGATCACCATGTCGCTCGACTCCGGGCAGACCATCTCGGGAATCCCCCTTCCGATAAGCTCCTCCGGCGTGTAGCCGCTGGTTTCGGTGCAGCGCCCGTTGACCATGCCGATGGTGCCGTCGAGGTTGAGGACGATGAGGGCGTTGGCGCTGCTCTCCATGACCTTCCTCAGGAAATTGTAGGAATCCTGTAGCTGGCGGTTGGCGCGGTTTATGGCCCGGAAGGGGAGCAGGATGAAGACGATGAGGGCGACGCCGAGCCCAAGGACCGTGACCAGGAGGGACCTCTTGAGGATGGGGCGCAGGGAGCGGCTGATCTCGACGCTGCCGATCACCTTGTCGCCGTAGCGGACGGGGTGCGTGCGCCGGATCACCGGTACGTCGGGATCGTTACCGCTGGCGGCCAATTCGTTGCCGACCGAGTCGAGGATCCGATGCTTCTCCTTGTGCGCGGGGGCGCTGTGGTGGGAGAGCAGGGCGTCCAGGCGGTGCGCCTCGCTGTGCCAGGCACCGGGGGCCAAATCTCCCAGGCCGGAGATGATCCTCGCGTTAATTTCCGCCTCGGTTTCGAGGCTGCCGACGGCGTATTGGTAGCTGATGGCGAAGTAGCCGATGGGGAAGAAGAGGGCGACGAAGAAGGCGAGCAGTACTGTGCAGTTGGCGGTGAAATGGACGGTTTGCTTTTCAGAACCAGTCATGGCAAGCGCTCCTTGCGCAGCAACCAAATCAGTACCTCGTGCCCCGGCGATTAGACCTGGTCCCATGGCACAACCACCAGGAGCGGAGATTAGCATCATTTTAGGTAAAAGAGAAGTTATATTGTACGTTTTCACCTGTAAACATTAATCCTGTGGCTGATGCTGCCATGCATGTGATTGGTTCATTGCATGACGTGCAGGATCAGTCGGGACGCGGTATGGAAATAGAAGAGCGGAGGAGCGCCAAAGTCCCTATATTCCAGTCAGGGATGATGAAGTGGAGGGGGGAGATTGTGTATACGTGTGGGCCGTGGTGACACGTGCCATATGCGTTGACAGCGTCCGGGCCATCTTGTATAAGTTGCCGTGTTACTGAATTGAAAATCGTGCTACGGCTGCCGGGTTTTTTCCGGCACGGGGAGGAAGAATCATGCACATGGCGGACGCTCTGCTCTCGCCCGCCGTCGGTACGGCCATGTGGGCCGTGTCCGCCGGGAGCGTCGCCCTGGCCTCGCGGCGTTTGTGCCGGAAGCGGGACGACCGGCTGGCGCCGCTCATGGGCGTGCTGGGGGGCTTTCTCTTCGCCGCCCAGATGATCAACTTCTCCATTCCGGGCACCGGGTCGAGCGGCCATCTGACCGGAGGCCTGCTCCTTGCCATTCTGCTAGGGCCGAGCGCCGCCTTTCTCACGGTGGCCTCCGTCCTGGTCATCCAGGCGTTTCTCTTCGCCGATGGCGGCCTGCTCGCACTGGGGTGCAACATCTTCAACCTCGGCATCATCCCCGCGCTGTTGGTCTATCCCCTTTGCTACCAGAGGCTGATCGGGCAGTCGCCGGGGCGCCGGCGCGAGTCCGTCGTGACCATGGTGTCTGCCGTCATCGCCATGCAGCTGGGTGCGCTGTGCGTGGTCCTTGAGACTGCGGCCTCCGGGATCTCCGTGCTCCCCCTGGATAAATTCCTGTTCCTGATGCAACCCATTCACTTCGCCATCGGTCTGGTCGAGGGGGCGGTGACGCTGGCCGTGGTCTCGTTCCTGCGCAAGGCCCGCCCCGAGCTGCTGGCGAGGAGCACCCCCGGCGTCGCTTCCGGCCGCATCGCGTTCGCCGCCCTTCTGGTCGTTTCCCTCCTTGTCGCCGGCGCCCTGTCCCGCTTCGCCTCGGAAAAGCCGGACGGGCTCGAGTGGTCGGTGGAGCAGGTTACCGGCGACGGCTCCCTTCCCGGGCACCGCTCCGGGCTTTCTGCGCTGCTGGGAGCACTGCAGAAGAGGACGGCGTGGCTTGCGGAGTACCGGATCGCTCCCGCCGCCATCCACGCAGAGGCTCCCGCTCCGGCACCGGCCGCCTCGCAGAGCGCCGCCGCTACCGGCAAGGGAAGCGGCCTCCCCGGTGTCATCGGCACCCTGCTCACCGTCCTCCTGGTCGCGGGCGCCACGCTCCTGCTGCGCAGGGGCAACCGGGGAAGCGATACCCCCGGGGCGTAGCGGGGTGCGGCCGCGGCCGCCTGCGAGGATGGGATTACGATGGCATCGGTACAAGGGGCATTGCTGGATTTGAAGCGGCTTGACCAGCTCGCGGCGGGGGAGACCCCTCTGCACCGGCTGGATCCCCGTGCCAAGGTGCTCGCCACCCTCGTTTTCATCGTCTGCGTGATCTCCTTCGGCCGTTACGAACTTTCCGCGCTGATCCCCTTCTTCATTTTCCCCGCCACCCTGATCGCGTCGGGGCGTCTTCCCGCCGGTTACCTGGCGGCAAAGGTGGCGCTGGTCGCGCCGTTCGCCATCGCCGTCGGCATCTGCAACCCCTTTTTCGACCGCGCCGTGCTCTTGCACCTGGGGCCGGTGGACATCACCGGCGGCTGGCTTTCCTTCGCCTCCATCGTGCTGCGCAGCGCGCTCACCGTCGCGGCCGCGCTCACCTTGACCGCGCTCACCGGATTCGCCTCCATCTGCCGCGCCCTGGTGCGGCTTGGCATGCCCAGGCCCTTCGCCATGCAGCTCCTTTTCCTCTATCGCTACCTGTTCGTGCTGGCCGAGGAGGGGGGGCGGGCCGCGCGGGCGCGTGAACTGCGCACCTTCGGCCGCAAGGGAAGCGGTCTCGCCAGCTACGCCTCGCTTCTGGGGCACCTGCTGCTGCGAACCTGGCAGCGGGCCGAGCGGATGCACATGGCGATGCTGGCGCGCGGCTACACCGGGTCCTTTCCCGCCGCCCGGGAAGGGCGGTTCGGCGCGCGCGAGTTCTGCTTCGTGCTCTTCTGGAGCGCGCTCTTCATCGTCCTGAGGCTTTACAACGGCGCGGGGTTGCTCGGCGCGCTGGTTACGGGGAATCTGCCATGAGCCACCACATATTGGAAATCGAACACCTGCGCCACGTCTATCCCGACGGCACCGAGGCGCTGCGCGATGTAAGTTTCAGCGTGCGCCACGGCGAGTCCGTTGCCGTCATCGGCGCCAACGGTGCTGGAAAGTCGACGCTGCTCGCGCACCTGAACGGCCACCTGCTCCCCCATTCGGGCGAGGTGCGCATCGGGCATGTCCCCGTGGACCGCTCGACCCTTCAGGAGGCGCGGCGCACGGTCGGGATGGTCTTTCACGACCCGGACGACCAGCTCTTCATGCCGACCGTCTACGAGGATGTCGCCTTCGGCCCGATGAACCTGGGCTTGACCGGCGACGAATTGAAGCGCTGTGTGGCTCAGGCGCTGCGCCGGGTCGACGCGGAGCACCTGGCGGGAAAGGCACCCTATCATCTTTCCGCCGGGGAGAAGAGGAGGGTGGCCATCGCCACCGTCCTTTCCATGTCGCCGGACATCCTGGTCATGGACGAGCCGACCAACGGCCTGGACCCCTACGCACGCCGGCAACTGATCGGGCTTCTGAAGGATTTCCGCCACAGCAAGATCGTCACCAGCCATGACCTGGACATGGTGCTGGAGGTGTGCGAGCGGACCGTGGTGCTTTCGCAAGGGGTGGTGCGGGCCGACGGGCCGACGCTGGAGATCTTCCGGGACGAGGCGCTGCTCAGGGAATGCCGGCTGGAAATGCCGCTTTCGATGCAGGGATGCCCGGTGTGCGGTACAGGGGGGCGCTGAGAGGGAAGACAAAAAAAGAAAGCCCCGGATTCCTCCGGGGCTTTCGTAAAGTTCTACGCTATGTGATTGGGATTAAACCCTGCTGACGTTCGCTGCCTGGAGACCTTTCGGGCCCTTGACGATTTCGAAGGTCACGCTGTCACCCTCGGTGAGGGATTTGAAGCCGTCGCTGTTGATGGCGGAGAAGTGAACGAAGACATCCTCGCCGTTCTCCTGCTCAAGAAAGCCAAACCCCTTGCTGTCGTTAAACCACTTTACAGTACCGTTTACCATTTACTTACTTCTCCCATATTACTTCTTTTTGGTTTTAATCCACGGGTATTCGCGGACGAGAGACAATACCACCTCGTCCATACCGTGTCAACCTATTTTAAATTAGATTTAAAGTTTTTTGCTTTGTATACAAATAGACCTGGTTGACAACGCGAAAGCCCTGTGACACTGTGCCTACCGTTTGGACCGCACCATGACTGTGCAGCAGGCCGCTATGCCAGCAGCCGCTTCGGAGTAACCCATGAAGATCTGGATAGATGCTGACGCCTGCCCGAGGGTGATCAAGGAGATAGTGTTCCGCGCTTCCCAGCGCCTGAAGGTCCCGGTCTGCCTGGTCGCCAACACCGACCTTTCCCGGGCCCATACCCCCCTGATCACCTCGGTGCGCGTGGCCGCCGGCTTCGACGTCGCCGACGACTACATCGCTGAGCACGCCGGGGATGCCGACCTTGTGATCACCGCCGACATCCCGTTGGCCGCCCGCGTTGTCGAAAAGGGAGGGGTGGCTCTCGACCCGCGCGGCGAACTCTACACCGAGGAGAACGTGGGGGAGCGGCTCACCATGCGCAACCTGATGCAGGACCTGCGCAACGACGGACTGCTGCTGGGCGGCCCCGCGCAGTTCGGACCGTCAGACCGGCAGCGTTTCGCCTCGGCGCTGGACCGGCTGCTGACCCGCATGGTGCGCGGTGATCGTCCCTGAAAAAAGCTTCGTACGCTCTCATAGCCGGGTCGCTGCCGAGCTTTCGCCCTTTGCACGATCCCTTCCCGCTTTCTCAGATCCCGCCTGACTCCCGTTTCTGCCGGTGCCTCATGTCACTGTCTTCTTACCGCCTGAACCAGAATTCCTTTCAGTGTGATAAAATCTTTTGTATCTATGTCTCAGGTCGTGTTAATGTCCGCCAAAATGACAGTTCGTCGATAATTATTGAGACAGTGCGACGCCTATGACTGCCCACTATCAACACAGCTCCACCGAGGAACTAGAGCTCGAGCAAAGACGTGCCGAGCTGGCGTCGCTGCGCGCCCGTCACGCCGAGGCTGCCGCCGTTTTGCACCAGTTGCGCGAGGAGATCGCCGGCTTCGAGAGGAGCTACCAGCAGACGCTGGGGCGGCGCATGGCCGAACTCGAGAGGCTGGAGAACGAGATCGCCCGCTTTGCCGGGGGGGGTGTCCAGCAGGACGAAGGTTTCGGCGATGAGGAGTCGCGGCATCGCGATGAGGATGAGTACAGCGACGGCCAGACCTACAATAGCGGCGCCTCCTTCCGTGGGGAGGGACAGGCGCGTGGGCGGGTCTGGACATCTGATCCACGGGACATAAAGGCGCTCTACCGGGAGGTGGCCAAGGCCATCCACCCCGACCTGGCCGGGGAGGGGGCGGGCTCCTTGCGGCACGAGCTGATGCTGAAGGCGAACAAGGCCTACGCCGAGGAGGACCACCGCACCCTGCGTGAGATCCTGAGGAGCTGGCGCAGGCATTTCCCGGAGCAGGCCGAGCAGAGCGATCTGAGGGCCGAACTGGCGCGGCTGAAAAGGCAGGTGGCGGTCGAGGTCGAGGCCATACGGGAGATCAACGAGCAGATAGAGCAGTTGCGCGGGAGCTACGTGCACCGCTTCAAGCTGCGCGTCGATGAAAGCACCGCCGCCGGCAGCGATCTCTTTGCGGATCTCGTGGCCGCGGCCGATATAAACATCGCGCGCGCCCAGCGGCGCCTGGCCGCCCTGCAGGGGGAAAAGGCCCGGGAACGCACGCAGGGCACGGGGAGGCGCAATCGCGTGGTCTCCTTCCCCGACGACGCTCCCTGCGGCGACCTCTACCTGCGCGAGCTCTCCTCGGTCAGTTTCAACGCCTGGAAGAAGGCGGGGCCCGCTATCGGTCCGGTTAAGGTCTACCTGGACCAGGCCCTGCGGCTGGACGTGAAAGAGGGGGCGGGCCGGAAGCTCAAGCTGTTGCAGGGGCTCGGGGGGGAGGACCTGCAGGCGCTTTACCTGTACGACGTCTGCGACGCCGACCTCGACAGCATCGTCCATCTCTCCGGGCTGGAGGAACTCTACCTCTGCGGGGCGGAGTTGACCGACGCGGCGCTGCTCTGCATCTCGACCCTGGCCAACCTGAAGCGGATCTACCTGTACCAGACCCGCATCTCCGACCGCGGGCTGGTTTACCTGCAGGGGATGCAGGGGTTGCAGGGGCTGACCAGCAGCGGCAACAGCATCACCGACGAGGGGCTCGCGGTGTTCCAAAAGGCGATTCCGGGGGTGAAAACGGTGAGCTTCACGTGGAGGCGGTAAGGCAGGGCGGGCGCTGAGCCTGATATTGAAAATGAGCAAAGCCCGGGAAAGAGCTTCCCGGGCTTTTTACGTTTGGTGCCGGAACACCGGCAACATGTCATCAGGTTCCTGTAGGGGCAAATAATTATTTGCCCAGCCGCCCCTGCCTGAGCGCTGCCGATGGCATGTGCGGCGGAGGTGCGATTGAGGGGGGGGCGAATGATTATTCGCCCCTACAGTGTCAACAGCAGGTGCCGGGGCGCGGGACTTTTGCCTGGCCCTAGGCGTTGAGAAACCTCGCCATGTCCGCGATCAGGTCGTCCGGGTCCTCGAGACCGACCGAGAGGCGGACCAGGGTGTCCTTGATGCCGCGCGCCTCCCGCTCCGACGGGGGCATCGCCGCGTGCGACATCTTCGCGGGATAGGAGAGGATGCTCTCGACCCCCCCGAGGCTTACGGCGAAGGCGGCCAGCTTCACCCCTTCCAGCAGACGCTTGGTGACGTCGTAGCTTGCGAGCTCGAACGAGAGCACGCCCCCGGGGCCGCTCGCCTGCCGGTTGTGGATCTCGTAGCCGGGATGGTCGGGAAGGCCGGGGTAGTAGACCCGTTGCACCTCTTTTTGCTCGCAGAGCCAGGCGACTATTTTCCGGGCACTTGCCTGGTGTTCCTCCATGCGGACCTTGAGGGTTTTCAGCCCGCGCAGCACCAGCCAGCAGTCCTGCGGGCCGAGCACGGCGCCGAAGGCGTTCTGGATGAAACGGAGCCTCTGCCCCAGTTCCGCATCCCTGGCGACGGCGAAGCCGCAGATGACGTCGGAGTGGCCGTTCAGGAACTTGGTGCCGCTGTGGACCACGATGTCGCAGCCAAGCTCCAGCGGCCGCTGCAGGTACGGGGTCATGAAGGTGTTGTCCACGATGGTGAGTATCCCGTGCTCCCTGGCCAGGGTGACGGCGGCGGGGAGATCGGTGATCTTTATCAGCGGGTTGGAGGGTGTTTCCAGGTAGAGCGCCCTGGTTTCGGGGCGGATTGCGGCGGCGATTGCCGCGTTGTCGGTGGCGTCGACGAAGGTCGCCTCCAGTCCCCACCCCTTGAACAGGGTGGTGAGGAGCCGGAAGGTGCCGCCGTAGACGTCCTCGCACACCACCAGGTGATCGCCCGGCCTGAACAGGAGCAGGGTCGAAGCGGTAGCGGCGATGCCCGAGGCGAAGGCGAGCCCGACGGCACCCTTTTCCAGACCGGCCACCGCCTCCTCCAGCGCCTCCCGCGTGGGGTTGCCGGATCGGGCGTAGTCGTAGCGCCCGAAGCTGTCGACGGAGCGCTGCGCGAAGGTCGAGGAGAGGTAGATGGGGTGGCTGACGGAGCCGTGCTCGGCATCGATCGGGTCGACGCCGTGGATCAGTTCGGTGGCGAATTTCATGCGTGTTCTCCTTCAAATGCCTGCGCCAGGTCGGCGATCAGGTCGTCCTTGTCTTCGATCCCCACAGAGAGCCGCAGCAGCAGGTTGTTGATCCCGAGCCGCTGCAGCGTCTCCGGCTCGATGTCGGCGTGGGTCTGCACCTGGGGGAAGGTGATCAGGCTCTCCACCCCGCCGAGGCTCTCGGCGAAGGATATGAGCCGGGTCTTCATCAGGAGCTGGTTCACGAGCGCCGGATCGGTCACCTCGAAGGCGATCATGGCCCCGAAGCCGCGGCACTGCCGCTTCATGAGTTCGTGCCCGGGGTGGCCGGGAAGTCCGGGGTAGTAGACCCGTCCCACCTGGGGGTGCTGCTGAAGCCACTGGGCCAGCGCCAGCGCATTCTCCTGCTGGCGGTCCATGCGGACGCCCAGCGTCTTGATGCCGCGGATGGTGAGCCAGGAATCCTGTGGCCCCAGCACCGCGCCGGCCCCGTTTTGGTGGAAGTAGACCTTTTCCGCGAGCGCCTCGTCCTTGACCGCCACCACGCCGCAGACGACGTCGTTGTGCCCGGCCAGGTACTTGCTCCCCGAGTAGACTGTGATGTCGGCGCCAAGGTCCAGGCAGCGCAGCAGGTAAGGGGTGAGGAAGGTGTTGTCGACGATGCAGAGCATGTCGTGGGCCTTGCAAAGGGCGGCCAACGCCCCGACGTCGGCGACCTTCAGGAGCGGGTTGGTGAGCGACTCCACGAACAGGGCGCGGGTGTTGGGGCGGATCGCCTGGCGGACCAGTTCCACGTCGCTTGTGTCGACATAGCTGAAGCTCAGGCCGAACTGCTGGAACAGCTTCTCGAACAGGCGGTAGCTCCCGCCGTAGAGGTCCTCGGTCACGACCAGGTGGTCCCCCTGCCGAAACAGGAACATGAGGCTCGTTATGGCGGCCATTCCGGACGCATAGGCGAAGCCGCGGCTGGCGCCTTCGAGCTTGGCGATCCCTTCCTCCAGTGCCTGCCGGGTCGGGTTGCCGGAGCGGCTGTAATCGTATCCGGTGCTCTGCCCGAGGCCGGGATGACGGAAGGTGGCGGTCTGGTAGATGGGGACGGTGACCGCGCCGGTCCGGCTCTCGCGCTCCAGGCCTATCTGTGCTGCGGTTGTTGCGATGTTCATCGTAGCCTCCAAATGAAAAAGTCCCCTTCCGGGGTCGGAAGGGGACTTATCTATGGCTCGTCCGCACTTCCTTATCTTTCGGAACGGTTTCCGTTCCGCAGGATTTGGCACCTTCCCCCCGTGGGGAGGTTGCCGCGACGTCATCGGGCCAGTCCCTCGATCGCTCTAGATAAGTAATGCTATTCGGTTGTAAGAGGTGCTGCTTTAACCAGCGTCTTAACTAATACTGAGATGGTGCGGTTTTGTCAACCGTAAAACTCTACTTCTTGACTAATATAAAAGTTATTTTCGATAAATCTTTTCCCTACCGTTCCGGTCGTGTTGTTCGGCGCGCCGCGGTCGTCCGCTTCGCCATCGAAGGGGATTCACCGTTTCTCCGCGGCGCCTTCTGTATCTGGTACAGCACCGGAACGTACTTTTTCTTTCATAGGCCACGTGGATGGTACCTTCTTTCCGTTACAGGGGGGGGCGCACTGAAAACCGCTCCTTGCATTGCCTGTCATTGATCCGCCTCGTCTGCTATACCGGCTGACATAGACAAACTTTATTTTGTGGATTTGACAATACTTGGAAACCTGCCACTATATTGCAAAGCAGACAATGATCAATGGAGGGATAATCAATGGCAACTTTGGTAGAGATCGCGGCTCAGATCGTAGCGTCACATGCGTCCAGCACTCCGATGACTTCAGATCAGCTTATATTCGAAATCAGCAAAGTGCACAGCGCCCTCAAAAACCTTGAAGCCGGCGAGCCGATCGAGGGGGTTGAGGAGACGAAGCCTTCTATGTCAGTAAAAGAAGCCTTCAAAAAAGGTGAGGTCGTGTGCATGCTGTGCGGTAAAGGGGGGTTCAAGACGCTGGCCCGCCACCTGAACACCGCTCACGGCATGAAGCCGGGCGAGTACAAGAAGCAGTTCGGCATCCCGGGCAAGCAACCGCTGGCGGCCAAGAACTACTCCGAGGCCCGCAGGAAAATGGCGCTTGACCGTGGGCTGGCCGACAACCTCGCCAAGGCGCGCGGGGTACGCATGGCCAACATCGAAGCCAAGAAGGCCGTCCCCGCCAAGGCCGCCAAAGCGGCAAAACCCGCCGCACCTGCCAAGCCGGCCAAGGCTCCCAAGGCTCCTAAGGTTGCCAAGGCGCCCAAGGAACCCGCGAAGGCCAAGGTCGCCTAGAAAAGCCCCACGCGCATCGAAAAAGCCGCTCCCTCCCGGGGCGGCTTTTTTTATGGCCTTTTCTTGGAGATTCGCAGGCGTCACAATGCGTGGCGGTCGTCAGGTGCAGAAGCTGACTGCAATCCATCGTATTGTTTCAATGACAGCTGTTCATGGTTCCGCAAAGGCACATCCCCCTTGCCCCCTTCTCAAAGGGGGGACGTAAGGTCTCGGGCAGCGCTTCGTGGATACATAGCCGGACCCTGTATTGCCGCTGAAAAAGTGAAATCACGAAAGGCGGCCTGGCCAACTGCGCAGTAGGCACGGCCACGGATTGGTTAGCTTTTGTGATTGGTTTTACTACCGGCTTCGGTTAAACTCGCCTGCCTCGTCGCGGTTGCTTACTGCGTGGCCATTGTTTGCTCTCTGCCATTGCATGGTTGCCAAAGCGATGCGTGCATGTGACAATGCTTCCTTGGGAAAGATGACGCGGACGAAGTAGTGTCAGTAGGTGGTGCCGCCCGAGCTTTTCTTTTCATTCAAGTTGTGACGTTACCGTCATTACCTGCAACTGACATGCGCCGCCTACGGGAGTCAGATATGCGGACACTGGTTGATCTGTTCCACACCTTCGCGCCACGCGGCGATAAAACCGCGCTGGTGAACCGGACCGGGGTGCGTCGTTTCGCGGTGTCGTACCGGGAGCTGTCGGAGCTTTCCCTGAAGATGGCGAATTTCCTGGCTCGAAACGGAGTCGGGGCCGGGGATCGCGTCCTCTTGTGGGGCCCCAACTCCTCCTGGTGGGGTGTCGCCTACTGGGGCATCATCATGCGCGGCGCCATCGCCGTTCCTGTCGATTTCATGTCCGACCGCGGCCGCGCCGAATCGATCCTGAAGCTGACCCAGGCCAAAGTGGTGCTGCAAAGCCGCTTCAAGCCGGAACGGCTCGATGTCCCGGGTTCCCTGCTGCTCGAGGATCTCAAGCACCTGCTGGATGACATCACCCCTTATCCCGACGTGGCGCATCCCGCCCCCGGCGACATCGCCCAGCTCATCTACACCTCCGGGACCACCGGCAACCCCAAGGGGGTGATACTGACCCACAAGAACCTGGTGGCCAACATGGTCCAGATCAACCAGCAGGTGCCCATCATCACCCCGGAGTTTTCCTTCCTCTCGCTGTTGCCGTTGTCCCACATGTTCGAGCAGATGGGAGGCTTCTTCACACCTCTTTACCGCGGCGCAGCCGTCATCTATCCGCGCACGCTGAAGCCCTCCGCGATCATGGAGGCGCTGGGCGAGGAAGATGTCTACGTGATCATGTCGGTGCCGCGCCTGATGCAGCTTTTGAAGACCACCATCGAGCGCGAACTGGCCGAGAAGCATCTCCTGGGCGTGTTCGCGTCCTTGGCGAAGCTTGGGGCGGGGATGGACAAGTCCGGGAGGAAGAAGCTCTTCTTCCCGGTGCAGAAGAAGTTCGGCTCCCACTTCACGGTGTTCGTCTCTGGCGGCGCCCCGCTCGACCCTGAGGTGTTCCGCTTCTGGGACAGCATGGGCTTTACCGTGCTCGAGGGGTACGGGCTTTCCGAGTGCTCCCCGGTTCTCTGCGTCAACACCATCGACAAGCAGGTGGCGGGGGCGGTCGGGCCGCCTCTTCCCGGGGTGGAACTCAGGCTGGACGGCAAGGAGGTGGTGGTCAAAGGGGACAACGTCTTCCCGGGCTACTACCAGAACGAGGAAGCGACCCGGGGCGCCTTCACGCCGGACGGCTGGTTCAAAACCGGCGACCTGGGCGAGATCGCGCCTGACGGCTGGCTCACCATCAAGGGGCGCGAGAAGGAACTGATCGTCACCGGCGGCGGGGTCAACGTCTATCCCGACGAGCTCGAGGCGGTGCTGAACAAGGTTCCCGGCGTCAAGGAGTCCTGCGTCATCGGCCTGGACCGCGGCGCCGGTGAGGAGGTGCACGCGGTCCTTTTGCTGGACGACAGCGGCGCCAAGCCGGACGAGATCCTGGCACGGGCCAACGCCCGGTTGGACACCATGCACCAGATCACCGGCTACACGATATGGCGCGAGCCTGAGTTCCCCAAAACCACCACCCTCAAGATCAGGAAGTTCCAGGTCAAGGAGCAGGTGAAACAGGGGGCCGCCGCCGGGGGCGCCGGGGCGACCGGGGACCACCTGGTGAACCTGCTTGCCAAGGTGACCGGCACCGATCCGGGCGAGATCCGGGAGGATTCCCTTCTGGTCGCCGATCTGGGGCTCACCTCCATCGGGCGGCTCGAACTGGTCAACTACCTGGAGCAGGAATTCCGGCTCGACATCGAGGACTCGCAGATCGGGCCGCAGACGAGGGTTTCCGAGGTGCGAGGCATCATCGCCCGGCGCGAGAAGGGGCGCCGGCGCGGCCACTACCGCTTCTGGACCAACTCCCCGCCGGTGCGCGCCCTGCGCATGATGGGCGACGCGCTCCTGAACTATCCTCTGTACCGTTTGTTCGTGAAGCTCGAGGTGCGCGGGCGCGAAAACGTCGAGCGGCTGCAGGGGCCGGTGATCTTCGTCGCCAACCACCTGGGATATTTCGACCAGCCCTCGCTGATGTTCGCGCTCCCCAGGGAGGTGCGTTACCGCACGGCGACGGCCGCGTGGGAGGAGTTCTTCTTCGGCGATTACCACGGTCTCGAGCGCCTTTGGCGGCTCGCCTGCTACCAGTACGGGACCCTGTTCCTGAACCTGTTCCCGCTGCCGCAGACCAGCGGCTTCTCCGGCGCCGTGAAGTTCATGGGCAAACTCACCGACCGGGGGCTGAACACCCTGATCTTCCCCGAGGGGGGGCACTCGCACGACGGCACCATGCAGGACTTCCAGCTCGGCCTGGGCATCATCGCCAAGGAACTGGAGATCCCCATCGTGCCGGTGAAGATCGTCGGGACCGACAAGATCCTTCCCCCGAAAAAGAGCGGCCTTCCCAACCGTGGTACGGTGACGGTCAGCTTCGGGAAGCCGCTGAGCTTCCGCTTCGAGGAGCCCGCCGAGATCGTGGCCCGTGCGCAGGCCGCTGTTAATGAAATTACATGACCGTTTGTGATGAAGGAGTGTGCCGGATGAAGGAACCCGTCTCCCTGGCTTACCGCCGCTACGCCCTGGGACTGCTTTTAGCGGTGAACCTGCTCAACTACATCGACCGCCAGGTGCTGTTCGCCGTCTTCCCGCTGATCAAGGCGGACCTTTCCATAACCGACACGGAGCTCGGCCTCCTCGGTAGCGCCTTCATGGTGAGCTACATGGTGATCGCCCCCGTGTTCGGCTGGCTCGGCGACCACTGGGACCGGGTCAAGCTCGCCTCCACCGGCGTCGTCATCTGGAGTTTCGCCACCATCCTCGCCGGGTTTGCGCCCGGCTACCGTTCGCTCCTCGCCGCCCGCGCCACCGTCGGGGTGGGGGAGGCGAGCTTCGGGACGGTCTCGCCGGGGCTCATCGCCGACTTCTTCGAGAAGGAGAAGCGCGGCAGCGTCCTCTCCTGGTTCTACGTCGCCATTCCCGTCGGGAGCGCCCTGGGCTACCTCTTGGGGGGCGTGCTCGGTCAGCGTTTCGGCTGGCACTCGGCCTTCCTGATGGTCGGCCTGCCGGGGCTTTTGATCGCCGTGCCGCTCTGGTTTTTGCGCGCGCCCGAGCGTCCCGCCTCCGGCCCCTCCGGGCAGACGACGGGGGAGGGGGGTGAGGGACTCTCCGGCTACCTGCAGCTCTTCCACAACCGCTCCTTCGTCACCAACACCCTCGCCATGGCCGCCATGACCTTCGCCATAGGCGGGCTGGCGCAATGGATACCCACCTTCCTGTTCCGCACCCATGCCCTCAACGTGGAGAAGGCGAACCTCATGTTCGGCGCCGTGACCGTGGTGGCCGGCATCCTGGGCACGCTGGTGGGGGGTGTCCTCGGTGACCGCTGGCAGCAGAAAAGCAGCAAGGGGTACCTGCTCGTGTCCGGGTGGGGCTTTTTCATCGGTGCACCCTTCGCCGCCTGGGCGATCCTGGCACGGGACGTTCCCTCCTGCATGGCCGCGATCTTCATGGCCGAGTTCTTCCTCTTTCTCAACACCGGACCGCTCAACACCGTCATCATAAACGTCACCAACCCCGGGATGCGGGCCATGGCCTTCGCGGTCAACATCTTCTTCATACATGCCCTGGGGGACGCCATCTCGCCGTCCATCCTGGGGTGGTTCTCCGACCAGTGGGGGCTAAGGAGCGCGCTCCTGTCCACCCCGCTCGTGATGGCGCTCGCCGGCGTCTTCTGCTTCGTCTGCGGACGCTTCGTGGCCCGCGACATGGCGCAGGCCGAACCGTCCGCCTGACAGGCCACCCATCCCCAATCGAGGTCACCGTGATCGCAAGCAACGTCCTTCCTTTTCGCAGGCTGGTCCTGCTCGTACTCTGCGCCGCCACCCTTTTCGGCTGCGCCACCGTAAAGAAGCCTCTCACCGGCCTCGTGCCGGGACGCGGCATCAGCACCGTGCAGTCATCGGTGAGCCTGTCGGCCTCGTCGGGTGAGCGCACGAGCGCCGGGCGCGGCTACCTGGTCTACCAGGCGCCCGACCTGTACCACCTGCTCATCCTCTCCCCGTTCGGACAGACCATCCTGGAAGCGTTCGGCGAGAGCGACCGCTTCACCTGCGTCGTCCCGTCACGGCAGATCGCCTTCACGGGATACCTCTCGGAACTCCCGGAGCAGAGCGCCCTCAAGAGCCTGCAGCTCTTCCGGTGGGTCATGGCGCCGTCGCCCCTGCCGCTTCCCGGGCCGCCGCGCCAGAAGGTGGATATCACAGGGACCGCCTATTATTACGACGAGATCGGGATGCTGGAGCGCAAGGTGGCCCCTTCGGGTGACCAGGTGCGCTACGAGGGGTATCAAAGCATCGAGGGCATCCCGTTCCCGGAAACCGTCGAGATACGCAACGCCGCCGGGGGCGAGGTACGCATCGTCTTCGACGAACCCCAGCTGAACGCACCGGTCGACGCCTCGACGCTGAGACCCGAGCTGTCCGGGATGACGCTTTATCCACTTTCGGAATTCAAGGTGATGTGACCCCGCAGGTTGACCACAGGCAGTTCTTTGCCATAATGTGCCACTGGTTGTGTTTTTGGCGGCAGTTCGATCCTGAATGATTTGCGTTGATGCTGCTGGAGTTGCCGGGCCGTTCAAAACAAAACTTTTAATTATATCTGCATCTTGCTATCCTTACTCTCAGCTCCGGCAAGGAGTGCGGAAAGAACGCTCAGCAGCAGAAGTTGATTCAGCTCACCGGCAACTAAGCCTTCAGGAGTCGACGCCATGAGACACGTACATTCAACGCTACTAGTAATCGCTCTGCTGTCACTCAGCGCCTGCACGATCTTCGAGGCCAACCAGCAGCCCCAGACGCAGCCGGCACAGGTAAAAGAGCTCTCCGTCCCGGTCGGTAAGAACTGGAAGGTCGTTGAGGAGCCGCCCGCCCTGGGGAACGAGAGGCGGGAACGGCTGCCGTTCCAGACCGAGCAGTCGGTCCAGCCCGAAGGCGTCCAGCGCCCCGGCGCCGCACCCGAGGAGAAGGAACGCAAGATCGAGACCACCCGTTAGCTACATAACCCTTACCCGTCAGGCGGGCGCCCCGGTGCCCGCCTACATCAGGGACCGGTCCGGTCCAGCCATGGCACTTCCCGAAGCACCCCGGTAATCCGGCAACGCCCATACCACCCTCCAAGGGGAGCCCGATGGACAGAAAACTCTACCTCAGTATTTTTGCGGCCTTCATCACGGCCGCCGCGATCGTCCTGATGGTTATGCTGGCCGCCCCGGTCCTGAAACCGCTCGCCTGGGCGCTCATCATCGGCGTGGCCACTATGCCCCATTACAACCGCGTGCTGCGTCGCTACCCCGAGCATCCGGACCGCTCCGCCGGGATCATGGTGTTCATCGTCGCGATATGCTTCGTCCTCCCGGTGGCCGCGTTGGTGGTCACCGCGGCGGTCAACGCCCCTGAAGTGGTACAAGCAGGTGGTGCAACTGGTCCAGAGCGTGGCCAAGACCGGCACGACCAGCTTCGGCCACTGGCCCGTGGTGCAGAAGGTCATGTCGCTGGTGGAGCGCTTCAACATCGATCTGGCGGGGCTGGGCGGCAAGGTCGCCTCCACGAGTTCCACCGTGATACTGGGGATGGCCGCGGATCTCGCGCGCAACATGTTCAGCTTCCTGGGGACACTTGCCGTCGCACTCTTCATCCTTTACTTCATCTATCGCGACGGGGAGCGGGCGGTCTGCGCCTTCATCGGCAGGCTCGCGCCCGACCCGCGCAAGGCCCAGCACTACGCGAGCCAGGTCCGTTCCATCACCACCGCGGTGACGGTGGGGACGGTGCTCACCTGTGCCACCCAGGGCGTTCTCGCAGGGCTTGGCTACTGGGTCGCGGGGGTGCCGGCGCCGATCTTTTGCGGTGGACTCACCGCCATCGCCGCGCTGATCCCCGTGGTTGGGACCGGGGTGGTGTGGGTGCCTTTGGTCGCCATCCTCGCCCTCAACGGCTCCTACCTTGCCGCCGGACTCCTCGCAGCCTGGTGCATCATCTTCGTCGGCATAGCCGACAACGCCATCCGCCCCCTCGCCATCGGTGCCTCCAGCGACATCTCGACCCTCGCCGTGGTCCTCGGCGCGCTCTGCGGCGTGGTCAGCATGGGACTGCTCGGGCTGATCGTGGGGCCCGTCATTTTCGCCGTTTTGTTCTCCCTGTGGGACGACGCCGTTGCCGATGCCGACGAGGCGGAGCAGGGGGAAGTTACCTGATGTCCGGGCGCCGGCCTGGTTTCACCTGCCTGCGGGCGGAGGAGGTTGTATCGTATGGCAGCTAGCAAACGGATCACCGGAGCCGCCCTGTGCGCCTTCGCCCTGTTGATGGTTCTTATCTGCAGCAGCCTCGCTTGCGCCGCCGACACCGAGTCATCGGGGGAGCGGGCCCTGCTCGCCAAACACGCCGCCATCAAGGCGAAACTCGACAAGAACCAGTTCGGCGCCCCCATCTACCTCGAATCCACGGAGGGGCCGGACTCGGTGCGGGTTGACATGTACGGCGTGTTCCACTACCCCTTCGAGACGGTCCGCGAGGCCCTGCAGTCCCCGGCGGCCTGGTGCGATATCACCTCCCTGCACATCAACATCAAGGCCTGCATCTATAAGACGGTGAAGCAGCAAACACAGTTGACCCTCTACAGCGGGCGCAAGTACTTCCAGCCTCCCTCCGACGCCTATCCCCTGAAGCTCGCCTTCCGCGCGGCCGCAAGCCACCCCGGCTACCTGGAACTTTCCCTGGTGGGGGAGGAGGGGCCCTTCGGTACCCGGGACCACCGCATCGGCGTGCAGGCTGCATCACTTGAGGGGCAGGCCACCTTCCTCCACTTCAGCTACACCTACAGCCACGGCACCATGGCAAGGATGGCCATCAAGACCTATTTCGCGACGCTTGGGCATGACAAGGTCGGCTTCACCCAGGTCGGGGAGGACGGGAAGCAGACCTACATCGACGGCGTGCGCGGGGCGGTGGAGCGCAACACCATGCGCTATTACCTCGCCATGCAGACCTACCTTGACACCTTGAAGGCCCCTGAGGGGCAGCGCTTCGAGCAGCGCTTGAACCGCTGGTACGACCTCACCGCCAAGTACCCACGCCAGTTGAAGGAGATCGACAAATCCGCCTACCTGAACAACAAGAAATTGGAGCGTGCCCAGCAGGAAGCCCTGCAGGCGAAGCAGGGGAGCTGATCCTGGCCGCGCCGCGCCCACCCCAGGCAAAGGACATGCAATGGCAGAACCGGTTGTCGAACTGAAGGGAATCGGCAAGAGCTTTCGCGAAGGAGACCGGGAGCGTGTCGTGTTGCGCGACGCCTCCCTCTCCATAGATCCCGGCTCCTGGGTCTTCCTGCTCGGGCGCAGCGGTTCCGGTAAATCCACCCTCCTGAACCTGATAAGCGGCATCGACCTTCCCGACCAGGGGGACGTCGTGGTGGACGGCGCGGTGCTCAATCGTCTGGGCGAGCGCGAGCGCACCCTGTTTCGCCGCAACCACATCGGCTTCGTCTTCCAGTTCTACAACCTGATCCCCACTCTCACGGTCGAGGAGAACGTCCTGCTTCCCCTGGAACTGGCCGGACTCCTCACCCCCGCACAGCGCCGGCGCGCCATCGAGCTTCTCGATGCCGTGGGCATCGCCGACCGGGCCCGCGCCTTTCCCGACCGCCTCTCCGGTGGCGAGCAGCAGCGTGTCGCCGTAGCCCGCGCCCTGGTGCACGCCCCCAAGCTGGTGCTGGCCGACGAGCCCACCGGGAACCTGGACGCGGAAACCGGGCGCCAGGTGCTCGACCTGTTCGAGCGGCTGCTTCGCCCGGCGGGCACCACGCTGGTGCTGGTGACGCACAGCGGCGAGGTGGCATCGCTTGCCGACCGGGTTTTGAGCATAAAGGACGGCGTCCTGGTGGATGGCGCCGGGGTGCAGGGAGCGGCGCCGTGATCCTGTGGCGCGCCGGGATGCGCAACGTGCTGCGCCACCCCTGGCTCACCGTGCTGGCCGTCCTCGGCGTCGCCCTGGGGGTCGCGGTGGTCACCGCCGTGGACCACGCCAACGAGGCGGCGCAGCGGGCCTTCCGCCTCGCCGCCGAAACCGTCGCCGGCCGCGCCACGCACCAGGTCGTCGGCGGTCCCACCGGCCTTGCCGAGGACCTCTACCGCAAGATCCGCGTCGATCTCCGCGTGCGCGGCTCCGCCCCCGTGGTCTCGGGTCACTTGCAGCTCTCCGGCCGGACCTTCCAGTTGATCGGCATCGATCCCTTTTCCGAACCTCCCATCAGGAGCTTTTCCTCGCGTTTCGCCGATCGCGGCGTGCTCACCGCTCTGCTGACGCGCCCGGGCGCGGTGCTGATGCTGGAAGAAAGCGCTGCCGGGCTCGGCCTGAAGCGCGGCGCCACCTTCGCCGCCGACAGCGCAGGTGTCCGGCGGCGGCTGGAGCTGGCCGGATACCTGGACCCTCCCGACGAGGTGAGCCGCGTGGCCCTCGCCTCGATGCTCGTCTGCGATATCGCCACCGCGCAGGAACTCCTGGGGGGTGCCGGCAGGCTGTCCCGCATCGACCTGGTGCTGCCGGACGGGGAGGAGGGGGCGAGGGCGCTCAGGGAGGTTCGGGGCATCCTCCCCCCCGGCGCGGACATCGTACCGGCCGGGGCCAGGGCCGGCGCACTGGACCAGATGACGCGCGCCTTCCGGCTGAACCTGAGGGCCTTGAGCCTCCTGGCCCTCGTGGTGGGGATGTTCCTCATCTACAACACCATGACCTTTTCCGTGGTGCGCAGGAGGCGGCTGATCGGGATGCTGCGGGCGCTCGGGGTGAGCCGCCGCGAGATCTTCGCCATGGTCTGCGCCGAGGCCCTCGTGATCGGCATCGTCGGCTCCGTTGCCGGGCTCGCGGTCGGTGCCCTGCTCGGTTCGGAACTGACGCGCCTGGTCACAAGGACCATCAACGATCTCTACTTCGTGATGGAGGTGCGCCGGGTGCCCCTGCTCCCGGGTGAACTCTGGAAGGGGGCGTTTCTGGGAATTGCCGCCACCCTGGCAGCCACCATGCCCGCCGCCCTCGAGGCGACCGCCGCTCCACCGCGCGCCGTGCTGTCGCGCTCGCAGGTGGAATCGCGCAGCAGGAGGCTCGTGCCGCTCGCCACGAGTTGCGGCGGTCTCCTGATGGCTGCGGGAGGGGTGCTGTTCCTCACCGGGCGCGGCGGCATCGTGGCCGGTTTCGTCGGGCTCTTCGCCGTCATCGTCGGGTACACGCTTTTGGTACCCGCCGCCGTGATGCTCCTTTCGGCGCTGCTGCGCCCTCTGCTGGAATTGCTGCTCGGCTCCCTGGGGCAGATGGCCGCGCGCGGCGTGGTGGTCTCCCTTTCCCGCACCGGCGTCGCCACTGCGGCGCTGGTGGTTGCTGTTTCCGCCGGGATCGGCGTCGGCATCATGGTGGGGGGATTCAGGCTGACGGTGCAGAGCTGGCTCCAGAACTGGCTCCAGGCGGACGTCTACCTGACCTCGGCCGACAGAGGCGGTGGCCGCTACCGTCCTCCGCTAAATCCCGCCCTGGTGCGCCGCCTTTCCGGGCTCGAGGGGCGGGCCCAGGTGACGCTGTCGCGCCGGGTCCGCATCGAGGGGGCGGTGGGAGCGGCCGAGGTGTTCTCGGTGCAGGTGCCGGAGCGGAACTTTCTCCGCTATCCCTTCAAGGAGGGTGATCCGGCTGCCGCGTGGAGACGCTTCAAAGGCGGCGACGCCGTGCTCATTTCCGAGCCTTACAGCTACCGGCACCACCTGCACCCCGGAGACAGCGTCACCCTGCGTACCAGCCGCGGAGAGAGGAGTTTTCCCGTCGCTGGTGTCATCTACGACTACGGCTCCGATACCGGCATCGTCATCATGAGCCGCGCCGGTTACGTCGCCAACTTCGCCGACGAGAGCGTGGACGGTATGTCTTTCACCGCCGGTCCCGGGCTCACTTCGCAGCGGCTCCTCGAGCTGGTGCGCGAGAGGGCAGGGGGGGAGCAGGTGATGGTGGTGTCCAACGCGCAACTGCGCCAGGCGACGGTCGAGGTGTTCGACCGCACCTTTGCCATCACGGGTGTCCTGCGTATGCTGACCATGCTGGTCGCCTTCGTGGGGATCCTCTCCGCGCTGATGGCCATGCAGGTCGAGCGGGCCCGCGAGCTCGCCGTGCTGCGCGCGGTGGGACTCACCCCGGGGCAGGTCTGGGGTGTCGTCTGCGGGGAGACCCTCCTCATAGGTCTCATCGCCGGGCTCCTGTCGATCCCCCTCGGCATCGTCGAGGCCCTGGTGCTGATCTACGTGGTGAATCTGCGCTCTTTCGGCTGGACCATGCAGCTCGCCATCACCCCGGCGCAACTGGGGCAGGCGCTGCTTCTATCGGTCACGGCAGCCTTCCTGGCCGGGATCTACCCGTCGCTCAGGATCGCCCGCACCTCGCCGGCGCTCGCCCTCAAGGAGGAGGACTAACATGCGCCGTGTCCTTTTTCTGCCGGCGGCGGCAGCGGTCATGGCGCTGCTGGCCTGGTACCTCTGGTCCGCCTCGCGCCCGGCCGGGAACGCGCCGCGTGAGACCTTCACGGTGGGGCAGACTCTGGGCGGGCCAGCGGCTCCCGGCTTCTTGCGCGCCGAGAAACCACGCCGGTTTTCCTTTCCCGCGGATCACGGACCGCACCCCGGCTATCGCAACGAGTGGTGGTATTTCACCGGCAACCTGAAGGGGACCGACGGGCGCCGCTTCGGATACCAGCTCACCTTCTTCAAGACCGCTCTCACCCCCGGGGGGGTGGCGAGGGCATCGGCCTGGGCGACCAACCAGGTCTACATGGCGCACTTCGCCGTCACCGATGTCCAGGGAAGGCGGTTCCGCTTCGCCGAACGCTTCAGCCGCGGAGCGCTGGGGTTGGCCGGAGCCTCGGGGGAGCCCCTTGCCGTGCGCCTCGACGACTGGTCGGCGCTGCAGACCACGCCCCGCCCCTGGGGCGTCAGGCTGGCCGCAGCCGAGAACGGCCTGGCCCTGGATTTGAACCTCGTGAGCGTGAAGCCCGAGGTTCTAAACGGCGCAGGGGGGCTGAGCCGCAAGGGCGCGAGTCCGGGGAACGCCTCCTACTATTACTCCATCCCGCGCCTGGCTACCTCCGGGACGCTCCGCATCGGGGGGGAGCGCTTTGACGTGAATGGGCTCTCCTGGCTGGACCGGGAATGGAGCACCAGCGCACTCGAGCCCGACCAGGTCGGGTGGGACTGGTTCGCCTTGCA
Source organism: Geomonas subterranea (assembly GCF_019063845.1). Lineage (NCBI taxonomy): Bacteria > Pseudomonadati > Thermodesulfobacteriota > Desulfuromonadia > Geobacterales > Geobacteraceae > Geomonas > Geomonas subterranea. Next base: position 1,196,078 of record NZ_CP077683.1, read on the forward strand.
ACTGGAAGACGGCAGGGATCTGATGTTTTACCAGTTGCGCAGACGTGACGGCCGCAGCGATCCTTTCTCCGGAGGGACCCTGGTGGCCGCCGACGGGCGTAGCGAAACGCTGAAACGTGGGGACGTGCGTCTGGAGGTGGTGAATTGGTGGGAGAGTCCCGCCAGCGGGATTCGCTATCCGTCGGTCTGGCGCCTGCGGGTGCCATCGGCCCGCATCGCCCTGGAGATTGTGCCGAGGCTCGCCGGACAGGAACTGCTGACCGGGTTCCGGTATTGGGAGGGCGCCGTCGAGGTGCGCGGCCTGGAGGGGAGCCCAGGCGGCACAGGTTACCTGGAGATGACGGGGTATTCAGGAGCTGCGGCGGGGAGCGCCGGCGCTGCCGGCAGGTAGCTCAGAAACGAAAAAAGCACCGGACCGGGGTCGGTGCTTCTGGTGAAGAATAAAAAAAGGACCCGGGAAGTTCCCAGGTCCTTTGTAATTGATGGTGGAGCTGAACAGGATCGAACTGTCGACCTCTTGAATGCCATTCAAGCGCTCTCCCAACTGAGCTACAGCCCCATCTAAGGAGTCCTGTTTATAGCAAACGGTGGTTTGTGTGTCAATAGCTAATTCTCCAATGGATGCAAAAAAGTTATTCCCGCATAGCCGCCCTGGTTGCGGTTCTACGCACCTGGGACGGCACCGTCTGTCTCCTCCTGTTTCAGCGTCGCCGCTATTTTGCTTCCCAAGTTGAATTGGCCGTGTCCTCCCCGCGATGCTCTTTGCCTGTAAGCTCCAGCGAAATGTCAGTTTCGATTCCTCCTATACAGCCAAGGCGTCAGTGACCCGATATGACATAGACAGCGGCAGCCGAACCGGTGGCCCTGTCACTCTGTTGCAGTCCGCTCGTCCGTCCGGCAGATCGCGTTTTTGTACTATCGGCCGAGCACTCTTAACACCCGGGAGAGTGGCTGAGGTGAAATCCGACCAACAAAATTCCTTCCACCGCACTGGATCCGTCAAAACAATCCTCTCTAGAGCTGTAATCACCGCCCTCGTCTGGACCCTGCTCCTTGCCGTCGCAGTGTGGTGGAACGTGCGCGTCGCCTATCAGCAGGCGCTGGAACTCGCCAAAACCCAGGCCGAGATAGCGCTGGCCAAAGACCTGGCTTTCAGGAAATGGGCCTCCAAGCGTGGGCGGATTTACATGGAGCACGGGCCGCTGGTCTCCCCGAGCCCGTTTCTGAATCACGTCCCCGACCGGGACCTGGAAAGCACCAATGGGCTGCGCCTGACACTTAAAAACCCCGCCATGATCATGAACGAGATCACCCGGGAGGCGCCTCAATTCCACGGCGTCAGTACCAGAATCACCTCCAGGCTTTACCTCAATCCCATGGACGCGCCTGACCCGTGGGAGCAAAAGGCCCTGTTCATCGTGGAGGGGACCCGTGAAGATTATCACGCCGCCACCCTCATCGACGGCCAACCGTACCTGCGCATGATGCAACCCCTGATCATGGAGGAATCCTGCCTCAAGTGCCACGCCTGGACCGGAATCAAGGTCGGTGAGCTGCGCGGCGGCACCGACGTCTCGATACCGCTTGCCCCTTTTTACGCCGCGGCCGGGAAGCAGGCCCGGGGAGTGGCGGCCAGTCACGGCGCGATCTGGCTTTTGGGACTGGTCTCGATCGGATTCATCACGCGCCGGACCATGATCGTCGAGGTGGAGCGCTCCCAGCAAGAGGCGCAGTTGAAGGAGAAGAACCTCGAACTGCAGGACTCGAAGCAGTACCTTTTGACCATCATCGAGTTCCTGCCGGACGCCACCCTCATCATCGACAACAACGGAAGAGTTGTCGGTTGGAACCGCGAGCTGGCCCGGCTGACCGGGATTGCACCCGAGGCGATGATCGGCCGCGGCGAGCTGGAATACGCCCTTCCTTTCTACGGCCATCGGCGCCCGCTCTTGATAGATCTCGCGTTGAATCCGGCCCTGGATTGCGAGGGACGCTACGAAGGGTTCGTGCGCAACGGCGACATCGTGCAGGGCGAATGCTACGCCCCGAAGCTTGGCGAAACGCCGATCCACCTCACCTCATCTGCCTCCGTCCTGCGCAACTCCAAGGGGGAGATCATCGGCGCCATCGAGTGCATCAGGGACACCACCGAGCAGATGAAGACGCAGAAGCGGATCAAGCTGCTGGCGAAGATCTTCAATGAGAGCGGCGAGGCGATCGTCATAACCGACAGCGAAAACAAAATCATGGAAACCAACAAGGCCTTCGCCCAGTTCACCGGCTACTCCAGGGAGGAGGCGCTCGGCAAGAACCCGAGAGTCTTGAAGTCCGGCATCGAGGACAGGAAGTTTTACGAGAACATGTGGCGCTCCATCCTGGAGACCAATTACTGGCAGGGAGAGATCTGGGACAAGCGCAAAGACGGCTCCCTCTATCCAAAATGGCTCACCATCACGGCCATTCGCGGCCAAGACAACACCATCACCAACTACTTTGCGACTTTCTCAGACATAACACAGCGCAAGGCGGCGGAGATGCGGATCGAACAGCTGGCACATACCGATACCCTCACCTCGCTCCCCAACCGTCATACACTGGTCGAGCGGTTGACCCAGTCGCTCGAGCAGGCGAAGAGGGGAGGGCACATGCTCGCCGTTCTTTTCGTCGACCTTGACCGTTTCAAGATGATCAACGACACCCTCGGGCATCACGTAGGTGACCTGCTGCTCACCGAGGTGGCGTCCAGGCTGAAGGAATCGCTGCGGGCGGAGGATGTCGTGGCGCGTTTCGGCGGGGACGAATTCGTGGTGGTGCAACCCAAAATCAGGTCGCAGATAGAGCCAGCGCACGTGGCCGAGAAGATCCTGAAGACCGTTGCGGAGCCGTACTTTCTGGACAACAACACCGTCTACACAAGCCCAAGCATCGGCATCAGCGTCTTTCCAGATGACGGAACGACCGTGGCTGAGCTGTTCAAGAACGCGGATGCCGCCATGTACCACGCCAAGGCCGCCGGGCGCAACACCTACCAGATGTTCACCCGCGAAATGCATACGGCCGCCCGCCAGCGTCTCGCGATAGAGAACAGCCTGCGCAGTGCCGTAGCCAACGACGAATTCGTGCTCCATTACCAGCCGCAGGTGGACCCTGCAAACGGCAGGCTGGTCGGGTTCGAGGCGCTGGTACGCTGGCAGAACCCGGAGAACGGCCTGGTGTTCCCGGACCGGTTTATCCCTGTTGCCGAGGAGACGGGACTCATCCTGGAGATCGGCCGGCAGGTCTTCGAGAAGGCGTGCCGGCAGGCGGCTGCATGGCGTGAGGCCGGGCTCCCGCCGGTGAAGATCGCGGTCAACCTATCGGCCCGGCAACTGCGGCAGCCCGATCTTCCCGAGACCCTTTCCGCCATCATGAAGAGCTGTGGTGCGGACCCGGGGATGATGGAACTTGAGATGACCGAAAGCATGACCATGGAGCGCCCTGTGGAAAGCATCCGCATTCTCGGGGCCTTCAAGGAAATGGGGATCGGCCTCGCCATCGATGATTTCGGAACCGGTTACTCGTCGCTTAGTTACCTGAAGCTCTTCCCAGTCGACAAGCTGAAGATCGACCGGTCCTTCGTAAAAGACATAGAGGTCGATCCTGACGATGCCGCGATCGCATCGGCGACCATCGCCATGGCGCATACTCTTGGCAAGAAGGTGGTAGCGGAAGGGGTGGAGACTCAAGCCCAGCTGGAATTCCTGGTGCGGCACGGCTGCGACATCATTCAGGGGTATCTCTTCAGCAAGCCTTTGTCAGCCGAAGAAGCGGAACTCTATCTATCGAAGCGGGGGGAGGAGCAGGGGGATTCGACACGAATGCGGTACGTTAGGGAAAGTTACTTGACCGGCATTCGATTTATTGATATAAGGTGTGTCTCTTTGAGGCGGTAGCAGTCAGGACCGTTGCATAAGACGCCGGAGTGGTGAAATTGGTAGACGCACTGGATTCAAAATCCAGCGCCGCAAGGCGTGCCGGTTCGACCCCGGCCTCCGGTACCATACAAAATTAAAAGGCTTAGCTCTCACGGGCTAGGCCTTTTGTTTTTTCTGACGTCAGCAGTTGCGTCCGAATTCAAACACAGGACCATGCGTCTAACCATGCTCATGGTGAGACTGCAGATTGGCAACAGTACAAGAAATATAATTGATCCATACTAACCCTGCATGTTAATCTGCTGCCTGCTGCTCAATCTTGTTCCGCAGCTACTATCAGTTGAAAAGTGTCGTTGCACTGTGCAAGATCAACCCAACACGCCAGGGGAGCAGTCGCGGTAAAACCGCGCCGCTCGTCGGCGGCACGTTATAACGGAGGGGAAATGATGATGCGGTCATTAGTTGCCATGTTTGCAGTGTTGCTTGCGTTCCCAATCGTCATTCATGCGGAGATGTACAAATGGATTGACGATACCGGCGCCGTGACGTTCAAGGACACTCCTCCGCCGGCATCGAAAAAGAAGAAAAAAGTTAAAACTTACACCGATGCCGATTTCGACCCTGCCCCAACTCAGCAGCCGGCAGCCAAGCCCCCTCCGCGCAAAACCGCTTCAGTCGCTTCGGAAAAGCAGACCCCACCGAAGCAGCAGTTCAGCGGCACCGTCGAATTGTACGTCACCTCATGGTGCGGTTACTGCAAAAAGGCCCGTGCCTACCTGGACAGTAAGGGAGTTCCTTACGTCGCATATGACATCGAGAAAGACGCCGCCGCCGACCGGCGACACAAGGAGTTGGGAGGCCGCGGCGTGCCGCTCATCGTTATTGGCTCCAACAAGATCTCTGGCTTTTCCGCACAGGCGATAGACCACTACCTGGAGAATGCCAAGTAATGGTGGACTGCCTGTCTAACATTTCAGAGAAACGAATATACCGCAGTGAAAGAGGAACACATGTCTCGATTCATAATCATGATGCTTCTTGTCCCCCTTTTACTGGTTTAGGTCTGATGTGCTTCTGTTCAAGCCACACAGCGTGAGCCGTGTGCCGGATTCCCGTATCCTGAGGAGATCCCATCTGAGAAATGATAGTCGATACTGGGAGAAGAGCCATGACTTCACCTGAGGCAAGCACGGCCCTCGCGGTTTGCCCTAAGTGTTCGGCGCCGCGCCAGCTAGATTGTGACACCTGCCCCAGGTGTGGGGTCATCTTCGCTAAGGTACGGCAGCGCCCGGATCAAACGCCTGCGGAGCAGGAGTTTGACTTGTCTTTTGCTGCGGCTGTTGCTGCCAAGCCCGCTGCCAGGGGCGTGGTTGCTGCCCGATGTGCGTTTCTCGCTCTCCTTGCATTCTACAGCTTTCGCATCCTGACCCATCCTGTCGCCTCTAATTACGTGGGCGAAACTTTCCTGCACCTCGTCAATCTTCCCTTCCACGAGGCGGGGCACGTCCTCTTTTCACCTTTTGGCCGCTTCCTCCAGGTCGCCGGGGGGACGATCATGCAGCTTCTGGTTCCGGCGGTTGTGGCAATCTCCTTCTACATGCGCAAGGACCGCTACGCTGCAGCGGTCGGTATCTGGTGGTTGGGAGAGAGCATGGCGGATGTGGCTCCCTACGCGGATGACGCACGTGCCGGCCAACTGCCGCTCCTGGGGGGTGTCACGGGGAGCGAGGTGGAAGATTACCACGATTGGGAGGTGATGCTGGGGAAACTTGGGCTCCTTACTTGGGATCATTCCATCGGCAGCTTTTTCTTCGTCACCGGTGGTGTCGTCATGGCAGCGGCCATTATCTGGGGCGTCATGGTATCCTTTCGCCAGCCAGAAGCTGACTGATGCCTCAATGGCCGGGCGAGATATCGACAACCTTGCGCAGGTAACTGACTCCTGCGCCGACTGTTATTCATCGAGGATCTGAAAATAGAGGTAGTTGTAGTTGTCAACCGAGCGTGTTAATCTGCTTAGCCTCGACTTAACCTGAAGTGCCAAAAAGCTCGTCCCATACTTGCAGGAGCCACATTGCCATCTGAAAACGGAACTCGTCGAGTAGTCATCGCCGCAGCCTGCACGCTTCTCATGTTGAACCTGGGTACTGTGTATGCCTGGAGCTTCTTTCAGAAGCCGTTGTGCGAAACCTATGGCTGGTCCAACAGCCAAGTGGTATGGACGTTCAGCCTCGCCATCTGCTTTCTCGGCCTTTCCGCCGCTGCCGGCGGTCTCATTCTCCCCAAAACCGGACCGCGCCCCCTCGCCCTCGCAGGGGCTGTACTGTTCGGTTCGGGGTACCTCCTTGCGGCACTCGCTCTCCAAATGCACTTGCTGCCGCTCCTTTACCTCGGATACGGCGTGGTCGGTGGCATCGGGCTGGGTCTTGGCTACGTGACCCCCGTCGCGACGGTCTCCCGCTGGTTTCCGGACCACCGGGGATTGGCGACGGGGACGGTGGTGATGGGGTTCGGCTTCGGCGCGCTGCTCATGTCGAAGGTGATCGCCCCGTTTTTGCTGCGAAGTGTCGGTGGAGATATGGTGCTTGCCTTCACGGTAATGGGGGTGCTTTTTCTTGCTCTTTCGCTGGCTTCCGCTGCCTTCATTCGCAACCCTCCCGCTGCGTCACCTGCCAACGCCACAGCCGGTGATCTCCCGGATAGTGACGCGGCGACAGCCGGAAGTCGCATAGCCTCCAAGTCGTTCGTCTTGATGTGGCTGATCTTCTTTTGCAATATATTCGCGGGCATCGCCCTGATCGGGTTTCAGTCACCACTGTTTCAGGATGTTTGCGCGAAGTACGATCCCGGCCTCGGTAGGGAAACTCTGGCGGGCTATGGCGGGACTCTGATCGCCGCAAGTTCGGTGTTCAACGGCATCGGGCGTTTTCTCTGGGGAGCTTTATCCGACCGCCTGGGGCGACTTCTTGCATTCAGGTTGATCCTTGCCTCGCAGATCGCAGCCTTCGCCGTTTTGATGCAGACCGCCCACCCGTGGCTGTTCGCGACGCTCGTCTGCTATATCCTTCTCTGTTACGGGGGCGGGTTCGGGACCATGCCTTCGTTCGTCCTCGATATGTTCGGAGCTCGATTGATGCCGGCGGTGTACGGGACCATCCTCACGGCGTGGTCGGCTGCCGGGATAGCCGGTCCCCAGCTCGTGGCGATGATGAAAGATCGGTTCCCCGGTCAACCTGCGCTTGCTTCCTTCTACAGTTTTGCCACCGCCATCTGTTTCCTGGGGACGGGCATGTTGCTTTCCTTGTTCTTGAAGGAGAGACGGAGGGAGCCATGCTGTTCCTGACACTCTTGCCGTCGTCAGGGCTGAGCAGCCCCGACACTCGCTCACGTTACGCTCTTAAAAAAGGAGAGTTGCACAATGTTTGAGACGCAGTACAACGAGGAGATGGAAGCAGAGGTAAGGCGGTTGGAGGCCAAGAAGAGGGCCGAGGAGGCGGGGCACCCGGAATGGGACAACGCCTGCGCGTCTTGCCGATGCCGGCTGGCCGGTACCGACGACAAGTTCTGCACGGCCTGCCGCCGCTAAGGAGCTGTCCCAATGCAATTCCGGGTTAAACGGCATGTCACTCAACCCTAGCGGGTATGCCCTAAGGGGCTAATGGCATACCATGTAACGCTAACCGGTATGCCGTTAAAGTCTAACGGCATACCATGTAACCTAATCAGTATACCGTTTAGGTCTAACGGCATACCATGTAACCTAATCAGTATACCGTTTAGGTCTAACGGCATACCATGTAACCTAATCAGTATACCGTTTAGGTCTAACGGCATACCATGTAACCTAATCAGTATACCGTTTAGGTCTAACGGCATACCATGTAACCTAATCAATATGCCGTTTGGGTCTAACGGCATGCCATGTAACCTAACCGGTATGCCGTTTAGGTTTAACGGCATACCATGTAACGCTAACCGGTATGCCGTTTAGGTTTAACGGCATGCCATGTAACGCTAACCGGTATGCCGTTTGGGTTTAACGGCATGCCATGTAACCTAACCGGTATGCCGTTTAGGTTTAACGGCATACCATGTAACGCTAACCGGTATGCCGTTTAGGTCTAACGGCATACCATGTAACGCTAACCGGTATGCCGTTTAGGTTTAACGGCATGCCATGTAACGCTAACCGGTATGCCGTTTAGGTTTAACGGCATACCATGTAACGCTAACCGGTATGCCGTTTAGGTCTAACGGCATACCATGTAACGCTAACCGGTATGCCGTTTAGGTCTAACGGCATACCATGTAACGCTAACCGGTATGCCGTTAAGGTCTGACGGCATGCCACTCAGGCTTTGCGGCACTCCAAAGGGGTGTAGAAACAGGGGACATGGCAGTTGCTTGCCTGACGGTAAAACAAAAGGGTCTCTTGCGGGAGACCCTTTTGTTCCTTTGAGTGGCGGGGCAAGGTCCCGGATTTACATCTGCATCCGCTCCTCGGCCTTGGTCCACTCGATGTTCTGGAAGAAGGAGTTGATGTAGTCGGCGCGCTTGAGGCCGTAGTCGGTCATGAAGGCGTGCTCGAAGACGTCCATCACCAGGATCGGGACGCAGCAGGCAGGATGACCGACGTCGTGCTCGTTTATCCAGCAGTTCATCAGCTTGCCGCTGTGCGCGTCCTGGTACAGGATGGCCCAGCCGATACCGCGCATGGCTCCCACGGACTTGAAGTCCTGGACCCACTCGTCGTAGCTACCGAAGTCCTGGTGCAGTCTTGCCGCCAGCCTGCCATCCTGGTTGATCGGCTGGTTGCCACCAAGGTTCTCGAAGTAGAGCTCATGCAGCTTCATGCCGTTGAACTCCCACCCGAAGCGCCTCTTCAACTCGGCAAAGACCGGTTCCGAGCCCTTGCCCTCTTTGCACATCTGCATGAGCTGCTCGTCGAGGGCGTTGCTGTTTTTCACGTACCCCTGGTACAGGGTGAAATGGTTGTTGAGAAGCGCCTCGCTGAATCCGGGCATCCCGATCAGTTGGGAGTATTCTTTTGCCGTGAACGCCGTCATAACTCTCTCCTTTATTAGTTGGATTGGCACGTGCCGTGGTCACGCAAAAACACCGACCAATTGTACCGGTGTGGTTAGTTATGTCAAATGTGGTGTGGTGGCGGAATAGGCAGATTATTTTCATTGACCCCAGGTTCAGTGATGGTTAAAGTGACGGTTTGACTGCGGATTGCAGAAATTTCATTCGGTTCATCTTTCTTGCACATTTGGCATCTACCCTGTCGCAGGACTGGTGCTGCCAACCCGTCGATGCAGGTGCAGTCTTAAGAATCATTCAAGAGGTGGAATCGTGAAAAGAATCATAGGCGCCGTCATACTGTTGACCGTTCTGGGAGTGGCCGGCTATTTCTACTTCAAACAACCCCCCAAAGCGCAGTACAAGACGCAAAAGGTCGAGCGCGGTGCCATAACCTCCACCGTCTCCGCTACCGGTACCCTCAACGCGGTGGTCACGGTTCAGGTCGGTACCCAGGTCTCCGGGACTATCGCCAAGCTCTACGTCGACTTCAATTCGCCGGTGAAGAAGGGGCAGCCCATCGCCCAGATCGATCCCGCCCTGTTCAATTCGGCCGTGCAGCAATCGCGCGGCAACGCCCTCAACGCCGAGGCGACTCTCGCCAAGGCCAAGGTGACGGTTGCCGATGCCAAGAGGACTCTTGGACGCAACAGGGAACTGCTGAAGGAAGGGATCGTCGCTCAGAGCGATCTCGACGCTGCGCAGACCGCGTATGATTCCGCGCTTGCCGGCGTGAGGGCGGCCGAGGCATCCGTGATGCAGACTCGCGGCTCCCTGAAGCAGGCCGAGACCAACCTGAACTACTCCACCATCAGGTCCCCGGTGGATGGCATCGTCGTCTCGCGCAACGTGGACGTCGGGCAGACGGTTGCCGCCTCATTCCAGACGCCGACCCTCTTCACCATCGCCCAGGACCTCACCAAGATGCAGATCGACACGAGCGTGGACGAGTCGGACATCAGCAAGCTGAAGGTGGGGCAGAAGGCAACCTTCACGGTGGACGCCTACTCGGACCGGCAGTTCGAGGGAACCGTGGTGCAGATCAGGAACGCACCCGTCGTCACCCAGAACGTGGTCACGTACGTCACGGTCATAGCGGTGGACAACAAGGAACTGAAACTAAAGCCGGGGATGACGGCCAACGTCACAGTGGAGACGCTGAGAAAGGATAACCTGCTCAAGGTCCCGGCTGCGGCGCTCCGTTTCAAGCCGCGATCCGATAAAGAGAAGAGCGCCTCCGGGAAGGGGGGTGCCGGGAGCATGACCGGCGCAGGCGGCGGACGCGGCGCGGGGAACGGTCCCAAGGGAAAACCCGGTGGCAAGGATGGCGGACAGAAGGTCTACACCCTCGATGCCGAAGGGAAACCGTCGCCGGTCACCATCACCACCGGGATCAGTGACGGAAGTTTCGTCGAGGTGTTGAGCGGCAATCTGAAGGAAGGCGACGACGTCATCATCGAGCAGGTGAGCCAGGATAAGAAGAAAAACGGCATGAGCTCCCCCATGGGACCGAGGTTCTAAATGGACGAAGTGGTCCGTCTCAGCGACGTCGTCAAGATCTATACCATGGGAGAGGAGCGCGTCGAGGCCATGAAGGGGGTTTCCTTCACGGTGCACCGCGGCGAGTTCGTCTCCATCATGGGGGCCTCCGGCAGCGGCAAGTCCACCTGCATGAACATCCTGGGATGCCTGGACGTCCCGACGCGGGGTAGCTACTTCCTGGACGGCGTCGACGTGGGGAGGCTTTCCGCCGACGCGCTGGCCGAGGTGCGCAACAGGAAACTCGGCTTCGTGTTCCAGGGGTTCAACCTGCTGGCCCGCACCACTGCGCGGCAGAACGTGGAACTCCCCCTGGTTTACTCCCAGGTTCCCGCGGCAGAGCGCAGGGCGCGCGCACTCGAGGCGCTGGAGCGTGTGGGGCTCGCGGGAAGGGAAGGGCATTATTCGAACCAGCTTTCCGGCGGACAACAGCAGCGCGTCGCCATCGCCCGCGCCCTGGTGAACCGGCCGTCCATCATCCTGGCAGACGAGCCCACCGGTAACCTCGATTCCAGGACCACCATCGAGATCATGTCGATCTTCCAGGAATTGAACCGGCAGGGGATCACCATCATCATGGTGACCCACGAGCCCGACGTGGCCGAGTTCACTAACCGGCACATCATCTTCCGCGACGGGGAGGTCATCTCCGACCAGCCGTACCAGCCCAAGACCGCAGCCTTGCCCGCGGAGGTGCAGCACCCATGACGACCCTTTACCAAAGCCTGCTCATAGCGCTGCGCGCCCTGCGCGTCAACAAGATGCGCGCGCTGCTCACCATGCTGGGCATCATCATCGGGATCGCCGCGGTGATCGCCATGGTTGCCATCGGCGCCGGCGCGAGCAAGATGATCTCTGACCAGATCTCCAGCATCGGATCGAACCTGCTCCTGGTGCTCCCGGGATCGGTCACCTCCGGGGGGATGCGCTCCGGTTCCGGCGGAACCCAGACGCTCACCTATGACGATGCGCGTGCCATCAAGGCAGAGTGCCCGTCGGTCGGGGCGGTGGCCCCGAACGTGCGCGGCTCCGGCCAGGTGGTGTATGGCAACCAGAACTGGTCCACCGTAGTCTACGGTGTCACGCCGGAAATGGTCGACGTCCGTGACTGGACCATCGTCGGCGGCCGCAACATCACCCAGTCCGATGTCGATGGCGCCACCAAGAACTGCTTGATCGGCCAGACCGTCGCTGATAACCTCTTCGGCGGCACCGATCCGGTGGGAAAGATCATCCGGATCAAGAAGATACCCTTCGCCGTGGTCGGCGTTCTCGGGAGGAAGGGGCAGTCGCCCCAGGGGCAGGACCAGGACGACGTGATCTACGTGCCACTGCGGACCGCGCAGAGAAAGCTTTTGGGGAGCCAGTTCCCCAACGTGGTCGGCTCCATCATGGTGCAGGCCAAGGATGCCGAGGTGCTGGACAAGGCTCAGGACGAGGTCACCGAGCTTTTGAACCAGCGGCATCGGATCGGCCCCAACCGCGAGGTCGATTACACCATCAGGAACCTTTCCGAGCTTCTGGCGGTCACAGAGCAGTCCTCCAAGGTGATGTCCATCCTGCTGGGCGCAGTGGCCTCGATCTCCCTCGTGGTAGGTGGGATCGGCATCATGAACATCATGCTGGTCTCGGTGACTGAGAGGACCCGTGAGATAGGCATCCGCATCGCCATCGGAGCGAAGAAGCGTGACATACTGCTGCAGTTTCTGACCGAGGCCGTGCTCCTCACCACGTGCGGCGGCTTGATCGGGATGCTGCTCGGGGTGGCCGGAGCGAAGCTCGTGGCGAGTCTCATCGGCTGGCCTACCCTGGTCTCCGTCAACACCATCATCATAGCCTTCGCCTTCTCTGCCGGAGTGGGGGTCTTCTTCGGTTTCTACCCGGCGCGCAAGGCGGCGGCGCTGAACCCCATCGACGCACTGAGATACGAGTAGCGTTTCAACAAGCAGGTTGAAAGGATCGCTTATGAAGAAAAACAGCAAAACCGCGCTGGCCCTCTCCCTCGGCCTTGTGCTCGGCGCCACCGCCCCGGCTTTCGCCCAGCCGGCCGTCAACCTGACACTGAAAGACGCCATCAGGATGGCGTTCGAGAAGAACCTCGACCTGAAGGTGGAACTCTACAACCCCGCCATGGCCGAGGCCGACATCCGCCGCAACCTGGGGATCTACGACCCGAAGCTTACCCTGGGCGTTAACTATGAACGCAGCAACAGCAGCAACATCCTGACCTTCCGCCCGCAGCCGGTTGACCAGGTCACCGCGAGCGCCGGGGTGAGCCAGCTTCTTCCGACCGGAACGGTCGTCGGGGTGACAGCGCAGAGTGGATGGATCAGCAACTCGGCCAAGTACTACTCCAACGCCATCGACCTCTCCCTGGCGCAACCCCTGCTCAAGGGGTTCGGGCAGGAGAACACCGAACTGGCCATCAACGTCTCCCGTTTCACCAAGGGTGAGACGATGAACGTCTTCAGGACCCGGCTGAGCGACACCGTCGCCAGGGTGCGCAACGACTACTTCCAGCTCTACAACCTGCTGGAGGTGCTCGAGGTGCGCCGTACCTCGCTCGCCCTGGCCAAGCGGATTCTGCAGGACGACCAGGGGCGGGTCAAGGCGGGCGTGCTCCCCGCGTACGAACTTTTGAACTCCGAGTTCCAGGTCGCCACCCGGGAGAAGCAGGTCATCGACGCGGAGCGGGCGGTCCGGGACCAGATGGACGTGCTGCGCGTGGAACTGCAGCTTCCTCAGGACGCGGAGATCGTCCTGGCCGACCAGCCGTACCGCGGCAACTTCAACATCCTTGAGCAACAGGCGCTGAACGATGCGCTTGAAAACCGCACCGAACTGGCCACGCAGCGTGACGTCATAAAGATCAACGATCTGCAGCAGCGGGTGGCGAAAAACCAGACATTGCCCGACCTTACCCTGAACGCCAGCGTCGGCACCGGTGGCTTTGACCGCCGATTCCTGGGGGGGCTGGAGAAGACCGCCACCATCGACGAGCCGAGCTGGGGGGTGGGGCTTCAGTTCAGCTATCCGCTTGGCAACCGCAGCGCCGAGAACGACTACATAAGGAAGAAACTCGCCCTGGAGCAGGCGCAGACCCAGTTGCAAAACCTGGAATCAACCGTGGTCAGGGACGTGAAGGCGGCGCTCCGCCTGGTGGCGGCAAGCTACACCCAGCTCGACGTGACCGCGCGCGGCACCGCCTACGCCCAGGACCGGTTGCGCGCCTTCCAGAAACGGCACGACGTGGGGCTTGCCACCACCAAGGATGTCTTCGACGTGGAGAACGACCTGGTGACCGCCAAGGGGAACCAGATCCAGGCCCTGGTGGATTACAACAATTCCATCACCCAGCTCTGGCGGGTGACCGGGATGATTTTGGACCAGGAGGGGATCAACGTGACGGAGACCCAGGCCGACCACCTGTATCAAAATATGAAGTAGCCGCCGCGACCGCCCCTTGTTTGCCAGTCGCATGATACACGCTACAATTGGCGGGTGTTAAGGCGGGAGGGCGGAGGTGGCTATGCAAAGGGTGCGTTACGAGCATGTTCATCAGATCAGGTTCACGGCGGTCGGAGCCGAGACCATCGGTGACCTGATCCGGACTTTCGAGGAGAGTCTGCAGCTCTTGAAGCATTGGGACGAAAAGGGAATTCAGCTGGACCCACATGGCGTGGGGAGCAACTACGCCATCTTTTACACCTACGACGAAGCAGTGGCCAGGGAGGAGGGGTTCGAACGGATACGGACCGAGTCGGGAAACCCGCTTCCACGCCGCTGAGTGGCTGGTACGTGGGACAGTGATAAAGGGGACAGGCACCTGCGGAGCCCGTCCCCTTTTTGCTTCCATGATACGCCTCACCTGTGAGATACTTTGCCGTCACCATCTCCGCACGACGTCAAAGGCAAAGGAAACATGTCACATCTGCACCGCTTTTCCCGTACCGAACTCCTCATTGGACCCGCTGGGCTCGACAAACTGAAAAACTCAACCGTCGCCATCTTCGGCCTGGGGGGGGTAGGGAGCTACGCCGCCGAAGCGCTGGTGCGCGCAGGGGTAGGCCACCTGGTCATCGTCGATTTCGACGACATCTGCCTCACCAACGTGAACCGGCAGTTGCACGCCATGGACGGCACCGTCGGCAAGGCCAAGGCCCTGGTCATGGCCGAGCGCATGCGCCAGATCAACCCGCAGGCCGAGATCGTCCCCTACCAGGATTTCTACTCCGCCGAAAACAGCGAGTTCCTGCTCCATGATCACTACGATTATGTCGTCGATGCCATCGACCACATAACCAGCAAGCTGCACCTGATCCGCACCTGCCGCGAAAAGGACATCCCCATCATCTCCAGCATGGGGGCCGCCGCCAAGGTCGACCCGACCAAGATCGGCGTCGCCGACATTTCCCAGACCCACAAGTGCCGCATGGCGCGCTCGGTCCGCAAACTGCTGAAGAAGCAGGGGATAGAAAAGGGTGTGAAGGTCGTGTTCTCGACCGAGGAGTACCGCGAGCAGGAGGTGAAGGATGGCGGCTGCAAGGGTAACTGCATCTGCCCCAACAAGGACGACCAGAAGTTCTCGTGCGAGCACCGCCGCGTCATCCTCGGGAGCGTGTCGTTCATCCCGTCCATCTTCGGGCTCACCATGGCGGGGGTGGTGGTGAACGATCTGCTGGCGGCGCGGCCCGATTAGGGGGCGCTGCAGGGGGAGGGTGGATCATAGAATGCCCGGGGGTGTTGCTTCGGGCATTTTCTTTTTCCACCGGTGTGAAGTTCTGGCATCCGCGTTGGCGATGGTCGTGGTGTCTTGGGTATGGGGGGCGAATGATTATTCGCCCCTACAGTGGACGGGATCGCCGTCGGTTTGCGCCTTGTAGGGGCGAATAATCATTCGCCCGGTTTTCGTACCAGTGCCGGCTCCTCACGCCGGTCGCTGACAATGGCGGCGCATCTCCAGTGCGTTTTGTGCGGCATAGCCGCAGCGGCAGTTGTTGAACATGATGAACGTCGTTCGCGCCCTCTCGCCAAGCTGCAGGGCGTGCCGCGCGATCTCCTTCAGTTCCGCTTCCTGGTAGAGGTACTCGTCGCCGGGTACGTCGCTGTGCCAGCAGTCGCCGTTTCTGCCGTGCAGCCTGAGATAGGCTATGCCGGTGGTGGCGTCGGGATGGAAGGGGGCGGTGGTGAGGTTGCCGTACTGCGGCTCGTCACAGGTGATGTAGGTGATCTTGTGCTCTTTCAGGAAAGCCAGCATTTCATCCCGGTGCTGCGAGGTAAACCAGCTGCCGTGGCGGAATTCCACCGCGATGGGAAACCCTGCCACCAGTTCCTTGCAGTAGCTCAGGTAATCGAGGTTGGCCTTCTTGTAGCCGAACCAGGGGGGAAACTGGAAGATGATGAACCCCATCTTGCGCGCCTGCCGGAGCGGTTCCAGGGATGCCAAAAGCGCCTGCGCCATCGCCTTGAGCATCCCCGGCTCGGCCACGTGCAGCTCCTCCCTGCCCAGGTCCCCGGGCGCCAGCATCCCACGCAACTCTTCCGGCAGCCGGCGCGGGTCGATGTTGTGCCCGGTAAGGGCGCCGAAGGCCTTGACGTGGAAAAGGAACCCGGGCGGCGTACGTCCCGCCCAGGCCTGCGCCATATCAATGGACGGAATCTGGTAGTAGGAACTTTCGATTTCGACGGTGTCGAACTGGCGGGCGTAGAACTTGAGTCGTGCCTTGGGCGTGCCGGCGCCGCGCGGGTAGAAGGCGCCGCTTTCGATGAGGCTGCTTTCGGTCCAGGAGCAGGTGCCGATGCGGATCTTGCCTGGTGCCATGAAGCCTCCGTGCCCCCCCTATACCCTCACCCCCACCCCCTCTCCCCGCGGGAGAGGGGGGATAAGGAACCCGCGAAGTGGACCGATCTTCCAAGAACCGGCTTACCGGGCATATGCTGCCGCACTTTCCCGATGACAGCCTCTTTTGCCGCATCGCCCGCGCCGTGTGCCGGGCCGGCTGTCTCCCCAGAAAGGAGCTCTACGAGGCCTGGGAAATGGCGCGACGGGTGCACCGGCGCTTTCGAGGGGGACGGGTGGTGGATCTTGCCGCCGGGCACGGTTTGCTGGCGCAGGTGCTGCTCATCCTGGACCGCGACCTCCGGGAAGGGATCGGCGTCGACCTGCGCATCCCGCAAAGCGCCGCCCGGCTCGCCATGGAAATCCGCGCGGAGTGGCCAGGTGCGGCCGACCGGTTCTCACTCCTGGAGCGGGACTTGAACCTGGTCCAGTTGCGCCCGGACGACATCGTGGTATCCGCCCACGCCTGCGGCTCCCTTACCGATCTCGTCCTGGAGAAGGCCGCTGCGGCCCGTTGCCGTGTGGCGGTGCTCCCCTGCTGTCACGATCTGCGCGCTTGTGACGATGGCGGAGTTTCCGGCTGGCTCGATGGGCCTCTCTCCATCGACGTGACCCGGGCCGCCTGGTTGCGCTCACGCGGATACCGCGTCTACACGCAGACCATTCCGCCCGATATCACGCCGAAGAACCGCCTGTTGATGGGGGAGCCGCTCTAGAGAACCGCGTTCAGCAGGAAGTTAACCACAGACAGCACCAGGCTGAACAACAGCGCCCACAGGAATCCGTCCACCGAGAAGCCGCGCACCAAGGCGCTGGTCAACATGATGAGCAGGGCGTTGATCACGAAGGTGAGCAGCCCCAGGGTCAGGATGTTGATCGGCAGGGTGAGCAGCATCAATAGCGGCCTGATGAAGGTGTTGATGAGACCGAGCACCAGCGCGGTGATCAGCGCGGCGCCGAACCCGGAGAGGCGCACCCCCGGCAGAAGATAGGCCGTGATGACAATCGCCACGGCGTGTACCAGCCACTTCACTATGAATCCCACGTGAACCTCCCTTTAATGTGCTGACAACGACCGGGCAATTATACCCGATTCTCTCCCGCGACAAAGCACTCTCTTGCCACCCGCGATAAAGGTGGCTTGGCTTCAAATCCGCCTGTTGTTTCGCCTCCCCAAAACGATGTTCAACCTGACAGTAAACATCGCCTCAGCGGTATCTTTCAAAACTGCACAAAGCTCTCGCCCCTCCCGGAACACCAAGGGCTAAACCCGCATAAATATTGATTATAGCGATTAACTTGCTCCTATAAACAAGTTGACAGCGTGGGCAATACTCGGGTATATTTCGCCGACTCTCACATTAATAGCAAAAGGGGACGGGCACCTGACGGAGCCGGTCCGCTTAAAGAGGACACGCAACCCATGAAGGAAATACTTTCCGGCAACGAAGCCATTGCCAGAGGCGCCTACGAGGCAGGGGTGAAAGTCGCCTGCGCCTACCCGGGCACCCCTTCCACGGAGATCCTGGAAAACACCATCCGCTATAGGGAAATCGACTCATCCTGGGCCACCAACGAAAAGGTCGCCCTGGAAGTCGGCATCGGCGCCTCCTTCGTCGGCGCCAGGTCCCTGGTCACCATGAAGCACGTCGGCGTCAACGTCGCCGCCGACCCGCTGTTCACGCTCTCCTACACCGGCGTCAACGGCGGGCTGGTGCTTGTCTGCGCCGACGACCCCGAACTGCACTCCTCCCAGAACGAGCAGGATAGCCGCAACTACGCCAAGTTCGCCAAGGTCCCGATGCTCGAGCCTGCCGACTCGCAGGAGTGTCTCGAGTTCACCAAACTCGCGTACGAGATATCCGAAAAGTACGATACCCCGGTCCTGCTGCGCACTACCACCCGCATTTCGCACAGCAAATCGGTGGTGAACATGGGCGAGCGCACCGGCGCCGTCCGCGACGCGAAGATCGAGAAAAATGCGGCCAAGTTCGTCATGCTGCCGGGCAACGCACGAGTACGCCACGTGGCGGTCGAGGAACGCACCGTGCAACTCTCCAAGGACGGCTGCGGCATGCCGATCAACCGCGTGGAGATGCGCGATGGCAAGATCGGCGTCATCACGGCCGGTATCGCCTACCAGCACGTGCGCGAGGCGCTTCCCGAGGCTTCCGTGCTGAAGCTCGGCATGGTGCATCCGCTTCCCTTCGACCTGATCGGCGACTTCGCCGCCAAGGTGGAGAAGCTGTACGTGGTCGAGGAACTGGACCCGTTCATCGAGGAGCAGGTGAAGGCGATCGGAATTCCGGTTATCGGCAAGGAGATCATATCGATCTGCGGCGAACTCACCCCGGGGCGGGTGCGGAAGGCATTCGGTCTGCCGGAAAACGCCCAGAGCGCTGTGGAAAAGCTTCCGGGGCGTCCCCCCAACATGTGCCCGGGGTGCCCGCACCGCGGCGTTTTCTACACCCTCAACCAGCTGAAGGCCTACGTCTCCGGCGACATCGGGTGCTACACCCTCGGCTTCATGCCGCCCCTTTCGGCCATGGACACCTGCGTCTGCATGGGTGCCTCCATCGGCATGGCGACCGGCGCGGTCAAGGTGCTCCCCCCCGAGGAGCGCAAGAAGGTGGTCGCGGTCATCGGTGACTCCACCTTCCTGCATACCGGCATCAACGGCCTCATGGACATGGTCTACAACAAGGGGGCCGCCACCGTCATCATCCTCGACAACAGGATCACCGCCATGACCGGCCGCCAGGAAAACCCGGGCTCCGGCCATACCCTGATGAACGATCCGGCCAACGCCGTGGACTTCGAACTGCTGTGCAAGGCGATCGGCGTCAAGAACGTGCGCACCATCAACCCCCTCGACCTGGACGAGTGCCGCACCGTGATTTCCGAGGAGATGGAGCGTCCCGAGACGTCGGTCATCATCACCGACAAGCCCTGCGTACTCATCAAGAGGGAAGGTATCTTCAAGGCGGGCGCCCCGCTGCAGGTGGTCGATGAATCCTGCACCGGATGCCGTGCCTGCCTCAAGATCGGCTGCCCCGCCATCGAGTGGGTGCCCGCCAGCGGCAAGAAGGGGAAGGCGCACATCGATCCGCTTTTATGCAACGGTTGCGACGTCTGCAGCCAGCTGTGCAAGTTCTCTGCGATTCAGGAGGCAAAATGAGCGACAAGGTAACCAACATCGTCCTGGTGGGCGTGGGTGGCCAGGGCATTCTGCTCGCCGCCGAGATCCTCTCCGAGACCTTCATGCTGGCAGGCTTCGACGTCAAGAAGAGCGAGATCCACGGCATGTCCCAGCGCGGCGGCTCCGTCGTGTCCCACGTCCGTTACGGCAAGGAAGTCTTCTCCCCCATGGTCCCCGAAGGGGAGGGGGACATCCTGTTCGGCTTCGAGC
Organism: Geomonas subterranea; assembly: GCF_019063845.1. NCBI lineage: Bacteria > Pseudomonadati > Thermodesulfobacteriota > Desulfuromonadia > Geobacterales > Geobacteraceae > Geomonas > Geomonas subterranea. The sequence continues at coordinate 1,215,861 of NZ_CP077683.1, forward strand.
TGATGGAGAGCTACCGCTACCTGTCCCTTCTGAAACCGGGCGGCACCGTCGTGGTCAACGACCTCTGCATCGCGCCCCCGTCCGTCCTTGTCGGGCAGGAACAGTACCCGGCTGACATGGCGCTGAAGATCCAGGAACTCTGCCCGGATTGCCTGCTGGTGGATGGCCAGAACCTCGCCATTCAGGCAGGCAACGCCCGCGCCGCCAACACGGTGCTGCTGGGTGCTGTTTCCAAGCGTCTGGACATCGAGGAGAAGTACTGGATCGAGGCGATCGAGAAGATGGTGCCGAAAAAGGCCCTCGCCGTGAACCTCAAGGCGTTCGAGATGGGGCGCGGTCTGAAATAACAGAACCTGATATTTAACGCAAAGCCGCAAAGACGCTAAGACACCAGGCAAAGGCAAAAAAAGAGTTTGGTTTAAACCCGTCTATAGGTTTTCTTTGCGCCTCTGCGGCTTTGCGTTAAATAGAGCCTTTGACTGACTTTGAGAGTCGGTGCTGTAAGTATCAGTTAAGGAGTGAGTCATGTTTTTCAACGAGGAATTCGAGACGCTGCCGCGGGAGGCGCTCGAGGCGCTGCAGCTTAAGAGGTTGAAGGCCATGGTGGCCCGGGTCGAGAAAAGCGTCCCCTTCTACAAGGAGGCGCTCGCCAAGGCCGGTGTCACTTCCGATTCCATCAAGTCGCTCGCGGACCTGCAGCGGCTCCCCTTCACCTACAAGCAGGACATGCGGGACTCCTACCCCTACAACCTGTTCGCGGTGCCGATGGAGGACATCGTCCGCATCCACGCCTCCTCCGGCACCACCGGCAAGCCGACCGTGGTCGGTTACACCAAAAAGGACATCGAGACCTGGAGCGAGCTGATGGCGCGCTGCTTCATGGCGGCCGGGGTGCACAAAGGGGACATCATCCACAACTCCTACGGCTACGGCCTCTTCACCGGCGGCCTGGGCGCGCACTACGGCGCCGAGCGGCTGGGGGCCTCGGTCATCCCGATGTCCGGCGGCAACACCAAGAAGCAGATCATGATCATGCAGGACTTCGGCTCGACCGTCCTCACCTGCACCCCTTCCTATTCGCTCTTCATGGCGGAGGCAGCCAAGGAGGAGGGGATCGACTTCCGCGACCTCAAACTGCGCGTCGGCATCTTCGGCGCCGAGCCCTGGTCCGAGGAGATGCGCCGGGACATCGAGGGGAAGCTGAACCTCTCCGCCGTCGACATCTATGGCCTCTCCGAGATCATGGGACCGGGCGTCGCCATCGAGTGCTGCGAGGCCAAGAAGGGTCTCCACGTCTGGGAGGACCACTTCATCCCCGAGATTATCAACCCCGAGACCTGCGAGGTGCTTCCCGAAGGGCAAATGGGTGAGCTCGTCATCACCACCATCACGAAGGAGGGGATCCCGCTTATCCGCTACCGGACCCGCGACATCACCTCCATCACCTACGAGCCGTGCGTCTGCGGCAGGACCCATGCCCGCATCGCCCGCATGAGCGGCAGAAGCGACGACATGCTGATTATCCGCGGCGTCAACGTCTTCCCGTCCCAGATCGAGGCGATCCTCATGGGGGTCGAGGGGGTCGAGCCGCATTACGTGCTCATCGTGGAAAGAAAGGACAACCTCGATACGCTCGAGGTGCAGGTCGAGGTCGGCGAGAACCTCTTCTCCGACGAGATCAAGCACCTCCAGGCGCTGTCGGCCAAGATCGAGAAGCAGATCAAGGAGATGCTCGGCGTCACCTGCCGCGTGAGGCTGGTCGAGCCCAAGAGTATCACCCGCAGCGAAGGGAAGGCGAAGCGCGTCATCGACAACAGGAACAAGGCCTAAGGAGGGAACGTCATGCACGTAGAACAGATCTCCATATTCATCGAAAACAAGTTCGGACGTCTGGCCGAGGTGACCCGCATCCTGGGCGATGCCGGGGTGAACATCCGCACCCTGTCCCTGGCGGACACCTCCGACTTCGGGATCCTGCGCCTGATCGTGAACGACACGGAAAAGGCGAGGACCGTCCTCAAGGAGCGCGGCTTCACGGTGAGCAAGACCGAGGTGGTCGCGGTCGAGATTCCGGACCGTCCCGGCGGGCTCGCCGACATCCTGCAGGTGCTGGACGCCGACGGGATCAACGTCGAGTACATGTACGCCTTCGTGGAGCGCTGCGGCGAGAACGCCGTGATGATCTTCCGCTTCGACGAGACGCAGAAGGCGATCGCCACCCTGACCGGCAAGAGCTTCAACGTGCTGCCGGGGGAGAGGCTGTACAGCATGTAGTTTTGAGCCTTTGGTCCCCTCGCCCTCCGGGAGAGGGTGGCCGGAGGCCGGGTGAGGGTGAGGCGCAGGCAAGAATCCCTCACCCCAACCCTCTCCCAGAGGGAGAGGGAGAAAGGGCGGCGTCACCGAAATTAGATGCCCTCAACCCAACCCTCTCGCAGAGGGAGAGGGTGATAAGGGCTGTAGGGGCGAATGATTATTCGCCCCTACAGGTGAGGCCGTAGACGGGGGGGATTGTGGTCGCTGTAGGGGCGAATAAATATTCGCCCAGGGCACTCGCTCCGGCCGGACCGTCGCCCGGCGGCAGCCCAGCCCGGCATGAACCGTTTCTTTAACAGCCGTAGTTCAACCTGCCGATATTCAATGTGGTTAACCAAGTAGAGGGGGCAACAGATGAGAAAGATGTTCGCTGTATTCGGTATCACCATGCTGCTTCTGTGCAGTGCCAGCGCGGCCCTCGCCGCTGCTCCGATCAAGATCGGGGCGCTCTTCGCCGTTACCGGGCCTGCTTCCTTCCTTGGCGAACCTGAAAAGAACACCCTCGAACTGCTGGTCAAGGAAGCCAACGCGAAGGGGGGCATCAACGGCTCCAAGATCGAGCTCTTCGTCTACGACACCGGCGGCGACGCCACGAAGGCGGTGCAGCTCGCCAACAAGCTGATCAAGAACGACAAGGTCGTCGCCATCGTCGGCCCCAGCACCACCGGGGAATCCATGGCCGTCATCCCGGTCGCCGAAAAGGAGCAGATCCCGCTCGTCTCCTGCGCCGCGGGCATCAAGATCACCGATCCCGTCAAAAAATGGGTCTTCAAGACCCCGGCCAACGACCACGTCGCCGCCGAGAAGATCCTGATCCAGGCCGAGAAGCTGAAGCAGAAGAACATCGCCCTGATCACCGTGTCCGATTCCTTCGGATCCTCCGGCCGGGAGCAGTTGAAGCAGATGGCGGCCAAGCGCGGCTTCAAGGTCGTGGCGGACGAGGTGTATTCCCCGAAAGACACCGACATGACCCCGCAGCTCACCAAGATCAAGGCTGCCAAGCCGGACGCCATCATCTGCTGGGGCACCAACCCCGGGCCTGCCATCATCACCCGCAATCTTCAGCAGCTCGGTATCAAGACCCAGGTCTACCAGAGCCACGGCGTGGCTTCCAAGAAGTACATCGAGCTCGCCACCCCCCAGGCCGCGGAAGGGATCATGCTTCCGGCCGGGAAGCTGGCGGTGTTCGATCTGCTGAAGCCGACCGACCCGCAGGCGAAACTGCTCAAGGACTACAACACCGACTACAAGAAGAGCTACGGCGTGGAGGCCTCCACCTTCGGCGGCTACGCCTATGACGGCTTCCAGCTCATCGCCGCGGCCATCAAAAAAGGTGCGGTCACCCCGGCGCAGATCCGCGACGGCATAGAGAAAAACGGCCGCATGGTCGGCGTGTCCGGCATCTTCAAGATGTCGCCGGCCGACCACAACGGCCTCGACCTGGGCGCCTTCGAGATGGTGCGCATCGTCAAGGGCGACTGGGTCATCGTAAAATAACGACCGGCGGCGGGAGCGCCGCTCAAAAGGGGAAGGAAATCGTGAAAAAACTTGTCTCGACTGCTTTTGCTTCGATTGCTTTGTTCTGCCTGTCCACCGCCGCACTGGCAGCTCCGCCGATCAAGATCGGCGCGCTCTTCGCCGTGACCGGCCCAGCTTCGTTTCTCGGCGAGCCTGAGCGCAACACCGCGCAGATGGTGGTAGACGAGATCAACAAGGCCGGCGGCGTCAAGGGGCGCAAGCTGGAGCTGATCACCTACGATACCGGCGGGGACGCCACCAAGGCGGTCCAGCTCGCCAACAAGCTGGTCAAGAACGACCAGGTCGTCGCCATCATCGGTCCCAGCACCACGGGCGACAGCATGGCGATCATCCCCGTCGTCGAGAAGGCCCAGGTTCCGCTCATCTCCTGCGCGGCCGGCAGCAAGATCACCGAGCCGGTGAAGAAGTGGGTGTTCAAGACCGCCCAGAACGACGGCCTTGCCGTCGCCAGGATCTACGAGCAGTTGAAGAAGGAGAAGAAGACCAAGGTGGCCATCCTCTCCGTCTCCGACGGCTTCGGTGCATCCGGGCGCGAGCAGCTCAAGGCGCAGGCGTCCCGCTACGGCATCCAGATCCTCTCCGACGACACCTATGGTCCGAAGGACACCGACATGACCGCGCAGCTCGCAAAGATCCGCGGCTCCCAGGCCCAGGCGCTCATCTGCTGGGGGACCAATCCCGGTCCCGCCGTCATCGCGAGAAACGCGAAGCAGCTCGGCCTCACCATTCCGGTGTACATGAGCCACGGCGTCTCCTCCAAGAAGTTCATCGAACTGGCCGGCGATGCCGCCGAGGGGATCAGGCTGCCGTCCGGCAAGGTGCTGGTCGCCGACCTGCTCCCCAAGAACGACAAGCAGAGGGGCTCCCTGCTCGCCTTCATCAAGGACTACCAGAACCACTTCAAGGCCGAGGGTGACCATTTCGGCGGCCACGCCTGGGACGCCGTCATGCTCCTGAAAGGCGCAATCGAGAAGGGGGGGGACACCCCGGCCGGCATCCGCAACGCGCTGGAGGCGACTCGCAACTTCCCGGGCATCGGCGGCGTGTTCAGCTACTCCGCCAAGGACCACGCCGGTCTGACCAAGGACGCGTTCACCCTGGTCGAAGTGCGCAAAAAAGACTGGGTGCTGGTCAAGTAGGTAAAGAGGATTCATGGAGCTTTTAAACCAGGTAACGCAGTTCGTCATATCAGGGCTCGCCACAGGTTCCATTTACGCCCTGATCGGCCTCAGCTTCGCCATCATCTTCAATTCGACAGGGATCATCAACTTCGCCCAGGGTGAGTTCGTAATGCTGGGCGGGGTGTTGACCATTTTCTCGCTGAACGTGCTGCAACTGCCGCTTTTGGCGGCCATCATCGTCGCGGTGGCGGTGACCACCGTAATCGGTCTTGTTTTCGAGCGGCTGGCCATCCGGCCGCTCAAAAACGCCACCCCGCTCTCGCTCATCATCATCACCATCGGCGCCAGCATCCTGATCCGTGGTTTGGTGATGCTGCTGTGGGGCAAGGACACCCAGGCGCTGCCGGCCTTCTCGGGGACCGACCCCATCAGCGTCGCAGGGGCCACCCTCTTGCCGCAGCACCTCTGGATCTTCGGCGTCACCGTCCTGGTCATCATCGGCTGCCGGCTCTTCTTCAACCACACCATCAGCGGCAAGGCCATGCGCGCCTGCTCATTCAACCCGCGCGCCGCCAACCTGGTGGGGATCAGCGTCGGGCGCATGGTGCTCTTCTCCTTCGTGATCAGCGCCGCCGTCGGTTCGCTGGCGGGCGTCATCATCGCGCCTCTCACCATGACCGCCTACGACGTCGGCGTCATGCTGGGGCTGAAGGGATTCTGCGCCGCCATCATGGGGGGGATGGGAAGCGGCCTCGGCACCGTGCTGGGGGGGCTCATCCTCGGCACCTTGGAGTCGCTTGGGGCGGGGCTCATCTCTTCGGGTTACAAGGACGCCATCGCGTTTTTCATCCTGCTCCTGATTCTTTTCATCAGGCCGCAGGGACTTTTCAAGAAGGGTGAAACAGAAAGGGTTTAAGGTTTTACTTTGAAATCGGACAGAATTAAATTTCTCGTTTTTGCCCTCGTGGTGCTGCTCATCCCTCTGCCGCTGTCGGGAGGGTATCTCACTAACGTCCTCATCTTCGTCGGGATCAACAGCGTGCTGGCCCTGGGGCTCAACCTCCTTTTGGGCTACGCCGGCCAGATATCGCTGGGGCAAGCCGCCTTCTTCGGCCTTGGCGCCTACGGTTCCGGCGTGCTGACCACCGCCTATGGCTTCAACCCGTGGCTTGCCATGATCGTGGTCGCCGCATGCGTCGCGCTTTTCGCCTTCGCCATAGGGTTCCCGGTGCTGCGCCTGAAGGGGCACTATCTCGCCATGGCCACCCTGGGCGTCGGCGTCATCGTAAACATCGCCTTAAACGAGACCGTCGATCTTACCGGCGGTCCCTCTGGCCTTTCCGGCATCCCCAACCTCGCCATCGGCAGCTTCACCTTCGACTCGGACGTGAAGAACTACTACCTGGTATGGGTCTTCGCGCTGGGGATGATCCTCCTGTCGCTGAACCTGGTCAACTCGCGTTTCGGCAGGGGGCTTCGCGCCATCCACGACTCGGAGGTGGCCGCGCGCGTCATGGGGGTCAACGCGAGGCTCATGAAGGTGCAGGTCTTCACGCTCTCGGCCTTCATGTCGGCCATCATGGGGAGCCTGTACTGCCACGTGATGACTTTCATCTCTCCCAACTCCTTCGGTTTTCATTTCTCGGTCGAGATCCTCACCATGATCGTCATCGGCGGCCTGGGAAGCGTCTACGGTTCCATCCTGGGGGCGCTGCTCTTGACCCTGCTCCCGGAGATGCTGCGCACCTTCCAGGATTACGACATCATCGTGTACGGGCTCTTGCTCATCACCATGACCATTTACCTCCCCGGCGGCCTGGTGGAGGGGATTCCTGCGCTGTTCCGGTGCCTGCTGCCGGCCAGGAAGGTGACGGAGGGGAGCGATGCTTAGCCTGAACGGAATCGGCAAGAGGTTTGGCGGGCTGACCGCGCTGGAGCAGATCAGCTTCAACGTCGGCAAGGGGTCCATCACCGGCATCATCGGGCCCAACGGCGCCGGCAAGACCACGCTCTTCAACGTGGCCACCGGGATCTATCCACCCTCGAGCGGGGCGGTCCTTCTCGAGGGTAGGGACATCTCCAAACTGCCGCCTGAAGGGCGTGCGCGGCTCGGGCTGGTGCGCACCTTTCAGAATATCGAGCTCTTCGGCAAGATGACCGTGCTGGAGAACGTCATGGTGGGCCTGCACACCCGGAGCAACTCCGGGCTTTTTGCCTGCTCCTTCAGGATGCCCTGGCAGATGAGCGAGGAGCGCCGTATCCGCGAACGGGCCATGGAGCTTCTTGAATTTGTCGGGATACCGGATCTGGCGGGTGTCCAGGCCGGGACCCTTTCCTTCGGGAAGGGGAGACTCCTGGAGATCGCCCGGGCCATGGCCCTGGAGCCGAAGCTCCTCTTGATGGATGAGCCGGCGGCTGGGCTGAACAGCAGCGAGACCGCGGAGCTGGCGGAGTTGATCAAGAGGATCCGTGACCTTGGTGTCACCGTGGCGCTGGTCGAGCACGACATGGACCTGGTCATGGACATCTGTGACCAGCTGGTGGTGCTCAACCTGGGGACCATGCTGGCCGAAGGGACGCCGAGGCAGATCCAGGACAACCCGGCCGTCATAACCGCGTACCTCGGCGAGGAATAGCTCCATCCCCTTTTCTCCGGTCCCTCTCCCTGTGGGAGAGGGTGCCCGAAGGGCGGGTGAGGGAGATGCCCCAGCGAGAGTGACGCCTGTTTGCGTCGCCCTCACCCCCAGCCCCTCTCCCAAAGGGCGAGGGGGGAATGACACGGCGAGGAGTAGTTCCATCCCCGGTCCCTCTCCCTCTGGGAGAGGGTGCCCGAAGGGCGGGTGAGGGAGATGCCCCGAGCGAGAGTGACGCCTACTTGCGTCTCCCTCACCCCCAGCCCCTCTCCCAAAGGGCGAGGGGGGAATGACACGGCGAGGAGTAGCTCCATCCCTTTATTCCGGTCCCTCTCCCTCTGGGAGAGGGTGCCCGAAGGGCGGGTGAGGGAGATGCCCCGAGCGAGAGTGGTGCCAATTTGCGTCGCCCTCACCCCCAGCCCCTCTCCCAAAGGGCGAGGGGGGACAACCAAGGACAACCGTTAATGCTAAAAATCAAGAACATCAACGCATATTACGGCAAGGTGCACGCGCTCAAGAACGTCTCGCTGCACCTGAAGGCCGGCGAAATAGTGACCCTCATCGGCGCCAACGGCGCGGGGAAAACTACGCTCCTCAATACCCTCTCCGGCATCATCCCGACGGCAAGCGGGGAGATCCTGTTGGAGGGGAACAATGTAGTCGGGCTGGCGGCCGACCGGGTGGTCTCGCTGGGCCTTTCCCAGGTGCCTGAAGGGCGCCAGGTCTTCAATCCCCTTACGGTCGAGGAAAACCTGGAGCTGGGCGCCTACTTGCGCTACCGCGCCGGCGGGCAGAGAAGCGAGATCGGCGCGGACCTGGAACGGATGTACCTGATGTTTCCGAGGCTCAAGGAGCGCCGTCGCCAGGCGGCCGGCACGCTCTCGGGCGGCGAGCAGCAGATGCTGGCCATCGGCCGCGCGCTCATGGCGCGTCCGAAGCTCTTGCTGCTGGACGAGCCGTCCATGGGGCTCGCCCCCCTGGTGGTGCAGGACATCTTCAAGGTGATCGAGCGCCTGCGCAGCGAGGAGGGGACCACCATCCTCCTGGTGGAGCAGAACGCGCGCGCAACCCTGAAGGTGGCTGACCGCGGCTACGTCCTGGAGACAGGTAAAGTGATACTTGAAGGAAAGGCGTCCGAACTGCTGGAAAACAAGGACGTGCAGCGCGCCTATCTGGGGCGCGACAAGAAAGAAATTTGGGAGAGGTAGCTATGCAGATTTGGGAGCCAGATTACGAGTGCATGCCGCGGGAGGAGATCGAGCAGCTCCAGTTGGAGCGGCTCCAGGCTACTCTGAACCGCGTTTACAAGAACGTTACCTGCTACCGCAACAGGTTCAAGGAGATGGGGATCGTCCCCGAGGACGTCAGGTCCCTCGCCGACCTGGCCAAGCTCCCGTTCACCACCAAGGAGGACCTGCGCCTCAACTACCCGTACGGCATGTTCGCGGTGCCGCTGCGCGAGGTGGTCCGCATCCATTCCTCCTCCGGCACCACCGGCAAGCCCACCGTCGTGGGCTACACCAAGCACGACCTGAAGGTCTGGTCGAGCCTCGTGGCGCGCTTCATGACCGCGGCGGGGGTCAACAGCGATGACGTGGTGCAGATCGCCTTCGGCTACGGACTCTTCACCGGCGCCTTCGGCCTGCACTACGGCTCCGAGATGATCGGCGCCTCCGTTATCCCGATGGGCGCGGGGAACACCGAGAAGCAGATCATGATCATGCAGGACTACCGCACCACCGCGCTTGTTTCCACCCCGAGCTACGCCGTCACCATCGCGGAGCGGATGGAGAAGATGGGCATCGACCCCAAGAACCTCACCTTGAAGGTCGGTCTCTTCGGCGGGGAGCCCTGGTCCGAGGCTATGCGCCGCGAGATCGAGGAGCGGCTCGGCATCACCGCCACAGACAACTACGGCCTCTCCGAGGTCATCGGCCCGGGTGTCGCCGGCGAGTGCCTGTGCAAACGCGGCATGCACATCTCCGAAGACCACTTCATCGCCGAGATCATCGATCCGGACACGGGCGCTGTGCTTCCTCCGGGGAGCGTAGGCGAACTGGTGCTCACCTCGCTCACCAAGGAAGCCTTCCCCATGGTCCGTTACCGGACCCGCGACATCACCTCTCTGGACTACGAAAAGTGCGACTGCGGCAGAACCATGGTGCGCATGAAGAAGACCATGGGGCGTTCCGACGACATGCTCATCATCAAGGGGGTCAACGTCTACCCGTCGCAGATCGAGGATGTGCTGTTCGCCATCGAGGGGTGCCAGCCGCACTACCAGTTGGTCGTGGACCGCAAAGGGGCGCTGGATACACTGGAAATCCGCATCGAGGTGACCGAAAACATCTTCTTCGACGAGATGAAGAAACAAAAGGCCTTCCTGGACAAGGTGGAGAAGAAGATCGATTCCGTGCTCGGCGTTGGGGCGGTGGTAAAACTGGTGGAGCCCAACAGCATCCCGAGGGCTGAAGGCAAAGCATGTCGCGTCATTGACAACAGAAAAATCTAGACTAGCATTGATTCCGCTTTTGCTTTCAAGCCGGGTGTCAATGACAAGGCTGCAAGCATACTCGACTGGGGCACGCCCCCCCGATACTACCAAGGAGGAATCAAATGAAGAAAGTTGCCATTTTTACTGCTGCTGTGCTGTCTATGTCGGTGATCGCTGTTCCCGCCTTCGCGGAGGCCAAGAAGGGCGAGAAGATCGACGCCAAGGCGAAGTTCGACCAGCACTGTGTCGCCTGCCACCCGAAAGGCGGCAACCTCATCAATCCCAAGAAGGGGCTGGGCAAGAAGGACCTCGCCGCCAACGGCGTCAAGACCGAGAAGGACATCGTTGCCAAGATGCGCAATCCCGGTCCGGGCATGACCAAATTCGACGCCAAGGCCGTGCCCGACGCCGAAGCCAACGCGATAGCGAAGTACATCCTGGCTACCTTCAAGTAAATCCCGTTTCAGATAGGAACCTCCATAAGCACCTGCCGGCCCCGCGCCTGCAGGTGCTTTTTTTTCCTACGGGGCAGTTGTGAGCCAGGGCATGGATGCCTCGCAGGACAGTCCACGCCCTCACGTCCCCCCTTTGCGAAGGGGGGAGACGTGATGCACCTGCAAACCTTCGTGCAACTCACAGGTGCTCTCCAGAATTCTTCAAAGAACCTGGGATGCGAGCGCTTGAGCATCTCCCCGTCAAAGAACTCTATTATTCCAAACGGCATTAATGGCCCCAGTTTTTTAAGCACACCGCCCGCCTTTTACCCCTCTCCCGAGGGGGAGTGTTGTGGACGGCGGCCAAGGCCGCCCTCGTCACCGGCATCCTGGTCGAGTTGCTGCCGGTGCGCTCTCCGTTGAAGAGGAAGGTGAGCGGGGCCCTCACCACCATCGGGGCCATCTGTCTGCGCTTTGCGCTGCTGGAAGCGGGTAAGACCGCCGCGCGTGAGCCGCGGGCGACCTTCAACGTGCAGCGCAGCAGGATGCGGCGCTGAGGGTGGCAGGTAAGGGTCGGCATAAGCAAAGAGCGCCGCAGAAAAACTGCGGCGCTCTTTTTTGTTCACTCGGGAAGTCCACTTTCCCCTCAGAGAAGGTGCCGGGAGGGGGCGGGGCTTCATGCGGCACATTGCCTATTGCAGCGCCCTCACCCCCAGCCCCTCTCCCAAAGGGCGAGGGAGGATTTTTGGGGGGGTGCTTAAAGGGTCTGCTTTGCGGCAAGGATCTTGATCTCCATCACGGCCCGCGCCCACGGGAAGGCGGCTTTGGTCGAGTCGAAGGTGGGGCCGGAATGGACGATGGTTCCTGTTCCTTCCACGAAGAACCCCGTGCCGGGGCCGTGACTCCCTTCCACTTCGCGTGTGCCCAGCGTGATCAGGACTCTCGGGTTCTGGGCCAGGTTGTTCTCCGTCACGTGCATGTAGCCGACCGGTACCAGGAGCTTCCCGTCTGCGCTGATCCTCAGGTAGCTGTTCCAGGTGTTGACCATGTGCGGGCCTTCGATCCCCTGTGTCACTATGGCCACCACGCCCTCATGCGCCATCACTTCTTTCATCTTCTCAGGAATCGGGATCATCATATAGCACCTCCTTTGGTGGTTACCACTGTCTCAGTTCGATGGGGAAACCGTCGCAATCACGTATTTCGGCACGCTTGGAACTGCCGAGTGTTACCGGTCCCCAACTGGGGGTGACGCCTTTGCCGGCCAGGTAGGCGAGGGCGGCGTCCATGTCTTCCACCTCCAGCGCCATCATCCGGTAACCGGTGCCCCAGGGTTCCAGGGCGGATATGGCTGCATCCTGCACCCGCATAAGCTCGAGCACCGTGTCGCCAAGCGCGAGGTATGCGATTTCTTCCAGCGGCGCCGCGGCCACCGCCATTTTCTCCTTGATGGAAAACCCGAGAATCTCCGTATAGAACTTGATGGAGCGTTCGAAGTCGCACGGGATTATCTCAATGTGATCGATTCTTTTGAACATGATTACCTCTTTACTGGAATATCTACTTACCGTCTTACTTGTGATCGTTTATTTTGCTTCCGCTATGAGTGGGACCTCGGGCGCTTTCTCAGGCACCCGCATCCACTGTGCCGCTATGAGTGAGATGACGCCTAGCACTGTGCCGCCGATGAAAGGTATGCGGTAATCCATCATCCAGAAGTATCCCCCCAGGGCGGGCAGGAACACGGCCGCAATGTGGTTGATGGTGAACCCCACAGACATCGACGATGCGATATCAGCGGGATCGGCCACCTTCTGGAAGTACGTCCTGATCGCGACCTCGAAATTGTAGAGGATGTTGTCCAGTATGTACATGAGCATGACCAGATTTTTGGATGTGGTGAACGCGTAGACCAGGAAGATGACGATGACGCCCGAATACTCGATGGAGGAGATGGTGCGCTCGCCGAAGTGGTTGATCGCTTTGCCGATCAGTGAGTTGAGGATGTAGGCCACCACGTTGTTCACGATGAAGAGGATGGTCATCTCGCGCACCGTGAAATGGAACACCTGGACCAGGAGCAGGATGGAGAAGACCACGAAGATCTGGCGCCGGGCGCCGGAGAGAAGCGTCAAAAGATAAAAGAGCGAATACCGGCGGCGCAGGATCATCTTCTTGCGCTGCGGCACGATCCCGGCGTGGGTGGGGTTTTGGAACAGCCCCCAGATCCCGGCTGCGAGGACCAGGGCGCCGATGGCGAGATACATCTCGCGGTACTGCGCCACTCCGCTCAGGCAGTACACGATGATCCCCGCCACTACGCTCGACACCGCTGCGAGCGCGCGCAGCCGGCCGAAGATGAGCGGCGACAGCGCCGTCGAAAAATACTGCAGCGTGAGGGACTGGTTGGTGCTCTCGTAGTAGTGGAATCCGAAGCTCATCACCACGGTGGTGAAGATGACCCATCCGTAGGAGGGGATCAGCGCCGTGATGCCGGTGCCGAGCCCAAGTAGCGCCACCGAAAGCGCCGCCAGCTTGTGCTCGCGTACCAGCAGCAGGACGAACACCACCAGGAGCGACAAGAGACCCGGGATCTCGCGCACGGACTGGGTCACGCCCACCTGGCTTCCGTTCAGATGAACCATTTCGGCGGCGAAGTTGTTGAAAAGGATGGTATATCCCTGCAGCCCGATGGTCGAGGCGGCGGTGAGCACCACCAGAAAGCGCAACATCGGGCGCTGTTCCGAGGCCAAAAGCCCCATGTCGAATTTTCCCAGTACACCTTTCATGCGAGACTCCGGTTGTGAATGCTACCTGCGGCACCCGTCGCCGCGCAGAGCGCTATCTTTAGCACCGATGGTCTCCGCTGTACATACTGCTTTCTCTAATGATCGCGAGACGGCTTGACTTTAATGGGGCGCCAGCTACTTTTTATGGATGTTTTTCAACGCACGACCCGCCCTGCCACAATGGTAATGGCAGGGAAGGGGACTGTATCAACTCTGGATGGCAAAGGAGGAACTCATGCAGAAGTACCGCTGTACCGTTTGTGGTTATGTCTATGATCCTGAGGTGGGCGACATCGATAGTGGCGTGGCCCCGGGAACGGCCTTTGAGGATATTCCTGATGACTGGGTTTGCCCGGTGTGCGGCGTCGACAAGAGCATGTTCGAACCCGAATAAACTGCAGGGGAGATCTCATGAAGTGCGTCATCATCGGCGGCATTGCCGCCGGCCTTTCGGCTGCGAGCCAGATCAAGAGGCAGTCTCCGGAGGCCGATGTGATCGTCCTCGAGAAGAGCGGCGACGTCTCCTACGCCGCCTGCGGAATGCCGTACAACCTATTCTTCAAGGACCGGCCGGTGGAGAGGCTCTACGCCATGCCGCTGGAGGTAATACGCGGCGAGCGCGGGGTCGACTACAGGCTGCACCAGGAAGTCACCCGGATCGACGCAGGCGGTAAATGGGTTGAGGTCACCGACCTGCAAACCGGTAAAAGCTACAGTGAAAGTTACGACTTCCTGATCTATGCCACCGGGAATAAAGCGATCCATCTGGACATCCCCGGCTTCGACGCCATCGACGTCTTCTATTTTCGTACCCTGGAAGATACCCGCCGGGCAAAGGAATTCCTCTATCAAAAGCCTCCCGCGAAGGTACTCCTTGTCGGGGCAGGTTATACCAACCTCGAAGTCGCCGATGTCCTCACCAACCTGAAGCTCGCCCCGGTGATCCTGGAGAAGGCACCGCTGATCCTCCCCTCCTTCTGCGAGGAGGTGCGCGAGAAGGTCGTGGCGAAGGCGCGGGAAAAGGGGGTCGAGCTGCTGACCGGCGTCGACATCGAGGAAAAGTCTGGGCGACAGGTGAAGACTTCCGCCGGGACCTTCGATGCCGATATGGTGGTAGTTGCCGCGGGGGCCAGGCCCAATACCGCCCTCTTTGCCGCGGCGGGGGGGGAGCTGGGTGTTGCCGGCGCAGTGAAGGTGGACCGCTACCTGCGCACCAACCTCGACGGCGTCTTTTCCGGCGGTGACTGCGCGGAGCACTACGTGCGGCAACTGGGACTCAACTCCTACTTCCCTCTCGGACCGGCGGCAAACAAGCAGGGGCGGGTCATCGGCCACAACATCTGCAACCCCGACCGGATGACGGAGTTCTGGGGGATCGACCAGACCGCGGTCTTCAAGTTTTTCGACTACACCGTGGCCACGACCGGGCTCAGCGAGCGGCAACTGCAGACGCTCGGCAAGGACGTGGTCAAGGTGGTGGTGGACGGCCCGACCCGTGGGGAGTTCCCCGGTGGCGGCACCATCCGCATCGTGCTTTTGTGTGAGAAAGGAAGCGGTCTCCTGCTCGGTGGGCAGATGGTCGGCGAGGACGTGGTGGCCAAGCGGCTGGATATCCTGGCGACTGCCATCTACAAGAAGATGACCGTTTTCGAGATCGCCGAGCTGGATCTGAGCTATTCCCCGCCTTACGCGCCGGTATGGGACCCGGTCCTGGTCGCCGCGAACGTCGCGGTAAAAAAAGTCTGAGGAGAAAAGCATGAGCGTTTCCAACAGCTACAACACCCTCTCCACGCTCACCGTGGACGGCAAGACCTACCGCTATCACTCGCTGAAGGCCTTCGCGGACAACTCGGGCATCGATATCAGCCGCCTGCCTTATTCCATGAAGATCCTGCTGGAAAACCTGCTGCGCCGTGAGGACGGTGTGGTGGTGAAAAAGGAGGACATCGAGGCGGTGGCACGCTGGGACGCACGGGCTGAGCCGGACCAGGAGATACAGTTCATGCCGGCCCGCATCCTCTTGCAGGACTTCACAGGGGTGCCTGCCGTGGCCGACCTGGCCGCCATGCGCTCCGCCCTGAACCGGCTCGGGGGGCGCCCCTCTGACATAAACCCGATGCAGCGCGCCGACCTGGTCATCGACCACTCGGTACAGGTGGACCAGTACGGCAGCGAGTTGGCGCTCAAGGCCAACTCGGTGCTGGAATTCGAGCGCAACCACGAGCGCTACCAGTTCCTGCGCTGGGGGCAGTCCGCCTTCAGGAACTTCAGCGTGGTACCGCCGGCGACCGGCATCTGCCACCAGGTGAACCTGGAATACCTGGCGCAGGTGGCGCTCGTGAACACGGTAGAGGGGGCGGGCGGGGGTGAGTGGGTGCTGCCGGACACGCTGGTCGGCACCGACTCGCACACCACGATGATCAACGGCCTCGGCGTGGTCGGCTGGGGTGTCGGCGGGATCGAGGCGGAGGCCGCCATGCTGGGGCAGCCCTGCTCCATGCTCATCCCGCAGGTGGTCGGCTTCCGGTTGACCGGTGCCTTGAGCCCCGGCGCCACCGCGACGGACCTGGTGTTGACCATCACCCAGATGCTCCGGAAGAAGGGGGTCGTCGGGAAATTCGTCGAGTTCTACGGTCCGGGCGCCGCATCGCTCAACATCGCGGACCGGGCCACCATCGGCAACATGGCTCCCGAGTACGGTGCCACCATCGGCGTCTTCCCCGTCGACGAGCAGACCACGGCCTACCTCGGACTCTCCGGCAGGGGCAAGGTGGTACCGCTGGTCGAGGCTTACTTCAAGGGGCAGGAACTCTGGCGTTCTTCCGATCGCCCCGAGCCGGTCTTCAGCGACACCCTGGAGCTGGACCTGGCCGACGTTGAGCCCTCCCTTGCCGGCCCCAGCCGTCCCATGGACCGGGTGCGCCTGAAGGAAGTGCGCGGGTCGTTCCGCAGGCAGCTCGTCACCCTGAGGCAGCAGGACGCGGCCCACGTGGACAAGGAAACGCTGAACCGGTGGCTGGGGGAGGGGGGGGCGCCGGTCACGGTCGCCCCCGAACTGATGGCCGAGCATCCGGACAAGGGACTGGGCTCGCTGGGGCAGTGCGTCCCGGTGCGCCAGCCCGACGGCACCAGCTACAACCTCTGCCACGGCTCCATCGTCATCGCGGCCATCACCAGTTGCACCAATACTTCCAATCCTTCGGTCATGATCGGTGCCGGTGTGCTGGCACGAAACGCGGTGCGGCGCGGGCTCCAGGTGCGCCCCTGGGTGAAGACCAGCCTGGCTCCGGGTTCCAAGGTGGTGACCGACTATCTCGCAGCCGCGGGGCTCACCCCTTACCTGGATGCACTCCGCTTCCACCTGGTCGGCTACGGCTGCACCACCTGCATCGGCAACAGCGGACCGTTGGCCGACCACATCTCCCGCGCGGTGGTGGAGGGGGATCTCGCGGTGGCGGCGGTCCTGTCCGGCAACCGCAACTTCGAAGGGCGCATCAATGCCCACGTCCGGGCCAACTACCTCGCCTCGCCCCCCCTGGTGGTCGCCTACGCACTGGCGGGTAACATCAACATCGACCTGACCCGCGATCCGCTCGGCACCGACCCCAACGGTGAGCCGGTCTACCTGAAGGACATCTGGCCGGACGACAAGGAGGTTGCGGAACTGGTGCAAAGCTGCGTCCACGCCGAATCCTTCGCCACCAACTACGCAGACGTCTTCCACGGTGACGACGAGTGGCGCAGCCTCATCGTCCCCAGCGGCGAGCTGTACCAGTGGCAGGAGGATTCGACCTACATCAAGGAGCCTCCCTTCTTCCTCGACCTTCCGCCCGAGCCGCAGCAGGTACCGGATATCACCGGGGCGCGCTGCCTGGCTCTGCTGGGCGATTCCATCACCACCGACCACATCTCGCCCGCAGGCTCCATCGGCAAAGCCACACCGGCCGGACGCTACCTGATGTCGCTGGGGATCGAGCCCAAGGACTTCAACTCCTACGGTGCGCGACGCGGCAACCATGAAGTGATGGTGCGCGGCACCTTCGCCAACACCCGCATCAGGAACGCGCTGGTTCCCGGCGTGGAAGGCGGCGTCACCATGTTCTTCGCCAAAGGAGACGGCAGCGGCAAGCAGATGTCCATCTTCGACGCCTCGGAGCAGTACCGGGCCGAAGGCACGCCGCTGGTCGTCATAGCGGGCAAGGAGTACGGCACCGGTTCCTCGCGCGACTGGGCCGCCAAGGGGACCAAGCTCCTCGGTGTCAGGGCGGTCATAGCGGAAAGCTTCGAGAGGATCCATCGCTCCAACCTGGTGGGGATGGGGATTCTCCCGCTGCAGTTTTTGCCCGGCGAGAGCTACAAGAGTATCGGCCTCAACGGCACCGAGAGCTTCGACCTCACCGGTCTCGACGCAGTGACGCCGGGGCAGAATCTCGCGGTGAAGTACACCGGGATGGATGGATCCACCGGATCCTTCACAGTCCTGGTACGCATCGACACCTCCAACGAGCTCGATTACTATCACCACGGCGGCATCCTTCCCTTTGTGCTGAGGCAGTTCCTCAAGAGTTGAGCGCAGGCACAGTCAACCGCATCAACCTGTAGGGGCGAATAATCATTCGCCCCTTTTTCTTTGCACACAATGTTGAAACTTGAGCCTCGGCTTCCGTCCTGCGTCCTGCGGCGTCATCCAACCAAAGGCGGGCGAATGATTATTCGCCCCTACACGTTCTTATGGATCCTGATGCATAATCCCTCTTGACCTTTGATACCCCCTGGGGGTATTGTCTGTGTAACAGTATACCCCCGTGGGGTATCATTGAAGGAAGGAGGGAGCCATGAGCGACTCGTCGAAGAACAAGCTTAATACCCGCGTGAAAAGGATCGCCGGGCAGGTGGCCGGCATTGAGCGGATGCTGGAGGAGAAGCGCTACTGCGTCGACATCCTGAATCAGATCTCCGCGGTGCGCTCCGCCCTCGATTCCCTTGGCGTCGAGCTGCTGACCCGCCACCTGGAGAACTGTGTCCTGGGGCAGGGGGGCGACAAGCAGCACGACCAGGCCAAGCCGATGAGCCAGCAACAATTGCTGGACGAAGTCAAGACGGCACTGTCGCGTTTCCTGAAGTAGCGGTTTAGGGAGGATAAAGCCAATGGTTGAAAAAGTATCGTTACGCGATCCGGTTTGCGGGATGGAAGTCGGAGAAGCTGCACCCCTCTCCGCGACACACCTGGGGACCAGTTACAAATTCTGCTCCGCGAGTTGCCTGGAGAAGTTTCTGGCCTCTCCCGACACGTATCTGAAGCAAGCCGCCGTGCCCGCACCGGACGAGTCGCCTGCAGCGGCAGAGCCGCTTGCTCCGCTTGAGCGGCCTGCTCCGGAGCAGGTGGAACAGTGCGAGTTGCCGCTTCTGGGGATGAACTGCGCCGGATGCGCCGGGCGGATCGAGAAGACCCTGAACACGACGCCCGGCGTCGTGACCGCGGCGGTCAACTTCGCCACCACGCGGGCCAGCGTCACCTACGATCCGAACGGGACCAGCCCCGACGCGCTGAAGCAGGTGGTGCGCGACATGGGGTATGACGTCCTGGAGGCAGGGAGCGCCGGGACTGATACTGACGAGGCCAGCATGCTGGAAGCGCAGACCCAGGTGCACGAGGCGCAGTACCAAAAGAACAAGAAGAAGTTCTTCCTGGCGCTGGCGCTCACGCTGCCGGTCGCCATACTCGCCATGGCCGGCCATCTGGTCCCTGCCCTGGCCGATGCCTTCAACTTCCCGGGACGCGCCTGGGTCGAACTCGCCCTGACTACCCCGGTTCTGTTCTGGGCCGGGCGCGAGTTCTTCACCGGCGCCTGGGCCGCGGCAAAGCACCGGGTGGCCGACATGAACACCCTGGTTGCGCTTGGCACGCTCTCCGCGTACGTCTTCAGCCTAGTGGCCACCATCGCGCCGGATTGGCTCATGGCGGGCGCGGGTAGCGAGGCTGGCGCTGCCGGGCACGGACATGCAATGGCATCACCGGTCGGCGTCTATTACGAGGTGGCCGCCATCATCGTCACCCTGATCCTTATGGGGCGCCTCCTGGAAGCACGTGCCCGCAGCAAGACCAGCGGCGCCATCCATGCCCTGATCGGCCTGCAGCCGAAGCTGGCGCGCGTGGTGCGCGACGGCAGGGAAGAGGACATCCCCATCGCCGAGGTTCAACTGGGTGACGTCATCGTGGTGCGCCCCGGCGAAAAAGTGCCGGTAGACGGTGAAGTGGTCGAAGGGGGCTCTTCAGTCGACGAGAGCATGCTGACCGGGGAACCGTTGCCGGTGCACAAGAAACTCGGCGATACCGTCATCGGCGCCACCCTGAACAAGACCGGCTCATTCCGTATGCGCGCCACCCGGGTCGGCAAAGACACCGTGCTGCAGCAGATCGTGCGCCTGGTGCAGCAGGCCCAGGGGAGCAAAGCCCCCATCCAGCGCCTGGCCGACCTGATCGCCAGCTATTTCGTCCCCGTTGTCATCAGTCTCGCCATCGCCACCTTCGTGATCTGGTTTGATGTGACGCCACCCGAGACCCGTCTCAACATGGCGGTGCTCACCTTCGTCTCGGTGCTGATCATCGCCTGCCCGTGTGCCCTCGGTCTGGCCACCCCGACTGCCATCATGGTTGGCACCGGACGCGGTGCCCAAAGCGGCATCCTGATCAAGGGGGGCGAGGCACTGGAAACGGCGCACAAGCTGACCACCATCGTTTTGGACAAGACCGGCACCATAACCCGCGGCGTCCCGTCAGTCACCGACATCGAAAGCGAGGGGCTGGACCGGAAGACCTTGCTGCAGCTTGCCGCCTCGGCGGAGGGGGGCAGCGAGCACCCGCTCGGGGAAGCTATCGTGCGCGCGGCCGAAGAAGAGGGGCTCTCCAGATTGCCGGTAACCGGGTTCAACGCAATCCCCGGGCACGGCATCGAGGCGGAGGTGGACGGGAGGAAGGTCCTGGTCGGGACCGAACTGCTCCTTAAAAACAACGGCATATCTGCCGATGCCGAATCTCTGCACCGTCTCGCCGATGCAGGCAAGACCCCGGTCCTGGTAGCGGTTGACGGGAGCTATGCCGGCGTCGTCGCCATTGCCGATCCGATCAAGGAAGGGTCAGCCGGCGCCGTGAAGCGGCTGCACGACCTGGGGCTCGAGGTGATCATGCTGACCGGCGACAACCGCCGCACCGCCGATTCCATTGCCCGCCAGGTCGGCGTGGACCGCGTGGTGGCCGAAGTGTTGCCGGACGGTAAGGGCGAGGAAATCAGGAAACTGCAGGCGCAGGGCAAGATAGTCGCCATGGTGGGCGACGGCATCAACGACGCCCCGGCGCTAGCCCAGGCCGACGTCGGCATCGCCATGGGAAGCGGCACCGACGTCGCCATCGAGGCGGCCGACATCACGCTGGTGCGCGGGGACCTGAACGGCGTCATTTCCAGCATCGCGCTGTCCCGCGCCACCATCGCCAACATCAAGCAGAACCTGTTCTTCGCTTTCATCTACAACATCCTCGGCATCCCGATTGCGGCCGGGATCCTGTATCCGTTCACCGGCTGGCTGTTGAGCCCGATCATCGCCTCGCTCACCATGGCACTCTCGTCGGTGAGCGTGGTGACCAACGCCCTGCGGCTGCGCGGCTTCACCGTAGAAAGGGGGTAACCATGGACGCGTCTCAAATTTTCGTCACCCTGGGCGGAGCGGCCCTGATTTTATTCAACCTCTGGTTCTTTTTCGGCAAGAAGGCTACCATCAAGCCTGTCGCCGCTAAGGGAGCACTTTATGCCTGCCCGATGCACCCATGGATCACCAGCGAGGACCCGACCGCCGACTGCTCGATCTGCGGCATGAAGCTCGTCAAGAGCGAAGAGGTGGGTAAGTAGCAGGGATGCGGTTGTGTGTGGAATATTCTGCTGGATACGTGGAATATTCCCCCGCAGCCGTTGCCCTGGACCGCCGTCGCCTCCCGCTGGTCACGCCATTCCAGCTGGTTACGCTTTTATTCCTGTTTGGCATGACACTTGATTAAGAGTAGCCGGTGGTTGTTGAAAGGAGATGCCGCGGGGTTCCGCCTCCTCGGTCCCGCGGCATCTTTCAACTTCAACACCTCCCTCACCCGGCCTTCGGCCACCCTCTCCCAGGGGGCGAGGGCAGGGGCCACCATCCGGCCTTCGGCCACCCTCTCCCAGGGGGCGGGGGCAGGGGCCACCATCCGGTTTTCGGCCACCCTCTCCCAGAGGGCGAGGGCAGGGGCCACCATCCGGCCTTCGGCCACCCTCTCCCAGGGGGCGAAGGCAGGGGCCACCATCCGGTTTTCGGCCACCCTCTCCAGAGGGGGGAGGGTGTGGTCAGCGATGTACACACGTCCACTGTAGGGGCGAATAATCATTCGCCCCCCCATTTGCACCGATCGACACCGCAGCACGGAGAAACGATGAAACTGCACACCATCTCGATCAACAACCTGAAACGCCGCAAGGCCAAGATGGCGTTCTTGACCATCGGCCTCATGGTCGGCATAGCCACCATCGTGACCCTGGTCACCCTGACCCGCTCCATGTCCAACGACATCGAGCGCAAAATGGACGAATTCGGCGCCAACATCCTGATCACCCCGCAGAGTAACGGCCTGTCCATGAACTACGGCGGCATCAACCTCGGTGGCGTCACCTTCGACCAGCGCGAGATCAAGGAGGCTGACCTCGACAAGGTCCGCAAGATCAAGAACAACAAGAACATCTCCTCCATCTCTCCCAAGGTGCTGGGCGGCGTCAAGGTGGGTACCCACGACGTGCTGCTGGTCGGGGTCGATTTCGCGGCAGAGCTCAAGATGAAGCAGTGGTGGCAGATCTTCGGCAGCGAGCCCAAGGCGGACCACGAGGTGCTTTTGGGAAGCGACGCCTCCAACACCCTCAACGCAACTTCCGGCGACAATATCGAGATCAAGGGTGAGAAGTTCAAGGTGGCCGGTGTTCTGAACCAGACTGGCTCACAGGATGACTCGCTGGTCTTCATGGCGCTCCCGAAAGCGCAAAAGGTGCTCGGCAAGGAAGGAAAGATCACCATGGCGGAGGTCGCCGCCCTCTGCTCCGGCTGCCCCATCTCCGACATGGTGAACCAGATCGCCGAACTGCTCCCGGACAGCAAGGTTTCCGCGATCCAGCAGGTCGTGGCGGGGCGCCTGAAGGCACTGGACCAGTTCAAACGCTTCTCCTACGCCATGGCAAGCGTGGTCGTCTTCATCGGCTCCCTCATCGTCTTCGTCACCATGATGGGGAGTGTGAACGAGCGCACCACCGAGATCGGTGTGTTCCGCGCCATCGGCTTCAGGAAGAGCCACATCATGCGCATCATCCTTCTGGAGGCCGCTCTGGTGAGCCTTTTGGCCGGCGTGCTCGGCTACGCGGCCGGCATGGGGGGCGCGAAGCTCGCGCTCCCGTTCATGGCGGAGACGAAGAACGCACACCTGGTCTGGGACACCACTATCGCCTTCGGCTCGATAGCGCTGGCGCTGCTTCTTGGCATCCTGGCCAGCCTCTACCCTGCGCTGCACGCCAGCAAGATGGACCCGACCGAAGCCCTGCGGGCACTCTAACCTCTCACCCCCCTCCTTTGACGGGAGGGGGCAGGGGGGGGATGTTGCCATCGGCGTTGCCTGTGGCCGCTTCCCCCTCACCCGGCCCCTTCCTCCCCGTCAGGGGGGAGGGGGACTGCGATAAATGAGGACGAAATGGCTATCATAGAGATGAAGAACGTGAAGAAGCAGTACCAGACCGGCTCCGACCTCGTGGAGGCGCTGCGCGGCGTGGACATCACCATCGAGGCAGGAGAATTCATCACCATCATGGGGCAGTCCGGTTCCGGCAAGAGTACGCTCCTCTCCGTCCTGGGGGGGATGAACCATCCAACCAGCGGTGAAGTGGAGATGGCCGGGGTGAAGCTGTACCAGTTGAAAAGCGAGGAGTTGGCCGACTTCCGCGCCCAGAACCTCGGCTTCGTGTTCCAGTCCTTTCACCTGATCCAGTACCTGACCGCGCTCGAGAACGTCATGCTGCCGCTCGCCATCGTGAAGATGAGCACCGCCGCCAAGAAGGAGGCGGCGCGCCAGGCGCTGGAGCGGGTCGGACTCGGTGCCAAGACCGACCGGCTCCCCAACCAGCTCTCCGGCGGGGAACAGGAGCGTGTCGCCATCGCCCGCGCCATCGTCAACAACCCGCACATCCTGCTCGCCGACGAGCCGACCGGAAACCTCGACTCGAAAACGAGCGAGGAAGTCATGGCGCTCTTCAGGCAACTGAATGAGGCGGGGCAGACAGTGGTCATGGTCACTCACAACCCCGAGAACGGAGCTTATTCGGACCGCACCATCCATCTCAAGGATGGCTTGATCAGTGCGTAGAGTCGGCAATCGTTGCTTAAAATCTAAAAATCTGGAGAACACACACTTCTCGTACTTCGTGCTCTCCAGATTTTTCTATTTATGCGATTTTCTTCTCATCTGAAAGATTAACCTGCCGATGTGTGTATAATATTCCACTGTAACTGCCGAATATCCTTCGCTGAAATTTATGCCCCCAGTGTCTGATGCTTTGTAAATCGCGCAGTTATCAGTCGGGCACGGATCGTGTAAAAGTATCGTGAAAGTTACTGTCAAGTTTGTGGAGTCACCATGAAATACCGGCTTCTTTTTCTGTACCTGTCGTTGACCCTCCTGCTCTCCGCACCCGCGGTTCATGCCGACCAGGCAAGCCCAGCCATAGAAAATCTCGATCAACTGGTGCAGACCGCCCTGGCCAACAACCCGGAACTCAAGTCGTCGTCGGCCCGCTGGGAGATGTACCGAAGCCGTATCAGGCAGGCGGGCGCCCTGGAAGATCCCATGCTGATGCTGAAGATCCAGAACGGCGTGGTGACCGATCCCGTGAACTTCAAGCGCGACGGCATGACGCAGAAGGTGGTCGGTATCAGCCAGTTGATCCCCTTTGCCGGCAAGAGACAGCTGAAAGAGGATATCGCCGCCGCCGAGGCCGAGACCTATCGCTGGAGCGTGGAGGAGCGCAAGCTCGAGCTCGCCCGCATGGTGCGCGAGGCATACTACCAGGTCTACTTCGTCGACAAGTCGCTGGGGATCATCGACAAGAACATCAGGATACTGGACGACTTCATCACCCTGGCCCAGACCAAGTACTCGGTGGGGCAGGGCGCCCAGCAGGACATCTACAAGGCGCTCCTAGAGCGCTCCAAGATGCTGGACATGAAGATATCCCTGGAGCAGCAGCGCAGGAGCCTGGAGGTCAACCTCAACTCCCTGTTGAACCGGCCGCAGACGACCAAGGTCGGCGCCATAACGGATTTCAAGCTGGCCCCGTTCACGTACACCCCCGAGCAATTGCTCGACATCGCTGAGGAAAACCGCCCGCAGCTGAAGACCATCAAGGCACAGATCGAGAAGGGGAGGGTGGGGCACCTGCTGGCCCAGAAGGAATCGTATCCCGACTTCAACGTCTCCTTCGAGTACATGCAGCGCGACAAGGCGATGGGGAGCGACGGCTCCGACATGTATTCGCTGGGCGTCACATTCAACCTGCCGATCCAGAAAGAGCGGCGGGCAGCCATGAGGGCGGAGTCCTCCTCCGAGGTCAACATGGCCAGCGAGGAGCTGAGCGGCGCCAGGAACACCATCTCATCCGGGATCAACGACCTCCTGGCGCAGCTGGAGCGGCGCAAAAAGCTGATTGATCTCTACACCACCGGCATCATTCCCCAGGCCGAGCAGTCGCTCGAGTCTGCGGTGATCGGCTACCGGGTCAACAAGGTGGACTTCCTGACCCTGCTGGACAACCGGGTCACCCTTTTCAACTACGAGCGCGAATACTACGACTCGATGGCTGATTACCAGATGAAGCTGGCCCAGCTGGAAGCGCTGGTGGGCAAGGAACTGCGCTAGCTCCGTTTCCCTATCGCTCCTCCCCCCGGAGGGGGAGGAGCGATAGGGGGGGGACGCTGTCAGGAGCCCCCTCCCTGTCCCTCCCCCTCCGGGGGAGGGGACTTAGCTGCCGGACTGTGAGGCCTTTGTGAATCGAAGGCCGCCTGAATAAATTTCTACCCCACGAGGTATTTACTCATGAACAAAAGCGTCAAGGTTGCAGTTCCCATCATCCTGATTCTGGTAGCGGCGGCAGTCGGCGGAGGATACTACCTGTGGCACCAGAAGCACCAGGCGCCGGCCGGCAAGGAAAAGGCGGCCCAGGGGCAGGTGCTCTACACCTGCGCCATGCACCCTTTCATCATCAAGGACAAGCCGGGGACCTGCCCCATCTGCGGGATGCAGCTGATCAAGAAGGTGGAGGGGACCCAGGCGAGCGCCGAGGAGCAGAAGATGCTCGGGCACGTCTCGCTCTCGCCGACCCAGTCGGTCATGGCCAACGTCGCCACGGTGCCTGCCGAATACGCGCCCCTTTCCAAGGAGATCAACGCGGTCGGCATCGTGCAGTACGACCAGTCCAAGCAGGCCAAGGTGACCGCATGGGTGGCCGGGCGCATCGACAAGCTTAACGTGAACACGGTAGGCGCCTTCGTCTCCAAGGGACGGCCGGTGGCGGAGATCTACTCGCCCGACCTGGTCGCCGCGCAGCAGGAATACCTCCTGGCGCTGAGAAGCCGCGAGCAGTTCAAAAAATCGAGCATCGACGCCATCTCCCAGGGGGGCGAAGGGCTGGTGGCCTCGGCGCGCCAGAGGCTCAAGCTCCTGGGGGTGAAGGACGAGCAGATCGCCGGACTGGAAAAGGCGGGACACCCCAACATCAAGCTGCCCATCTACACGCCGCTTTCCGGCGTCGTGATCGAAAAAGTGGTCCAGGAAGGGCAGTACGTGAACATGGGCGATCCTCTCTTCAACATCGCCGACCTCTCCACCGTCTGGGTCGATGTCGAGGTGTACGAGAACGAGTTCAGCTTCGTGAAGATGGGACAGCGGGTGGAGATCCTGTCGCAGTCGTATCCGGGCAAGACTTTCTCCGGGCGCGTCTCCTTCATCTATCCCTTCCTCGATCCCAAGACCCGCACCGTGAAAGTGCGGGTGGAACTGGGGAACCCCGGTCTCAAGCTGAAGCCCGACATGTTCGTCAACGCCTCCATTAAGGCCCCCTTGGGGAACGCGCTGGTGGTGCCGTCCACCGCGGTGATGGACACCGGCAAGCGCCAGGTGGTGTGGGTGGAGTCACAGCCGGGCATGTTCGAGCCGCACGACGTGCAGGTGGGCGCCCGTGTGGGAGACAAGGTGCAGATCCTCTCCGGCCTGAAGCAGGGGGACAAGGTGGCGGCCTCCGGCGGCTACCTGATCGATTCCGAATCGCAGCTTGCCGGAGGCAGCGGTGGCGGCGGCCACGAAGGGCACGCAGGCGCAGCTGCTCCCGGCGCAGCCGCGTCGCCGGCGGCTCCCGGTGCGCCAGGTCAGCACCAGGGGCACGGCGCACCGGCCGCACCCGCCGCACCCAAGAAGGGTGGCGGCATGGATATGGGCGACATGAAGATGTAGTTGTTGGAATCCTATGAGCACTGAGGTTTTACATGATTGAAAAGATCATCGAATATTCCGCCCGCAACCGCGTCATAGTGCTGATGCTGTTCGGCTTGCTGATCGCCTGGGGCGTCTGGGCCGTCTACAAGACGCCGGTGGACGCCATACCCGATCTCTCCGACAACCAGGTCATCGTCTTCACCGACTACCCGGGGCGCTCGCCGCAGGTGGTGGAGGACCAGGTCACCTACCCGCTGGCGGTGAACCTGCAGGGGCTGCCGCAGGTGCGCGCCGTGCGTGCCTCCTCCGCCTTCGGCTTCTCGATGATCTACGTGATCTTCGAGGACAAGGCCGACATCTACTGGGCCAGGACCCGCGTCCTGGAGCGCCTGAACTACGCGGCCAGCCTGCTGCCGCCGGGCGTCGTCCCGACCCTGGGACCCGACGGCACCGGCGTCGGACACGTCTTCTGGTACACGCTCGAAGGGAAGGGGTACGACCTCGAGCAGCTCAGAACCCTGCAGGACTGGTTCGTGCGCTACCAGTTGAATACGGTGCCGGGCGTGGCCGAGGTGGCCTCCATCGGCGGCTTCGTGCGCGAGTACCAGGTCGACCTCGACCCCAACCGTCTCTTCGCCTACAACATCAAGGTGGGGCAGGTGGCCGAGGCAATCAAGAAATCCAACAACGACGTGGGTGGCAGGCTGTTGGAACAGGCCGATGCGGAGTACCTGATCCGTGGCCGCGGCTACGTCAAATCCACGGCGGACCTGGAAAACATCGTGGTCGGCGCCGACATGCGCGGCACGCCCATCTACGTGAAGAACCTGGGCACCGTGCAGCTTGGCGGCGCGATACGGCGCGGCATGCTGGACATGAACGGGCAGGGCGAAGCCGTGGGCGGCATCGTGGTCATGCGCTACGGCGAAAACGCCAAGGACGTCATCGACCGGGTCAAGGAGAAGATCGTCTCCCTGGAGAAGGGGCTTCCTCCCGGCGTGAAGATCATGGTCTCCTATGACCGAAGCGACCTGATCGAGCGCGCCATCCATACCCTGAAGTCCTCGCTCATCGAGGAATCAATCGTGGTGTCGCTGGTCATCCTCGTGTTCCTGCTCCATTTCCAGAGCGCGCTGGTCATCGTGCTGACCCTCCCCATCGCGGTGCTGATTTCCTTCATCACCATGAAGCTCATGGGGGTCACCTCGAACATCATGTCGCTGGGCGGGATCGCCATCGCCATCGGTGTCCTCGTGGATGCCGGCGTCATCATGGTGGAAAACTGCTACCGCCACCTCTCCGAGATGCCGTCCGAGGAGCGGCGCGAGAAGCGCCTGGATGTCATCATCACCTCTGCCAAACAGGTCGGCCGGGCCATCTTCTTCTCGCTGGCCATCATCATCCTCTCGTTCGTGCCGGTGTTCCTGCTCGAAGGGCAGGAAGGAAAGATGTTCCACCCGCTCGCCTTCACCAAGACCTTCTCCATGATGGGGTCGGCCTTCATCGCCATCACGCTGGTACCGGTGCTGATGTACTACTTTATGCGCGGCAAGATGCCGCCGGAGAGCGCGAACCCGGTATCTACCTTCTTCATCAAGCTTTATTCGCCGGTGATCCGGTGGGTGCTCAAGTGGAAGAAGACCACCATCGCGCTGAACCTGGTGGCGCTCGCCATCGCCATCCCCATGTTCATGAGCATCGGAAGCGAGTTCATGCCCCCCCTGGACGAGGGGTCGCTCCTGTACATGCCGGTGACACTCCCCAACATCTCCATCAACGAGGCGAAGCGCCTGATCCAGGTGCAGGATACGGTGATCAAGAGCGTCCCCGAGGTGGAGCACGTGCTCGGCAAAGTCGGGCGCGCCGAAACCTCCACGGACCCCGCGCCGGTCTCCATGTTCGAGAGCATCATTATCCTGAAACCCAAAGACAAGTGGCGCCCCGGCGTCACCAAGGCCGACATCGTTTCCGAACTCGATAGCAAACTGCAGCAGATCGGGGTCAGAAACGGCTGGACCCAGCCCATCATCAACCGTATCAACATGCTCTCCACCGGCGTGCGCACCGACCTGGGGGTCAAGATTTTCGGCGCTGACCTGAACGTGCTGAAGGACCTGGCGGTGCAGGCCGAGGGGATCCTGAAGACCGTGCCCGGTGCGGCCGACGTCGTCGCGGAAAGGGTGACCGGCGGCAACTACATCGACATCGATATCGACCGCGAGGCGGCGGCGCGTTACGGTGTCGCTGTGGGGGATATCCAGGAGGTGATCGCTACGGCCCTGGGGGGGGAGATGCTCTCCACCTCGGTGGAAGGGCGCAACCGCTTCCCGATCCGCCTGCGCTACATGCGCGAGATGCGCAGCGACATCCCGTCCATCCAGCGCATCCTGGTCTCAGGCATGGAAGGTGCCCAGATCCCGCTCTCGCTGGTGACCAAGCTTAAGGTCTCCACCGGTGCGCCCGAAATCAACAGTGAAGGGGGCCTCCTGCGCTCCATCGTCTTTCTTAACGTGCGCGGACGCGACATGGGCGGCTTCGTGAACGAGGCGAAGACCGTGCTGGAGAAGCAGATGAAGCTTCCTCCCGGGTATTACATCGCCTGGTCCGGCCAGTGGGAGAACCAGGTGCGCGCCAAGGCGCGGCTGCAGATGCTGGTTCCAGCCGGCATCCTGATCATCTTCATTCTGCTCTACTTCACGTTCCACTCCGCCCTCGAGGCGAGCATGGTCATGCTCTCGGTCCCGTTCGCGCTGGTGGGCGGGGTGTACCTGGTGAAGCTGCTCGGGTACAATATGTCGGTCGCCGTCTGGGTCGGCTTCATCGCCCTGTACGGCATCGCGGTCGAGACCGGGGTGGTCATGGTCATCTACCTGCACGAGGCGCTGGACAAAAAGCTCCTGAAGGGGCCGGTGACCGAGCAGGACATCTACGACGCCACCTTCGAGGGTGCGGTGTTGAGGCTCAGACCCAAACTGATGACCGTTGCGGTCGCGCTCATCGGCCTGGTGCCGATCATGTGGTCATCCGGCACCGGTGCGGACGTCATGAAGCCGATCGCGGCCCCCATGATCGGCGGGATGATCTCATCCGCGGTGCACGTACTGATCATGACCCCGGTGATCTTCGTGTTGATGAAGAAGCACGACCTGAAGAAAGGGAAACTGAAGTACTCGGGGATGAAGCATTAGGCGAATATGCTACTACTGCAGTGGAATATTCCTCAAATAACCGCGTCACAACGCAGGCAGACCGCGCTGTAATGGCATTTTAGCTCTTGGCACACCGCGTGCTTAGTCAATAAACAGATTATTTTTCACGCAAAAGGAGAATCACCATGAAGAAACTCATCGTTCTGGCTGCCGCTGCACTCGCTCTGACCGCCCCGATCGCTTCCTATGCCATGGACCATGGTTCCATGGATATGGGGCACGGCGATATGAAGATGGATCATGATATGGGTGCCGTCGCTCACCAGGAAGTTGTCAACGGCGTGAAGGCCACCTTCAAGGTCATGAGCATGAAAGAGCACATGGCCGCCATGAAGATGGAACTTCCCAAAGGGATGAAAGAGACTCACCACATCGCCGTCGAGTTCAAAGACGCCAAAACCGGTAAGCCGCTCACCGAAGGCGAAGTTAAAGCGAAGGTCCAGGGGCCGGACAAGTCCGAGCAGACCAAGGACCTCATGGGAATGCAGGGACACTTCGGCGCCGACTTCGACCTTTCCAAGAAGGGCAAGTATGGGGTCATGTGCAAGTTCAAGCTGAAAGACGGCCAGGTGCGCACCTCCAAGTTCTGGTACACCATCAAGTAGTACAGTCCGGGCGGCTCCGTAATCGGAGCCGCCCTTAGCTTCCTCCTTCCCCTCCCGGTCGCTTCCGTCCTCTTCTGTCGCTGTTGTCTCACACAGTTTGTCTGTTAGTGTAAATGATCGAACTATAAGAATTTTTGACTGGTGTTTTTCGCCAAAATACCCTAGAGGATACTTCCATGACACAAATGAACCTCGCCCGGATCGTTCGGGGCGTATTCCTGCTTCTTGTCGTCGTGTTCGCAGGGTGCACTTCCCGTCAGGATACGCCCCCTGAAGCCAAGGGGAGGGTCAACGCAACCGGCGCTTTCGTGAAGTACTTCGGGCCTGTTCCGCCGGTGGACAAGGGTACCTGCTACGGCTTCGTAATCTATTTCCCCTCCGCCAGGGAACCCGGCAAGGTGTTGCCGTTCCCGTTCTTCAGTTTCGACGAGGCAAGCCTGAAGAAGGTGGCGCTGGGCAAGCTCATAGCAGGAATGGGTGACCAGAAGGCCTACCAGGGCGAATTGGCACAGCCGTTTCCGGCAGGGAGCCGCATCCTCGACGTCTCCCAAACCGCCGGCACGGTGACCGTCGACTTCAGCAAGGAACTCAATTCGGTTAAACCCGACCCGCAGGTGCGGCAGGCAGTGGTCAACGCGGTGACCTTGACCCTGCGCCAGTTCAACGGCGTGACTACGGTCGTCATCAAGGTCGAGGGGGCCGGGAGTCCCCTCAATAAACTGGTCGCCAAGGCCGATGAGAGTGCGGTGCTTCCTCTTGCCGCACCCCGGTTACTGGGTGTCACAGGCATGAAGGAGAAGGGCGCCGCCAATATTGAGGAAATCGACGCTTTCTTCGACCGGCCGGTCGACATCAAGGAACTGAGCCTTTCGGGTGCCGATGGGAAGAAAATAGAGGGGGATATCTTTCAATCGGTGTTCGATATGGCCGGAGTCCTCAAGGCCAAGACCCCTTTGACGCTGCAAGCGGGCGCGCCGATAAAGGTGCACTGGAAGATCACCGACAAGCTTGGACGGAGCGCCTCCGGTGACGCCGATGTTGCCCTGGAGATAAAGGAACACTGACCGGAGAGGATATGAAAACCTTTATACTAGCCGCAGCCGCAGCCCTGTTACTCGTTTCCGCGGTGGCGTACGCCCACCAGGAGCAGCATCATGGCGATCACCAGGGAGCCGCCCAAATGGCGAAGCTGCACAAGATGATGCCCGGGTATGCCAAGGCCAGAGCGCTGATTGAGAAGTCGCTGGAGCAGGGGGATTTGAAGGGTGCGGTCACGCAAACCGACTACCTTCTCTCCACTACGGCTGATCTGAAGAAGTCAACGCCCCACAAAAACGTTGAACGAATCAAAGAGTTCCAGGGTATCGCCAGCGATTTCGAGCAGGATGTCAACGCCCTTGCCGCTGCCGCAAAGAAAGGCGATCTGAAAGGGGCACGGGGGTCCTTCACCTCTGCCGCAAAGCGCTGCAATTCCTGCCATGCGAAGTTCCGTACCTGATGGTGGGGCAACTCATGAAATGTGTTGGTAGATAGTATGTTCAGGAAAGCGATCTTGCTCTTGGGCGTCGCCGTCACCTGCTGCCTGCTTTGGTTCGCCGTCTACGACTACCGCGAGGCCGGGCCCATTTCCAGGGAGAACCTGAGTGGGCTCGCACTCTCGCTCACCACGGCCATAGAAAAACTCGCTGCCAACGATCCCTCCCTGGAGACGCTGCACTCCTTCCATCCCCCGGACGTTGCCTATTTCGCCCTGGTCGACCGCCGGGGCGTCTACCGCTTCCACTCCAACCATGATCTCGTCGGCACCACTGTCGACGCCCGTTCTCAAGAGATCCCGCTGCTGACCAGGTCCGAGACCCGTATTGCCCTCGGTACCGGTGAGCGCGCCTATCAGTTCACGTCACCCGTGACGGTGCACGGGGAACCGCTGGCGCTGGTACTCACCCTGCATACCTATCGTGCCGACGCGGTGACCCGGCGCGCCAGGCTCAACATGACCATCGTACTCGCCCTGGTCGTGGTGGGATGGCTCTTGAGCCTCGGCCTGGCGCGGTATGCGCGGCGCGACGAGCGCCACCGGGAGGAACTGGCGCGTAGGGAGTCTCTTGCGAAACTGGGCGAAATGGGGGCGGTTCTTGCCCATGAGATACGCAACCCCCTGGCGGGGATCAAGGGTTTCGCCCAGGTCATCGCCGCGAAGCCCCAGGAGTCCCGTAACGCGGCGTTTGCCCGGAGCATCGTGACTGAGGCGGTGCGCCTGGAGAGCCTGGTTAACGATCTCCTGGCCTACGCGGCGAACGAGCCCGAGACGGTGGCGGATTTTCCCCTCGCGGACCTTTTCGACCATACCGCCTCTTTGCTCCAGCCGGATGCCGGTGCTCACGGCGTTACTATCGAGTGGCGCTGTCCAGAAGATTTGTCGCTCCGCGGCAACCGGGACAGGATCGAGCAGGCGCTGCTGAATCTCGGACACAACGCGGTTCAGGCCATGCCGGACGGGGGGCACCTGCAGCTGCTGGCGGAGCGGTCCGGCAAGGATGCCGTCATCACCATTCGGGACAATGGCAGCGGCATCGCGCAGGAACATCGCCAGCTTGTGTTCGAGCCGTTTTTCACCACCAAAAGCCGGGGGACCGGACTGGGGCTTGCCCTGTGCAGGAAGATCGTGGAAGCAAACCGTGGCAGCATCACGCTGCACAGCAGGGAAGGGGAGGGGACCGTGGTCACGCTGACTCTCCCCTGTGCCAGCTGACCAGGTAGAGGAGCCGGGATGAAGGGAACAGTGCTGGTTATTGAGGATGACGACACCTTCCGCACCTTTGTGCAGACCATTTTGCAGGACGAGGGGTACCAGGTGGAAATCGCAGCCGATGGGGTGAAGGCGTTGCGCCTGTTGCGGCAGACCGCTTTCGACGTGGTGGTTTCCGACTTGAAACTCCCGGGGAAGAGCGGTCTCGAGCTGTTTCGTGAGACGCGCCCGGATCCCGGCGCCCCCCCCTTCATCTTCCTTACCGCCTTCGGCACCGTTGACGAGGCCGTCTGCGCCATCAAAGAGGGAGCAGTGGACTTTTTGACCAAACCGCTGCAGGACCCGCAGGCGTTGCTCACCCTGGTGCAGCGGACCATCGAGACACAAAGCCGGACCCGAGAATACCTCTCCCTCAAGGAGTCCGAGGCCGCCGGATTGCCGCCTGAGGAACTTCTTTTTGCCGGTGACGCCATGCGCGCCGTGCGGCAACTGGTTTATGACGTGGCCGCCACCATGGCGAACGTGCTGATCTTCGGTGAAAGCGGCACCGGTAAAGAACTGGTCGCCCGGACCATCCACCTGATGAGCCAGAGAAGCAAGGGCGCCTTTGTCGCCATAAACTGTGCCGCTATACCCGAGAACCTGCTGGAAAGCGAACTCTTCGGTCACGAGAAGGGTGCCTTTACCGGGGCGATCCAGGCGCGCCAGGGTAAGTTCGAGTTGGCCAAAGGGGGTACCATATTCCTGGACGAGATCGGCGAGATGCCGCTTTCCCTCCAGGCGAAACTGCTGCGTGTCATACAGGAACGGTCCTTCGAGAGGGTGGGAGGGACCCGTGAGATCAAGGCCGATGTCCGCATCATCGCCGCGACCAACCGGAACCTGCGTGAGGAGGTTTCCCAGCGCCGCTTCCGTGAAGACCTGTACTACCGCCTCAACGTCTTCCCGCTGCAACTCCCGCTGCTTCGGGAAAGGGCCGATGCCATACCTGTTTTGGCCGAATACTTCATGCAGCACTTCAGCTCTCAACTGGGCAAGACGCTCAAGGGGATTGAGCACGATGCCCTCGCCGCCCTGCGTCGCTATGAGTGGCCCGGCAACGTCCGCGAGTTGCAAAACGTGATGGAAAGAGCGGTGATCCTGTCCAAGGATCTGGTCCGGGCAAGGACGCTTCCCGATGAGATCGTGTCCACGACTCGGGGAGGGCAACTGGACAGCAGGGAGCGCCTGAAAGGTGCGGAACGCGACCTGATCACCCAGGCCATCGCCAAGCATGGCGGTAACCGCCGCCTCGCGGCAGCGGAGCTCGGTATCTCGCGGCGTTCTTTGCAGTACAAACTGAAAGAGTACGGCTTTCTCGATGAGGGGTGAGTGGTGCAAGGCAGTTGCGTTAGGGTGCAATTTTTTGCACCAGGTGAGCTTCCCCGGCAAAACTAACGGCCGCACTTTACGTGCTGATTCGGCATGTTACGCTGCCGTCGCGATCCGGCACGGAGCGTGATAACCCTTGACCGTCGACATTTCGAGAAGGAGGTTAAGGTGTGGAACGTAGCGTGCTGTTAAGCGATGCCGGTAACCGGACAAAAGGGGGAGCGATGAAGACGATTGCGCTGGTAGTACTAGTGGTGGCATTTGCGCTGCTGACCGGATGCTGCATGTTGCATCCGATGTGATGACCAATCGGAAGGATGGTGCATTGTTATGGCGGGTGGGCGATTTATTTTGATGATCATGGCTTTGCTCCTGAACGGGCTGTGGCTCGGGGATGCTTCCGCCGGGTTTCTCGGTTTCGGCTCCGACGACAAGGGGAAAAGCGGTCTTGACTTCAACCGGGGGTACGACCTCAACACCGTGGGGAGCGTGTCCGGTCGTGTCGTCACCGCGCCTCACCAAGTCGAAAACGAGCAGTACATCTTGGAGGTTCACACGGCGTCCGGCACCGTGAACCTGAGTGTCGGGCCAGGCGCCTACTGGCAGAAAAAGGGAATCGCCGTTCGGGTCAACGACGAGATCAGCGCCAAAGGTGCCAGGGCGCAGGGGCTGGATGGCAAAGATTACCTGCTGACCCAGAAACTGGTGAACAAGACCACGGGAGCCGCCGTCGTACTGCGCAGCGACAGCGGCGAGCCGGTCTGGCCGGTTAAGGGAGCCGGGGCAGGTATGCGAGCGCAGGATGGCCGGTTCGGCGCTGGAGGCAGCGGCGGATTCATGCGTGGTGGCGGGGGCATGATTGGGGGCGGTATGATGGGCGGCGGCATGCGGCGCTAGCGCAGCCACTCCAGCCGGTCCATGAGGTGACGATGATCAAGAAGGGTATCTGTTGCAACGCTGTCGGCGGTTTGCTACTGGCGGGATCTTTGCTGGTTCCGGGGTGGGCGCGGGCGGAAGGGCCTGCGCTTTCAGCGACCCTCGGTTTCGAGTTCGCGTCTGGTGATTACGGCACCGGCGTCACCACGCGGTCCATCTACCTTCCGGTTACCGTGTCGGTCGCTGCTACGGAACGGCTCGGCTTCTCCCTGGAAATACCGTATGTCTACCAGAGCAACTCTGCCGTCAATACCGGCGTCCTCTTAGGTTCTGGGGGGCAAATGGCAGGTATGCAGAAAGAAACGGCCGCGATGAGCGGCCAGCACGGCGGCAGTGGCTCCATGTCGTCTGCAAAACCAGGCAGCTACAGCCGCTCCGCGCGCGGCCTCGGCGACGTCACCGCCAAGGCCGGCTATGTACTGGTGCCGGAGGGGGATATCATGCCACGGATCCGTCCGTACCTCTTCGTGAAATTCCCCACTGGTGACGAGAGCAGGGCTCTGGGCACCGGGGCCTTTGACCAAGGAGGCGCCGTGGAGTTTTTCAAGCAGGTGGAGAGGTGGTACTCCTTCGTCGAAACGGGCTACACGGTCCAGGGGCATTCTCCGGTGCTTCCCTTGAAGGACTACTTCAGCTTCAATGCAGGAACCGGTTACGCGATAACGGAAACGCTGCTACCCATGGTGGTTCTGAAGACCTCCACCGCTCCTATCGAAGGAGCCAGCGCGCTGGTGGACACGCGCATCAAGCTGAAATACCTGGTTACCGGCCGCACCAGCATCGAAGGGTACCTTGCCAAAGGGTGGACCAGAAGCAGTGCCGATTACGGAAGCGGCCTCGCAGTTTCTTACGACTTTTGACACATACTCAAATACAGCGATAGAAGAGGGGGCATTATCATGAAACGAGAGATTATTGCGGCAGCGGCAGCATTCGTGGCGGCCGGTATCCTGGCGGGATGCGGGGGCGGCGCTTCATCCGGCACCGACTCGGCCAAGATAGCAGGCAAGGTGGCCGACGGATACCTGGAGAAGGCGACCGTCTTTATGGACAAGAACAACAACTACCGTCTCGATGCGGGGGAACCGAACACGCAAACCGACGCCAACGGCGCCTACACGCTCACCGTGGACCCCGCCGATGTCGGCAAATACCCGATCATCGCCCTTGCCGTCAAGGACGTCACCATCGATCAGGACACCGGTCACACTGTGGACCTGAATTACCTGTTGAGCCTTCCCAAGGACAGCGTTTCAGGGGCCGTGAGCAGCAACTTCATCAGCCCGCTCACCACGCAGGTGCGTGAGATGATGGAGACCGGCAACTACACCATGACCCAGGCGATGGACCAGTTGCGGCTCAAGCTGCACCTTTCCCAGGACACCGACATGATGGGTGATTACATGGCGGGGCGGAATACGGCGCTACACCAGACCGCGCAGAACATGGCAACCCTGATGGGGGGACAGATGGGGCAGGTCTACCAGTCGGGCAGCGATACCGTGGTGGATGTCAACCGCTACCGCGGCATGATGGGGGCTATGTTCAGCAACATCTCATCGGTACGGGCCGCCACGACCAACGCGGAGATGACGCAGTTGATGACCCAGATGTCCTCGAACCTGAGCAACATCTCGGTCGGCCAACCGTTCCACAACATGTCCACCTACTTCGGCGGCATGATGGGGAGTGGGGGGATGATGGGTAGGTAAGCTTATTCCCGCGGCATCCCCGGTCTGCCTTGCGCCTGGGATGCCGCCACTGCATTCCTTAGTCCCCTGCTAGCGCCTCCCTGACCTTGGCCGCCAACGACTGCATGGTGAATGGCTTTTGCAGAAAACACATGTCCGCGTTGAACTTGCCTCTTTCGGCGATCACATCGGCGGTATACCCTGACATGAACAGGCATTTCAGCTGCGGCCGGTTTGCCAGCAACTGCTCGGAAAGGTCTTTGCCATTCATGCCGGGCATGATGACGTCCGTAAGCAGTAGGTCTATCTCCCGGCCCATGTCATCGGCGATGGCGATCGCTTGCTCCGGTGATGACGCGGGGTAGACCGTGTACCCCAACTGGGTAAGGATGGTGGTACCGATGTCCATGATGGCCGGCTCGTCCTCGACCAGCAGCACGGTTTCCGTGCCCCCCACCGGTTTCTCCTTTTCCAGTGTCCGCTCTTCGGTCGCCTCCTGTATCGCGGGAAGATAGATCCTGAACGTCGCCCCGCGCCCCGGTTCGCTCTGTACCTCTATGTGGCCGCCGTTTTGCTTCACGATGCCGAACACCGTGGCGAGCCCGAGGCCGGTTCCGCGCCCCAGGGCCTTGGTGGTGTAGAACGGCTCGAAAACGCGGTCCATGACCTCGCGGGACATGCCGGCGCCGCTGTCCGCGACGACCAGCATGACGTGTTCGCCAGGCACAAGGTCGGCAATCCGCGCCTTGTCATGGTCACTCAACGTAATGTTTTCGGTGTAGATACTGATGTTTCCAACGCCCGCGATGGCGTCACGCGCGTTGACGCAGAGGTTGGCCATGATCTGGTCCAGTTGAGACGGGTCGATCCGTACCTTGCTCACATTGAAGCCGGGAGACCACGACAGGTCGATGTCCTCGCCAATCAGGCGATGCAGCATCTTGAGCATCCGCGCGATGGTCTCGTTCAGGTCGAGGACCTTGGGCTCGGCGTGCTGCTGACGGGAAAAAGCGAGCAGTTGCTTGGTGATGTCCGCTGAGCGCGTGGCCGCGTCGAGAATTTCCCTGAGGCGGTCATGCATTTCGCCGGAAGTGCCGGTCCGCAATAACGCCAGCTCCGCATGGCCGATGATGACCCCCAGCATGTTGTTGAAATCGTGAGCCACACCACCCGCTAACTGCCCCACAGCTTCCATCTTCTGGCTTTGCGCCAGTTGCTGGGCCAGTTCCCGCTTCTCCGCCTCTATCTCTGCCTTTTCAGTGACGTCTCGTATCACCAGCACCGTACCCGCCAGTTGTCCCAAGCTGTCGATGATCGGGGCGCCGTTGGCGGTTACGGTGCGCAGGGCGCCGCTTTTGGAGACGATGTGGTGCTGACCGGGGAGTTCAAGCGTCCGTCTGGCCTCCAGAACGCTACCGAGCTGCGTCATGACTTCCGCATATTCCGTATCGGTGCCGAGCTTCAGCACCTGTCCCAGTTCCTTTCCTTTGGCTTCTTCCTCGCTCCAGCCGGTAAGCTGCTCCGCTATCTGGTTCAAGAGCATGACTCTATTGCCGGTATCGGTGGCGATAACGCCGTCCCCAATGGATTGCAGGGTCACGGTCAGGCGTTCCTGCTCGGCGAGCAGTCGTTGTTCAGCATCGCGCAGTTGGGTCGAGGAATGGTTCAGCGCGTCGGCGAGAAGATCGATCTCGTACACTCCGCGTCGCACCGAAACCTGGGCTCCCTTTCGGTCCTGCAGTTCCTGCGCGAACTGGCTCAGTTCTCTTATCGCTCTCAACGGGCGTTTGACCACAATGATCATCAGCAGTGTGCCGACCAAGATCCAAAGGGCTCCGATCTGCAGGCTGCTTTTCCATGTGGCCACTTGAAGTTCGTTCGCGGTCTTGAGGGTCAGTGCCATCCGGACCCATCCGAGGTGGGTACCGGCCAGGATGGGCGCCCAACTCACCAGTTGGTCACCTTCGCGCCTAAGATCAGGCTCCGGTCGACCTGGGACGGCTATGTGCGTAATTTTGTAGCTTAGGGTCGGGTGAATGCCACGCGAGGAGCGCTGTATGTTGCAAAGAAGGTGGCCGTCCGGTTCGGCCACCTGGATGGAAAGGACTTCGGGCATGCTAGCCGCGTTCATCATGTGCGATTCCAGCCCGGCGTACTCCTGGGTCACGATGAAGGTCGCTGCGTCGTGGGCATGGCTGTGTGAGAGAACCCGCAGGTTGTCCGAGAGGGCCTGGATGTACACGGACTGCTGCCTGCTGCCGGTCCACCAACCGTAGACGGCAATCATCACCGCCAGAATCAGGGCAAGTGAAACGATGATCTTTACTTCCAAACGTTTTAACATCTATGTATCCGGTTATTTCGGTTGCTGCTTGTCAAGCCGCTCGAAATCGACGTTGGCGAAGAACGAATAGTCGCGCTTGTAATCAGCCCTGACCGGTTTGACAAGCTTCACCGCTTCCAGCATCTTGCGTCCCTGGTCCGATTTGTCGAGGTTCAACAGCGCAGTAGTTACGGCGTCCCTGACTTTTTTCGGGATCCTGGGATGCGCTGAGAAAGGGTGGGGAGGGATTTTTTCCGTCTGCATGATGACTCTGAACTCTTTCTGCATCTCAGGGGCGTCTTCCATCATGCTGCTGTCGAGGGTGGCGCCGGCAGCGGCCTTGCCGACCAGAACGCTCTTGGCGACGTTGATGGTGGAGCCGCTGAATGACACGTTGAAGTCGATGTTGTTGCCGCTGAGAAGCGCATGGCGCGTGATGACGCTGCAGACGTTTTTGGGGCCGACGATGGCGATGGTCTGGCCTTCAAGGTCCTTCACCTTGGTGTAGGGGGAATCCTTGCGCACGAAGACCTGACCGCGCAACATGTTGGAACCGCGCACCAGCGGGATGTACTTCTGTTTCTGGTAGGCCAGGTAGAACATGTTCGGCGCGGCGTACATGAAGTCGGCATTCCCGGCCCTGGTCTCCTCGAGGAAGGTCGTTATCTTGTCGTAGAGTTTGAGTTCGACCTTGACGCCCAGCTCACGGGAAAGGTAATCCGCAATGGGGGTCCAGTTTTTATGGAGCGTGACGGCGGGGAGATTTGGGACGACAGCGAGGGTATACCCCTTTTCAGAAGCCATGACCAGGCGGGGAAGGGTGGTCGCAAAAAGGATGGCCATGGCAAGAGTGAAAAAACCGAACCTGAAACGTGACATACAGATCCTCCAAGACATTGGTGTTGTAACTGAGAACTTGATACTGGCACAGTGACGGGCAGTCACAGAAGCAGGACGGCCATTAAGTAATACCACAGAAAAAGAAAAAGTCAGCAGCACGTCGAAAGCTTGACTATGTCAGGTTTTGACTCAGTAAAACTACCGGTACTGCGTTCATTACTTCGCTGTCTTTGCGGTATGAGCAGATGGTGACTGAGTTGGTGATGGGAACGAAGAAGAATGAGAGAGAGCTGTGCAACATCAACGAGTGGTAGCCAAGATCGATCAGGACCCGCATCACCGTGAGCAGCCAGAGATAGATGAATGGATGGAGAAGCTGCCCTCGCAGGAGGGGTATCCGTAAAACGCCCATAAGATATATTATGTCAAGTTGAAGAGGCGTGTTTACCGAGTGACCTCTTACCGAGTGACCTCTTACCGAGTGACCTCTTACCAAGTGACCTCTTACCAAGTGACCTCTTACCAAGTGACCTCTTACCAAGTGACCTCTTACCAAGTGACCTCTTACCAAGTGACCTCTTACCAAGTGACCTCTTACCAAGTGACCTCTTACCAAGTGACCTCTTACCAAGTGACCTCTTACCTTGATGGGATTGTGGCACGTTCCGTCGGACCGCACCGGAAGTCATGGCGACTTCCCGACTCCCCTTTGCCAGGCCGACCTGAGCTCCACCCTCAGCCTCTCGCCTGTGGAAGCCGGACCACCGGTTTGTGGTGCTGATCGCCGCAGAAGCCCTCCTGGCGCCCCGGCAGCAAAAAACGGGTGCAGGTCTACCCCTGCGCCCGGTCGAAAAGTCCCTCTACAGGGCAAATTTGGAAGCCGCTTTTTTGGGCAATTACCAGCGACGGCTCTCGAGGGCCTTGACCAACTCGATCACCTTGTCCGCTACCAGTGATTCCAGGATCTTACCCTTTTCAGCGCTCGCCTTGCCAGGGTCACCCCAGACCCCGCCGGGCCAGAAGCTTCGCTTGTCACGGACGAGGATCCCGGTCGGAAAATTGGGATACTCGGCGGCGGCCAGCCCTTTGACCAGGTGCGGATGCGAATGCATGATGCGCGAGGTTTCGATCTCACCGGCGTGGGCATCGCCACGGGTCTCGATGAGATGAGCTCCGCTTTCCTTGGCGAGTTCGTATTCGGTGACGACGGCCATGTTGATTTCCGGCAATTCCTGAATCAGTTCCTCGCCGGCGTCCTGAAGCGCCATGCGGTGCGATCCGCCGGCGTGCCCGGTTAGCGCAATGAAGTTGACCAACCCATGCGCGTGCAGCGAGCGCACTATGTCCTTCAAAAGAGCCTTTAACGTCGCAGTGCTGATGGATACGGTCCCTGGATGGCGCGACGTCGAGCGGCAGCACCCGTAATGCACCGGCGGCGCTACAAACAGCGGGATCCGTTCGGCCGCGCGTTTTCCCACCTCGTAGGCCTCGATGGTGTCCGTAGAAAGCGGCAGATGGCTGCCGTGCTCTTCGACCGATCCAAATGGAATGTAGACGGTCTTGCAGATTTCCAGACCTTGGGCGAATTCGTCCATGGTGATGTTCTCTATGAGCATAATATTGTCCCTTTAAATATATGAAAACATTACAAAATATGCCAGTGCCGCATCCCCCCCTCCCCTTTTTGCCGCCCTGGGGAAGGGGACGCGGCGCGGGTGGATCAGCTGTCGAGCATCTCCCGGACCTTGTTGGCGAGTTCGATCGGTCTCGCGGGTTTGCGTAAGATATCGACGCCTTCCTCAAGGAAGATCCCCTTGTCCTGTATCACGTCGGCGGTATATCCGCTCAGGAACAGTACTTTCAACTGGGGAGAATGACGACGGAGTTCCTCGCAGAGCTGTTTGCCGTTCATCTTGGGCATGATCACGTCGAGCAGCGCCAGGCTGATCTCCTGCCGCCTCGACTCGAAGAGCTGCAAGGCTTCATCCCCGCTGCTCGCGCGTATGACCTGGTACCCGTACCTCTTAAGCACCGACTCGACCAGCCGCCCTACAGCGGCGTCATCCTCCACAACCAGGATGGTCTCGCTTCCCCCCTCCGGGATGAAGGTGACCGGCTTTTCGCCGGACTGCACCTTCTCGGTTATCAGGGGCAGGTAGATGCTGAAGGTGGTGCCGAAGCCCATCTGACTGAATATAGTGATGTAGCCGCCATGCTGCTTGATGATGCCGTACACGATGGACATCCCGAGTCCCGTGCCGCGACCCGGGAGTTTCGTCGTGAAGAAGGGCTCGAATATCTTCTGCTGAGTTTCGGCATCCATCCCGGTTCCGGTGTCGGCGACGGTGATGAGGGCGTAGCGGCCGGGCATACCGTACCCATACTGGCGGTGGAACTCCTTGTCCAGGGTGGTCAGCTCCGTCTTGATGGTGAGCTCCCCGCCGGCGGGCATGGCGTCCCTGGCGTTGGTGGCGAGGTTCATCAGCACCTGCTCCAACTGACCGCTGTCGGCCATCACCAGCAAGTTCTCATCGCTGAAGGAGGTTCTGAGCGTCACGTCTTCGCCGATGATCCGGACCAGGAACTTGGCGTGCCTGCGGGCCAGTTCGTTCAACTCGACCTGCTGCATCACCATGACCTGCTTCCGGCTGAAGGCCAGAAGACTCTTGGTGAGGTGCGTGGCCCGGTCGGCGGCATCGAGGATCTGCTCCATGTGGTCGAGCATCGGGTCGTTTGGGGGCAGGGAGTGCTGCAGCAACTGCCCGAAGCCGAGAATGACGGTGAGTATGTTGTTGAAATCGTGAGCGACCCCTCCGGCCAACTGGCCGATCGCTTCCATCTTTTGCGCCTGCCTCAGCTGCTCCTCAAGTTTCTTGCGCTCGCTGATGCTTTCCATGAAGGCCATGAAATGGCAGATATTGCCGGCACTGTTCAGGATCGGGGATATGGTGGCGTGCTGCCAGAAGGCGGTGCCGTTTTTATGGCGGTTGTACAATTCGCCGCTCCAGATCCGGCCCGAGGTGATGGTGTCCCACATCCCCTGGTACAGTTCGGGCGATGTCTTGCCGCTTTGCAGGATGCGTGGGTTTTCTCCTATGACCTCTTCGGAGGTGTAGCCGGCAATCTCGGTGAAGCGCGGATTGACGAACTCTATGTTGCCTGTGGTGTCGGTGATTATGATGGCGACGGGACTCTGCATCACCGCCTGGGACAGCTTCAGCAGCTGCTCATCTGCCAGCCTCCGTTCGGTCACATCCTTGTAGACGACGACGGCGCCTACCAGCTCTCCCCCCTCGCGCAGGGGCCTGCAGTTGTACTCGGCGTAGAAACTGCTGCCGTCCTTGCGCCAGAACAACTCGTCGCTCCCCTGGTAGGGACGTCCCTCGTAGCAGGCGGTGGACATCGGGCAGTCCTGTTCCGGGAATGGTGACCCGTCCTCCCGGGTGTGGTGCATCAGGGAGTGCTGGTGCTGGCCCAGAAGTTCTTCCTGGGTCCATCCCACCATCTGTGCCGCCGCCGGGTTCACGAAGGTGATGCGTCCCTGCATGTCCACGCCGTTGATCCCTTCACCGGCCGCGTCCAGGATGAGCTGCAGCTGGCGCCGGGTCTTTTCATGCGCTTCCTCGGCATGCTTGCGCTCGGTGATGTCCTCGAGGTTCTGGATCGCGCCGACCACCCTCCCCTGCCGGTCACGGATCTGCGCGGCGTTGAGGGTGATGTAATGCCCGGTGCCGTCCGGATCCTTGTACCATCCTTCGGCCTGTATCCCTCCCTCTATCAGAGGAGACTCACGGTAACTGCTGAAGTATTTACCGGCGTCATCGACCTGTCCATCCAGCACAAGGTCGGCCAGGACGGGGCGGTCGATGCCGTAAAAGATTTTGCCGAGATGGTCGGAGCCCAGCACCTCGCCCGGCTCGATCCCCGTGAGGGTCGCCAAGGCGCGGTTCCACATGATGACGCGGTGCTGGTGGTCCAGTACGAACGTTGGCTGCGTCATGTTCAGGACGAGGCTTTCGGCGAATTCCTTCTGGGACTGCAGGGCAGCCTCGGCCTGCTTGCGCTCTGTGATGTCGAGCATGACACCAAGGACACCGCCGCAGACG
This sequence comes from Geomonas subterranea, assembly GCF_019063845.1. NCBI lineage: Bacteria > Pseudomonadati > Thermodesulfobacteriota > Desulfuromonadia > Geobacterales > Geobacteraceae > Geomonas > Geomonas subterranea. The sequence continues at coordinate 1,260,554 of NZ_CP077683.1, forward strand.
CCGCCTGTGGCGGTGAAGCTGGTCTTGAAGAAAATGACGTCGCGCTCCTCCTGATCGACATGCATCGCCTTGCCTTCATAGACCTGCACGCCGCCTGAGGCGATGAGTTCCTGGTCGTGACGGTGGTGGGCTTCGGCGAGCGGGCCGGGGGCCACGTCGAAGACGGTCTTGCCTATGACGCGGTCCCTGGTGAGACCCGTGAAGTTGAGGAAGGCCTGGTTGCACCCGAGATACCTGCCGTCATCGCCCTTGTAGAAAACGGGAATGGGGGTGACCTCGATGAGCTTTTGCGAGAAATCGAGCTCCCGCTTCAGCTCATGTTTTTGCTGCTGCAGTTCCTCCAGCAGTTGGTTGAAGGCGTCGCCCAGCACCCCTATCTCGTCGCCCGCAGATATGTTGATGCGCGCGCCCCCCCCTTTGTTCTGCGTCAGCATCCTGATCTGCTCGGTGAAGGTGATCAGCGGCGCGGTGAGGAATTTCATGCACAGCCAGACCACCAGCATGGAGATGAGAAAGACCACGAACAAGGCAGCGAGGATGTAGCTGCGCGCCCGGTAGATCGGGGCGTAGGCCTCGTCCTGCGGGAAATTGCTGGCGAGTATCCAGTTGGTGGTATGGAGCCTTTTGAAGGAGCTTATGACGCGGACGCCCCTCGAGTTGGTGGTCTCCCCGGTACCCTCGTACCCCCCGATGGCCTCGTCGTAGAGCCGGTTCTTCCCAAGCGGCACGTCCTGCTTGAAAATCCTGCGGGTGTCGGGGTGGGCGATCATAACCCGGTCCGTGCTGTACAGGTAGAGGTACCCTTTCTCTCCCAGGGTAACCTTGCCTATCCGGGTCACGAAGTTGTCCTTGGTGAGGTCGATGCTCCCGGCGAGCACCGCGGCGATTTCTCCCCGGTCGTCGAAGACGGGCGCGGTGAGCATGATGATCGGGTGCCCGTGCGACTGGGCGGAGAGGAAGGGGGCGGATATCTGCGGCTGCCTGGTGGCGAGGGTTTTTTTGAGATACTCCCTGTGCAGGAAGTTCTTGCCGGTGATGCCCTTGTCCAGCGGGTTCCCGGAAAGCAGCGTCCCCTGGGCGGAGAACAGAAACAGCCCGTTGTCGAACATGGTCAGATTTCCGGGGCGCTGGCCGAAGAATCTCCGCAGTGTTTGGGGATCATTGACGTCCCCGGCTTTGAGGGTGCCGGCCGTGGCCGCCAGTTCCGTCTGCGACAGGCGCAGCTTGTCGTCGATCTGGTCGGCGAGCGCGGTGACCATGTTAAACTGCTGGGTGAAAAGGAGTCCCTTGATCTGATCGTTGAAATACAGGTGGGTGCTAAGCGCAAGAATGGACAGCAGTCCCGCCATGAGCAGGGAAATGGTGACCGTCATCTTGGTTTTAAGGCTAAAGGGGCGCAATCGGCCTCCGCTGTTACGGCCGCGCCACGCGACCTGGCTGGAAAGGGTTACCTTATTATGAAAATGTCGGAAGTGTCCAGCTAAAAAGCAATCCGGCTGTCGTTGGAAGTGCCTGTTAGTTAACCGCTTTTCCGTGGGACGTGCGGAACGTCGCCTGGTGCGTCGAAAAGATTAATAGGCGCGCGCGAGGATTTGATATAGTATTTCGGTTCGCGGCGGCAAAACATTAGAACGCCGCGATGGGAGCAGACTGAGAATGTTAGAAATCGGCAAGTACAACCGTTTGGAAGTCAAGAAATTGAGCGCGATAGGCGCCTACCTCGTCTCGGAGCTTGGGGACATCCTGTTACCGACCAAGTACGTCCCTGAAGGGCTGCACCACGGCGAGCACCTCAAGGTGTTCGTCTACCTGGATTCGGAGGACCGGCTCATCGCCACCACGCTGGAGCCCAAGGCGCAGGTCGGGGATTTCGCGCTCATGGAGGTCAAGGATGTGAGCCCCGTCGGGGCCTTCATGGACTGGGGGCTGGAAAAGGACCTGCTGGTCCCGTTCAGCGAGCAGCCGCGTCCCATGCAGAAAGGGGAAAGGCACCTGGTGCGGGTCTACCTCGACCGCTCCGAGCGTATCGCCGCGTCGGCAAAGATCGGGAAGTTCCTCGAGAAGTCAGCGGCGGGGCTCAAGGAGGGACAGGAAGTCCTGCTTACCTTCTACGAGTTCGGCGACCTGGGCGCCAAGGTGATCATCGACGGACGCTATGACGGCCTGCTCTTCAAGACCGAGCTCTTCGGCAGGTACCGGACCGGTGACAGCGCCAAGGGGTACGTGAAGAAGATACGCCCCGACGGCAAGATAGACGTGACACTCAGAAAGGGGGGGAGGCAGGACCTGAGCGGCGGCCGGGAGACCCTGTTGCGGGTACTCGCCGAGCGCGGAGGCTTTCTTCCCGTGGGGGACAAGTCCCCCCCCGAGCTGATCGCGGACATGTTCCGGATGAGCAAGAAGAACTTCAAGGCCGTGATAGGAAACCTCTACCGGGAAGGTGTCATCGAGATAACGAAGGAAGGGATCAGGCTGCGCTAGCCCCCCCTCCCCTTGTCTGACGTGAAGAACCCCGCCGCAGCGCTGCGCCGGGGTTCTTTTTTTACCTGCGGTCGCCCAGGAAACGAAGCAGCAGCAGGAACATGTTGATGAAGTCGAGGTAGAGGGTGAGCGCGCCGAGGATGGCTCCCTTGCCGCCGGAGTTCCCCATCTGCTTGATCCTCTGGGTGTCGTAGGCGGTAAGGCCGGTGAAGACGATGATGCCGCACAGGCTCAGTACCCAGTTGAGCATCGAGCTGTGCAGGAAGATGTTCACCAGGGAGGCAATCACCACCCCGACCAGTCCCATGAACAGGAAGCTCCCCCAGGAGGAGAGGTCGCTCCTGGTCAGGTAGCCGTAGAGGCTCATGGCGCCGAACATCCCCGCGGTGACGAGGAAGGTCGAGGCGATGGAGGAGTGTGTGTAGGCGACGAAGATCGTGGACATCGTCAGGCCGTTGAGCGCCGCGTACAGTAAAAAGAGCAGGCTCGCAGCCGCCGTGCTGATCCGGTTGATGGCCCCGCTTATGGCCACCACCAGCCCCAGCTCACCAAAGAGGAGCGCGTAGAAGAGTATGCGGTTGCCGAGGATGGCCTGTAACAGGGCCGGCGTGGATGCGGTTATGACAGAAACGAGAGCGGTCAGTAGCAGCCCGCCGCTCATCCAGCCATAGACTCCTCTCATCACGCCGCTGTTGACTACGGTTATGGTCCGGTACTGTGTCTGATATCTTTCCATTCAATGCTCCTTTTGCTCGGCTGCGTGCTGGAACCTTGTTCCCGAAGCAGTTGTCAGTGATTTACGCCCCCTGTTATACCATGAAGCGAGCAGCTCTTGCCGAAAAATAAACACGGACCCGTGAAAGTGCAAGAGGTGCTGTTACAATGAAGTCTCCCGCGTTTAATTTGGCGCGACAACAGCGCCGTTTGAGCGGCCTCCGCCGCATTACCAAGAGGAGGATCCCATCATGTTGAAAAAAATCGCAATTCTTGCCTGCCTGCTCTCCTTCGCGCCGGCTGCCGCAGGTGCACAGGACGTGGCGCTCATGGTGAACCAGCAACCCGCGCAGCAGTCCGAAGCGCTCAAGAACGTGAACCTGATGCCGCGTGAAGAGCGCTCCACGACAGTGGTCGCGGCGAACGACGTCCAGGGGACGGTGGCCGCCGCGGAGGAGCGCCCGAAAAAGAGCCACAGCGGCCTGACCTTCAAGGAGTTCTGCGACGTGCACTTCGGCGAATACCGCTGGGTGTACTGGGTAGGTGCGGTCGCCGCGATCGTCGCCATTCACGTGGTAGCTGCCGACTAAGAGCAGGGGCGGCAGGTGCCATCACCCTGCCGCCCCCCGCCAACGCTTCTCCCCTTCCCTTCCCATTTCCACCCGCCGCTGTTCTCCCGTCACGGCTTCCCGCGGAAAAATCGCTTTTTTCCACCGCCCTATTTCGCCCTCTCGTATTGAGCCGGCCAGGGTAGATCAACGCCCAGGGCCTTCGCCGCGTGCAGCGGCCAGTACGGGTCCCGCAGCAGGGCCCGCGCCAGGAACACGGAGTCGGCAAGGCCTGTGGCGACGATCTGCTCGGCCTGCGCCGGATCGGTGATGAAACCGACAGCTCCAGTAGGTATGCCCACTTCTTTTTTTATGGCGGTCGCGAACGGCGTCTGGAAACCGGGGCCGAACGGTGGCATGGCCTCGGGTACCATCCCGCCGGTGGAGCAGTCGATGAGGTCGATGCCGATATCCTTTAGCGCCTTGCAAAGGTGCAGGGTCTGCTCCAGATCCCACCCTCCCTCCATCCAGTCCGAGGCCGAAACCCTGACAAAGACCGGAAGGTGTTCGGGCCAGATGTCCCGCACCGCCTTAGCGACCCGGAGCGGAAACCGGCAGCGGTTCTCGAGCGAGCCCCCGAACTCGTCGCCGCGCCGGTTGGAGAGCGGTGACAGGAACTGGTGCAGCAGGTAGCCGTGCGCCATGTGGATCTCGGCCACCTCGAAGCCGGCCTCGATGCTGCGCCGCGCCGCCTGGGCGAACTGCCCGAGCAGCGCTTCCAGGTCCTGCTGGGTCGCCTCACGGGGGATCACCGGCTCCTCTTTGGAAAAGGGGACCGGGCTTGGGGCGATGGTTTGCCAGCCGCGGTGGTTGACGTCGACGGGGCGTCCTCCCCTCCAGGGGAGATCGGTGGAGGCCTTGCGCCCCGCATGGGCCAACTGCACGCCGGGGACCGCGCCCTGTTCCTTTATGAAGCGCGTGATGGGGAGATAGGCGGCAGCGTGCTCGGCGCTCCAGATGCCGCTGTCGTCGGGGGAAATTCTCCCCTGCGGCGTCACTGCAGTGGCCTCGACCATGACGAGGCCCGCGCCGCCGACGGCCCGGCTCCCCAGGTGCACCATGTGCCAGTCGGTGGGAAGCCCCTCCCTGCTGGAGTACATGCACATCGGTGACACGAAGACACGGTTTTTGAAGACCAACTCGCGCAGGGTAAGAGGTGTGAAAAGGATGCTCATGCTGGAAAACCTCCTGAAACTTTCGTGATAGCGGGGCGTGTTCCCTGCGGCAGTTTAGCAGGCATGCCGGCAACTGCAATGAAAGCCGGCGCCGGAAAACTGCACCGGGAAGCCTGCGTGACGGACGGCCGGCGCCTCAGCGCTGGCAAACGGCGCAGAAGAAGGTGGAGCGGTTGCCGAGCCTCCCCCTGATGATGGGGGCGCCGCACTCCCGGCAGGGGAGCCCCTCCCTCCCGTAGACGTAGAGTTGCTGCGGGAAGTAGGCGAGCTTCTCCCCGGCGCACAGGAAATCCATGCTGGAGCGCCCGGTGGCGATGGAGACGGCGAGGGTCTCCTTGATGGCGGCGACCACTTTGGCGCACTCTGCCTGGGGCAGTTCTCCAGCAGCTGTCTCCGGGTGGAGCCGGCAGCGAAAGAGGCTCTCGGCGGCGTAGATGTTACCGATTCCGGCAACAACGGCGCTGTCCATCAGGAAGCGTTGCAGGGCCACCGTCCTGCGCCGGCTCGCGTAGTAAAGGTAGTGGGCATCGAACGCCGTGGTGAGCGGTTCCGGTCCGATCTTGCGCAGCAACGGGTGTTGCAGCGGGTCGGACGTGGTGAAGTGGATCGAACCGAAGCGGCGCGGATCGTTCAACCGGAGCGCGAGTCCCGAATCGACCAGCAGCTCGAAGTGGTCGTGGGGGCCGCGCCCGCTGGTGGCCGGCACCAGGCGCAGGTGACCGGTCATCCCCAGGTGCAGCAGCAGCGCTCCGGAGCCGCAGTCAAGGATCAGGTACTTGCCGCGGCGCTCCAGAGAGCGGATGGTCTGCCCGGCGAGGATCTCGGACAGCCCCTCCGGAACCATGTTCCGCAGTTTAGGGATGTGCAGCGCGATGGACGCGATCCGGGCGCCGGTGAGGTGATCCTTGATCCCCAGCCGTGTGACTTCGACTTCGGGTAATTCTGGCATGATCGCTCCGGCGGTTACTTCGAGAGGGGCATGGGGCTGCAGACGTTATCCCCGGAGTTGGCCTCGGTCCCGCAGGTGAAACAGACCACCGTCGGATGGCTGGTGAGATGGGCGACCTCTTCCAGACGGCCGGTGCTTTTCAACATGCAGATGTGTCCGGTGTGTTTCGCCCCGCAGTGGCAGGTGGCTTTGGCTTCCATGGGAATCCTCCTTTGTCTGACGTATCACTCATTACTACTGCAAACAGGCTCTGACAGTCAACTCCTAGGTCACACGAAGTCACGGTGCGAGTCTGTCATTATTGCTGTGACATTATTTTTTTATAATTTGTAGTTGCTACTTCGCGGTAATGTGGTTATATTAGAAAAAACTTTCCTTGTGCCTGTGGAGACCATGCGCCGAGACAGATGGCGTAACAAGCGGGAAGGGGTTGGAAGGCTTTAAGTTGATCGTTGCCCCAGGGGGGAGCACATGAACCGATTGTCACAGCCAAACCATCGTACCGATCACAACCAAGGCGCTCCCCTTCCCCACATCGGGGGGGACCACGGGGCGGTCCAGACGGTTGCGCTCGCTGCCGGCTACGAGCAGGTGCTGCGTAACATGTTCCGGTCGGCCCCCTTGGGTCTGTATCTGACAGATCTCGATGGTCAGCCGCTGGCGTCTGCGGGGAGCACCCATCCCTGCGAGCCGGGACAGGGCCAGTCGGGGTACGTCAATCCTCAGGAGCGTAAGGGTATGGCCGCCAGCTTCCAGAGCGCCATGGAGTCCGGCCTGCAGTGGAACCAGCAGTTCCATTACCGGTCCGCTGATGGCGCCGTCTCGCTGCTGCATGCCGTCGTCGCCCCGCTGCGCGGTGCGAGCGAGGCGCTCATCGGCTACCAGGTCTGCACCATCGATATCACCGCGCAGCATCATGCCCTTCAGGAGCTCGCTCTCAGCGATGACCGGCACCGGGTGGCGCTCGATGCCGCGGAACTTGGGATCTGGGACTTCGACGTTGCCGGCAACGACTGCTACTTCAGCCCATACTGCTACCACATGCTCGGTTACAGCGGTGGACAGGTGCATGTACGGCTGGAGGATTGGACCAACATCATCCATCCGCAGTACCTCGAACGTGCCCGGCGTGTGCTGGAAAGCTGCATCGGCGGCGAGATCGAAAAATTCGAGATCGAATTCCGCCTCAAGACCAATGAGGGGAAATGGCGCTGGTTTCGCTGCACCGGAAAGGCTGCCAGGCGGGACGCCGGCGGCAAGGCCTGCCGGCTGGCCGGTACTCTGCTCGATATCAACCAGGCAAAGCTGATGGAACATTTGCTCCATATGGAGCACGGCCTGCTGAACCTGATCACGGCGACCAGCCCGGTCGGAATCATGTTCATCGAGTCAGACGGTAACACCACCTTCGTGAATCCCCGCGCGGAGCGGATCCTTGGGCTGACCAAGCAAGAGATGGCGCACCGGGACCCCCCGGTGATCGACGCCATCTTCTCTGCGGAGCCTGATCCCGCGACCGGGGCGGAACTCTCGCTGGGCGAGTTCCTGCAGCAGGGGCGTTGCCTGCTGCAATCCTGCTTCGTGTTCACCCGTGGCGATGACAGCAGCGCGGTGCTCTCCATCAGCACCGCCCCCTTTCTTGACCCGGCCAGCACGGTGAGCGGGACCGTGGTGACGCTGGAAGACGTGACAGAGCAGAAGAAGCACGAACAGGTGCTCGCGGACAACGACCGGCTGCTGCGGGAGACCCAGAGGATCGCCCAACTCGGCAGCTACGTTCTCGACATCAGCCAGGACCACTGGGTCTGTTCCAGCAAGCTCGAGGAAATCCTCGGGATCGACGCCTCCTACCCGAAGACCCTCCAGGGGCACTTCGACATCGTGCACCAGGATTTCCGGGACCAGTTCATGGACAGTTACCGCTCCGCCATCAACAACGACCGTCCCTTCGAGCACGAATACAAGATCCGCAGGCACAACGACGGGGAGGAACGCTGGGTGACGGAATGCTGCGAGTTGACCCGGGATGCAGCGGGCAAGCAGGCGCGCATGATCGGCACCATCAAGGACATCACCGAGAGAAAGGCCGCCGAGGAGGCCATCCGTAACCTCAACGACGAGCTGGACCGCCGGGTCATCGAGAGGACTTCGCAGCTCGTGGCGGCGAAGAAAGAGATAGAATCCTTCAGCTACTCGGTGTCGCATGACCTGCGCGCGCCGCTGCGGCACATCAACAGCTACAGCTCGATACTCGTCGAGGAGTACGGCAACGCGCTGCCGGAGGAGGCCCGCTACTACCTCGAGCGGATCTGCACGGCTAGTAACCGGATGGGGAAACAGATCGACGACCTGCTCGCCCTCACCCGGGTCGGGCGCGCCATCATGAAAAGGAGTACCTTCAACATCAGCCAGTTGGCCGCCGACGTGGTCGAGATGATCGGTGACGAATCGGAAAATGCCCCGGAGTTCGTGGTTCAGCCCGGGATCAGCGCCTACGGCGACAGCGCCCTGGTGAGGCTGGTGCTGCAGAACCTCATGGGAAACTCCGTCAAGTACACCTCCCGCAATCCGTTCCCGCGCATCGAGTTCGGTCAAACCGTGGTGGCGGGACGGCATGCCTTCTTCGTCAGGGACAACGGGGTGGGGTTCGACATGGCCTACGTCGAGAAGCTGTTCCAACCTTTCCAGCGCCTGCACGGTGCCGAGTTCGAGGGAACCGGTATCGGTCTCGCCACGGTGCGGCGCATCATAGAGCGTCACGGCGGCAGTATCTGGGCCGAAGGCAAAGAAAACGAGGGAGCCACGTTCTACTTCACCCTCTCCCACCCGCGCAAGGCCGACCTTTCCTCCCGCTGATCCCCTGCCCCGCCTGGTCTGCGGGTGCGGGGGGCGCACCTCTCCGTCTCAACCTCGTAAAACTTAAAACGGCGTCTAAACATTGTTGCGGCACCGCTCCACCGCTCGCTCATGTTGCCCGCACTTTAAAGTAAACGGTCACAGGCTTGAACCGTTAACTCCGCGGGAGGTAAGGCTATGTAATGCGGAATAATTCTCGGGCACCGGTAAAAAACCCGTTGTTATTTTAGCAGAACTATGTTTTATATGTGTATACGTCTGCGTCGGGACATCCGTCTGGTGCGGACGATCAAAGGTGAGCAAGCCTGGTCTGCCTGCCGTCTACGAAGTGAGGGGCCTATGAGGAAAACCTGCCAGATGGTGGAGAAGGCATTGGTTGACGGGATGTTGAGTGGGGAGTTCAAGCCGGGAAGGCCGCTGCTGAGCGAGCGGGACCTGGCCGCTCGTTTCGAGGTCAGCAGGGCAACGGTGCGGGAGGCGCTGCAAAAGCTGCAGGACGCGGGATGGATATCGGTGCAGCAGCGGCATTGCACCATCGTGAAGGACTTCTGGTCGCAGGGGGACCTGGAAATTCTCTCCTCGATCACCCGCAACAGCGAGCCTTTCCCCTACGACCTCGCCACGCATCTGCTCGAGCTGAGGGTTCAGTTCGCTCCTGATTACGCCCGCAGGGCGGTCGAGAACGACGCGGCCGGGTTGGCTGCGGTGCTGCGCAAAGCGGAAAAGCTGCGCAACTGCTCGTCCGCACTGGTGAAGTTCGATTGGGAACTGCATCTGGCCATGGCGGTGATGTCGGGCAACCGCATCTACCCCCTGATGCTGAACAGCTTTGCCGGCGTCTATTCCAAACTCAGGTCGGCGCTTTTTTCCAAGGACAAACACCGGCTGCAACTGCGTGACTACTACCGTGAGCTACTGGCGGCCGCCAACGCGGGCAACTCCCTGCTGGCGGAAAACATCACCCGGGGGGCCATGATGTTGAGGCTGAGCGATTTCAAGCTGTACTTCGGATCGCTCGCCCAGGATTGTCCCGCCCCGGCCTAGCGCCCCCTCCCGCTCAGCTGCCAAGGGTGAAGTAGAAGGTGGCGCCCTCGTTCACCTCCGCCTCCGCCCAGATCCTCCCGCAGTGACGGTTGATGATCCTCTGCACGATGGCAAGTCCTATGCCCATGCCGGGGAACTCCTCTTCGCGGTGCATGCGCTGGAACGGCCCGAAAAGGCGGTCGGCGAAGCGCATGTCGAATCCGGCGCCATTGTCCCGTACGAAATAGACCACCTCATCCCCGTCTTTTCTGCTCCCGAGCTCTATGGTGGCGGACTCCTTCCGGGCGGTGAATTTCCAGGCGTTCTCCAAAAGATGCTCCAGGGCGGTCCGCAACAGCACCGCGTCCCCGTGCGCGGGGAGCCGCTCAGGGATGCTGAAGGTCACCTTTCTGCCCGGGTCCGCTTCCCTGATGCAGGCGGCGTAGCTGTTGGCCATCTGGCTTAGATCGAGGTTCAACAGGGTCATGTCCTGGCGCCCGATGCGCGACAAAGCGAGCAGCGCGTCAACGAGTGCCTCCATCTTGCGCCCCGCACGTACGATGCAGTCCAGGTAGCTGTGGGCGGTCGGTTCCAGCCCTTCACCGTAATCCTCAAGCAGGGCGTTGCTGAAACCGATCAGGTGCCGCAGCGGTGCGCGCAGGTCGTGGGAAACGGAGTAGCTGAAGGTTTCCAGTTCCCTGCCCAGGTTGTCCGCGCTGGCCTTTTGCCTGGCCAACTCCTCGTTCAACCGGCCCAGTTCCCGCTGCGCATCGGCGAGCCTTCTTTCACAGTCGCCGCCGAGTTCTTCCGGCTGGCCGCCACCCTCCTGCTGCCCGGACCGTGAGCCGTTGCGCTTCGCTCCATCGCTGCCACCACCGCTGCCGGAACTGTTGCGGGTGCCTGCCTTGCGTCCTTTATTGCTGATAGGCACTTCCATTGGCACCTCCCGCTGCTACTGTCACAACCCCGCTTAGAACTCTCTTAAAGAGCAATTCTGCCACAAGATGTACCGTTACACCACTTATAAAGTGAACTTTTCTACTCACAGCGCCGCTTGCCGTGAGCTCATTCGTCCCTCTGTGATTCACAGCAATGGTCCGGCAAAGGAACGGGCCGGTTCCACAGATCTCTCAGCGGGGAACCGGCCCGACTCGGCGCTCTTTTCTCAGGACTTAAAAGGGGTACTTCTCAGCTTCGATCACCGCCTGTGCCAGGATGCGCTTGTCCTGGAGCAGTCCAACCGCGTTATAGCGCGTGAAGCGCCGGACGGCACCTAGCAGGACCGCGAGGGTGTCCCCTTCCTCGCAGTAGAAGGCCGCCTTGCGCGCCGCGCTGGCGGTCTTCTCGTTGGCGGTAAAGCAGAAGCTCCTGACCGCGGCCGATACCGCCTCGCGCTTCGTTTCGCTCAGGCGTGGCAGGATCTTCTCGGCGCGCAGCACGGCGCTTTCCATGGCGAACAGGTTGATCACTACGTCCGCGAGCGCCATGAGTATCTCCTGCTCGTCCTTGATGCGGGCCTGGTACTTCTGCGCCGCCGATCCCGCCACCACCAGGAACAGTTGCTTGAGGCCGGAGAGCAAGGCCTTCTCCGCGGCGAAGGGAACGGTGTCGTCGGGCTCGTCGAAGGATGGCGTGGTGAGCGCGTCGAGCGCCTTCATCGCCTCGCGCTGCAGCGGGATCTCCCCCTTCAGTGCACGGGTAAGCAGGGTGCCCGGGATGAGCAGCCGGTTGATCTCGTTGGTCCCCTCGAAGATGCGGTTGATGCGCTCGTCGCGGTAATAGCGTTCGGCGGGGTACTCCTGGATGAAGCCATAGCCACCGTGGATCTGCACCACCTGGTCCGCCACGAAGGCGAGCATCTCCGAGCAGAAGACCTTCGCGATGGCGCACTCCATGGCGTATTCCTCGATCCCTTTCTGGTAGGCATCGTAGTAGTTCGCGGTCTCCTTGGGGATGGTGGCGAGACGGTCGTCGATGAGACCGGCCAGGCGGTAGACCAGCGCTTCCGAGGCGAAGATGTCGGCCGCCATGTCGGCCAGCTTCTCCTGGATGGCGCCGAAGGAGGCGATGGGACGTCCGAACTGCTTTCTCAGCACCGCGTATTTCACCCCGTCGGCTAGCGCGAACTTGGCTGAACCGGTGACCGCAGCCCCGAGCTTGAAGCGCCCGATGTTGAGGACGTTGAAAGCGATCTTATGCCCCTTGCCGATTTCGCCGAGGACGTTCGCGGCGGGGACCTTGACGTTGTCCAGGATGACCTGGGTCGTGGAGGAACCCTTGATCCCCATCTTCTTCTCCTCAGGCCCCACGCTCACCCCTTCCATGGTCCGCTCCACCAGGAAGGCGGTGAAATGCTCCTTGTCCACCTTGGCGAAGACGGTGTAGAGGTCGGCTATGGAGCCGTTGGTGGTGAACTGCTTGGTGCCGTTGAGGATGTAGTGGCTCCCGTCCGCCGAAAGCATCGCGCTCGCCTTGGCGCCCAGGGCGTCGCTCCCCGAATCGGGCTCGGTGAGGCAGTAAGCCGCGATCCACTCGCCGCTGGTCAGCTTATTGAGGTAGCGCGACTTCTGGTCCTCGGTGCCGTAGTAGACCAGGGGGAGCGTGCCGATGCCGCTGTGGGCGGAGTAGGCTACGGAAAAGGAGCCCGAGCCGGAGATCTTCTCGGCCGCAAGCATGCTGGTCGCCTTGTCCAGTTCGAGGCCGCCGTACTCCTCGGGCACGTCTATCATCAGGAGTCCCAGTTCGCCGCAGCGCCTGAGCAACTGCACTACCTTTTCGAAGTTCTGGTGCTCGATCTCTTCCCGCGCCGGGATCACCTCGTTGGCCACGAACTGCTCGGTGGTGGCCCCGATCTGGCGCTGTTCGTCCGTGAAATCCTCCGGGACGAAGATCTCGTCCTTACCGGTCTCAGTTATGAGGAATTCCGCTCCCTTGAATATCCTTGCTGCCATGACACACCTCTCGTTAGTAGTGGAGCTCGGCCGGACTCAGCTCAGCTCGAAGACGCCTGCGGCACCCATGCCGCCGCCGATGCACATGGTGACCATGCCGTAGCGCGACCCGCGCCGCCGCATTTCGTGCAGCAGCGTCGCGGTGAGCTTGGTGCCGGTGCATCCCAGCGGGTGCCCGAGCGCGATAGCGCCGCCGTGGACGTTGACCCGCGCCGGGTCGAGCCCAAGCTCACCCATGCAGGCAAGCGCCTGAACGGCGAATGCCTCGTTGAGTTCGATCAGGTCGAGCCGGTCCTGGGTGAGCCCGGCCATCTTCAGTGCCGCCGGAACGGCTTCGACGGGGCCGATCCCCATGATTTCCGGGGGGACGCCCCTGACTGCGAAGCAGACGAACCGGGCCAACGGTTTCATCCCGGTCCGCTTCAGGAAATCCTCGGAGACCACGAGCGCCGCGGCCGCGCCGTCGGTCATCTGGGACGAATTCCCTGCGGTCACGGTGCCGTCTGCCTTGAACGCGGGCTTAAGCTTCGCCAGGGCCTCCATTGTGGTGTCGCCCCTCACCCCGTCGTCGGCATCGATCTTCTCCTCGCGGCACTGCAGCTTCCCCCGGTTCAGCGAGCAGAACTGGGCCGGCACCGCGACGGTCTCCTCGGCGAAGGTCCCCTCGGTTATGGCACGTGCCGCCTTCTGGTGACTGGCCAGGGCAAAGGAGTCCTGGTCCTCTCGGGAAATGCGGTACCTGTCCACCAGCCGCTCAGCCGTGATCCCCATCGACGCGTAGGCCTCCGGCCAGGAGGCGATGAGGCCCGGGTTGGCGCTGTACTTGTTGCCGCCCATGGGGATCATGGACATGCTCTCGGTCCCCCCGGCGATGATGCAGTCGGCGAAACCGGCCATGATGCGGTCCGCCGCCGAGGCGATGGTCTGCAACCCGGAAGAGCAGAAACGGTTCACTGTCTGGCAGGGGACCTGGTAGGGGATGCCCGCCTTGAAGGCGGCGATGCGCGCCACGTTCATCCCCTGCTCCCCTTCCGGAAAGGCGCAGCCGATGATGACGTCCTCGATGAGCGCAGGGTCGACTGCGGTCCGTTCGACCAGCCCCCTGATGGCGGCGGCGGCAAGGTCGTCGGGGCGGACATCCTTCAGCTTCCCCTTGTAGGCCTTGGTGGCCGGCGTGCGCACGGCTTCTACGATATATGCTGCTCGCATGGTGGTGCTCCTTTGATGACTTCGGTTGCTCCGGCAAGTTCCCTTCCCCCCCCCCGGCCCTCCCCAGGCTCTACCCCTGAGGAGGAAGCTGAGGTCACTTCCCCCACCTCAGGGAGCTGAGGTCACACCCCCCCCTGAGTAGGGAGCTAGTTCCTGAGCGGTCTACCCTTTTTCAACATGTGCTGGATGCGCTCCTGGGTCTTTTTTTGACCGCAGAATTTGAGGAAGGTCTCACGCTCGAGATCGAGCAGAAACTCCTCTGTGATCATGGTCCCGCCCGGGAGGTCGCCGCCGGTGATGACGTCGGCTATGCCCGAGGCGAGGTAGTGATCGTAACCGGATATGAAGCCTCCCTGTTCCAGGTTCCAGAGCTGGCTCTTTATGCTGGCGGCGATGCTACGCCCCGGTGCTTTTACTGCCGTCTCTGGTCTGCCCGGGCGGTAGTTAGCCGCAAGGGAGATCGCCTTCAGCTTGGCGTCATGGATGCGGCGGTCCAGGGCGAGGGTGATGCCGTCGCCGGGGCGCATGAGCCCCATGGCCTTCAATTCGGTGGCGGAGCCGCTCACCCTGGCCATGGCGATGTTCTGGTAGTTCTTGATGAGAAACGGGGTGACGTCGGCGCCGTTGGCCTCGGCGAGCCGGACCGCCCTGAGTGCCATTTCCTTGGTGCCGCCGCCGGCGGGGATGAGCCCGACTCCGATCTCGACGAGCCCCATGTAGGTTTCGGCGTGGGCGTTGATGGCGTCGGCATGGAGGCAGGTCTCGCACCCTCCCCCCATGACCAGACTGTGGGGAGCGGCGACCACCGGGATGCGGGAATACTTGATCGCCATCATGGCGCGCTGGAACGATTTCACGGTGAGGTTCAGATCGTCCCAGGCTCCTTCGGCGCAGGCCATGGCGATCAGCATCAGGTTCGCCCCGGCCGAGAAGAGGCTTCCCTCGTTGGCGATCACCATGCCGATGCCGTCGGACTCGCTGCGGCGTAGCCCTTTCTGGATCATGCTCAGGGTGTCAGCGCCGATGGTGTTCATCTTGGAGTGGAATTCGAGGCAGAAGATGCCGTCGCCGATGTCGATGAGCGAGGCTGCCGCATTCTTTTCGACGACGCCGCCGGCACTCTTCAAAAGGGTGAGCGAGACCTGGCCGCGGGTAAGCGACACCTCGCGGTACTTCTTGTCGATGACGCTGTAG
Organism: Geomonas subterranea; assembly: GCF_019063845.1. NCBI lineage: Bacteria > Pseudomonadati > Thermodesulfobacteriota > Desulfuromonadia > Geobacterales > Geobacteraceae > Geomonas > Geomonas subterranea. The sequence continues at coordinate 1,275,714 of NZ_CP077683.1, forward strand.
AAGTAGCGCTTCCCCTGCTCCACACGGTAGAAGCTGTCCACCTCGCGCAGAAACTGCGGTACCTGGACGCCGTCGCGGTCGGCGCGGGCCACGAAGGAGGCGACGCCCAGGGCGTCCAGGAGTTCGAAGGGGCCGAGGTCCCAGTTGTACCCCCACTTCATGGCGTTGTCCACGTTGACCACGTCATCCGCGATCTCCGGGATCCGTTTCGCGGTGTAGATCAGGGTGTCGCGCAGCGTCCTCCAGGCGAAGTCGGCGGCCTTGTCGCTTCCCTGAAGCAGCGTCTTCACCCGGGTGCCCGGGTCGTCGACCTGTTTTGCGGCCCCTACCGAGGCGAATTTCGGGGAGACGCAGTCGCGGTAGGCGCCCGTTTCCGGGTCGTAGCAGAGTTTGACGCTGGCGCCGTCCACGCTCTCCCGCTTGAAGAAGCCCCCCTTCCCTTTCTTGCCGGTCAGCCCTTCTGCGACCATGCGGCGCGTGCTTTCCGGGACCCGGAACAGTTCCCGCTCGTCGTCGCCGGTCAAAAGCTGGTAGCTGTTGTCCATGACCCGCACCACCGTGTCGATCCCCACCAGGTCCCAGAGGGCAAAGGTGGCGGTTTTGGGGCGGGCCAGGGCCTGGCCGGTGATTACGTCGGCCTCCTCCACGGTGAGTCCCATCTCAACCATGTGCCGCCAGGTGGCGGCGCCGGCGTAGGTGCCGATGCGGTTGGCGATGAAGTTGGGGGTGTCCTTGGCGAACACCACCCCCTTGCCCAGCCGCTTGTCCAGGAAGGAGGCCATGCTGCGCAGCAGGTTGGGATCGGTTTCCCGGCAGGGGACCATCTCCATCAGGCGCATGTAGCGCGGCGGGTTGAAGAAGTGGGTCACCATGAAGCGGCGCCTGACGTCCGCCGGGAGCGCCTGCGCCAGCTCATTCACGGAAAGCCCGCTGGTGTTGCTGGAGAGGATAGCGCTCTCATTGAGGTTCGGGACCACGTGCTCCAGGAAGAGCCGCTTCTTCACCTCGAGGTTTTCCAGCACCACCTCGATGACCCAGTCGCACTCCCCGAGCCGGTGGCTGTCGTCATCGAAGTTGCCGGTCTCGATCCAGTCGGCGTACTCCGGAGCGTAGAGGGGGGCGGGCCTGCTTTTAACCAGGGCCGCGAGCGCCTGGTCGGCGATCAGGTTGCGCAGCGCTTTGTCCTGCGATCCCTTGGCTTGTTCCGGCACCAGGTCGAAAAGCAGGACCTCTATGCCCGCATTGGCGAGATGCGCGGCGATGGCCGCGCCCATGACACCGGCACCCAACACGGCAACCTTGTTCATCTGTTTCATCATTTCCTCCGTCTCCGGACGCGGCGTCAGTTCTCCGCGACGGTATACATCCGCTCTATCTTATCCTTATAACGTTCAGAAATCACCCGCCTTTTGACCTTGAGGGTCGGGGTGAGCTCCCCCGATTCCAGGGTAAAGTCGCGCGGCAGCAGCACGAAGTTCTTGATGGTCTCGTAATGGGCCAGCTCGGCGTTGACCGCCTCGACCCGCTGCCGGTACAGTTCGAGGACCGGATCGTGCACCACCAGCTCCTCGAGGTCCGTATAGGCGATCCGCCTCTCCTGGGCGAATTCCAGCAGTTTCTCCAGGGTCGGCACGAGGAGCGCGGTCAGGTAGGGCCTCTTATCCCCGTAGACGTAGGCCTGGGAGATGTACTTGTCCCTTTTCAGCAGGTTCTCGATGGGCTGTGGCGCGATGTTCTTGCCGCCGGCGGTGACGATCAGGTCTTTTTTGCGATCCGTGATCACCACGAACCCCTCCTCGATGCGCCCGATGTCGCCGGTCCTCAGCCAGCCGTCGCTGAAGGCCTCCCGGGTCCCTGCCTCGTCCTTGTAGTAGCCGAGCATGACCTGGGGGCCGCGCACCAGGAGTTCCCCGTCCTCGGCCACGCGGAAATCCGTCTGGCCAAGCGGGGTTCCCACGCTGCCGAAGCGCAGTTGCCCGAAGGTGTTGTTGCAGACGACGGGGCTCGTTTCGGTGAGTCCGTAACCCTCCAGGATGGGCACCCCGATGCTCCAGAAGAACTCGTTGATCTCGCGATCGAGGGGAGCGCCGCCGCTGGAACAGAATTTGAGGTTGTTCCCGAAACGCTCCCTGAGCTTGCTGAAGACCACCCGATCGGCGACGGCGTGCTGAATCGCCAGCCAAAGCGGGACTTTCTTCTCGATGTACCTCGCGTGGACGTACCTGCGTCCGATGGAGAGCACCGTCCCGAAAAGCTTCCTCTTGTACAGGGAAAGCTGGTGCACGTGCTCGTAGATGCGCGAGTGGATCTTCTCGAAGAGCCTGGGCACGCAGACCATGATGGTAGGCTGGATCTCCAGCATGTTCTCCGCTATCTTCTCGATGCTGTCGGCGAAGGCGATCATCGCACCCCGGGCGATGGGGAGGTAGTATCCGGTGCAGCGCTCGAGGACGTGGCTTAGCGGCAGAAAGCTCAGGAATACTTCGCCCTCCTGCACCGCCGCCTTTTCGATGGTGGCGAACACGTCGAAGAGGATATTCCGGTGCGAGAGCATCACCCCCTTGGGAACGCCGGTGGTCCCCGAGGTGTAGATGATGGTCATCAGCGACTCCGGCTCGATGGCGTCGATGACCGCGTACAGCTCTTCCCGCTCCTGGTCGGAGATCGGGTCGTCTATCTCGGAGAGCTGGTAGAACGTGGTGAGAGGAAGGGATGGCTCACCAAGGAAGCGCTCAAAGGAAACCACAAGTTCCACCATGGGAATGGCATCCTTGATCTTGAGCAGCTTGCGGTACTGTGACTTCCCGGAGATGAAGACGATGCGCGCATCGCCGTGGTTCAGGGTGTATTCGACCTGCTCGGGGGAGTTGGTGGCGTAGACCGGGACGGTGACCGCGCCGGCGCAGAGGATACCCATGTCGGCGATGACCCAGCCGACGCGATTCTCGGAGAGGATGGCGACCTTGTCGCCGGGCTTGATGCCGAGCTTGCGCAGGCCGCGCGCAACCATGAGGGCGCGAGTGAAGAACTGGGAGTAGCTCAGGGTGACCCAGTTTCCCTGCTTCCTGTACTTCACCGCCAGCCTCGCGTCCAGCCGGTTTGCCTGGTGCCTTAGCAGGTCGGGTATTGAGCGAAATGGCACCTTTTCCACGACGGACTCCAATCAAAGCAAGAAACAATGTCTATCTGTACTTAAAAGATAGTACATGCCTTGCATAATACAAGAGTGACAAAGCTTTCTGACGAAAAATGACTGGCATTGGAACAAACCGCCAATTCACAGACAGATGATACTCGTCGCACAGGAATAGTTTGACATGCCACGGGCCGGTCAATATTATCCTCCTGCTAAAATTGCACAACCATCGGCGGTAAAAAACGAGTTTACGCTATGCCAACTTCAGCTGGAAAGACTGTTGCCTGGATGAGTTGCTTTAGGAAATTAGCTGTCACACAAGGAGTTAGCCGTGATCGAAGCCATGATATCTGAAATGGAAGCTGCATTTTGCAAGGGAGTCTTTGCTGCTGAGACAATCTTTCTTTTCAACCTGGAAAAGGAAACCGTGACCATCGTGGTCGGTCCCGACGGTTACCGCGTGGTCATGGGGACGACACCGGAGCCCGCCGACTGCGAGTGCAGCACCGGCGCCGGGATGTTCAAAAGGATCTGGTACGACGGGTACCGGCCGGGAATCATGGATTTCCTCGGCGGTGCGATCCGGTGCGACAACCCGTTGCTGCTGCCAGGCTTCCTGAAGGCTTTCGGCCGCTAGCCGCTAGCCCGGCGTCGTCACCGGGCGCTCCGACGGGCCAGCATCCCCTCGAACTCGGCCGCTGGCAGCGGCCTGCCGATGAGGTCCCCCTGCACCTCGTCGCAGCCGTAGTTCTGCATAAGCTCCAGCTGCTCGGGCCTTTCCACCCCCACCGCGTTCACGGTCAGCTTCAGGCTGTGCGACATGCAGATCATGGCGGTCACGACGTCGAGGTTGTCCGGGTTTTCCAGGTTCCTGATGAAGCTGCGGTCGATCTTGAGCTTGGCGATGGGAAGCTGCCGGATCCGCTGCAGGGACGAGGAGCCGACGCCGAAGTCGTCGACGCAGAAAGCGACCCCCGCTTCGGTGAGCCGGAGCATGTTCTGCCGCGACGAGGCGCCGTTTTCCATGATGGCGCGCTCGGGGATCTCCATTTGCAGGGTCCCCGCTTTCATGCCGGTTTCCGAGAGCGCGGTCAGTGTCTGTTCGAGGAAATGGGGCTGGTGAAATTCCCTGTTGGAGAGATTGACCGCCAGTGAGAGGTCGAACCCTCCGTCCTGCCACAGTTTCATCTGTGCGCAGGCGTGGTGTATGACCCATTCCCCGATCGGCACGATGACGCCGGTTTCCTCTGCGACCCCGATGAATTGCTCCGGCAGCAGGAGCCCCCGCTCCGGATGGTGCCAGCGCAACAGGGCCTCTGCCGCGATGATGCGCCCGTTACCCAGACTGAGGGCCGGCTGGTAGAGCAGTTGCAACTCCCCTTTGGAAACCGCCTCGCGCAGCTGCCTTTCCAGGTTCTGACGGTTCACGGTGCGCGCGTTGATCTCGCTGTTGTAGAACTGGTAGCTGTTCCCCCGGTTCTGCTTGACGGCGTACATGGCGCCGTCCGCCTTTTGCAGCAGTTCCTCGCAGCTCTCGCCGTCGGCGGGGAACATGCTGATCCCGACGCTCGTTCCCACCTTCACCTCGACTCCCTCCAGACGAAACGGCGCCTGGAATACACCCACTATCTTGTTCACCACCGTCCCGACATCGTCCGCCTGAGCCAGGTCAGGCATGAGGACGTTGAACTCGTCGCCTCCTATGCGCGCCACCGTATCTGACTCGCGTACGCATTTTTTAAGCCGCTGCGCCACCGACTGCAGCAGCTGGTCGCCCGCCGCGTGGCCGAGCGTGTCGTTGATCTGCTTGAAATGGTCCAGGTCCAGGAAGAGGACGGCCAGGTGCTTACGGTTGCGGCGTGCCTGCGCAAGCTCAAGCGCGAGGAAATCCATGAAGAGCTTGCGGTTGGGGAGATCGGTCAGGGGGTCGTGCTGCGCCTGGTGCCGTATCACCTGTTCCAGCCGCTTTCGCTCGCTGATGTCCTTGAACAGGGTGAGCAGGAAGGGGCTCCCCTCTATTTCGATGCAGTCCGCCGATACCAGTCCCTCCAGTTCCTGGCCCGACTTCGCCCGGAAACGCACCTCGAGGTCGCGCACGGTTCCCTTCTCGGACAGTTCGAAAAGGAGCGCCCCGGGCTGGCCCTCGTCGAGCCACAACCCAAGTTCCTCGCCGCTGCGGCCGATCACCTCTTCACGGTCGAACCCGAGCACCCGGAGAAACGCTTCGTTCACCTCGACCAGCCTCCCGTCGGCGAGGCTCGCGATGCTCAAAAGGTCTGGAGTGGCATGAAAGATGGTGGAGAAGCGCCGTTCGGAGGCGCGCAGCGCCGCCACCTGCTGCGCCACCAGCCGTCTCAGGGTGAGCTTTTCCCCCACCCGATCCAGCACCCGGAAAAGCTCCGGATAGTTCACCGGCTTCAAGATGTAGTGGTCCATACCGACTTCGACGGCGTTTATGAGGTATGATGTCTCGCTGTGGGCGGTTACCGCCACGATGGTGGCGTCGGGATCGATCTGCTTTATCTCCCGGGCCATGGCGATGCCGTTCATCTGGGGCATGTTGATGTCGGTGATGATCACATCAGGCTGGTACAGGCGGTACAGCTCGAGGCCGGACCTCCCGTCGTCCGCCGTGTAGATCCTGGCCTCCGGATAGTTGAGAGCGAGCATCCTTGCGAGCATGTCGCGCGCCTCGATCTCATCCTCAACGAGGAGCAGTGAGGCGTCCTTGAAACGCTGGCGGGGCTGTTCCATCTGTCACACCTCGATGCGGAAGCGGGCGCCGTGTCCGGTGTTGCACACGGAGAGTGACCCCTTCATGTTCTTTTCCACGATGGTCTTGGACATGAACAGCCCGATGCCGGTACCCTTGTCGGGGCCCTTGGTTGTGAAGTACGGGTCGAACACCTTCTCGATGATGTCGGCGGGGATACCTCCCGCGTTGTCCTCTATCCAGAGGAGCGTCCTCCCCCCTTCGCGTTTCAGCCGTATCACGATCCTGGGGTTATCCACCTTTCGTTCCAAGAGGGCGTCCTTCGCGTTCATCAGGATGTTGACCAGTACCTGCGAGTACTCGTTCGGGGAGCCGAAGATCTCCGCTTCAGGGTCGGCTTGCACGTCGAATTCAATCCGGGCGGCGGCGAAAGCGGCTTGCAGGATGGCGAGGGTCTGCTCGAGAATGGCTCCCGCCAGGAATTTCTGCTTGTTCTTTTCCGGCCCGAAGAAGTTGCGGAAGCCGTCGATGGTCTGGGACATGTAGTTGATGACCTGCATGGCACGGTCGACGCTGCTTTCCAGGTACTGCTTGGTGAACAGCCCCTGCTCATAGTAACTGGGCAGCTCCTGGACGATGAGGCCTAACGTATTCAGCGGCTGACGCCATTGGTGCGCGATGTTGCCGATCATCTCGCCCATCGCCGCCAGCCGTCCCTGCCGGATCAAAAGCTGCTCCTGGCGGCGCAACTCTTCAACGGCCCGGACCCGTTCGGTCATCTCCTCCCTGAGAGCCTCTTGCGCCAACACGGCATCGGTGATGTTAAGGCAGGCGCCGATCAGCCTCGCGGGGGCCCCGTACTCGTCGTAGGAGACCCGGGCGCGCATGCTCAGCCAGTGTACCTTGCCGTCGGGCCTGATCACGCGGTACTCGGCGCTGTAGAGCCCGGCGCCGTCGGTGCTGCGGGCATCCTTCACGATCTGCTCCAGCCGGTCGCGGTCCTCCGGGTGCACCGCCTGCAGCACACCTGCGAGGTCTACGGGTGACTCGGCGCCCAGACCGTAATGCTGCTTGGCTATGGGGGACCAGTCACCTTTGCCGCTCTGCAGGTCGACGTCGAAGATGCCCAGGCCGGTGGCCTCGATGGCGAGTTTGAGTCGTGTTTCGCTCTGCTTGAGCGCCTGCTCCGTCCGTTTCAGGTCGGTGAGATCTACCGCGAAACCGATCCCCTCCGCGGCCGATTCCGCCATCCGGGCGATGGCCGTCAGGGCCGCGACCCTTTCCTTGGTATCCTGCTTGATGAAGACCTTCTCGTAGGTCCTGCTGATGCCGCGGGTGATGGTTTCGTCCATCGCCGCCCGGTCCTTGGCGTATTCCTCGGGGGGGGTGACCTCGGCCAGTGTCAAAGTGCCACCGCGGCACTCCTCCACGCTGTAACCGACCAGTTCGCAGTAGGCGTCGTTGGCGTCGGTGATGAAGCCGTCCCGGTTCCAGAAAAAGATCGCCACCAGGCTCGACTCGTACAGCCAGCGGAACCTGGTCTCGCTGGCCCGCAGTTTTTCCTGGGTTTCGCGCAGGTCGTTGATGTCTGTGGCCGTGCCGTACCACTTGACCACCCTCCCCTCCTCGTCACGCTGGGGAAGCGCCCGGCTCAGGTGCCAGCGGTAGCCATCATCGCGGCATGTGATGCGTTGCTCGATCTGATAGGTTTCGCCTGTGTCGATGGAGTGCCGCCATGCAAGTGCTGTCCGCTGCCGGTCCTCCGGGTGGATGCAGTCGCTGATCAGCAGGTCCGGATCGCCCATGATCTGGGCCAGTATCCCGCGCTCCACGCCGGTGTAGTTCTCAAAGTGGGCGTTGAGATAGTCGAGCCTGCCGTCCGGGTTCGCCGTCCAGACGATCTGCGGCATGGAGTCCGCCAGGTTACGGAAGCGCTGTACCGACCGGCGCAGTTCCTCCTCGATCGCCTTGCGCCCGGTCACGTCGAAGATGACTCCGATGAAACGGCAGGACGCGTCGTCGCACCAGAAACGGCCAAGCACGTTCACCCAGACCAGCTCTTGGTCGTCAGCCCTGACGATGCGGTGCTCGGAGCAGAACAGGTCGCGTTGCTTGCGGGCGCGGTCGAGTTCTGCCAGCACAAGGTCCCTGTCGGCGGTATGGATCCTCTCGAGCCACATGGAAATCGTAGCCGGCCCGTTCTGCTCCTGCGGCGCGGGATACCCCAGCACCAGGTAATGGCGCCGCGACCACACACCGTTCCCGCTGGCAACATCCATGTCGCAGGAGCCCATCTCCGCGGCGTCCAGCGCAAGCTTTAGACGCTCCTCGCTCTCACGTAGCGCCCTGGCGGCGCCCCTGCTCTCGGTGATGTCGTTGAAGGTGATGAGTCCGGATATGATCGCGCCGGATATGTCGCGCAGAGGGGTCGCGTTGACGTTGATGAAACCGCGGGTACCGTCGCCGCGTTCTATCTGGTACTCCTCGCCGAATACGGTCTCGCCTTGCCGGATGGCACGGGTCAGCGGGTATCGCTCAAGGGGCAACGGCTTCCCGTCCAGGGTGCAGATTTTCCAGCGGGGGGACTCGTCGGTGCCGGCCACATAGTCATCCGCTTCACGGAAAATAACCCGGGTCAATTCGTTTTGGTAGACCACCTTGCCCGAGGGTGCCTCTGCGATCAGCACACCTACAGGAAGCTGTTCGACCACCGCCTCGAACCGTGCCTGCTGGAAGGCGAGCTGGTTCTGCATGTTCTCCCGTTCGGCCTCGGATGCCTTGCGCTGGGAGATGTCGCGGGCGATGACCTGGATGGCGGGAACGCCCTGGTAATCGATCCTGGTCGAGGAGCTTTCGATGAAGAGTTCATCCCCGTCCAGACGCAGCAGCCTGAACTCCACCGTCGACGGTTCACCTCCCGCCATGACCGCGTCGATGCTCTTGCGCATCGCCTCCCGATCGTCCGGGTGGACCATATCCAGGAAGGTGCGCCCCTGCAACAGGGACAGGTTCTGCGCGCCGTATATGCCGAGGGCCGCGCAGTTGGCATAGAGGAAGACGCCGTCCCGGTGCACAAGGACCGGGTCTGGCGCCATCTCGACCAGGGCCCGGTAGTAGCGCTGGCTCTCGCGCAGCAGCCGCTCCTTCTGGACCTGTTGTGCGTTTTCACGTGCGATGACCGATATGCCGGTGAGGACCCCGTGCGGGTCGAGGATGGGCGAAAGGGTGAGGGAGACCTGGACCTCGCGCCCCCCCTTCGCCAGGCGCACGGTCTCAAGGTTCCTGATTTTGTCTCCATTCAGCACTTGTTGCGTGATCTGTTCCAGCTCTTCGAGGCGCTCCTGCGGCACCAGCATCCTGATGTTGCGCCCCACGGTTTCCTCGGCGCTGTAGCCGTAGAGGCTCTCGGCAGCCTGATTCCAGCTGGTGATGGTCCCGTCGGGAGTCTTGCTGAGGATGGCGTCGTTGGACGAATCGACGATGGCCGCCAGATGGGCCATGGCGTCCTCTTTGTCGGCTGCCTGTATTGCCCCTGTTTTTCGTGTCATGACGCCTCGCAAGCGTTCACGCCTCCTTGAGGTAGGACCCCGACTCGGGGTTGGGCTCCAGGGTGAAGTAGAAGGTCGCCCCCTGCCCCACCGCCCCCTCGGCCCACAAGCGTCCCCCGTGCCTGAGCACGATGCTGTGCGCGACAGCGAGCCCTATCCCGGTCCCTGACCAGTCGAACTCCCCCGGCGCGTGGATGGTCTGAAACGGCTGGAAGAGCTTCTCAGCGTACTTCATGTTGAACCCCACCCCGTTGTCGCGAACGAAGTAGGTGCGCACTCCTTCCTGGTCGGTCCAGCCGAACTCGATGCGTCCCCGCTCATTCTTCGAGGTGAATTTCCAGGCGTTGTCGAAGAGATGCCCCAGCGCCTTGCCCAGCAGTTCCGGGTCCCCCTTTACCCTCGCCCCTTCGGCGATGACGAAGTCGACCTTCCGGTCGGGCGCGTCTGCCGTCAGACGCCGGGCGATCTCGTGCGCCTGCGCGCTCAGGTCGGTCACCTTTATGGTCAGGGCGCAGCGCGCAAGGTGAGTGAGGCTGTTGAAAGCGTCCATGATCTGCTTGATCTGCTGCACCACATTGGCCGAGCGCTCGGCGTACTGGCGGCAATTTGCATGTCCGCACGCGCTACAGTCCTCCAAAAGGGCGGTATAAAAGCCCTCCAGACGCGCCACGGGGGCCCTGAGATCGTGGGAGACGAAATAGCTGAAATTCTCCAGCTCACTCACCGTTGCCTGCAGCAGTGAGGTCCGCTGCAGCACGCGCCGCTCGAGATCCTCCGTGAGCGAGCGGACCTGCTGTTCGGCCTGCTTAAGCTCGGTGACGTCGTGGCAGGTGCCGATAACGCCGGCCACCCCGTCAGGCTCCCGTGCCCATTCCACGTCGAGTCGCACGATGCGCTGCGCCCCTTCCGGCCGCAGTACCCGGACGAACTTGTGCCCCGGTTGACGATGCGGCTCCCGCGCGCCTTGCAGTGAGTCCGACACCTCGTTGCGATCCTCGGGGTGGAACCGTTCCAGGAAAGCCTGGTAGGTTGCCGGGATGGAGCCCGGCTCGAGGCCGCAGATGCGGTACATCTCGTCGGACCAGTCCATGTTTTCGGCATCGAGGTCCCACTGCCAGCTCCCGAGGTGCGCGATGCGCTGTGCCGCGGTGAGCTGGCGCTCGCTCTGGGCCAGGCGTCTGTGCTGTGCGCTGACCAGCTGTTTCAAGGCTATTTGCTCGAGTACCTTGTCGAGCACGCTGAAGAGTTCCTGGTAGTTGAGTGGTTTGAGGACGTAGTGATGCACGCCGATCTCGATAGCGCTCAAAAGGTAGGATGTGTCGCTGTGGGCGGTGACAGCGATGATGAGGACTTCGGGGTTGAGGGCTTTCATCTCTCGGGACATCCGGATGCCGTCCATGACCGGCATGTTGATGTCGGTCATGACGATCTCCGGGGTGTGCTCCCGGTACAGTTGCAGTGCGTCCAGCCCGTTGTCGGCGCTGTAGAGCGTGAGGTTCGGGTAGTTCATCGCCAGCATCCTGGTCACCATCAGGCGGGCGTCCGCCTCGTCCTCGACGTACAGCATGCTGACTTTTGCGTCCTCCGGAGCCTCCTCTTTCATGGAGCCCCCTCGCGGCGCGCCAGGATCGACTTCAGCCGGTCCACCGTCATCGGCTTGTAGATGTAATCCACGACGCCGAGCTCCCAGCACTTCTGCTGGTCCGTTTCGTTGTCCGAGGAGGTGAGTATGGCCACGGCGAGTTCGTGCAGCCTGGCACTCTCCCGGATCCCCCGCAACAGGTCGAGGCCGCTTATCTTGGGGAGTTTCAGGTCCAGAAGCACCAGCTTGATCTGGCGATAGGTGTCTTCCCGCTCCATGCGCTTTAGCAGCTCGTCGGCCTCTTCGCCGTCGCGCGCGGTAAGGAGCTGGTCCTCGCACGCCTTGCCGATAATGCGGCTGGCGAGGAAAAGGTCGTCGGGGTTGTCTTCGATCAGCAGGATGTAGGATGGTGCCATGGGCTACTCCGCGCCGCCGGCAGGTGAGCCGAAGGCCGAAAAAAGGCCGAGCGTTCAAGCGTTTCTGCGTCTGCTCGGCCTGCCTGCTGCGTGCCAGGGTTAAAGCGTGGGGTTTGGCACATTAACAGTCGCTTATTCTAGCCTGCTCCACCGTCTTGTCAATCGGGGGGCCTTCGCGGATACTACGATCCCGGGACCTCGATCCTGAACTCGGCACCCTCCTCCACGTTGCGCGCCGACAGCCTTCCCGGGATGTTCTTCTCGATGATTACCTTGGACATGTACAGCCCGATCCCCGTTCCCCGGTCCGGCCCCCGGGTGGTGAAGTAGGGATCGAAGATCTTGTCCAGTATCGCCTCGGGAATTCCCCCGGCGTTATCCCGCACCGTCACCACCGAGCGCCCCTGCTCCTCGACCACGGTGACCGTGATCTGGCGCTTGTCGATCTTCCGGTCCAGGAACGCATCCCTCGCGTTGAAGAGGATGTTGAGGATGGCCTGGGAGAACTCGTTGGGGTGGCCGGTGATGCGCGGGTCGCCGCATGTCTTTAGTTCCACCGCGATCTGCAGGTGGCGGAAACTCTCCTGGACCAGGGAGAGCGTCTTGCCGACCACCTCCGCCACGCGGAACGGGACCGCTTCCTTGTCGGGCTTGAAGAAGTTCCTGAAGTCGTCGATGGTCCTCGATGTGTGGCTCAACACCTTCATGAACCGGGCCACGCTCTCGCCGAGGTACGCGCGGGTGAACTCGCCGCGATCGAACATGATGGGCAGCTCCTGCACGATGAGCCCGAGCTCGTTGAGCGGCTGGCGCCACTGGTGCGCGATATTGCTGATCATCTCCCCCAGGGCCGCAAGGCGGCTTTGCTGCAGCAGCATGCGCTCCTTCTCCCCCAACTCTTCAAGCGCCCGCAGCCTCTGCGCCGTCTCGTCCTCCAGCTCGAACAGCGTCCGCGTCAGCTCGTCGTGCTGCAGTTCGATCTTGCGCCTGCTCTGTTCCAGGTCGGCGGTCCGCTCTGCCACCCTTTGCTCCAGTTCCTCCTTGGCCTGTTCCAGCGCGCCGATCAGTTCGCAGTTCCGGTAGCTTATGCCGATGATGGAGGCCGTACCCATGAGGAGGCTCACGTCGCGTTCCACCAGTGGACGCTTGGTCTTCACGTTCTCCGCCGCCAGCACGCCGAGGGAGACTCCGTCCGAAACGATGGGGCAGCATATGAAAGCCCTGGTGCCGTTTTTGAGGGCGCAGGCGAGAGTCCTTTGGCCGAGCGTCTCCTGCTCCCGTTCCAGGTCGTTGATGAGAAAGGGCCTTTGCTCCGTGAGGCAGGCGATGTAGACGTCCTTGCCCTCTGCATGGTGGTCCAGCGGCAGCTCGAGGCCGTTCAGGCAGGCGAGCTCTCCGGCGCCATAGCCGTAGCTCGCCCGCAGTTGCAGCCGCCCCTCTTTTTCGTTCAAAAGAAAGATCGCGCCGCGGTCGTACTCGAGCCTGCGCTGCATGATGTCGGCCACGTCCATGAGCATCTCCTCGAGGCGGGTGAAATTGCCCAGCCGCTGTCCGATCTCGTGGGTCAGCATGGCGTTGTTGTAGTTGAGATCGATCTGTTCCAGGAGGTTCTCGATGGATTGATTGGTGCTGCTAAGCCCCTCCTTGACGGCCCTCTTCTCGCTCATCTCCGCGGCGAGCGAGACCAGCAGGACAAGGCACAGCGATGTGAGCAGGGCCGTCGCGGCGTGCGCCCCCTGCGTTGCGGCCAGCAGGGCCAGGTTGCCGGCGGCCAGCACCGGTATCATCAGGTTGCGCGCCTTCTTGAGGTAGGTGAAGGCGCTTTTTTCCCAGGTCACTATGTAGCGGCAGACGGGGTCACCCCGGAAGACGCATTCGGGCTGCTGAATGGTAGGAAGGCGCCTGATCTCGGGGAAGTACTGCAGGTCCGTGATCTTGTGGTTGAACATGAGGACGATGGCCTCGAAGAAGCCGATGCGGTTCTCGCACTGGTACTGCTTCTCAAGCCCCGGTTCGACCGGGGTGACGGTGATCTCGACCATGTTGGAGGCGAGCGGTCGCGAGCGGTAGGTCGTGCTTTTGGTGAAGTTGGCGGTGGCCTTGCTGATGATGTCGAAGGTGCTGGAGGCGTCGACGAGCCCCAGGATGTACTGGCGCATCGCCCCGAGCACGTCGGGGGAAGCGGCATAGCGGCCCGCCTCCCTGGCGATCCTCGGGTTGCCGGTCATCTGCAGCAGCCTCTCGTAGAACCGGTCCACCTGTTCCTGCCGGAACCAGTGTGCCTGGTCGGCCACCTCGTAGTCCTTCATCCCCGCATAGTCGAGCAGTTCGTTGATGTCGACGTGGCTGTACTTGTGCTTGATCAGCAGGATGAAGGAATTGATGATCCTGCTGTTGTACAGCGGCTTGTCGCGTAGGGGGGATGGCTCCATTCAGGCTCCGGGTGCGTCTTCAGTGGGCTTTGCCGTGCCCCTTGAAAAGGGCGTCGCAATAGTGCAGGAAATGGTCGCTGTAATGCATGTCCAGAGTCCACAGGAGGTAGTTTTTCTCGCGCGGCAGTGCGTTGTTCTCCACGTATGCCTGAGGGAAGGTGAGCACAGGCATCCCCTCCCCTTCGTAATGGCGGCTCACCCGCTTCAAGGCGAGCTCGAACATCTCCGGCGGGGTCTCCTCGTCGATGACGACAGCCGTGACGCAGTTGGTGAGCTCGGCCATGTTGAAACCGGCGTCGGTGCGGTTCACCAGGAAGAACACCTTTAGAGAGCCCGCCTTGCGCAGCGAGTAGAGGTAGAGCTCCTTGCGAAAGCCGAGCCCCCGGTACTGCTCATTCAGGTCACCGTTCCCGGAGGCACCGGGGTGAAGATCGAATGCATCGGTCATCAGGCCACCGGATAGATGGCGGTAAAAGCGCGCCAACTCGGTGAGGTCGAAATCGCTGGCGGGAACGAGGGCCCACGACTCCGGCCACGGAGGCTCCTCCCCTTCGGCCCGATAGTGGGAGTAGGCGAAGAGGTCGAGCGAGCAGCTCCCCTGGTCGCCGTGCCGCTGGGCGAAACCGCCGAAAACCCGGGCCGGGAACTTGTTGTCTGGCCGGTAGTAGCAAAAGACGTAGCGCAGGTGCGCGAAGGGGAAGGTTTCCAGTTCGTTCAGGTAGCGCCCTACCTGCTCCAGCACGGCAAGACCCGCCCGGACCGACGCCGACTTGCGGGCGGCATGGTGATGGATGAGCCAGGAGTCGTGGTAGAAGCGGACCATGGCCATGTGCCCGAGTATGGCGCCGCGGTCGAGGTAGATGAAGTGCCGGGCGATGTGAGGGCTCTCGTTGTAGAGCCTCGCGTAGGTATCCTTGATGCGTTCCTTGTTGGCCTGAAAGTGCGCATATTTGCCGGGATAGATGAAGCCGGTCTGGAAGAAGAAATCCCACAGCTCGTCGAGGTCGACCCCGGTGCTGACGTAGGCGTTGCGGTCGGCTGCCTGGTGCAGGATGGAGAGGAGCTTCACGTGGTCGTGGATCTCCATCTCGAGGACGGCGCAGCCGCAGCGTACGGTCCTCTCCCCCTCCTCCCCCGTCACGTTGCGCGACAGCACCTGGGCCGTGCAGTCGAGGGTGAGCCCCTGCGCGAAACTGATCTTGACCCCGGGGATCATCATCCCCGGCAGCAGGACCGATTCCTCCTCGTTCTCCTCGACGGCGAAACCGGTGCCTGAGATGTCGGCCATCTTGAGGTTCACCCTCTTCCCGATCAGCGGGTGGTCGAACACGATGTTGGGGGACGGGACCAGCTCCTGGCGTTCGTTCCGGTAGGTCTTGGTCCTGAAGCGGCGGATGTTGTTCCGGTGCTGCCTGAGGACGAAGGAACACTCCTTCCTCCCCTGGTAAAGCGACATGATTTCGAAGCTGCCCGAGAAGATCAGGTCGTCCCCGCGCGACAGCCTCAGGTGTACCGGTTCCTCGGTATTGATCCAGTTGAGGGCCTCCGGCCGCTCCCATATACCCGTTACCCTTAGGCTTACCGGAGTGAAGTCGAACAGGGTGCAGTTGAAGAGCACGCCGTGTTGCAGCAGTTGCGCGGAAATTGGGCTTGCGGGATGGCGCCGGATCTTGCGGGCCTGGAACTCGCGGCAGGCCGGAGGGAGCAGCAGGGAGAGTCCCGTGTCGTCCATGGATAGCAGCTCCGAGTTCACCACCAGGTACTTCTTGCCGTCGGCGATGAGGAGATAGTCGAAACGGTACGTCTTCAGGATCTGCTTGATGCTCGCGGGCTCGTCCCACCGGCACTCCAGACGCTCCCCTTCGCACGGCTGGGGGCGTGCGCGAAGCAGGATGGAATCGTCGTAGGCCAGGTGTCTCAGGGAGACCAGGATGGTCTGGTCCTGGAAATTGATGTAGTTCAGGCGGTTCACCAGGTGCCCGCGGCTGACGCTCTTGCCGGTCGCCGGGCTTTCGGCATCGGATGGGACTGCATGAAGTGTGGTTGCCGCGTCTCCCATGTGGTCCTCTGGGGGCGATCGGGATGGGTTAAATGGTGCTGCCGCTTTGCTCCTGGGCCGGCGGCTGGGCCGCGAGTTCGGGAGCGATATTGAGCCCGAGCCAGTACTGCACCAGGTTCTGCATCATCACGAGAAGCGCGTTGAAGGAGTTGGGCTTGACCAGAAAGGAGTTGCAGCCAAGCTCGTAGGCCCGGTTCAAGTCCGCAGCCGGGACCGGGGTCGTCAGTACGACCACCGGAAGGCGCCTCAAGGACGGCTGTTCCCGCAGCCACGACAAAAGTCCCACGCCTGAGATGTGCGGCAGCTTCAGATCGAGCAGCATGAGGACCGGCATCGGGTAGCAGTCCCGGTCCTGGTAGCTCCCCCTGCCGCTCAGGTAGCCGATCGCCTCCTCGCCGTCCCTCGCGCTCTGCACCGGCGTTATCACGCCGACGCGCTGCAGGGCGAGCTTGGTGAAGTGGGCCTGGTCCGTGTCGTTGTCAACCACGAGGATGGTATGGTGCACGTAGCTCATGACTTCCCCCGGCGCTATTCAGCCCTTCTGAGTTCGATCCAGAACCGGCTCCCCTCCCCTTCTTTCGATTCCAATCCGATCCGCCCGCCCAGGCGCTGCACCGCTCTCCGCACGATGGCGAGCCCCACCCCGGTGCCGGGATAGCTTTCCATGCTGTGCAGACGCTCGAAAATCTTGAAGATCCTCTCCTGGTGCTGCGGCGGTATGCCGATGCCGTTGTCCTGCACGTAGAGGCGGCAGTACTCATGGGCCTCGTCGGTCCAGATCTGCAGCAGGGGCACCACCCCGTTGGGGACGAACTTGATGCCGTTGGTCATCAGGTTGAGCACCACCTGGACCAGCACCGTGGGATGGCCTATGACGGTCGGGAGGTCGCTGGCGATCTCCAGGCGGTAGGCCTTGCCACCGGCTGCAAATTCCAGTTGCTGGGCCGCGGCGCGAACGACCTGGTCCAGGCTTACCGGCTCAAGGGTGATCTCCTGCCTGCTTACCCGGCTGTAGGCGAGCAGGTCCTGGATGAGCCGGTCCATCCCGTGGGCGGCGGTCTTGATGCGGAGAAGGTAGGCGTTGCGCTCCGTAGCTGTCTGCAGTTCATCGTCCAGCAGTATCTCGGCGAAGGCCTGCATGGCGCGGATGGGGGCCCGGAGGTCGTGGGAGACCGAGAAGGCGAAGGAATCAAGTTCCTCGTTGATCTCCTCCAGTTGCGCGGTACGCTCGGCGACACGCCGGTCCATCGCGGCGGCGTCCTTTTCCAGTCTCGACGTCAGACCTGCGATTTCCGCCTCCTCCTCGCGATACCGGGTGCAGTCGCTGATCACCATGCCTATGTGGTTGTCGGTAAGGGCGAAGATGCGGATCCGGTAAAAGGAGTGATCCCTGGAGACCTCACCCAGTTCCAGCGATCCCCCGAAAGCGGAAAGCCTGTGGCAGCTGTCCCTGAACCGGTCCGCTTCGAACCAGCCGGGAAAGCAATCCGTCACGAGACAGTTGTCGAAGTTGAAGGATTTGCATCGGCAGAGTTTCACCGCCGCCGGGTTCATCTCGATGACCAGCGGGTGAGCGTCAGGGTAACGCACGTCAAGGTGCAGGATGGCGAGTGCCTCCCTCATGTTGGTGAACATCAAACGGTAGAGCTGCTCGGCCTGTTTCATGTCCATGGCGGGCTCTCCTTGGCAAATGCAGAAGAGTATAGCGAAGCAAGATGTGTTTGCACTAATGTTTTAGGGGGGGGTGGGAAACTATCTGGATGTGGGTTTTCCGGAGCGGGAACAGCAGGCGCGACTCTCACTTCCTGGAGACGTATGGATTCCCCTCCAGGTAAAACCGGAGCGGCTTCGTGGCCCAGACGCCCGAGTAGGCGACGCCGATGCGCGGCCTGGCCACGATCCGGCGCGGTTGTGCTTCGTCGCGGGGGGCAATGAAGAGGTCATTGCTTTCCAAGTCGTGCCGGTTGTGCCGCAGGTCGATCCCCATGGCACGGCAGAGCAGGCCCGGACCGGAGGCCCGGGTCCCGATGTTGCGCACCGGCTCCAGGGCCCGCAGCAGGACCGCGCAGGCATTTCCTTCCCGCTCGGTCACGACGTTCAGGCAGAAATGGATTCCGTAGATGAGGTAAACGTAGGCGAAGCCGGGTGGGCCGAAGAGGACGCTGGTGCGCGGCGTGAGCCCCCTTGAAGAGTGCGCCGCGAGATCGGTCACGCCGAGGTATGCTTCGACCTCGACGATTTTCCCCACCCTCACCTCTCCGGCCACGTCGTGGACCAGGAACGCTCCCAGGAGGTCATGTGCTACATCAACGGTGTCGCGGTCGTAGAAGGAGCGCGGCACCGCGTTCAGACACGCCATGAGGACTCCTAGATCAGCCCTTCTTTCTTGAGGGACTTGACCACCTTGTACGCCAGGTCCTTGCCCACCTTGGTCACGTTTTCCGGTTCCATCGTCTGCATGGTCCCGGCCCAGAGCAGCCTGTCGGAGCCGAGGTCGAACAGGTTCACCTGCATGGTGGCGACGTCGTAGGTGGTCACGTAGCTCGGGCCGTAAAGGGCCATGGAGCGGTAGTAACCGGGGAAGTCCCAGTCAGGGAAGGCGGGCGGGTACCAGTAGCCGGGATACGGCGTTCCGACCGCGCCGGGTTGAACCGTGGCCTGTTTTTCCAGCTTGATGGTCTGCACGGCGAGAATCCCCTGCGCCCCGACAGAGCGCACCGCGCGATCCAGCGCGTGCCAGTCAGGCAGCGTCGCCTGCGACAGGACCGAGTAGCTCGCCACCGCCTCGACGCCGTGTTTGTTCAACTCGCTGACCAGCATGTTCTCGTACACGGCCCGGCTGGCGGCCTTGGCGGCGAAACTCACCACGAGGACCTTGTGCAGCCGGCTGGCGGGTAGCGTCGGGTTGCGCCAGGTATCCACCACAGAGACCGAAGCGCAGGAGCAAAGCAGTGCGGTCAAGCAAAAGACAACGGTGATCCTGATCAGGTTGCGCATGTGTCACCTCCGTTAACAGTCTGGAATTGCGTGCTGGCGGGGCTTTGATGGGGTCCGGTAAACAGATTGGAAATATTTATACCAAGTTGCCGCAGGAAGGCAATCGTATATACTGGGGTGGTCAATCATTAGGGCCTCCCCCCGTCGGATTCGTTAACGGTCTGGACGCCACGGAATCGAGGCGGAAACTGTATCAGGGAAACTGGGAACCACAAAAGCTACGTTTACTCAGGAGGCAAGGCCATGGAAAATTACAAAAGGGTTCTCGTGGTCAACAGGATGAGCGAGTACTGCCGGGATGCGGTCCAGGCGGGTGTCTCCATAGCCAGGAGATACGGTTCCGAACTCATGGTGCTCCATATCGCCACCAATCCCGAAGGAACCATGAGCATGGCCGGAGGCGCGCTGAACGCACCGAGCGCGATCCCCGACGATGTAAAGAACTACGCCAGCATCAAGGATCGCGCAAAGGATGAGCTGGACCAGATGATCGGCCAGGAGATTCGCGCCGGGCTCCCCATAAAGGTCATCATCAAGGAAGGAAAGCCGGTCGACGAGATCATGCAGGTGGTCAAGGACGAGAAGATCGACCTCATGGTGCTGCTGGCCCATGAGGAGGGGCGCATCGAGCACATGCTCTTTGGCCGGGACAACGACGCCATCCTGCGCCGCATGCCCTGCAGCATCCTGCTCATCAAAAGGGAGCCGGATTCGGTCGAGTGGTAGCTCGCGTGACGCGAAGGGAGATTGCCCATGCAGCGATGGTTCTGCACCATTTGCCAGTACGTCTATGACCCCGATGAAGGGGACCCGGTGAACGATGTCCCCCCCGATATTTCCTTCGAGGAGTTGCTGCCGGACTGGCACTGCCCCGTGTGCAAGGCCGCCAAGAGCTTCTTCGAACCATACCCCGAGGAGCCCGAGCGGTGAGAGATGGAAAAAATGGATGAACACCTGCAAGGGCAGGTCCCGGGACCTGCCCTTTTTCTGTGGGGTTAAATGTCGACGGCAGAAAAGTCCGGTGTGGCCTCTGCAGCGAACAGCGCGCAGTCGGGATGCCTGCAGACGATGTCATAGCCGACAGGCAGCGCGTAACCGCATTCGGCTTCTTCCTGGCAGCAGTAGTACATAAGCTTGCCGTTGCCGGGCATGACGGCCCCGACGCTGGTGGTCCTGCACTCTGTGAAGCGAGTATTTCTTTTTTTCAGTCGACATCCTGACTTTCGCATGGCACCCTCTCCACGATTTGAGACTCGGCGCGGCCATTTCAATATGCGCCTGGAGTCATTCTGTACCGGCGAGCCGTCATCCGCCAGCCGCTCTGTTGGGCCGAATAACCATTCGCCCAGCCGCTCTGTAAGGGGGAATAACCATTCGCCCACCTGTTCGGTAGGGGTGAGCAGTCATCTGCCCAGCCGCTCTGTAGGGGCGAATAATCATTCGCCCAGAGCCGGAGAGTATAATAAATTTTTTCTAACTGTAAAGTTTTGGCGGTTCACCCCAAAAGAATGGATCCTGCCCCGATGACCATCCTGCAAGCGCTCGACGTTACCAAGTATTACCGTATTGGCAGCCGCGACATCACCGTGCTCGACCATGTCTCCCTGGACGTCGCAGAGGGGGAGTTCCTGGTGGTGAAAGGCGAAAGCGGCAGCGGCAAGTCCACCCTGCTCACCCTCCTTTCCGGCCTGGACCGCCCGGACCGGGGGCGGATCTTCATCGAGGGCCGCGACATCACCGATCTTTCCGAGGATGACCTCGCGCCGCTGCGCAACAGCACCTTCGGCTTCGTGTTCCAATCCTTCCACCTGGTTCCATCCCTCACCACCATCGAAAACGTGACCTTTCCAGCAGAACTGCGGCAGGACCCCGCCGCCCGGGCCAAGGCCGGGGCGCTTTTGGAACGTGTTGGCCTGGCGCACCGGATGAACAGCTTTCCGCACCAGCTCTCCGGCGGGGAGAAGCAGCGCTGCGCCATCTGCCGTGCCCTCATCAACGAGCCGCGCATCATCTTCGCGGATGAACCGACCGGCAACCTCGATTCCGTCAACGGCTCCGCGATACTGCAGCTGCTCCTCGAATTACAGCGCGAGCGCGGCACCACCCTGCTCATGGTGACGCACAGCCCCGAGATTGCGCAGAGCGCGGACCGCGTGGTGACGCTCAAGGACGGCCGGGTGGTAACGGACGCGGCGCATGGTTAACCTCCGTTTCATCGCTCGGCAGATGACGGGGGCGAAACGGCAGTGCGCCGTTTTCATCCTCTGCGTCGCCCTCTCCATGATCACCCTGGTCTCGCTGGGAAGCTTCCGGGAGAGCGTGGAACGCTCCCTTTTGCAAGACGCCCAGTCGCTCCACGCCGGTGACATCATCGTCAGGTCCCACGCCGCTCTCCCCCCACCGGTGGAGAAGGAGATCGATGCGCTGGTGCGCAATGGTCAGGCAAAAAGCACGCGGTTTTGGGACTTTTACTCGGTAGTCATGAAAGTAAAGGGTGAAGGTTCCCTGCTCTGCAACCTGAAGGTGGTTGAACCGGGTTATCCCTTTTACGGCAGGGTCGTGCTCAGGTCCGGAAGGACGCTCGCCGAGGTGCTGCAGCCCGGCGGCCTCGTCGTCGAGCAGCAGCTCCTGGACCGCCTGCGCCTGCGACTTGGCGACCCGCTCAAGGTCGGCAACGCCACCCTCGTCATCCGCGACGTGGTGCTGCAGGAGCCGGACCGTCCGGTGAACTTCTTCTCCCTCGGCCCCAGGGTGTTCGTTGCAGCGGCGGACCGGGAGGCGCTGGGGCTTATCGGCTTGGGGAGCCGCGTGGAACACGTGACCCTGCTCAAACTGGCGCACCAGGGGGAGCTCGATACGGTCGCGGCGCGCCTTGCCGCAGTGACCGACGAAAACCGCGTCCGTGTCGCCACCTACAAGAACTCCGGCTCCAGGGTCAAGCGCTTCTTCGACAACCTCCTGTTCTTCCTGAACCTGAGCGGCATCTTCACCCTGCTCCTCTCCGGCTTCGGCATCCAGAGCACCCTCTTTGCCCTGCTAAAGGAACAGGAGCGGACCATCGCGGTGCTGAAAGCGCTGGGGGCGAAAAGCCGGTTCATCATCGGCCACTTCCTGGCTGTCACGCTGGTACTCGGCGCCATCGGCACCCTGGCCGGCCTGACCGGCAGTTTTCTTCTGCAGCGCTTCCTCCCCGCCCTGTTCAGCGGATTGATCCCCGCCCAGGTCACTCTGCGAATCTCATCCGGCGCCATCTGGGAAGGGATGGTGATCGGCCTCCTGGTGGTGCTCCTCTTCACCGCCCTCCCCTTGTACCGGTTGAAGGAGGTGAAGCCGCGCGCCATCTTCGGCAAGGAGGAAGCCGCAAGACTTTGGAACCGCTCCACCTGGATCATCGCCGGGCTGGGCGCGCTCTTTTTCCTCTCCATGGTGCTGGTCCGGCTGCGCGACCTGAAGACGGGACTGTATTTCATGCTCGCCCTGGTGGGGCTCATCCTGGTCTCCTACCTCCTCTCCAGCCTCGTATTGCTGCTGTTGAGAAGGAGCGCCCCCAAAAATCTCGCCTTCAGGCAGGCCCTCAAGGGGTTGTTCCGGCCGCATAACGCTTCCCTTTCCATCATCGTCACCCTCTCGGCCGCGCTTGGCGTGATCTTCTCCATCACGCTCGTGGAAAAGAACCTCGACGCCTCCTTCATCGAATCCTTTCCCGCTGGCGCTCCCAACGTGTTCCTGATCGACATTCAGCCGGACCAGAAGGAGGGTGTTGCCCAGCTACTGGGGCCCGGCACCACCTACTACCCCATCGTCAAGGGAACGGTCAGCGCCGTGAACGACACCCCCATCGATCCCGAGCAGGAGCGGAAGTCGCGCGGCGACAACCTGGGGCGGGAGATGAACCTCACCTACAGGAATGACCTTCTCCCCGACGAGCGCATCGTTTCCGGGGAGGCGCTCTTCAACAAGCGGTGGGGAAGTACCGTGCAGGTATCAGTTCTGGACACCGTGCTCAAGATGCACGACATGAAAGTCGGCGACAGCATCACCTTCAAGATCCAGGGCGTCCCGATGACCGCCCGCATTGCCAGCATCCGCACCCGGACCAGCAGCGGGTTCACCCCGTTTTTCTACTTCGTTTTCCAGCCGGATGCCCTCTCCGGCGCGCCGCACACCATCTTCGCCGCGGTCCGCGTCGACAAGGAGCGGATCAGTTCGCTGCAGAACCAGGTGGTTGCCCGGTTTCCCAACGTGAGCGTCATCGACCTTACCGAGACCGTCGTCGTGTTCGGCCGCATCATGGGGAAGCTTTCCACCATCGTGCGTTTCTTCACCTCGTTCAGCATCGTCGCGGGGGTGCTGATCGTGATAAGCTCCGTGTTCGCGACGCGCTACGCGAGGATCCAGGAAGCGGTCTACTTCACCATTCTCGGTGCCCGGCGCAGGTTCGTCCTGGCCGTCTTCGCCGCCGAGAACCTGGTGCTCGGGGCGGTAAGCGGAGTGATCGCCCTGCTCATGTCGCAGGTGGCGAGTCTGCTCATCTGCCGCAAGGGGCTCGACATGGAGTATCACCCCTATCCTGCTGACAGCCTGCTGCTGGTGGGGGTGACCACCATCCTCGTCGTGTTGGTCGGGCTGGGGGTTACCCTCCCCCTGTTGCGGCAAAAGCCGGTGAACTTCCTGCGCGAGCAGGCGGACGAGTAAAGACAGGGGGATCCACCTGGCCCACCGAAGCAAAGGAGAAAACATGCGGAACCTTTTCACCATATTCACCCTGGCGCTTTGCACCGTTACCGGCGCCGGGCCTGCCTTGGCAGCCGGCACCGCGAGGCCTGCCAGCCACGGCACCATCGTGGCCTTCGGCGACAGCCTGACCGCAGGGTATGGCGTCCCCGAGTCGGAAGCCTACCCGGCCCGGTTACAGCGCAAACTGCAGCAGGCAGGCTACCAGTGGACCGTCGTCAACGCCGGCATCAGCGGCGAGACCAGCTCCGGCGCCCTCGCACGAGTTGATTGGATCATGAAGCTCAACCCGGACATCGTCATCCTGGAGACGGGCGCCAACGACGGCTTGCGCGGCCAGGACCCGGAACTTTTGCACAAGAACATCGACAAAATCGTCTCCACCCTGCAGTCCAGGGGGGTGGTCGTCGTCCTCGCCGGCATGAAGATGCTGAAGAACCTCGGTCCCGCCTACACCGGCAAATTCGCAGCCGTGTACCGGCGCGTGGCCAGGGACCGCAAGGTGCTCCTGGTCCCGTTCTTCCTGGACAAGGTCGCCGGCAAGGAGGGGCTCAACCTCTCCGACGGTGTCCACCCGACCGGCAAGGGATATGCAATCGTCACAGACAATGTCTATCCGTACCTTCTTAAAGCGATCCAACAAAAAGATAAACACTGACTCAGATCTCCTCCTCCGGTACTGTTAAAAGTTGCCTGAACCCGCGTCTTGTCTTGCTTTTTTGCTCGATTTAATGTACAGGTACTCTGTTAAACTGGGTACCATTGCTTACAGCCGGAGCCGCCTGTCGGTGCAGCAGTCGACACTGTGCGTTCACCATCCTTTTCCGTGCCCAAGCCTTGTCCTTCTGCCGGTTCAGTACCTTTACGCCATCGCAATTCCTCTGTAATTCGTGGCAACAGGAGAATCCCGTTTGGATCTTTTTTCACTTCAGGGTGAGTCTGGTGCTTGCTCTGCCAAATCCGAAAGTTCCCAACCCGCAGTTATGAGCCTCAGAGACGCGCTCCGCCACATCCGCCACCCCCTGTACCTGGTGCAGCGGGACGGTGCACTGGCCCCCCAGCTCGGTGGCGCCGGGAGCGTTCAGTCGTGCGTCGGGTACGCCCCCGCCTGCCTCCCGGAAAACCTGGGCGATCCGTCCTTTTGCCGCGAGCTCGGCATCCGCTACCCGTATGTCGGCGGCTCCATGGCCAAGGGGATCAGTTCCGCCGCCATGGCCGAGGAACTGGGACGCGCCGGGATGCTCGGCTTCTTCGGCGCCGCCGGTCTCCCTATTTCCACGGTCTCCGATACCGCCGACCGCCTGAAGCAGTCCCTGGGTGACATCCCCTACGGCTTCAACCTCATCCATTCGCCGCACGAGCCGGAGCTCGAGAAGGAGCTGGCCGAACTCTACATCCGCAAGGGGGTGCGCATCATCGAGGCGTCGGCCTTCCTGGCCCTGACCCTCCCCCTGGTGCGTTACCGCCTGCACGGCATCAAGCGCGCCGCCGACGGCAGCATCGTCACCCCCAACCGCATCATCGCCAAGGTCTCCCGCGAGGAACTGGCGGCGAAGTTCTTCGCCCCGGCGCCAGAGAAGCTCCTGCGCGCCCTGGTGGAAAACGGTTCCATAACCGCCGAGCAGGCCGAACTGGCCGCTCAGGTACCGCTGGCCCAGGATGTCACCGCCGAGGCGGATTCCGGCGGCCACACCGACAACCGCCCGGCCATGGCCCTCTTCCCGACCATCAACTCGCTCGCCGCAAGGCTCGAGCGCCAGTACGGCTACGACTGCAAACTCCGCGTCGGCCTTGGCGGCGGCGTTTCCACACCCGCCTCGGCCGCGGCCGCCTTCGCCATGGGCGCCGCCTACGTCGTGACCGGGTCGGTGAATCAGGCCTGCGTCGAATCCGGCACCTCCGATACCGTGCGCGGGATGCTGGCCGTCACCCGTCAGGCCGACGTCACCATGGCCCCCGCCGCCGACATGTTCGAGATGGGCGTGACCGTGCAGGTGCTGAAGCGCGGCACCATGTTCCCCATGCGCGCCGCGAAGCTGTACGACCTCTACCGCGCCTACGGCAGCATGGAGGAGATCCCGGCGGCGGAGCGCGAAAAGCTGGAGAAGACCATGTTCCTGGCGCCGCTGGAAAAAATCTGGCGTGGCACCCGGGACTACTTCCTCAAACGCGACCCTTCCCAGGTGGAGCGCAGCGAGCGCGACCCGAAGCACAAGATGGCGCTGGTTTTCCGGTGGTACCTCGGCATGGGCGCGCACTGGGCAAAAGACGGCGTCGAAAGCCGCAAGATGGATTACCAGGTGTGGTGCGGCCCCGCCATGGGCGCCTTCAACGAATGGGCCGCCGGCTCCTTCATCGAGGCGGCCGCCGAGCGCAAGATCGTCACGGTGGCGCTCAACATCCTGCACGGTGCGGCACACCTGACCCGCGCCAACTTCCTGCGCAGCCAGGGCATCGAGCTGCGCCTGGAAGAGATCGCACCGCAACCCCTCGAACTCGCACACATCAAGGAGTACCTTTGTTGAAAACTGATGATCTGAAACCCGCCAACCCCAGCAACGGAACTCAGCTTGCCATCATCGGCATCGGTTGCCTCTTCCCGAAGGCCGCGGATAAAAACGCCTACTGGGCCAACATCGTTGACGGCGTCGACGCCATCACCGAAGTCCCCCCGACCCACTGGCCGCTGGACGCGTACTACGACGAGGACCAGAAGAGCCCGGACCGCACCTACGGACGCCGTGGCGGCTTCCTCTCCCCGGTGGATTTCAACCCGATGGAATTCAACATCCCGCCCAACGTGCTGGAGGCGATCGACACCTCCCAGCTGCTCGGTCTGGTTGCAGCGGGGCAGGCGCTCAAGGACGCCGGCTACGGCCCGGAGCGCGCCTTCGACAAGAGCAACGTATCCGTCATCCTCGGGGTCACCGGGACGCTTGAGCTGGTCATCCCGCTGGGAGCGCGCCTCGGGCACCCGGTCTGGCGCTCCGCGCTCAAGGACGCCGGCGTCGACGAGGAAACCGCGAAAGACGTGGTCGAGCGGATCTCCGACTCCTACGTCCCCTGGCAGGAAAACTCCTTCCCCGGGCTCCTGGGCAACGTGGTCGCGGGGAGGATCAGCAAACAGTACGACCTGGGCGGCACCAACTGCGTCGTCGACGCGGCCTGCGCCAGCTCCTTCAGCGCCCTGCACCTCGCCTCCATGGAGCTGATGTCGGGCAAGTCCGACCTCGTCGTGAGCGGTGGCATCGACACCTTCAACGACATCTTCATGTACATGTGCTTCAGCAAGACGCCGGCGCTCTCCCCGACCGGCAACGCCAAGCCTTTCGACGTTTCGGCGGATGGCACCATCCTGGGCGAAGGTCTCGGGATCGTGGTGCTGAAGCGGCTCGCGGACGCCGAGCGCGACGGCGACAGGATCTACGCCGTGATCCGCGGCATCGGTTCCTCCAGCGACGGCAAGGGTGACGCGATCTACGCTCCCAGCGCCGCCGGGCAGAAGAAGGCGCTGGTGAACGCCTACCGCAACGCCGGGGTGACGCCGGAAAGCATCGGCATGCTCGAAGCACACGGCACCGGCACCAAGGTCGGTGACGCCGTGGAAGTGAGCGCGCTGCGCGAGGTGTACGGCAAGGCCGAAAACCCGTGGTGCGCCCTCGGCTCGGTGAAGTCCCAGATCGGGCACACCAAGGCGGCCGCAGGCTCCGCAGGCCTGATCAAGGCGGCGCTCTCCCTGCACCACAAGGTGATTCCGCCGACCATCAAGGTGCAGACCCCGCAAAAAGAGGTGGTGGCGGACAACTCCCCCTTCTACCTTCCGACCGGCAAGCGCCCCTGGTTCCCCCGTCCCGGCGCCCCCCGCCGAGCGGCGGTCAGCGCCTTCGGTTTCGGCGGGTCCAACTTCCACGTGGTCCTCGAGGAGTACCAACCCAAGAAACAGGGCGTGGACTGGGACGGCAACACCCAGATCTTCACCTTCTCCGGCGCCGATGCAGCCTCACTTGCCACCAGGCTCGATGCCGTTCCCGCGGACGCCGCCTGGGCCGCCCTGCGCGACCTCGCCCTCGCTTCCCGCAGCTCCTTTGACGGGAAAGCGCCCCTGCGTCTCGCGCTGGTCGTGGAGCGCGGCAAGACCAACCTCGCCTCGCTGGTGAAGAACGCACGCGCCATGCTGGACAAGAACGCGAAATCGGCCTGGCAGACCCCGGACGGCGCCTACTTCGCCTGCGGCGCAGCTCCTGGTAAGCTCGGGATGCTGTTCCCCGGGCAGGGATCGCAGTACACCGGCATGCTCAACGACCTCGCCTGCAGTTTCCCTCAGGTGTTCGACGCCGTTGCCGCTGCCAACGAGGGATTTGTCACTGCCGACGGCAGAACCCTATCGGACCTGATCTACCCCCCTTCCTCCTTTGACGACGCGACACGCGCCAAACAGGAAGAGGAACTGCGCGCCACCCAGGCCGCCCAGCCCGCCATCGGCGCCACTAGTCTCGGTGCGTTGCGCGTGCTGCGGAACTTCGGCGTCGAGCCCGATGCCGTCGCCGGGCACAGCTACGGCGAGCTCACGGCCCTGTGTGCCGCGGGGAGACTCGACGAGAGCGCACTGCACGAGCTGTCCCGCCTGCGCGGCACGCTGATGGGCGCCGGCGCAGGGGACAAAGGGAGCATGCTTGCCGTTTCCGCGCCGCTCGACAGGATCGCCGAGGTGGTCACCACCGAAAAGCTCGACCTTGTCATCGCCAACAAGAACGCGCCGGCCCAGGCCGTTCTCTCCGGCACCAGCGCCGAGATCAAACGCGCCGTCACCGTGTTCAAGGGGCTGGGGCTCACGTGCAAGGAGCTGCCGGTAGCCGCCGCCTTCCATAGCGCGCTGGTCGCCGATGCCGCCAAGCCGTTCCTCGCTGCACTGGAAAAGATCGACATGCCGCAGGCGAAGATCCCGGTCTACGCCAACACTACCGCCGCCGTGTACCCGGCCGATGCGGCCGCAGCCAAGGCGCAGCTTGCCGCCCAGCTCGCCAAGCCGGTCGAGTTCGTCGCCCAGATAGAGGCGATGTACGCCGCAGGCATCACCACGTTCGTCGAGGTCGGCCCCGGCAGCCGCCTGACCGGGCTGGTGCAGGCCATCCTCGGCAATCGTCCTCACCTGGCCTTCGCGGTCGACGCCTCCTCCGGTAAACGTGCCGGCGTCGCGGACCTGGCCCGGACCGTAGCGCAGCTTGCCGTGCTCGGCTACGGCGTGAACCTCCCGCTCTGGGACGAGGGGCACCGCCCTGCCCCGGCGCCCACCGGCAAAAGACCCGCGCTGACCATCCCGCTGTGCGGAGCCAACTACGTGAAGGCCAAGCCGAAGAAGCCGCCGGTCCAGCCGAAACCTGCCGTGATCGCTGCTGTGCAGCCTAGCGCGGCACCCGCTGCAGCTCCGGTCGCCCCGGTGCAGGCCGCAGCCGCCGTACCGCCGCAGGCAGCCTACCAGCACCCTGCACCCGCAGCGCCGGGATATCAGCCTCAGCCCGCAGCGCAGCCGGCTGCACACGCGGGGCTGAACGAGTCGCTGCGCCTCGCCCGCGAGGGGATGGCCGTCCTGCAGAAAATGCAGGAGGATACGGCACTGCTGCATCGCCGCTTCCTGGAAGGACAAGAGGCCGCCGCCAAGACCTTCCAGGCACTCCTCGAGCAGCAACAGCAGCTCATCATGGGCGCGCCTGCCGCTCCGGTTGCCCGTCAGAGCGTACCGGCTGCTGTCGCCGCAGCTCCTGTCGCACCGGCACCGGTCCACGCCGCCACGGTCCCCGTTGCCCCCCCGGCTCCCGCTGTTGCTCCGGCTCCGGTCAAGGCCGCCCCGGCACCGGTCGCATCGGCTCCGGCCGCGCCCGCAGTCCCGGCACCCCCGGCCGCTAAAGGCCCCGACGCCGGTCACATCACGCAGACCCTTTTGACCGTCATCTCCGAGAAGACGGGGTATCCCATCGAGATGCTTGAACTCGACATGGGGATGGATTCCGATCTCGGCATCGACTCCATCAAGCGGGTCGAGATCCTCTCCACGCTGCAGGAACGCCTCCCCGGCTCGCCGGTCATCGGCCCCGAGCACCTGGGGACCCTGCGCACCCTGGGTGATATCGCCGGGCATCTCGCCGCAGGCGCAGCCTCGGCCGCTTCCCCTGAGAGCGCCGTCACCAGCGAGGGGACTGGCTCCGCAGGTGCCTGTCCCCCTTCCAACTCCCCTTCCCACGTCACCGAAACCCTCCTCGCCGTCGTGAGCGAGAAGACCGGTTACCCCGTGGAGATGCTTGAGCTTGAAATGGGGATGGACTCCGACCTGGGCATCGATTCCATCAAGCGCGTCGAGATCCTCTCCACGCTGCAGGAGCGCCTCCCGGGCTCGCCCGCCATCGGCCCCGAGCACTTGGGGACCCTGCGCACCCTGGGCGACATCGCCGGGCACCTCGCCGCCGGCACGGTTTCCGTTGCCGCGGTCGCACCTGTTGCCGCCGTTGCCGCTCCCACGGCAGGCGCCGGCGCTGCACAGGTGACCGAGACCCTCCTCGCCGTGGTGAGCGAGAAGACCGGGTATCCGGTCGAGATGCTCGAGCTCGAGATGGGGATGGATTCCGACCTCGGCATCGACTCCATAAAGCGCGTCGAGATCCTTTCCACGCTGCAGGAGCGCCTCCCAGGCTCGCCCGCCATCGGCCCCGAGCACCTGGGCACCCTGCGCACCCTGGGCGACATCGCCGGTCACCTTGCCGCAGGCGCCGCGCCTTCCGCCGCCGCTCCGGCCACCATCTCCGCGGCATCGAGCAGCAATGCCGCCGATGTGACGGCTACTCTCCTGGATGTGGTCAGCGAGAAGACCGGCTATCCCACGGAAATGCTGGAACTCGGCATGGGTATGGATTCCGACCTGGGCATCGACTCGATCAAGCGCGTGGAAATCCTCTCCACGCTGCAGGAGCGCCTCCCGGGGTCCCCGACCATCGGCCCCGAGCACCTTGGGACCCTGCGCACGCTGGGAGACATCGCCGGCTACCTCGGTTCCGGCTCCGGCTCCACCCCTGCCCCCGCCGTAACAGCCGTTGCCGCTCCTGCCGCGCCCGCTGCCCCGGTCGCGTCCCCGGCCGCAACCGCTCTCGATCACGCCGCCGTCAGCCAGGCCCTGCTCGAGGTGGTCAGCGACAAGACCGGCTATCCGGCCGAGATGCTCGAGATGACCATGGGGATGGATTCCGATCTCGGCATCGACTCCATCAAACGGGTCGAGATCCTGTCCGCCCTGCAGGAGAGGCTCCCCGCCTCCCCCGCCATCGGGCCGGAACATCTGGGGACCCTGCGCACGCTGGGCGATATCGCCAATTTCCTGGCGGCCCCCGCACAGGCTGCGGCTCCGGCCGCCGCTGAGGTCGCGCCCCCTGCCGTGACAGAGGCCGCCCCTACAGTGGCCGCCGCGGCTTTCCCTGCGGCAGCGCCCGCGCCCAGCCCCGCGCATCCCATCCAGCGCAGTTCCGTCGTTCCCGTGCTGCTTCAGGACCATGACGACGATGCCATCACGCTTGCCAACGACGGCGAGATCTGGGTTACCGATGACGGCTCCGCATTCGCAGCCGAGCTCTGCGGGATCCTCCTCGAGCACGGCTGCTCGGTCCGCAAGATCGACGCGGCCCAGGCCCGGCAGATCGCTCCTGCCGGCAAGCTCTCCGGCCTGGTTATCTGCGCGCCGGTGGCCGGCACCGACGACCTCTTCCTGGAAAACGCCTTCCTGCTCCTGAAGAACGCCGCTGCGGCCCTGGGTGAATCCGGACGCGCCGAGAGCGCCGTTTGCATCACCGTTTCCCGCCTGGACGGGGCATTCGGCTTCGGCTCCGGCAAGACGTTGAAGGATCCGCTCTCCGGCGCCCTGGCCGGCCTTACCAAGACCGCTGCCTTCGAATGGTCTGATGTCGTCTGCAAGGCGATCGACCTGGGCGAATTCCCGCACCCGGCAGCGGCTGCGGGCGCCGTCGCCATCGAGATGCTCCGTCGCGGCCCCGTGGAAGTAGGTCTCACCCCGGAAGGACGCTTCGGCCTGCAGACCGCCCTGCTCCCTTCCGCACCCGCTCCGGTCGACCCGGTCCTCGCACCGGGCGACGTGGTGGTGATCACGGGTGGCGGACGCGGCGTCACTGCCGTTTCGGCCCTGGCGCTCGCCAAGGAATACCATCCCTTCCTGGTCCTCCTCGGACGCAGTCCCGAGCCGCAGGACGAGCCCGCCTGGCTTGCCGGCGTCACCGACGAAGCCGAGATCAAGCGCGCCATCATGCAAAATGCCACCGGGAAGCTGCATCCCCGCGAGATCGAGGAGCGTTACCGCTCGGTGGTGGCCGCCCGCGAACTCCGCGCCACCCTGGCTGCCATCGCCGCAACCGGCGCCGAGGCCATCTACCGCTCGGTCGACATCCGCGACCAGAGCGCCATGGAACTCCTGCTCGGCGAAGTGCGCCGCGCCCACGGAGCCATCCGCGGCGTCGTGCACGGGGCAGGCGTCCTCGCCGACCGGCTCATCGTCGACAAGACCCCCGAGCAGTTCGAACAGGTCTACAGCACCAAGGTGCACGGCCTGCGCGCCCTGTTGCACGCGACCCGCAACGACGACCTCAAGTTCGTCGCCCTCTTCTCCTCCTCCACCGGCCGTTTCGGCCGCGTGGGACAGGTGGATTACGCGGTGGCCAACGAGGTGCTGAACAAGACCGCCCAGGCCGAGGCGCGCCGCCGTTCCGGCTGCCGCTGCGTAAGCATCAACTGGGGACCGTGGGACGGCGGCATGGTCACCCCGGCGCTTAAGAAGGTGTTCGCCTCCGAGGGGATCGGCGTCATCGGCCTCGCCGAAGGGGGCGAGTTCCTGGCCCGCGAAATATCCGCGACCGACGCACCGGTGGAGATCGTGGCCATCGCCCAGCTGCCGGACCAGGCTGGCGCTGCCGCACCCGCTACCGGCAAGCCGCAGAACCTCTCCGAGGCGTTCTCCCTCACGCTGACCGTGCCGGAATACCCCTTCCTGCGCTCGCACGTGCTCGACGGGAAAGCGGTGCTCCCCATGGCGGTCATCGTCGAGTGGCTCGCCCATGGCGCGCTGCACGGCAACCCCGGTTTCCGCTTCCACGGCTTCAACGACCTGCGCATCTGCAAGGGGGTCGTCTTCGAGGACAACACCCCCTTCACGGTCAACGTGATGGCGGGGCGCGCCGAAAAACGTGAATCGTTCTGGCTGGTTCCGGTCGAGCTCTCCAGCCCGGGCGTGAACGGCAAGACCATCCTGCACGCCCGTGCCGAAATCGTTCTGGCCACCAAGCATCCCGAGGGGATCCGTTCCATCAAGGAGATCCCCAGCACACCGTACGTGCCGCACGACGGGGTGATCTACAACAACGAGCGCCTGTTCCACGGCCCGGACCTGCACGGCATCGAGCAGGTGGACGGCTGTTCCGCCAAGGGGATCGCGGCCTCCGTGAAGGGCGCCCCGGCACCCGGAAAATGGATCCGGCGCCCCTTGAGAAGCTCCTGGCTCACCGACCCGCTGGTCCTCGACAGCGCCTTCCAGATGATGATCCTCTGGAGTTTCGAGCGTTTCGGCGCCGGTTCGCTCCCCTGCTTCGCGGCACGCTACCGCCAGTTCCAGGAAACCTTCCCCCGCGAGGGTGTCCAGGTGGTCATCCGCGTCACCTCCGAGAGCAAGCACGGCGCCAGCGCCGACATGGAGTTCCTCGACCGCAGCAGCGGCAAACTGGTGGCGCGCCTCGAAGGGTACGAGTGCGTGATCGACCCGTCCCTGAAACAGGCCTTCCAGCGCAACAAGCTTAGGACCGTAACGGTTGTGGGGGCGGCATAGGCATGAAGCAGCAGTCGCCTTCCGTGGCAATCGTCGGCATGGGCGG
Source organism: Geomonas subterranea (assembly GCF_019063845.1). Taxonomy (NCBI): domain Bacteria; kingdom Pseudomonadati; phylum Thermodesulfobacteriota; class Desulfuromonadia; order Geobacterales; family Geobacteraceae; genus Geomonas; species Geomonas subterranea. The sequence goes on from NZ_CP077683.1 coordinate 1,309,245, forward strand.
GATCTTTCCCGACGCGCCGGAACTGACAACTTTCTGGGAAAACATCCGTAACGGCAAGAGCGCGGCGCGCGAGGTCCCGGCGGGGCGCTGGGCCCTTCCGGCCGACGCCGCCTTCGATCCCGAGGCGGGGAAGCCCGACCACGTCTACTCCAAACGCGGCTGCTTCATCGACGCCGTCCCCGCGCCGTCCGGGCTTTCCGGCCTGCACATCGACCCGAAACTCGCCGAGGGGCTGGACCCCGCCTTCCACCTTTTGCTGCACGCAGGCAAGCGGGCGTTCGACAGCGCGGTTACGGCGAAGCTCGACCGCTCCCGCGTCGGCGTCATCATCGGCAACCTGGCGCTTCCGAGCGAGAAATCCGCCCAACTCTCCCGCGCCCTCCTGGGGCGGACCTTCGAGGAAAAGCTCCTCGGGCACGCCGGCACCGATCCCATCCCGAACCCGCTGAACCGTTACGTGGCCGGGCTTCCCGCCGGATTCCTGGCCGCAGCACTGGGCCTTGGCGGCGGCTGCGGCACCCTGGACGCCGCCTGCGCCTCCTCGCTCTACGCCATCAAGCTCGCCTGTGACGAGCTCATCTCCGGCCGCGCCGACGCCATGCTCACCGGGGGGCTGTCCCGCCCCGATCCCCTCTACACCCAGATGGGCTTCGCCCAGCTGCGCGCCCTGTCGCGGCGCGGCATCTGCGCCCCCTTCGACGCCTCCGGCGACGGCCTCGTCGTGGGTGAAGGCGCCGGCATCTTCGTGCTCAAGCGGCTCGAGGACGCCATCGCGCAGGGGGACCGGATCTACGGCGTCATCAAGGGGATCGGGCTTTCCAACGACGTCGGTGGAAGCCTCCTGGCTCCCATGGCCGATGGGCAGTTGCGCGCCATGCGTGCAGCCTACGCCAAGGCCGGCTGGTCGCCGCAGGACGTGGATCTCATCGAGTGCCACGCCACCGGCACCCCGGTCGGTGACGCCACGGAAGTCGGGAGCCTCCGCGAACTTTGGGGGGACGCCTCCGGCACGGGGTGCGTGATCGGCTCGGTCAAGTCCAACATCGGTCACCTTTTGACCGCCGCCGGCTCCGCCGCGCTCACCAAGGTGCTCCTGGCCATGGCCGAGGAGACGTTGCCCCCTACCGCCAACTTCACCAAGGCGCCGGAAAACTTCCACCTGGAGGAGAGCCCCTTCCGCGTCCTGAAGGGCGCGACCCGGTGGCAGCGGCGCGCCGAAGGTGTACCCCGCCGCGCCGCCGTGTCCGCCTTCGGTTTCGGCGGTATCAACGCGCACCTGCTGGTAGAGGAATGGCTGCCGCAGGGGGCAGCTGCCGCCGTCGCCGCCCCCCCGAAAAAGGGAGGTCCCGTTGCGGTGGTCGGTCTCGACGCCCGCTTCGGGACATGGCAGGACCTGAAGTCCTTCCAGTCCCGGGTGCTTGGAGGCGACGCGGGGGCCAAGACCTCCCTCCCCAAGGACTGGTGGGGCGCCGAAAAAAGCGCCTGGTTTGACAAGGAAAAGCTGAAGGAGACACCCTTCGCCGGTTACTACCTGGACCAGTTCGCCCAGCCGACCGACCAGTTCCGCATCCCGCCGAAGGAGCTGGAGGAGATGCTGCCGCAGCAGCTATTGATGCTGCAGTCGGCCGCAGCCGCCATGAAGGACGCCGGAGCGGACCGGGGCGACAACCTGCGCGCAGGCGTCTTCGTCGGCATCGCCCTCGACTTGAACAGCACCAACTTCGCCTTCCGCTGGACCATCACTGAAAAAGCGGAGGCATGGGCGCGCCAGCTCGGCCTGCAGCTCTCCCCGGAGGAACTGGAGCAATGGATCGCGCAACTGCGTGATCACGCCGGCCCGCCCCTCACCGCGAACCGCACCATGGGCGCCCTGGGAAGCGTGGTCGCGAGCCGGGTAGCCCGTGAATTCCGCTGCGGCGGCCCCAGCTTCACCATGTCCAGCGAGGAGAGCTCCGGCCTGCGCGCCCTGGAAACCGCCGTGCGCCAGTTGCAGTCAGACGAGATCGATCGCGCCATCGTCGGCGCCGTGGATCTCGCCGGCGATTTGAGGGCCGCCATCGGCCAGCACCTGAACCGCCCCTACTCCGGGTTCGGCAGCGTCACCCCCTTCGACCAGTCCGCCGACGGCACCGTCATCGGCGAGGGTGCCGCAACGGTCATCCTGAAGCGGCTGGAAGACGCGGAGCGCGACGGAGACCGGATCTACGCCGTTATCGGCGGCATCGGCAGCGCAAGCGGCGATGTCATGCTTCCCGGCGTCCCCGCCTACCGTCACGCGCTGGAGCGGGCCTACGGCGAGGCCGAGGTCGCTCCAGCCAGCATCGGTCTTCTGGAGGCCCACGGCAGCGGCAACGCGGCCGAGGACCGGATGGAAGCCGCCGCATTGACCGAGTTCTTCGACGAGCCGGGGCCGACCGCCCACCCAAGGCGCGTGGCCGTTGCCAGCGTAAAGGGTGATATCGGACACACCGGCGCCGCCTCGGGCCTCGCCTCGCTGGTACGCGGCTGCCTTGCGCTGTACCAGGAGATCATCCCGGGTGCACGCACCGGCGAGCGTCCCGTGGCGCAGCTCTCCGGCAACGGCGCCCTCTTCCTCCCGGCAGGATCGCGTTACTGGCTGAGAAATCGCAGCGAAGGCGCACGCCAGGCCGGTGTCAGCGTCTTCGGCGTGGACGGCAGCGTGAGCCACGTGGTGCTGCAGGGGTATGACAAGGTGTCCGGGCGGGCGTCCGTCGAGCAGGTGGCGCCGCTGGGCGGCTGGGACGAGTTCCTGTTCTGCATCACCGGAACGAACCGCCAGGAGCTTGCCGAAGGGGTGCAGCAGCTTCGGGAAACGGCGGAAAGAAAGCCGGCACCGGAAATGGCCCTCCTCTCACGGCGCGTTTGCAAGGAAAGCAGCGCCTCCGGCGCGCCGCTCGCGGTCTCTTTGGTGGCACGCAGCGCCGACGAGCTCGCCTCGCTCTGCCTGCAGGGAGAGCGGATCCTGCGCTCCGACGCGGCGTACGCCGAGGCCGTGCTGCATCCGTCCCAGCGCGACCGCCTCTTCTTCAACGCCAAACCCATCGGCAAAAGCGGCAAAATCGGCTTCGTATATCCCGGCTCCGGCAATCATTTCGCCGGCATGGGGATGGAGCTCTCCGCCCGCTGGCCCGAGGTATACCGCCGCCAGGATGCGGAGAACCTCTACCTGCGCGAACAGTTCCAGCCGGAGCATTTCTGGAACGGCGCGCCCATCGACAGCGTGCACGAGAACCATCTCGCCGTGATCTTCGGGCAGGTGGCGACCGGCTGTGCGGTCACCGACGTGGTGCAGCGTTTCGGCATCAATCCGAGCGCCGTCATCAGCTACAGCCTGGGCGAATCCGCCGGTCTCTTCGCCACCCGCACCTGGACGGAGCGCGACCTCATGCTGACCCGCATGAAGGCTTCCACTCTGTTCACCCGCGATCTCGCCGGTGAATGCCGCGCGGCGCGCGAGGCTTGGGGCGAGCCCGAGGGGAAAGAGATCAACTGGAGCATCGGCGTGGTCGACGCCCCGGCCCGCGAGGTGCGCCGCGCGCTCAAAAAGACCAGCCGGGTCTACCTCCTCATCGTCAACACGCCGGACGAGTGCGTCATCGGCGGCGACGTGAAGTGGGTGAAGCACCTGGTCGCCATGCTGGACTGCCGCTTCTTCCCGCTGCAGGGCGTGACCACCGTGCATTGCGAAGTGGCGCGCCAGGTGGCGAACGCCTACCGCGACCTGCACGTATTCAACACCACTCCGCCCGCCGGGGTCACCTTCTACAGCGGCGCCGCGGGGAGCGCCTACCAGGTGAACCGCCGCAGCGCGGCCGAATCGATCCTGGCCCAGGCGGTCGAGGGGATCGATTACCCGAAGGTGATCGAAGCCGCCTACGACGAAGGTATCCGCTACTTCATCGAGATGGGGCCCGGCGCTTCCTGCAGCCGCATGATCGGCCGCATCCTCAACAATCGTCCCCACGTGGCCCGTTCCGTCTGCCAGCCGGGCACCGATGCCAACTCCGCGGTGTTGCGCCTGCTGGCCCAGCTTACCGCCGAGCGGGTCCCGGTTGACCTGGAGCCGCTCTTTCACGCGGCACCGGAGCTCGTGCAGCCGTCGGTGATCGTCAGCGAGCCGAAGGGGCTTCGCTTCACCACCGGTGGCGCTCCGTTCGCCCCGGGCCTCCCCACTGACCGGCAGGAGCCCTCTGCACCCGCGGCCGCGGTTGCGGCAGGTGCCCCGGCTGCGCCCGTCCAGCCTGCGGCGGCAGCCGTCCGTCCGGTCCAACCCGCTGCCGCCCCCGGTGTCGCGCCGGTAATCCGGTCCGCAGGTATCCCGGTAAGTACGCCGGAAAAAAATGCGGCAGCTAAAGAAGATATGGCTCAATTCAACAGCGCGCCCCCCGCATTTATGGCACCCAAAGCGAACACCGCGGAGACAGTCGTGGCACCGTCTCAGGCTCCCCCGGCACCAGGCGCGATCGTGCACGTGCCCGCCCCCGAGGCTGCCGTCCAGCCGCTGCTGCGCGAGTTCGCCCAGGCGCAGCAGGCCCGCCAGCAGGCCCATGACACCTACCTGCGCGTCGCTAACGACCTGAGCCGCTCCATCGCGGACGCCCTGGCGCTGCAGATCTCCATCCAGCAGCAGATGCTTGCCGCCGGGGTTCCGGTCGAGCAGGATGTCCTTGGTGGGGCTGCCGCCACCTGCGCAGCCGCCATGTCCGCACCTGCACCTGCCGCGATGACCACTCCCGTAGAGGCTCCGGTTCCGGCCGCGCCCTACCCCGGGGCGCTCCCGGCGCTCTATGACTACGACATGTGCCTGGAGTTCGCCATCGGCTCGGTGGCGAAGATGCTCGGCCCCGCGTTCGCAGAGGCTGACACCTACCCCACCCGGGTGAGGCTGCCGGACGTGCCGTTACAGCTCGTACACCGGATCGTGGCGCTCGAGGGCGAGCCGAAATCGATGACCAGCGGCCGGGTGGTCACCCAGCACGACGTCCATCCCGGCGCATGGTACCTGGACGGCGGGCGCATCCCGACCTGCATCGCGGTCGAGGCCGGCCAGGCCGACCTGTTCCTCTCCGGCTACCTCGGTATCGACTTCATCACCAAGGGACTGGCCGTGTACCGGCTCCTGGACGCCGTGGTGACCTTCCACCGCGAGCTTCCCGCTCCCGGCGAGACCATCAACTACGACATCCGCATCGAGCGCTTCTTCAGGCAGGGCGAAACCTACCTGTTCCGCTTCCATTTCGAGGCCACCGTGAACGGCGAGCCGCTTCTGTCCATGCGCAACGGCTGCGCCGGCTTCTTCTCACAGGAAGAGCTGGATGCCGGCAAGGGGATCGTACGCGGCGCCATAGACCTGCGTCCGCGCACCGGCAAGCTCCCGGCGGACTGGAAATACCTGGTTCCCATGCAGCCCGCCTCCTACGACGCGCGGCACCTGGGCGCCCTGCGCCGCGGGGACCTGGCCGGATGCTTCGGTCCGCTCTTCTCGGGGCTTGAGGTCCAACGCCCGCTCACCATCCCCGGCGGCAGGATGGAACTGGTGCACCGGGTCATGGAACTGGTCCCCGACGGCGGGCGCTGCGGCCTGGGCTTCATCCGCGCCGAAGCGGACATCCACCCGGACGACTGGTTCATCACCTGCCACTTCGTGGATGACCGCGTCATGCCCGGCACGCTCATGTACGAGTGCTGCATGCACACGCTGCGCATCTTCCTGCTGCGCCTGGGCTGGGTGGCGGAGTCCAATGCGGCCGCATGGCAGCCGGTCCCCGGCGTCGCAAGCCAGCTCTGCTGTCGCGGACAGGTCCTGGAAACCACCAAGGTGGTGACCTACGAGGTGACGGTGCGCGAGCTTGGCTACCGCCCCGAACCGTACGCCATCGTCGACGCCCTGATGTACGCCGACGGCAAGCCCATCGTGGAAATCACCAACATGTCGGCCCGCCTGACCGGTACTACCCGTGAAGCGCTGCTTCAGCTGTGGCGGCACAACACCCCGGAGCCGAACAACTTCATCCCTGCGCCGGCGCCGGTGCCCGCCTACGATCAGAAGCCTGCGCTCTACACGAAGAAGCAGATCCTGGCTTACAGCAACGGCAACCCCTCCGAAGGTTTCGGGGAGCTTTACAAGGTGTTCGACAGCGAGAGGAAGATCGCTCGCCTCCCCGGCCCACCGTTCCAGTTCATGGACCGTGTCACCGGCCTCAGGGGTGAGCCGTGGCAGATGGTGCCGGGCGCGATGGCCGAGGCCCAGTACGACATCCCGGTGGACGAGTGGTATTTTGCCGCCGACCGCCAGCCGCGCATGCCCTTCGCGGTACTCCTGGAAGCGGCGCTGCAGCCCTGCGGCTGGCTCGCGGCATACGTCGGCTCCGCCCTCACCAGCCCGACCGACATCTCCTTCCGGAACCTGGGGGGGACGGCAGTCCAGCACCGCCCGGTCACGCCGCAAAGCGGCACGCTGACCGCTACGGCGACCCTCACCAAGGCCGCCACCAGCGGCGGGATGATCATCCAGGAGTTCGACTTCTCGGTGGCCGACCGCCACGGCGTGCTGTACGAAGGCGAGACCATGTTCGGTTTCTTCGCCAAGGAGGCGCTGGCCAACCAGGTGGGGATCAGGGAGGCTGTTCCGTACATCCCGAGCGCCGAGGAAGCCGGGCGCGGCCGTTCCCTCCCCTACCCCGAGCAGCATCCCTTCCCGGACAAGATGCTGCGGATGATCGACCGGATCGATCTGTATGTCGCTGACGGCGGCCCGGCCGGGCTGGGCTACCTGAGGGGGACCAAGACGGTAGTCGCCGAGGACTGGTATTTCAAGGCGCACTTCTACCAGGATCCGGTCACGCCGGGGTCGCTCGGGCTGGAGTCCTTCCTGCAGTTGATGAAGTTCGCGGCGGTGGAGCGCTGGGGCTGGAGTGAGGGTGATACCGTCGCTGCCGTTGCCCTGGAGCGCAAGCACCGCTGGCTCTATCGCGGACAGGTGGTGCCGGCCAACAAGGAGGTCACGGTAGTCGCCTGGGTCACCGCTGTGGACGACACCAACCGCATCCTGACCGCCGCGGGCTTCCTCTACGTGGACGGCCGGGCGATCTACCAGATGAACGACTTCACCGTGCAGGTGGAGAGAGGCTGACTCCCCGTTCAATGTTCAATAGTCAATGTTGAATGTTGAATGTTCCCTCCACTCCACACTCCCTCTCCCCCCGGGAGAGGGTTGGGGTGAGGGCGTTACATGGCGACCATCTCCCTCCGTGGCGCCGCCCTCACCCGCCCTGCGGGCACCCTCTCCCAGAGGGATAGGGGATGGACGGTGCAGGGGAAGATGCAGCAGGCGGTTTGACATCATTTTTTTTCTGTGCCCTCTGCGGACTCCGTGTCCTCAGCGGTCATGCTTTTTAGTTTTTCAGCTTCCGTTTCTTAAGGTGATTGATGAAGTATTCCAAGGTATATATCGAGTCTTTCGGTTATGAGCTGGCTCCGGTGGTGGTAACCTCGGACGAGCTCGAGGCGCGGCTGGAGCCGCTTTACAAGTCGCTGCATTTCACCCCGGGACAGCTGCAGGCGCTGACCGGCATCCGCGAGCGGCGCTGGTGGGAGCCGGGATTCCAGCTCTCCAAGGGTGCCATTGCCGCCGGGAAGAAGGCGCTGGCAACGGCCGGCATCTCCCCCAATGAGATCGGCGCCCTGCTCTACACCGGCGTCTGCCGCGAACGCTTCGAACCGGCCACCGCCTGCCGCGTCGCCGCGGGGCTGGGCGTTTCGGGCAACGCCGCTGTCTACGACCTGTCCAACGCCTGCCTCGGCGTTCTGAACGGCATCCTTGAGGTGGCGAACCGCATCGAACTGGGGCAGATCCGGGCGGGCCTAGTGGTCTCCTGCGAAAGCGCGCGCGACATCAACGACGTCATGATCGCCAAGATGCTGGAGGACCGCAGCATGGAGAACTTCGCGAGTTCTCTGGCCACCCTCACCGGCGGCTCGGGCGCGGTCGCGGTGCTCCTTACCGACGGTTCCTTCTCCAAGTCCGGCCGCAGGCGGCTGCGCGGCGGCATCGCCCAGGCGGCGCCGGAACACCACGGCCTGTGCCTGTGGGGCATCACCCCTGACGGCAAGGGTGGCTACGAGCAGTCCATGAGCACCGACGCGGTGAGCGTCATGAATTTCGGCGTGGAGCTGGGGCGCCGCACCTGGGAGGAATTCCTCCCCGAGGTGGGATGGAGGGAAACCGACGTGGATCGCGTCATCTGCCACCAGGTGGGGAGCGCGCACCAGAGCGCCATCCTGAAAACCCTCGGCATTTCGCTTCAAAAGGATTTCACCAGCTACGAGTTCCTGGGCAACATGGGGACGGTGTCCCTGCCGCTGACCGCCGCACTCGCCGACGAGCGCGAGGTGCTTTCCGCCGGCGACCGGGTCGCCCTGCTGGGAATCGGGAGCGGGCTCAACTGCCTGATGCTGGGAGTGGACTGGTGAGAGACGCCGTGAAAAAATATTACCCCTTCACCGGCCGCACCCTCGACCTCGACGGCCTCTCCTACCATTACCTCGACGAGGGTGCGGGCGCCCCTGTGGTCATGGTGCACGGCAATCCCTCCTGGTCCTTCTATTACCGGAACCTGGTGCTGGCGCTGCGCGGCAACTACCGCTGCATAGTGCCGGACCACATCGGCTGCGGTTTCTCGGAGAAGCCGGGCGACGACCGCTACGACTACACCCTCTCCCGCCGCATCGACGACCTGGAGCGCCTGATCGACTCCCTCGACCTCGACGAGAAGATCACCCTGGTCGTGCACGACTGGGGTGGGATGATCGGCATGGGGTACGCGAGCCGCCACCCCGAGCGGATCGCCCGCATCGTCGTCCTCAACACCGCCGCGTTCCATCTCCCCAAGGAGAAGACCTTCCCGCTGGGGCTGAAGATCTGCCGCGATACGCTGCTCGGCACCCTGCTGGTGCGCGGGTTCAACGCCTTCAGTGTCGGCGCCTCCATCGTCGGCTGCAAAAAGAACCCCATGCCGCGGGAGCTCATGCAGGCCTACCGCGCCCCCTACGATTCGTGGCGGAACCGGATCGCCACGCTGCGCTTCGTGCAGGATATCCCGCTGGGGCCCGGTGATCGCACCTACGACCTGGTGAGCGATATCGCCGCCGGGTTGGAGCGTTTCCGCGACCTCCCCATGGCCATCTTCTGGGGGGAACTCGACTTCGTGTTCGACACCACCTTCCTGGCTGAATGGAAGCGGCGCTTCCCGAAGGCACAGGTGAAGAGCTACGCCGACGCCGGGCACTATATCCTCGAAGACATGAAAGACGAGGTGGTGCCGCTCATCGCCCAATTCCTGCAGCAGACCGGAACCCGGGAGATCGCCTAAGACATGTCCCAGACCGACTTCGTCAACATAGCAGCGCACCTGCCGGAAATGGCCAGGCGCCAGCCGGAGACCAGGGCGATCATCTTCCCCAAGGGGAAGCGGAGCCTCACCTTCTCCGAACTGAACCGCCTGAGCGACCGGATCGCGCGTGGGCTGATCGCCAACGGCATCCGCAGCGGCGTGCGCACGGTGCTCATGGTGACGCCGAGCCCGGAATTCTTCGCCCTCACCTTCGCCCTCTTCAAGATCGGCGCGGTGCCGGTGCTCATCGACCCGGGGCTGGGAATCAAGAACCTGAAGCAGTGCTTCTCCGAGGCGGAGCCGCACGCCTTCATCGGCATCCCGAAAGCGCACGTCGCGCGCAAGCTCTTCGGCTGGGGCAAGGAGACCATCCGCACCTGCGTCACGGTGGGGCCGCGCCTGTTCTGGGAGGGGACCACGCTGGCGAAGATCATCGCCGAGCAGCAGGACGAATCCCCCTTCACCCTTGCCCCTACCCAGAAGGACGACGTCGCCGCCATCCTCTTCACCAGCGGCAGCACCGGGATCCCCAAGGGCGCCATCTACAGCCACGGCAACTTCTCCGCGCAGGTAAAGGCGCTCAAGGTGGTCTACGGCATCGAGCCGGGTGAGATCGATCTCCCCACCTTCCCGCTTTTCGCGCTGTTCGCGCCGGCACTCGGCATGACCGCCGTGATCCCGGAAATGGACTTCACCCGTCCCGGCTCGGTCGATCCCCGCAAGATCGTGGGGCCGATCAACGAGTACGGCGTGACCACCATGTTCGGCTCTCCCGCGCTCATCAACCGGGTGGGACGCTACGGGGTGGAGCACGGCGTGAAGCTGCCGACGCTGCGCCGGGCCATCTCGGCAGGCGCGCCGGTCCCGGCCTCGGTGCTGGAGCGATTCACCACCCTCCTGAACCCGGGCGTCCAGGTATTCACCCCATACGGCGCCACCGAGGCGCTACCGGTCTGCTCCATCGGCAGCACCGAGATCCTGCAGGAGACCCGCAAGATAACCGATTCCGGCGGCGGGGTCTGCGTCGGCCGCCCGGTAGAGGGGATTCGCCTGGAGATCGTCCAGATCACCGACAACCCGATCTGCGGATGGGAGGATTCGCTGCGTGTCCCCGCCGGCAAGATCGGCGAGATCGTGGTGCAGGGAGAGCAGGTGACCCGCGGCTACTACAACCGCCCGGAATCCGACCACCTCTCCAAGATCATCGACCCGGCGACGGGCTCCTTCTTCCACCGGATGGGGGACCTGGGCGGCATGGACGAAGAAGGGCGCGTCTGGTTCTGCGGCCGCAAGTCGCACCGCGTGGAACCCGAGGCCGGTCCTCTCTACACCATCCCCTGCGAGGCGGTGTTCAACACCCATCCCGCCGTGTTCCGCTCCGCCCTCGTCGGCGTAGGCGAGCCGGGGGCGCTGACACCCGTGATCTGCATCGAGCTCGAGAAGAACGTCAAGGCCGACCAGGAGCAGATCCGTACCGAGCTGAAATCGCTGGCGGAGGAGCACATCCACACCCGGGCCATCGAGACATTCCTGTTCCATCCCGCCTTCCCGGTGGACATCCGCCACAACGCGAAGATCTTCAGGGAAAAGCTGGCGGTATGGGCCGCGGAGAGCCTGAAATGCGCGCGCTAGTCACCGGAGGGGGCGGCTTTCTGGGGTCGGCCATTGTGCGGCAACTGCGCGCCCGCGGTGACCAGGTGGTCAGCTTCTCGCGTGGCGAGTATCCCGGACTTGCCGCTTTGGGGGTCGAGCAGCGCCGCGGCGACCTCTCCGACTTGAACGCGGTGGTCGAGGCGGCGAAGGGGTGTGACGTCGTCTTCCACGTCGCGGCAAAGGCCGGGATCTGGGGCGATTTCCAGGAGTACTACCTGGCCAACGTGGTGGGGACCGAGAACGTCGTATCGGCCTGCCGCATCCTCGGCATCGCCCGGCTGGTCCACACCGGGTCGCCCAGCGTGGTCTTCGACGGCTCCGACGTAGAGGGAGGTGACGAGTCGCTCCCCTACCCCGCCCACTTCGAGGCGCATTACCCGCACACCAAGGCGCTGGCCGAAAAGTCCGTCCTCGCCGCCAACTCGCGCACGCTGTCTACCGTATCGCTGCGGCCGCACCTTATCTGGGGACCGGGCGACAACCACCTGGTGCCGCGCATAGTAGCCAAGGGGCGCGCCGGCGCCTTGAGGCGCATCGGCACGCGCGCCTGCCTCGTTGACACCGTTTTCGTGGAAAACGCCGCCGAGGCGCACCTGAACGCGGCGGACCGCCTCGCGCCGGAAGCCCCGCTGGCGGGGAAGGCCTACTTCATCTCCAATGGCGAACCCGTTCCTCTGTGGGACATGGTGAACGCCATCCTGGAAGCCGCCGGCGTCCCCCCCGTCACCCGCACCATCCCCGCCGGAGTGGCCTACGCCGCAGGGATCGCCTGTGAAATCGCCTGGAGATCGCTCAGGCTTCGCGGGGAGCCGCCCATGACCCGCTTCGTCGCAAAGGAACTCGCCACCTCCCACTGGTTCGACATCTCCGCGGCGCGCAGGGATCTCGGCTATTTCCCCCGCATCTCCATACAGGAAGGGTTAAGGCTTCTGCGCGCGTCGTTCGAGGCAGGGGCTTGATTGCGGTTGCCGGACTCGAGGCGGTGCACGCGCAGTTCCGGCTCGAACCGCTGCTGCGCCCGGAACACGAGAAGGTGCGTCTGACCGGCTATTTGAACGACGCCGAGCTGAGACGTGGAGCGAGGCTGCTCGATCCCGGCAAGCGGGAGGAATTCCTGGTCGGGCGGGGGCTGGTACGGGAGATCCTGGCCGGGCTTACCGGCGGGGAACCTGGAAGGATCGAGTTCCTGGAGGGGGTGTTCGGGAAGCCGTATCTCTCGTCACACCGGGGAACCGGCGGGTTGCACTTCAATGTTTCGCATTCCGGAGGGCAGTTGCTGGTCGCGGTCTGTTACGGCGCGGAGATAGGAGTCGACCTGGAAGAAGTACGGCAGGACCTGGCGTTTCGCCCCATGGCGGAGCGCTATTTTTCTTTGCGGGAGCGCGAGGAGCTGTTCGGGCTGGACCCGGAACTGCAACTCGACGCGTTCTACCGTTGCTGGACCAGGAAGGAAGCATACCTGAAGGGGATGGGGACGGGTTTTTCCCTCCCATCGACCGCGTTCGACGTGTCGCTTGCACCGGGTGAGCCGCCTGCCCTTTTGGCCCACTGGGTCGGGCCGGAAGAGGTGAAGCGGTGGGCTATCACCGACCTGCCGGTCCCCGCAGGTTATTGCGCGGCCCTCGCCATTCAAAGGCAGGGCGAATGATTATTCGCCCCTACAGCTCCCCCCCCGCGATTCCCCCGTGTCACCTTTGCTTCCCCCTGAACGCCCGGTAGGCGTCCATGTGGCTCTTGTATTTCACCAGGCTCACCTCGCTGTTCAGCCAGGCATAGATGATGGCATTGGTCTCCTTGTCCCACTTGAAAAAAAGCCGGTGCTCGCAGGTTGGCTTCGCCCTGCGCCATTGACGGTAGGCATGTCCCTCCGCCTCTCCCTGGTAGTACGAGGCGTGCTGCGGGTCTGCGGGTATCTCGTCCTTTATCGCCCGGTACACGCGCGCCAGGAGCTTCGCCTGGGGCGAGTTCTTATATGTCTGCGGATTCCTCTCCTTCTCCTTGGCCACCACGGCGATCAGTTCGTCCAGCACCTGTTCGAAGGCGGCATGAAAGCGGATGCGCGACTCGTTACTCACCATGGTCAGACCTCCACGCCCCTGATCAACTCCTCGATCAGCTTCATCTTATCCGGGTCCGGCACCTTGATGGTGTCGGCGCTGGAGGCGAGCTCCCGCTCCATCCAGTCGTACAGCTCATAGACGGTGCCGTTCTCCACCGAAAAGGAGAACGCGTCGAAAACACGGGGATGGCAGGCCGTGGCAGCCAGCTTGTCCGCGATGAGATCCTCGTAGTAGGAGGCGACCAGGCTGTCCGGGAGCACGAAACTGTAGTGGATGAACGAGGCGTCCTTGCCGCGCACAATCTCGTAACGGTACTGCAGCAGTATGGCATCCGTCTCGGAAAAGGCCGTGCCGATGGCGGCAAGGACGCCCTTCAGGTCCTGCTCCGCCAGCCCGTGTTTGGCCAGGGCTTCGCTCACCGCCTCATAATCCCCCTGCCGCGGGTGGCGCACTCCCTCGTGGCTCTCCTGCCACTGGGCCAAAAGTTTCTTCAGCAGCGAGAATCTTCCAGTCAACGGCGTGATGCCAATGGCGGCGTTCAGTAACTTCGATTCCTGGGGGGCGCGATCCAGCGCGAGCAGGGTGTACTTCGCGGAGTCGTTCCAGAGGCAGGATTTTTCCAGGGCAAAGGCGTAGTACATCAGAAAGAGGTGGGACTCGGACAGTTCGATGGCCTTCAGGTACTGGGCGTGCATCGTCGTGATGTCGTGCTCCAGGCACGCGACCAGCCCGAGCAGGACATGAGCGGAAGCTGGATCTTTTTTCAACAGGGAGTGGGCTGACTTCTTGTAGGTCGCCAGCTTCACCCCCTGGGTCACGTCCCTGCGGCTGAATGCGCCCAGTTCACGCAGAAGCTTCCCGAAATCAGGCTGCTTGCGGAATAACATGGGGCCCCTCAGCTAAGCCCGGTGCCGCAAAACCTGCATGAAGTCTCGCGCCATTTGCTGAACTCGCCGCACTTTGGGCATTGCCGGTAATGCCCCTCTACCGTGCGGAGCGGGCGTTGAAAAAAGGTGATCATCACCGTGGGAGCGAACAACCCGTTCAGCAGAAACCACAGCAGCGGGTTGCGTCCCTTGGTGTAGGCGACCCAGGCACCGAGAGTCCCCGGCAGGAGGAAAAAAACGAGAACAAATCCCCATTCCATCATGTTGGTAGGCATGTATGCTCCATACTCGGCGTGCCCGTTCCCTTTCTATCGGGAAAGGGGCTCGCTGTTGCTCTCCTCCCCTGCGGGAGGGTAAGGGGTGGGGGAAGATACCGGGGGGGCGCTCTCAGGTTCTGGGTTCGGTCCTGGTGATGGTGCTGCGCAGTTCCAACCCGAGCAGGTCGGCGGCTTCGTGGACCGCGTTAAGGTAACGTTCTCTGAAGTGCGGCAGCCCCCCGGTAGGGTTGCCGTGTTCATCCCACGGCAGCTCCGTGCGTGACAGCACGATGAGGATCTCCTCCAGGGCATCCCTTTGCTTTCTCAGCTCGCGGATCTCTTGCAATGCCTCGCGCAGCAGCTCTGCCCCGTCCGGGTCCTCGGAGATCGCGGATTGCAACTTCTGTAGCATATCGGTCATTGGTGACTCCTCTTGAGTGGAGCGCATGGTAACAGCGACTGCGTATACGAGTCAACAGCCTTTATGGGGCTGAATTCCCGTGAAATTTCAAACTTCGGCGGACTCCTCCCTGCCCGTCGCCACATTTCTTTTAATTGCCAAAGCGTAACAAAGGCTTTATGCTCTCCAGTCGCAGTCACCACTACTCAAACAAAGGATGATCATATGACAAGATTTGTGACGCTTCTTATCGGCTCCGCACTCGCCTCTCTCATCGCCTCGAACGGCTTCGCAGCGGATGCCGCCCCCGTTGCAGCCCCGGCTGCGACACCTGCCGCGGCACCTGCAGCAGCTCCGGCTCTGGCACCTGCAGCGGTAGTCGCCCCCGCTCCCCCCGCCAAGGACGAGGCGAACTCCGCCACGATCAAGGTCGCTTTCATCGACATGGCCAAGGTAGCCGCTGAATCTCCGGAGGGAAAGGCCGCGAGCGAGTCGTTAAAGAAGAAGTCGGAGCAACTGCGCAACAAGCTCGACGCCAAGACCAAGCAGCTCGAGAAACAAAAGGCCGCCATCGAGGCGAAGCTCCCCACCATGACCCAGAAGGAACGCGCCGCCAAGGCGGCAGAGTTCCAGAAAAAAGTAGAAGAATACCAGAAGCTTGCACGCAACAGCGAGCTGGAGGTGAACAAGTTGCAGGACAAGCTGACCAACGAGATCGGAGGCATGATCAAGAAGGCAGCCAGTGACTACGCCAGGGCTAACGGCTACCTGTTGGTGGTCGAGGAAAAAGGGGTTCTCTTCACGGATGAGAAGGTGAAACCCAAAGACATCAGCGACGAGGTTGCCGCCGAGCTCGGCAAGAAAGGGAAAAAGTAATCTTCCTCGCCTTCAAGCCGCACCGCTCACCGTTACACCATTCGCCGCCTGGGACCTCCCGGCGGCGAAGTTATTTCCAGCCCAGGGTCCGCCCACCGCTTTTATCCAAAAAAATTAGTAATCGTTAAGAAAAAAATTCAATCGTTGATAGAATGTCACCCTGTTTCTTGGGATAGCAAATTCCGGGCTGCACAGGGGACTATCGATGATGCCACGACTTTGTCTTATCTCGCTCTGTTTGGCGCTGGTCATCTCCTGCCGGTTCGGGGTCGCTGAAGCGACTCTCGGTGAACCGGCCGACACCATCGCCAGGGACACGAAAAAGTTTTCCGGTGTGCTCCAGAAATCCACCAACCGGGCCAGGTACCGCGTTCAGTCCATCGCGTCAGGGGCCACGGCCACTACGGTGCGGGAGTACGTCGCCCCTTCCGGCGTCGTGTTCGCGGTGGCCTGGAACGGCCTGGTTCACCCGGACCTGCAGGTGCTGCTCGGCAACTATCACGACGACTACCGTAAAGGACTTTCGCGGAACGCGCGCCAGTCCGGACGCAGGGGAGCCCGGGTGACGACCGAGCGGTTGGTGGTGGAAACCTGGGGGCACATGCGCAATCTGCAAGGGCGGGCCTATCTTCCCGGGCTCCTGCCCGAAGGAGTGAGCCTCGATGAGATCCGTTAACCTGACGGCAGTCATGATCGTGGTAGCTGTACTGGTCTCATTGGCGGGGTGCGGCGGGGGCGGGAACAAAGGACCGGTCCTGAGGTCGATATCGGTAACACCGGGCAATTCCACACTCTCCGTCGGCGCGACCGGGCGGTTCACCGCTACCGGCACCTACTCCGACAACAGCACGCGTGATATCACCAGCCTAGTCACCTGGAGTTCCTCCAGTCAGGGTGTAGTGACCATAAGCAACGCGACGGGAACCAGGGGGGCGGCCACCGCGTTTTCTGTGGGAAGTACCACCGTAACGGCGACGCTGGGAGCGATAACGGGGTCCACCAACCTCACCACGACGCCGGCATCCGTCCCCGCCGCCAACGTCATGCCCCTGACCGTGAACGGATCGCTCTGCTCCGCGGGAAGCTACCTCAACAAGGCCTGCGTCAGCGTCACCATCTGCACCCCGGACCTCTCCGTCTGCCAGACGGTGAACGACATCCTGCTCGACACCGGCAGCTATGGATTACGGGTCTTCCAGCAGGCGATTCCCAACCTGACCCTGCCGCCGGTGGCCAGCGGCGCCGGTTCTCTCACGGGTTGCGTCCAGTTCGCCGACGGCAGCTCCCTGTGGGGTCCGATCCAGTCGGCCATGGTGAAACTGGGGAATGAGCCGTTCGTACCGGTCCCGATCCAGGTGATAAATTCGAGCTTCGGTTCGCTCCCCCTCCCCTGCTCAAACGCCGATCCCACCCCGGTCTCCTCGGGCTTCGCGGGGATCCTCGGTGTCGGGGTCTTCAAGGAGGATTGCGGCCTTGGCTGCGTCTTCACCGCGGCCAACGGCGTATATTACAGCTGCACCGGAGCAACCTGCGTCGGAACCACGGTCCCTCTGGCCGACCAGGTCCAGAACCCCGTTGCCGTGTTGCCGGTGGACAATAACGGGCTGATCGTGAGCATGCCGTCGGTCCCCATCGGCGGGGTACCGTCGCTGGACGGATCGGTCGTTCTTGGCATCGGCACCAGCACCAACAATACCCTTTCCGGCCCGGTGGTCCTGAGAACTGACTCCACCGGGGACTTCACCACCGTCTTCAACGGCGTGACCACGAACGGCTTCGCGGATACCGGTTCCAACGGCCTGTTCTTCCCCGATACCGACCCGGGCGTGCTCCCGGTATGCCCGTCGCCCAACACCGACTGGTACTGCCCCCCCGTGACCCGGTCTTTGCTGGCGACCAACGTGGGGGCCACGGGCACACCCGTTTCCAACGTGAGCTTCAACATCTCCAATTTCAACACCCTGCTGAGCAGCCCCAACAGGGTGTTCAGAGACATCGGCGGGCCATCCGGCTTCGGATTCGATTGGGGACTCCCCTTCTTCATGGGGCGCAGCGTCGCCTTTGGCATCGAAGACGAGACATCGGTTCTCGGCACCGGACCCTACGTCGCCTATTGACCGATTCTCATCATGGTTCTTCGAAAGCACCTTGTCTCCCGGCAGGGTGCTTTTTTACATGCATGATCGCAGAGCTGTACTTGAGTTTGACCTGGCCCGCACCTTCAGATAGTATCCTCTGTGTCGTATCCTGTTATCTGCGTATCCGGAGGGTATCCCTTTGTTCAGGTCATTACTGATTGTCCCCGCCGTGCTCTTTGCCTTAGCCCACCCTTCGTTTGCCGCTCCTCAGGTTCCCGCGAGCAAGCCGCAAACCGCGGAACAGGAACCGCAAGCGAAGCCTTCGGCAACGGAGCGAGCCGTGGTGACCAGCCACAAGGCCCGCATCGGCGGTAAAGAGCTCTCCTACCAGGCTTGTGCCGGAACGCTGCCGGTGCAAAATGACGCCGGTGAAACCGAGGCCGACATCTTCTACGTTTCCTACCGGGTGCAGCAACCGTCCCCGGCCAAACCCCGTCCCCTGCTCTTCGTGTTCAACGGCGGTCCCGGCGCCGCTTCCGTGTGGTTGCACCTGGGGGCGCTCGGGCCAAGGCGTGTCCAGATGCTTGCCGACGGCAACATGCCGCAGCCCCCGTTCCACCTGGTCGATAACGCTTCCAGCTGGCTCGACGTCGCCGACCTCGTGTTCGTCGATCCCGTGGGTACCGGCTACAGCCGCGCCGTCAAACCCGACCTCACCAAGAAATTCTTCGCCGCGCAGGCCGACATAGATTCCCTGGGGCGCTTCATCCGGCTCTACCTTACCCGCAACGGGCGCTGGGACGCACCGGTCTTCCTGGTGGGCGAGAGCTACGGGACTTTCCGTAGTGCCGGACTTGCGGAATACCTGGCGGAGCACGGTGTCGCCCTGAACGGGCTGATCCTGGTTTCCAGCGTCCTCAACATGCAGACCATCTCCTTCGATTACGGCAATGAACTCCCCTACCAGCTTTTCCTGCCAAGTTACACGGCGACGGCCTGGTATCACCACAAGCTCGCACCCGAAATGCAGGCCGACCTCGACCGCACCCTGGCGCAGGCCGAGCAATGGGCGGCGACGGAGTATCTCTGGGCACTTAACAAAGGGGACCGGCTCACCGCGGCGGAGCGCAAGGAGATAGCGGAGAAGCTGGCCCGGTTCACAGGGCTCAGCGTCAACCTGGTCCAGAACCGGAACCTGCGGGTAGACAACAGGGATTTCGCCAAGGAGTTGCTGCGCGGCGAGGGGCGCATCGTCGGCTTGATGGACAGCAGGTTCAACGCGGAGAACCCCGAGCCAGGCAAACACCTGGCGTTCGATGCGACCATAGCGACCATTCGCCCCCCGTTCACCAGCGCGGTGAACGCTTACCTGCGGGAGGAGCTTGGCTACCAGTCGGACCTGGAGTATTTCGTGCTGGGGGGCGGCATCGGCCGTTGGGATTGGGAGGCGAAAAACAGCTACGCGGACACCGGGGAAAACCTTCGTAACGCCATGGTGAAGAACCCCTACCTGAAAGTCCTCGTGGCCTCCGGCCTGTTCGACCTGGCCACCCCGCACTTCGCCACCGACTACACCCTGTCACACCTGGGGCTGGGAGGAGATTTGCGCCAGAACATCTCCGTGAAACGGTACCGGTCGGGACACATGATGTACCTGGAGGAAGACTCACTGGTACGGCTAAAAATGGATGCTGCAGAGTTTATCGGCACAACCTTGAAGCGCTAGTTCACGTTATTGCCAGAGCGCCGCAGGGGCCGGAGTCTCGATCCTGTCCTGCTCTTCCCTGGGGAGGGCGGAAAAGAAGTCGAGCCCCGTCTGCCTCTCCACCTCGCGCACCGGGACCAGGTACTTCGGCATGTCCCGGGTGTCCAACGCTTCATTGGGCATGATCAGGGCGAGCGCCTCGTGCCGGGCCGGATCGAGGATCACCTTGTACAGCGCGGACGGCACCGCGACATGGTTGCGGCCGATGGTCTTCAAGGCCCCGCTGTAGACCGGCCCGCTGTAGATGTAGAGTTCTCCCCGCTTCTCCACCCACTTGCGCACCTTCCCTTCCAGGTCGGCCCATATGCCGCGGTTCATCCCCTCGCCGGCCTGCGGCACCATGTTGGAGAGGTAGAAACTCTCCGACATGGCCTGTTCATCCCACGCCATGTCCGCGGCGGGCGCCATGTGCCCCCGGTCATAGCCAGAGCCCCTGTAGTCGGAGAGTTCCGCGCGCTCCCCCTTGGGAAGATCGGCATCGGGACGGAAGTTGTTGGCGCGCTTGAGCTTCGCCTTCAGCCGCTCCCTGGTCATCCTCTCGACGACCCATACTGGCGTCTTTTTCAGGGCATCGTGGCTCAGCAGGTAGCCTTTGCGGCAGAGAATATCGCCGCTTTGCCCGGGAACGCCATAGGCGGCGAACTCCTGGCATTCCTCGACAGGTCCGCCGAAGGCGGAAACAGCCGATAACAGGACCAAAAAGACGATATTGAGGAGAGTATTACGAGGCATGGGACCGCCGGAAGGCTCCGCCGAGGCGGGCGTTTTCGCGGCAGTTTAACAGGATGAAGCGGTGCCATGCAACAGTAATGGCACCCTAGAGGAGATCCCGCTCTGTGGGGTGGGACTCAGAAAAAAATTCCGCAGACTGTTTACACAACTGAAATCTGGTTTACTATTGTGACGATTAGGTTTGGCTAATACTCACCGTGAGAGGTACAACTGACAATGCACGAGGGATTCCACTCCGAACACAGCCACAGAGCGTCCACAAAGAGTTTCCGTCCGACGGGTATGACCGAACAGATCGCAGAAGTTAAGGCAAAGCTGATTCACAATGTCAGGCGCAACTCTAAGAGGTATGGTGCGTTGACCTCTTCGCGCATCCTGACCGTCCTTGCCAAAGGGCTGCCGAACGAGCTTCAGCATGGGGTGCTGGAAGCGATATCAACAGGCACTCTCGCCAATGACATACGCACCCTGGTCACTCCCTCCGGTCAGCTTTTCCTCTATTCCCAGGAGCACATGAGCGTCGAAGATGCCGCCGCCAAGGGGAAACTCGAGGAAGTGAAGCATGCCATGGCCGACAAGATCCGCAGGGACTCCAGAGTCATTACCGCCCTCACCCCGCTGAGCGCCATGTTCACTCTCTTCACGGACATCAAACCGGTGAAAATCTGTTCCCTTCTCAACGAGATGCAAACCCAGCTGCAGTACCGGGATATCAAGACCGTGTCGGCCTTCAGTGGCGAGCTGTATCTCTACTGCGACGCGCATATCACCGACAAGTACGCCGCCTTGCTGGTTCGTTCCGCCGTCACCGACGCATCCCGCACCATCGTGGAGACGGTGCGGGAGGAATCGCGCGTCTATCCCCGGCCGACCAGGGTGAGCCTTTTCACCAGCCAGGTTTTCGGCATCCCCTCAGCGACGTTGCAGCCCTGTATCGTACGGGTACTGAATTCACCGGAGTACGGCGACATCCGCAAACTGGTACACCCGGACACAGATGCCGAATATCTCTACTCCAATCTCCACATGAACGAGGAACAAGCCTATACCTTGATGAACTGGATGGAGGAAGAGGGACCAGCTACAGGGAGAGCGCTACCACCTCCGCGATGTCCCTGACCTGGGTCCGGCTCCCGGTCATTTCCTTTATACCGTCCTCGAACATGGTCATGCAGAAGGGGCAGCTTACGCAGACAGTTTCCGGCTGTTGCGCCAGCGCCTCCTGCACGCGGTTGCGGTTGATGGGCGTCCCTTCGTGCTCCTCGAGCCACATACGCCCTCCCCCGGCTCCGCAGCAGAACGCGTTCTCCCTGTTGCGCCCCATCTCGAGGACCTCATTCCCCGTTGCTTTTTTCAGCACCTCGCGCGGCGCCTCATAGACGTCGTTGTGGCGCCCGAGATAGCATGAGTCGTGGAACATCACCCTCCCCAGCTCCGCTTTCCGCGCCGTGGCGAGCCTGCCGTCCTCGAGCAGTCCCCTGATAAGCTCGCTGTGGTGCACCACCTCGAGCTCCAGCCCGAACTGACGGTAGTCGTTCTTCAAGGTCGTGAAGCAGTGCGGGCACTGCGTGATCACCTTGGTCACCGCCTTGACCTGGAACTGCCGCACTGTTTCCCTGGTCATCTGCTCAAAGAGGTATTCGTTTCCAAGCCGGCGCGCGCTGTCGCCGCAGCATCTCTCTTCCCTGCCCAGCACTCCATAGGAAACCCCGGCCGCGTCCAGCACGCGTGTCAGCGCAACAGAGGTCTGCTTGTTGCGGGCGTCGAAAGCGCCGGAACAGCCGACGAAAAGAAGGTACTCGGTAGCACCCGCCTCGAAGGGGCGCAGGCTCAACTGCGAACTCCACTTGCTCCGCTCCGACGGTGCCATGCCCCACGGGTTGGAGCGCTGTTCCAGGTTCTCGAACAGGTTCAATAGCTCTTCTGGAAAACGGGCCTCCATCTGCACCAGGTGCCGCCGCATCTGGACTATCTTCGGGAGGTGCTCGATGAAGACCGGGCACGCCTCCATGCAGGCGCCGCACGAAGTGCAGCTCCAGAGGGCGGCCTCCGTGGTGCTCCCCTTTTCCCCGTTGCCGATCAGCGAGATGCAGCGCTCCGCCCCGGCGTCCCCGGAAAGCTTCTCCATGACGGCGCCGTTTCGCAGCAGGTTCACCTTGATGGCGTGGATCACCCCGCGCGGGTTGAGGGCCTTGCCGGTGGTGGAGGCGGGACAGGATTGTTGGCAGCGTCCGCATTCGGTGCAGGAAAAGGAATCCAGCAGGTCCTTCCAGGAGAGCCGGTCCAGCGTCGCCGCACCGAAACTGTTTCCTTCCACGAAGGTCTCGCGCTCCTGCGTGTTGCTCTTTCCCATGTTGCGCAGAAAGACGCCCGGTATGGCGGTAAGTATGTGCATGTGTTTGCTGTAGGGGAGAAAGTTCATGAATCCCAGGAGCACCACGGCGTGGATCCACCAGAAGACGATCCCGGTTGTTGCCAGGGCACCGGCGGCGGTGGTGGCGGCAATCACGCGTGCGGCAAGGTTCGACACCGGCGTCGCGGCTGTTGCGGCAAGCGCCCCCTGGGCGATGCGAACGCCGTTCAGCCCGAAGTAGGCCAGCATGAGGGTGGCGATCATCGAGAGGATGAAGTACGCCTCAAAGGTGCGGGCGCCCTGAAACGGAGGGCTCACCGTGCGACGCACCGCCGCGACCGCCACTGCGAGCAGTGCCGCCAGGGAACAGATGTCGAAAAGGAACAGCAGCGCGCCGCGCAGCAGGTCGGGGAGCAGCGCGAAGGAAACCGCCGGGAAGATCCCGGAAACCAGGAATTCGAAGTTGGCCAGGGCCAGCACCAGGAAGGCCCAGAAGATGATGCCGTGGTTCAGGCCGAAGGGGCGGCTTATCACCCTCTTCTGCCCGACCGCGTAGACCAGCACCTCTTTGAGCCGGTCGAGGGGACAGTCGAAGCGGTACTCGTTCTTGCCGACGCTGATAAGTGCCAGCCTTCGATAACAACTAAAAGCAAAAACGGTGAGGGACGCGGTGAGCAAAAAGATGAAAACTGTCTGTTCCATGGGGACTCCCGGTGAGACGTAAGGACGAATGTACGTGGTAAATGGTGCCGGCTACATCGGCGGGGTTCACGATGTCTCACTTTGCGCCTCAGCGCCCCGGCGCCTTTTCGTTGACTGTTTTGGGGGGATGGCTATGGCCGCTGCTTCAGCTCCCGCACTCGCGCCGTCAGTGCCGGCACCACCTGGAACAGGTCCCCTATGATCCCGAAGGTGGCCACTTCGAAGATGGGCGCCTCCGCATCGCGGTTGATGGCGATGATCACGTCGGAATCCTGCATTCCAACCAGGTGCTGGATGGCGCCGGAGATGCCGCAGGCGATGTAAATCTTCGGGCGTACCGTCTTTCCCGTCTGCCCGACCTGGCGGTCCTGGGGAAGCCACCCCGCGTCGACCGCGCTACGCGACCCGCCGACGACGCCGCCCAACTCCTCGGCCAGTTCTTCCAGCATGTTGAAATTCTCCCTGGCCATCAGTCCGCGGCCGCCTGATACGATGAACTCGGCACCGGCCACGTCGACCTTGTCCTTGGCCCCTCTTTCCGTTATCACCTCCAGCACGCGGGTGAAGATGGAAGTCTCGGAGATGGTGCAGGTCTCGTGGATGACCCTGCCGGTCCTGTCGCTGTTCCGCTGAGGCATGGGCATCACGTGCGGGCGCACCGTGGCCATTTGAGGGCGGAAGCGGTCGCACATGATGGTGGCCATGATGTTGCCGCCGAAGGCAGGGCGAGTCTGCATCAGGTTTCCTTTCGCGTCGACACCAAGGCCGGTACAGTCGGCGGTGAGCCCGGTCTGGACTCGGGTCGCCACCGCCCCGGCCAGGTCGCGCCCCATGCCCGTCGCACCCATCAGCACCACTTCCGGCTTGTGCTTTTCGATGAGATGGCACATCGCCTCCAGGAAGGGCTCGGTGCGGTACTGGCGGAACACGGGGGCGTTCACCAGGTAGGCCTGGTCGGCCCCATAGCTGAAAGCGTGGCTGGCGAGGTGTTCCACACCGCTGCCGATCACTACCGCCGAGAGAGGCACTCCGAGCTGGTCGGCGAGCTCGCGCCCTGCTCCGGTCAATTCCCAGGAGACCCTGGCACCCTCGCCGTCGTTGTGCTCGATGAAGACCCAGACTCCTTTGTATGCCGAGACCTTGCGGCGGCGCTCCAGTTCTTCCTCGTCCACCTCTGCGCCGCCGTGCTTTTCAAAGCTGGCGATGATGGCGATCTCCTCCGGCGTGTAGAACATCTCCAGCGCGCCGGCCGGGCAGGCCTTGACGCACTTCACGCAGCCGATGCATTTTTCCGCCTCGATAACCGGCTCGCCCTGCTCGCTCATCTCCACGCCGTTCACCGGGCAGACGCTTTGGCAGCGCGCGCCGCAGGCAACGCACTTGCCGGGTATGACCCGTGCCTTGCCGCGCGGTTTCTTTAGTTTCACTGGTTCAGTCATGGGGCACCTTGTTAGTTGTGTCGGTATTGTCCTGTAGGGGCGAATAATCACTCGCCCTGTCCACTCTTACCTGCGGGAGGGGACGGTCGAGGTCGTTTGTGACTGGTGTTTGTTAAACCGCCAGCATGTCGCCGTCGATGAGGCGGTCGAGCAGCAGGTTGGCGGCGCCCGCCGGATCGTTCATGCCGTCGCCGATGATCTCCCCCTCCTTGCGCTCCGGAGAAAAAATCCGGCTGACCCAGGTGGGCGATCCTTTCAGCCCGACGCTGTTCACGTCCAGCCGCAGCTCTTCGTTGCTCCAGCACTCCACCTGCGCCCTGGCGGAGGAAAGCCGCATGGGCACCGTCGGGTAGCGCGGGCGGTTCAACTCGCGCACCACGGTGATCATGGCGGGGAGCCGCGCCTCGACGATCTCGTAGCGTCCCTCCAGCTTGCGGCGCACAACGATCGTCTTTTGCAACGGGTCGATCTTCTCGATCCGATCCACGAGCGTCAGCTGAGAGTACCCCAGACGCACCGCGATGCCCGGTCCCACCTGCGCGGTGTCGCCGTCTATGGTCTGCTTGCCACAAAAGACGATGCCCACTTCATCCTGCTCGCTCAATTTGCTGATGGCGGCGGCCAGGACATTGCTGGTGGAAAGCGTATCGGCCCCGCCGAAGGCACGGTCCGAAATGAGGATGCTGCGGTCGACGCCCAGCGCGAGCGCCTTCCGTAGCGTCGCTTCTGCATTGGGCGGTCCCATTGAAAGAGCAACCGCCTTGAAGCCATGGCTGTCCTTGAGGCGCAAGCTCTCCTCTAGGGCGTGGCTGTCATAGGGGTTGATGATGAACGGTATCCCGTCCCTGATAAGTGTATTGGTTACAGGATCTATCTGGACTTGCGTAGTATCGGGAACCTGCTTTATGCAGGCGACGACCAACATGCTAACCTCCTGGTGTATACGGCATTTTACTTTTGCTGCTTACTTACCGGTTTATGACATTACCGCCATACTCTTTTACCGGCTTATCCATCGTGTCACCCCATGCTACCCATGCTGCCCAGTGCGAATATCTTTTTAGGGGCGTATTGGGGACGGGCGCCGAGGTACATGAGTGTATTGCTGCCCCTGATAGAGAATCCCTTACGGGCGAGCAGCGATGCGGCCGCGACGTTACCGGCGGGAACATCGAGGAACACGGAGCCCCCGGCGGCCGCCAGGGCAAGATCGAGTAGTGGCGCCGCTTGCCCCTCGAAGAGCGCACCCCACGGCCCGAGCTGCGTTCCCTGTTCCCATTGCTGGATGCAGACAAACGAGTAAGTGCCGCAGATGACGCGCCCCCTGCCGCACGCTACACTCAACAGCGCATCGCGCCGGTCGCCCCACCCCGCGCTATCCACCTGCCGCAGCATCTCATGGTCGAGACGCGGGGAGGGTGACCATGACGGAGGCGCCCCCCCCTCCCCTACCCAGCGGTTAATGCTGTCGATGGGGAGAAAGCCGAGCTTCTTGTACAGCTCGACTCCTTTCGCCGAAGCGGTCAGCCAGACCGTTTCCACGCCAGCCTCCAGCAGAGCCTGCAACGCCCCCGTCAAAAGTTCCGTGCCGATGCCCCCCCTGCGCGCCACCGGCGCCACCAGAAGGTTCCCGATCCAGCCGCTTTTGTCGTGGCGCAGCGAGGTGACATACCCCAGCGTCTCGCCGCCTGCGCGCTTTACCAGGCACCCTTGCGGGAACGCCTGCAACAGAAACTCCATCTCCCATCTCCCGCAGATCCAGCCTTCAGCCAGAGCCATGGTGAGAAACGAGTCGACATCGGAAGGAAGAAGCGGGCCTGGCATGTCATTTCGCCGTTGTCACGGCCAACTGCAGGTTCTCGCCGATCAGCCCCACCGCGTCAGCCCGGCACTGCTTGCAGTGCTTGAACTGCCCGATGGTCTTCTCGTTGTCGCGGCGCAGCGCGTCCAGATGATCCGCGGAAGGAGGCTCGATGTGAGCGAAATCGGCCTGTGGAATCAGCGGCATGATGTTCATGACGAATGCGCCCAGCTCTTTGACCTTTCTCGAGATGAGCGGTATCTGCGCGTCATTGACACCAGGGATGAGGACCGTGTTGATCTTTATGGTCATACCCAGTTCTGCGGCCTGGCGAATCCCTTCGAGCTGGTTGCGCACCAGGAGTTCGCCCGCCTCACTGCCGCTGTAGGTCGTGCCCTGGTAATGCACGTAGGAGTAGATCTGGCCGCCGACCACCGGGTCGAGGGTGTTCAAGGTCACGGTCAGGCTGTGCAGCCCCAGCGCCTTCAGGACCGGCATCTTGTCCGGCAGCAGCAGCCCGTTGGTGCTCATGCACTTGATAAGGTCCGGAAACTCGCGGTCCACCAGTTGGAAGGTCTCGAACGTCTCGTCGTTGAAAAGTGGATCGCCGGGACCGGCAATGCCGATCACCTTGATGATGGGTCCCGTCACCGGGCTTGCCATTACCTCGCGCACCCTGACGATCGCCTCCTCCGGCGTGAGCAGCCGGCTGGTCACGCCCGGCCGCGATTCGTTGGCACAATCGTGACGTCTGGTGCAGTAGCCGCACTTGATGTTGCACTTCGGGGCCACAGCCAGGTGCATCCTGCCGTTTTTGTGGTGGTTGCCACCGAAGCAGGGATGGCCTTGAATCTTCTTCATCTTCTCGCACGAGGTTGCCATGGTATCCTCCTTGACCCGTTCCTGAAAAAGAAAATGCCCGGTCGGATCTCTATCCGCCGGGCATCGTTGCCGTCATTGTCAGATACATCGTTGTACCTTTGCCTCCTATCAGCATTTAACGTGCCACTGACAGCGCAAGGCAGTGTCTACGTTTTTTCCGACTACTCCAGTCGATGACACGGCCAGGGTGGAACTAAACAGCAAAAAGTGATAACAATCGGCGATTTAGCTGTAGCAACCGCCGCTTGCGCGCACGGCAGTGGCCCCGCCTTGAGTGTTGCCAGCAGTCTTGCTTCCTTTCACGAGCACCCCGCCTTCCGCCACCAGTGCTTCGACTAATTTTTGGGCATTGCCTAAGCTGACGGCATTCCCCCTGCTCCAACTCAGGCTCCCTATAACGCGGAAACATGGAAAACCTGAGCCCCTGCAGGGCTCATGGGTAGAGCAGGGACAACGGATTGGATATTGCAGGCTTTCGCCCATGGTCATTTCTTCTGCACATAGGGACGTTATCAGCCGGGCCCGGGGTGCCTTCATTGGCCTGGCGGTAGGTGATGCGCTCGGGGCACCGGTCGAGTTCATGACCCGTGGGGAAATCAAGGACAAGTACGGTGTGCTGAAGGAGATGGTTGGCGGCGGTTGGCTCAGGTTGAAACCTGGGCAGGTGACCGACGATACGGAGATGTCTCTATGTCTGGCCCGGGCAGCCGTAAAGGAAGGAGCCTGGAGTCTGCAGGCCGCCGCCAATCATCTGGCCGGGTGGCTCAAGTCCAAGCCGGTCGATGTCGGCGACACGTGCCGGCGCGGCATCAGGAATTACATGTTGCGCGGCGTGCTGGAGACCCCTCCCAACGAGTGGGATGGCGGCAATGGAGCGGTAATGCGGACGCTGCCTGTCGCACTCTGCACCGTCGGGAGCGATCTGTTATTGGAGCGAATCACCCTCGAGCAGGCCCACCTCACCCACAACCATCCCTACTCCGATGCAGCCTCGATATCCCTCGGGCGATTGCTGCATTTGGCGCTCACCGGGCGATCGATGCTACAACTGCGCAGGGAAGCAGACCAATTCATCGCCACTCACCCATCCTTTACTTTCGACCCGTACAAAGGGCTTGCTACGGGCTACGTGGTGGACACGATGCAGACGGTCTTTCACTGCTTCTTCCGCTCGCGCTCTTTCGAAGGGTGTATCGTCGATACTGTGAATCAAGGTGGTGACGCAGACACGACCGGTGCCATAGCAGGCGCCCTTGCCGGTGCATATTACGGAGAAGAGGCCATCCCGTCCCGGTGGAAAAAGAAACTTCCCAGGGAGTTGGTTGTTGAAATTTCCGCTCTTGCCGAACAACTGGTGTGCATGTCGCCCTTGTTGCAGGGCATGACCGGTGATGAGCGGCAACCGTAGCTGAGGAGCCCGTTGGCATTGCCCCTTTTACAGCATCTACACCGTGCACATGAGCCGCTTGACGCGGTACTCACCGCCGATGACCAGGCACTCCCCCTCACCTTTCAGAATGGAGTTGGGCAAAAGCTCGCTGTAGAAGAAAATCTTTGCCAGTGGGACCTGCACCTCCCATACGATGAACCCGAACTCCCAGGCACGCTCCTCGTCGGTGGTGAAGGAATTAAGGTTGTTGAGCCGAACGATCTCTTCCCGTTTTGATATCGTCTCCAGGACGTCGTATTCGGATCGGTCGAAGGTGCCGCGATACAAGGTGAGATGCTGACGCCCCGGATACCGTTTGGCGAGCTCGTACTGGCAGTACTCGTAGAGCAGGTCAAGCTGCGAGTTTATGGCGGAGGTGCGCGCGCTTCCCTTGGTGCGGTCTACTGCGTACTGCAGGTAGTTTTCGTCGTGAATCCCGGAGATGCGCACGTTGTGGAAAGTGGGGGCAAGCCCCATTCTGCTCTCTACCCACCCCTTCAGCACCGCCCCCTCCACCGAGTTCGAGTCCATCATCCACCCCCTGAGGAAACGGAGGTAGCTGTTTTTGAGACTCTTGCGTGCCGTGGCGGTTTCCTGCTGCCACTGGTGCAACTGGAACTTCACCGACATGTAGTCGTTGAAGACTGAAGCGCGTTCATCGTGCGCCGCGATGCCATCAAGCTTGTCGAAGAAAAACCGGTTCACCGCGCGTACCCCCTGGATTTCCAAGGGCTGCGGGTTGTCGTTGAAGTGGCGAGAGGCGATGACCCAGGGGGGGAGGTTGCAGTGGTTGAATGAATTCTCCATTGAATCACCACTAAAGCAGATTGAGATTAAGGCTAAGGTTGAGATGAAAAACGCACTCTGCAGAGGCAGCTATTACAAGATCCTGACAAGATCCTTCAGAATCGGCTCTATCTCGCCTTCGACCACGTACGGCTCGACGCCAAGACGTTCGAGTTCCATCCTGGGAGCTTCGCCTATCATGGAACAGACCACGGCGCGACACCCCTCGAGGGCGACGGCGGTGTCTTTCAAGGTGTGGGCGCGCAGCGGGTGCTCCGGGTCGAAACGGCAGTATTTCTCGACGGGCCGCTCCTCCAGGAAAGTAACTGCGTCGTCTTCGACCCGGTAAATGAGGAAGCGCTCAACGTGCCCGAAGTGCTGATTAATTTCCTTACCATCCCTGGATGCAACCGCGAATAACATGAAGACCTCCGATTAATCCTACGCTGAACCTCCCCTCTTCCTTGGTGAGAGGGTGCCTGGAGGGCGGGTGAGGAAGTTGACTTAAACTGCAGGGTTGGCACTGGCAACGCCCTCACCCCTACCCCTCTCCCAGAGGGAGAGGGGGTGACAATTTCTGCAGGGGGTGACGTACTCTCCCTCTGGCAGGGGGGGGACGTACTCTCCCAAATCCTGCGACTGCGAGGTGTTACGCCTCTACCGGCGCGAAGCTGAAGCACTTCTTGGAGCAGGTCCGGCCGCAGGCCCCGCATCCGATACAGTTGCCAGGATTCTCGACTTTCATGAACATCTTCGCCGAATCGTCCTCGTCCAGCTCTTCGAAGCTCAGCACGTCATGAGCGCAAACCTTGTAACAGCGGCCACAGCCGATGCAGGTTTCGTCGTCGATGGAGACGATGAATTCAGGGGTCCACTCTTTCCTGCTTTTGGTCAAACCGGTAATAAAAGCCATGATGATTCTCCTTTGTTTATTGGTCATATTTGCTTGGATGTCCCCTCCCCTGGAGGGGGAGGGTCAGGGAGGGGAACGCGCCCCCCCTCCTTCACCAGCTTCCACCCTCCAAGCGAAGGCTATCAGTCATCTTCGAGGAACGATCCCACCTGGTCCTTGTTCATGGCCTTGCGCAGCCAGGGTGGCGGGTTGCCGCGCAGCACCTCCTGCATCTTCTCGATCGACTCCTTGAGACCCACCTCGACGTTGGTCTTCATCGGGTGGATGCGTTTGGCCACAAGCTTGGCAGCAGCAGGCCCGCCGATCTGCATCGTATAGACGATTGCGCAGCCCGAGAGCAGGTTGGCCCTGGCGGCGATACGGTCCTCTTCGTCGCTGCCGTGTTCACTCACGGAGACGGTCTGGATGTAATGCGCCTCTTCCGGGCCCACCTCCCAAATGTGGAAGGACTCCGCCTGGCCGAAATGCATATCGATGGTTTCGCCCGTGCTGGTTGTAAAAGCGATCTTCATAGCTCGGTCTCCTTGAAAGCGGGTTAAGGTTGAGGTCAAAACCTCAACCTGCTTCTAATTGTGCGCCAGCTTCTGGGCTTCCTTTGCGTTGGCCTGGAAGATGTTGGCCAGCTCGAAAATCAGGTTCAGCGTTCCCTGGTACCCCACCCACATCTTGTGGTGCGCGCCGAGCCGGTCGAAAACCGGCATCCCGGTCCTTAGGTGCGCGCCGATTCCGAGCTTCTTTGCCGCCTGACGACCGTTGGAGTTGGCGACCAGGAGGTCCGCACCCGCCGCACTCTGCTCCAGGTCTTCCAGATCTCCGACAAACAGGTTCTCAACCGGCAACAGGTCAAGCCCCCGCGTCCTGGTTGCTGCGATGGCTACCTGTATGTCGCAGCCGAGGCTTGCGAGGAAATTGGTCATTCCCTTCAGATGGTCCGCCTCCAGCGCCAGAGCGATCTTCTTCTGCCCGAACTGGTAGTGGCAGTCGACCATGGCGTCCATGAGGCGGCTTCTCCAGCGCTTGAGCTGCTCCGGAATCGGACGGCCAGAGATCGCAGCGAGGGTCGTCATCAGGAGGTCGGACTCGACGAGGCCGGTGATGGAGGTGAACCCGTAGCCCGGAATGCCGAATCTGTCCTTGAGGATTCCGGCGGCGTCGGCGAGCGAATCGCCGAAGTACAGCGTGGCCACGCTCCTGCCGGCAGCCTTGATCCTGTCGACGCCGACTCCTCCTACCGACAAGGCCGACACGGTGGTGCCGATGTGGCCGTCCAGCGCGTTGGAAATGTCCGGGACCACGAGAGGATCCAGTCCGAACGCCCGGCAAAGCTCAGCGATTTCCTCGACTTCTGCTGGCGTCAACTGGCATCCGGGGAGAATATTCACCTGTCCAGGTATGGGGATGTCCCCTTCCGGGACCGTCAGGACGATCGCTTCGACGGCAGCGGCATACCCTTCCTGCATGGAGCCGCAGTAATCAGGGGTCGAGGCGTGGATCACCGGAATGTGATCGTGCTCAGGATGCGCCTCGCGGAACTGAACGATGGCGCTTCTGACGTCGTCGCCCATGGTCTCGGTGAGCCCCGTGGTCATCACCCCCACCACCGCAGGCTTGAATTTCTCCATGACCCGGTTCAGGCCGATCTTCACGTTCTCCCAACCGCCGAAGATGGCGGCATCCTCACTCATGCTGGTCGAGTTGAGGGCGATGGACTCCTTGAAGTGCCGGGAGAGCTGCAGCCTAATGAAAGTGGAGCATCCCTGCGCGCCGTGCAAAAGGCCCAGCATCCCGTCTATACCGAGATAGGCCAGCGTCGCCCCCAGCGCCGGGGAGTTCTTTTGCGGGTTCACTGTCGCGTTCTTGCTGGGCACCTTGACCCGCGATCCCTTCATATCGAGGGAGGCCATCCTGTCCGCGTGTCCCGAGGTCACGGCCAGGTCAGCTTCCAGCGCTGCGGCATCCTTCTCCCACGGCGCCCTGGCGTTGAGAGCAGGCCAACTGGGGTTATTCACCGTCAGATCAAGCTGCTTCGCGAAGGTCACCATGCCTGCGTATCCCGCGTAGGGATGCGAGCGGCCGTGGTTGATATCGAGGAAAGGGGTCTTGGTTTTCAGGGCCAGGTACTTGGTCTTGCCCCCGGCCACGATCAGGTCTGGGAGCTTGTCATACATGACCGAGAGTAGCCCCGCCGTGCTGGTGTCGGTGATGATGGAGGCGTCCTCGTGCATCAGCGCCTTCATCCGGTAGAAGTCCTCCAGGGTCGAGTTCTGGGTGCCGGCGGCGAGTATCTCGACCCCGAGTTCCGCCAGTGCGTTCACCATGGACCAGGTCTTCACCCCACCCGTGAACAGCACCGCCCTCTTCCCTTCCAGGCGCGCCCGGTAAGGAGCAAGTTCGGCGCGGCAGGCGGCCTCGCTTTCGGCTATCAGCCTCTCCACCCGGTCCTGCATCACCCTTTTTTCCAGACCATTCACGCGGTCGTCGAGTTCGCGCGCGATGTCCCGCAACGCCTTAGCGACGTCGGTCATGCCGTAGAAGGATTCCTCGAGATACGGGATACCGTAATCCTTCTGCATCTTCTTGGCGAGGTTGGTCAGGCTCTTGGAGCAGACGATGACGTTCAGTTTCGCGCGGTGCGCGTAACGCAGCTCCTCGAACTTGGCATCGCCGCTGATGCAGGATAGGACGCGGATCCCGAGCCGGTCGAAGAGCGGCAGCATACCCCACAGGTCGCCTGCGATGTTGTATTCGCCGATGAGGTTGATGTCGTAGTCGGTGGTGTACTCGGGCTCGGCGGTCCCGATCACGTATTTGAAGAGAGTTTCGCCGGCAAGGCGGTTGCCGATGTTCTTGTCACCGATGAAGCCCGGGGTGTTCACCGGGATCACCGGGACGCTCACCTTGTCACTGGCGGCCTTGCAGACGGCCTCGATATCGTCGCCGGTCATAGAGGTAACGCAGGTGGCGTACACGAAGATCGCCTTCGCCTCCGGGTAGCGCGCGGCCAGTTCCTGGATGGCGCGGTAGAGTTTCTTTTCGCCGCCGAAGATCACGTCGTTTTGCAGCATCTCCGTGGTGAAGCCGCGGCGGTAGAGCTGGGAATCCGAGGAGCGGGCGCCGCGGTTGTCCCAGGAGTTCCCGGCGCAGGCGATGGGACCGTGCACCAGGTGAATTACGTCCGTGATGGGCATGAGGACCACGCGCGCGCCGTCGTAAGCGCAACTGCGTTCAGTCCCCTCCCCCGGTTCGGACTTTTTGCAGAACTTGGGAGCCCCAGCGTCGTGTGTTTCGCAATCTGTCGTGTCGTACCAATCCGGCTTCGCCATTGGAGCCTCCTTTCCTTTGCGGGGCTGAAACCGTTAGCCACGGAGAACTTCTGAGTACTTCTGAGAAAACCAAAAGAAGTTGTTTAAAACCCTAAGCTTCTGCCTCTCTCAGATTTTCTCCGTGACCTCCGTGGCTAACGGTTTTGGTTTTAACGCATCATCTCGAACTGCCTGTCGTCGCAGGTCTCGTCGACGACGTCGATGAACTTGTTGCAGATGGTGGACATCATGTTCATGACGCCCTGGTAGCCGATGAGCGGCTCGCGGTGCAGGTTCACCCTGTCGAAGATGGGGAAGCCGAAGCGGAACAGCGGCACCTTGGCGTCGCGCGCCGCAAACTTGCCGTGGGTGTCGCCGATGATGGCATCCACCGGTTCGGTCATCACGAGGCTCCGCAGGTGCCAGAGATCCTTGTTGACGTAAACCTTCCCTTCCTTGCCAAACGGCGAGGAGTCGAGCAGCGCCTGCAACTCCTTCTCCAGCTTCTTCGTTCCCTTGGAGCAGAGCACATGGGTCGGCTTTGCGCCCACCTCGAGCAGGAAGGAGACCAGGCCGAGCAGGTAATCGGGATCGCCGTAGACCGCGAACTTCTTGCCGTGAATGTACTGGTGCGCGTCGGTCAGGAGGTCGACCGCATGGCCACGCTCCTCCTTGAGCGACGCGGGGATCGGCTTGCCCGTGAGCTCGGAGAGCTTCAACAAAAAGGCGTCGGTCTTGGCGATACCGAAGGGCATCGGGATGCTGGCGTGCTTGCCGGAGTAGTTGTCCTTGAGCCAGCCGTAGGTCTTGGCGGTGGAGTAGGTCCCAAGGGCCAGGGTGACCTTCCCGTTCACGGAGTCGGCCGCGTCCTCGAGCTTGGTCCCCCCGGGGTACGGACGGTAGGTCCCGTCGTTCGGGGAGTCGAAGACATCGGAGATATCGGCCAGGACGGTGTAGGGGATGCCGAATGCCTCGAGAATCCGCTTGTACTCCCTGATGTTACCCGTGTTCGCATCGAAGCCCGGGAGCAGGTTCAGCTTCCCGGTGCAGCGCCCTTCCACCTTTTTCCCCTGGGTGAGGGTCTGCAGGATGGCAAGCAGCATGGCGTCGTAGCCGTGGATGTGCGAGCCGTTGAAGCTCGGGGTGTTGGCGTACGGGATGGGGAGATCGTTCGGGACGAATCCTTTAATACGGGCGTTCTTGATGAAGGCGGTCAGGTCGTCGCCGATGATCTCCGGCATGCACGAGGTGAAGACCGAGATCATCTTCGGCTTGTACAGCTTGTAGCTGTTCTCGAGACCTTCGTGCAGGTTGTTCTGGCCGCCGAACACGGCGCCGTCCTCGGTCATCGCGTCGGAAACCGCCGGAGCCGGCTCGCGGAAATGCCGGTTCAGGGTGGAGCGGTAGTAGGAGGCGCACCCCTGGGAACCGTGCACGAAGGGGAGGCTTCCCTCGAAGCCGTGGGCTGCCAGCTCCGCACCGAGCGGCTGACAGGCGTGGGCCGGGTTGATCACCAGCGCCTGGCGCGCGAAGTTCTTCTCCTTGTATTCCTCGGTATTGATCCAGGCCGCCACCCTGTTCACTTCAGCTTCAGGTATTTCGGTGACCGGCTTGACTTTTAGTCCAAGATTGTTTGCCATTGCATATCTCCTTTGGCGCGAGACTCATCCGTCACACCGCCATGCAGTTAGGTCTATTCCCCTCCCCTTGCGGGAGGGGGTTAGGGGGTGGGGGTAGGTGCCAGAGCCTGCTCCGCTTGCGGCTTCACCCACCCCCCTGCCCCCTCCCGTCAAGGGAGGGGGAGCTGTCTCAGAGCCAAAGTTGGTCAGCCCTAGAACGGCGCCTCTACCAGTTTCCATGTCGGGCTGTTGACCGCCATGTCGATGTCGCGGGCGAAAATCGGGAACCCCTTGTAGCCGTGATAGGGGCCGGAGTAGTCCCAGCTGTGCATCTGGCGGAACGGGATGGCCATCTTCTGGAACAGGTACTTCTCCTTTATGCCGGAGCCGATCAGGTCGGGCTTAAGGATGTGGGCGAAGTGCTCCATCTCGATCTCGGAGGCGTCGTCGTAAACGACTGTGGCATCAGGCATTTCGGACGCGGTCCTGTCGTAATCGTCGGTGTGGGCGAACTCGTAGCCGGAACCGACGCAGGTCATGCCGAGGTCCTCGTAGGCGTTGATGGTGTGGCGGGGGCGCAGACCGCCCACGTAGAGCATCACCTTCTTGCCGTCCAGGCGCGGCTTGTACTCCTCGATGATCGCCTGCATCTGCGGATCGTATTTCGCGATCACCGCCTCGACCTTCTCCTTGATGCTGTCGTCGAAGAGTTCGGCAAGTTTTCTCAGGCTTTCCCTGATCTTGGTCGGGCCGAAAAAGTTGAGCTCGATCCAGGGGATGCCGTATTTCTCCTCCATGACCTTGCACATGTAGTTCATGGAACGGTAGCAGTGGATCACGTTCAGCTTCACCTGGTGCGTGGCCGCGATGCGGTCCATCTCGCCATCGCCGGTCCAGACCGCCTTGACGTTGAACCCGCACTCCTCGAGCAGAGGCTTGGTGGACCATGCGTCACCGCCGATGTTGTACTCGCCGATGAGAGCGATGTCGTAGGGGCCGACCGGCTCCGGGAACTCGCGGGTCTCGATGATGTAATCACGGATGGTGTCGTTGGATATGTGGTGCCCCAGGGACTGGGAAACACCGCGGAATCCCTCGCAGTTACAGGGTATGACGGGAATGTCCAGTTCCTTCGAGGCTACCTTGGCGACCTGATTGATGTCGTCGCCGATCAGGCCGACCGGGCATTCGGAGAGAACCGAGATCCCCTTCGCCAGCGGGAAAAGATCCTTCGCTTCCTGGAGCAGCGTGGCGAGTTTCTTGTCGCCGCCGTAGACGACGTCCTTCTCCTGAAAGTCGGAGGTGAACTGCATCGGGAAACTGTTGACGCCGGTAATGCCGCTCATGAGGTTACGCCGGGTTCCCCAGGAGTACCAGCCGCAGCCGACGGGGCCGTGCGATACGTGCACCATGTCGCGGATCGGGCCCCATACCACCCCCTTGGCGCCTGCGTAGGCGCAGCCGCGGGCGCTCATCACGCCGGGGACGGTCTTCTTGTTCGATTTCACGCAGGCCGAACCGGAAGCCTGGTCGTTGGGGGCGAGGTGCGCGGCGCGCTTTTTCTTCCCCTTCTCGGGATAGAGCTCCAGGACCTCGTTGATCATGGCCTGGGTGGACTCTTTGGTGATTCCTTCTACTGTCTTGATTTCAGTGGACATAAGTTCCCTCCGGCTCCGGTTGCCCGGGCTCGCAGTTATTGGTGATCCCCCTCCCCTGCTCCGCATACCCTCGCCCTACGGGAGAGGGTGGCCGAAGGCCGGGTGAGGGCGTTGGCAGGAGTGAGATGACAGCTACAGGATGGCCCTCACCCCGCCCCTCTCCGAAAGGGAGAGGGAGTAAACGGGCGGTTGGCTACTTCGTTGCCGCCTCTGCCACCCCGACCACCGACTCGTCGTCGGCTTCCATGATGCCGAACTCCATCAACAGTTCCTCGAGTTCGTCCATGGTGAGCGGGGTCGGCACCACCAGCATCTTGTTCTCGTAGATCTTGCGGGCCAGTTCGCGGTACTCTTCGGCCTGCTTGTGCTCCGGGGAGTACTCGATGACGGTCATCCTTCTCAGCTCTGCGCGCTGGACCTGGTTGTCGCGGGGGACGAAGTGGATCATCTGGGTGCCGAGCTTGGCGGCGAGCGCCTCGATCAGTTCGTCCTCGCGGTCCGTGTTGCGCGAGTTGCAGATCAGTCCGCCGAGACGGACCTTGCCGGAGGTGGCGTACTTCAGAATTCCCTTGGCGATGTTGTTGGCGGCGTACATGGCCATCATCTCGCCGGAACAGACGATGTAGATCTCCTCCGCCTTGTTCTCACGGATCGGCATGGCGAACCCGCCGCAGACGACGTCGCCCAGAACGTCGTAGAAGACGAAGTCGAGGTCAGGGGTGTAGGCGCCGTTCTCCTCGAGGAAGTTGATGGCGGTGATGACGCCACGCCCTGCACATCCCACACCCGGCTCCGGACCGCCGGACTCGACGCACTTGACGTCGCCGTAGCCGACCTTGAGCACGTCCTCGAGTTCGAGATCCTCGACGGTGCCGAGCTCGCGAACCAGGTCCATGACGGTGGACTGGGCCTTGGCGTGGAGGATCAGACGGGTGGAGTCAGCTTTGGGGTCGCAGCCGACGATCATGACCTTCTTACCGAGGGATGCCAGACCTGCCACAGTGTTCTGGGTGGTGGTGGATTTGCCGATGCCGCCTTTGCCGTAGATCGCGATCTGTCTCATGTTCCTTCTCCTTTTTTTGTGCCCCGCTGCCGCCGCCGTCCTTGCGGTGACCGCTCGACCGACTTCGTCAGCCACTCTGACAAACCCTTCGGTCTCGTCCGATCTCCTCCGGTCCGGTTGTGGCACGGGGCTCTTTTGGTTTCGAGGCGAATTCCAATAAAAAAGGGCGCACCGTATTGCTACGGTGGCGCCCTTGCCTTCTTCTCTACTTGGAATACCTCGCTGTATCCCTATTCGGTTTTGATCTTACCTTTTGCAGCTACCGTGCCAAACTGTAACTTGCTACTTTTGCTTACGTATATCGTTTACAATTTGCCGATTCCGTAACATGTCGAGCTGTTCATCGAGGCATCTGCCTAAGTATTGTGCACCTTCTGGGGGGGCAGCTTCGACCGCACCGCTCACCGTTCCGGTCTATGCCGCAAGGGAGACGGAGCGCGCCTGGTGCAGCTTTACCAGGTCCTTCTCGCCAAGCGGGCCCTTGATGCGCTGCGCGGTGTGGCGCACCAGCGCCATCAATTCCTGCGCCTCGGCGCGGGTGATCGGGATACCGATCTGGCGGTAGCTCTCAACGATCCCGTTGGTGCCGGAGTGCTTGCCGGCCACGATGTGCCTGGCGAGCCCCACCTCCTCCGGCGGGAATACCTCGTAGTTTCGGGGATCCTTCAACACGCCGTCCGCGTGCAGCCCGGATTCGTGGGAGAAGACCTTTTCCCCCACCACCGCCTTCCAGGCTGGCACTTCGCGGTTGGAGGCCCGCCCTACCAGTCTCGAAACCGCGCGCAATCGCCTGGTGTCGATGCCGACGTCGACGCCGCAGGCGACCTTCAACGCCATCACGACCTCTTCGAGCGCCGCGTTGCCGGCGCGCTCCCCGAGACCGTTCACCGTCGTGCTGATGTAGCGCGCCCCTCCCCTGACACCGGCAAGCGCGTTTGCCGCGGCAAGACCCAGATCGTTGTGCGTATGAACCTCGATATCCAGCTCAGGCACAGCGGTCGTTAGGCGCGCCACCTTCTCGCACATGGCGAAGGGGTCGAGGATGCCCAGCGTGTCACAGTAACGGAACCGGTCGGCGCCGTTATCGCGGGCGGTACGCATCAACTCGATGAGGAACTCGCCGTCGGCGCGGCTGGCATCCTCACCACCGACACAGACGTACAGCCCCTTCTCCTTGGCGAAGCCGAGCGCGCGCTTGAGCTGTTCCTGCACCCAGTCTCTGCTTTTGTTGATCTTGTGACGGATCATGATGTCCGAGACGCTCAACGAGATATCCACGGCGCCTATGCCGCAGGCGATGCTCGCCTCGATGTCCGGGATCAGGGCGCGGTTCCAGGTGATGAGGCGGGCCGACAACCCCAGATTGACCAGAGCCCGGATTGAGTCGCGCTCCTCCTCGCCCATGGCCGGAATGCCGCACTCAAGTTCGTGCACGCCCATGGCGTCAAGGTGCCTGGCGATGGCGATCTTCTCGCGGGTGCTGAAGACGACCCCTGCCGTCTGTTCGCCGTCGCGCAACGTGGTGTCACCGATAAAAACTTTCGCTTGCTCACCCATGTCGCCTCCTTCCGAAGCACAAGCTCCGTTTCCAAAGCGTAGCGGGCGCCGTTGCCCTTGAACTGCCGTGAAGCATTCACCTTGAAGAGCAGGAGCTGTGCCAGTGGGAACAAACGAGCCAGTATACGCGAACCACTGGCGACTCATGTTGCCGGATTCAAACATAAAATGACTTTATGATGGTGCGGGCCTGCAGGCGTGGCACTACAAGGAGTGGGCGGCAAATCAGGACGCAGCTCGCCTAAATTTGCGGCAATAGCCCGCGCGGGAAGCGTGAGAGCAGGCACCGCCCCTTTCCCGTGGAGCTGCTACTTTATGCCAACCTCACCGGGGGAGGAATGCCGCCTCTTTGATATTTTTCGTTGTTCATCATTAATTGAGATGTTATTCTGCCGCGATTGCTGCTCGAGATTCACCCGTCATTGCAATGCATTGAACAAAGGAGAGATGAGATGATTGAGAAGTTTGCCAAAGTAATAACGGTGGTAACTGTGCTGGTGGCGTTGGCTGGATGTGGCGGCGGTGGCGGCGACACCTCGGGCTACACGGGGAAGACCTCTGCTAGCGCCCTGACGGTCAGCAATGCAACCGAGATGTCGATCGATGTCGTCGACGGTTATGGTAGCCTGTCGGCATTAGGAGGGATTGCAAAGAGCGTTGCCGGAACTCCGGAAGGCTCGCTCACGATAAAGGAACTCGCCGACATCTTTGATAGAAGCGTCTCCTCCGTGGTTCAGAAACCGGCCGTGGCCAAGACTGTAGCGGAAACTACCAGTGGAAGCCAACCAGGATACAGCGGTTCGTTCAGCTACACCGGTTCTTTCGATCCTGCGACCGGAAGGCTGGCGGCAACCTTCACTTATAATGCCTACCAGGCGAGTGCTGATTCCGCCTATATTTCGGGCAGCGTGTCCGTCAACGGCTATGTGTCCCAAGAGAGTGGAGAGCTGGAGCGGCTGACCATCGTTATCAATTCCCTGCAGATCGGAGGAATTGGAGTGAATCACGGTGCCGACTCAGGGCCGGTGATCACGGTGAAAGGCAAGATGACTCTCGTCAATGGTGTTGACCAAACCATCACCGTGTCCATGATCTTCACCGAGGGCACCAGCGGCAGGACGTACTGGTACAAGGATTTCACCACAGTCGTCTCTACTGGTACGACGACCATGCAGGGAACCTTCTACCACCCAGATCACGGCTATGTCGTGCTGACCACACTGACCCCGCTTTCCAACACCACCACCGCCTATGGGGATCCTATTTCAGGTCAACTTCTGTTCACCGGGGGGAGCGGATCGAAAGTTCGCCTTACCTATACCGGTACCGGTATCGGTTACTTGCTTGAATTGGATGCGGCAGGGACCGGAAGCTACACCGCGTTGTAATCATCATGTTCTGACAACACGGTAGGCGCGGAAGGGGTGCATGTATGGCACCCCTTCCCTTTTCAAGGGTATCCGGGGGAGAGACTGCATGGGTAAAGAGGAGAACTCTCTGCAGAACGTCCAGCAGGGCGCTACGGTCGTCATAACCCACCGCGTGAAAGACGGGCAACAGGAAGGATACAACGACTGGCTGGAAGAAATTGGTCCCTTGTGCAGGGCGTCCCTCGGCCATCTCGACTGGCATATAGTTCGCCCCATTGCCGGCCTGTCCGAAACCTACACCATAATGATCCGTTTCGACACGGTGGAACACCTGCAAGGATGGATGAATTCGGAGGAGCGCCGGCGGCTGATCGAGAAAGTGCGCCCTCTCCTCGCGGGGGATGACGATTTCTTCGTTCGCAGCGGACTCGACTTCT
This sequence comes from Geomonas subterranea, assembly GCF_019063845.1. Classification (NCBI taxonomy): domain Bacteria; kingdom Pseudomonadati; phylum Thermodesulfobacteriota; class Desulfuromonadia; order Geobacterales; family Geobacteraceae; genus Geomonas; species Geomonas subterranea. The sequence continues at coordinate 1,350,677 of NZ_CP077683.1, forward strand.
GGTTCACCCCGCTGGGAGCGAAGGCAAGAGTGCCGGTCCGCTGGAAGCAGTTTCTCGTGACATGGTCGGCCATCTTCCCGCTGGCGTCATGCGTGCCGCTCGTCGTGGTTCCGCTATTACGGTGGATCGGGGTCCCCTCTCTTTCCTACCTTGACGCCCTGCTCGTTTCCGGTGTGATCGTTTTCCTCATGGTCTACCTGGTCATGCCGCGCTATACCCGGCTGGTGCAACGCTGGCTTTTTGACTGATAACCTCAACCGCTCCGCTCCCCGTCGTCGGCCCAAATTTCCCGCTAGTAGTGTCTTACAGCTCCGAATAGACATGGGCATTCAGAACCCGTCTCCGACAAATGGCTGATGGCCCAAGCCTTTGCTTGCCACTCCCTCTTGGAAACTTGCATTTCCCCTGGTGAAACTGAAAGAACGTGCGCGCCTGAACGTAGTTCCAGCGCCAGGCATTGATCATGGTGGAGCTGATTTTGTTCCTGCGCTGATTAAGTTCATTAACTGTGATCCAAGTTACATCTATACAAGACATTTTACTTCAATCTTCACGTATACGGCGAGGATGCTTTCAGTCTCATGGTGTGGCGTGCAACGTCATTAGCTGTAAAGGAGGACGTGATGGCTTCCAAGGATCGCAGCAGCGGTGCCAGGTTGGACTCGGCGGATTTTTGCGTTTTACAGGTGCAACTTTCAAGGGGGTCGGTGGCAAGCTCCCCCCCGCAGATGCACTTCATGACGGTCGACAATCGCATGGAGACCCTCGACTTCGTGCAGAACAACATGGATTTGTGCGCGAAGAACATCCTCAAACTGCTCCGGGGCAAAGGCGACAAATAAAAATCCCCGGGAGTTCCCCGGGGATCGATAGCGCCATAACCCGTCGCCGGCAGCAATCCTGCACCTGCCTTACTTTCGCCCGAGCGCTATCTTGGCGATGAAAGCGCGCATCCGCTTCGCATTGGTGCCGAGGTCGGAAATGCCGACCCGCGACACGGAGCGGATGTCCAGCAGCGACCGGTCCCCGGCCGGGACGATGCGGATCACGATGTCGTCCTTGAAGCCGAACCACCTGGTGGTATCGGTTGCCTCTATGGTCCCTTCCGCCGGGCGTTCAGCCACGATATCCCACCCAAGTTCCCTTACCGTCAGCAGTGCCGTCTTGTACGCCTCGTTGGCCGGCAGCGCCAAAACGACAGTCTTCAATTCCGGGTACGCCTTCATCTGCTGGGTGGCGACCTCCACCCCGCCATACCTGACGGCCGCACGTCGCTCGGTGCTGATGGCGACGAAGCGCGGGGGATTGTTGAGGTCGGTGCTTATGTCATGGATGCGCGGATAGTTTTGAGCCTGGACCTTCCAGTACAGCGGGATGCCAAACGCGATCAGGGCGAGGATAAGGGCGATCAGTGACACGAAGATCCCCTTGAAGTGCCTTCTTCTGACCGAGATCACGCTCGAGGCGAGCGCGACGACGGCGCATCCCAATCCTGTGTAGCCTGCCGCCTTGATCATGGAGAAGCCGGTCTTGAAGTTCCAGACGTTAAGCCTGGCACCGGGGCCGGAGGCGAAGAGCAGCAGCATCGCGAACGCGGCGCAGGCAACCGCAAAAAGCGGCAACACCATCGCGGTGCTGCGGACGGAAGTTTTCATCTCCTCCTGTTCCATATCGCCTCCCTTCCCTGCTGATAGTTGCCCCTCTCCTTACCGCCCCCCCTTCTCAGGCACGATACCGGCAATGACTCCAGCGCCGTTGGGTAGTTCGATGGGGAGACGACGCACCCCGGTCGCCCCTGCGTGCTCCAGCATGGCGAAGAGTTCCCCCTGGCTGTAGGACTGCCCCTCCGGCGTTCCCAGCAGCATGTTCAGCGAGAAAAGCGCGGGGAAGACCGGCGCGTCTCTCTTGTCGTCCAGCACGAACTCCTGGATCAGGATCAGCCCGCCGGGTTCAAGGGCGGATACGGTCTTTTTCAAGACCCTGGCGCACGCATCGGGACCGATCCCGTGCAGCACATGCGACAGCCAGGCCACGTCGAACCCCTCAGGCAGGTCGTCCTGCTCGAAATCAGCGGCGACGAAACCGATGCGGTCGGAGAGCCCGAAACGCGCCACGGTCTCTTCAGCGAAGCTCCTGGTGGTCGGGAGGTCGCAGATAACGGCATCCAGTCGGGGGTTGTGACGGCAGAAGTGAATGGCGTAGGTGCCGGGGCCGCCTCCCAGGTCGAGCAGGCGCCGGCGTCCTTGCAAATCGATCTGGGGGACGATCCTGGGGGCGATCATCATCGCCAGGTTGAACATCCCCATCAGGAAACTCTCTCTCGAGCTCTCCACATCCTCATGGGAAACCCGTTCCCGGACCGGCTGTCCCGATTTTACCGCCTGGTCAAGCCGGCTCCATCCCCCCACGAGGTGGTGGTGGTGCATGATGATATGCCCGAGATACTCCGGCGAGGTGCGGCTCAGAAACGTGGAGGAAAAGGGGGTGGCCGCGTACTGCCGGTCTTTCTTCTCCAGTAGACCGAGGGCGGCTAGCGCGTCCAGCAGCATGGCGAGCCCGCGCGCATCGCAATCAAGGGTACCGGCCAGTTCGGCGGCACTCATCGGGGCCGAGGCGAGCGGGGTAAAGAGGTTCAGCTTGACCCCGGCGTGCAGGGTGCAGGTGCTCCAGTATCCACCCGACAATTCCAGAAGTGTTGCCGGCGTCCATTCTTTCAACTCCATTCTCCCCTCCCTGAAAAGCATCCCGAGCCCCCGGGGCCCACATGAAACATGGCGATGCTGCTGTAATCATTAAACGTGGCAAGTCTACCCGCCAGCGGAAGCAGCGTCAAGCAGGCGTATCCAGAGTGCCCCGGGCAAAAATAAGGGAGGGGTTTCTAAGCCCCGCCCTCACCTCTTGGTGCCTTGCCTGCCGTCCCCCTATTTAACCAGAGTGGGCGGCAGGATCTCGTGTTCGCGCTTGAACTGCAGCTTCTTGGTGCCGCGGTTGTTCGTGTACTTCGACAACTCCAGGTCGATCTTTTCCGGCACCCGCTCCCCCGCCTTCGCCAGCAACTGGCGCAGGTGCATATCGGCCCCGGCGGCATGACTCGATGCGTCCTCGATGACGCGCGTGGCTTCGGCCGGGTTGTGGAAGCCGGTCGAGTTCTCGGCGCCCAGGAAGATCAGCCGGTAAAACGCCTGTTCGTAGTGCTCCCTGGCCATCGCGTACAGGTCGTTGTCGAGCTGCTTGCCGGCGGCACGCGCCTTGTTCGCCATTTCAAATAATTTGGCGTCGGTGGCGACCGCGTAGCCGGTCTTGAGGTAGCGGTCAATGAACCGGTCCTGGATGGCGATAACCTTCTGCCGCAACTGCTGCGGCGTTTCGCTGTGACATGCGGCGCAGGTGGACATGCTCCCCTTGAGCGGACTCATGATCCTGTGGTCGGTCAATTCCTCATTATTGGAGGTCATCATCGGCATGTGGCAGTCGGCACAGGTCACCCCCTCGAGGTAATGGGGGCTCTGGTTGGAGTAGAACTCGTACTCCGGGTGGCGAACGAACCCGAGTTTGAACCCGGTCACGGCCTGGGTCCACTCGAGGTTGGCCGGCGAGCTCTTGATCTGCTTGATGATGTTCTCGATGGTGATATGCCCTTCCCTGCTCCCCGCCCAGGGGAAGACGACGTCGGTGGAGTGCATCTCCTTGTCCTTGGGAATCATGTAGGTCACATGGCACTGGGCGCAGACGAAGGTGCGTTTTTGTTCACGGCTCAGTTTGCTCTCGTCCAGGCCGATTTCCCGGAGCGCCTTGCCGAGGGTGAAGCCGCGCGAGATCCTGAGAGCCATCCCTTTGTTGTCGTGACAATCGATGCAGGCGACGCCGAGAGTCTGGTTTGCCTTCGGAAGGCGTGCCAGCACATCTTTGTACGGGGTCGGGAAGTAGGCCGGTCCCATCTCCTTGGCCAGCTTTGGCGCGTAAGGTGTTTTGCAGGTGAGGCAGGCGCCTCCGGCCTTGATCCTGCCGGGATCGACCTCCAGTTGGTCCTGCACCATGTAGTAGTGCCCGCGCGGTTCGTTGTACTCGGCGCCGAAGCCCCAGCCGTTATAAAGCAGTGCCAGGAAAGGGTATTCGTCGAGCTTGTCGCGTCTCTCCTCCCCTACGTCGTACCCCCTTTTGTACTTGCTGAGCCCGGCCGGCGTCGGCTCGCTGGTAAGCTTCCACTGCTGGTAGTGGATCGGGTACAGTTTGCCCCAGCGCGCCGGATCTATGGCCGCATCGGCTGGATCAAGCGGTGCTTCCGTTACCTGCGCAGACTGAACCTCAGCGGCGCGGTGGCTGCAACCGGCCCAGATCCCGGTGCCTGCCAGCATGGCAAGGACGGCGACAGTGCATCTTTTAGCGGTGTTGACACCCATCTGTAATTCCTCCTTTTCATGGCGTTGAGACGGCGGCTACGGCGAAAACCAAACGACATGAGTCTACCATCATTTTTTTGAAAGGCTGATTGAAGGAGGGGAAATGACAGAAAGAAGGACGGGGGAAGCTCAAAACGGGGTGCGCGTTATCTATGTGGGAGGCGTTTGAGATTGCGGCGCGTGGGCGGAGGCCGGCAGATCAGCCGATGGTGAGCCGGTTCTTGCCGGCGGCCTTGCTCTGATACATCAGGGCGTCCGCGCGAGACAGCAACGTCTGCACGGTATCGTTTTCAACGGCCATGGTCGCCCCGATGGAGATGGTGACCCGAAGGGCTTCGCCTTCCACCAGTACGAAGGATTTTTCGACCAGCCGGCGCAGACGCTGTCCCAAGTGCTTCAGATTGGCAGCGGTTACGTTGCGGATGATGCCGACGAATTCCTCGCCTCCCCAGCGGCCGTACAGGTCGAACGGACGGGAGTTGGCGCTCAGGGTACCGGCGACGAACTGAAGCACCCGGTCCCCCGTCTCGTGTCCGTAACGGTCGTTGACCCCCTTGAAGTCGTCGATGTCCATGAAAAGGATGCCGAAAGGGATATCGTACCGGTTCAGCTCCTCGAGGCGGGACTCGAGTTCGCGGTCGAGATAGCGGCGGTTGGCAAGCTGGGTGAGCCCGTCAAGCAGGGCCAGCTTTTCCAGTTCCTGCAGGCGGAGTTCGTTGACGGCCTGGTGGCTGCTGTCGGAGAACATCTCGACGCCACCTATCACCGTGCCCGAGTCGTCGGTGAGGGGGATGACGCGCACCGACACCGGTATCCGGTGGCCGTTTTTGTGGTGCAAAAAGACCGCGGCGTCGTGAGGGAGCCCCTCCTCGATGGTGGAGGCGAGTGGGCATTCGCTGCAGCAGAGGTTCAGGCCGACATCATCGACGTGGCAAAGGATGTTGTCGGCGCATGGCTTGCCAACGACCTCCTCGGCGCTGTACCCTGATATCCTTTCCGCCGCGTGGTTCCAAAAGACGATTTTCCGGTCCAGATCGACGATGTACAGCCCATCCCGCAGGTCACCAATGATCTTTTTGTACGACTCTTTGCTGAGATACATCGACTAGAGGCTCCTTGGGCGGAAAAGGGAGGCCGGACCGCTACCCGAAGGAGGGACGGAGGCTACCGCTGCATTAAAGGATTGGGGGCGAATGGCTAATGAGTATACCGTTGCCACCAACGTTGTCAAAGGATAAAGCCTTTGCTTCCGGCTAGACTCCCAGGATCAGCCCTTCGAGGAGGCCGGAATCGCTGACCTTGAAGGTGGAGAACCCGAACTCGCGCATGGTGGTGAGCACGACGAGGATGCCGGCGATGATCAGGTCCTCGCGCCCGGGCTCAAGACCTGGCACCTGCAGGCGCTCCTGCGGCGTGAGCGGGAGGAGCCTGTTGAACATCGTCTCGACCTTGGCCAGCGGCAGCGTGTGGTTGTTGACCTTTTTGTAGTCGTAATCGGTCATGCCGAGGTCGATGGCGGCAAGGGTCGTTGCCGTACCGGCCGTACCGACCAGGGTCGCCCCGCTGAAACGCTCCGCGAGCCCCTCCCCGGCCAATTCACGTCGCAACGACGAGAGTTCACGCCGGATCTTGTCTTCCATCTCGGCAACCCCGGCCTTTCCCTCGGTGAGGCGGACCACCCCGATCGGGAGGCTGCGGGAGAAAAGAGGCTTTTGCTCCGAGGCCAGCGTGTATTCCGTGCTCCCTCCCCCCACGTCGAACACGGCGAGGTCCTCGTTCTTGTTGTCCAGGATGGAGGCTACCCCTCTCAGGGTGAGCATCGCCTCCTCGTTGCCGTCGATTATCTCCAGGGCGATGCCGGTCTCTTCGAGCACACGCCTGCAGAAACCGGCGCCGTTTTTTGCGTCCCGCACCGCCGAGGTGGCCACCGCCCTCAGGCGCACCACGCCGTGGCTCGCCATGTCGGCGGCGAACTCCTTCAAGGCGGCAAGCGAGCGTTCCTGCGCCTCGGTGGAGAGTCCGGTTTCGCGGGTGAAGCCGCCTCCCAGCCTCGTGATGATGCGCTTCAAGAGCACCTGCCGGTATGGGGTTCGGGTGGCGATCTGAAGCCGGGCGGTGTTGGTGCCGAGGTCGATGGCGGCTACCTTGTCGGTCATGGGTGGAGTCCTTTTCTTTGGGCGATTATGGAGAAGCAGAGCTGGGATATCTTGGTGAAACTGATGACGATGTCGCCGTAGAGTAGCCCCGCGACGATGCTGCACTTGCCGCTTTTCAGCCGGCGCAGGTGGCTTGCCTGCAGTTCGCTCTCCAGGGAGGCGATTTCCAGCTTGAGGTTCGTCATATCCTGAACCTGCTCCCCTTTCAGCACCGCCTCGCACAGGACGACCACCTCCCCCACCTTTGCGGCGACACGTTTGAGTTCCTCCATGGCGCTGGCGGAGAAACGGAGCCGCTCCTCCTTCTTGCGCATCAGGTAGTTGAGGATCGCCTCGGCCTGGTCCCCCACCTGCTCGATCTCGTTTACGAGCTCCAGCATGGTCGGTATCTCGACCGCGCGCTCCAGTGACAGCGTCTCGCGCGAGAGCGCCACCAGGAACTGGGACATGTCGCGGTGCAGCACGTCCAGCACCACTTCCTTGTCGCGGACGGCGGCGGCGACCTTCGGATTGAAGCCGTCAAACTGCGACGTGAGCTCCGCGTACATGGCAGCGGCGATCCCCCCCATCCTGGCGAGCTCGTTCCATGCCTGGACCAGGGCGATGGTGGGGGTCTTGATGACGCGCACGTCGATGAAGCGCGGGCGCGGCTCGCTCTCGGAGCGCCTGGTGGGGAGCAGCGTCTCGGCGGAGCGGGCGAAGAAGCCGATGGTGGGGAGAAACATGAGGAGCGACGCCACGGTGAAGAGCGTGTGGGCGTTGGCCAGGTGTCTGGCTATGTGGGGGCGCAGCGCCTGCACCACCGCCTCCGGCGGCGCGCCGCGATGCCAAAGGGATAGATCGCCGGGCGAAACCAGTGCCACGGCCTTCAGGAATAACGGGAAGAAAGTCAGGGCGAGGGCGATGGCCACCAAGCTGATGCCAAGATAGATGACCACCGCGCGTTTGGCGGTCTGGGTGCCGCCGATGGAGGCGATGAGCGGAATCAGTGCCGCCCCGGCCACCTCGCCGATGACCATGGCGATGGCGGCGTCATAGGGCAAAACGCCCGCCGAGGCGAGGGCGATCACGATGCCCAAAGTGGCGCTGCCCGACTGCACCAGGAAGGTGAGCAGCGCGCCGAGCAGGACCGCGACCAGGCGCACCGAGGGAAGCCCCTGGTGCAGACCCGCGATGATGGCGCTTTCGCTGAGCGGCAGGCACGCACCTTCCAGGATGGAGAGGCCGAAGAAGACGAGACCGATCCCCAGCAGCATCCCGCCGGCGTCGGCAAGCCTGCGCGTGCGGGAGAACAAATTGAGGAAGACCCCGATGGTTATGGCTGGCAGGGCTACGGCGGAAACGCGGAAAGCGATGAACTGTATGGCGAGGGTGGTGCCGATGCCGGTACCGAGCAGCACCCCCAGTGCCTGGTACAGGGAAAGGAGGCCGGCGTTCACGAAGCCGACCACGAGGACTGACGCCGCTGAGCCGGACTGCAGGATGGAGGCGAGACAACTGCCGATCAGGGGGGCGGCGAGGCGGTTGCCGGTGGTCCGCTCCAGCACGCGGCGCAGGCGTTCTCCGGTTACCTTTTGCAGCCCCTCCGACATGGTGCGCATGCCGAGTATGAAGAGCGCAAGGCCACCGAGTGCCTCAACGATGTACGACCAAGGGGTGGGAAACATGGTAATGCCAGTCCAGCAGTGTTAAGGCGAAAATCGCCTCGAGAATAATGGGCGCCCGCCGGTCATGGCGGCCGGCGGGCGCAGTGGTGCTATCAGGATTCGGTTACTCCCGTGACGGATAGGGGTGTAGCGGTTAGCCGGAGACTTTTTCTTTAAGTTCCTTGCCGACCTTGAAGAAAGGTAGCTTCTTCGCCTTCACGGAGATGGATTCGCCCGTCTTGGGGTTTCTCCCGGTGTAGGCGTCGTACTCCTTCACCACGAAGCTGCCAAACCCCCTGATCTCGATCCGGTCGCCGGAAAGAAGGGCCTCGGTCATCGACGCGAAGACGGCATTGACGACTTCCTCCGCCTTCTTGAAGGAGAGGGTCTTTTTAGCTGCGAGAGATTCAATGAGTTCTGATTTGTTCATTGTCCACCTCCGGAAACCAGCTTCTTTAGCAACATCCTTTTAGGTATTTCTTGGTCAGGTACTTCACGTCGTCGGTGCGCCCCTGGCGGTTCAGAATCGGGATGAGCCGCTCGGCGGCAGCCTTGGCCATGCCGGGCTGCTCCAGGGACTTGGTCCACAACTCCATGGCGCGCTCCGTGTCGCCGGTAGCCTCGTGCAGTTCGCCAAGCATGAACTGGGCCTGGTCGGGGATTATATTGAGCTCCAGCATCCGCTGCGCGACAGCTATCGCCTGGGGGTAGCGCCCGCCGCCGGCCATCAAATGAATGAGGGCCAGGTACACGGTCGCGTTCTGGGGATTGAGCGCCAGTGCTCGATTCAGGAGCGCCTCGCTCTCATGAATTTGCCCCGCCCTGAACATTATAAGTGCCACTTCGTATAATACAATGTCATTTTCACCAGATAACAACATTTCCTGCAAAATTGTGAACGCCTCGCGATCGTTGCCCTCATGAATCATGAGGTACGCCTTGGCGAATTTGGGACCGAGGTCGGCGTAGCGTCCGGGGAGGTCACCCGGGAGCGGCTGGACCATGAGGAAGAACTGGTCCTCCTCGGAAAGGCTCATGCCCATCGGCGCGGGCTCCTCGTGATGGTGGTCGCCGTGCCCCTTGCAGGTCGTGCAGGAGCCTCCGCCGTGCGGCTTGTAGTTGCCGGCGCCGGCGGGTGCGGCGGGCTTGGCCTCGGCCTGTGCCTCGGGCTGCTCCAGTTTCGCGGCCTCGGCGCGGGCGCGCGACTTGATGCCGGGATCGGCGGCGAGGTCGGCGGCGAGACAGAAGTGATCGTGCGCCTTTTGTGCTTCACCGGCGCGCAGGGCGTGCTCCCCCTCCTGCAGGTTCAGCTCGCCCAGTTTGTCGCAGGCCTGGTCCATGGCCTGGCGGATGGCTGCGGCTTCCTGGTGCTCCTCGGCCGGGCAGAGCTTCAGCGCTTCCTGAAAGTCGACCCGCGCATCCGAGTAGCGCTCAGCGGCGAGGTGCTTGGCACCCTGATTCTGGTAATGACGGAAATCCTTCTTGCCGAACAGTCCGAAAAACATGCAGCCTCCGATTGGTGGAATGAAATGAATATTATGCGCGTACCAGTTCGGTGACGCTCTCGAGGTGGTAGGTCTGCGGGAACATGTCCACCGGTTTCGAGCGGGTCACCCGGTACCCGTTGCCGCAAAGCGAAGCGAGATCGCGGGCCAGGGTGGCCGGGTCACAGGAAACGTAAATGATTTTGCGTGGCGCGAGACCGGCCAGCTCAGCGGCAGCCTCGGCGCCCCCCCGCGGAGGGTCGAGCACCACCAGGTCGAACGAATCCTTCCGCTTGACCAGACGCCTGACGGCCTGGGCCACGTCGCTGACCAGGAACTCGGCGTTTTGAATCCCGTTCGCCTCGGCGTTGGCCACGGCATCCGCGATGGACGGCGCGTATCCCTCCACCCCCATCACGTGCGCCGCATTGTGCGCCAGCGGCAGAGAGAGGTTGCCGTTGCCGCAGTACAGGTCGAGCACCCGCTCCTTACCGGTCAGCCCCGCCCACTCGCATGCGGTGCGGATCAATTCGAGATTCTGCCGGTAGTTGACCTGGGAGAAACCGCCTCGTCCGAAACGGAGCTTCAGCTCCCTGGAGCCGGGAGTGAGGCTCGCCGGGACCCGGTAGCTCAGCGAGTCGATGCCGAAGGCCTTTTCGAGCTCCCCTTTCCGGCCGCTGCGCACGAACACCCCGGCGACGGAGGGGAGCCGGGAGCGGTCCCGGGTCAGAGACTCGAGCAAGGGAGCACCGCCCCCCCTGCTGTGCACGATGGCGATCCCGTCCCCGTCGTCACCGGTCGAGAGGTCTATCTGGTGGACCGACTCGCATTGGGGTAGCCCGGGGAGGAGCACCCTGAATTCCGCGGCCATACGGTTCAACAGCGGCTGCGCCAACGGGCAGCCGGTGCCGAAATCGACGACGTCATGGGAGCCGGTGCGGAAAAAGCCTAGTCGCAGCGCCCCAGCCGCGACGGTGACCTTAACTTGAACGCGGGAGCGGTAGCCGTAGGAATCGGGCGACGCAGCGACCGGCAGCACGCTCTCCCGCTCGACCTTGCCGATGCGCGACAGGGTGTCAGCGAAGATGCCCCCCTTTTGTTTCACCTGCTCGGAGTACGGCAGGAACTGCCAGTCGCAGCCGCCGCACTCCCCGAAGACCGGGCAGACCGGGGCGATGCGCAGCGCGGAGGGCTCGACCAGTTCGACCAGTTCCCCCTCCAGGAACGAGCGTTTCTCCCTGACCACGCGGATCCTGGCGTGGTCGCCCGGAGCGGTGAAGGGAACGAAACAGGCCTTCCCTTCCACCCTCCCGAAGCCGGCGCCGCCGTAACAGAGACTCTCTATCGCGATGATCCGGTCAGCCATGGATACCGCGCGGCACGAACCCCGTTTTTCGTCCACGGACGCGGGTCAGTTCGGACTGGACCAGTTTCCTCGGGAAATCGGGGGTGTTGAAATAGCCAAGGGAATGCGCGGCGAAATCGGAGATCACCCGCTCCACGGTCTCGTCCACGGAGAGCGAGGCCACCCCCTGGTGCTCGATTTCCTTCTTGTAGCTCACGCTGGCGCCAAGCAGTTTCCTGGCCGCCTCGTGGGATTCATCGTCGGGGAAAAGGCCGGGTGAAAGCGGGACTTCGCAGCATATCTGGATGCGGACCTGGTGGTAATCGCCGAAGTAGCGGCGTGTGGCATCGAAGAAGCGAACGGTGAGCCCGTTGGACAGCGGGATCTCCCTGATCAGTTTTTGCATGTAAAGTCGGTACTCCTTGGAAAAATCTGGTCATTTTTTTAGCATGTTATGGGGATTCTGTAAATAGCGATGATATCGAAGGGAAAATGGGAACAGCTGTGAAATGCAGCTTGCTTTTTGCGGTAAAAATTTGTAGACTCACAGATTGTTAAAAGAAGCCACATCCCTCCCAGGAGCAAAAATGAGCAAGGAAGAAGCAATAGAAGTCGAAGGAACGGTCATTGAGCCGCTTCCCAACGCGATGTTCAAGGTGAAGCTGGAAAACGACCACATGGTGCTGGCGCACATTTCAGGCAAGATGAGGAAGTTTTTCATCAAGATCCTGCCTGGCGACAAGGTCACCGTCGAGCTCTCTCCCTACGACCTGAGCCGCGGCCGCATCACCTATCGCGCAAAATAAACCCCTTCCCCGTACGTCACCGGCGTCTGTCCCTGCCACTCTCAGCATCGCTGCAAGGCACCTACGGATAACATAGGACCCAATACCGGTTTAGCTGCGTGCACCGCGCGCAGCACACTGAACCTTTATTCAATCCCACAGTAAGAAGAGGAAGAACCAATGTACACTGCAGCCGATCTGAGAAAAGGTTTGAAAATCACCATCGACAACGAGCCTTACATCATCACCCACTTCGACTTCGCCAAGCCGGGCAAAGGGCAGGCCCTTTACCGCACCAAGATGAAGAACATGATCACCGGCTCCACCCTGGACCGCACCTACCGCTCCGGCGAGACCTTCGAACCCGCGAGCCTCGAAGACCGCGTGATGCAGTACCTCTACAAGGAAGATGATCACTACTGCTTCATGGACAACAGCACCTTCGAGCAGATCCACATCAGCGAAGACGCCATGGGCGACGCCAAGAACTACCTGATCGACAACCTCCAGGTGGACGTGCTCCTGTTCAGGGAGAAGGCGATCGGCGTGGACGTGCCCAACTTCGTCAACCTGCGCGTCGTGCAGACCGACCCCTGGGTCAAGGGCGACACCTCCGGCAGCGATTCCAAGCCCGCCACCGTCGAGACCGGCTACGTGCTGCGCGTACCGCCGTTCATCGAAGAAGGCGAACTGATCACCATCGACACCCGCACCGGCGAGTACTCCACCAGGGTCAAGGGGTAAGACATGTCGGGAAGTTGGCCACTGGCCAGGCGCTCACAGGCCCTGGCCCAGCGTGGCGCGATCTTCACCAGGATCAGGATGTTTTTCCAGGAAAAGGGGTATCTCGAGGTCGAGACCCCTTTTCGTATTCCCGCTCCCGCCCCCGAGACCCAGATCGACGCCATACCCAGTGACGGCTGGTTCATGCAGACTTCGCCCGAACTCTGCATGAAGCGGCTCCTCGCCGCAGGTTATCCCCGGATTTTCCAGATCTGCCGCTGCTGGCGCGACGGCGAGCGCGGAAGCAGGCACCTGAGCGAATTCACCATGCTCGAGTGGTACCGGGCGCAGGCTGACTACCGCGTGCTGATGGACGAGACCGAGGAACTGGTCAGGGCCGCCGCTGGAGGTTCCGGCATCACCTATCGCGGCGTGCAGATCGACCTCTCCCCCCCCTGGGAACGGATCACGGTCCGCGACGCCTTCCTGCGCTACGCCGGCACCATCGCAGAAAGCGCCCTGTCCGGGGGCACTTTCGACGAACTCATGGTCGAGAAGGTCGAGCCGATGCTCGGTATGGGCCGCCCCACCTTCATCTACGATTACCCCGCCAGTTGCTCCGCACTGGCCCGCCTGAAGAGCGAAGATCCGTCGGTGGCCGAACGCTTCGAACTCTACATGGGAGGGCTCGAGATCGCCAACGCCTTCTCTGAACTGATCGACCCGGTCGAGCAGCGCGCAAGGTTCGAGGCTGAGGCCGCTGAGCGGCTCCGCCAGGGCAAACCCGCCTACCCCATGCCCGAAAAATTCCTCGACGCGCTTTCCGGGATGCCGGAAGCAGCCGGAATCGCCCTCGGCCTCGACCGTCTGGTGATGGTCCTTCTCGACGCAGAGAGCATCGACGACGTCGTCGCCTTCACCACCGAGGAGCTTTGACCGAGCTCGCGGCCGGCGACCAGTGGTCGGCGGCCGCGGCGTTCCCCTCACCCCTGTCCTAGGTCACAGTCCCCTCGCCCTTTGGGAGAGGGTGGCCGAAGGCCGGGTGTGGGTTCTTGCCTCAGCGAGATGTTGCTTCCTATCGATGCAAATCCCCCTTTTCAGAGAAGCGACGGACCACACCCTCACCTAATCGTCAACCGTCCACCTTGAAGTGGTTGACAACCTACTCCCGCGCGTGCTAAATGAGCGCTTGGAGGATCACTCATGGAAAAACTCATCTCTGAAATAGCTCAAAGAATCATCGCAGGCGGGTCCATCACCCAGGACGAGGCCGTCCGGCTCTCGGACGCCCAAGGCTCGGAACTCTTCGACCTGTACCGCGCCGCCACTCGCGTCAAGGAGCACTTCGTCGGCAACGAGGTGCACCTCTGCTCCATCATCAACGCCAAGTCCGGCCGTTGCGCCGAAAACTGCGCCTTCTGCGCCCAATCCGCTCACCACACGACGGACGCACCGGTTTACCCGCTGGTCCAGGAAGAGCAGATGGTGGAATGCGCGAAGACGGCCGAGACCAACGGCTCCGCCTGTTTCGGCATCATCACCAGCGGCACCACGGTCAAGGGGCAGGAACTCGAACAGATATTGGCCGCATTGCGCCGCATAAGGAAGGAAACCTCCATCCTCCCCTCCTGCTCCCTCGGCATCATCGACGAGGAGACCGCGCTGAAACTCAAGGAAGCCGGGATGGACACCTACCACCACAACCTCGAGACCGCGGAGAGCTTCTTCCCCAACATCTGCACCACCCACGAATACCAGGATGACGTCAACACGGTCCGCGCCGTTAAGAAAGCCGGTGTGAAGGTCTGCTCGGGGGGGATTTTCGGCATGGGCGAGAGCGCCGCGCAGCGCGTCGAGATGGCCTTCACCCTCAAGGACCTGGACGTAGACTCCGTACCGATGAACTTTCTGAACCCCATCGAGGGAACCAGGCTCGAGGGGGCCAGGAACATCACCGCGCAGGAGTGCCTTAAGACCATCGCCATCTACCGCCTGATCCTGCCGGCAAAGAGAATTACCATCTGCGGCGGCCGCGAGAAGAACCTGCGCGACCTGCAGTCCTGGATCTTCTTCGCCGGCGCGAACGGCACCATGATCGGCAACTACCTGACCACCCTTGGGCGCAACGTCGACACCGACCTGACCATGTTCAGCGATCTCGGCCTCACCACGGTCATGTGCGCGCACTAAACCACGACCGTTTGCCCCCTCGCTCATAAGGACATCCCCTCTCCCCCCGGGAGAGGGTGGCCGCAGGTCGGGTGAGGGAGACGCCGTTACCATCCGGTACATCCCTCTCCCAGAGGGAGAGGGATGGGGCAACCGGCAGGGGCGAATGATTATTCGCCCCTACAGTTGAACCTGACTGAAAGGAAAACAGCATATGCCTGCCAAAAGCATCTTCATCACCGGGACCGACACTGGAGTCGGGAAAACCATCGCATCGGCCACCATCGCCATGCTCCTGCGGAAAATGGGGCACAGTGTCGGCGTCATGAAGCCGGTCACCAGCGGCTGCATCGAGCGCGACGGCGCTCTGGTCTCCGAAGACGCGGAACTCCTCGCCTTTGCCGCCGGCGTTCCGGTAACGCCGGACTCCGCCACGTACCTGCTCAGGGCGCCCCTTGCCCCTTCCGTTTCCGCCAGCCAGGACAGCGTCCGCATCAGCTTCGACGCCATCAAGGAGGCCTACCAGAGACTCGCCGCCAACTACGATTTCATCATCGTGGAAGGTGCCGGCGGTTTGATGGTCCCCCTGGCCGGGGGGATGCTGGTGGCAGACCTCGCCCTGCACCTGGGGCTTCCCATCGCGGTGGTGGCACGCCCCAATCTCGGCACCATCAACCATACCCTGCTCACCACCTTCACCGCGCGCACCCTTGGGCTGCAGGTGAAAGGGGTCATCGTGAACCGCTACCCCGACGCCCCCGACCAGGCCGAATCCTACGCGCCGCACATGATCGACTCTCTGTCCGGCTCGCAGCTCCTCGGCCTCTTCCCCGACATCCAGGCGGAAAACGAGCGCGAACTGGTCACCCGGCTTACCGACCGGCTGCTGCAGATGCCGGCGACCGGAATCATGCTCAGGGAGATGTTCGAATAACCTAGAACCGGTTCTACGTTCTACGTACCGGTTCCAGGTTGACGGGATTACATCCTTGATGGAAACTTCACCTTGCCTTGTTCCACCGCTTGATGCCTTGAGGGGCGGCGGTGGCTTCTTTTTTGGAGGACAACATGGTTGAACTCGATACCGAAACGCTCAGACGCTACGACAGCGACTACCTGTGGCACCCCTTCACCCAGATGAGTGAATGGGAAAACGCCGAGAACATCATCATCACCAGGGGGGAAGGCTCCTTCATCATCGACTCCGACGGCAACCGCTACCTGGACGGTGTGGGCGCCATCTGGACCAACGTGCACGGCCACTGCCGCAAGGAGATCAACGACGCGGTCAAGGAACAGGTGGACCGGCTCGAACACTCCACCCTGCTCGGGCTCTCCAACGACCGCGCCGCACTCCTGGCCAAGCGCCTGATCGATATCGCCCCCCCGGGGCTCGCCAAGGTGTTTTACTCCGACAACGGCTCGACCGCGGTCGAGATCGGCGTGAAGATGGCCTTCCAGTACCAGCAGCAGACCGGAAACAAGGCCAAGCAGAAGTTCATCCGCTTCGACAACGCCTACCACGGTGACACGGTCGGCTCCATGAGCGTGGGCGGCATCGCCATCTACCACGAGGTATACGCCCCCCTGCTCTTCCCGACCATCATGGCCCCCTCCCCCTACTGCTACCGCTGCCCCCTTTCCTCTGAAGGGGATTGCGGCAGTTGCGGCCTTCTCTGCCTGAAGGAACTCGAGCGGCTCATGAAAGAACACGCGCATGAACTGGCTGGTCTCGTGATCGAGCCCTCGGTGCAGGGGGCCGGCGGCATGATCGTGCAGCCTCCAGGCTTCGTCAAGGGGGTGCGTGAACTGTGCGACCGCTACGATGTCCTCATGATCGCGGACGAGGTCGCCGTCGGCTTCGGCCGCACCGGAGCCATGTTCGCCTGCGGCAAGGAAGGGGTGACCCCGGACATCATGGCCATCTCCAAAGGGATCTCGGCCGGCTACCTGCCACTAGCCGCCACGCTCACCACCCGCAAAGTCTACGACGCCTTCTGGGGCGCTTACAGCGACCTCAAGACCTTCTTCCACGGCCACACCTTCACCGGGAACCCCATTGCCTGCGCGGCCGCGCTCGCAAGCCTCGACCTCTTCGAGAAGGACCGCCTGCTGGAGCAGTTGCCGGAGAAGATCGACTACCTCCAGGACCGGCTGCAACGGCTCATGGAACTGCCCCACGTCGGAGACGTACGCCAGGAAGGGATGATCGCCGGGATCGAACTGGTCCGCGACCGTCACAGCCGCGAACCGTACCACTGGGAGGAGCGTGTCGGTGTCCGGGTGTGCCTGGAAGCCCGGAAGCACGGACTGTTCCTCCGCCCCTTGGGGAACGTGATCGTCGTGTTCCCTCCCCTCTCCATCTCGATGGACGAACTCGCCATCCTCATGGACGGCATTGAGGCCTCCATCCGCTGCATCACCGGATAGGCTGCCGACCCGCCGCGCCCGACGCAGAAACATCTGGCATCTGACAAATTCATCCAGTAATATAATGAACTTCGCCTCTACTCCCCTCTCCCGCCCGGAGAGGGGCAGGGGTTTGGCGGCTCAGGCGGCACCGGGCTCGGAGGGCGAGTCCCCCGGCACCAATGACGCCGGTTCGTCCCCCGTCCGCCCTGCGGTACCCTCTCCCGGTGGGCGAGGGAGTGACGGTCGCCGCCACGGCGCACAGCATCATAAACAGAGCATGTTACAGAGTAAAAGCTCGAGGAGCACTTCATGGAACTGATCGACAGCCATTCCCACATATACGGACACGAGTACGCGGAGGATTTCGAGGAGATGATGGCCCGCGCCAGTGAAGCGGGGGTGGGCACCATCATGGCGGTAGGCGCGGACATGGAGTCCAGCCGCGAGGCGGTTGCCTTGGCGGCCGCGCGCCCCAACATCTACTGCGCGGTGGGTATCCATCCCCACGACGCGGCCGGCGTGACCGAGGAGGACTACCAGGCGGTGCGCGAACTCGCCCTGGGAAACCCGAAGGTGGTTGCCATAGGCGAGGTGGGGCTCGACTTCTTCCGTGACCGTTCGCCCCGCCCGGCGCAGGAAGAGGTGTTCCGGCGTTTCATCCGGATGGCGCGGGAACTCTCGCTGCCGCTCATCATCCACGACCGCGACGCCCATGACCGCATCCTCGCCATCCTCAAGGAGGAAAAGGCCCACGAAGTGGGGGGCGTTTTGCACTGCTTCTCCGGCGACCTGGCCATGGCGCAGGAATGCATCGCGATGAACTTCATGATCTCCATCCCCGGCACCGTCACCTACCCCTCCAACGAGGCGCTCAGGGAGGTGGTGCGCGGGGTGAAGATCGAAAGGCTCATGGTGGAAACCGACGCACCCTACCTCACCCCGGTACCGCACCGCGGCAAGAGGAACGAGCCCGCCTTCGTGAGGTTTGCCGCCGAGCGGATCGCGGAACTGAAAGGTCTTTCCCCCGACGACGTGGGGCGCATCACGTCCTTCAACACGAGGAGACTGTTCCGGATCGACCAGCCGGCACAGGAGGACACCATCGCCTACAAGATCCGGGAATCCCTCTACCTCAACATCACCAACCGCTGCTCCAACCGCTGCACCTTCTGCCCCAAGTTCGAGGAACTGTCGGTCAAGGGGCATGAGCTGAAGCTCTCGCACGAGCCCGATTTCGCTGAGGTGATCGCCGCCGTGGACGCGGCATCGGATTATAACGAGGTGGTCTTCTGCGGGTTCGGCGAGCCCCTGATCCGGCTGGACCTGGTCAAGGAGGTGGCTGCCGAGCTGAAACGGCGGGGTTTGCGGGTGAGGATCAACACGGACGGGCAGGCAAACCTCGTGCACGGCCGGAACATACTGCCGGAACTGAGCGGGCTGGTGGATTCACTGTCGGTCAGCCTGAACGCCGCCAACGCCGCCGATTACGACAGGCTCTGCAATACCCCGTTCGGGGCGGCGGGATTCGCGGGTTTGTGCGATTTCCTGCGGGAGGCTCCCCGGTACGTGCCCCAGGTGACGGCGAGCGCGGTGACGGTGCCAGGGCTTGATGTCGACCAGGTTCGTAAACTCGCCCTGTCGCTCGGCGTCGAATTCCGCGAGCGCGAGTACTCCGAGGTCGGCTAGGGTGCGTCGGCGGGGGGGAGCGTGAAGTAGAAGGTCGATCCCTCGCCTGGCACCCCCTCGCCCCACACCCTGCCCCCCATCCGCTCCAGCATGTGGCGCACCATGGAAAGGCCCAGGCCGTGGCCGCCGAAGCGGCTGCCGTCATGCAGTTTCTGGAACGGGGTGAAGAGTTTTTCGGACTCGGTCATGTCGAACCCCTCCCCGTTGTCCCTCACGTAACAGATCCCGCCGTTTCTGCCGAAGGAGATCCTGGTGCAGCTTTTCAGCGCGCTGTACTTCCAGGCGTTCCCCAAAAGGTTTTCCATCACGCTGGCCAGCAGCCTCTGGTCGCCGGTGACCACTACGCCATCCTCCACTTCCAGCGACACCTCCCTTTTGGGATCGGTGATCCTCAGGTCTGCCAGGATGCGCCGGGCCAGGAGACTCAGGTCGACGGGCTGCAGGGTCGGCCGCGCCGATTTCACCTCGGAAAAATCAAGCATCCTGTCCAAGGTCCTCTCCATCCTCTCTCCGCCACTTATGATGCTGGCCAGGTACTCCTTGGCGGGTTCGTCGAGCCGGTCACCGTAACCTTCCAGCAACAATTCGCCGTAGCCGTAGATCACCCGCAGCGGAGTGCGCAGATCATGGGAGACCGAATCGTAGAGCAATTCGAGCTCTGCGTAGGCCTGGCTCAACTCCGAGGTCCGCTCTGCGACGCGCCGTTCCAGGTGCTCCGACGCCCTGCGGAGCTGGTCCGACAACCGCCTCTCGTTGGCGAGCCGCATCGCGTTGCGAACGCTCACCCCGATCACAGGCGCGATCCCCTGTATAAGGTTGAGATCGCTTTGCAGCAGCCCTCCTGCCCTGCTTGCGTCATCGACGGCGAGCACCCCCAGCGCCTCACCTTCACAAACGATGGGGGCACAGATGAACGATCTGACCCCGAGGGCGTGGATAAGCGAGAAGTTTTCCGGAACCGCCTGCAGCCTGATATCCTCGATGTCCCCGACCAGCACCGGTTGCTGGGTGTGGAAGCAGCTGACCAGCACCCCGCGGGGGGCACCGGAAGCAAGCGGGAACTCGATGCGGCGCACCCGCTCCTCCTCCTCGGGGCTCAGGCCGAAACAGCCGCGCAAAACGAGGGTGTTGTGCTGCGGATCGAGCAGGACCACGATGCCCCGGCCGTACCCGAGCCTGGTATGCAGGATGTGGTTGACGCTGGAGAGGATGCCGTCAAGTTCGGACCGGGTGGATATGACCTGGCCGATCTCGTTGACGGCGAGGGCGCGATCGAAGTTCTCCTGGACCTGGGAGAGGAGCCTTTCGCTTGAACTGCGCATGCTGGTGAGCGACGAAAGGAGGGCCTTGCGCTCGAAATGATGACTGAGCATGGTGAACCCAAGGTAGAAGAGGAGCGCGAGCAGAACCGCAGGGCCCATGAGCGTGGGGCTCCAGTAGAGCGCGCCCAGCAAAGCGACGAGCAGCAGCAGCGAGCAGGTGCGCTGCGCCAGCAGCAGCCGCGAGGCCAGCGAGGGGCGCCACCTGATCAGGTAGCGGCACACCGTGCCCCCCTTGAATACGCATTCGGTGTGCACGATCTCGGGGAAGTCATGTCCGAAAAGCAAAAACGCGGCCTCGAAGAAACCGATCCGGTTCTCGCATTGGCTCGGATTCTCCCGCACCCCCTCGTTGAAGGCAACGGTGAGTTCTATCTCGCGGGGACCGGTTTTACGGGCGCTGCAGCGGGAAGAACGGGTGAACCTGGGAGCTATCCTGTTGATGAGATAAAAGATGTACTCGGGCCCCACCATGCCGAGGAAGAACGACCTCAGGGGACCGAGGACGTCGGGCGAGGCGGAGTAGCGGCCGGCCTCACGGGCTATCGCCTGGTCGCCGGTAACCTGCACCAGCTTTTCGTGGAAAAGGTCGACCTGGCGCTGGCTGAACCAGTGCCCGGGGTCCGAGACTTCGTGCCGCTTCATACCCGCGTGAGCCAGCAATCCCGAAATGTCTACATCCGGGTACTTTTTCCGAAGTAGTTTCAGGTAGGAGTCGAAAATACGGCTGTTATAGAGGGGCGTGTCCGGGGACTGTGGCATCCGCAACCTTTCAGGTGTCGATTGCGACGGATTTTAGCGGTAACGCTGGCGGGAATCAATCAGTTTATTCCCTATGCATCCCCACTTCACTCAATTCACATCCACATATTCATATGATTTAAAATGGAAGACTTAATCAGCAGCCATTAGCATTGACGGGTGAACACGATCAGAGTGTCCACTCCAGGACTACGACGTGCCGGATCCAGCCAGCCTATATCTTTGGACATAAACGCATTAATATGTGATTCAAAATACTGACTTTATTACTGCATGCTCCGATAGTAACATTGCCGCACAATCCTTGCGCCAATATCGATGCATCACATCCGGGTTGACGGCGCTGCGTCCACCGCCAGTTTTAAGCGCAGATAATTGCAGGTTTTTAATAGTATTTGACCGCAAAAAGAACGGATGAAAGAACACGCTGCGTTGGTGTGGAACGTGCATTATAAATGTCTCTTTTAACGCATGCCGGGCACCCCTTCCCTCTCCCGAGAACCCGCATGCACCATTGCACCGGAGCCTGACCTGTGACACAGGAACGAGCGAACATGCCTTTCGGCGACCTGCTGACGGAGTTGAAGAGACTCCCCGCACTGGACCGCTACAGCCTTACGCTGTATCGCAGGTGTGCCGGTGCGGTTGCGTCCATTGGTCGTTTCGAACCCTGCGCCACGATGGTGGAAGATCATCTATGCCGGGAGGTTTCGCGTCAGTTCTTCGAGGAGAACATGGAGGTGTTCTTCGACGAGGGGACCCCTTCAGTCTGTCGCTACGGTGGCGGCTTCTTCGGCTTTCTCATCCCCTTCAGCATGTCCGGCGAAGACTTCTGTCTGGTTGGAGACGGCGTACGCGAGGCATCCATCGATCTGTGGCAACTGGCGTCACTGGCCAGAGACGGCGGCGATGCCTTTTCGCTGCTCCCATACGTGGAATCGCTTTGCACGGCGAGCTACGAGGAGGTCGAGAACGTCGCCGAGCAGGTGAGACTGAAAATCGAGCAGTACAGGCTTCCTGAGGCGGCTGGAAGTGCGCACGCCGCCGTGGCGCAGGGCCAGGAGCCGGTTGGCGACGCGGAGTTGGCGGCGGTGTCCCAGGCCATGGAGAGGCTCGACAAGGCCGCCACCGTCACCGCCTGCATCGCCATCTGCTGCGAGACCATCGTCTCCGCATTTCAAGCCGCGAGTATCGCGGTCGCTCTCCCCGACAACGATGGAAAATCCTTCCCGGTAACCGGCGTGTGGGGGCTTCCCGACGAACTGGGAACCGTCAACGCGGACTCGCTGCACCTGTTCGTTGCGCCGGAAAAGGTGAAGAAGACCGTGCTATGGGACGGCAAGATGCGCGCCCTCCTTCCCGAAATAAGGGCAGCCGTCTGCACCATCTTCCCTTTGAAGGCGCAGGGGGAGCGGCTCGGATTCCTGGCGCTGTTCGACACCGACGTCCACACAAACGCCGCGCTGCTCATCTCCATGCTGGCCGGCGCCATGGCGGGAAAGCTCTCCTCGATCGGCAAGGACGCGACGCGCAGCAAGGAAAACGCCCTCTCCGAACGCCTCATGTCGCTCACCGACACGCTTTTGCAGATAGACAGCAAGGACCTCCTCTACGAATCGATCCTGAAGATCGCGTCGGAACTGATCGATGCGACCCAGGGATCGATCATGCTGATCGACAAGGACGGCGTCGGGATGCAGATCGTTTTCACCCAGGGCATGACGCTCAACGTTGCGCGCTGCCTGCAGCTCAAGGTGGGCAAGGGCATCGCGGGCATGGTCGCCAAGACCGGGCAACCGCTGCTCGTCAACGACGTCGAGAAGGACAGCAGGGTCGCGATGGCCAACAGGTCGCGTTTCAAGTCCAAGTCGCTGATCTGCATCCCCCTCAAGCTGAAGGACAAGGTGATCGGGGTGCTGAACCTCTCCGACAAGAAAAACCTGCGTCCTTTCACCCACTCCGACCTGCAGCTGCTCACTTCCTTCGCGAACCTCGCCTCCCTGATGATCGAGCGCACCGAGGTGCTCGAGGAGTCGGAGCGCTTCGAGCAGCTCTCGGTCACCGATCCCCTCACCGGCCTCTATAACCGCCGCTTCCTGAAAAGCAGGCTCGAGGAGGAACTAAACCGGAGCATGCGCCAGGGGTTGAACCTCACCATCATCTTCATCGACCTCGACTTCTTCAAGAGCTACAACGACCTCTGCGGGCACCTGGCCGGGGACGAGGCGCTCAAGCTGACCGCCGACATCATCAAGGATTCGCTGCGCGACATGGACATCGTGGCCCGTTACGGAGGCGAGGAGTTCTGCGCCGTGCTGCCGGGCACTTCGAAGGTCGAGGCGATGATCGTGGCGGAGCGGATCCGCGCCGGAATCGAGAGCAAGCGTTTCCCCGGCGAGAGCGACATACCGCTCAGGCGGCTCACTGCCAGCCTCGGCGTAGCCTCCTTCCCCGAGGATGGCAGGTCGTTCAACGACCTGGTGCACGCCTCGGATATCGCGCTCTACGAGGCGAAGGCGCGTGGCCGCAACCGCATCGTGGCGGCGCGCACTTCCTCCGAGCGTGGTGAGCCAAAGCACGAGATACCCGAGCACCGCCCCGTGCAGACGCAGAGCGCCCTCGCCAAGACCCTGGATTTCAACGCCTATCTCGAAGCTTCTCTGCAGTCCAAAGGGTGAGCCCGAAAGTTCCGCGCACCTTCTCCCACCCTGGAACGGCTCCCGCCGCCCCCCCCTGTGGCCTATCGGCCTCTTTTTTCAATGACACACATCGTTTTATAGTGAAAAATTATTCAGATTATGCTATTAATCGCAGCGCGTAACTGGTGGATGTCCTGCATCTCTTTCACAAGCACTGGCATACAGTCATGAGGTAGTGATGAAAGACGCCAGCAAGATTTTACAGTTTGCCCGGCCGGACACAGTAATAGAGTTTTCTCCCGGTACCGAGAAGGAGGCCGGGCTCAATAAGCTGATCAACAAACTTAATTTCATCAACTTCCAAGAAGAGTCCATCCTCGTCAACTTCAGGCACACCAAGTACCCCCGAACCGTAACCCTCGAAGCAGCCCCCCTTCCCTGTCTGAACAACAAACTCGAATGCCGCTGGGTGTCGGTGGACTCCATCAACGCCGCGACCAACGGCTGCGCCTTCGAGAGCATCTTCGTGGTCAGCGGCCACCGCATGATCACCGCCACACCCGAACTGATCAGCATCAGTGACGAGGGGGCCGTGTTCCTGCTTCCCGAGAAATGCATCGAGGTCAACTACCGCAAGTCCCGGCGCCACCCGTGCCATGGGGTCTCCGGCGAACTGTTCCAGAACGGAGCCCGCTTCCAGGGGACGCTGATCGACTTCAGCGCCGTTTCCTTCAGGGTCCGGGTCGAAGGGGACGGCGGCCGCGCCTTCAACTGGATCAACAGCGAGGCCCCGGTCCAGGTGGTCTTCACCGGTGACGGCACCACCCTGTACTCTTCCGAGTGCCGCATCACCTCGCAGACGCTTGGGCACCGGGACCGGATCTACCTGCTCGAGCCGCTGCAGGCGCGCATGCAGCGCTTCAAGGCGAAGGAGATCCGCAGCTGCCGGCACGAACTGCTCCCGCTTCCCAACGCGGTCTTCAAACACCCCTTCAGCCACAAGATCATCGACCTGAAGGTCCTCGACATCTCCGGCTCCGGGTTCTCGGTCTGCGAGGACGTCGAGGCGAGCGTTCTCCTGCCGGGGATGATCGTACCCGAACTGGAGCTGCGCATCGGCAACAGCTTTTCCACCAGGTGCGTTGCGCAGGTCGTCTACCGCGAGGATGCCTCCAGCAAGGAGAACGCCCCGGTGGTGAAGTGCGGACTATGCTTCCTGGACATGGACATCAGAGACCACGTCAGCCTCTTGTCGCTACTGTACCTCGCCAAGAACCGGCACTCCTACGTGAGCACGCAGGTGGACCTTGACGAACTCTGGCAGTTCTTCTTCGATACCGGCTTCATCTATCCGGAGAAGTATCACTTCGTTCAGCTGAACAAGGCCCACCTCAAGGAGACCTACCGCAGGCTCTACACCGAAAACCCCGGCATCGCCCGGCACTTCATCTACCAGGAGCACGGCAACATCCTGGGGCACCTGGCGATGCTGCGCTTTTATCAGGGGACCTGGCTTGTGCACCACCACGCAGCCAACAAGTCCGAATCCAACCAGGCCGGCATGATCGTGCTCGACCACCTGTGCAACTCGATCAACGACA
Organism: Geomonas subterranea; assembly: GCF_019063845.1. Classification (NCBI taxonomy): domain Bacteria; kingdom Pseudomonadati; phylum Thermodesulfobacteriota; class Desulfuromonadia; order Geobacterales; family Geobacteraceae; genus Geomonas; species Geomonas subterranea. The sequence goes on from NZ_CP077683.1 coordinate 1,375,804, forward strand.
CCTACAACCTGCGCTCGGCGCACATGGACTACCTGATCTGCTACTACAAGCCGGAAAACAGGTTTCCCAACAGGATCTTCGGCGGCTTCCTGAAGGAGGCCGGGGACAAGAGGAGCTGCTCCACCGACACCTTCGTTTACTTCCACTACCAGCGCACCTTCTCGGATGACTGGAACTTCTCCGGCCCCTGGGGGCTCACCCGCACCACGAGGGAGGACCTGCTCGAACTGGAGGCGTTCTACGAGCAGTACTCCGGCGGGCTCATGCTGCACGCCCTCGACCTGGAACCGGGGATGAGCGAGTGCGAGGAGTTGTCACACGATTACCGGGAGGCGGGATTCTCGCTGCAGCGCCACCTCTACACCTTGAAGCGCGACGGTGCGATCAAGGCGGTGTTCATGATCAACATCTCCGACGTCGGGCTGAACCTTTCCGACCTCACCAACTGCATCAAGGTATTCGTCCTGGACCAGGAGCAGTTTCCCAGGGACATCCTGCTCATAGCGCTCTCGATCATCACGCACAAGTACCAGCAAAACGACATACCGGTGATGGTCTACCCGGAAAGCTACGCCGAGGCCACCAACCTCCCCTACGAGCGCAAATACATCCTCTGGGCCTTCAATGCCCAGACGCAGACCTCCAACTTCATCAAATACTTAGGAGACCTCCACCCACGCGGCAAGTACAAAAGGGCGCCAAAGAGCGCGGCCCAGGGGACCTAGGGAAGAAACGATGACAACTCCGCTTTACAACAGCAGCATCATCGACATATACATCAAGCTGATCAGGAGCAAGTACAACTTCGTCAACATCGAGGAGTTGCTGAGCTACGCCAGGATGACCCCGCTGGAGGTGACCGACCAGGGGCACTGGTTCACCCAGGAGCAGGTCAACCTATTCTACGAACGGCTGCACAAGCTGACCGGCAACGACAACATAGCGCGCGAGGCAGGCAGGTACGCGGCCTCCCCCGATGCCATGGGAATCCTCAGGCAGTATTTCCTCGGGCTGGTGGGTCCGGCACGCGCCTACAGCCTGATCGGCGACACCGTCAACAGGAACTTCGTCAGGTCCTCCGTCTACAGCTCCAAACAGCTCAGCGCCAACAGCTACGAGATCACCGTAACCCCCCGTCCGGGATGCCATGAGGAACTGTTCCAGTGCCAGAACCGGATGGGGTTCTTCGAGGCCATCGCCAACCTCTTCCAGCCCAGGCTTCCCCACATCGAGCATCCCCAGTGCATGTTCCATGGCGACCCCGTCTGCCGCTACATCGTCACCTGGGAATCAACCGGCGCCGGCTTCTGGCAATTCACGCGGAATTACGCGGCGATCGCCATCTTCGTCCTCATCGCCTTCTGCTACCAGGCGAACCAGATAAAGACCATCTACCTGGTCGCACCCTGGGCGCTGGCCCTGCTCCTCACCATCAAGATCTGCTCGTTGCGCAGCGAGAAGGACGCCCTGCTCACCAGCCAGAAAAGCCTCAAGGATCTGACCGACAACCTCTTCAAGCGGATGGAGATCAACTACAACAACGCGCTCGTCACCAACGAGATAGGCCAGGCGATCAGCAGGCAGACCGAACTGCACGACATCCTGTCCAACGTGATCCAGATCCTGGAAAAGCGCCTCGATTACAGCCGCGGGCTGATCCTGCTCAGTAACCCCGAGAAGACGAGGTTGGTGTTCCAGGCGGGGTTCGGCTACCAGGACGAGCAACTGGCCTTTCTGGGGAAGACCACCTTTCACCTGGACCGGCCTGACTCCAAGGGGGTCTTCGTCATCTCCTTCAGGGAGCAGCGCCCCTTCCTGGTCGCCGACGTCAAGGACATCGAGGGGAACCTCTCCGGCAAGAGCCAGAACTTCGCGAAGCAGCTTTTGTCCCAGACCTTCATCTGCTGCCCGATCATCTGTGATGGGGAATCACTGGGAATCATCGCGGTCGACAACCTGAAGTCAAAGCGCCCCCTGGTGCAAAGCGACGTCTCACTCCTGATGGGGCTCGCACCCGTCATCGGCATCAGCATGCGTAACGCCAAACTGCACGAGGCGAAGTCCAACCAGTTCAGCTCGTTCCTGAAGGTCATGGCCGCCTCTATCGACGCCAGGGACCCGCTGACCGCGGGCCACTCCGAGAAGGTCACCGAGTACTGCGAGGAGATCTGCGAGGAACTTGGGCTTCCGCGCGCCGAGCGGGAGATGATCCGGGTCGCCTCGCTTTTGCACGACTACGGCAAGATCGGGGTTCCGGACGCCATCCTGAAGAAAAACGGCAGGCTGTCCGACCTCGAGTACGAGATCGTCAAGACCCATTGCCACAAGACCCGCGACATCCTGGAACAGGTCAATTTCGAGGGGATTTACCGCGAGGTGCCGGAGATCGCCGGCGCGCACCACGAGAAGATCGATGGCACCGGCTATCCGAAGGGGTTGAAGGGGAAGGACATCCCGCTAGGCTCGAAGATCATAGCGGTGGCCGACTTCTTCGAGGCGGTGACCTCGCAGCGCCACTACCGCGCCCCGATGCAGGTCGAGGAGGCCTTCCGCCTGCTCAGGGAGGGGGCCGGGACTCATTTCGACCGGCACATCGTCGATGCGCTCATCACCTGCCGGATGCGCGCCATTGGGGAGAGTGAACCCGCGTCGCGTCAGGAGGCCTGAGGTTTGCGGCCGCGGCAGGAGATGATCGGGGTGTAGGTGAAGCGGCGGGGATTGGCGAAGAAGGCGCGGAATTCGGTCAGAAATTCCTCGTAGCCACCTTCGTACTCGTCGAAGCCGTAGCCTGACCTCTTGGCGGCCACCTCGACCTTTCTGGTCCAGTTGAAACCGTCCACCTCCTTCAGTTCGCCGAAGATCTGGTGATGCGCCTCGACCTTCACGTCGATGTCCTGGTAGCCGAGATCGTAGAGAAAGGAGTACAGCTTCCGCCCCACGTACGGGTCAAAGTTGTCTTTTTCCTCGAGGCTCTTCATGGTGGCGGCGACGGCGCGCTCCATGCGCGGAGAATGGCCGAAATGGCTGAGACAGTTGTGGTCGAGGTCGATGAGGCATAGTATCCCCCCCGGCTTGAGCGCGGCCGAGATGTTGCGCACCAGGTCGAAGCAGTCGGCGAGGTGGTACTCGAGGACGAAGCGGCACCAGGCGAAATCGAACTCGCCGAGCCCGGCGAGGGGCTGGTAGAGGTCGCGGCGCTCGAAGCTCACCGTGTCCGAACCGTAGTGCTCCCGGGCGAAGGCGAGGCGCTGCTCGGACAGGTCGACGCCCACGGCCCGCCCACCCGGCTGCACCAGTTCCCCCAGGACGCTGGTCGTCTTGCCGGGGCCGCAGCCGATATCGATGACGCTCATGCCCGGCGCGAGCCCTGCCCACCGCGCCTGCTTCTCGGTCACAGCGTTGTCTGTTTTCATGTCGAGCCGGAGGGATTCCCCGGCGTGTTCCATCAGGTAGCGTCGTTCCGGATTATGCATCAGCTGCTCCCATTAACCGATTTGAATGATCCGGTTTTTAGCACGAATGGCGTGGCGTGGTCAACCAACTCCGCCATGTTACCCGTTGGCGTGCCGGTTCGTCAACGGTGCCGGTGAAACAGCTCAGCATCCGACTTTAATTTCCAGGAGGGGTTATGAACTACAGGAAGAGCCTGATTGCCGGGGTGCTCGCTTCGGCGGTCACGCTGGGTGCCGGTGCTCCGTCCGGAGCGCACGCCGCCGGTTATGCAGTCTTCACCCACGGTGCCAGCGCGTTGGGCCAGGGGAACGCCGTGACCGCCCACACAAGCGACGCCAGCACCATCTTTTACAACCCGGCCTTGATGAACAAACTCGAGGGGACCCAGCTGCAGATCGGCACCACCGCCATATTCTCCTCCCGCGAGTATGCAAGCTCCATCGGAGGGTCCCCCTCCTCCGACGAATCGGTCTTCTTCCCGAGCCATATCTACATAACCCACAAGTTCAACGACCGGGTGAGCGCGGGCCTCGGGATCTTCAATCCATTCGGCCTGGGCACCAAGTGGAACGACGACTGGGACGGCCGCTACATCGCCACCAGGTCCAACCTGAGAACCTTCGACATAAACCCGGTGCTCTCCTACCGAGTGCTCCCCTCGCTGAGCCTGGCCGCCGGGGTCGACGTGATGCTCATCGACGCCACGCTGCAGAGAAAGATCCCCTCAGCCGCGCTCACCCCACTGCTCGGATACGCACCGGGCACCGACATCAACCAGAAGTTCAAGGGGGACGGCACCGGCGTCGGCTTCAACGTGGCCGCCGCCTGGGAACCCTGCGAACACCTCACCGTCGGCGCCTCCTACCGCAGCCAGGTCTATGTCGACGTATCCGGTGACGCGACTTTCGCGAGCCCCACCCCGTTGGCGCCACCGGTCACGGTGCTGAACAGCGGCGGCAAGACCGATCTCACCCTGCCGCCACAGTTCACCGCCGCCGTCGCCTTCAAAGGGATCGACAAGCTCACCCTGGAGGCGGGCGTGCGCTGGGAGGGGTGGTCCAAGTTCCAGAACCTGGACATCCGGTTGGACAACCACAACCGGTCGTTCACCCCGAGAGACTGGAAGGACAACTGGGGGCTCAACCTCGGCGGCAGGTACCAGGTCGATCCGAAAGTCGCGCTCCTGGCAGGTTACGTCTACGGCGACAGCGCCGTACCCGACAGCACCTTCGACCCCTCCATTCCCGACGCGAAGACCCACGTCTTCTGCGCCGGCACCGACCTCGACCTGAAGCCTTTCACCGTCGCGGTCGCCTACGGTTACCAGTACTACGAGAACAGGAACAAGAACAACGCCATCTACGGCGTTCCCGGCGTCGCCGCCACCTCCGCCAACGGCAAATACCAAAGCGACGCCCACCTCGTGGCCGTCTCGCTGGGGTACAAGTTTTAGCCATCGGCAAGCCAGGATGCATGAAAAAGGCCTCTTCCGGAATGGAAGAGGCCTTTTTTAGATTGCTTCTTTGTGGGAAGTTTCCCCTCGCCCTCCGGGAGAGGGGGGCCGGAGGCCGGGTGAAGGCGCTGGCAGCTGCGACGATCCGCCCAAGCGGCAGAACATGGTCTACTTCTTCGCGAACCTAGGGTCCAGCGTGCGCGCCAGGTCGTCGTAGGCGACCAGGGCCTTGATCTGCGGAGCTGTCTTCTTCACCGTGGCGTCGAAGAGCTGCAGCTTGCCGTTGAAGACCTGCGCCTTGTTCCTGAGCGAGGTGGTGCTTTCGGCGAGGAAGCTCTTCTCGGCCTTCTCGTCGCTCTTCAGGAAGGACTTCGCCTTGCTGAGCGCCTCGTCGCCGGAACCCACGTAGTGGTTCACGCTCTCAAGAAAGGAGAGCGAGGAGGCGGAAAGCTGGGAGGTGGTGGTGAGCCGGTCCTGCACCTCGGTCATCCCCTTCAAAAGGTCCTGGTCGGCGAAACGCACCAGGTCGGAGACCTCCTGGTTGTAGGTCGGCTTGTTCGGGTCCAGCGCGTCGGCCCGGGACAGGAACTGCTGCGAGGTCCCCAGGTACTTGTTGATGGAGACCGAAGCTGCGCCGAGGGAGACCGCGGAGTCGGAGACGAACTTGGTGAAGAGCGAGGCCTGCCCGGCATAGGGAATCGGGAAGAACTTGACGAAACGGGCGGCGACGGAACTCGCCTGGATGTACTTTGAGTACCCCGCCACGTGGCCGGACATCCACTTCACGTAGCTCTCGAACTCCGCCATGGACTGGCGCTGGGCGCGCACGTCGGCGGTGATCTCCTTGAGCTTTTTGGAGTTGCGGACGGCAAGGTCGGTCGAACTGATGCTGCAGCTCTCCAGGGTCTTGATCTTCTCCTGCAGGAGCGCGTTCTCCTTGGCGAGAGCGGCGATGGCGGCAGCCTGGTCGGGGGCAGTCGCGGCGACAGGCGCCGGGATGGCCTGGACGGGAGGTGCCGTGTCGGCGGCATGGGCAAGCGGCGCTGCAATGCAGGCGGAAAGAAACGAAAGGGTGACAAGGGTGCGGATCTGCACGGGTAAACTCCTAAATTCTTTATGTCGGGCCGCAGGAAAGATACAACAATCGCCCCCGCGAGACAAGGCAAAAGAGCTGGAAGCCGCGCCTGCCGGGCCTTGGCGCAGGAAACGAAAAAAGGCCGCGCCTTGCGGCACGGCCCGGTCGGGTCGGTCTCCCCTCCCCTACTTTTCCTTGAAGGTGATGCGGTAGCTGAACCCCTTCGGGTCGTACCAGTCGAGCACCTTGCCGCCAACCTCAGCGTAGGGGTAGCCGAAGGTGTTGAGCGGCGCGCCGGCCTGCTGCGGGTTGAGCACCACGTCGCGCCCGGAGGCGATCTTGAAGCGGTACGGGTCGATGCCGCCCCAGAAGTAGTCACGGTATTCGCGGGTCTTGGCGTCCTTCAACTCGAGCTTTTCCACCAGCATGGCCTTTCTCACGTCGGCCGGGTCAACCGGCACCCACCCGGTGCCCGGGAGGAAGAACTCGACCCAGCAGTGCTGCCAGGTGGTGATGTCCTCCTCAGCCTTCTTGCCAAGGCGCAGGCCGAACACCTCGCGCGCCGGGACCCCGGCCGCACGCGCCAGCGCGATATAGACCGAAGAGATGTCGGTGCACTTGCCGCCGGGCTTTTTCAGCAGCTCGCAGACGTCGCCCTTGCCGCACCCCACGGTGGCCGGGTCGCGGTACATGTTCTCGCAGGCCCAGTCGTAGATCGCCTTCGCCTTCTCGAGAACCGTGGTCTTGCCCTTCACGATGCCCTCCGCCAGTTTCTTCACCTCGCCATCCACCGGCCCCAGCGAGGTCGGCTTCAGGTACTCGGCGTAGTCGGCCTTGTTCCACGCGGGTTCCTTTGCGGCAAGATCCTTGATCCGCTGCTCCTCGCGCTGCACGGTGAAGCTGTAGACCAGCTTCCGGCTCTTGGCGTCCTTGTCCCACTGCGCGTACAGGATGGGGGTACCGTTGGCCTGGTCGGTGTAGACCGCCGAGGTGGCGAAATCGCCGCTCACCTTGACGTCGGTCACCTTCTGATTCGCGTCGGAGACCGCGTAGGGGATCCAGAGCCTGGTCTCCTTGCCCGCCTCCTGCTTTGATAGATCGACCTCTACGCTCACCTGGCCGCTGCGGCTTTTGGCCCAGGCGGCAGGGGTGAGGCAGAGGGAAAACGCCAGCATCGTCAACAACAACCTCTTCATTCGTGCTCCTTTGTTTCCTGAAGTGATGGGATAAGAAACAGCTTCTACAGCTGCGATTTTACTACGGGGAAGCCGGCTTCCTTCCACTCGGCCAGGATGGCCTGGAAGATGGAGGGGTAGGCGAGCTTCATCAGCTTGCGGTAGGCCGAATAGCTGCGTCCGCCGCTGTTGCAGTAGACGATGATCCCCTTTTCCTTGGGGAGCACGCCGGACTTGGCGGCGAAGGTCTCAGCGGGGATGTTGATCGCCCCCTCGATGTGCCCCTCGGCGAACTCGAATTCGTCACGCACGTCCACGAGAACATAGGCGTCCTTTTTCTCCGCCAGGATCTCTTTGAGCTTGGCCGGGGAAAACTTGGTGGTCTCGATCTTCTTGGCGTATTCCGCGCCGGCCACGATCGGGTACCCTTTTTCCTCCCAGACGGGGAAGCCGTCGGGGTAGATGACCAGGTTGGTGTATCCGGCCTCCTTGGCCTTCGCGGCGACCTTCTTGCTCTTGCCGCACTTGACCCCGTTGCAGTAGAAGACGATCAACGCCCCCTTGTCCTTGGGGAGCAGCGCGATGTGCTTGTCGAACTCCTTGTCCGGGATGCTGATCGCGCTCACCAGGTGGGCCACCTGGTATTCGTCGCTGGTGCGGGCGTCAACCAGGGTGAACGCTCTTTTCTCTTCCAGCATGTCCCTCAAAGCCTCGCTGGAGACGGTTTTGAACTCGGCCTCCGCGGCAAAGAGCGGCATCGCTGCAGTCAAAACCAGAAAAAGCGCCAGCAGTGAAAGGACCGACGTGCCGATGAAACGGGTAAAGCTTTTCATGGTGACCTCCATTTGATTGAAATGACATGACAGAATCGACGTGGTACCCGCAGTCGTCGAACAGTTCCGCGTGCCGCGCCCCTCTCAAGGGCGCCCTCCCCGCCTGGTCCCTATCACCTCCAGGAACGCCTCGATGCGCACCTTCAGCTGCTCCGTGTCGGATTCGGAATAGTCGGTTTCGATCTGCAGGAAAGGAACCTGCGCCGTCTCCTGCAGGTGGCGCTTGACGGTGAACGATTCGACGTTGTAGGTATGGCACCCCTGCCAGGTAAGATCGATCACCCCGTCCGCCTGGAACTCCTGCACCAGCTTTTCCAGCAGCTGCAGGCGCCCGGTGTTGGGCGACATGCACGAACAGGGGACGCGCAGGTACTTTTCCGCGATGGAGCGCAGCAGGTCGTTGCCTGGCAAGACGGGGTCCACCTTCTTGTAAGCACCGCAACTCTCGAAGCAGACCACGCTCCCCCCCAGTTCCTCGACCAGGCGCACGACCTTTTCCGACCCGATCCCCACCGGCACGCCGGTCAGCAGGATGCGCGGGGTCCGGGTAGTGAAGGGAGAAAAGCCGTTATCGCTCAGCCCGGTCAGTTCCGCGGTCAGGCGGTCGATGAGCCCGATGGCCTCCCGCTTGTCCACGGTGAAGCCGCGGTTGTGCAAAACGGTCAGCAGGTCCATCCCCGAGATCGGGGCCGGCTTGCGTTTCAAAAGGTCCTGCAGGGCCTTGAGCGAGCGCCGCTCCTCGTTCAAAAGCAGCACCGCCGCGGCCAGTTTCTCAGGGGTGATCTTCACATCGAACGCCTGCTCCAGGCGCCTTATCAGGCGTTTGAGCTCAAGGACCCAGTATTCCAGCGCCGCCTCGTCCTGCACCTGCGGCAGCTGCATCAGGTGCAGCGGTTTCATCCGGCCCAGCAGCTCGTACATCTTCTTCTTGCCGTCGCAGGTGGTTTCGGCGAGCAAGAGGTCGGAGAAATGGAAGAAGGGACAGGTGTCGGTGAGCGCGAAACCGTAGCTGGACTTGATCAGCGGGCAAAGCGAACGCGGCAGCACCTTTTCCGCAGCGGGGATGGGCGTCGCGCTGGTGCCGCACAGCGATACCGGGATGGCACCGGCGGCGACGATCAGTTCGACCGGCGAGAACAGACAGTAGGTGCCGACCACCTTCCTGCCGCGGTCCTTGGCAACCTTGAGCGCGATGGCGTTTCGTTCCCTGAGGCCGGCGATCTCGTCGAAGCTGGCACAGATTTCCCTCATGCCTCGAACCCCATGATGGCGGCGCCCAACGCGCCGACCATCTGCGGCGCGTGCGGAACCCACATGTCGACACCGAGGCTCGCGCCTATGGCGCTGCAGAGTTCGCGGTTCAGTGCTACGCCGCCGCTGAAGGTGACCCGGTGCGACAGGGTGACTTTCCCGGCCAGCCCCTGGATCCTCCCGGCGATGGAATGAAAGATACCGGCTGCGATGCTCCCTTTGTCAGCCCCGCGGGCCAGCAGGCCGATCACCTCTGACTCGGCGAAAACGGCGCACATGCTGGAGATCTGTGCCGGCGTCGCGCCGACGGCGAGCTGCCCCAGCTGTTCCAGGGATACGTCGAGCACGCCGGCCATGACCTGCAGGAAACGCCCGGTACCGGCGGCACACTTGTCGTTCATGGCGAACTCTGCCACCCGTCCATGTTCATCGACGCTGATCACCTTGCTGTCCTGTCCGCCGATATCGATCACGCTGCGGGTTTCCGGATAAAGGAAGTGGGCTCCGCGGGCGTGGCAGGTGATCTCGGTGACTTTCCTGTCGAAGATGGGGAGGGAGACCCGGCCGTAGCCGGTCCCGACGATGCTGTGCACGTCGCCTTCGGCGATGCCTGCGCAGTCAAGCGCCTGGCGAAAAGCCTCGAGCCCCGCGGCCTTGGGGTCCCACCCCGTGGGAACCACGATGCTGGCGCGGATCTCTCCATCGAAGAGAACCGCTTTTGTCCCTGTCGAGCCTATGTCGATTCCTGCTGCAACCATATATGTGTCTCGCTGAAATGAGATGCCGGAAAAAAGCGGGAGATGTGGGAAAGGCTCTGACATGAATAACTAATTGACCGGCCGGAGTCAAATTGATAAATTCGATGAAATAAATAACAATGATCGCAATTCTTAATAGGAGGGGCGGTGAACCTGAAACAACTGGAGGTCTTCATCAAGGTTGCGGAAAGCGGCAGTTTTTCAAAGGGAGCCGAAGCCACCTTCATAACCCAGTCCACGGTAAGCCAGCACATCTCCGCCCTCGAGAGCGAATTCGGGATGAAACTTCTCGATCGCACCGGCAAGGGTGCCCTTCCCACCGAAGGAGGCAAGATCCTTTTGGACCGTGCGCGCAAACTGGTGGAGTACGCGAAAGAGATCCCGGTTGCGCTGGCGCGCTTCAAGGGGATCGAGGAAGCGGAACTGAACATCGCGGGGAGCAGCATACCGGGTGAATACATGATCCCGGCCGCCCTCCCCCTCCTGATCAGCCGTTTCCCCGGCGTGACCATCGTGCTGAGGCAGGGTGACAGCCGCGACGTACTCGGAAAGCTCATATCCGAGGAGGTGGAGTTTGGCGTGGTGGGCGGGCGTTTCGAGGAGGAGGCGCTTGAATTCGTCCCCTTTGCCGAGGACGAGCTGGTGCTGATAGCTCCCTACGGGCACCGCTGGGACCGGAAGAGCGCGATCAGCAAAGAAGAACTCCTTGGTGAGCCCGTGGTGCTGCGGGAAACCGGTTCCGGAACCGGCAAGGCCACGGCCCAGGCCTTGCGCGAGGCAGGGATCGATCCCGGCAGGTTGCGGGTGGCGGCGCACCTTGGGAGCAACGAGGCGGTGAAGCGTGCCGTCATCGCCGGGATTGGAGTCTCGTTCGTCTCGGCGGTGTCGGTGCAGTACGAGCTGGAACAGGGGACGCTGATCCAGGTTCCGGTTACCGGGGTCTCCATCAAGCGGCAGTTCTACCTGGCCAGCCGCAAAGGACGGGAGCTGTCACCGGCCGCCGTTGCCTTCAGGACGATCATGATGGAGATGTACAAGGCACCGAGCGATTAACAAATCTGTAGGGGCGAATAATCATTCGCCCAAAGGGGGGAAAGCTCTGCCGGCTACGGTAATCTTCTCCGTGGCAACGCCCTCACCCTCCCCCTCCCACGGAGGGGGAGGGGATCCTGACGTTGAAATTAATCGTCCACCGACGACCGCTGTCTCTTCCGCGCCGAAACCGCCTTCTTGTCGGAAAGCCGTTTCTCCTTCGCGCCACGCGGCACCTTGGTTGCGACCCGTTTCTTTCTTTTCTGCTCGCGCCGGCGCAAAAGCTCGGCCAGACGCTCCAGGGCCTTCTCCCTGTTTTGCGTCTGTGACCGGCTCTCGCTGGCCTGGGCAACGATACCCGTCGGGAGGTGCCGCACCCGCACCGCCGAGTCAGTCGTGTTCCGATGCTGCCCCCCCGGCCCCGAGGCCCGGTAAAACTCAATTTTTATTTCCGATTCTTTTATCTCTATCATTTCCCTTGTCCTCGTCATCTCAAAACCCGGTCACTATACCACGACGGCAGCGTACTCCATAGGATTGCCACTCTCATCCATGGCGCACAACCGATACTTACCTGTACAGGTACGGCGCTGAACGTCATGCCGAGTCGCCCCTGATCGAGATACCGCTGTTGATGTGACCAGTAATATTTGATACATTGACCCCTTCCGACATCCACAGCTGCCAAAAGGAGAAATTCCCATGCCCGTCATCACCATTGATCTCGGCACCATCGAGAACAAAGAGAAAAAGGGTCAACTGGTGCAGGCTTTGACCGAAGCCGCCAGTTCGGTCACCCAGATCCCGCCTGAGAAGTTCATCGTCTTCATCAAGGAAATGGAGAGGGAGAACATAGGGGTCGGCGGCAAACTGCTGTCGGACATCCTCAAGTAAAGGTCCAGGAGGCCATATGAAGAAGAGTTTGGGCAAAGGAACCCACGCCATGCCGACCCCGGTCTGGCTGGTGGGAAGTTACGACCAGGCGGGTAAGCCGAACCTGGCCACGGTCGCGTGGGGCGGCGTCTGCAGTTCCGATCCCGCTGCAGTGACCATTTCCCTGCGCAAGTCCCGCTACAGCTACGACTCGATCCTCAGGCACGGCGCCTTCACGGTCAACATCCCGTCGCAGGCGTTCGCGGTTGCGGCCGACTACGCAGGGATCGCCTCCGGGAAGAACGAGAACAAGTTCGCCCAGGCGGGACTTACCGCCGTGAAGAGCGACCTGGTCGATGCCCCGTACGTCGCGGAATTCCCGCTCGTCATCGAGTGCCGCCTGCTGCAGACGGTGGAAATCGGAGTGCATACCCAGTTCATCGGCGAGATCGTCGATGTGAAGGCCGATGAATCCGTTCTCGACGCCAACGGCCTTCCCGACCCGGCCAAGGTGCTGCCGCTCATCTACAGCCCGACCAACCGCATCTACTACGCCCTGGGGGAGCCGGTGGGAAAGGGTTTCGACATCGGGAAACAGTTGATGAAGTAACTGGATGGTTTCCGCTGCTACGGTATAATCGTTCCCGTCATTAAACCAAGAGGTGCTGGTCCCACCCTGACCGCCGGGAGACCCGCACCGGGGACGACCATGGACGACGAGACCTTCAAGAACGAGGTACTGGACCGGCTGCAACAGATCATGGATATGCTCGCCGGTCTCCTACCGGAGGCGTGCATCGAAGACCCGGAGGAAGCACCCGTGTCACCCGCCGCCCCACAGGTAAGCGACACCTACGGCATCCGCCAGGAACTGCAGGACGACTACGATTGCGCCCTGGAGAAATGGAAGCTGGAACACGGCAGCACCTGAACACGGTGCCGCAACTCACACCCCTGCCGGTGCATCCCGAGCGTGACATGCGCCGGGTGCACCGGCCTTTCTTTTTGGCCCTCACCCTATCCCCTCACGCTCCGCCCTTCCACAAACCGCGCCTCGAACAACAGGGTCACCCTCCTCAACGGCTCGTCCAGAAAGCGCAGCGCCTCCTGCGCGATATGCACCGGGACCCCGCCGTAGTACGCCTGCGCGATGCCGCCGGTGATACATGCCAGCGTGTCCGAATCCCCCCCAAGCGAGACGGCGAGGCGCAGGGCGCTTTCGAAATCCTCCGAATCGAAGAAGGCGGCCAGCGCCTGGGGGACTGTCCCCTGGCAGGAGACGTCGAAGCGGTAACCGGGGCGGATCTCGTCGCAGCTCTTCGTGAGATCATATCCGAAGCGGCCGGTGATGAAGCTGCGCATCTCCTCTTTGGTGGCGCCGGTACGCCCGAGGTAGACCGCCGCAGCCGCGGCCTGCGCACCTCTCACCCCCTCCGGGTGCCCGTGGGTCGGGAGGGTGAATTCCTCGGCCTTACGCAGCACCTCTTCCAGGGAATCAAAGGCCCAGGCCGCCGGGGCGATGCGCATCGCGGCGCCGTTGCCCCAGCTTTGGTAAGGGGCGGCCTCTTTGCTTGCGGCCCAGCGCGTGAAGTTCTTGCCGTACCCGGCCTCCGGGTAGCTGCGGTAGTAACGCCGCATCACCGCGGCATAGGGGGCGCCGCTCATGATCGCCTCGGCCAGCGCCACCGTAAGCACGGTGTCATCGGTAAAGCGGCAGCTCTCCTGGAACAGGGGGAATTCGGTCGTCTTTATGTTGCTCCATTCGTAGATGGAGCCGACGATGTCGCCGGTCAGCGCTCCAAGCATGTCACCCCCCTATCCCTCGCGCCGTGGTTTTGGTATCATCACCTGCCATGAACTACCTTTTCCATCTCTATCTATCCGGCGATGATCCCGCCATCCTCACCGGCAACTTCATGGGCGATTTCGTCAAGGGGCCCCTCGCGGACCGGTTTCCCGAGCGCCTGCGCCAGGGGCTCGAACTGCACCGGCGCATCGATTCCTTCGCCCAGGGGCATGCCTGCTTCACCAGCAGCCGCCTGCGCATCGCGCCGGAGTTCGGACTTTACCGCGGCATCCTCGTCGACCTGTATTACGACCACTTCCTCTCCCGCGGGTGGCGGCAGTGGCACGACGAACCGTTGCCGGAGTACCTCAGGCGCGCCAGGAGCATCGTCGAGGGAAACCGGGACCTGCTCCCCGAGCCCATGCGGAGACTGGTTCCGGTGATCTTCGAGGAGATGATCCCCTCCTACCTCACCTCAGACGGCGTGGCCGGCGCCCTGGAGCGGATGTCCAGGCGCGTACGCCGGTCCAATCCCCTCGCCGGCGGCGGCAGGGAGCTTACCCGCAACTACCACGCATTGCAAGAGGATTTCCTCGGTTTCCTCCCTGATGTACGCCGGTACGCGAGGGAGTTTTTGCGGGGGTGACCCCGCTTTGTTTCCCGCATGTTTCAATCAGCAAAGCGGCGCCACTCTGTTTCATTTTGTGCCGATTGTCACAGTCCCCACCACGCTCTATCATCTCCAGACCGGCTTTACAGGTGATCCTTTAACGAGCTCATGCTGTGACAGTACTCCAAGAAGAAGCTCCTGCTGCAAAAAATCACATGAACAGTCACCAAATCAGCACAATCCCCTTGAATAGAAACGCATCACGCGGTAAATTAGAGCGCTGTATTTAGACGCCGGACCTGGAGAAAACAGATAGAGACCGTCCACCTGCTCATCTTCGCCCTCGATGGCCAACGCTACGCCTTGAAGCTTGACCAGGTCACCAGGGTCATCAGGGCTGCGGCGCTCACCCCGGTCCCCCACGCCCCCGACATCGTTCTCGGCGTTCTCGACCTGCAAGGCGAGGTCATTCCCGTCATAAATCTGAGAAGACGTTTCCGGCTGCCGGAACGGAACATCGGTTGCGAGGATCAGTTCGTCGTGGCGCGAACCGGCAGACTCGCCCTGGCGCTCCACGTCGACGCGACGGAGGGTGTGTGCGAGCTGGCTGCCGGGGCGCTCCTGCCAGCGGACGACATCGTGCCGGGGACCGGATATCTCGCCGGCGTCACGAGGACCGCGGACGGCCTGGTGCTGATCCACGACCTCGACACCCTGCTCTTCCCCGACGAAGAGGCGCAGATCCGTGCCGTCCTGGAAAAGGGATAGCGTGAGCGAGGACCAGCATAACCATTGCCTGCGCAGTTTCTCCCGGTTCATCGCCATGAACATGGGACTGCACTTTCCCGAACGGCGCTTTCCGGAACTGGCCCAAAAGATGGCCGCTCTGGGACGCGAGTCCGGGTTCGTCGATCTGGACCACTACCTGTACCAGCTCATGGCCGCCCCGCTCTCCAGTGAACAGCTTAAAGCCTTAAGCGGGGCCTTGACCATCGGCGAAACCTACTTCCTGCGCGATCCAAAGAGCTACCGCGTGCTCGAAGAGCGGGTGCTCCCCGCGCTCATCGCGGCCCGACGCCGCGGCGGCAAGACCCTCAAGATCTGGAGCGCCGGCTGTTCCACCGGAGAGGAGCCCTACTCCATCGCCATCATCCTGACCCGGCTGTTGCGGGACCCCGGTGAATGGAAGATCACGCTCCTTGGAACCGACATCAACGAGGAAGCACTGGAGCGCGCCCGCAGAGGGGTGTACGGCAAATGGTCCTTCCGCAACGCCCCGGAATGGCTCATGGAATACTTCACTCCTCTTGGGGACGGCCAGTTCGAGATAATCCCGCGCATCCGGCAGATGGTGCAGTTCGGGCAACTGAACCTGGCCGGAGACGCGGCCGGAGCCGGTTCACTCACCAGCGGCATGGACGTCATCTTCTGCCGCAATGTGATGCTCTACTTCCATGCGGATCAGATCGAAAAGACGGTGGCCCGTTTGCACGGTGCACTCAAGCAGGGGGGGTGGCTTTTCGTCGGCCCGACCGAAGTGGACCACCAGAAGCTGAGCGGATTCAGCTGCCACCACTTCGACGGCGCCGTGCTTTTGAGAAAAGGGGAACCGCGACGCAAAAGCGTGCGCCCGGCGGTCCTTCCCGGCCCCGGGGAAGCGTTCGCTGCCGCGCCGAGCCCGGCCGCGCCCCCGGCGACCGGCGTCCCCCAGGCCCGATATACCGCCGGCGCCCCCGTACCGCCGGCGGATCAGCTCCCGGCAAGCGTCGAGCAGGCCCGCGCCGCGTACCGCGCGGGTGAGTACCTGGAGGCCGCCCGTCTTTCCCTGTCGGCGCCGCACCTCGCCGAATGCCTCACCCTGGCGGCGCGCTGCTACGCGAACCTCGGCCGCTACCAGGAGGCGCGTGAGCAGTGCGAAAAGGCCCTGCAGCTGGAGCGCCTGGACGCGCACAGCCACTACCTTTTTTCCATGATACTGGAGCAGCTGGGTGACGCGGAGGGTGCGGAGGCGTCGTTGAAGCGTGCGCTCTACCTGGACCACGACTACCTGCTCGCCTACTTCGCACTGGGGAACCTCTGCCGCAAGCGCGGTGAGATCCGGGAGGCCGAGCAGAGTTTCGCCAACGCCCTGCGCCTTCTGCAGCGCTACGATCCGGCCGAGGTCCTGCCGGAGGCCGAAGGGATCACGGCGGGGATGCTGTCACAGCTGATCAAGGGGATGAATGCCGGTTTGAGCCACAGGTAAGGCCGGCCGCACAACTAGTTTCAGGAGAAGGCGGATGTCGGTGAAGAGTTCGAGCATAGATTGGGCCCTCCTGCTCAAGCGCCAGGAGGCCGCCTTCGCAGCGACGGGTGCGCCCTCACGCGACCCGGAGCGCGAGCAGGCGCTGCTCGAGGAGCGGGCGCGCCTTTTAAGGCAGAGACCCGGGGGGGGCACGCACGCGACCGGCATCCACTGCCTGGAATTCCTCCTCTCCGGCGAACGCTACGCCATCGAACTTCCCTATGTCGCGGCGACCCTGCCGCTTACCGATTTCACGCCGCTTTTCTGCGCGCCTCCTTTCGTACTGGGGGTCACCAACCTGCGCGGACGCATCATTTCCATCGTCGACCTGCGCCGTTTTTTCGAGCTGCCGGCCCTTGGCCTGTCCGACCTCAACCGGGTGATCGTGGTCAGCGGCGATGAAATGGAATTCGGAGTCTTGGCCGACCGCATCGTCGGCACGACCTCGGTCCCGGCCGGAGACTTTCTCCCCACGCCCGACACCTTCACCGGCCCCAGGGAGGAATTTGTCGCCGGTGTCACCGCCGACCGCCTCGCCCTGCTCGACATGGGACGGATACTCGCCGACCCGAGGATGGTTGTGCACGAAGAAGTGGGGTAGGACAACAGCTCTCAACTCAACCTCAACCTGATTCTTAGGGGGTTCCATGCTGAACAACATGAAGATCCGTACCCGACTGGTTGCCGGCTTTTCCGTGCTGGTACTGTTCCTGATCCTGATCGGGGGGCTCTCCCTGAAAAACATCGCCGCCGAAGGCGACCTTCTGAGCGAGTTTTACGAGCACCCGTTCACCGTCACCAACGCCATCCACCAGGTGGACAGCAATATCGTGCGCATGCACCGCGACATGAAGGACGTCGTGCTCTACGCCCACGACTCGGCCGACCTGGAAAGCTCCCTCCTCGACATCGACAACTGCGAGCATACAGTCTACCAGCAGCTTGCAGTGGCCCGCGAAAAGTTCCTCGGCGAGAAGGGGAAGATCGACCAGATCAAGGAGTCCATGGACCAGTGGAAGGAGGTCCGGTCCCGGACGATCGCATTGGTGCGGCAGGGCAAGATAAATGAGGCCGTCGCGTTTCACAAGACCTACGCGCGCCGCACGGTTGCCAAGATCGACGCCCAGGTCAACGACGTACTCAAGTTCTCCTTTGGCAAAGCCCAGTCCTTCGCCCAGGAGTCCCGGCGCAACCAGAGTTCCACCTTCGCCATCACCGCCATCCTCGTCGCCCTCGCCGGCATTCTCGCCGCCGTCATCGCCTTCGCCATCACCGGGTCCATCACCACCCCGCTCAACGACGCCGTGCAGGCCGCAGAGCGACTGGCCCAGGGTGACGTCTCCGTGGAGATCGGCAGTGGTTCCGCCGACGAGCTGGGACAGCTTCTGAGGGCGATGGGCAAGGTGGTGCACGCCCTGCGCGGCGTCGGGGAGACCGCCAACCGGATCGCCCTGGGCGACCTGGACGTCGACGTGGTGCTTCTGTCCGAGCGCGACGTGTTCGGCTCCGCCTTGCGCAACATGGTGGCCTCGCTCAACAGCCTCGCCGAAAACGCCGACCGCATCGCTTCGGGGGATCTGACCATCGAGGTGCTCCCCGCCTCACCCAAGGATCGGCTGGGGAACTCGTTCCGGGTCATGACCTGCAACCTTAGGGAGCTCACCGAGGAGATCGCCCAAGTCGTCAACGTCCTCGCCGGGTCAGCCGCCGAGATCATGACCACCGTGAGCGAGCTCGCCTCCAGCTCGGCCCAGACCGCCACCTCCATCTCCGAGACCAACGCCACCGTGCAGGAGATCCGCCAGACCACCGACCTCACCTCCCAGAAGTCGCGCCAGGTGTACGAGGGCGCCCACCGCTCGGCCCAGATCGCCCGCACCGGAAGGGAATCCGTTAACAGCGCCATAGACGGCATGCAGGGGATCGACGAGCGCATGGGCTTCATCGCCGAGCGCATCGTCAACCTCTCCGAACAGAGCCAGGCCATAGGCGAGATCATCGCCACGGTCGCCGACCTCGCCGAGCAGTCAAACCTCCTGGCGGTGAACGCCGCCATCGAGGCGGCCAAGGCGGGGGAACACGGCAAGGGGTTCGCCGTCGTCGCGCAGGAGGTGAAGAACCTGGCCACCCAGTCCAAGCAGGCCACCTCCCAGGTCAGAAACATCATCGGCCAGATCCAGAAAGCGACCACGGCGGCGGTCCTCGCCACCGAACAGGGAAGCAAGGCGGTCGAGGCGGGCGTGAAACAGTCAAGCGAAGCCGGCGAGTCCATCCGACAGCTCGCCGCCAGCATCGAGGAATCCTCCAACGCCACCCTGCAGATCGTCACATCCACCCAGGAGCAGGCCATCGGCATGGACCAGATCGCCATCGCCATCCAGAGCATCAACCAGGCCAGCGACCAGAACGTCGAAGGGTCGCGCCAGATCGAGGCCGCCGCCCGCAACCTCTACGAGCTGAACCAGAAGCTGCAGCAGCTGGTCAGCGGCTACAAGGTGGCGTGATGACCAGGACCGCTGCAAACGTGGGGCCCTCGCGGCATGCTTGACAGCGACGCCCTGCTCAAAGAACTCCTGGCGACCTTCGAACTGGAGGCGCGGGAGCACCTCGGGGAACTCTCCTCCCTGCTCCTCTCGCTGGAGCGCGAGACGGAGGCGGCAGGACGCAACCCCCTGCTGGAGGCGATCTTCCGTCGCGTGCACACCCTGAAGGGGGCCGCGCACGCGGTGAACTTCCCGGACGTCGCCCTCGCGTGCCAGCGCCTCGAGGACGTGCTCGCCGGTCTCAAGCGTGGCGACCTCGCGCTCGGGCTGGAGCAGTTTGACTCGCTCCACGCCAGCGTCAACGCACTGAGCGACGGGCTGTTCCGGGGGCTGTCGGCTGCGGCGGCGCTGCCGGCGCCTTCCCCGGAAGAGTCCCCTCCCCTCCCCGCACCTCCCACCCGGGCGGTGCCGCACGAGGCGCCGGAGGTCACGGTCTCCCAGCGGCGGCAGGTGGCAACGCCTGTCCAGCCACGCCCCACCCCCCCTCCCCCGGCCCGGGTGCCGGGGGTAAACCTGCCGCGCCGCCCCCCGCGGCCACGCGCCCGCAGGGGGACGAGACGGTCCGTGTCTCGGCACGATTGCTGGAAGAGCTTCTCTTGCAGTCAGAAGAGCTGGTTTCCGCCAAGCTCTCCGCGTCGGCCCTCCACGAAGAGCTGGCGGCCGCCGCCGCCGAGCTCGCCCAGCGCCATGGTGAGCGCAGCCGCGCGCACGAGACCGCCCGACGCGGCGTGAAGGGAGCCGGGGGGCGGGAGGCCGCGCTCTGCGTCCTGCTGGAGCAGAGCTGCCACGCCGAGCGGCAACTGGAAGGGCGCCTGCGCCTCCTGGAAAAGAGCGCCGACAAGCACCTGAGGTCGCTGCAGTCCATGCTCGACCCTCTTCTCGAGGAGATGAAGAAGCTGCAGCTCCTTCCCGGCGCCACCGTCTGCGAACCGTTCGCGAAGCTCGTGCGGGATCTGTCACGCGAGTTGGGCAAGGAGGCGGATTTCACCTGTCTGGGGGGGGAGGTCGAACTCGACCGCCGCATCCTCGCCGAACTCAGGGAGCCGCTCCTGCACCTGGTACGGAACATGGTTGACCACGGCATAGAGGAGCCGCGGGAGCGAGAGGCCGCAGGGAAGCCTGCCAGGGGGTCCATCCGCGCCGAGATAAGGCTTCAGGATGCCAACCGCGCCGAGCTTATCCTCGAGGATGACGGCCGCGGCATCGACATCGACCGGGTGAAGGCTGCCGCTCTGCGGCTGGAGACGGCCCCGGCGGACCTTCTGGAGCGGATGTCCGACCACGACGCGCTGCAGCTCGTCTTCGAAAGCGGCCTCTCCACCAGCACGTCCGTCGGGAGCGTCTCCGGGCGGGGTGTCGGACTTGCCATCGTGCGCCAGTCGCTCGAGCGCCTCGGGGGGCACGTGACCGTCTCCAGCACGCCCGGCGCCGGGACCGCGTTCCGGCTCGTGTTTCCCCTCTCCTTCGCCCGGATGCGCGGGTTGCTGGTGCAGGTGAGCGGTCGTGACTGCGTGATTCCGGCCGCCAGCGTAGAGCTGAGCGCGAGGGTGGCGCCCGACGGGGTGAAGCGGGTGGAGAACCGCGACACGGTGCTCGTGAACGGCGAGCTGGTGGCGCTGGTTTCGCTGGGGCGGATCCTCGAGGTGCCACGCAGCGCGCCGGGACCGGAGCAGGGGCCCTGCTTCGTGGTGCTGCACGCCGGCGAGAAGAGGATCGCGTTCGCCGTGGACCAGGTGCTGGGGGTCCAGGAGATCCTGGTCAAGCCGCTGGGACGGCAGCTGTCGAGGGTCCGCAACGTGGCAGGTGCCACCATCCTCGGCAATGGGCGGGTGGTGCCTGTTCTCAACGTGGCCGACCTGTTCCGCTCGGCGCTCCTCGTTGATGCCCCAGCGCTCCCCTCCCCCACCCCCGTCGCGCAGGCGCGGCAAGTCTCGGTGCTCGTGGCCGAGGACTCCATCACCTCGCGCACGCTGTTGAAGAACATACTGGAATCGGCCGGCTACGATGTGCGCACCGCCGTGGACGGAATGGACGCGCTCTCCCAGCTCAGGGCCGGGTCCTGCGACGTGGTCGTCTCCGACATAGAAATGCCGCGCATGGACGGTTTCCAGCTCACCGCGGCGATACGCGCCGACGCGAAACTCTCGGCTCTTCCGGTAATCCTGGTGACCGGGCTCGAATCGCGCGGCGACCGGGAGCGGGGCATCGACGTAGGCGCCAGCGCCTACCTTGTGAAGAGCAGCTTCGATCAGGCCAACCTGATCGAGGTTATTCAAAAACTTAGCTGACGAGGAAGCATGTGATCAGAGTGCTGGTGGTTGAGGATTCCAAAACGGTGCAGCGCGCGCTGGTGGCCGCCTTCGAGGCCGATCCCGGGATCGAGGTGATCGCTACGGCGGAGACCGGCGAGGAGGCCGTCGAGGCCGCGAGGACCCTGCGCCCCGACCTGATAACCATGGACATCAACCTCCCCGGCATGGACGGCTTCGACGCCACCCGGGCCATCATGTCCAGCTGGCCCGTCCCCATCGTCATCGTCACCGGGAAGATGAACCCGAGGGATTCCGCCACACTGTTCCGGGTGATGGAGGCCGGAGCCCTCATGGTTCTCTCCAAGCCGGACCCGGTGGGGACGCCGGGGTACCAGGCCTCGGTGGACAACCTGGTCCGCCACCTGAAACTGATGGCCGAGATCAAGGTGGTGCGACGCACCTTCCCGTCCGGCAAGGTCCCCCCCCGCACCGACCGGCCGGTCCCCCTTCCCCCGGTGCATCCGGTCAAGGTGGTGGCGATCGGCGCCTCGACGGGAGGGCCGCCCCTCTTGCGCCAGATCCTCGCCGCGCTCCCCCCCCGCTTCCCCGCCGCGGTCGTGGTGGTGCAGCACATGGCGGTCGGTTTCACCGAGAATTTCGTGCACTGGCTGAACCGCAGCTCCACGCTCCCTGTAGAACTCGGCACCGACGGAGCGCAGTTGATCCCCGGCCAGGTCTACGTGGCGCCGGACAACTGCCACATGGAGGTGACCCCTTCCGGGAGGCTCCTCCTCACCGACGCCCCCCCGGAGTACGGGGTGCGCCCCTCGGTCTCGGCGCTGTTCCGGTCGGTGGCGCAAAGTTACGGCCGTCAGGCCATGGGGGTGCTCCTCACCGGCATGGGGAAGGATGGTGCGCTGGAGCTGAAGGCGATACGCGGGCGCGGCGGCATCACGGTCGCCCAGGACCGGGAAAGCTCCATGGTCTTCGGAATGCCGGGAGAGGCGATAGAGATCGACGCGGCCCAGCACGTACTGCCGCCGGTGGGGATTATCGAACTGTTACGCAGTGTGAACAGCAAGGGCGCGAGCGCCGTCTCAAGTTAAGGAACGAACGTGATGGAGATCGAAAACACGGCTGCTTTCACGCGGCACCACATACTGATCGTCGACGACAGCCCGACTCAGGCGAAACTATTGGAACAGATGCTGGCCGAACAGGGGTACCGGGTGCTGTGCGCCCGAAACGGCAGCGACGCGCTGGAGACGATCCGGTCCGCGCGCCCCGACCTGGTGATCAGCGACATCCTGATGCCGGAGATGGACGGCTTCGAGCTCTGCCGCAGGGTCCGGCAGATGCCGGAGGCGGGGCAGCTTCCGATCATCCTGCTCACCCACCTGAACGACCCGGCAGACGTCTTGCACAGCCTCGAGGTCGGCGCTGACTACTTCGTCTCCAAGCCCTACAGCCGCAAGCTCCTCCTCTCCCGTATCCGCGCGGTGCTCGAAGGGGAACGGCTGTGCCGCCAGGGGGAGGCCGAGGGTGAGGTGTCCGTTGGCTACCGCGGGAGACAGTACCGGGTCCACGCCGATTGCGCGCATACCCTGGAACTGCTTTTGGCGACCTACGAGATGGCCGCAGAAAAAAACCAGGAACTCCTCGGGGCGCAGGCCCTTCTCTCCAAACTGAACCGTGAACTGGAGCAGCGGGTTCTGGAGCGCACGGCGGCGCTCACCCAGGAGACGGCGGAGCGCCTGCAGGCGCTGGAGGAGCTGCGCAAGAAGGACGAAGTGCTCATGCAGCAAAGCCGGCAGGCCGCCATGGGGGAGATGATCGGCAACATCGCACACCAGTGGCGCCAGCCCCTCAACGCCGTCGGGCTCCTGGTCCAGGACCTGACCCTCTCCTACGAGTACGGCAACTTCACCCGGGAGTACCTCGAGTCCAGCACCGGCAAGATCATGCAGATGATCCGGCACATGTCCCAGACCATCGACGACTTCCGGAACTTCTTCACACCGGACAAGGAAAAGACCGAGTTTCACCTGGAGAAGGTGCTGCGGCGCACCCTGGCGCTGGTAGACGGCAGCCTCAACGACAAGGGGATAATCATAGAGCTGGAGGCGGGTGAGGTCCCCCCCGTGACCGGCCACCCCAACGAGTTTTCACAGGTTCTTTTGAACATCATCAACAACGCCATGGACGCCTTCTGCGAGAGGAAGGTACGGGCGCCACGGGTGAAGGTTACCCTTTCCAGCCACGACAAGAAGGCCGTGGTCACCATCGCCGACAACGCGGGGGGGATCCCCGACGGAGTCATCGGCCGCATCTTCGAGCCCTACTTCACCACCAAGGAGCAGGGCAAGGGGACCGGCATCGGCCTCTTCATGGCCAAGAACATCGTGGAAAAGAGCATGAACGGCTCCCTGACCGTCCGCAACACAGGGGAAGGCGCCGAGTTCAGGATAGAGGTTTGACATGACGACTGCGGCACCAGGTAGCGGATTCAAGTTGTTATACGTCGAGGACGACGACATCACCCGGCAGACGGTGCTCACCCTTTTGGAGCGGCGTTTCCCTGGGCTTGCCATCCAGGCGGCCCACAACGGAAAGGAGGCGATGGAGCTCTACGGCACCTTCGCACCCGACCTCATAGTCACTGACATCAAGATGCCGGTGATGAGCGGGATCGAGATGGCGCGCCGGCTCCTGGAGCGCAAGCCTTCCCTGCCGGTCATCGTCACCAGCGCACACAGCGACATGGAGTTCCTGCTGGAATCGATAGAGCTGGGTATCGCGCGCTACGTGCTGAAACCGATCGACAGCGGCAAGCTTTTCGCCTCGATCGACGCCTGTCTCACCACCTTGTCACTGGAGCGGGAGCTGCAGGAACAGCAGGCGTTCGTGCGCAAGCTGTCGCGCGCCGTGCAGCAAAGCCCGACCTCCATCGTCATCACCGATCCCCAGGGGATTGTCGAATACGTGAACCCGAAGTTCCGCGCATTCACCGGAGCCGCCGAACCTGAACCGCTGGGGCGCCCACTGGCCGCGCTCCTTCCAAACGGAGAGGAAATCTGGGCCCGCGTCAAGGCCGGCGGCACCTGGCACGGCGAGGTGGAAGGAGTGGGGAGGGACGGCCTCCCCTTTTACCAGTCGAGCTCGGTATCGCCGGTAATGGACGAGAGCGGCGCGATCGCCAACTTCGTTGCGGTCCAGGAGGACATCACGGAGCGGGTGCGCAACGAGCGGGAAATTGAACAGTTGAACCTGAGCCTCTCCGCCCGCGCCGAGGAACTGGAGATCGCCAACCGCGACCTTGAAGGTTTCAGCTACACCGTCTCCCACGACCTGCGCACGCCGCTCACCAATATCAACGGCTACTGCCAGGTCATCCTGGAGCTCTACGGCGCGACGCTCGAGGAGGGGTGCAAGGAGTTCATCAACGTCATCCTCAACGAGACCATCAGCATGAACCAGCTGATCAGGACCCTCCTGGAGTTCTCCCGGGTCACCCGCGCCGAAATGGCGAAATCCCCGGTAAACCTGAGCGAGATGGCGACGCTTATCGCGGCGGCGCGGCAGCTTGCCGCCCCCGGGCGCAAGATCTGCTTCACCATAGAGCCGGACCTGGACGCCTACGGCGACCCGGACCTCTTGAAGGTGGTACTGGAAAACCTCATTTCCAACGCATGCAAGTATTCCGGCAAAAGGGAGCAGGCAGTCATCGAATTCCGCCGCATGGAGCGCGACGGGGAAGCGGTGTACCTGGTGCGGGACAACGGGGCGGGGTTCGACATGTCGCAGGCGGACCGGCTCTTCAGCCCGTTCCAGCGTCTCCATTCCGAACGCGAGTTCAACGGCTTCGGCGTGGGACTGGCGACGGTCCAGCGCATCATACAGCGCCACGGCGGGCGCGTGTGGGCCGAGGGCGAGGTCGACCAAGGGGCGTGCTTCTACTTCACCCTTCCCGGGCCGCAGCCAAAGTGACGGCGGTCATGGGAGTTTCTACTGTTAGCGGGAGGTTTCAGCGGTGAAAGCAATAAACAAGCATTCGCAACGGATTTTACTGGTCGACGACGAGGTATTGATCCTGGAGGGGTGCCGCGCCTGCCTCAGCAACGCCGGCTGGAGTGACGTCATCGTCGAAAGCGACAGCCGCCTGGTGTTGCCGCTACTTGAGAGGGAAGAGGTCGACGTCATCGTGCTCGATTTGCGCATGCCCAACATCACCGGGCTGGAGCTGCTGCCGCAGATCGTGAAGCAGCACCCGGAAATCAAGGTCATCGTCGCCACGGCCAGCAACGAGGTAGAGACGGTGGTGAACTGCATGAAGGAAGGCGCCTTCGACTACATGGTGAAGCCGATCGACGTAAAACGGCTGCTTACCTCGGTGAAAAAGGCGCTGGAAATGCGCAGCCTCGCCAAGGAGCTCACCGCGCTGAAAAACTACATGTTCACCGACCGCCTGGACCACCCGGAGGCCTTCGCGGGGATCGTCACCGGCAACAAGGCGATGCGCGCGGTGTTCCAGTACCTGGAAGTCATCGCCGGGACCAGGCAGCCGGTCACCATCACCGGCGAGACCGGCACCGGAAAGGAGCTGATCGCCCGCGCCATCCACGACCTGAGCGGCTGCAGCGGCGACTACGTCGCCCTGAACGTGGCGGGCCTTGACGACAACATGTTCTCCGACACCCTGTTCGGCCACCGCAAGGGGGCCTTTACCGGCGCCGACCAGGCGAGGGACGGGCTGATCACGCGCGCCGCTGGGGGGACGCTCTTTCTCGACGAGATCGGGGACCTGAACGAGATGTCGCAGATCAAACTGCTCAGGCTTTTGCAGGAACAGGAGTATTACCCGGTGGGGTCCGACTTCGTCAAGAAGAGCGACGCCCGCATCGTGCTGGCCACCAACCGTAACCTTCAGGAGATGATCAAGCAGGGAAAGTTCAGAAACGATCTATACTACCGGCTGTGCGGGCACCGGGTGCACCTCCCTCCCCTGCGCGAACGGCGCGACGACATCCCGCTCCTTCTGGACCACTTCCTGGAAAAGGTGTCCGCGCGCCTGGGCAAGAAGAAGCCGACCCCGCCCCCCGAGCTGGCGGTGATGCTCACGCTGTACCCGTTTCCGGGCAATATCCGCGAGATGGAGGCCCTGGTTTCGGACGCCGTCCTGCGGCACACGTCCGGCGTGCTCTCCATGGAAACGTTCCGGGAGGTGATCGGGAACGAGCGCCCCGCCTCCAACGGCGCCGCAGCGGCCGGCCAGGCCGGTGACGAAAACCCGCTCTGCGGCATCTTCGGACATTTTCCGACCATCGACGAAGTCGAGCAGTACATGATAAACGAGGCGATGAAGATGGCGAAAGGGAACCAGGGACTGGCCGGCAAGATCCTCGGCATGGGGCGTCAGACCCTCAACAAGCGTCTCAAGACCCAGCCCTCATCCTAAAGGGCGACGCGAACAGAGTCTGAAGCGGGCAGAACCTGACAGGGGCTCACATGGGCAGAGCCTGACGCGCGCGGAACGCGACACGAGCAGAGCCTGACAAGAGCATCAACAACAAAACCGCCTGGAGCAGCTTGCCCCGGCGGTTTTTCATATCATCCCTCCCGTGAGGGATTTCCCCCTCTCCCCCTGGGAGAGGGTGCCCGCAGGGCGGGTGAGGGCCTTGCCACGAAGAGAGACCCTTGCCGAAGCGCGCCCTCGCCCCCCTCTCTCCCCGCAAAGAGGTAAGCAGTCAGGAGAGCTGGCGGTGTTCCCTCAGCTTCCTGCGTTGAAGTGTTTCGCCACGATCCCCTGGGCGAGGTCCATAGACGAGGTGAATGCGGGAGAAATGGGGTTGAGCACGTGCAGCGTCGCCCCATCGGCCACCACCAGGAAGTCCATCACCAGCTGTTTCGTGTCCCAGTCCACGAGTTGCGGCCGGATTCCCACCTTGGAGGCCGCAACCACGTCCCCGGGCTTGAGTTCCTTGACCAGCCGGGCGGCGTCCTTGAAGAAAACGGAGGGGATGTATTTGGCGGGCTCGGTGAGCGCCACGTTGCGGAAGGACTTGTTGGTCAGAAAGAGCACCAGGTCCTGGAACGCGATGGAGAAGGCCTCGGAATCGATCCCCTTGACGATGCCGTAGTTCTCCCTTCCGAAAGCGGGAATCGCCGTAGGCCCTAGGTAGACGTCGCCGTGCACGCTGCGGGTGAAATGGACGCCGAGAAACGGATTGCGGATGTCCGGGACCGGATAGATGCTGGAATTGACCGTGTAGGGGGCGTCTTTTTTGAGGAGCCGGTACACCCCCTTGAAGGGGATCAGGCGGTAGTTTTCTCCGACCCCGAAGAACCCCGCCACCTTGTTGCAGTACGCCCCCGCCGCGTTGACGAACCTGTTGAAGCGGATCTCCCCCTTGGTCGTGAGAGCCACCCCGCTTCCCTTGAGGCCGGTCATGCGGCACCCCATGACGAAGGTCACCCTGCCGCTCTCTTCGAGGTCCTTTTTCAGGCTCTTCAGCACCGCCTTCGGGTCGACCACGGCGGTGTAGTGGGAGAAGAGCGCCCGTTCCACGGTGCGGGCATTGGGCTCTATGGACGCGAGCTGATGTTGGTCGATCATGTCCACCTTGGCGCCGTTGGCGGTAGCGCGGCGGAACAGTTCGTCCAGCACCGGCAGTTCCGCCTGCGTGCGGGTCACGATCACCTTGCCGTTTTCCAGAAGTGGCAGCCCCTTCTCCTTGCAGTAGGCGCGCATCAGGAAGTTTCCGTTCAGGCAGGACTTTGCCTTGAGGCTGTCCGGCGAATAGTAGATCCCTGCGTGCAGCACGCCGGAGTTGCGGCCCGAGGCGTGCACCCCAAGCTCCGCCTCCTTCTCGATGATCACGATGTCGCCGTGCCCGGTCCTCACCAGTTCCCGCGCGATGGTAAGACCGATGATGCCAGCCCCGACGATCAGTATCTCCGCCTTGGTGTCGATGCTCATAGTGCCTCCGGATCTGCGGACTGGCTCCGCAGGTGCCTGTCCCTCTTAAAACCGAAAATCATTTGTAACGCAAAGCCGCAAAGACGCAAAGAAACGACAGGGGCCTTGCTTGCCCTAAAAGGTTTTCTTAGCGTCTTAGCGTCTTTGCGTTAAAAAATAGGTTTTACGGTGTTGTAGTTCTTATTGCCATTGCACGACGATTAGTGTCAGCATCTCGATGCTCGTATCAGAGACCTTTTTGTCACTTTAAAAACCGAAAATCATTTGTAACGCAAAGCCGCAAAGACGCAAAGAAACGACTGGATCCTTGCTTGTCCTAAAAAGGTTTTCTTAGCGTCTTTGCGTCTTTGCGTTAAAAATAAGTTTTACGGTGTTGTAGTTCTTATTGTCATTGCACGACGATTAGTGTCAGCATCTCGATGCTCGTATCAGAGACCTTTTTGTCACTTTAAAAACCGAAAAACATTTGTAACGCAAAGCCGCAAAGACGCAAAGAAACGACTGGATCCTTGCTTGTCCTAAAAAGGTTTTCTTAGCGTCTTTGCGTCTTTGCGTTAAAAATAGGGTTTACGGTGTTGTAGTTCTTATTGTCATTGCACGACGATTAGTGTCAGCATCTCGATGCTCGTATCAGAGACCTTTTTGTCACTTTAAAAACCGAAAAACATTTGTAACGCAAAGCCGCAAAGACGCAAAGAAACGACTGGATCCTTGCTTGTCCTAAAAA
Organism: Geomonas subterranea; assembly: GCF_019063845.1. NCBI lineage: Bacteria > Pseudomonadati > Thermodesulfobacteriota > Desulfuromonadia > Geobacterales > Geobacteraceae > Geomonas > Geomonas subterranea. The sequence continues at coordinate 1,404,885 of NZ_CP077683.1, forward strand.
GGTTTTCTTAGCGTCTTTGCGCCTTTGCGTTAAAAAATAGGGTTTTACGGCTTCTAGCCTGTTTTTGTATCTCTTATTGCCATTCCACCTTGGTGTCTTTGCGTTGAAAGGCTTGGCCGCTATTCACGTACCGAGAACCTTGCATAGGCGTCGCAACGCATGATCTGCACCGCACCGGTGTTGCCGCGGGGATAGATCTCCCGCGCCAGGTAGGCAAGCTCCTCCGACTCCACGTCCGCGGGGACGTCGCGCCACCAGGCCTTGCTTCCCCCCTGCGACCCGTCACTCCAGCGGTACCCCCTCTCCTTGAGGACGTCCTTCTTGTCGAACGGAGCGGACACCGCGAAGATGCGGGAGGTCACTTCGTGGGCGCGTTTCAAGAGCGCCTGAAAGATCGATGCGCCGCTCACCGGCAGGCGCTCAAGCAACAGCCCCAGCACCCCCTCGGCGTCGTCCAGGGCGCGATGCGCGTTGATGGTGAGGGCGCCGGTCTTGAACAGGAGGAACTCCAGGGTGCGCGAAGAGAGGCGTTCGGCGCTCCAGTCGATCTGGCAGACGGTACAGGCCCAGGGGAGTTTCACGAAGGCGGGAAAGCGGGTCTCCACGAACTTGCGGTCAAAGGCGGCGTTGTGCGCGATGACCAGGTCGGATTTCTCCGCCAGGGCGTTGACAAAGGCATCGTCGAAGGCCTGGCCACGCACCATGTCGTCGGAGATGCCGGTTATCTCCTGTACCTCGGGAGGGATGGCGAAGCCGGGATCCTCGAAACCGGAATAGCGGTCGGTGATGCGGAAGATCTCGCCGCTGTCGGCGTCGAACTCGAAGGCAACGATTCCCAGTTCGATGACCTTGTCCTGCTTGTGATTCAAACCGGTGGTCTCCGTGTCGAGGCAAAGAGCGACCTTGGCGTGACCAGGGCCGGGGCGACCGAGCCTCGCATCGCGCGCCAGGTTCAAACGGCGCAACACCTGGAAATCCCCTGTGGAATGAAGGGCCGCAATGGCGACTTCTATCTCCAGCGGGTTCATCGGGCCCCCTTTTTGCTTCACAGCCATGTCGTCACCTTGTGCCTTTGGGTATGCACCGGGAAAAGATTGCGGCTGGCAGGCCATCCCGGTAGTCGGGCACGATATCACAGACTTAGCATGACAGGCAACAGTGAGCATTCAGGGGTGGAGAAAAACCGCCAGCCATGGTGCGCCGGGGGCGGCCCCGCTGCATGCAAAGGATAAACGAATGGACGAACTGAACAACTTTCTGGAGGCACACACGGAGATGGGGCTGATCGGCTGGGTGCACCAGGCCGAGGCGGCGCGCCGATTTGGCATCACCGTACATCAGGCGGAACGCGCCATCCTTGAGATGGGCCTGCTCCCGGCGCGTTACCAGCGTAACTGTGGCACCGCGTCCGTCGAGGGGCAGCTCGTACTGCACGGCAGCCGGGTCGCTGTGATAGGATGCGGCGGGCTGGGAGGCTACGTGGTGGAGCAACTGGCGCGGCTGGGAGTCGGCACTATCGTTGCCGTCGATCCCGATGTCTTCGAGGAACATAACCTCAACCGGCAGCTCCTCAGCAGCATCGAGGGGCTTGGGGCACCAAAAGCCGCGGCCGCCGCGCAGCGCGTCGCGGCGATAAACCCCGCGGTAACCGTCGTGCCGGTGCAGGACGCATTTTGCCCGGAGAACGCAAGCGTGCTTCTAGCCGGAAGCCGGGTGGCCGTTGACGCCCTCGACAGCGTGCAGACCCGGCTGGAACTGGCGGACGCCTGCAACAGATTACAGCTTCCACTGGTCCACGGCGCCATCGCCGGCTGGTACGGCCAGGTCGCCACGCAACTGCCGGGACACGCAACGGTTCGTCATATCTACAGCTCCTGGACCTCAGGTGCCGGGGTGGAGCGCGAACTGGGTAATCCCTCATTCACCCCCGCTGCCGTTGCCGGCGTCCAGACGGCCGAGGTGTGCAAACTGCTGCTCGGCCTGGAGCACCCCCTCTCGGGACGCAAGCTGCTGCTTGACCTGCTGCACATGGACATGGACCACTTCACCCTCCCCGCCTAGCCTTACCCCGCGCCGCAGACCGGATGTGCCGATGCATCCTTGATGCAGCGCCGCATCCGGTCTGCGGCGCCACAGCACTTCATTCGACGGCGCATGTCGACCGAATTCCCTCTGAAAACCCACGCCGTGAGCGGCGGGACTTCCATCCTGCCGCCCCCCCGGCCTCCCATGCCGCCGTGCGGGCAGGATGCGCGTCTGCATCACCCGATTCCGGCAAGGTAAGCGGAGCGGAGGGCGCGCCGTGGGCGCCCAAACAGCCGCTCCCCCCCTGACGCCCCTTCCAGGATGGTAAAACGCACGGTCCTACGCCGTGTTACACGCCTAACCACCGGGACCGGGCGCACGCTCCTCCGCCTATCCTTCAGCGGCGAAGAAGCGTGGCACAACCTGTGCTACCAGCAGGGCGCCGACGAAAGGGGCGCAGTCGCACGGATTCAGCTTCGGATCCGACAGCGCCCCCCCGATGCATCCAATCTTCGAGAGACGAATACGGGGTGAATATGAATCTTTACATGGGAAAGATGCTGGTGGTAGATCTAAGCGCTGAGTCGGTTACGACTGAGCCGTTGCGAGCCGAGTGGCTCCGTGAGTACTGGGGTGCGTGGGGGCTGGCGCTAGCCTACTACACCGATGCAGTCTCGCCCGAGGTCGATCCCCTCGCGCCGGAAAACGCCGTGGTCATCATGACCGCCCCCCTGTGCGGGACCCTGGTGCCGCTCGCCTCCCGCATGTGCCTGGTCTCCAAGTCGCCGCACACCGGGACCATTTTTGAGTCAAACGTGGGGGGATCCTTCGGCCCCGAGCTGAAGTACGCCGGTTACGACGGCATCATCATCAAGGGACGCGCCAGCTCCCCCGTCTTCCTGAAGATAGACGATGACCGGGTCAGCATCGAGTGCGCCGAGCACATGGCGGGCCAGGGGATCTTCGAGACCGAGAAACTGATGGAGGCGGCCATGGGCGCCCACGGCGCCAAGACCCTCGCCATCGGACCGGCCGCCGAGAACCTGATCACCTACAGCATGATCGGCTCCGAGTCCTACCGCCAGTTCGGCCGCGGCGGGACCGGCGCCCTCTTCGGGAGCAAGAACCTGAAAGGCATCGTCTGCCGCGGCACCGGCGGCGTCCGGGTTGCCGACATGGCCAGGTTCCTGGAGCGCACCGACCACTACACGAAGAACGACCTCCTTTGCGACGACAACCTCTGGGCCAAGACCGACGGCACCCCCATCCTGGTGGAGGTAACCAACGAAATGGGGATCCATCCCACCCGCAACTACACCAAGGGCTTCAACGGCAGGAAAGACCGGCTGAACTCCGACGCCATCCAGGCCGCCAAGCTCGGCAACCGCGCCTGCGCCTCCTGTCCCATGGCCTGCGGCAAGTTCACCCGCGTCAACTCGGCCGAGATCGAAGGGCCTGAGTACGAGACGCTCTGCCTGGGAGGATCCAACTGCGAGGTGCACGACCTCGAGGCGGTGATCCGCTTCAACCGCCTGTGCGACGACCTGGGACTCGACACCATGACCTGCGGCAGCACCATAAGCCTCGCCATGGAGATGACCGAGAACGGCGTCCACGACTTCAAGCTCCGCTTCGGGCAGGTGGACGAGTACCTCAAGGTCGTCTACGAGATCGCCACCCTCTCCACCGAGCGCGGCCGCGACCTGGCCAAAGGGGCGAAGCACCTGGCCGCCAAGTACGGCGCGGAAGACCTCAGCATGGAGGTGAAAGGGCTCGAGATGCCCGCCTACGAGCCGCGCGGCAACTTCGGCATGGGGATCGCCTACGCCACGAGCGAGCGTGGCGCCTGCCACCTGCGCGCGTTCCCCATCTTCGCCACCGATCCGCACGACATCGACGCGCTGGTCTCCGACGTGGTCGATGCGCAGAACGCCAACTCGATCAAGTGGTCGCTCGGCTTCTGCGACTTCTGGGGCACGATCAACACGACCATCGAGGCGGACCTCATGTCGGCAGGGCTGGGCGAGGCGGTGAGCGCCGAGGAACTGGACCAGGCCGGCGAGCGGATCTGGACCCTGAGCCGGCTCTTCAACCTGGCGGCCGGCTTCACGGCGGCGGACGATACGCTGCCCAAGAAGATCATGGAGCGCCCGCTTGAGGCGGGGCGCCACGAAGGGCGCGTTTTCAGCCGTCCCGACCTCGCCCGGGCCATTCAGTCCTACTACCAGCTGCGCGACTGGAGCGCCAAGGGGATCCCGTCGTCTCGCAAGCTGGCCGCCCTCGGCCTCGACAAAAAGACCTTATAGGAGACCTGACCTTGAAAAAAGAACTCTTCGCCAACCCGGACCTCTGCACCGGCTGCAACAGGTGCACCATCGCCTGCTCCGCAAAGAATGAAGGCGTCTTTCAACCAAGCAAGGCCAGGCTGCGCGTCACCAACTTCCCGCTGCGCGGCTTCTCGGTGCCGAACGTCTGCTTCCAGTGCCCCAAGGCCAACTGCCTGGAAGCCTGCCCCAACGACGCGATGTTTCGCGGGGCGGACGGGGTGGTCCGCCTGAACCGCGATCTCTGTTCCGGGTGCGGCAACTGCGTGAACGCCTGCCCCTACGGCATGGTCGAGCAAAACGCCAAGGGGATCCCCTACAAGTGCGACCTGTGTGACGGCGATCCCGCATGCGTCAAGGAGTGCCATGCGGAGGCACTGGTGCACGCCGCCGGGGACGCCGCACTGTTCCAGCTCAAGGCGGCGCAGATGAAAACGAGGCCCCAGTCGGGCACACCGCTCGAGAAGCGGCACAAGGTCGCCCAAACGATAAAAAGAAATTCCAGAGGCTAATCCTGCGGCGCGGAATGCAGTATCAAGCGCTCTACACCAGATGCTTCACCCGAAGCGACAAGGAGATTCAATAATGATGAGAGATGTAGCGTATGCGAAAAGCGAAGCCCAGAGGATGCTGAACCTGCTCATGACCCCGGAGCACGAGGTTCCTGCGGCCGAGCGCGAGAAGATCGAGCAGGAGACCGTGGAGAACTTCGTCAACCACATCAACAAGGGGTGGCTCAAGTACAGAAAATCGATGACCGAGGCCGGCGACTACGCCTCCGTCGAGTGGACCGGACAGGGCTCCATCCTCACCGACACCCGCGGCCGCGAGTTCATCGACATCCTGGGCGGCTTCGGCCTCTACTCAGCCGGGATCAGGCATCCCAAGATCGTCGCCGCCGCCAAGGCCCAGCTCGACCGCAGCCCCCAGTACAGCCAGGAGATGCTCGACCCGCTGCGCGCCCACCTGGGCAAGGTGCTCGCCCACCTGCTCCCCGGCGACATCCAGTACGGCTTCTTCATCAACTCCGGCACCGAGGCGGTGGACGGCGCCATGAAGCTCGCCAAGCTCTACACCGGCAAGGCAGGCTTCATCTCCACCGAGCGCGCCTTCCACGGCAAGACCCTTGGGCCGCTGACCCTCATGGGCAAGGCGATGTACCGCGAGCCGCTTCTGCCGCTTCTGGGCAACGTGCGCCACGTTCCTTACGGCGACGCCGCGGCGGTCGAGAAGGCAATCGTGTCTGCGCACCAGGTGGGTGACGGCATCGCCGCCATGATTGCCGAGCCGATCCAGGGCGAGGCCGGCGCCATCATCCCGCCGGACGATTACTGGCCGAAACTGCGCGAGATCTGCGACAAGTACGGCGTGCTCCTGATCGCCGACGAGGTGCAGACCGGTCTCGGGCGCACCGGCACCCTCTTCGGGGTGGACCACTGGAACGTGACCCCGGACATCATCTGCCTGGGCAAGGCCCTGGGGGGGGGCGTCATCCCCTGCTCCGGCTTCTTTGCCAGCAAGAAGGTGTGGGAATGCATGGAGCCGAACCCCTTCATGCACTCCACCACCACCGGCGGCAACCCGATCGCCTGCGCCGCGGCTTTGGCCTACATCAACGTGATGCTGGAAGAGGATCTGCCGCGCCAGGCGCGCGAGAAAGGGGAGTACATCGTCTCGAAGCTGGAGGGTCTGAAGGCGAAGTACCCGCAGGTCCTGAAAGAAGTGCGCGGCAAGGGGCTCCTGATCGGCATGGACTTCCCGACCGACGAGATGGGTTGGCAGGTCGCCTCCGGCATGTTCACCCGCCGCGTGCTGACCGCCGGCACCTTCATAAACGCGAAGAGCATCAGGATCGAGCCCGCCCTGACCATCGGCTACGACCTCATCGACGAGATGCTGGTCAGGCTCGAAGACGTCTTCAAGAGCATCGCCGGCAAGGCCTAGCCGATCCCTTGGGGGGACGAGGCTCCAGCGTCCTCGTCTCCCCGAAGATTTCTCGAACAACCGGTGCAGCCGGCGCTGTAGCCGACGCAACGATGCGCTGCCACTCGCGTCGCCCCCTTTGCGAAGGGGGGACAGGGGGGATTTGCATTCCATGACAAAACAATGAGAAGGGGGGTGTCGCTCACGCGCGCCCCCCTTCTTCGGTAACAGCGCAGCACCGGCCGTTTACCGCAACCACTTAAACCTCTGCCTTAAAGGTGAACCACCATGCTTTCCGTACTCTTCGGCCTCGCGACCGCCTTCTGCTGGGGAACCTGCGACTTCATAGGCGGGACCAGCAGTCGCCGCACCGGCGCCTTCTTCATGACCCTCGCAACCATCGCCTCAGGCCTCGCCATGCTGATCCCGGTTGCCTTGATGGTGCGGGAGACGCCGCCGACTGCAGCGGGATGGGCGCTCAACATGATTGCCGGCGGCTTCGACGCCCTTGGGATCCTCCTGCTGTACCGGTCCATGAAGCTCGGAAGGCTGAGCCTCGCAGCCCCCCTTTCCGCGCTCACAGCCGCCACCATTCCGGTCATCGTGGGGATGGCGACCCAGGGCGTTCCGGACCGGAAGGTGGTCCTCGGCCTGGCGCTGGTACTGGCCTCGGTCTGGTTGTTATGCCGCGAGCAGTCGGAGGGGCCGGCGGAGCCCCTAAGGCCCGTTCACGTCTGGCTACCGCTACTTTCCGGGAGCTGCCTTGGGCTCTTCCTGGTCCTCATGCATAGCGCGAGCAGCGGAGCCGTGCTCTGGCCGATGGTTGCGGTCCGCTGCGGCGGCGTCCTGGTGCTGCTGCTGTTTCTGGCTGCGGGCAGACAGGGGGGAGGCGACTGGGGCGCACTCCCCTGGAGAATGGTCCTCCTCAACGCCTTTCTTGACGTTTGCGGCAACGGATTTTATATCATGGCCGGGCATTCGGGACGGATGGACGTGGCCGCGGTGCTCAGTTCGCTGTTTCCGGGGGCCACCGTTTTTCTGGCCTGGCTGATTCTCAAGGAGAGGGTTTCCATGGTGCAGTTAGGGGGGGTCGCGACGGCGCTGGCAGCAATCGCGCTATTGACCTGAGGGGTCTAGGCATCATCCGCCGGAGACCAGCGGGAACAGTGCCAGGGTGTCGCCGTCCTTCAGCACGTGGTCGAGCGTCGCCGGCGCGCCGTTTATGAGGACCACGCCGGGGCCCGGATCGGCGAATTTCAGTTCGGCGATGCCGGTCCGTACCGAGGTTCCCGGGGCGTACTCGCGTACGGAGACCTTGAACCTGCCGATGCGGTAGTGGGCAAAAAGCTTTACGGTTACCTTCATGAGCGCTCCGGATGCTAAAGTGCAGCCGGCGGGAAAACCCCGCCGGCTGCGGTTCAAGCTACCCCCTCAACTCCTGCAGGGACTCCTCCATGATGGACATGCCGCGCTCGAGCTCGGCGTCGGTGATTACCAGCGGCATCAGGGTCCTGATCACGTTGCCGTGGTTGCCGCAGGAAAGAACCACCAGCCCTTTCTGGTAGCAGAGGTTGACCAGCTTTTTCGCCTCCGCCGCTGCCGGCTCCTTGCTCTCCCGGTCGCGCACCAGCTCCAGCGCCAGCATCGGCCCCTTGCCGCGCACCTCGCCGATGATCTCGTGGCGCTTTTGCATCTCGTCGAAGCGGGCGCGCATCTTGACGCCGAGTTCCTCGGCGCGCGCAAGCAGGCCGTCCTCGGTGAATATCTCCAGTACCGCCCGCGCCGCGGCCAACGCGATGGGATTCCCTCCGTAGGTCCCTCCGAGCCCACCTACGTGCGGCGCGCTCATTACCTCTGACTTCCCGGTTACGGCGGAGATCGGGAGTCCCCCTCCCAGGCTCTTGGCGGTGGTGACCAGGTCGGGGACCACATCCCAGTGATCGATGGCAAACAGCTTGCCGGTGCGCCCCATACCGGTCTGCACCTCGTCGATGATCAGCATGATCCCGTGTTTGTCGCAGATCTCGCGCAGCCTGGGGAAGTATTCGGGCGGCGGCGTGACGAAGCCACCCTCCCCCTGGATCGGCTCAGCGATGACGGCGGCAGTCTTCTCTGCGGCGACGTGGCTTATGAAGAATTCCTCCAGGTGCTCGGCACAAGCCGTGTTGCAACTGGGGTGCTTGAGCCCGAACGGGCAGCGGTAGCAGTAAGCGAAGGGCATCCGGTAGATTTCCGGCGCGAACGGGCCGAAACCTAGTTTGTACGGCTTCACCTTGCTGGTGAGGGTCATGGTGAGGTTGGTCCGTCCGTGAAAGCCGTTCTCGAAGGCGATCACCGAGGGGCGTCCGGTGGCGTGGCGCGCGATCTTGATGGCGTTCTCCACCGCCTCCGCGCCGGAGTTGAGGAAGATGGTCATCTTGTCCCCGTCGCCCGGCGCCAGCCCGTTCAACCTCGCCGCGAGGTCGATGTACAGGTCGTAGGGAACGATGTGGAAGCAGGTGTGCAGGAACTTTTCGGCTTGGTCCTTCACGGCGGCGACGACCTTCGGATGGCAGTGCCCGACGTTGGCGACGCCGATCCCACCGGCGAAGTCGATCAGCTCGCGACCTTCCGTATCCACGATAATGGCACCGCGGGCCTCCTTGACGAAGGACGGGGACAAGATGCTCACACCGGGCGGTACATGCTTGTTGCGCAACGCTTGCGACACTTCTGTGGTTCTCATCGATTCTGGCTCCTTTGACTGAAGTAGATTGCATGCGCGCCCGGTGCATGCGGCCGGGCACCAGGTAACCTGCGTTATCAAGGAACGTACCAAACATCTGCCGCCTCTTTTCACCCCTGCTTTTCCCCTTTTTCCCCCACCTTGCGTCGCATGGCCCATCCCCTCCCCTGCCAACTCTCCCATTAGCCGGCACCGGGTGATGCCCCGCTGCATCCCGGATGCGAATCCGCATCACCCCCGGCATCACGGTGAGCATCCTCTCAGGCTGCCCCAGAGGTTCAAGGGAGGAAAACCGGGGGCTCGACGAACGGGCCGACTCCCCCTCCAGCGTGGTCCGACGCAGCAAGTGTGCACTATTCTCACCCGGAGCCTTCCCCGTATACGGAATAGGCGCGGATCGTGAATATATCGGGGCGCGGCATTCCTTCTTGCATTTTTGATGCAGCTATGCATTTATTGGCACACCACGGCATCTAAACCGCCGTGGCAGGAGATCCAGATGACCATCATGGCCGATTTCGTGGGCGAAAACGCCCCGACCCCCGAGCAGACCCACCAGGACGCTTTTAATGCAGCGCAGTACAACGCCATGGGCGACGGCATCATCTCGGTAGACACATCCGGAACCGTGCTCCTGTCGGACCGGGTGAGCCGGGTGAGCCTCGACATCTACCCCGGGAGTTCGCTGAGCGGTCAGTACCCGTCGCTTTGGGGCAAGGTGGTCGAAACCATGCGCGACCGCAGGCCGCGCTTCGAGCTGTCGGTCCAGAGGGGCGAAACGAGCTTTTTGGTTACGGTGAGCCCGGTCATGGTCGACGACGAGGTCTCCGGCGCCATCTGCGTCTTCGTGGAGAACACCGATCTCGAAATCATGACCAGGCAGTTGCGCTCGTTCCGGGAACTGACCAAGGAACTGGCGGCCATCATCGACTCCTCTTCCGAAGGGCTCTGGGTCTTCGACGGCTACGGCGTGGTGCTGCGCATCAACCCGGCCGCCGAGCGCAACAACCGGGTCAAGAAGGAAGTGGTGGTCGGCCTGACCGCGCGCGAACTGATCGAGCAGGGGTACATGGAGCGCTCGCCTGCCCTGGAGGTGCTCGGGTCGAAGTGCGTGGTCAACATGCTGGTCAACGAGGGGAACAGGAAGCTGATCGTCACCGGCACGCCGGTTTTCGGCGACGAGGGGGGCATCATCAGGGTGGTGGTCTCGGAGCGGGACATCACCGAGATCGACAAGCTGCAGCGAGAGCTGGAGGACCAGGAGGCCATCAAGGGGCAGTTCTGGCACCACATGCTGGAGCAGCAGCAGGCCGAACTCGCCTCCCAGACCATCATCGCCAAGAGCCCGCGCATGATCACCGCCCTGCGCCAGGCGGTCAAGGTGAGCTCCGCCGACTCGACCGTGCTGATCCATGGCGAATCCGGCGTCGGCAAGGGGCTCTTTGCCGACCTGATCCACAAGAATTCGAGCCGCAGCGCCAAGCCCATCATCAAGCTCAACTGCGGCGCCATCCCGGAATCCCTCATCGAGTCCGAACTCTTCGGGCACGAGCGCGGTGCCTTCACCGGCGCCCAGACGGCCAAGCCCGGCTACCTCGAACTCGCAGACAACGGCATCCTCTTCCTGGACGAGATCGCCGAACTCCCGCTGGCGTCCCAGGTGAAGCTTTTGCGCTTTCTCGAGGACGGGCGGGTGACCAGGCTCGGCGGCACCACCGGTCGGACCGTCGACGTGCGCATCATCGCCGCCACCCACCGGGACCTGGAGAAGATGGTGGTGGAAAAGACCTTCCGCCTCGACCTCTACTACCGCCTCAACGTGATCCCGCTCTACATCCCCGCGCTGCGCGAACGCCAGGAATGCCTGTTGCCGCTCATCCGCCACTACATCGACTATTTCAGCCAGAAGGTCGGCAAGCAGAAGCGGCTGGCGCGCGCCGCCCTCGACGCCCTGCTCGCCTACGGCTATCCCGGCAACGTGCGGGAACTGATGAACCTGTGCGAGCGGCTGGTGGTCATGTCCGAGACCGAGGTGATCGACCTGCAGGACCTCCCCAAGCAGCTTTTCGGCAACGTCGAGGAAAAGCCCCTGTCGCAGTCCGAGCAGACCCTGCCGGTGTGGCCCGGGGACATGACACTGGAGCAGATCCTGGAAAGCGTGGAACGCTCCCTGTTGAGCGACGCCATGAAGGAGCACGGCAACCAGTACCGGATCGCGGAGTCACTGGGGATCAACCAGTCCACCGTGGCCCGCAAGCTCAAGAAGTACGGCATTTCCTAGCTCCCCACCGCCCTCTTCCCCACCGTGGCGGATGCCTCGCCGCATCCATGATTCCAATATGCATCAAACGGGGGTTGTTGACAGTCGTCTCGCCCCCTCGCCCGCCACCACGCAACGCCCACCGCCCCCCCTCTCGCACGCCTAACGCCTCCAAATCACCACTCAGACGACATTTTTTCCGGATTCCCCGGGTCACAGGCGCGGATCGCCGCGCTCCGTATACGCATCTGGCACACCTCGTGCTGATCATCCCGCCCAACAGTCTTTCATTAGTAATTTGCAGATGCAGGGCAGTCATAAAAAACTGTTGCACTTACCCAAAGGAGGAAGAAATGAGCAAAAGCGGTTTATTGGCAGCAGCGTTGGTACTCATGTTAGGCTCGGCGGTAATGGCGGCGGACGGCGATCCGCACGCGAAGGGGGAGGCGCCGGCCCTTCCGCCCGGGCCCAAGGTGAACGGCGACGTGTATATCGGGGTCATGAACAAATACCTGTTCCGCGGCAACCAGCTGAACGCCAACAGCTCCTTCGTCACCCAGGGGGGGATGGATCTTACCTACAACTCCTTCACCTTCAGCTACTGGTTCAACAACCAGAACCGCGCCAACGGGTATGCCAAGGCGAAGACCACCGAGAACGACGCCATCATCAACTACGCGCTCCCCGAGCTTTTGAAGGACGTCACCATCAACGTGGGTGCCCAGTACTTCTCGCTCGACGCAGCCGAGGATACCGCCGAGTTCTACGCGCGGGCGACCTACAACACCCTGCTCAACCCGACGCTTGGGATCTACTGGGACTTCCTGGAGGCGCGCAACGACGGTCTCTTCTATACCGCCTCGGTCTCCCAACCCGTCCCCATTATCCAGGACAAGCTGACCCTTAACCTGGGGGCACTCGTCTCCTACAACCAGCACAACCCCAGTGCCGCCTACACCGACCTAGATTCCCGCAGCGGTATCTACAGCGACTGGCACAACTACGAGCTTTCCGCCACCCTCGACTACAAGGTGTTGGACAACGTGACCGTCACCCCCTCCTACACCTTTTCCGACAACCTGAGCAGCAACGCCAAAGACGTCGGCATCGGCGCGAAGAACTGCTACGGCATCAAGGCCATGCTCTCCTTCTAAGCCGCTCCCCAATCCCGCAGGGGGTACTCCCCCCCCTGCCCTCACCTATCCCTGCCCTCACCTATCCCTGCCCTCACCTATCCCTGCCCTCACCTATCCCTGCCCTCACCTATCCCTGCCCTCACCTATCCCTGCCCTCACCTATCCCTGTCGACACCCCGGATGCAAACCCGCAGCTAAGATGCGGGAATGCATCTACCGCTCCCCCCATGGGCACCCGTCCATACCCCAACCGCAGCGCCACCAGGAACTCCGTAAAAAAAATTACTCTATCCGTGCCACCTCATTTCGCCCTCCGCGTATACAAAATGTGGTTTTATATCAGCCGTATACCCAAAAACCTTCAAGCTCCCCGGCAGTTGCATGCCACCATCCCGCCCCACTCCGGGACGAAACTCGTTTCGACGTGGCATGTCACGTGCAAAATTAGAATGCGATATCAGATCGCATTCTGCAGCTCAAAGGAGATTCAGTGATGATGAGAGACGTAGCGTACGCACAAAGCGAAGCCCAGAGGATGCTGAACCTGCTCCTGACCCCGGAGCACGAGGTTCCTGCGGCCGAGCGCGAGAAGATCGAGCAGGAGACCGTGGAGAATTTCGTCAACCACATCAACAAGGGGTGGCTCAAGTACAGAAAATCGATGACCGAGGCCGGCGACTACGCCTCCGTCGAGTGGACCGGACAGGGCTCCATCCTCACCGACACCCGCGGCCGCGAGTTCATCGACATCCTGGGCGGCTTCGGCCTCTACTCCGCCGGGATCAGGCATCCCAAGATCGTCGCCGCCGCTAAGGCCCAGCTCGACCGCAGCCCCCAGTACAGCCAGGAGATGCTCGACCCGCTGCGCGCCCACCTGGGCAAGGTGCTCGCCCACCTGCTCCCCGGCGACATCCAGTACGGCTTCTTCATCAACTCCGGCACCGAGGCGGTGGACGGCGCCATGAAGCTCGCCAAGCTCTACACCGGCAAGGCAGGCTTCATCTCCACCGAGCGCGCCTTCCACGGCAAGACCCTTGGGCCGCTGACCCTCATGGGCAAGGCGATGTACCGCGAGCCGCTTCTGCCGCTTCTGGGCAACGTGCGCCACGTTCCTTACGGCGACGCCGCGGCGGTCGAGAGGGCAATCGTGTCGGCACACCAGGTGGGTGACGGCATCGCCGCCATGATTGCCGAGCCGATCCAGGGCGAGGCCGGCGCCATCATCCCGCCGGACGATTACTGGCCGAAACTGCGCGAGATCTGCGACAAGTACGGCGTGCTCCTGATCGCCGACGAGGTGCAGACCGGTCTCGGGCGCACCGGCACCCTCTTCGGGGTGGACCACTGGAACGTGACCCCGGACATCATCTGCCTGGGCAAGGCCCTGGGGGGCGGCGTCATCCCCTGCTCCGGCTTCTTTGCCAGCAAGAAGGTGTGGGAATGCATGGAGCCGAACCCCTTCATGCACTCCACCACCACCGGCGGCAACCCGATCGCCTGCGCCGCGGCTTTGGCCTACATCAACGTGATGCTGGAAGAGGATCTGCCGCGCCAGGCGCGCGAGAAAGGGGAGTACATCGTCTCGAAGCTGGAGGGTCTGAAGGCGAAGTACCCGCAGGTCCTGAAAGAAGTGCGCGGCAAGGGGCTCCTGATCGGCATGGATTTCCCGACCGACGAGATGGGTTGGCAGGTCGCCTCCGGCATGTTCACCCGCCGCGTCCTGACCGCCGGCACCTTCATCAACGCGAAGAGCATCAGGATCGAGCCCGCCCTGACCATCGGCTACGACCTCATCGACGAGATGCTGGTCAGGCTCGAAGACGTCTTCAAGAGCATCGCCAAGGAGCAATGATCAACTGCCGCGGCCGGGAGCTTCCCGCCGCGGTTTTTTTATAGGCAGAAGATACGGTAAATGTTATTTAATCCCATTGAACGGAGAACCCTATGACAGATCAAGTTAAAGAAGTGCATCTGTTGGAAACTGGATTTGAATCGTTCGACGACGGCGGCCTTAAACGCGGGCTCAAGGACCGCCACGTCATGATGATCGCCCTGGGGGGCATCATCGGCTCTGCTTTCTTCCTCGGTACCGGTTCCATCGTCAAGGACGTCGGCCCCTCCGCCTTCATCACCTACGCCTTTGGCGGCCTCATCGTCTACCTCGTCATGATCGCCCTGGGCGAGCTTGCCGTCGCCATCCCCATCTCGGGCTCCTTCGTCACCTACGCCTCCGAATTCATCTCCCCCTCCTGGGCGGCCGGGGTCGGTTGGAGCTACGTCTTCAACTGGATGGCCTACATACCCGCGGAATGTATCGCGGGGGGCATCATCATGAAGACCTTCGTGCCCGGCACCAGCGAATGGATGTGGGCCGTCCTCTTCGGCATCATCATCACGGTGGTCAACATCTCCCATGTCGAGGCCTTCGGCGAGATCGAGTTCTGGCTCTCCATCGTAAAGGTCATGGCCATCGTCGTCTTCTGCGTCGTCGCCGTCCTCATCTACTTCAACGTGATCCCGAACCAGCACCCGGCCGGCATGGGCACAACCTACCTCACCGGCAACGGCGGCATATTCCCCAACGGCGGCTTCGTGCTGCTGACCACCATGGTCATGCTGCTCGTCAACTTCCAGGGGGTCGAGATCATCGGGCTCACCGCGGGTGAGGCGAAAGATCCCAGCAAGACCATCCCCACCGCCGTGCGCAGCATCACCATCAGGGTCATCATGCTGTTCATGGTCCCGGTATTCCTGCTGGTCACCATCTTCCCGTGGGCCAATGCCGGCGTGGAGGGGGGCTCCGTCTTCGCTGCTGCCCTTGAGCAGTACGGCCTGCATTGGGCGGCCGGCCTCTTCAGTTTCGTCGTCCTCACCGCGGCCCTTTCGTGCGCCAATTCCGGCCTCTACTCCACGGTCCGCGTCACCTGGGCCATGGCGCGCGAAGGGATGGCGCCGAAGTTCCTGGGCGCCCTGAACAAGCACCAGGTTCCGGGCAACGCGGCCCTCTTCGTCATCGCCGGCGTATGGTTCTTCCTGGCGGGCTCCTACTTCTTCGCAGCCTCCAAGGTATTCGTCGCCCTTCTCTCCATCTCCGGCTTCACCGGAACCATCGCCTGGATCTCCATCATCTGGTCCCAGATGAACTTCCGCAAGCGCCTGGTGGCCAATGGCTACAGCACCAAGGATCTCAAGTACGTGGCGCCCGGCTTCCCCTACCTCGCGCACCTGGGCATCTGGGGCATGGTCGGCTGCCTGGCCTTTACCGCCTTCAACGAGAGCCTGCGCATCGGCTTCTACGCCGGGGTTCCCCTGCTGATCCTGCCGATCGTCATCCACAAGATGCGCAAGGTCGACCACGAGTTGCTGGCCAAGCTGCACAGCAAGGTACGTTTCGACGACCTCTTCAAGCCGCGCAACGCCTGCGCCGTAGACTACGCCGCCGCCGAGACCGAATAACGCTGCGCAACTAACAGCGGCAGCGAAAAAAAAGGGGCCTCCCAAACGAGAGGCCCCTTTTCCATGCTCGCGCCAGCAATCCAGCGGACCGGCGGATGTGCTTCCCCGCAGTAACAGCAATGGACATACGTCCCCCCCCTTTGCGAAGGGGGGACAGGGGGGATTTGCTGCGTCACATCTAGGGATGCCGCTCCGCATCAGGAAATGCAACCGGGCATGAATCAGCCAAAAACAAAACTGACGTGTTTACGGCAACTTGAAAAACAGCACGGACCGATACATCCAGCTTCACCCTCAGCAAACCGCACAGGATGCTCCAGCATGCATGACCGCATCACGTTCAGAACGCGCCACGTGCAACCCGGCTGCCGCATCCCAATTGCCGCGCCCAGGTGCAACGATCAAAGGCACACAACTTCGGCGACTTAGCGAACGCCACGGTATCACAACATCACGGCCTTCTCTCCCCTCTTTCACCAGCCAAGATGGCACACCTTATGCTGTTTACACAAACGGCCACCCGGGTCCCGGTATCTTCAGCCCGGATCCAGGTGCGCGCAACGCCAGGCATCAAGATGGCAGAGCTGCCATTTCATCCCGGCCACTGGCCGTACTAGGGGAGTTACCGATGGATATTGTTGATGACCGCATCTCGGGAAAGGTACAGCGGGTCATGAAGCAGAGCCGCTCTCTCGCCGACCGGAACCTCGCATGGATTCACTCGCGAATCCATCCCTACTTCTTCATCACCATGCAGGAGGAGATCGACGCGATCGCCATCCTTGCCAGCGGGCTGCACAACCTGTCCCGCAACCGCCGCATGATCCTCGCCGACCGCGACCGGATGCTGATCCAGGCGGTGCTCAACCGCCCCGGTTCGCTCTACGAGACGCTGCGCACCCTCAAGGAACGCGAGATCTCCTACGCCCATTTCGCCGTCTCCAATGGCCCGCTCCCCGACTCGGAGCACCACCTCGAGCTGCAGCGCTTCGAATTCGACAGAAAGAGCCCGCAGGAGGTGAGCGCAAGCAAGGACAAGGCTCCCACCGCCATCAGGCGCCGCATCGCGGCAGCCCTCAAGCGCGACTATCCCGGCTTCGACCACAAGAGGCTCGACTACCTCCTCAACATACTCTGGATCAACAACCAGGACTACGTGCGCATCTCTCCTGCCACGCGCGTGGCGCGCACGCTCACGCTGTTCCAGCACACCAGGAACAACGGCGGGGTCTACCTCGACGCCGAGCCGGCAAACACCGGCGAAACCAGGCTCATGTTCGCGGTCGGGAACCCGCCCCAGCGCGACTTCCTGCAGCAGATCATGGAGGTGTTCAACCGCCTCGAGGTGAGCGTGAAGAGGGCCTACTGCCTCACCATCAGCAACGAGATCCACCCCTATTTCCTCGGCAACTTCTACGTGACCACACGCGACGGCTCCGAGGTCACCCGGGGGTCGGAGCTCTTTCTGCGGCTGCAGAGCGAGCTCTACAACACCCAGATTCTCTCCACCGCCTCACCCTCCTACGCCGAGCTCGTGGTCAAGGGGGTGATGAGCGGCGAGGACGCGCTCCTGGTGAACGCCATGATCGGCTTTTGCCACACCAACCTGGCGCACACCCATCCGGACAGCTTCGACCTGGAAGGGATCATGCGCGCCTTCCACAACCACCCCGACATCGCCCAGCAACTGGTGAAGCTGTTCCGCGCCCGCTTCGATCCGGCCGTATCCGACCGCGAGGCGCAGTACGCCGCGGTGCTGGAGGAGACCACGCGGGTCGTGGACAGCTACAACACCGGGCACGGCTTTTTGGACGAGTTCCGGCGCAGCATCTTCCGCTGCGCGCTCCTCTTCATCCGCTACACGCTGAAGACCAACTTCTACGTGCTGGAGAAAAGCGCCCTCGCCTTCCGCCTGGACCCCGGTTACATGTCAGAGCTGGAGCCTAAGTTCTCCGCCGACCTCCCCCCCGAGCGCCCGTTCCGCATCACCTACTTCCACGCCCGCTACGGGCTCGGCTACCACATAGGCTTCTCGGACATCGCCCGCGGCGGCTGGCGCACGCTGATCACCAACGGCCGCGACGACTACGTGACCTGCGCCAACTCCCTCTTCCGCGAGAACTACGTGCTCGCTCACACCCAGCACCTGAAGAACAAGGACATCTACGAGGGGGGGTCCAAGATGGTGGTCGTGCTGGACGCGGCGGGAATCCATGACCGCGACCTGGTCACCCAGCGCCTGTACAAGCTGCAGTACACGCTGATCAACGCCTTCCTCGACATCTTCGTCACCGATAAGGGAAAAGCCAAGGACCCGCGCGTGGTCGACTACTACGGCGAGGACGAGCCCATCGAACTCGGTCCGGACGAGAACATGCACGACGCCATGGTCGAGTTGGTAGCTGCCCAGTCGGTGCGTCGCGGCTACCTTCTCGGCATCGGGATCATGTCCAGCAAGAAGGTGGGGATCAATCACAAGGAGTACGGCGTCACCTCGGCGGGGGTGATCCGGTTCGCCGAGATCACCATGGCCGAACTCGGGATCGACATGCACCGCGACCCGTTCTCGGTGAAGTTCACCGGCGGCCCCAACGGCGACGTGGCCGGCAACTCCATGCGCCTTCTGCTGGAGCGCTGTCCCAAGGTGGCGATCCGGCTCATCATCGACGGCACCGGCGCGCTCTACGACCCGGCCGGGGCCGACCGCGACGCCCTGGGGAGGGTCGTGCTGCAGTCCGACATCGATGCCTTCGACGCCGGCGCCCTGCATCACGGCGGCTTCATCCTCTACCGCAACCGGACCCGGCGCGAGGGGATGAAGGAGCTCTACTGCAAGGTCGTGCGGGACCAGGATGGGCTCAAGGAGTTCTGGATCTCCAACGACGACTTCTACCGCGAATACAACTCGCTGGTCTTCACCGTGGCGGCGGACCTCTTCATCCCCGCCGGCGGCAGGCCCGAAACCGTCCGCGAACACGACTGCGGCCGCTTCTTCGCCGAGGACGGCACCCCGCTCACCCGCGTCATCGTGGAGGGGGCCAACTCCTTCATCACCCCCAAGGCGAGGGTCGAGCTGCAGCGGCGCGGCATCGTTTTGATGCGCGACGCCTCCGCCAACAAGTGCGGGGTCATCTCCTCATCCTACGAGATCATCGCCAACCTGCTCCTGTCCGAGAAGGAGTTCCTGGAACAGAAGGAGCCCTACGTCCGCGACGTGATCCGGATCCTGAACAAGAGGGCCGAGGACGAGGCTCGGCTCATCTTCCGCCGCCACCGGGAGGCGGGGGGCGCTCAGCTCTTCACCGAGATCTCGGACGCCATCAGCACGGAGATCAACGCCCAGTACGCGACGCTGTTCAACTTCTTCCAGAAGCACCCGCAGTTGTGCGACCGGCCGCTGTACCGAAAGGCGATTCTCGCTCACCTGCCCGGCATGCTTGCCGACAAACCGGGGTACCGGATGCGGACCAAGGGACTGCCCCCCAAGTACAAGTTCGCCATCCTCTCCAGCGAGATCGCCTCATCCATGGTCTACCGCGGCGAAAAGGAGAGCGACGGCTACCGGGAACTCCTGGAGGCCCACCTGAAACGGCTGTCGGCCTGACAACGCCGGGGGTGGCAACATGCACATCAATACATCGAAATGAGGTAAAGAGATGAGATTTACCACCACTACGCCGGGGAGCGACCCGTCCGCAGTGCTCTACAACCGCTGCACGGTCTCCCTCGGGGACGGCGCCATTACCATGGAAGAGATACCCTGCCGCAACCTCGAAGAGGTGCTGGGAGGTTTCGGAAGATCCTTCCAGATGCTGGCCGAGCGGCCGGTGCAACAGGTATACACGCCGGAGAACCCGCTCATCCTCAACACGGGGCTCCTGACCGGCAGCAACGTGATGACCGGGCTGCGCAGCTACTTTTCCGCCTACAGCCCGCTCAAGGAGTCCCGCAAAGGGCTTCCCGCCGCCATGTGGTCCGCCGCAAGCGGCAAGTTCGGCAGCAAACTGAAGTGGACCGGGATCGACGAGGTGGTCTTCGAGGGGCGCGCCGAGGAACCGGTCTACGCCGTCTTCCGCGCCGGAGAAAACGGGCCGGAAGCGGAACTGAAACCGGCCGGACACCTGCTCGGACTCAGCAGCCACGACAAGATCATGGCACTGCAAAAGGAGTATCCGGAAGCGCATTTCGCCGCCATCGGCCCGGCCGGTGAACACTACCAACAGGTGCTGATGGGCGCAGTCGCGCTCAGCACCGAAAACCAGCTGAAGTCGGGCGAGGACAAGTGCCGCTTTGCCGGTCGCGGCGGCATGGGGAGCCTGATGGGGTACAAGAACCTGATCGCCGTCGTGGCGCAGAGCGAGGACCGGCTCCCGCCGGTCGGCGTCGAGATGAGGGACGTGAACCGGGACGTGGTGAAGGGAGGGGGTTCCAACAGGTTCCAGCCCCTGGCGCAGGGGGGGGGCGGCGGGACCTGGGCCAATCTCGAGGTGCTGGACGTCTTCAAGGCGGTGCCGGAAAACAACTTCCGCTCCATAGCAGGCAAGCGAATCGAGGGGCTTTACCGCGACAGCGTGGAAGAGTCGCTCCACGTGCGCAGCGAAGCATGCTTTCGCTGCGGGGTGCGCTGCCACAACAACCTCTACCGCAAGAACGCGGACGGGAGCGCCGGGGATTTCGTCGCCAAGTTCGACTTCGAGCCGCTGAACCTCTTCGGCACCAACCTGGGGATTCACGACGGGGAGAAGGTCGCCGAGCTGATCCGGCTGTGCGACAACCTCGCCATGGACGCCATCTCCCTGGGCACCACCATAGCCTACGTACTCGACTACAACGCGCGCCACCCCGGGAACACCATCCTGAACGGGGCCACCTTCGGCGATTATGACAAGGTGCGCGAACTGGTGCTCGCCACCGGTACCGGCAGCTGCGACCTCATCGGCCACGGCGTGCAGCGGCTCTCCACAAGGCTTGGCGAGACTGGCTACGCCATGCAGGTGAAGGGGCTGGAACTCCCGGCCTACCTCCCGGAAACCAACCCCGGTTACGCCTTCGCCATCGCCGGCGGACACATGTCCATGGGGACCCACATGATGGTCGCCCGGGAGGGAAAAGTCGGCATGGACGAATGGGTGCAGGCGATCACGCAGCAGGGGCTGCTCCAAGTCGGCTACGACATGATCGGACTGTGCAAGTTCGTGGGGCTGGGTCTTGGGCACGATTTCGTGGTGCGGGCGGTAAAGGCCGCGACCGGCCTGGAGATCACTTCCGCGGAGATCGTCGCGGCGGTGCGCCGCGCCTACCTCAGGGGACTCGCCTTGGAGCTGAACCAGGGGTACCAGGACGACGAATACACCCTCCCGCAGCAGGTCTTCAGCGAAGCGAACCCGACCATCACCCTGCCTCGATTCGTCACGCGGGAGTTCCTGGACGAGATGAAGAAGCGGGTATGGGATGCATTCAAACCGGAAATGGCGGGACTTTTACCTGAGCCGGACGGGAAAACATAGAAAGAGAGGAGGGACGATGATAACTGAAATGAAGACGTCCTACCGGGTGGTGTCCGATGCGCGGCTGGCAGAACTCAGGGGGCGCGAGGACAGGCTCTTTCACGAGCGTACGCCCGCGTCCAGGAAGACCTTCGAGCGCGCCCACGAAATGCTCCTGAACGGGGTGCCTATGCCGTGGATGGGGGACTGGGGCACCTCCCATCCGATATTCGTAAAGCAGGCGCAAGGGAACAGGATCAGCGACATCGACGGCAACGAGTACCTCGACTTCTGCCTGGGGGACACCGGGGCCATGTTCGGCCATTCCCCCGAGCCGACCGCGGCGGCGGTGGCCGACCAGGTGCGAAACGGGATCACCACGATGCTGCCGTCGGAGAGCGCCCTCGCCATCGGCAGCGAGCTCGGTCGCCGGTTCGGCCTCCCCTTCTGGCAGGTCGCCATGACCGCCACCGAGGCGAACCGCTACGTCCTCAGGATTTGCCGCGCGCTCACCGGCAGGCACAAGGTCCTCGTCATGAACGAGTGCTACCACGGTTCCATCGACGAAACCCTGCCGCACATAGGCCCGACCGGAAAGCTGGAACTCCGCTCCGATTTCGACATGAACCCGGGGGTCCCCAAGGACGCGCTGACCCGCGTGGTCGAATTCAACGACATTGCCGCACTGGAAAGGGAGCTGGCCCACGGCGACGTGGCCTGCGTCCTCGCCGAGCCGATCATGACCAACTGCGGCATGGTGCTTCCGGCCGAAGGGTACCACGATGCGCTCAGGGCGCTTTGCACAAGGTACGGCAGCATCCTGGTCATCGACGAGACCCACACCCTCTCCACGGGCCCCGGCGGCTACACGGCGGCCTACGGCCTCAAGCCGGATTTCGTCACGCTCGGCAAATCCATCGCCGGCGGCATCCCGGTTGCTGTGTACGGGTTCACCAAGGAGATCGCGGACCGGATCAACGCCTCCTTCGGCAAAAAGAGCGTCTCCGACCCGATGGGGATAGGTGGGACCCTCTCCGGCAACATGTTCGCCATCCGGGCCATGGAGGCGACCCTGACGCACGTGGCCACCGACGATGCCTTCGGGCGGATGATCGCCGGGCAAAACAGGCTTTCGGACGGGCTCGACGCGGCGCTGAAAAGGCACGACATCCCCTGGAGCGTCACCAGAAGCGGCGCCCGTTGCGAACTGCAGTTCATGCCGCGCCTGCCCAAAAACGGCTCCGAGGCGAAGGCCCATTTCGACTGGGAGCTCATATACTACACCCACCTCTACCTGGCCAACCGCGGCGTGCTCATCACCCCGTTCCACAACATGATGCTGGTCCCCCCCATGGCGACCGACGCCCAGATCGACACCCTGGTACAGGTCTGGGGCGACTGCATGGCGGAACTGTCCGCCCGCTAGGGCGCGTTGGCGACAAAAAAAGGGCTCGCATTGCGCGAGCCCTTTCCTTTTGCTGATCACCTATTCCCCAGCCTACCCCAAATGCTTTTCCCTGAGGGCGACCTTGTTGATCTTGCCTACGCTGGTCTTGTCGATGGCGTCGACGAGTTTCACC
Source organism: Geomonas subterranea (assembly GCF_019063845.1). NCBI lineage: Bacteria > Pseudomonadati > Thermodesulfobacteriota > Desulfuromonadia > Geobacterales > Geobacteraceae > Geomonas > Geomonas subterranea. The sequence continues at coordinate 1,427,800 of NZ_CP077683.1, forward strand.
TTGACCAGCACGACCTGCTTGCTGACCACCCCCTTGTCGGCGTATTCCCTGACGTAATGGGCCAGCTCCTTCTCGGAAATCTTCACCGAAGGCTTGGCGACCACCAGGGCCAGGGGGCGCTCGCCCCATTTCTCGTCGGCCTTGCCGATGACGGCGACCTCGGCAACCGCCGGATGGTGGGCGATTATATCCTCAAGCTCCAGCGAGGAAACCCACTCCCCCGCCACCTTGATGACGTCCTTGCTCCGGTCGGTGATGCGCAGGTAGCCCAACTCGTCGCGCACCGCGACATCGCCGGTGTGCAGGTACCCCCCTTCCCAGAGCCGCTCGGATGCCTTGTGGTCCTTCAAGTATCCCTGGGTGAGCCAGGGGGAGCGGACCACGACGTTGCCGGCGCTGACGCCGTCACGCGGCAGTTCCTGCAGGTCTGCATCGACCACGCGCAGGTCCACCAGCGGCAGGGTGAGGCCGGTCTTGCAGCGGATCTCGGCCTGCTCGGCATGCGACAGCTCCAGCATGGCCGGAGTGAGCTGCGAGACGGTCAATATCGGACAGGTCTCGGACATGCCGTAGCCGGTGAAGACGTCGATTCCCATCCTGAGCGCCTCGACGCAGAGGTTGCGCGACATCGCCGCGCCGCCGATGATGAGCTTCCAGCCGCGCAGGTCCATGCCTTCGGCGTGGGGGTGCTTCAGCATCATGTGCAGGATGGTCGGGACGCAGTGGGAGAAGGTGGCCCCTTCCCGCGCCTTTAATTCGAGCAGGGTCTCGGGCATATAGCGCCCCGGGTAGACCTGCTTCAGCCCCAGCATGGTGGCGACGTAAGGAAGTCCCCAGGCGTGAACGTGGAACATGGGGGTGATCGGCATGTAGACGTCGTCCCGGTGCAGACAGGCGTGCGCGGTGGCCGAGCCGAGCGTCACCATGAGCCCCATGGTGTGCAGCACGAGCTGGCGGTGGCTGAAGTACACCCCCTTGGGCATCCCCGTGGTCCCGGTGGTGTAGAAGGTGGTGGCACGGGTGTTCTCGTCCAGGTCGGGGAAGTCGAAGGAGGGGGATGCCTGCGCCAGCAACTCCTCATATTCGCCAGCGAAGGGGACGGTGCCGTCATGCTTTTGCCGGTCGTCCGAGAGGAGGACATAGGTGCGCACGTTGTCGATCCTGCCGCGGATCTGCTCCATGATAGGAAGGAATTCCGCGTTCACCAGCATCACGTCGTCCTCGGCATGGTCGATGGTGTACAGGATCTGTTCAGGCGACAGGCGCACGTTGATGGTGTGCAGCACCGCGCCGATCATGGGCACCGCGAAGAAGAGTTCGAGGTAGCGGTGGCTGTCCCAGTCCATGACCGCGACCGTCTGCCCGGGACGGACCCCGAGGCTGGTCAGCATGTTCGCCACCCGCCCTACCCTCTCCCTGAGTTGCCGGTAGTTGCCGCGATAGAGGTCGCGGTAGACGATCTCCTGGTCCGGGTTGTCGACCACGGGGTAGAGGAGCATGTTTTTGATCAGCAGCGGGTAGTCGTAAGCGGACGGGGTACGCGGGATAAGCAAATCACTCATCTATAGCCTCCTCTTTGAAGCGATGGTTGTACTTTTAATTCATGCCCGATCAGGAAACCCTCTGGCAGTCATCCAGGAAACTCTGCAAAACGTCCTCCTCGACCCCGGCCAAGGCGGCGATCCGGGACAGGCGCGGGAACGACCATGACGTGCGCCCCTCGGCCAGACGCTGACCGCCGGCGGCATCGTAGATCGCCATGACCACCTCCGCCTCCGGGGGATCGAACTTGAGCACCTGTCCGACCACGCGAAGCTCGGTTTCTGTGGGCACCGGCTTCAGAAAGCGGACGCTGATCTCACGAGTGACGCCCAGCCTGCCGTGGCGTGCGAAAAGCGCATATGCCGCCGCCTCGTCCATGAGCGCGGAGATGATCCCCCCGTGCACCATGCCGTCGAACCCGCAGTAGCTGGCGGGAACAGTGGTCAGGCAGGCGACACCGTCGGAAGTGTGGTGGAAGCGAAGCCCCAGGCCGTGGGGGTGCCCCTCGGAGCAGACAAAACAGGAACCGGGCCAGCGTCCCTGTACCGGCGGCAGGTTAAGAACGGACGCATGATGGTCCGCGTTACAGCACTCCTTCATCGATCCCTCCTGAAGATAAACGTGGTCCTGTGGATCTCAGCACCTCATGCAGCGGACATTTCCCTTTTCGCCCCAGCGGCGCAGTGCCTGGTTCAGTTGCTCCATCCCCTCTGCCATCGACCTGGCAAGGGCGAAACGAAACAGGGGCGCCAGCATCCCGCAAAACTCGGATTCCAGCCGGACCTTAAGACGCTCGTGATCAACAAGCTCGAGGCTGCAGGAAAAGGTCCAGGAAAGAAAAAACCGCCCCCCAAAGGTACTGCGCCACGACAGCACCCCTCCCCCTATAGTGACCAGGGTCGCCTGCACGGCGAAAGGATCTATCCCGGGGAGATGGACCACGAGTTCGTGGGCGCCTCCTACCGTCCCGGGTCCGGCAAACTTCGGGAACAGGGGATTCCACTGCGGATAAAGGGCAAAGTCGCTAAGGAGTTCCCACACCCTCTCCCTGGTCGTCTGCAGAACTGTTTCGGAATGGATAGGTTTCATGCAGCCTCTGAACCAGTCAAGTCACAAGACCTGCAACTTTACTATTTTTCGGCACCGGATGCCATATTTGTTTGTATACAAAGGGCAAAAAGTTTGGACTGGGCAAACAAAAAGCCGCCCATTTGGGCGGCTTTCGTGGAAACATTCTTTGAGCAGGCACTACCTTTGGAAGATGGATCCTTTTTCGATCTGGTTCTTGCGAATTTCGTATTCCTTCCTGTTGATCCTGCCTGCCCTGTAGTCATCCTCCACCTGCTGCATCTGCCGGTGGGCACTGTACTCGTAAGCGCCAACGCCTACCGCCGCGCCGCCCAGGGCACCGCCGACCGCGCTCCCTTCACGGGAGGCACACCCGGAGGCGAACGCACTCAACACCATGCTGATAAATAGAAGTATCCTTTTCATCTTGCACTCCTTTGGTCGTAGAATCTGGCATACCGCCCAAACCAGCATAGCACAAAGTTAAAATTTTCACATCCAATCCTGTTTAGGGCTCCTTCCCGGCAGGAGGTAGCTCTGGTGCCAGTGTGCTCACCCCGTTCTTCAGCGAGCATCAATAAGAGAGGCAGCCCGATGCCAAGGGTCGCATAGATGATGTGGAAGACAAAGGAAACGCCCATGAGGGCCCGGGCGGCGAGGAGGTTGTCCATGATGCCTCCGATTTAAAGGTTAAAAACCTTTTAAGTGTCCCGATCGGAGAGGCGTTGTCAAGAAACGGTCGCGGGCGTACCGCATCAATCTTTTTTTTCTTGCGCGCTGAAAAAATCATGGCAACATTAACGCACGCCAATCAATTCAAATCCTGAAAAGGAGGACGCCAATGCCTCATAACGACCTTCCGCACGCGGAGATGGTAGCGAAGTCAGAAGAGGTACGTCAGGTGCTGACGCCGGAACTGTACGCCTACCTTATCTCACTAATTCCGACACCGGACCGGTATGCCGCCCTGCACACCCGGTTTGAGTCCAGTCTCACGGGCTATTTGAAAGGCATCCCGGAACAGGTGAAGGAGTGTGAAGAGGCGCGTGTCGAACTGAACCAGGCTATCACAGTCATCAACGGGTTCAGTAAAGCGGTAAGCCCCATAGACCCCACCGTGATGAACAAATTCAACGTTGCCCCGAAACCGGCAACAACCGCAGCGGCCGCTCCCTTGGTAGCTGCAGAGGACTTCAAGATCCACTTTGACAAACAAGGACAGCCTTACAGTTCGGTTTCCAAGCTTGCAGGAGCCAAAGGGTACGAAGTATGGTTCTGCGAAAGTGACCCCAGCATCGAGAGCAACTGGAATTTTCTGACCTGGTCTACGAATTGCCAAGGAATCTACCTGACCGGGTTGAACAGGACTAAAACCAACTACCTGAGGCTTAGGGGCAAGCGAGGCAATTCCCTGGGCCCGTGGTCCAACTTGGTGGTTTTACCATCCGTCTGATTTGCCTCCTCCCCCCTGGTTTGCCGCCAGGGGGGAGGCTGCACGTCCAACGTCACCTCCCTTCTCTCTCCGTAAAGAACAAACGAACATTCCCCTGATAGAAGTCAGTCCTAACCGCTTTGAGGCCAGATCACCAGCCAGCCTTCCCCCCGTGCTCCCCCACCAACAACGTCCTTATCGGCGGAAATCAAATCAGTGCTGGATTCGTTGAATTGGGATCAGATTGGTCGACTCAGAATGAGATGCGCCGAATTTGAACGACATTCGTTGAATTGGAACGGGATTCTTCGAATCTGAATCAGATTCGTCGAATTGGAACGGGATTCTTCGAATTGGAACGGGATTCGTCGAATTTGAACGGGATTCGTCGAATTTGAACGGGATTCGTCGAATTGGAACGGGATTCGTCGAATTTGAAACGGGATTCGTCGAATTGGAACGGGATTCGTCGAATCTGAACGAGATTCGTCGAATTGGAACGAGATTCGTCGAATCTGAACGGGATCCGTCGAATTGGAGCGGGATTCGTCGAATTGGAACGGGATTCGTCGAATCTGAACGAGATTCGTCGAATTGGAACGAGATTCGTCGAATCTGAACGGGATCCGTCGAATTGGAGCGGGATTCGTCGAATTTCAACTGGATTCCACGCACCTGAGCCAGACTCGCCTTTACCGGACGATTCGCGGCAGATACACTCAAAGAATAAAGTGTCCCAAATCATTCGACATATGTCCCTCGGGCCACTGGCAGGACCTGAAGCAATTGATGATAATATCGCCATATCGACTAAAGGAGGCAACAGATGAAGTTCATGCAGGTTCGCAACGACACAGCCAGGATCGAATACGGCGGCAAGAGATTTCTGATCGACCCGGTTTTCGCGGATAAAGGCGCATACCCGGCCTTCGCGGGAACGGTCAACGGGCATCTGCGCAACCCGCTGGTGGACCTGCCGGTTCCCGTGGAGACGCTGCTCGATGTTGACGCCGTTATCGTCACCCACACCCATCTCGACCACTGGGATGATGCCGCGAAAAATCAAATACCGAAGCAGATGCCGGTCTTCGCGCAGAACGAAAAAGATGCCGCAGGACTCCGGGGGGCTGGCTTTACCGACGTCACCGTTATCACAGAGCAAACCGATTTCGCCGGCATCACTCTCATAAAAACATCCGGACAGCATGGCAGCGACGCGGCCATGGCGAAACTGGGAGATCGTTTGGGAGAGGTATGCGGAGTGCTCTTCCGTCATCCCGACGAGAACCCCCTCTATCTCGCCGGCGACACCGTCTGGAACCGGCATGTGGCTGACGCACTGCGGGAGTACAAGCCGGGCGTTATCGTCCTGAACTGCGGGGATGCCCAGATTATCGGGATCGGCTCCATAATCATGGGGAAGGAGGACGTATATGAAGTCTGGAAAGCAGCGCCGGACGCCACCATCATAGCAAGCCACATGGAGGCCATGAACCACGCGGTGCTGTCACGTAAAGAATTGCGTGACTTCCTGAAGGAAAATGGCATGATGCAGCGAGTGCTGGTGCCTGAGGACGGAGAGACCTGCGAGTTGTAAGCCGTGTCAGGCGCGGTTAATCTGGGAGCAGTGCGAGAGGATCACATGTCGGTTCCGTCTGTTGCAGTCGTCGCCATCAACCACTTCAGCCCCTTTCACTTCTCGGTGCCGTGCATCATCTTCGGCGACATTCTGCCCGGTCAGAAGCTCTTCGATCTAAAGATCTGCGCGGGTGAACCGGGCCCGCTGCACTCGCGCCAGGGTTTCAGCATCGAGACCTCCTTCGGGCTGGAAGCCCTGGAGCAGGCCGACATCGTCATCGTCCCCTACTGGCGCGATCCCGCAGAGAGGCCCAACCAGGGATTGCTCGACGCCCTTAGGGCTGCCTACAAGCGGGGCGCGCTAGTGGTGGGACTCTGCCTGGGGACCTATGTACTTGCCTATGCCGGTTTGCTCGATCAGCGCCGGGCTGGTACCCACTGGGAGTTCGAGCAGGACTTCGTCAGCCGCTTCCCGAACGTGCAGTTGGACACCAACGCCCTCTACGTCGAGGACGACAGGTTAGTGACCTCAGCCGGAACCGCGGCAGGTCTCGACTGCTGTCTGTACCTGGTGCACAGGGAGCATGGCCGGGCCATCGCCAACAAGGTGGCCAGGCGCATGGTCATCCCGCCGCACCGCGAGGGGGGGCAGGCGCAGTTCATAGAGCAGCCCGTCCCCCTTTCCACCCGCGACGCCAACGTCAACAAACTGCTCGAGTATCTGCGGAACAACCTCGGCAAGGCGTACAGCCTGGACGAGTTGGCCGATCACAGCCTGATGAGTCGCCGTACCTTCACGCGGCACTTCCAGAAGGCCACCGGCATGTCGTCGGCGCCTGGCTCATGAGCGAGCGCCTGCAGCGGAGCCAGGAGTTGTTGGAGACTACCGGCCACTCCATAGAAACAATAGCCGAGTTGGTCGGCTTCCAGTCCGCCGCTTACCTGCGCCAACACTTCCGGGCGAGGTTCAACGTCACCCCCACCGAATGGCGCAAAACCTTCCAGTCCGCCAGCCTCAATGCCTGACGTTGCAACGTTTCCTGGTCTCTAAGTAGGTACTTCGGAGGATCCGGCACCAACCGAACTGCTGCCACAAAGCACTGCACGAGCCCCAGCGTCCCCCCCCTTTAGCGAAGGGGGGACAGGGAGGATTTGTCTTACACCAGACCTTAAAATGAAAGCAGGTAACCCCATGTTCATAGGTCACTTCGCCGTCGGCCTTGGCGCCAAAGCAGCAGCCCCCAAGACATCGTTAGGCACCCTCTTTCTGGCATCCCAGTTCGTGGACCTACTCTGGCCCACCCTGCTCCTGTTGGGTTTCGAGCGAGTCCACATCGCCCCAGGCATTACCAGTGTCACTCCCCTCGATTTCGAATGGTATCCCATCTCCCACAGCTTGTTGGCCGTCACCGGCTGGGCGGTGCTTGTCGCCCTGGTTTACCAGGCAGCAAGAAAGTATACCCCTGGCGCGATTGTCTTGGGCTTGGCCGTCCTGAGTCACTGGTTCCTGGATCTCGTGGTACACCGTCCCGACCTGCCGCTTGTTCCCGGCGGCAGTATGAAAGTAGGCATGAACCTTTGGAACTCCCTGGCCGGGACCTTTATTGTCGAAATGGGACTCTTTGCTGTTGGGCTGGTGCTCTATCTGAGGAAGACCAACGCGAGGGATGCCGTCGGCAGGTGGGGACTATGGGCGCTGATAGTTTTGCTGATGGGTATTTACTTGGGCAACCTCTTCGGCCCTCCCCCACCCAGCGTCGCTGCCATCGCCTGGGTAGGTCAGTCCCAATGGTTGCTCGTCCTGTGGGGCTACTGGGTGGACAGGCACAGAACGGCGATCGAGCCAGCGCTTCGAAGTGCTTACACCTAATCGCCATCGAGATTGCAACCTTGCAAGCCCTGACCCCAGACTCCCACAGTCTTAACCGGATTCGAGTGGTTCCAGTAGCACAAACCAAAATAGCCTCGCGGCGGGAACCGAAAGGCTATTTAGGTGGAATAAAGAGATTATGGGTTACATCATTGATTGCGCACTTTCCAACATTGCAAGCTTGGCCTCAGTTTCCTTATTCCCAAGTCGCCATCAAGGTTTCACCAAGATAGGCTACTGAGATCGGTCCAATGGCAGAGATAATGTGGTCGCTGTTGAGTTTCCTCTCTGCACCGTCTTCATGACCGATGCAGTCACGAAGTCAGGCGACGATCCCCAGTATCATTGGGAGGCCTGCCCCACTTTCGGCTGGTTTACTGTTACCCCTGCCACCTTGCGCTGCAGCCAACTGCAATATTTTTCTTCAACCAGCCTGAACGCACGCGCTGCTCCGCTTGACTTGGTGAAATGGTGTATGGAGAAATCAGCGTCATCGAAAACTGCCTCTTCGACAGTGCCTGATTGTCTGTTCTCGAAGCGATTGGCTATGCTCAGGAATGCTCTTGGGTTTGAGCTGGAGGTAAAGGCCCCGGTCATTGCGGCAACTGCGGTGCTCAGCGCCCAGTATGGGTCATGAGTCCCCACATACACTTTGGTAAGGGAGCTATCAATCACTAAATCGGAGTCAGATGGCACATTTTCACCTACAGTCAATACAAGCCCAGATTGCGTCAAGCATTTTGAGATAGTTTCTTTCACGACATCGGCAGGTGGATTGGTTGAGACGTGATCCGTTTGCATTGTCCCTGTTGTAAGTAAATAGGTACCATCTTCCAATTTGGGAGTTCGAGCTACATCCACCAGCGGTCTGAGGTGAACCTTGCCGGTCAGCTTTACTACTGGCTTAAGATCATCATCGATAGGCTTCAGGGTGGTCTTTACGATGCAACCCGAAAGGGTTTGACTAACAGCTAGCAAGGTAACGAGAAGAAAATACAGCCTCATTGTAGACTCCTTTTTGTTAGCGTTTCTCATAATATAAAAGCAACATTCACCACAGTCACGCTTTAAATTGGTGCCGCCATTAGTTTGATTTCAGCTGCATCCCCACCGGCTGATGTAATTTTGAATTTAAAACCGGCAACTTCTACAGTTGAAGTCTTGTTAAGGTCCACTTCTATCGCTTCAACGTAAACAGGTTTTTCTGCATCTCCATCATAATTTTTGAACAGGAAAGACACAACAGCCCCCGCAGCTCCAGTGTACCAAAGGGATGACTTCTTTAGATTCAAGTATCCTCTCTCAAGCTTGAAGTCACCTTCGTTATTGAGTATCTTGTAAAAAATATGATCTTTCATTTGATCCATTTCCGTACGGTCTACATAAGATCTCAAAGCGTATGGTTTCAGTGTACTTTTTTCAAAAAAGAAAATAGTGTCCTGGATATTATAGGATTGATAAACCGAGGAAATTAAAGCAGTCGAAGGTAACATGCTTGAACCTCCTTGCTTTAAAATGCCATTCGAGTTCAAGCTTGGAGTGTCATTCATTACTTTTTCAGCTGAGGACATCAAAGCATTACCCTTGGCCCCGACTGTGACAACCTTGCCTAGTATGCCCCCCCCAACTAAGCCGGTCCCAACCCCACCAGCGGTGTCTATAGCAGCATTGTTAACCTTCTTTGCCATTTCCGGACTTAAACCGGAACCGACCCCACCACCGGTAGAAAACGACTGCCCTTTCGAGGTACCAGTAATCGCCGAATTGAGAGCACGTTCCCCTGCATATTGTGCTGCTGAGCCAATCAAAGACGACATAAATCCTGGTGAATCCGACTGCTTGATTTGCTTTGGCCGGTATCCGTCAAGGGGCCATCCAACATAATTCCCTTCATCTGTCAAAGCAACTATTTGGAACTTTGAACCCTGTTTAACCGGATGGTACAAACTTTTGAAGACCGTATCGACGTCAGGCTTGTATAATTGCTCAGCTTTGATAAGTACAATGTACTTGCTGTTATGCATCAGAACTTTCTCAGTTCCTCTATCAAGGCGGTAATTCTTGCCAACTTCCAAAGATGTATTTTCTGTATTAGTTGCAGAATATGGTGTGGCATGGATTGTAGAACAAGCAACAACTGGAATAACACACAAACACAACAATACAAAATGCAGTAATCTTTTCACTTGACCCTCCTCCTGGATAGCACATGCAGACTCGGCATCTGCATGACATAGTAGACAGCTAACGACTTCACGAGTACGGCGTCCGTGGTCAGACCCACGGTGCAATTATTTCCAATTTGCATTTGGGGGAAATTAACAGGCTGACATCCCTGAGCTTCAAGCAATCCGTTTCGCCCCCCTGCCCCTCATTATGAGTAGCAACCCTCATAAAAAAACGCCCCTCAAAACTCTGCTCCTAGCAGAGTTCCAACGGGCGCTTAAATTTCCGCTTCTTCGGTAACCGGCAATCCATTAAGCAAATGGACCCTTTGGTTTTGCGTCACCAGATTACTCTGGTTTTGCTCTTATCGGTAGCAGCCCTGGATTTTCGCTGTATAAAAAAACGGTCATTTTTATATCCCAATAATCACCAACAAAGCAAATATTTTTTATATAGAAACAACATTATTTTTGCGTCCCAGTGGGACGTCCGTGAAATCCTGACTAAGTCAACTGCTGCGCAGGATTTGAGGGACGTCGCCGCAAGGTGGCCCGGCGCATGGTCATCCCGCCGCACCGCGAGGGGGGGCAGGCGCAGTTCATAGAGCAGCCCGTCCCCCTTTCCACCCGCGACACCAACGTCAACAAACTGCTCGATTGTCTGCGGAACAACCTGGACAAGGCGTACAGCCTCGACGATCTCGCCGATTACAGCCTGATGAGTCGTCGTACCTTCACGCGGCACTTCCAGAAAGCCACCGGCATGTCAGTCGGCGCCTGGTTCATGAGCGAGCGCCTGCAGCGGAGCCAGGAGTTGTTGGAGACTACCAGCCACTCCATAAAAACAATAGCCGAGCTAGTCGGTTTCCAATCTGCCGCATCGTTGCGTCAGCACTTCCGCGCCCGGTTCAACGTCACCCCCACCGAATGGCGCAAAACCTTCCAAACCGGCTGCCTCGGTGCCTGATATTCGTATCACAGGCGTTTAATCCCTCATGACGTTCCCCTCTTTGGAGAGAAAAAGGGGACAGGCTACTTTTCCTTCTTTGGGCACTTATTGCATGCAGTGCTGATTCGTGCCGGAGTTAGTGTAATTCAATCAACGGAAAAGCCATAATGGGATGGTCCAGGGATTCCTCCGCAAGCGTTATTCCTTTGTAAAAGTAGCCTGTCCCCTTTTCTCCATGGCTATACCCGGGTCCGACTGATTCAGTTGACTTCTTTCAGCAAATCAGCCATATCAACAACACGACCCTTTTCACAATTTTGCACCCAACATCAGGATGAAACGATGACCACTCAATCGCCAAACGACCCGCTCCACGGCGTCACTTTGAAGATGATTCTCACCGAATTGGTGGAGGAACTCGGCTGGGAAGAGTTGGGAAGGCGAATCGACATTCGCTGCTTTACCCACACCCCCAGCATTTCCTCCAGCCTCAAATTTTTAAGAAGGACGCCTTGGGCCAGAGAAAAGGTCGAGGAGATGTATCTGAGGTTGAAGATGTAGAGGGTAACACCGCCTCCCTTTCAACGTTCACCTTCCAGCCCTACCCGCCCCTCCGGAGGGAAAGGTGACAGGCTACTTTTCAATTTGCAGCTGCCAGAACCCATAAAGTAGCCTGTCCCCTTTTGTCTGACTAAATCAGCTGCTGCGCAGGATTTCAGGGACGTCCCTCTGATATCCTTTCTTAACGGCCAAGATGGTTCTTAAATAACTTTGTAAAGGCATAATTGTTATCGAAAAAATTCTGTCCTGGGCAACCAGTGAGTTGGTGTGGGGATTGCGGTGTGTGGAGCAAAGAAAAAGCAATTTCATACATTAGAAGGAACATAAACCAGCAGTGCGCGTAGGTTTTTATGCTTGCATAACTACTTCTGAATGGGGCAATAGATTTTGCGTGAGCACGATCGTTCCTAAAAGCGTAACCAAGTCCACTCAGAAGGAAAAATACCAGATCGTCTGGAGTTAATTTGACTGAGCCCCCTGCGAGAGCAACCTGCTCGCGATGCAATATTTTACGTAACAGTGATGCTCCATTACGCCGTTGTGTCGTGTCTGCATAATCATAGCAGACTGATAGATGAGCCAGTGCAGTCTGAAGGGCAGTGCTAATTACTGGTGGATTACCATTGGCAAATAAAAGTCTTTTCGAATAAGACGTTAAATTGTTATGAGTTCCAGGTGCAAATGTATATGGGCCTGACTCAATTATTCTTTTAAGCAGATACTCACATGTTTGGATTGGAATATTTTCTATAAGATTATATAAGCCTGAAGCTGCATTACTGTTGCTGTTAAAATATGGACTTAAGACGTTTGCTGCAACGCTCCGCATTGAATTAGTGATGTTGCCATTGCCAAAGGATGTCGTAGCTAGATATTCGAAAGCACGCCACGTCCAATCAAAGGCATGGTCAGGTCGGCTAGGTAAGCTGTCTATGGCATCTAACAAGTATGAAATAACAATATGAATATCTTTGTTAGTGGTAGGTGGTATCTGATAAGGGAAAAATAGCTGGTTGGTTTCAAACTGTTCGAGTCGTTTCCTAAAATCAACCTCAGCTCGAAAATCCTGTAATTTTGGCCAATGATTGAAGTGATCAATTCTTAACTGCTTAGCCACTGACAAGCTCCTCCGATTTACACATATTTCGAATCGACCAACGCCTCAAGGCGCGCGACCTGTCTGTTGACGCCGAATGTTGGACCTTCAGTGAAAGGACCGTGCGGGACGTTGTTGTTATATTGACATTTGATAGTGACGGTTACCAACGTCCCCTCGGTGCCCCTACATCGGCAAGACCGTCATCCATCCGCCCCCCCCTATCGTATCTTCTGTTTCTAATTTTGTATGTCGGCAAACAGGAGCTAACTGTTTATCGCTTTGTGCAACTGGGCCTACGACGATGCGCCAGACGCTGTCGTGCAGCAGCCTGGTGTGAGCCAAAACGACCATCAATCTCTGCTAAAGTCTCGCACGCACCATACGCATCTATTTGTATCATGGCTTCAAAAATAGCAACACCCGATTGACGTGACGTTCCTCCCAGGCGATGAAGGGTAAGTGCAAGGTCAGTTAGCTGTGGCGCCGCAATTGCCGTCCCAGTCCGAATGTCTCCTAGCTCACTCCGCCAAGCCACTATAAGCTTCTCAGCTATGGTGGCAATAAGCTCGTCTTCATGCGGGAGTAGCGCTTGAAGACGCTCCACAACAAAGCTAGAGGGGGCGGCAGTCATGTCGCAGTTATCGTCGGCCAAAGCACGAAGGAGTCTGACAGTAAACTCATCTGGGACAAAGTCGTCAACCAGTCTAAAAACGTCCATAACCGCAGCAACAAGGTCCTTGCTGGCCCCTTTTAATAACGCAACAAGTGTCTCTGTTGACTTGAGACGCAGCGGCGCTTCAGTCCAAAGGTTTACAGAGGCGTAGGCAAGACCAATCTTTGCGCTTTCAGTGCCAACAACTATAATCTCCTCACGTGCGCACTCCCACCTTGGCGTACCTTTCGCTGTGGCAACCAAACCCACAAGTTCACCATACGCGCGTTGCAAAAAAGCACGGTCTGATTTGCTCCAGTCAATAATAAGGTCGAAGACAAGTTGGTCGTCCCATCGCTGCGCATGAGCAAGAAAGAAGACGGCATCTCGAGTAGCGAGGATCTCGGGGAAATAATTAAAGAGTTTACGAAGGAAGGCTGACACTCCCTCTGGCGTCGATCCGCCAGCATTGTTAAGGCAATGCAGAAGTCCTTTCCAAACCTTTGGATTCGTTTCCCGCGATAAATGGTCATTGAGTATGGAAAGGTAACGATCCCGCCCCTCTTCTTTCCTGCTAAGAAGTATCGAAGCGAGCGCCGAGAGCGAATTGTAATTACCGCCAGGGAGAAACGAGGTGTTACCGTAGCCCCAAAGGATGCTTCCGTCGCTGAGTTCCTCGTCTTTGAGAGCAGAATGTACTTTGAGTTCCTCGTTGTCAGTGCCCTCCTCCTGAGAGGGATGAAGGCTAAGCCATTCGATAAGTATATCTATCACATCATGACTGATGTAGCCCTTCCTGTTAGCAATTTTTTCTAGAGCTCGTGCCGCAGAGTCCCTGAAATCTTCAGACTTAAATCCTCGATCATGCAGATCACGAAAAGCGTCTAATAAACCTTTGTCATTCTGCGCATCCTCGGCCATCGCGTCAAGCGCGTAACCGGCGGCTCGCTCTTGCTGGAGCGGCTCGAACTGCTCCATCAGGCGCATTGCTCTGGCAGGATAAGTTTTGGCAAACTCTGCGAAAGCACGGGACAACTGAATATTGCCGCCTCGCATCCAATGCGTCGGATGATCCCAATGCGTCTTATCAGGAATCTCCCGGAAAATTTTAAGTATGTCCCGATCTTTGGCCTTAGCCATTGCGGATGAGTCCATAGGGGATCCTATACAGCAGACTTCACCCCTTTTAAAGGATCGACCGAACCGGTCGCCTAACGCTCGTTGTTCATTAGCCACTAACTCACGATTCTCAGGCGCCAGCCTGTCTAGCCCTACGGCTTCAAGAAGTTCCTTTTTGGATGCTCGAACAACATCTAAAAATGTTTTTCGTTGACTCGGCTCGTGGAGGTGATCTGGAGCGCTGGGCTTGTAACTACGCACTGACTCCTGAAAGCGGGTGATCTCGTCGGTCGACCAATGTGGTGTACAGGCGGACACAAGGTGGACAGTTGTGCTCCTATGGCCGTAGGAATTGCCGAGTTGGAATCGACGCTGGTCAGAAAGCAGCCAATCTAGAGCCCTCGATGCTAACACGCCTGCAGCTACTTCATAACCACGTGCAATCAACTGTTGCACAGCCAATATCTCAAGAGTGGAATTTTCGTCAGCCCACTCTAAAAAAGTTTCCGGCATTTCTTTCGCGAGTGTCTCGACAGCGATTTGCAGTGCCATCATCACCGGTTTTTCACGCGTTGGTGATTGAGGGCTCAGGCCTAACTCGACCTCCAGAATGTACCTTCCGGGGTAAACAAAATTGTCATCACTGCTGCAGCTATAGCCAAGGATTTCTGAAAAAACAGCGACGTACCACGACCAGACATGCTCCAGAAACAGGGACGGAACAGTTTCTGATAGAGATGGAATGTCGCCCCATTCCATCGTTTCGAGCAGACCCTCTAATGCCTTCAGTCGTGGACGGAGGACGTATTCGTACTCCACAGACTTCTCAGACTTAGATGGAGGTGGTTCCGGCTTGCCTTGCGCCTCAACAAGGAGAAAATCAAGTTTTGCACGCACCAAGCGCAGGGCTATAACGGGCTGGGTAACCGCAAGTGTCATCGCAGTATGCTCCACAGCCCATACGGAGATTGGAGCACGCTTAAGGGCAGTAATCGCAAGCTCTTCAACTTCGTCACTCCATTGTGGGCATCCCTGCACCGTCATCCACGTGAAATTGTCCTTCGCCGGGTAGGGCAACCAGCGGTCCTTGATGAGGCGAACAACCTGGTCACAATGGGTGTTCCAGTTTAAAGCAAGAATCCGGCTAGCTTGACCGGCTTCTGGATCTGTGCCAGACATTGCATCCCAAATCGCGGTTGATGCAAAATGGCTGAACCATCCTGTTCCGCTGCCGATAGCCTTGAGCCCAAATATGCGAAGGTCAGGGGAGTTCATCACATCTGACATAAACCTCTTTTCAGCCTGTTGTGGCTGGTTTACTTGCCCAAGGAATTCGATCAAAAGGAGACGGAGATGGCGTCGGAGATCCTTTGTCATCCAAATTTCGGTTAGTTCTCGTACATACGACGTAACTTCTGCCTCTCGCAGATAGTTTAATGCCGACCAAAGTTTTGCTCTGACAAACAGCGAATCCTGGCGCTCTTGAACATAGGTCGAGAGTAACCCCGTGTTTCTAACAAAGGACCTGGCCAGCACGTAATCGAAGACTGTCTGATGACTGAAGGCTACACTGAGGCTATTCTCCGATCTAACAAGGAATCCTAGAGCTTCCAAGCGATTCAGCGAGTTTAGACGGTTATCAAAGCGTGAAGCAGCTAGCCAAAGAGACTCTTCCTCCGCCATTTGACCTGCAAGGTCTGAAGCTAGCAGGATAAGTGGCTCGCTATCATCGGCTGACGCTATCCTATCATGCCACAACTGCTCTAGCATTGCCTGATAAGTACTGAAGGGCTCTGTTCTCCCAGCCCCCACCAGACCGATGAAAGTCTTTAAAGCCTGCGGAATGCGTACGACATCCCGTGCGCTCTCAGGCCATGTATCAGAATCAATACCAACCTCAGCAAGACGCTCCTTCACTTCATGCCAAGGTGGGAGGGACAACCTCACTGCTTCTGCTTCAATGGTACGCAGTCTGACGTCATGATTAAATTCAAAGGTTCGGGCAGAAAGGATAACATGAATATTCGTAACATTGCTGATCCGACGGACTAGGTTGAGAAGGACGTTCAATCGTCCGCTTCGAAGGTCTAGCTGGCTTGCAAGCGCGTCCAATTGGTCAATCAAAACGTAAACGGGCTGCAGCGCTGCTAAGCGAAGGACCAGATCGCTAGGAAGCGCCGGTAAATTTAACTCCCGTTGTAAGTCGAGTTCGGTTCGCACCTCGGTCGAAATAAAATCCGCCTTCAGTGCGAATACGGTCGCACCTTGTCCCAGTAGTTCAGATGTAATTTTAGAAAGCAGAGCCGACTTACCCGATCCTGGTTCGCCAAGGAGGACAGTAGAACTCGTGTCAAGCTGAAAACGGGTTTCGATATTTTCCCGCTCGGGTCTCTCAATCCACCTTCCGTTAGGAAGAGTTTTTTCCCAAGCTAGAAGATCAACAGAAGCTGTGGCCAGAGCGACTTTTGCCTTATCCGCTTCTCCGACCGATTCAATAGATGTCGCCCCTAGAAGGAAAACTCCGCTCTCCGATGCGACTTCACGGAGCGTGGCCAGGTTCATGCTTCCGAGGTCACTTTCACGGACGCTCATGACGAGCCGAACAGAGCCGACATCAACGCGCACAAGGGTCAGCTTCTCGTCGTCAAACGCTACCTTGAGACGCTCGACAACAGCATCGACTTTCTCCTTCGGCCAATCCTCAATCGACCCAGCAAAGTTGAACACGAAGTCTGTACGACTCTCTGCAGGACCATGCCCGTCATAATTCTGCTCATTTCCCGTTGTTTTCGTATCCTCAACTGAGGGATTTCCCTGTGTAGGAACCTTACTCCGAAACGAAAGGATGCTGAAGGCAAAGGCAGCCGCATGGGCGGCCGCGATGGGTTGATGCATCTTGTCATTTGCTTGATCCTTGCCGGCACACATATCCGAGATACCGCGGACAATAATGGCTGAAGCGTTCTCATGGTGGGCAGCATTCATGACGCCCCAGCCTTCCATCTCAACAGCACCGCAATCATTGAAATGCACTCGCAGCCAGGCAAAGCGCGGAGATTTATCACCAGCAACTACTTCCTCACCCGAAACAATACCCTTAACAACAGCTGACGGGGGGAATTCGCAGGGATAGCAGTTCTTGTCTGGTAGACTTGTTCCAACAGGAGGCCGCACCAGGTCCCACCATTCATCATCATAGATGAGCCCTTGGGCAGCTGTCAGGAGTTCTCGTGCGGAGGGTAGGCCATGCGGCCTGCTGAACGTTTCATTATCTCCAACTTTCGCAGCATGCCCATTGTAGACATAATCACCGACAACGACGCTGCCGATAGGGATATCTTCTTTCAAAGACCCGGCTACTCCAACAAACATAACAGCATGGAAGCTTCCAAATTCCTGGAACGCCTTGCCCGTAACTAGGCCTGCGTCACTATTGCCCTGCGATGTAATCGCATGTACGACAAGCCAATCCCCAGCTGGATCGGAAAAATAACCATACTCATAAAGCGCGCCTTTCTCCCCGACGAGTCTTTCAGGTTTGGCTAAGTGAGCTTTCACAGCTCGGCTTTCGCAAACAACCGTCGTTAGAATGAGTGCGCGTCGCGGGTGGTCGCGAAATTCTATTTTGATATCGGCTGGAGTTTGAAATGCCATTTTTCCCCTATGAGGTGCAGCGTCATTTGACGATCGTATTAAATGAGATCTTTCATTTAAATATCAGAAAATCACTGTAAGGGCTACGGAATACCGCCGCCCCCAATATTACAATACACCAGTTCAAAGGACAGGTTCTGGTGCCTTGTAGTACAAGGGGGACACGCATAAGATTATAAGTTTCTCGGAAGGCTCGACAGCCGCCCCTCAACCAACCACTTCCATCAATCTTATACGTGCACTGCCTACTCCTAGCTCTTCTCGGGTCTTATATATCAGAGTGACGCCCCTGAAATCCTGACTAAGTCAGCTGCTGCGCAGGATTTCAGGGACGTCCCTCTGCCTCCTGGATCGGCCATTGCCGTCTCTGGGCCGAGTTGCTTCACATCTTTCGTTACTTGACAGATCTGGAAACAGGTTGGCAGTACCACACAACCTGACTAAATCCCCCATCTGACGAAGTTGCAATCGGGATAATGGCGGCAAACAGCCGCTTCTTGCCCCTGTCTTTGTCCTGACAGTGTTCTAATTCTTCTCATCGGCTGCCCACAGAGCTCACATCGACCTAGATCCTTTCCTCCAATCCCATCTATCCTGCGGTCTTGCAACCAACGTCCTACATCTTTTCGTCGGTATGCTAAATACGCTCCTACAATCGAGATAAACGGGCCAATCATCCAGGCTTGTCCCTTAATCATTCCGACCTCCTACAACCACTCCCTATGCCCCCCTGTATCTCTTACGCCTTCGGTAGCGCCGCCTGCTTATTCACCAGCGCGGTGAGATCGACGCCGGGCAACAGCCGGCTTAACTGGCCCATCAGGCCGTCTCCTGCATTGCCGCCGCCGGTTACCAGGACGTCGGGGACTATCTTGATCTTCCCTTCCTGGATGGCTGCGGCGATCAGTTCGACGATCTTGATCTGCTTGATGGCTTCCTCGCCGATAGCTTCCTGCTGCTTGTTGTAAGCCTGGGCGGTCGCCTCACCGATGGCGGCGATCTTGGAGGCCTCGCCATCGCCTATGGCCTTCAACCGCTTCCCTTCACCTGCCCCTTCCAGCGCTTTGGACTCTGCGTTGCCTTCGGCCAACGTGATCATCTCGGCTTTCTTTTGGGTCGCCACCTTCACGGCGATCTCCGACGCCACCAGGGTCGGCTGCTGGTCGGCGGTTGCACGCATCTTCTCCATCTCGGTGCGCTCCGCCTGACTCTTCTGCTCCATCTTGTACATCTCCTGCTGCTGCTCGGCGATGATCCTCTTGGTCTGGGTCTGCATCAGATCCTCGGGGAGCTTGATCTGGCAGATCAACACGGAGACACACTCAACGTGATACTTCTCCAGGTCGATCCGGGCGCGGGTTTCGGCCTTGGCCTGCTCTTCGGAGCGGCTCTGCAGGAAGTTCATGGCGGAGGCGGTGGAAGCCTGATTGCGGAAGGAGGAGTCGATCATTGGATGGATGACGTGCTGGATCAGGTTGTCGATGGAGCCCACTTTGGCCACCATGTAAGGGGCCTGGTCCGGACGGACGCGGATGACTACCTTGACGGAGACCTGGATCGGGAAACCGTCCTTGGAGATGACGGTCAACTGGTCGAAACGGGTGTCTTCCTGGTCGTCCCAGTCGATGGTGATGTTGGTGGTGTCGATGATGTAGGCCATGAAGGCGCGACGGTTGAGATAGTAGCGTCCCGGTCCGGCCACTTCTTCCTGGATGCCGCGGAACCCCTTGGGGACGACGTACTTCTCCTTCCCCTCTTCTTCCGAGGCGCCGGTCTGGGACGAGCCGAGACGTTTCTTCATCTCTTCGGTCGGATCTTCCCCCACGTTGGATACGATGACTCCGACCTGCCCTCGCTCGACTACGGCCACGTCGTCGATGGCGACACTGAACATGAGCGGGTTGATGTAATAGGTTCCGGGCCTCAGCACGTCGAGCTGCGGGCCGCGCTGGCCGTGCTTCAACAGGAAGGCGGAGCCATCCTGGTAGTCGTTATGCCCGGTGATGGGCGACGCCACGTATTCGCGCTCGGGGAGCGGAATGCCGTCGAGGGCGGTGACCAGACCGATCTTGTTCGCCTCGACTACAGCCGCCGGCGCCACCTGGATGTTGAAAAGGTTCAGGTTGATACGGTAGGTACCCGGGAGCAGCACGTCGATCTGCGGCCCTTTCTGGCCGCCGTTTTTGAGGAAGGCTTCGCCGTTCTCATAGTTGGAGTGCCCCGCCACGCTCTGGGCCAGGAGACGTCCCATGGGGATGGGAGCACCGTCCTGAGCGGTGACCATGCCGACCTCCCCTTTCGCGATGATCACGGCCTCGGCCTTGGTCACCTTGAAGAGGTTGGGATGGATGCGGTACACGCCCGGCGGCAGGATCTCGGTCTGCGGGCCCTTCTGCCCGCCGTTTATGATGAAGTCCTGGCCGGACTGAAAGGAGTTGTGGCCGGAAACCACGGCGGCGAAGATGCGCCCGGCGGGAATGGCCGAACCGTCGGCCGACTCCACCAGTCCGATCTCGCCGTCCCCGATCTTGGTCGCGGAACTCTTGGTCACCTTGAACAGATAGGGGTTGATGCGGTAATTGCCCGGAGGGATGATCTCGATCTGCGGGCCTTTCTGGCCGCCGTTGTTGATGAAGGCGTCTCCGTTTTGGAACGAGGCATGCCCTTCCACCGCCTGGGCGAAGATCCTTCCCTCGGGGATGGCGACGCCGTCCACCGACTCTACGATGCCGATCTCGGAGTCCTTGATCTCGGTCACGTTCCCCTTGGTCAGCTTGAAGAGATAGGGGTTGATGCGGTACTTGCCCGGAGGGAGCACCTCGATCTGCGGTCCCTTCTGGCCACCGTTTCGGATGAAGGCTTCGCCGTCCTGGAATGAGTTATGGCCGGCGACGACGGCGGCGAAGATGCGTCCCGACGGGATGGATGTGCCGTCCACCGATTCGATCAGGCCGATCTCGTTTTCGAGGATCTCGGTGAAGACGCTTTTGGTTGCCTTGTAGATGAACGGGATGAGGAAGTGCAGTCCCGGGCCGAGGGTACGGGCCTGGATACCGACTTCGTTCCCCAGGGCCACGACCCGCCCCTGGGGCATCTTGCTGCCGAACCAGCGCCGCTCGATGAGGGCGATCTCGTTGCCGCCGACGATAACCACCGAGTTCCAGAGCAGAATGACGAGAGCGGCGAAGGCGAGAAGGTAGAGATAGTGATTACCAATCCAGATGAAGATGTTTGCGGGGTCGGACATGGTGCCTCCTGGTGGATGTGCCGCGTTAGTTGTGACGGCGGTAGCGGGTAAAGCCCGGCTGCGATAAGCGTGTGCCCATTAAAAAAGCCGCCAGTGCGGGTACGTTGCACTGGCGGCTTCAAAATTGAACGGGTTTCCTCTTCATGCTGTCATGCTACCCTCTTAGAAGATTCGGTACAGGCTTTAATTTATACTCCCAGTTGCGCCTCGGCGTCAATGAGAATGGGTCAAGGTAGGGAAAATCCCGATATTCCGACTCAGATAACCCAAAGAAAGGCAAATCCCCCCTGCCCCCTCGGAGAACTTTGGTTCTCCCGAAGCGCTTCGTGGCGACATCCTACTGGCTTCCAAAAGGGTTTGGAGGAACTGCAAAATAAGGTATGACTGGCGGAAGAAGGAGGCACTTGCGGGGACAAAGAAAAAGGGCAGAAAAGGGGACAGGCTACTTTTCCTTTTTTGAGCACTGCTTGCAGAATGGGTCAAGGCGGTGATTTTTGTTGTTGCGGGAAGAGTTTTTGTGATGGGGCAAAATGTCGCTGGGCGGCGGACCGGGCCATCCTCTCATCTTAGCTGTCGCGTTCGGCGCAGCAAGGCAACAACACGCTGAACGTACTCCCCTTGTCCGGCTCACTATTGACACGGATTGCCCCTTTGTGACCGCGCACTATGCCTTGTACTGCAGGAAGCCCCAATCCCCTCCCGGTAAACTTGGTGGAAAAGAACGGGTCAAAAATCTTCTCTTGCGTCTCTTTGTTCATGCCACAGCCGGTGTCTCTTATCTCCAGCAGCACATACCGCCCTTCCGGAACGGCGCCACCAAACCCGCCATCATCCAGGCAGTGCCGGTCGCAATCCCGCCAACTGGTAGACACGGTGATGGTTCCAGGCTGATCTCCAATGGACTCGGAGGCGTTGAGCACCAGATTCGTGACGATCTGGGATATCTGGCTGGCATCTGCTTCCATCAGAGGAATCGGCTTGGTCAGATTCAATATGAGTTCCGCCTTGGATGTGATGGAGGACATCAGGACGCGCCCCTGTTTCTCGATAACCCCATTCAGGTCAACCGACTCGACGACGAATTTCCCTTTGCCCGAGTAGGCCAGCATCTGTCTGGCGAGGTCAGCGGCTTTCTCTGCAGATTTCTCGATCCGCTTCAGGTTTTCCCGAACGGAGGAACCGATATCCGCCTGCAATAGTGCAAGTTCGGCATTGCCAATTATGGCTGTGAGAATATTGTTGAAGTCGTGTGCGATGCCTCCAGCCAGAATCCCCAGGCTTTCCATCCTCCTGGCGTCCTGCAGCTGACGTTCAAGCTTCAGGTGCTCTTCCTGGGCCATTTTACGTTCTGTTGTTTCCAGCAGGGAGAACACCAGCCCTATGACGTTACCTGTGGAGTCGCGAACAGGGATAAGCGACCAGTCCCAGTACGTCACGCCCCGCTCTGGCTGATCGGGAAATTCGAAAGGCCGCTCCTTGATGTACGCCGGTATGCCGGTGTCGCGCACCTGACGAAAAAGCGCTTCTACTTCGCCCCCCGGGTAGAGAGAAAAGTGGTTCCTGCCGACCATCTCTTCCGGCCTCAGCCGGCAGGTGGCGGCATACGCGCTGTTGACGGCCACGAAGTTGAAATCCAAATCGAGGTAGACCAGACAAACATCGGTCGCGTTTATAATTTCCATCATCATCGCATGTTGACGCTCAGCCTCATCCTGCACCTTTTTCAGCTCAGTGACATCGACTCCCAGGCCGCCAACGAACCTTTTTCCTGCGGCATCCTTGAACAGGAACTTGGTGGTAAGCCACCAGGATGTCATCCCTGTCGCGTCCACTACGGGCTCTATGGTTTCCAGCGAAGTCCCGCTGGCAAGGACCTGGTGATCGTGGATGCGAAATACTTCAGCAAGATCCTGCGGCCACAGTTCGTAGTCTGTCTTGCCGTACCAGTTTTTCGATTCTGCGGCAAACCTTTTACAGAAGGTATCATTTCGGAACACGTGCCGACCATCCTCATCCTTCATCCAGGAGACGATGGAATTATTGCTGAGATATGACTGCAGCAAGCGTTCCGATGCCCTGGATTCCGCTTCAGCCTGCAACCGCTTGCGGCGATTCCACACCAGGAAGACGATCAGGGCGCCCTCCCCCGCCATCAACAGGATGGCGATGCCAATGTACCCCCAGTACTGTTCCCAAAATCCCGGACGGTAGTTGATGAGAACGCTGCCTTTAGGGAGTCGGGATTTGTCCACCCCCCAGCGCCGTATTTCATTCCAGTCAAACATCGGAGCGTGCTTCAGAAAACTGACCTCTTTCACGTAACCTGCTTTGCCGGCTATGAGTTCCCCGGCAAGGCGGGCAGTCTCCTCTCCAAGTTTTCCAAAAGAGAGGAGATCACCGCCGACGATACCTGAGCCCAGTAGCGAGTCGTAGAGACCGAATACCGGTGATTTTGAGGCACGGGAAATGTCGGACACACCAGCTGTCGGGAGATAGCTGTTTCCACTGGAGTCCTTTGTCAGTCTGGTATAAAGGATGATGGTATGGTCGCGCCTCTTTCCAACCTCCTGTAAAATCCCGGGCAAGGAATTGTTTGTCAAATAGCGAACGGAAAGCGTCCCTGTGAAATTTTTCAGCGCATCCTGCGCGGCCTCCAGGTAGGGTGCATCGTCCATCGTCGGGCCTGACACGACAATGATCTCCTTGGTATCTGGAAGCAGCGCCAAGGCATAGCGGAGAGTGTGCAATGCATCGAGGCTGTAGACGAGCTGTATGACCTTTCGTCCCAGGCCAGGCGGCGTTTCCGTCTCTTTCGGAACCACAGCCACCATCGGTACGCCGCGAAAAAGGTCCTTCCCTTCCGACTTCATGAAGTTCCACGCATCCCCATGAAACACGACTATCGAATCGAATTTCGTGCCGGAATATTTACGGCTCAGAAACCTGGCAAGTTCTCGCGGGTACGCAGGGTCAGGGTGACGCTGAAGATCGAGGTACTCCTGGTACTGATCAGCATCATCAAAGCCTGCTTTTTTCAATGCCGGCAGCAATCCGTTATTGATGATTTGGTGGGCATGGAGCTGGCTGACTCTGCCATATATGATGAGAACTTTTGGCGGATGCGGGGCTTGTTCGTTATAGGCAGAAGCCTGGTGAATCCCCAGTACGAGCAGAATTAAAACGGAAGGCAGAAGGCGGCATAATGGGGAGTGGAAAAAGACAGGGAAATACAAGGGATGTTTGTGCATCTCGCTGGTCATGACAAAGCCCCCCTTTGTACGTGATCTACTATAGCATTTGAGAGTTGCGCGGCAACCGAGCAATGGCACACAGCTATAAAAGCAGAGCGATCCTGGGGTCCTTTGAGAGTACGCGTAAGCTGAGAGTAAGAAAGTTGAAGCCCCACAAATGGCTGCCTGAAGGCCTGCATATTGTGACAAGGTGGGACGGCACGGTGCCGGATCATTGTGTGGGGAGGAGGCGACGGGAGTCGCCAGGGGGGGGAGAGCGGAAAACGAAACAGCCCCCCGGCAAGAACCGGGAGGCTGTTTTTTTAATGGTGGCGGTGCAGGGACTTGAACCCCGGACAACACGGATATGAGCCGTGTGCTCTAACCAGCTGAGCTACACCGCCGAGCTCTATAATGTAATAATGTCAGATACCTACTGCAGTCTCAAGGACTCTTTCGCGCCGCCTCAAGAGACACTCTTTATATTCTAGAGCGCATTTTTTGTCAATAAAAAACTGTGCTAAAACTTTTTCATCTGTATCATCCACAACAACGATGCAATCTACTTCACGATATCCAGAAGCTCGACCTCGAATACCAGTGTCGCATTAGGGGGAATCATCCCGGCACCACGTTGGGCATAAGCAAGGTCGGGAGGACAGACCAACTGGGCCTTCCCACCAACCTTCATCTTCTGCAAACCTTCGGTCCAACACTTGATCACCTGGTTCACACTAAATTCCGCAGGAGCACCCGACTTATATGAGTTGTCGAATTCCTTGCCGTCGACAAGAGTACCGCGATAGTGCACCTTCACCTTGTCGGTAGCTGTTGGGCTCGCACCGGTCCCTTCCTTGAGCGGCTTATAGATGAGACCGGAGGGAGTCTTCACTGCGCCTTTCTCACTCGCGGCCTTCTCGATGAATTCCTGGGATTTCGCAGCAAGCTTATCGCTCTGTGCGGCACGGCGGGCTGTTATCAGTTGCTGAGCTTTCACCCCGTACGGGGCGATGTCAAAACTCGGGGCCTTCCTTTCAATTCCATCCTTAAGCCCTTTCAGCACCTGGTCGGTCTCATCCTGGGACATATCGATCCCGCCAAGCTGCCGGGAGAGGAACTGTCCAACCGCATAAAATGTTTTCTGTTCGTCCGCTTTCTTCTCGTCGGCCGCATAGGCGGGCAGTGCGAATAGTGCTACTAATGCAATGATCAAAAGTCTGCTCATGGTACTCCTCCTGTAATGTTTTTCACGAAGGTACAACTATACCAGCATTCGCATGGTGTGCACCTGACACTTTCACAGATCAACAAACGAAAAACAGCACCCCGATCGAGGTGCTGTTTGTTGTGACTGTGGAGAGAGGGTTACTTCTTTGCCTTGGGTGCAGTTGTCTTTGCCTTGGCGGCTTTGGGGGCCGCTGCGGTCTTTGCCGGCGCCTTGGCTGCCTTTGCGGGTGCCTTGGCGGGCTTGGCTGCCTTGGCGGGCTTCACCGGCTTGGCGACGCCTTCTTTCTTGGCCTCTATGTTGGCCATGCGAACTTCACGGGCCTTGGCAAGGTTATCGGCCAGACCACGGTCCTGAGCCATCTTGCGGCGCGCCTCGGAATAGCTTTTCGCGGAAAGCGCCTGTTTGCTGGAGATGCCGAACTGCTTCTTGTAGGCACCGGGTTTCATGCCGTGGGCGGTGCTCAGGTGACGCGCGAGGGTCTTGAACCCACCCTTGCCGCAGATGAGGCAGACAACTTCATTCTTCTTGAAAGCCTCCTTGACTGAGACAGAAGAACGCGTTTCTTCTACACCTTCGATAGCCTGCCCGGCTTCGAGGTTTTTGAGTGCTGCATGAACCTTGGCTATTTCCGCAAGAAGCTCGTCCGATGTCATCGGCGTGCTGGAGGCGTGCGATGAGACGAGTTGTGCCGCTATTTCCACCAATGTCGCCATTAATCATCCTCCTTGGTATATGATGGACTGATTAATAGCAGAGACAAAAATATTGTCAATAATAAAGTACAAATAATGTTGGTCCTAACTTTGTATTTCTACATGCTTGATGTTAGGTTTGACGTTCGAAGAGTACATCAAGGAAGGTAACAGCAGATGAAATGATCGAAGAGGCAACAACGGTAAACTATCGGCAAGGGTCTCCGGTGAAGAAGCTATTACGAAGGACTGTGTTCAAAATAGATCATGGCCGTAATAAGCTGCACGCCCCGCGCCTAGAAGCGCGGTATCCTCGTTGAGGATCACGTGCACCGGGATCGACTGTACCAGGGGGCTCAGCCTCCCTTTGGCTGTGAAGGCGACCATGAAGGTGGCGCCTTTGAGCAGGTCAAGGATCTTCGGAGCGATGCCGCCCCCAAGGTAGACCCCGCCGGTGGCTAGAAACCTGAGCGCAGCGTTGCCAGCCTCGGCGCCGTAGACGCCGATGAAGAGTTCGACCGCCTTGACGCACATCGGGCAGCTCCCCTTGAGAGCGGCCTTGGTAATGACGGCGGGGGGATCCTCGCTCCCCATGGCCTGGACGACGCCGGGCTGCTCGCTGAAGTGGCGCCTGTCACGAAGGAAACGGTAGATGTCGTGCAGACCTGGGCCAGAAAGCACCCGTTCGTAGCTCACGCGGCCGTGCTTTGCCTGCAGGTACAGTAACAGTTCCGTTTCGAGGTCGTTACGCGCGGCGAAATCGGCGTGACCAGCCTCGGAGGGAAGCGGCCGGTGGGTGTCGCCGTCCCAATAGGCGAGCGATTCGCCAAGGCCGGTCCCGGCGGAAACGACGGCGATGGTTCCCTGAGGATGGGGGGTGCCGGGGTTGAGGGTGAAGAGGTCCTCCTGTTTCAACGCGGCGATGCCGTAAGTGTTGGCCTCGAGATCGTTGATCAGTCGGACATGGGAGAGCCCCAGGGTCTGGGCGAGGTCGGTGCTTTCGATGGTCCATGGCAGGTTCGGGGTGCGTACGCGCCCTTCGATGATGGGTCCGGCGATCCCGAGGCAGGCGCGCTCGGCCACGAGGCCATGCTGCAGGGCGAAGTGGCGCAGTATGTCGGTAAGGCTGCCGTGCGCGGAGCTTTTGTACTGCGCCTGAGCGAGCACGGTGAGACCGGCGGCGTCCGCCTCGAAGTACGCAAGCCGCGTGGAAGTCCCTCCAACATCTCCCGCCAGGATCAGCATACCGCCTCCTTCCGGCTCGGCACCGGCCACGCCTGAGAATACCAGCCGCGCTCGACTGGCGCTACTTGATGCCGCCCGTGTCTTCGCTCCGTGGCTTCACGATCAGGCGTGATCACCGCCATCTCCGCCACTGTCCACTTGCCACAAAGAGAAATCCGGGTGAGACGGCCAGGGACGAAATGACAACGGCCGGCAGAGCCCTCACCCGCCCTTCGGGCACCCTCTCCCGGAGGGAGAGGGGCTAGAGAAAGCAACCCTATCCCCGGGGCCGGCAGAGCCCTCACCCGCCCTTCGGGCACCCTCTCCCGGGGGGAGAGGGGACTCAAGGAAAATCATCGAAGATCACCCGCCGGACGCCCTCTCCCGGGGGGAGAGGGGACTAGAGGAAAGCAACCACTCGGGCACCCTCTCCCGGAGGGAGAGGGACTAGGGTAAATCATCGAAGATCGACCACGCTTTTGGCGACCTGCGCGCTCAACGCGGAGAGGGCCCGGCTGAAAGCGTCGGCGACGGCATCGTAGTCGGAACCGGTCACCTTCTCACGAATCTCGCCCCGCCCTTCCCTTCTGGCTGCTCCGGGGCCGCGCACCACCCAACTTGCCTCCACGGTGACGCTGTCACCGGGTACCGCTTCCAGGCGGACGATGTCCACCAGCACGCGGTATTGCGCGGCGGCGCCGGAAACCTGGTCATAGGCGAAGACGCGGCTCGATCCAAGCGCACCCCCCAGGTCCTTGGCCAAAAGACGCGGCATCTCGTTTTTCAGGGGCTCGGCCCAGCGATGGGACTCCAAAACGGCCACGCGGTTAGGCGCAAGGCGCACCACCAGTTGCGGCCGGTTCACCAGTTCGGGGATGGTCACCGGGCCGACGGCGACCGCGCTGGAGAAGGTTTGCTGCACGGCACTGGCGGGTGTTGCCGGAGTGAGGGTGTAAAAGCTGACCCGGGGCGACCTGCTGCAGGCGGAGCAAGAAAGCACGGCAGCTATGATTACCAGGGCGGATGTCCTGCGCATGGTCATTTTTCCTCCTTCTTGCCGCGAATCAGCGCTTCGGGGTGCTGCTCGAGGTAATCCCCGAGCACCCGCAGCGACTGGGCCGCCCGGGACACTTCGCGCATGGTGTCGCGCAGGTCGACCTGCACCGGCGCATCGGCGGAGAGGACCTGGCTGGCGCCTCCCAGGGTGCCTCTCGCCTCGGTCAGGGTCTTTCTGACGTCCTCCAGTGTGGTCCTGGTATCGGTCAGGACCGACTTCGCTTCCGGCACCAGGGAGCGGTCCATGTTCTTCAGAAGCTGATCGGCGCTTTTCAGTGTGTCATCCAGGCTCCGCAGGGTGCGTCCGGCATCCCCGGTGAGTTTCTCAAGGGGGAGCTTCTCTATCTTCTGGACGATCTCGATCAGGTTCTTCTGCAGCTTCTCCATGGAGCCGGGGACGGTCGGGAAGCGCGGCGGCGAGGCGTTCCAGTCGATTTTCGATGGACGCGCGCCGGGGACGAAATCGAGGGCGACGTAGAGCTGGCCGGTCAACAGGCTCCCGCTCTTGATCTGGGCCCGGAATCCGTGCGATACCAGGTCGTCGAGGAGTCTGCGTGTCTGCGCACCGCCGGAAGGGGGGAGTTTACCGTCGCTGCCCCGGTGCAGCAGGGTAAGAAGGTGTTCGGGGTAGAACTGGATCTCAACCGGCACCGTGAAATCCCTGCGGGAGGGGTCCAGCGCGACGTCGATGTTGGTGACCTCACCGACGGTTACCCCGCGCAAATCGACCGGCGCGCCGACGGCGAGCCCCCGGACCGACTCGCCGAACATGAGTACGAATTTTTCGGAGGCGGCGGCGTTCTTCAGTGCCTCGTCGCGGGTGCCGTAGAGGGTGTACGCGGTGTTGGCGGGGGCCGCCTGGCTTTCGGAGGCGTTCGGGGACTGCTCGAAGGAGATGCCACCCAAAAGGACGGCCAGCATCGATTCCGTGTTCAGCTTCACGCCGCCCGGTGTCACGGTGAGGTCGACGCCGCTGGCATGCCAGAAGAAGGTGTTGGTGGTGACGAAGCGGTCGTACGGGGAACGGATGAACACCCTGACCGAGACCCCCTTGCCGTCGCTGTCCAGATCGGTGGCGATGACCTGCCCCACCTGCATGCGGCGGAAAAATACCGGCGAACCGGTGTAGAGCGAGCCGACGTCCTCGGTGTGCAGCACGTACTGGCGCCCGGGAACGTCCATGGAGACCGCCGGCGGGGATTCCAGCCCGACGAACTGGTCACGCGGTTCGGTGGATGTGCCCGCCTCGACTCCTATGTAGGAGCCCCCCAGAAGCGTGGTGAGGCCGGTGACGTTGCCGCCGGAGATGCGGGCGCGCACCACCCAGAAGCGGGTGTCCTTGACCATGAGCCCCTTGGCGTCCTTGGAGACCTCGGCGGTCACGACAACGTGGGAGCGGTCGTTGGAGATGGCGATGGACTTCACCTCGCCGATCATGACGTCCTTGTACTTGAGCTTGGTCTTCCCCGCTTCCAGCCCCTCGCCGGTCTTGAAGGAGATGGTGATGGTCTCGCCGCGGTCGATCCAGGCCTTCGCAGCGATGGAAAGGCCGATGATGGCGGCGACGATGGGGATGATCCAGACCAGCTGTATCGAGAAGCGGCGTCTGGGTTCGCTGACCGCTTCCGGCACGTCCTGCATATCGTCTTGTCTGTCAGTCATGAAACTCCTCTTTCTGCAGCGGGTCCCAAATCAGGCGCGGTTCGAACTCCATGGTCGCGAACATGGTGAGGACCACCACGGCGCCGAAGGCGACCGCCGCTGGACCCGCCTTTACCGTGGCCATGGAGCCCAGTTGCACCAGCGCCGCCAGCAGGGTCACCACGTAGATGTCGAGCATGGACCAGCGCCCCACCGCCTCCACCAGACGGTACAGGCGGGTACGCTGACGCGGGTTCCAGGTGGAGCGCCGCTGCACGGAAATGAGCAGCAGGGTCAGTGAAAACAGTTTGAGCAAAGGGATGGCCACGCTCGCTATGAATACGATGACCGCGATCATCCAGGAGCCGGTCTTCCAAAGGTGCACCACCCCGCTTACGATGGTGTCCTTCCGGTAGGTGATCAGGGAACCGGTCTCCATCATGATGAGGGCGTTGGCCGGGATATAGAGTATGTACGAGGCGATCACGAGCGCCCAGCAGCGCTGCACGCTCCCGGGCCTGCGGAAATGAAGCCTCGCCCCGCAGCGCGGGCAATGCGCCACGCGTCCGTTGCCGGTGCGCCGGGAGACGAGCTGGCAGACATGGCAGGAGCACAGGCCGCGCGCCGCGGCGATGGGAGCGCCGGCCGTCACTGCGGGGCCTGCTCTTTCCACCTCGCGTCCATCTGCCCCCATATGTCGCGCGCGTTAAAGGAAGCGGCAGCGGCGGCAAGGAGCAGGGTAAGGACGGCGAAGGACCAAAGGGCCATGCCGGGAATGACCCGGAAGTTATGGGTCAGTTTCACCAGCGAAACCAGCACCCCGAGCATGAGTACCTCGACCATGCCCCAGGGTTCGATGAACTGGAGGACGCGCATGAAAAGCGGATAGCTGGGCGGCACCTTGCCAAGCTTCAGCGGGAGCAAAAGATAGGTTATGGAGACGAGTTCCACGGCGGGAGCCACCATCGCGGTGAGGAACACGAGAAGCGAGATACTCCGCATCCCCTGGTCCCACAGGGAGAGGACGGCCCCGAA
The DNA here is from genome assembly GCF_019063845.1 of Geomonas subterranea. Lineage (NCBI taxonomy): Bacteria > Pseudomonadati > Thermodesulfobacteriota > Desulfuromonadia > Geobacterales > Geobacteraceae > Geomonas > Geomonas subterranea. The sequence continues at coordinate 1,458,842 of NZ_CP077683.1, forward strand.
CAGGGTGATGGCGCTGCGGTCTCCCTGCACCTCTATGCTGAAGATGGGGAACACGTTGGCGCCCAGGAACACCATGGCGGCGGCCAGGGTATAGGCGAGAGTCCGGTCGACGCTGTCGGTGGCGTTGCGGTACAAGACCGCCCCGCAGCGCGGGCAACTGGCATAGCAGCCGGGATTCAACTGTATGTCGCGCTGCAGCAGATCGCATTCATGGCAGGCGATGAGTTGTGCGGTTCTATCGGTCATCAGGAGAAGAGCTCCCTGTTTCAGGGGGACTGTGCCTTAAAGGGGACAGCCACCTGGCGGAGCCAGTCCCCTTCAGTCAAAATGACAGATGAAAACATACCACATTTGCGGCCTGAAATTAAATCAGCCGCCCAGGAAGTCTCCCAAGCGGCTGATTGAAATGGTCGGTGCGACTGGATTCGAACCAGCGACCACTAGACCCCCAGTCTAGTGCGCTACCAGGCTGCGCTACGCACCGATTAAACCTGATAATTACAACTGATCCCTCAAACTGGTCAGTTCCAGCTTCACGTCATGAAGCAGCGCGGCGAGCGCTTCGCTGGAAAGGTCAGATTTCCGGTACTTTTTCTTTTGTCCCAGACGCTTTCTTGCTCCCTCTATGGTGAGCTTTTCCGCGTACAGAAGTTCTTTTATTTCCGCTACCAGCTCCACGTCCTTCCTGGTGTAGAGCCTCTGGCCGCTGCTGCTTTTCCTGGGTGCCAGCGAGGAGAACTCGGTCTCCCAGAAGCGAAGCACCGAGGTGGGGAGTCCCGTCAGGGCGGAAACCTCGCCGATCCTCAGGTAGTGCTTGTCCGGGATCCCGGTAATCATGACTACTGGCTGTTGATCGCGCTCTTGAGAACCTGGCTCGGCTTGAAGGTGAGGATCTTGCGAGCCACGATAGTGATCTCCTCGCCGGTCTGCGGGTTCCTGCCACGACGATCGGACTTCTCTTTCACTACGAAGTTGCCGAAGCCGGCAATCTTAATTTTGTCGCCTTCTTCAAGAGTGGACTTAATCAGGTCGAAGACCGTCTCAACGAGTTCGGCGGATTCTTTTTTGGAGAAACCGACCTTCTCATAAATTTTTTCTACGATGTCCGCTTTGGTCATAATCCCCTCAACAGGTGAAGCATTTCAGTGTGTTCTCAACAGCGGCTTAATCTAATACCATAGCGTTTTCGATTTCGCAACCGTTTTTATCTGAACGAAACATTTAATTTTTTCTGCAGTGCATCGATGACCCGCTGGTGCAGACGAGTTACTTCGTCGTCGGTCAAGGTCCTTTCCTTGGAACCATAACGGACGCGAACGGCCACACTCTTTTCATGAGCGGCGATGTTGCCACCCATGTAAAGATCGAATATCTCCACCCCCTCCAGCTCGGGCGCCTTGGTGCCGTTGACGCAGGAAATCACGTCGGCGACCGGGAGCTCCCTGGGGAGCAGCATGGCGATGTCGCGGAAGGTGGAGGGGAAACGCGAAGGCACCTGGGCCGCCCCCTGCTTCTTGCGGCAGGAAAGCAGCGCCTCGAAGTTGAGTTCGAGGTAGTACAGCGGTGTGGAGATGCCGTAGTTCTCCTGCACCGTCGGGTGCAGTTCACCCAGGGAGCCGAGCACCTTCTTGCCGCTGAGGATGCGGCAGGCCTTCCCCGGGTGGTAGTACGGGTCGAGCTCGTCGGTGCTGAAGTTCACGCCACCCACGTTCAGTTCGCCGAGGATGTTTTCCGCGATCCCCTTCACGTCGAAGAAGTCGATCTCGTCCTTCCCCTGGTTCCACCCTTCCAGATCGCGCCTGCCGGTGAGCAGCGCGGAAACGTAGAGCGGCTCCCGGGGGAGTTCCTCCCCCTCCACGGGGAGATAGATGCGGCGCATCTCGAAGATGCGCAGGTTCAGCGTGCGGAAGCTGATGTTCTTGACCGCCGTTTCCAAAAGCCCCGGCAGCATGGTGGTGCGCATGACCGAGAGCTCGTCGGAGATCGGGTTCAGAAGCACCATCCCGTTGCTGCGCGGGTCCTCCTGCGGGAGCAGGATCTTTTCGCACGAGGAAGGGGCCACGAAGCTGTAGTTGATCACCTCGTTGAGCCCGTGGGCGACCAGGAGGTCTTTCACCTTGGCGGCGAGCCGCTGGGCGTCGGAGGGAAGGTCGGAGAAGACCGAGGCCTGCGGGAGGGTCGCGGGGACCTTCTCGAAGCCGTTCATGCGCACCACTTCCTCGACCAGGTCGATCTCGCGCTCCAGGTCGACCCTGAACAGCGGCACCTTGACCCGGAACACGCCCGGTTCGGCCTGGGTCACCTCGAATTCGAGGCGCTTGAAGATCTCTTCCACTTCAGCCGCGGTGAGCGAGAGGCCGGAAACGGCGTTGATGCGGGCAAGACGGGCGCCGATCACGCGCGGCTCGACCGGCGCGGGGTAGACATCGATGACGCCCTTGGCCACCTTGCCGCCGGAAAGCTCGGCGATGAGCTGCGCGGCCCGGTCGAGGGCGCGGGTGAGTCCGGCGATGTCGGCGCCGCGCTCGAAGCGGTGCGAGGACTCGGTGTGGATCCCCAGGCGCTTGGAGGTCTTGCGGATGGCGGAGGGGTTGAAGTAGGCGCTCTCCAGGAGCACCTCGGTGGTCCCCTCCCCTATCTCGGAGTTGCCCCCCCCCATGATGCCGGCCAGCGCCACGGCTTTCTCGCCGTCGCGGATGGTGAGGTCGTTCGCGGTCAGCTCGCGCTCCTGCCCGTCCAGCGTGCCGAATTTCTCACCCTCCCCTGCAGCGGCGACCACGATCTTGCCGCCGGCGAGGAGCTTGAAGTCGAAGGCGTGCAGCGGGTGCCCGTACTCGAGAAGCACGTAGTTGGTCACGTCGACGATGTTGTTGATGGAGCGGATGCCGGCGGCCATGAGCCGGTTGGCGAGCCAGGCGGGGGATTCCGCCAGGGTGCAGCCGGTGATGTGGCGCGCGGTGTAGCGCGGGCAGAGTTCCGGCGCGAGGATCTCGACGCTGGCGATCCCCCCGATGGGGGCGCCGGTCTCGTTCACCTCGAGCCCCGGGTAGTGGACCTTCGTGCCGAGCTTCGCGGCAATCTCGCGGGCGACACCGACCACGCTCAGGCAGTCGGCGCGGTTGGGCGTGAGGCCGATCTCGAAGATGACGTCCTTGGTGCCGAGCGCGTCGAAAAGGGGCGTGCCGATCTTGAAATCCTCGGGAAGGATCATGATGCCGGAGGACTCGGCGGAGAGTGCCAGTTCCTTCTCCGAGCAGAGCATGCCGCAGGACTCCTCACCGCGGATCTTGGAGCGCTTGATCTTGAAGTCTCCGGGAAGCGTGGCGCCGATCTGGGCCAGGGCGACCTTGTCGCCCGCCTTGAAGTTCTGCGCGCCGCAGACCACGTCGAGGATCTCCTTGCCGTTGTCGACCTTGCACAGGGAGAGCTTGTCGGCGTTGGGGTGCTGGTTTTTTTCCACCACCTGGGCCACCACCACGTCGTCCATGCCGCCGCCCACCTCTTCCATCCTCTCCACTTCGAGGCCGAGCATGGTGAGCAGGTGCGACAGTTCCGCAGCCGGCAGGTCGCAATCGACGAATTCTTTCAACCAGTTATAGGTAACTATCATATGAGTTCCTTCAATTGGAAAATCAATTAACAGGGATAAAAGGGATGCAGGGGATAAAGGCTAAAAGCTCAAAGGTTTAAAGCTCTTGTTTATATCCCTTTTATCCCCTTTATCCCTGTTCAATGCCTTTTAAAACTGCTTCAGGAACCTGAGGTCGTTCTCGAAGAGCAGCCGCATGTCGGCGATGCCGTACTTAAGCATCGCGATCCTCTCGATCCCCATGCCGAAGGCGAACCCGGTGTACTGCTCGGAGTCGTAGCCGACGTGACGGTAGACCTCCGGGTCGACCATGCCGGAACCGAGGATCTCGAGCCAGCCGGTCTCCTTGCAGACCCGGCACCCCTTGCCGCGGCAGATGACGCAGGCGATATCCACTTCCGCGGAGGGTTCGGTGAAGGGGAAGAAGGAAGGACGCAGCCTCACGCCGATGTCCTTGCCAAAGAGCTGGCTGATGAACAGGGTCAGGATACCCTTCAGGTCGGCGAAGGTGATCCCCTTGTCGACCATGAGCCCCTCGATCTGGTGGAACATGGGTGAATGGGTGGCGTCGGAGTCGCAACGGTACACGGTGCCGGGAGCGATGATGCGCACCGGCGGCGGCTGCTTCAGCATGGTGCGGATCTGCACCGGGGAGGTGTGGGTCCGCAGGAGAACGCTCTCGCCGAAGTAGAAGGTGTCCTGCATGTCGCGCGCGGGGTGATCCTTGGGAAGGTTCAGCGCCTCGAAGTTGTAGAAATCGAGCTCGATCTCGGGGCCTTCGGCGACGGCGAAGCCGAGCGCTGCGAAGATGGAGCAGATCTCCTCGGTGACCAGGGTGATCGGGTGCTTGGAGCCCAGAGGGCGCTTGCGCCCCGGAAGGGTCACGTCGATCTTCTCGGCGGCGAGCCTCTGCGCCTTGGCAGCCTCGCGCACCGCGACGCTGCGCGCGTCGAGCGCCTCCTCGAGCTTCGCCTTCACGGTGTTCACCACCTGGCCCACCAGCGGCCGCTCTTCGGGGGAAAGCCCCCCCAGCCCCTTCATGATGCCGGTCAGCGCGCCCTTCTTGCCCAGGTACTTGACCCTCAGTTCCTGCAGCCCCTCTTCAGTGGAGGCCTGACCCAGCTCGGAGAGAGCCTCTTGTAAAAGTGCTTCCAGTTTATCCTTCATCGCAATCGCCCTATTGCGGAAAAAAAAAGAAATGGGACATCGCTATCCCATTTCTTCTTTATGCCCGCGGTATGTATTAAAATTTTGCTTTTGCTGCCGCCGCGATAGCTGCGAAACCTTTCGGGTCGGAAACGGCCAGGTCGGCCATCACTTTCCTGTCGATCTCGACGTTGGCAAGCTTGAGACCGTGGATCAGTTTGCTGTAGGAGAGGCCGTTGATCCTCGCCGCTGCGTTGATCCTGGTGATCCAGAGAGCCCTGAAGTCCCTCTTTTTCACCCTTCTGTCCCTGAACGCGTAGTTCAGCGCGCGGTCCACCGCTTCGGTGGCGCTCCTGAACAATTTGCTCCTTGCGCCGCGGTAGCCCTTGGCAAGTTTCAACACCTTGTTTCTTCTCTGTCTCGCTTTAAAACCGCGCTTTACTCTTGGCATACGAACTCCTTCTGGTTTTTAAATTAGCCGGATCCGCAAGGGGAGACGTTTCCTCACGGTTCTCGGACTTCGGCAAACCAGGGACTAGGGCTGGGGGCTGGGGGCTGGCAACATCACAGCGTACTTCGCACCGCCTCGTCCTATTCCTTGGTCATATGTGTTATTCAGTCTCCGGTCCTAGTTCCCGGTTACCAGGTTTAACTAGCCCCTAGTCCCTAGTCCCTGGCCCCGGTTACTTATAGGGGATGAGGCAGCAGATGTTCTTGTGATCGGAAGCCGCTACGATGCCGCTCTTGCGGAGGTTGCGCTTGGTCTTCCTGGTCTTGGAGGTCAGGATGTGGCTGGTGAAGGCGTGAGCCATCTTGATTTTGCCTGTGCCGGTCTTGCTGAAACGCTTGGCGGCGCCCCTATGGGTCTTCATTTTAGGCATTGTTTTACTACTCCTTTGTGGTGGTGTTTATTTTTTCACTTTGGGGGCGACGATCATGAACATGCTGCGCCCTTCCATTTTCTGCCTCACCTCGACGAGCGCGATGTCGGCAAGCTCTGCTGCGACTTTTTCCAGGGCGGCCATGCCGAGTTCCTGGTGCGTGATTTCGCGCCCGCGGAAAACGACGGTGATCTTCGCCTTGTTCCCTTCTTCGAGGAAGCGGCGTACGTGCTTTACCTTGAACTCCAGGTCGTGCGTGTCTGTCTTCGGGCGAAGTTTGACCTCTTTGAGCTCGACCTGCACCTGTTTCTTCTTTGCCTCGGCCAGCTTCTTGGCCTGCTGGTATTTGAACTTGCCGTAATCCATGATACGGCAGACAGGGGGGACGGCTGTCGGCGAAACCTCTACCAGATCCAGTTGCAGACTCTCAGCCAACGCCAGAGCCTCGCGAAGCGGAAGAATACCAAGCTGCTCACTATCGGCACCTACTACCCTTACCTCTTTGGCCCTGATGGTCTGATTGATGTTGACTGTAGGTTTAGCTATGACGCCACCTCCTATTTGTAGGTTTTGACTTCGTTTTCTATGAACGCGATGAACTGCTCGGGGGTCATCGCATCGAGGTTCTTGCCGTCGCGGAAACGGGGTGCGAGCAGGCCACCTTCGACCTCTTTGTCCCCCACGACGAGCATGTACGGTATCTTCTGCAGCTGGGCTTCGCGGATCTTGAAGCCGAGCTTCTCGTTTCTGAAATCCTTCTGTACCCTGACGCCTGCGGCGCGCAGCTTGTCGAACGCTGCCTGGGCGTACGGTATCTGATTGTCGGTAACCGTGAGAACGGTCGCCTGCACAGGTGCCAGCCAAGTCGGGAAGTTTCCGGCGAAGTGCTCGATGAGGACACCGATGAAGCGTTCGATGGCACCAAGAATAACCCTGTGCACCATGACGGGACGCTTTTTCTCACCGTCAGCGTCCACATAGGTGAGGTCAAAACGCTCCGGAAGGGTAAAATCGCACTGGATAGTAGCACATTGCCATCTTCTGTCAAGTGCGTCGCGCAGCTTGATATCGATCTTGGGGCCGTAGAAGGCGCCGTCCCCCTCGTTGATCTCGTAGGGGCGGCCGGAATCTTTCAGGGCGCTCAGGAGCGCGCTGGTGGCGAGTTCCCACGCGTCGTCGGAGCCGATCGACTTTTCGGGACGGGTGGAAAGCTCCATCTCGAACTCGAAACCGAAGATCCCCATCACCTCGGTGACGAACTGGATGACACCCTTGATCTCGGCGTCGAGCTGGTCCGGGGTGCACAGGATGTGCGCGTCGTCCTGGGTGAAGCCGCGCACGCGCAGAAGCCCGTGCAGAACGCCTGCCCTCTCGTGACGATGCACGGTGCCCAGCTCGAAGTAACGCAGCGGCAGGTCACGGTAGGAGCGGAGCTGCGAACGGTAGATCATCATGTGGGCCAGGCAGTTCATCGGCTTGACGCCGTACCCCTGCTCGTCCACGGTGGTGAAGTACATGTTCTCGCGGTAGTTCTCGTAGTGACCGGAACGCTGCCAGAGCTCGGTCTTCAGGATCTGGGGACCGAGAACGATGTCGTAGCCGCGCTTCAGGTGTTCCTTGCGCTCGAAGTCCTCGAGGATGGTGCGCAGCATGGCCCCTTTGGGGTGCCAGATCACCAGGCCCGCGCCGACCTCGTCGTTGAAGGAGAAGAGATCGAGCTCCTTGCCGAGTTTCCTGTGGTCGCGCTTCTTGGCTTCCTCGATCCGCTCCAGGTAGGCTTCCAGTTCCTTCTTGTCGGCGAAGGCGGTGCCGTAGACGCGCTGCAGCATGGCGCGCTTCTCGTCGCCGCGCCAGTAGGCGCCGGCGATGGAGGTGAGCTTGAACGCCTTGCAGAAGGAGGTCTTGGGGAGGTGCGGGCCGCGGCAGAGGTCGGCGAAGTCGCCCTGGGTGTAGAGGGAGACCTGGTCGGCGCCGAGATCCTCGATCAATTCGACCTTGTAATCCTCACCCATCTTCCTGAACAGCTCGATCGCCTCGGCGCTGGAGAGCTCGGAACGCTCGATCTTCAGATCGGCCTTGGCGAGCTCGCGCATCTTGGCCTCGATCTTCTCGAGGTCCTCCGGGGTGAAAGGATGATCGACATCGAAGTCGTAGTAGAAACCGGTCTCGATGGCGGGACCGATGGTCACTTTCGCCTGCGGGAACAGCGCCTTGACGGCCTGGGCCATGAGGTGCGAAGTGGAGTGCCTGATGATCTCCAGCGCCTCGGGGCTCTTCTCGGTGATGATCTCGACCTTCGCGCCGTCGGCGAGCGTGGTGTTCAGGTCAACCAGGTTGCCGTCGATCTTGCCGGCGATGGCAGCCTTGGCGAGACCCGCTCCGATGGAAGCGGCCAGATCGAAGATGGAGGAGCCTGCTGGCAAGGGCCTTTGGGAACCGTCCGGAAGCGTGACCTTAATCTCGTTCATGCAAGACCCCTTTGTGGAAAACTGGTGACAAAACAGAAAGAGGCATCGAAACTCGATGCCTCCGTCGAACCTCGTACTGAAGGTCTCTTTTGATTGGTAGGCGCGGGCGGTTTCGAACCGCCGACCCCTAGCGTGTCGAGCTAGTGCTCTACCCCTGAGCTACGCGCCTGTTTTGTTGCTGCTTCGTGGAACTCGGACTTTGTACCAATTCGGCATTTCAAAGTCAAGGATTTTGTTTCGTGCACATGAATTTTTCTCATTGGAGAGTTGCGGTGTCCGGCTCACTCCGCCCTAAGCATCTGAATTAGCGTCCGTGCCACCTCCGCGGGATCGGCGTCGATACAGCTCCCCTGGTGGTCACAGGGGGGGATGGTTCCCCATGCGGCGCAGGGGGCGCAGGGAAGCGAGGAGGCGAAGAAGCGGTGACCATCCCCCTTCGGGGCCCATTTCGCCGGGTCGCTCGGGCCGAAGAGCGACAGGGCCGGCGTGCCGAGACCGGCCGCTATGTGCAAGAGTCCCGAGTCCCCGGTAAGGAGAACCTTGGCGGCTCCGATCACAGCCGCGGTCTCGACGAGGCTCGTCCGGCCGGCAAGGTTGACCGCTCCGGTCGCCCGTGCGATGGCGTCGGCGACGTCATCATCATCGTTGCCGCCAACGACGACCACCGCGTGTCCCGCCAGGGCCACCGACGCCGCCACCTGACGGAACCGCGCCCCCCCCCACTCCTTGCGCGGCACGCTCGCACCAGGAAAAATCGCCGCGAACGGCTGTTCCCCGAGGCGGGCCAACAGGTGCGAGGCACGCTCCCGCGCCGCGGGGGGCAGCTCCAGAAACGGGACGTCAAGCCCGGCCGGCGCCTCGATCCCAAGCGGAGCCAGCAGCCTGAAGAAGGAAAAGGGCTCGTACTCCTTCATGTCGTAGGGGACGGGATCGGAGAAGAGCCGCTTGCGCTCGTTGGTGGCGAAGCCGATGGAGCGTCGGGCGCGGACCAGGCGCGCGACCAGGGCGGAAAGCCGGTACCACTGTTCGGTGTCGATGACCAGGTCATAGCGGCCGCGCAGGACGGCGCGCAGTTCCCCCGGCTCGTCGTAGCGGTACACGGCATGGAGCCCGGGGCAGAAGTCGAAGGCGGCGGCGTTTCTTTTCTCGGCGAGGATCTCGATCCGGCATGAGGGGTAGGCCCCCTGCAGGGCGCGCAGCGCCGGAATGAGCAGGATGGCGTCGCCGATGCCGCCGGGGCGGATGACGAGCACGGAGCCGGGTGCCGCTGCCGTGGCCGGCTTTTTCCTGCGCGGGAGCAGCCGGACGAGGAGCGGACCGGCAAGCGAGTCGAAGCGTTTCAGATCTTTTGCCTGCACAACAGCTCTCCTTTTGATGTAGTGAGCATCAACGGATGCGCCGCATATCTATACAAAAAAAGGGAACGGGTGGCAACAAAAGAGAACACCCGCTGTAGGGGCGAATAAATATTCGCCCAGCGATGATGAACAAGCGGAGGTCGCTGCTCTTGTGAAAACGAAGGAGATCACCATCGAGGGGTAACAGTTACCGACCCTTGTAGGGGCGAATAAATATTCGCCCAGCGATGATGAACAAGGGGAGGTCGCCGCTCTTGTGAAAACGGAGGAGATCACCATCGAGGGGTAACAGTTACCACCCCTTGTAGGGGCGAATAAATATTCGCCCAGCGATGATGAACGAGGGGAGGTCGCTGCTCTCGCGGAAACTTCCCCGATAACGGTGAGGGGTGTGAGAAAGGCGAAGGATGCAGATCCGGATCCTAGCGCCCGGGCAGCTCCAGCTCCTTCATCTTCCTGTAGAGGGTGTTGCGCGCTATCCCCAGTGCCTTCGCGGCCTCGGTGATGTTGCCGTCGTACTGCGCCAGCGCCTCCTTGATGGTCTCTGCCTCGGAGTCCTTCAGGGCGTTCAGCGGCGGTACGATCTTCTTCTTGCGCATCACGGCCAGGAGGTTCGACTGGGCCTGGCGCAGGGAGGCGAGCATCCCGTTCAACTCGTCGGCCCCCAGCCGCTCCAGACAGTCACAGCTTCTGCACTGCTCGACAAGGTCGGTGGCGGCCGGCAGCGGCCCGGCATCTGCATAACGCTGGGCCGGCTGCGCACCGTAGCGCACCGGCGCGGAAGGGCCGGCGAGGAAAGTCCCCCCCAGATGCTCCGGGAGGATGGTGTCGCCGGTACAGATCACCACGGCGCGGCGCATCACGTTGGCGAGCTCGCGGATGTTCCCCGGCCAGGAGTACCCCTGCAGCAGACGCACGGTGCCGGGGGAAAGCCTCAGGTCGCGGTTCAACTGCTGCACGAAGTGCTCGGCCAGAAGCGGGATGTCCTCGTGACGCTCGGCAAGCGACGGTATCTCCAGGCGGACCACGTTGAGCCGGTAAAAAAGATCCTCGCGGAAGGTCTTCTCCCTGATGGCCTGCTCCAGGTCGACGTTTGTGGCGGCGATGACACGGACGTCGGTCTTAATGGGGCGCTCCCCCCCTACCCTCATGAACTCGCCGGTTTCCAGCACGCGCAGGAGCTTCACCTGGATCTGGGGCGTGGCGTCCCCGATCTCGTCCAGAAGGAGGGTCCCGTTGTTGGCGAGCTCGAAGATGCCGCGCCGGGTCTGGTTGGCGCCGGTGAAGGCCCCCTTCTCGTGGCCGAAGAGTTCACTTTCGAGAAGGTTCTCGGGAAGCGCACCGCAGTTGACCGGGATGAAGGGCTGCCCGGCCCGCGCGGATGCGGCGTGGATGAAGCGGGCCAGCACCTCCTTGCCGGTGCCGGTCTTCCCCTGGATCAGGACGGATATATCCTTCCCCGCCACTTTGTAGGCCAGCGAAACCATCCGCTTCATCGGGGGGGAGACGCCAACGCGGAAGCCGACCCCCTGGGCCACCTCGGCCCACTCGTCTGCGGCTGCGCCCCCCCTGCCGTGCACGGCGCCCGCCCCGGCGGCCCTTTCGATCATCTGCTCGATCTGGTCGATGTCATCGAAGGGTTTTTCCAGGTACTCGTAGGCGCCCAGCTGCATGGCGGTCACCGCCGTCTTGACCGTCGAGTAGCCGGTCATGATGATCACCTCGCAGGAGGGCTGCCTCGACTTGATGATCTCAAGAAGCGTTATGCCGTCCGTGTCCGGAAGCTTCAGGTCGACAAGGGCGACGCTGAAGCGCCCCGCCTCCAGCGCGGCCAGGGCCTCGGGCTCGTTGGCCGCGGTGACCACCTGGTACCCCCTGCGCGTCAGCAGGCGGCGGAAAAAGGTGCACACGTCCCTCTCGTCATCGATTATCAGTATTTGCGTTTGCGATTCTGTCACGGCCTGCCCCCGACTACTTGTCGTTACTTTCATCTACCGGCAGGACGAGGCTGAAACAGCTCCCCTGCCCCAAGGTGCTCTCCACCTCGATGGTGCCGTGGTGCGACTCGGCGATACCCAGACTGACCGAGAGACCGAGCCCGGTCCCCTTGCTGGCCTCCTTGCTGGTGTAAAACGGCGTGAAGATCTTCGAGACGTTCTCGGGCGCGATGCCGACGCCGTTGTCGCTGACACTCAGGACGGCCCAGCGTTGCCCCCCCTCGCTCCGAAGCGAGGTGGCCACCTCGATGACCTTCTCCTTGCCGTCGACCTCGGTGAGGGCATCGCGCGCGTTGATGAGGAAATTGGTCAACACCTGCTGGATCTGCGGGCCGTTGGCGTTGATCCTCGGCAGGTCGCGGTCGAAGTGCTCGAAGATGGCGATCTGGCTGCGGTTGATCTGGTACTGGATCATGTCCAGGACCCGCTCGGCCTCCGCGTTCAGATCCACCGGCGAGAAGGGAGCCTGGTCCTGGCGCGAGAAGGTAAGGAGGTTCTGGATGATGCGCTTGCAGCGCAGCCCGCAATTGATGATGTCGGAGAGCGCCTCGCCATGCTCCGAATCCTCCTCCCCCTGCAGGTCGCGGGCGAGCATCTGCGCCGTTCCGATGATCACGGTCATCGGGCTGTTCAGCTCGTGGGCGACGCCCGCCGCCATCACCCCCAGCGCCACCATCTTGGCGGACTGCACCAGTTGCGCCTCCATCTTCAGCTTCTTGGTCACATCCTTCATGATGATGGTGACGGCGGCGAGCTGCTTATCCTCGTTGAAGACGGGGTAGTAGGAGAGGTCCAGAAACTCCCCCTCGGGGGTATGCCACTGCTGGAATACCGGCTTTCCGGTCTCCTTGATCTCCTGGATCGGGCAGTTCTTGCAGGGGCCGGTCCCTCCCCGGAGCTTGGCGAAGCACTTGTTGCTGATGGCCTGGTTGAAGGTGTCGCTCATGCCGGGGGGGAGCTGACCGTTGTGCAGCAGCACGTTGTATTCGGTGTCGATGAGGAAGATGGGATCGGTCACGGCGCGGAAGGTCGCTTCCCACTCCTTCTTGGCCCGAGAGACCTGCTTGTACAGCCGCGCGTTCTGCATGCTGATGGCGAGCTGGTCGGCCAGGTGCTGCACGAAGTTCAGCTCGGCCCGCTCGTAGGCCGCGTCGATGGTGCTCCCCAAGAGCAAAAGGCCGGTCACCGAGGAACGCTCGAACAGGGGCGCGGCGGCGAGGGAGCGCAGCGGCTCGGCGTGTTTCTTCGTCGCCTGGGCCAGGCAGAGCGGATCCTGCATCGGGTTGTAGCTGGTGGCCCCCTTGTCCCGGAACGCGTTCCAGAGGATGGACTGCTTCGGGATGTAGCCAAGGTCGGTGAAGTCGCGGGGGGCAACGGCGATCAGCTTGAGCTTCCCTTCGGTGAGCTTCGCGAGCGCGAGGAAGTCGCAGGGAAGCGCCTCGGGGAGCTTGCGGAAGGCCCTCTCGATGATGTCGCCGATGGACATGTCGATATTGATGTCGCGGGTGAGCTGCTGCAGGATCTCCAGACGGCTGTTTTGTTTCAGCACGTCCTGGTTCCTCTTCTTGAGCTCCACGTAGTAGTTGAGCTTCGAAGAGTCGACACCCGTCAGCTGTTCGAGGAGTTTGCCCCTGTTTTTCACGGCACTTCCTTTGTGGCCCCAGGCCTACATGGCATTGCGGTAGATCTGCTCGATCTGTTCGCGGGTTGCGTAGCGCGGGTTGGTGACCAGGCAGGCGTCCTTGGTGGCGTTCTCACTCAAAAGCGGGATGAATTCCTCCTTGAGCCCGAGCTCCGAGAGCCCCTTGGCGAGCCCGATATCCTCGATCAGGCGCTGCACCGCCTCGATGGAGCGCCCGGCCGCCTCCTCAAGCTCAAGCCCTGCGACGTCTTCCCCCATGGCAACGGCGATGTCACGGAACCGCTCCGGGCACGCCTGCAGGTTGAAGCGCATCACGTGCGGCAGGATGGAGGCGTTGGTCTCGCCATGGTGCTGGTCGAGGAGCCCGTCGACCTGGTGCGTCATGGCGTGGGCGGCGCCGAGGATGGCGTTGGAAAAGGCGAGGCCGGCGGTGAGGCTCGCCATGGCCATGTTGGTGTTGGCCTCCATGTCGCTTCTCTCGGCGACAGCCCTCCTCAGGTTCCTTGAGATGAGCTGGATGGCCTTGAGCGCGTGGATGTCGGTGAGGGGCGTCGCGGCTAGCGAGACATATGATTCTATCCCGTGGGTGAGCGCGTCGACCCCGGTGGCGGCCGCGAGCTTGGCATCCTTGGTCTTGAGCAGTTCCGGATCGACGATGGCGATGTCCGGGATGAGGGAGCGGGAGATAATGGACATCTTCAGCTTCCGGTCGGTGTCCACGATGATGGTGAACTGGCTCACCTCCGACCCCGCCCCGGCCGTCGACGGAACGATGACCATGGGCGGAAGCGGCGTGGAGATCTTGTTGATCCCTTCGTAGTCCTTCAGTCTCCCCCCGTTGGAGGCTATGGTGGCGATGGCCTTGGCCACGTCGGTCGGGCTGCCGCCGCCGACCGAGACGATGCCGTCACACCCAGAGGCGAGATATTTGGCTGCGCCCTCGGTGACCTCGCAATCCTTGGGGTTGGTGGTGAGGCTGGAGAAAATGACAGTATCGAGCCCGGCCGCACGCAGGTAGTCGACCGCGATGTCCACCCAACCGGCGGATATGACGTCGTCATCGCTGACCAGGAACACCTTGGAAACGCCAAGGCGCACGACGCTCTCGCCGATCTGGCTCAGAGAGCCCCTGCCGAATATGATTTCGGGTGCAACGAACTTGCTTATTTCCATCTCTGTGACTCCTGAAACTGATTGTCGCCACGGGCCTGCCTGCACCCACGGATAACGTATACACAGGCAAGATCGGTACCAAATCCGGCTCAAAGGGACGCAGGCGGGACGGGATCTCTAATGAGGACCGCTGGTAATACCTTGAATACAAAACAATGAGACGGCTTTTTACGATCTGCGAAAAAAAGTGGCTCGATTTGGAACAGTCCCCGGGAGGAGGGGCGAACAGTGTCACTATATCTAACAAGCGTCATTTTTTGGAACAGAAAAAACGTCTCGTTTTGAGACAGGGCGAGTTTTCTTCGGAAGCAGACGGTGGCAGAGATTGAACTAAGTCTAATGGCGAAGGGACTTTATGCCTGCGGCATGGCGCCCCCCGGACTAACCGGCGCTGGCGGCAACCATTTTATTCTATTTCGTTGTAAACGTGGTGCGAGAAGGAGGATGGACAATGAACACCAGGGAATCCCCGGCGTACTGTCGCTTGGGGTGGCGGCGGGGCTTAGTTCTGCTTGGTCTTTAGCTTCACGTGCGGCTTGAACTCCCAGGGGGGCTGTGGGTTGTCCTGGATCCAGAGGCCGCTGCGCCTGGCGCGAGCCATCCGCTCGATCCCGATGTAGTGGGGGTGATCCCCCCTGGTGAGAAGCCTGCGATATGCCCAGGCCCAGCCGTCGTTGAGCATCTCGAGGTTGATGTTGCGGTCGTCCAGATAAACGACGGCCACGGCGACCTGCGTGGGTTCGGTCTTGAAGACAAGGGTCTCGCGGATCTCGAGGCGCACCACCTGGTGCAACACCTTGAGAGACAGGGCGCGGAAGGCGTCCTCCGAGTAAGGCTGGCCCGGCTTGTACCAGCCGGTGAACTTGTCGATCTTGGCCGTTTGGGGAGCGGCGATACCGTAGAGACGCACGGGTATTTCGGTACCGTAGGAATTGACGGTGAGGCGGTCCCCTTCGCTGACCCCGACCACCAGTCCTGCTATCATGTGCCCCGGGTGATGGGGATCGTTCTGGGCATGGGCCGGTACCACGAATAGCAGCAAAGACGACCACAGCGCCAATAAACAGCCCGCTTTTCTCAACAACAGCCCCCTTCCCACCGCCACGTCCGGTTGATTTGCTAAACCGCGCGCCATGTTAGCAAAACAGTTCAGGCAAAGCAATGCTCAATACCGCAACTGCTGCGCCGGAAGCGGTGGCAGAAGCTTGATCAGCAACTGATACGCCAGTATCTCCACCGAAACGATGCCGACGGCGATCATCACTTCGGCGAAAGAAGGGAAGTAGTGCCAGCCGTTGCCCGGATTGAACCCGATCAGGTAAACGTTGAACCGGTACAACCCGCCCCCCGAGAGCATCACCACGGCGGCGATGAACAGACGGCGAGGGGAGTGCTTTTCGCCGACGCGGAAAAACGGGATGGCGCCGATGCCCATAAGGAAACACTCGGCAAGGAAGAAGATGGAGTAGAAATCGCCGATCGCCGTGGCCACGATGGTCCCGGCGCATCACGTCCCCGATACGGATCACAAGCCATGCCGCGGTGAGCCAGGGAATGACCCGCCCCACCGCCGCGAGCTGTGAGTCGTGGAAACCGCGGTTCAGGACGAAGGAGGAAAGAACGGAAACGAAGATGACGATGGCATAGCCGAAATAGATGCAGTTAATCAGGAACAGCAGGGGGAGAAACGGGCTGTGCCAGAGCGGATGCAGCTTGGTGGACGCGATCAGCATCAGCGAACCGAGCGCGGACTGGTGCATGGTGGGAAGGATGATGCCGGCCGTGGCGGAGCAGATCAATACCCTGTTGATGATGGTCCACAACCGGGGTAAGGCGACCGGGCACCTCCCCTTCCCTGCCGGTTGCCAGGCCACCAGCCCCTTGCGCAACAGGAAGTTCAGCGCCAGGGTGCGCATGGCCGTGGGCGTGCCGCGCCCCATCAGGGCGAGCAGGTTGGGAAGGTACTCCAGACACAGGGCGATCAGGTAGCCGAAGAGGCAGAGCACGAGCTCGAAGAAGGCGGAACTGGGTTGCCAGCTGGTGGCGGAGAGGAGCCCGTGTGCGTTCCAGGGGCGGCCGATCTCGACCACGATGGAGGATGCCGCCAGGAAGGAGCCGAACAGGCTGGTAAGGATGGCGGACTTGACAAGGGTGTTGTAGTGGCCGCGGTTGATGATGTAGCTGAGAAGCGCCACCGTGTAGCCGCCGCAGGTGACGGCGGTGCCGATGGCGACGTCGTAGGCGACCCAGATGCCCCACGGGTAGCCGTCGCTCAAGTTGGAGACGGCGCCTATTCCCTTGGTGAAACGGACCGCGGTGAAGAACAGGCCGACCAGGGATAGGGACAGCAAAACGAAAAAAGATTTGGTGAAGATATTCCCCTTGCCACCGGGTGGGCGTGTACTGACACCGATCATCTCTGTCCCTGTCGCCTTGCGCTGATGAAGCGCGGCAAGTGTAAGGGGTGGAAGGGGCAGCTGTCAACATTTCCCTACTTTGGTTGCGCGGCGGCGGAGGGGCGAGTCGGGGTCGGGGAATGTCGGGGGTAAATCCCCCCTGTCCCCCCTTCGCAAAGGGGGAACGTGAGGGCGGGCAAAA
Source organism: Geomonas subterranea (assembly GCF_019063845.1). Classification (NCBI taxonomy): domain Bacteria; kingdom Pseudomonadati; phylum Thermodesulfobacteriota; class Desulfuromonadia; order Geobacterales; family Geobacteraceae; genus Geomonas; species Geomonas subterranea. The sequence continues at coordinate 1,475,694 of NZ_CP077683.1, forward strand.
AAAAGCCCCGGGGGGGGACCCGGGGCGAGGGACAGACGCGAGGTTGTGACGGCTAGGCTTCTTCGAAAAGTGCCGTGGAGAGATAGCGCTCGGCCAGGTCCGGGAGTATCACCACGATGATCTTGCCGGCGAACTCGTCCAGGTTGGCGAGGCGTACGGCTGCGGCAACGGCGGCACCGCTCGAGATCCCTACCAGGAGCCCTTCTTCCTTGGTCAGACGCTTGGCGAACTCGAGCGCCTCGTTGCTGTCGACCGCTTCGACACGGTCGATGAGGGAGAGGTCGAGGGTCTCGGGGATGAACCCGGCACCGATGCCCTGGATCTTGTGCGGACCGGGCTTGAGCTCCTGGCCGGCGAGCTTCTGCGCGATGACCGGGCTTTCCTTAGGCTCGACGGCGACCGAAATGACCGCTTTCCCCTTGGTGTGCTTGAGGTAACGAGAGATACCGGAGATGGTGCCGCCGGTTCCGACGCCGGAAACGATGACGTCGACGGCTCCGTCGGTATCGGCCCAGATCTCGGGGCCGGTGGTCTTTTCATGAATAGCGGGGTTCGCGGGGTTCTTGAACTGCTGCGGCAGGAAGTAGCGCGCAGGATCGGAAGCCGCGATCTCCTCCGCCTTGGCTACGGCGCCCTTCATCCCGGCGGAACCGGGGGTGAGGATCAGGTTTGCCCCCAGGGCGGCCAGCACCCGGCGGCGCTCGATGCTCATGGTTTCCGGCATGGTCAGGGTCAGCTTGTAGCCGCGCGCGGCGGCGACGTAAGCGAGAGCGATGCCGGTGTTGCCGCTGGTCGGCTCGACGATCTCGACCCCGGGTTTCAACACGCCACGTTCCTCGGCGTCCCAGATCATGTTGGCGCCGATACGGCACTTCACCGAGTAGGCAGGGTTGCGCCCTTCGACCTTGGCGAGGACGGTGGCCTTGGCCCCCTTGGTCACATGATTCAGCCGCACCAGCGGTGTGTTGCCAATGGATTGGGAGTTATCTTGGTAGATACGGGACATGGTGGTTGTTCTCCTTTCGGTGGGTTGCCTTTCGTTGGCCAGGCCAACGATAACATCTGCTAAATAGTCGGCAATTCCTCTTCGTTTTGGACATTTTTATATTTAACCTGCAACATTGTCAACTATTTTATTTGCGTACTTGATTCCGCTGATGTGTTTTGAAGCAAAAAGGCGCCTCTCGGTCTCTATCCAGCAGGCGACCTCCCCCTTTACGTCCGCCGTGCCGCCCCGACGTATCCCGCCTGCAATTCACGCACTGTCACGTCAATTAACGCCCGCGCAGCGGAATCAAACATCACAGTTACAAGATCAACTACACGATCTAAACCGCCAGTAGATGGCCATTTTGCTTCATGTCAACTGCCGATGCGCGAGCAGAGGTTCCAGATGGCAATAGCCACGTCTTTGCCAAAAAATGCCACGCCGCATACAACAGCTGCCAACTGTGACAATACATATTTATTTCTTGACAAATTGAGTTTCAAAAACTACCCTCCCCGCAATCGAATGACATGAGAGCAGCATCAATGTTGTGCAGGCACACCCTGTGCTGTCAAACGGAGGAGATGTGGCAGAGGCGGAAAAGGAACTTGGATTCGACACAAAACTTATCCACGGAGGGATCGTGCCCGGTCCGTCCGGCGCCACCAAGTCCGCCATCGTACAGGCGTCGGCCTTCGCCTACCAGACAGCCGAGGAACTGGAGGACGTCTTCAAAGGGAGGGCGGTCGGCCAGGTCTACACGAGGATCGGAAACCCGACCCTGGAGGGGCTTGAAAAACGGCTGGCGGTGATCGAGAACGGCATAGCAGCTGTGATCACCTCTTCGGGTATGTCCGCCATCACCACCGCGGTCATGGCCGTGGTGAGAAACGGGGACGAGATACTTTCCTCGGCGTCCCTTTTTGGCGGCACCTACTCGCTGTTCCACGACACGCTTGCCAACTACGGCATCAAGACGCGCTTTTTCGATCCCACCGACCTGGGCGCGCTGGAAGCCGGGGTCAACGAAAGCACCCGCCTCATCTTCGTCGAGACCATCGGCAACCCGAAGATGGATATTCCCGATATCGCGGCGTTTTCGGCGGTCTCCAGGAAGTACGGCATTCCGCTCATGGTCGATGCCACTGTTTCCACACCGTACCTGGCGCGGATGCGGGACCTGGGCGCGGACATCATCATCCATTCGACCAGCAAGTATATAAACGGCACCGCCAACTCCATCGGCGGCGCTATCGTCGACACGGGGAGCTTCGACTGGCACAGCGAGAAGTTTCCCCATTTCGAGCCGTTTCATCGCAAGTACCGCAACTTCGCCTTCACGGCTCGGGTGAGAAAACTGATCCACAAGGATTTCGGCGCCTGCGCCGCCCCTCTCAACGCCTTTTTGTCCGGAGAAGGGCTCGACACGCTCGCCCTCAGGATGGAACGCCACTGCTCCAACGCACTCGCACTGGCGCGCTTTCTTAAGGCCCACCCGAAAGTGGCCTGGGTCAACTACCCGGGACTTCCTGACTCTCCGTTTCACGAGGTGGCCGGGCGCCAGTTCGGCGGCCGCTTCGGCGGGCTGCTTACCTTCGGCCTCGCCGACAAGCCCGCGGCGTTCCGGCTGATCAACGCGCTCAGGCTCGCCAAGAATCTCGCCAACATCGGTGACACCAAGACCCTGGTGATCCACCCGGCCAGCACCATCTGCGCCGACTACACCCCTGAGGTGAAAGCGCTCATGGGGGTAAGCGAGGAACTGGTCCGGGTCTCGGTTGGGATCGAGGATCCGGCAGATATCGTGGAGGATTTCCGTGCCGCACTGGACCGGGTTTAAGGCTGTTCTTTACCAATCATCTATGCTACTAAACGAGGAGCGCATCTAATGAATCTGACAGTGAACGGTAAACCCGCCACCATCGACGGGGAGACCCCCGTCTCCATCACCATCCTGCTCAAAGCGTTGCAGGTCGAGCAGCGTGAGTATGTCACCGTGGAAGTAAACGGAGACATCATGGATCGCGGCGAGTTCGAGGCCACCACGGTCAAGGACGGCGACAGCGTCGAATTTCTTTATTTCATGGGCGGAGGTAGATAGTGAAGCTCACCGAAGAGCAGATTAACCGCTACTCGCGGCACATCCTTCTCAAGGAGGTCGGGGGAAAGGGGCAGCTGAAACTGATGAACGGCCGGGTGCTGGTGATCGGCGCTGGAGGCCTGGGCTCCCCCATCGCGCTGTACCTGGCCGCCGCCGGGGTGGGGACCATCGGCATCGCGGATGCCGACCAGGTCGACCTCTCCAACCTGCAGCGTCAGATCATCCACAGCACCCCCGACGTGGGCAAGGCGAAGGTGCTTTCAGCGAAGGAGAAGATGCTTGCCATCAACCCGGAACTGAACGTGGTCACCTACGAGACCTGGGTCAGCGCCGGGAACATCATGTCGATGATCGCCGACTACGACTTCGTCATTGACGGCACCGACAATTTCGCGGCGAAGTTCCTGATCAACGACGCCTGCGTCCTGGCAGGCAAACCCTACTCCCACGGCGGCATCCTGCAGTTCGACGGACAGACCTTCACCGTGGCCCCTGGCGAGTCTCCGTGCTACCGCTGCATCTTCCCGGAGCCGCCGCCCAAAGACGTGATCCCGACCTGCTCGCGGGCCGGGGTAATCGGCGTTCTCCCCGGCGTTATCGGCACCCTGCAGGCCACCGAAGCGATCAAGTTCCTGCTCGGCGCCGGGGACCTCCTGCATGGCCGTCTGCTCACCTACAGCGCGCTCCGCATGCGCTTCAGGGAGGTTCCCATCAGGAAAAACCCGAAATGCCCGATCTGCGGCGAGAACCCCACCATCACCGAACTGAAGGACGAGTTGGACGCCATGACCGTCTGCGACCTGGGGCACTGACATGCTGGAGATCCCCCGGGAGATACTGGACGCGGTCATCACGCAGGCGCAGGAAGGGTTCCAGCTCGAAGTGTGCGGCATCATGGGGGGGACGGGAAACCGCGTCGCGAGCCGCTACCCGATGACCAACACGGACGCGAGCAACGAGCACTTCATGATGGACCCGAAGGAGCAGTTCGCGGTGGTGAAGGCGATGCGTGCCGCCGGCGAGGAGATGCTGGTCATCTATCATTCCCACCCGGAATCCCCCGCTCGCCCCTCGCAGGAGGATATCCGCCTCGCCCTGACACCCAACGTGTGCCACCTGATCGTGTCGCTGGAAAACCGGGAAGAGCCGGTGGCGAAGGCGTTCAGGATCGCGGCGGGGGTGGTCGAACCGGTGGAAATCAACATCATTTAACAGGGATAAAAGGGATACAGGGGATAACGGCAAAAAGGCTGGTTAAACCCAATAACTCTTCAGATCTTTGGTTTTATCCCTTTTATCCCCTTTATCCCTGTGAATCTTTTTGTCTTTTACCCTTAGGAGAGAAACGTGGCAGAGCAGAAAGTCGATCTGAAAAACCTGAAGGCCGGCGGCTTCATCAAGGAGCGCGGCAAGGACCTGTTCACGGTACGCCTGCGCGTGCCCGGCGGCAGGATGAGCGTGGACCGCCTGTCCAGGATCGCAGCCGTGGCGCAGAAATACGGCAAGGGATACGTGCACTTGTCGGTGCGCCAGTCCATCGAGCTGATCAACATCAACTTCGCCGACTTCGACGCCGTGGTCGCCGAACTGGGCGAGGAACAGCAGAAGGTCGCCTCCTGCGGCGCCCGCGTGCGCGTCCCGACCGCCTGCGGCGGCTGCGAGTACAACCCCAACGGCCTGGTGGACACGCAGAAATCCGCGCTGGACGTGGACCAGAAGCTGTTCGGGACCGCCACGGGGCACCACAAGTTCAAGGTCTGCTTCGCCGGCTGCCCCTTCGACTGCCCCAAGTCGGCCATCAACGACGTCGGCTTCCAGGGCGCGGTTTGGCCCAAACTCGACGCAGACGGCTGCATCAGTTGCGGCCTGTGCGCGAAATCCTGCACCGAGGGGGCCCTCTCCATGGGTGCCGGCAACAAGCCGGTCTTTGATGCCGCGAAGTGCATCTACTGCGGCGACTGCATCAAGGTCTGCCCGACCGGGGCCTGGAGCGCCGAGAAGAAGGGGTACACGGTCCGCATCGGCGGCAAATGGGGGCGCCGTCCCCTGGTCGGGACCCTCTACGCGACATTCGTCCCAGAGGAGCGCGTGGTGGAGTTCATCGCGACAGTCCTCTCCTGGTACCAGGAGAAGGCGGAGGGTGCCGGGCGCGTGCGTCTGGGCGACATCATCATCCGCGAGGGATGGCAGTCGCTGCTGGAGCGCCTGCGCGTCGACTTCCCGGAGTACGTGGTGAAGGAAACCATCGCGCCGCAAGTGGTCCAGACCCAGCTGCCGCTTCCCGGGGTGCAGGCTTAAAAAAAAGCGAGAGGTAACAACATGCAAAGCATCGATCTCAGGGGCGTCACCTGCCCCACCAATTTCGTGATGGCCAAGCTGGAACTGGAGGACATCGAGGCGGGGACCACCGTCGAGTTTCTCCTCGATGACGGCGAGCCGGTCAAAAACGTGCCGAGAAGCCTGAAGGACGAAGGGCACAAGCTGCTCGGCCTGCAGGAAAGGGACGGCTACTACGTCCTGACGCTGGAGAAGGGCGAAGAGTAAATTCCACCTTCGCCGATGCGCCTGCGGATGATTTAACTATCCATTCCCTCGCCCTCCGGGAGAGGGTGCCCGGAGGGCGGGTGAGGGCTGGGCAACGGAGATAGGTCACTTCGCCTACCGCGACGCCCTCACCCCAACCCTCTCCCAGGGGGAGAGGGAGTGAACGACACCCTCACCCCAACCCTCTCCCAGGGGGAGAGGGAGCGAACGATGTCCGAATGAACGGAAAAAGAATGTCTGATAAGAAACGTGTAGTTGTGGCAATGAGCGGCGGCGTCGATTCATCGGTGACCGCCGCTCTTCTCAAGGAGCAGGGGCACGACGTCATCGGCGTATCGCTCCAGCTCTACGAGCGCCCCGAAAAGACGCCGTCCGGCGGTAAAACCTGCTGCTCGCTCACCGACGTCATGGACGCCGCCCGGGTCGCGAAGCGGCTGGGGATCCCCTTCCAGGTGGTGGACCTGCGCCAACGCTTCCAGGAGCTGGTGATCGACGATTTCGTCTCCGAGTACCGCGCCGGCAGGACCCCGAACCCCTGCGCCCGCTGCAACGAGAGGATCAAATTCGGCCTGCTTCTGGAGATGACCGCCTCCTTTGACGCCGACCTCCTCGCCACCGGGCACTACGCCCGCATTGAGGCCGACGCCTGCGGGATCTACCGCCTGCGCAAGGGGCTTGATCCCCGCAAGGACCAGACCTACTTCCTGTTCGGCATGAACCAGCAGCAGCTGGCCCGCACCATCTTTCCGGTGGGGCACCTGGAGAAGCCCGAGGTGCGCCAGCTCGCCGCGCACTTTAACCTCCCGGTGGCGCAAAAGCAGGAAAGCCAGGAGATCTGCTTCATCCCCGACAACGACTACATCCGCTTCCTGGAAGAGAGTGGCGTCGCCCCCCGCGCCGGAGAGATCGTGGACCGCGACGGCAACAGGCTCGGGCTCCACGACGGCATCCACAGGTACACCGTGGGGCAGCGGCGCGGCCTCGGCATCGCCTGGAAGGAGCCGCTTTACGTTACCGCGATCGACACGGCCAACGCGCGGGTGGTGGTCGGCCCCAAGGAGGAGCTGGAGAGAACGTCGCTGCTCGCGGACCAGCTCACCTGGACCAACGCGCCCATTTCCGGCTGTTTCCGCGGTACCTGCAGCATCCGCTACCGGCAGCAGCCGGTGCCGTGCCACGCCGAGTTGTGCAAGGACGGCAGACTCCGGGTGGAATTCGACACGCCGCAGACCGGCGTCACCCCCGGACAGGCGGTGGTCCTCTACGACGGAGATACGGTTGTCGGAGGGGGGTGGATCCTGTAGGCGCTCCCTCGAACTCAGCTCAGGCGCCGGAAAGACGACGCCTTGATCACCGCATACACCTCGTTTCTCGCCTGAATGGCCAGATCGTCGGCAGCCTGCACCACCACTTCCGCGATCAGGGTCTCATGGCCGCAGCGCAACTCCACCCCCACCTTGTTTCCCGACGGGAAGGTATCCATCACGGTGCACTTCAGGAGGTTGCGGGCGCTGACCGCCTCGGGGTGCCTTGTGAACAGGATGATGTCCCTGGAGGAAAGCTCCAATACCGCCATCGGCTCGTCGTTCCCCGCCGAGACGAAGATCTCCTCCATCCCCCACCGGTACACGTACAGCCCCCCCATCTTGCGCAGCTTCTCCACCTGCAAAAGGTTGATGTAACCCACCTGGCTCTGCCCCATCCGGTCGCGCGCCAGCTGCTCGGGCGTGGTCTGCCCCAGCACTCTCCCTCCCCCCATCGCCAGCACCTGGTCCGTCAGAAGCCGTATCTCCAGGAGCGAATGCGAGATGAAAATGTAGGGAATACCGAATTTTTCACTGGCTCGTTTCAAGTAATGGATGATCTGCAATTTGAGACCGTCGTCCAGCGCGGAGAGGGACTCGTCCATGAGGAGCAGGCGGGGGTTGGACAAGATCGCCCGCCCCAGCGCAACCCGCTGCTTCTCCCCTCCGGAGAGCCGGTTCACGCAGCGGTCGAGGAATCCGTCCAGCTTGAGGACTGAAACGAGGCTCTTCACGTCGATGCGCCGTTGCCGGGCCGGGCAGCGCCGGTAGCCGTAGAGGAGATTCGCCTCCACGGTGAGATGCGGGAACAGGCAGCTGTCTTGGAACACGATCGCGATTCTACGCTCCTGCGGCGGGAGATTGATGCCGCGCTCGCTGCTGAAGAGGCAATCGCCGTCGAGCAGAATCTCTCCCTCGTCCGGGGCGAGGAGGCCGGCGATGAGGCTGACCAGCGTCGATTTGCCGCTGCCGGAAGCACCGAACACACCTATCTGCTCCCCCGCCACCCGGAAGCCGGTCTTGAGATCGAAGGCGCCGCCGTAACTCTTGGATACCTCCATATGCAGTTCCATCATTTCCTCCCAAGCTTCCTGGCGAGACTCTCGTGAACCAAAAGCACAACCGTGGAAATGGCGATCGCGATACCGCACAGGAGCAGCGCCGCCCGCTCCTCGCCCGGCGCCCCGGCATAATCGTAGATGGCCAGCGGTATGGTCCGGGTGACCCCGGGTATGCTCCCTGCAACGATGATGGTGGCGCCAAACTCCCCCATGCTGCGCGCGAACATGAGCGAGGAGCCGGCGACGATGCCGGTGCGGGACAGGGGGAGGATCACGGTCGCCAGCGAATCGAGGGAGCTGGCGCCCAGGGTCCGCGAGGCCTGGACGAGACGAGGGTCGATGGATTCCATGGCGATGCGGATGGAACGCACCAGCAAGGGAAAGCCGACCAGGGCGGATGCCAGCACGGCAGCCTTCCAGGTGAAAATGAGACGCAAACCCAGAGGCTCCAACAGGGGGGCGAGCCAGCCACCGTTACCCAGCGCGAGCAGGAGCAGGTATCCCATGACCACCGGGGGAAGGGTAAGCGGCAGGTTCACCAGGACCTCGAGGAGCACCTTGGCCCTGAACCGGAAGAAGGTCATCAGGTACGCGTAGAGAAAGCCGAAAGGGAGACTTATCAGCGTCGCGGTGAGCGCCACCTTCATGGAGAGAACGATGGCATCGAAATCGGAACTGCTGAGGACGGGCATGGGTCACCTCGCTGTGGTGCCACTACCGGTAGCAGGTTTCATTCCCGGATACGGTAAACGCCCCAGATCCTTAAATTGCTGGACATTTGGCGCAAATACGACACGCGGAACAGCAGACGGCACGGGCCGTTCTGCCGTTTTTTAAGGCATATGGAGCGCATCAGAGGCAGAGGGGGGAGGTGGATACGGGAGGGGGCCGGGGGGGTGGGTGAAGCCGCATGCTGCGGAATCAATGCAAGGGGAGGGAGTAACGCTGGTCCTAGATGCTGCGGTCCGGATTCCGAAAGGTACACGCGAAAAGGGCGGCTTTGACTACGGCCGCCCTTCCCTCTTTCTGCCAGACGATGCCTGCTGGTTACCCCGCTACCTTGAACTGACTCATGATCTGCTCCAGATCCTTAACACAGACGGTGAGCTGGGCGGCCTGTCCGGCGCAGTGGTGCGATCCTTCGGCGGTGCTCTGCACGAGATCGGTGATCTGCCGTATGTTGCCACTGATCATTCCGGTGGTGGCCGTCTGCTCCTCGGCAGCCTGCGCTATCTGCACGATCTCGCCGGCGACGACATTCACCTGGTCCAGGATCTCACGCAGCGCCGCACTCGACTTGGTGGCCTCGCTGGTGCCGGCCTCTACCTCGTGAACACCTTCCTCCATGGCGACGACGACCGCCCTTGTCTCCAGCTGAATGGTCTTGATCATATCCCCGATTTCGCGGGTGGCCCTGGTTGTGCGCTCGGCGAGCGCCCGGACCTCGTCGGCGACGACGGCGAAGCCGCGCCCCTGTTCGCCGGCGCGGGCAGCCTCGATGGCCGCATTCAGCGCCAGGAGGTTGGTCTGGTCGGCGATATCCTCGATGGTGCCGATGATCTGCCCGATCTGATCGCTGCGCTGCCCCAGTTGCTCCACGGTACCGGACAGTCCCTTGACCCGCTCTGCGATTTGCTCCATCACGTTGATGGTCCCGGCTACCACGGTGACACCGGTCTCGGCTATGGAACTGGTGCAGCGCGAGTTTTCTGCTGCATGCTGGCAGTTGCGGGAGATCTCGTGCGAGGTGGCCGCCATCTCCTCGCTCGCGGTGGCCATGGTGACCGACTCGGTGGCAGCATTGCCCGCGTTGGTGGCGATCTGTCCGGAGGCGGCGGAAAGCTCGTCGGCAGCACCAACGAGGGTTGCCGAAGTTGCGTGCAATTGCCGCATCACCTCGTTAAACCTCTCCACCATCGTCTTGAGGCTGATCATCATGCTCCTGACACCACCCCCCCCCTGAACCTGTACCGCGACCGACAGGTCCCCGGCGGCAACTCTGTCCATGACGGAGGTGCACGCGAGGAAGGTATGGTGGACGTTCCTGATGATGAAGACACCCAAAATGATGCAGCCGACAGTTACCGTCAGACAGAGCGCGACCAGCAGCAAGATGGAGCGGCTGAGCTCGGCGTCGGTGCTTTTTTCGAGCGCTGCTCCGCGGGCATTGGCCAGCTTGACCAGCTTGTCGATGCTGGCGCGGTGCTGGTCATAGAGCCCTGAGAGCGTGGCGACCACCTGTTTGCCCCTCGCCTGATCGCCGGAAAGGAGCGCCGGGAAAAACTCCTTTTGAGCTACCTGGTAAAACTGCAGCGCAGGACGGTAGGACGACTCCACCATGAGCTGCTTTTCCTCGCCCTCCTTGAGCTCTTTGTTCCAGTAGGCGTGCCGCTCGTCATATTCCCCCTTTAACTTTTTGAAGGAGTCCTGCAGCGTCCTGATCTTGGCCGGATCGGTCTCCCCCGCGGCCTGGAGCACCACAAGGTAGGACTCGACGATATACTCCGGCGGGGGCAGGATGTCGGCCACCAGGTCCTTGCCCTGCACGAGTTCGTTATAAATCGGCCCGTTCACCTTGACCCGGTTGATAATGGAATACGCCGTGACGGACACGAAGGTCAGGCCGATGACGCAGACCAGCGCCAGGAAAACGATCTGCTGCAACACACTGAACCGCGAAATGGAGGATTGCCTCATCGCACACCTCTAGATGGGAATTTGAATCTGCATCCCTGTTCGTATCGGCGTGTTTGCATGCGGCTTTAGCGAGGTTCATCGGAGGATTCTGGGAGCACCCCCTTTGACACCTCCCCCTCACGTAAGGGGAGGGAGACGAAAGGCCCCTTCCCTAAAATTTCCGGATGAACCATTAGCGGGATGGAGGATCAAGATTGCGCGGCGGGATGTGAAGCCAGGAAGCGGGCGTGAAGCCAGAAAGCGGGTGGGAAAGTCAGGCGCCGTTGTCGAGTTGGGTACCGCGCAGCAGGTCGTGGGTCGCGGCTTCGCCTAGCACCGATTCGACCACTGCGTACCCGGCCACCAGCATGTCCCACAGCTTCTCGCCGCTGTGGGCATCGGTGCCAAGGCAGGAATAGAGGCCGTGCCTCAGGAAGAGCAGTGCGCGCTCGCGCACCTCGTAACCGTAGTACCCGGCGAAACTCCCCAGGTTGCCCTGGAACCTGCACCCCGACCGCTTGAGCTCGACGATCCCGGAGTCAGCGAGGTCTGGCTCAGATTCCTTGCCCAATGCCAGGGATAGGGCGCCCCACAGTCCCCCTTTTTTTGCAGCAGGATCGAAGGCGCGGCAGCGCTCTGGGTGCGCGATGAGGGGGGCGAGGCCGTGTTTTGAAAAGGTCTGGACGATGGGACGAAGCAGTTCAGGCCCGGCCTGAAAGGGGACTTCGACCAGCAGGTAGCGTGAGTTCCCGGCTCTCAGTCCTCCCGGTAGCAACTCCGGCAGGTACTGGTCCAGGTAGTGCTCGTTGCCGGGAACCAGGCGGAGGGAAATCCCCTCTTCGTCGAGCCGCCTCTGCATGAGCTGTACGGCCCGGATGACGCGGGGAGGATCATTCTCATAGCCTCCACGGATCAGGTGCGGTGTGCAGTGAACCGTCGCGAAGCCGAAGCTTGAGAGCGTGCGCGCCATGTCCAGGGACTCTCTCACGTCGACGGCGCCGTCATCGAGCGCTGGCAGCAAATGGCAATGATAATCGGTGAAGTAGTTGCCCATGCTACATTCTGTAGCACCGGTACGACGTGAAGTCAAAGATCCACTACATCGCATCATGCTGACACTATACATCCCGGCATAATTGAATCGCCCCGTCACCTTGCCATCAGCGGCGCCCCCGGTAGAATTGACCTTTGTTCGAGGAGGTACTGTGACAAGAAACTTCCTGAAAACCTCGAGACTGGACCAGTTCCTGGAGACGCTGCGCCTCTTCGGCGAGTTGCACGCCCCCACCGTCTCCGAGAGCGGAGTGCACAGGTTCGCGCCCCTGGAGGACCCAGGCGATTTGTTCCTCGACTACCGCCGCACCCAGATCCCCCCCAAGAAATACCTGCTCCCCTTCCGGGAGGAGATCCTCCGCTACACGGGTGGCGTGTACCGCGAAGGGCACTCCGGCGCCGGGGACATCGTCCTCTTCGGCATCCACAGCTGCGACCTGGAAGGTATCGCCTACCTCGACCGCGTGTTCCTGGCCGACCCGGCAGACCCCGGCTACTCCGCGCGCAGGTCGAGGCTCACGCTGATCGGTGTATCCTGCGAACCCGACGATTTCTGTTTTTGCCCGGAGAAAAGGGAATCGACTGCCTGCGACCTCTTCCTGACCCAATCGGACCAAGGCTTCCATCTCGCCAGTCACAGCGTCAAGGGAGAGGCGCTCCTGTCCGCGTCGGGTCACCTGCTGGAGAAGGGGCCGAAACCCTCACCTCCGCCGCGCGCCTCCGGCTACTGCTTTCCTCCCCAGGACCCGCAGCTGCGCTTTTCAGATCATCCGCTTTGGAAGAAGTTCGCCTCGACCTGCGTCTCCTGCGGAGCCTGTTCGGTCTGCTGCCCCACCTGCTACTGCTTCGACGTCCGGGAGTATCCCGCCCTTCCCGAAGGGGGGACCCGGATGAGGGAGTGGGACAACTGCCTGTTCGCAAGTCACGGCGAGGTCGCCGGAGCCAACTTCCGCCCGGAGAGGCTGGACCGGCTGCGCTTCCGCTTCCTGCACAAGTTCTGCGGTTTCACACCGCTGCAGGGGGTCAATTCCTGCGTCGGCTGCGGCCGTTGCAAGGAGGTCTGTCCGGTCGGAATCGACCTGCGGGAACTGACCGCCCAGCCCGCGCGGGAGAAACCATGAGAGAGCTTCAGCATTCGCCCCATGTCCCATTCGCGGCGCACCTGCTCGAGCGCAAGGACCTCTCCGAGGATACGGCGCTGTTTCGCGTAAGTCCCGAGGATGGCGCGCTGGCTACGCTATCTACCTTCGTCCCCGGACAATTCCTGCAGCTCTCGGTGCCGGGAGCCGGGGAAATCCCCATCTCACCGGCAGATCTCCTCACCCCGGACGGCACCATGGAGCTATGCGTGCGCCGCGTCGGGCACGTCACGGACCTGTTGCACAAGTCTAAGCCGGGCGCCGTCCTGGGAATTCGCGGCCCCTTCGGCAGCGGGTTTCCACTGCGGGAAATGGCGGGCAAGCCGGTCCTGCTTCTGGCCGGTGGGCTCGGCATCGTTCCGCTCCGCTCGCTTCTCATGTACCTTTTGCGGCAACGAAGCAGCTACGGCGAGATCACCCTCATGTACGGGGCCAAACAGCCCAAGCTCATGCTGTTTAGGGAAGAGCTTTCCGCTCTGGCCGCAGCCGGGGGGATGCGGCTCTACCTGACCGTCGACTTCGCGCCCGAGACGCTGGACGGCGGATATTCCTGTGCGGTCGGCCTGTTGCCCGACCTCTTGAAAGGTTTCCATTTCGATGCCGTCAACACCTATGCCGCGGTCTGCGGCCCCCCTCCCCTCTACCGCTGCCTGGTGACCGACCTGGAGAGCGCCGGTGTCGACGCCACTCGCATCCTGCTGAGCCTCGAGCGCCGGATGCGCTGCGGGGTGGGGCGCTGCTGCCACTGCGCGTTGGGGCAGAAGCTTTGCTGCCTGGACGGGCCCGTGTTCCGGGCCAGCGAACTGAAAGGGATACCGGAGGCGCTGTGAAACGGATGAAAGTCGCCATAACGGGGCTCACCGCATGTTCCGGGTGCCAACTCACCTTGTTGAACTGCGAGGAGGAACTCCCGGAACTGCTGGCACACTGCGAAATCATCTATTTCCCCCTTGCTGAAAGCGGCAACGTGCTCGACGCGCAATTCGATGCCGCCATCGTGGAGGGGGCCGTCTCCACCCCCAAGGACCTGGAGCTGCTGTTCAAGCTGAGAAATGCCAGCAAGCTCCTGGTGGCCTACGGCACCTGCGCCCTGTTTGGCGGCGTCGCAGCCATGAACAACGGGATCAGCACCAGGGAAGAGCTGCTCAGGGTGGTGTTCGGTCAGGGTGGTGAAATCCCGGAAAGCTTCCCGCCTGCCCCGCTGGTGAACTTCGTCAGCGTGGACGCGACCATCACCGGTTGCCCCCCAGAAAAGCAGGAGATACTGGAGCTCATGGCCGCACTCGCGGCCGGCGCCCTCCCCCCCACGCGCGCCTACCCCGTTTGCACCGAGTGCCGCAGCCGCGAGAACCTTTGCCTGCTGCTGGAAAAAAGGGAGCTCTGCCTGGGGCCCGTGGTGCAGGGAGGATGCAATGCCCGCTGTCCTGCCACCGGCATCGTCTGCGAAGGATGCAGGGGACCGGTACGCGAGGCGAACGTGGCCCAGGAGCTTGAGCTATTGCTGGAGCGGGGATTCGGCAGGGAAGAGATCGAGCGGAGGATGAGACGATTCAAACCGGAGTGGAACTATGGGCAGCGTAGTTGAGATAGCGCCTCTGACCAGGCTGGAAGGTCACGGCAGCGTCCGGGTCTACCGGGAGGGAAGCCGGGTGGAGCGGGTCGAACTGCGGTTCAGCGACTCCCCCCGCCTGTTCGAAGCGCTCCTCCTGGGGAAGAGCTTCACCGAGGTGCCGGAAATCATCTGCCGCATCTGCTCGCTTTGTTCCACGGTGCACAAGGTGACCGCGCTCCTGGCGGTGGAGGATGCCCTGGGGATCGAGGTCTCTGAGGTGACGACCCTCACGCGGGACCTGATGCTGCAGGCGGGGATGATACAGGACCACGCCCTGCATCTGTACTGCCTGGTGCTTCCCGACCTGTTGGGGGTGAGGGGCGTGGCCGAGCTGGCACGGGTCGCGCCGGACCTGCTGAAAACCGGGCTCGCGATCAAGAAGGCCGGCAACCAGATCCTCGAAACGGCGGGAGGAAGGCTCATCCATCCGGTCAACATCCGCCTCGGGGGGCTCGGACGCTGCCTGAACAAGAAGGAACTGCTGCAACTGAGGGACGAGCTCCTGAAGGTGCTCCCGGCCGCGCAGGAGGCGCACCGCCTCTTCAGCACGCCCTTCCCCTTCCCCGACCTCGCCGGACCCGATTTCGCAGCCCTGCAACCGTCCGCCAGCCGGCTAAGCGCACCTCTTTGCCGCATGAGCGACGGCAGCACCTTTGCAGTGCGGGATTACCGTCAACACATGGAGGAGACGGTGGTGAGCCATTCCAACGCCAAACTCTCCACGGTGCGCGGCAGGCACGCCACCGTTGGCGCCCTGGCCCGGCTCAACCTGAGTCCCGACTTGGAGAAGCACGCGTCGGAACTGTTCAGCGCCCACAAAAAGGAACTGGTGGGCAAAGACATTCGAGGCAACAACCTGGCCCAGGCGGTTGAGATGTGCCACGCCACGGAGCGGGCGTTGCGCCTGATCGACCGCCTCATCGAGCTGGGGGCACGGGGAGAACAAGGAACGGACACCTCACCGCGGGAGGGAACGGGTTGCGCCGCCTGCGAGGCCCCCCGCGGCATCCTCGTTCACAGCTATGCATTCGATTCCCGCGGGATCTGCACCTGGGCAGACGTGATCACCCCCACCGCCCTGAACCAGGGCGCCCTCGCCCGTGACCTCTTGATCCTTGCCCGCGCCATGGAGGGAGAAGAAACCAACCGCATGACCACGGCCCTGGAACGGCTCATCCGCTGTTACGATCCCTGTATCTCCTGCTCGGTTCACGTATTGTCACTCTAGCGGCTGCACCTGCCAGGGCACAGTTTCACTACCTCGCGCCACTCACGCCCCTCGCCGCAGCAACTTTCGTTGCACCTCATGGCTTACTCCTGGAAAGAAAAAGAAGGCAACTGTCATACCAACAATCGCCGAAAATGGTCTGACAGGCGTTGACCATTCCTCAGCCAACGCATCGAAGAGGGCGAAATAACAGCAGCTTTTTCAAAACTGACGCAGGCAAAAAAGTTGCTATTTATCAACACGTTATATCAGATGAAATTAATTTCATGTCTTTCTTGACAGTCATAGAGGGATTGTTAGACTTGGGGCAAGCTTTCGCATGTGAATGCGGGCGGCTCTGGAATACTCGTTACGCATCCGTTTGGGTCCCTGACTACCTTTTTTATCAAGATGTCCCTGGTTTCAGTCGTGGTGAGCAAGCCCTCAACAAGGCAGAGGGAAGCCTAAAGCGTCTCACCGGGGTATGTTGCGACACCGGTCAGTAATCCAATCTCCACCGTGGCGGTATTCCGGAGCAATTAAAAAATTGGCGTTAGTCGGGACAACGCTGAAAGCGACTTATCTCATCCGCCAGGCGGCTGCGCTTGAAAAAGGGAAGCCGACCGGAACGTACTGCGGGGAGGCACCGACCGCGCAGGCCGGCCGAGACGCTTTACCGACGGATTGGTAGAAAGTGCCCCGATCTAACGCCAATGCAGGGAAAAGGCCCATGGTTATCCATGGGCCTTTTTTAGTTTTTCACGCTCATCCAACAGGATGGAAGGATGCCGGGGGCGCGGATATACTCGACTTATCTAAGTAGTTATATTCTTACGAAAAAAGATGTCACACATCTTCCACAACAGCTGTGGAAAACTCTGTGGGTAAAGCACCCCGGAACGGAAAAAACCGTCGTACCGATCGCTAATGATAGCATTTTGCCTACTTTTTAAGCACCGCTCCTGCTACCCCTTCAGCCCGGCCTCGAGGTTTGGGTAGAGCAGGGTGATGCCCAGTTCCTTCCGCATCTTGCTGCTGTCGACGATGCGTCCCTCTGAGAAGTAGGAGATCATCAGCGGGGTCATGAGTTGACGTGCCTCCGCCATGGTCACCTGCCGTGGTCTGGGGAGGCCGAGTTTTTCCGCCGCCGCGTTGAAATAGGCGGTCATGGTGCTCGGGGCCCCGTCGCTCACGTTGAAAACCGCCCCGTCCTCCCCCCGTTCCAGCGCCGCCAGGCAGATGCGGGAAAGATCGTCGGCATGGATCCTGTTGCTGGGAAGCGCCTCCTCTTCCAGGAGCACCGGCTGGCCGGTGGTGAGCTGGGTGACCGGCAGGCGGTCCGCAGCGTAGATAGCGGTAACCCTGAGGACAACCACGGGGACCCCGTGCTCGCGCCCCCAGGCCTGCATCAGGCGCTCGGCGTGCAGCCGCCTTTTGCCGCGCGCGGTCTGCGGGTCGGGTTCGGTCTCCTCGGTAACCACCTCGCTCCCCGCGCCGTAGACGCCACTGGTGCTGATGTACACGACCTTGGCCGGTTCGTCCCCGGACGCGATGACGGAGAGGAAGTTGCGCATCCTGGTGTCCTCGTGCCCCCCTCCCGGCGGCGGAGCGAGGTAGATCATCCACGCGCCGCGGGTCGGCAGCCCGCGTAGCGTTTCGGGTTCATCGAGGTTGCCGCTGTAGTGAGACACACCGGACAGCGGCGCCTCCCCCCTGGTGAAGGTGCAGACGTTCTTTCCCTGCGCGAGTGCCAAAGCGGCGACACGACGGCCGACGGCACCGCACCCGACGATGAATACTGGTTGCATGTAGAGACCTCTTCGCACGAATTCCGCTGCGGCGGGCGCCGCAGGCCCTCCCTTTCTACCAGAAAGCCCGCGGCGGTGTCAGCAAAAAATGCCCCCATTCCCTCGCCCTCCTTATTTTGTAAACATATTTTAATATGCTATGGTTTTGCTTTCCCCGGAGGTGATGCCCATGGGACACCGCACCAGCACTTGTCTCGCGCTATTGCTTTTCACAGGGGTGGCCACCGGCGCGCTGATCCCCAAGCAGCACCCGGTCCACATCGAACAGGAGGAATACCTGGAAGCCGATGACTGGTTCCAGGCGGGGGTCGAACTTAACAGCGAGGGCAACTACCGGGAAGCCACCGAGGCGTTCAGCAGGAGCGTCGCCCTGGCTCCGGGCAACTCCCTCGCCTGGCTCAACCTCGGGACGACCCAGGCCCTGAGCGGCGACTACAGCCGCGCCATAGATTCTCTCAAGAAGTCCGTGTTGCTGGACAACTCGCTCGCTCTGGCCTATTCGAACCTGGCCGAGGTCTGTTTCAAGGCGGACCGTTTCAAGGAAGCAGTCGAGGCTTACACATCCTTACTCAAGCTGTGGCCGGGAAACGCCAATGCGCTTTACAAACTGGGACTGTCACATCTGCTGCTCGGCCAATCGGAAAAGGCACAGGGAGAGTATCTTTCCCTCAAATTAGTAGATCCGGAACTGGCGGAAAAACTGCATCATGCGATAATTCAAGGTGCTGGTAAATGAAGGGAGGGCACCATGTCTTATTCGCCGCTGCTTACCGACCTGTACGAACTGACCATGCTGGCGGGGTACTTCGACCAGGGGATGCACGAGCGTCCCGCCGCCTTCGACCTCTTTTTCCGCCAGAACCCGTTTCGCGGCGGCTACGCGGTCTTCGCCGGGCTCGACACCGCCCTCTCCTACCTGGAGGCGCTCTCCTTCAGCGGCGAGGAACTCGCCTACCTGGAGAACCTGAGGATCTTCAAGCCCGACTTCCTCGCCTACCTCGCGGATTTCCGCTTCACCGGAAGCATCACGGCGCCTCCTGAAGGAGCGGTGGTCTTTGGCGGCGAGCCGCTCATCACAGTGGAGGGGGGACTCGCCGAGGCGCAGTTCGTGGAGACCGCGCTCCTCAACATCATCAACTTCCAGACCCTGGCGGCCACCAAGGCGGCACGCATCAAGCTCGCGGCGGGCGACGCAACCGTGCTCGAGTTCGGGCTGCGCCGCGCGCAGGGACCGGACGGAGGTCTCTCGGCGGCCAGGGCCGCTTTCATCGGGGGGGTGCGTTCGACCAGCAACGTCCTGGCCGGGATGCGCTACGGCATCCCGGTGCGTGGCACCCATGCCCACAGCTGGATCATGGCCTTTCCAGACGAGCTCGCGGCCTTTCGCTGCTACGCCAATGAGTTCCCAGACAGCTGCGTCCTGCTGATCGACACCTACGACACCTTGAAGTGCGGCCTCCCCAACGCGCTCACGGTGGCACGCGAACTCAAGGAACGCGGCCACGACCTGGCCGGCGTCCGCATCGATTCCGGCGACCTCGCCTACCTTTCGCGCCAGGTGCGTGCGGCGTTCGACGAGGCCGGCTTCCCCGGCGTAAAGATCGTCGCTTCCAACGAGCTGGACGAAAACGTGATCGAGTCGATGCGCCGGGAAGGGAGCAGGATCGACATCTACGGCGTCGGCACCCGCCTGGCGACCTGCGCCGGCGAGGGGGGCGGTGCCCTGGGCGGCGTCTACAAGCTGGTCTCCATGGACGGGGAGCCGAAGCTCAAACTCACAAGCGACGTTGCCAAGGCGACCCTCCCCGACCGCAAGAAGGTGTTGCGCGCCCTCGCCCCGGACGGGTCCTTCATCCTGGACCTGATCGCGCTGCGGGACGAGGAGATACTCCCGGGAGCGGTGGTGTTCGACCCGGCCAATCCGGTTCAGCACGTCCGGATCCCGGAACAGGCACGGCTGGTCGAACTGCGGAGCATGGTGATGAGAGACGGCGCCAGATGTGTTCCGACGCCGGATCTGGAAAGGAGCGCCGATCTGGCCTCGCAACAGCTCCAACTCCTGCCCGACGGATGTCTGCGCCTGGTAAACCCGCACATCTACAAGGTGTCGATCAGCTCCGGACTCAACACGCTGCGCCTGAAGCTGATGAACCACATCCAGAGCAAATACCGCACCTAGCGCCGGGTCCGCCGCAGGCGGGGAAGACTGGCAAAGGAGGCCCGCGATGCAGCGCAGAGCTGCCCTTCTCGTGATCGACGTACAGCTCGACTTCTGCCCCGGCGGTGCGCTCCCCGTCCCCGATGGCGACCAGGTGGTGCTGCCGCTCAACCACTACCTGGAACTCTTCACCATGAGGAGCGTACCTGTTTTCGCGTCCCGGGACTGGCACCCGGAGCAGAGCAAGCACTTCAAGGCGCAGGGTGGGATCTGGCCCCCCCACTGCGTGCAGGGGTCGCCGGGCGCCGACTTTCACCCGGGTTTGAGGCTGCCGGAAGGGACCATCGTCATCTCGAAGGGGATGTCCAGTTGGGACAATGGCTACTCGGCGATGCAGGGGGTCACGGAAAACGGCACGCCATTGTCCATGCTGCTGCGCCGCATGGACTTGGACCGGCTCTATGTGGGGGGGCTGGCAACGGATTACTGCGTGAAGGAGTCCGTGCTGGAGGCGCTCAATGAGGGGTTCGCGGTGACCGTGCTGACCGACGCGATACGTGGTGTCGATGTGAATCCGGGTGATTCGGAACGCGCGCTGCGAGAAATGCTGGACGCCGGCGCCGGCCAGGCCACCCTCCCCTCGGTCCGCAGCGCCCTGCTCTCCGATGGGGAGCCGCGCCCCCCTGCCAGAACGGGGTGAAGTGCCCAGTCCGGCGAGGCTTTTTATACCTGCGCCATACAAAAATATGCTCCCGGCAAAATTCAGTGCCGACGGGGCATTTTTTTTTGACAGCGTGCCGGAAACGCGCTAGATTACGCCACATTAAAAACTGCTAGCGCGGGAGCGAACCATGATTAAGACGAACAACCTCAAGGTAAAAAGCATCACCCCGATCATCGCACCGACCGATCTCAGGCAGGTCTTTCCGATCTCCGTGCAGTCCGGGACCTGCGTGAGCGAAAGCCGCGAGGCCATCGCCAAGATACTGAGGGGCGAGGACAAACGGCTCATGGTGGTGGTCGGCCCCTGTTCCATCCACGATCCCAAAGGAGCACTGGAGTACGCCGGGAAACTGGCGGCCCTCGCCAAGGAAGTTTCCGGGGAACTCCTCTTGATCATGCGGGTCTACTTCGAGAAGCCGCGCACGACCGTCGGCTGGAAGGGGCTCATCAACGACCCCGGCATGGACGGCACCCACCTCATCTCCAAAGGGCTCGGCATCGCCCGCGACCTTCTGTGCAAGGTGACCGAGATGGGGCTTCCTGTGGCCACCGAGATGCTCGACCCCATCACCCCCGAATACCTGGCCGATCTCCTCTCCTGGGGCGCCATCGGCGCGAGAACCACCGAGTCCCAGACCCATCGCGAGATGGCGAGCGGCCTCTCCTTCCCCATCGGCTTCAAAAACGGCACCGACGGGAACCTGCAGATCGCCATCGACGCCATGAAGGCGGCGCTGCACCCGCACAGCTTTCTGGGCATCAACCGCGACGGTCTCACCTCCATCCTTCAGACCACCGGAAATCCCGACGTGCACATCGTACTGCGCGGCGGCAACAAGAAGCCCAACTACTCGCCGGAGGACATCGCCAAGTCGGAGGAGATGCTGTCCAAGGCGGGGCTCAATCCCACACTGATGGTGGACTGCAGCCACGGCAATTCCGAGAAGAAGTTCGAGCGCCAGACCGAGGTGCTGAAAAGCGTCATCGACCAGATCGTGGCGGGCAACCGCTCCATCTCCGGCGTCATGATCGAGAGCTATCTGAAGGAAGGGAACCAGCCGCTCCCGAAGAACCTTGCCGACCTGACCTACGGCGTCTCCATCACCGACAGCTGCATCAGCTGGGAGACCACCGAAAAGGCACTGCGCGAGGCGCACCAAAGGCTGAAGGCCTGTGGCGGGAGAAAGATCGCCTAAAGGGCACGCCCCCCTCATGCGCGCCGGCAACACCGCCGATCCCTGCGACGGTATCCCGGCATCACCGGCGCTGGGCGAATGATTATTCGCCCCTACAGATCTCACCAATACGAAAAAAGGCCCCCGAGCTTGCGCCGGGGGCCTTTTTTTATTCCTGCTTATGTACCGCCCTATTTCGCGGTGACCAGGTAGAGCGGTTTCACGAAGGTCGCCTCGGTGGCTGCCCTCACCTCTTCCACCACGTCCGCACAGACGGCGGAGTCGAGGGAGAGGATGACCATCGCCTCACCCTTCTTCTCGCGACGGCCGAGGTTCATGGCGGCGATGTTGATCTCGTGCTTGCCGAGGATGGTGCCGATCTTGCCGATGATGCCGGGACGGTCGCCGTAGGCCAGGAGGAGCATATGCTCTTCCGGACGGAAGTCCATCTGGTAGTCACGCAGCTTGACGATGCGCGGTACCCCCTCGAAGACGGTGCCGGAGATCAGACGTTTTTCGCCGGGGCCCTCGATGGTGACGGTGATCAGGTTGGAAAAGTCCTCGGAGTGGGTGGACTTCACCTCTTCGACCACGATCCCCATGTTGTCCGCCACGAGCTGAGCGTTCACCATGTTCACCTCCTGCTCGACCCTGCGGTTCAGCAGCGAGGCGAGGCCGCAGACGGTGATCGGGGTGCAGTCGTACTGCGCCAGGCCGCCGGTGTAGGTGAAGGTGATCTTGTTCAGGTTGGTGTCGACCAGCTGGATGATGAAGTCCGCCAGCACGTTCACCAGGTTCAGGTAAGGACGCATCTGCCCCATGAGGGAAGCGTCGAACTTGGGGATGTTGATGGCGTTCTCGATGGGCTGTTCGTCCATGTAGCGCAGGATTTCCTTGGCCACGTCGACAGCGACGTTCACCTGCGCCTCGAAGGTGTTGGCGCCCAGGTGCGGGGTGACCACCATCTTCTCGTGACCGATCAGCTTCTTGAGGATCTCGGAATCGGGCGGCTCCTGGCTCCAGACGTCAAAGGCGGCACCGGCGACGCGGCCGGAGTCGAGCGCTTCCAGCATCGCCTCCTCGTTGATGATGCCGCCGCGCGCTGCGTTGATGATGATGACACCGTCCTTCATGGCCGCCAGTTCCTTCTGGCCGATCATGTTGTGCGTCTCGCTGGTGAGCGGGGTGTGGACGGTGATGATGTCGCAGTTCTTGATGATCTCGTCGAGGGTGACCAGCTTGACGCCAAGGTCATGAGCGCGTTTCTCGGCGATGTACGGGTCGCAGGCGAGCACCTCGCATTCGAAGGCCTTGAGACGGGTGGCGACGCGGCCGCCGACCTTGCCAAGGCCGATGACGCCGGCTGTCCTTCCCTTCAGCTCGTAGCCGGTGAAAGGAGCGCGCTTCCAGGCGCCCCCCTTGAGGGAGCCATTGGCCTTGGTGACGTTGCGGCAGAAAGAAAGCAAAAGCGCCATGGCGTGCTCGGCCGCGCTATTGGTGTTGCCGAAAGGTGCGTTCACCACGATGACACCCTTGGCGGAGGCGTAGTCGACATCGACGTTGTCGACGCCTACGCCGGCGCGGGCGACGAGCTTCAGGTTGGTCGCATGGTCGAGCAGGGGCTTGTCCACGGTGGTGCCGCTTCTGGTGATGATAACGTCGTAATCACCAATGATCGAGTAAAGCTCCTCCTTCTTAAGTCCCAGCTTGATGTCCATCTGCACGCGCGGGTCGCGCTGCAAAATCGCCAGTCCTTCCTGAGCCACTTCATCGGTTACGATAATCTTCATTGCCACTCCTTTGTTTTGGTTAGAAACGAGTTCTGCGTTCAGCGTTCTACGTTCGAGTTGCCTGCTTCAGACCGGGTGCGGGTGCTTCGCCAGTTGGATGAAGCGGCGCACCTTGCCGGGGTCCTTCCTGCCGGGGGAAACTTCGACGCCGCTGGAGACATCCACCCCGTACGGGCGCACCCGCATCACCGCCTCGGCGATGTTGTCGGGGGTGAGCCCGCCTGCCAGTATGATGCGCCCCTGCTCTTTGGCGGCGACGGCACAGTCCCAGTCGAACACCTCGCCGGTCCCGCCATGGGCGTTGGGCGAATAGGCGTCGAGCAAATAGGCGGCCACCCGGTATTCGGAAAGCGGGGTCAGGCTCTCAGGCCCGCGCACCCGAAAGGCCTTCATCACCCTGCGCCGCACCAGGCGGCAGTATTCGGGGCTTTCCTCTCCGTGGAGCTGCACGATGTCGAGACCGCAACAGTCGGCGGTGCTGTTCACGACGTCAATATCTGCATTGACGAAGAGACCGACCACCTGGACGAAGGGAGGGAGCTTGGCGATGATCTTCTGCGCGGCCTCCGCGCCGATGAAGCGGGGCGACTTTTCGAAGAAGACGAAGCCGAGCGCATCGGCCCCGGCATCGACGGCCATCAGAGCATCGTCCTCCGATGTTATGCCACAAATCTTCACCTTTGTCATGCGCGTATACCCTTAAAATTACTCAACTTCCCGACAGCAAACCATCAGCCACGGAGAAAATCTGAGAACTTCGGAGAAAACCCAAAAACCCTTCTTTTGGGGACCCCCCTCAGAATCCTCTCCGCCGGCTCCCCTCAGTTCCATCGATCTTCTTCTTTTACAGGCAGACCTTGGGCAACCGCTCCAGAGACTGGCGGATCAGCTCCTCGGGGTACTCGAAGTCCTCGAGCCGGCCGGAGAGGTAGGCGTCGTAGGCACCCATGTCGAGCTGGCCGTGCCCGGAGAGCCCGAAGAGAATGGTCTTCTCCTTCCCCTCCTCCTTGGCGAGGACCGCCTCGTCAATGGCGGCGCGCAGGGCATGGGAGGATTCCGGAGCGGGGACGATCCCCTCGGTCCTCGCGAAAAGGAGCGCCCCCTCGAAGCAGGCGTTCTGCTTGTACGACTTCGCCTCGATCTCGCCGGCATGGTAGAGCTGCGAGATGAGCGCGGACTCGCCGTGATAGCGGAGACCGCCGGCATGGATCCCCGGCGGCATGAAGTCGTGCCCCAGGGTGTACATCTTGGTGATGGGCGCGAGCTTCGCGGTGTCGCCGTAGTCGAATGCGTAGATCCCCTTGGTGAGGGTCGGACATGAGGCGGGCTCGACGGCCAGGCAACGCACCTTCTTGCCGTTGGCGCGATCCATCAGGAACGGGAACGCGAGCCCGGCGAAATTGGAACCGCCTCCGCAACAGGCTATGACCACGTCGGGATAATCCTGGGCCAGCGCCATCTGCTCCTTCGCCTCGAGGCCGATCACGGTCTGGTGCAGGCAGACGTGGTTCAAGACGCTCCCCAGCGCATAGTTGGTGTCATCGTGGGTGGCGGCGTCCTCCACCGCCTCGGAGATGGCGATGCCGAGGCTCCCCAGGTTGTCGGGGTCGTGGGCCAGGATGCTGCGCCCGGCGTTGGTGAACTCGGACGGGGACGGGATCACCGTCGCGCCCCAGAGCTGCATCATGCTCTTGCGGTACGGCTTCTGCGTGCAGGAGACCTTCACCATGTAGATGGTGCACTCCAGGCCGAACATGGAGCACGCCAGGGCGAGGGAGCTTCCCCACTGTCCCGCGCCGGTCTCGGTGGCCAGCCTGCGGATGCCGGCCTGCTTGTTGTACCAGGCCTGCGGGATCGCGCTGTTGGGCTTGTGGGAACCCGCCGGCGAAACGCCTTCGTACTTGTAATAGATCTTGGCCGGGGTCTGCAGCGCCTGCTCGAGCCTGTGCGCCCGGAACATCGGGGACGGACGCCAGATCCGGTATTTCTCGCGCACCTCGTCCGGGATATCGATCCAGCGCTGGGTCGACATCTCCTGCTCGATGAGGGACATCGGGAAGATCGGTGTCATGTCCTCCGGGGTGACCGGCTTCAGGGTAGCGGGGTTGATCACCGGCTCCAGCGGCCCGGGCATGTCGGGAATGATGTTGTACCACTGTTTCGGGATGCGGGACTCGTCAAGCAAGAACTTGGTATTCATAGCCACTCCTTTGTCAGTTGGAACATTGAATCATATCAGTTCTAAATCCCCCTCCCCTGGCGGGAGGGGGTTAGGGGGTGGGGGAAGGTGCAAAGTACCACGCTGTGGCGGCCTCACCCACCCCCCTGCCCCCTCCCGTCAAGGGAGGGGGAGTGAGACCTGTTTATCCGAGCAGTTCGGCGAGTTTCGCCCCCACGTCCGGCTCGCGCATCATGGACTCGCCGATCAGGAATGCGTGCAGCCCCTTCCCGGTGAGGCGCACGATCTCGGAGCGGGTGTTGATGCCGCTCTCGGCGACGATGATCCTGCCGGGCGGGATCCGGGCAGCCAGGCGCTCCGAGGTCGCGATGTCCACCTGGAAGGTGCGCAGGTCGCGGTTGTTGATGCCGATCATGCTGCAGTCGGTCTGCAGGGCCATCTCCAGCTCCTTCTCGTCGTGCACCTCGAGGAGCACGTCCATGGAGAGCTCCTTCGCGAGACTGTGGAAGTCGCGCAGTTGCGGCACGTCGAGCATGGCGGCGATCAGGAGGATGGCGTCGGCGCCGGCGGCGCGGGCCTGGTAGATCTGGTAGGGATCAAAGATGAAGTCTTTGCGCAAAAGGGGAAGCGAGACCTGCTCGCGGATCAGCGCCAGGTAGCTCAGGTGCCCCATGAAGAAGTGCTCGTCGGTGAGCACCGAGAGACAGGAGGCGCCGTGGTCCTGGTAGGTGGTGGCGATCTGCAGCGGGTCGAAGTCCGCCCGGATCAGACCCTTGGACGGGGATCCTTTTTTGACCTCGGCGATGATGGGGGTCCAGCCGGAGCCGAGCGCGTTGAGGATGGCGTTCTGGAAACCGCGGGGAGTGTCTTCGAGGTCGGCCAGGCGGTCCATGATCTCGGTGAGCGGGACCGCCCGCACGGCAGCCTCCAGCTCGCCCTGCTTGTAGTCGACTATCTTCCTGAGTACGTCGGGTACCTGGGTCATCTGCTATTGCACCTCGTTGGTGAGCGCCACCAGCCGCTCCAGTTGCTTCAGGCCGCGCCCCGAGTCGATGGTCTCGGCGGCGAGCCTGATCCCGTCCTCGACGCTTGCGACCTTGCCGGTGGCGAGCAGCGCGAAGGCGGCGTTCAAAAGAACGATCCTGCGCTTGGCGCCGTTCTTGCCGGCCAGGATGTCCCTGACGATGACGGCGTTCCCCTGGGCGTCGCCGCCGTGCAACTCGGTGAGCGGGGCCCGCTCCAGGCCAAACTGCTCCGGGGTGACCTTGTAGACCTTGACGCCGTCGGGTCCGACCTCGCCGATGGTGCTCTCGCCGGTCAGCGTCACCTCGTCCATGCCGTCGCAGCCGTGCACGACGTAGCCGCGACGGCAGCCGAGCTTTTTCAAAACCTGTGCGAGCTTCTCGACCAGGTCCTCGCGGTAGACCCCGAGCACCTGGCAATCGGCACTGGCGGGGTTGGTGAGCGGACCGAGGATATTGAAGATGGTGCGGACGCCGATCTCGCGGCGGGGGCCGATGGCGTGTTTCATGGCGCCGTGGAGCGCGGGGGCAAACAGGAAGCCGATGCCGATCTCGGAGATGCAGCGCTCCACCGTCTCGGGGGTGACGTCGAGGTTGACGCCCAGCGCCTCGAGGACGTCGGCGGATCCGCAGGAGGAGGATACGGCGCGGTTGCCGTGCTTGGCGACTTTGACGCCGCAGGCGGAAACGATGAAAGCGACGGTGGTGGAGATGTTGAAGGAGTTGGTGCCGGAACCGCCGGTGCCGCAGGTGTCGAGGATGGTCTCCCGGTCGAGGTTGATGTCGTCGCGGTCGATGCCGAGGACGCTCTTGCCGACCCGGATGGGGAGGGCCCTGTCTCGCATGACCCGCGCCGCGCCGGTGATCTCGTCGACGGTCTCCCCCTTCATCCTGAGGGCGGTGATGAAGGCCGCGATCTGGGCCGGGGTGGCCCCGCCGGACATGATCTGATCCATCACCTCGATCATCTCCGCTTCGCTGAGATTCTCCCGCTCCACGACACGTGCAATGGCCCTGCGAATCATAGCAACTCCTTCCAAACGGAATTCAAAGATACAAAGGTAAAAGGGTGTAAGACAACTCTCCCTCCCCGGACTGGAGAGGGTGCCCGAAGGGGCTGGTGAGGGATATCCTGCACGCCTGGCGCAGATGCGGGCGCCCTCACCCTAACCCTCTCCCGGGGGGAGAGGGGACTCTCGGCACTACCTGGACATCTTCAAGAAGTTCCCCAAAAGATCCATCCCCCCCTCGGTGAGGATCGACTCCGGGTGGAACTGCACCCCCCAGATGGGGAGCGTGCGGTGCCGCATTCCCATGATCTCCCCTTCCGCGACCCAGGCGGTTATCTCAAGCTCGGCCGGAAGCGTGTCGCGCTCAACGATGAGGGAGTGGTAACGGGTCGCGGCGAACGGGTTCGGGAGCCCCTCGAAGAGCCCCTTGCCGTCGTGCAGGATCGGTGAGGTCTTGCCGTGCATCAGCGTCGCGCTCTTGACGATAGTGCCGCCGAAGGCGTACCCGATGGACTGGTGACCAAGGCAGACGCCAAGGATGGGGATCTTGCCTGCGAAATGGCGGATGACCTCGACCGAGATGCCCGCCTCCGCCGGAGAGCAGGGACCGGGGGATATGACGATACGATCGGGGGCAAGAGCCTCGATCTCGGCGATGGTGATCTTGTCGTTGCGATAGACCTTGACCTCCTCACCCAACTCGCCCAAATACTGCACGATGTTGTAGGTGAAGGAGTCGTAGTTGTCGATCATGAGGAGCATAGCTTGGACCCGCCGCAGTCGGGGGGCCGGCAGGAAAGCGACCGGAACCCCACTCATTTGCTGTTAATTGGAAAGAGGAAAATATAAAGGTTTCGTCCCGAAAACTCAAGAAAATCCGACAGGAAAAGCATAAAAAGGGGTGGCGTACCGGGGCCGGGAAGGAGAAAAGGGGCATTACCCCAGCGGCGTGAGAGGAAACTTTTGTCATGGTCAAAACAATATTTACCGAGGCTAGCTCGTCGGACGCCTGTTCCAGGCGAGCCAGTAGAAGCCAAGGTCGCGCAGCAGGTTGCTGAAGGAGTCGAAATCGACCGGTTTGGTGAGGTAGGAGTTGGCGTAGTGATTATAAGCCTGGGCCAGATCGCGCTCCGCGGCTGAGGTGGTCAGTATCACGACCGGAATGGACTTGAGTTGATCCGATCCCTTCACCTGCTTCAACACCTCGATGCCGTCGACCTTGGGGAGACGCAGGTCCAGGAGCACCAGGTGCGGGCGGGGATAGGCGGTTGCGTCAGCGAACCGGCCGCGGTTGTAGAGGTAGTCCAGGGCGGCTTCTCCGTCCTCGACGTGGAACAGGCGGTTGACCAGACCGGCGTCGCTCAGGTTGCGCATCGCCAGTTCGGCGTGGTCCGGGTTGTCCTCGACGAGCAGGATGCACAGCGGTTCACCTTCAATCATATTTCGCTCCTTTCAACGGGGACCGGATGCGGAATCCCTTTCATCCCCTTCATCCCTGTTTGTTCGGCTCGGGAGGGCGGGTACCCAGCGTGAAGCAGAAGGTGCTCCCCTGCCCCACTCCTTCCGATTCCACCCAGAGCTTGCCGCCATGAAACTCAACGATGCGCCGCGCGAGGGCCAGGCCGATCCCGGTCCCTTCCGAGCGCGCGTCCAACTGGTTGAAGAGCCCGAAGATCGTTTCGTGGTACTGGGCCGCCACCCCGACGCCGTTGTCCCGCACCGTGAACACCGGCCCGTCCGCCCCCTCGCGCACACCGATGTCGATGCGGGGCTTCTGCTGCTCTCCCCTGTACTTGATGGCGTTCTCCACGAGGTTCTGGAGCACCTCACCAATGCGGGGCTGGTCCCCCCACACCCTGGGGAGGTCAGGCTGCAGCACCACCTCCACGCCGGCCTGCTGGATGGGCCCGGAAAGCTGGCCAAGCACGTCCCCTGCCAGATGGTTCATATCGATGAGCGAGGGGGCGTTGACGATCCGTCCGATGCGGGAAAGTTCGAGCAGGTCGCCCAAGAGGGCGGACATCTTGTCGGCAGCCCCCATGATACGACGCACATCGCCGTCGAGCCTCTGCAGGTTACCCCCCTCGATGTCCTTCAGCACCGCGCCGGCGAACCCTTTGATGGTGATGAGCGGACTTTTCAAGTCGTGGGATACGGTGTAGGTGAAGCGCTCCAGCTCGGCGTTCTTGGCCTCCAGCTCCGTTTCGCGCTCGACCCGCTCGCGCACTTCCTTCTCCAAAAGTTCGGCCTGCTCGAGCAGGGCCTGGCTGGCGATCTTGCGGTCGGTGATGTCGCGGTTACTGCCACGGATACCGTTTTCTGCACCGCTTGAGGTATAGACCAGCCGGCAGACGTGGGCGATCCAGCGAACCTCGCCGTCCTTCCTGATGATGCGGAAGTCCAGTGGCTTTGGGGTGCCGCGAAATGATTCGCGGACGTGGCTTTGGTAGTGCGGCAGGTCTTCGGGGTGGACGATGCGGTGCAAAAGTTCGGGATCGGAGTAAAACTCCTCCCGGCTGTAGCCGGAAAGCTCCAGGCAGGAGGGTGATACGTAACGGAAGGCGTGGTCCGGCCCCTGCCAGTACTCCCACCCCTCCGTGTAGTCCGCCACGGTCCGGTAACGCTCCTCGCGCTCCTCGATCACGCGTGAGCTGCGGCTGAGAACACGAGCCCCGGTACCGATCAGCCCCACCCCCAAAAGCCAGATGAAGCCGTGGCTCGCCGCTGCCCCGGTAATCACGTCGCCCATCACCGCCGCATCAACCTCCAGCGGCACCGAGGCGCTGACCCCGCCCCGGATGTCGCCGACACGGTATCCCTGGGCGGCGTGGCACTTCAGACAGGGGGGCTCGGTCACGAAGGGGCGCATCAGCCTCATGTAGGAGCGGCCGCCCATCTCCTGGACCTCGCTCACCTCCGTCACCCCGGTTTCGAAGAGCTTTAACGCCTTGGCCTCCCACGGGTCGGGCAGGTTTTCGGGCCGGATCGGCTTGAGGCTCGTTATGTGACCGCGCACCAGGTTCTTCTGGCTGTCGGCCAGTTCGAAGACCTGCCGGGTCATGTACGCCGGGTTCACCAGCGTCAACTCCTTACCCGACGGGGTGGTGACGTCGCGCTCCGGAATATGGTTCAGGTAAGGGTTTGGAGGACTGAGGTCGGAGGCGGGAACGTAGACGCCGCCATGCAGCGTGGCCCAGCGCCGGTAGAGAGTGTCTTTCTCGAAGGTGGCACGCGCCTCGGCGCGGGCGATGGCCAGCACCGTTTGCTGCTCTCCGCGGTAGAACCAGTAGAAGGAAAAGGCGATCCCCGCACTCCAGAAAAGCACGAGGACCAGGGCGAAGCGGCGTATCTTGTGGAACTGGGTGACCATGCCGGCTATCTCTCCATGCGGGGCCGGTCCCGGCTAGGGCCGGTCCAGCATCTCCCGAATCTTTTTCAAAAGCACCATGGGCTTGACCGGTTTCATCACCAGTTCGGCGCCTTCGTCCAGGTCGCTCCTGCTGCGAATGATGTCTGCCGTGTAGCCGCTGGTGAAAAGGATCCTGGCGCCTGGACGATACTCCCTGATGGTCTCGGCGGCCTCCTTGCCGTTCATGACCGGCATGATGATGTCCATGAGCACCAGCTTGATCTGCGGGTTTTCCTTGAACCTCTGTACCGCCTCGAGGCCGTTGGCGGCATGTATGATGTAGTAGCCGTATTGCCTGAGGATCGAGGCCACCAGGTCGAGGACATGCAGATCGTCCTCCGCGACCAGTATCGTTTCGGTTCCCCGCACCTCCGGCTCCACTGACGGCAGACTCTTCTCCGGCTCGGCAGCGCTGATGGCGGGGAGGTAGACCCTGAAGGTGCTCCCGATGCCCGGCTCGCTGTAGACGTTCACGAACCCCTTGTGCTGCGTGACGATGCCGTAGACGATGGCGAGTCCCAGTCCCGTCCCCTTGCCGACGACCTTGGTGGTGAAGAAGGGATCGAATATCTTCTTGCGGGTGGCCTCGTCCATTCCCTCGCCGGTGTCGGAGATGGTAAGCAGGGCGTACTGTCCCGGCGTGCCGAAACCGTGGGCGTGCACGAAGGCCTGGTCGATCTCCTGACGTTCCGTCTCGACGAAGAGCTTGCCCCCCTTGGGCATGGCGTCGCGGGCGTTGGCGGCCAGGTTCATCAGTACCTGTTCGATCTGCCCGCTGTCGACGATGGCCCAGAGCGCACCTTCGGCGAACGAGGTGGTGAGGGCGATGTCCTCGCCGATGATGCGGCGCAGGAACTTCTCGACCCCCCGTACGATGTCGTTCAGGTTCGCGGGAGCGGCCTTCACCTCCCCCTTGCGGCTGAAGGCGAGCAGGCTGCGGGTAAGGTTCGCGGCCCGGTCCGCCGCCGCCGAGATCTGCATCACCTTGTCGCGGACCGGGCTTCCCTCCGCCAGGTCCAGCTTGAGCAGCTCGCAGTACCCCCCGATCACGGTGAGGATGTTGTTGAAGTCGTGGGCCACCCCGCCGGCCAGCACCCCCACCGCCTCCAGCTTCTGCGAGTGACGCAGCTGCTCCTCGAGCTTCACGCGCTCGGTGATGTCGAGGGCGATGGCCAAAAGGCGCTCGCAGCCGTCCACGGTGATCCGTTGACAGTAGTACTCCCCCTTGAGGGTCCGGCCGTCCTTGGCGTGCAGCGTCACCACCATCCCGGTGACCTGACCGTCCTCATCCAGCTTGTCGATCATGGCCTTGCGGTCGAGGGGGTTGATCCAGCCCAGCGAAGTGGAGGTGCGCCCCAGCACCTCGTCCCTGCTGTAGCCCGAGAGTTCCACGAACTTCCGGTTCACGTCGAGAAAGACTCCCTCCTCGATGTCGGTGATAACCATTATGAGCGGCGCGCTGTCGAAGGCCTTGTGGAATTTTTCCTCGCTAAGACGCAGGGTCTCCTGGGCCAGTTTCCGTTCCGCGATCTCGTTTTTCAGGAGCAGCGCCTGCTCCTGCAGGGCCTCCTGGGCCAACTGCCGCTCGCTTACCTCGTGTTCGAGCCGGTGGCTTTGCAGCTTGAGCGCCTCTTCCGCCCGCTTGTGCTCGAGCATGTGGTCCCATTCCCGAAGCGCGCGCTCCACGATGCGGGGCATGGCGTCGAACACCTCCGGCATCTTCACCACGTAGTCGATGGCACCGGACTTCATCGCCTCCACGGCCACCTGCTCGCTGCCGTGCGACGTCATCATCACCACCGGCGCTATGTTCGCGGAATGCGCCACCAGGTCCCCCCCCTTGCCGTCGGGAAGGAGGTAATCGGTGAGCACGATGTCATAGTCACGGCTGCGAATGCGGTCCACCGCCTCCTTGATGGTGGCGGCTACAGTCAGCTCGTATTGGCCGGACAGGTCGCTGAATCCCCGCCGGATCAGCTCCGCGTGGGCGTCATCATCCTCCACTACAAGTATCTTCTTTACCGGATCTGCAGCACCCATTGGGTCAACTCCTACATTCCATCAAATTGTGGCCCATCTCTATCACCACCCGGAAGTGTACTACCAATTCCGGAAATGTGTACTTTCAGCGGGACATTTTTGAAATCGTGTCTGTCATAGAATCTTCGCGGCAACGCACGGTGGCGACACAAAGCTTTTCGACACACAGTCACGGCACGAGGAACTCTGTCAGGTGCGAGTATAGCGAGGTGATATGACACTAAAAGTGTTTGAACTGGTTCTGCCGAAATACAAGGATAGATGCTAGGACGGAGGAATCATGAGGAAGCCGACACTTCTGGAGTCTTTTGGCGCGACCAATCTGAGAAGGGAAAATATCTGCGGCGCATTATCCTCATCAACGAAGATACCGAGACAGCCGCCGTGGTGGCGGAGAAGCTGCGCGGGGCGGTCGCCGGGATGGCGACCGCGTGGGAAAGGGAGCAGCTGAGGGGGCCAGGAGCCTGTGCGTGCCCCCGCGCCTCCCCCCTCACCCGCAGGGGCCGCCTAGTCGAGACCCCGCTCGGCCATCTCGATGGCCTTGACCACGGCCTTGGCCTTGTTGACGGTCTCGATGTACTCGGCGGCGGGATCGGAGTCGGCCACGATGCCGGCGCCGGCCTGCAGGTGCACCTTGCCGTCCTTGATCACCAGCGTCCTGATGGCGATGGCCATGTCCATGTTCCCCGAGAAGGAGAAGTAGCCGACCGCCCCGCCGTAGACCTCGCGCCGTACCCCTTCCAGCTCGTCGATGATCTCCATGGCCCGCACCTTCGGGGCACCGGACAGGGTCCCCGCCGGGAAGGTGGCGCGCACCACGTCGAAGGCGTCGTGGCCGGGGGCCAGTTCCCCCTGCACGTTGGAGACGATGTGCATCACGTGCGAATAGCGCTCGATCACCATGAGCTCGGAGACCTTCACACTGCCGGTCTCACAGACGCGCCCCAGGTCGTTCCTTCCCAGGTCCACCAGCATGACGTGCTCGGCACGCTCCTTGGGGTCGGCAAGGAGGTCGCGCGCGAGTTCCTCGTCGGCGGCGGGGGTCGCTCCGCGCGGGCGGGTGCCGGCGATGGGACGCAGTTCCACCAGATCCCCCTCCTTACGCACCATGACCTCGGGCGACGCGCCCACCACCATGGTCTCGTCCAGCCGCAGGAAGAACATGTAGGGGGACGGGTTCAGCGTCCGCAGCACGCGGTAGATGTCGAAGGGGTCGACGGTGAGATCGCCGGAGAAGCGCTGGGAGAGGACCACCTGGATGATGTCGCCGCTTCGGACGTACTCCTTGGCGCGGGTCACCCAGGACTCGAATTCCTCGCGCTTCACGTTGGAGGTCAACTCCACCTTTCCCTGGGCGGGCTTCTTCGCGGCCGCCGCAAGCGGCTTCTTCAGGCGCTCGATGAGCCCCTCGATCTTCCCCACCGCCTCGGCGTAGGCGGCCTCGGGGGTGCTGGTTCCGTCCAGGTGCGCGTTGGATACGACCTTGATCTTCTGGCTCAGGCTGTCGAAGATGACGATGGTGTCGGTGATGATGAAGTAGGCGTCGTAGGTGTTGATGACGCTCGGGTTCTGATCCGGCAGCGTCTCGAAGTGGCGCACCGCGTCATAGCCCAGGTAGCCGACCGCGCCGCCGAAGAACCTCGGGATCCCCTCGACCTCGACAGGCCGGTAGCGCGCCATGTAATCCCGGACGTAGTTCAGCGGATCCGGAACCTCCATGCGGCACACCTCGCCCCCCTCCACGATCTCGACCCAGTTGTCCTTGCCGCGGATGACCACCGCCGGGGAGGAGCCGAGGAAGGTGTAGCGTCCCCACTTCTCGCCACCCTCGATACTCTCCAAAAGGAATCCGAAGCGGCCGTCGTCGATCTTCTTGAAGGCCCCAACGGGGGTATCCAGGTCGGCCAGGATCTCACGGTAAACCGGGATCAGGTTGCCTTGTGCGGACAGGGTCTGGAACGTCGAAAAATCGGGGAAGTACATGAGGCTCCTTTTTTTGGCGCGCGAGGTGTTCGGTAGGGCTATCCCCTTGCCGGGAAAAGAGTTTTAGCCGGACCTTAGTAACATAACGACGAAGGGGTGTCAAGGAAGGGGGAGTCTGGTAGAATCTAGGGCTAATGAAAACTCCACAGACACTCGTCATAATAAGGGAACGTTTCACGGTCTTCGCGCTGAAGGTGGTGGAGCTGATCGTCCGCTTCAAGCGGACCACCGAAAAGATGTTCCTCTCCTGGGAAAAATGGGTGAAACCCGAGGGGAACATCGCGCTCGAGAAGCTGGTCTCCCGTTTCCCGCGTTACCTCAATCCGCCGTCCGGGAGCGTGCGCTGCGGCGCCGGCTGGTATCCGCTGGTCTGGGACCTCTGCACCGCCATCGAGGCGATGGAACACCTTGGTATGCCAAGGATCGGCCACTTCAAGGCCGAGGCCCGGCTGGGCGGGCTGTTCGTCAGGATCGAATCGGGATCCTTCATCGTCAAGGAGCTGGCCAGGGATACCGAGCACAAGGCGGCGGCCGTCTGCGAGGAATGCGGCGCGGCGGGGTCGCTGCAGTTGGGGCATGGCTTCGCCAAGACGCTCTGCCCGGTCCACGCGAGAAAGCGCAAGCCGCAGAAGGCGAAAGCGGTCACCGTATCGCAGGGGATGGGCGACGGCGACCCGATGCTGCTTTTCCTTGACACCGAGTTCACCGACTTCGATTATCCCCAGCTGATCAGTATTGCCCTGGTCTCCGCGAGCGGCGAGAGCTTCTACGCCGAACTCGCCGACGGCTGGAGTCCCGAAGGGTGCTCGCCGTTTGTAACTGCCAACGTCCTGCCGCAGCTGACCGGTAGCAACTTTTTCCAGGAGCGGAACTACGCCAGACGCAGGCTCGCCGAGTGGCTCAACTCTTTCGTTGTCCCGGTACGGGTGGTATGCGACGCGCCGGGGTTTGACTGGGTGCTCATGGTGGACCTGCTGCACGACGTCTTCCCGAAAAACCTCTACCCCGCACCGATCCACTACTACAGCGAGAGTTTCCCCGGGCTCTTCGAGCTGTTGCAGAAAGCCCACGCCGAGGCCTACAACGAGTTCCCGCCGCACCACGCCCTGCACGATGCCGAGGCCCTGCGCGAGGCCTGGGAGGTCATGAAGGAGCACCTGCACCCCGCCATATTGAAGCAGTATCTGAAGCTTTAAGCCCCACACTCCGGGGCGGCCTTTCCTGTAGGGGCGAATGATTATTCGCCCAAGGCCGGTGCCTCGAGATATTCCTCACGCGGTGGTACACGGTGCAACCAAGGCGGGCGAATGATTATTCGCCCCTACAGTTTTCTTAGCCGCTCCCCCTTGAAATTTCCCATCTCCGTGATTATGTTCCCCTGACCATTCACTAAGACCAAAGGAGACCACCCAGACATGGCCAAAACCGTCAAGAAGTTCGAGACCGAGGTCCAGCAGCTTTTGGACCTGGTGATCCACTCCCTCTACTCCAACAAGGAAATCTTCCTCAGGGAGCTCATCTCCAACGCGTCTGACGCCATTGACAAGATAAAGTTCGAATCCCACTCCAACATGGAACTGCTGGAAGGGAACGCCGACTGGAAGATCAAGCTGCACGCCGACAAGGACGCCGGCACCCTCACCATCACCGACAACGGCATCGGCATGAGCATGGACGAGGTCGCCGACAACATCGGCACCATCGCCAAGTCCGGCACGAAGAATTTCGTCGCGGCGCTGAAGGAGCAGAACCTCGCCGACAACCCGGAGCTGATCGGCCAGTTCGGCGTCGGCTTCTACGCATCCTTCATGGTGGCGGACAAGGTGGTCCTCACCACCCGCAGGGCGGGCGAGAAGCAGTACGGCTGCCGCTGGGAGTCCACCGGCGACGGCTCCTACTCCATCGAGGAGTGCGAGAAGGAGACCCGCGGCACCGAGATCGTGCTGCACCTGAAAGACGAGATGAAGGAATTCCTGGACGAGTGGAAGATCCGCTCCATCGTCAAGAAGTACTCCGACTACGTGCAGTACCCGGTCGTGATGGACATCACCCGCTCCGAGCCGGTCAAGGACGCCGAAGGAAAGGTGATCGAGGGGGGCGGCACCATCGACAAGACCACCGAGGAGACCTTGAACTCCATGAAGGCGATCTGGACCCGCTCCAAGAGCGAGATCACCGAGGAGGAGTACGAGGAGTTCTACAAGCACATCTCCCACGACTACGACAAGCCGCTCTCCACCATCCACTACTCCGCCGAAGGGGTGAGCGAGTTCAAGGCCATCGTCTACATCCCGTCACACAAGCCGTTCGACCTGTTCCTGCGCGACCACAAAAAGGGCGTTCACCTCTACGTGAAGCGGGTCTACATCACCGACAACTGCGAGGCGCTGCTCCCTGACTACCTCCGCTTCATCAAGGGTGTCGTCGATTCTTCCGACCTGCCGCTCAACGTATCGCGCGAGATCCTGCAGGAAGACGTGCAGATCAAGCGCATCCAGAAGTCCCTGGTGGGGAAGGTCCTCTCCACCCTCGCCGAGATGAAGGAGAAGAACTTCGAGGACTACCTGAAGTTCTACGGGGAGTTCGGTCCGGTCCTGAAAGAAGGGATCCACTTCGACTACGCCAACAAAGAGAAGCTGCAGGACCTGCTCCTCTTCGAGAGCTCCAAGACCGAGAAAGGGAAGTTCGTCTCCCTGAAAGAGTACGTCGAGCGCATGCCCGAGGGGCAGAAGGAAATCTACTTCATCACGGGGATGTCCCGCGAGTCGGTGGAGAACTCCCCCTACATGGAGGCGCTGCGCAAGAAGGACTACGAGGTCATCTACATGACCGACCCGGTCGACGAGTGGGTGGTGCAGGCGATCCACGAGTACCAGGAGAAGCACCTGAAGGCGATCGACAGGGGCGACCTCGAGCTCGACACCGAGGAGGAAAAGAAGGAGAAGGAGGCCAAGAAGGAGGAGGCCAAAAAAGAGTTCGGCAGCGTCATGGAGTACATCCAGGAGACCCTGAAGGACCGCGTCAAGGAGGTCCGCCTCTCCTCGCGCCTCACCGAAAGCGCCTGCTGCCTGGTGGCCGACGAGATGGGTCTCAACGCCAACATGGAGAAGATCCTGAAGGCGATGAACCAGGAGGTCCCGGAAGGAAAGAGGATCCTCGAACTCAACCCGGAGCACCAGATCATGCAGGTCATGACGGCGATGTACGAAAAGGACAAAAACGATCCCAAACTCGCCGACTACAGCGAACTCCTCTTCGACCAGGCCCTCCTGACCGAAGGCTCCCCCATCAAGGATCCGCTCCGTTTCACCAAACTCGTCAGCGAACTGATGGTCGCCGGCGGTAAATAAAGCACGCTTTTCATAGCGCTCAAAGCCGGGAGGATACCATTCCTCCCGGCTTTTTTGTGCTTAGCCTCACAAAATCAACACTTTTCAAGCTGCTCATTAGTTTTTGTAATTTACAGCGCTGAAATTTTAATTTATATTTTCCTACACCAGCATGGGAAGTTCGTGGTGGGAAATGCTATGACATTGCTTTGCATGCAAAAGGAGGAAACAGATGACTAAAGGACTTTTCGCCTCAGTGGCGGCTTTGTTGCTCGTTTTGGCTTCTTCAACCCTCGTCCTGGCCCAAGACCTCGATACCCGCTACGGCAAGATCTCCATCGTCGCTTTCGACCGGCAGGGAACCCCCATCGTGGGGGACGGTATGAAGGCCGACTACAAGAAGATCCAGTACCTTTTGAACGACAAGCTCATCACTGAAGAGATCGATGAAAGGGTCGGCAAGCCGGTTCCTGAACTGGTCAGGGTGTTCCAGCAGAGCAAGTCGGACGCCGTGCTGGTGCTGGCCGACCCCGGTGAGACCGCCGGTACCAGCGCCATCCGCTTCATCGACGTGACCGCCGCCGGCGCCAAGCTCTCCAACGTCTTCACCGACTGCAAGGGAGAGCCCCGCTACTCCCGCAAGGGTGACGTGATCCGCGTCGTCTTCAAGGAGGCCAAACCGCTCAAAGTGGCAACCTACAGCAACGGCTACATCCGCTAGCATCCGCAACCGCACATGAATGGAAAAGGGGCGTCCCGCACGGGTCCGCCCCTTTTTTTGCGCCTCCTCTTCACTGCGGGGCGGCGCTCCCTTTTCCTCCCAGCACTTCGGAGAGCTTCCTGCTCATCTCGACCACCTTGTACGGCTTCTGTATGAAGCCGGAAAGACCTGCCCCGGCGAATTTCTGGCTCACCTCCTGCTCGTTGTAGCCGCTGGACATGATCACCTTGACGTCCGGTTTGATGGCGCGCAGCGCCCGGAAGGTCTGCTCGCCGTCCAGGTAGGGCATGGTCAGGTCGAGCAGCACGCAGACGATGTCGTCCATCCCGGTCTTGAAGAGTTCCACCGCCTCGCGTCCGTCGCACGCCAGCGTGACGTCAAATCCGAGAGCCCGCAGCATATCGCTCCCCAGCACCCGGATACTTTCCTCGTCGTCAGCCAGCAGGACCGTTCCGCTACCGCGCCAGAGCTCCCGCAGGGGAGATGGCTCGGGGTGGTCCGCGGCGCCATGGACGCAGGGAAGAAGCAGCCTGAAGGAGCTCCCCTTCCCTTTTTCGCTGTAGACCTTGATGGCCCCCTTGTGCGCGCGCACGATGCCGAGCACCGCCGCCATGCCGAGCCCGCGCCCGGTGAACTTGGTGGTGAAGAAAGGATCGAAAATCTTGGGGATGACCTCACGGTCGATGCCGCACCCGGTATCGGACACCTCCAGGACCACGTACGCCCCTTCGGGAAGCCGGTCGTCGACCCAGGATTCGGAAAGGTAGGCACGGTCGCACTCCGTGAGTTTGGTGCTGATCGAGATGACACCCGTCCCGTCTCCGATGGCCTCGGAGGCGTTGATGACGAGGTTGAGAATCACCTGGTGCAGCTGGGTGGCATCGCCGCTGACCGGCGGCAGGTCGGGAGCGAGGTCGTAGCGCAGCAGCGCCTTCTTCGAGATGGAGACCTCCAGCATCGGGGCCATTTCCTGGACCACCCTGGTCAGGTCCAGGTTCTCGATGACGAACTTCCCCCTCCCCGAGTAGGCCAGCATCTGGCGCGCAAGGTCAGCGGCGCGGCTGGCCGCCTGCTCGATCTGGACCAGGTTCTCGCAGGCGGGTGAGCCGGGAGGTAACCGCAGCAATGCCAGGTCCGCGTTCCCAAGCACCACCATGAGGATGTTGTTGAAATCGTGGGCGATGCCGCCGGCAAGCACACCGAGGCTCTCCAGCTTCTGCACGTGCAGCATCTGGGCTTCGATCAGGCGCTTCTCGTTCTCCAGCTGCTTTCTCTCGGTCAGGTCCACCGAGATGAACATCAGGTGGTGTCTCCCTTCCACGTCGAAACGGGACAGGAACACCTCCACCTCGAAGCTCTTACCGAAGGAGGTATTGATATCGACCTCCATGGCCCTCGTCTGGCCATCGTCCAGAACCAGTTCGCCAAGGGCGTAGATGCCGGTTTCCTTGAAGGAGGCTATGCTCCTGAAGTTCTGGCTGAGCAGCTGTTCTACGGTCCCACCCACCATAGTGGCGATGGCCTGGTTGGCCTTGACGCAGGCGCCGCTTTCGCCATCGTAGACCAGGATGCCGGTAGGCGAAGATGCCAGGAGCGATTCGAGCATGGCCAGGGCGCGGTCGCGCGCCTCCTCGATCGCTTTCCTTTCGGTGATGTTGTCGTAAATCCCCAGTACGCCGACAACCGCCCCGGTTTCGTCGCGAAGCGGTACCTTGGTAGTGTCCACCCAGTAACGCTCGCCGTTGGCCTGCAACTGCTGTTCGATGATGTGGTACTTGGCGATATCGCGGTCCATGACGCTGCGGTCGTCGGTGCGGTAGGCGTCGCTCTCCTCCCGCAGCCAGGGGAGGTCGTAGTCGCTCTTGCCGCGGATGGAGACGGGATCTTCCAGCCCTGCGGCCCTGGCGAAGACGATATTGCACCCCTGATAGATGCTGTCCTTATCCTTCCAGAAGACGAACTGAGGGATGGTGTCGATGATCTGCTCCAGCATGTTGCGCCCCTGGCGCAGTTCCTCCTCGACCCGCATCCGTTCCGCGAGTTGCTGTTTCAACTGTTCATTGGCATGGTGCAGCGCATCGGTCCTCTCGGCGACCCTCCGTTCGAGTTCCTCCTTCGCGGCGCGCAACTCCTCTTCGACCCGGCGGTGCCGCAGGGATCTCTGCCGGAAGACCCTGACCACGATCACAGTGACGGCCAAAAGGAGCGCAAGCGCGGCGGCTAAGCGGAGAGAGACGGGAAGCCAGGCGAACAGAAGGTCGCAGGGCATCAGCGCGGCGCCGTAGCACGAGGTGCCGCCGAGGCCGGAATCGCAGGGGTTTACCGGTGAAAGGTTCATTGGTTTGTGCATCTGCTCTCCAGGTTGGCCGGAACAGGCATACTAAGAGTTTTATTGCGGAAAGGGAAAGGTATCACTTCGGCCCGGGGATTCTTTTCGGCGCGAAGCAGCTGATTCATTAGCGAAAAGAACCGGCGACGGTCGTGCAAGGTGCAAGGGGGGGAAAGGAAAGTGGCCGCCCTTCGCAGGGAAGCGGCGGCCGACTGGACGGAAGGCAGATACGGATAGTTCAGGCGGTCTTGCCGTAGAGGGCTTCCCTGCTGGCGAAGGCCCTCTTCACACGGGTGAGCAGGCCGATCTCCTTGACCGGCTTCAGCACGAAGTCGAAGAACCCCTTCTCCAACGCTTCCTTCTCCTCGTCAGGCGTGGCCGCAGCGGTCATGAGGATCACGGGCATGTAGCGGAACTCGGGAATGTTCTTGATGGCGAACAGGAACTCGTACCCTCCGAGCTTGGGCATCACCTTGTCGGTGATCACCAGCTTGGGCTTCAAGGTGAAGATCTTGCTGAAGGCGTCCATGCCGTCAATCGCGGTCTCCACGGCATACCCCTGGCGGGTCAGGATCTTCGCCACCATCTCGCGGGAAAGCTGGTCGTCCTCGACCAGGAGGATGGACTTGCCTGCGGGTCCGGCGATGGTCTGGCCCAGGTAGTGCCGCGCGATGGCACGGTTTATCTCCAGCCGCGTGGAAACGTAGAGGACCAGCTTCACGTCGTGCTGCGCCGCGATGGCGGCGAAAAGGTCGTCCGTAGTCGGGTCGGCCACGGCAAGGCCCAGGCGCCCGTCATCCAGCTTGAGGGGGAAGATGCTGTGCTTTACCGCCATCTCCAGCGGGATCAGCTTGAGCACGTTGGGAGGATAGCTGTATTTGGCGAAGTCGACGATTTTGCGGACGCGGTACTGGATCGCAAGCGCCTCGGCGAGTTCCTCCGGGGTGACCAGGCCGATCACCTCGAGCAGTTCGCCCAGACGGATGTTTTTGCTCCTGGCGTGGGCGATCAGACGGTCTACCGACGACTTGGTCAACAGGCCGCGCTCGACGAAGATCTCGCCCAGCGGTTTGCGGATTGGTTGCGGTACGGCTATCGGTTTGATATCTGCGGTCATGCGATTCTTCTCCTGCGGACGGTGTGGCGGCCGGCCGCGGTTACTGCTATTACGAAGCGGGACGTGATCCCGCAGGGGGATGTTCAAACGGTGTGGAACCGGTGCGCCGGCAGGCGGGCGCGAACGTCAATAATGAAATCGGAACAGGCGGAAAGTCAATGACTTTATCGGCAGGAACGACAAAAAGTTGATCAGGAAATGATGATCTCGTCGGCGAGTTCGTTGCGGTCGTCTTCGCCTCGCGGAAAATGCCGCTCGAGCTCGGTGCCGCACGCCTCGATCACCTCGCAGACCGCCTCTGCGCCGCGCCCGGTGCGCAACCCCTGCGCCAGCCGCTCAGCCAGGGACTTCCAGTACCCCGGGGGAATCTTCTCGTTGATGCCCCGGTCGCCGACGATCCAGACCTTGCGCTCCAGAAGGGAGATGAAGATGAGGACGCCGGTCTCCATGCGGGTCCGGTACAGTCCCTGCTGATAAAACGCCACCAGCGCCCGCTCGCTCACCGCCTCGGCAAGGCGCCTGGGGCCGACGAAGGAAAGCTTCAGATGCGGGAAGCGCCGCAGAAAGAGAAGCACCGGGAAATAGAGCAGGAACACCACGGGGATGTAGGTCCAGATGGTGACATGGTGCGAAAGGACGGCGACCGCGACGCCGATGAAACCGGACAGAAGCAGCGCCCCGAGCGCCTCGGCCTCGCGGTACCGGTCGCTCTCGGACACCACCATGGTGGCGATCTCGCC
Organism: Geomonas subterranea; assembly: GCF_019063845.1. Taxonomy (NCBI): domain Bacteria; kingdom Pseudomonadati; phylum Thermodesulfobacteriota; class Desulfuromonadia; order Geobacterales; family Geobacteraceae; genus Geomonas; species Geomonas subterranea. Next base: position 1,518,912 of record NZ_CP077683.1, read on the forward strand.
GCTGGAACGGGCCTCGGCCCGGGCTACCGCCTGCCTGATCGCCTCCTTGTCCGAGGCGCTGAAGTAGTCCTGTGCTGTCGATGTCTGTGCAAGATCCATTACCAGTCTCCCGAGGCTCCGCCCCCGCCGAAACTCCCCCCCCCGCCGGAGAATCCTCCCCTCCACCGCCGAAGCCGCCGAATCCTCCCCCCCCTCCATAGCCTCCGAAGAAGGGGGGGCCGCCCATGAATCCGCCGCGACCACCCGAGGAGAAGAGGAACGCGATGAAGAGCCCGGCCAGGAAGCCGACCACGGCCAAAAGCCCCATCAGCAGCATCGATATCCCCGAGAAGGAGATGAACGCGGCCACCGGGAGTCCCACGGCCCCGGCGATCCCGCCGAGGAGGCGGGAGATGCCCCCCAGGAATACCGAGGCGACCAGGACGAAGAGGAGCAGCGTGAGAATGGGAGGAGCCCCCTTCTTGCCGTGCCGCAGGTCGCTGGGCTGGGCCTGGTATTCGCCCCGCACCGTCGCCATGATGGCCCCCACGCCGCGTGCGATACCGAGATCGTACTGCCCCCGCTTGAAGGCGGGGGTGATCTCGTTGCGGATGATGCGTCCCGACATGAGGTCGGTCAGTTTCCCCTCCAGTCCGCGCCCCGCCTCGATGCGGATCTTGCGGTCGTTTTTCACCACCAGCAGCAGCGCGCCGTTGTCCTTCCCCTTCTGACCGAGCTGCCACTTCTCAACCACCTTTATGGAGTACTGTTCCAGCACCTCCCCCTCAAGGCTCGGGATGGTGAGAACCACGATCTGGGTCGAGTCGCTGCTCTCGAAGGCGGCGAGCTCGCTCTCCAGCTGCTGCGCCACCTGCGGCGACAGCATCGAGGCGTAGTCGTTCACGTGGCTGCGCAGCGGCGGGACTTCGGCCGCGGCGCAGACGTGGACGGTAACAAGCAATGTCAGGAGGAAAAACAGCTTTTTCATAGGGTCAGAACTTGATCTTGGGCGCCACCTTGGCCCCCTCTTCCGCCTTGAACGGCTCCTTGCGCTGCAGATGCAGCATCAGGGAGTTGGTGAGCGAGTTTGGGAAGGTCCTGATGGTGGTGTTGAAATCCTGCACCGCCTGGTTGTAGCGGACGCGCGCCACGTTGATCCGGTTCTCGGTCCCTTCCAGCTGGTTCTGCAGGTCCATGAAGTTCTGGTTGGCCTTCAGATCCGGGTAGCGCTCCACCACGACCATGAGCCGCGACAGGGCGCCGCTCAACTGCGACTGGGCCTGCTGGAAGTTCTGCATGGTCTTGGGATCGTTGATGGCGTCCTTGGAGACCTGCATGGAGCCCACCTTGGCGCGCGCCTCGGTGACCGCCTTCAGGGTGTCCGCCTCGTGCTTGGCGTACCCCTTGACGACTTCGACCAGGTTCGGCACCAGGTCGGCACGGCGCTGGTAGGAAGCCTCGACATCGCCCCAGGCCGCGAAGACGGCCTCTTCCTTGGCCTGCATGGTGTTATAGCCGCAGCCGGAGAGGGCGGTAAGGGTTAGCAGGGACAGCAACAGCAACGTCAAGCGTTTCATGATCTCATCCTCCTTGAATGGCATGTGCACAATAATAATCATCGACTGGCCAAATGTCACCTGTTGATAGCGTAAAAATACAAGTAATTTCAGGGAGCAGTCAAAACCATGCGGGGTGACAGAGTGAGGAGCGCAGCATAGGGAAGAAAAAGGTCGGCGACGGGGGGTAAAGAGAGAGGGCCAGCGGCGAGGTATTCACACTCCGACCGGGTCAGCCTTGCGGGAAGATCCTGGTGCCGTCGGCCATGACACGATAGGCGAGGAGGTACATCGCGGCGTTCCATGACTGCCGTGGCATACCCATCGGCTCGCCGGTTTCACCTTGAAACCATTCGTTGAACTCCCACCCGTTAACCCTGTTGGTTACCGCCAGTTTCACCAGTTCGGCGCGCGCCAGGGCGCGCTCCCCCAGCAGCGACAGGAGGATGACCCAGAACCCGCCCACGAAGGGCCAGGCGCCGCCGTTGTGGTATTGCCAGGGAAGGTTTTGCCGGTGACGCTGCATGTACGGGCGCCAGCGCGGCGACCCGACGGCGATCGGCTTTCCCACCACGCGCACCGGGTGAGGCCGGTTGGCGTTAAGCGCGGTGACTCCAGCCACCATCTTGCAGGCGTCGGAGGGTGCCCCGAGGCCGGTCAAGTAGGCAAGGATGTTGCCGAAGATGTCGATCTCCTCACCCCAGAACGAGAAGTTCACGTAGCTCAAAAGAAAAGGGGCCGGCCGGCAGCCGTTGCGGATGTAGTGACGCATGAGCCGGATCCGCTTCTGCTGCGGCACCAGGTTGTCGAAGGGGTTGAAAATCAGGCGGGCGAAGCGACGGGTCTCGCGGGCGGTCGGGTGCTGGTACACCCTCTTGACCCAGTACCAGAGCGCGTTGGTATAGAGCACAAAGCCGGAACGCGGCATGATGTCGGCCCAGTCCGAACAATCGTTTTGCTGCAGCAGGAACCACCCCTGGTGCTCCTGGCACTCGAGCCAGTTGAGGGCGCGCACCACATGGGCGGAGAGCCGCCCGGCGAGGGCGAGTTCCGGCGCCGCCCGGTCCAGGAAGTGGACGGCGATGAGCCACCATAGCGTCGCGTCCACGCATCCGGCGTACCAGAAGTCGACCTCCGCGAGTTCCGGTTTAACGAACTTCGGGATCTGCCCGTTGCGCGCCTGGTGCCGCGCCAGCGTGAGCAGTCCCGCTTGGGCCGCTTCGAGCAGTTCGGGGTCACCGGACAGGGCCATGCCAAGGGCGCAGATGGCGGCGTCGCGGCCGAAGATGGAATCGTAGCTGCGCCCGGAAGCTCTCGGATTGCGGGCCGAGGCGAGCACGCCGGCCGGGGTGGAGTTCTCCCGCAGCAGGAGCAGGGCCTCACGGTAACACTCGTCCAGCAGGGCATGATCCCCCTGCCCCGCCGCCCAATCTCCCGCGTTTTCCGGATCGTGAGTCACGTAAGCGGCACCAGCTGGAAGCTCGCCACGCCGTTTTTGACCCGGACCACGATGATGTGGTAGATCCGCTCGCCGTGGCGGCTGACCCAGACCAGGGGGGCGCCGGCGCCGCCGGAAATGAAGGCGGGCACGCCGCCGAAGACGCTGCGGTCGTAGAGGTGGGAATGCGCGAAGAAAAGTCCCTGCACAACCCGCGACGCGGCCACCGTCTGTTCCAGCTCGGCGCTTCCCCGGGTGAAGGTGTGACCGCGCCAGCGACTGGTTTCGGGGGGGACGTGCATCGCCACGAAGGTGGCGCGGGGTGCTGAGGCGAGTTCGGTTTTGAGGAAATCGAGCTCGGCGGGATACAGCGCCTCCCAGGAGTTATCCAGGGCGACGACCTTGAGCCCCAGGCGGGGCACGGAAAGGGCGAAGCGCTGAGGACCGACCTCCCGGACGAAGACCTTCTGGTTCTCGTGGTTGCCGAACACCACGAAAACGGGGATCCCCGGTGCGAATCTATCGAGCAGCGACAGGAAGTTTCCGGTCTCCTCCTCGCCCCCTTCGTTGGAATAGTCCCCCCCGTGCAGGATGAAGAGCGGCTTGAAGCGGGCCGCAGTCCGCAGCGCCTTCGCGAACATGGCGTCGTTGGAGCGGCTGTCCCCCATCACCACGAAGCTGTAATCATCAGGCGCGGCCTGGCGCGCCCTCTCCTCGAGCCGGATGCTTGAGCGCTGATAGAGGGTACCGGCGTGGGAGATAGTGACAGGAAGCAGACAGAGGAGCAGCAGGAGACCAGCCAGCGGTCCCCTGCGCAGGGGTGTGGTTCTAGCTGTTGGCGACATACTGCCGGTTGCTCTCGATACAGAGCTTGCACAATTTTTCAATGCTGGCTACCTGGCTGTCGCTGAGTCCGGTGGTCTCTGGCAGCCGGAACGTCCGGCAGTCACAGCAACGGCAAAGAATCCCCAAGTCGAGTTCAAGATCATTGTCGAGCATGACTGAGCCCCCCAAGGAAAGATTTACACAATTTAATGTCGGAGATGCTATCACACCTGGAGACAGCAGGCAACAAACTTCGCAGGGGGGTATGAGATTAAGCTGGACCGTTCAGACAGGGTTCAGCTTTTCGCCAGCGAACGGTGCTTCTTCGCCGTAGCGCGCACCTTTCCGGCATCGTTTCTGGCGACCTTGCTCACCTTGGCGCCGCGGTGGCCGGCACGGGCCTGCAGGACGCGGCGCCCCGGCTTGACCGAGCACTTGGCGGCGCGCCGCTCCTCACGCCATTTGAGCGAGGCGATCCGGCCGCGGCGCGGCGGGTTGATAAGCGCGGCGGACGCCTCGATCACCTGCGCCCTGATCTTCTCGACTTCGGCCACAGGAGCCAGCTCACCAGCCACCCCCTTGACGTCGGCGGCGGCATAGGTGGAAACGTTCCTGCGCAGCTGGTTGAAGTTGTGCACGTTGCGGTAGTCCATCCGCCTGGTCAGCATGATGACGAACATGTCCTGCTGGGGATCGATCCAGATGGAGGAACCGCTGTAGCCGGTATGGCCGAAGGAGGCGTCGGAGAAGTAAGTTCCCTTGGGCGCCGAGAAGGGAGAGGCCATGTCCCACCCCAGTGCACGCTTGATCCTGCCGTTGTTACAGGCGTAGGGGGTGGTCATCTGGGTGATGGCGTTGTCGGAGAGGATACGGGTGCCATCGAGGGTGCCGCGCCCGAGTATAAGCCGCGCGTAACGCGCCAGGTCGTAGGCCGAACTGAAGAGACCGGCGTGTCCGGCGACGCCCCCCAGGCGGCGGGCGTTCTCATCCTGCACCACACCACCCTGTGTGCCGGAAGTGGGCGCGATGTCGGCGCCGTCCCGGGAAGGGAGGAAGGAGGTGTCGCGGGTCCCGAGCGGTTCGTAGATCTCTTCGCGGCAGAACTTGTCAAGCCTCTCGCCGGAAACCCGGTGCACCAGCTCTCCCAGCAGTATGAAGTTGATGTCGGCATACTCGAAACCGGAACCAGCGCCGCGGAAGCGCTGCGCCGCGACCTTGCGCACCAGCCCCTCGACGGAGCGGTCCTGCCCCACCATGACGTCGGAGAGCCCGGAGGTATGGGTCAAAAGGTGCAGGACGGTGATGTTCCCCTTGTCGCTGCCTGCGAGTTCGGGGAACCAGCGGGAGAGCGTGTCGGTCAGGGAGATGCGTCCCTCGTCCAGGAGCTTGATGACCGCCGGGGTCGTGGCGATCACCTTGGTGAGCGAGGCGACGTCGAAGAGGGTCCGGTCGGTGATGGCCGGGGCGCCGGGGGCGGCGCTGAGTTGGCCGCGAGCGGCGGTTGCGAGGATCCCCTCGTGGTTGCCGACCACGACGACGCCGCCGGCGATGAGGTTTTCGGCCATGGCCCGTTCCAGCAGCAGGTCGAGATTGGCGGTGGAGACGGCCGCCGAGGTGGCGGGATCAACCATGGCCTGGACTTTAACGGGGGACATGAGCGGGAACAACATGAGTATCAGGAGAATAACGCGCACGAGCTTCCTTTTAAGATCTGTGCTGCCACAGATTTCAGTTAGGACTGCGGTTGATGTTCTGGGTGAGCAGCCGGTGTGGAAGGGGCTGACGCTGCCGTCCGGTAAGCACGACAGGAGCAAGGATACAGGATAAGCCGCTTAACTTTTGTGACCGAGGTCACCATTTCGCCAGCCAAACCCGCGATTCGCCGTGAGAAATGCCGCGTCAAACCCAAAGCAGTTTACAGTGACTGCGGCAGTGGAGGCAAGAGATCTTTGCAGCGCCCCCCTGTCCCAAGGCTCATCAAGAACTCCAGCAACATGGTGCCTCTGGTCCCCCTCCCCTTGCGGAAGGGGGTTAGGGGGTGGGGAAGTGGCCGTCAAGGGAGGGGGAGAAGACCAGTCAGACGGCGGAGGAACGAAAAAAGGCCCCGGGATATCTCCCGGGGCCTTTTCGGTGCAGATGGTTGCAGCAGGTCGTGCGCTTACTTCATGCTGGGTAGGTCATGGACGTCGAGGTGGCAGCCCAGGCAGTTCGGGAAGCGGGTCAGGATCGACTGCGGGTGCGGAGCCTTGTGGCACTCGGTGCACTGCGGGATGTAGCCGTGCTTGGACTTGTGGCACGAAGCGCAGGCGACCTTGGAGTGGCGGGCCTTGGAGTTGAACAGTTTCGCGGCCACCTTGCTGTGGCAGGAAGCGCAGGTCTGGTTCCAGTCGGTGCCCTGGTAGGTCACCTGCTTCGGCTTGTGCACGGAATGGCACTTGGCGCAGGCTTCGACCGGCTGATCCTTGAAGTGCGGCTTGTGGCACATGAAGCAGGAAGGCTTGAAGCCGTGCGAGGTATGGCAACGGTCACAGGAGACGTTGGTGTGCTTGCTCGGGAACTTGACCAGCTCGGCTTTCTCGTCGGCATGGCAGGTGGCGCAGGTGGTGGCGAGCCTCTGGGTCATGGCGACTTTGCGCGGGGTGTGCGGGTTGTTGTGGCAGCTCGCGCAGTCCTTGTTGGCCGGGCCGTGGACGTCGGTGTGGCAGGAGGCGCACTTAGGCATCACTTCGTCGTAGTTGCCCTTCTTCGGGTTGTAGGCGTGGATCACGGTGTGGCAGGCCTGGCAGTCGAAGCGGTGCTTGCCGCCGGCGTTCTTGAGCCCGTTGAACGCACCGGTGTGGCACTGGGCGCATTGCTGCGGGGTGAGCGCAGCCGGGGCCGTGGCGTAAAGCTCGGCCTTCACCGGGATGTCAACAGTCGCCATCTTGGCGGCAAAGGCCGTGGAAGCGACGAGAATCAAGGTCGCTACCAGCAGCGACAGGGTACTCTTTTTCATCATTCCTCCCCAAATAACAGTGTATTCACAACAATCGACTGGTTTTAATACTACCTATGGCGACTGTCTGTCAAGAAAGTTGTGATTAAAAACACACGGAGGGACCGCAGGATACGGCGACGGGAAGGAACAAAGAGAAGCGCTAAAGGCGTATCAGGTCTTCGTGAGGTTCGTCCGATGGGTTTATGTGTATCATCACGTCCCCCACGTTGTTGAAATGGTCGAAGATGCGTCGTTTTACCTCGGTGGCGATGTCGTGGGAGCGCTTCACCGTCATCTCCGGGGGCATGTCGAGCTTCAGGTCCACGATCAGGTACTGCCCGGAATGGCGCGCCCTGATCTCGTGCACCTGGTCCACCCCCTCCACGCCGCGCGCAATCTGCGCGATGGCGTCGAGTAGCGACTGCTCGGGCTGCCCGTCCATCAACTCGTGGGCGGAGGTGCGGAAGGTGTGGTAGCCGATGTGGAAGATGAAGAACGAGGTGAGCCCGGCGGCGATGGGGTCCATGATGCGGAACCCGAAATAGGCGCATCCGACGCCGATCAGAGTGGCGACCGAGGTGATGGCGTCTTTGCGGTGATCCTTGGCGATGGCGAGAATAGCCGGGCTCCCGAGGCTTCCCCCCACCTTCATCGAGTAACGGTACAGCGCCTCCTTGGCGACGATGGTGCCGGCGGCGGCCAAAACGGCGACCAGCGCCGGGGAGGAGTAACGCCCCTCCAGCATGGTGGTGACCGCGCCGTAGAGGATCCAGCCACCGGTGGCGGCGATCACCAGCGAGACGAAGATGGCGGAGAGGCTTTCCACCTTGCCGTGACCGTAGGGGTGATCCGAGTCGTAGGGCTTGCGTCCGACCTTCAAGGCGATCAGGGTCACGCCGATGGCGATGAAGTCGCATGCGCTTTCCACGCCGTCGGCGAATACCGCCTCAGAATGGCCGTAGTGCCCGGCGGCGAGTTTCAGCACCATGAGCACGGCGTTGGCCCAGAAGCCGATGCGGATGACGCGGTCGGCCTTGTTGAAGCGGTCCGTCCTCAGCACGTTCCCTCCGCGCGCAGGTCCTTCACGGTGAGCTGCAGGGAGCTCCTGCCGTTCCAGACGTTGATCCCCGGGGAGAAGAGGAGGTCGACCCTCCCCTGCGGCACCCCTGCCTCGGCGAGCCCGAAGCCGATGGCGTCGAAGGTCTTTCCCCCCTGCCCTACCCTCAGCTTCAGGTGTCCCCCCTTGAGCACCCGGCTTTCCAGCACCTCGGCTCCCCTGAGCACGAAGAGCGGCTCGGGGTTCCCCATGCCGAAGGGCTTCATCTGCTCCAGTTGCCGCACCAGCTCCGCGGTGATCTCGCCGGAGCCAAGCTCCAGGTCGTAGGCGAGCGTCGGGGTGAGAGCGTCGGCGTCGAGCGCCTCCTGGGCCGCCTCGTCGAAGCGCAGCGCGAAGCGCTCCAGCTCGTCCTGGGCGATGGAGAGGCCGGCCGCGTGGCTGTGACCGCCAAAGCGCAGCAGGTGGTCGGCGCATTCCTTGATGGCGTCCAGGAGGTGGAAGCGCGAGATGCTGCGCCCCGAGCCCCGGCCGGTCTCCCCGTCGAAGGCGAACAGGATCACGGGGCGGTGGAAGAGTTCGACGATGCGGGAGGCGACGATGCCGATGACGCCGGGATGCCAGAGTTCGGAGCCGAGCACGATGCTCTTCCTGCCGCTGCAGGCACCCTGTTCGAGCATGGCGCGCGCCTCCTCGAAGGTGGCCCGCTCCAGGGCCTGTCGCTCGGCGTTCGCCTCGTCCAGCTCGCGGGCGATCTCCTTGGCGCGTCGGGGGTCCCGGCAGAGCAGGAGCTCCAGTCCAAGGGAGGCGTCCTCGAGCCTTCCCGCCGCGTTGATGCGCGGGGCGAGCCGGAAACCGACCGCGCCGCAGCCGACCTCGCCCGTGACCCCGGCCACCTCCTTGAGCGCCTCGATCCCGACGCGGGTCCCGGCGCAGAGCTGCTTCAGACCGTAGCTCACCAGCACCCGGTTGATGCCGAGCAGGGGGACCACGTCCGCGATGGTCCCGAGGGCAACCAGATCCAGGTACTCCCTGAGATCGGGCTGCCCCCCCGGCGGGAAGAATCCGTCGGCACGAAGCCGGGAGCGCAGCGCCACCACGAGGTGGAAGGCGACTCCGACGCCGGCCAGGGACTTGAAGGGAAAGGAACAGGAAGGCTGCAGCGGGTTGATGACGGCGCAGGCGTCCGGGAGCTCCTCACCCGGGGAGTGGTGGTCGGTCACGATGAGATCGATCCCCGCCTCACGGCAAAGCTTGGCTTCGGCGACCGCGGTAATGCCGCAGTCCACTGTCACCAGCACCGTGGCTCCGGCGCGTTTCGCGCCCTGCACCCCCTGCCCGGAGAGCCCGTACCCCTCCGTGAGGCGTTTCGGTATGTAGTGGCAGCAGTCGAGACCGATCCTTTGGAAGAAGCTGATCAGAACGGCGCAGGAAGTGACGCCGTCCACGTCGTAATCGCCGTGCACGCAGACGCGCTCACCCGCTTTGAGCGCCCGGACCAGCCGGGACACGGCCTGCGGCATGCCGGCGAGAGCGGTGGGATCTTGAAGCCGGGACAGTACCGGGTTGAGATAGGCTTCGGCGTCGTCGGGGGCGCAGACGCCGCGGTGGGCCAGAAGGCGCGCCAGAAGCGGGTTTACCCCGGAACCGGCAAGCGCGTCGACCGTACCGGCATCGGCCTCCCTGGCCCGCCAGCTTCTATGTGTGACTGGTTTCATCCCTCCTCCACAAGCGAAAAAAATCAGGGTGCAATCATAGCATAAGGAGCAGCACCCGGCGAATCTAATGTGCAGGTCGATGTTCACCTGCGGGTGGAAGCAAAAGCCCCTCTATCCCCCCCTCCCTGGACGGGAGGGGGACGGGGGGTGGGTGAAGCCGCAAGGTGAGGAAAGCATGGCTCCCCGCAGGTGGAGGGAGAACTGAGGCAGCAGGCCCCTGACCGGGCGCAAAAAAAAACCCGCCGTAAGCGGGTTTTTTTCTTTCTCTTTCTCGTGCTCTACTTCTTGAACGATGTCGGCATCTGGTTCAGGCCCGCCATGTCGTTCTTGATCTGCTGGGCCGTGGGGCTGGTCGAATCGAACTGCAGGTACTTGGTCCAGACCTCCTTGGCCTTGTCCGGCTGCTTCAGGTCCTGCAGGTAGACGACGCCGAGGTTGTAGAGGCTTTGCAGGTGCTTGGGGTCGATGGACTGCGCCAGCTCGAAGTTGGCGATCGCCTTGTCGTACCAGCCGATCTTGCGGTACATGATCCCCTGGTCGGTCATGACGTTCAGGTTTTTCGGGTCGAGTTCGAGCGCCTTGCCGTAGGCGTTGACCGCTTTCTGTGCCTGATCGGTGTCGAAGTAGTCGTTGCCGAGCTGGATCCAGGCCTGAAGATTCTTGGGATCCGCGGCCACGATCTTCTCGGCCTCGACGATGCGACGCTGGTAGTCGTTGGGGGAACCCGCGCCCTGGGGTACCGACATGGCCACCTGGGGCTCCTTGTTCTGCCCGGCGATGTTGAAGATCAGGTAGCCACCCAGAAGGCCCACGATCAGCGCAACCACGACGGTAAGTACGTTCTCTTTGTTCACGAATCCTCCTTAGGCGGCTTCGGCCTTGGTTTCGACGGCGTGCTTCTCCCAGAGTGCCACGATCGGGCTCGCCACGAAGATGGAAGAGTAGGTCGCCACCACGACGCCCACGACCAGCGCGAAGGCGAAGTCATGGATCACCTCTCCGCCGAAGAGAAAGAGGGAGACTGCGGCAAGGAAGGTGGTTACCGAGGTGATGATGGTACGGGACAGGGTTTCGTTGATGCTCTTGTTGAAGATGGTGATCATCGGGTCCTTGAGGCTCTTGTGCATATTCTCGCGGATACGGTCGAAGACGACGACGGTATCGGTGAGCGAGTAGCCCGCGATGGTGAGGACCGCGGTGATGAACAGGATGTTGACCTCGCGGTGCATCACGTAGAACACGGCGATCATGGCGAGCACGTCGTGCATGGTGGCCACCACCGCCCCCACGCCGAACTTGAAGTCGAAGCGCCAGGCGATGTAGAGGATGATCCCCAGCATGGAGAGCGCCACGGCCACCAGGGTGTCCTGCTTCAGCTTCTCGCCGATGGAAGGGCCGATCTCGGTGGAGCTTTCCACGGAGAAGGTGTTGCCGGGGATGCCGGCCTTGAGCGCGTCGGCCACCTGGTCGGCGGACTTGCCGGTGGACTTGTGCATCTTGACGAGCACCTGGTTGCCGCCGGTGATTTCCTGCAGTTCCACTTCCTTCACGCCTGCCTTGGCGAGCGCGTCACGGATGGACTGGGTGCTGGCCGCCTGCGCGAACTTGATCTGCATCTCGGTGCCGCCGGAGAAGTCGATACCCATGTTGGCGGTGCCGCGGGCGATGGCGATGATGCCGAGGAGGCCGATGATGGCCATGATGCCGGAGACGAGGAAGGAGACCTTCCTCATCCCGATGAAATCTATGTTGGTCTTCTTGAGCAGTTCCATTGGTCTCCTCCCTTATACGCTGAGTCGCTTCACGTGGACGCGGTCCAGGAAGGCGTCAAAGAGCACCTTGGTGGCCACAAGCGACGTGAACAGGTTGATGATGATACCGAGGCTCAGCGAGACGGCGAAGCCCTTGACCGGGCCGGTGCCGAACTGGAACAGCACCGCAGCGGTGATGAGGGCGGTCACGTGCGAGTCCATGATGGTGAGAAACGCCTTGTCGTAGCCGGCGTCGAGCGCCGCGTGCGGCGTCTTGCCCAGGCGGAGCTCCTCCCTGATCCTCTCGAAGATGAGGACGTTGGAGTCGACCGACATACCGACCAGGAGGACGATAGCGGCGATGCCCGGCAGGGTGAGGGTAGCACCCAGCGCGGAGAGAGCGCCCATCAGGAACAGGATGTTCAGCACCATGCCGAGGTTCGCGACCATGCCGGAGAGCTTGTAGTACAGCGCCATGAAGCTGACGACCAGAAGGACGCCGATCAGGCCGGCCATGAGCCCCTTGTGGATGGAGTCACGCCCCAGGGAAGGTCCGACGGTGACGTTCTGCAGGATCTTGACCGGTGCGGGAAGCGAACCGGCGCGCAGCACGATGGCGAGGTCGGCGGCTTCCTTTTCGGTGAAGGAGCCGGAGATCTGGGCGGAACCGCCCGAGATCCTCTCGCGGATCACCGGTGCCGAGTAGATGTTGCTGTCCAGCACGATGGCGAAGCGCTTGCCCACGTTGGCGGCGGTGACCTGGTCGAACAGGCGCGCGCCGGTGGAGTTGAACTCGATGGCCACGTAAGGCTGGTTGTACTGGGAGTCGATCCTGATCTGGGCGTCGGTCAGAAGCTCGCCGGTGATGATCGCCTTCTTCTTCACGACCAGCGGGGTCTCGGAGACGGCGCCGGTCTGGGGATCGGTCCTCTTCTCGAAGAGGAGCTCGTCATCCTCGGGAAGCGAGCCTGCGGCCGCGGTGGCCGCGTTGACGGACTCGTCGACGAGCTTGAACTCGAGGCGCGCGGTCTTGCCGATCAGCTCGATGGCGCGCTTGGGATCCTTGATGCCGGGGAGCTGCACGACGATGTTGTTGAGTCCCTCGCGCTGGATCACCGGCTCGGAGACGCCGAACTGGTCAATCCTGTTGCGGATGGTCTCGAGAGCCTGCGCCACGGCGCGGTCCTTCCTGACCTGGGCCTCTTTCTCGTTGATGCGCAGCTGCATGTTGACGAAGCCACCCTCGTCGAAGACCGGGAGGGTCTCGAGGTCGGGGTACTTCTTCTTGATCAGTGCCTGCACCTTGTCGGCCGAGCCGCGGTCATACAGGGTGAGCTGCACCTTGTCGCCACCCAGGCGCCCGATCTTCTTGAAGCGCAGGTTCTGCGAGGTGAGGGAGTCCTCGAGGTCGGTGGCGATCAGGTCCAGGGACCCTTCCACGGCCTTCTGGGTCTCGACCTCCATGACCAGGTGGGTCCCCCCCTGCAGGTCAAGACCCAGGTGGATCTTGTCCTTGGGAAGCAGCCCGCTCCACCATTTGGGGAGCGTGTCGACCAGGGTCGGCGTCAGGTAGACGCACGATGCGATGATGAAAATGAGGATAAGAGAAATGCGCCAGGTATAACCCTTCATGGGAAAAGCTCCTTTCGGAAAAATTCGATCAATGCACTAGTCCTGCTTCACAGACGCAATGTACCCTTTGTTGATCCTGACGTTGACGCCGGGAGCGATCTCCAGGGTGACCACCTGGTCGTCCAGTGCGGTCACCTTGCCGTGCATCCCGCCGGCGGTGACGACCTGATCGCCTTTTTTGAGCGCGTCCAGAAGCGCCCTGTGCTCCTTGGCCTTTTTCTGCTGCGGCCTGATGAGCAGGAAGTAGAAGATGGCGAACATGAAGACCAGGGGAATCAGCCCCTGGAACTGCGCCATCATCCCTCCGCCCGCCGGCGCGCCGCCCTGCGCGGGAGCAGCCATTGCAAACGCCAAACCTAACATTTAGTTACCTCCTGGGTTGTATTTCCATCCCTTATTGAATTCAAAGCTTCGAGTAAAGCTTCAGCTCGACCGTGTTAACCGTTTCCCCTCGCGGCGTAAAAATCCTGCCTGAACTTCACGAACTCGCCCCTGGCGATCGCCTCCCGGACCTCTTTCATGAGATTTAAGAAGAAGTGCAGGTTGTGCCAGCTGTTCAGCCGCGATGCCAGGATCTCCTGGCTGCGGTACAGGTGCCTGAGGTACGCCCTCGAGTAGTTGCGGCAGACATAGCAGCCGCAGGCGGGGTCGATGGGACCCTGGTCCTCGGCGTAGATGGCCGCCTTGATGTTGATCCTGCCGAAACTGGTGAAGAGCGCCCCGTTTCTGGCGTTCCTGGTGGGCATGACGCAGTCGAACATGTCAAAGCCGTTGTAGACCGCCTCGACCAGGTCCTCCGGGGCACCGATCCCCATGATGTAGCGCGGCGAGTTTTCCGGAAGGATATCGCTGCACTCCTGCATCATGCCGTGCATGATTTCCTTTTCCTCGCCCACCGACAGCCCCCCAAGGGCGTAGCCGTCGAAGCCGATGTCGGTGATCTGGCGAGCGCTCTCGCGCCTCAAGTCGGGGTGCATGCCACCCTGCACGATGCCGAAGAGCGCCTGGTCGGGACGGCTGTGCGCCTCCTTGCAGCGCCTGGCCCAGCGCGTGGTCAACTCCAGCGACTTTTGCACGTAGGAGCGTTCGGCGGGGTACGGGGGGCATTCGTCGAAGCACATGGCGATGTCGGCGCCCAAGGCCTCCTGGATGGCGATGGAGACCTCCGGCGAGATGAAGTGCCGGGAGCCGTCGATATGGGAGCGGAACTTGACCCCCTCTTCGGAGATCTTCCTGAGCTCCCCGAGCGAGAAGACCTGGAACCCGCCGGAGTCGGTCAGCATGGGGCGGTCCCAGTGCATGAAGCGGTGCAGCCCCCCCATCCGCGCGACCAGCTCGTGCCCGGGGCGCAGGTACAGGTGGTAGGTGTTGGCGAGGATGATCTGCGACCCCACCTCGACCAGTTCCTCCGGGGTCATCGCCTTGACCGTCGCCTGGGTGCCGACCGGCATGAAAATCGGGGTTTCGATCCTGCCGTGCGTGGTTGTCAGAGAGCCTAAACGGGCCGCGCAGCCCGGGTCCTTCTTGATGAGTTCAAACGATATGGCTGACAAAGCACTCCCTACATGTTCTCTTTACATCCCCCTCCCGCCTTCGCGGACCGTAGCGCTTCGGCGCGCGGGCCCGCCGCGGGGGGGGAGGAACGTCTTCTCAATCCAAATTTTAGCGGTCCACTGTAGGGGCGAATAATCATTCGCCCGCCCCCTCGCCCTCCGGGAGAGGGTGGCCGCAGGCCGGGTGAGGGAGGTGCCGCAGCGGGCTGGAAGGTCATCGCTGATGTTCAGCGCCCTCACCCCGCCCCTCTCCCATAGGGAGAGGGAGGTTAATACCCCGTCCCTCCCCGCCCTTCCTCAACCGATAAACATCGCGTCGCCGTAGCTGAAGAACCTGAAGCGCCGCTCGACCGCCTCGCGGTAGGCGTTCAGCATGACCTCTTTCCCGGCGAAAGCGCACACTAACATAAATAGTGTCGATTTGGGGAGATGAAAATTCGTTATCAACGCATCAACCACCCGGAACCGGTACCCCGGCAGGATGAAGATGTCCGCCTCGCGCTCCCCCGCCTCCAGCTCGCCGGAGGCCGCGGCATGCTCCAGGGCCCGCAGCGACGTGGTTCCCAGCGCGATCACCCTCCCCCCCGCCTTCCTGGTGCGGCGGATGGCCCCGGCGGTCTCGTGCGGTATCCGGTACAGCTCCCGGTGCATGGTGTGCTGGGAAAGGTCCTCGACCCGCACCGGCATGAAGGTCCCAAGCCCCACATGCAGGGTGACCGGCGCGATCTCCACGCCGCGACCCCGGATCTCAGCAAGGATCTCCGGGGTGAAGTGCAGCCCCGCGGTCGGGGCGGCGACGGCGCCTTTCTCGCGCGCGAACACGGTCTGGTAGCGCTCCAGGTCCTCACCTTCGGGGGGGCGCTTGATGTAGGGGGGCAGCGGCATGCTGCCGGCCCCCTCCAGCCAGGCCATGAAGTCGTCGCTCCCCTGAAAGAGCACCTGCCATTCCCCGGCGTCACGGGAAACGACGGTCGCGGCGACCCCGCCGGGGAGGATGATACGGGTGCCGGGGCCAGGGGACTTGGAGGCCTTGATGAGGCAGCTCCAGATCTCGCCCGCGCCGGGGATGCGGCGCACCAGGAACACCTCGACCGCCCCGCCACTCTCCTTGTGCCCCTTGAGCCGCGCCGGGATGACGCGGGTGTCGTTCAGGACCAGGAGGTCGCCGGGGCGAAACTGGGCGGCGATGGCCGCCACCGTGCTCTCCCCGACCGCCCCGGTGGCGCGGTCCAGGGTCAAAAGCCTGGAGGCGTCCCTGCGGCTGGCCGGGTGCTGTGCGATCAGCTCCGGCGGGAGTTCGTAATCGAAATCTGAAAGGCGCATGCTATCGACCGTACCCGCCCGAGAGCTTGACGCCCGGATAGTAGTAAGAAAGTATTTCGCGGTAGTCGAAACCTTCGATGGCGCGCCCCTTGGCGCCCCACTGGCACAGCCCGACGCCGTGACCGGAACCGGTCCCCACCACCTGCACCTCGTCGCGGCCGCCGCGGATCTCGAAGTTGGTGCTCTTCACGGTGCCGTACCCGAGGGCCTTCCTGAAGGCGACCGCCGGGATGACCACGCTCCCCCGGGAGCATTCAGCGACCACGTCCTGCGCCCTGCCACTTGCGTTCCTGCCGCGCACGCGCAGCTCCTTGAGCCCCGTCACCTGGAAGCCCGCGTTGCGAAGCGACGTCTCCACCTTCCGCAGGGGAAGGTTCAGCTCCCAGCGGATGGGGTTGGACTCGCCGCAGTAGCGGCAGGCTACACCCTTAAGGTACGGGATGGAGAGGCCCCAGACGTTCCTGGAGGACTCGGTATGCCCGGCGCAATTGGAATGGTAGAAGGCCTGGATGGTCCTGCCGTCGTAGGTGAGCACCTCGCCGGCGGTCTCACGGACACCGTAGGCGGCGCGGCTGTCCTCGACGTCGGCACCCTCGTACACCTGGTCCATGACACTGGATTCGAGCTGGTAGCTCTGGCCGCGGCGGGCCTGCATCTGGTACACCGCGTAGGAGCGCGCGATGACGGCCTGGGCCTTGATGGCCTCGATGGGCCATGCGGAGCTGATCTCGCAGTTGATGAGTCCGACCAGGTACTCCTCGAGCGGCAATTCGTTCACCACCAGGAGCCCCTTGTCGGCGGCGGAGACCTCGATCAGGGCGCGGTAACCCTTTCCGTTCACCGAGATGCGCGAGAAGGCGGAAGCGATCAGCCGGTTCACGGGCTTGCCGTTCACACTGAGCCCGCTGCCGGAGCGGCGCACCTCGAGCGGCATCTCCACCCTGAGCGGTTCGCCGCGGCCGTCGGTCAGGAGCACGCCGTCGCCGTCGATCTTAAGCGTCTCGGTCCCCTTCAACAGGGCCACCCGCACCATCTCCGGTCGCATCGCCGCGGTACTCCCCCCGGCAGCGAGGCAGATGGTGATTAATATGATCAACGTCCGAAAGCAGCTCATCTATTCCATGTATGAATGGGTGTAATCGTCCCAGAAAAGCCCTAGATATAAACCATGGAACCACTTGCAAAGTCAATAATTTTGTCGCTCTAATCAGAGCCTGCTCAGTTTAATGAGTTGGCAAGCGATTTGCTTTGATTCTCATTAAACATGCGATCGCGAGGGGGGGAGCCAGAGGGGGTCCGCCCCGGGGAGTCAAGCTAACCTCCCGATCTCAGTTGGTTTGACGGAAACGAAGTCGAACACGAAATCCTAAATAAGTGTTGCCAGAAGTACAAAAAAAGGCTATATCGCTGTAGGACGTAGCCATTTAGCGTGATCTGTGACACCGTACGGAGCTGTATGAGCATCTCGCTTAAAACAAAGATCCTCACTCTGATCACCGCGATCCTGGTCGTCGTCATCTCTACCGTCGCCTACCACAATTACCGGCAGCAGAAGGAAATGCTGCACGAGATCGCCAACCGCAACACTTCCGTTCTCATCGAGACCATCAAGAGCTCCGTCGCGAACGCGATGCTTTCCGGTCGCTCCGACGAAGTCGCCAGCATCTTCGCCAAGATAAAGTCCCGTGAATTCGTGAAATCCATCCGCATCGTCGACGCGGAAGGGAAGATACTCAACTCCGCGGACCGCGACGAGATCGGCACGACCATCCCGCAACAGGGACGTCCCAAGCTCCCCAGCCGCAACCTTTCCCTGCTTCCCGAAGAAGGCGTTTTCCTCTCCTACGCGCGCATCTTCAACGCGCCCCAATGCTACAAGTGCCATCCCGCCAGCAAGGAAACCCTCGGGCTTCTCGAGATAAAGCTCTCCCTCGGCTACATGAACGGCTTCATCTCCCGCGAACGCGAGCTCGCCATCGTCTCCGCCGTCTTGATGGTGTTGCTCACGATGGTCACCATCTTCATCTTCCTGGTGGCGTACGTCGAGCGCCCGATCCGCAAGATGATGCGCTGCATGGAGCAGGTGGAGCAGGGCAACTTCGACCAGGAGATCAACCTCACCTCCAGCCAGGAGATGCGCTCGCTCGGCAACAGCTTCAACCATATGGTGGGCACCATCGCGAACCTGATGGAATCGACCGTGCAGCATGAAAGGGAACTGGCCCGCGCCCAGGAAAAGCTCGCGCACCACCGCGAGACCCACCTGATGAACGGCAGGCTCGAGGAGCAGATCCGCGAGATCGAAAACCTGAACGTGACCCTGGAGGAGCGGATCGAGGAGATCGAGGAGGCTAACTACAAGATCGCCGATCTCGCCGGGGAGCTGGAGGACAAGAACACCAACCTCGAGAAGGCGGTGGCGAAGCTCTCCACCCTGTACCGGCTGGGGCTGGCCATCAATTCCACCATCGAGGTGGAAGACCTGTACCAGCTGGTCGTGAAGACCACCATGGACACCATGCAGGCCCAGGTCGGCTACGTGGTCCTGTACGACGCCGAGCACGGCGAGCTGCGCATCACCAACCTCATCGGCTACCGCGACCCCAACCCCCAGCACCTGCGCGTCCCCATGAAGCCCTCCAGCGTCTCGAGCTGGGTGATCCAGAACAGCAAGCCGCTTTTGATAACCGACATCACCCTCACCCCCGAGTTCGACCGGGTGAGCCCGATCGGCTTCGAGAGAAAGACCCTGATATGCGTCCCGCTCATGGTGAAGGACGAGATCATCGGCACCCTCACCGTGGTCAACAAGCTGAACAACACCGTCTACAACCACGAGGAGCTGGAGCTCCTCTCCACCATCGCCGCCCAGGCCTCCATCGCCATCAAGAACGCCATGCTCTACGACGAGCAGCAAAAGACCTACCTGAACACCATCCAGGCGCTGGTTTCGGCGATCGAGGCATCCGACAGTTACACCCGCGGCCACTCCGAACGGGTCACCAGGTTCTCGCTGGCCCTGGCCCGCAAACTCGAACTTCCCGCCAACCGCCTCAAGGTGATCGAGCGCGCCGCCATCCTGCACGACATCGGGAAGATCGGCATCGATCTTTCCCTGCTGCACAAGGAGGCGACCCTCACCAGGGACGACGTGGCGGAACTGCAGCAGCACCCCACCATCGGCATGAAGATCCTCGAGCCGATCGAGTTCCTGCACGACGTGCGCCTTTGCATCGGTCAGCACCACGAGCGCTACGACGGCAAGGGGTATCCAAACCGCCTCGCCGGACAGGAGCTCCTCCTGGAGTCCCGCATCCTGGCCATCGCCGACAGCTTCGACGCCATGACCTCGGACCGCCCCTACCGCAAGGCGCTCAAGCTCGAGGTGGCCATCCAGGAACTGGCCGAGAACGCGGGGACACAGTTCGACCCGGAACTGGTTCCCATCTTCATCAAGCTCCTGAAAACGCCCAATTTCCTGCCGCAGCGCGAGGAATACCCGGGGCTGCACGTGGTCCCCTCCCCGTCCAAGGCCGACGCACCTCACTCCTGCATTGCCCAGTAATCCGAATAGTGGTATAAGATAAACCTTTGCAGCGCGGCCGGCAGTGCCGGTCCGCGCCGTTTTTGTGCCCCAAGGGGGGCACCGGGAGCCCCAGTGCCGGCACTTCTAGAAATAACAGGACTGCGCACCGAGTTCCGCCTGAAAAGCGGCGTGCTCAAGGCCGTGCGCGGCGTGGACCTCACCGTCGACGCCGGCGAGACGCTCGCGCTCGTGGGGGAGTCGGGGTGCGGCAAGAGCATCACCGCCGCTTCCGTGTTGAGGCTCGTCCCCCCCCCGGGTCGCATCGTCTCTGGTTCCATCCGTTTCAAGGGGGAGGACCTCCTCGCACTCTCCGAGGAACGGATGCGCGAGATCAGGGGGAACCGGATCGCCATGGTGTTCCAGGACCCGATGACCTCGCTGAACCCGGTGTTCACGGTCGGCTTCCAGGTCGCCGAGGGGCTCAGGATCCACCGCGGCCTCTCCAGCCAGGCGGCGGAGCGCGAGGCTGTCGAGCTCCTCACCCAGGTGGGGATCCCGGCGGCCGGGGACCGGGTCAGGGACTACCCGCACCAGCTCTCCGGCGGGATGCGCCAGCGCGTCATGATCGCCATGGCGCTCGCCTGCGGCCCCGAGCTGGTGATCGCGGACGAGCCGACCACGGCGCTGGACGTGACCATCCAGGCGCAGATACTCGAGCTTTTGGACCGGCTCATGGCGGAAAACCGCATGGGGCTGATCCTCATCACACACAACCTCGGCATCGTGGCCGAGCGCGCCCACCGGACCGCCATCATGTACGCCGGCGAGATCGTGGAGAGCGCGCCCACCGCGGAGCTCTTCGAGAACCCCTTGCACCCCTACACCAGGGGGCTCCTCGCCTCGCTCCCCGAATTCGGGACACCCGGCGAGAAGCTTGCCACCTTCGCGGGAGGAGTCCCCGACCTGCGCGGCGACCTGGCCGGCTGCCCCTTCCGGGAGCGCTGCCCCATCGGCGACGAGGCCTGTAGCAGGGAAACCATCCACATGAGGGAGGTGGCGCCGGGACACCTGGTGCGCTGCCGGAAGGTATCATGACGCCGCTTCTGACCGCCGAAAACCTGGTGAAGCAGTACCCCGTGCGCGGCGGGATGTTCGCCGAGAAGCGGATACTCACCGCAGTGGCCGGCATAGACCTCGAGCTCCACCCCGGGGAGACGCTGGGGCTCGCCGGCGAATCCGGCTGTGGCAAGTCGACCGTGGCGCGGCTTCTCACCGGGCTCACCCCTCCCACCTCGGGAAGCATCCGCTACGCCGGGCGCGAGCTGGCGGCGATGAGCAAGGCGGAACTCGCCCAGTACCGCAAAGAGGTGCAGATGGTGTTCCAGGACCCGTTCTCCTCGCTGAACCCGCGCATGCGGGTCGCGGAGATCGTGGGGGAGCCGCTGGAGATCCACGGCATCGGGGACGCGGCCGGACGGCGGGGCAAGGTCGCGGAACTGCTCGGGAGGGTCGGCCTCTCCCCCGGGCACATGATGCGCTTTCCCCACGAGTTCTCGGGTGGGCAGCGCCAGAGGATAGGGATCGCGCGCGCACTGGCCGTCTCGCCGAAGCTGATCATCGCCGACGAGCCGGTCTCGGCCCTGGACCTCTCCATCCAGGCCCAGATCATCAACCTGCTGCAGGACGTGAAAAAGGACCTGGGGCTCTCCTTTTTGTTCATCACCCACGACCTCTCGGTGCTCAGGCACCTGAGCGACCGGGTGGCGATCATGTACCTGGGAAGGATCGTGGAGACGGGGAGACGGGACCAGGTGCTGAACCGCCCGCTGCACCCCTACACCGAGGCGCTCCTCTCGGCGATACCGAGCATCGATCCGAAGAGAAGGACCCGGCACGTGATCGCCAAAGGGGAACTCCCCTCGCCCGTTTCACCCCCTGCCGGCTGCCCGTTCCACCCCCGCTGCCCCTACGCGCAGCCGGTGTGCAGCGAGAAGCGCCCCGAACTGCTGGAAAAAGTTCCGGGACAACGGGCAGCCTGCCACTTCAGCGAGGAAATCTTCCTCGCCAAAGAAAAGTAAATCAGTTGACAATTCCTATTAGCATATATAGATTATGTTTAGCCCAAACCGGAGGATACAACGTTGGCATTTGACAAGACCAAGGATTACGGAAAAGAAGCGGAAATGCTGAAGGTGCTCGGTCACCCGATCCGCCTGAAAATAGTGGCAGGGCTTTGCACGCAGGAATGCAACGTGAAGCACATCTGGGAGTGCCTGGGGCTCCCCCAGGCGACCGTGTCGCAGCACCTGGCGCTGTTGAAGAACAAGGGGATCATCGAGGGGACCCGCGACGGGGTCGAGGTGCACTACGCTGTGGTGAGCCCGTTCGTGCGCAGGCTCATCGAGATCCTGGACGCGGAGTCCTGACAGAAGAAAACGCAAGGGCTGAGGACCGCTCCCCCCCGGGGCGGTCCTAGGTCCCGCTGACAGCGAGCTCGGCGATCCTCAGAGAAGGTGACCCCGTCGGGCCGAAGAAACGCAGGTCGCTTCCCACCTGGTCCACCCTTCCGAACAACTCAAGCAGGTTTCCCGCCAGGGCGAGCCCCTTCACCGGGTACCTGATCTCTCCATCCTCGACGTAAAAGCCGGCAGCCCCCACAGAGAAGTCACCAGAGATGGGGTTCGCGGTATGCATCCCCATGACCTCGGTGATGTACACCCCTTTGCCCACCCCCGACAAAAGCGACGCGGGACCGGCGTCACCCGGCTCAAGGTGCAGGTTGTGCGTGCCGACCCTGGGCGGGTTCTTGATGCCGCCGCGCACGGCGTTGCCGGTGGAGCGCTCGCCCAGGCGGCGCCCCCAGTAGCTGTCGTAGAGGTATCCCTGCAGCACGCCCGAAACCACCAGCGCGGTGTCCCGCTGCGGCACCCCTTCGCCGTCGCAGGGAGCGCTCCCCATGCCGCCGGGAAGCAGGCCGTTGTCGCGCACGGAGATGAACTCGGGGAAGAGTTTCTCCCCTACCCTCCCGGCCAGAAGAGACTTCCCCTTGTGCACGTTTTCGGCGAGGAAGGAACCGGCCAGGACGTCGAGCAGGTCGGCTGCCACGCGGTTGTCGAGTACCGCCGGGCAGCGCATGGTGGTGAGGGTGCGCGCCCCGAGGAGCGCGGTCGCCTTCCGCCCCGCACCGCGCGCAACCGCGGCAAGATCGACACCCGCGAAAGATGGTGAGAAGGCGTAATCCCATCCGGTCTGGGCGTCGCCGCCGGACTCGGCCACGGCCGAGACGCTGCAGGTGTTGTACGTGCCGCTGTAGGCCGCGTTCAGCCCCAGGGAATTGCGGACCAGCGAGTGGTAGATCGACTCGCCGTAGCTGCATTTGCGTACCCGTTTCACCCGGGGATCGACGTCGAGCACCAGGCGCTCCAGTTCCAGCGCGCGCCTGACCTTGAGCGACTCGTCCAGCGCGGGGAGTTCCGGATCGAAGAGCCAGGGGGTGTCCGGGTAGGAGGGGGAGGATTCGGGGAAGGCGAGGAACTCGTCCGGGGTCTGCACCTGGGCGGCCACCAGCGCCCCCTCCACCATGCGGGAAAGGGAGGCTTCATCAAGCGCCGTCGAGTAGGAAAACCCCATCCCCTTTCCGGACAAAAGCCGCAGCGAGACCCCCAAGGGCTCCGCGACGCGGAAGGCGTCCACCTTCCCCTGCTTCACCTCGATGGCGAGGTCGCGCGAGCCGGCGACGGCTATCTCGTAGGCGTCGATCTGACGCCCCTTGAGGAGGCGCTCCACAGCGTCGGCGTGTTGTGTCAGTTCCATGGTGCCTCGGATATTTTTGGGGTGTTGTAGGGGCAAATAATTATTTGCCCAGCCGCCGGCGCCCGAACCAGTGCCGGGGGCAAGAGAGGTTACGTCGGGGGCAAGGGGGGGCGAATGATCATTCGCCCCTACAGGTGATCCGTGAAGAAAGCAAATCGTCCGTCGTCAACTGTCAGTCGCCCAGCGCCTCTACAGCTCGAGGATCATGGCGATCTCGTCGCAGTCGGGGAACTTGACGCACTTGATGCAGTCCCCCCAGACCTTGTGCGGCAGCTCGGACTTGTCCGCGATTTTGAAGCCGAACTTGGCGAAAAAATCGGGCTTGTAGGTGAGGCAGAAAAGCCTCTTGAGCCCCAGGGAGCGCGCCTCCTCGATGCAGGCGCCCACCACCTGGCTCCCGATGCCACGCCGTCCGGCGCTCTCGGCGACCGCGACCGAACGGACTTCGGCGAGGTCTTCCCAGACGATGTGCAGCGCGGAGGTGCCCAAAAGGCGCCCCTCCTCCTCGAAAACGTAGAAGTCGCGCAACGCCTCGTACAGCTCGGAAAGCGAGCGGGAGAGCATCTCGCCGCGGCTCGCGAAATTGGTCAATAGTTTCTGAATCTCTTTTACGTCGCCAATCCTGGCTTTTCTGATCATCTCACTGCCTCCTGAATCAACTCCCTGGCGTGCTCCAGGGTCTTTTCCGTGACGCGCGCGCCCGAAAGCATGCGCGCCACCTCTGCCACCCGCTCCTCCCCTTCCAGGAGTTCCACGCCGGTGGCGGTGCGCCCGTCTGCCACCCTCTTCTCCACCTTGAGATGCCGGTCGGCGAAGGCGGCCACCTGCGGCAGGTGGGTGATGGCCAGCACCTGCTGCTCGCGGGCAACGCGTTTCAGCTTCTCGCCCACGAGCGCACTGGTCGCCCCCCCGATTCCGGTGTCCACCTCGTCGAAGATGAGCGTGGGGACCTCGGAGTCGGGATGGAGCTGCTTCAGCGCCAGCATGAGCCGGGAGAGCTCGCCGCCGGAGGCGATCTTCGCCAGCGGTTTCGGGGGCTCGCCCGGGTTCGGGGAGAAGAGGAACTCGGCACGCTCGAAGCCGAAGCTGCGCGCCTCGGCGCTCTTCTCGAAGGAGGTCTCGAAGACGGCGTGCTTCATGGCAAGCTCCGCGAGCTCGCGCTCCATCCCCTCCTTGAGCTTTCCGGCGCCGTCCTGGCGCGCCTTGCCGAGCCTGCCCCCCAGAACCGCCAGTTCCTGCTCCAGCCGCGAGATCCGTGTCTGCAGCTCGCCGCGGCTCCCCTCCAGGTTGGAGAGGAGCGACAGCTCCTGGTCCACCTCGCGCTGGTACTCGAGGATCTCCGCGATGCTGGCGCCGTACTTTTTCTTGAGGCGGCCGATGGCGTCGAGCCGGTCCTCGATCTCCTCCAGCCGGGCCGGGTCGGACTCGACGCGGGCGGCGTAGTCGCGCAGGGTGAGGGAGGCGTCCTCGAGCTGGGCGTAGGCCGCCTGGAGCGCCTCGGTGACCGGGTTGAGCGCGGGATCGATGCGACCTGCGTCGGCGACCCCTGCGATGATGCCGGAAAGGTTCCCGAGGATGGGTGCGTCGCCGCCGTAGAGGGCGTCGAAGGCGCCCTGCGAGGCCCCCATCAGTTTCCCGCTGTGCGCGAGCCGGGTGCGCTCCTCGGCCAGGTCCTCTTCCTCGCCGGGGGTGAGCTTCGCCTCGGCGATCTCGTTACTCTGGAAGGAGAGCAGGTCGAGCCGGCGCGCGGCCTCGCGCTCCCCCGCCTCGAGCGCCTGCAGCTCGTGCCTGGCCCCCTGGCACTCCTCGTAGCGGGCGGCGAACTCGGCGCGCAGGGGGAGCGTCCCGGAAAAGCCGTCCAGAAGGAGCAGGTGCTGATCGGTCTTCAAAAGGCTCTGCGCGTCGTGCTGGCCGTAGATGTTGATCAGGTTGCGGCAGATCTCGGAGAGAAGCGAGGTGGTGGCGAGCCCGCCGCCGATGAAGACGCGGCTCTTGCCGCCGGCAGCGACCACGCGCCGCACCAGGAGCTCACCGTCGCACTCGATCCCCGCCTCGGCGAGCGCGGTGAGGAGCGCGTCGCGACCGGAGAGGTCGAAGAGCGCCTCCACGGAAGCCTCCTTGGCGCCGGCCCGGATCAGGTCGGCGCTGCCGCGCCCGCCAAGGATCAGGTTCACCGCGTCGATGATGATCGACTTGCCCGCCCCGGTCTCGCCGGTCAGGATGTTGAGCCCGGGACTGAACTCCACGTGCAGCTTGTCGATGATGGCGAGGTTGGTTATCTGGAGCTCTCTCAGCACTTAGCGTTCACCCCACTTGAGCTTGGTGCGGAGCACCTCGAAGTAGTCCTTGCTGCGGGACTGGATCAGGCGGGTGACGTGGGGGGCCTTCCGGATCTGCACCACGTCGCCTGAAAGAAGCTTCATGCCGACCTGCCCGTCCAGGGTGAGGAACACCGACTCGTCCGGGGCGTAGTTCAACTTGATGTCGATCTGCGCGCCCGAGTCGACCACGAGCGGCCGGTTGGTCAGGGTGTGCGGGCAGATGGGGGTGATGGAGATGCATGCCAGCTCGGGGTGGATGATGGGGCCGTTGGCGGAAAGCGAGTAGCCGGTGGAACCGGTCGGGGTCGACAGGATCAGGCCGTCGGCCTTGAAGGTGGTGAGGTAGCGCCCGTTGACCGAGGTCTCCATGTCGATGATCCTGGCCAGGGCCCCCTTGTTGATGACCACGTCGTTCAGCACCCGGTGCAGTTCGATCACTTCGCCCGCGCGCTCGACACTGGCCAGGAGCATCATGCGCTCGGTGACCTCGAAGTCGCCGGCCAGGCAGCGCTCCATGGAGGGATAGAGCTCGTCCAGGGTGATCTCGGTGAGAAAACCGAGGCTCCCCAGGTTGACCGCCAGGATGGGGACGTCCTGCTCGCCGATGAGGCGCGCGGCCGCGATCAGCGTGCCGTCGCCGCCAAGCACCACCACCAGGTCGGCGTCACGCGCGACCTCGGAGCTCTCGGCGCTCTCGGCGAGCGTCGTGCGCCGCAGCCTCCGGGAGAGATGCTCCTCGACGTGTGCGGTCACGCCGCGGGCCGCCAGCCACTCGATCAGCTCTTCGGCGACCCCGAGGCAACGCGGATCGTGCACTTTGGCAAAAATGGCGATTTTTTTCATCACGAGCCCTTTACTTGTACTGTAATCTAGGATTAACTAGCACAGTTGGTGTATCATGTCCAACGGAAAACTGGCGCCTCCCGGGTACTCCAGCAGACACCTTTCCCACAATAACTACATGCAGATGCAGGGTGACTCATGACTGAAGAGCAGATAGGGATGAACGAAGAGCTCGATAAGCAGATGCTCATTATCAAGTCCTTTCTGGAACACCTGGAATACACGCTGGGTAAGGACAAATACTCCGCCACCGCATACGACAGGTTCAACGCTTTGGCCTATGCCGTCAGGGACCACCTGGTTGAGCGTTGGCTCGACACCCAGCAGGCCTACTACAATTCCGACAACAAGCGAGTCTACTACATATCGATGGAATTCCTGATGGGAAGGACCCTCGCCAACAGCCTCATCAACCTGGGGCTTTGGGACGACTTCAAGGACGCCATCACCTCGCTTGGCAACGATTTCCAGCAGATCATCAACGAGGAGCAGGATGCGGGGCTCGGCAACGGCGGTCTCGGGAGGCTCGCGGCCTGCTTCCTCGACTCCATGGCAACCATGTCCATCCCCGCCTACGGCTACGGCATCCGCTACGAGTACGGCATCTTCAGGCAGCACATCATCGACGGAGCCCAGGTGGAGATACCGGACAACTGGCTGCGCTACCGCAACCCCTGGGAGCTCGACCGGCAGGAACACCTGCACACGGTGAAGTTCTACGGCCGCGTCATTTCCACCTTCGACAAGAACGGCAAACTCGTGCGCGAGTGGGTCGACACCGACGACGTCATGGCCATGGCCTACGACACCCCCATCCCCGGCTACGAGACCAACAGCGTCAACACGCTCCGCCTTTGGAGCGCCAAGTCCAGCCGCGAGTTCGACCTGAAGTTCTTCAACGAGGGGAACTACATCCGCGCGGTGGAAAAAAAGATGCAGTCGGAGACCATCTCCAAGGTGCTCTACCCTGCCGACAACGTGGTGGAGGGAAAAGAGCTCCGCTTCAAGCAGGAGTACTTCCTCGCCTCGGCCACCGTCCACGACGTGATCTACCGCTTCAAGAAGAAGCACCAGGCCATGCGTCTGTTGCCCGAAAAGGTCGCCATCCAGTTGAACGACACCCACCCCACCCTCGCCATCCCCGAACTGATGCGCGTCCTCATGGACGTGGAGGGGGTCGAGTGGGAGGACGCCTGGGACATCACCAAGAAGACCTTCGCCTACACCAACCACACCATCCTCCCCGAGGCGCTGGAACAGTGGCCGGTCTGGTTCTTCGAGCAGATCCTCCCCAGGCACCTGCAGATCGTCTACGAGATCAACGAGCGCTTCCTGAAGGAGATCAGGGAGCGCTTCCCCGACGAGCCGGAGCGCCTGGCCCGGATGTCCATAGTGGAAGAGCACTGGGAAAGAAAGATCCGCATGGCGCACCTGGCCATCGTCGGGAGCCACTCGGTGAACGGGGTCGCCGCGCTGCACACCGAGATCCTGAAGAACGAGCTGTTCCGCGACTTCTACGAGATGTACCCGGAACGCTTCAACAACAAGACCAACGGCATCACCCAGAGGCGCTGGCTCAAGATGTCCAACCCCGCCCTTTCCGGGCTGATCGACGAGTACATCGGCGGGGGGTGGACCCGGAACCTCTACGAGCTGGAAAAGCTGCGCGCCATCGCGGCCGACCCCGAGTTCGTCGGGCGCTGGCGGCAGGTGAAACGGAGCAACAAGGAGTCGCTGTGCCGCTACATAATGCAGCACAACGAACTCGACGTCGACCCGGACTCGCTCTTCGACGTGCAGGTGAAACGGCTGCACGAGTACAAGCGGCAGCTTCTGAACGTCCTGCACATCATCACGCTCTTCAACCGCATCAAGGACAACCCCGCAGCCGAGGTGGTGCCGCGGACCTTCATCTTCGCCGGCAAGGCGGCACCCGCCTATGCCGCGGCGAAGCTGATCATCCGGCTCGTAAACGCGGTGGCCGCCGTGGTGAACCACGACCCCGAGGTCGCGGGAAGGATCAAGGTGGTCTTCCTGGCCAACTACGGCGTGTCGCTGGCGGAGAAGATCTTCCCCGCCTCCGACCTCTCCGAACAGATCTCCACCGCCGGCACCGAGGCCTCGGGAACCGGCAACATGAAGTTCGCCTTGAACGGCGCCCTCACCATCGGCACTCTCGACGGCGCCAACATCGAGATCATGGAAGAGGTGGGCCGGGACAACATCTTCATCTTCGGCATGACCGCGGCCGAGGTGTCGCAGCTGCGCGTGCGCGGCTACAACCCGCGGGAATACTACAACGGCAACCGGGAACTCAAGCGGGTTCTGGACATGGTCTCGTCCGGCTTCTTCTCACCCTGGGCTCCCGAACTATTCACCCCGCTCACCGACTCGCTCCTCAATCTCGGGGACAGCTACATGCTCCTGGCCGACTACGCCTCCTACGTAGCCTGCCAGGAACAGGTCGCCGAATTGTTCAAGCACCCCGACGAGTGGGCCCGGCGCGCGATACTCAACTGCGCCGGCATGGGCAAGTTCTCCAGCGACAGGACCATAGACCAGTACGCCCGCGAGATCTGGGGCATAAAACCTGTCGACATCCTCCCGGGAGCCGTGGAACTACAGAGGCATTGATTGGATCTTTTCAACGGAACTGACGAACGATTCGCGCCGCTAGCCGAACGCATGCGGCCCCGCACCATCTCCGAATACCTGGGACAGGGGCACCTTCTGGGTGAAGGGAAGCTCCTGAGAAGCCTGATCGAAACCGACCGGGTCACCTCCCTCATCTTCTGGGGCCCTCCGGGCTCCGGCAAGACCACCCTGGCCCGCATCATCGCGGGCGCCACGAAGAGCCACTTCATCTTCTTCTCGGCGATCATGAGCGGCATCAAGGAGATCCGCGAGGTGGTCAAGGAGGCCGAGGACATCCTGAAATTCCAGGGGAAGCGGACCATCCTCTTCGTGGACGAGATCCACCGCTTCAACAAGAGCCAGCAGGACGCCTTCCTCCCCTACGTCGAGCGCGGCACCTTCACCATGATCGGCGCCACCACGGAGAACCCCTCCTTCGAGGTGATCGCCCCGCTTTTGTCGCGCTGCAAGGTGCTGGTCCTGAACCCGCTCTCCGACGAGGACATCAGGGAGATCCTGGCCAACGCCCTCGCGGACCGGGAACGGGGGCTCGGGGAGTTCGAACTGGCCGCCTCCGGGGACGCGCTCGATTTCATGGCCGAGCAGGCGGGGGGGGACGCGCGTATCGCGCTCAACACGCTGGAGACGGCGGCGCGCCTTTGCCGTGACGGGGAGATTTCACTGGAGCTCGCCCGCGAGGCGACCCAGAAGAAACCCCTTCTCTACGACAAGGGGGGGGAGGAGCACTACAACGTCATATCGGCCTTCATCAAGTCGATGCGCGGCTCCGACCCCGACGCCGCGCTGTACTGGCTCGCGCGCATGATCGAGGCCGGGGAGGACCCGATCTTCATCCTGCGCCGCATGGTCGTCTTCGCCTCCGAGGACGTGGGGAACGCCGACCCCCGCGGCCTGCAGATGGCGGTCTCCGCGCTGGAGGCCTTCCGGCTGGTCGGGATGCCCGAGGGAAGGATCATCCTCGGGCAGGCGGTGACCTACCTCGCCACGGCCCCGAAGTCCAACGCGAGCTACATGGGGATCAACGAGGCGCTGGCCGAGGTGAGGAAGTCCGGAGGGCTCCCGGTCCCCATGCAGATCAGGAACGCCCCCACCAAGCTCATGAAGGGGCTCGGCTACGGCAAGGGGTACCTCTACCCGCACGACCACCGCAACGGCATCGTGGCGCAGGGGTACCTCCCCGAACAGCTCTCGGGGAGACGCTTCTACACTCCCAAGGAAAGCGGTTACGAGAAGAGCATCAGGGAGCGCATGGAATGGATCCGCGGGCAGCGGGAAAAGGCGAATGATCCCGAGCGATAAGCCCGTGTTGAAAATGCGCCCCCCCATGATATATTCAACCTTGCTTTTCCCCCCGGGCTGACGCGGCGCGGGGGGTACAACCTCCACCGGAGTCAGAGCATGAAAAAGATCGGAATTCTCACCAGCGGCGGAGACTGCTCCGGCATGAACGCGGCGATCAGGAGTGCCACCCGTACCGCGCTCGGACACGGGGTGCAGGTGGTCGGCTTCAGGAAAGGTTACGCCGGGCTTCTGAAGGGCGACCTGCTGGAGATGACGACCAAGGACGTGGCCGGGATCCTGCACCGCGGGGGGACCTTCCTGCAGTCGGCCCGCAGCGAGGAGTTCCGCACCGTACTCGGCCGGGAGAAGGCGGTGCGGCACCTGCAGGACCTCGGAATCGAGGGGCTGGTCGTGATCGGCGGGGACGGCTCGTTGAACGGCGCCCTCGCGCTGCACCGCATGGGGGTTCCGGTAATGGGAATCCCCGCCAGCATCGACAACGACATCCCCTACACCGACATGGCACTGGGGGTGGACACCGCGCTTAACAACATCATCTACGCGGTCGACTGCATCAAGGACACGGCAAGCTCGCACGACCGCGCCTTCGTGATCGAGGTGATGGGGAGAAACTCGGGGTACCTGGCCAGCATGAGCGCCATAGCCACCGGCGCCGAGTACGCCATCGTCCCCGAGGTGGAATGCGACGTGACGGATCTCTGCAACCAGCTCAGGAAGCGCTACGAGGAAGGGCGCAGCAACGCCATCATCATCCTCGCCGAAGGGGCAGGGCGCGCCCAGAACATCGCCGACAACATCAAGGACGCCATCGGCTTCGAGACCCGCGTCACCGTGCTCGGCCACTACCAGCGCGGCGGCGCGCCTTCGGTCTTCGACCGTCTTTTGGGGAGCCGCTTCGGCCATGCCGCCGTCGAGCACCTGCTCGCGGGCGAAAAAGGGATGATGGTGGGGCTTTGCTGCGGCGAGATCTGCCTGACGTCGCTGGAAACCGTGGTCGTGAGCGAGAAGGCGCAGCAGGACGAGTTGCACGACCTTTCCATGATCCTCGGGATCTAGACCAGGCAGGGTGGCGAAACGGAAGCGATAACCGGCGAAAACATCCCTCACCCGCCCTTCGGGCACCCTCTCCCAGGGGGAGAGGGGATGGACGGAAGATCCTGAAATAAAGAGGCCGCGCACCGGTAGACCCGGGCGCGGCCTTTGACATTTGACAGGTTGTATCGACAATTACGGGCGGCAGTAGGTGATCGCGGTCAGGACTGCACCCTGCGGGTCCTGGAGCACGCAGAAACGACCGACACGCGGGATATCCGTCGGGGGAACCAGTACCCTGCCCCCCAGCTCCTCGGCCCTGGCGGCGGTCTGGTCCACATCGGTCACCGTCACGTACACCCCCCATCCGGGAGGTTTGCGGTGGCCGGGCCCGGCCGCCGCTATCCCTGCGACCTCCCTGGCTCCGACCTTGATCAGGGTGTAGTCCACTTCCCCGTCCCAGCGCTCCATACTCCAGCCGAAAAGCCTGCCGTAGAAGGACTGGGCGGCGGCGACGTCATCCGTCGTCAGTTCGAACCAGCTGAAAGCCCCCTGCTCCCTGAATCGATCGGTCATCTGCAACCTCCTCACGCTCTGGATGAGCAAACGAGGAAAAGTATACTACCGATCGCATTTTTTTTCGTCTAGCGAAGACCGAAGCGGGAGAGAGCTATGCCGAGCCACTTGTTCAGCACATGATCGCGGGACAAAAACCTCAGCGGCGGCGGCTTCCGTGTGCCGAGGGTGGCCAGCAGGGCCAGGATCTCCTCGCTCCCGCCGGCGGCCATCCCCTTTCTGAGGACATCCAGTGCCTGCGGCTTGTCACCCGCGACCTGGTACACACGCGCCAGATTCAGGTAGTGAACCGGATTGTCGGGCTCGAGATCCAGGGATGCCTGGCAAAGCTCCCGTCCCTTCTTCACCTGCCCCCGCTCCTTGGCGATGCACAGACCGAGGTAGGAGTGCAGCAACGGGTTGTCTTCCAGCTTCAGCGCGCGCTCCAGTTGGGCCAGGGCAGCCTGATACTCGCCGGCGGAAAAGGCGGTGAGGGCGCGGTGGAACAGCTTCTCTGCATCTTCCTGCGGCACAGGCTCCATGGATACAACCCTCCGGTGTCTAAAGCAGTAACAGCAGATCCTGGTGTCTATCTATCTTCGTGGCGCAGTCGAGCTCGCCGCGGTAGGCAACGAAAGGGACTCCGGCCCCTTGGGCGGCGCGGCGGTCGACGTCCGAGTCCCCGACGAAAAGGGCCTCTTCCGGCGCGAGGCCGTACTGCTCCAGCACCTTGAAGAGCGGCTCCGGATGCGGCTTGGGGTTTTTGACCCGGCCGGCGGTCATGACGCAGCTGAAGTAACCGTCCAGCCCGAAGGAGGAGAGCAGGATATCCATGGAGCTCGCCCGGTTGGTGCAGACGGCCAGTTCCACCCTCCCCTTCAACGCGTCCAGGGTCTCGCGCAGCCCCTGTTCCATGACCATGAGCGGGAAGAGCTTGCGGTAGTCGATGCCGGCGGAAAAGGCGCGCACCTCGTCCATCCGGCTGTCGCCGGCGAAAAGGTATTCCAGCACGTCCCTGTTGCAGTGGGTGTGCAGGATGCGCATGGTATCCAGGTCCGCCCGGTCGAGGGCGGGCTTGCCGAAGCGCTCCAGTATCAGGTGATAAAAGGCGTAGTTGGCCTCGAAGGAGTCGAACAATACGCCGTCGCAATCGTAGATGACCGCCTTGATCTTTTGGCTCAAAACTCTATCTCCGCGGCGGCCTCAGCTAGGCCTCGGTGTCGCCGTCACGTCCCATCCCTTCGAGGTATTCCTGCCACTCGATAGGGAGCATGTGCTTCTTCTTGTTGTTGCATTCCTTGCAGCAGGGGACCACGTTCCCCTTGGCGGACTTGCCGCCCCGGATCACGGGAACGATGTGGTCCATGGAGAGTTCGGCGGGAGGAAACTTCCCCTGGCACCAGTGGCAGACACCCTTGGCCAGGCGGTTTTTCCACCACTGGCTGCGCCGCAGCTCGCGCGCCTTCTCACGCTCGCGCCTGACCTCCTCCTCGGAGACCTCGATGATAAAGTAATCCACTACACCCTCGTATCGCCGGGCCTACGCCCCTTACCTGCCCGCGCCGGCCCGGTAGCTGTCGATGGCCGCGCGCGCCAATTCGTCGCAGCGCTCGTTTTCCACGTGGCCGTTGTGGCCGCGCACCCAGACCCACGTGATCCGGTGCACCTTGGCCAGGGCCTGCAGTTTCTCCCAGAGGTCGCGGTTCACGACCGGCTCCTTCTTGGAGTTAACCCATCCCCTTTTCACCCAGCCGGAGAGCCACTCGGTCATCCCCTTGGCCAGATACTGGGAGTCGGTGGTGACCACCACCTCGCAGGGGCGGGTCAGGGCCTCCAGCGCCTGGATCGCGGCGCTCATCTCCATCCGGTTGTTGGTGGTGTCGCCCTCGGCGCCGGAGAGTTCCTTCACCTTGTCGCCGTAGCGCAGGATGCTCCCCCAGCCGCCGACCCCGGGGTTGCCGCTGCAGGCGCCGTCGCAGAAGATCTCAACCCGCATGCGGCCGTCCCCCCTGCTGCGGCAACTGCGCGGCGATGGCGTCCATGACGCGGTCCACGATCATCTGGTGAGTCTCCTTGCAGTCCTCGAGCTGGTACAGGTCGCTGAAGTCGAGCGGCGCTCCGAAAACAACGCCCCCTTCCAGCCCGACGCCCGGGAACTTCCAGCGGTTGATGCCGGTAAGCGTCGTGGGAATCACGTGCGGCCTGGTGTCATAGATGATCTTGCCCACGCCGCGGTTGCCCTTGCCGAGCACGCCGTCCTTGTGCCGGGTCCCCTCGGGGAAGAGCATCACCTTCTGGTCGGCCAAAAGTGTGTTGATCTGCTTGCCGGCGCGCACGTCGCGGCCGCGGCGGACCGGGAAGGCCCCCCAGGAACGGTAGACGAGCCCCATGAGCCCGGCGAAGAGTTCCTCTTTCGCGGGGGCCCAGAGCATCTGCAGCGGATGGTGGCGGATGACGGCCCAGGGGAGGAACACGGTGTCGTAGGCGGAGATGTGGTTGGAGGCGATGAGGACCCCACCGGTGGCGGGGATGTGCTGGGCTCCCACGACGCGGAACCGGTTCAACAGTGAGGCGTAGCTGCCGATTACCCAGACGGAGAAAGTAACCCAGAAGCGGCGTAGCAGTGAAACCTTCAAGAAGAAAACCTCTTCATCACGTGGATTTTATTGGAAGAAAGTTGATGTATAGCATGAATGGCGATCCCGGGGCAACCGTTTCCACGTTTTAGCTGGGGAGGGTGAAGTAGAAGGTCGCACCGCGGCCGGGCTCCCCCTTCCCCCAGACGCGCCCGTTGTGACGGCGCACGATGCGGCGTACGGTGGCGAGGCCGAGGCCGGTACCGGGGAAATCGCGGTAGGTATGCAGCCTCTTGAAGGGCTGGAAAAGCTGACCGGCCCGCGCGCTGTCGAAACCGGCCCCGTTGTCGCGAACGAACACCGCTATCTCACCCTTTTCAGTGACCCGCGATCCGAGTTCGACCACAGGAGCCGCCACCTTGTTGCTGTATTTCCAGGCGTTGGACAGGAGGTTCTCCAGGACCACGCGCAAAAGCTGGGGGTCGCCGTACACATCGAGCCGCTCGGGGGCGATGAAGGAGACGGGGATTTCCGGTTGATCCTGGCGCAGCTGCGCCGCTATCTCCTGCGCGGCGGGAACAAGGTCGAAGGTGGTGCAGGACAACTCGACCTCGGTGACGCGGCAGAGCACCATGAGCGAGTCGAGCAGCGCCTCCATCTGGATGCAGCCGTCATGGACCAGGTCGACGAAGAAACGGCCGTTATCGTCCAGTTGCTGGCGATACCCCCTGAGCTCCTGGGCTGAGCTGTACACCCTGGTGAGCGGGGCGCGCATGTCGTGTGAGATGGCATGGCAAAACGCCTCCAGCTCCTGGTTGACCTGCTGCAGTTCGGTGGTCTGGTGGGTAAGTACCGCGTTGAGAGCGGCGGTTTCCTGCTCGGCGAGCTTGCGGGCGGTGATGTCGCGGACGATCTCGATGCCGTAAAGGGGCTTTCCATCCTTTCCCTTCAGGGAGGAGCCGATCAACTCGACGTACCCCCCGGTGGCGGAGGCTTCCGGCCCCAGTTCGGCGCGATGAACTTTGCCGTCCTCGAAGGAGGCCAAAAGGTGGCACCCGGCGCAGGCCTGGCTCTCCTTGCGGTAGGCCTCGTAGCAGTAACGTCCGACATTGACGCCGGTCATGCGCTGGTGGGCGGGGTTTTGA
Organism: Geomonas subterranea; assembly: GCF_019063845.1. Taxonomy (NCBI): domain Bacteria; kingdom Pseudomonadati; phylum Thermodesulfobacteriota; class Desulfuromonadia; order Geobacterales; family Geobacteraceae; genus Geomonas; species Geomonas subterranea. The sequence continues at coordinate 1,554,486 of NZ_CP077683.1, forward strand.
TAGAGTACCTTGAGATCGGGGTCCTGGATGGAGACCGCCTCACCCAGGGCCTCGAAGATTCCCTCCATTTTGGCCCGCTCCCTTTGGGCCTCCTCAAGCGCCGCCTGCAGGGCCTTCTCGAGCGCGGCTTCGTTACGATGGGCGCGGCGGCTGTAGAGGAGCAGGCCGCAGACCAGAAAGAGCACCAGGGCGAAGTCCTCGTGGCTGTCCGAAGCGAGCAAAAAGTCGCTCAAGGGTCTCCCGCCAAAGAGCAGGTAGTCGATCAGGCCATCGAGAACCCAGAACAACAGGACGATTACCGCACCCAGGAGAATCTGAAAGAGAAAAGAGATGAATCCGGGTTCGGAGAGCTTGGCCCACCGGGCCATCCGCCGCGTTACGTCCATACACCCTCGATGACCGCCCCGCAGCCGGGACAGGTTCCATTGCAAAGAAGATTCTTTTCCACGAGGTAGCCGAGCCTCTTAATTAGCAGGGAGCCACAGAAAGAGCAATAACTGTTTTCGCCCCCCTCGCCCGGAACATTCCCTTCGTAGACGAAACGAAGCCCCGCCTCCAGGCCGATACGCCTGGCACTCCGCAGGGTTTCCACCGGCGTGCGCGGCTGGTCGGTCAGCCGGTGGGTCGGATAGAACTGGGTCACGTGCCACGGCGTCTCCACCCCCACCTCGGAGGCGATGAAGCGGGCGAGATCGCGCAGCTCCGTCTCGGAATCGTTGCGGTTTGGTATCACCAGGGTGGTGAGCTCGACCCAGATACCGTGCCGCTTGTAGTCGCGGATGCAGTCCAGGACCTCGCCCAGCGCCGCCCCCACCACCTCGCGGTAAAAGGATTCCGTGAAGCCCTTGAGGTCGATATTGGCGGCGTCGAGGTAGGGGGCGATGGCGGCCAGGGCCTCGCTGGTGATGTAGCCGTTGGTGACGAAGATGTTCTTGAGCCCGGCGGCCTTCGCCAACTGCGCGGTCTCGTAGGCGTACTCGAAGAAGATGGTCGGTTCGGTGTAGGTGTAGGCGATGGAGCGGCACCCCGTCGCCAGCGCGCGCTCCACAACGGTGCGCGGCTCCACGAAGGTGCCGGAGCGCTCCACGCTCCCGGGATCGGGCTGGGCGATGGTGTAGTTCTGGCAGTGCAGGCACCGGAAATTGCAGCCGACGGTCGCCACCGAGTAGGAACGGCTCCCCGGCAGCAGGTGAAAGAGCGGCTTCTTCTCGATGGGGTCCACGTGCTCCGCGACCAGGTTGCCGTAGACCAGCGTGTAGAGCACGCCTTTACGGTTCTCACGGACCCGGCAGCGGCCGCGTTGCCCGGAACTGATCAGGCAGCCGAAACGACACAGACCGCAGCGCACCCGCTCCCCGTCCAGCTTCTGGTAAAACAAGGCCTCTTTCATGCCGCACCTCCGATCCATCGGGACAGCAAATTAGCGAGCGCAAATATACCATTTGCCGAAAAAAATTTCCAGCGAAATTTTAGGGAGATGGAAGATTGCGCCAGATACCGTATACGCACTCCCAAACCATTGTTCGACCAGTGCGGGAGTGATTTTTTTTTGCCGCAGGGGTCCCATCTTACGCAAAGGTCAACGTGATTCCGGCAAAAAAGCATACCTTTGTTTGATAGTCGGAAATAGGAAGAAAAATCGGAATGTTACAAAGCAAAGAGGCCTGCTGGATTACGCGAGCGGAGGAAATGTTTTAAAATCGAGGCTCAGGAATGAACCGTGGCACAAAAGCTAAACTACTGTTTTAGGTGACTTTTTCGAAAAAATAGCACTTGACCAACTGGATACGTTCTATATATTGTCAAAATCAAAATACCGCCTGGGGAGAAAACAAAACATGAAATGCCCGCACTGTGACAACAAAGTAGGAATCGAGATCGACATGCATTCCGACGGCTACGCCAAGGACCTTCTGGAATGCACCTCCTGCGGTACCGTCTGGCTGGAGAAAGCCTCCCAGATCATCACCGTGAACAAACAGGCCGCCTAAACGGGAACGGGGGCGCCTCCGGCGCCCCCCCTCCGCAGCTTTCGCCCCCGCTAGCCGAAAGAAACCTCAGGCACGCATCCTTCCCCGCTCCCGACCAGACCTGAAAAGAAGTCATCGTAGACCGGCGCCAGCCGCTCCCAGTCGTAGCGCGCTACGTGTCCGTCCAGCACCCCCCGCCCCTGACCGTTCCCCAGCAGCAGATTTCTCAACCGGTCCACAAGCGACTCATCGTCCCGGTACAGCACCGCCTCGGAAGCCCCCTGCGGCACATGCTCCGGGTAGGCGAGCCGGTCCGGCAACAGCGCCTGGCAGCCGCAGTAGAGCGCCTGCACCACGCTGGCGCCGAAAAACTCCTGCCGCGAGGTCACCGGCAGGATATCCGCGCGCCACAGCCACTTCGCGTACTCGGCGAAGCTCTTCTGGTACCCCCACTCCACCACGCGCGCGCCGAGCCGTTCCCGGGCCTGTTTGAACACGGGGGGGACCCGGCCGAAGGATTCCCCAAGCACCGCCACCCGGAACTCCACCCCCTCATCGGCAAGCCGGTACAGCGCCTCGAAAAAAGCGTCCGGCGCCTTGTCGTATTCCCAGCGATGGTTCCAAAGGAGCAGCGGTACGTCGTTCCCGGCCGGTTCGGCCGGCCGTGCTGGCTCGAGTTTCCGGAGGTCCAGTCCCAGCGGGAGCACGCGGCTCTTGGCGGCGATCAGCTCCACCGTGGAGACGTCGACGGCGTCAGGAAAACGCTTCAGAAACGCGGGAAGCTCGCCGAGGAAGGAATCCATGTGGTAGCGCGAGTTGAAGAGCACGGCGTCGGCGGCCAGAGCGCTCACGTAGTTGATGAAGGCGTAGTGGAGGTCGCGCTGTTCCCCGGGATCTGGATCGCCCGGGGACCAGGGATAGGTGAGCTGGTTCTCGTGGAAGTAGATGGCGCTGCGGCAGCGGTCACTGAGCGGCCTGGTCAGCGCGAGGAAGGTGGTCAGGTCGAGCATGTCCGTGGCGAGGATGAGGTCGGGGCTCTTCCCCGCGGCCAGGAAGCGGGTGGCGAGGGTCACCGCGCCGCCGTGCATGCGCCATTTCCAGTTGCGGCCCGCCAGGGTGAAGAGTTCCACCTGGTGTCTGGAGTGGGCGGCGTACTCGGTGGCCCAGGCGGCGTGCGACCCGGTGCAATACGGCTCGACGAGGGCGATCTGCATGTCGTGCGCTCCTAAAGAGGGAAGGACCGGGTGGCGGTCAGAACATGAAGCGGCGCATGCTGATGTTGAGCAGGATGCCAATCCCGACCATGGAGGTGACCATGGAGGTCCCCCCGTAGGAGAAGAAGGGAAGCGGCACCCCCACCACCGGCATCAGGCCGATCACCATCCCCATGTTGATGGCGATGTGCCAGAAGAGCATGGCGGTGACCCCGACGGCGAGCAGCGAGCCGAAACGGTCGTTGCAGCGCTTGGCGATCCCGAGTCCCCAGAGGATCAGGAACAGGTAGAGGGTGAGCATGAGCAGACACCCCAGAAAGCCCCATTCCTCGGCGAAGACGGAGAAGGCGAAGTCGGTGTGCTGCTCCGGGAGGAAGCGGAGCTGGGACTGGGTCCCCTGCATGAACCCCTTGCCGAAGGTGGCGCCGGAGCCGACCGCGATCTTGCTCTGGATGATGTGATAGCCGCTCCCCAGCGGGTCCAGGTCGGGGTTCAGGAAGTTGTAGATGCGCTTTTTCTGGTAATCGTGGAGCAGGAACTGCCAGGCGACCACCACGGTGGGGACGGCGGCGGCGAAGATGGTGGCGAGGGCGGTCCAGCGCACCCCGACGAACAGGAGCATGCTCCCGGCGATCAGCGACACCAGTATGGCGGTGCCGAGGTCGGGCTGTTTCATGATCAGCACGGCGGGTATCCCCAGAAGGAGCAGCGGCTGCAAAAGCTCCTTCAGGGTGAGCCCCTTGAAGACCGGGTAACGGCTGAAGAAGCGGGCGAAGGTCATGATGATGACGATCTTCATCGGCTCGGAGGGCTGCATGTTGAAGAAGCCCAGGTTGATCCAGCGGGTGGCCCCCATGCTGGTCTTGCCGGCGACAAGGACCAGCACCAGCAGGATCAGCACGCCGCCGTAGAGCCAGTAGGCGAAGTCCTCCAGCATATGGTAGTCGAGGCTGCAGACGGTAAGGCACAGCCCGAGTCCCGCCACGATCCAGTAGAGCTGTTTCAGGTAGTACGGGGTGCCGACGTCCCGGTAGGAGGACGATGCGCTGTATATGTTGATGACCCCGAAGGCGGTGATGAGGAGCACCACTCCCAATAGGGTCCAGTCGAAGTTGGTGAATAGCCGTCTATCGAACATCTCTTCCTCGTTATCTCACGTACTCGCGGCGCCGGGGGCGGCCGCGTCGCGTCGGGTCATTGCTGCGGCTGCGCCGGCGGAGTGTCGGGCTCGGCCACCCCTTCGCCCCCCTCCTCTTCCTTGGGGACGGCCTTGGGAACCGGCTTTTTGATGACGCCCTTCCCTTCGAAGTAGGCACGCAGAATCTTTGCGGATACCGGCGCCGCGGCGGAACCGCCGTGCTCGCCGTGCTCGACGATCACCGCGATGGCAATCTCGGGTTTTTCGTAGGGGGCGAAGGCCACGAACAGCGCGTGGTCCCGGAAGCGGTACGGCACACCTCCCTTGCTGTCGCGCAGCTTGACGACCTGGGACGAACCGGTTTTGCCTGCCACCTTGACCTCCCACAGCCGCGAACTGCCGCCGGTGCCGTGCGCCTCGTTGACGACGGCCAGGAGCCCTTCCTTGACGAAGCGGTAGGTCGCGGGTTTCAGGCCGGTCTTCCCCAACGTCTGCGGGGCGAAGTCCTGCAGCACCTTGCCGTCGGAGTCCACCACCCGCCTCACCAGGTGGGGGCGGTAGATGGTCCCCTCGTTGGCCACGGTGGCGATCATGGAGGCAAGCTGCACCGGCGTGGTGAGCACGTACCCCTGCCCTATGCCGACGGGGAGCGTCTCGCCGGCGTACCACTTCTTGCCGAAGCGTTTGAGCTTCCACTCCTGGGTGGGGATGACCCCTCCCTTCTCGTTCTCGAGGCCTATGCCGAGCGGCGCTCCCAGGCCGAAGCGTTTGGCATACTTGGCGATCCGGTCGACACCGAGGCGCTCGGCGAGCTTGTAGTAGTAGACGTCGCAGGACTCCCGAAGTGACTTCTTGAGATCGACCGTGCCGTGCCCTTTGTGATCCCAGCAGCGGAAAGTGGAGTTACCGAACTTGTAGGAACCGGAGCACTGGATCGTGGTGTGTTCGTCGATCAGCCCTTCCTCGAGTCCGGCGATGGCGGTGATGATCTTGAAGGTGGAACCCGGCGGGTACATCCCCTTCAGCGCCTTGTTCTCCAGCGGATGGCGCTCGTCGTCGAGGTACTTCTTCCAGATATCGGGCGGCATCCGGCCGGTGAAGAGGGCGGGGTCGAAGTCGGGGCTGGAGACGAAGGCGAGGATCTCGCCTGTGTTGACATCCATGGCCACGGCGGCGCCCGCCTGGTCTCCCAGCGCCTGCTCGGCGGCCTTCTGCATCTCCAGGTCGATGGTCAGCATCACGGTGTTGCCGACGCTGGAACCGGTCTCTGCGACGGTGCGCAGGAAGCGCCCCCGGGCGTCCACCTCGATCTGGCGGCCGCCGTCGGTGCCGTGCAGGTAGGACTCCCAGCTCCGCTCGATCCCGCTTTTGCCCACGTAGTCGCCCGCGTTGTAGTCGCGGTAGCGTTCCGAGCCGAGCTCGTCCTCGGAGACCTCTCCCAGGTAGCCGAGCAGGTGCGACGCGAGGGAGCCGTTGGCGTAGGCCCGGACCGGCTTCATCTCGATGTTGACCCCCGACAGGGCGAGACGGTTCTCCTCGAGAAATTCCATCTGGTCGCGGGAGATCCCGGAGGCGACCACCAGCGGGTAGTACTTGGCCCTCCCCTGCCCCTTGTTCCACTTGGTCTCGATCTCCTTGCGGTCCAGGTTCAGGTAGCGGGACAGGTTGTCGATCAGCTGCTCCTTGTTCTTGACGTCCTGCGGGATGACCGCGACCGAAAAGGAGGGGGTGTTGGAGACGAGCACCTTGCCGTTGCGGTCCAGGATGGCGCCGCGCGGCGCCGCCACCGGGACGAAGCGGAGCCGGTTGTTCTCGGACTGGTCGATGAGGTCCTCGGCGCTGATCACCTGCAGGTACCAAAGCCTCGCCAGGAGCAGGAAGAAGACGGCGCAGGCGCCCAGCGACAGCCCGATGATGCGGCGGCCGCCCCCGTCGTCGTCGGGAAGGATGTTGTTGAGCGTCTTCATCGCGCCTCCTCGACCGGGAGCCTCATCCCGAAAACCAGCGAGGCGATCAGCGCGTTGATCAGCGCCTGCGGCAAGAGCGCGGGCAAAAGCGAGGCGTAGAGGCCGTTGCCCACCGAGAAGACCAGTAGCAGCAAAAGGTTCAAAAGTGCACTCATGATGGTGGCGATAAAGACGACCAGTACGAACAGGGCGCGGTTGTCGGTGTAAAGCCTGTCGGCGAGTTCGGACAACAGGGTGTAGATGCAGAGATAGGAGAAGGCGTGCAGCCCGAGGTAAATGCCGCTGAAGCTGTCCTGCAGAAGCCCCAGGGCGAATACGGTCACCCCGGCGAACCGGTGCGGCAGCTTGAGCCCCAGGTAGACCACCAGGATGATGATCAGGTTGGGCTGGAAGGGATCCAGAAGATACCTGGGGAGCAGCGTCATCTGCAGGACAAGCGCGGCGAGGAGCACAGCCGCTATTTTAAGAAAGGCGATCACTGGACGGACCCGTGTTGAATGACTCTACTCATCGCGCTGCCTGACCAGCACCAGCGCCTCTTCCAGCTTCCCGATGTTGACCAGCGGGCGCACCTCGATGGTCTGGAACACGCCGTACTCACCCTTTTTCACCATGGTGACCTCACCGATGGGAAGCCCCTTGGGGAAGACCCCGCCGATGCCGGAGCTGATCACGGTGTCGCCGACCTTGACGTCCTCGTCCTTCACGGTGAATTCCAGGGAGCAGCGCCCCCCCCCGGCGCCGCGCACCACCCCGCGGGCGCGGGAGCGCTGCACGATGGCGGCGATGGCGCTGGCGTGGTCGGTCAAGAGGAGCACCCGGGACGAATGCGGCGCCACCTTCACCAGGCGTCCGACCACCCCACCCGTGGCCACGACCGGCATCCCCTCGAGGAGGCCGTCGGCGCTGCCGCGATCGACCACGAGGGTCTTGAACCAGGCCGAGCTGTCCTCGCCGATGACTGAAACGGCCAGCGAGGGGATGGCGACGCTCTCCTTCAGGTCGAGGAGCTGCTTGAGCCGCATGTTGGCGGCGACCGCCTCGTTGTCGGCGATGATGCGCGCGTTGAGGCGCTTCACGCTCTTTCTCAGTTCGATGTTCTCGCGCCGCACGTCGATCAGGTCGATGTAGTTGTTCCAGATGTCCCCGAAAAAGCCGCTCGCGCTGGCCGCGGAACCCGCAACGGGCGCGGTGATGCTCATCACCGTGCGCTCCACGGGGTTGGCGTGCTCCTTGTTCCTGAGGTTCATGGCGTAGGTCAGGAAGGCCGCCAGCAGGATCAGGGCGGTCATCAGGAAGCGCCGGTAGCGAATCAGAAAGTTTTTCATCGGCCTCAAAAATGGTTTAGGGGGCACGGTGCCCCCTATCGGAAAATGTCGATTTCAGTCAATCGCGGGCTGCGGACAGCCGGCTTCAGTCCAGCTGGAAGGGGGAATCCGTCAGCTCCTCGTGGCGAATCTCGTCGACCGTCTCGCTCTTGCCTTGACCGGCGTAGAGCCGGTTGGGGGCGTTGAACACGATGCCGTTCTCGTTCCCTATGTTGCGGTACGCATGCACGACCCCGGGGGCGACCACCACCATGGCCGGGGCGTCCGCCCCCGCGTAGAACACCTGCTTCACCCCGAAGCTCGGAGAGCCGGGGCGGGTGTCCCAGAGGTAGACCTTGAAGTTGGAGGGCCCCAGGAAGCAGAAGTAGTCCGTCTGTTCGACGTGCTCGTGCGGGCCGCGGGCGACGCCCGGCTGGGTCATGGAGATGTAGGACATGACCGGCATGATCTCCGGCTCCAGCTCGTCGGAGCGGAACAGCTCGGTGAGCCATCCCCTCTCGTCGAGGAACTTCCTGAGCGGCCTGCTGGTTACGTCGTGGATGCGCCCCTTGGTGAACTGCTGAACTGCGCTCATCTAGTGGGTACCTCCGCCGCAAAGTTCGGTCTCGTTGTAAACCCGCAGCAGATAGTCGCGGTACGATGATTTCGGTGTTTCGTCTATGACCCTGGCCATCGCCTTGCAGTCCAGGTATCCCATGCGCAGGGCGATCTCCTCGAGACAGGCGATCTTCAGCCCCTGCCTCGCCTCCAGCGTCCCGATGAAGTGGGAGGCCTCCAGGAGGCTTTGGTGGGTGCCGGTGTCGAGCCAGGCGATGCCGCGCCCCAGGCGCTCGACCGTCAGCTCGCCGCGCCCCAGGTACTCCTTGTTGATGTCGGTGATCTCAAGCTCCCCGCGGGGCGACGGCTTGAGCGCCTTGGCGATCTCCACCACGCGCGAATCGTAGAGGTAGAGACCGGGAACCGCGTAGTTCGACTTCGGGGAGGTCGGCTTCTCGACGATGTCGAGCACCCGGCCGTCCTTGTCGAAATCGACGACGCCGTAACGCTCGGGGTCCTGCACGTAGTAGCCGAAGATCTTGGCGCCGGTGCTAAACTGCGCGACCAGCCGGTCCAGCTCCATCTTGCCGTAAAAGATGTTGTCCCCAAGGATCAGGCAGACCGGGTCGCCGTTGATGAACTCCTCGCCGATGAGAAAGGCCTGGGCGATCCCCCTGGGCTCGGGTTGCACCGCGTAGCTCAGCCGGATGCCCCAGCGCGAGCCGTCCCCCAAAAGCGCCTGGAAGCGGGGTGTGTCCTGCGGGGTGGAGATGATGAGGATGTCCGAGATACCGGCCATCATCAGGGTCGCCAGCGGGTAGTAGATCATCGGCTTGTCGTACACCGGCTGCAACTGCTTGCTCGCCACCATGGTCAGCGGGTAGAGCCTGCTCCCGGCGCCGCCGGCCAGCAGTATTCCCTTCTTTATCCCTTGCGACATAACACCCCTTCCAAAGCAGAAAAATCACAATAACAAAAGGTCTTTACTATCACACCGGCGTGCCTTGCGTCAAACAGATTATCCCCTGCGCAGGGAGCCTGCCGGGCCGGGCGCGCCTACAGCAACCGCGCCTTCACCCCCTCGTCGATGAAGCTCTCCTCGATGGCCTCCCTGACCCAGGACTCCTTGCAGCGGGAGAGGACCACGGCCGCCCCTTCGGCAACCGCCGGGATCTGGCTCCAGAGTGCGTTTCTGAGCGAGCGGAGCCGCCTGGGGTCCGGGTTCTTCACCCCGACCAGCTCGCGGCAGGAGCCGCACAAAAGCGCGAGGTTATCCTCGCTGGGCTCCTGGTCGGGCTGGTACTCCCAGAGGCGGAGCTCCTGGTCCCCTTCGCACCACTCGCAGCGAAACCCCGCCCTTTTGCTGATCGTCTTACCCAAGAGCTGCACCGCGGCCAGATGGTCCCGGTTCTGCTGCGCCCCTTTCGCCATTAACGTCCCTCCTGTCGGTCAAACGGCCGGCGACCCGGCACTTGAGTGTAGCAGAATGGCTAACCAGATCAATACTTTTCTCCGCCGGCGGGTGCCGCGCCGCAACCAATTCTAACTGGACAGCGACCGCCAGTTGCGGGTAAAGTCTGGCGCCCGGCTGTAACGCCGAAGTGCAGCACCTCAACCGCAAAGGACCCAGCATGAAACTCCCGCAGCCGCTCTACCAGGGAACCCTGATCCGGCGCTATCAGCGCTTTCTCGCCGACGTCGAACTCGACGACGGCACCGTGGTCACCGCGCACACCCCCAACACCGGGAGCATGATGGGGTGCGCCCTCCCCGGCAACCGCGTCCTGCTCTCGGTCAGCGCCAATCCCGGGAGGAAGTACCCGCACAGCTGGGAGCTGGTGCAGGCCGACGGCGTCTGGGTGGGGATCAACACCATGCTCCCGAACCTCCTGGCCCGGGAGGCGATCCTCGACGGGACCATCTCCGAGCTCTCCGGCTACGACACGATCAGGATGGAGGTCCCCTACGGCACCGGGAGCAGGATCGACCTGCTGCTGTCCGGGGAGCGGGGCCTTTGCTACGTGGAAACCAAGAACGTCACCCTGGTGCGGGAGCGTTGCGCCCTCTTCCCCGACGCGGTGAGCGCGCGGGGGCAGAAGCACCTGCGGGAACTAATGGAGATGGTGCGCCAGGGACACCGCGCCGTGAACCTGTTTGTGGTGCAGCGTGGCGACGGGGACGCACTATCCCCCGCCGACGCCATCGATCCCGCCTACGGATCGACGTTGAGGGAGGCGGCGCGGGCGGGGGTGGAGCTCCTCGCCTACCAGGCGAGCGTGACCAGAAGCGAGGTGCGCCTAAGCCACCGGGTGCCCGTACTCTTGTAGGTCGTTGACATCCTTGGGAAGGACGCTAAAGTTATAGGCGCTGCCCCGGGGGACCAATGAGAACACCCAAACTCACCATCTTCGCCAAGCAGACCGGCGTCGAAATAGCTCCCAGCGAGAAGAAGCAAAACGGCAAACCCGAAGAGGGGCGCGTCGCCTTCCGCTTCTTCCGGCTCGCCACCGGCCAGTCCCACATCCGCTTCGTGGCGGAACCGTGCGAGGCCTTCGAGGTATCCCGGAAGATCGCCGAGTTGCAGGGGACGGCGGGGAAAGCGACCTTCACCCACCGCTTCGAGTCGCCGCAAGGGGAAACCGTGACCAGACTCAACGTGGAGAGCTACCAGCGTAACGGCAAGAAAGGGTACGCCCTCTCCATCCAGCGCGGCGAGGAGAGCATCAACGTCCCGGCGCCGGAAGGGGAGTTCCTCTTCGCCGCCGAGTTTCTCAAGCAGCTCTCCGTGGCGCAGTCTTGGGTGGCATGGACGGAGCCGGAAGCCCACAGCCAGGAGTAGACGAGACGCCCCGGAGGGGGACGAAACCAGTGCCCGGCGAGGGGCATCGAAGCGGCGGCGACAGCCGGGCGACCGGCGAAAGCGGGACAGCGTGATCACTCAACCAAGGAAGACCCTCTATCTCAGCATCGAAAGCAGGCTCTGCGACGTGGCCCTGGTCGGGCACGCGGTGCGCGGCGTCTGCGCCTGCTCGCCGCTCAAGGAGGAAGCCTACGGCGAGATGGAAGTCTGCGTGGTGGAGGCTCTCAACAACGCCATCACCCACGCCTACCGGCGCCAGGAGGGGTACCGCGTCGATACCGCCATCACCCTGCACCACGACCGGATATCCTTCGAGGTTTCCGACGAGGGGAAGGCGATCGAGGAGTTCGCCCCGAGAAGCCTCGAATTCGACCCCGAGGTGATCGGCTCCATCCCCGAAAACGGCATGGGGCTCTTCATCATCGAAACCCTCATGGACGAGGTCAGCTACAGCTCCAAAAACGGCAGAAACACCCTCTCCTTCTGCAGGTATTTCACCCAGCCCCAGGCCTAACCCCCCAGCAGGTACTCGAAGTCCTCCCGCCCGATCGCCACCGCGCCTTCGTTTTCCGCGTCATCCAGGAGCGCGCGGTACAGCTTCAGCTTGCGCTTTTTCAGCTCCATCATCTTCTCCTCGATCGAGTGCCGCATCAGTAGCCTGGTGATGGTGACCTGCCGCTTCTGCCCGATCCTGTGGGCGCGGTCCGACGCCTGGCTCTCCACCGCCGGGTTCCACCAGGGATCGAGATGGAAGACGTAGGAGGCGCGGGTGAGGTTGAGCCCCTTCCCCCCAGCCTTCAGGCTCAAAAGGAACACCCCAGGCTCGGTAGACTCCTGGAAGTTCTGAACCAGCTCCTTTCTGCGGGCAACCGGGGTGGAGCCGTCCAGGCGCGAGGAGACGATGCCGCGCTGGGAAAGCCCCTGCTGCACGATGTCCAGAAACGAGGTGAACTGCGAGAACACCAGCACGCTGTGACCTTCAGCGAAGAGTTCATGCAGCTGGTCGACCAGGAACTCCACCTTGGGAGAGCGGTCGGCGGCGTCGGGGAGGATGAGCCGGGAGCAGAGGCAGATCTGGCGCAGCTTGAGGATGGCGGTAAGGGCTATGATGCGCGCCTGTCCCGCGGAGTTGGAGCTGTACGCCCGCGCCACCGTCTCCCGGACCTCGGTCACGGTACGGGCGTAGAGCGCCTTCTGCCTGGGGCTCATCTCCAGGTAGATGTCGGTTTCCACCTTGGGGGGGAGCTCGGCCGCAATCATGTCCTTGGAGCGCCTGAGGATGAACGGATGCGTGCGCCTGATCAGCGTCTCCAGGAACTCCCCACCCTCGCGCCCCATCTGTCTGCGGAACTGCTCGTAGGACCCCAGAAGGCCGGGAAGGGCCAGGTCCATGACGGAGAAGTACTCCCCCAGGTGGTTTTCCACCGGGGTGCCGGTCAGGGTGACCTTGAACCTCCCCTTGAGCCTGCGCACCGCGCCCGTCGTCTCCGCGTGGATGTTCTTCACCGCCTGGGCCTCGTCGAAGACGATGACGTGAAAGGGGATCTTGCTCAGGATCTCGACATCGCGCTGGATGACGCCGTAGCTCGTGAGGACGATGTCGAAGCCGGAGAACTCGGCGCGGCGTCCCTGGCCGCGGTAGACGCCGACCTTGAGCGCGGGATAGAAACGGGCCAGCTCGCTCTCCCAGTTGAAGATCAGCGTCGGTGGGACCACCACCAGGTGCGGCACGTCGGCCGGGAGCTGCGCGGCGATCCCCCCCTCCTTCAGTCCGGCGAGGAGCGCAATGGCCTGGATGGTCTTGCCAAGCCCCATGTCGTCGGCGAGACAGGCGCCGAAGCGATGCTCGTACAAAAAGGCGAGCCAGCTGTAACCCTCGAGCTGGTAGTTGCGCAGGGTGGCCTTCAGCTCCGCCGGAGGCGAGCGCCGCGGGATGCTCTCGAACCGGGTCAGGCTCTCGAAGATCCGCTCGTCCTCCAGGGAAAGGAGCACCCGTACCCCGTTTCTTCTGAGTGTGATCCAGTCAAGGATCTGCAGGCGGGGCACCCGCACCACCTCGCGCTTGGCGTGGGGGGCGAAGAGCGCCAGGGTATTGCAGGTCACCGGATCGAGCACGAACAGGGAATTCCCCCTGCGGAAGACGCCACCCCCCTGCAAAGCGTCCAGCAGTGCCGCCTCGTCCACCAGTTCACCGTCGGCGCGGATCTCGGGGCGCAGCTCGAACCAGTCGATGCTGGAGCGGGTGGCGTCCAGCGTGAAGGTCCAGGAGGCGGTCTGCAGGTCTTCCCCGGCCAGGGCCAGGGCGAAACCTTCGGCGGCGAGGGCGCTCTTCAGTTCCGAGAGCTGGCGCATCAGGGTCTTTCGTTCAACAGAAAAGCCCCCCGCCTCCCCGGCCTGCCAGAATACGTCGAAGCCCAGGTGCCCCGCCAGAAGCTCCAGCAGTCTCCCCTGGCGCTCGACGGCGACGGCCACCGAAAGCCATTCCCCCTCTTCCGAGAGCTGCAGCATCGTGGTCGGCCGCGACACCTCCTGGGTGAATTCCGTGATCACCGCGCGCGCCTCGGATTTCACCCCGCGTTTGTAGAACTCGGCCCCTTCCAGCGCCTGGCGCACCACCCGGTCCCGATCGCCCAGGGTGGCGGCTCCCAGCGCCGCGAAACAGGCCCTTATGATGGCCGCCACCCGTTTCTTCGCCTTGAGCGGCTGCGGGAATGACGCGCGTCCGGCGGCGTTGAAGAAACGGAAGGCCGTGGGGGAAAGGGGGAAGATGATTCCCCCGGCGACCCCCTCCGCGGCAAGCGACGAGGGGTCGGAAAGGTCAACGATGTTCAGCCGGTAGCGCGGCTCCACCGGCGCGGGGAGAACCGGTGCGCCGGACCGGGAAACGACCACCCGGCGGGTGAGCTCTTCATCACTGCCGCCGCCGAGATCGAAGTGAACGGCGTTGAAGCCGGAGGCGGGGAACCGGAGCGTGCCGTCATCATCCGCAGACGGGACCACCCCCTGCTGTGCCAGCCGCTGGGCGAGAGCCGCGTGGAGGAGGGAGGCTGTATCGTCGACCTTCTGGATGACGCCGCGCGCGAGGTCGAAATAGTACCCCTGGTGGATGAAAGATTCCTCTCCCTCGAAGGTGGCGCCATCCTCCAGCGAGAGCCTGGCCGTGACCTCATCCTGGTGCAGGTCGAGGTGCAGCAACACCGTGCGCTGCAGCGACGGGTCGAAGTACAGCGGCAGCGGGGCGTTCGGGGCGAGGTACACGATGGGGAACCTGCCACGGAAACGGGAGAGGAATTCCTCGATACAGCGGCCGCGCAGCGCCGAAGAGTTGAGCAACCGCAGGAACTCGCGGATCGAGGCGGGAAGCGCCACGTCGTACAGGGCGACAGGGACCTGGTCCAGCATGAGGCGCATGCGCAGCGTCCCCTGCTGCCGGTCCAGCACCAGGGCATAGCCGCTCTCGGTCACCGGCGCCCCCTCCTCGTCCGGGGCGCACTGCACCGGCGCGGCGGCGAGGGTGGCGCGAATCCCCTGCAGGTAATCGTGGGGGAGTTGCAACATCGGAAAGGACGCGGGAGCGAGGGCTTTTTTCAGGGTGGCGAGGGCGGCGACCAGGTGGGGGCAACGGCCGTGGGGGCTCCAGGCGCCGCAGTCGCAGGCGCTGGAGAATTCGCCCTGTGCCAGGGAGAGAGAGACACGGCAGGAGACATCCGCATCGCGGAGCTCGACCTCGAGGACGTTGCCGTCCTTTTGCCAGCTCACCCCGCAGACAGGTTTCCTCTTGCACAGCTCGAAGCCGTTGAAGAGGTGCACCTTGTCCGCGAGCGCGTAGATACCCGCCGCAGGCATCTGGAAGAGGTGCCGCAGCAGGGGGATGCCCATGATGTCGATCAAGTCGTCTTCTCCCGGCAGGGTGAACAGTAACGGATCGTTCAAGTTAGCAGAAAGAGATGCCAAATACAACCACGCCATGTGCAGGAATCAACAAGGAGCCGCGCGAGCCGGCGCCGGGACCGGTACGAGGACGACGATTCGTATGGGCTGAGGGGGGTTATGGGAGCGGGGAGCGATGCGAAGAAGGAGCGGCGCGGGACAAAAAAAATGGGGGACGGTCTCGAATCCGTCCCCCTAAAAAGGAGACCCAGGAGTGTGTTCCGGGGTGTTAATTAACAATATCGGACACAGATCCCGGGACTTTAATTATTTTTTTCACCCGAGGGAGTCACCCAGGGCGAAGTTGTCGATGATCCAGCGGGCGATGCTCCGTTTTGGGGGAAGCGCCGGAGGCATGCGCTCCCTGGTGAACCACCGGGCGTCCTCGAGTTCGTCCTCCTCGACGGCGATCTCGCCCGACTCGTAGCGCGCCACGAACCCGGCCATGAGCTGGCTGGGAAAGGGCCAGTTCTGGCTCCCCACGTAGCGGACGTCGCTCACCTTCAGCCCGGTCTCCTCGAACACCTCGCGCGCCACGCACTCCTCGAGTGACTCGCCGAAATCGACGAAACCGGCGACAAGGCTGTAGCGCCCCTCCGCCCACTCCGGCTTGCGGGCCAGCAGGAATTCCTCTCCGCGCCTGATCAGCACTATCACGCAGGGATGGATATGGGGATAATGCTCGTGGCCGCAGCCGCCGCAGCGCTTGCCCCAGGTGGGGGCGATGCGGGTCATGTCGCCGCTGCCGCAGCGCGAGCAGTGCCGGCTCAACTTCTCCCAGTGGAGGATCTGCCGGGCGACCCCGTACAGGGTCGCCAACTGGTCGGGGAGCTCGGTCCAGGAGACGGCCTGCAGCCCCTGCGGCACGGCCTCATCCCTGGCGAGGGTGAAAACCCGCACCGGAGCGCCGTCCCACGCGCCGAAACGCAAGGCCCGACCGTCATCCGAGAGCGGTTCGGGAAGCTCGCCGCGGTGCAGATCCCCTTCCCGCAACAGGAGCGTGTCCCCCTGCAGCAGCACCCAGTATCCCGGGCCGTCCGCGGACGCGGCGTCGGGCTTCATCTGGGTGAACCTGGTCCTGATGATCTCACCGTTGAACGGGAGGTTGACGGTCTCGGGGTATGACATGCTTCGGCTCCTGTACCTGGCTTGTTGCTTGACTGGCGTGCATCATACAGGAACCGTTCGAGGAAGCAATCCCCCTTTTCTTTCAAACCATTTAACTTGATTGGCTTCGCGCGCTATGTTACTTTTTTCGTTCGCCAATACCCCGGCCGCGGCGCGGCCGAAAGCAGGAGATCACGTGACTCAGAATAGGAGATTACCGGCGGAGTGGGAACTCCAGGACGGCGTGCTGATGGCATGGCCGCACGAAGCCAGCGACTGGCTCCCCTACCTGGACCAGGTCCGGCCCGTCTTCGCCGCCATCGCAAGCACCATCAGCCAGTTCGAGAGAGTCGTGATAGCCGCCGACGATCCCGACCAGGTCCGCGAGGAGCTGCAGGCGGCGGGAGCCGACCTGGAACAGGTCAGGATCCTCCCGGTTGAAACCAACGACACCTGGGCCAGGGACTTCGGCCCCATCACCGTGCTGGAGGAGGGCGCCGCGAGGCTGCTCAACTTCGGCTTCAACGGCTGGGGCCTCAAGTTCCCCTCCGACCTCGACAACCGCATCAACAAGACGCTGCAGGGACAGGGCGTATGGAACGCCCCGCTCGACACCGTCGGGCTGATCCTCGAGGGTGGGAGCATCGAGAGCGACGGCAAAGGGACCATCCTCACCACCGAGGAGTGCCTGATGAACGACAACCGCAACCCGCACCTGACCCGCGAGGAGCTCGAGGAGGAGCTGCACGGCCTGTTCGGCAGCGACCGGTTTCTGTGGCTCTCCAACGGGTACCTGGCCGGCGACGACACCGATTCCCACGTCGACACCCTGGCGCGCATCTGCCCCGACGACACCATCGCCTACGTGCGCTGCGATGACCCGGAGGACGAGCATTACCCGGCCCTGAAGGCCATGGAGGAGGAGATCCTCGCCTTCCGCACCCGGGGCGGCCGGCCGTACCGCGCCATCCCCCTCCCCTGGCCGAGCGCGGTGTACGACGAGGAGGGGCAGAGGCTTCCGGCCACCTACGCCAACTTCCTGGTTATCAACGGCGCCGTGCTGGTGCCGACCTACCAGGACAAGAACGACGCCGCCGCGCTGGTCGCGGTAGGCGAGGCGTTCCCGGGATACGAGATCATCGGAATCGACTGTCTTCCGCTCATCCTGCAGCACGGCTCGCTGCACTGCGTGACCATGCAGCTCCCCAAGGGGACGCTCAGGTAGGAGCGCGGCCGGTCGCACCCATTGCGCTGCCAGCCTGCCTGCGCAGGAGAAAAACCGGGCGAATGATTATTCGCCCCTACAGGTCGGTGTCGCACTCAGGTAGAGGGGAAGCAGGGCGAATATTATCCCCCCTACGAGCGCCAATGTTGCACCCGCCTCCCCACAGGACAACTGTAGGGGCGAATAATCATTCGCCCCCCTCGACAGCAGCACCGGTAATTAAGGACGGAGAGAAGAACATGAACCAACTGAAAGTAGCCCTCGTACAGCAGGCCCTGAAGGCTGGGCGCGACCAGATGGTGGCCGCCACCATCGACAGGATCCGCGAGGCCGCCGCGCGGGGAGCGCGGCTCGTGGTGCTCCAGGAGCTGCACACCGGCAGCTACTTCTGCCAGACCGAGGACACCGCCTGCTTCGACGTCGCCGAGACCATCCCCGGCCCCTCCACCGAACAGTTCGGCGCCGTCGCCCGCGAACTCGGCATCGTCATCGTGACGTCGCTGTTCGAGCGCCGCGCGCCGGGGCTGTACCACAACACGGCGGTCGTGCTGGAGAAAGACGGCAGCATCGCCGGAAAGTACCGCAAGATGCACATCCCCGATGACCCGGCGTTCTACGAGAAGTTCTACTTCACTCCCGGCGACCTCGGTTTCGAGCCGGTCCAGACCTCGGTCGGCAAGCTGGGCGTCCTGGTCTGCTGGGACCAGTGGTATCCGGAAGCGGCGCGCCTGATGGCGCTTGCCGGCGCCGACCTCCTCATCTACCCGACCGCCATCGGCTGGGACCCGCGGGACGAGGCGGCCGAGCAGCAGCGCCAACTGGACGCCTGGGTCACCGTGCAGCGCGCCCATGCCGTCGCCAACGGCATCCCGGTGGTCAGCGTTAACCGCGTCGGCTTCGAGGCCGATCCGAGCGGCGCCGGCGCCGGCATCAAGTTCTGGGGCTCCAGCTTCGCGGCCGGCCCGCAGGGTGAATTCCTGGTTCGCGCCGGCGAGGAGGAGGAACTCCTGGTGGTCGATCTCGACATGCGCCGCAGCGAGGATGTGCGCCGCATCTGGCCGTTTTTGCGCGACCGCCGCATCGACGCTTACGGCGATCTGGTCAAACGCTACCGGGACTAGCCGGGGGAACCACGTCCCCCGCCCTGTCTGCTCCCCTCGCCCGCCGGGAGAGGGGCCGGGGGTGAGGGCGCCGCACCAGGCGAGATGGTGCCATACGGCACCCCCCTCCCCTCCCTTCGCGCTCCCTCTCCCATCGGGAGGGAGCGCATTTCCAACCGGCACGCAGAGGTCCATAGGTGACTCACCCCAGAACACCACACCCCCAGCCGCGTGACCTCCTGGCCCGCTGCACCCCTGAACAGTCGGCGCTGGTCCAGCTTCTCTCGGTCATCCACGCGCCTCTCTCCAAGCACGTACTGCTCAACATCATCAAAAAGACCGGGCTTCCCGCACCTCCCGGACGAAGCTACACCGGCCTGGTCCTCGCCGAGATGCTAGAGGAGCTGAAGAACCAGAACCTGATCCGTCACAGCGGCGAAGGAATCTCCTGCTCCCCCGAGGTGGCGCACGCCGCCACGCTGCAGGCCATATGTGCCGGCCGCTTCGAAACGTTGGTCCACACCGTCCTCGCCGAGATCCCCATGGTCTCCAACTGGGGGAGCAACTTCTACCGGCTGTCGGCCCACGCCATGCGCGACGTGCGCATCGGCGTCTACCGCAAGGACGCCCGCGCCGCCCTGGAAGCGGCGGAGCGCTACCTGCGCCAGTTCCCCTACGAGGCCCAGCGCTGCCACCCCCTCGACGCGGCCTGCTTCCACCCCTTCGACGAGACCTGGTTCCGCTCCCTTCCCATGGCCTTGCAGGCGGCCGCCCTGGCGGCGCACCTGCTCTCGGCCCGGGGGGCGCTCACCCCCGCGCAGGAACCTTTCCAGGTGCTGGCGGACCTGGCGGCTCGCCCCGATGCCCCGCTGTTCCTGCTTGACCTCTATTGCCTGGAACTGTTATGGCGGGACCGCGCTGACGACGCCGAGGCCGCCGCGGCCGAGCGCTGCAGTTCGACCCAGATCGCCGTACTGGCCTGCTGTGCGCTGCAGCGTGGCCTCTACGACCGCTCCGTGGAGCTGTTCCGCGCCGCCCTGACCGCCCTGCGCAAGGAAACCGGGAAAAGAAAAGCGTACCTGGACGACGGCACCGGCCCCTTTTTCATCCTGGCCCTCCTCGCCACCGAGCACCCCAAACACCTCGAAGAAGCGGCGGAACTGTGCGGCTTCATCGTCGCCAAGCGGGAGTGGCCCGACCAGGAGGTGTACCACGTCCTGCACGGCGTGATCGCGGAACGGCAAGGCGGACGCAGCAGCAAGGAGTTACAGGAGGCGTCGCTGCAGCGCTCCCCGCAAAGTCCGCTGCACGCCCTGTTCCGGCTGATGGCGCTGTACTGGTGCGCCAGCGACAAACGCCCGGCGGAGGCGCGCAAGCTGGGCGCCCTGGTGCAGCGGCTGAAGGATGCCGGCCAGCTCTGGCTCGCCCGCGAGATCGAGCAGGCCGGCGCGGCGGAACCCTCCCCTGGCGCGGCGCCCTCGACTGCAGCGGCACGGATTCCTCTTTGTGACTCCCTCGCCCCGGTCGAGTCCTGGCAAAGTGCGATCTCCGCCCTCTTGCGCCTGAACGCCGACGACGCCGTCGACGCGGAAGGGCCGCAGTCGCGCCTGATCTGGCATTTCGAAGAGCTGCGCGGCTTCTTCCAGATCACCCCCAGGGAACAGAAGCAGGGGCCCAGCGGCAAGTGGAGCGCCGGACGCAACGTGTCGCTCAAGCGGCTGGTGGAAGAGACCGAGAGCCTCGATTATCTCACCCCGCAGGACCTGCTCATCTGCGGCTGCATCAAGAAGGAGCGCGGCACCGGCTACTACGGCCGCGAAAGCTACCAGCTGGACCAGGACCAGGCGGTGCCGCTCATGATCGGTCACCCGCACGTTTACCTGGATGCCGCCGCGTCGGTGCGCCTGGAGCTGGTGCATGGCGAACCGGAACTGCAACTCACCACCCAGGGGGAGTTCCTGCAACTGCAGCTCTTCCCCCCTTTCCAGCAGGATCAAAAGCTCTACCTCCAGAAAGAGACGCCGACCCGCATCAAGGTTTACCAGGCCAAAAACGAGTACAAGAAGATCGCGGCCATCATCGGCGCCGGTCTCAGGGTGCCGGTACGGGCCAAGGACCAGGCACTGGCGGCGATCAACTCCCTGGCATCGGTTCTCACCGTCCACTCGGACGTCGGCATCGAATCGACCGGGCAGGTAAGCGGCGATGCCACCCCGCACTTCCACCTGCTTCCCTACCAGGCAGGGTTACGGCTGCAGATCCTGGTGCGCCCCTTCTCCGATGCCGGCCCCTACTTCCGCCCCGGCACCGGTGGCGAGACCGTCCTCGCCGAGGTCGACGGGAAACGGCTGCAGTGCAAGCGGGACCTGAAGCTCGAGGAGGAGCGCGCCGCTGCTGCCCTCTCACCGTTGACCGCGCTGGCGGAGAGCGACGAGAACGAGGGAGAGTGGCTGGTCCCCGGGACCGAGAGCGCGCTGGAGCTCTTGCTGCAGTTGCAGTCGCTTGGGGAGACGATCCGGGTCTCCTGGCCGCAGGGGGCGCGCTTCAAGATAAAACAGACGGTTACCCCCGGACAGTGCAAGCTTTCCGTGAGACAGGCCAAGGACTATTTCGAGATCGAGGGAGAGGTGAAGATCAACGAGGGGCTGGCGCTCGATCTGCGCCAGTTGGTGGATCTCGCCCGCAACGCGCAGGGACGTTTCGTGGAACTGGGCGACGGCGAATTCCTCGCCCTCTCCTCGCAACTGCGACGCTATCTGGACGACTTGACCGCCTGCGCGGACCCAAGCGGCGCCGCCTTCCGCTTCCATCCCCTCGCCTCGTCCCTGTTCGAGGATTTCACCGCAGCGGCGGGCGAATTCCAAGCCGACCGCTACTGGCGTGACCAGGTGCAACGGATACGCGAGACGGAATCGTTTCGGCCGCAGTTGCCGGCCACCTTGCAGGCGGAACTGCGCGGCTACCAGGTGGAGGGCTTCAACTGGCTCAACCGCCTTGCCTACTGGGGCGTGGGCGCCTGCCTCGCCGACGACATGGGGCTGGGAAAGACGGTCCAGGCGCTGGCCCAGATCCTCAGCATGGCGCCGCAAGGCCCATCCTTGGTGGTCGCGCCCACCTCGGTCTGCCTGAACTGGGACAGCGAGGCGGCGCGTTTCGCCCCCACGCTGAACTGCATCGTCTACGGCGGGCCCAAGCGATCCGAACTGCTGCAGGGGTTGCAGCCGCTGGACCTGGTCATCTGCAGCTACGGACTGCTGCAGCAGGACGCCGAGCTTTTGGAGGCGGTGCCTTGGCAGGCCGTCGTCCTGGACGAGGCACAGGCCATCAAGAACATGGCCACCAAGAGGAGCCAGGCCGCCATGAAGCTCCAGGGGAGGTTCAAGATGGTGGCGACGGGAACGCCCATCGAGAACCACCTGGGGGAACTCTGGAACGTGTTCCGCTTCATCAACCCGGGGCTGCTCGGCTCGCTCAAACAGTTCAACGTGAGGTACGCCGCCCCCATCGAGAAAAGCGAGGACAAGAAGGCGCGCCAGCGCCTGAAGAGGCTGATCCAGCCTTTCATCCTGCGGCGTACCAAGAACCAGGTGCTCGAGGAGCTTCCCCCGAGAACCGAAATCACCATACCGGTGGAGCTCGGGATGGAGGAGGCCGCGCTCTACGAGGCGATCAGGAAGAGCGCCCTGGACAACCTGGCCGGCGTCGACAAGGTGGAAGGCAAAGGCGAACTGCACCTGAAGATCCTGGCCGAGATCATGAGGCTGCGCCGCGCCTGCTGCAACCCGCGCCTGGTGCTCCCGGACAGCGCGATACCGAGCTCGAAGCTGGCCGCCTTCGCCGGGATCGTCGACGAGTTGAGGGAGAACCGCCACAAGGCGCTGGTCTTCAGCCAGTTCGTGGGGCACCTGGAGATCATCCGCAACTACCTCGATCGCGCCGGCATCCCCTACCAGTACCTGGACGGCAGCACCCCGGCACCGGAGCGTAAAGTACGGGTGGACGCCTTCCAGTCCGGCGCGGGGGACCTCTTCCTGATCAGCCTGAAGGCCGGCGGCGTGGGGCTCAACCTTACCGCCGCCGACTACGTGATCCACATGGATCCCTGGTGGAACCCCGCAGTCGAGGACCAGGCGTCGGACCGGGCCCACCGCATCGGACAGCAGCGCCCCGTGACCATCTACCGTCTGGTCGCCAAGGGGACCATCGAGGAGAAGATCGTCGCCCTGCACCAGCAAAAGCGCGGGCTCGCGGACAGCCTGCTCGATGAAAGCGATCTCTCCGGCAAGGTTAGTGTGGAGGAACTCCTCGCGCTGTTGCGGACCGGCTCCTAGCTCGTCGACAACACCATGTCATCCCTTTCAGCATCCCTTCTTCCCATTCTCCCGCCATAGCATATAATCATGATGTTCCCAATTTGACTCGGCACGAGGCACAAGGTGAGTTACCTCAACCACTCTCACAAACGTCTCAGAACCATCGACATCACGTTCTCGGCCGCATTGCTGCTGCTGACTGTGATGCTCTTTCTGTCATATTTCATCAGGACCGAACTGGCCAAGACCAACGTGCTGACTCAGCATACCTACGACGTCATCATGGCCGTCGACAACCTGAACAATTCCATGCTTCAGGCCGAAAGCAGCAGGCGCGGTTATATTCTCACCGGAAACGTGCAACAGAAATCGCGCTGCGAGATTTTCGCCCAGAGCGCGCAGGAGAATCTGAGGGAAGTAAAGGAACTGACCGTCGACAACCAGAGCCAGCAACGGCGGCTTGCCAGACTTGACGAACTGATGCAGCGCAAGATCGCCGTCTTCAAGCTCTCCATTTCCCACTACGACAGAATGGGGTTCCGCGGCCCCGAGCAGGCCCAACTGACCGAAGAGGGAACGTCCCTCATGACCGCGGTCCGGACCGGGATCGACGAGATCAAGAGCCACGAGAAGACCCTGCTGAGCGAGCGGCGCGCCCGCGAACGCACCACCCTCCTGATCCTGACCGTGGTGGTCCTCTCCGGTATCCTGATCGCCATCATCCTGCTGAGCCTCAGTTACTACATCGCGCGCCACGAATCACGCAGCCACATCATCGCCGCCGGACACCTGCAAGCTGCCAACAGGGACATCTCCGACCTGAGCAGCATGACGCAACTGCTGCAATCGTGCGCCGATTTCGAGGAGGCGCGCGGCATCCTCTCCTGCTACGGGGAGAAGTTCTTCCCCAAGGACCCCGGCGGGATCTACTTGCTCAACCCGTCAAGGACGCTGATGACCGACGCGGCGACCTGGGGGGGGGCGGACCGCAAGCCGTTCAACCCTGACCAGTGCTGGGCCATGAGGCTCGGCCAGACCCACCTGAGCGCGGCTGCGTCTGACGTCCAGTGTCAGCATGTCGAGGTGGGTGGCTCGAGGGCGCACCTGTGCATCCCGCTGGCCGCGCACCACGAGACGTTGGGGACGCTCTCTCTGGACCTTGGGCTACCGCAGGGAACGGACGAGGAGTTCCTGGAGAGAAAACGGCTGAAAGCCGGGGCGTTCGCGGAACAGGTGGCGTTGGCGGTCCGGAGCCTGCAACTGCGTGAACAGTTGCGCGAGCTTTCCATCCGCGACCCTCTGACAGGCCTGTTGAACAGGCGCCACATGGAAGAGTCGCTGCTGCGGGAGATCAGCCGCGCGACCAGGACCAGGCAGCCGCTCAGCGTGGTCATGCTGGACGTGGACCATTTCAAGAATTTCAACGACACCTTCGGACACGAGGCGGGCGACCATGTGCTGAAGGAAGTTGGCCAGGTGCTGCAGAAAAACGTCCGCGACAGCGACATCGCCTGCCGCTTCGGAGGCGAGGAGTTCACCCTGATACTTCCCGAGGCGGACTGCGACACCGCCCTTGAGATCTGCAACCGCATCAGGAGTTCGGTCAAGGAGCTGCAGCTGGTCATGGGAAGACAGCACCTGGGGCACATCACCATCTCGGCCGGGATCTCGGTCTTCCCGTCCGACGGCGACACCATCCAACAGTTGCTCGCCACGGCGGACGAGGCGCTGTACGAGGCCAAGGAAAAGGGTCGCGACCGCGTCATAGGGAGCTGCACCGCGCTAAGCACCACCGAAACCGACTCAAAGACCTGATCCCGCTTTCCAGCCCGGGCCAGCCCCTGCCGCACCAGGCATCACTCCCATCACTCCCATCACTCCCATCACTCCCATCACTCCCATCACTCCCATCACTCCCATCACTCCCATCACTCCCATCACTCCCATCGCCGTCAACTACCGCCCAACTAGCCAGCTATTCTCATTGACTTTGAAGCAGCGACAGGTGTATTAAGACCAAATTCTTAAGGCTGTCCCATGGAGGTTCTCATGCGCATTCACCGTAAGGGAGCAGGTGCCACGGCCGTGCTCGTTGCCTGCACTGCGCTGGCGGGTTGTACATGCCGCCTGAAGGGCCCGCCCGCTACCGGCGCGCGCTACTACCGGACTCTCGGCTCTCTGCAATGCACCGGCGGCGGCAGCAGCCCGGCGGAACTTGCCCAGGAACTGCGCAAGGCCGGCATCGCCGTCAACCGGACCGCCTGCGGCGTGGATGGCAGGATGCACGCGGCGGTGTGCGGCGCACCCGACGGGCGCATCGCCGTCTTCGAGATCCCGCCCGAACAGGCGGGTGCCGCGACGGCCCTCGGCCTGCAACCGCTCGCCACCCTCCCCGACGCCGCCGAGACTCCCTGCCCAGCGCCTTAATTCAACTCTGGAGACGAGCATGACATCAACGAGCCAACATAGCGCAACTACGCTGCGGCAGGTGCTGGGCCTCCCGGTCATCGTGGCGGCGCTGGGGTATTTTGTCGACATCTACGACCTGGTGCTGTTCAGCATCGTCCGGGTGCCGAGCCTGAAGGGGATCGGACTGGCCGGGCAGGAGCTGATCGACCAGGGGGTCTTCCTGCTCAACATGCAGATGGCCGGGATGCTTTTGGGGGGCATCCTCTGGGGGATCCTCGGTGACCGCAAGGGGCGGCTGAAGATCATGTTCGGGTCGATCTTCATCTATTCGCTGGCGAACCTCGCCAACGCCACCGTGCACTCCATCGAGGCCTACGCCGCGCTCCGCTTCCTGGCGGGAGTCGGGCTGGCCGGAGAGCTCGGCGCCGGGATCACGCTGGTGTCCGAGGTGCTGCACCGCTCCATCAGGGGGTACGGCACCATGATCGTCGCCACGGTCGGCGTCTCAGGCGCGATCCTGGCCAACTTCGTGGCCAAGCAGTTCGACTGGCGCACCGCCTTCGTCATCGGCGGGGTGCTGGGGCTGATGCTCCTCGTGCTCAGGCTCAGCGTGGCCGAATCCGGGATGTTCAAGGGGATGGAATCCAGGGAGATGTCCAAGGGGAACTTCCTGGCCCTGTTCACCTCGCGCGACCGTTCCGGGCGCTTCCTGCACTCGATCCTCATCGGCCTCCCCTCCTGGTTCGTGGTCGGCGTGCTGATCACCTTCTCGCCGGAGTTCGCCAAGGTCCTCAACGTGCAGGGGAGCGTGAGCGCCGGCAACGCCGTCATGTACTGCTACCTGGGGCTCGTGGGGGGAGACCTGGCGAGCGGGGTCTTGAGCCAGCTCCTGCAAAGCCGTAAGAAGGTGGTTTTCCTGTTCCTGCTGATCACGGTCGCCGCCGTGGGGGTCTACTTCTCCGCCGCCGGGGTGAGCGCCGGCGTCTTTTACGCCATCTGCTGCCTGCTCGGCTTCGGCATCGGTTACTGGGCCATCTTCGTCACCGTCGCGGCGGAGCAGTTCGGCACCAACCTGCGCGCCACCGTCGCCACCTCGGTCCCCAATTTCGTGCGCGGCATGACCATACCCATCACCATGCTGTTCCAGGTGGCGCGCAAGAGCCTCGGCATCGAAACCGGGGCCATCGTGGTCGGGGTCCTCACCCTGGTCATCGCGCTCTTCTCCCTGTCCCGGCTGCAGGAGACCTTCCACAAGGATCTCGACTACTTCGAGGAGTTCATCTGACCAAACCGGCGACACATCAGGGTGGACAGGGCATGACCACAGACCAGAACCGGCACCTGCTGCGCACCTCCCTCGTCACGGCGATCGCCCCCTGCATCTGGGGAAGCACCTACATCGTGACCACCCAGTTGCTCCCCCCAAACCACCCGCTCACTGCGGCGTTGCTGCGCGTGCTCCCGATCGGTCTGATCATGATCGCCCTGCAGCGGCGCGCGCCGTGGGGGGAGTGGTGGGGGCGGCTGGTGTTTCTGGGGCTCTTGAACATCGGGGTGTTCCAGGCGCTGCTCTTCATCGCCGCCTACCGGCTTCCCGGCGGCGTGGCGGCCACCGTGATCGCGACCCAGCCGTTGGCGGTCATCGTGCTCGCCAGACCGCTCCTGGGAAGCACCCCTACGCGGCTGGCCTGGATCGCTGCCGGCACCGGCGTGGTCGGCGTGGCCCTGCTGGTGCTCACCCCGGCCGCCCGGCTCGACGCCATCGGCCTCGCGGCGGCGTTTGCCGGGGCGGGGTGCATGGCCCTGGGCACGGTTCTCACCAAGCGGTGGGCGGCGACGCCCCTCCCCATAGCGGCCTTTACCGGCTGGCAGCTGGTCTTCGGCGGCCTGTTTCTGCTCCCCTTCGCGCTGTTCTTCGAGGAGCCCATCACCGGTCTCACCGTCAAAAACGTGATCGGCTACGCCTACCTGGGCATCTTCGGCACCGGCATCACCTACATGATTTTTTTCTGGGGGATCCGGCGGCTGCAGCCGTCCGCCGTCTCGCTGCTGGGGTTGTTGAGCCCGGTGATGGCCACGGCCCTGGGTTTCCTGGTGCTGGGGCAGAGCCTCACGCCCCTGCAGATCGTTGGTGGGGTGCTGGTTTTGTGGAGTATCTGGGCGGGACAGCGGCCGGCGCCGGGGAGGCGCTAGCCTCGGGCGGCGATGAACGATTCCAGCTCCGCCAGGGTGGGGAGTGCGGCCCGGCCGCCGAGGGCGCGGGTGTTGAGGGCGCCCGCAGCGGAGGCGTAGCGGGCCGAATCCTCGAGGGAGAGTCCGCGGGCCACGGCGAAGAGAAAACCTCCATGGTAGGCGTCACCGGCGCCGGTGGTATCAACCACCCCCTCCATCTCATATGCGGGCTGATGGAACGCCTCGCCCCCGTATGAAAGGATGAAACTCCCCAGCGTCCCGGAAGTGACCGCGACCAGTTGCGGGCCGTAGCCAAGGAGCGCCTCGGCGGCCACTTCCGGCGAGGAATTCCCGGTGCAACTCGCGGCGTACTCCTGCGCGACGATGCAGATATCCACCAGAGGTAACAGCTCGCGGTGCTCCGGCCGGAACCTGTGCGAGCCCCCGTCGAAGGAGACCAGCACCCCGGCATCACGCGCAACCCGGGCAGCCGCCAGGCAGGCCTGCCAGTGCCGCCCGTTCAGGTGCAGGATCCTGGCAGACCGGATCATCGTCTCGTTCATCATGCGAGGGGAAAGTTCACCGGAGGATCCCGGCGCAAAGGCGATGGCGCGGGCACCGTCACCTTTCCGGACCAGTACGCTCGCCTGTGAAGATGTGCTTCCGGCGTCGATCACCATGCCCGCCGTGTCCACCCCTTCCGCGCCGAGCTCGGTCAGGATCATCCGGCCGATGAGGTCGCCGCCGACCAGGTCGAGCATCGCGGCGCGCGCCCCCAAGCGCGCCAGGGCGACCAGCGCGGTTGCCACCGGCCCTCCCCCCGCCAGTGCCGAGGCATGAGCCCGCTGCACCAGTTCCCCTCCCGGCAGTTCATCCACCACCATGAGCAGATCCATCGTGCAGACGCCCAGCCCGACCACGTCGTACTTCATAACACCGCCTCTCGCAATGAGCCCATATTGCCCGTTACATCCCCTCTCCCGGTACATCCCCTCTCCCCCTGGGAGAGGGTGGCTAAAGGCCGGGTGAGGGGTGCTGCCCGCTGCTGTATCGTTGCCCATGGCAACGCCCTCCCCTTCCCCCGGTACCTCCCCTCTCCCCCTGGGAGAGGGTGGCCAAAGGCCGGGTGAGGGTGCTGCTCGCTGCTGTTACGTTGCCCGTGGCAAGGCCCTCACCCTCCCCCTCTCCCGGTACATCCCCTCTCCCTCTGGGAGAGGGTGGCCAAAGGCCGGGTGAGGGGTGCTGCCTGCTGCTGTATCGTTGCCAATGGCAAGGCCCTCACCCTGACCCTCTCCCAGGGGGAGAGGGGATGTGGGCGAAGGGTGTTGGCTGGCCAGTGTAAAACGCCTGCCTCGGGATCAGATGCAGAAATCGAGCACGTCTTCCTGCCGCGCGCCGGCCTCGTCGATCTTCCTCAGGACATCGGCGAGCGACGTCCCGTCCAGAATGCGCGCCATCTCGTCACGTACGTCCTTCATGACCAGCCTGATGCCGCAGGTCGCCTCGTTGCCGCACTCGGTGCACCTGGCGTAGGCCATTTCGCTAACACAGGGGACCGGCGCCAGCGGGCCTTCCATGATCCTGATCGCCTGCCCGAAGGTTACCTTCTGCGGCGGCCGCCCCAGGTAGTACCCCCCGCCCCTCCCCTTCCGGCTCTGCAGGATGCCGCTGTTCTTAAGGTTGAGCAGGATATTTTCCAGGAACTTCTTGGGGATGTTTTCGTCCCGGGCCAGGTCCGCGATCAGAATCGGCCCCTGGTCGTACTTGCGCGCCAGGTAAATCAAGGCCTTGAGGCCGTATTTCGTTTTCTTGGATATCATGCTTTCCTCTTTTATATCTTCAGCCCGAGCACGGGCCAGACGAACACCACGCTTCCCATGAACAGCAGCCACGAGATGGCCATGACCACGGCGCCGGCCACGATGATGTCGCGGCTTTTCAGGTACCCAGAGGCATAGGCGATGGCGGTGGCCGGGGTCCCCATGGGGAGGCAGTAGGCAAGACCCGCCGGAAGCGCGATGGAGAGCGTCATCACCTTGGGGTCCATCCCCGTGGTCTGGCACAGCCCCATCCCGACCGGCATCAGGATCGCGACCACCGCCGCGTGGCTGATGCACTCGGTGACCAGGATGGCCACCAGCGAGATGACCGCAATCACGGCCAGCGGCGCGTGCGCGTGATCACCCATCCCTTTTTTCACCACCCACACCGCCGCGCCGGTCTTCTCCAGGGCGGAGGCGAGGGCGATGGTGCCGCCGTACATCAGGATGATGCCCCAGTTGACGTACTCCTCGATCATCTGCCAGGAAATGACCTTGAAGGTGAACAACGCGGCGGCCCCCAGGATGGCGATGGCGGCGAGCCCGGTCTTCTCCCCCAGGAACATCCAGCACCCGACGGTGGCGATCATGACCAGGGCGGTGAGAATCTCGTCGTAGCTGATCTTCCCCATTTCCAGACGCTTGCCGTTGAGGAATTTAAGCCCCACTTCAACGTCGTCGATGTCGGGGGGAAAGAACCGGAGCAGGATGGCGAACCCGAGAACCAGCAGCGGCAACACGATCATGCAGGCGGCGGTGGACCACTCGATGAAGGAGAAGTGAAGCCCGGTCGCCTCCCTGAGCAGCCCCGCCGCAAGCGGCGCCCGCGCCCCCCCCAGGAAGGTGGCGATGCCGCCGATGATGCACCCCCATGCCATGGACATGAACAGCAGGCGGCCGAAACTGCTCTTCCCCTTCTCCAGCCTCAAGGCGGTCGCCAGTTCGGTCACCACCGGGAACAGCATGGCCGCCACGGCGTGTTCGCTCATCACGAAGGAGAGAAAGGCGGACAACAGGAAGACCGTCAGGGCAAGCCGGGCCGGCGTCCTGCCGAACCTGGCCAGCATGGCGCGTGCGATGCGGGCAGAGATGCCGGTCGCGGTGAGGGCGGCGGCGAGGATGAAGGCGCCCAGGATGAAGAAGACCGACTCGTTGCCGAACATCGAGTAGGTTTTCTTGGCATCCATGATGCCCAGAAGCGGCAGCATCACCATGGAGAGGAGCGCGGTGACCGCGATGGGAAGAAGCCCCGAAATCCAGAAAAAAACGGTGGCCCCGAAAAGGACCAGCGAGCGGTACCCTTCGACGGAAAGCCCGTCGGGGGGCGTCAGGCGGATCAGGAAGCCGATCACCAGGGCGACGGCGGCCATCACCTGGTAACGCGCGGTGCGGTCCAGCACGATGAGCCACAGGGGACGGTTGTCGATCTTTAGCGGTTTGTCCAGGAAATGCTTTGATTCCATCTGCGGCGGGTGCCCTCGTTGTTAGGCTTCAGTGACAAGGCCCCTAATTAGAGGCCGGAAGATTCGTATGATTCTGCCACTTCTTTCACGCGCAGCAAGCGCCTTAGATCGGAACTGGCCAAAAGCCTGCGGTCCTCGATGCTGTCGATGAAACCGCGCAGGATTCCTTTGGGTGCGGCGGGCACGAAGGGGGAGATCAGAAAACCAGCGGCAGCAGCGGTTTGAGCACCACCCTGTTCTGCTGCCACCCACGCTGAAGGTGGTTGAAGATCCTGGTCAACTGCTCGGGCGGCACCCCCGCTGCTTCCTCGGAAAGCTCGACCAGCGGTACGATGTCCCGTTTGAGCAGGAGATCGATGCCTTCCACCGTGGACCCCGCCGGCTCACTCCCCGCGTCGAGCGACGATACGACGGACCACCGTGGGAAGACGGCACGTGCGTGATCCAGAGAACGCAGGCGATCCTCCATCTGCCACCCGTGCCCGGCGGAGCGCGCGCGGTCACAGGCGTGCAGCGGGATGTCGACAATGTCGACACCGGCGGCGTAGGCACGCTGAACCAGGTTGAGAGAGGGGCAGAAATCCAGCCTCCCCACCAGGTGGGCGTTGAAGTTCTTCTTGATCATCCGGGCGAGGTTCTCGGCATTGGCAAATCTTTCCTCGTCGCCGAAGGTGAGGTGAAAGAGGGCTGCGTTGCTCTGAAAATGGCTATCGTAGAGCGTCTCTGCCGTTTGCCGTTCGGGGAGCTCCCCCCCCACGTAGAAGACGTTTTCCTCCCGCCGCAATTGGTCGTGCGAATATGGGGAGGTCCGGGCGACAAGTTCCCGTATTTTCTTCTGATCTATCCTCATGGGTGTTACAACTCCCCCCGGCAGTAAATGAATACATCATGACGCTGTGCGATTTTAGCCACCATACGGAAACTAACCAAAACAGTCAACAAAAATCATGCCATTGCCCACCATACTACTAGAGTAAAGAAAAGTTGAAGCGAATTCAGGCCATTACCCTCATTCAGCAGGTGAGATCCCTTTACATTCCCCCTACTCATCGGCCACACGGCGCCCGGCCTCAAGAGCTGAGGCCATTCTCATTGACTTGCCGTCACGGACGCGCTATAGAAAGTGAGTCCCGGGTGAGCCGGAGCACATGGAAAGCAGGGCCGCGCCAGCTTTGTCCGGTCAGGATGCTGCAATGCCGCCCCCCCTCTCCCGGTCCGGGGGGAGAGCTGGCAACGGGCCGGTCATTTGCTATGGCAACTGGCCAGGCAACGCGGTGACAGCCCCCGTTGCGAAACGCGGAAAGGTTGTTATCCTCATTAACACCCCGGGTCGGCCAACCGCCGCCACGGCGCGCATAATCCCCTCTCCCTCCGGGAGTGGGTCAGGGTGAGGTTTCATATCCCTCCCTTGTCCGCAGGTCATCAATCCACTCCCGCCGCCGCAGAGCCGGCGGCCGACAAGGTCACCATGATAACTCGCATCGATCATCTCAACATCGTGGTCCGCGACCTCGAAGCGGCCACCGCCTTCTTCGCGCTCCTCGGATTCACCCCCGGCATCAGTTCCCAGCTCGACACGGACTTCCTCGAGAAACTGACCGGTGTACGCTGCGCTGGGGGGAGGTTCACGGCCCTGCACCATCCCGGATCGGACCTTTCCATCGAATTACTGCAATTCGATGCGGGCGGGGCCGCTGACGCCGGGACCGGCATCGCCAACCGGATCGGCCTGCGCCACCTGGCGTTCGCGGTGACCGACATCGAAGCCGAGGTGACGCGACTGCGCGACCATGGCGTCGAGTTCATCGGCGAGGTGCAGGTCTGGCAAAAGACAGGGAAGAAGCTGATCTACTTTCATGGGCCGGAAGGGATCCTGCTGGAGCTCGCCCAATATCCCACGCCGTAACACACATAACACGAGGGCTGCCACCGGCCATGCCGATCAAGAACAAGACCCCGCGCCATCTCGCCGAATTCGTCTGTGCCGAACTGCGCAAGCGCAAAGCCGCAGTGCCGGGCGACGAGATCATAGCCGAACTCATGGAGACCATGTACTACTCCAGCCTCCGCACCGAGGAGTCGGAGCCGGTGCTGTTCCACATGGTATTCCTCGACCCGAGCCAGCCCGACCCGAAGCCTCCGCGCAATCCCGCCCGGGACCGCTGGAGCTACATCCCGTTCGCCGACCCGATCCCCTTCACCGTCTCCAACGTGGTGAAGATCGCCAAATCCACCGACCTGCGCACCTCCTCCTTCGTGATCTGGCCCGACCAGCTGGGCCAGCTCTACATCTGGGGACTGGTCGACCAGCAAAACCGCTTCCACAAGTTCCTCAACCGCAGCGCCGAGGTCGAGGTCGAGCGCCCCGGCGTCTTCCAGGCGAGCGTGGAGGGGATCGGCATCATCGTGGTCTACATGCGCTACGAGAAGGTTGCGGAACTGAGGGTGAACGAGTTGATCCGCCACTCCCTCGACCTCTTCCGCGCGGGCCCGGTGCGGGACCTCCTCGCGTCCGGCATCGACCGTTTCCTCGAGGGGGTGCGCGGCCACATTCCGGACGACATCTATGAACGGCAGGGAGCCGGCGACGAGCTGCACGCCCAGCAGTGGATATCGGTCCTGTGCCGGATTCTGCTCCGGATCCAGAAGATCAAAAACGGCGGCGCCCTCCTGATTTCGCCGCGGATCACCCCGGACGACTTGAACGTAAAGTACGGCATCAACTACGACAGGCTCCCCACCTCGCTGCAGTCCAACGCGGTCACCAAGATCAAGTCGGATTACCTGGAGCAGCTCCTGCTCGGGCCCGGCGAATCCCGCCCGAAAGAACTGTCCACGGATCAGTTCCAGCAGTTGCGGCGCCTGGAAAAGGAACTGCGCGCCAACAAGAACGAGATCGACGGCGTGATCTGGTTCATCGCCCTGCTGACGCGGGTGGACGGTTTGGTGGTCATGGACCCCAACCTGGTGGTGCGCGGCTACGGCGTCGAGATCAAGAATTGGCGGGAGCCGGACCAGGTCTTCATCGCCACGGACCGGATGGGGAGCGAAGCCAAGCTGCGCCCCGTCAGCTACAACCACTTCGGGACCCGGCACAGGTCGATGATGCGGTACTGCTGGCAGAACCCGGGCAGTCTCGGCTTCGTCATTTCCCAGGATGGCGAGGTACGCGTCATGACCATGCTGGGCGAACGTCTGGTGATGTGGGAAAACATCAAGCTCAAGTACTACAGCTACGCATCAAAGAAAAAGGGCTGAACAACAACGCCGAGGTACCCATGAAAATCATGACTTTACCACTTTCCCTGTTGCTGCTCCTTGGCTCTTCGCTCGCGTTCGCGGCCGAGACCACCAGCCAGACCGCTTCGTCGCGGATCACCGCCGTGACGGTCTTTTCCGACAGCGCGCAGGTGACCCGCCGGGCGAGCATCCCCCTCAAGGCGGGCGCCAACCTGGTGACGCTCGAGAACATGCCCCAGCTCATGGCGGAGGAATCGCTGCGCGCCGAGGGGAGAGGGGCCGGGCGCGCCCGCATCGCGGGGATCACGGTCAAGAACGTCTTCCTCGATCGCAGCAAGGACCAGCGCGTGCGCGAACTCGAGGACGAGATCACCCGGCTGAACCGGAAGGTGGAAGGTATCGAGGCACGCCGCAAGGCCCTCTCTGCCCAGCGTGCCTTCGTGGACTCCATTCGCGTCGGCTGGGGGGAAAGGATCTCCAAGGAACTCTCCGCCGGCAAGCCCACCTCCGCCGAACTGAACGAGGCGGTGCGCTTCGTCGGTGACAACACCGGCAAGATCGAGGAGGAACTCTACGACGCGGAAGGGGCCAGGAAGCCGCTCCTGGAAAAGATCGCCGCGCTCAAGAAGGAGCTGGAGCAGTACCGTAGCGAGGCCATGAAGGAGGTGCGCTCGGTACAGGTGGCCATCGAGGCGGAGCGGGACATGAGGTTCGACCTCGACCTGAGCTACCTCGTCCCCCAGGCGAGCTGGGTCCCCGCCTACGACGTGAGGCTCGCGCCGGACGGAAAGGACGCCGCCCTCACCTATCGCGCCCAGGTCTGGCAAAAGACCGGCGAGGACTGGCCGCAGGTGAAACTGACCCTCTCCACCGCGAGCCCAGCCTCCGGCGGCGGCGCACCCGAGCTCTCCCCCTGGCGCGTCTCATTTTTCGAGCCTCCGCGCCCCATGCCGTATTTAAGCCGCAGCAAAATGGAGATGGCGGCGCCCGCGGCCGCGCCTGCGCCCCCGGAAAAAGGCTATGGTGCCGCCCCCGCCGAGGATCGCATGGAACCGGCGGGGTTCGTCCCCGCCGACGTCGCCCAGGGGCAGACCTCGGTCCAGTTCCAGGTGGCGCAGCCGATGGACGTGCCAACCGACGGTACCCGTTCGGTCAGCGTCATCGCCTCCGAGACCGTTCCCGTCGCCGCCGAATATGTGACCGTGCCCAAGCTCTCCCCCCGGGTCTACCTGAAATCCACCGTGGTCAACCGCACCCCCTATCCGCTTCTGGCCGGGGAAGCCAGCATCTTCAACGACGCGACCTTCGTCGGTAAAAGCCATTTGAAGACGGTCGCTTCCGGCGAGGAGTTCGACCTTTACTTCGGCAGTGACGACCAGGTGAAGGTGAAGCGCGAAGTGGCGCGGGTGAAGAAGAAAGGCGGCATCATCGGCGGCAGCAGCGTCACCTACCACGTCACCATGGAGCTTGAGAACTACAAGCAGCGCCCCGTGACCGTGTCCCTCAAGGACCAGCAGCCGCTGCCGGGGAACGCCGAGATCAAGGTCGCCGTTGAAGATGCCGCGCCCAAACCCGCCGAGACCAGGGAAGACGGGACCCTGGTGTGGAAGGTCGAACTGGCCCCGTCTGAGAAGAAGAGGGTTTCCTACGACCTGGTTATCGAATATCCCAAGGGGAGGGAGCTGGTCGGGCTCGAATAGCCTCCCCTCCCCCCGGCAACCTCAAACGTGTTAGCAAAGGACCTGCATGAAATCGTTATGCCTTGCCGTCGCTGCGCTGCTATGCCTCGTATCCGTCTCTCATGCCGCCCGAATTGACACCGCGTTCCGGTACTCGACCGTTGAAACACGACATTTCGCCATCCATTACCACCA
The DNA here is from genome assembly GCF_019063845.1 of Geomonas subterranea. NCBI lineage: Bacteria > Pseudomonadati > Thermodesulfobacteriota > Desulfuromonadia > Geobacterales > Geobacteraceae > Geomonas > Geomonas subterranea. Next base: position 1,590,153 of record NZ_CP077683.1, read on the forward strand.
GGGGCTCGAGGGGGTGGCCCGCAGGGCGGCCGGGATGGCCGAGGAGATCCACGACAAGCTGACCCGGGAGTTCCAGTGGCACCCCGCCGGAAAGACCCAGGTGGTGCTGATCGACGACAGCGACTTCACCAACGGCCTCGCCATCACCATCCCCTACAACACCATCTACCTCGAGGTGGTCCCCCCCACCCTCACCTCGACACTCGGAGAGTACGACGACTGGCTGAAGACGCTGTTCACCCACGAGTACGCGCACATCGTTTCCGCCGACCCGGCGCGCGGCTACTCCAAGGTCACCCGCGCCATCTTCGGAAAGCCGCTCCCCTGGATGGACCCGCTCTCCGCACTCCTCTTTCTTTCGACGGCGCCTCCCAACACCTTCCTCCCCCGCTGGTGGCACGAAGGGATGGCGACCTGGGCGGAAACCAAGTACACCGGACAGGGACGCGGCAAGAGCAGTTACTACGACATGATCTTCCGCACCGCCGTCGCCGAGGACAACCTCCCCACCGTGGACCAGATCAACGGCGACGTGCCGGAATGGCCGTCCGGGCACTTCCCGTACATCTACGGCTACCGCCTGCAGCGCTATATCGCCGAAACCTACGGCGACGACGTTGCCGGGAAACTGACCCTGGGGCACGCGGGGCGCTTCCCCTACACCATCACCGGCCCGGCCAGGGCGAATTTCGGGGGGAAGAGCTACCGCGAGGTCTACCGGGACATGATCGCGTCGCTCAAGGACGAGCAGTCCCGGCGCGTCGCCGCCCTGGCCCTGCAACCCTTCACCCCGCTCTCCACCATCTACGACGCGGGGGAGAACCTGACGTCGCCGCGCTTCTCACCCGATGGGAGCCGCATCGCCTTCTCCAGGCGCGACCCGCGCGACCACACCACGGTGATCGTCACCGACGTCTCCGGGAATAAGGTGGCCGAGTTCAGGCGTCAGCTGTCCGACGGCAGCCTGAGCTGGTCGCCTGACGGAAGGAGCATTTATTTCACCCAGGCCGAGGTGAACAGCGGCTTCAACCTGTACCAGGACCTCTACGTCTACGATCTGGACCAGGGACGCAGCACCCGGCTTACCGAAGGGGAGCGGCTTGGCGATGTCCAGGTTTCCCCGGACGGCAAACACTTCGCCGCCGTTGCCAGCAGCCGCGGCAGCCAAAACATCGTCCTGATGGCCGCCGGAACTCCGGGAGGATACTCCCCCGCCGCCGCGATCACCTCCTACACCGAAGAGCGGGTCTCCGGGCCACGCTTCTCCCCCGATGGTCGCAGCATCTGCTACGTCCTCACCGACAACGCCGGAACCAGCAGCTTAAGGATCTACGACCTCGCCACGAAGACCGACACCCCCCTCCTCAGCGCGGGCAGCACCCTCGCCTACCCCGCCTGGGCCCCGGACGCATCGATCATCTACTACGTGTCCGACGAAACCGGCGTCTTCAACGTCTTCGCCTACGACCTGCGCGACCGGAAGAGTTACCAGGTGAGCCACCTTCTTTCCGGCGCGCTGCAGCCAGACCCTGCACCGGACGGGAGCCGCCTGCTGGTGGCGAAGTACACCTCGCGCGGCTTCAAGATCGCCCAATTGGGGGTGGACCGCGCCCAGTGGCGCGAGCGGCGCGGTCCCGCGCTGCCGCTCACCCGCACCCTTCCGGCAGCAGTGGGGCAGCCAGCCGGCGCGTCTTCAGCACAACCGGTGCCCTCCCCCGCTCCCGCAGCCGGCGCGCTGTCGCTTGATAGGCCGTCCCAGACCTCCCAGGGGGGCCAGGTTTCCACCCCCGCCCCCTACAACGCCCTCGACACGCTGGCGCCCCGCTTCTGGCTCCCCCGCATCTACGCCGATGGTCCCGACGGCATCGTGCTCGGTGCCTTCACCGCCGGCGCCGACGCTGTCGGCTATCACAGCTATGCCCTGAGCGCCGCCTACAGCAGCGAACGCAAGAGGGGGTACTACAGCCTCCTTTACAACAACGACTCCTTTTACCCGACCCTGACCCTGCGGGCCCACGCCGAGCCCTTCCTGTACGCGGACCTCTACCAGAACGGCAACGACTACTGGGAGTTGAACCGCGGCGTCTCCCTGCAAGCCTCCATCCCGATCAACCGGCTCGAGTCCCACTACCGCCTGCTGGCAGGCTACGAGATCGTGGACCAGGAGGCGCTCACCCCCCTGCGGCCCGACGGCACCCTCTACGGCGTCCCCGTCTTCCAGGGGCGCCGGGACAACCTCTTCGCGGGTATTGACTTCGACAACGTGCTCAAGTACCCCTACTCGGTGAGCTCGGAGGAGGGAAGGAGGATCTCGCTCCTGTACCGTCACTACGCGCGCGACCTCGGAAGCGACATCAACCTCTCCGAGTACAGCGCCACCTACCAGGAGTACCTGCGGCTCCCCCTGAAGACACCCCGGCACCAGGTGGTCTATCTGCGCTTTTCGGGCGCTCTCGCAGATGGCGACCTGCAGTTCGGCCAGCAGGCCTTCCAGATGGGGGGGCCACCTTCCGACCTGAACAAGTTCCCCCTGCGCGGCTACCCGGTCCGCTCCATGGCCGGGAAATACGTCGCCACCGGAACCCTGGAGTACCGGTCTCCCATCATGTACCCGCTGCACGGTATCGGCACCGTCCCCGCCTTCGCCGAGAAACTCCACGGCGCGCTCTTCGTCGATGCCGGCCAGGTGTGGGATGACCACAGGTCCTTCCATGGCGACGAGACCCGCGTCGGCGCCGGCGTGGAGCTGCGCGCCGACGTGACCCTGGGGTACTGGGTCAAGGTCACCCCGGCTCTCGGATTCGCCCACGGCTTCAACAAAGGGGGGGAAGATCAGATATACTTCACGCTGTACCTCGGCCTCTAGCGGCGCTTCCGCCCGTCGAGCCCGGGGAAGACAAGGCCAATACGAAAGGAGAGGCTCATGAGGATCATAGTGATAGGAGCGACAGGGACCATTGGCAAGGCCGTGGCGAAACAGCTGGCAACCGAGCACGAGGTGATCAAGGTCGCCTCCAAAAGCGGCGATCACCGGGTCGACATGTCCAGCAAGGACTCCATAGAGAACATGTTCCGCGAGGTCGGGCCGTTCGACGCACTGGCCTGCGCCGCAGGGGTGGCCCGCTTCGCTCCCCTGGCGGAACTCTCCGACGAGGACTTCCAGACCGGCCTCTTCGGAAAACTTATGGGACAGGTGAACCTGGTCCGGGTGGGAATGAACTACATCAACGACAACGGCTCCTTCACCCTCACGAGCGGCGTCTTGAGCCATCAGCCCATGCCGGGGAGCGCCTCGATCAGCATGGTCAACGCCGGGCTGGAAGGGTTCGTGCGGGCCGCGGCGCTTGAGTTGCCGCGCGGCATCAGGATCAACGTGGTGAGTCCCCCGTGGGTGAAGGAAACCCTGGAAGCGTTGGGGATGGACAGCTCTGGTGGTATGCCCGCCCAGCAGGTAGCCCAGGCGTATTGGGCCAGCATACACGGCACGCGCAGCGGCGTCGTCATCAACGCCAAAGATTTCGCATAACCTCTCCGGCCTGTGCCGGAGTCCCGCGCATAACGGCCGCTCCCCCACGGGACGCGGCCGTTTTCATTTACGCAAGGAACCCGCAGTTACGCCAGCGCCCCGCGAGCCACCGGAGAGGGACCGGCGGTCCGGGGCGTGCAGGACCTTCTGTCAGGATGCGGACTTCTCCACCGGTTTTGGTTTGTTCTTTTCGTGCAGGTACCTGTGCAATTCCTCCAGGGTCGCCGCTTTCCCCAGTTGAGCGAGCATCTCCTGCTGGTCTATGGTGTTAAGCTTCTTCACCAAGGCAGCCTCGATATGCCCCCCCACGTGCACCGTGTTGTCCACAGCCTGGGGAGGCTTCTCCCCCCGGTCCCCCACTATGTAGAAGAACTTCAGATAGGGGTTGAAGCGGATCGCTTCGGGAAGCACCACGCGCAGCATCTCGAGCGGGACGTTCTTCCCGATCCACACCCCGCAATTGCTCTGCTGGTCGGTCACCCACATGTTCTTCGGGGGGATCACCGTGCTGTACCCTTTCCCCTGCAGCACGGAGACGAAATCCCTGCTGTTGCCGACATCGGCGACCTCCACCGTGTAGCCGGTGTCGGCGGCTGCCCGGGACAGGGACGAAGCGGCGCAGATCAAGGCGACCGCCATGACAAGACAGAGACGAGCAGCAAATCGGGACATCATTTCCTCCCTTTACCGGGTAATCGGACAACTGACGCGTCCCCCCTGCAGTCAGGGCAGAAGGCGAGTTCGCTACGGCTTTCACCGCGCGCTGCAAGAAGTGGCGGGCGCCCCTTGGGAGCGCCCACCTTCGTTGAATCATTCCAGGAACCTGGATTACCTCGGCATGGTGAGCCCCTTCTCCGGACGGGAGAAGGAGTGGCACCAGGAGCAGTCGTTGCCGCGGGTGTCCACGTGGCGGCCATGGAAGGATACATAGTCGCCGGAGTAGGTCTTGACCACGTGGCACTGACCGCAGACGACAGATTGGGCTGCCTTCAGGGCGTAACCCATGTTGGTGGTCAGCTTGAGCTGGGTGGCGCTGGCGTTGGGGTGGCAGGCCGCGCAGGCAAGCACGTTGCCGGTTGCCGGCGGGACCTGGTGGTTCAGCGCCTGCAGTTCGTCGGTGATCACGGTGGTGTACGCGGTGGTGCTCGGGATGCCCATGTAGGTCATGCCGTCCTTGACCGCCTGATCGTAGTTACCGGTCGCGAAGAAGGTCGAGGTGGAGATGGTCACCACTTTGCCGTTCACCAGCGCCTGGTTGGCGGTCTTGTACTTGAAGGGGTAGAGCTTGGTCCCGGCAGGATCGGTGATGGCGCCGACCGGGCGGGAGATCTTGTACGCGTTGGTGGCCGGGTCGAGGACGGCCGCGTTGAAGGCGTTGTTGCCCCAGCTGGTGCCGTTCCAGAAGGCGTATTTGGGGATCAGGTCGTTGGCCTTGGTCGGCATCGGCTCGTAGCGGGAAAGCGTTGCGTTCCACTCAGCCACCTGCCAGTTGCGGTTGGTCTCGGTGGCTTCGGTGTTGGCGGTGTCGTTAGCGTTCTTGCCGTACTTATTGATGTGGCAAGCCTGGCATGCGACGCGGGAGATGTGGTCATTGACGGCCGCAGTGACGTGGCCGGTCACGCCGGTCTTGGTCGGGTGGCAGGCGGTGGTGGAGCAGGTCACCTCGGCGGTGCTGTCCTCGGGGCGCAGGTCGGAGCCGCGGCCGGCGACGCGATGGCCCACGAAGCTGTGGCACCCCTGGCACTGGATGTTGCCGCCGCTCCCCATGGCCATGTGCGTGTCGTACAGGACGTCGGAGGTGGTGCCGGAAGCGAGAGCGATGTCGCCCCGTTTGACGGCGTCGCCGCCGCCCGCCTTGGCATGACAGCCCAGGCAGTTCTTGCGGGTCGGTTTCTGTCCCGCCTTCTGGACCACGAGGTTCATGTCGAGACCGGCGGCCGGCTCGAACAGGCCGGTGGTGGCGTTACGCACGCGGTTGTAGGGAGCGTTGGTGGCATCGGCATGGCACATGAGGCAGTCGATGGAAGCGAGTTGTGCGGAAGTCGGGTTGCTGGTGGCTACCGGTTTGGCACCGGTGCCGGCGTGGCAGGCGCCACAGGGGCCCCAGTTGCCCTGGATGTTGATGCAGTATGCGTTCAGCGCGGACGAACCGTCGGTAGCGTCCATTTTACCCTGGGTCGCAGGCCCGGTGGTCATCTCGGCAGCGGAGCCTCTCCACTGGTAGTGCACGCCCTGGTACATGGCCTGCGCCTGGCTGGTGTGGCAGGAGGAGCACATGGCGTAGCCGGTCCAGGTCAGGGTGGCATGGGTGGAGGTGCCGCCACCGGAGATGGTGTAGGTCTGGGACTTCACGGTCTCCAGGTTGCCGGCGGTGTCCTTCGAGAAATACTTCAACGTCTTGGTGGTGCTGAAGGTGAGGGGGGCGCTGTACACGGTCGAACTGGTGGTCGGGGTGGAGCCGTCCGTCGTGTAGTAGGTGGTTGCCGGTTCGTTGACCGAAAGGGTCACGGTGACCGCGCTGGTGAAGGTCCCCCCCAGGGGTGAAGCGGTGGTCGTCGGAGCGGTTCTGTCCGCGACCGGTTTGCCCGCCATCGCTACCGGCACGCCAAGTGCCAGGAGCATGGCGAGGCAGGTGAGTGCTACCAACAGTTTTTTCATCTTTCCTACCTCCTTTGAGTGATGCTGAGGGAAATATCCCACCCATTGGGGTAAACCACTCAGCTTGAAAACGGTCCGCAGCCTCAGGGGTTCATGGAACTGGCAGGAACACCTTTCTATTTCGGCTGTGATCTCCAGTGGTTAACCGTTACCATCCCGCCCCGCCGGGCTGAACTCCGACCGGACTGGTGGGCAGTTACCCCCAATATGAGCATCATCCGTTCCACTCAAAAATCTCAGTTTCTGCATGTAAAATAAAAAATCCACCCCCGGTCATGAGGATGGATTCAGTAGAAATCATTCAAAGCCACATCGTTAGGTATATTATTAACGACGGCCAGACGCACCTATTCACGCATAAACAATGCGAAAATAAAATAAGAATAAATTATTTTAATGGCAGCAACACTTATAACATGTGGGGCATTTAACGCTCCAGCACCTCCCTCACCTTGCGCAAAAGCTCCATCGGCTGCACAGGCTTCATGATCAGTTCTACCCCTTCCTGCATCCCCCGGCTCTGGATGAAGTCCGCGGTATATCCGGAGGTGAAGAGCACCTTCGCACCGGGCTGGATCTTCTTGATCTCCGCATACGCCTCTATCCCGTTCTTACGGGGCATGATGATGTCCATCAGCACCAGCTCTATCCCCTCCTGCTGGGTTTGGAACCGCTGCACGACCTCCTCGCCGTCTTCCGCCAGGATAACCTGGTAGCCGTGCCTGGACAGCACCATGTCCACCAGGCTGCGCACGCTGGGGTCATCTTCGGCGACCAGTATGGTCTCCGTGCCGTGCCGGGGCAGAGGCTGCGACGCGAGGGCCGGTTCCAGCGCGTCAGCTCCCTCGATCAGCGGAAGTTCTATGGTGAACACCGTCCCCTCGCCCGGCTTGCTGCTGACCCTTATGTTCCCCTTGTGCTGCTGTACGATGCCGTACACGATCGCCATGCCGAGCCCGGTTCCCTTCCCCACCTCTTTGGTGGTGAAGAACGGCTCGAAGATCCTGCGGCTGGTATCCTCGTCCATCCCCTCCCCGGTGTCGGCGACGATGATGACCGCGCGGGGGCCGGCGGCTTCGCCATGTCCGTGACCGGTTCCATCGCGCAGACCGGTGGCGATGGTGATGGCGCCCCCTCCAGGCATGGCGTCGCGCGCGTTGGCCGCGAGGTTTATGAGGACCTGCTCGATCTGGGCGAGATCGACCTGCACCGGCAGCGGCTCCGGGAGGATCTCGGTCTTGAGCTGTATGTCCTCGCCGATGACGCGCCCCAAGAACTGCTGGACGCGGCGCACGATGTCGCCAAGGTCGCAGCGCTGCTGGCTCATGGCCTGCTTGCGGCTGAAGGCGAGCAGTCCCCGGGTCAACTGCGCGGCGCGTTCGGCGGCGGCCGCTATCTGGTCGGCCAACCCGTACTGCGCGCTCTCGGAGGTGAGATCCATTTTGAGGATGTTGGCGTAGCCGGCGATAACGGTGAGGACGTTGTTGAAATCATGGGCGACCCCACCCGCCAGCTGCCCGATCGCCTCCATCTTCTGGGCCTGGCGCAGCTGCTCCTCCATCAGTTGCCGTTCGGTGATGTCCGTTATGGCTCCCGACATCCGCACCGGCTTCCCGGCGCCATCCCACTCCGCCTGTCCGCGGCAGCGCACGCGGAGGTACTCCCCTCCCCGGGTCCTGAGCCTCAGTTCCAGGTCGAAGGGGGTCTGGCCGAGAAAGTGCGCGTTGAGGGAGTCCTGCACGTGGAGAAGGTCGTCGGGGTGCACCCTGGAAAAGAAGCTGTCCGGGCGGTTTGCCAGTTCGTCGTCGGCGAAACCCAGGAGCTCCTTCCAGCGGGGTGAGTAGTAATAGTCGTCGCTCACCAGGTCCCAGTCCCACAAACCGTCGCTCGTGCCGCGCACGGCGCGCGAATAGCGGGCCTCGTTCTCCACCAGCCGCTCCAGGTTCTCCTGCAGTTCCAGGTTCGCCTGGGAGAGCTGCGAGGTGCGTCGCTGCACCAGCGCCTCGAGGGAATCGCGTTCCTGGCGCAGGGCGTCCTCGGAGCGCTTGATCCGGACCATCGCCCTGATCTGGGCCACCAGTTCCGCCTCGTCGAAGGGCTTGGAGAGGAAGGCGTCGGCCCCGCACTCGAGCCCCATGACGCGGCAGGCGGAGTCGCTTCTGTGGGCGGTGACCAGGATGACCGGGATGTGCTGGGTCGCGGGGGACGCCTTCAGGCGCCGCGTCGCCTCGAAACCGTCCATTCCCGGCATCTGGATGTCGAGCAGGATGGAGTCGGGAGCCTCCATCCCGGCCCGGCGTATGCCGTCCTGCGCGGACTGCGAGGTGATCAGCTGAGCCTCGGGCAAAAAGGTCTTCAGCAGCGCGCTCAGGGTGAGAAGGTTATCCTGGTTGTCGTCGATGGCGAGAAGCTTCATGCTCACTGGGTCCTTTCAGGATGTCTGCGACAGCGCGTTCTAGGCCGGGGTGGTGCCCTGCGGAGCCACGAAGCCCGCCACCAGCTCCTGGAGTTCCTCGGGCTGGTAAGGTTTTGAGAGGTAGGCAGCGCACCCGGCCGCCAGCACCTTCTCACGGTCGCCAGCCATGGCGCTCGCCGTCAGCGCCACCACCGGGATCGCGGCCGTGGCCGGGTCCTCCTTGAGCCTTTGCAGGACCGCGAACCCGTCCAGCACCGGCAGGTGCATGTCCAGAAGGATCAGAGACGGCGCGGAACTTCTGGCGGCGTCGAGCCCAGCCGCTCCGTCGCACGCCTCGATGACCCGGTAGCGCCCGCCGAGGGCGGCCTTCAGCGTGACCAGGTTGTCCGGGTTGTCCTCCACCACCAGCAGGGAACCGTCCCCCTCCCACGCGGCCGGCGGCGTCAGGGTGGCGGGGGCTGCGCTCGCGCTTGGTGGGCGGAACAGGCTCACGCTCCCCAGCATCTCGTAGACCCGCTGCAAGAGGTCCTGGAGCTCCACGTCCCCCTTCTGCACCAGCTGGTGAACCTTCAAATCCCTGAGCCGGTCGAACTCACCCGGCGAGAGCGTCTTGGCCGTCATCACCATCACCGGCACGCCGGCGGTGAGGCTGCTGGCACGGACCGCCTCCAGCACCTGGAAACCGTCCACCTCCGGCATCATCAGGTCGAGCACGATACCGTCGGGGACGTGGGACTTCAGATAGGTGAGCGCGTATCTGCCGCCGGAAACCGCGTCGACGCGATATCCGGCCGATTCGAGGGCAAAGCGAAGCTGCACCGTGGCCGCCTCGCTGTCCTCGACGATCAGGATTCTCGCCCCCTGGCTCTCCTCGCGCCCGGGGAGCCGCCACCCCAGCCGCTCCAGGCTCCCCACCAGTTCATCGAGGACCTTCCGGCGCTCCATGCCGTTTTTGGAGATAATGGCGCTCACCCCGCTGGAGAGCCGCTGCAACTCGGCGTGGGTGAGTTCCTTCGAGGTGATCACCACCACCGGGATGTCCGCCGTGAGGGAGTTCGACCTAAGCCGGTCGAGCACGGCGGCGCCGTCCATCCCCGGCATGAGGAGATCCAGCGTGATCAGGTCGGGGTGATCCGAAACGGCAAGCTCGAGCGCCTCCGGGCCGCTTTCCGCCAGGAGCACGTCGAGCCCCTTCTCCTTGAACAGGGAGGCCAGGAAGCAGCGATCGTACTCGTTGTCGTCGACGACCAGCACCAGCCGGCATCCCGCACCGGTCAACCGCGCGAACGCCTCCATGAGCTGATGCTGGCCGACCGGCTTGCTGATCACCCCGACCGCCCCGAGCGCGATGCCGGTGGCGCGGTCCTCGGAGAGGGAGATGATCATAACCGGTATATCGGCGGTTTCGGGATGTTCCTTGAGCTCCCTCATGACCTCCCACCCGTCCATCTCGGGCATCATGATGTCCAGGGTGATGGCGAAGGGGCGGTTGGCGCGGGCGAGCCGCAGCGCGTCCGGGCCGTTGAGTGCGCTCAGTGTGCCATAGCCGGCCTGGCTCAGGTGGGTTGTGATAAGGGAGACGGCCTCCGGGTCATCATCGACAACGAGCACCGATCTTCCCGGAACCTGCACCGCCGCTGCTCCCGGTCCCGGTCCCGGCGCCGCTCCCGGCGCAAATCCGGCTCCCCGTGGCGCCCGCTCCCCCAGCGCCTGCGCCACGGGGAGAACTTGCTCCCTCGCGCCAGCGGCCTTGCCGCAGTCCAGGGGGAGGCGCAGGGTGAATACCGAGCCCCGGCCCAGCTCGCTGCTGACCGCCACATCACCTCCAAGGAGGAGGGCGCTCTTCTTGACTATGGCGAGCCCCAGCCCCGTCCCCTCGTAGGAGCGGGAGGTGGAGCCGTCGGCCTGGCGGAACTCGTGGAAGATACTCTCCAGGTACTGCGGCGCGATGCCGATCCCCGTGTCCGCCACCTCGAAGACCAGTTCCTGCGCCTGCACTTCCAGCCGCACGGTAACCGCCCCCTGCGCCGTGAATTTGACCGCGTTCCCCACCAGGTTCTGCAGCATCTGGCGCAGCTTCTTCACGTCGATCAGCATGCGAGGAACCGTCGCCGGTGCCGAGAACGACAGAGCAATCCCCTTCTCCCGGGCCAGCACCTCGAGGCCGTCCACGACCTCTGCTGCAACCTTCGCCGGGTCCACCGACTCCATGAAGAGGTCCTGGCGCCCCGACTCGATCTTGGCCAGGTCCAGGATGTCGTTGATCAGGGAAAGGAGATGCTTGCCGTTTCTCTCGATGATGCCCAGGTACCCCCGCTCCTCCTCGGTCAGCCGGTCGCCCCCCTGTATCGCCAGTACGCGGGAGAGGGCCAGAACGGAATTGAGGGGGGTGCGCAGCTCGTGGCTCATGTTGGAGAGAAACTCGCTCTTCAGGCGGGTCGCCTCCTCGAGGAGCTGCTTTTGCTGGTCCAGGACGCGGTTGCGGCGGGCCAGTTCGTCGGACTGGTGGGCAAGCTCGGTGGACTGCTGCACCAGTTCCTCGGACTGCTGCACCAGCTCGGCGTTCTTGACCGCGAGCTCGGACGCGAGCCGGCGCACATCCTCGGCCGCCAGCACCCTGGAGTATGCGGACCCCAGCTGCACCCGGACCATCTCCAGCGTGTCGTGCACCCAAAGCGGAAAAGGGTGCTCCGATGCCAGCGACACGAAGGCGCGCAGCTCACCGTCCGCCTCGACCGGTACGGTAACCACCTCGGCGGGAGCTATCTCGCCAAACGGGGTGACAAAGCGCAGCCCCTCCCCCGCCATGCCGGGGGCGAAGCGGGAGATGCCGCGCGAGGTAAGGAGAATCCCCAATTCCCCCTCGAGCCGGGAACGGCTGTAGCGCTGCATGCGGCCGGAGTCGGCGCCGATGGCGTGGGCGGGGACGAAGTGATCCTCGCCGTCCTCAACGAAGGCCGTGGCCATCCTGGCTCCGGTCACTTCCACGAAGGCCGGGAGCAGCTTTTTGAAAAAGTCGTCCAGGCTCACCGCGTCGACCAGTCGCTCGGAGAGCCGCGCCACACCCTGCTTCGCCGCCATCTTAAGCTGCAGGGTGTCCGCCATGGCGTTGAAGGAGCCGGCCAGTGATATCTGCTCCAGGGTCCCTTCCGGTGCGAGCCGCGCCTCGTAGTGACCGGCACCGAGCTCGGTGGCGGCTTCGGAGAGCTTCACCAGGGGCGCGCTGATGCCACGCGCAAGCCTCAAGGCGAAGACCCAGGCGAGCAGCGAGATGAGGGCGGCCATGCCGTAGGTGAGGTAGAGCGCCTGCCTGATCGGGGCGAACACCTCCGCCGAATCCTGCTTGCATACCAGTCCCCACCCGGTTCGCGGGATGTGGGAGTAGGCGGAAAGAACGCTGGCGCCGCGGTAGTCGACGGTCTGGGCTATTCCGCTTTGACCGCCAGCCGCGAGCAGCGCGGGTTTACCCGTGAGCTTCACCTTGAGCACCGCGTTGGGGAGGCCGCGCAACTCGAGAAGGGGGCGCACGTTCCGGTCCACCAGCACCACCTCTCCGGTTTTGCCCATCCCGGTGCTGTTCTCCAGCATGACGGAGAGGAGTTTGCGCAGGTTGTACCGCACCACCACCGCGGCCCTGCCTGCACCTCCGCTTCCCCCCTTCACCGGCGCGGCCAGGTCCAGGCTGGCGTTCCCCTCGGCGCCAAAGAGGTATGCCTCACCGATGACCGGCGCGGCGTCGTTCAGGGCGGTGACCACCATCTCGGGCCTCGCGATCCGGTTCCCTCTCCTCCCCTGGTCGGTGCTGAGCAGGATGGTGCCGTTTTCCGCGACGATGGAAACATCGGCTGCCGATTCGAACTCGTCGCGGTAGCCGCGCAGCAGCTGCAGACCATCCGTGGCGGACGCGCCGGACCATTCAGCCGGGGTGGCCGCCAGCGACCGCGCCGCGAGCTGCACCGACTTCCCCGACCCGAGCGTGGAGACGTCGCTCATCAGGTTGTCCAGCGTGGCGTTGATCTGGTCCTGGCGCAGCGCCGTGACCGCCGAGAGCTTGTCCAGCATCAGCGACCGGGCCAGTTGCACCCGCTGGAAGTAGATGGCCGTGGTGAGAACCGCCAGGGGGACCAGGCAGATCGTGGTGAACCAGAAAGCCAGACGCCCCTTCAACGTCGGCAAAAGCTTCAATTTCATTTAGCACCGTCCGATGGGTCAGAGTTGCGGTAGTCGAAGCGTTGCAGGGCCAGCGTGTCCCCCTCGGCCATGACCTGCCGCATCATGTCAATGTCAAAAGAGTCGCGCACCTTGGCCCACGGCGTCGCCTCAGGGATCTTGCCGGTACGCTTCAGGAAGGTGAACTTCTTGTAGAGCAGCCCCTCCTCGTTCAGGAGCGCAGCCGGGATGCGCGGCGCTCCGGGGACGTTGAGGAGGTCGTTGCGGATGATGGTGGTCATCGCCCGCCTGGTCACCTGGTATGGCGCCCCCTGCAGCCTCGCGGCCGACCCGGCGGTCCAGCCGGCGGCCTGCTCCAACTCCTTGGGTACGCGCATCCGCGCGCAGGCGCGCGCCACGGCGGCGGCGACCTCCCGGGCACGCCCGGGGTGGGACCGGACGAAGTCCCGGCGCAGGCAGAGGAAGCCGTAGCTCACCCCCTTGTGCACCAGGTGGTATTCGGGGTGCGCGGCAATGGCCAGGGTCGGCGTCGGTTCCCACGCGGCGAAGGCGTCTATCTTCCCCTCCGCGAGCGCCTGGGGCATCCCGCTCACCTCCATCGGTACCAGCTCGATGTCCTTTTCGGTCAGCCCCTCGTTTTGCAGCGCGCTCAACAGCGTGAAATGGGCGGCCGACCCCACGCCGGTTGCGATCCGTTTACCCTTGAGGTCCCGCACCAGCATAGGCTTTTTGGAAACGATGCTGGCCGCGCCCTCCTTCAGCAGCGCGACACAGACGAATTCGCCGGTGGCGGCAGCGGTCAGGGCCGGCATGTCCGCGAAGATCCCCCCTTGCAGCTTGCCCGAGGAGAGAAACCCGGCGATGTCCTTCCCCTTGAAGAAAGGATGAATCCTGACCGAACACCCCCTCTCGGCAAGCCGGGAGGCGAGGATGGAGTCGCGGGAGAGGAGTTCCGCCACCGCCCCTTCCGGCAGGGTGAGCGGCTGTGAACCGAGGTCGATCACCTCCTCGCCGCCGAAACTGTAGCCTGCGTAGCGCTGCGCGGCGGCCCCTTCCTTGGCGGCTTGTGCGTTATTTTCCTTGCGGGAACACCCGAACAGGAAAAAGGAGATCAGCAGGGTTGTCGCCAGGCATCTCACCACGCTACGCATCAGGCCCTCCCGGTCTGCAGCTTGCGGTACAGGTTGCCGCATTCGAAGATCCGCGCCAGGTGCGCGTGGTAGCGATCAGGCACGGCTTCGGCCTTTCCCAGGAGCAGGACGCCGCCCGGGTTCAGGGCGCGGAACAGGTTGTCGAACACCCTCAGGTACGCCTGCGGGTCGAGGTACATGAGAAAATTGCGGCAGGAGATGAGATCGAATCCCCCGAACAACGATTCGGGCGGGGCGTAGGTATTGGGGTCGAGGAGGTCATGGCGGCAGTAGCTGATCATGGAGAGGATCTTCGGCGAGACGCGGTACCCACTCCCCTCGGGCGTGAAGTAGGCGCCGAGTTGCCGCAGGGTGACCCCCCCCAGGCTTCCCGGCGCATAGTATCCGGCACGCCCAATCTCCAGCGCATCCTCGGCCACGTCGGTGGCGAAGATCTGTACCGTGGGGCAGACCTCGAGCAGTTGCATGGTTTCGTCGATGACGATGGCGAGTGAGCAGGCTTCCTCTCCGCCGGCGCAGGCAGCGGACCAGCAGCGCAGGAACCCGCCCTGCGACTGGGTGGAGCTGAGGCTCGTCATGATCTGCGACCTGAGCAGTTCGAACTGGAGCGGGTCCCTGAAGAAGCTGCTGAACCTGATGCGCAGCATGCGTGCCAGGCAGGCGGGCTCGCCGGGGTCGTGCCGCAGGAACTGGTGGTACTCCGTCTGACCTGGAAGACGAAGCTGTTTCACCCGTTCGGCGATGCGTTTTTCGGCAAGGGATTGGGAATAGGACTGGAAATCTTCCCCGAAATAATCGGTGAGAAAACTCAGTATTTCGACTACCGGCTCACCCAAGCAGGCCCTCCAGGAAGGTGCTGAACCTCAAATGCCACATTGAACTGGTCGGCATAGTCCCAGAGAACTTGAGGCTCATAATAGGCAAATTCCAATTACACCTTTTCACTATCTTAAGTCAATGAGAAACAGCTTTTCAAATCGAAACATAAATATAAGATTTGTAAACATTTATAATAGGCGGAGCCGTTGTCAGTGACCTGATAGGAGGAGCGGCGTCAGTGACATAATAGGCGAAGCCGTTGTCAGTGACACAATGCGCGGAGCGTCAGAGTATTCCCCTCTCCCTATGGGAGAGGGTGCCCGGAGGGCGGGTGAGGGAAAGAGGGAAAGAAGGAAAAAGGGAGAGGTCGGGATCCGCGGTGGGAATCACGGCACGATCAGGAAGGATGAGGATACGGCGCAAGCGCCCACGCGGCGGGCGGAGTGCGCCGAATCAATCTTCTTCGGGGCACCGGGCGAAGCGGGGCACCGGTTTGCCGTCCACGAGGACGGTCTCCATGAACATCGCCTCGGGGCGCACCCAGAGTCCCCCCTCGCCGTAGAGCGGGCGATACACGACCATGGCCTCATCGGTCTCGCTATGCCTGGCCGTGCCGATGACCTGGTAGTAATTCCCTTTGTAGTGACGGTAGCGTCCCGGTGCTACGGCCATGTGTTCCCTCCTGTAAGTTCCTAGAACGTGCTGTGCTCGGTCCTGGTGATGATCTCGTCCTGCAGCTCCGGCGAGAGGTCGCAGAAGTAATCGCTGTACCCGGCGACGCGCACGATGAGGTCGCGGTGCTCCGAGGGGTTTGCTTGCGCCTTCTTCAGGGTGTCCACGTTGACCACGTTGAACTGCACGTGGTGCCCGTCCATGCGGAAATAGCTCCGCACCAGGCTTGCCACGCCGTCGAGGCCGCTAGCCTGCGCGAGGAGCGTCGGGGAGAACTTGAGGTTCAACAGCGTGCCACCGCTTCTGATATGATCCATCTTTCCCGCCGAGCGGATCACGGCGGTCGGGCCGCCGCGGTCAGCCCCCTGCACCGGTGAGATTCCCTCCGAGAGCGGCGTCCCGCGCTTGCGCCCGTCCGGGGTGGCGCCGGTGACGGAGCCGAAGTAGACGTGGCAGGTGGTGGGGAGCATCTCGATGCGGTACACGCCGTTCTTGGTGTTGGGTCTTCCGTCAACCTCCTGGAAGAAGGCGTCGAACACCTGCCGCATCAGGTCGTCGGCGTAGTCGTCGTCGTTGCCGTACTTGTGGGTCTTGTTCCACAGGCGTTGCCTGAGCGGTTCGTCGCCGGAGAAATCGGCGTCGAGCTTGGCCACCAGTTCCGGGAGTGAGAGGGTAGCGCGCTCGAAGACGTGGTCCTTGATGGCCGACAGCGCGTCGGTGATGCTCCCGATGCCCACCCCCTGGATGAAGCTGTTGTTGTAGCGTGCCCCCCCGGCGTTGTAGTCCACGCCCCGGCTGATGCAGTCATCGGTCAGGACCGACAGGAAGGGAGCCGGCATCTGGGAGGCGTAGATCATCTCTATGAGGCGGTTCCCCCGGATCTTGATGTCCAGAAAGTGGGAGAGTTGGGAGCGGAACGCCTCGAAAAGTTCATCGAAGCTGTTAAAGCTCTCCGCACTCCCCGTCTTGGGTCCCAATTGCACCCCGGTCAGCGGGTCCACGCCGTCGTGCAGGGCAAGCTCCAGCATCTTCACCAGGTTGAAGTAGCCGGTGAGGATGTAGGCCTCCTTGCCGAAGGCGCCCACCTCGACGCAGCCGCTGCAGCCGCCGGCGCGGGCATCGACAAGCGTTTTCCCCTGGCGCAGCTGCTCCTCCACCACGGCGTCGGCGTTGAAGATGGAGGGGAAGCCGTACCCGTTACGCACCACCTGCAGGGTATGCTTCAAGAAGACGTCCGGGGACTTGCGCGACAGCTGGACGTTGCTGGAGGGCTGCAGCAGGTGCATGTCGTCGATCACGTCCAGAAGCAGGTGCGATACCTCGTTGGAGCCGTCGGAGCCGTCCGGCAGCAGCCCCCCCAGGTTGATGTTTGCGAAGTCGGTGTAGGTGCCGCTTTCCGCCGCGGTCACCCCCACCTTGGGGGGCGATGGGTGGTTGTTGAACTTGACGAAGAAGCATTCGAGCAGCTCGCGGGCACCTTCCCTGGTGAGCGTCCCCTTGTTCAGTTCGGTCTGGTAGAAAGGGAACAGGTGCTGGTCCAGGTGTCCCGGGCTGAAGGCGTCCCAGCCGTTCAGCTCCGTGATCACCGCCAGGTGGCAGAACCAGTAGGACTGCAGCGCCTCCCAGAAGTCCCCGGGAGCGTGCGCCGGCACCCAGCGGCAGTTGGCGGCGATCTTCAGGAGTTCCTGCTTGCGCACAGGATCCGTGCAGGCTGCGGCCATGCTCTCCGCGAGTTTCGCGTGACGCTCGGCGAAGAGGATCACGGCGTCGCAGGAGATGTCCATCGCGGTCAGTTGCTCGCGGCGCGCCCAGGCGCCGGCGTCGGAGGCGAAATCGAGTGCCTCGATGGCCTGTGCGATCTCCTTCTTGAAGTCGAGGAGCCCCTTTCGGTAGATCTTGTCGTCCAGCACCGTGTGCCCGGGGGCGCGCTGCTCCATGAACTCGGTGAAGATGCCGTAGCTGTAGGCCTGGTGCCACTCCGCGGGGAGGGCGCCGAAGATCTTGTCGCGCAGGCTGCGGGTGCCCCAGTACGGGATCACCGTCTCCTGGTAGGCCTTGAGGCAGGCGTCGTCAACGCGGTAGGAGGTCAATTCGCGCGAGTTGAGGATGCGCAGGTCCTCGACGGAATGACAGGTCAGCTCCGGGTAGGTCGAAACCAGCTTCGGAGCCGGCCCCCTCTCCCCGACCACCAGTTCGCCTTCCCCGATGTAGATGGTCTTCTTCTCGCACAGGTAGAGAAAGGAGTTGGCCCGCATGACCGGGACCGACCAGCGCCCTTCGTTTTCGCGGTAAAACTCGGTGAGCAGCAGCGCGCGTTCCGCGGAGATGGCGGGCTCGGCGGTAAGGCTTTCCTGGCGCAGTCGTTGTGTCCGTGCGTTCATCTATGCTCCCCCTCCTATCTGCGTGTCCAATCCCCGGGCTGTGAACAGCCGGGCGAAATCTTCCATGGTTTCCCGTGCGGGAGTCCGCGCCGCCACGGCCTCGGCGGCCGATTCCTTCCCAAGGCGCGCGGGCTTCGCGGTCCAGCTGCCGTGGTAGGGGAGGAGCCAGACCTGGCGCACTCCGGCGGCACGTGCGGCGAGGCCGGCCAGCGCCTCCATCTCTTCGGTCGTATCGTTGAAGCCCGGGACAACCGGGATCCGGATCCAGATGTTGCGGTGCACACGCCCCAACTGCTCAAGGTTGTCGAGGATGAGCCCGTTGCCCACGCCGGTCCCCTGATGGTGCAGGGTGTCGCTTGCGCACTTTAAATCGAAGAGGAAGAGGTCCACCAGCGGGGCGAGATCGAGCAGCGTCTCGGTCGGGCAGAGAGCGGCCGTATCGACGGCGGTGTGGATGCCCTGGGCGCGGCAGGCGTTCAAGAGAGTTTTCAGGAAGGCCGGTTGGCAGAGAGGTTCACCGCCCGAGAAGGTAGCCCCGCCGCCGGAATCCTCGAAAAACATGCGGTCCTTGAGGATGTTGTGCAGCACCTGTTCCGCAGTCATTTCCGAACCGAGGAGTTCGCGTGCCCCGGTTGGGCAGGCCTCCGCGCAGTCCCCGCAGGCCCGGCAGGCCTCCCTTGGCTGCAGTCCCTCGTGGCAGGCCAACAGGCAGGCGTCGCAGGAGATGCAGCGGTTCTGCGACCAGGCCGTTTGAGGAGAGGAAGTTTGGCTTTCCGGGTTATGGCACCACCAGCAGCGCGCCGGGCACCCCTTGAGAAAGACCGTAGTGCGAATCCCCGGCCCGTCGTGCAGCGAGTAGCGTTGCACGTTGAAGACGATGCCGCTATCCATGTCGCGTAATTCCCCTGCGTCCCATGGTTGGGTTACAACTCCGAGCCCCGGTTTTCATCCCCTTTATCCCTTTCATCCCTGTGAATCCCCTACACCACCCTGATCATGAACTCCGGGCATGCCGCCCCGCAGTACCCGCAGAGGATGCACTCCGCGTCGTCGACCTTGGCCTTGCCATCCACCAGCGCCAGTGCGTTGTTGGTGCAGGCCGGCACGCAGGCGCCGCACCCCTTGCAGAAGGCCTCCATGATGGTGAGCTTGCGCCGCCTCCCCTCGAGGGTGGTCCAAAGCGCCGCGTCGGCGCGCCCCTCCTGGAAGAGCGCCAGGTTGCCGTCAATCTCGGCCTCCGAGAGCATCCCAAGGGCGATGCCGTGAACCCCCTGGAGCCCCAGCACGAAACGGAGGCTTTCCCGGGCCGAGGAGATGAGGTTCCCCCCAGCGAGCGCCTTCATCGCGTACACCCCCTTCCCCGCCGCGGCGCAGGCCGCGATGGCGGCGGCCATCTCCTCACGGGTGCCATCGATGATCCCCATGCCGGTCCGGTTGATGAGCGGATGCACCACCTCGATCTCCGGGTGCAGCACCGACTTCTTCATGGCACTGACGAAATGCGAGGAGAGCCCGACGTGTGCGATCTTCCCCTCCTCCTTCATCCGGACCAGCGCCTCGATCACCTCGGGGCGCTCCACGAACGGGTCGGCCACCCGGGCGCCGTGCAGGTGCACGATGTCCAGCCGCTCCACCCCCAGTTCGGTCAGCGCCCTTTCCACGTGCCCGCGTGCGGCCTGCGCCGTGTTGGCGTGCGTCTTCGAGGCGAGCAGCACCTCTCCGTCGAAGCCCGTCAGTGCGGCGCGGATGTGCGGATAGGTCTGGTACAGTTCGGCGGTGTCCAGGAGGTTCACGCCGCGCTCCAGCGCATAGCGGATCAGGCGTCCCCCCTGTTCAGGGGAAAGCGAGGCCTGCAGGGGACCAAGCGGAAGGGTGCCGAAAACGAGGGGATTGATGCTGAGGCCGGTACAACCGAGTGCGACTGTCTTCATGTAATTCCTGTTCCGGGGTCAGTAATGGGGCGGAGGCTCTTCTTCGGAGGGAAGCCTGTTTTCGGAAGCGCTCAGGCCGCGCAGGTGTTCCTTGATGATTCTAAGTTCCTTGCTGAGCTGGTCGATGAGAGCCTGGTGCCCCGTAACGACCTCGTTCAGTTGATCGATGATGTGACCCTGGTGCATGATCAGCATCTCCATGTCAGTCAGACGCTGTTCCATAGTGAGCTCCTTGTGGTGCGGTTGTGAAGCAGGCAAAAGTTTAACCTGATTCAGTGCGATAGCCAAGATAAAAAACTTCAAAAACCGGACGGATTCTGATAATTTCGCTGACGCTTTGAGCACGTGAAGTGCACGGCACTGGAGGTAGCGATGCAGGAAACACCGAAGTCGAGCAGCGAGCGTCACATCGAGGCCATCATGCAGCACCTGGAGCCGGGGAGCGACCGGTACGAGGTGCTGGACAAGGCCAAGCGGTTCAAGTCGTCGTGGGTCGAACTGGGCGAGAAGCTGCTGGACGTCAGCAAGAGGGGGCGTTTTCGCGAGTGGGGTTACGGGACCTTCGAGGAGTACTGCGTTCAGGAGATACGCATCAAGCGCGGCACCGCCGAGAAGCTCACCATGGCCTACCGTTTCATGGAGAAGGAAGAGCCGCAGCTGCTGGACCGGCGCGAGGAGTTGCGCCCCCTCCCCGACTTCAGGTCGATAGACCTGTTGCGCCAGGCCAAGGAAGAGAAGGGATTTTCCGCCGAAGAGTACGGTGATCTGAGAAAGCGCGTGGTGGAGGACGAGAAGAGTCACCCCACCGTGTTGAAGAAGTTCAAGGAAGTAGCCGCGCTGCGTGAAGAGCCAAACCCGTTGGTGCCGTTGAAGGCCGCCGTCTCAGCCGCGAAAAGGTTGGACAACGCCTTGCGTCTTTTGGAGGGGGTACCGCAGGTCTATGTGCAGCAGGTGACCGAGCTGTTGAACCACCTGGAGCAGGACCTGAACGCCCGCGATACCGGAGCCGAAACCGAAGCCGGCAACCTGCGCGAGATCTGACCGCAGGCACCCCTGCCTGACGTTTCCCTGCAGCGGTTTTCCGGGTTCTCCGTCCCCCGGGTCCACCGCGTCCACCGGGTCCATGTGATCCACCAGCCGTAGCGTCCGGCCGCGGACTTGCCGGCTCCGCCGCCCTGTACACCGGGGGTCGCAGCCGGCGTTACCGGTAGCTGTCCCAGAACAGCTTCGCCGTCACCGCCAGCACCGAGCAGATGAACACCGGCCTCACGAACCGGGTCCCCTTGTGAATCACGAGCCTCGCGCCGATGCGCGCGCCGGCCGCCTGTCCCACCCCCATCAGCAGCCCCGCCCCGAGGAGCACGTGGCCGCCGGCCACGAATACCACCAGCGACACGATGTTGCTCACGAAGTTGAAGAGCTTGGTGTATCCGGTCCCCTTGCGCATGTCGAAGCCCAGCCCCAGCATGATAGCGATCACCCAGAAGGAGCCGGTCCCCGGCCCGAGGAATCCGTCGTAGAAGCCGAGCCCCAGTCCGGCCACCCCGTAAAAGAGCCTGCGTGGCAGTCGCGGGTGCACCTCCTGCGCTCCGAGCCTCGGCGTGAAGATGGTGTAGCAGAGTATGGCGAGCAAAAGAAACGGGATGCACCTCTTCAAAAAGCCAGGATCGATCTGCTGGACCGTGTAGGAGCCGAGGATGGCGCCTATGGCGGTCCAGATCACCCCCGGGAGAGCGTCGCGCAGGTTGACCGTGCCCGCCTTGACGAAGTGCGCCATGGCGCTGCAGGAGCCGAAACTGGCCTGGAGCTTGTTGGTGCCGAGCGCTGCCTGCGGCGGGAGCCCGATACCGAGCAGCACCGGGATGGTGATGAGGCCGCCACCGCCGGCGATGGCGTCGATGAGGCCGGCAACCGCGCCGGCAAGGAACAGGACGGGAAAAAGAACCGGTGAAATCTCCATGAACTAGCTGTCACTCCCCCGCCTGCCGTGGTTGCGCTTGCGGTATGCCGCCAAACTCTGTCGTGCTATCGATACTGCCAACGGAATCTCCTTCAGTGCGATCGTTTCATCGGCGACGGCCTGCGCCACGTGGTACATCCGCTGCCAGGGGATGGGCGCCTCCCTGCCCGCCACCTTGAGCCAGAGCGTTTCCAGCACCAGCCGCAGCGACAGCTCCGGGCGCAACTGCTCCAGAACCTGGTCGCACAGCCGCTCCACCGCAGTCACCCCCTTCGCAGGGCCGCTGCCGCCGCCAGCCGCCTCCATGGCGCTCTCAACCGCGCTCCCCTCCACTTTCCACGACCCGAACAGGGCGCGGTAGCGGTGCCACCCTCCCGACTCCGCCAGGGCCATGACCTCCGCGCCGGGACCATCGCCGGGAGCGCATTCCGCGGCCGCCTCCTCGCCCAACTGCCGCAGCGTCCCGACGGGGTCAGGCTCACATCCCTTCCAATGGTCGCGCCCCAGCAGCTCGGCCGCACGCACCAGCCAGTGTCCGGGCACCCTCCCCCGTTCCATCCCGGCCGCGATGGCCATTCCCAGGCGCAGGTCGAGGTATTCCCCGGTCGACGGCAGGCAGCAGCGCTGGCTGCGGGCGGCCCGAATGAAGTCCTCCCTGTCCCTGCGCGTCTCAAGCCGGACCACCGTGCAGTCGACGATGCCCCTTTCCTGCTGCAGCACGAAGGTGCAGCCGGCATACGCCTCATGGTCCGGGACGATCACATGGAAGACCTGCCCCCCGGTTCCGTCCAGGCAGCTGGCGTACACGCTCTCGTCACCGGGCGGATCGAGGTGGGCGCACGCAACGCGCGCCCTGCGCGCGTTGCTTATGGTCTGGTCGACGATGCTGCGGGCCGGCTCGGGAAACCAGTTGCGCGCCATGATCAGGCGGCGCAGCGTGTTCGGCGTGAGGGTGGCGGCCGCAACCGACACCAGCATCCGTGCAGCCTCCCGGGACAGTTCCGGATCGGGATCGAAGATGAGCAGCGCGGCTATCTCGCGCAGGAAGGGGGCGTCGGCGGTCAGGAGCTCCCAAGTCAGCCCGGGCCTCAGTTCCGGGTCGTTTGCCGCGAAGAGTACGAGAATCTCCTGGGCTCCGGCAAAGGGGCAAGTCACTCCCGCCGAGGCGAAATGCCTGAGAATACCGGCGAGGAATTCTTCCCCCGAGGCGGCGGCCACCTCCAGGGGGGACTCCTTGCCTCCCTCCCCTGACCGGCATATCGCCTGCAGCTCGGGGATAAGCTTGACGCGAGCGCGGACCAGGATGTCCTTCACCGAAAGGCGCAGCTCCATGCCGCTCTTCTCCCGGTACACCCGCAGCGCGAGGGCGCTTTGCAACCGCTGCATCTGCTGCCTCGCTCCGATGCGCCCCCCCGCCGTTTCGACCTCGTAGAACTCGAGGGTGAGGGAAAGTATCCTCAACGCGGCCGAGAGCCTGTCGTGATCGGCCTCCTGGGCGCGACCAAACGACGCCAGCAGGGCGGCCAGCTCCTCCACCGCGAGGGGATCGGCCAGCAGGTGACGGTGCAGCTCATCCTGCAGGGGCAAAAGGATGGAGACCGGAGCGCTCACCCCGGCCCGGGCGTACAGATCCACCAGGCGCATGGTGCCGGTCGGCTCTCCCTGCGTGGCGGCTGGGGGGGGCGGACAACAGGGGGTGCAACCGTGACGGACGGATTCGTTCAGCACGCTCTCCAGGTCCGGGGCGGGCATGGCACGATAGAAAAGGTCGCCGGGAAGCGGAAAAGACCTCCCCTGGTAGGGGGAGCCATCGATCAACTCCCGCACCTCGCCGTAGCGCTGGTACATGCGCGCCACCCACTCCGGGCGCGAGTTGAGGGTATGTACGCAAAAATCGAGGAGTTCGGGGGCGTAGGGAACCTGGTAGCTGGAGCCGTCCAGGTAGGGGCCTGAGAAGGGGCCGTCGCCGTCGAAACCAAGGCAGATCATCGCCTTCTGCCTCTGCTTCTGGTCCAGCACCAAAAAGGTAACCCGGCGGCAGTCGCATCCGGGGCTCGTGCAGTAACATTCGACGAAGGCGTAGCTCCCCCTGGGGATGCCGCCGCTGCGCGCGTGCAGTTCCAGGGTCATGGTGGCCCCGGCTGCGCCCGGAAAGATCTGGTGGTAAGGCTTCATGCCCCACTCCTCGCGGGAAAAAGCCGCTTCAGCGCCTCTTGCGCTTCCCCTTCGCCTCGGCGACGAAGATCGCCTCGACCGCCGCCTGGAGGTCCTCGTAGGCACGAACCCCCTTGGGGAGCCGCGCCGATTCGACGGCGCCGTAACCGGTCAGCACCATGAGCGAGGTGCAGCCGGCGTTGAGCCCCGCCTCGATGTCCCCCAGCTTGTCCCCGATCATGTACGAGCGGGACAGGTCGATGTCCAGGTCGACGGCCGCCTGCTCCAGCATACCCGGCGAGGGCTTGCGGCAGCTGCACTCGACGCGGTAATGGCCGACGGCGTGTTCGGGGTGATGCGGGCAGAAATAGCAGGCGTCGATGGTGATGCCGAAAACGCCAAGTTCTTCGTGCATTCGGTCGTGGACCGCCTGCAGAGCAGTCTCGTCGTAAAGGCCGCGGCCGACGCCGGACTGGTTGGTGACCACCACCAGGAGAAAGCCCGCGTCCTTCAACCGCTGCAAGGCGTAGGGAACCCCGGGAATGAGACGGAAATCCTCCACCCTGCTCAGATACTGCACTTCCTCGTTGATGGTCCCGTCCCTGTCGAGGAAGACCGCACGCTGCTTGCCCATGGTACCCCTGGCCTTTCCCGCCGCCCTAAACCCGCCGCGCCATCATGTGAAAAGTTCCCGCTCCACCAGGTCGCACAGGATGTGGATCATGGTGATGTGCCCTTCCTGGATCCTCGGCGTGTCGTCGCTCGGGACCACAAGGGAGATCCCGGCCACGTCCTTGATGCTCCCGCCGTCCTTGCCCAAAAGGGCGATGCTGCGGCACCCAAGCCTCTCCCCCGCCTCCAGGGCGAGCCGCACGTTCGGCGAGTTTCCGCTGGTGGAAATCCCCACCAGCACGTCCCCCGGAGCGGCGTGGGCCTCAACCTGACGCGAGAAGATACGGTCGAAGCCGTAGTCGTTCCCGACGGCGGTGAGTATGGAGGTATCCGTGCTGAGCGCGATGGCCGGGAGCGCGCGACGCTCGAGCTTGAAGCGCCCGACGATCTCCGCAGCGAAATGCTGCGCGTCGGCGGCGGACCCGCCGTTGCCGAAAACAAGCAGCTTGTTACCGTCCCGAAGCGCGGCCGCCAAAAGCGAAACGGCGCTCTCAAGGGCCGGACAGAGGTCCCTTTCGAGCGCCGCTATGACGTGAGCATGGGCCTGGAGCTGGGCCTTGATCTCTTCTTTCATCAACCCTCCGCGTGCCGCGGGGATATCCCGCGGTGATCCTAGTGAAGGCGCACCTTGATCCGCTCGGCAAGCTCGGTGAACGAAAGGTAGCGCTCGCTCCAGGGAAACGGCATCCCGTCCACCGCGGTGACCGGCATGGTGCCCGGCCGCTGTGCGACAAGTTTCTCATAGAAGCGCCTCCTCTTGCCGTCCCAGGAAAGCCGCGGCAGCGAAACCAGCTTCACGTTCTCGTGCAGACAGCAAAGACCGGACTGGCGGGCGGCCTGGCCCAGCGCGCTGGGGAGCAGCACCGTGTAGCGGTCCCCGTGGCGCGCCCCCTGGACCAGCCACTCCAGTTTCTGGCGCAGCAGCTCCAGCTCGACCCCCTTGGGCACGTGCAGGAGATAGCTCCCCCCCTCGCCCCAGCGCTCGCGGAACGCGGTCATGCTCCTTTGCAGGGTCTCGCGGCGCCTCTGTTCCGAGCCCAGCGGCGCCTCCTCCTGGTGGGAGACCGCAGGGCCCGGCACCTGGCAGGTCAGGTACCCCTTGGCGCAGGCGCGCCTGGTGAAGTCCTTCAGGCACCAGGCGCCGCCGTCCAGGTTCTCGTCGAGGCCGCCGATCTCGCGGTAGAGTTCGCGGCGGATCACCATGGCGGCGAAAGAGCCGCGTTCCACCTCGCACGGCCCCTCGCAGGGATCGCCTGGATCGAGACAGGGAAGGAGGATCCCCGCTTCCGGGTGTGCCTCGGCGAACTGCAGCAGCGGGTCGAGCCAGCGGGCGGCTACTATGCTGGTGTTGCGCAGCAGGGCCAGGAAAGGGGCCGACGAACTCTCGAAGCCGCGGTTGACCGCACGGACAAACCCGATGTTGCTGTCGTCGCGCATCAAAAGGGCGCGATCTTCCAGCCCGTCCGCGAACTCCTGCAATATCCTTTCGGTGTCGCGCTCTGAGCCGCAATCGACAATTATGAGACGCGCTTCCGGGGTGTGATTGATCAGGTTGACCAGGCAGTTTCGAGTCTCGTCGGGCCGGTTCCATACGGGTATGATGACGTCTATGACAGCGTCGGTCATGAGTATCCCTCGGGCAGAAACGGCAAATGGGAGAACGGGAAACTAGGAGCTGACCGCCACGTTGCGCAAGAGCGCGAGCTCGTCCAGCACCTTTCCGGAACCGAGTACGACGCAGGAGAGCGGGTCTTCGGCGGTCACCACGGGGAGTCCGGTTTCCTCGCGCAGGAGCACGTCGAGGTTTCTCAAGAGTGCCCCGCCGCCGGCCAGGACGATCCCCTTGTCCACGAGGTCTGCCGCAAGCTCGGGGGGGGTGCGCTCGAGGCAGTTGCGCACGGCGTCCACGATGGCGGTAACCGGCTCGGAGAGCGCTTCGCGGATCTCGTTGGAGTCGATCTCGGTGGTCTTGGGGATGCCGGAAACCAGGTCGCGCCCCTTGACCTCCATGTGCAAGAGCTGGGTGCCGGGGTACGCCTCGCCGATCTCGATCTTGATCAGCTCGGCCATGCGGTCGCCGATCAGGAGGTTGTACTTGCGCTTGATGTACTGGACGATCGCCTCGTCCATCTTGTCGCCCCCCACCCTGACGCTCTTGGTGTAGACGATGCCGGCGAGGGAGATCACGGCCACCTCGGTGGTGCCCCCCCCGATATCGACGATCATGTTGCCGGAGGCCTCGGTGATGGGAAGACCCGCGCCGATCGCGGCCGCCATCGGCTCCTCGATCAGGTACACCTCGCGGGCGCCGGCGGACTCGGCGCTCTCCTTGACGGCGCGCTTCTCAACCTGGGTGATGCCGGAGGGAACGCAGATGACGATCCTGGGACGCACCAGGGTCTTCCTGTTGTGAACCTTGTGGATGAAGTAGCGCAGCATCTCCTCGGTGATGTCGAAATCGGCGATGACCCCGTCCTTCATCGGCCTGATGGCCGTGATGGTGCCGGGGGTGCGACCGAGCATCTTCTTTGCCTCCATCCCGACGGCGAGCACCTTCTGCTGGCCGTTTGGCATCTTCTGGACCGCGACTACCGAAGGCTCGCGCACCACGATACCCTTGCCTTTGAGGTAGACGAGGGTGTTGGCCGTGCCGAGGTCGATGGCCAGGTCGTTAGAAAACATGCCGAAAAGGGCATCGAAAATCTTGAGCATGCATAACTCCTTTGAATTATCTCAATAAACCGGACCCGGGCCCGGCGTCAAAGGAGGAAATATAGCAAATAGTACGCACCCTTGCAACAAAGAAAACCCGCGACACGTCATGCGGCGGACGCGGCTGGCACGGTATACCGCTTCATTCTACCGTTGCTTTTGCGATTAAAGTATATTATCATTCGCAACTCTTGATTATGTTAACAGACTCTATTCTTATGAGCGCAAAGGAGCCGAACCGGAATGCTAGGCGTAATGAGGAAGTACAAGCAATCCATCGTCATCAAGGTTGTATTCGTCGTCATCGTTCTCTCTTTTATAGGGACCATCTTCCTGGTCTGGGGCAAGGGGGGGAGTGACGGACGCGGTGGCAAGAGCTATGCGGCAACGGTCAACGGCACCAAGATATCGCTGGACGAGTTCCAGAAGAGCTACTATCGCACCCGCGGTCTGTACGAGCAGATCTACGGCCGCACCCTCACCCCGGAGCTGGAAAAGCAGATGGGGATCAAGAAGCTCACCATCGACACCCTGATCGACAACGTCCTCATCCTTGGTGAGGCGAAGAAGATGGGGATCAAGGTGAACAAGGACGAGGTCGCCGCCGAGATCGCCAAGATCCCCGCCTTCCAGAAAAACGGCGCCTTCGACTTCGGCACCTATCAGCAGACCCTGAAGGCCAACCGCATCACCCCCAAGGACTTCGAGGAGTCCCAGGAGCAGGAGATGCTGCTGCAGAAGGCGCGCAACAAGGTGAAGGATGGCGCCACGGTGACCGACGCCGAGGTGAAGGAAGCCTTCAAGAAGCAAAACGACAAAGTGAACCTCGCCTACGTCTCCTTCTCCCCCGCCGACGTCAAGGGGAGCGTGAAGCTCACCGACCAGGAGCTCACCACCTACCTGCAGGATCACCAGAACGATTTCAAAACACCGGAGCAGGTGTCCGTCGCCTACGCCGTGGTGAACCCGGCCCAGCTCGCGGCCAAGGTGAGCGTCACCCCGGACGAGGTGCAGACCTACTACCAGAAGAACATCGACCGCTACCAGGGTAAAGGGGGCATCCTCCCGTTCGCCGAAGTCAAGGACAAGGCCACCGCCGATGCCCAGAAGCAGAAGGCAGCCAAGGAAGCCTACGAGAAGGCCGCCGAGGCGGTCAACAAGTTCAAGGCCAACGGCGACATCGATGGCGCCGCTGCAGCGCTGGGCGCCAAGGTGGAGAAGACTCCGCTCTTCACCGGCAAGGCGCCGGCCGCCGGGCTTGCCGGCGAGACCGAGGTGGTCGCACGTGCCTTCGCCCTGAAGCAGGGTGAGTTGGGCGGCCCGGTCGAGACCGCCAAGGGGATCTACCTGGTCAAGGTGCTGGACAAAAAGCCCGCCGCCGTTCCGCCGCTGGCCCAGATCAAGGGCGCCGTCGAAGCCAAGGCCGTCGAGGTCAAGGCTGCCGACCTGGCCAAGAAGAAGGCCGAGGAGGCGCTCGCGCAGTTCGCCAAGGGCGGCGTCGCCGCCAAGGAAACCGGCAGCTTCGGCTACGCCCCCACCGGCGCTGTGCCCGCCATCGGCACCTCCCCCGAGCTCATGGAGGCCGCCTTCACCCTCAACGCCCCCAACCAGGCCGCAAAGCAGCCCTTCAAGGTGGGTGACCGCTGGTATGCCGTGGCGCTCAAGTCCCGCACCGAGGCCCCTCTTACCGACCTCGCCAAGAACTCCGGCTCCATCAAGGCGGCCCTGTTTCCCAAGAAGCAGCAGGAGGCGCTGGAGAAGTGGGTCAAGGGGCTGCGCGACAAGGCGAAGATCGACATCAATCCGCTGGTGCTCCAGGACTAACGGGTAGCAGGGACGCAAAACAGCTTACAGTGTGAGGTGGAGGGTGCGGGTGCACTCTTCACCTTTCACTTTTCACGCTCAGCGCGAATAAAAGGAGAATGCACCAATGACAACACCGGTACTCAACACTGACTTCCCCGGCCTCAAACTTGCCGCACGCGGGAAGGTGCGCGACATCTACGACCTCGGTGAGACGCTGCTCATCGTCACCACCGACAGGATCTCCGCGTTCGACGTCATCATGAACGAGGGAATTCCCAACAAGGGCTACGTCCTGACCCAGATCTCCGCCTACTGGTTTCGCCAAATGGAAGACATCATCAAGAACCACATCATCTCCACAGATGTGGCGGAATTCCCCAAGGAGTGCCAGCCCTACGCGGACGTTCTGGCCGGCCGCTCCATGTGGGTGAAGAAGGCCCAGCCGCTGGCCGCCGAGTGCATCGTGCGCGGCTACATCTCCGGCTCCGGCTGGAAGGATTATCAGCAGACCGGCGCCATCTGCGGCATCAAGCTTCCCGAGGGGCTCAAGGAGAGCGACCGCCTGCCGCAGCCGATCTTCACCCCCTCCACCAAGGCGGAGCTCGGCACCCACGATGAGAACATCTCCTTCGAGCAGATGTGCAAGATCTGCGGCAAGGAGATTTCCGAGAAGGTACGCGAGGTGACGCTGAAGATCTACGAGAAGGCACGCGACCTGGCCGACCAGAAAGGTATCATAATCGCAGACACCAAGTTCGAGTACGGCATATACGACGGCGAGCTGATCATCATCGACGAGTGCATGACCCCCGACTCCAGCCGCTTCTGGCCCAAGGAGAGCTACAAGCCCGGCGGTCCGCAGCCCTCCTTCGACAAGCAGTTCCTGCGGGACTACCTGGAGACCCTGGACTGGGGCAAGACCGCCCCCGCCCCTCCCCTCCCCGAGGAGATCGTGAAAAAGACCGGCGAGAAGTACATGGAAGCGCTGGTGAAGCTCACCGGCAAAGGGATCTAGCCCCCCCGCTTTTCAGACGCAGAAAGGCCCCGCCCCCAACAAGGGACGGGGCCATTTTTTGATTGACTCCTCAGTTCGCCCGCTGCCCCCCTCTTCCCCCCTACCCTATCAGCTTGGCCAGCCGCGACCGCTCTTTCATCAGGCGCGCTTCGCCCTCTTCCAGTGCTTTCAGAAGCCCCTTTTTGGCGCTGTAGGCCATATCCTTGCCCTGATCAAGGATCTCAGAGGCGCGTTCACCGACCGCCTCCGCCATCTCCCCCACCTGGTCGGTGAAGTCCTCCACCGCTTCCAGCGCTTCTTCCCCTTTGCGACGGGCCTTCTTGGCGTAGCGGCCGATGTCCTTGCGGGTTTTCTGACCGCTTTGCGGCGCGTACAACAGCGCGATACCGGCACCTAAGATGCCACCTGCCAGAATCAGCAGCGCCCCAGCCATCACCTTGTTCTCGTTTTCGGCCATAGCCCCCTCCCTCACCAGTGTTGTGTTTTCCGACTGCCATCCATATACTACCCGATGCCATGGCTTTGCCAAGCCAGCTTCTCATTATTGCTAGGAAGCACCCTTTGAAGCGTGTATAGTTGAACCGCTACCGAAACTCCCTATGAGGGATCCGCGAGGAGAAACATGGATCAGAAATACGATGTACTAATCGTCGGCGGAGGCCCCGGCGGGGTGGCTGCGGCGTACCTTTGTCACAAGAACGGACTGAGCCACATACTGATCGAGTCCGGCAAATCGATCTTCCAGGGCATCGCCAACACCTACCCTGAAGGAAAGAACGTCTATCCATCCAAACCCAAGGAGAACCCCGAACCTTTCCTGGTCGAGGAACTGCGTCCGCCCGACAAGCCGGTCACGGTCGAAAAATACATCCAGTACGTGCAGCACTTCGTCCAGCACGAAGGTCTCAACGTGCTGACCGACACCCAGTTCGAGAACATCGAGGAAGGGCGCGATTACCTGAAAGTGCTCACCTCCAAGGGGACCTTCCAGGCGAAAAAGGTGCTGCTCGCCTTCGGGAGCTCCATCCCCAAAGAGCTTTCCGTGTATGGCGACGCCAAGATGGTCGCCAAGGGGCTCGACGATCCCAAGAAATACATCGGCGTGCGCACCCTGGTGATCGGCGGGGGGAACTCGGCCGCCGACGTCATCATCTCCATCCTCAAGGAGAAGAGGAACGCCAACGACAAGGAGCCGGTGTACTGGGCGCACGTCGCCGAGACCTTCGACGTCAACAAGGAGACCGCGCAGCGTCTGGGCGAGGAGATACTGCTGGGGGGCAACATACGGCTTTTGCCCGGCGCCACCCCGAGGATCGGCGAAGTGGACGACGAGGGTGTGGACCGGCTGGTGATCAGGGTCAGCGAGGACAAGATGGCGGGCGGCATAGAGCGCTACCATGCCATGAGTTTCCCGATGAAGAACGTCATCGCCTGCATCGGGAGCCAGGGTCCCACTTCCATCTACGACAAGATCGGGGTGCAGACCATCGCCTGCGCCGAGGGGGTGTGCCAGGTGGCCAAGGAAGGTGACCGGTTGCTCCTGCTCACCTCCGATTTCGAGTCCACGCGGAAAGGCGTCTATGTGATCGGCGGCGCCATCTCCCCCTCGTACATGCGTATCAGCCAGGGCGCCATCCACGAGGAGCGTCATCCCAACCTGATCTACACCGCCGTCAACGACGCCCACCACGTCATCGAGGCGATGCTCAAGAAGATCAAAAAGTAACCGCCCCCCTCTCCCTCTGAGGTGAGGGCCGGCGTGAGGGAGATATCCCCCTCTCCCTCCGGTGATAGGGCCGGAGTGAGGGAGATATCCCCCTCTCCCTCTGGGAGAGGGCCGGAGTGAGGGGAACAGCCCCCTCTCCCTCTGGGAGAGGGCCGGGGTGAGGGAGACCCACCGTCGGCAGCGCCAGCGACCACCCCGGCTATCGGCCACCCTCTCTGGAGGGGAAAACCAAAAAGGGGAGCCCAATCGGCTCCCCTTCTCTTTACTCTATTCTTTAGCTAGTCCCTAGTCCCTAGTCCCTAGTCCCTAACCCCTGCCCCCTACTTCATCTCTTCCTTGAGCCCCTCGATAACCGCCTTGACCTCGGCGATCATCTCCCTGGCCTGGGGCGAGTGCTCCCTCTTCAGGTAGTTCTCGAAGTGCTTGATGGCGTCGGCGGTACGGTCCTGGTCGATGCAGATGTTGCCCAAGGTCAGGTAGCTCATGGTGAAATCCGGATCGAGGCGGATCGCCTCCAGGGTCTCGCGCTCGGCCGCCTCCAGGTCGTCCATGTCGTAGTAGAGCTCGCCCAGGTTGAAACGGGCGGTGGCGTCGGTGGGGTCGATCTCGATCCCCTTGTGGTACGCGGCGATGGCCTTCTCGTTGTCACCCAAACCGTAGTAGAGATCCCCCATGGCGTTCAGGGCGAAGACATTGCCGGGATCGAGCTCAAGCGCCCTCTCGAACGCCTTCAGCGCGTCGTCGGCTCGTTCCATGGCGTTGTACACGAGACCCATGCTGACATAGCCGTCGCAATCCTTGGGCTGCAGTTCGGTCACCTTCCGGTAACAGGCCAGCGCGTCCTTGTGCTTGCCTGATTCAAAATAGACATCGCCCAGGGCGGTAAGCCCGTCCAGGTCCTCAGGGGCGAGTTCCAGCCCCTTCTTGAGGGCGGCGATGGCGTCATCCACCTGCCCCCCCTCGGAGTGTGCCTCGCCGAGGTAGAAGTAACCCTCCGCGTTCTGGGGCTCCAGTGCGATGCAACCCTTGAATGCCTCCACGGCCTGGGCGTACTCGCCGGACTCCATATGCGCTATGCCGTTTGCCAGCTTCTCATCAAAAGTTGTTGCCATTGCCACCTCCACGACTCCAATCGGATTTCATTGGCGCACACTATAACAGAGATAGGACCGCTTTGCCAACTTAAGAGCTGCTAAAATTGCATTAAAAGCTTTCACATATCATTTTACTCATCTATACTGCGACCATCACACGCAAAGGGGTAGGTAATGCCAGAGGAGGCAGGTGAGCAACTGGGACTGAGGACACTGGAGGACATCAGCGCGCTGATTCTCCAGTCCCACGATCTGCAGGAGACTCTGGACAACATCGTCAACCTGGTCGCTAAGAGGATGTCCTCCGACGTATGCTCCATCTACCTCCTGGAGGAGGACGGCGAGACACTGAGGCTGCACGCGACCCGCGGTCTTTCCAGGCTTTCCGTCGGCATCACCATGAAGATCTCCGAGGGCCTCACCGGCCTGGTCGTGGAGCAGCGCGGCGTGGTGGCCACCGACAACGCCCCGCGGCATCCCCGCTACAAGTACTTCAGAAAGACCAAGGAGGAGAAGGTCCTCTCCTTCCTGGGCGTCCCCTTCTTCGAACGCGACACCCCGATGGGGGTACTGGTCATCCAGAACAGGGAGGCCAGAACCTTCACCCCCCACGAGATCAGCGCCGTCTCCACTATAGCCTGGCAGATTTCCAGCATCGTCTCCAACGCCAAACTGCTCGACTCCGTCCGCAAGAAGGAGGAGGAGCGCGCCTTCTACGCCGCCGAGGTTGACCGCCTCATGAAGAGCGGCGTCCTCAAGGAGGGGGGGCGCACCTCGCGCAAGTCGTCTTCCTCCTCCGCCGCCCTGACCGGCATCGGCATCTCCCCCGGCTTCGCCCTGGGCAAGGTCTCCATCCTGCACCACAGAGGCCCCACAGAGGAGGCGATACTGGAGCGCGCCCGCCCCCGCGCCGAAGAGCTGAACATGTTCCAGCAGGCCCTGGAAAAGGCCCGCATCCACACCATATACATGGAAAAGAGGATGGGGGAGATCCTCTCCGAGGCCGACGCGGCCATCTTCCACAGCCACCTCATGATCCTCGAAGACCGCGGCTTCATAGCCAAGATCACCGCCCTCATCGAGGAGGGGCTCGGCGCTCACCGCGCGGTGAACCAGGTGGTCGAGGCCTATGTCTCCGCCTTCGCCCGGATGGAGGACCCCTACCTGCGCGAACGCTCCGCCGACATGGAGGACATCGGCCGCAGGATCTGCGACGCACTGAACGGCCACAGCAAACACCGCGAGCGTCTGCGCGACGATCGCATCATCGTGGCGCGGGAACTGCTCCCCTCGGACCTGGCCATCATGGACCACGGCAAGGTGATCGGCATCGCCACCGAAAAGGGAAACCAGAACGCCCATGCCGCCATCATGGCGCGGGCTCTCGGCATCCCCGCCGTCTTCGGTGTCGAGGGGCTCCTGAACCGGGTCGGCGTGCGCAGCGAGGTGGTGGTCGACGGCAACTCCGGGTGCGTCTACGTGAACCCGGATCAGGCGGTCAAGCAGGAATACGTGCGGCTGCAGGGCGAGTTCGACCAGAGACAGCGCGCCCTGGAGGAAATCCGCGATCTTCCCGCCCGCACCCCCGACGGCTGCACCATCACCCTCTTGGCCAACATCGGCCTCTTGAGCGACCTGAAGGTGGCGCACCTGCACGGCGCCGAGGGTGTCGGCCTGTATCGCACCGAGTTCCCCTTCATGACACGCGCGTCCCTCCCCAGCCGCCAGGTGCAGGCGTCGGTGTACCGCAAGGTGCTGGAAGGATTCCCCGGACTCCCGGTGAACATAAGGACCCTGGACATCGGCGGCGACAAGGGGCTTTCCTACTTCCCGCACCCCAAGGAGGACAACCCGTTTCTGGGGTGGCGCTCCATGCGCCTGTCGCTGGACCGGGAGGACATCCTCAGGGAGCAGCTGGCCGCGATCCTGATCGCCTCGGCGTCGGGAAAGTGCACCCTCATGCTCCCGATGATCTCGGGGGTGGACGAGGTGCGGCGCGTCAAGGTGATCCTCGAAGAGGTGAAGGAAGAGTTGACGCGGGAGGGGCGCGGTTTCGATGCGCGCATCGGCCTCGGCGTGATGGTGGAGTTGCCGGCGGCGGTGCTGGGGGCCGACATGCTGGTAAAGGAGGTGGACTACCTGAGCATCGGGACCAACGACCTCATCCAGTACACGCTGGCCTGTGACCGGAACAACCCCAGGGTGAGGAAATGGTACGACCCGTACCATCCGGCGGTGCTGCATTCGATAAAGAAGGTGGCGGATGCGGCGGCAGGCGCGGGAAAGCCGGCTTCGCTGTGCGGTGAAATGGCGGGTGAGCCCATTAACGCGATACTGCTCATGGGGCTTGGCCTGCGCAGCTTCAGCCTTTCGGCGCCCAATATCCCCCGGGTGAAGGAAGCCGTGCGGCGCATCACCCTTCGGCAGGCACAGGAGATCGGCGACCGGGTGCTCGGCATGGAGAGCGCCCGGGCGATAAGGGAATACCTGGAAGCGGCCCAGCGGGAACTGGGGCTCTAAAAAACAAAGGCCGGACCCATCCAGGGGCCCGGCCTTTTTCCGTTTATATCCAGCAGTCTCCGCCGTCGTAATTGAGCGGATCCGAGCCGTTCTTCCTGGAGCGCATCTTCGCGTTCCTCACGCATCCCTTCAGTTTGTCCAGCGCCTCGTCTTTCGCTTCGCCCAGCTTTTCGCGTACCTCGCGGCCGGTTTTCGGTGTAAAGAGGAGTGCGGCACCCGCAGCTACCGCGGCTCCGGCCAGGAAGGCCAGCAGAGCGGCCTGTTCGCTTTTCTTCGACATGTCGTATGCTCCTTTTGGTTCTGGAAGTTGTAACCGGAGAAAAATGTGCAGTCATTCTTATCACATTCCGCAGCGCAATAAAACCCCCAACAACAAATTATGACGCTTTTCCTTACATTCTGTTTTCTGATTTGAATTGGGCCGTGTTAGATGCTACTATCCGTTGTTAAAAATATCACAAAGGAGATGTGCATGTTTTCCTTTAAGAAATCCACAGTGCCTGCCGTCGCAGCCCTTCTTATGGCCCTGACGATTCCCGCCGGAGCTCTTGCCGAGGAAGCCGGCGTCGCCGCAACTGCTGAACCGGCCGCAAAGAGCGCCGCCAAGCCCGCCAAGAAAGCCGCCGCGAAAAAGCACGCCAAGAAGGGAGCCAAGCCCGCAGCCAAGGTCAAAACCGTCGCCAAGGCCCCTGCAGCCGCCGACAAGGGCGCGGCCAAACCTGCGGTCAAGGCAGCCGTTCAGGAACCGGCCAAGGAGGCCGCCAAGGCCCCAGCCAAGGAAGTCGCGAAGGAAGCAGCCAAAGAGCCGGCGCGAGACCAGGACAAGGATGCGCTCAAGGAAGTGTCAGACCTTCAGAAAGAGCAGCAGCAAAGGGAGCTGGCGCAGCAATCCCAGCATCCGGCCAACGTCGCGGTGCTCCGCGTCAACGGCTCCGTGATCACCAAACTGGATATGGACCGTGCCCTCAAGGTGATGCTGGCGCAAAGCCAGGTGAAGCAGCCACTGGCGCCGGAGGCCCAGAAGGAAGCGGAAGCGGCCGTACTGGAGCAGCTGACCTCGGTTGAGCTTTTGTACCAGGAAGCCACCAAGCTGGAGATTCCCGATCTGGACAAGCAGGTCACGGACAAAGTGTCCCAAAACCGCTCCAAGTTCAAGACCGACGAGGAGTTCATCGATGCGCTGAAGAGCGTCGACATGACCATGCAGGACATGCAGGACTTCACCCGCAAAGACATCGTCATCAACAACTTCATCGAGCAGAAGTTCACCGCCAAGGCGGCGGCCACCGATGCCGAGGCCAAGAAGTTCTACGAGGATAACAAGGACGCCTATTTCAAGTTGCCCGAGGCGGTCCGCGCCAGCCACATCCTGGTGGGAGCCGACGCGAAGGCGACCCCGGAGGAGCGCAAGCGCGCCAAGGAAAAGGCCGAAGCGCTCCTCAAGCGGGTGAAGGCCGGTGAGGATTTCGCAGCGATCGCCAAAGCAGAATCCTCCTGCCCTTCCGCGAGCCAGGGTGGCGACCTCGGCGCCTTCGGCCGCGGCGAGATGGTTCCCGCCTTCGAGAAAGCCGCGTTTGGCATGAAGACCGGTGAAGTGAGCGGCGTTGTCGAGTCCGAGTTCGGCTACCACATCATCAAGGTGACCGACAGGCAGGAAGCCGGAGCCGAGAAGTTCGAGAACGTGAAGGAGAAGATCACCGACTTCCTGAAAAAGCAGAAAGTGCAGCAGGAAATCACGAGCCTCGTGGAGCAGCTGAAAAAGACCGCGAAGATCCAGAAGGACTAGTTTTCAAACTCCTCTGATCGGAATAAAAAAGGGCCCCGTGGTTGCGGGGCCCTTTTGTGTATGTCCGTCTCCCCTCTCCCTCCGGGAGAGGGGCGGGGGTGAGGGCGTCGCCAGTTGCCATCTGTGCCGCAATCCCTTCGTAGCATCCCCCGCACCGCCCTCCGTCACGAAGCGCTGCTCGTGAGCCGGCGTACTCCCTTTTGCGAAGGAGAGACAGAGGGGATTTCCCCTTTGCCTTGGTTAGGCCCCCTACGCCGCTGTAGCCGCCGGCGGCACAAACACCCTGGCCGCCAGCTCGTTATCCAGCATCAACAGCCCCTGCCCGTTGTCGCCGATCAGCTTCAGCTTCCCGATGATATCCCTGTCGTTTTCCTCCTCCTCGATCTGCTCGGTCACGAACCATTGCAGGAAGATGTTGGTGGCGTGATCCTTTTCTGTAAGGGCAAGGTCGGTGAGTTCGTTGATCGAGGAGGTGATGGTGAGCTCGTGTTTCAAAGTCTGCTCGAACATGTCCAGCAGGTTCTTGAACTCGGCAGGAGGTGCGTCGATCGCCTGCAGCTTCACGTGCTCTCCGCGGCTGTTGATGTAGTTATAAAACTTCATGGCGTGAACCATCTCTTCCTGGTACTGGACCATGAACCAGTTGGCGCTTCCTTTGAGTCCGATGGAAGAGGCATAGGAAGACATGGAAAGGTAGAGATAAGCAGAGTAAAGTTCGTTGTTGAGCTGCTTGTTGAGAGCGGAGCACAGCTTTTCGGTCAGCATCAGGTATTCCTCCTTGTAATCAAATAACACGTAGTGTCTTTGTGATCCAGGTACTATGTTACCCAACGCTGTGTCATTGGCAAGCGAGGTATACGCAAGGCAGCAAGCGCGGTCAGATCCGGGAATCGGCGGGGCGGCCGCGCCACCCTTCCAGGTAGCGTTTGTACGCCTTCCTCGCCGGGGTTCTCAGGTAGAAAAGCATGGTGCCGAACTCCGCCAACGCGTTCAGGTAGTCCGTCATACCGACCTTGGACCCTTTTATATCCCGCCATTCCTGCAGAGGAAATTCAACCCAGTTGGCGCTCGCCTCGGCGCTGGAGCATTCCAGCGCCAGTGGAAACCGGGCCAGCATCTCCACGTCGAAGGTCCAGCGCACCTTGAACGGGGTGCCAAAGACGATCCTCAACGCGGTGGAATTTCTGAAGATCTTGGCCCCGCACTGGGTGTCGTAAATGTGCATACCAAGCAGCATCGACGCGAAGGTCGCGAACACACGGCCCAGGTAGTGCCGCAGCGGCCTGCGTTTGATCCTTCTCCCCAACAGGCGTACGCGTGAACCAAGCACCGCATCGACCTGGCGCGTTTCCAGCACCTCGCAGAAATCCGCGATGGCGTCGAGCGGCGTGGCCAGGTCGGCGTCCCAATACCCCACATAATCAAAGGGCCCATCGCACGCATCGAGGATCCCGCGTCTGACCGCCTCCGCCTTGCCGCGGTTGGTCTCGAGATCGAGCACGTCGACCTGCCCGGGATTGCCATCCCGTATGGAGCCGAGAATCTGGAGGGTAGAGTCTGTGCTGCCGTCGTTGACGAAGAGGAAGGACAAGGAGGGGTTCTCGTGCACCAGGGACAGAAATGCCTGCGGCACAAGGCGCTGTGATTCGTTGTAGCAGGGCACTATTATCCTTGTTTTTCGCATAGCACCCATCCTGTCAGCCCCGGGATCTTGATCCCCAGGCGGCCCGCCGCAAGCAGAAGCTTGTTGTCCAATCTCAGCGCCAGTTTGATGAGAGAAGTGAGCAGCGCGCCCCGGCGCCACTGCCCTACCCCCTCCGAGACATCGGCGGAGTTCAGCAACTTGAAGAGCACCAACTTTGGCAGCAGCAATGATGAAAACAGGTAACCCGAGCGCCGGACCTTCAACCCCGCGACCTCGGCGAGTTGAACCAGTGCGGGAAGGCTGTAGCGCCGGTAGTGTCCCAGGAATGCGTCGTGACCGCTGAAAAGGGCCTGGAAGGCGGGCACCGTTATCATGACGGCGCCTTTGGCCTCAAGGTACCTGTTCACAACGTTCTTGAGGAAAGAGACATCATCCTCTATATGCTCGAGCACGTCTAACAGCAGGATCAGGTCGAAGCTCCCCGATTGCGGCAACTCCCTTTGAAAGGAGATATCGGACCTGGCCGCGGTGAAATTTACTAGTTGTTCACGGGTGAGGTTGCTGTCAACAGCAGCGACTTCCCTGTGTCGGAGGCCACTGAAAAGATTTTCGGCAACAAAGCCATCGCCGCAACCGATATCCAGTACCCGCACCCCCTCCGTAAGGTGGTCACAAAGGATGTCGTGCAAGGCATCCAGCCGGGAGGTTTCCCATGGATGTCTTTTCTGGTTATCCGCCTGTGCCTCTTTCAGGTCCATCCGCCGTAACCATGCCTTTGCAAGTTCAAATAAGATGGCGCCAATGTCTCACAACCTGATGGCATAGTCAACGTTTGCCGCGGTTTCCCGCGCTCTGCCCTCGCGTCCCATCCCCTCTCCCCCGCTCCATCCCCTCTCCCTCTGGGAGAGGGCTAGGGTGAGGGTATCCTACATCCGGTCGATGAAAACCTTGATGAGATCGATAGGGACCGGGAAAATGGTCGTTGAATTCTTCTCCGCCGCGATCTCGGTCAGCGTCTGCAGGTAGCGCAGCTGCAGTGACATCGGTTCGTCCCCCATCACCTTTGCCGCCTGGGCCAGCTTCTCGGAAGCCTGCAGTTCGCCTTCTGCGTGGATAACCTTAGCGCGCCGCTCGCGTTCCGCCTCCGCCTGCCTGGCTATCGCACGCTGCATCTCCTGCGGCAGGTCGATGTTCTTGACCTCGACCGTCGACACCTTCACCCCCCAGGGCTCCGTCTGCCGGTCCAGGATCTCCTGGAGTTCCTTGTTGATCTTTTCACGGTTGGCAAGGAGCTCGTCGAGATCCACCTGGCCCAGCACGCTCCTCAGTGTGGTCTGGGAGAGCTGGCTGGTCGCATAGAGGTAGTTCTCCATCTCGACCACGGCCCGTACCGCGTCGACCACGCGGAAGTAGACGACCGCCGAGACCTTGACGGTAACGTTGTCGTGTGTGATCACGTCCTGGGACGGCACGTCCATGGCAACGATGCGCAGCGAGACCCGCACCAGCCGGTCGATGCCCGGGATGATGAGCACAAGCCCTGGACCACGCACCTTCTTGACCCGGCCGAGGCGGAACAACACCCCTCGCTCATACTCGGGGAGGATACGGATGGCATTAGCCAGGAAAGCGACCACGAGGAACAGGACGAACAGGACCGGAAACAGGTTCACGACATTCATGATTCCCTCCGCAGAGAACTCTTAATTTCACCCGAAAAACCCGCCCAAGTATATCGGAACAAGGCTTTACGTCAAATTGGCGTCTTGCCAAATGCGCTCATACGTGTTATTGAAGAAACCTCTAACAATGGAAATTACCGAATGAAACCGACCACCAAGATACTGCTCATAGAAGACGATGACGGCAGCCGCGAGGCGATGCTCATCCTGCTCAAGGCAAGCGGCTTTGCCATCAAGGGATGCTCCAGCGGCAAGGAAGGCCTGGAGCAACTGGCGAGCGAGCCGTTCGACATCGTCATCAGCGACCTCTTCCTGCCCGACGTGAACGGCATTGACATCCTCACGCGGGTGAAGCAGGACTCCCCGCGCACCGAGGTCATCCTGGTCACCGGCCACGGCTCCGCCGAAACCGCGGTGCAGGCGATGAAGAAAGGGGCCTACGACTACATCACCAAGCCCCTCAACATCGAAGAGCTGCGCATCATCATCGACAAGGCCGTGGAAAAGGGGCAGCTCTTAAGCGAGAACGTCTACCTCAAGAAGCAGCTGCAGGACAAGTACGAGTTCGCCAACATCATCGGAAACTCGCAGGCCATGCAGCAGCTCTTCTCGCGCATGAAGCGGATCATCAAGACCGATTCCACCGTCCTCATCCTGGGCGAGTCCGGCACCGGCAAGGAGTTGGTCGCCAAGGCGATCCACTTCAACGGCAACCGGAAAGAGAAGCCCTTCATCGCGGTCAACTGCTCCGCTATCCCGGAAAACCTCCTGGAGAGCGAACTCTTCGGGCACGTGAAGGGAGCCTTCACCGGTGCAGTGAAGGAGAAGGTAGGCAAATTCGAGGCCGCCAACAACGGCACCATTTTCCTTGACGAGATCGGCACCCTTCCCATGCACCTGCAGACCAAGCTGTTGCGCGTGCTGCAGGAGCAGGAAGTCGAGCGGGTCGGCTCAAACAAGCAGATCAAGCTGGACGTGCGTGTCATTTCCGCCACCAACGTGAACCTCGAGGAGGAAGTCGCGCGCGGCAACTTCCGCGAGGACCTCTTCTACCGGCTCAACGTCATCCCGGTCCTGATCCCGCCTCTGCGTGAGCGCATCGAGGACATCCTCCCCCTCACCAGGCATTTTCTGGAGAAGAACTGCCGTTCCATGCAGCGTCCCATCATGCACCTCGACAAGGACGCCCTGGAGGCGCTCGAGGCGTACCCCTGGAATGGCAACGTGCGCGAGTTGGAGAACATCATGGAGCGCATTGTCGCACTCACCGAAGGTGACGTCATCACGCTTCGCGACCTCCCCGCCAACATCGCCAAGAACCACCAGGAAGGCAACCACTCCGTCAGCGTGACGCCGGCCGGCATCGACATGGTGCAGGCCATCAGCGAGATCGAGAAGCGCATGATCGGCGAAGCCCTGCAGCTGTCCGGCGGTGTCAAAGCCCGAGCCGCGGCCATGCTCAGCATCAACCGCACCACCCTCGTGGAAAAGATGCGCAGGCTGGGTATGCCTCTCTAGGCTGCAGCAGCTGTCGGGAGACAATTAAGTTGTTACATCGACAATAAAGTCCTTACATTCTTCATTCACGAGTTGCCGGTTGATGCCGAAACCACCTCCTCCTGGCACCGCAGCAGCACCCCTCAAAAGAAGAACATCCCCCCACAACCAAGATGGTAGTAGTGGATGCGACTCGGTAGAATAGGACCGCGACGCCCCAGTACGAGATGTGATTTGGCAGAAGTGACGCAACTGAAAAAGAGGGAGCCCGGAATTGGGAAAGTTAGAGGGAACTATGGAAAATTAATCAGGCAGATGCATGCCCCCCCATACACCCGACAGATGATGCCGTTCTAAGGTGCGACAAGTGGTAAACGAAACGTCCTTATCGATAAAACACCTGATCAGCCAGGGACAGGCCACCCGGTCCACTTTGACATGCTCTCGCGTAATCCATTTCATCTTGTCCTCCTTTCGCAGCAAGCGTGATGTTCATTGAGCAGTTACCTCGACATTATCGAAGCAGGTCACCGAATCCGCCTTGGTCCATAACCCGACCCGGCCAGCCTTGAAGTCGTCATCGCGGGTTTCGATAACCAGGGCGCCGTTCAAGAACCCGCGCATGGTTTCTCCCTTTACCTCAATCCGTAATTCCTGCCAGTTGCCTGAAGGGACCCGTGCCGAACCTTCCTTGATGAGGCTACGGCTTCCACCCGAGTACCGATAGAGGTTCACGTTGTCTTCCAAGGCGTTGGCTCTCAGGATGTAGTAATTATCTTTGTCCTGAATCCGGAAGATAATCCCGGCAGCCCGGTCGACACTGCCTGAGACGGGTTTGAATCGAGCCGTCGCGACGAAATCAGCGAAAACTTTGTCGCTCAGGGAGAGCGCCGGGTACTGTGCCGATCCCGTTTGGCACAGCACATTTGGCGAACTCGGAGCGCCTGCATCTTTTATAACCTCCCAGGTCCCGCTGAACACCTCGACTCCTGCGGGAACGCCTCCAACCTTATCTGCATCGAAATTCCATCGCAGCGCCTGTCCGGCAGCCCCCCCTTGGCCCCGCGGATACTTCACGGTTGCCTGGGATCTTGTGCAGCCAATCACAAGGGTTGCCACCATCAGAGGAATTATCAAAAGTCTTCTTCTCATCTTGATTCTCCTTCTTTTTTTGCTGCCTGGCCTGAACCGGCTGGGCAGCCCCCTTCCTTCCCTTCAGCACTTGTACAGCATGACACCTGCCACGGCTGCGATAGCGATTAGAAGCGGCTCGGGTATCTTGAAGCGCCAGAGGACCAGCACGCTTGCGAGGCCTATGATGGCGGTCGCGGGGTCAATAATGGAGCCTTCCCCAAGGATGACCGCCGCCCCCGCTATTGCCCCGGACGCGGCCGAAGTTGCCCCCTTTACGAATCCCTTCACGGCGGGCTTTTCCCTATAGCGGATGATATAGCGGCCGACAAATAGGACGAAACAATAGACCGGCAGGAACACCCCGGCTGCAGCCACGAGCGCTCCCCAGAATCCGGCGACCAGATAACCGACGAAGGCTGCAGTGATCACCACCGGGCCCGGAGTGATGATCCCCACGGCAACTGCGTCCAGGAACTCGCGCTCGTTCAGCCAGTGGTAGTGGAGGACCACTCCCTCGTGGAGGAAGGGAACGATGGCCAATCCG
This sequence comes from Geomonas subterranea, assembly GCF_019063845.1. Taxonomy (NCBI): domain Bacteria; kingdom Pseudomonadati; phylum Thermodesulfobacteriota; class Desulfuromonadia; order Geobacterales; family Geobacteraceae; genus Geomonas; species Geomonas subterranea. The sequence goes on from NZ_CP077683.1 coordinate 1,633,824, forward strand.
CTGCCGAAGGTGAACGCGCCGGCCTTGGTGAAGAAAGTGCCGAGTTCCAGCAGAACCGGAATGCTAACGGGTATGCCTAAGGCCGCCGGAACGCTGAAAAGACTGGAAACCGTGGACCAGGGTTTTGTCCAACTCCCCGCAGGGGCGTACAGGAGCACGCCGACGAGGCCCGCGGCGACGAACAACAGCGCGATTTCGGTACGGGCTGCCACGGTGGCCAGCGCCACGACACCGAATATCGCCCACAGGCGCCGGTCGGAACCGACCGTGGTCCTGGCCAAGCGAAAAGCGGAAAGGGCCACGATGGCGATTATCGCTGGGCCAATGCCGTAGAAGAGGGCCTGAACCACGGAAAGCCCGTGGTAGGCTACGTAAAGATAAGAAATGACGACCACGATCAAGAAGGTCGGTAGTATGAAGACGATGCCCACCAGCGAAGCGCCGACTACGCCGTGACGCAGGAATCCAATCCACATCGCAAGTTGGGCGGCAAGTGGGCCCGGCATCATCTGGGAGAAGGCGAGCCCCTCCCGGTATTCGTCCTCCGTAATCCATTTACGCGGCATCAGATCACGCTGCATGTAACCGGCAAGGGCGATGGGGCCGCCGAAACCGCTGGAACCCAGGCGCAGGAAATACAGGACCAACTCCCAGAGGCTGACCGGCATCAGGGCCTCCCCAGCGTCATTAAGTGTTGTCTCACCTGTCTCTTTCATGTCATTTGGCAAGGTTGATCCTTCCGAGCGCCGCCTTGAGGCCGGTCGCCAGTTTCTCCGGGTCGTCGTAGCCCCATAAGTGGAGGAAGAAAAGGCGCCGAGACTCGAAAAGCATATGGCTGTGCACGGCCGTTACGCTGATGCCATGGCCCACCAGCACCTGGATCACCGGGTTCACTTCGCTGCCGATCAGGACGAAATCGCCGGTTGTGGCAGCCTAAGGAAAGAATAAACAAGGTACGTTTCATTATTCCTCAATTTGCCCTGTTTCGGGCACGTCAGGATATTGCGGTCACTTCGGCTTGACGGATACGTCCCCGAAGAAAATGTACGAGTCCGCCTTGGACCACAGAACGATCCTGCCGTCGATGTTCTCCTTCCAAGTATAGTCGACATACTTCGTGCTATTCAGGGACCCCTCAATCTTCTTCCCGGTGACCACCACACGGAGCGCGTTCCACTGGTTGCCTGGGACCGGGAGCTTGCCGACCCACTGTACCGAGGAGCGCCTCCCTTGTTCCATTTTGAAAAAGACCACGTTGTTTTCCACAGCATTTGCCCGGATGACTAGGTAATCGCCGTTGGGCTTGATGTTGAAGGCCCGGCGGCCTGGTCGATCCTGCAGCTCACCGGTTTGAAGGTGGTTTCAACGGTTCCTCCTGGAAGGTTTTCACTTCCTTGAATACAGAGAGCGGGGAGTAGCGATACGCCTCAAGGTTGTGGAGAAACCCTGTGGAACTCTCGCCATAAAGCGCTCTCGCCTTTGCTCCGGCTGCGGGCGCCATTACCCCCTGTTCCCAGTTTCTACCGTCCACCGCATAGACGGACCTGGAGCCATCCCGGTTGATGTGCCAGTTGCCGATCAAGGAACTGAACGACTTAGCTTCCGTCCCCGGCATCTCATTGCTGAAATCGAAATGCTGCAAACCTTTGGCGAGAACGGGAAGAGATCCAAAGCAAAGGATTGCCGTCACCAGCATGGCTTTCGGATAGGTTCTTTTTTTTGCTATGGTGAAAATGGACATGGCCCTGTTCGTCTCCTTCAGGTCCCGCCGCTGCTAGGTTCAAGCCATCAATAGGAAGGGGCCTGCGCAAGCACAGGCCCCCATGTTTGCCTAGGAACACCAAGAATCGGCGTTGCTATCCCTTTCTGATCTTAACAGCGAGGGTAGTACTGTTTATCTCCGTCTGATCTCCGCTAAAGGACCGGACATTGTAGCGGTTCAGGTCATAGATCAGACGAGCCTTGACCGTGTACTCCCCGGGCTTCAGTCCGGGCGCCCAGGGAAGAATCCGTTCTTCTCCGGCGCGTATGTTAGACTCGTGGGGTCCCTGTGCATCGGCCTGGCTTGCGGCAACAGCGTCGGGACGCTTCTTGTCCTCTTCTAGGAACTTCTTGTCGTCGGGACGGTTGCCGTAGGAGGGGGCGATCATCCATTCCTTGGTCGCCACCTTCTTCCCTTTCTTGTCCGTCACTTCAACGTTCAGGTAAATCGCCCTGCGGTTTGAGCCGGTGGGGACCGAATGTCCCGCGCCGATGTTGATCAGGTGGAAGGTCAACCCGGCTTTTCCTTCCTCGGGCTGGCTGATCGCCATGCTGAGGGCGCTGGCCAGCCGCTGCTGGGAGCGGCCGCCGGTCCAAAGGTGCCGAGACACCGGGCGCTCCGGGTTGTCAAAGTCTTCGGCCACCTTACGCGTGGTGCGCGGCATGTGGCAGTCCTGGCACTGCTGTTTACCCAGCCCCGGCTTGCTGAAATCCTCGCGCCACTCCAGGAAGGTCTGGGTCTGCTTCCCGACGACCCTTTTCCCCATGCTGTGGCAGTAAGCGCACATGGCCGAGGTCTGGATGGGCGGATCGGCTACCGTGCCGTGAGGCGCCGCCACGCTGTGAGGCCCCCTTATCTTGCCTTCCGGGGTGAGGTGGCAACTGGCGCAGGTAATCCCAACCTTTTCCTTGTCCTTCGCCCGCCCTTTGGGCTTGGTCATCTCGGCGATGTTGATATCCGGGATAGCGAAGGGCTCCGGGTAGTGACAGACGTTGCAAGACTTCCCTTCTTCCTCCGCCTCGCGGGCGTGAATTGGATAAGGCTCCACCCCTGCAAAGGCGTGGGCTGTTGCCATGGCCGATACACCGGCCGGCATGGTGATCTTTTCCCCCTCCTTCTGCGGAATGGTCGTCGGCTTGTAGTGAATGTCGCTTCCGAATCCGAAGGCGAACTCACGGTAGATCGCCTTGTGGCACCCTCCACAGGTCTCCGAAGGCGTTGCGGTCCCCTCCGGGAAGGCCATCTCCTCCGCCATCGCGCTGGCTGCGAACGCGGCTGTTGCCAATAGTGCTGCGAATCCGACCTTCAATCCCGATACGGTCCTCTTCTCCATTTTTTCCCCCTCTGTGTTGTTCGCTTTTTTCAAAGCTGTGTATGGTCAAGTTGTGACTGCCGGGATAACGATCCTAAAGGTACATCCTTTGCCATCTTCACTCTCCAGTTCAAGCCGTCCGCCGTTAAACTCCACCGCCCAGCGGGCAATAGCCAGTCCCAGCCCCGTTCCACCCATATCCCGGGAGCGTCCCTTGTCGACGCGGTAGAAGCGGTCAAAGACCTTCGCTTGGTGCTCCTTTGCGATGCCCGGCCCGTCATCTATTACCTCGATTACGGCCCCGTCCTGCCCCCTTTTTCTGACCACCACCCTGATCTGGCCACGTTGTGGAGCATATTTCACCGTTCACCGCATTATCGATCAGGTTGATCACCCCCTGGCGGATCGTAGCGGCGTCGACCTCAGCGTAGGCAGGCTCCGCATCCAGAAGAATACTCTGCTCCTTCTCTTCAGCAAGAACCTCGATGCAGTCGATCACCTCGGCGCACCGAATCCTTCGCGGTCAGGATCAGGACAGGCGTCTCGAATCCGCGCGTCCTGAGCGTTGTCAGGATCTCGATCCCGTCGCGTCCAGGAAGCATCAGGTCGAGAGGGACTAGGTCGAATACTTCCGCGTTCAACTGGAAGAACCCGTCCTCCCCGCTGTAGGCCACCGTTACCTCGTACTGCTCCGCTTCCAGCCCTATTCTTAGGGCTTGAGCCACCTTTATTTCGTCTTCGATCACCAAAACGTGCATGTGCGCTGTATCCTTTGTCTGCATTATTGGCGAGAAGCATTGTCTTCCCAACTGAAGTTATTCTGACAAATTAGTCAGAATTAACACGAAAATGGTGTCAGCACTTCTCGGGGGGTGGCAATAGGAGGCGGCCACTATGCAAAATATGTGACCGCAATCGGGGGATATACAACTTCAGGAACAAAGATATTAAACACGGGAAACAGCAAGTTGCAAATGGGGGGGGTAAATCTGGTGTCAAAATACAAACCTTTGACCATCATGCACTTCCCACGGACCATGGCCAGGACGGGAGAAGGGCTTTTCTCTCAAACAGAACCAAAAGTCACCTGACGTCAGGCAGGTAGTTAGCAGAGAAATGCTGATAGTCCATCTGGGTGGGGCGTTGGCGGCATAGAAGCAACAAACTGCTGTCGTCGCAGTTATGATGGTAGGTGGATACGCTTTTGCTTTGAAGGTTCGGGGAATGCCGTCCTGCTCATGCAGACCACAACTACTCCCTCTTACATCAAAATGTAAGGACTTTATTGTCTGGGGAATCGTCTAATGAAAAACATGCAGGAAATGTAAGAACTAATCGTGCTGAGTCAGATAACGCCACCAGCGTAAAAACAGGGGATTCGCGTCTCATTTTGTAAGGACTTAATTGTCTCCTGACAGCAGCAGCATAGTCGGAAGAAACACATGAGATCATGGGCGTCCCCATGTCCCCCCCCATTGATGACCACGACACGACGCCTCCATGACGCCCCAGACGTTCAAAACCATAAATCAACCGAGGTTACCTGAGGACTTGGCATGGAGAGTCACTGTGATTCTTCTGCAGATGGGAGATCAGCGCCGGCTAGCAGTTGCCTGTCTACTTGGACGCCGGGTCCATGAGGTATTGTTCCTCGCTGACCTGTTCTTTCCAGTCCGCGGTCTTGCCGTCCAGGCTCTCCTGAATGGCGACGTGGGTCATAGCAGAATTTGGCGCGGCTCCGTGCCAGTGCTTTACGCCAGGCGGAATCCATGCCACATCTCCTTGCTTGAACTCCACAATGGGGTCACCCCACTGCTGTATCCGGCCAGCGCCTGCGGTCACGATCAGAGTCTGACCGTACGGATGTGAATGCCATGCGGTTCGAGCACCAGGTTGGAACGTGACGGCTCCCCCGGTAGTGCGTGATGGATCGTGCGCGTTGAACAGCATTTGGATTTTTACGGAACCGGTGAAATAATCAGCTGCCCCCTGGCTTGAAGCCAGTGAACCGCTTCGAGTAACACTGATCCTATGCTCGGTCTGCCTGAGGCCCAACACGTCACTTAATACTTTATTGGCATTTGCGGCTTCCTTCCTGCCAACTGTGATCTCCAGAATATTTATCACATTACGCAACTGCAATTCGGTCAGTCCGACATTCAGCCCGACGTTAAAGTGAGACTGCAACTGAGGATTCACCCCGTCGATGCAAGCCAGGGCCGAAATTGTCGCTATTTCCCGGCTCTGGAAATCCAGGTTGTCACGTCCGAAGATGTCCCCGAAAAGGTGTCCCTTCAAGAAAGCGTCAATGGCCGGGGCGAAAGTAATATATTTCCCTGTGGCAGGTGCACCTATCAGGCGAGTCTGGATCTCCGTTCCGAGTTCGACGCTGCTCTTGCCGGCAGGCATAGGGCCAGGTTCTTTGCCGGGAACGTCCTTGATCCCTTTCCGTTCCCGTTCTTCCAGAACGGCCATGAAGGTATTGATGCCGTTCAGGCTGCGGGGAAAACCAGCGTAGGCGTACATCTGCACGAGTACTTCCTTAATCTCGTTGATGGTCAAACCGGCATCCAGACCTTCATTCAAGGCCGTTTTCAGTTTCTGTTGATTGCCATTGGCAGTGAAAGCAGCAATGGTGACAATCTTATCCTCTTTGGCACTCAAACCTCGGTCTGTCATGGCCTGAACCTCCGAAGCGCCCGGAATAGTCAGGAATGCGCTGAGAATGACCGACAGGATTATTGCTAATTTCTTGTTCATGCGTGCACCTCGCGAAGGTTAATCTAGCTCTTTTTTGGCAAGCCGGTCGGACATCATGTCTGCAATTCGTCCCTAGAAGGGATCAGCAACAACATCGACAGTAGGCAGCCGATGCCGCTTAGGGCGACGACCAGCCCCAGAGGCCAGGGAGTACCGTCGGCCCACAGCCCCACCAGCCCCGAACCGAAGATGCCGCTGCCGTACTGAACGGCACCGGTCAACGCAGAAACGGCACCGGCACGGTGCGGGAAATCGGCCAAGGCACCGGTAATCGAGTTGGCGACGATGAAACCGGTGGTCGAAGCAAAGAGAAACAGAGGCACAACCAGTCCCCAAAGCCCCCCCAGGCCGCTGTGCGCGGCAAATCCAGCCCAAACGCTGGTCCCCAAGGCCGCGATAGTTCCTGACAAAAGAATCCGGTCGTGGCCGAAACGGCCGACCAGCCAACGGTTCAGTATATTGGCAAGCATGATGCCGATGATGCCAAGGCCGAACAGCAAGCCGTAGAGTCGGGCCGGGAAATGGTAATAGCTGATATAGGCAAAGGGGGTTCCGGCAACATAGGCAAACATGCCGGCATAAAGAAAGCCGCCTGCCCCAAGATAACCCAACAGCCGGCGATTCTTCAGCAACTCGACGTAACGAAACAGGGCCCTGCTGAACGGTTCGCTGTTGCGCTTTGCCATGGGCAGCGTTTCCGGTATGGTGTAGAGCGCTCCCAGGGTCACAAGTCCGACGGCGACCAGGAACCAGAAGATCGCCCGCCAACCTGATACAGCGACAATCTGCCCGCCGAGGAGCGGACCGACCAAGGGCATGATGGCCATCACCGTTATCAGGGTGGAAAGCATCTGGGCGGCGCGGGTCCCCTCGTAGAGGTCTCGCACCATGGCACGTGACAAGGCGACGCTTGCGCATGCGCCAAGCGCCTGCACGATCCTCCACCCGATCATCGTCGCCACGTCGTTTGACAGTGCGCAGCCAGCCGAACCGACCACAAACAGGATCAGCCCGCTGCCGACCGCCAATCGACGCCCGTAGCGGTCACTGATCACCCCCCAGACCAACTGCCCCGAGCTGAACCCTATCAAATAGCCGGAGATGGTCCACTCGATCATGCCGGTGCGCGCGTGCAAGGAACGACTCATCACCGGCATGGCCGGCAGGTAAAGATCGGTCGAAACCGAGGCGAACCCCATCAACAGGCTCAGTACACCGAGCACATACCAGCCGGGCCTGGGATCTGTTAGAGCCAAAACATCCCCATCTGTATCGATTTCCGTTCCGCCGCACGGACTCGTACCGCCATTTATTGCAAGAGCTTTCATTTCTCTGTCCACTATCCTTTCAATTGCGGAACCACGGTGCCCATCCGGATGTTCCGAATGGGCACTGACTTGTCGCCTAAAATGCCATGCGCATGATTTGCAACACCTCGTCCTTGCCGAGAGAGGTCAGGATGCCGAGGTTCCCGTTTTCAACGGCTTTCTCTGCCATGACTGCCAGGTCTTCTTCCTTGACGCCTGCCTCGCGCAGGTTCGCCGGCATTTTGATGGCCGAATAAAATGTTTCCAGCTTCTTAACCCCTTCCTCTGCCGCTTTGGCATCATCGTCCTCTCGGACATCCATGACATTGCGGGCGAATCGCGCGAAGACCGGCAGGTGCTCAGGGGCAGTGCTCATGGTGTGGCGCATCCAGGAAGGCGTCAGCAGCGCCAGGGTAACCCCGTGCGTCATGTCGTACTTGCTGGAAAGTTCGTGCCCCATGCCGTGCAGCGGGAAAGGGAATCCCGGCTTTCCCAGCACGAACTGGAATCCCGCCAAAGCCATGGAACTGGCCCACATGATGTTGGCGCGGGCGTCGTAATCCTTCGGGTCCGCGAGAATCTTCGGGGCCTCCTCCAGAACAGCCTTCATGACCCCCTCGTTCATGCGGTCCTGGACCTTCGCCGCCCCCTCGGGAGTAAAGTATTGCTCCATCAGATGGCACAGGATGTCCGCGACCCCCGCCATGGAATGATATTCCGGCACCGTGTAGGTGTACTCAGGGTCCAGGATGGAGAATTTGGGGTTGAGCAGCGGATGCAGGACCACCTTTTTCTTGTGATCTTCGCCGACGGTGATGACACCCCCCATATCCAGTTCAGAGCCCGTTCCCGCCATGGTCAGGATGGTCGCAAGCGGAGCTACCGCGGTGATCTTGGACGAGATACCGGATTCATCGACAAACAGATCGTGCACCTGGCCTTCGTATTTCACACCGGCGGCAATGGCCTTGCAGGCGTCCAGGGTCGAACCGCCGCCCACGGCGAGAATGAAATCGCAGCCGTTTTCGCGGTAGGTGGCAATCCCTTCCTCTACGCTTTCAATCCTCGGATTCGGCTGTATCCCGCTCAACTCAACATAGGCCAAGCCGGCTTTGTGGAGCTGATCGAGGATCGCTCCGTAGATACCGTTTTGCTTTATGCTGCCGCCGCCATATGCCAAGAGCACCTTGGAGCCGCCATGTGTCTTGATGGTCTCGCCGAGTATCTCGATTTGCCCCTTGCCGAAATATGCGATGGTGGGAATGCTGAAGATAAAATTATTCACGTCTGTTCTCCTTTGATGTGTTTGGTACTCGCGTTGATAATCGGATCGTACACCCGTGCAGAAAAAGGAGGTAGTTTGATCCTGTCTGTTTATTGCCTGATCGTCCGGCTGCCGAATTTTTTGGTGCAGCCAGGCTAGGCGGAAGCCGTGGTTAAGGTAGAGGTCTACTTGGTAAATGGCAGGGTAATGTTCGACTAGTTGCGGTTGGAGCTACCGTAGCGCTGGCTGCAGGTATTGCCCGTTGCACCGGGACTAGAAACCTAAGTGGATGCCTGGCATCGGGAATGGGGTTCTGCACCTAAGGAGTCAACTCCCCAGGGCGCACAGGACGGGGGCTGGGGGCAGGCGGTGCGCTGGTGATCTTCAAAACGACAAATGGCGGCAGGTGAGTCCATCAAAATCGAGCGCTGAAAACGTCGGAAGCATGGTAGGCAGCAGCTTGAAGGAAGACCGTTAGGCGAAAGTAGGCGGGAAGTACCTACGCTCAGACGGGGATTGCTGAAGACTGGCTCCAAGGAAAAGGGGACAGGCTACTTTTCCTTTTTAGGGCGCCCCCGTGGATGGAGTGTTGATTCGAGCCCGAGTTCTCCGCAAACAGTTTCTACCCACGCGTCGGCTCCAAACGGTGTGTGCCTGTTGACGCTCCTCCGAAGACGTTCAACTTCATTTGCCGTCATAGGATCGTCTACGTAGCTAGTCCAATCAGCGGGAAGGGCGATAGGTGCATCATCAATGATATTCCTGGGCTGACGACCAAGTCGCTCCACGTGCGAGGACCACTTCCAGTTTTTGCTGCTTTTCACAAGATTTGCCCGAACCGGGTTACCCTCGATATACCGCATCACGGTAAGCAGGTGGTCATCTTCCTGAACAATGAAACTCTTATACCTTCCTTGCCACACATGCCCGCAGGTCCCGTAGTGCTGGTGATACCGTCTCACATGCGAAGTCAGCAGCCATTGCATGAACTTACCAAGCGTCTGCGCCTTCCCTGGATTTATAAGAAAATGAAAGTGGTTTGGCATCAGACAGTAGGCAAGTACCCCAATGTCGAATTCACCCACGGCCTCTTCGATCAACATCAGAAAGGAATAGTAATCGCCATTTTTATGGAAGACTTCCTGTCGAGCATTCCCTCTATTCAGTACATGGAAAAGGAACCCGTCACTGAGCCCTCGTGCTATTCTCGGCATCCAATATCTCCAGAAAAGTAGCCTGTCCCCTTTTCCTTTGTCCGCTAGCGGGAGGTGGCGCCTTGCTTAACCGGCGGAATGCCTACTTCCACGGCACCAAGAGCTCTTGTTCCTGAAGCCGCCGTTCCCAAACAACCGGTGATTTCTCCGTTCCTTATCACCCACACTCCTTGCTGGGGGACTTCAACCTGACAGACCATCCCAATAGCTACGCTGCAGTCGGAGGTGCTGAAGTTAACCGTGTGGTCAACTTGACCGTTGTAGGAACAATCGCAGGCACAGTGAAACACCTGCTGCTTCGGTAGGGCCAACCCCGGACTCGCTGACCCACACAAAACGCCAAGAGACACACAACCTGTCACCAAGTTTTTCGAAAGTCGCCGCATCGTTCTCCTCCCATGCGTAAAATTAGATTTTTCCAACTGAAAGACAATACTACAAGATCAACATGTGTCAATGCCCTGAGGGAAACGTATGGCTGCTTGGTGCCCGAAGGCGTACGGGATCTGGCGATTACTGTTGTTATGACAAAAAGATTGGGCTACCATCTCCTTCCAAATCTTTCTGCTGGTCCTGTGAGATCTCTAGGCAAGGTGCTCATAGGGGTGTATCCCCCACTGCAGCACTTAAATTACAATAAGGAAAGCGTGATGAGCGAACACACTATTGTGCGCTGCAGCTTCGAGCGACATGCGGACGCGATACTGGAAATCTTCAACGAGGCGATCCTGCACTCTACCGCACTCTATGACTACAACGCCCGGACACGGCAATCCATGGTCGACTGGTTCGAGGCCAAACGCACTGGCGGCTTCCCGGTAATCGGAATCGAGGACGGCGATGGGGTGTTGCTGGCATTCGGAAGCTACGGCACCTTCCGCGTATTTCCTGCCTTCAAGTACACGGTGGAACACTCTGTATATGTGCATAAGGATCATCGAGGCCGAGGGCTTGGCCGGACGGTGATGAAAGAGCTGATAGCGGCGGCTCGGGAGAATGATGTGCATGCGATGATAGGCGGGATCGATGCGACCAACGCCAAAAGCATCGCGTTGCACGAGCAACTCGGCTTCAAGCATGTCGGCACCCTGCCCCAGGTTGGATTCAAATTCGGCCGCTGGCTCGACCTGACTTTCTACCAGCTGTTGCTGGAGACGCCGGCCCATCCCAGTGACGGATGAACGGTTCCCTCGTGAGAATCAACCGACGCCCCCCCTTGTCTTCCGATAAGTAAAGCCTCCATGGTATCCGGTACCGTCGCGCTACCAGTCAAACCTCGATCCCCCCCCAGACCTGCGCCCTGGTGTGTCACTTCTACAGCCGAATCGGGTTGAGGAACGCGGGGACGCCACTTGGCTCTGATATCCACCTCAACATTCCTGTCGATTTTATTTACATCCTTTTCCGGTACAGACTTTTCTTGTAAGGCAACGACTTCCACATGTCGCCAGGAGGAGCTGTTGTCAATAGTCCACAAGGCAGCGTGATATTAACAAGTTCCGCATGTCGGATAGCTTTACATTCAGGAAAACACCATCGTGGCCGCTCCCCCCAAACATCTGAAATAATATTAGTTTTATTTATGGCAATGAATTTGCACATTTAGACAGGTTCCTCAAAGCAAGACTCTCAGTGAAAAGGCACAGAACCATTACAGGTAATATTAGCATATCCTTACATCAAGGATTGAATCGTCAACTTATTAACAAGGGGGACGTATGGCTAGGTTACTTAGTTCTTCGTGTGCTAAAAGCGCGAGAAGTATTTCACTGTTGCTTTTGACGCTACTTCTCTTTGTTGTACCTGCTACCACATGGGCGGCTCCTTTCTCTAAATATTTCCACTTCGTCCAGCCTGATCATGAAAAAGTCGTACTTTGGGGAGAAGGTGATGATTTTCATGCGATATTCGAAACCACCGACGGCTATGCAGTGGTTTTCGACCCCAAACAAGGCGCGTACTTTTATGCCACCCGCTCCGAGGACGGCAAAGATCTCGTTTCCACGGGGGTACCCGCACACAAGAAGGCTCCACCCAACCTGGAACGTCACATCCGTGTAGACCCAAAAGCTGCTTCCGCGATCGCGCAAAGCCGGCGCAGGCAGTGGGAAGCAGAGACCGGCCTGTCTGCCCGCTGGGCTTTGCTGAAGTCGCAGAATTTACATCCACCCGCTTCCGTCAATGCAACTGGAGCCCAGACATCGCCACCGGCCACCAGCACCACTGGTACTAAAATCGGGTTGACTCTGCTGATAGATTTTCCGGATGTGCCAGCTACCGTAGGCGCGACGGAAATAGATGGTTTTCTCAACGGCACCTCATATGTCGGGTTTGGCAACAACGGCTCGGTGCGGCAGTATTTCGGGGATGTTTCAGGGGGGCGTCTTGACTACTCTAACGTGATAACCATGTACGTTCGGATGACCCAGCCCAAAACATACTACGACAATACATCACGTGATTGCGGAGCTCAGGGACGGCTCCTGATAAACGACGCCTTGACCATTTTGAAGGCACGGAGCGATTACGCCAGTGTGATACTTCCGACATTCAATACGCTATCCACCGATGGCTCAGGCAATGTTCTGGCATTTAATGTGTATTTTGCCGGTGCAGACAGTGGCGTGTGGAGTTATGGGCTTTGGCCCCACTCGTGGGTGCTTGCGACCTCAGTTCCGTTGGGGGACGGGAAATCGGTCTACCGTTATCAGGTGACCAATGTGGGCCAAGCTTTGGAACTTGGCACGTTCTGTCACGAAAACGGTCATATGCTCTGCGGATTTCCCGACCTTTACGACTACGGCTATGATTCCGTTGGTGGCGCTGGCGACTTCAGCTTGATGGGTTACGGCGGGAGCGGGAACAACCCCGTCCAAGTCGATGCTTACCTGAAGACGGCAGCGGGGTGGGCTACGATTACCAATCTGGATAGTTCTTCAGCCCTGGTAGGGACGCTTTTGTCTGCCCCGACCAGTGGCAGCGATAATTTCTACCGCTATAGCCGGCCGGGGGTGGCGACCGAGTATTTCCTGCTTGAAAACCGGCAAAAGGTGGGACGGGACGCGGGACTTCCCGCAGCAGGTGTCGCCGCGTGGCATGTGGATGAACTGGGAGAGCGTGACAATCAGAGCCTTACGCCAAACCAGTCCCACCATAATTATGAACTCACCTTGGTTCAAGCGGATAACCAGTGGCATTTTGAAAGATATGTAAACTACGGTGACGCTTTCGATTTATTTTACCTCGGCAACGGCGCTGCCTCTTACACGAACATTCTGGATGATTTCAGCGCACCTAATACGAGCTGGTGGGACGGTTCAGCATCGGGAATGAAACTGAGCGATTTTGGTGCATCGGCAACTGCCATGACCTTCAACATCGGTGTTGTCAGCGCCCCGGATTTCTCCATAACCGCTGTGCCAAATTCACTGACCGCGTCTCAAGGGGGGAATGCGACCGCAAACATTACTATACTGGCAAAGGGCGGGTTTAGTTCGGACGTTGCCCTCTCCGTTTCGGCCCTACCGGAAGGGGTGACGGCTCTGCTCGATAAAGTGACTATTACAGCCGGGGCTGGAACAGCTGAACTTTCACTCACCGTCGGGAATACAGCACCGCTCGGCACTTACACGCTGAAGGTAACGGGAGCCAGTGGCACGTTGACTCATGATGCAACCATTTCGTTCACCGTTACCCCATCTCCCACGTATGCAGTAGGTGGAACAGTGAGGTATGGAAGTGAAAGAGGTGCGCCGATTGCTGGAGCTGAAGTTGCCATCGGGGAGAAGGTTACGACCACGGACAGAAAGGGTAAATTTTTGATCACAGGCGTTCCGGCCGGCACATCCCCCCTTACGATCAGCAAGACCGGATTTTATGCCTATGCCGATAGCTCGTTTTATGTCAGTTCCGATCAACGAAGCCTGACCTTCTACCTCACACCGATCCCTACATACTCAATTAGCGGGACTGTCAGGGCAGGGAGCACGACCGGTCCTGTACTGGCGGGAGCGACTGTATCCATCGCCGGCAAGTCGAGCATTACTGGAAAGAAAGGGACCTTCGCGATATCCGGCATCGAGGCGGGAACCTACACCCTTACAGTCAGCAAGAGTGGCTACAGCTCATATACTGATGCTATCACCGTAGTGAATAGTAGCCGGAGCGGACTGAACTATTTCCTGATCCCTGAACCACAACCGACAGACTGATATTAATTGAAGGATAAGAGGCTCCAAGCGGTACCCCGAATACTGCCTGGAGCCTTTGCGTCTAGACGTTAGGGAACAGATCTTCAGCCTCCTTCCATCGGCTTTTCGTGTGGATTTAGGCAGAGGCCCTACCTACCTGCCGCCGAGGGCGAGGCTAAGGGTCATCCTGCTCTTGTAGCGGTTCAGCCGGTTCTGCAGGAGCTGCTTCTCCACGCCACGCCTGGTCTCCTGGGCGTCGAGCCACAACTGCACACTGACCAGACCGGTACGGTAGCGTGCCTCCAGGAGCCGCTCGCTATCCTTCGCATTGGCCAGTGCCTTTTCCAGTTCCTTTTGCTGCGCCTCATATTGCTCGCCCGCCGACAAGGCGTTTTCCACTTCTCCGAGCGCGGTATAGAGAGCCTGCCGGAAGTTCACAACAGCCTCTTCGTACTGCGTCTCTGATATCTTCACGTCCAGTCGCATCGTTCTCTGCTGCACGAAGGGAAGGGTCACCCCCACCCCCAAGGCGGCCACCGGGTTGCTTAGAACCTCAATCAGCGAGGTGCTGCTCCCCCCCAGGCTCCCGGTCAGGGTGAAGGCAGGGTAGTAGCTCGCCTTGGTATAGTCCACCTCGGCGAGGTACCCCTTTAGGCGCTCCCCGGCGGCGCGAAGGTCAGGGCGCCTGCCGAGAATTTCGGCTGGAAGCCCCGCCTCGACCGGTGGCGGAACGATATCAGGAAGCGCCGTCGGCATGGTCGTCCCCGATTGGGGTGCCCGATTGAAAAGGATCGCGAGCGCGTTGCGCGCCTCGCAAAGCTGCCGGACGATTTCGGTCCGGTCGGCGCGCTGGCTGGCCAGAGCCTGCCGAGCCTGCGTGACGTCGATGGCCGAGACCGCTCCGGCGCCGTACTTAGCCTCGGCGAGCGCGAGGCTCTTCCCGGTGTAGGCGATGCTCTTGTCGGTAAGGTCTTTCAACTGCTGCAGGTAGCCTGTCTGCCAATAGCTTTGCGCCGTCGTTCCGATGAGAGCCAGCGCTACGCTATGCCGGTCGTACTCGGTCGCCTGCGCCTCGAAGTTCGCCGCGTCCCGTGCGCTCTCCAGCTTACCCCAGAGATCCAACTCGTAGCTCAGGGTGGCGGTCGCCGCATGGCTCGTGCCACTCGCGCCGTGCCGTTCGCGGTTGATAGTTGTGTTGCCCCCTACCGAGACGCCCGGGGTCCGATTGGTCGCGGTCAGCTCGGACTGCAGTTTCGCCCGGCGCACGCGGATCGCGGCCGCTGCAAGATCGTTGTTCTCTTTAAGCGCCTGCTCCACGAGTGCGGATAATAACGGATCGTTGAAGCCCTGCCACCACCTGTCGCCGGAGGCGACCGCGGAGCCACTGGTGCCAGACTTCGCCTCCCAGGCGACGGGGATATCTACTGCCGGCGCGGTTTGAACGCTTCGGGTAAGCCCGCTGCATCCGCTGCTCAGAAACAGCAGGATAAGCCCGAGCACCCATGCGGCCGATGAACCGCAGCGAAGACAGGATTGGGCGGAAAAAATGTTTCCCAGGGTTTTCCCCCTCATTGATTACTCCCTCGCCAGCGCCTGGATCGGGTCCAGGCGGGCGGCATTGCGCGCAGGGAGGTACCCGAAAAGTACCCCCACCAGCGTCGAACAGAGGACGGCGGAGAAGACGGACAGGGCGGAAAACTTCAAGGCGAAGCTCGTCACGAAGACCGCGAAGAGGGCGGAGACACCGTAGGAGAGAACGATCCCGATCCCGCCGCCGATCAGGCAGACCAACACCGACTCGATCAGGAACTGCTGCATGATGTCGCTCTTCCTCGCCCCCACCGCCATCCGGATGCCAATCTCGAAGGTCCGCTCGGTCACCGACACCAGCATGATGTTCATGACGCCGATTCCGCCCACCACCAGTGAGATGACGGCTATAGCAGAGATCATGAGGGCCATGGTGGCCGTTGTTTTCGACACCGTCTTCATGATGGAATCAGAGCTCGTGGTGTAAAAGTCCTTGGTGCCGTGCCTGAGCGACAGGAGCTTCACGATGCTCTGTTCGGCGACCTGGTTAGACAACCCCTCCTTAACCCTCACCGTAAGCGAGTCGAAGTGCGTCTGTCCGAGAATCTTCCCCATGGCCGCAGTGTACGGAAGCCAGAGTTCGAGGTTCTGGCTGTTGCCGAAGGGTCCCTCCTTGGGCTTGGTCACCCCGATCACCTGACAGGGAAGGCTGTCAACCATGAGCACCTTGCCAATGGGGTTCTCCCGTTCACCAAAGAATTTCTGCCTGGTGTTCGGATCGATGACGACGACCTGTGCCTGCCGCGCGACGTCGGCGGCGCCGAAGAAGGAACCATCGGCCAACTCCAGGCCCCGGACCCGGAAATACTGCTCCCCGACCCCTTTGACGGAGGCGTTCGCCGACTTGCTGCCCAGGCGGACCAGAAGGGTCGCGCTCGTTACGGGGGTTGCGCTGTCGGTGTAAACCTGCGACGCCACGACGGCCAGGTCCGCCGGCACCAGTGTCTCTATGCTCCCCGACTTCTCGTCGCCGAAATCGCTCCCTGGATAAACGTCAATCACGTTGGTCCCCATGGAACTAATATCGTCGATCACCTTCTGGCGAGCCCCCTGGCCGAGCCCCACCACCGACACCACAGAGGTGATGCCGATGACGATCCCGAGCATGGTGAGAAGGGTGCGCATCCGGTGCGAGGCCATGGCGATCATGGCCATCTTGAAGGCTTCGGCGAAACGGCCCCAGGTATTGCTCCCCCCTTTTGTCCTCCCCGTCCCGTTCCCCTTCTCCATGGCGGTCCCCTCGCCAGCGCTGGGGCTGCCCCCCTTCGAAGGGCCTTCAGCCAGGAAGCCCTGGTTAGCCGGCGAAACGGGGGGACATGCACCCTCGGAGCCGCTCCACGAATCGCTCAGGATCTCGCCGTCGCTGATCTCGATTATGCGCCGCGCGTTTTGCGCCACCTGCTGGTCATGGGTGACCAGTATCACGGTGTGCCCCATGGCGTTCAGCTCGTGCAGGATCGCCATCAGTTCCTGCCCGCTCTTCCGGTCCAGTGCGCCGGTCGGCTCGTCGGCGAGGATAACCGTCCCACCGTTCATGAGAGCCCGGGCGATGCAGACCCGCTGCTGTTGCCCCCCGGAGAGCTGGCCAGGCCCGTGATCGCAGCGCCCGGAAAGGCCCAGACGGTTGAGGAGCTCGTGCGCCCGCGCCCGCCGCGACGCTTTGTCCGCCCCCGCATACACCGCCGGGATCTCCACGTTCTGCACCGCGTTTAGGTGCATCATCAGGTGGTAGCGCTGGAAGATAAACCCGAAGTGTTCTCGGCGCAGGCGGGCGAGTTCGTCGCTGGAGAGTTCGGCAGTGTCGCGGCCAAAGATCCTATAGCTCCCCTCGCTGGGGCGGTCCAGGCAGCCCAGGATATTCATCAGCGTGGATTTCCCCGAGCCGGAGGCCCCGACGATGGCAACCATCTCTCCCTCGCCGATAACCAGATCGACCTCCTTCAGGACCACGAGTTCCTGATCCCCGGTCATGAAGCGCCGCACCACCCCTTTTATTTCCAGGATAGGCCCACTCATGGTCAGCGCCTCGGCGGCGGGGACATCACCCCCCCCTGCGCCTTCGGCACCGTCGAGCTGTCTCCGATGACTACCCGCTCCCCCTCCTTCACCCCTTCGAGCACCTGCACCGCGACATTGTCGCTCAGGCCCAGGCGCAGCTTCCGCGTCTCAGGTCGTCCCTCGCGCAGCACCTTGACCGTCCCTCCCCCGTTCCCGCCGCGGTTCTCCACCGAGGCGAGGGGAATGCAGAGCGCGTTCTTCACGCTGGCGATCACCACGGACACCTGCGCCGTCATCGAGTTGCGCAGCCGGTGATCAAGGTTGGGCACCTCGAACAGGCCATAGTAGTAGATGGCCGTACTGCTGCCCGAGTTCCCCGTACTGGCGGAGGAGGTGGTGCCCGTGCTGACGGCTGCGGGCTCGATCGCGCGCAGCCGACCGGTGTAGCGTTTCTCCGCGTCGCCCAGGAGCGAGAAGTAGACCGGAAGGCCCGGTTTTATCCGCATCACGTCGGCCTCGGAGATCTTAGCCTTCACGGTCATGGTGTCCAGGTCCGCCAGGGTGAGGATGGTGGTCGCAGCCTGGGTCGACACCACGGTCTGTCCCTCCTCCGTGATGATGGAGAGGACGACGCCGTCCATGGGCGCCACGATCCTGGTGTAACCCAGGTTGGCGCCCGCCGTGTCGACGGCGATGGTCGACTTGCTGATCTGCGCGTCCAGAGCGGCGAGTTCGGCACGGGTGGTCTCCACCTGCGCCTGCGCGCTCTCGAGGTCGGCGCGGGAGGTGGCATCGAGCGCCGCCAGTTCCTTCTGGCGCCGGTAAGCTAGGGTGTACTGCCTGAGCAGGGCATCCTTGGCGTTTCTCTGCGCCCGGACGTTGGCCAGGGTCGCTTGCGCGTCCTTAAGTGCGTTTGCCTGCAGCACGGGATCGATCTCCGCCAAGAGTTGCCCCTTGCGCACCACGTCTCCCGCCGCCACGTGCAACTTCTTCAACTGCCCCGAGACCTGGGCTCCCACCTCGACCGTCTTTTGCGCGGTGAGGATACCGCTTGCGAGGACCTTCTCCTCGATGTCGCTTTTTCCTGCGGTGGCGGTAATGTACGCCGGCTCCTCCTTGGCGGACAAATAACGGGCTCCAAGGCCCGCAAATGCGGCGAGTGCCGTGATGGAAATTACTGTCATTGCGATGAGCTTTCGGTTCATTTCACGTCCTGTTGCTGTTGGTCCGGTGCAGGCCTCCCGGCATCTGAACGGAAACGGCTTGGGTGCTGCCCGGTTGGGGCACATTCTCTCCCCGAAGCAGTGCAAGGATGTCCTGTACCCGGCAAGGTTTAGCCACCACCTGCGAGATCCCGAGGCCGGCAGCCTGTCGTACCACGCGGGGAGAGGCCACGCCGGTGCAAAGCACCACATCCAGATCCGGGGCAAGCATCCTTGCCAACCGGCTCAGCTCGAAGCCGTCCATTTCCGGCATCTGCAGGTCAGTTATCATAAGTTCGCACGAGTGCTCGCTGAGGATGCGGAGTGCATCGTTGCCGTTATCAGCCGTTAAAATGGTGAGGCCTTGGCCGGCAAAGATTGCGGCCAATAGCCGTAGATATTGAACATCGTCGTCCACCACGAGTGCGGTTCGATATTTCATCCGGTCCTCCGTCACGTGGCCGATGCGATGAAGGAAAGGTTGACGAAGCGCCAGCCGCGCTCCCCCAGAACGAAGATGAAAATGGGGTCGTGCGGGTCGTGCCCCCGGAGCACCCTCTTCAGGTCCGCGATGCTGCCGATCCTGGTGCTGCTGACCTCGGCTATGAGGTCGCCATTTCTCACCCCGCCGAGCCAAGCCTCCTGGTTCCGGTCTACCACGAGTGCCACCACGCCCCGCTTGCCGTGCTTCTCCCGCTTTTCCCCGTCCAACTCGATCTCGGTGAGGGTCATGCCGAGGAATGAAAGCGTTCCGGCTCCCTCGTCCGAGGCGACCCGCCCCGCCGCCGTGGTGCCGTCCGTCTGCGCGCATGGGGTTGCCATGAAAGAGCGCTTCATGGGGGTCACCATCCTTCCGGCGCAGCCGGAGCCGCTCCGCCTTCTTCGGGCCCCAGGCAGGGGGGGCGCAGTTGCCCCTTTTCGGGACGGAATCTTTTAGCCTTTGCCCGCTGGTTCGCAGTCAGAAGAAGATCTATGCGGTGCCGCGTCTTCAGATGGCCTACCATCCGATCCGCATCCAGGTCCGCCAACGCCCTGGAAAGCTTCCTGGCAGCCTGCTCATCGAAGGACGCCGCCTCCCCGACCTCTCTTAGCTCCCTGCGCAGCGCCTTCTCCTTCTGTCGCCGCAAATCCTCCTGCGCCCGCTCCTCGCTCAGGATCGCCGCCACCTGCTGTTGCTGTGTTTCTGTCAGTTCCAGCATCCGGGCCAACTCGCCGTGGGAAGGGCCTGCTCCGCGCTCTTCCCCCCGGGGAGATGGCAACGCCGGGCCGGGCACCGCGTGCCCTGATACCGCAGCAAAGAGAACCGTTATCGCCGACACCACCAATACCGTGCTTTTCATATCGTGCCTCCTTCAAGGATCGGGGGCTGCCGTCACCCCGTTGACATGGAAGCGATACTACGCCGTGCTCCGGTCAATTTGGGTGAAGAGATGTGGGGAAGTGTAAGCAACGATGCGGAATTTCCCGTAGTATCTTTACATTTCTTAACAGCATGCCGATGGAGTTTCATATATAATCGCCTCGGTTTCATAGTTCTCCCCATCGCTCTTCCTCACCGTACCCCTATCTGACGATGTCAGGGCGACGAACAATAGGATCAACCCGTAAATGAAAAAATCGATTCTGGTGGTGGATGACGATACTGGACTGTGCGAACTGCTGGCAAGCTACCTCGGGAGCGAAGGGTACGCGGTGGATGCTGTGCACGACGGAGCCCATGGGGCTGAGCGGGCCGTGACAGGCGGCTACGCGTTCATCGTCCTTGATGTCATGCTGCCGGGACTCAACGGCTTCGACGTCCTGCGCCGGATCCGGCAGAGTTCGCAGGTGCCGGTTCTCATGCTGACTGCCCGTGGCGACGACATCGATCGCATCGTCGGCCTGGAGATGGGGGCAGACGACTACCTCCCAAAGCCGTTCAACCCGCGCGAGCTTGTGGCGCGACTACGGGCGATCCAGCGCCGCAGCGAAGCGACCCAGCTTGGTGTGGAGCAACGGGGCGACCTGCTGGAGGTAGGCGATCTAAAACTCGATATAGGGACGCGCAGCGTGACCATCGATTCAACCGCTGTCGAGGTCACATCCCTCGAATTCTCCGTGCTGGAGGTGCTCGTCCGCCACGCGGGTACGGTGGTGAGCCGCGATGAACTGACACGCCAGGCGTTAGGACGGGATTTCACCAGCTTCGACCGGAGCGTCGACGTGCACATGAGCAGCCTGAGAAGGAAGCTCGGTCCCTCGCCCGGCGGTGACGAGCGGATCAAGTCGGTGCGGGGGGTGGGGTACCTGTATGCGCGTTCCGGGCAGAGGTGACCTGCACATGACAAGGATTTAGAGGCCTGTTATGCGTGGCATATTCTGGAAGATATTCATGTGGTTCTGGCTGGCGACCGTCCTGTCGGGGTTCGTCTTCTTCCTCATCGCGATAAACCTCAGGCTCACCCCGATGCGGGACGGGCACAGGCGCTACTTCGACAACGAACGGCATCGCAACCAGAGCCAGGCTGTCGAAATCTACGGACGCACGGCGGCTGCCATCACAGAACGAGAAGGAAGTCCTGCCTTAGTCGACGCGAGCCGCCCCACTGGCGCACAAGGGATCTATCTTTTTTCAGCCAATGGCACTCCCCTCTCCAAGGGTGTTCCCCAGCCGGTGCATAGCGCCGTGCTTGCGGCCGTAGGAACAGCACCGCAACGGAAGCTGCCCCCGGAGGCGGTAGTAGTACGGGTGCTGGGGCCAAACGGCACCCCCTACTTCGCAGCAGCCAGTTTCCCGGCACCGCCGCCTCCGCCTGATTTCCCGCCCTTCCCGCTTCCGCCGCATTTCTGGCTGCAGCTTGCCGTGACCCTGGTGGTGAGTGGCTTTGTATGCTACGTCCTGTCCTGGCGGCTGACCGCCCCGGTAAGAAGGCTGAGGGAGGCGACGCAGGGCCTCGCCGCCGGGAAACTCGGCAGCCGGGTTGCGGTCCCAACCGGGGACACAGGAAACGAACTGAGCGACCTCGGGCGTGACTTTAATACCATGGCGGCCCGCATCGAGCAGTTGGTTAAGGCGCACCAGCAGCTCGTGCGCGACGTGTCCCACGAGTTGCGCTCACCTTTGGCGCGGCTGAACGTAGCGTTGGAGCTTGCCCGCAAAGAGTCCACCGGTTCCGCGGCTCCCGCTCTGAACCGGATCGAGTACGAGGGGGAGCGGCTGAACCAGCTGATCGGGGAGCTGCTCACCTTGAGCAGGCTTGATGAAGAGGGCACCGGCATGGGGACGGCAGTTGACCTGGCCGAACTCGTGGGAGAAGTTGTGCGGGACGCGGAGTTCGAGGCGTGCGCGGCGAACCGTCACGTGCGCGCGAGCGCGGTGCAGGGACTGCAGGTTTCAGGGAACCGTGAGTTGCTGAGACGGGCACTGGAAAACGTGGTGAGAAACGCGGTCTGCTACACGCGGGAAGGAAGCTGCGTGGAGGTCATCCTTGAAGGGCACGGGGAGCGGGAGGCCGTTATTCGGGTGCGCGATTCCGGGCCGGGGGTGCCGGACGCCGAACTCGCCGACATCTTCCGCGCCTTCTACCGGGTAGGGGAAGCGAGGGACCGCCAGTCCGGGGGGACCGGCATCGGGCTCGCCATCGCCGAGAAGACAGTTGCCCTGTACGGCGGGTCAATCAGCGCTAGGAACCTCACTGCAGGAGGCCTTGAAGTGGAAATCCGCCTCCCAGTATAGGGGCGGATGCCTGTCTCCCCTCACCCTTTATTCCACGAGAGGTGGAGCCCATTGCAGCGACGGACCCGATTTTTTTGCCTTTGGCTGAGGCTCTTTATGGGTCTGCTCATCAGCAGGCTGTTTTCCCAGCAGGAGCTTCTTCACCTTTTCAGTTAGCGACACAGAACTTTCACTTATCGCGATATCTTTGATGTCTTTTGCTGCTCCAGCCAGCTCGATGGTCTGCTCATAGCCGGAGCTGTACCTGATTACCAGGGTGTCGGCGCTAGCCGTCCCACTGACTGCAAGGAATATGGCAGCCACGGGTAGGAATCGGAAATTCATGCGGGTTCCTTTCTCGGGAGAATGATATTGGCGCTTCGTCGCTTAATTAAGTGACAGCCGGTTCAATGTTAATAATGCCAGACGTATAGCCGATATACAACCAATCGCGGTCCAGCAGATCCCCCCACTATGCCTATCCCCCCTCCCTTTGCACCACCTTTCCCTATTGCCTGCTTAGAAGCTGGGACATCCATGAGCATCGCGTCGGGGGCATGAGCCTTACGATCGGGGACATGAGCCTTATGATCGGGGACATGAGCCTTATGATCGGGGGCATGAGCCTTACGATCGGGGACATAAGCCTTATGATCGAGGGCATGAGCCTTATGATCGGGGGCATAAGCCTTATGATCGGGGCATAAGCCTTATGGTCGAACACATGAGCCTTATGGTCGATGGCATGAGCCTTATGGTCGAGAACATGAGCCTTATGGTCGAGAACATGAGCCTTATGGTCGAGGGCATGAGCCGTATGGTCGAGGGCATGAGCCGTATGGTCGAGGGCATGAGCCTTATGGTCGAGGGAACGGGCCTTATCGTCGAGGGTATGAACCTTATGGAGGACGGCAGGAGCCTCATGATTGAGGGTGTGACCTTCTTGGTGGAAGGGAGAGGGTTGTGAGGATGGAAACTTGGGCTCGCCAAGCACAGATGAGGCGAGGGGCGCCATGATGGCGCCCCAAGGGATGATAGGGATAGGTACTCTACTTTCAGATTAGGATATTGCCACGCTGGTGATCGGGGACCAGGGGCCAGGTCCATCGGCACCGTGGTGTCTCATACGGAAAAATGTGTTGCCGGCTTGCAGGTTCTCCATGAGCATCTTGGAGGCATCGGGAAACATCGAGTGGTGAAACCAGTCGGACTCACGTGTAGGATCCCCCCTGTTGATATGAATCTCGTGATTGTAAGCACCCGGTACGGTCGAGGCACTGCCAAGGGCCTGGCCCAGTTCACCGAGGTTTATTACGGCAAAGTCTTTGGAGGAGGTCAGGGGCAGCTTGGTCCTTTTATGAGCCCTGCGCTCCTGAGTTATCAGGAAACCTGTGGTGGACAGTGCGTCAGGATTCCGCACTGAGCTACCCTCCAGAAGAGGGGTGATCTGGTCCAGAATGACCACTATCTCCTCCATGATCTTGTCTCGATCATGAATCAGGAGCCGGTCGCCGTTACTGGCTGCCCGGAAGGCCACTTCATACACATCGGTCTTTTCGAAAAACTGCTGAAGAAGTGCGAGATTCGCACCCCAAAAGGTATCAGGATAATTCCGGTTATTGGTGAGAGAACGTCTCACTGTTAGAATGAACGCGAGAAATCTTGTCGGGGTCAATTGTCGATAGTTTCGCTTTATCTTACGCTGCACCATCATCGCCACCTCCTTGACTCGGATTTGTTGAAATGCACAGGCATTGGCAGAATTTCTTCCGCCAAGATACACAATTAAACATCTTTAATTTGATAAATATATAGAGGGTCGGCTACCTGTCAAGAAAATATTTTTCCGGCGGGGCTCACCCCGGGGGAAAAGCCGCAAGCTGTTGGGCAGGGGAAGTTGGAATGAGAGGGGGGGCTCTGTCAGGTGGTCCACTGGCCGGAAACTTTATTATTGCCTAATGTAAGAGATGTTTTGTATCGTATGAGCGATTGTTTCTGAATCCGGAGGCTACGTGTACAACTATGAAGCGGAAATGAATAGCGGCCAGCAGTTCCAGCTACCAGGCTGGATCTCCTGCGCCCCTTTCGAGGAGTACCTCGGCATGCAGATAGAGGAGTCCGGCGACGGACGAGCGGTGCTGAGCATGCCGTTCAAGGTGAAACTGGCCCAGGGGGTGGGACTGATGCACGGGGGGGCAATCACGTCGCTGGCGGACACCGCGGTGGCGATGGCGATAAAGAGCATCCTGCCGGAGGGCTCCGACTTTGTCACGGTGGACCTGCACTTGAAGTTCTTCGCGGCGGTGCACGAGGGTACGGTGCGTGCGGTGGCACGCGCCATCCCTCAGGACGAACGCAAGATCGTCGGGGAGGCGGAGATTTTCAACGGTGAGACCAAGGTGGCGGAGTTCAATGCGTTCTTTATCGTGAAGAGGAGGGGGACGACGTAACTGCGGTTCTGCTAAAGCAAATCCCCCTCTCCCCCTCGCGAAGATTCACAGGGATGTGTTCTTGTATAGGAGAGACGAGGCAGGTTACTGGGAATACTCTTTCCAGACGAGGCCGGTGTCGGCGTTGAACTTGGTGATGCCTTCGCTGTCCTGCATGCTGCCGGTAAAGGCTTCGTCTTCTTCCCAAAGGACGCCGTCCGGCATCAACACCCTGGCTACAACCGCCTTGCCGGCGATGGTCTTGGCGCCGAGCTGCTTGGTCTTGCCGCCCTTGTTCAGCTCGAAGACCTTTAGGGTGAACTTCATCGGTGCCGGATCTTTGCCCTCGTTCTCGGCTATGAAGGTGTAGATCCCCTCCCCCGTCTTCTCGATTACCGCTTCCCTCGTCTTCTCCTGGGTCTTGACCACGACTGGCGACATCTTCTGCTCACGCCTGGACTCGCTGCGGGTCATCGCCCTACCCCTTCTGGATTTCGGGTACTCCTTGAAGGTGACTGTCACCTTGACGTCGCCGGTCCCGGCAACGATAAGCTTCAGGTCGCCATGCATGGAAGGGATGACAATCCCTTTCTCTTCCGGCGGCTTCTCTGACGGCTTCGGGCCCACCGTTTCCTTCCTGGCCTGCTCGGGGGGCTTTACGGGGCTTGGCAACTGGCTGGCGGCCGCGGCGACTGCCCGGCGGGCTTGTTCGGCCCTTTCGGCGGCTAGACGCTCACGCGCCAGTTGATCCGCCTGGGCACGCAGTGCAGCCAGACGCTCGGCCTCGGCTTTCCTTCTGTCCTGCAGTTCCTGCTCCAGCCTCTTCTTTTCCGCTGCCGCGAGGCGGGCAAGTTCGGCATTCTTTGCCGCCACCTGCGCCCGTTCCTGAGCGAGCTTTTCCTGCTGCGCCTTCAGGGCTGCCAGTCGTTCCTGCTCGGCTCTCTTCTTTTCCTGCTGTGCCTGTTCGGCCAGCTTCTTTTTCTCCGCGGATGCCTGGCGACGCTGTTCCGCCTGCTCTGCTGCCAGTCGCGCGCGCTCCCGCGCCTGGCTTTCCGCCTCGGCACGCTGCGCGGCCTTACGCTCCTTGTCCGCCCGTGCCTTCTCCTCCGCCAGCCGCTTCTTCTCCGCGGCAGCCTGGCGCCGCTGTTCACTCTTTTGCGCCTCGCGCTCTTCCCGCTCGTGAGCAAGCCTTTGCGCCTCGGCGCGCTGGGCGACCTTGCGCTCCTGCTCGGCCTTGCGTTTCTCCTGCAACGCCTGCTCGGCCAGCCGCTTTTTCTCCGCAGCCGCCTGGCGACGCTGTTCGGCCCTCTCCGCTTCCTGTTCTGCCCGCTCACGCGCGACCCTTTGCGCCTCGGCACGCTGGGCTTGCTTGCGCTCCTGCTCGGCCTTGTGTTTCTCCTGCAACGCCTGCTCCGCAAGACGCTTCTTCTCCGCAGCCGCCTGGCGACGCTGTTCGGCCCTCTCCGCTTCCTGTTCTGCCCGCTCACGCGCGAGCCTTTGCGCCTCGGCACGCTGGGCTGCCTTGCGCTCCTGCTCGGCCTTACGCTTTTCCCGCAGCGCCTGTTCGGCGAGGCGCTTGTTTTCCGCAGCGACTTCCCGCTCCTGCCGGGCCTTTTCCGCCGCCAACTGTGCACGCTCACGGGCAAGTTCCTCAGCCCGGGCCTGCTCGGCGGCGACACGCTCCCTTTCCACTTCCAGCTTTTCCTGCTGCTCCTGTTCCGCCTTGGCGGCAGCCTCGCGACGCTCCTGTTCGGCCTTTTCCGCCACGACCCGCTCACGCTCCCTGATCAACCGCTCCTGCCTGGCCCGCTCCGCCGCTCGCCGCTGCAGCTCGGCCTGTCTCTTTACCTGTATTTCCCCCTCGGCTTTTTTCGCTTCGGCTGCCCGACGCTCCTGCTCGGCTTTCTCCGCTGCCACCTTCTCACGCTCTGCCGCCAGTTTTTCCTGCCGCACCTTCTCGACTGCCCTTCTTTCCAGCAGCGCCTTCTCGCGGGCAACCTTGTCTTGCTCGGCTTTCACTTTGAGCGCTTCAGCCGCCTTGCGTTCCGCTTCCTTTTGCTCGGCCAGTTTCCGTTCCGCCTCTTTTTTCTCCGCAGCCTTGCGGTGACGTTTTGCTTCCTCTTCGGCCTGACGTTCCTGCTCCGCCTGCAGTGCCGCAAGGCGTTTGCGCTCTGCCTCCTCGCGGGCGCCGGCCTCTTCGGCCGGATCGGGCTGGGGGGGAGTATCCGCTTCCTCGACCTCGGCGCCGTCGTCTTCTTCCGGCTCGGGTTTGGCCTTGGGAATCAGAGCCGCGCGTTTCTCGGGGGGGGGCGGGGATTTTTTCGGCAGGCTCGCAGCCACCCTGGTGACCATCACCCCCATGGCAGCCGCGTCCGTTGCCTCGGGCGGAGGCTCATCAAGCGCGTCACCCGTCTCCACAGCGGCGGGTTCGGGGGGGACCGCCGCGGGAGTCCCTTGGGCGAGTTCCGCGGTGGGAGGTGCAGCGGTCGAGGAAGCGCTTGCCTGGTCGGGGATCGCGGTTTCAGTCATGGGAATGGATGAAGGGGTAATCCAGAGGATGTCGAACTTGGCGGCGGTTCCGGTCTGGGGGTAGAAGAGCGATGTGGAAGAGAGCACGATGAACAGCAGCGCGTGGACCCCGAGGGAGCCCAACGTGGCCCAGAGTACTCCGAACCGGTCCGCCCTTTTGTTCAACACGTGATGTTCCATAAATTCACCCGCTCCACGCGATGCCCGCGCACCTTTCGGTTCAGGCCTTGTCCTTCTTGTCGTCCTGGACCACTGGCCGCACGTTCGGGTACCTATCCAGGAGATACTTGTATTCGGGGATGTTCCTGACGAAGATGTTGGTCACCTTGTCCGCGTAGATCAGCTTCCAGTTCCCGTCTATGAGCAGGTGGCGCGCAAGCGGCGTGTCCGCAGGGAAAATGATCCACGATATCCGGTATTTTCCCAGTACCTTTTCCCACCCCTGCTTGAAGTTGGTTACGCGGAAATATTCCTTGAGACGATCGGCGCCGTACATGTCCAGCCTGCCGTCGATAAACACCTTGTACGCCGGCGCGGCCGCGTAGATCATGCAGTCGCCGAACTCGTCGTTGTTGAACATGTTGCCGGATATCTTCTCTCTTTTCAGGAAATCGATGGCGGCCATCGGCTTGATTTTCGGGTCGAACTGGAAATGGACCCGCCCGGATTCCGCCAGGAACAGCACCGCCGCGATGGCGACGAGCGGCCAGACGTACCCGGTCGTGCAGGAATCGATGCGGGATATGTTGCGCGACCTCTCCTTGAAGAAGCGCGCCAAGCCGGAATCAGAATCCCTGAGCGCCTGGTTGAGCCTCTTGGTCACGACCGGGGCGACGATGATGCCGAAAAGAGGTATGTAGCGCGCCGAAAAGAGGGCCATGTGGGTGAAGAGGATGATGAGGATTATCTCGATGACGTTCAACTTGTACCTGGAAAGCCCGACCGTGGCGAGCAGCAGGAAAATGAGCAGTTCGAAGTACTTTATGTAGTACTCGTGGAAGTTGGGGGAGAGAAATTCGGAGACGCCGTCCATGAGGTCCTTGGACGAGGTGAGTTGGAACGGGAACAGGAGGATGTGGAACCCGTAGGGGTTGATGACACTGACGGCGATGCAGGCCGCGATGGCGATTGCGAGGCCGCGCAGTTTGCGCAGGCTCACCACTCTCCCCTTCCCCCGCTGCCTCAATGCATCGACGCAGTTACCAAGGAGATACGCGCCCAGGAGGATGAAGCCGCCCATGAAACCGCCATGGAGGTTCGCCCAGAGGATCATGATCACGGGGAGCAGATAGAGGAGGTTCCTTTCCTGATACTGGTACAGGTCCAATATGTAGTACCACGCCACCATGATGACCAGCGAGAAGATGTGCGGTCTGGCGAGCCAGTGCAACTGCGAGGCGCCGCTCACCAGGATGACCACGAGAAGTGAAACCAGGATATCGCTGTCCCCTCTGTGAATGATCTTGAAGAGCAGGAACGAGGAAAGCGCTATGAAGAAGGCGAAGAAGATGACGACGCCTGTGAGCCCGAAGCCCCTGTGCACCAGCGCCATGATGATCTCGGAGAGCCATTCGTGGGCGGTCCAGGGAAGCGGCGGGGAGAGGAAGGAAAACATGTCGTGGCGTGGGATGCTTAGCGTGTCGAGTATGTAGTCACCCACGCGGATATGGTATCCGGTGTCGCCGTCGTTGAGCAGCTTCTGCCCCGAATAGAGCGCAATCAGGAGGAAGATGGCGATGAAGAGGAAATCGCCGATGGAGGGAATCAGTATGGTCTTTTTGTTTTCAGGCTCGCTCAATCGATACCACCTTTAGCAGTACTCATCACAGGAAATCAAATTCCCCCCGTCACGCGGCGACGGCCCGGATCAGCATCTGTTTGCCCAACGGCTTGAAGGGAGACATGAGATACAGGCGAATCAACAACGGAGAAACAGGCAAAACCGACTTTATGGTCAGCGGCAGAAACCGCGGCGCGCAGTGAATCACCCTGAAGCCGTAACAGGAGAGGAAGTCGCTCAGGCTGCGGTCGGAATACACGGTCCTATGGCTGAAGTCGTCGAAGTATTCCCGGTAGGCGAACCGGTAGTTGGGCTGCAGGATGTTGAGGCTACCACCGGGAGCGAGCTTGTCGCGTAGTTGCGCCAGCGTTTGTGACAATTCGTCCTGGGTCAGGTGCTCGAAGAGGTTGCTGGCGAGGACGAAGTCGACGCAGTGATCCGGCACACCCCCCAGGTTGGTGGTGCTGGCGATTATGGGCTCCACACCGGGAGCGGCGTGCGCCGGCATCCCTTCCCAGAGGTCGAGGGCGATGCGACGTGCGCAGCGGATGTGGTTGATGAAATGGCAGTACCCTGCCCCCAGTTCCAGCACGCAGGCTCCCTCCTGGATCAGGGGCTGGAAGTACGCATCGCACAGCGTTTTCCAGAGCAGGTCCCTGCGCTCATCGTAAGGGAGGCGTATCTCGTGGTAGTTCTTCATGGTCACTGCCGTTTTCTCCATCCCAGTACGATGCCGAGTATCATCCGGCTGCCGACCTTAAGGGCCTTCCAGTTGCTGGAATTGCCCCCCTTGCTGAAACCGACCCGGTTGTGAAAGGTTATCGGGCACTCCACCACGGCAAGGCCACGCGCAAGCGCCGTGTCCAGGAGATGGGCGTTGAACTCCAAGTTTATCGAGGGGTTCAGGCTGGGCAACAGGCGCTCCAGCGGCCGGTTCCGGCAGAGTTTGTAGGTGGTCCCGACATCGGTGAAGGTGCCGCGTCCCAGGTGTTTCACCTCGAGGAGTTTCCCCGCGAAGAAATTGCCGTAGTACATGAAGGTGCTCAACTGGGTGCGCTGCTCCCGCAGTTGCTCGCTGATGCGCGTGCCGTTGACCAGGTCCGCGTGCGGCAGGTAGGCCAGGAACTTGTCGATGTCGTAAGCCCGGAAAGTCATGTCCCCTTCGCACAAGAGGGTAAGCTCGGTATCGGTGTAACGAAGCCCCTCGCGCAAGGCGCGATAGACGCAGCTGCCATATCCCGGCACTGGTTCGTGCACCACGAAAGCGCCGGCTTTTCGGGCCACCTCCGAAGTGCGATCGCTGCTGTTGTTGTCCACCACCACGACGCGCCGCACCAGCGGGTGCGCTGCGAAGTCCTCCACCGCGCTCCCTATGCTCAACTCGTCGTTGAAGGCGGTCAGAACCACCGTAAGGCTCTGCTCTTTGGAGGGGGCCCAACGTACGACCCGGTTGCCGCGCTTGTAAGGGAGCAGGACGAAGAGGTCGCACAGGATGAGGATCAGGCCGGCGACGACCGGCATGCCGCTGTACCAGACGATCCTGTCCACCACCCAGAGCAACTGGCCGTCCGCCTGCAGCAGCAGTCTGAAGAAGCCGAGCAGCACACCGGTCAGGTAGACGCCCAGCCCGAGGCCTGCGATAAGGAGGCCGTAGAGGAAGGCGGGGAACCTGGCGAGCCCCGGGGCAACGGTGGCGGAGGAGCTGATCTCAGTCATTTGCGCCTGTAGAGGTACCACTGGTTGGACTCGGCAGCGAGCCGGAAACGGGCTTGCAGCGCCGGCGTGTAGATTCTCATCAGCCCCGCGTTCATTCGCCCAGGCGCCGCGGGCCGCTTCGGCACCATGACGATGTCGGTATCGCCGAAAAACTTCGCGTCGGAGGGGCGGTGGCTGTCGCTGAAGGTGTAATTGTAAGCGATGGCCGCCATGCCTCCCTTGGGAGCAGGCCGTCCCAGGGCGTAGGGAAAAGGATTCATCATGTCCATGGTCAGGACCTTTTCCGACGGAGCGGAACGTTGCCGCAGCAAAAGGGTCCCGTCATTGACCGACTCGACGTATGCGTGGCCGTTGCTGTCAGGCTCAGCCTCGTCGTCGTAAAGGAGCATCTCCTTGAGGCGCGGCTCGATGAATCGTGTCACCGACGCGACCCCTGAGGGGTGCGCCTTCTGCATGACGCCATAGGCGAGCCCGGTTGCCTGGCTGCAGAAGGAAACAAGGATGAAAACCGTTCCGATGAGGACGGTACTCTTGACGCCGACAGAGGACCGCCTTGCCTCACCGCCGGGGTTATTCCGGCTCCAGGCGCCGAGGTCGATGACCACCCACAGGGAGTAGATCGCGGTAAGCGGCAGTTCCGAGTACTGCTGGTTGCTGCACAAAAGCAGCATGTCGACCGCGAAGACGAAGCAGCCCAGCAGAACGCCGGCAAGGCGGCGAGTTCCCGTGCCCTCGCCCTTCGCACGGGCACTCTGAATGGTCAACAGGAGCACGAACAAAAGGGAGAGCGCGTTGAGGGTGAACTTCCGGAACACCTCTGCGTAACTGAAGCTTTTGGACCGTGCGCCGGCGGCGATGTCGAGGTCCCGCAAAATGGCACCTATATCGAACTGGAGGTATGCCAAAAAAGCGAGACTCACCAGGCAGAATCCGGCGGCGATGCCGGCCAGGCGCCGCTTGTCGAAAGGCTTCCACAAAAAGGAGGCACCGATGAGAAGAACCGCGGCAGCGAAGTAGTTGGCCTTTAGGAACAGGCAGAGAGCAGTGACCGCGCCGGTGGAAAGTCCGCCGAGCAGCCGGTCCCTGTCCGGCAGGCCGCTGCCCCCCAGGAAAGCCTCGATCATCAGCAAGCCGAGCAGCGCGTAGCCGTAGCGGTTGTAGAACATGGCGTGGCTCGAGTTGAGCGCCCCCCACCCCAGGGAGTACGGGGAGACCACCAGTAGCGCCAGGTAGAGGCAGAGCAGGAACCGCGGCGCAGCCGGCACCGTGTCGCGGCAGAGACGGTAGCCCCAGATGCCCACGGCGAAGGCGAACATCGCGTTGCCGTACCCGATGGCGTCGACGGAGTAGCGCGAGGCCGCCAGTCCGGCTGCCACCACCAGGAAGGAGAGCGGGCCCCAGGGGCTGGTGTAGTCGAGGTGGGGGCGCTGCCCCGTGACCACCCGCCACCCGTTGTCGAGCAGGAAAAATATGTCGTGTCCGAACTTGCGGGTGGGAACGGCGCCGGTGTAGACCGCAGCCGCGCAGATGCCGACCAGGAAGAGCAGAAACAACAACAGGTGGCGGTTGTCGCCGCGAGAGGCGCTGCTGGAACGATTCATAGAGATCAATGTTCACCGCCAATGTGGCGCAATAACTACATCGATAAATTGTTTCTTGAAGTCATAACCTTCCCCCGCATACGTCCAGCTCCCCTCTCCCTCTGGGAGAGGACCAGGGTGAGGGCGTTGCCAATGTCACCATAATCGCAGCCGGCAGATCCCTCACCCGCCCTTCGGTCACCCTCTCCCTGAGGGAGAGGGTGACAAACGCGCCACGGCGGGCAGGCCCGTAAAGGGGAAGGGCATTCACGCAATCTCGATCTTGTTGCCGATGACGGTAACGGTGGCGTCCAGTGTGCCGGCGGGGAGTTCGAGCACGCTGGACGCCTTGGGGTGGAAACCGGACACGCGGTTGGGAGCGAGCGTAGTGGCGACCGCCACGACCCGCTGCTCCCCGTCCAGGAAGGCGACGTCGATGGGGAATTTCATGCCGAAGGTATGAACGCTGTTGCAGGGCCTGATCCACAGTCCCTGTCCCCGCGGCAGCTCCTTTTTGCCGAGCAGCCCCTTGAGCCTGGTCACAAAGGTATCCGCGACCGAGACGGCCCGGGCCAGCTCCATCCCCGATGTGACGTCGACCGCCCTCATCTAATCCAAGATCTTTTCCGGCAGGAACAGGCGGATGCCGACCGTGCCGACGAAACTGTTGGGGTTGTACTCCTGCGGCGTGGTCTTGATGTTTCCGGCCGGGGCGAAGATCCCTTTCAGTTCAGCGGTCAGAGCGATGCCCCTGGTGGCGAAATAATCGATACCTGCACTGACATGCCCGCCGGTGGTCCATTCAAGGCCGTACCTGCGGTCGCCGAGGTTTTTGAATTTGCCCTTGATGAAATCGACTCCGGCTCCGAGGTAAGGGACCAGGGGCTGCTCCGGGGTAAAACGGTACTGAAGCCCAAGTGAGATATCGGTCAAGGTCGCCTCCCCCACCTTCCCGCCTGCCGCCTGGACATTGAGGGTCGGGGCGTGCGTGATGTCGAGTTCGGCGGCGACGTTCTTGCCAATGCCGTAGATCACGCCTCCGCCAGCGGCAAGGCCGGTGTTGGTATCGTCGACCCCGGTGATGAAGTCATCCTGCACCGGCATAAGGAAGCCGACCTTGCCGGTCAGGCCGATCCTGCCGTCGATGTCGGCCGCAATGGCGGGCCCTGCTGTTAGAGTTGAAATAAAAACCATCAAGAAGATAACTCTGCGCATCATGCCTCCTCGAATTTGTATATGGCAAGGACCGTCGCAACCGATTGCAGGTCCAGGATCGAACTGACGCCGGCCTACGGGGCCTTTGCTTGCGTGATGGTGACGTTAAACCCGCCGTAACTAAGTAGTTGAACGCCATCCGCAGTGGTAGCCGTGGCCTGATAGATCACAGATTCAGTATTGGTTAACCCTGGGCCTGGTGCCCCTAGACTTACATTACAGGTGAATATCCCCATTCCATGATCATCCGTCGTCACCTTTATTTTCTTTTGATAATCGGCGGGAACGGAATAAACGACCGGGTCCCCCGGAAGGGGTGGAACCAGTTCAATTCTCGTATCGGGGTTTCTACCTGTGTTGGAGATCCCTAGATATACGTCAAGTCGGGGCAGCGGGATGCCGTTATTGTCGAGTACCTGGAAAGGCACTAGTTGTTTAAAGGTCGCACCTAAAGCATCAGCCGCAATAGTCCCAGAAAGAGTGTTGAGGTTGCCATTTGGATCAGTCGTGGGGGCCAAAGTAAGGAAGTTTATCACGTAGCTGTTCTGCCGGATGATGTCGATGGTATGGTAGGCAGTCACTTCCTTATCGTTAACCGTCGTGGTTGACTTAACGATTATGCTCGAGCTTGTTGGAGCCGCATCCGACCTGAGGCGGCACACGGCATTGCCTATTGAATCGGTATTAACGGTCAAAGTTTCCTGGACAATGCCAGATGGATCCCGGATGGTGGCTGAACCGCCGACGACGCTGAAGGTGACCGGGTTGTTCTGCACCGGTTTCGGTGGGGACTGCATGTCCGTGACGGTTGCGGTCAAGATGACGTCGCCGCTGATACCTACCGTCTGCTTGTCGCTGGCAAGCGTCATCTTGATAATGGACGCGGAGAACGGCTGCGTCGTGATCTGAACCGGTGCGACCGCGGTAACCACGGTGCCGTCGATGGTAGCGGTAGCCTGCAGAATGACGGCAGAGGTGGAAGCAGGGTTGAGGGCGCGGACGCGGGCAATCCCCTTGCCAACCGAGTCCGTGACGGCGGTGGGGGTGATTATCGCGGCTTCCCCCGAGGCGACGCTGAAGGTTACTGTCTCACCGCCTACTGGCTTGGCGCCGGAATCTTTCAACAGCACCGTGACGTAAAATTCCTCGTTGTTGTCCACTACCTGCTTGCTGGGAGCCATGGTCATGGTGTAGCTGACCGTGGAGGTGGTTGTCGGCACCACCTGGAACGGAATGTTGGCCACCACCTGGGCCCCGCCAACCGTCGCGGTTGCTTCGACGATGACGTTCGATACCACGGTTGAATTGCCGGCTTTGACTATTGACGTGGCCTGGCCGTTGGAATCCGTGACGGAATTCGCGATCTCCATCGATGCCTGTCCCGCGGTCACCCGGAAAGCGACCGGGAGGTTGGCGATGGGGTTGTTGGAGCCGTCTTTGGCCGTGGCGACAACGACCTGATCCTGGTTGGGGCTGACCGTCAGCGAGGTCATGCTGAGGGACAGTCTGGTGCTGTTCAGGTTGGCGTCGGCCGGGGAAACCTGAAAGTTGCCGTAGCCGGTAACGCTATTGTTGATGACGGCCGAGGCGCCCTGCACGATGACGTTGGTGGTGACGGCGGTGGCAGTCGTCCTGATAAAGGCCAGGGCGATACCGTTGGAATCGGTCTTGGCCGAGGTGGTCACGACCGTTGCGGGACCGGCGGTGATGGAGAAATTCACCGTCTGGTTGGCTACCGGGTTGCTAGAGGCGTCCTTCAGCGAGGCCGTCACTATCATCTGCTCGTTGGCAAATGCCGACGATTTTCCTGGAATGAGGGTCAGGCTGAAGGGGGGGGTACCGGTCGTCGCCCCGCCGACGGTCCCGCCGGAATTGAACGGGTCGGCGTTGCCGCTGGAACTTGAGCCACATCCGGCCAGCCCAAGCATCAACACCGGTAATAATATCAAAGCCAACTTCCAAAAATATCGCATGCCCCCTCCTCATATTGAACGAGCTGATATCAACGTGTTTTACTACTTCTTGCAGAGCCTCGAATAAACGAGAGCCAGTTCCACTGCGATGATCATCAAAAGAGCGCTGTTTAAATCGAAGTGCATGACCGTTCCTCCTTTTAGTTATGCTGCATGCTATTTCAAAAGGGTCTTGCTGATCTGAACATAGGCCGGCCCCAGGATGACCACCAAAAGCGCAGGGAAGACGAACACAACCAAAGGAAAGATCATCTTGATTGTGGTCTTGGCGGCGGCCTCCTCGGCCAACTGCCTTCTCTTGGTGCGCAGGGTCTCGGCATGAACGGAAAGGGCCTGGCTCAGGCTGGTGCCGAACCTCTCGGTCTGGGACAGCATGGTGACGAACGACTTCACGTCGTCCACCATGGTCCTCTCAGCCATGTCCTTCAGCGACTGAATGCGCGGCTTCCCCGCCCTGGTCTCCATGCTCGCCGTCTTGATTTCCTTGGCGAGGGGGTCGTTGGCGAACTGGGGGACCTCCGTAGTCTTGATGAGTGCCGCGTCCATGCTGAGCCCGGCGTTGACGCAGACAGTCAAGAGATCGAGGATGTCAGGAAGAGTATGAAATATCTGCAGCCTCCGCTCGTTGTACTGGTGAGAGAGCCAGTAACTGGGCGCCA
Organism: Geomonas subterranea; assembly: GCF_019063845.1. Classification (NCBI taxonomy): domain Bacteria; kingdom Pseudomonadati; phylum Thermodesulfobacteriota; class Desulfuromonadia; order Geobacterales; family Geobacteraceae; genus Geomonas; species Geomonas subterranea. Next base: position 1,669,998 of record NZ_CP077683.1, read on the forward strand.
GATAGCCGATGATCGCCAGCATAAGCGTCACGAGGAGCAAAAGCCGGTTCAACTCCACCCCCTTCAGCATGACGTAAAACAGCACGAAGACGCCGGGCAAGAGGATGGTGAGCAGGATCTTGGCCCCAAAGAACACGTAGACGCTCTCCCGCTTGTAACCGGCGGCGACCAGAAGCCTCATGTACTTCCCCTGTTCCTTGGATGACAGTTTGAGCGACTTGCCCAACTGCCCCAACTGGTCGTACCATTTAGGCGATTCCGCGACCAGTTCGACCTTGCTTACTTCCTGCACTTCCAACTTCTCGAGCCTCGTCTGCACCATGCTGCGTCGCGCCAGGTACGGATAAATGGCGGCTACGGTGAGGAGCACGATGGCTAAGAACACGGCTGCTGTTATTGCGAGAACCATGGCCGCCCCCTATATCCTGATCCTGATAATCTTCCTGATGACCAGGAAGCCGAGGATCTGCAGAACCACTGCGAGAGAAAGGACGTACAGCCCCTCGACCTCTTTGTAGAGAAGCGACTCGTACTTGGGATTAAGGATGTTGAACACGACGAAGGTGAAGGCCGGCAAAACGCCAAGCACGTATCCCGTCATACGCCCCTGGGCGGTGTAAACGCGCACCTGCCTGCGTATCTTGAGTCTCTCCCGGATGGTCGCGGCCAGATTCTCGAGAATATCTGAGAGGTTACCGCCGACGTCGTTGTTTATGGAAATGGCGGTGGTGAAGAATCTGAGGTCGAGGCTTTCAACCCTCTCGTTCAGGTTGTTCAGAGTCTCCGTGATCCTCAAGCCAAGCAACTGCTGTTCGTAAGCGGTCTTGAAAAGCTCCCCGACCGGGTCCTGGATCTCCTCCCCGACCAGCTGAATCGCACTGGTAAAGGAGTGTCCGGCGCGCAGTGAACGCGAAATCATGGTTAGGGCGTCAGGAAAAAGTTCCGTGAACTTCTCCAGTCGCTGTCGGATCTTGAAGGAAAGATAGGCGAAAGGGAGCAGCGATATCGCCACGGCCACGGCCAGTGCGATGAGAAACGACTTGAACAGCAGCACGACGACGATGAAGCCGACCACGGTTACCGCCGCGGCGAGCATGAGAAAACGGGACGCTGTCAGGTCGAGTCCGGCGTGGTCGAGCTTCTTGTCCAGGTCCCGGGTCAGGGGGAGCGTGGCAAGAATCCGGTCAAGCGGCGGTATCTCTCTGATTATCTCCGCCCGCAGGTCTTCCGGCATTCCCTGCGCGTCGTTATCCCGGGCCAGACGCTGCAGACGCCTTTTGAGCTCGTACTTTGGGGAGGCCGTTACCGAGGTGACCCCGAAGTACAGCGCCAGGAACAGGAAGAAAACGGCCAGGAAAGTGACGATGATGATGGGTAGCATCGAATTATCCGCCTCTAGTTCTCGAAAATGCCCTGGGGAAGTTCAAAGCCGTAGACCCTGAAGCGCTCGGCGAAGGTAGGCCTCACCCCGGTGGCCCTGTAGGTGCCGACGACCCTGCCATCCTTGTCGATGCCTTTCTGGTCGAAGACGAAGACGTCGTGCATGACGATGGTGTTCCCCTCCATACCGGTGATCTCCGAGAGCTTGACGACCTTCCTGGTCCCGTCCGAGAACCGGACCAGTTGGACAACGACGTTCAGAGCCGCGGCCACCTGCTCGCGGATGGCGCGCTCCGGCAGGTCCATGCCCGCCATCAGCACCATGGTTTCGATACGCGCCAGCGCGTCACGGGTAGTGTTGGCGTGAACGGTGGAGATGGAGCCGTCATGACCGGTATTCATGGCCTGGAGCATGTCCAGCGCCTCGCCGCCGCGGATCTCGCCCAGGATGATCCGGTCGGGGCGCATCCTGAGGGCGTTGCGCACCAGGTCGCGCTGGGTCACTTCCCCCCTCCCCTCGATGTTGGGAGGGCGGGTCTCCAGGCGCACCACGTGTTCCTGCTTGAGATGCAGCTCGGCGGAGTCCTCGATGGTGACCACGCGCTCGTCATGGGGTATGTACTCGGATAGCACGTTCAGCATCGTAGTCTTACCAGTGCCGGTACCGCCCGAAACCAGGATGTTGAGCCTGGTGCGGACCGCCCCTTCCAGGAGCTTCTCCATGCGGGGGTCCAGGGTGCCAAGGTTTATCAGGTCACTCATCTTGAGCGGGTCCTGTCCGAAACGCCGGATGGAAAGCACCGGCCCGTCCAGGGCAAGAGGCGGGATGATGGCATTGACGCGGGAGCCATCGGGAAGCCTAGCGTCGACGTAGGGCGATGACTCGTCGATGCGCCTCCCCACCTTGGAAACGATCCTTTCGATGATCTGCAAGAGGTGCGCGTTGTCCTTGAAGCAGACGTCGCTCTTGACCAGCTTGCCGAAGCGCTCCACGTAAACCTGGGAGCACTTGTTCACCAGGATGTCGGAAATGTGGGGGTCCGCCAACAGGGGCTCCAAAGGTCCCAGGCCGAAGGTCTCGTGCTGGATCTCCACGACCAGGCGGTCCCGCTCGAACTGGTTTAAGGGCACCCCTTCCTCGATGATCAGGTTCTCGATGACGAAACCGATCTCACGGTTGAGTTCGTTGGCGCCCAGAAGATCGAGCTTGGCCAGGTCGAGGCGCTCTATCAGCCGCCGATGGATGCGGCTTTTCAGGTCCTGGAAGAATTCCTGGTCGTTGATTATCCCCGGCATCTGAAATGGGTTATTCGGCATGGGTCAGACCTCTCGAACGCGGGCGGGGCGGCTGTGACAGCTGGGTGTCCGCCCCGTTGGCCCGTTTTTACGGATGGGCCTCCCGCTGGGATTATGGTTTTGCCACCAGTTCGGCCAGATTGAGAATCGCCTTACTGACGGTGGAACCCGGGGAGAACTTAACGACCGGCATCCCCTTGTTGATTGAATTGACCACCTCGACGTAATCGTTGGGAATGGTCTGGAACACGGCATGCCCCAGCACCTTCTCGGCATCCTTGATCTGGATGTCGGCCTTGGGGAGGTAGCGGTTCACGACCAGCTTCAAACGGTCCTTGCGCAACCCCTTTCTTTCCATGGCGGTGAGGTAGCGCTTGCTGTTTTTGAGGGCGGGAAGGCTCAGGGCGGTGGTGAACAGGATCAGGTCCGATGACTCGAAGATGGCCATGTTGCACCCGGCGAGCGGCCCCCCGCAGTCGACCACGACGTAGGTGAACACACTTCTTAGAAAGGAGAGGATGCGGTGCACCTGGTCGGGAGTGATGGAGATGGCGTCGTCGACCTCGTTGGGCTCGGTCAGCACGAACGGGCCGGAAGGGTGACGCGTCATGACCGTCATCAGGAAGTTGGCGTCGAGACGGTCAATGTTGCTGGTGACGCTGCTAAGGGTGTACGTCGGGTTGACGTCGAGGAAGGTGCTGATGTCACCCGAGTAGAGGTTCAGGTCCACCAACGCCACCTTGACCCCCTCGGAGGCGAGACTGGCAGCCAGGTTGACCGCGACCGTGGTGGTACCCATCCCACCGGTGGGGTAGTAGACGGAAATGATCTTGGCCCGGGAAGCCTCCTCGGTCTTGGAGAAGATGAAGCGCCCCACCTTCTGCAGGGCAAGTTTCAACTCGTCCTGGGTCAGGGGGCGCAGCATGTATTCCACGGCTCCAGCACGCATGAGGGAGAGGATCCAGTCGGAACTCTTCTCCGAAGAGCTGACGATCACCGAGGTCCTGGGGAACTTGGAGGTGATATGCTGCACCTCCTGCATGCCGCGCTGAATGTCATTCACCTCGAGGATGACCACGTTGGGAGAGCTCTTCTCAATGATCCTCAGGCCGGCGCTGAAGTTGTCCACCGAGCCGACTATGCTGATCGTCTCGGCAAACGGCTTCAGCGTCGCCTCGATTGACTCCCGGGCGGAAGCTTCGCTGTCGATGATGGCTAGACTGATATGTGGAGGCATAGGTGTTCTCTTCCCTTATGTTATCCGATGCTTTTATTTCACCAGGGTGGCTTTACCACCAAGGAAACTGGCAGTGGAGCACCCCTGGCAGTCTATTCTTTGAATCTCGGCGTAAGCCTCCCCCCCCCCGGCTGTAGTTTTCACATTAATGATATCGACCTCGGCATACTCGACCAGCTTGGTGAAGCTCTCCCCCCAGGAAACGGAGGAGGGGCAGACCTCGAATATGGGCACCAGGATGGTCCATATCTTGGTACTGGGATCTCTGGCGGCCAGGTAGGCATCGTGCAGGATATCGATGGTCTTACCTAAGCCATTGTTGGTCCATAGGGTCTCGCCGCAAAGCCCCAGCGGGATTTCGTGGTCGGGGTCGTTGATGAGCTTGGCAACGGTGCCGTTGGGGCCGAGTTCGGTGGCTTTCGAGCTGGCGGAAAACTCGGTCCAGCCCACCGTGTACAGCGGGTTGGAAACCCCGGCCGGGTCCACAGCCTTGGTCTGGTTGAAGTACACCTTGAATGGCAAGGTGGTGACTCCGCACAGGCTCTGGCAGAGAACGATAGGGGCCGAGGGCTTTGGGGGCCTGCAGGCGATCGCTTCGGCCCTGGCTGCCATGGTGTCCCAGTTCATCACCTGGGCGAAGAAGGTGTCCACCGGCTTGTTGTCCGTGCTGATCCCGGTCCCCGCCTCTGAGGTCCTGCGCGTCATGACCTTGACTGCGTTGGCGACCTTGCCGAAGGGGACCACGGGGAGCAGTTTCTTCGTCTTCTTGTCCCAGTACCCCACCACTATGTCGCCGTTTGCGCTGTTGGTGGTGTTAAGGTCGACTTTCGCCGTTTCGCCGGCGGCCTTGTTGCGCTCAGTGAACTGCTTCGCAGTCTGCCGGGCGACCGTGACGTTGGGCAGTTGCGATACCCCCGCGAGGGCTCCGGAATCGGCGGCGTTTTGCAGCTGCCCCTTGGTCAGGTACATGTGCCCCATGTCGACTGCGAGACCGACAAAGGCAAACAGGACCAGGACCATCAGCGCGATGTAGACCAGAGCGAAACCCTTCTGGTCGGCTCTTACTATTTTCCTAAAGGCATCCATGACAGTTCCTTCTCCTGCTCAGGAGTAAGCTTCTTGTCAGTCGGCAGTTCGGTCTTTCCCCCCGGCACTGTTGGCTTCACGAGTTTGGGCGTGATGAAGAACACAAGTTCCTTCTCGGTGATGTCTTTGCTGCTGGAACGAAACAGCGCCCCCAGGATCGGGATGTCGCCTAGCAGGGGGATCTTGGACATGTTCCTGACCTCATCCTCCTGCAACAACCCCGCGAGGATCAGGCTTTCGCCGTCTCTCAGTTCCACGCTGGTTTCGACCGTCCTGGAATCGATGATGGGGTAGCCATTGACGGGGAGGAAACCCTGGATACTGCTGACCTCGGCAGGATTGATCTTCAGGGAGATCATGCCGTTTTCCAGCACCTCGGGCTTGAACTTCAGTTTTATGCCGATCGGCTCGTACCTGATGCTGGTGGTGGCCTGACCGTTGGTGCTCTCGATGATGGCGATGGGTACCTTGCTCCCCGCCAGGAAGTTCCCTTCCTGCGAGCTCTTGACCAGAAGGTTCGGTTCGGCAAGCACCTTGGCGAGCCCCTTCGAGCTCAGCGCCTGCAGAACCGAGGAGATGCCGGCGGGAAAATAGGACACGCCGGCCTGGTAGGTATCCAAGGTGGCGAAGTTGCCTATGCCGGTCCCCACCCCGGTGGCCTTGCCGTCCGGTCCGCCGATCACGTTGGAGAACCCCTCGGCGGTGTTCCCCTTGACCAGAAAGCTTATGCCGAGCTTCTTCAGGGATGTCTTGTCCACCTGGGCGACCTTCACCTGCAAAAGCACCTGCTGGGGCTCGTTCACCGTGATGTTGTTGATGACCTTGGCGGAGAAGGCCTTGGCGAGTTCCTGGGCCTTGGTCCTGGTCTGGTCGTTGGCGACGTTGCCCGAGAGCACCACGGTGTCATTGGCGTACTGGACGTCGATGGTGTCCTTGGGCGCCATCTCCCTGATCTGGCCCTGGATGGTCTCGCGGTCACCGACTACTCTCAGGTCGAAAAAGGTCGCGACCGGGCGTTCGTCCCCCTCCCCCTTGGTCCAGATGATCATGCTGGTACTGCCGATGTTGATGCCGTCCAGTTTCAGCACGTATTCCGAGAGGACCTCGGGCACCACGAACTTGTTGGTGTTCCCGGTATCGGTCTCAGAGCTCCGCTTCCTCGCCGCCCCGGCCGGTATCACGTTGGAGGGGTCGGCGGTGCCAGGCTTCCCCGCGGCGACCGTCTCTTCGACATCCTTTTCCTTGGCCTCCTTTTTGGTATTGGCGAGGGTCACCAGCACGATCTTCTTGTTCTGACTCTTGAAGTCGACCAGGATGCTCTTGTAAAGTCCTACCTCCAGGGGTACGCCCGCGTTGGCAGCGGTCACACATGCACAGGTCACTAACAGCGCCCAAACCAGCAACTGCACTTGTTTTTTAAGGACGATTATCATCAAAGCACCTCATTCATGAGCTATCTGTCAGCCGGTCTATTGAAGAACGAATTCCTTGGTGGTGCGCACCCCGCCGTCTATGAGGGTCACCGTGTGGCTTGAGCGCGCGGCAGGCGCGGGCGCCTGGGCCTTGGGAGCCGCAGCGACGCGCTGCTTTTTCACCGCCGGGCGCTTCGCCACGGGCTTGGCCGGTTTGGGCGCGGGAGCAGGTTCAGGCGCCGCGACGGTCGGCTGGGGCGTACCCGCGAGGACCTTGGCGATGGTCGCGCCTTTGCCATCGGTTGGCTTGGAATCCGCTATGTTCCTTAGCAGCAATTGCAGCGTTCCCCTGCTTGCGCCGAGGACAAGCCGCTCCGAGTCGTCCGGGGTAACGTCGAGGGTGACGGTAGGGACCACGACCGGTTTTCCTTCCTTTTGTTCGGTGATCTGGCCGGTGGCGAGGACGGGGACGTTCTGCAGGATGATCTTGCTGATTTTCTCGTTCTGGACGCCCGGGATGGGGGTGGTGAGCACGATGTCGACACGGTCGTTGGGGGTGATGAAGCCCGCCACGCCGGCAACTTCGTTGACGGCGACGGTCACCGCGCGGTGTCCAAGCGGGATGATGTAGGTCAGGAAACCGGCCCCCTGCCCCCCCGCTTTCGGCTTGAGCTTCTGCTCGGTCACCGCGTCCCCCTTGGAAATGGCGCGGATGGCGACGCGGCCCACCAGGGGTTTGGCATCAAGCGCGCTGCCCGGCGGGATACTGTCCTTGGGCCAGGAGGTCACCTTGAGCTGAGGCTCGCTGATCGTGGTGCCGGTGGGGATTTCGCTGGCGGCAACGACGATCTTCTGTGGCTGCACCGCCTTGGTCTTGTCCATCTCCCCTTGCAGGTAGTGGAAGGTGAGCCAGGCTGCAATTCCTGCAAATACCAGAGCAAGAATCGCCACTACGATCACTGCCTTGGGTCGAGTCATAGCACCTCCTGAAGTAAACCAAAACTATTCATAACGCATCGAAGCTTCGGCCTTGATCCGGTTGGTAATGGGAATGAGTATGGGAAGCACCGCCTCGAACTTGTCCCAGGTCAACGTGATGCTGACGCTGTCACCGGAACTGAGGCCTGCGGGGGTTGCCAGATCGGTATAAACGATGTCAACAACGACCTCGTTTTTGGGGATGCCGTTGAAGAGCGAGTTGCAAATGCTGCGGTACACAGCCCCGTTAGACGCTGCGTATTCGCTGTCGGTACAACTCATGGTATGGGTGACGCCGGTGGCAGCCATGCCGTCGGGGTGCAGCGCAGCGTCGAACTTGGGGGTCACGGCCGCGGCACGGGCACCCGCCCGGGCGGCATTGTTGATCGTGTTTTTGAGGTAGAGAAAACGGCCGAACTCAAAAAGCCCCATGATCAGCAGTATCAATAGGGGGAGTACTATTGCAGTCTCAACAAGTGCCTGTCCTTTTTGGTCTTTCATTATTTTTCCCTAAACTATTTTGTCATTGCCTATGACACTATTGGTATTCTTTTATACAAAGTAACACAGTTGTCAAGCAATCTAATACAAAAAAAGGAGAATCTTAATTCTAAAAGATTAACAATCTTTCAGCAAAAAGATTCTCCCTATACCTAAATAAGGATTGCTACCCCAACATTAAGAGAACAGCTTACTGCGCCAAAGCGGAGTTAACGGTATTGAAGGCTTCAGACGTCTTCCCCCCCAAGGCCGTCATTATGACGATACACACGATGGCGATCAGAACCAGGATGAGAGCGTACTCCACCAAACCTTGACCCTTCTGGCTTTTCAAGTTTTGAACGCCGGCAAGCAGATGCAGGTAAACCATTTTGATCCAGTCACTCATAACACGTCTCCTTTTGTAATTAAGATCCGCCCAGCGTCAGGCAAAGGCGGCGCTGCAGAATCATTTACCGGCGTTTTGCACGCTGGAGTTTACAGTCTCATAGGTGTTATTGAGCTGCTGACCAAAGGCCACCAACATGGCGAAGATCACCATGGCTATCAAAACCAGCAACAGCGCGTACTCAACCAGCCCCTGCCCACTGCAGTCGGCAAGTCGCGAACGAATTCCAATTAAACACTTATTACCTATTACCATAGATGACCACAATTGAACCAGGGCAAGATGGGGATACCACATTTAATGACAATGTATAGTTCGTTATTAAGTATTGTCAACAATAGCCCTAACACTAAATTATTATTGTTTTGTAATTTTTTGTTTAAATATTATTTTACGTTAATTTAATCACAGTGACGTGGTTGTCCAGACAGTAATCGTCCAGCACAATGCGTGCCGCGCACCTCACTATGAGAGAAAATTCGTGATTTTATACTGATTACTGTTTCTTAGCGGCTGCGACGCGAGGGAGGGAGGACGGCATGGACCGGTGGTTGAGGGGTTACATGTAAACAATGTGTAAAACGCCCTGTAAAGGAAGTGTAAAGCGGCGTAAGCATAGAGGTGGGGTTACTTCATGTCGTCCCTGCTGATCCCGTGCTTCTTGATCAGGGCGTACATGCTGGGACGGCTGATCTGCATCTGGCGGGCGGCCTTGGCGATGACGTAGCCGTTTTGCTCCAGCACCTTGATGACGTAATCCCGCTGGGCCGAAGCCGGCTTCGGTTCGGGGTCCGGGACCACGGCGGGATCGACCTGGTCGAGCTCCATGCACTCCGGGTCTATCACCCTCCCCGATGCCATCAGGAAGCCGCGCCGCACCTTGTTTTCCAGCTCCCTCACGTTGCCCGGCCATGGATGTCTGCGGATGGCCTCCAGGGCCTCCTCGGAAAACTCCATGAACCTGTTTTCGTTGCGGGAGAATTTCTCCAGGAAGTACGTGGCCAGACGAACCTTGTCGTCTCCCCGTTCCCGCAGGGGCGGCAGCTTGATGGTGAAGGAGTTGAGCCTGTAGAAGAGGTCGGTGCGGAACCGTCCCTGCGCCATCGACAACTGCAGGTCGCAGTTGGTGGCCGCGACGATCCTCACGTCTATCTTTTTTGAGAGCGCCGACCCAACCGGCTGCACCAGCCTGTCCTCGAGAAAGCGCAAAAGCTTCGCCTGCAGGGTGGCCGGCAGGTCCCCGATCTCGTCGAGAAAGAGCGTGCCGCCGTCGGCGGACTCGAACTTCCCCTTTTTGGTCGCGTAGGCCCCGGTGAAGGCCCCCTTCTCATACCCGAACAGCTCGGCCTCCAGCAGGGTCTCGGGGATGGCCGCGCAGTTCACGGCGACGAAGGGGCCGTCCCTGCGGCCGCTCAGGGTGTGCAAGGAACGGGCGGTCACTTCCTTGCCGGTCCCGCTCTCCCCCAAAAGGAGTACGCTCATCTCGGTGGGCGCCACCTTCCTCAGCATGGAGAACACGGTCAGCATCCCCGGGGAGGTCCCTATGAACTCGCGGTCAGGGGAGCGGTGCTGGATCTTCAAGAGTTTGGAATCGACGAAGTGGATGATCTTCTGGATGTGCTCCAGGTTGAGGCGGCTCAGGCGGATGTTGAGACGTTGGGCGAAGGTGTTCTCGATGTGCCGTTCGAGGTAGTTCTTCTTGGAGAAGTTGAGGTAGAGGTTGCAATTGTCGCACGACCCTTCGCGCGAGTCGTCGGGGTGGCCGCAATAAGGGCAGGAAGAGGTCGGGGGGAGGTGGTCCCTGATGTGCTCCCACAGGGCCTGCATCGTGTTCTGGTCGGAGTAGTAGAGACGGATGGCGGAGCCCCCCTTCCCCTGGCGCACCAGCTTGGCCAAAAGTTCGACCTCGCCGGTCCCGGGAAGGACGGGCCTGATGGCGAACAGCTCGCTCAGCTGGGTGGAAAGCCCGACGACGAGGGCGCCGCTGAGACTCAGCTCCCTGATGGTCACCCGCTCTTCCAGCGTGTCCTCCCTGGCAAGGTAGCACACCGTCGAGTCGAGATGCGTCCGCACCCTGACATCAAGCCTGCCCATGTTCCCCCCTGAGTGCCATCAGCGACTTAACTGGACTCTTTAGTTAAAACATGACAATATTCTAGCGAATCAGAAAGTATTAGACAAGGATAATCTCTGTCACAACATCCGTGCAGTTTCTTTACATACCGTATTTTTGAGGTAAATCTTACCACGAAGCCGCGCATATGACAGTCATGGGGGACACAATGTTCATTCTCGGAGAGAAACTGGTTAAGGAAAACATCATTACCCAGGCGCAACTTGACCAGGCCCTGGATCGGCAGCGCAGGCTCGGCGGCAGGCTCGGGCACAACCTCGTCGCGCTGGGCCACGTCACCGAGGAGGACATAAAGAGGCAGTACCAGAAAAACCCCCCTCCCCCGAAATGCGTCGAGGACACCGGGCTCGACCTATCCTTCATCACCGACCTGATCTTGAAACACATCGTGTTCATGGGGGAGTTCCGCATGGGGGACGTGGTGGACCGGGTCAAGCTGCCCATTACCATCGTGAACCGCGCGCTGGAGGTGTTGAAGCGGGAGAAGTTCGTCGAAATCAAGGGGGCGACGAGCTACGCGTCGGCCACCTACAGCTTCAAGGTCACCGAGTCGGGGCAAAAACGGAGCCTCGAACTGATGGACCTGTGCCGTTACGCCGGTCCCGCGCCGGTCACTCTCGACGAGTACCAGGCCATGGTCGAGTTGCAGACCGTGAAGTTCATCACCATCAGCGATCAGACCCTGAGGGACGCCTTTTCCCACCTGGTCTGCAGGGAGGACCTGTTCCGGCGCCTGGGGCCCGCCATCACCTCTGGGAAGACGGTCTTCATCTACGGCCCTCCGGGTAACGGCAAGACGGCGATAGCCGAGGCGGTGGGGCGCGTCCCCACGGACTTCATCTACGTCCCCTACGCCATCGACGTGGGGGGCCAGATCATCAGCGTCTTCGACCCGGTGAACCACATCCCGGTCTCCCCTGCCCTGCTCCCGGAGCACGTGGACCAGCGCTGGGTCCTGGTGCGCAGGCCGGTGGTCATGGTCGGCGGCGAGCTCACCATGCGGATGCTCGACCTCGATTTCAACCGCATCTCCAAGTACTACGAGGCCTCGCTGCAGTTGAAGGCCAACAACGGCATCTTCATCCTCGACGACTTCGGCAGGCAGCAGATCGAGCCCCGGGACATCCTGAACCGCTGGATCGTCCCCCTGGACCGGCATATCGATTTCCTGACCCTGCACACGGGGATGAAGTTCGCGGTCCCCTTCGACATGCTGGTCATCTTCGCCACCAACCTCGACCCGGCCCAGCTTTTGGACGAGGCGTTCCTGCGCAGGATCAGGTACAAGGTGGAGATAGACCGCCCCACCGAACCGGAGTACCAGCGGATCTTCAAAATGGTCTGCGACTCGAACGAGGTGCCGTTCAGCCAGGAGGCCTATGACTACCTGATCAGTTACTGTTACAAGCAGTACGGCGCCTTGCCCAACGCCTGTCACCCCCGTGACCTCATAGAGCAGATCATCGTCGAGTCCCGTTACAACAACCGCCCCGCCCGGCTCTCAAAAGAAAGTATTGAGATGGCATGTGCCAATTATTTTGTTAAAATGGAAGCATAGATTTCGTGCTATGACAGGCGACCGCCGCATGCGGCGGTGAAGCACGTGCACCTTATACGAATGGAGGGTTCGGAATACAGCTGCAATGGCGTCCCGTGTCATCCACACTAGTCCGGTCATTCATCCCGATGCTATTCCATTTTGAGAGGATGCCATCAGCGGGGGAGAGGACGATGATGATACGCGTGGTGTACGACGAGTACCAGACGGGAAAGGTTCACGACTATCTGCTCGACGCCCTGATCATGCAGCGAAAGATCGTCGGGTTCTTCCGTTCGGACGGGTATGTCCAGCTCGACCACGGCCCGGTGAGGGGCTCAGGCGGGCAATACCACGGGCATGACCGCAGGCGCATGCTCAAGGCGGCGTAAGCGTCCGCCCACCGGCCTGCCACAGGTTTAAAAACTTCCCTTCATGACGTCGCATTGCGGGACTGCCACAGCAGCAGTTCCCAGGGGGACGTCTATTTACCCGGCCAGTTAAACCGCTCTCCCACGAACACAGAGTCTTTCTACCCTCTTTCCCAGCTTTTCCCGTTTGCATCTACCCGGAAGAAAATCCCCCCTGTCCCCTCTTCTCGCAAAGGGGTAAACGTCACTTCCCTGACGGCGGCGCCGGCACCCCCTTTCTCACCGCATCGGGGATACCGAAAAGAACCTGGCCCTCCTGTTCGAGAAGGCGGAGTTCAAGGACTGGATCCTGTTCTTCGACAAGGCGGACGCCCTCTTTGGCAAGAGGACCGACGTACGCGACGCCCACGACCGGTATGCCAACCAGGAAGTTTCCTACCTGTTGCAGCGTATCGAGCAGTACCACGGACTTGTGATACTGGCGACCAACCAGCGCAGCCACCTCGATCCGGCGTTCGCGCGGCGGTTCCAGAGCATCATCCACTTTCCCATTCCGCGCCCCGAGGAGCGTTACCGGCTCTGGTGCAACGCATTCCCGTCCCAGGTGGAGATCGCACCGGATATCGACTGGAGGCAGATAGCGGCGCGCTACGAACTCCCCGGCGCCGGGATCATGAATGTGACGCACTACTGCGCGCTGGAGGTGCTGGCGGACCAGACGCGGCGGCTGGAGTTGAAGAGGCTGGAGGCGGCGATCTTGAGGGAGTATGTGAAGGAGGGGAAGGTGGTTTGAGGACACCGCGCTTTGAAAAGAGCTGTGAAGAGGAGGCGTATGCAAAGGCAGGCGGTGGCAAGAGCGAATGTAGCGAGGGAATGAAAGGCGGGCGAAAAATTTTTCGCCCCTACAGGTGGACGGGGGTCGAGGTAAGAATCATCGGCCATCGTGGCGCGCCCCCTTTTGAGGCAGCCCCCCCCGTTCGCCGGGTTCACTGTAGGGGCGAATTCTATTCACCCATGCCGGGTTCCGATCACTGTAGGGGCGAATAATTATTCGCCCAAGGTTCAAAAATTCCTGCTGTCGTAGGCCCAGTGCAACAAGGCCTGGCGCTGTCTTTTGCGGCAGGTGAGCACGCCTTCGGGGCAGTTGTGCCTGATCTGGGCGATGTGGCGCACCATCGCCTTCCAGCGCTTGATCTGGCGCGCGTCGTCGGGGCACCTGCGCCCCATGTAATAGCGGCAGTACCACTGGAACCAGCCGCGCGGGTCGTCGCTGTAAATCCACCCTTTCTCGCGCCAGTAGGAGAGCGGCTTAGAGGCGTTGACGCCGAAGAAGTTGTATTCCGGCACATGCCGCTCGTGACAAAGCCGCGCGTTCGCAAACCACTCCTTTGGGAACTCATCCCGGCAGTCGGTCATGTACTTGCCGCCAAAAACACCCATCTCCAGCATCTCCTTCGGAGTCAGGTCCGGCGTGAACTCCGGATGAAAGTTCCGGCCCTCCGGTTCGGTGCGGTAATAGACGTAGTCCCGCTGCATCATGTCGTTGACGCACACTCTGATTTTTTCCACTGTGACTTGTACTCCTTGCACAAAGGGGTAAAAATATCCCGACCAAATGTACAATGGGCAGAACGAGTGTCAAGGAGCGTAAAACCTGTTGCGGGTACCGCCCCCGTTTTGTTACAACCGCCCCTGTTCCAATGTCTGTCAGCAGCTGATCAGACTAACCTGTGAGGGAGGCAGAGCCGCCATGATCAGTATCGAAGAAGCACAACGGATCATCCTCGAAAACATCGCTCCGCTGGAAACCGAAAAGGTGACGGTCTTTCATGCCCTGAACCGGATCACCCCCAAAAACCACATCGCCCCCTGGGACATCCCCGCGGCTGACAATTCCGCCATGGACGGCTTCGCCTTCCTGCACGCCGGGGTGCGGGATAACCGGCTCAGGGTATGCGGATTTCTCCCCGCCGGCGAGGTGCGCTGCGAGCCGGTCCCGCCGGGCGAGGCCGTAAGGATCATGACCGGCGCCCCGGTTCCTCCCGGATGCGATACCGTGGTCCCCATCGAGGACGTCGAGGAGGAGGGCGAATGGATCGTGCTGCGCGGCAAGGTCAAGGCGGGAGACCACGTGCGCCGACGCGGAGAGGACATATCGAGGGGGGACGTGGTCATTGCCGCAGGGTCGATGTTGCGCCCGCAGGAGATCGGCATGCTCTCCGCCATGGGAAGCACCTCCCTCGCGGTGCACCGGCGGGCACGCGTTGCCATCCTCGCCACCGGGGACGAGTTGCTGGAGCCGGGGGCGACTCCCGAACCTGGCAAGCTCATCAACAGCAACAGTTACAGCCTCGCCGCCCAAGTGCTCGATGCCGGGGGAGACCCGGTGCTCCTGGGGATCGCGCGCGACACCCTGGAAGCCACCTGCGACAAAATCCGGGCCGGCTTCAACGCCGACTTCCTGGTGATCACCGGCGGCGTTTCGGTGGGTGACCGCGATTTCGTGAAAGCCGCCATCGAGGAACTGGGCGGAACGGTCAGCTTCTGGAAGGTGAACATGAAGCCCGGCAAGCCCCTGGCCTTCGCGACCCTGCAGGGAAAACCGGTCTTCGCCCTCCCGGGCAACCCGGTAGCAGCTATGGTCTCCTTCGAACTTTTCGTGCGCCCTACCCTGCTGAAGGCGATGGGACACACACGGGTGTTCCGGCCGGTGGTCCGGGCCGAGTTGCAGCAGGCGACAGCCAACAAGGGGAGCCGCCCACACCTGGTGCGCGGCATCGTGTCGCAGCGAAACGGCAGCTACCTCGTCTCCACCACGGGAAACCAGAGCTCGGGACGCCTCTCCTCCCTGATCCTCGGCAACGGGCTGATGAAGCTCGCCCCCGAATCCATCCATGCCGCCGGCGAGACGGTGGACGTCATACTGCTGGACCGCAGTTTCGAGATGAGTCCCCTCGATGGGTGATCGCCCGCCCCTCCGCCGCCCATCGTATCATGCCCGCCGCCCCGCGCGGCGGCATGGTTTCACCTGCCGAAACCTTGCTTGACTCCCTCTTTCCTGCAACTTCACCCCTCGATGCTATAATGAATGCCGTCCCCCCTGGACCTCATTAGCGAAAAACCCATTACGGGTTTTTTGATTTAGGTCAAGAACCTTCACAAACTACTGTTCTAGAGTCTCCTCTATCCGAAGTGTTTACAACATCGCCCCGCGCTGCTGCAAAGGATCGGCAGGGCGTCTCGACAAGCCCTAAGCCGAAGGAGAGCCTCCATGCCACATTCGCCCTTGACGCCGATCCGTTTTATTATCGCAATCCTGCTGGTAGTAGCAGTATCCGGCACCGCGCTGGCCGACGGGGGGAAGGAACTCTTCGACAAGCACTGTACCTCCTGCCACAGCATCGGCGGTGGTGACGGCGGCGGCCCTGACCTGAAGGGGGTCGGCGGCAGGCGTTCGGCCGAGTGGCTGGTGAAGATCATCACCGATCCCGGCAAGCTGACTGCGGAGAAGGACCCGGCCCAGGCCGAGCTGGTCAAGAAGTTCGGCTTCGAGATGCCCAATGTCGGGGTGAACCGCGGCGATGCCGAGAAGATCGTGGCCTTCCTCGGGGGAGGTGCGGCAGCCCCGGCCGGAGCCCCGGCCGCCGCAGGTGGCAAGGAAGCGGCCGCGCCGGCAGCGGGAGAGGCGCCGCAGCCGGCGGAGATCGTGGTGACCAAGGAGCTTCTCGCCACCGGCCGTGACCTTTTCACCGGCAAGCAGCGCTTCGCCAAGGGGGGGGCGCCCTGCGTCTCCTGCCACCGTTTCGACTACCCCGGCGTCTACGGCGGCGCGCTCGCCGCGGATCTCACCAACCTCTACGGCAAGATGGGGGAAACCGGCGTGCGGGGCGTGCTGAAGAGCCTCAGTTTTCCGGTCATGAAGAAGATCTACGCGGAACGCCCGCTGACCGATGAAGAGTCCGCGGCGCTCACCGCGCTGTTCAAGGACGCCGCGACCAGGAAGCACGCCGCGTGCGATCCGTATCCCGCAGCCGGGCTCGGCTTCTTCGCCTTGTGCCTGATCGCGGTGCTGCTGTTCAAGAGGAGAACCAAGTAATGTCACATAACAGGATCAAGGATGACTGCTCGGCGCACAACCGCCAGTGGGAGGAGCTGTACCGGAACCGGGCCCAGTATGACAAGGTGGTGCGCTCCACCCACGGCGTCAACTGTACCGGCGGCTGCAGCTGGATGGTGCACGTGAAGGACGGCATCGTCGGGTGGGAGCTGCAGGCGAACGACTACCCGCAGTTCGACGGCAGCATCCCGAACCACGAGCCGCGCGGTTGCACCCGCGGCATCAGCTTCTCCTGGTACCTCTACAGTCCGCTGCGCGTGAAGCACCCCTACCTGCGCGGGGCGCTCCTGGACCGCTGGAACGAGGCGAAGAAGGTCCACTCCGACCCGGTGGATGCCTGGGCCAGCATCGTCGAAAATCCCGACTCCCGCGCCTCCTACACCGGGCAGCGCGGCATGGGGGGCTTCAGGCGGGGGGACTGGGAAACCGTCACCGAGCTAATCGCCGCCTCCAGCATCTACACGGCCAAGAAGCACGGCCCGGACCGGGTGGTCGGCTTCTCCCCCATCCCCGCCATGTCCATGATCAGCTACGCGGCGGGAAGCCGCTTCCTGCAGCTCTTCGGCGGCGTCGCCCTAAGCTTCTACGACTGGTACTGCGACCTCCCCCCGGCATCGCCGCAGGTCTGGGGCGAGCAGACCGACGTGAACGAGTCGGCGGACTGGTACAACGCCTCCTACATCGTCCTATGCGGTTCCAACGTCCCGATGACCCGCACCCCCGACGCCCACTACCTCACCGAGGCGCGCTACCGCGGCACCAAGGTGGTGGTGATGTCGCCCGACTATTCGATGGCGAGCAAGTTCGCCGACGCCTGGCTCCCGGTCGAGCAGGGGCACGACGGCGCCTTCTGGATGGCGTTGAACCACGTCATCCTGAAGGAGTTCTACGCTGAGCGCCAGGTCACCTTCTTCGAGGAGTACGTCACCAGGTACACCGATTTTCCCTTCCTGGTGGAGCTTACGCCCTCCTCCCCTCTTCCTCCGGGAGAGGGGAGGAGTGAGGGCGTCTGGCGCCAGGGCGAACTGGTGCGCGCCGCGCGCTTCGAGCGCTCGGCTTCGCTTGAGCACGCGGAGTGGTGCCTGTGTGTCGCCGACAAGAGCGGCGAGGTGCGCGTTCCCAACGGCAGCCTCGGCTCGCGCTGGAGCAAACAGGAGGGACAGTGGAACCTGGACATGAAGGACGTGGTCGACGGGGGTGAGATCGACCCCGCCCTCACCTTCCTGGGACAGGAGACACGCAAGGTGCTGTTCCGCTTCGAGGGTGAAAAGGACGCGGTCCGCGAGGTGCCGGTACGCCGCGTGCTGACGGCCGGCGGGGAGATCGTGGTGACCACGGTGTTCGATCTGCTCATGGCACAGTTCGGCGTCTCCCGCGGGCTTTCCGGCGACTACCCCCACGGCTACGACTCCGACCTTCCCTTCACGCCGAAGTGGCAGGAAAAACACACCGGCATCGACGCGGAAACCCTGATCAAGATCGCGCGCGAGTGGGGCGAGAACGGCGAGCAGAGCCGGGGACGCAACATGGTCATCATCGGCGCCGGGGTGAACCACTGGTACCACAACGACCTGATCTACCGTGCCGCCATCACCGCGCTCATCCTCACCGGGAGCGTCGGCAGAAACGGCGCGGGGCTCGCCCATTACGTCGGGCAGGAGAAGGTGGCGCCCCTCTCCCCCTGGACCTCCATCGCCATGGCGCAGGACTGGGTCAAGGGGAGCCGGCTGCAGAACACGCCGAGCTTCTGGTACATGCACTCGGACCAGTGGCGCTACGACCGCAACTTCGTCGACTACTTCAAGCCGGAGACCGGCGACAAGATGCCGATGCACGCGGCGGACTTCAACGCCAAGGCGGTGCGCCTCGGGTGGCTCCCCTTCGCGCCGCACTTCGACGCCAATCCCCTGGAGCTCATGAAACAGGCTAAACGCGAGGGGTGCCAGGATGACGACGCCGTCCGCTCCTGGCTGGTGGACCGGCTGAAGAGCGGCAAGAACCGGTTCGCCATCGAGGACCCGGACGCTGCCGGCAACTCGCCCAAGGTCTGGTTCATCTGGCGCGGCAACGCCATCTCCGCCTCCGCCAAGGGGCACGAGTTCTTCCTGAAACACGTGCTCGGCGCCCCCAACTCCAGCGCGACCGCCAAGGAAGTCGCCAAGGGGCAGGTGCAGGACATCGTCTGGCACGACAAGGCGCCCGAGGGGAAGGTAGACCTGGTCGTGGACCTGAACTTCAGGATGGATACCTCGACCCTCTACTCCGACATCGTGCTCCCCGCCGCCACCTGGTACGAGAAGAGCGACCTGAACACCACCGACATGCACTCCTTCGTGAACTGCATGGATGCGGCCGTACCCCCTTCCTGGGAATCCAAATCGGACTGGAAGATATTCAGCAAGATCGCCAAGAAGGTGAGCGAACTGGCGGCGACGCACCTCCCCGAGCCACTGAAGGACGTCATAGCTGCCCCGCTTCTGCACGACACGCCGGGTGAGATCGCCCAGCGCTCGGTCAAGGACTGGAAGCTCGGTGAATGCGAGCCGGTGCCGGGGAAGACCATGCCCAACCTGGCCATCGTCGAGCGCGACTACGTGAACCTCTACAACCGTTTCCTCTCGCTCGGCCCCAACATCGGGCACTTGGGATCACACGGCAACTACTATGACGCGGACGACGAGCACGAGAAGCTGCTGAGGGAACTCCCGAACCGGAGCTGGAACGACAAGAGCTACGTGGACCTGGCGGATGAAAAGGTGGTGGCGGACGTGATCCTTTCGCTGGCGCCGGAGACCAACGGCGAACTGGCGCACCGTGCCTACCAGAATCTTGAGAAGCGGGTCGGAAAGCCCTTGGCGCAGATCGCGGAGGGTGCGCGGGAGGTCCGGGTGAAGTGGGAGGACGTGACCCAGAAGCCGCGCCGGGGGATCAACTCGCCGATCTGGAGCGGGCTTGTCAACGGCGGGCGCCCCTACTCCCCCTACACGCTGAACGTGGAGCACCTGGTGCCCTGGCGCACCCTGTCGGGACGGCAGTCGCTCTACCTGGACCACCCGTACTACCGCGAGTTCCACGAGGGGCTTCCGACCTTCAAGGGGAAACTGAACCCGGCGCTTCTGGACGAGACCGAGGGGGAGACGGGGCTGGTGCTAAACTTCCTGACCCCGCACGGCAAGTGGGGTATCCACTCCACCTACTCGGACAACCTGAGGATGCTCACCCTGTCCCGCGGCGGGCAGGCGGTCTGGCTGAACCACCTGGATGCGGCCGGCGCCGGCATCGAGGACAACGAGCAGATCGAGGTGTACAACGCCAACGGCGTGGTGGTCTGCCGCTCCATCGTATCCTCCAGGATTCCCCGCGGCGCAGCCGTCATGTACCACGCGCCGGAGCGGACGCTGAACATCAAGAAGTCCAAGAAGAGCGGCAAGCGGGGTGGCGTGCACAACAGTCTTTCGCGGATCCGTCTGAAGCCGACCCTGATGCTCGGGGGGTACGCGCAGTTCAGCTACTACTTCAACTACTGGGGCCCAACCGGCGTGAACCGCGACAGTTACGTGGTGGTCAGGAAGCTGAAGTAGGAGCGAAGGCAAGGAAGCCCCCCCCGGCGACCTGTAGGGGCGAATAATCATTCGCCCACCCCCGCGTCGCACCACCTGACAGCATCACCTTCACGAGGGAGGGTGGACGGGCGAATGATTATTCGCCCCTACAGTAGACGACGCCGCCTTTCTCTAAGGCGGCGATCAAGGAGCCATATATGGATGTAAGAGCTCAGATAGTGATGGTCTTCAACCTGGACAAGTGCATCGGCTGTCACACCTGTTCCATCTCCTGCAAGAACATCTGGACCGACCGCAAGGGCGCCGAGTACATGTGGTGGAACAACGTCGAAACCAAGCCGGGCGTCGGCTATCCCCGGCAGTGGGAAGACCAGGAGCGCGTCAAGGGTGGCTGGGTGGTCGACGGCAAGAAGCTGAAGCTGAAAGCGATGGGCAAGGGCCCGACCCTCGCGAACATGTTCTTCCAGCCCAACATGCCGAAGATCGAGGACTATTACGAGCCTTTCGACTTCGACTACGGCAACCTCGCGGGCGCCAAGGAGTCCAAAGACCAGCCGGTCGCAGAGGCATTCTCCCAGATCTCCGGCAAGAAGATCGAGGAGATCCAGGGGGGACCGAACTGGGATGACGACCTCTCAGGGTCCCAGGTCTACGCCGCCAATGACCTGAATCTCAAGAACAAGAAGGTGATCGAGTCCTACGACTCGATGTTCATGCAGTACCTGCCGCGCATCTGCAACCACTGCCTCAACCCGGCCTGCGTCGCCTCCTGCCCCTCCCGCGCCCTCTACAAGCGGGGCGAGGACGGCATCGTCCTGGTGGACCAGGAGGTCTGCAAGGGGTGGCGCTTTTGTACCAGCGCCTGCCCGTACAAGAAGGTCTATTTCAACTGGAACACGGGTAAGGCGGAGAAGTGCATCTTCTGCTACCCGCGCGTGGAGACCGGTCAGTGCAACGCCTGCGCCCACAGCTGCGTCGGGCGCATCCGCTACGTGGGGGTGCTGCTCTACGACGCCGACGCCGTGGAGGCGGCCGCGCTCCATGGGGATACCGAGCTCGTCGAGGCGCACCGCGGGGTGATCCTCGACCCGTGCGATCCTGAGGTGTGCAGGCAGGCCAGGGAAAACGGGATCTCGGACAACTGGCTGGAAGCGGCGGCCGCATCGCCGGTCTACGCGCTGGTGAAGGAATTCCGGATCGCGCTCCCGCTGCACCCGGAGTTCAGGACGCTTCCCATGGCGTACTACATCCCCTCCCTGTCGCCGGTCCTTTCGACCTGGGGCGATACCCACAAGCTCCTGGAGCACGGCTTGATCCCGGCGCTGGAGACCCTGCGCGTCCCCATCGGGTACCTGGCGAGCCTGCTGTCCGGTGGCAACGAGGGGGTCATCGAGGAGGTGCTGAAGAAGCTGATCGCCGTGAGGGTACAGATGCGGGCGGAAAACCTGGGGCTGCCGGCGGACCCGGCACTGCTCCAGGCGGCGGGGCTGGACGAGGCGGCGGCGAAAAAGCTGTACCGGCTCTTCACGGTGGCGGGGTACAACGAGCGAAACGTCATTCCGCCCCAGCAGCGCGAGGAGCAGGACCCGCAACGGCGCAAGCAGGAAGCGGGCTTCGGCATCCTGAAGAAGACCAGGGGAGGCAGCAAATGAGCATGCAGCAGAGTTACCACGCCCTGTCGAGGCTTTTCGATTATCCGCGGCAGAGGGAGGAAGTGGAGAGTTGCTACGACGCCCTCGCCACCTACCTGAGGCGCAGCGGCATCGAATCGCGCGCCCGCCTCTTTGGTGAGATGTTGGGGAATAGCACCCTTTCAGAGTTGCAGGAAGATTACGTGGCCCGCTTCGACTTCAACCCGGCGGCGGCTCCCTACCTGGGGCACCACCTGTACGGCGACAACCAGAAAAAGGGTGGCTACATGATCCAGGTGAAGCAGGAGTACGGCAGGTACGGCTTCGAGGCGCCCGTGGACGAGCTTCCTGACCATCTGGCCGTGGTGCTCGCCTTCCTGGCGCACCTCGCGCGCCGCGGCGAGGACGAGGTGCGTCGCGAGTTCATCGGGAAACTGGTTCTGCCTGCCATCAACAAACTGCTCGGCACATCGGAACAGCGCGACACGTCCCCCTGGCTCACCCTGGTCGAGGCAGCCGAGCTTTTATGCAGCGCGGATTGCCGTGAGGAGGCAACATGCTGAACTCTTTCATCTTCATCGCCCTGCCCTACGCGGCCCTGGCGCTGGTACTCCTGGTCACCCCGTACCGCTTCCTGAGCAACAGGCTGACCTGGTCCGCCTACTCGACCCAGTTCCTGGAGCGCAAGGTCCTCTACTGGGGGATCAACCCGTGGCACTACGGAATCCTCCCGATCCTTTTGGCGCACGTGGTCGGGTTCGCGTTCCCCGGCGTGTTCAAGCCCTTTTTGGGCAATCCGGAAACGCTGCTCGGCGTGGAAAGCGTCCTGTTCGGGCTGGGGGCCTTCGCCGTCTTTGGGGTGTTCCTTCTGCTGTTGCGGCGCGTCAACTCGGGGATGCTGAAGCGGGTCACCTTCAGCTCGGACTGGCTGATCCTGTATCTGCTGCTGTTCCAGGCCGGCACCGGGATCTACATTGGCTACTTCATGCGCTGGGGTTCGCAGTGGTACCTGCACACCGCGGTTCCCTACCTCTGGTCGATCGTGTCATTCCAGCCGCAGATCGAGTACGTCGCCGACCTCCCGCTGGTGTTCAAGCTGCACGCCGCCTGCGCTTTCCTGATCGTGGCCGTGCTCCCCTTCACCAAGCTGGTGCACATGCTCTACCTGCCGTTGGATTTTCTGAAGGATCCGCCGCTTTTGTACCGGTGGCGGTCGAAGTAAGTTGCGCGGAGCCACGCTCCCCGTCCGTCCCCTCTCCGGAGGGAGAGGGGGAACTGCGACTTCTGCACCGTGTCATCCCCTCTCCCCCTGGGAGAGGGTGGCCGCAGGCCGGGTGAGGGACGTTGCACATGGCACAATGTCGCTTTCGTGCCAAGCCCTCACCCCCGCCCCTCTCCCGGAGGGCGAGGGGGGAACTGCAACTTCTGCAATCAGCACTGTGTCATCCCCTCTTCCCCTGGGAGAGGGTGGAACTGCGACTTCTGCACTGCACTCTGCCATCCCCTCTCCCGGAGGGCGGGGGATGAATGAAGCAATGGACCATTTGAGAAATATTTGGAGGGATGATGTCGTCACGCGTATTGGCAGTATGGACCCCGGAGGACGCACAGTTCTGGGAGCAGCAGGGTAAGGCCATCGCCTACCGAAACCTTTGGATCTCCATCCCGTCCCTCTTCCTTTCCTTCGCTGTCTGGATGGTCTGGAGCGTCGTCGTGGTAAACCTGCAGTCGATCGGGTTTTCCCTCGACGCGGACAAGCTGTTCTGGCTGGCGGCGCTGCCGGGCCTCTCCGGCGCGACGCTGCGCATCTTCTATTCCTTCATGGTCCCCATCTTCGGGGGCAGGACCTGGACCACCATCAGCACCGCGTCGCTCCTGATCCCGGCTGTCGGCATCGGATTCGCCGTGCGCGACCCGGGCACGAGCTACAGCACCATGCTGCTGCTGGCCTTTTTGTGCGGCCTCGGCGGCGGCAACTTCGCCTCCAGCATGTCCAACATCAGCTTCTTCTTCCCGAAGACGCTCAAGGGTACCGCCCTCGGACTCAACGCGGGCCTTGGCAACCTCGGGGTGAGCGCCATGCAGTTCCTGGTGCCACTGGTGATTACGGGGGGGATGTTCGGCGCCCTGTGCGGGGATCCCCAGGTCTGCGTCATCAAGGGTGTCTCCACCTCGGTCTGGATGCAGAATGCGGGCTTCGTGTGGGTCCCCTTCATCGTGCTCTCCACCCTGGCCGCATGGTTCGGCATGAACGACATCGCGGAGGCCAGGGCGTCGTTCAAGGAGCAGTCGGTCATCTTCAAGCGCAAACACAACTGGATCATGTGCTGGCTCTACCTCGGCACCTTCGGATCGTTCATCGGCTATTCCGCCGGTCTGCCGCTCTTGATCAAATCACAGTTCCCGACCGTCAACCCGATGCAGTACGCCTTCCTCGGGCCTCTGGTGGGGGCGCTGTGCCGGCCGCTTGGCGGCTGGATCGCCGACAAGGTCGGAGGCGCCCGGGTCACCTTCTGGAACTTCGTCGCCATGACCGCCGCCGCCTTCGGGGTTCTGCACTACCTCCCCGCCCAGGGGAACCCTGGCAATTTCTGGGGATTCCTGGCCATGTTCATCGCCATGTTCATCACGACCGGTATCGGGAACGGATCGACCTTCAGGATGATCCCGGTGATCTTCCTGACCGAGCGGCAGCGCGCGGCGGGGGACGTCAGGCGCGAAGCTCAAGCCAGGGCCGCGGCCGAGGCGGCGAAGGAGGCAGCGGCGGTGCTCGGGTTCTGCTCCGCGTTCGCGGCCTACGGCGCCTTTTTCATCCCCAAGGCCTTCGGCAGCTCCATAACGCTGACCGGCGGACCGCAGGGCGCACTCTACGGCTTCCTCGCCTTCTACGTGAGCTGTATCGCCCTCACCTGGTATTGCTACTCGCGGGAAAACGCGGAGATGCCCTGTTAACGCGGGCGCATGGGACAGCGCCGGGGAAGTATGGTATCTTCTCCCGGTGGTTGAACAGGCAAGTCGGCAACAACACTGAAGGGCGGTGGCGCTGAGCCGCGGTCAAACCACCAGAGGGTTACATGATCCTGGAACTTCTGATACCGATGTTGTTGTGCACCCTGCTGGTTGCGGTCCTCTACTCGTGCGTGGGGCACGGCGGCGCCTCGGGGTACATCGCGGTGCTGGCGCTTTTCAGCGTGGCGCCGGAAGTGTTCAAGCCTACCGCGCTCACCCTGAACCTCCTGGTGGCGGGAATCGCCACCTTTTCCTTCGCCCGCGCCGGGCATTTCTCGTGGCGTCTTTTCTGGCCCTTCGCGGCCACCTCGATTCCCTTCAGCTTCCTGGGTGGCTACCTCACCCTCCCCTCTCACATCTACCGGCCGCTGGTCGGGGTGGTGCTGCTTCTCTCGGCGTCGCGCCTCTTGCTGCAGAAAAATCAGGGGGCCGTGGGCACCACTCCCCCTGCCACCCCCACCGCCCTCTTCATCGGGGCCGCCCTCGGGCTTCTCTCCGGCCTCACCGGCGTCGGGGGCGGCATTTTCCTGAGTCCGCTTTTGTTGCTGTTCAAATGGGGTGAACCGAGGGAGGTGTCGGCGGTTGCCGCGCTTTTCATTCTGGTCAACTCAGGAGCGGGTCTGCTTGGGCATTTGAGCGGGGTGCAGGCGATACCCGGTTACGCACCCCTTTTGGCCGGCAGCGCCGTTTTGGGCGGCGTGGTCGGCTCGCTGCTCGGTAGCCGTCACCTCCCCGTCCCCACCATCATGCGTGTCCTTTCGCTGGTCCTCACCATCGCCGGTTTCAAGCTGCTGCTGGTTTAGCGTCTGTGAGTCCCCTCTACCTCTGGGAGAGGGTGGCCGAAGGCCGGGTGAGGGGTGTTGCAGTACGGCACCATGCCGCTTCCTGGCGAGGCCCTCACCCCTGCCCCTCTCCCATAGGGCGAGGGGTGGACGTTTAATGGGTCGCTGCCACAGGCAGGTCTTCTTCCGCGGGGCGAAACTGAAACTGCAGCTGGTTTCGCGCCCAGGTGAGCCCCCTCTCCCCCTGGGAGAGGGTGGCCGAAGGCCGGGTGAGGGGTGTTGCAGTACGGCACCGGCCGCTTCCTGGCAAGGCCCTCACCCCTGCCCCTCTCCCATAGGGCGAGGGGTGGACATTCACTTAAAGAAAAAAGGAACCATCAGCACATCAACAATTCTCCCTCTCCCTGTGGGAGAGGGCCGGGGTGAGGGCGATGCCACAAGCGACCTACTCGAAACTTCCGGAAGGGCTGCGGGACTTCGCCCGCTCTCTCAGAGGTAACCAGACTGATGCGGAAAACCTGCTCTGGCTGCTGCTGAGAAATAGGAGGTTAGGCTTCAAGTTTCGCAGACAGCACCCGGTTGCCGGGTACATCCTCGATTTCTTTTGCCACGAGGCGGGGCTGTGCGTTGAGCTTGATGGTGGGGAGCATAACGCCCCGGAGGCAGCGGCGAGCGACGAACAGAGGACAAAGAAGCTGAATACGCTGGGAATTACGGTGCTCAGATTTTGGGATGATGAAGTGCTGACAAACACGGAAGTTGTGCTGGAAAAGATTTACCTGGAGTTGGTTAAATAGTTTTACGCAGGTGGGAACCCTCACCCCTGCCCCTCTCCCAAAGGGCGAGGGGGAGACACGGAGCTCATGGAAATACGGACCATCCATTACTGCGACAATCTATCCCCCCTCTCCCTCCGGGAGAGGGTCGGGGTGAGGGCGATGCCCCAGCCGGTGCTTCGCCACCTCCTCCTGCCTGACGCCCCTAGCAGGCCACGCCTAGAAGAGAAAAACCAGAAACAGCACCCCGACCACGATGCGGTAGATGCCGAAGGGGATGAAGGTGTGGCTGGTGACGAACTTCAAGAGCGCCTTGATGCCGATCACACCGAAGATGAACGAGGTGACGAAACCAACGGCGATGTTCTGCCAGTCCGCAGCATGAAAAACCGTGTAGTTCTTGTAGATGTCGTAACAGGTGGCGGCGAACATGGTGGGAAGCGCCAGCAGGAAGGAAAATTCGGCGGCATCCTTCCGGTCCAGGCCGAACAGCAATCCCCCCATGATGGTAGCCCCTGAACGCGAGACGCCCGGTACCATGGAGAGACACTGTACAAGACCTATGGAGAAGGCCTGCCGGTAGCTGATCTCATCCAGGGTGTGGGTGGTGGCAGGGCGGTCTTTCATCCAGAACTCGATGACGATGAAGGCGACCCCGCCGACGATCAGCATGTAACTTACCAGCGAAGGCTGGAAGAACGACTTCACCAGCTTGTAGAGCAGGAAACCGATGGTGCCGGTGGGAAGGAAGGCGAAGCATACTTTCTTGACCAGGTCGGGGCGCGCGAACAGCTGCTTGCGGTACACCTCGACGACGGCGAGCATGGCACCCAGTTGGATGACCACCTCGAACACCTTGTGCGCCTCGGACTGCTGCAGCTTCAAAAGGGCCGACGCCAGGATGAGATGCCCCGTGGAAGATACGGGAAGGAACTCGCTCAACCCCTCCACGATGCCAAGTACTATCGCCTCAAAAATACCCACGAGAAACGCTCCTTTAATTACACCGATTCAAGCGAGACAAAATACCCGATCGTGCATGTGTTGTAAAGGAACAAGCGCGTGAATTTTTACGGCGACGGGGACAACGGCCCACGCGGTAAATAACCTGGAACCAGTGAGGCGCGCGCCCCATGGTTCCAGGCACGGAAGTGGTCAGTGCTGCAGTTTGTCGTAGGCTGAATAAAGGGTGTTTTCCTCACTGCGCAGCCTACGGGAGATGGTGGCGAAGAGTCTCCCCAGTGCCTTGGCGAACTCGATGTCGATCACGGCATCATCCGGGGAGTATTTCTTGAAGAAGGCTACGGCATTGCCGGAGATCTCTTCCATATCCTTGGCGTAAAAATCCACGGTGCGCTTCAACCCCTGGTCGGTCTGGGCGGCTTTGTTCAGCACCGGGTAGAGTTGCGCGTCCTCCTTGCGCAGATGTGCCAGCAGCGTCGATTGCGCTGTCAACAGGAGCCTGTGCGCCTCCTTGTTGGTAATGCTGGTATCCTTCACGCGGTTGAGCATCTCCTCGATTGCCACGTGGTCCTTTTTCAACTCATCGATCAGTCTAGACATCGTCACATCTCCTTACCGCTTTCGGTCTGCCCTCAGGCGCTTCTCTTGTGTGATTCAGTATAGGCGCGGCTAAAAGGGGGGGACTTGACGCAGATCAAGAATGTGCAGCGAGGATGCGAAAAAACGGGGAAGGCGAATCCATCCTAAGAAACGAGTTCTTCGTAGAGGCGAAGGTACCTTTCAGCGCAGGTGACGATGTCGAACTGCCGTGCGATTTTCTGACGGCAAGCGGCGTCGAGAACTTCAGACGGGACCTCACGCTTCAGCACCCAGGCCATCCCCTCGGCGAGCGACTCGGGTTGGAAGGGGGTGGCAAGGAAACCGTTCACCTTGTGGTCTACCAGATCCGGGATCCCCCCGACATTGAAGGCAACGGACGGCGTTCCACAGGCCATGGCCTCCATGATCGTGTTGGGCAGGTTCTCCTGCATGGAAGGGGCGACGAACAGGTCAACCGCACTGTACAGGAGGTTCAGGGTGAGTTCGTCGTGAAGGTAACCAAGGTAGTGCGTTCTCAGCCCAAAGTCGGGGGCATCCTCCGGCTCCGGCGAACCGAACACGACGATCTCGCATTCCGCTCCGAAGCCTGCTTCGCGGAGCTTGGCCAAAGCTGGGGCAAGATACTGGAAGCCCTTGTTTTTATCACTGGTAGCGCTGAATGCCCCGAAGAGGATGTACCTCTTGTCGGGCGAAAACCCGAACATCTCACGTGCGGTATCCCTGGTGACGCCCGGAATCCGTGTCAGGTCGAGCCCGTTGGGGATCACTTCGACGCGCAGGTCCCTGAACAGGGCGCTCTCCTTCGCGCAGCGGGCCAGCCAGCGGCTCGGGGTGACAACCGTGAGCGGCACCCCTTGCCACGCCTTGGCCTTCCTGCGCCAGGTCCAGCGGGAGAGATCCATCTCGCAGTTCGACCCTAGAACCGGACAGCGCCCGCAAGTGCCGGTGTAGCGCCGGCAATCCATGGGGAGGTGACACCCTCCGGTGAAGGCCCAGGAGTCGTGCAAGGTCCAGACCATGGGGCGACGCAACTTCGGGATCGTCTCGATGCGCAAAAATCCCGCGCTTACCCAGTGCAAATGCACCAGTTGCGGATCGATGTGCCTGAGCCGCGGAAGAACGTGATCGGGCAGGAGGTTCGCGAAAAAAGGGGCCCGGCTGCGCCTGGGGTACAACGAGAGCGGAAGCGTCTCCAGGGGTGGCTTCAACAGCGCCGAGACCCTCTCCGTCAGGCTTTGGGGCGCGTGGACCTGCGGGTAGCGCTCAGCGGGCGCCTTTTGCACCAGCATGTGCGCGTCGACACTGGCGTCACGCAGAGCAGAATGCAGACGGGCGGCAGCACGCGCAGCGCCGCCTTCCCCGTAAAATGTGTTGAGCAGGAGAACTTTCACTGGCCCCTCGGTGGGAACGCTATCGCGGCTCACGGCGCAACAGGCGCCGCAACCTGGCAGCCGTGCGTCCCAATAGCAGCGCCTGGCGCAGCGGCATGTGAATCGATTCCTCGAGTTGGCTGTCCAGCAAGACGTTGCGCTTCATCTCGCAGGGGTGCAACAGCGGGAACGCCATGGCGCGGGTAGGCAGACCGGCATGTTCTGTCACGGCCTTGGTATGAGTGGCTTCCTCGCCGAAACCGATGTTGGAAACCAGGTTGACCGCAGGCATGACGCAAAGGGTGTCATGCAGGAAGCAACAATAGGTGAACTGGTGGTCCCAGGTGTCGATATCACCCCGGTGAACGGCGTCGAAGAGCACCCTCCAGTAACGGGCCACCGCTCTTTGCGGAAAGAGCTGCTTCAGCCAGCCACTTTTTTTCACCGCGGGCCACGATTTCATTTCCACGTCGTAGCGCCGCCAACTGCGCCGCCAGGTCGCCCAGCCCCATATGTGCGGGCGGCGCGAAAAGTAGTAGCTCTCCGTGATCTCCGCGCTGTCGCCATGGAAGTTGTTGCCGCTGATCATGGCGACCCGGTCGTCATCCCGGAATTTCTCCAACAGCTCGTCGCAAAAGCGGAAGAAGGTGGGCTCCGGCACGCAATCGTCCTCGAGTATCACCGCCTCCCCGACCGTCCCGAAAACCCAGTCCATACCTGAGGAGATACGACGCTTGCAGCCAAGATTCACGTCGGAGAAGTTGAGCAGCACCTGGCAAGGCCAGTCTACGTTGGAAGCGATGGCGCGGGCGGCGGCGCACTTCTCCGCTTCCCCCTCGCGGTCGGAGCGGGGGCCATCGGCTATCACAAGCAACGTGGGCGGAGCTGCTTTCCGGATGGCCTCGAAAACACGCGCGGTGGTATCGGGCCTGTTGAATATGAAGAAGGCTACCGGCGATCGCATCTGCCACGTTGTCATCAGAATCCCTTTTACGAAAAATCTCAGCGATAATAGTGCATTTCATTTTGGATGACAAAGGGTTTCGAAGGCGCCATCGTCACGCTGCACCAGCCAGCAGGTGTCGCACCATCACGCTCGCGCTCCCTCACCCACGCTTCCGGGCAGTGGCGTAGATGGATTCATGCCGCCTCACCTGCTGATCCAGGTCCGGATCGAACTCCCGCGAAGCGACATCGACAAAGCCGGCGCTCTCCAGCGTGCGCAGCAGGTTTTCCTCGTCGAACATGTAACGGTGAAAGCCATCCATGTAAAACATGTAGTTGACGTAGTTTATCCTGACGCTGAAATCCAGGGTTGGATGCTGGCAAAACCGCCCGACATCGAATTGATCCGGATGCGCGTACCCGTCAAGGAAGATGCCGGCGTCGGGAACGCAGACACTTAAGGTAGCACCCGGCTTCATGACCCGGCGGCATTCTCCGAGCAGCAGGTGAACCTGGTCATGATCGAAATGCTCGAGCACGTGTTCAGCGTAGATGAAGTCTATGGATGCATCCGGAAACGGCAGCCCCGCCCTCAGGTCATAGGGGTACGGGGCCTTGATGTTCAGGTCCACCAGCATGAAGCCGCTTCTCTTCACATCGGCCCCGAGTTCCACCCTGTTGGTGCGCTCCTTGTCGAAGAAAAGCCGCACCTTCGCCTTACCCAGCAGGCAGCAGGCGATGCAGTAAAGCTCATGGTATATGACGCTTATTGACCTGCGCATTCTTATTCTAATCAATGACATCAACACGAACCTCCTGACGGGGGCATCCGAAACGGGGCACCCGCGTGGCGACAAAATCCTTGAGATCATCATGCAACTCGCGTAGATTCCGGTTGTCGTCCCCATCTACCGCAAGCGCAAAGGGTACAGCGTGAATCGTGACACCAGGATAGTGTTCATAAATACCGGGCGGAGTTTTTTCCTTCCCTATGTCCTGCACCAGGCGAAGCAGTTAAATCCATCGTCGGCCGTGGTGCTGATCGGGGATACCGGGGGTGAAGACGACCTGATCCAGTTCGAGCAGATCGAAAATCTCGCCAGCGACGACATCGACAGCTTCCGCGCTAACTACGTTCACAGATCCACCAACCCTGAGGCATTCGAGCTTTTTTGCTGGGAGCGGTGGTTCTACCTGCGCAACTTCATGCGCAAGGAGCAGGCGGACTCGGTACTGTACCTGGATTCCGACGTGCTCCTTTACAGCTCCCTGGAGGATATCCGGCGCTGCTATGACGGCGTGGACTGGGAGTGCGGATTGAGCGTCCCACCGGGGGGACCCGCTTCAGGACACATAAGCTACTGGACCAGGGAAGCCATCGAGGATTTCTGCCAGTTCGCGGCGGCGAGTTTCCTGGAGGGCTGCGCGTCGCAGATCTACGACCAGAAGTGGCAGCAGCACCTGGCTGACGGCGTTCCCGGCGGCGTCTGTGACATGACGACCATCGAGCTTTTTTACCAGTCCAACAGATGCCGCATCCTCAACCTTGCCGCCCCGTACCGGGGGAACGTTTTCGATCACAACATCAACTTCGGCGACAACGCCGAGCCCGGGGAGTACGTGGTCGAAGGCGGCATCAAGAAAGTGAGTTTCAAGGGGGGCGCGCCGTTTCTGTGCCGCGCGGAGAACGGCCAGATGGACCGGGCTCATGCCCTGCACTTTCAGGGGAGCGCCAAGCGGCTCATCAGGAATTTCTACAGAGGCGGATCCTTCCGGGGAAAGGCCAGATACGACATGATCTTCCTTTTCCACTCGCTGCGTCTGCGGGCAAGGGTCTTACTGGACCGCTTTGCGCGACCGTCTGTCTGAGCAGTACTCCATGAGGGCCCCCAGTTCACCGGCAAGCGGTGAGAGTGCGTAATAGAGGGTCCTTTTGAACGGCCTCCGCCACGCGGTGCCAAAGAGCAGGACGCCCTTCACGCCGGTGAACAGCAGTGATGCGAGGATCTCGCGGAGAGAACGCTCAACCCTGAAGGTCAGCCCATGGTTCCTCCCGCTGAGATATCCGGCGCTGATCAGGTAGAAAAGAGAGGTTTTTTCCGGCCGTACCAGATGACGCACCCGAACCGAAGGAACGTAAAAAATCTGCTCCCCCCCCTCGTGCATCAGCAGGAAAAGGTTGATCTCCTCCCCGAAAGCGGTCGTAGTCCCGTTCATCCCCAGTTTGTCGCTGAACCCGCCAAAGCGCGGCAAGAGCTCTTTCCTGAACACCATGTTGAGACCGATGATCCATTCCTTGCCGATGGCTATGGGCCTCTCCTCGCTCCCCATATCGAGGGAGCCGTACTCGGGTGGAAACCACCCGGGAGGATCGGACAGATAAAAGCCATCGAAGGGACCACCGAACACCCCGACCTCCGGACGCCTCCCGACAAAGTCGCAGATGGCGGAGACCCACCCCTCGTAGGCGATGGCGTCATCATCGATGTAGGCGACGTAGTCTCCCCGCGCCTCCAGCCAGCCGCGGTTCCTGGCGTTACTGAGCCCCTGTTTGGGTTCGCTGATGACCCGGAAATTGCGAAACTGTTCCGCAAAGGAGGTGGCGATTTCAAAGGTTCTGTCGGTGGAGTTGTTGTCCACGACGACCACTTCAAATTTTTCCGGTTCCGCCTTCTGTGCCGCCAGCGACTGCAGGCAGGAGCCGAGGATGTCGGAGCGGTTGTATGTGCATACTACGACCGAGAGCGTTAACGATCCGCTAGGGTCAAACATGTGTCACCTCTTCCTGCCATTTCTTTGCAACTTCAACTCTCACCGCAACAGGCGCCAAAGCCCCGATCTTCATGCCGCCGCAACCGTTAGCGGCTCAACCTGGCACGCAGCGAATCGGACGTTCTCCCGGCCCACAACTGCAGCCTGAGCTGCGCCCGCTTTATGAAATCCGTCTTCCTGGCTTTGCGCACCGGATGGGGATGGGAAAAAATCTGGTCAAACCGGTCCAGGACATTTTTCTCGTTGATGAATTCGTTGTCTTGACCGTTTGCGAAACAGTGCTGCGAGAGATAGGCACGGTAGAGGTCGTCGTCCCGGTCGATCTCGGCCACCCTCGCCACGACCTCCTCGAAGCTGCCGTAATCGTGGCAGTTGATGAAGGCCTTGGGGTTGAAATCGCGGCCGACCAGCGGGTTCCCCCAGTAAATCGGGACGGTACGGGCGATAAAGGCGTGCAGGAGCTTCTCCGTGGTGTACCCCGGGTGGGACTCGTTCTCGAAGGCGATGGTGAACTTGTAGTTGCCGAGGAAGTCCAGCTTGTCCCCGACGAGATGCCCTATGTTGTTACGGACCTTCCCCCCCGAATCGACCCTTTTGTACTGCTGCAGCCGGTCAAAGAACTCCATCCGCTCCCTGGCCCGGTCGTTGGAGTAGACGAAGTTACAGAACTTCCTTTGTTGCCGCATGATGGCATCGACGTCGACATCTTCCGTCGTCCTGTGCAACTGCCAGTCCAGTCCATACAGGGGTAGACGGTAATTCCTGTCGGTGACGGGGTAGTCGAAGCTGAAAGCGTAGTCGCAGTCGTCGAAATCGGGGCGGATGTTCTCGCCGGTGTAGAAAATCCGGACGCAATCGTAGCTGAGATAGTCGTACCCGGAGTCGCCGCCAAAGCAGGAGTAAATGAGGAAGTCCGGGCGGTCGGTCAGCACCAGTTCGAACCGCTTGGACAGAAGCCGGTACAACGGGTTGTGGCGCCGTATGACGTCGTGGTCGTTGGAATGCCAAAAACCCGTGAAGTTGATGAGTATCTTTCTCTGCACGTCGATGCTCCGATCATCAGAAAACTGCTTCCGTCCGCGATCCCGTCCGGGTGATCTACCGCCTCACGTAGAACTCGTCACCCACGATCGAGTGGAGCACGTACCCGTTTTTCCTCATAAGCAGCGGGATCCGGCAATCGTCGTAGTTATTTTCCACCCCGACTACCGAGATCTCGAAGCGGCGGAAGTCTATCGTCTTGAGAATCGAGTATTCCGCCCCCTCGGTGTCTATGTTGAGATAGTCCACCTTCCTGATGCCATGCCGGTCCAGCAGTTCGTTAAAGTTGCAGCACTCCACCTCGATCTCGCGGCAGGTTCCGCCGTGTCGCGCGATCTCGTCGGCGATCCTCTGCTGGTGTTGGGGGTCGTACTCGTCGACCAGCCCGCTCAGCATCTCGGCGTACCCGGAAACGACCTGGAATTTCGCCGTCCCCGGCTTGGCGGCGATGCAGGCGTTGACGAGGATCCCCCCCCTGTTCGCCTTGAGTTTCCGGAACACCTCCGGGATCGGTTCCACGGCGATACCGGTCCACCCCAGGTTGCGCTCCAGGTGGCAGGTGTTGCTGAAGCTGATGCCGTCGTTCGCGCCGATATCCACAAAGATTTTGGTGACGGAGTCTTTGCACAACACCTCGGCGACCCATTGATCCTGCCCGCACTGGCTATAGTAACCGGCAGCCTTGAGTTCGTGCAGGTCAAACTGCCTGCGCGTGGCGGAACGGGCAAGAACCCGATGGCACAGACGGTTCAGCCTGGATGCGATTTTATGGAACACGGCACTCTCCCTTTCTTCCAGTCCTTCGTTTTGGTCGATCCGCCCTCGCCTGCCGCATGCGCTGCGCTAGGGCCGCGCGCTCTCGAACAGAGCGCGATAGTAGCGGTCGAACCCTTCGCCCCGAAAGCGAGCAGCGGCGTAGTGGCAGGCGGCAGCGGACAACCGCTCCAAAAGCGCGCGATCCGCGTGCAGCCGCGCGATGAGCGCAGCGAAAGCCTCCACGAGAGCTGCCTCATCGGCACGCTCCTCGACGAGGCAGCCGTTCTCACCGTCGCGCAGATGAAACGGTATCCCCCCTACAGCGGTCGCCAGTGGCACGACGGCGTGAGCCATCGCCTCCATGATGACCATCGGAAACCCCTCCCGGCTCGAAGGAAGGATCAGGAGGTCGTTCTGCCGGTAGTGCGCCTTGATCTCTGCGGGATCATGCAGCTCGCCGATGAAACGCAGCCCCTCGCGGTCAGCGCCGGCCGGGTAGGCATCGGCGAGGTCGCCGATCAGCGTGAACTCGGCCGGCACCCCCATTCGCACGCAGGCCCGGGCGACGCGCCCCACGAGGTGCGCCCTCTTCTCGCTGGTGCCCCTGCCGACGTACAAAACCCTCAGCCGCTCGCCCCTGGGCGCGCGCACGAGGTTGTCCGGAACGTCCACCTTGTTTTCCACCAGGTCGATCCGCTCCGCCAGTTCCGCACGCACGCCGTGCTGACGGTAAAGCTCGACCAGGTCGATCCGGCTTTTCTCATTGATGACCACGCGGCGGTCGAGGCGCTCCACGTACGGCAAGCTCACCGTCTCCGTTCCGCAGCCAAAGGCGTGGATCAGGTCGACGCAGCGTGCGCGTTGGTGCAGGCGCGGCAAAAGCAGGTAATAGAAACTGCTGTTGGAGCCGAACACGACGGGGCTGGCGCAGCGGTTGATGCAGGCGGCGAGGTACCCGGTGAGGATGGTCTCGAATCCCCTCCTGCCGGCGGGCCAGGACAGGTCGAGCAGCCTGCCGCAGGCGGAAAACTCCTCCTTCAACGCGGAAGTCTCGGACCTGTTGGTGATGACTATCCACGGCATCTTGTCGCCGTGCAGCCTCAGGATATCGGCGTGCACCCTCTCGGCTCCGCCGACGTGGTAGCAGGGGAAAAAGAAGAAGAGCCCCGAATCGTTGCGCAGAGGTATGAGCAGGGCCAGCATGGCGCCCAGCCTGAACAGGATCTCGTGCAGGAGCGCCTTCATGGCCACCTGCTCCCGATGAAGCTCACCGTCTCGCGCCATGCCCCCTCCGCGTCGAATCGCTCGGTCACGCGCGCTCTCATCTCTGCGCCGGTCGTCGCGCGCAGGGGCGGGTCCTGCTGCAGTTGCGCGATCCGTCCGGCCAGCGCCGACGCGTCACCAGCAGGCGCGAGGAAGCGGAGCCCTTGCGGCCCGACGGCCTCACGGATTCCGGGTATGTCGGTCGCCACCACCGCCAGGCCGCAGGCCATCGCCTCCAGGACCGCGTTGGGGAGCCCCTCGCTTCTGGAACTGTGCACGCAGAGGTCGGCGGCGCTCAAAAGACCGGCGACGTCCCCCACCTCCCCGAGGAATCTGACGGTATCGACAAGGCCAAGGGAGTCGACGAGGTTTCGCACCTGGTCCCCCTGGTCCACCCGCCCGGCCAGCAGCAGGACCGGCGCCGGCGCCCCCTGCGGCTGACGGTCGGCGAGGATGCGCCAGGCGCGCAGGAGCGTCTCGTGGTCCTTCTGCGCATGCACGTTGGCCACCATGCAGGCAGCGAACGCCTCTTCGGAAAGGCCGATCCGCCCGCGCCATTCCCCCCTACCCGACAGCGGCCGCGCCGGCAGTATCCCGTTCGTGATCACCGCGACCTTGTCGGGAGAAACCGGGAACGCGCTCAGCAGCGCCTCCCTCCCCTTGTCCGAGTTGGAGATGAAACAGGGTGTCAGGCGCGCCGCGAGACTGCGCCAGAGCTCCGGCTCCAGACAGAAGCCCTCGTCGCGCTGGTTCCAGACGCAGAGCTTCGCCCCGGTGAACCTCCAGGCGAGGCCGCAAAGGACGTTGGGAAAGAAGGTGTAGGGCATCAGCAGGTCCGGCTTTTGACGTTTCAATAGCGCGGCGAACCGGCGCAGTTCGAGCAGGTTGGCCGGGATGTGGCGGCGCTCCCACCGCCACGAAACGCCTGTCCCCTCCCACGGGATGTCCGCTTCGTCGCAGAGTTCTGAAAGGCGACCATTCCCCTCCTGAAGCCCCAGCACCCGCACGTCGGCCCCGTGCCGCTCTTTCAGGTACCTCCCGAGGAGCAGGCCCTGGCGCTCGGCGCCGCCCAGTTCGAGGTTGCCGAACACGAAAAGTATGCGCGCCCCCTCGAGGCTGTTATCTGTTCCCCCGCTTTTCAATGTTTCCTCAGTATGTAGACGACCCTCGGGATGATTTCATGGTCGCGACGGATGGTGTGCCGGATCTCGAAACCCGCGCCGGCGGCGAAGGCCTGCACCTCTAAAGGGGAATACCGCTTCTTGTACTCGGTCGGCGCACGCTCCGCGACCGGCTTGTTCCAGTCGGAGCTCAAGTACTGGTTGTTCACGGCCCGGTCATACGAGGTGTCGATGACATCCACGATGAGGTGCCCCCTGTCGGTGAGGACCGCGGCGTAGCGAACGAGAAAGGCGCCCAGGTCAAAGCCCTCAACGTGGTAGGTCCAGTTGAGCGCGAGGAGCAGGTCCGCCTTTTCCGGCAGTCGCACGGGAGCAAGTGCGTCATCCTGCCACAACTCGACCGGGGCGTGTGCCAGACGCGCCAGCTCCTCTCCCGCGCCGATCGCCGCGGCGCAAAGGTCGCTTCCTTTCAGGTTGCGATACCCCTTTTGCGAGAACCAGATCAGGTTCAGGCCGCAGCCGCAACCGGTTTCGAAGATGGCGCTACGCCTTGGCAGGTTCCGCGCGACCCACAGGGACGGTTCGCAGACGTACCACCTCCCCGCCCGGCCGGAAAAGGCGTAAAAGAACCACTCTCCGGCGCGGTGCCTTTCAATCACCTCCCGCACGGTATCGGCGGGGAGGTCGATGCGGCTTTTTCTCTCGTCGAGGTATCTCCTGATCTTGCGCAGCACTCTGAACCTGCTCCTTACCCTGCGAGCCCGGCTGCCAACCGGCGCAGGCTGGTGACCAGGCCGCCCTTCTCAACCGGCCGGGCCTGGTACCGGGCGACCGCCCTCGCCAGGGCGGCGTCGAGTAGTTCGACCGAGAGGTCGTAGTAGCTGAACACGCTTTCCGGGTAGAACCTGTGGTGGTGGTAGCGGTACCAGGTCTCCCTTTCCAGCTCCAACGCGGGAAGCACGGATTCCAGATGGACCCCGTCGGCGCTCAGCACCTGGAGGCCGAATTCCCTGCAGACCTCGAAGGTCGCGTCGTTGGTCCGGTTGAACGGTGCGATGAAAAACGCGATTCGCTTCTCCGGGAACAGACGCCGCAGGATGAGGAGCCCGGCTTCGATGTCCTCTCTTTGCTCTTCAGCGGTCATCCGGGAGTAATCGGTGTGGTACAGGCCGTGTAGCGCGATCTCGTCCGGTATGGTGTTCAGGTAGTCGATAAGATCCCGCCTCTCCTCGAAACGGCCGGTGGAAAGGGTCCGGATCACGCCGTTCTCCAGGTTGGCGACCGTGTCGTACCCCTCGTACTCGACGGGGGTATCTCCGTGGCGGTACATGGTGTTGGTGCACCCCCTGAGGGTTACCCCGTGCACCTGCCGCAAACCGTGCTTGTGGAACACGCCGCAGAAGCGCCGGAATTCCGGCAGCGAGGTGTCCCAGGAGACGTCGTCGTTTCTGAACCTGGGGCGGGAGACCTCCTCGTACACCTCGTCGAAGACACGCCCGAAGGACGAGGCGCACACCTCCCAGTTGCGCTCACGCCGCAGCAGCCGCGCGTTTTCCCGCCCGGCTTCACGCACGCGATCGAGGTTCGCCTCGCACCACGCGAAAGCCTCGGCGAAGGCCTCCGGGGTGCGCTCGGAAACGATGAGGCCGTTGACGCCGTGTTGGACCAGTTCTGGGACGATGCCGACGTCGGTGCAGACCGGGAAACAGCCTGCGGCCATCGCCTCCAGCAGTGGCAGGGGCTCTCCCTCGTGGCGCGAGCATACGGCGAGGACATCGAGCTTGTTGTAGAAGCGGTTCATCCTGCCGTGGGAAAGGGCGCCGCCCGCGGCCAAGAGCCTGAACCGGTCGCGGCAGGCGGGCTCCAGGATGTCCCGGTACCCTTTCACCTCGTCATTGACGTTACCCGCCCATCCTATGGTAAGGGGACCGGTCCTCTCGCGGTCGCGGTGGAACAGCACGTGGGAGAACCCGTTGGGGGTGTGGCGCACCCTGGGGTGGAACGGCTTGACGAGGTCGGTGAGACGAAGCGAGGTGCAGATGACCGTACCGGCGTCGCCAAGGTAGCTCGAGACCATCTCTTCCGGCGTGCATGAGCCGTACAACGGGTCTTCCCAGCGGTGGCTCGACACCTCCTTGATGGTGCGTTCGGGGGCGAAGCCGAACTGCTGGTGCCAGGTCTCCCCCCAGAAGAAGACGTACAAGAGGTCGTAACGGGAAGGGTCCAGCGACGGTTGTTCTTTGACGTACCTGATATCGAACTCGAAACGGTCGCCCAGCGCGCGCGCCAGCTTTCGCGCCGAAATGTCGAAGGCCCACCCCTTGACGTCCACCAGCATGAGGATGCGCGGCTTTCTCCTGGGCTTTGGGCGCACCGCGTCATTCACGGCAGGAACCGCGGCGGCAGGGACCAGGGCCGAAGGGAGCCCGTTGGCTGCCAGGAACTCCGCCATCCTGACCGAGAGCGCGTCCCAATTCCTTCTGACGCGGTCGGCATCGAACACGCGCGCGTCGATGTCCCTGGCGAGCGCGTGATCGCTGTAGTTCCTTATGTCGAGAAGGGGGAGCCCGACCAGCTTGCAGAACTCCGCGGCCCGGCTGTCGTGGGACACGAGGTAGGCGGGCTTTCCGTAGGCTATGGAGAGCATGGCGAAGTGGAGCCTGAAGCCGAGATTGACCTGCTGCCTGCGCACGATGTCCAGGTAGAGACCGGCCTGCCAGGCCGGGTCCATGAGGATTTCCACCCCGTACTTGTGGGCGAGGTCCTCCGCTACCGGGATGTCGTAGGGGCTTTGCAGCACGACGGAGGGGTGATACCGGCGGCACAGGAATTCAAGCGTCTCCCGCTGCCGCGCGTTCCAGGCGTCCTCTATGTGGAGCAGCCGGGCTCGCGGGGTGAGCGTGTACCCCTCGCCGGACGGGGTGAAGTCGGGGCAGCCAAGACCGTGAAACAGTACCGGACAGCCGCTTAACACCACGTTGTCGACCCCTATGGAGCGAAGAAAGCGCAGCGAGGCTTCATCCCGCACCCCGGAGACGACGCATTTCCTGTGGATGGCCCGCACCGCGTCGACCCCTTCCCGGTTCATTTTGGGAATGGCGCCTATCGCCGCACTGCTGCCGATACCGAAGGGGATCACGGGGATGCAGATCCGTTCCACAACCGCCGCGGTGAGATTGCAGGCGAAAACGTGCTGGTACAGGTTGGTTCCGCAGATGATGAGTGCGTCGCAGCCGTTGATGGCCGCCAGTTCCTCATCGCCAAGCGGCGAGGTCAAAGGAAAACGCAGCACCTCGCCGGCGGGCACCAGCCGGGTCACGGCGGACTCTATAATCGCGTCGCCGGAGTTGTCCCCGTTAACGGCTGCGGTCAGAAGCGCAAGTTTCATAGTTCCCTTTTACGACGTAGATCCATTCGTTGTTGCCGAGGTGCTTTTTGGCGAGCACGGGCGCCTGGAGGCGGACGAACAAGCTGTCAAATTCCTCCCAGGCGAGGTCGTTTTTCCATCCCTGCAGGTTCCTGCGCTCGGCGGTGGTGAAGCCGTTGTAGGAAAAGACCACGAAGGAGGCGTTCCCGATGGCGTGCGCCAGCAACTCCAGGGGGTGGTCGAGGTACTCCAGGACACCCATGCAGAAGATGGCGTCGAAACAGCCGGGCGGAAGTTCTCCCGCGTTGAAATCGCAGATGACGGTGTCCGAGGACCGGCTGCAGTAGTCGTACGGGGTGTAGTCCCAATCCGCAGGAATGATCCGCCGCAGGGTCTGTCTGCCGCAACCGTAGTCCGCAACCCGGGCGCCATGGGGTGGGAGGTGCTCCCGGGCGAGGCGGACGGCCTCCTCAGCCCTTTCGGGCCACTCCAGCAGGTTGTCTCCCACGTTGCGGCTATGCAGGTCCTGGCGCTCCCCTCCGGGTGCCCGGCGTATCAGCAGGCGCTGCAGCAGGTTCCTAAGTGTCACTTGGTGGCCTCTATGTAGAGCTTGTATTCCCTGTCGAACCGGGACAAAAGGGCATGCACCTTGCGGTTCTGGATCAGGTTCCCGGCGAATGATTTCCTGAGCGGTCCCGATTCGGGAGCATACCCCTCAGGGAAGACGACTCTCAGCGGCGGTGCGGGAGCCACCTGACGACCGCGCCACGGGGAGACACCGGTGAAGCCGGCCCGGGACAGCCCCCGCAGCAGCGACCGCTTGGTGATGAAGTTGATTTCACGCACAAAGCCCGGGTTGTACCCACGCATCCCGGCGTACGCCTCGCCCAGACGTCCCTTCAGAAAGGGAAACCAAAGGCATCTATAGTGCCCTTCATAGAAGGAGTCGTAGTTGCAGGTGGAGAGAAAAAGCCTCCCGCCGGGCTTGAGTAGCCGGTACATCTCCCGGAGCACCTGCTCCGGTTCCCTCACGTGCTCCATCACCTCGAAACTCAGGATGACGTCGAAACTTTCCGAAGGGAGACCGGTATCCTCCCCCCCGGCGTTGAGGTACCGGTAGTCGAGGTGCGGGTTCAACGCCTTCATTTCCTGGATCGCCCTCCCGAGCATGGCGTAGGAGTTGGCGCAGGGCTCGATGCCGGTGAAGCTCCCCCCGAAGAGCCCGGTCCCGAGCAGGCAGCGGGTCCCGATACCCGACCCCACCTCGAGGACGCTCATGGTCCGGTCGATCCCAAGTCCCGCCCCGACGGGGTACTGGGCCTGGAAGTGGGCGGCGAAATCGAGGTAGTAATTCTGGTAGGCCCGCGGCGGGTCGGCGCCGATCAACGCCGCCTGCTCGACGGAAATTTCCCGCATCAGGCTGAGCAGCGTATCGCTTACGTGCAGCGTTACCGGCGCGCTCACGCGTCACCGTCCCTGCCGGAGCCGTCTTGCGCCTTCCCCCCGCGGCAGAGGTTCACCACGCTCCTGACGGCGTCCGCCATCCTCCCTGCCACCCTTCTCCCTGGCAGAGCGATCGTTTTCCGCTGTTTCTCGTCACCGGAGATGCCGGCGGTGATGTTCCCGATCGCCCTTTTGAAGACCGCGATCTCGCTGTAATCGGTGACGGCCCTCTTCCAGCCGTTCGCGGCGATGATCCTGCGCTCCTCGTCGTGTGCCAGGTAGTACCGGCAGAGCTCGATGCACTCATCGACGGTGTCGAACCCCACCACCTCCTCCCCGAGCCGGTAGATCTCCCCCAGGTGCCCCTTGTTGTCGCATACCTGCAGGACGCCGTTGGCGGGAAGATAGAAGGTCCGGTAGTTGATGGGTCCGGTCGAGTTGTGGATGTTGGGGCCGATCTTCGCGCGGCGCAAAAAGGAGAGTTCGCGCTCGTTGGGGAGAAAGCCGCGCGGCCAGCCGTTGCCGTAAAAATCGGCATCGGGGAAGGCGGCGGCGAGCCGGTCCAGCCGCTCTTTTCTCCAGGGGGCCTCACGGTCCATCATCATGAACAGATCGATGTCGCGCTCCCCGGTCAGCACCTCCTCGTAGGTGAGGGACGGGTCGTAGATACCGGGCTGCAGCCCCATCGGCGCCCAGACGGCGTTCTTCGCCCCCCAGCCGCGGTAGGTTTCGACCTCGGCTATGTTTCCCACCAGGCAGAGATCGTACGCCGCCGCCACGGGGCGGGAAAGGTTGTCGGAGTTCTCCGGGTCGTCGAAGCACTGGAAAACGGTGAAGACCGGGAGGCCGGCGACGAATTCCGGGTGCAGGTTTATGCCGGGGCCATTGATCAGGACGTCCTTCCCCTCGAGCGCCCTCGCCAGTCTCTCGTACATCTTTAAGAGGGTCCTGTCGCCCCGGCGCCATCTTTGATCGAGCTCCTTGAAGCCGAGGCAGGGTCCCGGAGGGTTGAGGGTCAGGCAGAACCCCTCCACGTCGAAACCGGCCTCCTGGAGCCGCCGGAAATAGGCGAGGCACTGGTCCTGGACGTTGCCATAGGCCTGAGAGCCGAACCACGAGTAGCCGTATAGGATTTTAAGATCGTGCATAAAACCTTTATTCCGGAACCCGGCAGATCCCCATCCACGAATCGCGGATGTGGAAGATCCGTCCGCCGATGAGCCCCTTGCGGTAGAGCTTCTCGACGCCGAGGCAGACGGAGTCGATCCAGGGGTATTTCTTCACCAGGTGCGGGTTGAAGTCGTGCCAGATGATGAAGCCGCCGGGGCGCATGTGGGGCAGGATCTTCCTGGTGTCGTTGAAGACGTAATCGGTGTCGTGGCAGCCGTCGATGAAAGCGACGTCGATTGTGCCGATGTCGGGGGTCCAGGTCGCGCTGTTGGCGTAGATCTGGGTGATGTTGCTCCGGTTGCGCTCCCGGAAGGCGCTGCCGATCACCTCGCGCTCCATCGCCACGGTGGTGAGCGTCCCCCCCCCTCCCGCCGCCAGCTCCTCGGGGGGGATGTTGATGGTGAAGATGCTGGTCTCCGGGGCGTTCACAGACATGAGCAGCGTCGCCATCCCGTTGGCGGTCCCTATCTCGAGGGCCACTTTGGGGGAGACGTTGCGCATCACCGTGGCGAGACTCTCGGCGTCCCGTATGCGCCGCTCGTTGACGTCCTCGACGTAGTCGAAGTCGTACATGTCGGGGCGGTCCAGCAGCGGCTCCTGCCGCCAGCCGTAGACCTTCATCAGTTCCCTGAAGTGGTTCAGCTCGATCACCGCGCTGTCCAGGTGCCTGAACTTCCTGCCGGTGACCGTATCGGCCACCCTCCTCC
The DNA here is from genome assembly GCF_019063845.1 of Geomonas subterranea. Classification (NCBI taxonomy): domain Bacteria; kingdom Pseudomonadati; phylum Thermodesulfobacteriota; class Desulfuromonadia; order Geobacterales; family Geobacteraceae; genus Geomonas; species Geomonas subterranea. The sequence continues at coordinate 1,713,714 of NZ_CP077683.1, forward strand.
CGATTGCCCGTATCATCAGGTCGTACCGCCTTTGCTCGTCGTGATCGTTTCCCAGCGCAGCCAGGGGGCAAGCTTGCCGCGGATCGGCTCCGCCGGATAGGCGCGGTTGGCCTTGCCGGTGCGCTCCACCCGCAGCGGGATGGAGATCCCATCCGGGTAGCAGGTCCGCACGTTGAAAATGGTGGCGAAGATCTTAAGGGTATAGCTGGTCGGCGCCAGGAGGTCGGCGGGGATTTCCACCCTGGAGAGGAAGCCGCCGGCCTCCACGGTGGGGATGCCGTCGCCGTCCTCGTCGTTGAAGCTTCTGAAAAGGAGCGTCCCCTGGTCGTCGTACAGGTCGAGGAAGACGCGCAGCCCCGAGGTCCTTTGCAGGACCTGATAGGCGATCTCCACCTCGAGCGCCGTGCCGTTCTCGACGCTCTGCTGGACGTCCCGCCCATGCTGCCTGAGCGCTATCCGGTCGAAGCGGAAAACCGGGTCCGCGGGGAGGTCCCGCAACAGTTGGTCCAGGCTCCCGCAGTCGGCACCCCGGCTACCCTCCCGCAGGTACTCCTCGATGGCCGCCTGCGGCGTGCCATCGACCACGATCTCCCCTTCCCTCAGCAGGATGGCGCGTCCGCACAGCTGGCGCATCGCCTGCATGTTGTGGCTCACGAAGAGCACGGTGCGCCCCTGGGTTCCGACATCCTGCATCTTGCCGAGGCACTTGGCCTGGAACTGGGCGTCTCCCACCGCCAGCACCTCGTCCACCACCAGGATCTCGGGGTCGAGGTGTGCCGCGACCGCGAAGGCGAGGCGGACGTACATCCCGGAGGAGTAGCGCTTCACCGGGGTGTCTATGAAGGCGTCGATCTCGGCGAAGGAGACGATCTCGTCGAACCTTTTCCGGATGTCGGCCTTGCTCAGGCCGAGGATGGCGCCGTTCAGAAAGACGTTCTCCCGTCCGGTCAACTCGGGATGGAAGCCGGTTCCGACCTCGAGGAGGCTCGCGATGCGCCCCTTGTAGCGCACCTCCCCCCTGGAAGGGGCGGTCACCCGGGAGAGGATTTTCAAAAGGGTGGACTTGCCGGCGCCGTTTCTGCCGATGATGCCAAGGACGTCCCCCTGCCTCACCTCGAAACTCACGTCCTTGAGCGCCCAGAACTGGTCACCCCCGTGCCGCGCGCACGACCCGCCGACGATGGAGTTGGGGTCCTCCCTGCGGCGCACCCTGGACCACCAGCTCTGCAGATCCAGGGCGAGGGTGTGATGGTTCACGACGCCCAGCCGGTACTGTTTCCACATATGATCTACCTGTATAACGGGCTGGGTCATCTAGACGGTGTCCATGAAGGTCTTTTCCACGCGGCTGAACAGCAATACCCCGACCAGCAGGACTGCAGCGGTGGCGGCAAGGCTCTGCAGCCAGCCGGCAAGGGGGACCGGAGCCCCCCCGAGGAAGGCGTGGCGGAAGAGTTCCACCACGGGAGCCATGGGGTTCAAGTCGAGAAGCCAGCGCCATTGGGCAGGAACGGACGACGAGGGGTACACCACGGGGGTGGCGAACATCCAGAGCTGCACTCCGAAGCCGACCAGGTGCGACAGGTCGCGGTAGCGCGTGGTCATGGCGGAAACGATGATGCCGAAGCCAAGGCCGAGGGCCGCCATCTGCAGCACGAGAACCGGCAGCAAAGCCAGCGCGGGCTGCAACCCGACAGGCACTCCGCTCCAGCGGTAGTAGGCGATGAAGAGCAGAAAGAGCACGAGCTGGATACCGAAGGAGACCAGGCTGCTGATCACCACGGACACCGGGACGGCGATGCGCGGGAAATAGACCTTGCCGAAAATGTGCGCGTTGGCGACGAAGGTGTTCGAGGTGTTGTTCAGGCAGTCGGCGAAGTACCTCCAGGCCACGACGCCCGACAGGTAGAACAGAAAGGGAGGGATCCCCTCGGTGGGGAGCTTCGCGACGTTACCGAAGATGACGGTGAAAACCAGGGTGGTCAATAGCGGCTGGATCAGGTACCACAGCGGCCCCAGTATGGTTTGCTTGTAGACGGCTACGAAGTCACGCCAGACAAAGAGGGCGACCAGGTCGCGGTATCTCCAGATTTCCTTCGGGTCGACGTCGAACCAGCCGCTGCGCGGCCTGATTACCTTGTCCCATCCCCTGTCTGCTGCCTTCTCCATTGAACTCCCTGGGCGGATCAGCCGCGACCACGCTGGACCGACGGCGAGCTGGTCATGGCGATGCCAGCCTGCTGCGCACCAACCACGTGATCTTCTTGAACAAGGCACCCGCGTGGCGCAGGTAAAGCGTTTTGTGCCTCATGATGATCAGCGCCATCATGGCGAACTTGTGGCCAAAGCACATCGAATGATCCCGCGACACGCTTCGAACCCGGTAATAATACAGGATCTCTGGGATTTTTGACACCTCTTTGTTGAGCCGGGTCATGGAAACCCAAAAGTCCCAATCCTCCCACCCGTAGACAAACATGGGGCTGTACCCACCCACCCGTGCCCAGTCGCTCTTCCTGAAAAACGCGGCCGGATGGATCAGGTTGTCGAAGAGTTCGGCCACCGGGTCGTAGGGCGGCAGGTCCCAAAGCCCCTGTTCCTCGCCGAACTTCTCCTCGTCGCAGTAGACGATTCCCACCTCGGGGCGCGCATCGAGGATGGCCACGGCCTTCTCCATGTAGGTGGGGGCGATCCGGTCGTCGGCGTCCAGCGGGAGGATGTAGCTGCCGCGCGCCCGCGCTATCCCGGTGTTTCTGGCCCGGGAGACGCCGCCGTTCGCGGTGCGGAGCACCGTGGTCTTGGGGCGCCGGTACCCCTCCAGAAGCCGAACCGTGCCGGGATCGGTGGAACCGTCATCGACGATGATGATCTCGAAATCGGCGAAGCTCTGGGCCAGGACCGAATCGACGGTCTCGTCGAGAAAGGCGCCATGGTTGTAGCAGGGGATCACCACCGAGACCTTGGGAGGGGTCAGCATGCGTCCTCCGTGCCGGCCAAGGCGATCAGCCTCCTGATGAAGATCCTGTTCAACTCCTTCTTGACCAGGTACTCGAGCCGGTAGGGGAACTGCCAGCTGCCGCGCTTTTCGAGGAATTCCAGACGGACCTGGAACTCCTCTGCGTAGGCGCTGGCCGCTTCCATGGTGGAGCGGCTGCCGCCGTGCACGCAGAAACAGGCCAAGGGGTGGTTCACGGTGACCGGGTCTCCCAGCGCGCCAAGGCGCAACCAGAGGTGGTAGTCCATGCAGTAGCGCAGCGAGAGATCGAAGCCCCCCACCTGAAGGAACGCGCTTCTCTTCACGAAGGTGGCCGGATGCAGGATGATGTTGGAATGAATCAGCCTGCGGTACGAGTAGCGGCGCACCTTGATCTCGCGCAGGAAGCGCCCGGAGGGATCGACGAAGTGGAAACCGCCGGTGAGCCACACCCGCTCCGGATTCGCCTCGAAGATGGAGGCGACCTCTGCCAGCACGCCGGGGTCGAGGTAATACTCATCGGAGTGCAGGTGGGCGACGATCTCTCCCGTGGCGAGGGCGACCCCCTTGTTCATGGCGTCGGAAATGCCGTCATCGGGCTCGGAGACCCAGCGGATGCGCGGGTCGCGCGAGGCGTAGCTACGCACGATGTCCACGGTGCCGTCACTCGACCCGCCATCGACGATGACGTACTCGAGCTCGGGGTGGCTCTGGGCGAGCACGCTCTCGATGGCGCGCCCGATCTGGGCGGCGCTGTTGTAGCAGATTGTTATGACGGAGATCTTCATGACGGCGTCAGTTCCTGACCAGCCAGAAGGAGCCGGGCTCGCACTCGGGATGGCTGCCGAGGACGGGGCACTTTGCGCTGAGGAGGTCGAAGTGGTGCTGCTTCAGATAGTTCACCGCGCCTATGATCCTGAACTCGCGGTTCAAGGTCAAAAAGGCCTCGAGGAGGTACTGCTCGTTCCAGAACTTCACCTCGTCGACCAGCCACTGCTCGAAATAGTCCCGCGGCGTGAGGATGTCGTGCACGTGCACCACGACCCCGGGGCGAAGCGTGGGCAGAATCTGCAGGTAGATGGCGAGGACGTCCCCCTGGGGCCTGATCATGTGCGAGGAGTCCACGAAGAGGATGTCGCCGGGGCCGAGGGTCGAGAAGATAGAGGGGTCCACCTCCTCCACCCGGTGACGCAGCACCTCCACCCCCGCCTTCTCCAGCCAGGGCATCTCGTACGGCTCGATGCAGAGATGACGGCAGACGTAGCCGGGGTTATCCTCCGCGTTCTTCCTTATGGCGTTGCGCACCATGAGGGTGGAGTTGCCGCTGCCGATCTCGATCACGTTCGCGGGCGCCAGGCGGCGCACCATGCTGTAGAGGTATTCCGAGTCGCCGGCGCAGAAGAAGTCGTTACGGTAGTGGTACTCGAGCTCTCCGGTCGGCTCGTACGGGAAGCGGGCGAGCTCATCGGCGTAATGAAACTCACCCAGTATCTGCAGCTGTTCGGAAAGGTTCCACTCGATCCCGGGCAGTGCCCGCTCGGCGCTCAGGGGGTGACGCAGCCCGCGGCAGTCGAACTGCGGTTCGTAGTAGTGGCGGACGACAGGGAACACCCCGACCTTGAAGAGGATCCGGCGGGTGAGCGGCATGCGCTGGATCCCCGCCCGACGGATGAAGGCGAACAGCAGCGCCCCGAGGAAGGTGAAGGGGGCCAGGCAGATCTCCAGAAGCGGGAGGACCCGGTGCACGAGCGGCGCTATCTTTTCTACCAAGCGGTTCATCTGACTCCCAATGCCGGGCGCGGGGAGCGCCCGCTTCAATCGCGGGTAAGGGTGACGGCGGCGCCCTTTTCGCGCCATCCACCGCACATGAGGGTGAAAATCATGGCGACGCGGTCCCACTTCCCCAACAGGGCGCGGGTGAGGAGCGCTCCCGCCAGGGTCAGGTACACGGTGGGAAGCGCCGCCGGGTACCACCGTCTGGTGAAGAAGATCCGGTTGCGGATGTTCCAGTAATCGCAGGCGAGGCTTTTGCGGCCGGGATGGCTGCTGGTCCCTATCGCGCCGCCGACCTTGTGGTAGACCACGCTGTCCGGGGCGTACAGCATGCGGAAGCGGCCGCGCGAACGGAGCACCCAGTCGAGCTCCTCGAAGAACAGGAAGTACTCTTCGCACATGAGCCCGACCTCGCGCAGGAAGTCGGCGGAAACCAGCATCGACGCTCCGACGGGATAGCTCATGCGCCGCTCCACCTGGTCACGGTCGACCCGCTGCGGCCAGCGCCCCAGCCGCCCCAGGTGCCAGGCAAGTCCGAGCCAGCGGCAGTACCATCCGCCCCCGAGCGCCTGGACACGGCTGGGCTCCCCGTAGAGGAGCAGGGTCGAGCCGCAGATACCGGCTCCCGGGGTCCCGGCGAGGCGGTCCACCAGGTTCCCGAGCGCCTGGGGCTCCACCACCGTGTCGTTGTTGAGCAGCCAGACCCAGTCGCACCCCCTGGCCAGCGCGTAGCGCAACCCCACGTTGTTCCCCCCGGCGAAGCCCAGGTTGGCGCCGCACTCCACCAGGATCAGCGGGGCGTTTTCGTCCCGGTCTCCGCCGGCCTCGGCCGCGGCTTTCCCGTAGCGCACAAAAGGGATGGGGCGGTCAAGCGGCGAAGCGGCGAGACGGGCATAGCGCCCGCCGACCTGCGCCGGCTCGGTCCCGGCGGCCCATGCCCCGATCCGCTCCAGCGAGTTGTCAGTCGAACCGTTGTCGCAGACCACGACCCGGAAATCCCGGTACTCGGAGCGCAAAAGCGTTTCCAGGCACTCGAGGGTGTCGCGCCAGCCGTTGTAGTTGACCAGGATGACGTAGCCGCTCATCGGTAGATGGCGAGGGCCACCAAAACGGCCCAAAGCCCCCCAGTGACGAAGAGCGGCAGGTCCTTGAGCAGGGCATCGGTCGGGTCCCCCCCCCCTCCCCTCTTGACCCGCATGGTGTAGCGCAACAGCCCGAAGGTGCAAAGCGGCACGGTGTAGATGAGAGCGTGCCGGGAGAGCGCGTACATCGTGTAGGTGACCAGCACCGCCGCGCCGGTCATCGCCATCGCGAGGTCGAGGAATCCGGGGGGATAGCTCTCCAGGCTCTTGCGGTGCTCCCCGGCGCTGTCCCCAAGCCCTCCCTTCTCGCAGAGCCTCTTGCCGGTGCTAAGAAAAAGGGAGAGGAGAAAGACGGACAGGAAGAGCCACTCGGAAACCATCACGCCGGAGGCCGCCCCCCCCGCCTGAAGTCTCAGCACGAACCCGGAGGCGATGCAGAAGATATCGACGATGGGAAGCGCCTTGAGCCTCAGCGAGTAGCAGACGTTGATCACGAAATAGGCCACCAGATAGCGCCAGAAGTCCCCTTGCGCCATGAGCCCGCAGCCGATCCCGACAGCGGCGAGCAGCAGCGCGAAAAGCGAAGCCGCGGGGAGCGAGATGTCGCCGCTGGCCACGGGTCTGCCCCTTTTGACCGGATGCAGGCGGTCGCTTCCGGCGTCAACCAGGTCGTTGAAGACGTAGGTGGCACTGGAGGCGAGACAGAAGGCTGCGAAAGGAAGCCACATCCTCTGCATCATCCCCGGCTGCATGATGGCGCCGGAGAGGAAGGCAGGGAAGAAGAGCATGAGATTCTTGAGCCACTGGTGGGTACGCAGAAGACGAAGGTAGGGAATCATCGCTCCTCCAGCGCGGCGGCAAGCTTCAGTGCGGCCTTGATGTAATAGGCGTCGCGGGGGGCGGCTGTCGCGCAGCGGACGAAGCTGGCGCGGGCGCCGCCGCGGTCACCGCTCTCCAAAAGGAGCTGGCCGTTGTTGTAAAGGAGAATCGGGTCACCGGTCAGCGCGAAAAGCGCCTCGCTCACCGTGACGAGCTCGGAGATCAACGCCGCCTTCTCGGGGCCAGGCCCGAGCTTGGGCACGATGAGGTAATCGTTGGCCCTCAGTATCTCGAGCAGGTCCTTGTCCTGCTTCACCAGGTTCCACCCGTGCAGGTTGATGAGCCGGCGCTTCTCCTCCGGAGGGACCCCCTGCAGGCGCACCAAAAGCCTGTCCTTGCGAATCATCCGCTTGAGCATCTCGCTTATGTTGAGGGAGGAGGCAACCTCCAGCTCCTTCGCGGCCTCGGCGTACCTCCCCGCCTTGGCGTAGGCGATGGCCAGTTCGTGATGCAGCATCCCCACCGTGGGACTCGTGGCGATGCTGTCCTCGAAGAGGGCGATGTTGGAGCCCCAGATGCCGGTCCTGTGCCACGTGGCGAAGCCCGCAGCCGCGATGCAGCAAAACACGGCGATGAGCGCCAGGCGCTCCCGCAGTTGGGGAGCCCCGGCGGCATACCCGGTCAGGCCGATGGCGAAAAAGGCGGAAGGGATGTAGAGGTAACGCTCCGCCGCCACCGTCCAGGCCACGTCGAAGACACCGACTGCGACGGCCGGCAACAGGAACAGCGCCCCTATGCAGAGCATGGTGACGGTGGGGTAGCTCCTGCGCGCGAAAAGGCAGAAGAGGACCCCCGCGACGGCCGCGACCAGGTACCAGGCGGAAAGATCGACGATGGCGAAGCTCAGGGGCCAGGGAAGGAACATCTTCTTGACATAGAACCCGAACACCTCTCCGCCCAGAAGCAGCGACGCTGCGGGGCTTTTGATGTTGGCTATCAGCAGCTTGGCGAGGCTGTTCTCCCCCGCCGTCCTGGACAGCAGGACCGCCGAGATGAGGACCCCCATCAAAAGGTAGCAGGCTACCAGCACCCTTGCCTGCATCCGCACGGACTCCACGTGGAGTCCGGGGTGGAGATGCCTCAAGAGGGCGATCAGCAAGAGGGAAGCCGGGACGAAGACGATGGCGGTCTCCTTGGTCATGACGCCGGCGACCAGGAGGGCGATGCTGGCCACGGTGTGGCGCATCCTGCCGGTCTCCATACCCTTGAGAAGCGATATGCAGGCGAGCAGCACGAAAGAGGCGGCGAGGGGATCGGTGCGTCCGGCGATCCAGCTCACCGCCTCCGAGTTCACCGGATGCACGGCGAAGAGCAGCGCGGCGACCAGAGGCGCCCACCTGGTGCTCTCCGGCAGGAGCCGGCGCCCCAATAGGAGGACGAGCACCGCGTTGGCGGCGTGGATCAGGATGTTCTCCAGGTGCAGAATGATGGGATTCTGGCCGAACAGGAGGTGGTCTAGATAGAAGCTGAGAGCGATCACGGGGCGGTAGTAGTACCCCTGCCCAGGCGTGAGCGCGTCGGTCAGCCTGAGCCCCTGGGAACCGTAGAACTTCATTATGCCCACGTCGTCGATGGAGACTACGGTGCCGAAAACGGCACGGCTGTAGACTGCGAGGACGACTACGACCAGGAACAGCGCCTGCTTCTTAAGCCCGGTCGTCGTGCTGGTGAGCGAGAATCTCAAGTAGGAACGCCTCCATGTCCTTTCGTTGCGGCTCGATACGGTCGATGGTGGCGCCTGCGGCCACCAGATCGGAAAGCACCTGTTGCAGCTGCGCCTTTTCGACCTGCAGCTCCTCCTGGGCGCCCCCCCGGGTCACCTGCAACAGGTACCCTTCCAGGCCACTTTGCAGAATGTTGGCGACGCTGTCAATCGCCCGCAAGCGTCCGCCGACGACGATTCCCACCCTGTCGCATACCACCTCGACGTCGGCGGTGATGTGCGTGCTGAAAAAGACGGTCTTGCCGCGCCTTTTCAGGTCGCGGATGATCTCCTTCACCAGGGACCGCCCCACGGGGTCGAGACCGCTCATCGGCTCGTCCAGGATGTAGAGGTCGGGGTCATGGAGCATGGCCTGCGCGAGCCCAAGCCTCTGCACCATCCCCTTGCTGTAACCCCTCATGGGACGGTCCGCCGCGCCGGCGAGATCGAGCAGTTCGAGCAGTTGCGCCGACCGCGATGCTATGGCCCCGGCATCCATGCCGAAAGCTCTCCCCACGAAGCGAAGGTATTCCCGCGCGCTCAAGAAGTCGTAGAAGGAAGGGTTTTCCGGAAGGTAGCCGACCCGCAGGTGGGAGGCAGGATCCTGCACGGGCTTCCCGAACAGCGTCACCGTCCCCGCGTCCGGGCGTATGAATCCCATGATGGATTTGATGGTGGTGCTTTTGCCGGCGCCGTTTGGCCCCAAAAAGCCGAAAACCTCCCCGCTCCCCACCTGGAGGGAAAGGTCGCTCAGTGCGGCCACTTTGGCAAGCCTCTTGCCGCGATAGGTCTTGGAGAGGCGGTCGATTTCCAGTGGGTTCATTTACTGTCTCCTCGCTTGCGATCACGCATCAGCCTTTCCGCCGGGGTGAGGTAGGCGAACTTGCTGGTGCTGCGCACGATTCCCTTTTCGTCGAAGTAGTACTCGCCGCCGTACGGGTCCCTGGGCAGCTCTTTCAGAACGCCTTGGGCGACCAGGTCGGCGACCCGGTCGGGCTTTCTGTGGAACCTGCGCTCGAACTCCTCTCCCGCCTTTTGCACCGTCAGCGCCCCGATGAGCGCCCGCTTCCTGGTCTGATAGACCTCGAGGAGCTTGCGGTCAATGGTGCGACGCTGCATGAACTCGATGAAGTGCAGCCCCAGTTCGTTCTCGCCGGACTCGGAGAAGTAGCGCGCGGTCAGGTTGGCCATAAGCGGCTTGCCGGACAGCTCCGCGGCCTTTTTGAAGTACCGCGCGGCGCTGGAGTAATCCTTCTGGAAATAGGCGCAGTTGAAACCGGCGAAGAAGGGGAGCTGGTAGTCCCAGGTGCGGTACCTCATGCCGTAGTCGAGCATCGCGTTCACGTCGGTTATCTTCTTCAGGTCCCAGGTGAAGGCGGCCTGAGTGAAGTAATAGACGTCGGCGTTCCAGGGGTCGAGTTTCGACGAGGTGACCAGCGTCGCGTACATGTTCCCGTACTCCGGCTGCAGCACGATCTTTTGCTGCCACCTTTCCACCAGTGTCCCGTAGTAGAAGAGCACCTTGACGACGGCGTACTGCGCGACGAGGTGCCGGTGCTCGCCCGCCAGAAGCTTCAGGATCTTCGCATCCGGCAGGGACCCGAGCTTCACCGCCACGGGGCGGTTGGCCACCGCGGTGGTAAAGGGGATTATCACCGCCAGGTAGGAACAGAGAAGGAGTGCGAAGACGATCCTGGCCATCACGGCAACTCTCTCCTGGAGAAGCTCCAGACCGATACGGAGAGGATGATTCCCGTGTAGCAGGCGAAGTAAAGCAGCGTGAGCAGGAGCGTCACGGGTGCCAGGGGGAGCGCGTAGATGGCGTTGGTCTTCAGATCGAAAGCCGAAAAATTGGGAATGACGTAGTAGACCGCCTTGATGGCGACCCGCGCGATGGGGACCAGTTCCTTGCCGTACGCCCCCATGGTCATCTCGTACACGTCCTGGCTCGCGCTCCCGGTCATGTAGACCGCGATGGCGCCGAGAAAGGGGAAGTAAAAGGAGGTACTGACTGCCGACAGGAGGATGGCGAGGGCGAGTAGCAGCACGGACTTCAGGTACTCGAAGAAGACCGCCGCGAAGAAATTGTCCCAGCGCACCGGGATGTCAGGGGGGTAGCTTCCCGCTGCCACCTTGATCGCGGCAAACGAGCCGGCACCGAAGACGACGGTTATCACTGCCAGCAAAAGCGCCACGGCACAGAACTTCCCCAGCACGAAGGAGGTTCGGGAAATGGGGAGCCCCAGAACCGACGAGGTGTAACGTTTCTCCACGTCGCGCCAGAGCGACGACGCGCCGGTCAGCACCGCGACCACAACCAGCAGAAAGGAGAGCGTCGAGAGACAGAGCGTCACCGAGAGTTCCTGTACCTGGCGCATCGAGAACAGGCTGAATGCGGGGATCAGGATGAGGGCAAGCAGGGCAAGGCAAAAGAGGAGATACAGGAACCGGTCGCGCAGCAAGGAGGCAACACTCAGGCGGAAGAAATTCTCAAATGTCGACATCAAGGATCCCTCGTGCGGTAGAAAAAAACGGGGTGCACAGAAAACAATGCACCCCGCTCGGACTAACAGATGGTACGAAGACTACTTGCTGGCAGTCCAACCTGCACCGAAGTAGGTGGAGGGAGTGGAGCCGCTGGCCAGGGACGCCGGGAAGGAAGTGCCGGAGGGGAAGCCCGGGGTGACGGTTGCGCCGGCAGCGGAGATGCCAGGGGCGGCGACGTCTACATAGTAGATGTTGGTGTCGACGGAGGAGGAGCCGTAAACCCTGCTCCCCTGGCCGTGGACGGCGCCAACGGTGTAGGAAACGCCGGTAGCGGTGGCGGAGTCGTATGCCATGGCTACGTTTGCGGAAGGTTTGAAGTCGAGCATGCCGTTGGTATCGGTGCCGAACGGAACGGTGCCGGAAGCGCTCGGATTGGTAAAGTTAACTGCATATGCGGACCCTACGCCAACAGCCAGAAGGGCAACGATCGCTAATACTTTCTTCATGATAAGCTCCTTTCGAAATAGAAGTTATTAGTACGGGTATTTCTGATTATCGGCGTAGTACGACTCGAGAGCGGTCTTGGAGTTTTTGAGGTCGCTCAGTGCTGCGGAGTTGTACGCCTTCTGCCTGTACGCGGAGAACTGCGGAATAGCGATGGCAGCGAGGATGCCGATGATCGCAACGACGATCAAGAGCTCGATCAGAGTGAAGCCTTTGTTGCTTCTCAGTTTGTTTAACATCTGTTTCTCCTTTTTCGTTGGTGGTTGCCGACTTGTAGGTGTGACTGTTACATCCTTACCGCAAGACATTACCCTTATAGCAACATGCGGGCCAATCCGTAAAAAACTGGCAACTGCGTGTACACACTAGGTTTTACCGTAAAAAGCCCGTGGCGGCGCGGAAACAAAAAACGTCACAGGGACAATTTTGGCAACAAAAGAGTGACGTTTTTTGTCAGTCACTCCTCATCCATGCCGAACTTGGCCAGGCGGTAGCGGAAAGAGCGGAAGGTCATCCCCAGCAGCGCCGCCGCCCGCTTCTTCACACCGCCGCTCTTCTCCATCGCCTGCACGAGGAGCTTTTGCTCCAGGCTGTCGAGGTAAGCCTGCAGGTCCAATCCCTCTTCAGGAATCTCCAGTTCACTGGAAGGAAGAGCCACCGTGTGATGCTCACGCACCGAAGCGGGAAGGCAGTCAAGGCCGATCACCCTGCTCCCCAGCACGACGCAGCGCTCGACCAGGTTCTCGAGCTCCCGAACGTTGCCCGGGAAAGGGTAGTTGAAAAGGACGCGCAGCGCGTCGGGGGTTATGATGTCGCCCCCCCCGGACCAGATGGAGTACTTCTTGTAGAAATGTTCGACCAGTGCCGGGATATCCTCGCTCCTCTCCTTGAGGGAGGGCATGCGTATCTGGACCACGTTGAGGCGGTAAAAGAGGTCCTCGCGGAAGCTTCCCTCGCGCACCTGCTCCTCGAGGTTGCGGTTGGAGGCGGCCACGATGCGCACGTCCGCCTTGAGGGAAGTCCCCCCCCCTACCCTGCGGAACTCGCGCTCCTGGAGCACGCGCAGCAGTTTCGCCTGCAGCTGCAAAGGGAGCTCCCCGATCTCGTCCAGGAAAAGGGTACCCCCCTCGGCCTGCTCGAAGAGGCCCGGACGGTCGGCGATGGCGCCGGTGAAGGCCCCCTTGGCGTGACCGAAGAGTTCGCTCTCGATGAGCGTTTCGGGGATGGCGCCGCAGTTGACCGCCACGAAAGAGGCGTTCTTGCGCGGAGAATTGTAGTGGATCGCCCTGGCGGCGAGTTCCTTGCCGGTACCGCTCTCACCGGTGATGAGTACGTTGGCCATGCTGTCGGCGACCTTCTCGATGAGCTCGTAGACCTCGCGTATCTCCTTGCTCTTGCCGATCATCCCGGAGAAGCTGAAGCGCTCCTGCACCTCGGCCTTCAGCCGCTTGTTCTCCTGCACGAGGCTCTGCTTTTCCAGGGCCTTGCGCACCAGCACCTTTACCTCTTCCACCTTGAAAGGTTTGCCGATGTAGTCGTAGGCGCCAAGCTTCATCGCCTCCACCGCCTGCTCCGCCGTGGTGAAGGCGGTGATCATGAGGACGGCGGTGTCCGGAGATTCGGACTTGATGCGGGAGAGGAGCTCTATCCCTCCCAGTCCCGGCATGCTCACGTCCGAGATCACCATCTCGTAGTGCTGCCGCCCCAGGCGGGACAGGGCATCCTCGGCGCTTTCCGCCTGGTCCACCAGGTATCCCTCGCCATCGAGGAGGATGGCGAGAAACTCCCGCATGCTCAGCTCGTCATCGACAACCAAAATCCTGGCACGCATTGAAAAACACCTCACTTCGAGTTGCGGCGCAGCGACCTGCGCCATCGCCTAGTCTTGGTCTAAGCCCAGTCCTAGTCTTAGGACCTCTGTCCTGCTCGTGGTCCGGATTTTAACACAACGCAGGGAGATACAGCGTGACCGTCGTCCCTTTCCCCTTGGAGCTGTTGATGGTCATCCTGCCACCGTTGGTCTCCACGATCCGGTACACCGTGGCGAGCCCCAGTCCCGTCCCCCCTTTCTTGGTGGTGAAAAAAGGTTCGAAGACCCGCCTCAGGTCATCCTGGCTCATCCCGGACCCGGTATCCCTGATGCTGATACGCACCTCGCCGGGTCCGGCGTCCTCCTTGACCAGGGCACCATCGATGCAGATGCGCCCCCCTCCCGTGATGGCCTCTGCGGCGTTCACCAGGAGATTCCAGAACACCTGGGTGCACTGGTCCTTGTCGAACTGCACCACCAAATCAGCCGGGAGCTGGTTGTCGACCTCCACCCCCTCCATCCTGGGATCGGTGGCGAGGAGCGCACAGAGGTCCCCGATCACCCGGTGCAGGTTGAGCGCGACCTTGGCGGGCTGGTTGGGCCTGGCGTAAAAAAGGAAGTCGCGCAGCAGGCAGTCCAGGCGGTCGGTCTCCCTCAGTATGATCGAGAAAAGACGCTGGTCCTTCTCGTCCACCCAGGGCCTCAACGCGACCAGCTGCACCGAGCCGCTGATGGCCGCCAGCGGGTTGCGTATCTCATGGGCCATCCGCGCCGAAAGCTCGCCCAGCGCCGCCAGCCGGTCCGCCCGCTTCAGCTCGGCGGCCATGCGCTTTAGCTCGGTCAGGTCGTGCAGGTCGAAGATGGCGCCTACCGGCGCGCCGTCCTTGTCCAGCAAAGGAACCGACTTGTACGACAGCAGCAGTTCGCTGCCGTCGGGCCCCTTGTGCTGAAATTCCCCCTGCCCCGACTCGAAGAAACTCGACTCGAACCCGGCGCACCCGGGCAGAACCTCGCTGAGCGGGCGGTCGTAGGCGTCCTGCTGGGAAACCCCGGTCAGCAGTTCGGCGTAGCGGTTGAAGACCCGGATCCTGCCGCTGACATTGATGGTCAAAAGGCCGCTGTCGATGGTGGAGACGATGCAGGAGTTCAGCCTTTCCAGTTCCTCGTAGTCGATCGCCTTTTCCTGCAGCGCGCTCTCGGATACCCGCGCGCGCTCGGCCAGGTGCCCCGCGAGGAACGCGGTCAGGAAAAAGGAGGCACAGTGGAGAAAGATCAGGTAGAACAGGTACTCAGCGCCCCACTGCTGCGCGGGGTACGGGGAAAGCCCCAGGGGAGCCAGCTTGCCGTAGTACTGGAAATCCAGGATGGCGCCGTAGAAGATGACGCACAGCGACGCCGTGTAGTAGGCCTGGGAGCGGGCCAGCAGCACGCTGGCGCTGATGATCGACAGGAAGTAGAGAAACGCGTAGTGGGAGGTGACCCCGCCCGAAACCAGGATCAGGACGGTAACCAGGATCAGGTCCCAGACGATCTGGAGATGGGTCAGGGTGCGGGTGGTCCTGGCGGACGCTTTGCGCAGCACCACCAGTGAAAGCAGGGAAAAGAGGTAAGTGGCGCCGAGCAGCCGGGCCAGCACTCTTCCGGCGACCTCGCCACTTACATCGTAGGTGTGTACGTCAAGATAAAGGGTGGTAACCAGGAAGACGGATACCACCAGCAGTCTTAGCAGTATGAACCAGAAGACTTTTTTCTTCTCGATCATCCAGCTTAACCGCCAACCGCGCCGGCCAGTTTGAAGATCGGAAGATACATGGCGATGACCAGTCCACCGACCGTGGTGCCGAGGAACACCATGAGCAACGGCTCCATCATGGAGGTGAGCGCACCCACCGCGTCATCGACCTCGTCATCGTAGAAGTCCGCGATCTTGTTGAGCATGGCGTCCATGGCACCGGTCGCCTCGCCGACGGAGATCATCTGCACGACCATGGGCGGGAACACCCCGCTCTCGGCAAGCGGCTCGGCGATGGTCTTACCCTCGGAGATGGACTGGCGCACGTTGTAGATCGCCTCCTCGACGACCTTGTTCCCCGCGGTCTTGGCGACGATCTCGAGCCCGTCCATGATGGGGACGCCGGAACTGATCATGGTCCCCAGGGTGCGGGTGAACTTGGCGACGGAAACCTTGCGGATCAGGGGACCGGCGATCGGGGCCCTGAGCGCGAAGGCATCGAGGACCTTCCTCCCGTTGGGGGTGCTGTAGTACTTGCCGATGGCGTACTTGAGGGCGAACATGGCGGCTATGATCACCACGATGTACTTGACCAGGAAGTTGGAGAGCGCGATGACGAACTTGGTCGGCGCCGGCAGTTCCCCCCCGAAGTCCGCGAACATCTTGGCGAAGGTCGGGATGACGAAGATCAGGATGACGCCCACGACGATGACGGCGATGGACATGATGGTGATCGGGTAGACCATGGCGCCCTTCACCTGCTTCTTGAGCTTCATCGCCTTCTCTATGTAGGCGGCGAGCCTGGACAGGATGGTGTCGAGGATACCGCCGACCTCGCCTGCCGCGACCAGGTTGACGTAGAGCTGGTCGAAGGCCTTGGGGTGCCTGGAGAGCGCGTCCGCGAAGGTGGAGCCGCTCTCGACGCTCTCCTTGACCTTCACCAGGATATCCTTGAAGGTCTTGTTCTCCTGCTGGCTGGAGAGGATGTCCAGACACTGCACCAGCGGCAGGCCCGAATCGATCATGGTGGCGAACTGACGGGTGAAGACGACCAGGTCCTTGGTCTCGATCTTCTTGGGACCGCCGAACCCCGGGAGCTTCAGCTCCATCGAGAGCCCTTTGCCATGCTCCTTGACGGTGATGCCGGTGAACCCGTATCTCTTGAGCTGCGCCTCCACCATGGATGCGCTGGCGGCTTCCATCACGCCCTTCTGGACGCTGCCGGCCTTGCTCCTTGCTTCCCAGTCGAACTTTGTCATGTAGTACTCCTTTCCCGGCGGGACCGGGACTGGCTGCTGCTATCGTTGCGGCGGACGTCTTAGCTGGGCCGCCCCCGACGAACCCGGGGCGAGCATCTGCTTCAGCTCGTCCGGTTCGGACGAGCGCCCGAGGGCGTCGTCGACCGTAATGAGGCGACGCGACAAAAGGGTCATCAGGCACTGGTTCATGGTCTGCATGCCGAACTTCTCCTGCCCGACCTGCATCTGCGAGTAGATCTGGTGCACCTTGTCCTCGCGGATGAGGTTCCTGATGGCGGGGTTCGGGACCATCACCTCCAGCGCCAGGGCGCGCCCGGGACCGTTGGCCCTGGGGATCAGGGTCTGGGACATGACCCCCTCAAGGACGAAGGAAAGCTGGGTCCTCACCTGGGTCTGCTGGTACGGGGGGAATACGTCGATGATCCTGTTCATGGTCTGGGCGCAGGAGTTCGTGTGCAGCGTGGCGAAGCAGAGGTGACCGGTCTCGGCCAGGGTCAGCGCAGCCTCGATGGTCTCCAGGTCACGCAGCTCGCCGATCAGGACCACGTCGGGGTCCTGACGCAGCACGTACTTGAGGGCGTGCTTGAAACTCTTGGTGTCGGCGCCCACCTCGCGCTGGTTCACGATGCACCCCTTGTGCGGATGCAGGTACTCGATCGGGTCCTCGACGGTGACGATGTGGTCGTGGCGGTTCTGGTTGATGTGGTCGATCATCGACGCGAGCGTGGTCGATTTGCCGCTGCCGGTAGGGCCGGTGACCAGTATCAGTCCGCGCGGCTTGTCGCACAGCGCCCTCACCACCGGCGGCAGCCCGAGTTCCTCGAACGAGAGGATCTTGTACGGGATCACCCTGAAAACGCCGGCGACCGCGCCGCGCTGAACGAAGATGTTCCCCCTGAAGCGGGAGAGTCCCTTGACGCCGAAGGAGAGGTCGAGTTCGTTGTCCTCTTCGAACCTGTGCTTTTGCGCATCGGTCAGGATGCTGTAGCAGAGCTGCTTGGTCTCGATCGCGTTGAGCGGCGGGACGTCCATCGGGGTGAGCTTGCCGTCGATGCGGATCTGCGGCGAGGTATTGGTAGTGATGTGGAGGTCGGAACCGCCCCTCTCCACCAGTTCTTTGAGCATTTGATGAAAGTTGATCATGAATACCTCGTCTCGGTTAGACTTGCGTGTCGTCAGTCATCGGCCACCGTGACCCTCAGGACCTCCTCGAACGAGGTGACCCCCTCGACGAGCTTGGTGAGGCCGGACTGGCGCATGGTCTTGACTCCCAGGCGCATCGACTCGCGCTTGATCTCGGCCGTGTTGGCGCCGTTTAAGATCAGTTCCCGGATCGGCTCAAGCATCGGCATGACCTGGTAGAAGCCGACCCTTCCCTTGTAGCCGGTGCCGTTGCACTTGGGACAGCCGGTTCCGCGGTAGCAGACCACGGAGGACGCCTGCTCGGCCGGGAGCCCGGCGGCGATCAGGGCCTGTGCCGGCACTTCCTCGACCACCTTGCACTCGCTGCAGACGCGGCGCGCCAGGCGCTGGGCCGTGATCAGGTTCACCGCGGAGGCGACCAGGAACGGCTCGATGCCCATGTTGAGCAGACGGTTGATGGTGGAGGGTGCGTCGTTGGTGTGCAGGGTCGAGAGCACCAGGTGACCGGTGAGGGCGGCCTTGACGCCGATCTCCGCGGTCTCGAAGTCACGGATCTCGCCGATCATGATCACGTCCGGGTCCTGGCGCAGGAAGGCGCGCAGTGCGGCGGCGAAGTTGAGGCCGATGTCCTCGTGCATCTGCACCTGGTTGATGCCGGCGAAGTTGAACTCGACCGGGTCCTCGGCGGTGGAGATGTTCTCGGTGACCTTGTTCAGTTCGGAGAGCGCGGAGTACAGCGAGACGGTCTTGCCGCTGCCGGTAGGGCCTGTGACCAGCACCATCCCGAACGGCTTGTGGATCTCACGCTGGAAGTGCGCCAGTGCCTCGGGCTCGTACCCCAGCTTGGTCATGTCCAGCTGCAGGTTGCTCTTGTCCAGAAGACGCAGAACGATCTTCTCGCCGAACAGGGTGGGGAGCACCGAGACGCGGAAGTCCATATCCTTGCCGCCGCCGAGCTTGATTTTGATGCGGCCGTCCTGCGGCAGGCGCCTCTCCGCGATGTCCAGCTCGCTCATGATCTTGATGCGGGAGGTGATGGCGTTTTTCAGCTTCAGGGGGGGCTTCATCACCTCGTAGAGCACGCCGTCGATGCGGTAGCGCACCCGGAAGTACTTCTCGTAGGGCTCGATGTGGATATCGGAGGCCTTCTTCTTGATGGCGTCGGTGAGGATGAGGTTGACCAGCTTGACGACCGGGGCGTCCTCGGTGGCGCGCTCCAGGGAGCCGACGTCGATCTCCTCCTCGTCCCCGATGACCTCCAGGTCCTCCATCTCCAGGTCGCTCATCACGTCGGCGAGCGAGGCGCTCTGATCGTAGAACCGGTCGATGGCGGTCTTGATGGCGCTTTCGGCGACCACGACCACTTCGACGTTGTACCCGGTCATGAACTTGATGTCGTCGATGGCGAAGATGTTGGAGGGGTCGCTCATGGCGATGATGAGCGTGGAACCGGCACGGTTCACCGGAACGATCTGGTACTTGTGGGCGATATCGACGGGGATGATCTTGACGACCCCGGCATCGACCTCATAGTCGGCCAGGTTGATGGTCGGCACACCGTACTGCTTGGAAAGAAAAGATGTGAGATCCGCCTCGTTGATCAGTCCATCCCTGACCAGAATAGACCCAAGACGCAACTGGCCGCCCGCGGCCTTCTGTTCAGCGAGCGCCTGCTTCAGCTGTTCCTTGGTGATCAGGTTGTTTGTGACCAGCAGTTCACCCAGTCTGCTTACGTGCATAGCTACCTCAGGGGTTAAAGATCCTGTGAATGGTATTTTGTAATCGCGTTAATGTCAAGGAATAGCTCTATGTTACAGAACCGCTGCCAGTGCGCCTTCCATGCACCCCGCGGGTGGAGCGCCCCCGGTCCAGATCCTGAAGGCCGCCTCCCCCTGGGCCACCAGCATCGCGAGCCCGTTGGCGCAGGGGATATCCAGCGCGCGGGCTTGCGCCAGAAGCGGGGTTACCGGCGGCGCATACACCATATCGTAGACACACGCCCCGGACTTGAGCGAGGAGAGCGCGAGCCCCGGAAAGCAGTCCCCGGCCATCCCCACCGACGTGGTGTTGACCACGAGGTCGAAGGAGCCGATGAAGCCCGGGTCGGAAAGAAGGGGCATCTCCCGGGCATCGAACCGGGTCCCGGTCAGGCGCGCGCCCACCAGGTGAGCCAGCGCGGCGGCCGCATCGGGCGAGCGGTTGACGATGGTGACGCCCCCGGCTCCGGCAGCGGCGAGCGACACCACGGCACTGCGGGCCGCCCCCCCCGCGCCCAGTACCAGGATGTTTCTACCCTTCGGGTCGAAGCCGAGCTTTTCACGCAGCGCCGCGATGAGACCGATGCCGTCGGTGTTGTACCCGGTGAGCCTCCCGTCCCGGGCGACCACGGTGTTGACCGCGCCGATCAGCTCGGCCTGCGGGTCGACCTCATCCAAAAGCCCCATGATGGCGACCTTGTGGGGGATGGTGACGCTGAAACCGGCCACGCCCACCGCCTTGAGCCCGGCGATACCCTCGGCGAGACGCTCGGGCGCCACCGGAAAGGGAACGTAGATCCAGTCCAGCCCGAGCGCCTGGAAGGCGGCGTTGTGCAGTACCGGCGAAAGCGAGTGGGATACCGGCCAGCCGATGATCCCCGTTACCGTGGTCTTGCCGGTGACCGTCATCACCGCACCCCCAGCGGCCGCAAGATGGCGTCGATCTGCGGCTTGTTCTCGGGCGAGATGGCGGCCGCGATCTGGAGGTCCCGGACCCCCGCGTCCGTCTGCCCCATCCTGAGACGCGTCTGCCCGGACTCGATAAGGGCGGCTGCGTAGATCAGGATCGCCTTGCCGGTGTCGAGGTCGCGGAAGAACATGTCGTGGTCACCCAGCACGCCGCGCAGCGAGTACACGGGCCAGGTGTCCAGGTCGGGCTGGGACTGCGGCACGTTCGGGCTGTCCAGCCGGAAGGTGATGCCGCGCTGATGCAGCACGAAGTTATTGAAGTTGATGGAGTACTTGGTGGAGAAATCCACGAAGACCGGGCGCCGTCCGTACTGCTCCATGACCGAGGTGAGCAGCGTGTTGTCCGGGGAGCGCTGTTCCATCGGCAACTGGCGCAGCTGGCTGTTCTTGAACATGCGCGGCATGCTGTCCAGGTACCAGTCGAACACCAGGTGCGGGGTATGCGGCAGGTCAAGGTCCTCGCGCATCCTCTCCACCCCCTGCAGGTACCAAAGAGGAAAGGCCCCGGAGTCCCCCCAGGTGTACATGACGGCGTCCTGCGGCAGCGAACGAAGGGTGTTGGTGGCGTAGTCGAAGGCGATGTAGTTGTCGTGCTGGTCGTTCTCCACGAAGTTCCGGGCGAATATGGTGACCGGGAGCATGAAGAGCAGCGCGAGGAGCCCGGCGCGCAGCGGCACGGAGTCGGGCAGACGCTGGGCCGCCTCCTTGAACAGGGTGAAGAGCCCCACCCCGATGAAGACGGCGCTGAGAAGGTACAGCGGCGTGAAGAATTCCTCGGTCAGGAAGATCAGTTCCCCGGGGGTGTTGAAGTAGCCGACGATCACCGCGAGAAAGGAGCCGAGGGCGATCAGGTACCCCAGCACCAGTTCGCGCTTCTTGAAGAAGAGGTAGGCCATCCCGATGACCAGAAGCGCCATCCCCGCCAGGGTGAACTCGAAGGGGATGTTGAAGGCGTTCAGCTGCGACCAGAGCAGGCCGAGGTCGCGGTTGGGCTTCTCGGTCGGGTACCCCTTGCGCAGTATGTTCCAGAGAAACTGCTCGAGGTTCTTGGAATCCCCCCAGTTGAGCACCGGGTTCTGGAAGGCGCGCACCACCAGGTGCAGGTGGATGCCAAAACCAAGCACGCCGAAGGCGAAGGCGATGAAGAACTCCTTGAAGCGCAGGATCACCCGGCGGTCGGCGGACCAGAGCAAGAAGGCGTAGGTCGGGATCATGAGCACCATGATCTGGTGCGCACCCGCACCCAGCCCGCAGAGAAAAGCCCCGAGATAGACGTAGGCGGGGCGCTCGTCGCCGGAAAGGAAACTCTCGCGCCACAAAAGCATCAGGTAGAAGACCATTGCGCAGATGAAGGCGAGCAGCGGGTACGGCTTGTCGTGGTTGGACTGCAGCCAAAGCCTCGCGGTGCAGGCGAAGGTGACGGCGGCGGCCAGGGCGGAAAGCTTCACCGGGACCCCCCGGAACCTCCCCTGCCACGAGGTTTCTTCCCCTTCCAGGAACTTCACGGTCAGAAGGTACACCCCGTAGCAGGCGAGCCCCGCGGACACCGCGGTGGCGAAGTTGATCCTGAAGGCGACGCTGCCGATGGGGAGGAAGGTGAAGGGTTTGGCGTAGTTGATGAACAGCGGATACCCCGGGGAGTGCGCGACCCCCAGCGACGCGATGGCGGTCAGGAATTCGCCGCTGTCGAAAAAGGTCACCGTGGGGGCCAGTGTCAAAAGGTAGATGAACAAGGGGATGCTGAAGGACAGGATGGCGAAGGCATCCAGCCTGCCGAGGATTCCGTTATTGTTCACGCAGTTGCTCCTGAGAGGGATTTTCGCTGATGTTCCTGATGGAAAGCTTGTCCCGCCAGAGACAGCCAAGCCCCGCGAGGGTGACCGGGATAAAGCCCATGGCGTGGATCACGATGGCGATGCTGAGGGCCCGCTCGCTCCCGATCTGGAAGGCGGAGAGGGCGGTGACGCAGGCGAGGTGGTGGGTCCCGATGAACCCCGGGGAGGCCGGCACCATGACCGCGAACACCAGGAACACCATGATGAACATGGAGGCCGTCGCCGGAAGGAATACGCCGAAGGCGCGCAGCATCAGGTCGACCGGCCAGATGGCGGTGAACCAGACCAAGAGCGAGGTGACCAGGATGCCGGCGATGCCGCCCGCGTCGCCGGGGAACCGGATGCCCGAGATGAAGGAGCGCAGCACCCCCTCTATCTTCTCGCCCAGGTGCGGGGCGAACGGGCGCACCAGGCGGGCCACCACCCCCAGGGTGAACTCGGTGTGCCGCCTGAGCAGGAAGAGAAAGGCGAGTACGCCAAGGTAAAGGGCGAAGGTCACGTAGCCGCCGGTGACAAGGCCGTGCTGGATCCCCTCCATCCCTGCGGGTAGCTCGATGGTGAAGAAGGTGACCAGGAGCACCAGCAAAATGGTGAAGCCGTCGCAGAGCCGGTCCAGGACCAGGGAGGCGAAGACGGCGCTGGTGCCGATCCCTTCCTTGCTACCAAGCGAGTAGGCGCGCACCAGTTCCCCAAGCCGCGCCGGCAGCAGGTTGTTGGCCATGTACCCGATCAGGGTGGAAGGGAACAGGTTCCCCAGGCTGGTCTTCTTGATGGGGGCGAGCAGGAACTTCCAGCGCACGGCGCGCAGGTAGTAGCTCGCGAAGGTGAGCAAGAGCGCGGGCACCAGGTAGCGGTACTCCAGACCCGCGAAGGCCTCCGCCATCTTGTGGAAGTCGATCTTCCGGAAGAGGAGAAAGAGGCACAGGGCGCTGATGGCGAGACCGAGCAAGAGCTTTTTATCTGGGTTTTGGGTGAACAATAGGGCTCCTGTTGCGCGTCTCGCTGGTTATTCCGGGATCACCGCACCGGGCCGGGCGACGCAGTCCCAGTCGCCGCCGCTCTCCGAAGCCACCGGCCGGGCCGACCGCAGGATCTCGCGGCAGCGCTCCACATCCGCAGCAATGGCCTGTTTCAGCTCATCGAGGCTCGAAAACCTCTTCTCGCCGCGCAGCCTTTCGATGAAGAAGAGCGTGATCTCCCGCCCGTAGAGGTCCCCGGTGAAGTCGAGCAGGAAAACCTCGATGGAAAGGCGGTCGTTGCCGAAGGTGGGGTTCGGGCCGATGTTGCAGGCTCCGTCCAGGAGCCGCTCCCCCAGGCAGACCTTGACCGCATAGACGCCGACCGACGGGATCAGGTCCTTTTCCGTGTCGACGTTGGCGGTGGGAAAGCCGAGGCCGCGCCCCCGCTCGTGCCCGTGCACCACCTTGCCGGTGATGGAGAAGTGCCGCCCCAAAAGGAGCGAGGCGGCGGCGACGTCGCCGGCGCTCACCACCCTGCGCACGGCGGTGGAACTGTAGACCGTGGCGCCGTCGGAAATGGGTTGCAGTTCCTCGACGCCGTAGCCAGAACGGGTCCCGATCTCCCTTAAAAGCCCCACGTCCCCTTCCCTGCCGCGACCGAAGGCGTAGTCGTAGCCGATCACCAGCCGCTCCATCCCGATCGCGTCCACCAGCACCCGCTGCACGAACTCCGATGCGGGCATCGCGGCGAAGGTCCGGTCGAAGGGGATCTCCAGCAGGTAGTCGATGCCGGACCCCTCGATGAGGGCCTCCTTCTCGCGGCTGGTGGTGATGAGGCGCACCTCCTTGTGAGCCGCCACCACCTTCAGGGGGTTGGGGACGAAGGTGATGACGACGGAGACGCCGCCGGTCTCGCGGGCCAGCTCCTTCACCCTGCGGAAGATCTCCCGGTGTCCGAGATGCACGCCGTCGAAGTTGCCGATGGTGACCACCGGGTGGCGCAGTTTTTCCTTAATCTCGGAAACGCTTCTGAAAATGACCATGGACGGAAGGAATCCTCAGGCCTCGGCCGGTTCTATGTCCGCCTGGGGGGCCTTCTTCTTCCCGAAGAGGAGTGCGACCCAGATGCTGATCTCGTACATGAGATAGAGCGGAATCATGATGACGAACATGGTCACCAGGTCCGCATGGAAGGCGGCGACGATGGAGCTCGCCAGGAGCGCGTACTTCCTGCGGGTGGCCAGCATGCGGTAGTTGACGATGCCAAAGCGCGCCAGAAGCAGCGCCAGGATCGGGAGTTCGAAGATGAGCCCGAACATCAGGATCAGACGCAGGCAGAAGTTGATGTAGGCGGAGATGTTGTACCAGCTTTGCAGGCCGCTCGCCTCGTAGGAGAGCGAGAAGTTGATGATCACCGGCCAGATGATGATCAAGAAGAACATCGCCCCGGCGCAGAAGGCAAGTGAGGCCGTGGTGACGAAGGGGACCACCAGCCGCCGCTCCTTGCGCGTCAGCCCCGGCGCCACGAAGAGCCAGAACTGGTGGAACAGGACCGGGAGCACGATGACCAGGCCGGCCAGCATGGAGATCTTGCACTGGACGAAAAACGGCTCAAGCGGCGCGCTGTAGTTGAGCATGCGCGGCTTTTCCGCAACCGCATGCTCCTCGCCCAGCTTCATGCGCTGGTACGCCTCGGGGTAACTCTGCTTGACCTTTTCGTAGAGGGATTTCTTGATGTCGGACAGGTAGGTCCTACCGGTCAGCGGCTGCTCCACGAACTTCAAGAGGTCGGTGGAAAAATTCCAGGCGACCCCCATGCCGATGATGATGGCGAAGACGCAGACGATAAGCCGTTTGCGGAGTTCCACCAGGTGCTCCATGAACGGCAGTACCTTTTCTTGAACCATAAAACTCGTTTCTCCTAATTAATGCCGCGCAGAGCTCAATCTAATCATATACCACAGCGCGGAAAGCCAGCGCAACTGCTTTCAGCGGCGCCTGGGCTTGGGGCGCTTGCCCTTTATGGGGATGCGCTGGTAGGCGTTGCGGACGTCGGCGATGGGCTCGACGGGGCGCTTTTCCAGGGTACACACCAGGGCGAATTCCACCTGTTTGCGCGCCTCGTTCACCGCCGCCACCTTGACCCTGATCTTGTCGGCGATGCGATACATGGCGCGGCTTCTCTCCCCCACCAGGGCATGGCTCTTCTCGAGGTGCACGTAATAGTCCTGGGGGAGCGTGGCGACCGGCACCATCCCCTCCACGAAGAGGTCGACCAGTTCCACGAAGAGGCCGAATGGGGCGACGCCGGTTATGTAGCCGTCGTACTCCTCCCCGATCTTGTCGCGCATGAACTGCATCTTCTTCAGATCGACCATCTCGCGCTCCGCCTCCATGGCGACCCGCTCGCGCTTGCTGGTGTGCAGCGCCGTCTCCGGAAGCCGCGCCTCCAGCCGGTCCTTGTCCACCTTTTTCATCTTCCCGGTCAGCACCCTTTTCAGGATGCGGTGCACCACGAGGTCCGGGTAGCGCCGGATCGGGGAGGTGAAGTGGGTGTAGGACGAGGCGGCCAGGCCGAAGTGGCCGAGGTTCTCGGCGCTGTAGCGCGCCTGTTTCATGCAGCGCAAAAGCACCTCGTTGATGAGCCGCTCCTCCGGCTTCCCCGCCACCTCGGCGAGGAGCTTCTGCAACGCCGCGGGGTTCACCTTCTCGTCCTCGACCTTCAGGATGTAACCGAAGCCGAAGACGAACTCTGAGAGATCCTGCAGCTTGACCGGGTCGGGGTTCTCGTGGATGCGGTACAGCGACGGGACCGGGGTCGTCTCCAGGAAATGGGCCACCGCCTCGTTCGCCGCCAGCATGAACTCCTCGATGATGCGGTGCGCGAGGTTCCTCTCGGCGCGCACGATGGCCGTCGTCTCACCCTGCAGGTCCAGGATGATCTGCGGCTCGGGGAGGTCGAAGTCGATGCTCCCCCTCCCCTTGCGCACGGCGTTCAGCCTGAGGGAGAGTTCCTCCATCACCTTCAGGTCGGCTACCAGGTGCCGGTTCGCGTCGATCATCTCTGCGTCCTGGTCCACCAGGATCTTCTTCACGGTGGTGTAGGTGAGCCGCGCGGCGCTCTTGATGACGCTCGTATAGAACTTCTGCTCCACCCGGGTGCCAGCGGCATCGAAGAGCATCTCGGCCGTCATGGTGAGGCGCTCCACCTGTGGGTTCAGCGAGCAGATGCCGTTGGAGAGCTGTTCGGGGAGCATGGGGATGCAGCGGTCCGGGAAGTACACCGAGGTCCCCCTGAGGTACGCCTCGGTGTCCAGGCGTGAGCCTTCCGCGACGTAGTGCGAGACGTCGGCGATGGAAACCCAGAGCCGGATCTTGTCGCCTTCGCGCGCAACGGAAACGGCATCGTCGAAGTCCCGCGCCGTCTCGCCGTCGATGGTGACCGTCAGCCTCTCCCGCAGGTCCACCCGCCCCTCCCTCGCCTCCCCGGTCACCTCCTGGGGCTGATTTTCCGCCTCGGCCATCACCTTCTCGTCGAAGACGTTGGGGAGTTCGTACTTCTTGATCACGGTGAGGGCTTCCACCTCCGGGTCGTTGGCCTCGCCCAAGACCTCGACGATGCGCCCCTCGAGGGGACGGGCACCCGAAGGGTACGAGGTGATCTGGGCCAGAACGATCTGGCCGTCCTTCGCCTTGGAAGCGCCTCCGGAAGGGCCGGGTGTGACGAACAAGTCGCGCCCGAGCTTCGGATCGTCCGGGATCACCCGTCCCGACTTGCCGACCGCCTCGAAGCGCCCGACGATCTCGGTGATGCCGCGCTGAACCAGCGCCGAAATGCGCCCTTCCCTCTTGCCGTCGCGCCGGGTCGACACCACCTGCGCCTCGACGATGTCTCCGTTCATGTATTCCGAAAGGTAGCGTGCCGGGACGAAGAGGTCCTCGCCGCCGTCCTCGGGCATGACGAAGCCGTAGCCGTCGCGGTGGGTGGAAAGCTTGCCGCGCAGGGTGTCACCGCCCCCGGCCACGGTGTAGATGCGGCCGGGAAGCTTGGCGATCTCCCCGGTCTCCACCAGGTAATCGAGCATGTCGTCCAGGCGCCCCCGCTCGTGCCGGGATACGTTGAGAGCCTTGAGCATCTGCCGGTAGGGTACCGGCTCCCCCTTGCCGAGCAGCCTCAGGATCGCGTCTTTACCTTTGCGCATAGAAGAACCTTTTCGGGAACAATAGTGATATCAACATCGTTGGATAATGCAGAAGGGTCGATAGAAAGTCAAGGAGAGGCGGGAAAAGCAATGGACAATTGGTTTCCTGAAGAGAGAGTGTTCCGCCAAGTGGGTCCACATCCCCCTCCCAGGGAGAGAGCGACTACCCCTGAGTTCACATCCCCTCTCCCTCTGGGAGAGGGTCAGGGTGAGGGAATCACCAGGGGCGACATGACCAGCCGGCACCATCCCTCACCCGCCCTCCGGGCACCCTCTCCCAGAGGGAGAGGGACTACCTCAGGGTGTGAGGGGCTACCTCAGGGTGAGAGGGGCTACCCCGGGGTCCACATCCCCTCTCCCTCTGGGAGAGGGTCAGGGTGAGGGAGTCGCCAGGGGCGACATGACACCAGCCGGCACCATCCCTCACCCGCCCTCCGGGCACCCTCTCCCAGGGGGAGAGGGACTACCTCAGGGTGAGAGGGACTACCCCGGGGTCCACATCCCCTCTCCCTCTGGGAGAGGGTCAGGGTGAGGGACTACCCGGGGAGAAAGGGGAATACAGGAAGATCATGCATTACAACGGTTGCTTTTGAATTGCCTTTTCCGCCCCGGTTCGGTACAAATACGGGTTAGCTTTTGTATCGACAGGGAGTAGCCATGTTTTGCCGTACCATTGCAGCAGCAGCGTTCGTGTTGTACGCCACCCTTCCCGCCTCCGCCGTTAACATCAACAAACCCGACACCTCGCTCAGCGCGGCCGCGCAGCGCATGCAGGTCAAGGATTTCCGCGGCGCCCGCGATGCCGCGCTTACCATCAATGACCCGGCCCTGCGCTCGTTCATGACCGGAATGGCGGCGGCGAAGATGGAACAGTGGGAAGAGGCCGCGGCCCAACTCCCCACTGCCGCCGAAGGATACCCGCTGCTGGCCGACTACGCCCTCTACTACCAGGGGCTTGCCCTTTCCAAGCTGCAGCGTCACGACCAGGCTCTCCCCCCCCTCTACAAGCTGCTCAAGGAGTACGCGAACAGCCGTCTGTCGCGCCAGGCCCTGATCCTCTACGCCGATACCCTCGCTGCGGCAGGCTACCCCAAGGAAGCGCAGCAAAGCTACGCCACCTTCGTCGAACGCTACCCGTCGGGGAGCGATTCCATCTCCGCACTCTACGGCTCCGCCCTCTGCAGGATAAAGCTCGGCGATGCCGCGGCCGCCGCGGCGGTGCTGCGCAACATCTACCTCGTCTACCCCGCGTCTCCCTATGCCGACAAGGCGGCGCTGGAACTTCAGAACCTCGCCGCCACCGGCATCAAGGCCGAGCCCTACACCACCGCCGAACTCTTCAAGCGCGCCGGCACCCTCTACGACCTGGGACGCCACCTCAAAGCAGCCGAAGCCCTGGCGGAGATACCGCTAACCGGTGAAAGCGATGACTTCGTGCGCAAGGTGAAATTCAAGAAGGGGCAGGCGTTATACAAGTCCAAACGGTACCAGCAGGCCCAGAGCACCTTCGGGTCGCTGCCGGCGCATGCCGAGGCCGAGCTGTGGCTGGCGCGTACGCTGGACAAGTCCGGCAAGGGGGACGAGGCGTTCCGGCTCTTCCTGAAGCTGGCCCAGGATGCCAAGGGGGGGACGGTGGCCCAAGAGGCGATGCTCGAGGCGGCCTACCTGAAACGGTTCCAAAGACAATGGAGCGAGGCGGTGCCGCTGTTCAAGAAGTATCTCGCCATGGCCCCCAGCCAGAAAAACGGCAACGTCCTGTGGGAAACCGCCTGGTGCAGCTACCAGGCCCATGATTACCAGGAGGCTGCCTCGCAGTTCAGGAAGCTCGCCGACCGCGAGGACCTCCGGGACAAGGCGCTCTACTGGCTGGGGAGGACCCTTGCGGCCACCGGCGACGGCAAGGGGGCCCAGGCGGCCTTTACGACCCTGGCGTCCGAGTTCCCGCTCGGGTACTACGCGTTGATCAGCAACCAGTTCCAGGCTGGCGAATCGCTGCCGCAGCCTCCGGGGAACATGTCCGAGGCGCTCCCCATGCCTTCGGGGTTCGAGCGCGAGAAGGCGCTGATCACTCTCGGGCTCTTCGAGGAGGCCGCCCGCGAGCTTTCCCTTTCGAAGAAAGGGAAGAACCCGGCGGGGATCGCCAGGCTGTATCTGGAGATGGGGAACTACAACGGCGCCTACCACACCATGGCCAACGAAAAACCCAGACGCGGCGACAAGGACAACGCCACCGTCCTCGGCGTTACCTACCCGCTCGCGTTCCGCGACGACGTCGCGAGGAACGCGGCGGCCCAGGCGGTACCCGAGAGTCTCGTGTACGCGGTGATGCGCACCGAGAGCAACTACTTTCCCGCCGCGCTGTCGCCGGTGGGCGCGGTCGGCCTGATGCAGATCATGCCGTCGACCGCCGAGGCGATGTCCAAGGGTGATTCCAAGCGGCTCACCAGCCCGGACCTGAACATCAAGCTGGGGACCCGGCATCTGAGGGACCTGCTGGAGTTGTACGACAGGAACCTCACCCTGACTGTCGCCGCCTACAACGCCGGCTCGGGGAACGTGAAGCGCTGGCAGAAAGCATACGGCGACCTCCCACAGGACGAGTTCGTTGAAAGCATCCCCTTCAGGGAGACGCGCGAATACGTGAAGAAAGTGGTGAGCAGCATGCAGATGTACCAGAAACTGTACCGCCTCCCCCCTTTCAAGCAGGCGGAACAGCAAAAAGTGGCACCGAAGGAAAACCAGGGCGCGGCGCAACAAAAGCTCGCCCTTCGCTAGTATAAGCGACACCTGCCTTGACTCAGAGGGCGCCGGCCGCTGTAGCGGTCCGGCGCTTTTGGGTCAGTTTCCTTTCCCCCTGCAAACTCTTGCAGTCTCAATGTCCTCACAAACGAATACTCTCACGTTTATGGTGCGATGACCGCTCGGTCTATGTACTGCGTCCAACGCGGCCCGTACCGGCTCACTGGTTAAAAATCATCTTAGACAAAGACAGCAATGGAAAGTATGCTGAACCTCCATGCGGCACCCGACAACGGGGTCCTGATTCACCAGAAAAACAGCCGTTAACCTTTATTGACAGTATACTGATTATATGCATAATGATCACCCTGTCACAGGCCCGCTTTACCAGCTAAATCGAAAGCTTGAGCTGCAACCATGGCACCCAGAGGCTTTATGGACGAAATGAAAACGACACCTATCGATATCGAGAAAACGGTCGGGTTCCTGCTGGCGAAGGCCTACCAGCGCGCCTGCCTGATCTTCAAGGAACACTTCGACGAACACGAGCTAACCCCTCAGCAATTCGGCCTGCTCGGCTTTCTCTGGCGCGAGGACGGCCTCAGTCAGTCGCTCCTTTCAGCCAAGAGCCAGATAGACCGCACCACGATGGGGGGACTCATAGACCGCCTCGAAAAAGAGGGGCTCGTGGTTCGCAAAACCGACCCCGGCGACCGCCGGGCGTACCGCATCTGTCTGACCGAGAAGGGAAAGGCACTGGAACCGGTACTCGCCCCGATCGCCCTGCGAGCCCAGGCGATGTTCATCGCCAAGCTCGACCCTCAGGAAGTTGAAACCTTAACCAACCTGTTAGAGAAGATCCGCCACTGATTCTGGAGCTTTCATGCCTTTAGTCATGCTTTTGCTGGCCCTGCTCTGCTGTGCGGGCACAGGCACAGCCCACGCCGGGGAGTTGACCCTTCGGGAGGCCCTCGACCGCGCCTCCGCCGCCAGCCGGGGGTTGAAATCAGCCTCGCGCGAGGCCGAGATCGCCAGCGAGCAGGTGAACATCGCCCGCTCCACCCGACTGCCACGCATCGACCTGCAGGGGGGGTACGTCGCCCAGGCCAAGGCCCAGGCCTTCAAGTTCGGGGCCGCATCCCAGGAGACGCAGGACCCGCGCTACCCCTTTTTCAACTTCGCCGTCTACCAGACCCTGTTCGACTTCGGCCGCACCAGCGCCAACGAGGGGATGGCTCGGCTGCGGAGCAAGGCTGCCGGTTACTCCTATTCGGCCAACCAGCAGGACCTTTTCCTGCAAGTCGTGCAGGCCTACTACGGCATCCTGACGGCGCAGAAACTGGTACAGGCTGCAAGGGACGAAGTGACCCAGATGGAATCGCACCAGAAGACGGCCCAGGCCCTTTTCGACGAGGGCGTGGTCACGCGGAACGATCTGCTGCAGGCTGAGGTGCGGGTCGCGTCCAGCCGGCAAAACGTCCTGAGCGCGCAAAACGAGGTGGAGAACGGATGGCTGTTCCTGAACTACCTGACCGGCGCCCCCCCGGACTTCCGCACCCAACTGACGGAGGAGCCCCAACTCCCCTCGAAGCAGGATCTGCAGGGCAATCCCGACCTCTCCCGGCGCGGGGAAATCTCCGCGCTGGAAGCCCTGGTCGGCGCGGACGAGTATGCCGTCAAGGAGGCGAAGACCAGCCACTATCCCGAATTCTTCGCAAAGCTCGGCGTGGACTACCTCTCCAACAGCAAGGTGCGCGAGCAGGCCATAACCGCGGCGACCATCGGCTTCAAGGTGAACCTGTTCGACGGCCCCGCTTCCGCCGCCAGGGTGAGGCAGGCGGTCGAGACCCGCTCCAGGGACGAGGAGAGGCTGCGGGACCTCGAGGAGAGGACCAGGCTGGAATACGCCATGGCCGTCAACGACCTGAAGGTCGCCGACGCCCGGATCAAGGTTGCCGAAAAGGCCATCACGCAGGGGATCGAAAACCTGCGCATCACCAAGGACCGTTACCAGGAGCATGTCGGTACCGCCACGGAAGTCGTGGACGCCCAGACGCTCTTGACAAAAACCAGGACCGACTACTACCGCAGCGTCTTCGACCTCCAGGTCGCCGCCGCCAGGGTCAAGAGGGCCACGGGCGAACTGTAGCCCCCCCCGCACAACATCCACGGGTGAAGGCCGTCACGGCCGCCCGATAAACGGAGATTCGCACATGGCAGATGAAACCACCGAACCCACATCCGCTCCGGCCGAAAAAGGCGGACTCAGCAAGAAACAGCGCGGCGCGATCGTCCTTGTGATCATCATCCTCGCGGGCGCCTTCTTCGGCCTGCGGCAATGGGTGCGCAGCAAGACGCACATAGAAACGGACAACGCCTTCGTGGAATCGCACATCCACTCCGTGGCGAGCCGGATCCCCGCACTTGTGCAGCGGGTCGCCGTGGTGGACAACCAGTTCGTGCACAAAGGGGACCTGCTGGTCGAGCTGGACCCGGCGGACTACCAGGCGCGGCTGAAGAGCGCCGCGGCATCGCTGGAGATGGCGAGGAACGAGACCTCGGGCGACTACGCCGAAGTCGAAAGCGCCCGCGCCAACGTCGGCCTCGCTTCAGCCCGCCTGGACCAGGCGAACCTCGACCTGAAGCGCGCCGAGGCGCTCTACGCGAAGGAAGTCATCCCCCGCGAGCAGCTGGATCGCGCCCGCACCGCGCACAAGGTCGCCCTGGCGCAGGTCAGGGAGGCGCAGGAGGCCGAGAACCGCGCCAAGGCGATGATCGGCATGTCCGGCAGCGGCTCGAAGGACGCAAGAATCGCTCAGAAACAGGGGGAATTGGAGACCGCGAAGCTCAATCTCTCCTATGCGAGGATCGTCGCCCCCAGCGACGGCTACGTGACCAGGAAAGGTGTCGAGCCGGGGAATATCGTGCAGCCGGGGCAGGCACTCATGGCGATCGTCGGGCTTGAGGATTCATGGATCACGGCGAATTACAAGGAAAGCCAGCTGAACAACGTGCGCCCGGGGCAGGCGGTCGACTTCACCGTCGACGGCTATCCCGGCCGCCACTTCACCGGCAAGGTGGAAAGCATCATGGCCGGCACCGGCGCGGCCTTCTCGCTGCTCCCGCCGGAGAACGCCACCGGCAACTACGTCAAGGTGACGCAGAGGATTCCGGTGCGCATCGCCATCGACAGGAGAAGCGATCCCGATCACCTGCTGCGCGTCGGCATGAGCGTCGTGCCGACCATCCTGACCGGTCAGACCTTCGGGCAGGTGGTAGGGTTCGGGCATTGAGGGTATCCCCGCCCCCTTCCCCCGGGCGCCTGGGCGAATGATTATTCGCCCCTACAAGACCTCCCTCTCACCCGGAGAGCACTCCCTCTCCCCCTGGGAGAGGGTTGGGGTGAGGGTGTCTCTATTCCGCGAATAGTGCACGTCTCGCTATGACGCACCCTCACCCCGCCTGCGGCCACCCTTTCAGAGGGAGAGGGGACATGAAGTGCAGGCAACAACCGGCGGTTCGATGAAAAACGCAGAAGAAAAAAACATCAACAAGTGGCTGATCACCATCACGGTCATGCTCCCCGCCATCATGGAGATCGTCGACACCTCCGTCGCCAACGTGGCGCTCCCGCACATGCAGGGGAGCCTCAACGCCGGGACCGACGAGATCACCTGGGTGCTCACCTCCTACCTGGTGAGCAACGCCGTGGTGCTCCCCATGACCGGATGGCTCGCGCGCATGTTCGGCCGCAAGCGCTTCCTCATCACCTGCATCATCCTCTTCACCCTCGCCTCCCTCATGTGCGGCGCGGCCCCATCGCTGGGCCTGCTCATTTTCTTCAGGGTGCTCCAGGGCGCGGCCGGCGGCGCGCTGATCCCGATGAGCCAGGCCATCATGATGGAGACCTTCCCCCCCTACCAGCAGGGGATGGCGATGGCCATCTTCGGTGTCGGCGCCATGTTCGGCCCCATCATCGGCCCCGCGCTCGGTGGCTGGATCACCGACAACATGAGCTGGCGCTGGATCTTCTACATCAACATCCCGATCGGCATCATCGCCGTTGTCATGGCGACCTTCTTCATCTATGACCCGAGCTACCTGAAACGGGCCAAGGCCAGCATCGACTACTGGGGGCTCGCGCTCCTGACCGTCGGATTGGGCGCGCTCCAGATCGTGCTCGACAAGGGGCAGCAGGACGACTGGTTCAACTCCGGGTTCATCGTCGCCTGCTCTGTGGTCACCGCAGTCTCGCTGGCGGCGCTGGTGTACGTGGAATTGACCCACCCGCACCCGATCGTCAACCTCCGCCTTTTCAAGAACGTCTCCTTCTCCGCCGGCAACCTGGTGATGTTCGCGGTCGGTTTCTGCCTGTACAGCTCCATCATGCTGATACCGCTCTTCTTGCAGACGCTCATGGGGTACAACGCCACCATGGCCGGCATGGTGCTCGCCCCCGGCGGGGTCGCCACCCTGATCTGCATGCCCTTCGTGGGTGCCATCATCCAGCGCTACGACGGCCGCAAGGTTGTCTTCATAGGCCTTCTCATCGCCGCCTATTCTATGCACATCATGCAGGGGTTCACGCTGGAGGCAGCCTACCGGGATTTCGTCTGGCCGCGTGTGGTGCTGGGTATCGGCCTCGCCATGATCTTCGTTCCGCTCACCACGGTGACCCTCGCCACCATCTCCAAGGAGGAGATGGGGAACGCCACCGGCATCTTCAGCCTGCTGCGCAACATCGGCGGCAGCGTCGGCATCGCCATCTCCGCCACGCTGCTGGCGCGCTACTCGCAGTTTTACCAGACCAACCTGGTCGCCCACGTGAACCCGTACAACCCGGTCGCGCAATCGCAGATCGCCATGCTGAAAGGGGCCATGATGGGGCGCGGCATGGACCAGGTTGCCGCGGAAAAGGGCGCTTTCGCCATCATCTACGGCACCGTCAGCCGGCAGGCCTACATGCTCTCCTACAACCGGATTTTCTTCGTCGTCGGCATCGCCTTCCTGGTGATCATCCCGCTCCTGCTGTTGCTGAAGAAGCCGCAGAAGCATCTTCCCCCCGGCGCGGCACACTGACGCCTGCACGTACTTTCTTTCTCTGCCTTTCTTCTGACAAAAGTCTAAATTAACGCAAAGGCGCGAAGGCGCGAAGAAAACCAGGACTAGCAAAGGGTTAGAAGCAAAGCCCAATGTTATTCTGTGTCTTGGCGTCTTTGCGTTACATTTTCTGATTTACGCGGAGCTGGCAACGCCCTCACCCCGTCCCTCTCCCAGAGGGAGAGGGAGGAACAGGCTGAACGTCACCTCTTCCAGAGAGAGGGAGGAAAAGGCTGCATGTGGCCCACTCCCAAAAGAAGAGGAAGGAAAAGGCTGCATGTGGCCCCTCTCCCCGTGTCCCCTCTCCCTCTGGGAGAGGGGGCCCGAAGGGCGGGTGAGGGAGGCCGACGACGATGCACAACCTATCGGAGCCTCTCCCGGGAACGATAATAAAAAAAGGCGGGGGATCACATCCCCCGCCTTTGCTATTTCCACCTGGCCCTGCGGCCGCTATTTCCTTTTTTCAGCCTCTTCAGCGATGCGCTTTTCGTGCGCCTGCCGGGCCTGTTCCATCTCGGCCCAATGGGCGTCCCAGTCCTTCTTCCTGATGAAGTAGAGGCCGACGCTCCCCAGCACGATGCAGACCCCGAAGAAGAACTGCATGACCTTGAATCCTTCGGCCACTCCGTAGACCATGCACCCCACACCGACCAGGCCGAGCAGGAACGGCGCGCTGAAGATGAGGCTTACCAGGGATTGTTTCTCGTTGTTATCTGCCATTGCATTTCCTCCGAATCAACCACCAGTTCCCGTAGGGGCGAATAATCATTCGCCCCCCTACTTCGCATCTCAGCCTGGCTTGCCGTGGGCATTGGTGAGGCACCTGTGGCTGGGCGAATGATTATTCGCCCCTACAGCATCCGCACCTGCGGAGGGGCGTACCAGTCTACGCCGTGCGGCTGGTGATCAGGATCAGGTGGTAGCCGAACTGGGTCTTCACGGGGCCGAGCACTTTGCCCACTTCGCCGCTGAAGACGACCTGGTCGAATTCCGCGACCATCTGGCCAGGACCGAACTCGCCCAGGCGCCCTCCCTGGTTGCCGGACGGGCAGAGGGAATTGGCGCGCGCCACCTCACTGAAATCGGCACCAGCCTCGATCTTGTTCTTCAATGCGACGCATTCTTCCTCGGTTTTCACCAATATATGACTTGCTGCAGCTCTTGCCATGTCAATCTCCTTTAGTTCGTCGTGTTTGGGGACTGGCTCCGCAATGCCGGCCCCCTTTACTTTCTGAAAAGTAGCCTGTCCCCTTTTAGGCGTAGCGCACCAGCTCGGACATGTCGCGCACGGCGCGGTCCAGGCCGACCAGGATGGCGCGGGACATGATGGAGTGACCGATGTTGAACTCCTCGATGCCGCCGATGGCCGCAACTTTCTTCACGTTGGTGTAGTTCAAGCCGTGTCCGGCGTTGACCCCGATGTCGAGTTTTCTTGCCAGCTTCACCGCGTTCTCGATCTTGATCAGCTCCAGCTTCTCTTCCTTCCAGGTGGGGGCATCGGCGAAGGAACCGGTGTGGATCTCGATGTAGTCGGTGCCGATCTTGTTGGCCGCCTTGATCTGGTCCGGATCCGGGTCGATGAAGAGGCTCACGATGATGCCGCCCGCCTGCAGCTTCTCGATGGCGACCTTGAGCGCCTCCTGGTGGATCCTGACATCGAGCCCCCCCTCGGTGGTGAGCTCGGCCCTCTTCTCCGGGACCAGCGTGCAGCACTCCGGCTTGACCTTCAGGGCGATGGCGATCATCTCATCGGTGGCCGCCATCTCCAGGTTGAGCCTGGTCTTGATGGTCTGGCGCAGGATCTTCAGGTCGCGGTCCTGGATGTGCCTTCTGTCCTCGCGCAGATGAATGGTGATCTGGTCGGCGCCGGCCAGTTCGGCGATGGCGGCGGCCGCCACCGGATCCGGCTCGAATCCTCCGCGCGCGTTGCGCAGGGTCGCTACGTGGTCGATGTTGACTCCCAGCCTAGCCATTGTTCTCACCTCCCAGGGCGGTGGACGCCGTCTGCGCGATCTCATTGGCCCAGTTGCGGATTGTGGTCTCGTCGTTGCCTTCCAGCATGATGCGCAGGAGCGGTTCGGTGCCGGACCAGCGGATCAGCACCCTCCCCTCCCCTTTGAGCTTCTCCTCGACATCGTTGATGACCTTGGCGATCTCGGGAACCTGCATCACGTCCGTCTTCTGCGACAGGCGCACGTTCACCAGCACCTGCGGCAGCGAGTGCATCACGAGGGCGAGTTCGGAGAGGCGCTTCTGGCGCCGCTGCATGATGGCGAGCACCTGCAAGGCAGAGAGGATGCCGTCGCCGGTGGTGTTGTGGTCCAGGAAGATCATGTGCCCGGACTGTTCGCCCCCAGGTTGTACCCCCCCTTCAGCATCTCCTCTACCACGTAACGGTCGCCTACGGCGGTTTTAATCACCTCGCCGCCGGCGCGCTTCATGGCGATATCCAGCCCCATGTTGCTCATCACGGTGGCCACCAGGGTGTTGTGCTTCAGGGTCCCCAGCTTCAGCATGTCGGTCGCGCAGATCGCCATGATCTTGTCGCCGTCGACCACGTTGCCGTACTCATCCACGAAAATCACGCGGTCCGCATCACCGTCGAGCGCTATGCCCAGGTCGGCGCCATACTGCTTCACCGCCTCGCTCATCACCTCGGGGTGCAGGGAGCCGCAGTCGGCGTTGATGTTGGTCCCGTTCGGCTTCACCCCTATCGGGATCACCTCCGCGCCCAGTTCCTCGAAGACGGCCGGGGCCACCTTGTACGCGGCGCCGTTGGCGCAATCGAGCACGATCTTCAACCCGGAGAGATCGAGGTCCTTCGGGAAGGTGCTCTTCAAAAAGACCACGAAACGTCCCTGGGCGTCGTCGATGCGGTAGGCCTTGCCCACCTCCTTGGCCGTCGGACGCAGCGAGTCGATCCGCTTGGAGAAGATCAGCTCCTCGATCATCAGCTCGGTCTCGTCGGGAAGCTTGAAGCCGTCGCGCGAGAAGAACTTGATGCCGTTGTCCTCGAACGGGTTGTGCGAGGCGGAGATCACCACACCCGCGTCGGCGCGCATGGACGAGGTGATGTTGGCGATGCCCGGGGTCGGCAGCGGGCCGACCAGGAGTACGTCCACCCCCATGGAGCAGATGCCGGCCATGAGGGCGCTCTCCAGCATGTAACCGGAAAGGCGGGTGTCCTTGCCGATGACGATGCGGTGGCGTTTCTTGCCGTTTTTGAATATGTAGGCGGCGGCGCGGCCGATCTGCATGGCCATCTCCGCCGTCATCGGGTAGACGTTGGCCACTCCGCGGACCCCGTCGGTACCGAAAAGCTTCTTCATCACTTCACCTCTATTTGATTTATTTGCCGTTACTCAACATCCCCTCTCCCTCCGGGAGAGGGTGGCCGAAGGCCGGGTGAGGGGTTTCCTCATCTGCCTGCCAGGTGTCCAGAACCAAAGCCCCTCACCCCGGCCCTCTCCCGAAGGGTGAGAGGGAGCTGGCCGCAGAGAAGCAAGTGTCTATTTTTCTTTAAGAGTTAACACAAAGGTCGCTGTCGCCGGTGCCACATGGACCACCTTGATCTCCTGGTCAAGGTTGAATTCAGCCTCTTTCAGCGAGACCAGCTGCTGCCCGGGCTGCGCGCCTGCGAGATCGATGCCGCACCGGGTCTGGTGGAAGGGTAGCAGAAAGAGCAGGATACTCGGCCCCGAAACCACCACCTCGACCTCGGCCGGAGCCGAGCCGTCCAGCTGCAAACCCGGAGGCATCCGGTCGAGCCCCACGGGGACGGTGAGCAGCATCTCTCCCCGGCGCTCCGCAATCACGCTGAGCCAGATCAAAACCGCCAGGAGCACCGAGAGGAGCTTCACCCCCTTGAGCCATTCCTGTCCTTTGACATGCGTCGTCATTTAAGCCACCTCGGCTCCACCAGCCGTCGCAGGGTCTTGCCCAGGGAGGGCATGTCGATCACGTCGGTCTTCTTCCCCCCGACGATCACCGACGCGGTGCCGGTCTCCTCTGAAACGACGACGACCACCGCGTCGACCAGTTCGGTAAGCCCGATCGCAGCGCGGTGCCGGGTTCCCAGGCTCTTACTCACCTCGAGGTTCTGGGTGAGCGGCAGGAAGCATCCCGCCTTGGTCAGCTTGCCGTGCTGGATGATGACCGCGCCGTCATGGATGGGGGAGTACGGCAAAAAGATCGACGAGATCAGCTCGCTGGTCACCTTGGCGTCGATGTCGGTCCCGACCGCAAGGTAGCTGTCCACGGAGATGGCCCGCTCGATCACGATCAGGGCCCCGATCTTCTTCTGGGCCAGTCCCGCCACCGCGAACACCAGTTCGTCGATCACGTCGGACATCTCGACGTCCTTCCCGGTGCGGCTCCTGGCGAGCGTCGCGAACGCCCTGCGGATGTCGGTCTGGAAGATGACCGCGAGCCCCACGACGGACGAGGCGAGGATGAGATCGACGATGAGCCGGACGGTCTGCAGGGAGAAGAAGCGCGCCAGCAGGTGCAGGGCGACGAGTCCCGAGAGGATGGCGAGGATGCGCAGCGCGAGCACTCCTTTGAGAAGTCGCGCCAGCCTGGAGACGATCAGTATCGCGAGCGACAGGTCCAGGAGGTCCCGCAGTATGCCTATATTTTGCAGGAAAGAATTCATCCACACCCGTCGGGAAGCCGTGCTTCCGGTTTTTCTGGGGCGGAGCTACATGAGCGCCCGCGTCACCAGGGCGACGTCCCTCATGGCCGCCACGTCGTGCACCCGTACTATGGTGGCCCCGTGCACGATCGACATAGCGACCGCAGCGGCGGTGCCGAACACCCTTTCTACCCCGTCCCTCCCCGTGATGGCCCCGA
The DNA here is from genome assembly GCF_019063845.1 of Geomonas subterranea. Lineage (NCBI taxonomy): Bacteria > Pseudomonadati > Thermodesulfobacteriota > Desulfuromonadia > Geobacterales > Geobacteraceae > Geomonas > Geomonas subterranea. The sequence continues at coordinate 1,753,471 of NZ_CP077683.1, forward strand.
TGAAGGATTTGCGGGAAGGGCCCATCAGGATCGGACGTCCAAGCGGCAGGAATTCCTCGAGCCGCTTGATCAGCTCCAGGTTCCCCTGGACGCTCTTGCCAAAGCCAAGGCCCGGGTCGATGGCGATCCGCTCAACCGGCAGTCCGGCGCCGGTGGCAAGCGCGATGGAGCGTTGCAGGTAATCCTTCACGTCCGCGATCAGGTCGTCGTAGCCGGTCTCTTTCTGCATGGTGTCCGGCATGCCCCTGGTGTGCATCACCACGACGCCGGCGTCGGCCCCGGCCACCACAGCGGCCATCTCCGGGTCGAACATGAGACCGGTAACGTCGTTGACGATCTCGGCCCCGGCGGCACAGGCTGCCCTGGCCACCTCCGCCTTGTAGGTATCGATCGAAATGGGTACCGCGATCCGCCCCCGCAAAGCCTCTATAACGGGAAGCACCCGGTCCAGTTCCTCCTGCAGGGTGACGGCGGGAGCGTTGGGCCGGGTGCTTTCGCCCCCGATATCGATGATGTCGGCCCCTTCCCTCTCCAACTCCAGGGCCCGCTCCACGGCGGCCTCAAACGGGAAGAAGCGCCCCCCGTCCGAGAAGGAGTCCGGAGTCACGTTCAAAATGCCCATGATCTGCGGACGCTCCAGGGACAGGGAGCGGCGGGAAAGGTCCCACGTGCGTGCCGTGATCATCACTCGGCTGCGACAGGCTCGGAAGAGACCTCTTTGCCGGCGATGATGCGGTCGACCTCCTCGCCGGTCAGGTTTTCCTTCTCGATGAGCGCCAGGGAGATGCGGTGCAGCGAGTCGAGGTTCGCCTTCAGGAGTTCCTGCACGCGGGCGTAGTTCTGCTCGACGATGAGCCTGATCTCGTGGTCGATCTCGATGGCGGTCGCCTCGGAGTAGTTCTTCTGGTGCGCCATGTCGCGGCCGAGGAAAATCTGCTCGTCCTTCTTGCCGAAGGAAACCGGCCCCAGCTTCTCGCTCATGCCCCACTCGCAGACCATCTTGCGGGCGATGTCAGTTGCGCGCTCGATGTCGTTGCCGGCGCCGGTGGTCATGGAGTTGAAGATGATCTCCTCGGCGACACGGCCACCCAGGAGCACCGCGATGCGGTCCAAAAGCGACTCGCGGGAGTAGCTGTGCTTGTCCTCGATCGGGAGCTGCATGGTGACGCCGAGGGCGCGCCCGCGCGGGATGATGGAGACCTTGTGCACCGGGTCCGCGCCCGGGATGAGCTTCGCGACCAGGGTATGGCCCGCCTCGTGGTAGGCGGTGTTCTTCTTCTCCTCGTCGGAGATGACCATGGAGCGGCGCTCGACACCCATGAGAACCTTGTCCTTCGCATCGTCGAAGTCGATCATCTCGACCATGCTCTTTTCCTTGCGGGCAGCGAGGAGCGCGGCCTCGTTGACCACATTGGAGAGGTCTGCTCCGGAGAAGCCCGGTGTGCCGCGGGCAACGACGCCGAGATCGACGTCCGGGGCGAGCGGGGTCTTCTTGCAATGCACCTTGAGGATCATCTCACGCCCTTTCACGTCGGGGCGGGGCACCACGACCTGGCGGTCGAAGCGGCCTGGGCGGAGCAGCGCCGGGTCAAGGACGTCGGGGCGGTTGGTCGCGGCGATGAGGATGACACCCTCGTTGGACTCGAAGCCGTCCATCTCGACCAGAAGCTGGTTCAGGGTCTGCTCGCGCTCGTCGTGACCGCCGCCAAGACCGGCGCCGCGGTGACGGCCGACGGCGTCGATCTCGTCGATGAAGATGATGCACGGAGCGCTCTTCTTCCCCTGCACGAACAGGTCGCGGACGCGGGAGGCGCCCACGCCGACGAACATCTCGACGAAGTCGGAACCGGAGATAGAGAAGAAGGGAACGCCGGCCTCCCCCGCGATGGCGCGAGCCAGCAGGGTCTTACCGGTGCCCGGAGGGCCCATGAGCAGGACGCCTTTCGGGATGCGGCCGCCGAGTTTGGTGAACTTCTTCGGGTCCTTCAGGAAGTTGATGATCTCTTCCAGTTCGTCCTTGGCCTCCTCGATGCCGGCCACGTCCTCGAAGGTCACGCGTCCCTGCGCCTCGGTCAGAAGCTTCGCGCGGCTCTTGCCGAAGGCCATCGCCTTGCCGCCGCCCCCCTGCATCTGGCGCATGAAGAAAATCCACACCGCAACGAGGAAGATGATGGGGAACCAGGACACCAGCAGCGAGAACCAGGAGAAGCGCTCCTCCTCGGGCCGTGCGGAAACCACGATCTTCTTCTCGATCAGCTTGTCGGTCAGGTTGGCGTCGGCCGGCTTGAAGGTCCTGAACTCCTTGCCGTCGGCGAACTTGCCGATGATCTCGTTGCCCTGGATGATCACCGAGGCCACCGGGCGGTTCACGTTCTTCACTTTGCCGGTTTCCACCGCCTCGATGAAATCGCTGTAGTCCAGTTTTTCCTGGGTCGGCTTCGGCTTGTTGAACAGGTTGAACAACAGGATCATCATCAAGCTGATCACGAGCCAGAGTGCCAGGTTCTTATAGAATTGATTCAAGTTTCCTCCCGATCAGTCGGTATGCTGCAAGCACTGGATCTGTCTCTGTTATGCGATGACACAGAAAGCCTGGTGCCTGGTTGAACGGTCGCCATCCCCCGCTTCCTTATGAGAACGAAGAAAAAAGCGTTCAAATGAGTAAAAAGGATTACCATAAAGGGTGCTGGTTGACAAGAGCTTTAAGGTGTGATTTCAAGAATTTCCACCCGTAAAACCGCGCCAGTCGCGGGAGTTACCCGTCCCCTCTCCCCGAGCCTCACACCCGCCACCCAGACGATCTCACCTGCGCTGAAAACGAGCGGCACGCGGCTGCGCTCATGAAGTGGCAGTTTTTCGTTGATGAAAAGTTCCTTCACCTTCTGCGACCCGGTCATACCAAGGGGCGTGAAGCGGTCGCCGGGAGTGAAGGGGCGCACCAGCCAGGGGAATGGCGCCCCCTCGGCCGAGAGGTAGGCGAGCTTTTGGGACCCGGTTGCCGGATCTTGCGGAGGCGGCACCAGCCGCACCGTGAGCGTCATGCCGTTGGGCAGAAGATGGCTCCCCTCGCCCGTCACCACATGTTCCCAGCGTTGCGCGACAGGCGGCGCGGCACAGGTGAAGCTGAGCCGGTCATAGCAGCGCTCCACGCGCAACGCCCCCGGGAGTTTGAGGCTCGCGTTGGGGCGGCTGGAACGGGCGAGGCGGTCGATCGCATCCAGGTGCGTGAGTGCGATGCGCATCAGGTCCCCGCGTAGTTCGTGAAGGCCGTGGCGGTACAGGCGCAGGCGCAGCCCGCGGTGCTCTTTGAGCAGCGCCTCGATCCCGAAAATGACCTTGTCGTTGTCGACGCGGGCGAGCCGGTCGAAGGCGCTGCCGGTCAGATGTGCCAGGAGTTCCTCATCCGCCGCGAGGATCTCGGCCGTGGCGGCGAGCCGCTCGCTGATCCTGGGATTGTACTTTCTGAGGGTGGGAATCAGTTCGTGGCGGATGCTGTTGCGCAGGATGGCGGTGTCTGCGTTGGTCGAGTCCGTCCGCCAGCTTAAACCGCGGCTCTTCAAGTAGTGCTCGAGCTCGGCGCGGCTTATCTGCAACAGCGGCCGCTTGATGAGGTTGTCGCCGCTGGCCGCCATCGCGCTCAGCCCCGTGCCGCCGGCGCCGCGCAGCAACCGGATCAGCACCGTCTCAGCCTGGTCGTCCAAGTGGTGCGCCACCGCGATGCTGGTGGCGCCGCGGCGTCTGGCCACCTCGTGGAAGAAAGCGTAGCGGGCCTGCCGTCCCGCGTCCTCCAGGGAAAACCCTTCCGCGATGGCGAAGGAAGCGACATCGACGCGGATGGCGACAAAGGGGAGATGGTAGCGGGTGGCGAGGTCAGAGACGAATTTCTCGTCGCCGTCCGATTCGGCGCCGCGCAGGCAGTGGTTCAGGTGGGCGACCACCAGGTCCAGGCGTTCGTCGTCGAGCCGGGTCAGGATGTCGAGGAGAGCGACCGAATCCGCCCCTCCCGAGACGGCGACCACCACGGTCTCGCCCGGCGAGAAGAGATGTTGCGAGCGGACATGCGTGACGAGGTCATTCAAACGGGAAGGCTCCATGTAGCGATAGCAGGTGCGGTTTTTAGCAGGTGCGGTTATCCAGCAGGTGCGGTTATCCAGCAGGTGCGGTTATCCAGCAGGTGCGGTTATCCAGCAGGTGCGGTTATCCAGCAGGTGCGGTTTCTAGCAGGTACGGTTTCTAGCAGATGCAGCGACGCAGGCGAGTTCCGCGGAGATGCGGTGCAGCGTCAGGGCAATGATCATTCGCCCCTGTGGCGGCAGGAAATGTAGGGGCGAATAAACATTCGCCCAGCCCCGCCGGCACCACAGTCACCGCCGCTACCGGCCAACCCGACGGCCCGGAGGGAAAGACACGTCGAACGTCGAGCGTCGAACGGAACCGTTGCGCCGCTCTAGTCCTTCAGCGTGCACTCCCTCTCCCAGGCGTGGTACCCGTCCCCCACGATATCCCAGAACGACTCGATGCGCCCCGCGTAGAAATCGAGTTCCGCGCACTCCGCCTCGATGGCCTGCAGGAACTTGAGCGAGATGAGCTGGTGGCCGAACAGGAAGCGGTAGAACTCACGGATCCCCGCCAGGTACCCCTCGATCTCGGACGCCAGCGGCTCCATCGTGTTGACGATGTACCAGTTGCCGGCGAACTGGCGCACGATCCCCGCGCGCTCATCGAAGATGCTGCGTCCCTTGATGGAAACCACGAAATCGCGGGTGAAATAGTCCGCCGCGCCGGCCAAGGCCGTCGCCTGCTCCGGCGTCATCCCTGTCTGCTGCAGCTCTTCGTAAAAACGGTGCAGCAGATCGCTGCACAGCTTATCCACCCGCACCTCGTCCTCGAGGGTCGTCGGCACGAAATCCCTTTTATCAACCTTCAGTACGTCGAATGCCTCTTCACAAAGTTCAGCCATGAAATCCTCTTGTCTAAAAAAGATGTTCAACGTTCAGCGTTCTGCGTTTAAGGAGGCCCTCATTGCCACGCCTGCGGCCTCACCGTAATGGTGGCGCCTGCAGAGCGTGCCCCCCTGCCGCTCTCACCTGCCAGGCCACCCGATGAGTCAGCCGTCGGGGCGCCCTCACCACGGCCAGCTCGCGATCCGGAACGTTGAACTCGAAGCCTGAGCGGTTTCTGCCTCTTACTGCCTTCTCGGGTCGAGCGCGTCGCGGATCCCCTCCCCCACCAGGTTGTAGGAAAGCACGGTGACCAGGATGGCCACCCCCGGGAACAGCGAGAGCCACCAGGCGAACTCGATGTAGTCCTTGCCCGAGGTCAGGATGTTGCCCCAGCTTGGCGTCGGCGGCTGCACGCCGATTCCCAAGAATGAGAGCGCGGACTCGGTGAGGATGGCACCGGCCACCCCGAGCGTCGCCGAAACCAGCACCGGAGACAGCGCGTTGGGAAGGATGTGCCGGAAGATGATGCGCAGATCCGAAGCTCCCAGCACCCGCGCCGCCAGGATGAAGTCACGGCTCTTCAGCGAAAGCACCTCCGCGCGCACCAGGCGCGCCACCCCCATCCAGCCGGTGAGGCCGATGATCACCATGATGTACCAGATGGAAGGCTCCAGCATGGCGATCACGGCGAGGATCAGGAAGAAGGTCGGGAAGCAGAGCATGATGTCGACCAGCCGCATCAGGACCGAATCGATCCACCCGCCGTAAAAACCGGCGAAAAGACCGATAACCGTGCCGATGACCACCGCGATGCCGACCGCGACGAAGCCTACCTTGAGCGATACCCTCGCGCCGTACACGACACGGGTGAACACGTCGCGCCCCAACTCGTCCGTCCCGAACCAGTGGCTGGCGGAAGGGGGCAAAAGCACGTGCCAGGCGTCGATGGTGTCCGGCCGGTACGGCGTCACCACTCCAGCCGCCAGGGACAGCAGGAACAGGACCACGATCACGACCAGCCCCCCCGTAGCGAAACGGTTGGCCGTGAAGCGCTGCCAGAACTCGCGGAGCGGGCTGCTTACCTGGTCACGCATGGCACCCCCGAACACTCATCATCCCCTCCCATGCCGGATGCGCGGATCGGCGACGGCGTAGCAGAGGTCGGCCAGCAGGTTGCCGACCAGGGTCAGGCAGGCGCCGATGACGAGGATGCCCATCACCAGCGGGTAGTCGCGCGCCATGACGCCCTGGTAGAAAAGCTGCCCCATGCCGGGGATGGAGAAGATGGTCTCGAAAATGACGCTGCCGCCGATCAGGGCCGGAAGCGAGAAGCCGAGCAGAGTGATCACCGGAAGGAGCGCGTTTTTCAGGGCGTGCCGGTAGATGATGACCCGCTCCCGCACCCCCTTGGCCCGCGCCGTCGTGATGTAGTCCTGCGACAGGACCTCGATCATCGTGGAGCGCATGTAGCGGGAGAGCCCCGCCAGGCTCCCGAACGTGGCGATGGAGATCGGGAGCACCAGGTGTCTTGCGAGGTCGAGGGTGCGCCACCACCAGGACCAGTGGTCGCTCCCCAGCGAGTGGATGCCGGAGATGGGAAGCCAGGAGAGCTTCACCCCGAAGAGGTACATGCACAAAAGGGCCAGCCAGAAGGTGGGCACGGCGAACCCGACGAAGACGAAGACCGAGATGGCGCGGTCCAGCAGGGTGTCACGGTGCACGGCGGCCATGATGCCGATGGGGAGCGCGAGGCCGAACTCCAGGATCAGGGCGACCACGTTGAGCGAGATGGTGATCGGGATCCTCTCCTTGATCTTGTCCAGCACCGGCCGGTTGTCCGGCGCGAAGGAGCGGCCGAAATCGAGCCGCGAGAGGTTGGAGAGCCACATCCCGTACTGCACGTGCAGCGGCTTGTCCAGGCCGTAGAACTCCCGCAGCCGGGCCCGCGACGCGGCCGAAGCCTTGGGACTCATCGCCGTCTGCATCTCCACGGGTTCCCCCGGAGCGAGATGGATCACCGTGAAGGTAATCAGCGTGATCCCCAAGAGCAGCGGGATCAGCATGAGTATCCGTTTGATCAGGTAATTGGCCATAGATCCCTAAAGTAGTAGCTGCAGTAGTCTAGTAGCTGCAGTAGTCGCCGTGCTTTCAATGCCCGTTTAACAACTGCCCCCGGAAGATCCCCTCTCCCTGAGGGAGAGGGTGCCCGAAGGGCGGGTGAGGGATGTCTATTCAACGCCCCCCTCACCCTGACCCTCTCCCTGAGGGAGAGGGGATGTGGAACATATGCTGCGGAGGACTATCGGCAACCAATCTTTCGTTGCCCGGTTTCCCTACTCCACATACCACTTGATGAAGTTGTGCATGATCCCCGCGGGAGCAGGCTCTATCCCCTTGATCCTCGAAGTGACCACCGGCAGCGCGTCGGGCACGTAAAGGAACGTGTACGGCTGGTCCTTGGCGAGGATCTCCTGGATCCTGTAGTAGCAGTCGCGCCGCTTCGCCATATCGAAGGTGCCGCGCCCCTCGACGATGAGCCGGTCCAGCTCGGGGTTCAGATAGTGGATGAAGTTCAACTCCTTGGGGCCGGTCTTCGAGGAGTGCCAGACGTCGTAGAGGTCGGGGTCCTGGGAGATGGTCCATCCCATGAGCACGGCGTCGAACTTCCCCTTGTCGATGAAGTTGGTCAAAAAGGAAGCCCACTCCATCACCCGGATCTTCACGTCGATGCCGACCTGCCTCAGGCGCATCTGGATGATCTGCGCGCATTTGAGGCGCTGGTCGTTCCCCTGGTTGGTCATGATGGTGAAGCTGAGCGGCTTGCCCCCCCTCGCCATGATGCCATCCCCCCCCATGCGGTACCCCGCCTCCTCCAGGAGGGCCTTGGCACGTGCCGGATCGTAGCCGGGGTCGTTCTCCACCTTGGCCTTGTAGGCCCAGGTGCCGGGCTTGTAGGGGCCGTGGGCGATCTGCCCCATGCCGAGCAGCACCCCCTGGATGATCTCTTCCTTGTTGATGGCGCAGGTGATGGCCCGGCGCACCCTGACGTCCTGGAACATGGGCAGCCGCAGGTTGTAGCCGAGGTAGGTGTAGGCCGAGGCCGGGTAGCGGTACTTGTTGAAGCGCTCCAGGAACTGCCTGCTCGTGGTCTGGCGCTGGTACTGCACCGGGGAGAGCCCCATCATGTCCACTCCCCCCGCCTTGAGCTCCATGTACATGGTCGAGTTGTCGGGGATGATGCGGTAGACGTAGCGGGAGAGGTGCGGCGCCCCTTCCCAGTAATTGGGATTGGCCTCCAGCGCGAGTCGCTGCCCGGGGACCCATTCCTTGAAGATGTACGGGCCAGTGCCGACCGGGTTTCGCGAAAGCGGGCTCTTGGTGATGTCCTTACCTTCGAGGAGGTGCGCGGGAAGGATCGGCATCCCCCAGGAGGCGAGCGCGGGTGCGAAGGGTTTCGCGTAGCTGACCCGGAAGGTGTACGGGTCGGGTGCCTGGGCGCTCTGCACCTGCTTGAAATCCTCGGCGTATGCGGTCGGGGTCTTGGGATCGACGGTGACGCGGTAGGTGTAGAGCACGTCGCGCGAGGTGAAGTCATGGCCGTCGTGCCACTTCACCCCGCGGCGCAGATGGAAGGTGATCTGGAGCCCGTCCCCGGAAACGTCCCACGACTCGGCCAGGTCCCCTTCAAGCTTCAGGTTCTTGTCGTAGCGCACCAGCCCGTTGTAGACCAGCCCCGCGATGTCACTGGAAGCGCTGTCGGAGGCGAGGATGGGTATCAGGGTGGAAGGCTCGCCGATACTGCCGGTGACGAACTGCGCACCCTTCCCCCCCTGCGCCTGCACCTTATTCCAGGGCGCATCCTGGCCGCAGGCGGCGCACATCAGGAGGAGCAGGAGGCAAAGGATTCGGGCCAGGATCATTTCTCACCGGCTTCCTGTCGGCAGCGCTTGATCTTCTCGGCGAGCTCGGCGCTCTGCTCGGGCTCCATCTTCTGCAGCTTCTTGTAGAGCGGCAGCGCCTTCTTGAAGGCCCGGGTGGCGCAGTAGACGTCGGCGAGGTGTCCAACGACGGTGGCATCCCCTTCCGAAAGCTCGGCTGCCCGCTCCAGCTGCGCGATCGCGTCGTTGTAGCGCTTGAGCTTGAAGTAGGTCCACCCAAGGCTGTCCAGGATGAAGCCGTCATCCGGCCTGAGGCTCACTGCCTTCTTCAGGTAGGTGAGCGCCTCCTCCAGGTTCTCCCCCATCTCCGCGTAGGTGTAGCCAAGGTAGTTGAGCGCCTGCGGGTCTTCGGGGGTCACCTCCAGCACCTTCTTCATCATGCTGACGGAAAGCTCCTTCTGCCCCATCTTGTCGTAGAGAATCCCCAGCCGGAACAGCACGCGCGGATCGGACTGCATCTTTATGTCCATGGACTTGAGCGTGTCGATGCCCCGCTGGTACTGCTCCATCGATTCGTAGAAGCCTGCCAGGTGCAGGTAGGGCTCGATACGGGAGGGCTGCTCCCCGATCTCCCGCAGCAGCAGCGCGATTCCCTTCTCAGGCTGCCCCTTCTCCTTGTACAGGTAGGCCATGTGCCCGAGGGAATCCAGGTAGTACGGGGAATCGCGGGAGATCTGCCTGAACTCGTTGATCGCCTGGTCCACGTCCTCCTTCTCCTCGTAGGCGGAGGCGAGGTAGAAGCGGACCTGCTGCGCGTCGGGCTCGGCCTTGAGGATGTCCTGGAAGGTCTTGATCGCCTCGTCGTAACGCTCGAGTTCGAGCAGCAGCAGCCCGATCTTGCGCGAGGTCTCCAGCGACTTCCCCCCCTTTTGCTGCAGGAGGGCGAGGGCCTCCTCGAGGCGCTTCTGCTGGATGTAGAGCTGCGCCAGGTGCTGAACGACGTTGGCGTTGTTGGGGTTGATCTCGAGGAGATCCTTGTAGCTGTCGATGGCGTCGGGTATCAGCCCCTGGGTCTCCTGGGAGATCCCCATCTCGATCAGGGCCTGTTCGAAATCGGGCTTCAGCTCGACCGCCTTCTTGTAGTAGGCGAGCGCCTCCTTGGGGAGTTTCATCTGCTCGTAGGTCTTGGCGAGGTAGTAGTACCCCAGGGCAGAGTCGGGGGAGGCCTTCACCAGCGCCTTCAGCGTGTCCACGGCCTGCTCGTACTCGAAGTTCTTCAGGTAGTAGATGGCGATGTGCAGGTAGACCTCTTCCTTGGTCGGGTCGAGCTCGATCACCCTCTTGTAGTGCTGGACCGCTTCCTTCTCCCGCTGCAGGCTCATCAGTATGTTGCCGCACAGCAGCTCGGACTGAAGCGAAGCGGGATCGATGGCGATGGCGGCCTGGCACTCGGTGAGCGCGTCCTCGGGGCGGTTTTGCTGCAGGTAGATCTGTGCGGCCGCGTTATGCAGGAAAGCGGAGCCGGGATCGGCGGCCATCGCCTCGCGCAGCAGAAGCAGCGCACCCTCCTGGTCCCCTTCGGCCGCGCGCATCCGCGCCTCGGCGAACAGCGACAGGTTCTTGCCCGCCCCCGGGGGAGGGGTCGGCGCGATGATGGCGCCGAGGTCGGCGAGCGGCGGTGTCTCCGAAGCGTGTTCGGTGGTGGCGCAGGCGTTGATCAGCAGGGGCAGGAAAAGGAGCGCTAGACACTTCTTGGTCATGGGTTACCTGTGGATTGGGTAGATTTCGGGCAAAATCTAAAAAACGCGGCACCCCGGTGGGATACAGTATCCGGGGTGGCGCGGTTAACTACATGAAAGCTAGCATAAATAGGTAGCAGCGTCAAACAACATTTAGATGCATTTTAGAGTGTTGCGCCTCAAATGCGGTATGATACTATTCTCAAGTGAAATCATCGGCTTATCGGTAAAACGATGGATCAAAAGCTTATAAAATCGTTACTTGAAGCAGCGGCCTACCCCGAGCCCACGGCAGAGGTGCGCCTGATCGAAACCCACGTCTCCTATATCTTCATCACCGACCACTTCGTATACAAGGTGAAAAAGGCCGTCGACTTCGGCTTTCTCGATTTCACCACCCTGGACCGGCGCCGCTTTTACTGCGGCGAGGAGGTGCGCCTGAACCGCCGCCTGTGCCCGGAGGTTTACCTGGGAGTCGTGGAGCTGCGCGAAACGCCGCATGGAGCCGGTTTCACAGGCGGCGGCAAGGTCATCGACTACGCCGTCAAGATGCGGCGCCTCCCCGAGGAGCGTATGCTGGACCGGCTCCTCCACGAGGGGGGGGGCGGCGCCTCCGACATGGTCCGCATCGCCAAGGCCGTGGCGGCCTTTCACGCCGGGGCGGCCCGCGGTCCGCAGATCGACGCCTGCGCGGCACCCGGCAGGATCGCCGGGAACTGGGAGCAGAACTTCCGCCAGAGCGCCCCGTTCATCGGCAGCACGCTGCAGGAGGGTGAACTGGCGGAAATCCGCCAATGGGTCGCCGCCTTCCTGGCCGCCAACGACTCCCTGTTTCGCGAACGCATCGCCGGCGGCTTCATCAGGGAGTGCGACGGCGACCTCCATTCCGGCAATATCTGCCTCACCGACCCGGTCTGCATCTTCGACTGCATCGAGTTCAACGACGAGTTCCGCTACATCGACACCGCCGCCGACCTCGCCTTCCTCCTCATGGACCTGGAGTACGCCGGGCGCGCCCCCCTGGCCCGGGAACTGCTGGCGGCCTACTGCGAGGCGAGCGGCGACCGGGGCATGGCGCCGCTGCTTCACTTCTACCAGGCGCAGCGCGCCTTCGTGCGCGGCAAGGTGACCAGCCTGCGTCTCGCCCAGCCGGGGCAGAGCGCGCAAGAGAGCGCGGCCCTTCACGCCGCCGCGAGGCGCTATTTCCGCCTGGCCCGCGGCTACACCCTCAGGGGGAGGCTCACCCCGACCCTCATCCTCACCTGCGGGCTGAGCGGCAGCGGCAAAAGCAGTCTGGCAGGCGAGCTGAGCCGCGAGCTGGGGCTCGACCTCACACGCTCCGACCTGGTTCGCAAGGAGCTGGCAGGGATACCGTCTGCCGGCCGCGCCGAAAACGGGGGGTACCGGGAAGGGATCTACAACGACCGGATGGACCGCGCCACCTACGGCGCGCTCCTCGACGCGGCGGAGCGTACGCTTTCCGGCGGCAGGGGGGTCGTGGTGGACGCGACGTTCAAGCGGCGCGCCGACCGGGAACTGTTCCGGGGGTTGGCAGCGCGGCTGGGGGTTCCCTTCATGGTCGTCGAGACGCGCTGTCCGGAAGCGGTCGTCCGCGAGCGTCTGGAGCGGCGCAGGCACGATCCCGCCGAGGTGTCCGACGCGCGGTGGGAACAGTACCAGCTTCAACGCGGGGAATTCGAGTTCCCCGAGCCGGGGGAATCCCTGCTCCTCGACAGCACGCTCCCGGTTTGGGACGAGGCGGACCGCGTATACGCAGCTATGGGGTTACTGACATGATCACCAAATTGAAACAACTGGTGCTGCACCGGCTCAAACTGAAGGATACCTGGGTGATCTGCTTCGTCCTCGGCATGGTGATGATGAACTACCCCTTCATAAGCATCTTCAACAAGCCGACCCTCCCCTTTGGGATCCCGCTGCTCTACCTCTACCTGCTGACCGGCTGGGTGTTCTCCATCTTCATCGTCTACCTGTTCAGCCGGGCGGCCCGCAAGGACAGCGACACCAGGGGGCATATGTAATGCTGGATGTCAACTGGGTGTGGGGCACGGCCCTGCTCTACATAGCCTTCCTGTTCCTGGTCGCCTACTACGCCGACCAGCGCCAGAAGGCCGGCCGCAGCGTCACCGCCAACGCCTGGGTCTATGCCCTTTCCATCGCCGTCTACGCCACCTCCTGGACCTTCTACGGCTCGGTCGGCAAGGCGGCGACCACCGGCATAGACTTCCTCCCGGTCTACCTTGGCCCCACCCTCACCGCCTTCTCCTGGTGGTTCCTGCTCAAGAAGATGGTGAGGATCTCCAAGGAAAACAACATCACCTCCATCGCCGACTTCATCAGCTCCCGCTACGGGTCGTCCCAGTGGCTCGGCGCGATCATCACCGTGATCACCCTCATGGGGGTGATGCCCTACATCGCCCTGCAGTTGAAGGCCGTTTCCACCTCGTTCACCATCATCACCGGGTACCACGATTTCCACGTCGGCTTCATGGACCGCGTCTACATCCCCTCCCCCCACCCGGGGCTCTTCACCGCGATCTTTCTGGCCGTGTTCAGCGTCCTCTTCGGCGCGCGGCACCTGATTTCCACCGAGCGCCACGACGGCCTCGTCGCCGCCATCGCACTCGAGTCGCTGGTGAAGCTCATGGCCATGCTCACCGTCGGCGTCTGCATCACCTACATCGCCTTCAACGGCATGGGGGACATCTTCCAGCGGCTGCATCAGAAGGACCCGCAGCTTTTGGCGCGGCTCACCACCCTGGGCGAGCGCGGCGACAACTCCTACGCCTCCATGTTCAGCATCCTCACCCTCTCCATGGGGGCCGTGATGCTCCTGCCGCGCCAGTTCCAGATCATGGTGCTGGAAAACGCGCACGAGTCGCACCTGAACACCGCGTCCTGGCGCTTCCCCGCCTACATGTTCCTGATGAACCTTTTCGTGATGCCGATTGCCCTGGCCGGCATCCTCATGAACGGCAACAGCACCCAGGCCGACTACTTCGTGCTCACCCTTCCCATGCAGCTTGGTTACCCCTGGATCGCGCTGGTCGCTTTCCTGGGTGGGTTCTCCGCCTCGGCGGGGATGGTGATGGTGGAGTCCATCGCCGTCTCCACCATGCTCCTGAACCACGTGCTGCTCCCCGTGGTGATCAGGCTCAAGCCGCGCACCTGGTTCCCCCAGCTGCTCATCAACCTGAAACGCTTCGGGATCGTGCTGGTCATCCTCCTCGGATACCTGTACCAGAGCGTCGTCGGTGAAAGTTACATGCTGGCCAACATGGGGCTCATCTCCTTCTCCGCCGCGATACAGTTCGCCCCGGCGCTGGTGGGCGGGCTCTACTGGCCGCGCGGCAACAAGGCCGGCGCCATCGTGGGGCTCCTCGCCGGGTTCGCGGTCTGGTTCTACACGCTGTTGCTCCCTTCGCTTTTGCGGGCCGGCGGCGAGCCGAGCGACTTCCTGCTCGACGGCCCCTTCGGCATCGCGCTTTTGCGCCCCCAGGAACTCTTCGGGCTGACCGGGCTGGACCCGTACACCCACACGCTGTTCTGGAGCATGTTCATGAACATCGCCGCCTACCTTTCCCTCTCCATTCTGCTGGGCCAGGGAGAGAAGGAGCGCGAGCAGGTGAACCGCTTCGTCAGCGTCTTCACCCCGGAGAGCGCCACCCCCCACTGGGAGACCAAGCGCCTTTCCAAACCGGTCACCATCGTGCAGTTCGTCAACCTCATGACCAAGTTCATCGGCGAGCAGCAGGCCAACGCCGCCATCACCGACTACCTGGGGGACCGCGAGATCGACAGCAAGGGGGGGGTGTCCGAGTTCGAGCTTCCCAACCTGAAGCGCTTCGTGGAAAAGACCCTCGCGGGTTCGCTCGGCGGGGCGGCGGCAGGCGCCGTGGTCGAGAGTTTCCTCTCCGACATCGGTTCGCGCATGGAACCGGTCTTCGACATTTTCTCAACGGTGCGCACCTCGCGGGACCAGAGCCGGGAGGCCCTCTTCGTCCGGCTGCGCGCCTCCATGATCATGAACCGCTCCCTGGAGCTGGACATCATCATGGGGGACCTTCTCGAGCTGCTGCTGCGCGAGTTCAAGCTCGACCTCGCCGTGATCCGGCTCTTGAACGATGAATCGGTGCTGCAGGTGCGCTGTTTCCGCGGCATCGGCGGCGAGCGGCTCACCGCCGAGGACCGCCTGCTTGAGATCGACACCCACGTAGGGGAAGCCTTCCTCGGGTGCCGCACCGAGTTCTTCAACGACACCACCTTCATCACCAAGCCGATCGCCAAGGAGATCTTCCGCAGGGAGGGGATCAAGTCCTTCGCCCACATCCCCATCGTCAGCGAGGGGGCGAACCCCGTGGGGATACTCTCGGTCTTCTCCCGCTCCATCGTGGGTCTTTTCACCGAGCAGTTCGTGGAGCTCTTGGAGAGTCTCGCCGGACAGCTGGCCCAAGCGGTGCGGATCGTCGAGGAGCGCGAGGCGAAGGAGAAGGAGCGGCGCCAGAAGGAGGCGGCGCTCCTGGAAAACGCGCGGGTCACCCGCGACCTGGAGCTCGCCAAGCAGATCCAGCTCTCGCTCCTCCCCGAGAAGCCCCCGACGCTGCCGGGGGTCAGCATCGCCTGCCGCTGCGTCCCCGCGGCCCACGTCGGTGGCGACTACTACGACTTCTTCGAGCGCGAGCGACAGGTGGTCGACCTAGTCATGGCCGACGTCTCGGGGCACAGCGTGGGTGCTGCCCTCATCATGGTGGAGACCCGCAGCGTGCTGAGGGCCCAGATCAAGGAGCCCCGCTCGGCCCGCGACCTTCTGACCCTCTTGAACGAACTCCTCTACGATGACCTGACCGGCGCCGAGCTTTTCATCACCATGTTCTGCGCGAGGTACGACAGCGCGACCCGGATGCTCAGGTACGCCAACGCCGGCCACACCCGCCCCCTTTTGTTCCGGGCCGGGAGCTGGACCGAACTCGACGCCGAGGGGCTCATCCTCGGGGTGGAACGAAAGGTCGTGTTCGAGGAGCAAAGGATCTCGCTGCAGGCGGGCGACCTCCTCTTCATCTACACCGACGGGATCATCGAGGCGGAGAACCAGGCGGGCGAACTGTTCGGCATCCCGAGGCTTTGCGAGCTGCTCTCCCCCCTTTCGGACCGGGACCCCGAGGAGTTGATCGAGAAGGTGCTCTCGGAGGTCTCCTCCTACGCCTGGCCGCAACCTTTACAGGACGACATATCGATGGTCGTCATGAAAGTTGACTGAACCGCGCCGGGCACCACTTGCTAAATGTCGGCACTTATTGCACAATGAACGTGGCTGTATACCGTACGGACCTCAATACAAGGAGATGGTTATGAACCTGGCGAGCGAGACGAGGAACGACGTTGTAATCATATACGTCAAGGAGGAAAGGCTGGACGCGCACAATTCGACCGAGCTTAAGAGCGCGGTACAGAAGCTTTTCGAGGACGGCAAGAAGAACGTTCTGGTGGACCTGAAGGATGTTCGTTTTATCGACAGTTCCGGGCTGGGCGCGCTGGTTTCGGGGTTCAAGAACGCGATCTCGCACCAGGGGAACTTGAAACTTTCCTCGCTGCAGTCCCAGGTCAAGTCGATGTTCGAGCTGACCCGCCTGCACCGGGTGTTCGAGATCTTTCCTTCCACGGTGGAGGCGGTGGAGAACTTTCAGTCCTAGCGGGTCGGGAGGCGGCAAAGCGAGGCGTCAGATGGAAAACACGATCGAGGTCGACATAAAGGTTCCCAACAAGACCAGGTACCTGAGTCTTATCGGGAAGATCGGTGAGGACATCGCCCGGGAGCTGGAGCGTTACAGCGGCGACAAGGAGGTCCTCGCCTACCATCTGAACCTGGTCCTCACCGAGGCGATGGTGAACGCCATCAAGCACGCCGGTCCCAAGGAGCCGGAGAAGCTGGTGCGCATCGTCATCACCCTGCACCGGGACGACCTCACCATCAGGGTCTACGACGACGGGCAGGGGTTCGACATCAACGCCATCCCGGCCCCCAACTTCGAGGAGTTGGAGGACCGGGGGCGGGGAATCTTCCTGATCCGGACCCTGATGGACTCGGTCGCCTACCGTAAGAACTGCAAGGAAAACATGCTGGAGATGAAAAAGAAGCTCTCCTGAAGATCTATCCCCGCCTGTAGCGGTGGACCACCATCGCCGCGCCCAGCAGGAACATCGGCAAACTCAGCATCTGCCCCATCGAGAATCCCCCGAGCACGAATCCGATCTGCTCATCGGGCTGCCTGACGAATTCCACCAGGAACCGGAACAGGCCGTACAGCGCGATGAAGGACCAGACCACCACGCCGTCGCGCGGCACCTTTTTCGAGACCAGGTACAGGATCAGGAACATGAGAGGCCCCTCGAGAAACGCCTCGTAGAGCTGCGACGGATGGCGTGGCAGCGGCCCGCCGGTGGGGAAGACGATCCCCCAGGGGAGGTCGGTGACGCGCCCGTAGAGTTCGCCGTTGATGAAGTTGCCGATCCGTCCGAACCCAAGCCCCACCGGAGCGGCGAGGAAGCCGACGTCGGCCAGGGGGTAGAAGCTCAGCCTGAACTTCCTGATGAAGTAGAAGCTCGCCACCAGCGCGCCGATCAGCCCGCCGTGGAAGGACATCCCCCCCTCCCAGACCGCGAACAGCTTGAGCGGGTGGGCGAGGTAGAAGGCGAAGTTGTAGAACAGGATGTACCCCAGCCGTCCCCCAAGGATCACCCCCACCGCCACGGTGAAGATCAGGTCGGCGACCTGGTCCCGGTTCAGGGGGATCCCCTTTCGCTTCACCCCGGAGAGGATGATGAAGTAGGCGGCGACGAAGCCGCAGATGTACATGAGACCGTACCAGCGGAATTCCAGCGGTCCCAGGCGCAGGAAGACCGGGTCGATGTTCGGGAAGATCATGCTGCATTCTCCAAGGTGATAGTTATTGTGCCCGACTCGGGGCCCACGGCAGAAGGGACTGGCTCCGTCAGGTGCCTGTCCCTCTAGCGGAACGCTCCTTTCAGCTCAGCCACCTGCCCAAGCACAAGGGGACAGGCACCTGGCGGAGCCAGTCCCCTCCTTCGGGGAAGAGCTTTAAGGTGGAAAAACACGCATCGCTAATAGAGCCGACGGAAACGGGAGCTACTTTCTGAAGTCTTGAGGGACGCCGAGACGGTCCGCGGTCTCGCGCAACTGGTCGAGCCTTTTCTGCTGCGCCTGGACCCGGTCCTCGGCATACCTGATGCTGTTCTGAATGGAGAGGTAGTCGGATCGGTTCATGCGCGAGGTGTCGGAGAGCCTCCCCTTGAGGGTGGCCAGGTCCGATTCCGCGTTCTTCAGGTTGAACTCGGCCTGCAGGAACTCCCTGCGCCAGGCGGCCTCGTCCTTGCCCCCGTAGACCTTCTTCCCCGCCTGTGCCTCGTCCGGCTTGGCCTTGGCGGGCTCGGCACCCCTCTCCTCGTTCACGACGGGGGCGGCACCTTCATCCCCCAGCCTCCTCGCCTTCTTGCGGTACTTCTTGGGGACCT
Organism: Geomonas subterranea; assembly: GCF_019063845.1. Classification (NCBI taxonomy): domain Bacteria; kingdom Pseudomonadati; phylum Thermodesulfobacteriota; class Desulfuromonadia; order Geobacterales; family Geobacteraceae; genus Geomonas; species Geomonas subterranea. The sequence goes on from NZ_CP077683.1 coordinate 1,771,582, forward strand.
GTCCCAGTTCATCGGCGAAGTTCACCGTACCCCTTTCGTCGGTCCACTGGTAGGTTTCCGCCACAGCGGACAGCGGGTAGAGCAGGAGCAACAACACGAGCAATCTCTTCATCTGAGCCTCCTTTAACCGTACCTTCCGGATCTGCACCTCGTACCGTCCCACCGCCGCACCGGCTAGCCGGGAGGCCACCCCAGCTTGCGCCCCGCCAGCAGGTGGAAGTGGATGTGCCAGACGGACTGCCCGGCGCCGGCGTTGTTGTTGTTCACCAGGCGGAACCCCTCCTGGTCGAAGCCGCGCTCCCGCGCCAGGGACGCCGCGACCCGGTGCACCGCGCCGATCAGCTGGTCGTCCGCAGGGGTGAGCTCCAGGGTGTTGACCACGTGTTTCTTGGGGATGATGAGGATGTGGACCGGTGCCACAGGGTTTATGTCCTCGATGGCGAAGAGGATGTCGTCCTCGTACACCTTCTTTACCGGGATGGCACCCTCCGCCATCTTGCAGAACAGACAATCGCTCATGATTTCCTCCAGTTGAATGTGCAACCCTCGAGCTTCGCTCAAGCGTCGGGCGGCTCCGGGACAGGACCGGCGTTGCCGCGTTTTTGCAGGTGGATCAGGAACTCCTTGTTCCCCTTTGGGCCGAGGATGGGCGACTCGCAGACGCCGAGGACCAAAAGCCCCAGCCCCTGGGCCAGGCCGGTCACGTTGTCGACGACCTCCTGGTGCTTCTTCTCGTCCCTGACCACGCCCCCCTTCCCGACCTGTCCGCGTCCCACCTCGAACTGCGGCTTGATCAGCGCCACGACGGTGGCGTCCTCCTTGATGAGGCGCAGCGTCGGGGGGAGCACCTTGTCCAGCGAGATGAAGGAGGCGTCAATAACGGCGAGGTCCGGGAGCTCCGGCAGCGACTCCAGGTGCCTGATGTTGGTCTTCTCCAGGTTCACCACGCGGGGGTCTTCGCGCAGCTTCCAGGCGAGCTGGCCGTAGCCGACATCGACCGCGTAGACCCGGCTGGCGCCGCGTTGCAGGAGGCAGTCGGTGAACCCGCCGGTGGACGCCCCCACGTCGACTGCGACGAGTCCCTCCACGCAGATGGCGAAGCGGTCCAACCCCTGGGCGAGTTTGAGTCCGCCCCGGCTCACATAGGGAAGCGGCTCACCCTTCAGGCGGATTTCCGCCTCCAGCGGCACCATGAGCCCCGCCTTGTCCGCGAGGTGATCATCCACCACCACCTGTCCCGCCATGATGAGCGCCTTGGCCCTCTCCCGCGAAGGCGCGAGCCCCCGTTCCATGACCAGCTTGTCCAGTCTTTCCTTCGCCACCGTTACTCCAAAGTCAAAATCGCGGTCACGCAAAGCCGCAAAGGCGCCAGGAAAAACAAGCCGCTGCTTTGGCTTGCCCTCTTCTTTCTTCGCGTCTTTGCGTCTTTGCGTGAGGCGGTTTGGTTAATACAACCCGTGCAGCGGCCCGCCCGGCGCCGCCAGCTGGTCCACCCTTTTCTCCACCGCCGGGTCTTCGATCAGCGGCGGCGCGTGGTGCGGCTTGATCCGCGCGTCGATGATCAGGGGGCCGCGGCACCCCCACTGCTTGCAGACGGTGCTCGCGCCGACTCCGTAGATGTCCGCGGCGGGGTCCGACCGGGTGAAGGTGACCCAGAGGAAGTTGTTCAGCTCCGCCGCCGTGAAGCGGCTGTCATCGCAGACGACGATGAGCGGGAAAGCCTCCAGCCCCTCCACACCTTCAAGCTCCGCGCAAAGGGCTTCCATCTGCACGTCCGGCTCCCCCTTCAGGGTGCGGCAGGCAGGCCCCTGCACGGCGACGACGCCGGGAAGGCACAGGGCCGGCTCCGAGAAGCCGGGGGCGAGTCTCAGGCCAGGGGGGAGCTCGGTCCCGAGCGAGCGCCGCTTCTCCCCAATCGCCGCGAACACCACCTTGGAGCCGCTGTTCAGGCCGGACCCGGAGTAGTCCAGGGTGTCCATGGTGGTGGCGGTCTGGAAATGGAGGTCGCGGCGCAGGTCGATCCGCTCCAGGACGTGCCCGAGAAACGCCGGGATGTCGTGGATGTCGAGCCTCGGCGCGTCCTCGTGGGCCGCGATCATCAGATACTTGGCCAGTGAGAGCTGCCCCTGCCCCAGCACCGCGTTGGCGATGGTGAGAAGCTCCTGGGGGGTGCGCCGCTCCCCGTACGGGACGTAGCGCTCGCTCCCCATGGCGAAGAGAAGGGGATGCACCCCCGCCGCGTCCACGGCGTGCACCGCCTTCACCCCGGGGATCACGGTGGGGATCAGCGGCCCGGTGAGCTCGTGGATGAAGGCGCCGAAGGAGGTGTCCTCCTGCGGCGGGCGCCCCACTGTCGTGAAGGGCCAGATGGCGCCGTCGCGGTGGAAGACCTCCTCCACCTTCAGCACCGGGAAGTGGTGCGCCAGGCTGTAGTAACCGAAGTGGTCCCCGAAGGGCCCCTCGGGAAGGGTCTTGGTGGGGTCGATGACGCCGGTGATGCAGAAGTCGGCCTGGGCCGGCATCGGGAGCTTCCCCTCACGCCGCACCATCTCGATGCGGTGCCCGGCCAGAAGCCCCGCGAAGGAGAGCTCGGGCATCCCCTCCGGGAGAGGCATCACGGCGGCCACGGTCATCGAGGGGGCACCCCCGACGAAGATGTTGACCCGGAACGGCTCCCCCTTCGCGATCGCCTCGGCATGATGGAACCCGATGCCGCGATGGATCTGGTAGTGGAGCCCTATCTCCTCGTTCTCGCGGTACTCCCCGCCGGAGAGCTGGACCCGGTACATCCCCAGGTTCGAATGGCGCAGCCCCGGCTGCAACGCGCTCTCGGAGTAGACCTGCGGCAGGGTGATGAAGGCGCCGCCGTCATCGGGCCACGACTTCAACTGGGGGAGTTTGTCGATGCTGGTGCGGTTGGCGAGGATGGGGCCGTCGCTCACGTTCTTGGGTAGCAGGTGCCACGCCGCGGGAACGGCACCCGCGAGTGTCGCGGGCTCGCGCAGCGCGCAGCGGGGGTCGACCTTGAGCTTCACCAGGCGCTCCACCGCCTTCAGGGTGTCGCGAAAGATGTACCTGGTCCGCTCCAGGGTTCCGAACAGGTTGCCCAGCATGGGGAAGGAACTCCCCTCGACCCTCGTGAAGAGGAGGGCCGGACCTCCCGCCTGGTACACCCGTCGCTGAATGGAACCGATCTCCAGTTCCGACGAAACTTCGCAGTCGATCCTCACCAGGGCGCCGGTGCGCTCCAGGTCCGCCACGCAAGATGCAAGGTCTTTATATCCCAACCAATTCCTCCACCGCTTTCGAGCCTTATTGCCGCATTATCTTTTAATGCACCCCCGCAACCAAGTCAATATAAAAGACCCCCGTCCCGGGCGCCTCAAAGCAACGCTGTTCGCCACCGCCGTTTTGTGCTAACCTGCTGCCCTGATTGCCATGCGGGGGAGCCTCTTGCCACGTTTCACCATCTTCAAAAAGATCCTGGTCATCACGCTGCTGCTTTCCCTGCTGCCGCTTTTGGTCTCGTCCGCCATCCTCCTGCTCAACCTGCAGTCGACCAGCGCCAGGCTCTCCACCGAGATCAGCCAGTCCGACGACAGGCAGGCGGTCGAGTCACTGCAGATGAAGGCGCGGGACCTGGCGGAAAACATCAAGGACTTCCTGCACCAGTGCGAGTCCGACCTCCTCTTTCTCTCCCGCTCGCCCCTCTCCCGCTCCGCGCTGCTCGACTTCTACCAGACCCGGCTTTCCGAGGTGTGGCAGCGCGGCGCCAGTTCCACCGCGGCTCAGGGGACGCACGAGTTTCTCCCCGTCTACCGCTCCATCGCCCTCATCGACAAGAACGGCAGGGAGCAGGTGGTGATCCGCAACGGCCGCTTCCTCGCCAGGGACCAGCTTGCCGACGTCTCCAACCCCGCCAACACCGAGTTCAAGAGCGAGACCTACTTCCACAAGGTGCGCGCCCTGAAGCCCGGGGAGATCTACGTCTCCCACCTGACCGGGTTTCACGTCGGCAAGCAGGAGCAGCTGGCAGGCGCACCCGACCCGGAGAGCGCCTACGACGGCAGGATGTACCAGGGAGTGATCCGCTTCGGGGCGCCGCTGTTCGACGCCAAGGGGGCCTTCAACGGGATGGTGCTCCTCTCCCTGGATCACCGGCACCTGATGGAGTTCACCCAGCACATCGACCCGGGCAGGAACGCATCTTCGCTCTTTCCTTCCTACCAAAGCGGCAACTACGCCTTCCTCTTCGACGACGAGGGGTGGATCATCACCCATCCCAAGTTCTGGGACATCCGGGGCGTCGACCCCGCAGGGAAGCTGGTCCCCCCCTACAACGCCCGATCCACCAAGGCGGAGATCGACAGCGGCCGCATCCCTTTCAACCTCGACCACGCCGGCTTCGTCCATCCGGGGTATCCGAAGGTCTCGGCCGCCGTGCGCGCGAAGCAGGAGGGGTACGTCGACATCACCAACGTCGGCGGCGCCAAGAAGATCATGGCCTTCGCCCCCATATTCTATGACACCGGGGAGTACGCCAGGTACGGCGTCTTCGGAGGAGTCACCATCGGGTTCCAGGTGGACCGCTTCCACGAGGCCGCGCGCAAGGGGGGGCGGCTCATCGCCAGGCAGCTCGGGGAGCACCGCAGAACCAGCGGGGTGATCATCCTCCTGACCGCCCTCGTCTCCGCGCTCTCGGCGTGGCTGCTGTCCCGTGGCATCAGCATCCCGCTCAGGCAACTCACCCAGAGCGCCGGCAAGCTCGCGGCGGGCGACAGCGCCGCGCGCGTCGCGGTCAACTCCGCCGACGAGATCGGGGTCCTGGCGCAGACCTTCAACACCATGGCCGACGAGTTGGACCGCCGCAAGATGAGCCTTCTGGCCACGCTCGACGAACTGAGAAAGTCGCGTCGCGAGATCCTTGACGAGCGCAACTTCAAGGCGAGCGTCCTCGAGAGCATTTCCAGCGGCATCGTCACCTTTTCACCCGAAGGGTTCCTCACCTCCATCAACCGGACCGGCAGGCTCTTTCTCGGAGACCACGTCACCGAGGGGATGCATTTCCGCGAGGTGTTCCAGGGGTGGGGGGTCCTCGGCGACCGCATCGCCCACGTCTTCGCCAGCAACTCCGGCTACGGCCGGGAAACCTTCCGCTTCGACCATGCCCCGGGCAAGACCCACTTCGACGTCGGCTTCTTCCCCATCGGGCACGACTCCGAGCACGGGCTCACCATCACCCTGCGCAACGAGACCGAGCGGGAGAACCTGCACGAGGAGATGATGCGTCTTGACCGGCTCGCCTCGCTTGGAAAACTCTCCGCCGGGATCGCGCACGAGGTGAGAAACCCGCTCACGGGGATCTCGCTTCTTCTGGACGACCTGCACGACCAGGCGGCCTCCAACAGCGCAGACAAGGAACTGATCAAGAAGGCACTGGCGGAGATCGAGCGGGTGGAGAAGCTGGTCAACGCGCTTTTGAACTATTCCTCGCCGGTGCGCGCGGAGTTCCGGGAGTGCGACCTGAACCGGCTGGTCAACGACACCGTGCTGCTGCTGCGTCGCCCCTGCGAAAAACAACAGGTACAGCTCCTGCTGGACGAAGGCGAAGTCCCTCCGTTCAGGCTCGACCCGGAGAAGATCAAGCAGGCGGTATTGAACATAATAAAGAACGCGCAGCAGGCGCTCCCTCGAGGGGGACGCATCGAGGTGCGCACCGCGGTGCGCGACCGTCACGCCGTAATAGAGATTAGCGACGACGGCCCCGGTATCGCCACGGAGGATCTCCCCCTGATCTTCGAGCCTTTCTTCACCAGGAAAGGAGCCGGCACCGGGCTCGGCCTCTCCATCACCCAGCGCATCATCGAGGAACACCAGGGAAGGGTCCGTGTAGAGAGCGCGCCGGGCAAGGGCACCCGCTTCACCGTGGAACTGCCACTTGGCGGGCAAGGAAAAGCTGAACGGCCGTGACCGTCCCAGCCCCTCTCCCTCTGGGAGAGGGTGCCCGAAGGGCGGGTGAGGGCTACCGGCTCCCCTTCCCCCTCGCGGAGGGGGAGTGAATCTTGACGGATGTGCGTAACGTCACAGTGGTCACGATATAAAGGAACCCATGGAAAAGATACTGATCATAGACGACGAGTCCTTCATCTGCGAAAACGTGCAGCGCATCCTCTCCAGTGAGGGGTTCGATGTCCTGGCCGCCAGCTCGGGACAGCAGGCCCGCGACGTGGTCTCAGCAGAGGAGATCGACCTCGCCCTTCTGGACCTGAACCTCGGCACCGAGGACGGCATCGACGTGCTGAAAAGCCTGAAGGAGATCGACCCGGAGCTCCTGGTGATCATCATCACCGGCTACGGCTCGGTGGAAACCGCGGTGGAATCCCTCAAGCTAGGCGCCTTCCACTACATGAAAAAACCGTTCAAGGCCGACGCGCTCCGGCTCATCGTGAAGCTCGCCCTGAAGACGCAGACCCTGAAGCGGGAGGTGAGAAAGCTGAGGCGCGGCGACGGTTCGCTGCCGGGCTCCTCCCCCATCATCGGCAAAAGCGAGGCCTTCAACGAGGTGGTGGCCCAGGTGCGCGAGATCGCGCGCATGTCGTCGACGGTGCTGATAACCGGCGAGTCCGGCACAGGCAAGGAACTCGTGGCCCGCGCCATCCACGACCTCTCCGACCGTAAAGACGCCTCCTTCGTCGCCATCAACTGCGCCTCCATTCCCGCCACCCTCCTGGAAAGCGAACTATTCGGACACGAGAAAGGGTCCTTCACCGGGGCCGGCGCGAGAAAGAAGGGCCTCTTCGAAGAAGCCCACCACGGCACCATCTTCCTCGACGAGATCGGGGAGATGGATATGGCCATGCAGGCGAAACTGTTGCGGGTGCTGCAGGAGAAGAGCATCCGCAGGGTCGGTGCGGTCAAGGACATCGACATCGACGTCCGCGTGGTCGCGGCAACGAATCGGGACCTCATGCAGCGCATCGCCGAGAAGAGCTTCCGGGAGGACCTCTTCTACCGTCTGAACGTGTTCCCGATCCACATCCCCCCCTTGCGGGAACGGACCGCCGACATCGCGGCACTCGCCAGTTACTTCCTGGACGACTTCAGCCGTTCCTTCGGGCGCCAGTTCCGTGACGTGTCACCCGAAGCCCAACGGCTCATGGCGCAGTACGCCTGGCCCGGCAACGTGAGGGAGCTCAGGAATGTGATCGAGCGCATTTGCATCATGCGCAGCGGCCCCACCCTCCTGCCTGAGCATCTGCCGTTGGAGATCAGGAGCGGCAGCGGCGACGCGCCCGCACCCGGCGGGGCCGGCGCCATAGCGGTCCCGGATGGGCTGGGGCTGGAAGAGGCGATCTGCAGCATCGAGAAGTCGCTCATCGAACAGGCGCTGCAAAAGAGCGGAGGGAACGTGCTGCAGACGGCCGCGAACCTCAAGATCCCGCGCGGCACACTGCGCTACAAGATGGACAAGTACGGCCTCTAGAAATCCGTGTCCGTTGGCGATCGCCGCCCCCCGGCGGCAGTCGCCACTCTCGCCCCTCTCTTCTCGCGCCGCCCATCACTCCCATCACTCCCATCACTCCCATCACTCCCATCACTCCCATCACTGCCCCCTCAAAATACAACAAGGAATGCTACGTCACCCCCTGTGCCCCCTCAAAAACCGCCCCAATTAGCTCCCCCCAATGGCCTCACCGCGGTGCCGTTTGCCTTCGAACCTCCTTCTAATCTTCGCCTCGCCCCTTCCGCTGGCAGATATCCGCCAGCGCGGTGGCGAATTTCAGCCACCGCAGAATGTTTCAACCATTATTCTGCAACAGCACCAAACGGCAAAACGGCAACTTGCGCGAGCGAACACGTGGCACCGCTGTTGCAACAGAACAATGTATCGTAAACGCGCGCACCCTAACGCCGCGGCAGCACAGAGCGCAACAGCTAATTAAACATCACTTACAACCGCAGCAACCAACTCAAGGAGGAGTACCGTATGAACCTGAAAGCCTGTTTGAAAAGTCTGGTCATGGCCGCAGCCCTTGCCCTGCCGATGGCCGCATTTGCTGCACCCGCACCCATCGTGATCAAGTTCAGCCACGTCGTCGCGCAGCACACCCCCAAGGGGCAGGCTGCCGACTACTTCAAGAAACTGGCCGAGGAGCGCACCAAGGGGCGCGTCAAGGTCGAGGTCTACCCGAACAGCCAGCTCTACAAGGACAAGGAAGAGATGGAGGCGCTGCAGCTGGGCGCGGTGCAGATGCTGGCGCCATCCCTCGCCAAGTTCGCACCGCTGGGCGTCAAAGAGTTCGAGGTCTTCGACCTCCCCTTCATCTTCGACAACTACCAGGAACTGCACAAGGTTACCCAAGGGCCTGTTGGCGCCAAACTCCTGAAGAAACTTGAGCCCAAAGGGATCCTCGGCCTCGCCTACTGGGACAACGGCTTCAAGGTCATGAGCGCCAACAAGCCGATTAAGAACGTCGCCGACTTCAGGGGCCAGAAGATGCGCATCCAGTCCTCCAAGGTGCTCGATTCCGAGATGCGCTCGGTCGGGGCCATCCCGCAGGTGCTCGCCTTCTCCGAGGTGTACCAGGCGCTGCAGACCGGCGTCGTCGACGGCACGGAGAATCCCCCCTCCAACCTCTACACCCAGAAGATGCACGAGGTGCAGAAATACGTCACCCTCTCCGACCACGGCTACCTCGGCTACGCGTGCATCGTGAACAAGAAGTTCTGGCAGGGGCTGCCGGCCGACATCCGCACCATCCTGGAAGGGTGCATGAAGGACGCCACCAAGTACGCCAACGACGTCGCCAAGAAGGACAACGACGAGGCCCTTGCCGCCGTCAAGAAGTCCGGCCGCAGCCAGCTGATTTCCCTGACCCCGCAGGAGCGCACCGCCTGGAAGAAGGCGATGGACAAGGCCCACAAGGATAACATGGGTCGCATCGGCGCCGACATCGTCAAGGAAGTCTACGCGGCCACCGGCTACAACGCCAACTAACCTCGACTTACCTGTGCGTCCCGGCCGCCGCGCACGCGCGGCGGCCGTTTAAACGAGTTCCAGGAGAAGCCCATCATGATGAAGTATCTTGACCATCTTGAGGAAATAATCATCACCTTCCTCATCGCCGCCGCCACGGTGATCATCGCCCTGGCCGTCGGCCATCGCTATCTGTCCGGCCTGCCCATCCCGGCACTGCAGGACTGGCTGCTGACCATTAACATGAGTTGGGCGCAGGAACTCTGCATCTACATGTTCGTCTGGATGGCCAAGTTCGGCGCCGCCTACGGCGTCAGAAGCGGCATCCACGTCGGCGTCGACGTCCTCGTCACCCGCCTCCCCGATTCCTGGCGCAAGGTGACCGTGGTCCTCGCCATCCTGGGGGGCGCACTCTTCACCGGCCTGATCGGCACGCTGGGCGCCAAGTTCGTCTGGGAGAACGGCATGCACTACGCCGTCTTCAACAAGCTCGGCATGAACGTGGCGGAACTTATCGAAGGACCGATCACCCCTGACCTCGAGTGGCCGACCTGGATCATCTATTCGGCCGTTCCGCTCGGGTCATACCTCATGTGCTTCCGCTTCCTCCAGGTCGGCTTCGCCTTCCTGCGCACCGGGGAACTGCCGCGCCACGACCACACCCACGTCGACGGCATCGACGAGATCGGCACGCTCGATTCCACCGAGGCCCTGGAGGAGTACGAGCAGCACAAGTTCAACCACAAGGATGCGCAGGGGGGTGTGAAATGAGTACTGCAGTAGCTGGCTGGGAACAGTTTTCCAAGAAAAAGGCGGCGACCTGGCTGTTGGTCATCGCCGTGATCCTTGGAGCGATAGCCACCCTCGGCAGCACGGGCATCGTCTTCGCGCTCCTGCTGGCGCTCATGCTGACCGGCATGCCCATCTCCATCGCCCTGGGGCTCACCGTCCTCACCTTCCTCTTCTTCTTCTCGGAGGTGCCGACCGAAGCGGTGGCGATGAAGCTCTTCACCGGCATAGAGAAGTTCGAGATCATGGCGATCCCGTTCTTCATCCTCGCCGGCAACTTCCTGACCCACGGCGGCGTCGCCAAGAGGATGATCAACTTCGCCACCTCCATGGTCGGCCACTGGCACGGCGGCCTCGCGCTCGCCGGCGTCATGGCCTGCGCCCTCTTCGCGGCGGTCTCCGGCTCGAGCCCGGCTACCGTCGTCGCCATCGGCTCCATCATGATGCCTGCCATGGTGCGCGCCGGCTATCCCAAACGCTTCGGCGCCGGGGTCATCACCACGTCGGGGTCACTGGGGATCCTGATCCCCCCTTCCATCCCGATGGTGGTCTACTGCGTCGCCACCAACTCCTCGGTCGGCGCACTCTTCATGGGCGGGGTCATCCCGGGTCTCATGCTCGCTTCGCTGCTCGGCCTGGTCGCATGGTGGCGGGCCAAGCAGGGGAACCTCCCCCGCATGAAGAAGGCAACCTGGGGCGAGCGGGCCAAGGCGTTCCGGGACAGCATATGGGGCCTGTTCCTCATAGTCATCGTCCTCGGGGGCATTTACTCCGGCCTGTTCACCCCGACCGAGGCCGCCGCCATGAGCGCCGTCTACGCCTTCGTCATCGCCGTCTTCGTCTACCGCGACGTCCCCTTCAAGAAGGTCCCGAAGGTGCTGCTCGATTCCGCCAGCATGTCGGCGATGCTTTTGTACATCATCACCAACGCCGTGCTCTTCTCCTTCCTGATGACGCACGAGAACATCCCGCAGCTCATGGCCGACTGGATTCTCGGCCACAACCTGGGCGTGGTATCCTTCCTTTTGGTAACCAACGTGCTCCTGCTCCTGGCCGGCAACGTGATGGAGCCATCCTCCATCATCCTGATCCTCGCCCCGATCCTGTACCCGGTCGCCATGAAGCTCGGCATCGACCCGGTTCACTTCGGCGTGCTGATCACGGTGAACATGGAAGTAGGCATGTGCCACCCGCCGGTGGGACTAAACCTCTACGTCGCCAGCGGCATCACCAAGATGGGGATATCGGAGCTCACGGTCGCCGTCTGGCCCTGGCTCCTGGCCATGCTCGGCTTCATGCTGCTCGTCACCTACGTGCCGATCATCTCGCTGTGGCTGCCACGGGCGCTCGGCTACTAAAGCGGCCATACAGCGGCAACAACGACAAAAGGGCCTGTCCAGTCGGACAGGCCCTTTTGTCAACCCCGGCCCGGCGTCAGCGCCGAAAAACCTTTACCCTCTCGCTGACTTGCGGTATCAATGCCAGGTTCCCTTTAGCGCTACATCGAGGAAGACACGCCCATGACTCCACTGCTCGTAGCAATTTTCCTGGTCGCCTATGCCGCCATCGCCCTTGAGCACCCCATCAGGATCAACAAGTCCTCCTCGGCGCTCCTTGGGGCCGGGCTGCTCTGGTCCGTGTATGCACTCTTGGGTCCCGACAGCCACTTGGTCGTGGATCAACTGAACGAATCGCTGGCCGCGACGGCACAGATCGTCTTTTTTCTGATCGGGGCCATGACCATAGTGGAAGTCGTCGACGCCCATAACGGCTTCGAGGTGATCACCACCCACATCAAGACCAGCAAGCTCTCCTCGCTTATGTGGCTGGTCGGATTCGTTACGTTCTTCCTGAGCTCCGTCCTTGACAACCTCACCACGACCATCGTGATGATTTCGCTGATGAAGAAGCTCCTCGACCGCCATGAAGACCGGCTCTTCTTTGCCGGCCTCATCGTCATCGCTGCCAATGCCGGCGGCGCCTGGACCCCCATCGGCGACGTGACCACCACCATGCTCTGGATCGGCGGGCAGATCACCACGCTGCAGATCATGAAAGGCGTGCTCGCTCCCTCCCTGGTGAACCTCCTGCTGCCGCTGGCCGTGGTCGCCTACCAGCTCAAGGGGCGCGAGGTCGTGGCTCCGGTGCGCCTGGAGAACGGCGACATCCCCCAGACCACCCTCTTCGAGCGGAACCTCATGTTCTTCCTCGGCATCGGCATCCTGGTGAGCGTGCCGGTGTTCAAGACCATCACCCACCTCCCCCCCTTCATGGGGATCCTGCTGGGGCTGGGCGTTCTCTGGCTCGCCGGGGACCTGGTGCACCGCAACAAGGAGGAGATGGACAGGCGGCACTTCACCCTCGCCCACGCTCTGGAGAAGATCGACATGAGTTCCATCGTCTTCTTCATCGGGATACTGCTGGCGGTGGCTACCCTGGAGCACACCCACATCCTTGCTTCCATTGCCGCCTGGTTGGACCGGACCGTTGGGCGCCTGGACCTTATCGTGACCCTTATTGGGCTGGTGAGCGCGATCGTCGACAACGTACCGCTGGTGGCTGCCAGCATGGGGATGTACAACCTGGCACAGCACCCGGCGGACAGCTTTCTCTGGGAGTTCATGGCGTACTGCGCGGGGACGGGCGGCTCGATCCTGGTGATCGGCTCGGCTGCGGGAGTCGCAGCCATGGGGTTGGAGAAGTTACATTTCTTCTGGTACGTGAAGCGGATCAGCGGCCTCGCCCTGCTTGGCTACTTCGGCGGCATCGGCGTGTATCTGCTCCAGGCCAGGCTGTTCGGCTGAGCCCCCGGCCACGGGTGCGCCCCCTCTCCTCCCCCGTATAATCACCCTCAGTCCACACTATCCGGAAAGGTTCGTCTCCTCCTCGGGGTTCCTCAGATACAGGAGCGCGTGGCTTGCGGCATCGGCCTTTTCTTAGGGAGCGGCGGGGGCTCGGCCTGCCCTGGGCGAACCGCTCTACCAGGTCCTGAAGAACCCGGAGTCGATGTGCACGAAGCCCGACTGGGGGTAGTACCCTACCCCTCCGGCGGCGAGGGCCATGGCGGTGCGCCTGATCGTGTCGAGACGGATGGTCGGTATGGCGAGATCTATGGCCATCCCCTTCATGTGCAGGCTGTCCTTGGCCACCCCTTTGGAGGTGCTGCGCAACCGGGCGTTGTATTCCGGAGAGCGGTAGCCGGAGATTATGTGGATCTCGTTCCCCCCGCCCAGGCTGTTGTCCAGCCGGTTCAGGTACTCGAGCACGCGGAGGTCCATGGCGGTGGTTTCGTTGGTGTGGTGGCAGCGGAAGATCCAGTTGAGAGCCTGGAGGGCGTCGTCGCAGTATTCGCCGAGGCTGTTGCGGTAGGTGACGGTGAGCCTTTCCCTGCAGTTGACGTTGTAAAGAGAGAGCTTCCCCTCGGGCGCCCCGCCCCCTTCCATGAACTTGGCCAATGCCGATCTGGCGCCCAAAACGGTGGCGGCGAAGAAGGCGGAGGACTTGAGGAACATCCGGCGGCACAACATTTTATCTTTCACATAAACTCCTATGAATCGACGGGTTAGCGCCGCAACGCTATCCTTTGCTACCACAAAGCCGTCATCCATGTCAACCCCGGGAGCAGGTTTAACTTGCTAATGTGCACTTGTGTGTTTTGCTCTCCTCGTCGGCACCCAATAACCTCCATGAGGGGGCCTGGCCATGAGAATACCGTACGCCACCAAGACTACGGCACTGCTATCCGGAATGACCCTTGCCCTGATGCTCTCGACCGGCGAGTACCTGACCGGCCCGGTAAGCGCCCTTTGCACCATAAGCGGCGCCATCTGGTTTCCGGTCTCCATCGCGGTGTTCGTCCATGGCAAGCAGAGCATCGAATACAAGATCCAGTCGCTGCGCGGGGAGCGCCCTTACATCGATATCCCAAAGGACATCACGCCGCGGGCGCTGGTCTGGTTCTCATCGACCCTGGCCACCGCTTGGCTCCTCAGCCTTTTCTACCAGCACCCCTGAACGCAGGAAGGGAAGCCCGATGACGGACTCCCCTTCCCTTGAAACTCTTGGCGCATGGTACCCCGAGATCAATCGAACATCGGCTCCGGGTCCGACTCCAACGCGCTCCTGATCGCCTTGATCATCTCCACCGGTGAAAACGGCTTCTGGATCAGGTGGAAGTCCTCCTTTGCATGCAGGTGGTCCGGGCGGTACCCGCTCATGAAGACGGCCTTGGCGCCGGGGTTGACCTTCTTGATCTCCTTGAAGCAGCTGATGCCGTCCTTGCGCGGCATGACGACGTCCAGCACCACCAGGTGAATCGGGCCGTTCTCCTTGTACTTCTCGAGGGCGTCCTGACCGTCTTCAGCCGTGATCACCTTGTACCCGTAGCTAACCAGGAAATCGGACAGCATCTCGCGGAGCTGCCTTTCGTCATCGACGATCAGGATCGTCTCCGACCCCTGGTAACTGTTGTTGATCTTGTTCATCATGATCTCCATGCTGCTGATCCAGTCGATCCTGGACCCCTCGGCACGCAGCCGGTCCGGCGTGTTGATCTTCAAGATGAATTCCGTTTCGTAGATGATGCTGGACGCGGAAGTGTTGAGGGCACTGGCGAGGGCGAAGATGGAAACGAGGCTTGGCTGCTGCTTCCCTCCTTCGATATTGGAGATGAACTTGCGGTCCAGGCAGCTGGACATGGACAGCTTGTCCTGGGATAGATTGCGCTCCCTTCTCAACCTGCGGATCACAATGCCAAAAGCTTCTTCAATAGTCATTAATACCCTCCACATGGGAAGCTTTTATAGCAAATCTTCATATAAATTGCTGTAGACAATTACCCCCACAAATTAAAGCTAGTTGTGATGATATTGGCTGTTCCATTATCCGCAGCGAGGCAACCCGCTCCCCCGTGAATCATCGCCAGCGGCAGCCCGCATCCCTCAGCGTGTGTTGACCTCTTCGGCATCGCCTCACAAACATTTAATCTATAAAAGCATAGATATACTTTAAACACCATCCATTCTTCACCGCCGCCCCACTCATAGCTCCTCCTCACCAGCCATGCATCCCTCCGCTTCCCCCGGCAGACAGAGCCACGTCTATATCCAAAGTTATAGATAATTATGCCCCGCAGTATATTCAATTTCTTGCAGGTTTGACGTATCAATAGACCATCTATAACCAGACGCCCCCCCTGCGGCTGTGGGATGTGCCATATGAAAATCTTCGCTGAGAGAAACTCGGTCCGCTTTAAAGGGGAAATCCCTCTGGAAATAAAGCATGGAACCGGGATCACCCGCGATTTCAGCTCCTGCGGCCTCTACTTTTTCACCGATCAGCAGATCTGTTTGGGGGAAACCCTGGAACTGGTCATGCTGCTGGAGCACCAGAACCTGGGTCAGATGGTGAGGCTGCGCTGCGAGGCGGACGTGGTCCGGGTCGAGCCGGAATGCGACCGGTTCGGAGTGGCCGTAGCCATTACGAGGCACCTGGTAGACACGGCGAGAGACACCCCCGCTGGTCGGACCTAGTTACGACAACTGCTATGACGTATCGTCACATCACAAGGAGGAACCGGAGATGAAGAGAGAACTGCTGTCAGCGATCGCCCTCGTGGCGCTCGCCTCCCCCGCGATGGCGGGGCAGAGCTGCGATGTCATCCCCCAGATATCACCTGCGGATCAGTCGGTGAAAGAACTGGACCCCAGCGGCAACCCCACGGTGGTGAAGCTAAACGGGCAGTCGTCGAAAGACACCACCAAGTACTTGTGGGTGCAGACCAGCGGCCCCGCAGTCACCCTGCAGGAGGCGACCTCCGCCCAGCCGACCTTCGTCGTGCCGGAAGTCGGCCCCTCGGGGGCTACTCTGACCTTCAGGCTCGATGCCAGCGGCTGCTCTCCCCTCCAGACCAAAAGCCTCACCACCACTGTGAAGGTTGCCACCACCAACCAGGCGCCCGTGGCAGCGGCTACCGTTTCGCCTGAGGTCGTCTACGAGGGGACCCCCTTGGTCACGCTGGATGGCAGCGCCTCTTCCGACCCCGACGGGAACCCGCTCAGCTATGTCTGGTCCCAACTGAGCGGGCCCGCTGTGACGCTGCATGCCGACGGCGCCAAGGCGACATTCGCCGCCCCCGCCGACGTCCCGTATCCCGACGGCGTTTCACTGAGCTTCAGGCTGACCGTCTCCGACGGTACCCTCTCCAGCAGCACGGACAAGATCGTCAACGTGCAGTGGGTGAACGAGCCGCCCAAGGCTGTTCTCGCCTGTCCGGAAACCGTCAACGAAGGGGGCTCCCTCGTCCTCGACGGCTCCGGCTCCTCCGACAGCGACGACGGCCTTGCCGCCTACGCGTGGATCCAGCTCCAGGGGACGCCCAACGCGGATCTCCCGGACTACGATCCGGCCACGGCGGCCAGGCTGGAATTCACTGCACCCCGTCTCGACTCGCCCAACAACAAGATGGACTTCAGGCTGCAGGTGACCGACTACGGCAAGCTCACCCAGGACGCAGTCTGCACCGTGAAGGTGCTCGACGTCACCGCTCCTGTGATCGGCGACGGCCCCGGCAACCTGACAGCAGAAGCGACCTCTGCGGCGGGCGCCGAAGTCACCTTCACCGCGCCGACCGCGACCGACAACGTCGACGGGGTCCTCGCCGTCTCCTGCACCCCCGCCTCGGGCGCGACCTTCCCGCTGGGTACCTCGACCGTCACCTGCAGCGTTTCCGACGCCGCCCAAAACGGAGCCAGCAAAGAGTTCTCGATCAAGGTCCAGGACACCACCGCTCCCGCGGTAACGCCCCCGGCACCCGTCACCGCCGAAGCCACCGGTCCGACCACCGAGGTCGCCATCGGGACCGCCAGCGCCACCGATGCGGTCGGCGTCAAGGCCATCACCAGCAACGCGCCGGCCAGCTACCCGGTGGGCGCCACCATCGTCACCTGGTCGGCGAGCGATGACGCCGGCAACGTCGGCAACGCCACCCAGTCGGTCACCGTGCGGGATACCACCGCGCCGGTGGTGACCCCTCCCGCGGCGGTCACCGTTGAGGCAACCGGCCCCAGCACCAGCGTCGTCATCGGGAACGCAAGCGCAAGTGACGCGGTAGGGGTCATCAGTCTGACCAGTGACGCGCCGTCTGTCTTCCCGGTCGGCACCACCGTGGTCACCTGGGCCGCCAAGGACGCCGCAGGCAACACCGGCACCGCGCCCCAGTCCGTCACCGTCCAGGACACCACCCCTCCGGCACTCAAAGGCGTGCCGAGCGGGCTCACCCTGATCACCGGCCAGGCCGCGACCTATGAGCCGACCGCCACCGACCTCGTCGACGGCGACGTCCCGGTGCTCTGCACCCCCGGCTCCGGCTACAGCTTCGCCCTCGGCACCAGCACCGTAACCTGCAGCGCCAAGGATAGCCATGGCAACCGCGCCAGCGCCAACTTCAACGTGACCGTACAGTACGGCTTCAACGGCCTGCTGGCACCGTACGACGCCAACAAGTCATACAAGGTCAAGAGCGCTATCCCGCTGAAGTGGCAGTTCACCAACAACACCGGCGCCGTCCTCGCCAGTGCCGGTGCGCAGCCCGCCGTTACCATCTACCAGGTGAGCAGCGGCGTCGCCGCCGAAGACGCCATCACCCTGGACGATGCCGGCGCCAGCGGTCTGCAGTACGACAACCTGACCAACACCTGGCAGTTCAACTGGAAGACCACCGGGCTTTCCGCAGGCATCTATAACGTCTACATCCAGAGCACCCTTACCGGGCAGAAAATCGGCCCCTTCCCGGTCAAGCTCGCGAAGTAGCAAGTCCGGCAGCACACAAAGAAGGGGAGGCGGGGATCATCCACGCCTCCCCTTCGCACGCCCCCCTGGTTCTCCAGACGGATTGTCCGGACCCTTCCGGGATCCCTCTCATCGACCCGAGCCTTAGGTGTGATGATCTGATTAGGAGATTTTTGCTATGTCCAGTCAGGATTTTCGAAATGCGGCTTATTGTCTACTGAAAATAAAATCACCATAGCTATAATCTGTCATGATCGTTCACGTCCAATGTACATCCTGCGCCTGGAATAGCTTATGTCAAATGAAACCATACTGGTGGTAGATGATGACAGGGTGACGCTTTCTTTGCTGCAGGCCACATTGTACGACTGGGGATTCATACCTCTTCTCGCTGAGACAGGGATGCAGGCGCTCAACCTCCTCGCGGAGAGCCACATAGACTTGGTCATTCTTGACCTCATGATGCCGGACATGGATGGTATGGAGGTGCTTGCCCAGACTCGGAGACTATTCTCGCACATTCCTTTCATAGTCCTCTCTGCCCATAGTTCCGCCAAGTCCGTCGTAGGTTCCCTTAGACATGGGGCTGCCGACTTCATCTCCAAGCCATTCAACTACACCGACTTGTTAGACAGCATCAATACCTCCCTGGCATCCCGTCATGTTCCTGAAGCACACAGCGTTCAGGCTGGCGTCCCCCCCCCGTCGTCCTCTTTCCAGCAGATCGTCAGCAAGTCGCCCAAGATGACCCCGGTTCTGCAAATGGCTCGGCAGGTTTCGTCTTACCCGCAGACGACTGTTGCCTTGTACGGTGAGAGCGGTGTCGGAAAAGAGGTGCTGGCACGGGCCATTCATGCCGCCGGCGGTTTTGATGACAGACCTTTCGTGGCTGTGAACTGTGCCGGGATCCCTACGAACCTGCTTGAATCTGAGTTGTTTGGCCATGTCCGCGGCGCATTCACGGGGGCAGACCGGGACCGTGAAGGGATGTTCTGTCTCGCGAAGGGGGGCACCATCCTGCTCGACGAGATCGGCGACATGCCCCTTGAACTGCAAGTGAAACTGTTGCGTGTGATCGAGAGCCGTACCTATGTCCCAGTTGGATCGACGCGGCACGTGAAGGTCGATTTCCGCATCGTTGTTGCGACCCACCATAATCTCAACCAGCTTGTGGATCAGGGGAAGTTTCGCTCCGATCTGTTCCATCGCGTTAACATTTTCCCGATTACCATACCGCCACTGCGGGAGCGCAAGGAAGACATCCCCATGCTCGTGGAGATGTTCCTGAGCCGCCTGAGAATGGAGATGGGCAAGCCTTTGCCGGGAATCTCGAAACGCGGCATGGATTATATCCTGGGGTACGACTGGCCGGGGAACGTCCGTGAGCTCAAGAATTCCCTGGAACGGGCCGCCATCGTCGTGGGTAACGAACAGATACCCCCGTCACACCTGGAGTTTTTGAGCTCGGCGCATCCCACGGCAAGGAGGGAGCAGAAGAAAATGCGTTTGAGCGGTGGCAATGACCAGCCCTTCGAGTTGCACCTCACCCTGCCGCCCGAAGACTTCTCACTTAAAGCAATCATCAGCAAGGCTTTGCATCTCACTCTCACCCGCTGCAATAACAACAAGTCCCTCGCTGCACAGCTCCTGAAAACCGACCGCCGCGTCTTCTACCGCCTCAAATAACCCTTCTAGCCGTACCCTATCTGCAGACCGTAGCATTACTGCCTTTTTTGCTAGCCTACCACCACAGATTGGTGGTATCCCTTGGTCTAACATCTGAGCAAGGCACTATGTCCTGGCAGCATGAGGAAGGGAGCTGCTGTGGCGAGCCTGCCTGCAACGAAAAGAGCTAAGAGTGCATAAGACAAAAGCTTGGGAAAACGCGGAAGGGGCTTCGCATCACCCCGTTCGGCCTCTGGTAAAAACCTGCCTGCTCTTCGCCGGCTATATGGCCGGTCTGCATGTTCTCCTGTGGCTTTCGGTGCCTGTCTGGAAGGCAACGGATCCCATGCGGGAATTTACCACCCATACGACCTCCTTCCTTTTGAACCAGTTTCACATCCATAACACCGTCAACGGCTACTCTATCATGTTGAAAAACGACACCTGGCTGGTTACCCAGGAATGCACCGCGGTGAATGTGTTGATCCTTTTCACTTCATTCGTGCTTGCCTATGCTGCTTCCCTAAAGGCCAAGGTCATGGCCCTCGCCACTGGCATCCCGTTCATCATTGCAGCCAATCTGGCAAGGCTGGTAAGCCTTGGTTTTTTAACGGAGCTTTTTCCACGGCGAGCACATTTTTTCCATGATTTCGTGTGGGAGACCATTTTCGTAGTTCTCGTCATCGCGATGTGGCTTTTGTGGATCAGGATGGTGGTAATGCATGAAGAGAGTCATTCTGTTTCTGGGTAAGATCCTGCTGTTCTCGCTGCTCTTAATGCCGGCCGTCGGGTGGTTCGAGGGGATCTACCAAGGCGTCCTTCAAGCGGGAATCGCCACCCCACGTACTATTCCTTTCGCAGGGGGCCGAGCGATACTACTTTTTTTCGTGCTCATTCTCGCAACACCCGATGTGACGGTCAAGAAAAGGTGCGCCGGTATTTTCGGAGCAATTCTCCTCTACCTCCTGATCGACCGGCTCATGATTTATCTATGGGGAGTTCTTCCCTACGCTCAAAAACCTGGGGCTGCGGCACAAGCTTTCTATACCCAGGTCTATTACATGTTCATGCATTGGTTGTTGCCGTTTCTACTATGGCTTTTGATCGCATTCCGAGAAGTGGAGGAAGTTCTCAGGATGCCGAAAGTGGAGTAGCTACCGGATTTCCTACGGGCCGTTTCATCCGACCGGTGCCGGCGCCAGCAGACCGGCGAAGTAACGAGGCTCCAGCAGCAAAACCAAGAGGAGGCGGGGGACATTCCCCCGCCTCCTTTTATTGTCCCCTTGTTCCCGCCTCACCGTACGACCATTTCCCATTTGAACGTCGGCACTTCGATTTTAATCGAGATAGGTGTTGCGGAAATGGAATGGTTGGTTATAGTGGACACGCTGAACGTGATTAACGGATTCTAATCCAAACTTGGAGGTGACCATGCTACGTCTAAGGTTCGATCTAAGCGGCAGACCAGCGACCTTGATCACCAACTGCAAACGATATTATAACGGCTTGTGTGGGCTTGGCTTGTACCGCAACCCGCCAGATCAGGCGATATCGTTGGCCAGTTTGAACGAGGCAATCATCAATGCGGATCAGAAGTACCAAAGCGCCATCAATTACGATCGCGTGCAGATCATCCTGCGCAACAACGCTTTCAAGGAGCTGATCGAGAAGTTTAAAAAGGTTGTGGCTTACCTGCAGCTTGTAGCGACGGAAGATGACATTCCCGATCTGTTACAGGCTGGGGTCCAGGTGGTAGAGGTAAACAGGAAGAAGAAAGCACCGGCACCTGCGACGGATTAACCCCTCCTCTCACGCAATCCCGTGGAACTGAAATCGTTCCCTCGGCCAGCGCACCAACAGCAGGTCGAGGGAACGTGTTTACTTTCCGGCATTTGCTTCACCTTCCCCCCAGGAAACTGCTCCCCCAGCGTCGCCCACCACTCTCTTTTAGACAAAGCCACGTCAAGTTTCAGCCGGTCAGATCTCATCACCGCAAGTAAAAACTCAATTTGGGTCAAACGGCATACCGTCTCACGGTACCCGGAACTCCATTTGATCTAAATGGCATACCACTTTGCCGAAATAGAGCTCCATTTATCTTAAACGGCATACCGCCTGACGTAAACCGGTACTCCATCCGACCTAATTGGCATACCACTTTGCCGAAATGGAGCTCCATTTATCTTAAACGGCATACCGCCTGACGTAAACCGGTACTCCATTTGACCTAAACGGCATACCACTTTGCCCAAATGGAGCTCCATTTACCTTAAACGGCATACCACTTGACGCAAACCGGTACTCCATTTGACCTAAATGGCATACCACTTTGCCCAAATGGAGCTCCATTTACCTTAAACGGCATACCACTTTACCGAAATGGAGCTCCATTTACCTTAAACGGCATACCGCCTGACGCAAACCGGTACTCCATTTGACCTAAATGGCATACCACTTTGCCCAAATGGAGCTCCATTTGCCTTAAACAGCATACCACCTGAACTCTCGGTACGTCTCGTGCCCAAATGGAAGTTGGTCAGAGCGCCTAAACGACCTTACCGTAGCCCTTGCGCCAGCGGTTGGTGGTGGACGATATGCAGAGTCTTGCACGCACGGGTGATCGCGACGTACAGGAGGTTCCTGTCGGGGTCGGTCTGGCGGTAGTCGTAGGAACTGGGGTTGTAGAGGATGACGTTGGAGAACTCGACGCCTTTGATGGCGTGAGCATGGATGACCTGGACACCGGGTGAAAAGGAAACCTCCCCCTCCGCGTGCAGACCGGGTACACCGGCAAGGGCAGCGTGCAGTGCTTTGACATCAGCCTTCTTTTTGCAGATGACGCCGGTAAGAGAGGCGGGCGCCGCAAGGACCAGCGCCTCGACGATTTCCCGGATCTTAACCATCGATTCGGCAGCTGTCTTCGTGGGGTGGAAGTCGACCACACCGGAGTGGGCCTTTGTGGTGTCTGCCTGCCGCCCGCTTACCTGGGCGGCCAGATCTACGATCTCTCTCGGACACCGGTAGGAAACCGTCAGGTTCTCCTTTTCGAGTCCCTGCGAATGAAGCTGGGCCATGACACTGGAGAACCCTTGGGAGTCGAGGAAGCTCAGGATCTGCTGCTTTTCATCGGCGCAGATGGTGAGGCTTCGTGCCGCGGAGGTGGCGGCCACGATGGTACGCAGCTCGAGCGAGGAGAGATCCTGGGCTTCATCGACGACGATATGATCGTAGGCGTTGAGCGCCCCGACGACCACGGTGCCGGCCGGGCGCCGCAGCTGAGCCAGGCGGAGCAGGATGCTGACATCGGAAAAGGAGACCACCCGCTCCTTTGCCGCGAACTTCCTTTGAACAACCTGCTGGAACTCATCGCCGGACTCCAGGCAGAGGGCGGCGACGACATAGTCCTGCATGAGAAAGCGCCACAAGTCGGCTACCGGCTCAATCTTGGTAGTCTCCTTCACGTACTTCGCGAGAAGGGCCGGGACCCTGCTGCTTTTCTTCTGCGCCCCGAAGGGATCGTCGAAGACCGTCCTCAGCGAATGCACGCCGAGGGCGGCAAGGGCGGTCAGGGACCAGGCACTGTAGGTATCGACCCGGACAGGGCCAAGAAGCGTGTCGCTGCTTTGCTTGACATAGTCCCTCAGGACCCGGTTGAACATGAGCACGATGCACCGCTCCGGGCGATACTTCTGCGGTGCGTCGAACATGAGAAACGAGAGCCTGTGCAGCGCCACGGTAGTCTTGCCCGCACCGGCCGCGCCGTTTATGACGACCACGCCGTCCCTGAGCTTGGTGATGGCCCGGAACTGCTCCGGGGAGATCAACGCCGCTATCGAGTCCACCATCCGGTGATCCTCGGTCCGCTCCTTGGTGTCGGCGGTCGACTCGCCGGCTGCGCCGTTCTTGTGCCACGCGCCGCCCCGCAGTTCGTAGGTTTCGGAGGGAGTTTCGATGCGGTTGAGCGCCTTCCTGGTGATGGCCACCTTGTCCCGGCGGGTGATCACCCCTTCCCTCTCCACCCCTCTGATGGTCAGCTCGTATTCTTCGCCGATGTCATACCCCTCGTAGAAGGGGCCGGTGATCTCCGCCTTTCTCCAGTCGATGATGACCACCCGCTGGCCGTCCATGAGCGTCTGGTTTCCGATCAGGTACTCCTTCTTGCCGATCCGGCGGTCGTTGTCGTGGATGCCGAGAATGCCGAAGTAGGGTGAGGCCTGCTGGGCGTATTCATGAAGGTATTTGCGCGGAGAGTGGTGCCCGTGCTCGATCAGTTTTTCCGCCAGGTCGTTCTTCTCTCGCCAGTCCACCGAGGCCAGGCGCTGCTGTTCCAGTTCCTTCGTGTACGCCTCGTGCCTCGCGATGGTCTGCAGGCGGTCGACCGCATACCGCCCGATCGCCTCATGAACCCTGTCCAGCCGTTCAATTTCCTTTTTTACAATTTCCATCGACTCTCCACAGCCGTAACATAAAAAAGCACCCACAGGAAACCCCGTAAGTGCCTTGTAACCGTCATTATGGGTGGTTCTCGAGATAGGTCTTAATCCCCCCCATCTCACGACGCTCAATGCCGACTAGATATACCCATATTGCTCTCCTCTTTCAAGCACTTTCTCCAGCATACCGCCGATATCCTGCGCCGGGATACGCAGAGAAACGCCTGAAACCGGCGTTCCCCGTAACCTCAGAAGAAATGCATAAACCCATCTGCCCTCCGGAAACGGGCTGGGCTGGGAAAGCGGGGGCCATCCCTATTGCTTTTTTATTCTGGAACGAATCGCCATGAGACGGCTACAAAACTCTTCCTCCGTCAAAACTGTCTTCCTGGGGTCGTGTTCGCCAATGCTGTGAGTCAGAACTTCCTCACCGGTAGCCAAAAGATCCGTGGCAAAATCAGCTGACAACAAGGCAGCCTCATATAACCGGTCAAGTAGTTGCTGATATTCCGGCGACAAACGATCATAAGACTTGCCTTGCCACCACAGTGTTTGACTGCTTTGCCAGGCTTCGTTCCTTGTCTGGCCAATAGTCTTAGCTTCTTTGCCAGACATCATGCAGACCAGCCTTTGCATTTCAGGGTCGTCGAACTTAAATGCCTGAAGGGCTCCTTCTAGGCATGCACACTCGAAATTATCCAAGACAAATGCACGCGGAGTGAAATTCGACAGTCTTCCCGCAATACCGACCGTATAGCCACCAACATCCATAGCGCACCTCCCACCTTCTTAGAATACGCGAACTGGCAGAAAACAAAGAGCATCCACCCTTTCCGCAATCCTACCTTTGCAACAGCTACGCGTTGCGCGCAGCAGTATGGCAAACATGAGGCATTTTCTCAAATTGATTTCAACACACCTGCCCGCCGCGGGCTATGTGCGTCTGATGTCGCACTGGTTTGGTGACCTGCCGCGCGAGGGCCGGCCAGAGACGGGTTTCCGCGAACCGGATGACTGAAGTCTCCACACTACCTACTGCCTCACCTCTTCTCTGTGTCTCAAACGGATTTACATAGCACCGTCCAGTGCTATCCTGTATTCAACTCGGGAACGGAAAGGAGAGACGAAATGAGGAAGCTTATGACAGCCGCGCTGGTCCTTTTAACAGCTGCCGTGTTGATGGGCATGGGTAACCTGGGAGGCGCACCGGAAGGAGAGGTCCCCAAGACGGATGAGAACATCAAGGTGCAGCTTACCGACCGCTCGGGAATGAAAGTCGAATTGACCAGGTTTTCCATGAACGGCAAGGTTTTTGTTGAAGGGAAAAGAGGGGCTGGAGAAATGAGCGTCTTCTTCCACGACCTGAAAGAAATCAGCTTTGGCCTTGTCAGTGGCGATATGGTGCCGGCCGATTTGCTCCTTAAATCCGGACGTCGTCTTCAACTCAATCTACGGAGAAGTGCCGTCTTCCATGGAGACACTGGAGACGGAGCCTACCAGATCTCGGCCCCTGAGATCAGCGGCATACAAATTCACTAGACCAAGGCGAAGGGACGAAGCGAAAGGAACCCGGGACGTTAATGCGCACCATCGTAGCGGGGCCCGGCATCTGAAACGGCGCGGCAAAACAAACGCTGGAGGGGTCGTTGCTCGCCTTTTCAACCAAAGGAGGAACCCATGAACGTGGAAATACACGATGTAAAAATCGAGTATCCCGAGGGAAGCAACATAATCATAGGCCAGACACACTTCATCAAGACGGCCGAAGACCTGTATGAAGTTATTGCCACGACGGTACCGCAGGCCCGCTTCGGAGTCGCCTTCACCGAGGCATCCGGCCCGTGCCTGATAAGGACCGAGGGGAACGACGACGAATTGGTCCAGGGCTGTGTGCAGGTTCTCAAGGCCATCGGCGCCGGTCATGTCTTTTGTGTTCTGCTGCGCGATGCTTACCCCATAAATGTGCTCAACCAGATCAAGAACTGCCCGGAGGTCTGCAGGATTTACTGCGCCACGGCAAATCCGCTCCAGGTTATCGTTGCCTCCACCCTCCAGGGGTGGGGGATCCTTGGTGTCATTGACGGGCTGCCGCCCAAAGGGGTGGAAACGGACGAGGACCGGCAGGAACGCCGCGACCTGCTGCGGCGTATAGGTTACAAGCGCTGAGAAACTCAAGGACATGGCGGAGAACCGACAATCTCATGGGACCGCATCCGGTAATGCAAAAGTGAACACCTAAGTCCAGAAGAAGATGGATCATGAACGAAACTAAGCAGGGCTACATCCCCGATATCCCGAATTCCTGGAAGATCGCACTGGTCATGCTCGTTGCTCTTTTATTCTCGTTATGGAGCAGCATGTTCAACCCCGATGCTCCCGTGCGCCATACGATCAACTACAGCCAGTTTATGGAGCAGCTTGGCGCCGGCAATATAAAATCAGTGACCATCAAGAAAGAAGCAGTGAGCGGCGAATTGCGCAACGAGACGAGCATCCCGCTGCAGGAAGGGGGCAAGCCCGCGCAGGTGAAATATTTCAGCACCATACTTCCCTCTTTCCAGGGGGAGAAGCTGCTTGCCCAGCTGCAGGAAAAAAAGGTGACCATCAGCATTGAATCCGCCGAACACGGTGCGCTGTGGCAGACGGTGCTTGCATTGCTCCCCTGGCTGCTCATCATCGGTGTCTGGCTAGTGATATTGAGAAGGAACCAGCAGATACAGGGCGGCCCGGGAGGGCTCTTTACCTTCGGCGCAAGCAAGGCCAGGCTTTATGACGTCAACAAGCCGAGCGTGACCTTCAATGACGTTGCCGGCATGGAGAACGTGAAGCTGGAACTGAAGGAAACCATCGAGTTCCTGACGGACCCCACCCGCTTTGAAAGGATCGGGGCGAAGGTTCCCAAGGGGGTGCTGCTGGTCGGCCCGCCGGGGACCGGCAAGACCCTGATTGCCCGTGCTACGGCAGGTGAGGCGGCCGTCCCCTTTTACAGCATCAGCGCCTCCGAGTTTGTTGAGATGTTCGTTGGGGTTGGTGCCTCACGTGTCAGGGATATGTTCAAGAAGGCCAAAAGCACGCATCCGAGCATCATCTTCATCGACGAGATCGACGCGGTCGGCCGGACCCGGGGCACAGGGCTCGGCGGCGGGCATGACGAGCGGGAGCAGACCTTGAACCAGTTGCTGAGCGAAATGGACGGCTTCGACCCCCACGAGGAAGTCATCGTTATGGCTGCGACCAACCGGCCCGACGTTCTGGACCCTGCGCTCCTCAGACCGGGTAGGTTCGACCGGCATATCGTGATAGACCGGCCCGGATGGAAGGAACGGCAGGCAATCCTGAAAATCCATGTACGCGGCAAGAAGCTGGCAGCGGATGTGGATTTAGAAACCCTGGCCAAGGGGACGCCGGGGATGACCGGCGCTGACCTGGAGAACCTTGCTAACGAAGCAGCGCTGGTGGCCTTGAGGCAGGGCAAAGAGCTGGTCGACACGCATGATTTCAACGAGGCCAAGGACATCATCCTGATGGGATCGGTAAAGGAGCTGACCATCAGCGAGGAGGAAAAGCGGATAACCGCCTACCATGAGGCTGGCCACACTCTCGTCGCCTGGGAACTGCCGGGCGCAGATCCTATCTACAAGGTCAGCATCATCCCCCGTGGCATGGCGATGGGAGTGACGCAGCTCCTTCCGGGGGAAGATCGCCACTATTATCCCCGCTCCTACCTGATGAACCGGCTGAGCATCAGCCTTGCGGGCAGGGTCGCGGAGAAGATGGTGTATGCCGAGTTCAGCAGCGGCGCGCAGAATGACCTCAAAGACGCGACCGCGCTGGCCGAGAAGATGGTGGCGCAGTGGGGGATGAGTGACAAGGTCGGCCCGATGAACCTCGGCCGCGGCGAAGAACATCCGTTCCTCGGCAGGGAACTGTCCGCCCCCAAGCGCTACAGCGAGGAAATGGCCTGGGTGATGGACCAGGAGATCCAGCAGATCATAAGGGAAGCGGAGTCAACTGCAACCGGGATACTTAAGGACAGAAGGCATGCCCTTGATGCCCTGGCAGCGGCGCTGCTGAAGGAAGAAGTACTCGAAAGGGCCGATGTGGAGCGGATACAGCGGGATTGCGCCCCGCAGGCGAGTCTGGTGCAATGATAAGTGCAGCTTGGTCTCATCCGCATGATCTCCGCCCTCACCGTGTTCCTACCACCGTCTGGTCTTGAAAAGCCGGGTATTACTTACTGCGGGTCCCCTGCCTGGTCATTAACCCCGGATATTTTAACTCCATCGTTTCCTCCTCGGTTCTACCAGACCGACTCCCTGGGGGCGGCGCTCGATGCTCTCCGAATTTGAGCTACAGATAAAGTATTTTTTATAAGTCACGATACCAAAAATGCCTACGAGTCCAGTCCAACTACCCAGCAGTTTATACGTGTTGACAACGGCAGCAGCCCCCGATATCACACGAGATGCTGTCGCTGTCGGATTGTGGGCGTACATCAATTACAGGAAAATCTAAACAACAGGTGCTCCTCGCCAAGAAGTTCCCCCTAGTCTCAACGAACAGCTAGCTGCTGTTTCTGTTTCTTCCTCCATAGAGCAAGAGCACCAAGGCCAGCCCCAAAGAAAAGTATGGTCGATGGTTCAGGGACAGGTTCAGGAATGGACATACCCACCGAATCTGAGAAATATCCATACGTGGTATACCCTAAAGTGGCGTCATACGGTATTGAAAGAGACAACACGCCGCTGACCATGGAATTTTGGCCTGGTGTGGCTGAAGGAACAGCAATCATATCATACTCACGGAGCCAGACATCAGGGCTGCGTGCCCCATACGGCCTCGTGTAGGTATAATAGCTGAATGAGATGTCAGCAAGTGCATAAGCACTAGCCGTGTTCTCAGCCCACTCAGGCCATCCAACCAGTTCAGCATGAAGTGTATATGGCATATTGAAAGTGATGGTCCCCGATTCTCCCCCTTTAACACTGAACCAAACCATGTCTGCGCCATTTTTATACGTATTAGCTCCAACGGTGCCGGACAAGTGGAGATCTGTCGACCACTGCGGCACGAGACCAAGATCGGCTACCCCTAATCCTGCAGCTGAGACCCATTCGCAATTGGGGTCGTCCCATCCGCTGTCCCAGCGAGTCACCAATGCCCCGTTGGGTAGTGTTACGGAGACATCTCCGATGGAGTAATAAGCATCAGTATCAGCGTAAACGAGTGCAGCCGCTGGCTTTACCAAAGCAGTCATCAGTCCGAAGAACAAAAAACCGAAAAATAAACTTTTCATATCCTTCCTCCAGAGTGTTATTGACAGCTCCCTTGTGTTTAAACGCGCATCAGGAAAAGGCAGCGTGGCGCCACCTTAGGACATGCCTTAGGGGATGAGGTTTCCAGGCTTCAGTGAGGTTAACCGGGCGGATATAACCAACTAACAATGCGACGAAAAACTGTTTTGTCAAGTTGGAGAGGCTCAGGGTGGGAAGGTTATTCGACGGGCAAAATAACAGCAGGGAATGGGGCCTTACTGAAATCGAAGCCCATATGGTGTATGGCTTGAGCTAACCCTAAAACGAGCAGCGACCGGATCTACATAAGGAAAACCTGCTCAATCTGCTGACAGTTGTTAGAGATGCACTAGCCCAACTGGAGGGCGGCGCAAACAGTGACCATGATGCCCCCTTGTAAAGTTTCTTCACCGCCGTACACTTTCCTAGTTAAATCGCAGCAGTCGTGACATTTGTTAGCTCTGGTGACTGAGGAACCGGCAACCTATTGACGGCACACGAACATCACCTAACGGAGGCACGTATGGAAAACATGGGCCAGTACCAACAGCTTGCGGTCACTTACGCCACAGAATTCGGGACCAAGATCATTGCAGTAATCATTTTCTGGTTGGTGGGGCGCTGGTTGATCGGACTGGTGGGGCGCATGCTTCAAGGAGTTTTGGAAAAGCAAAAAGTCGACGCCACTCTGATGCGCTACATCGGAAATTTTGTAGCCGTCACGCTGAACATCATCTTAGTCGTCGCGATACTTGGTTACTGTGGCATTCAGACAACAACCTTTGCTGCGTTAGTGGCAGGTATAGGTATCGCCATCGGCGCTGCTTGGGGTGGGCTGCTCTCGAACCTTGCGGCAGGGATCTTTCTCGTAGTGCTGCATCCTTTCAAGGTAGGTGATTTCGTGACAGTAGGTGGGGTGACCGGTACTGTTAAAGAAATCGGGCTCTTCGTCACCTCAATCAACACCCCAGACAATGTCTTAACGATGGTTGGTAACGGCAAGGTTTTCAGCGACAATATCCAGAACTACACTGCGAATCCGTTCAGGAGGGTTGAATTGAAATGCCAACTGGCCGGTAGTGCCGATCATGTTGCAGCTATGCAGCTACTACGGGACAAACTGGCAACCGTTCCCAACGTGTTATCTCAACCGCCAGTTGAAGTTGAAATTCTGGAATTCACGCTGGTGGGACCCGTATTGGCAGTTCGACCATTCTGCCACAACGATAACTACTGGCAGGTTTATTTTGACGGCAACCGCACCATCCGTGAGAGCCTTGCTACAGCCGGTTTCCCTGCCCCCATGCCAGCGCAGATGGTGCTAGTGAATTCAACGCCCCCCCCAGCATCATAAACCGCAGGAGATCAACACCGAGTCAGCGGTCTTCAAAAAAACATAGACACGCTGAAAACAGTAAAAGCAGCAATAAGTGGAAAATAGAATTTGCGGAAAGGGCTGCTCTGGAACTGTTCATAAAAGAATGACCTCAGGTTTGAAGGCAGGGGATTGTCGGAGAGACATGTTCCCCTGCCTTTCAATCAGCACGACCATATCAGCCGAATCGCTCTTGACGTTGTTTACCCACCTGTGAGGCTGGGGACATTTCAAATGTAGGAGGCGGCCATTGACATGGAGAAAAGAACTTCTGCCAGACTGGCCTTTCGTGCAAAGGCATACATCCATTGGAATAATGAGGACATCGAGGGGCAAGTGGAAAATGTCAGCGTTGATGGTGCCTTTGTGACGGCGCCTTCCCAAATGCACTTAAACGACGTGGTCGCCCTAACCATAAACGACACTCCCACCGTTGGCATAAATGCGAAGGTGGTTAGGTTGACGAGTACTGGGATGGGATTGAGGTTTGAAAAGACTCTTCATTTTTAAGAAGAGAAACCCACGGCTGTTTCACCTTCCCTTCCTGCTTCCACGATTGGGTTCGGAGAAAAGTGCGTAACATAAAGGAGACCCTAGAGGTCAAGACAGAAAAATCAGCTAAACTCCTGCGAAATCTCGTCGGACCCACTTCTCTAGAGCCTGTTACCCCTGAAGGAGGCAAGCCGTATCTGAGTGCGGTCTCCATGTTGAGGGTCTGGACGTTGGTTCAAAAAGAAGGGGCCCCAAATGAGGCCCCTTCCCAAATCGAACCCTTAGGTTCGACTTCATTTAATTGACGTCCACGAGACGATTCAAACGTCCGCCCCCTTCCTTAGGAATAAACATATAATTGCTTTCCAAATGGTTTCAACCGCCCCCTACCCTCTCGGGGTCTCATATACAAGATTGGCTCACAGATGAAAAATGCCACTCGCAACCTGCACAAATGGCATTTTCCCGTTTAAGTGCGTCGAAAGGCGGGGCTTGCCCCACAGTGCAAGTGAAACCCTGCCAGACGACGGGCGGTACGATTCTGGACGGGTTTACTGCAGCACGATGCCGTCCGGAGAATTGACAGCCTGGACCTCCTCGATGCTCAGGGAGCCATTGCCAAGAAGAGCTGAGGCGCTAGCGGAACCGTTGGCGGAGACGCTGTTGTTGCTTATCTTGGCCTTGACCACAACGTCATGAACGCCCTGGCCGAGGTCAGCCTGTATGAAGTTGAAGTGGTGGGCGGCGGTCGTCTCGAGGAGCAGATCGATCTCTTCGGAGGCAAGCTCGCACTCCATGGTCACGTCGATGATGCCGTCAAGGATGCCACCGTTGCTACCGTCGACGCAGTTGGTGTAGTACCCCCCCAAAGATGCCGACAGTTGCTGTTTCCTCTTATCGAATACCACCACGCCAGGGGCCGCCTCGCTTCCGTCGACGAGAACCTTGACCTCTATGCCCGCCTCGGCAGTCGAGGTGTCTTTGGTCCCACCACTGCTCTTAACGAGGGTATCGGTGAGCAGGCTGGTTTCGAGGGAGACGCCAATAAGCAGGTCTTTAGGGGTGGCGGTGTGGATCCGCCCAGCCAGTACCGTCGACCAGCCATCGGCATCGTTGGTGGCCAACATCGGGCTGACCACAGCCATCGACTTAACGTTGGCGGTGAATTTTGCAGAAGCAGCGAATGCGGAGGTTGCTGTTAAAAGTGCGATCGCAAGAATGGCAAAAACTTTCATTTCTTTCCTCCTGAATGAGTTGCAAAGTTCTGCAGATTGTTTGGTTCAGCCTCCGTCCCGCCTCGTCCGTTCCGGCGCAGGGAATCGCCACGTCATTGTCGCTGGCCACCACCTCCCTTTCACGTGCGACACTTGCTGCGCTCGCCTTGGAGCAAGGATGAACGAAAGCTGTTAGCTGAATGATAGCAAGCGTCCCTTGCTGCACTATGCTGTGTTTGCCTTTCTCTGGGCGATTCTTGCTCTCAATGAAAAAATAGCCTCTTACTCTTAATGAAGCCTAGGGAGAGACGGGAGGGACGAAAACGCGCGCGACCAGTCGAGCGCAGCAGGGGGAGAGGAGAACGAGGGGTGGGAGACTACGATTCGCGCTGAAGTGACTTCTTGAATTCGCTGGGGGTCCCGCCGACCAGTTCCCGGAAGTGTCTGTTGAAAGAGCTCAGATCGTTGAAGCCTACCTTCATAGCCACCGTAGAGACAGGGATATCCTTCCTGAGCAGGTCTTTCGATCTTTTTATCCTCAAGCGTGACAGAAACTGCATCGGCGTCATTCCGATGATTTTTTTGAATTCCCTGCAGAAATGGTGCTTGCTGAGTCCCCCCTCCTGGGCCATTGACTCGAGTGAGATCGGGTCGCCCAGGTTTTCCTTTATGTAGCGGATACAGCGCAGCAGATTGGGGGGAAGATCGCATTCGGGAGCATGGGCAGCGGAACGGGTTTGATCGGCACGGTATTTTTGCCACCTCTCCCATGAGTTGGTTCGCTTTACTTCGATAAAAAAACGGACGGTGTTTCGGAACTGCAGCAGGTCGAGGGGCTTCTTGAAGTAGTCATGGGCCCCGATCCTAAAGGCCTCGACAGCCGATTCTTCCGACCCTGCACTGGTGATAAACATAACAGGAACATCAGGGTTCTTCTGTTTGATCTCGCGGAGCATCTCCAAACCAGCTATGTCGTCCGAGTCGCAGTCGACCAACACCAGGTCCGCACAAAAACGCTGGGAGTGGCGTGAAGCTGCACAAAAGGTGAAGATCTCCACCTGCTCGTCCCACAGTGGTAAGGCTGAGTACAGATCTTGGTTATCCAGATTGGCAATAATCAGGATGGGGTTCTTTTTCACAGCGCCCACCTTTGCTCCCAAAGCCGCAGCCTCAGGCCATGGAGTCCTCAGGGTTTTCATGCCTAATTAGTGGCACGTAGTTCACGGCAGGATGCTGGACCAGCAACACCTGCTTTGACAGAAGAGGGGCAACCAGTGCTTAAACTATCCTAGAATTATCAGAAACGACTGTGTTATTTGTTATATTTAATGTGAACTATTCTAAAATAATGTAACACGTGCGAACAATGTATTACCTCAATATCACACATTGTCAAACAGTTGAGTCAACGGGGGCCGCTGCCTTATCGGTACCGCATCCTCGGCCAATTCGCACATAAGTTAAAATTCATCAATATCAAGTTAACCGAAGCAAATGCTCGTTTGAGTAATTCTTCCTACAGTTCGGTTCGTGGCCTAAATTAAGGTTGGGCTGCTCAGGGGGGAAAGAACTGATGGAGGGCACAAAAAAAG
The DNA here is from genome assembly GCF_019063845.1 of Geomonas subterranea. Classification (NCBI taxonomy): domain Bacteria; kingdom Pseudomonadati; phylum Thermodesulfobacteriota; class Desulfuromonadia; order Geobacterales; family Geobacteraceae; genus Geomonas; species Geomonas subterranea. The sequence goes on from NZ_CP077683.1 coordinate 1,805,201, forward strand.
AAACTGCTTTGGGAGATTACCGCTGCTCTTGGACTTGTTTTTTTAGGCAAGTCGGAGTGCGGTCTCTGACCAAAGCAGTTTCGGTGGTGGCTCCCGGTGGCAAAGTAGCGTTTTAACGCTGACAATGTCTACGCTCAGCGGTCGGTTTTTTCAGGACCGATGGCTGGTGGAGCGGGAGCCTTTACCTGTTTCTGAAGGATGTCGCATTCGATGGATGTGGTTGGCATCCCTTCGGTGCGATGGTCTTCATAGCAGGTAAGGATAATTATCTGCCTATCAGCTAGAAAAGCAAACAGGAATTTTGGACATGGCAGACACCAGAATTCCCGTGTACCTCTCGTTCCAATTGGCATGCCGCCCAACCTCGTCACCCCGCGCTACACCCGACGGTACGAGATTGCGGTGAGCACCGCGGTCATCGCTAGTAACCCGATACATCCTCCGCAGCTCCAGTCCCATCAATGGGATCAGGACACCGCGATATCAAGGGTCCCTTCCCACAGACCATGGAGGTTGCACTGCTGCTTCGCCACCAGGGTCACCTTCCCGGTTGACGCGGCCTCTTTGGGGACCACAACGGTGAAGGCAGCTTTCGGCGCTAGGTACCCCCGCGGCTGCAGGTCCAATCTTCCAGCCGGTTCGTTGCCAATGCTGAGCTCGATAAAGCCGATCCAGTGGGCCGGCATCATGCCGTGGAGAACTTCCCCTACCGATACTTCCACGGTGAAAGGCTTGCCGGCAGTTACTGAGGCGGGTGCGGTGATGACAGGCGCATGGCTTTTCTCAAGCGGAGTCTTTTTGGTTGGGTCATTCACCCTGTTGATTGTCTCAAAGAGCTTCATGTCCACTCGGTCGGGAAAATAGCGCTCGGCCGCAGCAACCGTTCCAGCAAAGCCTGCGACAACGGAGCCGGCAATTGTGGTTTTCAGAAAAGCGCGTCTGTTCATCTCACACCTCCTCTTGGAATTGTCACCAGTCTGTTAACGATTGTGCCCCATCTGAGTCTAGTGGCTGGTCGAGACAAGTCAACGGAATCCCCCTCATAAATAGCAATACGGAGCGGTGAGGGACGAACAGGAGGCTATCGGGCATTCAAGCGAGCTGGGTGAAACGGTCTGCAAGCCAGTAAGGGTACATCATCAAACTAAGCAGTAATGCGAATCCCGCCGGCGATCAAGAGTGTACCTTTCAAATGAGACTCGGCTGTTATTAGACCACTGCGTCCGGTGCCTGCCCCTTGACGCAACCAAGTTGTGGGGAGACAATAAAGTACTTGAAGGTTATCCCCTAAAAGGAGGAAATCCCAGTGAGAAAAATTGCATTCATGTTAGCAGCACTGCTCAGCATGGCAGCGGCGGTCCCAGCCTTTGCCGAAATGGCTGACGCACAGAAAGATGAGTGTGTCCTTGCCTCGCGTAATTGCAAAAACGCGGTCGATGACATACAAACTCAGATTAAACGAATCGACGCAGAGGTTAAGAAAGGTACCGCTGTGTACACCCCAGCGGAGCTGAAAAAACTGGAGCAGAAGCTGGCCGAGGTGAAAGAACTTTTGAACAACATGGAAAAACATTAGCGGAGGGTAAGCCCATTCAGGTTGTATCTTTTGGAAGGCCGGAGAAATTCGGCCTTCCTCTTTCATTCCATTCCACGCTTGCAGGTTGCACCAGAGGTTACACAAACAAAAAGGGCCTACAGTAATTAACTGTAGGCCCTTGTTTTCTATGGCGTCCCCGAGACGATTCGAACGTCCGACCCCTTCCTTGAGTCTTTTCAGGGGGTTACAGCCCTGCACAAGCCCTTGCATATATGATTTTATCGACTTTAAGGTCTCACTACAGGTCACACTTTTAGCATCATATGTGCCTAACATCAATACAAAAAGTACCATATTGACGTAAGGTAACAGGTCTCACTGCCACCTTACGTCAATACTAGCTTCCCAACTACCTCGGAATCACCCACTACAGGTCCAAGGCGGCAACAGCGTGTACTAATTTTTCTGGTCTCAGGTGAGCATATCGCTCTGTTACCTGCATCGTGCTGTGTCCAAGCCATTCTTTGACCGTATAGAGGTCGATACCTCTGTCCAGAAGTCTGGTAGCGCATGTATGTCTGAGAGCATGCATCACGAACTCTTTATCATCATCGAGCATCATCCTCTTCCTGGCCCAGTTCCATGCTTTTTGTGCTTGGTCAATGTCGATAGAAAAAGGCTTTATCCTGTCACCTTCCTGTCGTGCCAGCAGTGTCCCCCTTACCCTCTTAGTCATGGGTATGCTCCTGGGCTTGTCTCCTTTGTTGATCCAGATGCTAATGAGGTTGGTGTCCCAGTTGATATCCTCGTACTTCAGGTTCAGCACCTCAGATAACCTGCATCCGGTATCAACTAAGACCTCTATCAAATCTGCTGCTTCAGGGTAATGGCTCCTCTTCTTGGGATGATCGGTATCCCGTAGCAAACTGACAACAGTGGTCTCCTCTTCCTTGGACAGTACCCGAATCCTCCCCTTGCTCTCCTTCTTTAATTTGATGTGCTCCCACGGCTGTTGGTGGTGGCGAAGTAAGGTCTTCATGGTAGCAAGGTATCTGTTGATGGTGGCACCCTTAACACCGGAGTCCTCCAACTTCTTCACCATCCGTTTTATCGTCTGGTCCTCGATCTTGCAGAGGGGTATATCCCCTACCAGTTCCAGTGCTCGCTCAGCTAACCTCTTAGCCTTGAGTCCATCCTTGTTATCCTTCCATCTCTCGTCGTAGGTCTTCTGGATGGCAATGCTCAGTAGCATCCTTGCTGCTCTCTCCCTCGGGGACAATGCACCATCTACCATCATCCTCTTCTTCTCGACTGCTTCAACTAGTTTGGCTTCTTTCTTGGTGAACTTTCCGGTACTCCTGCTGACTCGGACTCCATCAACTGTAAAGTTCATGTAGAACACAGCTTTATCTCCTCGTTTGTAGACTGCCATGGTGATACCTCCTTTGATTTAGGGTACAAAACTCTTGGCTCCTTAGTTGACCGTTAGTGGGATATTAGGATTAATGAGTAGCGAGACTGGTGATTCGGCTTCCAAATTTGACTTCTGACGGGACTTTAGATGTAGAGGTAGGCAAGGATATGGGTTTGCTTAATTACAGCTTAAATTAGGATTAAAATTAGCTTGATTAAATGTTAGCTTTAGTAGTAGTGTGAGCTAATCTTGTTCCTCCGAGGTCTGCCATGTCGAGATGCACCTATATCAGCTCCTGTCCTTTCCCGAACGACAAACTACCCAAAATGCCTGTTACCACTAACTTTATGGTAGAGAACTACTGCTCCTGGGACTTCGCTAGATGCAGGATTTATAAGACAGCCGGACAATATAGGGCTGAAAACATGTCATACGATGAGACTTTTGAGGACCGGTTCTTATCAGGTAAGATACTGAGTTGGTTGGTTTGTGAGGGGCTAGACAGGTAGGGAATTACAGAGGTTGCTTGCTTGAGATTACCAGATGGTAAAGTGCTCTCTGGTCCGTTGCTGGTAGGCTGGCTATGTGCTGGATCAACTTGTATCCGTTCTTCATGAGGGAGGTCAACTCGGTCACCATCCTGAATATAGTCGGGTAGGTGAGTGCTCCGGTATCGAGAGAAGAGTACACCATTTGGTAAACTCGATTGCCACAAGTCCCACATATTACCGTCACCGCTGAATCCGATGCTGCCTTGAAACCTGTACTGGTCAAAGTCCCGTACTTGATGCCATGAACCGTGTCTCCTTCCCTCAAAGTCCTACCGCAGTATTCGCACTTCATATATGCCCCCTTTCAGCAAACGAGTAGTAGCTATCACCAATAACGATATGGTCGAGTACACGAATTCCGATTAGGTCTCCTGCTTCTTGTAGCCTACGGGTAATGGTAAGGTCTTCAGTTGAAGGTGTCGGATCACCAGTGGGATGGTTATGGATGAGCAACACCGCAGCTGCTGATGATAGGAGTGCTGTTTTGAAAAGTTCTCTGGGGTGGACAATGCTCTGATTAAGGGAGCCTGTGCTTACCATATCGCAGCATACAATACGATTCTTCCCATCAAGGTGGAGAGCTATGAAATGCTCCTTAGTCTCGTGTCTCAGGAAGCTGAAGGTGTCATAGACCTGGGATGCTGATGTGTAGCGGGTATTGGGCTTAAGGTAGTCCGTGATGGTGTCGTTGACGGTCATGGTCTGGTAGACGGCTTTGATGGTCTTGAGCTTAATGGTGCGTGGCTTAGGTGATGGGACTTCTTCTGGGCCAAACAGGGTGTCGATGGTCATAGTGGTTCCTCCATTAGTTTTAATGTCTAACGCTAACAACGTGAAATACTGACCTAAGATGTCTGCTTTCTATTACGTGATTTTAGTCACTTATCCACCTCCGTTTATTTGTTACAGATTTATAGATGGAATTGCATACAGCACACACTTACTTTTGCCATACAAATAAATATTGACACGTAATTACAGCCAGTTATAGAAATGTGCAGAAAATGTGCAAGACGTAAAAGTGCCTATTTTTGCGTTACAAGCTAAGACGATATCCACAGGATTTGAGGACTTATCAACAGTGGGAGTGGAAAGCTGTTAAATCGCCATAGCATATTAGAACACTAATGAGATTTAAACTGAGGGGAGAGGAGAAGGTTGCGCATGAATACGCGGAAATGTGGTCAATTGCCCATAGCTTTATTAAGCAATTTACTGTATACAAGATGTACAGTGCGGGAGCATTTCACTCAGCTATGGGGCTGTTATGAAACGTGAAAAGACTGCGGGTAGTAAAACAATACTTCTTGTCGATGACGAGCCACAATTACGGGCGATGCTCCATGATCTTCTAATTGGTCGTGGTTACGATGTGATACAGGCGATTGATGGACAGGACGCGCTAGAAAAATTCAAGCAAAACCAGCAGAATATCAGTTTGGTTGTAACTGACATCGTCATGCCTCGAATGGACGGTATCTCAAGCTATAAGATCATGAGAACCATAAACCCTTCTCTTAATGTGATCTATATGAGCGGATATGTCCCAGAGCGCCCACTTCCCGAAGGAGTTAGTATCCTCATAAAGCCCTTCTCTCCCATTGATATCCTTCAAGCAATTCGCTCAATCCTAGGCGAGTAAGCACCCTCTTTTCACATCAGGTAGTCCATTAGTTTCATCATGATGTCTATAGATGGTTCGTGCTCCCAGTTCGGGCCGAATAGGTCCTTGATCTCCTTGGAGGAATGCATGTAAAAGCTGTTGATAGGGAATGGCTCTGGCGACATGTAGGCGTTGAGGCCGATGCGCCCTTGCTCTCTGCTGATGGTCAGGACATACAGGGCAACGCTCTCACTGTAGATGTAGAGGGTGTCCTTGGTTCCGGCGTACAGGTGGTAGTTGTTCCCCTTGTGCTTCATAATGAGGCTGTTGATGTGGATGCTTTCGTTATCCTGGTTGGTGTGGAGCTTCAGTTCTGGGGTGATCGGTGTCATGGTCATTGGTCTTCCTCCTTTGAAATAAAAAAGCCAGACTCTTGGTAGCCTGGCCCCTTGCCTTCACATAAACTTGTGGTTAAATAACAACATAACAGTGCTACCGCCTTACATGCGCACTGAATATACACATATATGAGATCCAGCTACCACGGATCGCATTACCCTGCTATCCAATTAGCGGGCCATATGCCTATACCTGTCCCTACTAGGAATCACCCAGTCCTTCCCTTACTGACCAGATCCACACAGCACATTCCGCCTTGTCTCCCAGTTGCTAACATGTCCACTTAACGGAGGTGAACTGCATGGGAACTATCGTCGACATATTGAACATACGGCCGAGAGATATTGGGGTTGTACACATCCAGTACCCTGATTGTCTTGTACTTAACCCAGCCTTTATTGATTACGACACTGCACAAAAAATAGTGATTGTAATTTCAGAGGAAGACGAGAATAGCTATTATGATTTTTTATTGAATAATGGTATTGCTATGTCTTCGAAGGATTTTACATACAGAGTAAGTCACGAGAAATTATTTGCAGATAGAATGATAGAAAGGGCAACTAAGCTGGTGGAGGGATTAGGGGAAATTGTCAATTGATGTGAGTTTGAGGGCGGGATTTACTACTCTGCAGAGTCATCTGCTACATGATCCTCTTCAACCTCCCTTCTGTTGAGGATATAGTCTGCTGCTTTCTGGGCTTGGGCTGCTGCGTGGATCAATAATGTCTTGTCGTTCTTGAGAGCTTTGAGCCATCCTTGGATATATGCTGCACTGTTCTCTATTGTCCTCTGCTCGATACCGGCATGACCACATAGGAATGCTGCTCCCATCTCCGCTACCAGTTCTTCTTTCGAGTATTCATGTGACCCGAAGTATGACGGTTCCAGTATGCCCTTACGTCCTACCCTGCATGCGTGACCAGTAGCATGGGTCAGTTCATGGAATGCTGTGCTGTAATATTCCTCTGGTGATTCAAACGCTTCGGGGGTAGGCAACTTCACGTAATCAAGCATTGGGCTGTAGCATGCTTTGTTGCCACCGTGTCTAATATCTGGTGGTAGTGGCATACCTGCGATAATCTCTTGTGCTCGATGGATTGGTGAGAACGGATTGCCGATGGTCTCCGGCGCTAGTGGTGCTGTGATACCTTCCACCTGCTCGATGTTGAAGACGTTGTAGTACCTGAGCATTGGTACCTTGCCATTCCTGACATCCTCCTGTTCAGCATCGTCGGCATCCTTACGGTCAATCCACTTCCAGAAGATGACAGGCGTTGACTTCTCTCCCTTACGGACCTTACCTCCCTTGTCCTGCACCTGTTTGAAGGTCATCCAGTACGGGGAACTATAAGGCATATATGCCAGTATGAAAACGTTGATCCCCCGGTACTTCTTCTTACTGACAAGGTTCATGGGGGTGTTGATGGCAGTGCTCCACGTCTTCCTCCATGGTACGGTTCCTTGCCCCAATAACTCCATGATTCTGCTGTTGATGACATCGTAAACTTTGCACATGGTTACTCCTCCTTTGAAATACAAAAGCCAGACCTTTGACAGCCCAACTCCTGTGGAATTACGGTCATTTGTGGTGAATTATTACGAACTGCGAAGATATGGAATAGATACGTATGGAATGACAGTTTGGGAGTAGGAGGGTATAGTAGGTGTTGTTTATTTTTAGCTTGCATTAATACGCCAGCCACGTATAATTAGCGCAAACAAATCAAGCAATAATGACTTCAACATTAACTGTTCGTGGCACAGAAAGGATATCCAACATGGCAGCCAAACAACTGAGGCATTACCCCTGTTACTGGTGTGTTTGCTTAGGTGGAGCATTCCACTGTGGAAGCATGTTTAAAACTACAGAAACCGGGTGCTTATCTAAGCGACCAAAACCCAAGTGAATTGAACCGACAAGGTAAAATCGAAGTATTGCGGTTGTGATATACTGGAATGTCCGCTAACTCCTTCCCTTTGGGCTGCTTCACTCTACAGATTATGTCCCCCAGTCGCGGAGGCACTTATGCCAAAAGCATACAGTTATATGAGGTTCAGTACTCCTGATCAGGCAAAAGGTGACAGCAAGAGAAGGCAGTCCCAACAAGCTGAGGAATATGCAGCCGCTCATGGCTTGGAACTTGATGACAAGCTAACCTACAGTGATTTCGGGGTGTCAGCGTTCAGAGGTGCAAATATTGAGATAGGTAAGCTTGGTCAGTTTATGGAAGCAATCCGACGTAAGGAAGTGGTAAGCGGTAGTTATCTGCTAGTTGAATCTCTTGACAGGATAAGTCGAGACGTCATTCTACCTGCTCAGAACATATTTACTCAAATAATATTAGAAGGCGTAACAATAGTAACACTGGCCGACAGAAGAGTTTACTCGGCAGAATCTGTAAACAAATCACCTTTTCTGTTAATTGAAGCAATAGTGATCCTGATCCGAGCAAATGAAGAATCGGAAATGAAATCAAAGCGACTTAAGTCAATGTGGGAGAATAAGCGTAAAAGCGCATCAACCCAAACTTTGACAACAGTAGGTCCAGGCTGGTTAAAATATAACAAAAAAACTCAACAGTTTGAGGTGATACCAGAGCGTGCTGCTATTGTGAATAGGATATATACCGAATACCTGAGTGGGAAGGGATATTTGACCATTGCTCGTACCTTACGCTTAGACAAGGTGCGTACCTGGACATTTAAGAAAGGAGAGAAATCAATTTGGCGAGAACATTACGTCAGTAGAATATTAAAAAACCCAGCGGTTATTGGCACCCTGACTCCGCACGTAATGGGCCATGGCAATGGGAAGATCCAAAGGATACCCTTGGAAGGCATCAAAAACTATTACCCCCCTGTTATCTCTGAGGAACTGTATGAAAAGGTGCAAGCTAGGCGGCGCCAATATAAAACAAGATACTGCGACTCAGCAGCTTTAAAAAATATTTTTTCGATGATTGGAAGATGTCCTCGTTGCAATGGTCGCATGATGTACCTTAAAAAGGGTCCACGTTGGGATTATATCATCTGTACTAATGCACAATATCAACAAGGTTGTACCACTAACAATATCCCCTACGGCAGACTAGAAAGCGTATTTCTGCTAGAGTTCGCCAAAGCCATATCTGAATTCCCGTTTATCAATCCCGTGATCAGCAAAACCAGACTTGGGGTCTCACACCTAAAAGAAAAACTTAGACGCGCAACAGCGAGACAAAACAAACTGCTTCACAACTTAAAAAAAGGACTAGAGCTTGAAACCTATCAAAGTACAATGAGCTTAAGTATGGATTTACAGGCACTTGAGACTACAATTGACGATTGCCATAAAGAACTAATACGGTTAAATTCACTGCACAGCGATCAGAATCTAAAACAAATGAAATTACATATACATGATTTCATAACAAACGCATCTGTTGACTATATTAATCGTGACCTTATAAATAAATTGCTTAGGGCCATGTGCGAAACAATACTCATTTCTCATAATCTGATAAACGTTAAATTTAAAATGGGTCCTAGGCTTTATATTGAGTACGACAAATATGTCTCTGAGTACGAATACGTATCTGACAAACAGCAGGCTAGCTAACAGCGGGTATGCCACAACTATTTATAAGCCTTCTTATATCATATTCTGCTACATCCAAACTATCTATCCCCAACAAATAGCTTATAAACACAACTTGGTAAGACCTTCCACTGACAACCATACCAAGGACATGGCTTGCTCGTGCTTCAATTGGCAAACCATAGTCAATCCCAACCCAAGAGACATTCAACCCAACAGCAGAAGACATTTCCCAGGTTCGTTTGATAATTGATTCAGCAGCACGTTTTCTTTTGGTATTCCATTCATCACACTTCATGCTGAAGCCTCCCACGTGAATTGAAAACATAAGCGTGAAATCAGAGGACAATTGAGAAGGATCATCCCCCCCCTCAACAAACGGATTTTACACCGTTTGAATATGTTTTTTACCCTGCAGATGCAGCATCCACCTGTCAGCCCCTCTACCTCTGTTTCTAGTGGAAATTGTTACTATACCACCTAACTCAAAGGTGATATCGGTCTTAACGCATCTGCCAGATACATAATCAGCTTCATGCCGCAGCACTCCCTGCTGGAAGTGCAAACCCTCGACAAAGTAGCCCAGGTTGTATTCCTCGTCTGGGATAAAGTCGTTGAAGGAGTACCCTCGTGGTGCTGCATAGGTGAAAGAGATGAGAGCTAAACAGAAGAGGACTCCAATTGCGGATAAGTCAGGTTCCTCTTCGGTGATCTGGAAGACGATCTTGTGAGAGGAGTTAACGGTTCCATCGTCAAGGGGCAGTTCTTGGTATTCGTTCTCTAACACCTCAAGCTCGATGCCTATTGTGGATTCCAGTAGATGGATGCCTGTCAGCTTATTCTGGTCAAATTGCATGTCCGCTCCTTACCCCCAGAATATACCAGTAGGATCTTGGTCCACGGCCTTAATCAGGTACTCAAGTGGTCCCTTTGCATATGCCATGCGTTTATCATTACGGTTATAGGCATACAACGACCAAGACTTGCTGGTGGCACTATACTCGAACTGAGCGATTGGCATCTCTGTCCATTTCGTCGGGTCATCGTAATATGGTCTTGACTCAATCAATATTGCCTTATTGCCAGTAAGCTTGTAGGTCATCTTTACATGGCCTCTGGCATGAGGCGGAACCCTCTTGTCACAGAAGGTAGTCAGCAGTTTGTCAGCTCTATGCTGTTCAATATCGGGTAATGGCATCGCATTCCTCGCAGGAGAATATGAATGATTCCTTATAACACAAGATATGTTTTCTAGAAAGGAGAATGCTCTGAGGAGCATGCCGGGGTTTGGTCATTGGTCTAAATCGATCACTGCTATACGATGGGAGAGGTGACACTAACCCTGTAAAAAACAAAACCTATATAACTTCCAAATTAAGGTTACAAGCGGACTTTTCTTATCCCCCCCACCCCTTATCCATCCAAGCAAGAATTGACAGCCACATGGCTAATATGCCGACCCATCGTTATAATGAATTACAAAAAACAGGATTATCGTTCCCGCCTCGTATTTACACTGTTTGCTTCAGTATCTGTTGCTAATGTGCCTGTAGACTAACGATCTAACGCCTCCAGGTTTCATACCGCAACGGTCTGCCACATCTGCAACGGGCCTCCCATGTTGGACTAGCTCAAAGACCTCCTGTTTCTTGGCAGAGGGTATTTTCTAATTCGGGTACAAGCCGAGGTGTAACGTATGATCGTGTTTCGCCTGACCTGTAATCCTCCTGTTGATCACGTCATAGGTCTTGCACATGGTGTTACTCCTCCTAGAGGCTTACCGTTAGCGTCTGACTTCTTCGATTGGTCTGATCTGGTAGCCTACGAGCAAAAAAAAAGAGCATGCCCATATCGGACATGCTCTTGATAAAAGTTTGAAGATACAGATTATGGGAAGTTTTGGATCAACTGGGGTGTAGCATAAAATTCTGTAACAGGACTGTAATTGCCTATCTGGCCAGAGCTTGAACGCCCCCAACCATATATTGTGCCATCAGAAAGTAGTGCAACGGCGTGGTTGAATCCGGCCTCTATCTCGACTACGTTGTGTATCACGCTAATTGGAACAGGGAGCAATACATCACTGCCAAAAGAACTGTTCCCTGTTTCTCCAAAGCGATCTTCTCCCCAAGCAAAAGCTGACCCGATACCTGCATCGCGCTTCATTGCGTAAGTCATGGCCTCCTTAGAGGAGATAGAATCGATACCTGCAAGAGACGTGACCTGTAGAGGGTAAGGTTGATTCAGATCTCCAGAAACGCCAAGTTGAGTACCATACCCCCAACTCCAAACAGTGCCGTCACTTTTAATCGCATATGAGGAGCTATCCCCAGCAGCGATTTTTGAGACACTTGCTAATCCAATAACTTTAACAGGCGTATTGGATAATGATAATGACATTCCAGATTGACCAGTCCCAAGCTGACCACTGCCATTATCACCCCAACTCCAAACAGTGCCGTCCTTTTTTAGTACCAAGACATGGTTTCTGCCAGCAGCGACAGTAATTACATTGCTAAGGTTATACATGCTAGCTGCAGTATTCCCATATCCGTATCCCCAAAGCCATACCGTACCATCGTTTTTTAAAGCAATGGAGTAATTGAAATTAGACGCAATTTGAACGATATTAGATAAACCAGCCACATGGACAGGAGTCAGTCGGCTTGTAGTTGTTCCATCTCCTAGTTGTCCATATGTGTTATCTCCCCAGGCCCATACAGTACCGTCCGATTTTAACGCTAGACTATGCCGTGATCCACCAGCAACTGAAACTATATTGCTGAGACCTATAACTTTGCTTCGATTAGTAGAAGTTATTATGGTCCCATCACCTCTTTGGCCATACGTGTTGCTACCAAGACTCGAAACGGTCGAATCTGTAGCAACAGCTAATGTGTGATCATACCCACATGCAATCTTTGCCGATATCAGAGTAGCAACGGTTGATGAATTTGTGCCTTCATTAGTCGAAGGGAGTGAACTGCCGCCCGATGAATTAGTGCCGGTGCTACTACCATTAACACCGCCCCCACCACCGCATCCAATGAGTAACATTAAAACCAGCACAACAAAAAAATTCTTCACCCTTGACCTCCTTAAACGGTTGATTACAATCTGCCCTTTGACTTGTAAAGCGAATAGCCAATTCCAAACACAACAGCAATCGGTATCGGTCCAAGAAATGGAATACTCGCAATCGACATAACCGTAGCCACTAAAGCAATCAGGCACCCAATCCCCTCAAAGATGCTTTCACTTTCCCGACTCATATTACCCCCCCCAGCACCACCCACAAGATGTCCCTACACAATCACCTAAACGTCATATTATGTACCATATAGGACATGCAAAGTCCATGTAATGTTAATATAAGGTCATTACATCGGGTTACATTATGGGCCATATCTACTGATACTCCACCTCACCACCTAGAGGAGGGGTATATGCAGACAGCCAAACAGTTACTGGGGATGAGAGTAAGAGAGGTACGGAAGTTGAGGGGATTGTCTCAAGAGAAGTTAGCTGAGAAGGTAGGGGTAGATCCTAAGCAGATCAGCAGGATCGAGGGCGGTAAAAGTGCTCCGTCCTTGGATACCCTGGAGGCCATAGCAAAGCACCTCCAGGTAGAGATGAAGGACCTATTTGACTTCCAGCACCTGTTATCGGAAGAGAGAGTAGAGGATCAGGTGTTGAGGTTGTTGGGAATGATGGATGTTGAGAGGAGGAAGTTGGCTCTCCGTGTGCTGACAGCTATATCGACTTAACTGAGGTCATGCCATGTTGCCTTTGACCGCCCAACTCGCCCACAACCCAAGCCAACATTAATCTGTAATATATAAGAGCAACAACCGCTCACAACCTAAACCCAAGCTTAACTATTTTCTCATCTTTCGTCTTGTTCAGCATTGCTCGGAGGGTCATTAAATATCGAGGGTCAGTAAATTCAAAACTTGCCCCCTTTGAGCACCGTTTAATTATTGAGTTTGGCTTTGATGCGAGAGCTGAAAGAATGGTATTTATACCTAGTTTGACTCCGGTGGTTGATATTGGAAACTCCTTCTTCATGCGATCGCTAATTTGACGAGCTGTGAAATAATGGACTTGTATTTTACCTAAAGTATAAAGAACTTGATTTCTGCGTCCTATCTCTGTTTCTCTCTCATTCATGAGACCATCTACCGTAGAATAAGCCTCCCTCAACCCCAAACTTAACCAATTCAAGTCTGCATCTTTCAAAGCTTCAACAGTTGGGGTCCACTTATTATCTTCTAACTTGTAGGCTAGACACTCACAATACTCGTGAAGCCTCTGCGGTATTCCCAATGTCACATTATAGATATGACCTTTCCATACTTCGAGTACCGTATTAGGGATACTGACTCCTAAAAGGTGAATGAACCCAGTTTCCACAAACGCATTCACTTGAGAGCCAACAAAACTGGACACCTCTGATATCTCTTGTATTCTATTGGCGACAGTAGGCAGATTTTTTACCTTAGAAAAATAATCCAAGATACAAGATGGCACTCCTACGATCAGCAAATTTATCCTGAACTTTGAATATCTTGAATCGTCACAGAGAATTACGATATTAGCCAGTTCGTCCATCAACACATCATTGTTTACTATAGTTTCGAGGTTATCCAAAACAAGAACGCATTCAGCAGAGGCACCCCCACTTTTTCTTAGTTGTTGAAAAGCGGTCAGTAAAGGATCTTCCGTTGTGATATTATATTTTCGTTTACTCTTAAGTCCTCCATTAGCAACGACCATCGAAGCATTTGCAGAAATTTCCTCTTCCATACTTTCCAGGTTTTGTGTCCCGCAAGGCACAACAGAACGATATATTTCGTCAGTTAACGTTCCCATTCTTGTGGCATTAGCGCAATTAGCAACAATATATGTTGCATTTAGGTCGGCCAAAACCTTTTTATACAGCCATGACTTCCCGGTTCCACTATTGCCATAAATTAATGTATGCAGCGAACCTTGTATTGATCGTGCAAGTTCTTTTTCTAGGTTTGGTCTTGCAATATAAATACTAGTGTTTACATCGGCTCTACGGGGCGTGAAAACTTCATTTATCTTGAACTTCTTGAAAGCAGTCAAGTTACGCAAAGTAGTCTCCTGACCATCTAAGATTAGCTTGTAAATTCAAAACCCAACAAGCTGTTGGCCACCCTTTATAGCACACCTCTCGTTCGCATGAAAGCGCTTTCATGGCAAGTACTATAATTAGACATCCAGTCCAAGTGCCACACTTACTGCTATTGATTTTATTTTTTAAATCGGATATGTTTTTAGCATATTTCCAATAAAAAATGGTGGGGGGGAGCCATGACTGCGGAGACCAAATCTACTACCTACAGGAAAGGTAAGATCCACGACATCAGTCTAGATCTGCTGCACAGAGACGTTGACCAGCCACGTAAGCACTTTGACGAGTCTGAGCTTGATGCTCTAAAGAAATCCATTGAGGATAAGGGATTACTCTATCCGGTTCTGTTCCGAGTAGACGAGAACGGTAACAATATACTGGTATCTGGAGAGAGAAGGCTTAGGGCCTTTAGGTCTTTGGGGAAAGAGACCATCCCTGCTATGAGGATAGATAGTGAACGCTATGATGAGGTTGCGCTGATAGACAACATTCAACGTGTAGACCTCTCACCGGTGGATGAGAGCGAAGCAGTCTTCAACCTCCAATCGAAGTACGGTCATACTCAAGAGCAAATAGGGAACCTGATAGGCAAGGCACAGAACACGGTAGCAGATATACTTGGGTTGATGAAGCTGTCACCTGAGATACGTGAGGATGCTAGACATAGGACGGAGCTTAGTAGGGTTGCATTGCTGAAGGTTGCAAGGATCAAGAGACCTACAGTCCAGAGGAAGGCTTATGATGCTCTTGTTGCTTCTCTGGGTATCCCTAAAAAAGAGATCAAGAGACCTCGGCTTAGTGTCACTAAGAAGGCTATTACCTCTACCAACAACACCCTCAAGTGCATCAAAAGCATAGACATTGAAGCTCTTGGTGACGACAGGGATGTAGTGGTATCAAAGCTACAAGAATTGTTGCAAGAGATTCAAAATAAGCTTGGTAGCATAGGAGGTTAGGTTATATCGGTGCACCGATACTCTTAGTCGATGGGATACAAGAAAAGCCCTATCATGCGGTTGGTGATAGGGCTTCCTACTTACTTATATTAGTGGCATTAGCTAGCCTAACAAATTGGGAAAAGTTGTTGATAAGCCTGTAAGAATAAATTGGACTCCGAGTGCCAGTGTAATAAGACCGAATATTTTAGTTAGGACATCAAGGCCAGTAGACCTTAGCACTCTAGCTATAATAGGTGCTTTCAAGAAAGATATCCAGATCACTGCCGTTACTATTGCTATCGCTATTAGAATCAACAGGTGTGTATTGATATCGCGTGTACCCGTTGAGGAAAATAGAATAATGGTAGACATGGTTCCTGGTCCCGTTGTTAGTGGTATCCCGATTGGAATAATGGCAGTTGAAATAACATTTGATAAACTGGTGTTCTCTACTGGAGACTCGGAGCTAACTGGATTAACACTCATCATAGAGAAACCGGTTCTAAGAAGCAGTAGCCCACCTGCTATTCGGAATGCAGGGATTCCAATCTCAAAGAAGTTTAGGACCGCTACACCTGTAAAGAGCGAGACCACCATAGTAACAAATGATGTCAAAGTGGCTATATTACATACTTTCAAGTGCTGTTTAGGTGTCAAACCTCTCGTAAGAGCAAGAAAAAGAGGAATTGCTGCCACGTTATTTGCAGTTGCAAATAGAGCAAGTACATAGTGTTGCAGAGACATCCCAATAATATTTCTGGTCATATTTTAGGTTTATCCATTAATTTATAGTGTCGCCTACACACTCTGGATATACTTCTTCCCCTGTAGGTGCATCAACCACCTATCAGCAACTCTACCTCTATTCCTAGTAGAGATAGTCAACTTGCCTCCTGGTTCATAAGAGATATCAGTCTTAACACATCTACCAGATACACAGTCAGCTTCAACACGCCCTCTGGGCCATGTTTTTTTAATCTGGACAGTAGTTGCCATATTTGTCCTTTTTTCGTAGTATTGCTCTTGACGTTTGCGGTCTCTGTAGCATTTTTTTGTAATTCTCAGCGAGGTTTCATGGATAGACAATACATTGAGCTCTACCGGTACCAGTATTCTAAGTCCAAGAGAGAGCTAGTACAGGACTGCTTAAAAGCAATGGATTCTATTCCAGGCGTTACAGATATCCAAATCGAAGATGAGTGGGAGTACAAAATCACCATCTCATATCTATATAGTGAGCCAAGCTTGAACGTGAGTGATACCGTCTTTCACAGGCATGGCGTCACCAGTACTGTATGTAACTCCATTTTAGGCTAGCCTTCAGTAGTGCTTAAATGACAATGGTACATTCACATAGTCCTGCAATAATTCGAGCGGATAACCTTGTAGCCCATTTTCACTTCACCTCTAACCTCAAGCGCACCCTCTTGTGGCAGAACGCAGTCAGCAGTTTGTGCGCCCTATGTTGCTCAATTTCAGGTAACGGCATAGCATCCCCGCAGCATCAATATGAATGCTTCCTTATACCACAAGATATGCGGTCTAGAAAGGGGATTGGTCTGAGGATCAAAACGGGGTCGGCTATTCGACGGAATCGATCTCTCCTATACAACGAGAGAGGAGTCGCTAACTTTTTAAAATGAATCACCATCTGACCTTCCAAAATAGTGCTACAAGCCGACTTTCTTTGCGACCCTAAGCATGACATATCTGATTAAAAAACTACCCACTACAAGGCTGATTTGCTCGCCGGGGTTTAATATAAAACAAGAAAAGGCAGGGTTTTACCCCTACCTTTAATCTACGCTGCTTGTCTTAAATCGTAATTTCTCTTATAGCGATAGTATAACGCATATACTCCACCAGTTTTCAATCCATATTTTGCAGCCACATCCTTTATATGAACTCCAGATTTGACAAGATCGTAGACCTCCTTCCTCTTCGATGGATGGATCTTCCGTTGTGGGTAGAGCCCGTGTTCAAACGCATGGGTGTGGTTCTCCATGCTAGTGACCCATTCTAAGTTCTCAAGTCTGTTGTCCCGTTTATTGCCGTTTTTATGGTTGACCATGGGCTTGTTCTCAGGGTTCGGAATGAACGCAAGGGCTACGAGTCGGTGAATGTACCAGAGCTTAGTTTGACCGTCCTTGCACAACACCACACGAAGGTAGCCAGCCTTCATGTTGTCCACCGGATTCATGATGTTCAGTTTTTTACTACTCGGACGTGGTAAACTGAAGACTACCCCGTTCTTAGTTATTGCGTATAGCCCCTCGTATCCTGGGACCGGTACTGTTACGCCTGTGATTGATTCCATTGCAAATTCCTCGATTAATTAAATTCTAGGTGAACTAGTATTTGTTATTAACCGGGGAATGTTCTTCATACGAAAAAGTCTGTTTTCAATTTTTCGATCAAACTTTTGCTAGGGGAGTTATTAACAGTAAAGAACGGAAATTTTGATCGTCATCGTTTCTTTGACATAGTGGCTATTTAATATTAAGTCCTCGAAATTAAGCACCAACGAGGCAAATGTCTTTGACATTTAGGGTGTCGCGGTCTTACATCGTCGCGAGTGAATATAAATGAGATGTACCCCAGATCGCTGGTGTACTAGTGAGCAATCTACAGGGGAAAAAGGAACCATCGAACAGTTTAGCCATGAGTTTCGGTGTATGCGGTAAATCTAGACCTGGGCGCATCCTCCTTTTTCTAGTGGGCAGTGTATCTAACACAGCTCCTCTCTGAAGAATTTTCAGCTTCAATTTTTTTTGAGGTTGAGGATCTACAGGGAGGAGTGTATCTACTGTTTGAGGTCGAACTTTACGTGAAGGGATATGGCTTATAGTAGAGATTGGTTGTTACATCGTGTCCAGATGAAGTTGCGGAGCATGACAGGACGGCTTTTCGGGCCGTCCTCTGCATTGTAAATTTGCACCCTGGGTTTTAGTGTGATTTAGTCGGCGTTACAGTGTTAAACTGCACTTGAACAAACGTGAATCCTGACATTCGCCATAGTATTAATTTTGTTCATACCGGACATTCGACAACAATGCAGTTGTTACTTTCCAATTCAGCAAGTTGGACAGTATGCATCCTCTACACCAGAACCGAAACTCTACCCCTAGAAGGATATGTGCATAATAAAGGCCCCATCACATTAATGGGGCCTCTGAGTTTGTCTCTGTTGGATCAACAGAATTGTTTCCTCGTCATAAGAGATCGAGCTTTCTCCTGGATCTCCCCTGCAACCAGAGGATCAGCCTGCATTATCAACTTATACAAGCCCTCTGCGTTCACCATCAAAACCCGCCGGATTGCTGCACCAGTATAGCCAACATAAAACCTGTGCTCGCGGCTTGACAGGGTAAACCGTTCATCCTTAAACGGCTTGTTCACCGCATTGCTGTAGTTACTGATTCCCAGCAGCCGGCATATATCCTGGGCCATATACCAACTGCGACCGTCAAGTGGACGGTTCCTGATTGTTTGGGCGTTATCATACCCGAATAGAATGATGCACAACTTAGTCATCGAAGACCTCCCTGAGAAATCAGGGGAGAGTTCCCCCTCCCCTGTTCGTGCTTTAGCTGGTAGGATGATCGCTACTCTTGGCCGGTTTCTGTTACGGGGGCTACGATCTCAGCTATTGCAGGGTAAGCTTCTTTGAAAAGCTTGGTCGCCTCATCGGAAGTTTTCGGGTCTGTCATGTACGACTTAAACCTGTCGTGTACATACTCCCGCATCTTTTCCACTTTGGTACCGTCGTTGTACCCGAGGATGCCTTTTTCCTTGTTGACGGAGTAATCACTTAGAGCATTGCCTTGCAGACGCTTGAAGGTTGCCGTCAAAGTAGATTTAGGAGTCAGGATTTCGACCGCCTTCTTAATCTTCTTGGTGTCATCCATGAAGTCCTTGTTGGCGATGGCAACCTTTAGCACTGCGTGAAGAGCTTTGCCGTTCTGTGTGTCGGGGAAAGTGATGGTGAGTTTGTTGTCCATTGTTTTGTCTCCTTAGAGTTGGTTCGGGTCAGGACCATTCCTGCCTCTACCTTCTAAGGGCGACTTTTATTATCGCTTTACGACTTTGCTGGTCGCTTAATAAAAAGACCACTGGGGAGGGTTAATCATCGGAGGAGTATACTCGCATTTGTTTCCGGTTTTGATGTGCCCATTAAGATATTTGAACAGTGGGGCATCAGTGAAACCAGCCTTCATCTCCAGTTCCTTAATATTTTTCAGTGCATCTTTTATGTTTTTTTTAACCTTATCTCGGTTTCGCTTTACTTCAGGGTCGTCTTCTTTGGAGGATCTCAATCTGTCTATTTCTCGTTCGATCAGTTCCACCTCCTCATCAATTGATTCAAGCCCTATATAGTCGTAATCGGAGTTTAGTTCCGTACGCTCCTGCAGCAACTCCAACAACCTTTGTCTCAAGTTCGCCATCGACTTAGCCTTACTTTCTCCATTTCTCACCATTTGGCCTGAGTGCCTATCAGCATCATTCTCAGTTGCAAACTCTCTCTCGATACAGAACGCTGAACCTTTGATAGCTTCCGGGTTTGGCCGGGCTTGGATCTCAATTACGCTCATTGGTACCCCTGGATTATCTAATAACACTTTTATATAGGCCATCCCAGCCAAATTCTTGACACCATTTAACTCGACACGTTCAAATTTAAGATCCCAGCTTTGAGTAGTCTTCGCAAATCGATATTGACTGACACTTACCTTTAATTTTTCTGTAACTATATGTGAAACTGGCTCATCATAATCCAGGTCCAAAATAATGTTGTCTCCTGCATTTATCTCTAATGTTGGCAACTTTACCAATTCTTTTGTCGGAGTTCCTGCCAACAACTTGGCAAGAATATCAAGCCTTATGTTTGCTTTATTATTAGAAGATATCGCTGCTATTATGTTCCTAACCTCTATACACGTTGTTCCTGTGTCCCATGCATGTCCTGGTACACCGCCATCTCTACTAGCGTTTTCCCAAGTCTCCTCAGAGGTGTAGCAGGGCAATAAGGTGTCATCGCTGATCAGGTCAGTAATGTACCAATAATACTTATTCCAAAGCTTCATATATACTTCAGACCATTCTTCAAAGTCAAAGTAGCCTTTGATCTCCATCTCTAAGCAGGTAAGCACATCAAGCACCTCATTTAGATGCCACCACTCTCTTACGGCTAATGCTTCATAATCAAAATGGTCGAGCCTTTTCATAGGTAAAATCTCTCAGCAGAAACAGTAATGGGATTTGTTATCCCTTGCTGTAGTAAAATTATGTCAACAAATCAGACACTTAAACCGGCACAGCTTATATTACGGCATCTATCGCGGCAAAACGCCCTACACATACCACAACTAACCTCCCGAAACAACACATGATCGAGGTTTCTATGGCTCGGACCGAAGGAGATCTGTTTGCGAAGCAAATTGATCGACAGAGGCCGAAGAGGTTTCTGTTCTAGGAGCACCATATCTATTAGTACACAGACCTATGCCGGGGTCGTGGTTCGCAAGCTTTCCGACTTCAATAATCTGAAAACTCTCCTGGTCGCATAACATGAATTTGATTTCCCTGCGGGAGTTTGCTTTTCTTACTCCCTGCTTCCCTACAGGTACGATGACAGCACTCCTCCACTTGCCACCAACAATGAAGTAAAAGCTCCCACGTGAGGTCTGGCGGACGTTCCAACGATGACTCATGTTGGTACTACTCTCTCATTGTTACCATGACGGGTCCCCAGGCAACCCAGTTGTCCACATGATTTGCTACCAGAAGTTAACGAATCTTTTAGCTAATCCGGGCTGTTACCCTTACAACTCATCAATATCATTACCGTATCATTTTTTACAGGGCATATTACGTCGGCCAGCACTGCTAACTGCTCTGCCACGGGCTTATCTCCACACCGTAATCTAAGAGCTTCAGTGCCTCCATCAGCACTTTGGGCTGATATCGCTTTCCATACCTGCCCCATAGTCATATGGGTCACCAACATGCCCCACGATCTCAAGACCATAATCCATTTAGCCGACCAGCGTGGTTTCCCCTGTAACACTCATAGGGGCTTGCACTTACAGTTACTGTCAGCACAACCAATTCGCGACAAGCGGCGGGATAGGTAACAGTATCCAAACCCTACCGACATCACAGTAATGATCGCCATTAAAGGCTTACCTACACCAAGTGCCTTTATTCCGAATATCCCCGCATAAACGCCAAGCATAGGGGAACCACAACAACCAACGAGAAAACATCCTGCACTCATCAGAATACCAACAAGGGTTATACTGCCAGCCGCACCTGCTGCCATTGCAGCCTGTCGAAGCGTGACGTACTTGGCCCAAGCCCATACAGCGAAGGCAGAACCAAGACCATACGAAAAACCCATGTAATAATCTTGAGCCTGAACATAGTAGTCAAAGCCCCACAAACCACCTTGTCCCACACCGACATCAGCCCAACCATCAGTCGGTATTGCCGCTTGGTATCGTACATAGAGAGCATGGCCTAAACAAACGCCAAGGAACGTGCCCCACGGTAACCACTGTTGCCAACGGAACTTTAGCTTGGTCATTGCTTTTTCAAATTGTCAGCGATAACAGTGAAGCCTTTGGCTGTCTTAGACAGAGTGCCCTGTACCACGACAACATCTTTTAGTGCAGGGGAGGCTCCGCCCCACAAGAATGGAATCTTCTTGGTGCTCTTGTCTGTAAGGCAGTCAGTTGTGCATGTTGAGCAATTTGCGCTGTCAATTAGGGTAAAACCTTTACCGGGTGTAACTGCTGCGACCCTTCCAACTACGGCCACTTTACCGATATGGGTGTCAGGTTTAGCTGCAAGCTCATTAATGGACAACGGTTTCGTTGTGGCGCTCCAGACAGGTGTAACCAATGAAGCACACAATAAGGAAAGGACTGCTACTGAGTACTTAGATTTCATTTCTACCTCCGTTCCTTTGCTAATGACAGAGCACTTTTATAGTTGGTGATACATTGTCGAATGCCAATGTTACGCTTTCCACACGGGTATATCAACACCATAGTTTAAGTGCTTCAGTGCCTCCAAGAGCACCTTTGGCTGATACCTCTTACCATACCGTCCACTGGTAATGGTAGCGTGAGCATGACCCAGTATCTCTGCAATGGCAGCTTCGGAGATACCCTTTTGCTTGAGCACATCTGCTACGGTGTGTCGCATACTGTGAAACACCTTCTTGGGATCTTCGGTTACGTAATCTCTGTTGTACCGAGCATACCACTTGCCAATACCGTTCGTGTACCCATGCAACCGTATTAGCCCCAGATTCATCCACAGTCTAGGTTGCTTTTCGTCCTTGCACTTCTCATAATACCGGATCATCCCTAGTTCTATAAGCTTAGGATGCACAGGGATCATCCTTGCACTGGCAGCATTCTTGAGGCGTTTATCACCAGTATCGTTGATGTCGAAGCACCAGTAGTCATCCAACTTAACAAAATCTTCAATATGGAGCTGGCATATCTCGTTGAGCCGCAAGCCAGAGTACAAGCCTATTAGTGGAATCCAGTATCGCTCTGGTGTCCCAGGGTCCATGGGTAGATGAGCAACTAAGTTCTTGATGTCGGTAAGGGTATAGGTGCTTCTTTCCTCGTCTGCTCTCTGCTTCAACGATAGCTGCAAACCGGTAGCAGGGTTCCTAGGTATCATCTCCTGCTCATGGCAATACTTCAGCAGGCTACCGATCCTGGCTACATGCTTGTTGACCGTCTTGGGACTCATGCCTTCACCTGTATTCGATGCAATGACATCCTTCACCGATTGTCCACGGTACTTGTGGTAAAAATATGGTGGCACCTTAAGCAGGGACGATCTCAGGTCTATCAGCATAGGTCTGGTGATGGTGGACACATCCACATTGCCCATGATGTCTACCAGCAGCTTAAACACCCCTTCTACCTCTAGTTTCGTCTTTTCTGTCCAGCCAGCCTGTTTCTCTGCCGTATAGGTTTGGATCACGTTGATTAGTAGTTTATTTTTGCTCTGAGGCTCAGCCTTACGTACCAGGGGTACTAGCTCTTGAACGATCAACTTGACCATATCATCAGTTAGCATACCAAGACGCAACAACGCATACGCCCTGAGTGTTTGCATCTCCAATTTGTTAGCAGCAATCTTGGCTATGCTTGGATCACTTGTTCTGAGGGAGCGCTTGATTTCTTTGGCTGGAAAGTAATGGGTAAGGTCTTGAGGGACATCTAACCGGAAGTAGTAGATGCCATTTCGGAGGTATACATGTTCTCTAAATACAGAAAGCCCTTGCACAAAAGGTCTCATAAGAGGTCTCACTTCATGCAAGGGCTTATCTTTTACTAGTCTTATCAACTAGTTATATGGCTGGCGTCCCCGAGACGATTCGAACGTCCGACCCCTTCCTTAGGAGGGAAGTGCTCTATCCTGCTGAGCTACGGGGACAAGTCAGACGGACTTTATACAATACCGCCGCCTGTTTGGCAAGAAGTTTTGTTAAAACTTCAACAACGAGAACACCTTGCCCTCGGGAAGCTTCTTGGCCCCCTCGAGGAATTCGAGCTCGGCCATGAAGCAGCACTCTACCAGCTCGACGTCCATGCTGTTGATCATGTCGACGACTGCGGCCATGGTGCCGCCGGTCGCCAGCAGGTCGTCGGCGATCAGCACGCGGTCTCCCTTGTTGAAGGCGTCGGTGTGGATCTCGAGAGTGTCGGTGCCGTACTCGAGATCGTAGGTCTTCTTGAAGGTTTTGGAGGGAAGCTTGCCGGGCTTTCTCACCAGCACGATGCCGGCGCCCAGCTTGTACGCGAGCGCGGCGCCGATGATGAAGCCGCGGGCCTCGACTCCGACAACCTTGTCTATCTTCTGCCCCACGTAACGGTGGGACAAGAGGTCTACCATGCGCTGGAACGACTTGGCGTCTCCTAAAAGCGTGGTGATGTCTTTGAAGAGAATCCCCTTCTTGGGGAAATCGGGGATGTTCCTGATGATGCTTTTAAGATCTTCCATGTCCAAAAGCCGCTCCTTATTTGGCTGTAGTTGCGCTGCGCCCCATTATGTCGGTGGCTTCCACGATTTTTCTGAGTTTCTCCAGTGACTTCGCCTCGATCTGCCGGATCCGTTCCCGTGTCACGCCGAAGCTGCGCCCGATGGTGTCCAGGGTCTGCGGGTCCTTGTCGTCCAGGCCGAAACGAAGGGTCAGTATCTTCTTCTCGGCGTCGGACAGCGTCTCGAACCACTGGGAGACCAGCTCGTACTTGTTCAGGTCCTCGAGCAGCACCGCCGGCGATATGGTCGAGGTGTCCTCGATGGTGTCGATCAGGAAGTAGTCGTTGTTCTCCCCCATGGGGCGCTCGATGGAGTAGGTCTTCTTCAGGAGCACCATGAGCCGGCGCACGTAGGTGACGTTCACCTCGAGCGCGTCGGCGACCTCCTTGACGCTCGGCTCCCGGTTCATCTTCTGCACCAGTTCCCGGGTCACCCTGAGCATCTTGTTGATGTCGTCGGAGACGTGCACCGGCAGGCGGATGGTGCGCGACTGGTTCACCAGGGCGCGCTCGATGGACTGCCTGATCCACCAGGTGGCGTAGGTGGAGAAGCGGCACTCCTTGGAGAGCTTGAAGCGCTCCACCGCCTTGATGAGCCCCATGTTCCCCTCTTCGATGAGATCGAGGAAGGGAAGTCCGCGGTTTATGTAGCGCTTGGCGATCTTGACCACCAGGCGCAGGTTGGAGACGATCATGCGGTCGCGCGCGGCCTTGTCGCCCAGGTCGATGCGCGCCGCGAGCTCCTTCTCCTCGTCCGCGGTCAAAAGCTTGGTCTTCTGGATCTCGCGCAGGTAGAGCTTGATGGCATCATCAAAATGCTCCACCACGGCCGCCTTGATCTCTTCTTCCTCGACCTCGGCCGGTTCGTCCTCTTCGACTTCCTCGACCTCCTCGAGTTCGAGTGAGTCCGGGTCCGGGTCGTGGTCCTGCTCGCCATCCAGAAAGAGAGGTTCCTTCTCCTCTAAAAGCTCGTCGTTGTCCATACCAGACTCCTTTGGCAAAGCGTGATTGATGTGCCGCAGCCTTTGCTACTGCTCCTCGTTCCAGCCGTTTTTGCCGATCAGCCTCACGAAGCGGCAGTCGTCCGCTTCCTCGCGGGTCACGCTGCCGTCGGGAGCCTTTCTTATCACCACCAGTTTCTGGTCCACGCGGTCACCTACCGGGATCACCAGGCGCCCCCCCGGCGCCAGCTGCTCGACCAGGCAGTCCGGGAGACAGGGGGCCCCGGCGGTGACCAGGATCGCGTCGAAGGGAGCCTCCTCGGCCCACCCCTCGGTGCCGTCCCCTATCTTCAGGTTCACGTTCAAAAGCCTCAGGCTGTCCAGCGCCTTGCGCGCCTTCAGGGCCAGAGGGCGGATCCGCTCCACGGTGCAGACGCGGTCGGCGAGCGTTGCGAGCACTGCGGCCTGGTACCCGGAGCCGGTGCCGAGTTCCAGGACCTTCTCCCGTCCGGTGAGGGCCAAGAGCTCGGTCATGCGCGCCACGATGTAGGGCTGTGATATGGTCTGTTTCTCTCCGATGGGGAGCGAGCCGTCGCTGTAGGCCTGGGCAGCCATCGCCTCTTCCACGAATATGTGTCTGGGCAACTCGAGCATGGCGTTGATCACCCGCTGGTCCGTAATGCCACGTTTCACCAGTTCGGCGACCATCCTCTTGCGTGCTACAGCTGAATTCATTCCCCCCCCGATCTTTGCCAGCGGGGAAATATAACAAATGACGTGCTAAAAGTCCAGCATCACGGCAGTTCCCACTCCTGCAGCGCCGCGATGGCGGCGTGGTTGGTGAGATCGATGTGCAGGGGCGAGATGGAGACGTGGCCGCGCGAAACGGCGTGATAATCGGTGCCGGGGACGTCCTGAAAACTGAGGTCAACGGTGCCGATCCAGTAGTAGTTCCTGCCGCGCGGATCGACCTTGTCAACGATGGTCCCCTCGTAGCTCCGCTTACCCTGGCGGGTGATCTGCGCCGGGAGGAGCTCTCCGGCGGGGAGGTCGGGCACGTTCACGTTGAGATAGGTGTCACGCGGGAGCCCCCGGCGCTGGACGCTCTGTGCCAGCTGAGCGGCGAAGGAGGCGGCCGAATCGAAGTTGTCCCCGGCGCCGCGGGTGACCAGCGACACGGCGATGGCCGGGATCCCCATCAGGGTAGCCTCCAGGGCAGCGGCGACCGTGCCCGAATAGGTGACATCGTCCCCCAGGTTGGCGCCGCGGTTGATCCCGGAAATGACCAGGTCGGGCCGGAAGGAAAGGAGACTGTGGATGCCGAGGTTCACGCAGTCGGTGGGCGTTCCATCGACGGAGTAGACGTTGTCGGCAATGCGCGCGGCCCTCAGGGGATGGTGCAGCGTGAGGGCGTGGGAGACGGCACTTTGCTCGCGGTCGGGCGCCACCACGACCACCTCGGCCACCTGGGACACACTCTGAATGAGGGCGGCAAGGCCCGGGGAATGCACGCCGTCGTCGTTGGTAAGGAGAACTTTCACGGTGGGTCCCTCTTAGTTCAGTTGCTGCAGAACAGGTCCAGATACCACGCCCGCCTTACCCATCTCCATTCGGCAGCGCAGCGACAAACTTTAACATATTTTAATCGCAATGAGAATCATGCACCCTTCTTCCCCTTGAATTCGGCGCAGGCCCAGTCGATCTGAGACAGAAGACCGCGCAACGAAGCCACCTCACGCTCGTCCAACTCGGCGCGGGAGAAGATGCGCCGCATGGTGCGCATCATGTGGTCGGGGTTTTGCGGGTTCAGGTAGCCGATCCTCAGGAAGGTCTTTTCCATGTGGGCGTACATCGGCTCCAGCGAGGCGGAGCCGGCCAGTTCGCGCGCGGCCTTGACCGGCGCGGGTGCGGCCCCCTTCAGGAATTCGTAGCAAAAGATGAGCACCGCCTGGGAGAGGTTCAAGGAACCGAATTCGTCGGCGGTCTCGATGGTGGACTGCCAGCGGCACAGCGCCACCTCGTCGGTGGTGAGCCCGCTGTCCTCACGTCCGAATACCAGCGCGAGGCGGCTGTTGGGCGCGCAACCGGCGAAGCGCTCCACGATCTCCGGTGGGGTGGAGATCTCCGCGCGGTACTTGCCGTGGCGCCTCGTGGTAGCCACCGAGTACTCGCTGTCGGCTATGGCCTCCTCCAGGGAGGTGAAGATGCGCGCGCTCTCCAGGAGGTCGCGTGCGGAGACGGCGAACTTTATGGCGTCCAGGTGATCCACCTGGCAGGGGTTCACCAGGCGCAGGTCGCGCAGCCCCATGTTTTTCATGGCCCTGCAGACCATCCCTATGTTGCCGGGACTCTGGGTCCCGACCAGAACGATGGAAACTCTTTCCTTCAAATCCATGCAATGCCCTTCGCTGTTACAGAATGTACGGCCGGAAACCCGCCGCGGGCGGCATTAGAGCATAACCTAAGGCAATTGACAATTGACAATTGAGAGCTGACAACGGGCAGAGCGGCCTGCCTGACCGTGCCGGCACAGCAGCTGCGCCATTGACAGGTTGATCCGGATCTGCCGGGAGGCCGGCGACAGAAAAGGGGACAGGCACCTGCGGGGCCAGCCCCATTACTGTCGCCTAGCGGTGGTTGTGGTTTGCTTTGGGACGACGGGGACGTGACTTGATCCGCTTGAGCCTTGCCCTGGCGTGCCGCTTGCGCCACCTCTGCACCACGAAATGGCTCGACCACAGACAGGCGATGATCCCGGCCAGCACGAGCATCAGGTAGGGCTCGTAACTTTGCAGGTCGGCGATGAAAAGAGAGGCGGTCTTGCCGAAGAGATATCCCGCCAGGGAAAAGATGATGGCCCAGGTAAGGGCGGAAAGGAAGTTCAGGTAGAGGAAACGGCGCGAGGGAAAGGTGGTCATGCCCAGGATGACCGGCAGCACGATGCGGAAACCGTAGGTGTACCGCGAGACGAAGGCAACGAAGGTTCCGTAGCGCTCGATGAGCCGCAGGGCCTTCTTGAATTTCCTGGCGAAGGTGGTGAACAGCCGCAATAGCTGCGGCCCCCTGGTGCGGCCGATATGAAAATAGAACTGGTCTCCCAGGAAGGAACCGACCAGCGCGGAGAACATGACCAGGTAGATATCCAGGTACCCCTGGAAGGCGAGGAACCCCGCGAAGATGAGGATGGCCTCCCCTTCCAGGAAAGTCCCCAGGAAGAGCACCCAGTAACCGTGCAGCTGCAGGTATTCTTTGAACAGTTCCTGCATAGAGGCTCCAGTTATGACAGTGGGACCGCCGCAGAGACAGTGGCAGCCACAACTGGAGAGTATAGCGCTTTATTATTTCCGGTAAACGGGGTTGGTGCCCCGGACTTCGACGACCGGTGCGTCCTCCAGTTCCTCCAGGTCCCCTGTATCCTCCTCGTACTCGTTCTCCCCGACCGCCCAGGCGTAAAACTTCTGCGAGTCGATCAGCTGCGGCTTGTCAGGGATGCCGTACACGCGGTTCTGCATCCCCTCGTCGTAGAGCCCCACGCAGCCGTGCGAAGCGGGTTTGCCGGGCAAGTCGCGGGCATGGATCCAGTAGGAGACGTTGTCGGGACCGATGTGGAAGCGCATGGCGTTGTCCATCGGGTACTGGCCGCTTTCGTCTTCGGTCTTGTAGAGGGAGGAGGTGTGGTTGCGGTGGCGGGCGTCGATGCGGAAGACCCCGACGGGTGTCTCATGGCCGGGGGCACCGGTCGCGGCGGGGGCGGAAAACTTGAGTTTGCCGTTTTCGTAGGCGCCCATCCACTGCTCGGTCATGTCGATCAGGATGTACTTGCCGTAGCGCTTCGCCTCAGCGTACTCCTCGGGCATCGGGGTGTAGCTGCGGGCGGCGGCGAGGTCGACCGGGACCTTGATGGTCATGCCGGGATAGACGTGGCGCCGGTCGATGCGGTTGAAGCGGGCCACGGTGACCCAGTCGGCTCCGAAAAGGGATTCCAGCGTTTCCTGCGGCTCCATGAAGTGGGCGCGCCAGGGGATCTTGGCGAGGCTCGGGTATTCTACCCGGGAGAGGTCCTCCTTGGCCGGATCCTGCGGGTTCGCTCCCGGCTCGGAAGTGGCGGAGGGGTTGTAAACCACGATGGAAAAGAGGAGTACGAGGACAACAAAAGCCAGAACCTTACGTAACATCTTGCCTGCTCCCAACCGGAAAACGACTAATGGGGCGTGCGCCCCATTTCGTTCTTAATTAACACCTTTGCCCCGGTCGGTCAAGAAAAAGCGCGTCCGGCCATGACTTCCTGTACGGCGCTGTAGGGGTCGGTGCTCTTGTCGCGCATACCGGCGAGGATCTCGTCGTACTTGCCGCTCCCCTTGATGGCGCCGAAAACGGTCTCGAAGAGTTCCTCCCTGAGCGTATCGGTGAAGAGCTTGGCGTTGCGCTCCTCGATAAGGCGCTGCAGCGCCCCCGACTCTTTCAGGTAGGTATGGTGCGCGTCGAACTCCTCGACCAGCGCTTCGATGCCGACGCCCCGGGCCCCTTCGGTCTGCAGGACGCGCGGCGCCCATCCGGCGGGGTCCGGGTGCTTCATCTCCAGCATGGTGGTGAGCTCGCGCGCGGTGCGCTCGGCCCCGTCGCGGTCGGCCTTGTTGACCACGAAGACGTCGCCGATCTCGAGAATACCGGCCTTGATGGCCTGGATGTCGTCGCCAAGCCCCGGGACCATGACCACGACCGTGGTATGGGCCGTGCTCACGATATCGACCTCATCCTGCCCTACCCCCACCGTCTCGATGACGATGACGTCCATCCCCATTGCGTCCATGACGTTGACCACGTCGGTGGTCGAGCGCGAGAGACCGCCCAGGGCCCCGCGCGTGGCGAGGCTGCGGATGAAGACCCCCGCGTCGTCGGCGTGGCGGTTCATCCTGATCCGGTCGCCGAGGATGGCGCCGCCGGAGAAGGGGCTGGTGGGGTCGATGGCGACCACCCCGACCAGGAGATCCTTCTTCCGGTAGGCGGAGACGATCTGGTCCACCAGGGTGGACTTGCCCGCCCCCGGGGGGCCGGTGATGCCGATGATGTAGGCGTTGCCGGTGTGGGGGTAGAGGCTCTTCAGTTCTTCGATGGCGCTCTTGAAGCGGTCATCGATGTCGCGCATTAGGCGCGCAGCGGCGCGTATGTCGCCGTCCAGCACGCGTTCGGCCAGGGTCATGGGAGGCTCCAGAATCCTTTCTACGTTCTACGTTTTAAGTTCTACGCTTTGAGTTCTACGTTCTACCTTAAACGGTAAAAAAACAACCGCTTGGCACCAAGTGATACGCCGCGGGCTGCTCTTTGGCAACCGCGCGGCGCACTTGTTTCCGTACCGGTCCTAACGTAGAACCTGGAACGCAGAACGTTAGCTATTAGGCGTGGGGCGTGATGTTGTCGCGGACCCAGCCGACGATGGTCTCGGTGGAGGTGCCGGGGGTAAAGACCTCGGCGATGCCGGCGGACTTGAGGCCCGGGATGTCGTCTTCCGGGATGACGCCGCCAGCCATGAGCACGATATCGGAAGCACCCTTCTCGGTCATGATCTCCCTGACCGCGGGAAGCAGGGTGTTGTGGGCGCCGGAGAGGATGGAGAGCGCTACCAGGTCAACGTCCTCCTGGATGGCGGCGGAGACGATCTGCTCCGGGGTCTGGTGCAGACCGGTGTAGATTACCTCGAAACCGGCATCGCGGAAGGCGCGGGCGATGATCTTGGCACCCCTGTCGTGGCCGTCAAGACCAGGCTTTCCCACCAGCACGCGAATTCTTCTTTCAGCCATGGAAACCTCCGATATCAGTAAATTGAATGGGTTTTATTTCTCGATGCCGACGCGCGCGTTGACGCCGGCCTTGTAATAATGTTTGATCTCGCACATCTCGGTGACCAGGTCCGCCGCCTCGATGACCTTCTCGTGCGCGTTGCGGCCGGTAAGGACCAGTTCCACCTGCGGCGGCTTGCTGGCCATAAGCTCCAGCACACCTTCCACCGGGATGAGTCCCATGGAGACCGAGCCGTTGATCTCATCAAGGATCACGAGGTCGTACTCGCCGCCGCAGACCTTTTCCGTCGCCAGCGCGAGCGCCTCGGCGGCAAGGTCCTTGTCGGCCTGGGCCGGATTGTCCTTGTTGACCCATCCCGGGCGGCCGGTCTGGATGATGGTGAGGAAAGGAGCCAGTCGCTCGGCCGCCATCTGCTCGCCGTAAGGACCTCCCCCCTTCATAAACTGGATCATGCAGACCTTGAGCTCTCGGCCGACGGCGCGCAGGGCGAGTCCCAGCGAGGCCGTGGTTTTCCCCTTGCCGTTACCGGTATACACCTGAATAAGACCGCGTTCCAGTTTCAAGACATCCCCCGCTCGTGTTTTTCGCCGCAGCAGCGGTGTGCCGTTTGCGCTGACGCTAACGGAAGCCCCGCGGCGACGCAGCACTATAGCAACTGCCAAAGGAGCGTGTCAAGGCCAAAGAGGCACCATTTAAAACGACGTTAGCGATAACAGCTTATACGTGGCGTCCCGCTTAACCAAGGCAAATCCCCTCTGTCTCCCCTTCGCAATGGGGAGGACGCGGGGCCCCGTGCAGCGCTTCGTGGAGTAAAATAACAGTTGGCAGGAATTGCCGTGACAACCAAATAATTTCACTTCATGCTCGGACTATAACTGTTCGCGGTACTTTACATACTTGCGACGAGGAGCGCTCTGATACAACGGAATCCCCGACAAACAAGCCTTGACATCGAAAAGGGCATCTGCTACATAGACAGGACGCATGGGCGATTAGCTCAGCGGGAGAGCACTGCCTTCACACGGCAGGGGTCACTGGTTCGAACCCAGTATCGCCCACCATGCAAAATCAAAGGGTTAGCTATTACAGCTAACCCTTTTTTGTATTAGTTCGTCAAGGTCGTGCGGCATATATGCGGCAACATGTCAGCCACTGGCTTTATCTTCTAGTTACCTACATTTTTTTCAAACGCTCTCCTTTACTGCCCTCGTTACCGCTCGTGTGATTCGTATAACCATCCGGCGCGTCTCCTCGTCAAGTTCCTGTAGAAGGATTTCTAGCTGTTCAATCCCCCTTGCATCCTCTTTTAGGTGGCCGAACTCGAACAAATCTCGAATCTCAACCCGCAACGCGTTTGCTATAGCTTCCATAGTCTCCAAAGATGGTGAACTCTTGCCTAACTCTATGCGGCTCACATAACGCGGGTCTACGTCAACTCTCTCCGCTAGTTGCTCCTGAGAAAGGTTGCACCCCCTCCTAACCTCCCTTATCCGCATTCCAAGTAACTCTTTCGTGGTCGGCATTGCCCCCCCCTCTTTGAACTGTGGGAACATTGCACGGTTAAGCGACCAGAGTAAGCACCTTCTGGGTAGAAGAATATGGTATACTGACTATCTGTGTGGTAGAAAATTCTTTCGGCGATCATTAGAAGCAATAGGAGGGGAGAATGGACGACCTGATATTGTATGGACTGTGCGGCGTTGTTGTGTTGGCCGTCATGGGAGCGTTCCTGACAAAAAGCCCAAAAGCTGCCTTTGCCAAAATGGGACCTGTAGCGGGTAAAACGAAAGCCGAGATATTCGCCAAAGCTGGCCCTCCCAATTCCGTTTCAGCGGCACCCGATGGAAAGACTGTGTACCAATGGTTTGAAATCAGTCATCTCGGCAATGATGCATACCACATCGCACTCATCTTTAACGGTGATATCTGCGAGGGCATTACTCATGAATTCAGGAGTTGATGATTCGTACTTATTGTGTGCCGTCCCTTCCGCTACTGTCGTTGATTCAGGTGAGGTGTAAATAGTTATACTATACGTGATCGGTCAATAGACATTATGGAGACTATACATCTAGCAGCTTTCACTCTCACGTCTGGGGATGCAGTTCCAACAAGATTCATGAGTAACAAGACCAAATCAGGCCCCATATCCCTAGCTAACTCAACTGCGAGCGATAGGGATTCAAAAGAATCTGTTTTGTGCACAAGAGCCATAACGCCATTGCTGTTAGTGGGTGTGGTTTTCATCTTTTTGTCCCATAGGTTTTGTCTTTAATGTCAAAAAGTGGTCGATTCATGAAATATAGTATAGGCGCTTAGCTTCAATGTCTTAGATGCTTTTGGGTGTGGCGTTGGAGTTTTTGGTAATACCCTTTATTACTGCTATTATGTCGAATCTTCCCCACTTCACAGCAAGGATATATTCTTTAAAGCGTAAACCATCTAAGGCTTTCCAGACTTGTGACAGGTGCAATCCGGTTTCTGTCCCTATCTGTCTCTGAGTGATCGGTATGGGCCATTCAGATGCCCCATGCTTTTCAAGAAGGTTTAATACCTTTTTTTCGGTCTTCGTCAGCTTCATTCTTTTGGGAATGGTAGTAGGTGGCTTGGACATCAGTTTGAAATTCATTATATCCTGGTCAGTCATGCTCATTACTTTCTCCTTGGATTTTTAGCATCCCCCAAAATTCTGCCTGTATAACAGAGCAACCAGACCAATTCTATGAATAATTGTTACAGGGTCGGAATCGAGTTGATGCCCCCAGGGATATCTTTAAACCCTCCACCACGGTCCTACGGTCACCAAATTTCATTGGTTGTAAATTTAAGCGCCTAGGACATCTCCCCCGCCGCCCCTTACCCTTCCCCGAAACGGTATCCACTTTACCCCCCGCCGATTTAAGATGTTAATGCCTCAGTTTTTCAGAAGCCACCATTAATTTTTTAAAGAGAAGGGCACTTTTTTTCTTGCCACAACTTCTTTCTTTGTTATAACATTTCTATAAATGGTCATTCAAACAAATGTTACATGAGGGACGCCATGGAATATGTAAGCTATTTGAGGGTATCGACTGACCAGCAGGCCGGGGCAGGCAACGGAATAGAAGCCCAGAGAAAAGCAATTGAAGACTTCGCAGCAGCAGAAGGTTCCCGCATTGTGAAGGAATATATTGAAGTGGAATCAGGGGCTGACGATGGCCGCCCCATTATGCGTGAGGCTTTGGTATATGCTCAGTTGCGGGGGGCAATATTGTTAGTGAAGACGCTGGACCGGATTAGCCGTGATCTGCATTTCATAACCGCTCTGGAAAAATCTGAGGTAGCCTTTAAAATCGTCGATATGCCCACCGCCGACTCCTTTACCCTCCACATCTACGGGAGCCTTGCAGAGAGGGAACGCCAGCTTATCAGCATCCGCACGAAGGCTGCTCTGGCAGCAGTCAAAGCTCGGGGTGTAATTCTTGGCAAGCCTGAGAACCTGACACACGAAGCGAGAGCCAAGGGACGTCAATCTTCCTTGGCCAAAAGAATGGCTAGCTCAGATGACTTTGCCAGCAAGATAGGTCCTATCATGTCTGGGTATAGGGGAGAAGGCCTCTCCTTTGATGCAATAGCTAAAAAGCTGAACGAAGAGGGGTTGAAAACGAAAAAAGGTGGGGCATGGGCAGGTATGACAGTAAAGAGGGTGCTCGACAAAATTAGAGGCTAAGGTGTTGCGTCAAAGCCATGGTCTTGATATTGTGGTGACAGGGCGGCGGCAGCCGTCCCTCGTAACCTCCTTCCCCACCACACCTATCTATCACCTTCTGTGATCTTAATGTCACTAGGAGGGGTTCTATAGTCTCTCCTACTACTTCTCTATCCTTTTGGTCCCGTCCCACTTATCCACCCCTGCCTTTATACCCCTCCCAATGTCCACATCTCTACTACTTCTACTACTTGGCATTTCCTCAGTTTACCAACTAGGAACAATAGCCCCCCTACCCATCAAGACGATAGGGTCGGCTCTCTTCCGTCAGATGATGGCTGCTACTGCCCACCATCTGAGGCCTGAACGCCTTTTGCAGCGACAGTTCAGGTTTTCCCAGACTATCAGCGGTCTGCAAAACCGCCCCCAGCACGCTCTAGGATACGCCCCACGTTGCTGCTTCGCTGGTCCCTTGGTAGCAGCACTACAATTACCCGCGCCAATGGATTGAGCCGCCCACGGGTAATAAAACTCACTGTTAGCCTGTGCCTCTAACGCAACAGTCAGCTCTTAGCAAACATTTCGAGCCATGCATCAAGATCTTCGCGAAGGTACCGAATAGCACGTCTCCCTATTCGAATATAACGTGGCCCAGGCACGCGCCCCTTCAAGTCACCGTTCATGCGTGACTGCCTGAGAAAGGACCTGCTCATCGCAATGTAATCGGCAGCTTCTGCCTCGGTGAAGCCCCTTTTTACAGCAGCCATACACGCCCCCAAGAATGTGAAGATCTCTGGGAGCCATTGTTGCAAAGACAGAAGTCATTTGTCACAGGAGAAAAATAACCAATTATTTATTCTTCCCACTTCCTGTATTCTGTGAATATTTTGCGTACTGTTGCTGGTGAAGTCCCTCTAGCTTCAGCCACTTTCCCTGTAGCCTCTTCAAACCCATATCCTTCTTCAATATAGGTTTCTACCATTAAACCTATCGTCACCATTTCACTGAGTTTCGCATTTAATGACTTTGCCCTCCTTCCTTTGTGGAAGTGGATGTTAAAAATGCTGTTGTAATCTGGCATTAATCCTTGTTGAAATTGCCTCACAATCTCAGACAGCGCTTCTGTAATGAACTCCTCTATAGGTTTTGGCACGTCTCTGCCCAGGCGCTTGCATCGCACGTAGAAATGTAAAATAAGGTCACCCGAGCAAGGGGTGCCATTCCTAATATATTCCTGTACCTTAATATCATCCTTAAGCCAAGTCATGCCCCCCCCGTTATGGTTTTCTCAGCCCCGAATCCACCACCCCCCTAGAGAGAAGCAAGTTTGCGAACTGCATCTGCCTTGTGGTCTTGCGCGAGGTGAGCATACCTCAAGGTCATTCTTATATCAGAGTGACCGAGTAACTCTCTAACTGTGTTCAATGGCACCCCTGCCATTACTAGCTTAGAGGCGAAGTCATGGCGCATGTCATGCCATCTAAAATTATTAATAGCAGCATATTTTACGAGGCTATCCCAAGAGGAGTAGATGTTGTCGAATCGCTCCCCCTTTTTATTGCCAAATACGAATCCAGTGGTCTTGCCGGTTTGCTCTTTCCAACGCTTCAGCGTAGTTTTAGCGGTTTCATTTAAAGGGATGTGTCTGGTGGTTTTGTTCTTGGCGACCACTCCATGAACAGTAAGTGAATCAACATCGAAGTTAACATCCTCCCAGCGCAGGCTGAATAACTCCCCTCGTCTCAGCCCTGTGTTAAGGGTGACAAGAACCATGGGCTTAAGGTAGTCAGCGAAGTCATCTGTTCGGATCTCAGGGTATGGTGCTAGCTTCCGTTCCAGCCTCCATTTGTTTGCAGTAAGCCTTTTTGCCCTCAGACCTGCCTCCCGTTCATTTAAAGCCGTTATGAGCCTTGTTCTTTCGTCCTCAGACAAATAACGAATTGCCCCATTGCTGTCCGTCTTGATCGGCTTCAATTTTTCCAGCGGGTGGATCGAAATCACACCCCATTCAACAGCCCTTGAGAGCGCTGAGTAAAGGCAGGAGATATCCCTGTTTACTGTCGAGGGCTTCTTTCCTTTCTTCATCTGCTCAGCTCTCCACTTGGAGATGTCCCAGGCATGAATCTCTTGTAACTCCCTATCCAGCAGGTGCGAGAAATTCCGTCTAATCCTGTCAAGAACATCCTTTCCAGTTCTTAATTCAGCCATTGCCCATGGCTCATATTTCTTATCAAGGAAACCAGAAAGGGTGTTGTAAAGGTTACTTTTGGCCTGTTGTTTTTCCGATTTCTTTTTTGCCTGGACGTCGATTCCCAAAAGCGCTTCGGCGGACTTCTCCTCGGCCCTCTCCCTTGCCTGAGCAAGCTTGATATCTCCCAGACGTCCGATTTTGTAGCTTTTGTTAACTCCCGCCGCGTTTCGATACTCATAGTAGAAGGTCATGGTGCCGGTAGGCTGAATGCGCAGTACAAACCCTTTAATACTGGTATCGTATACCCTAAACAGTTTTTCTTGAGGGGCCAGCGTCTTGAGAAAGTCCAAAGTTATCTTTTTCTTCATATTCGCCATCATAGCCCCCCAAAGTTGAAATTGTGCGGCAAATGTGCGGCAAAACCCGTGTACAAAGGGGTCTTCCAGTGACACCCAGTGAACAAACTATGCCAAATAAGGGCATGAAAGTAAAGGGAAAGACGTAATCATACTTGTTCACTGAGGTACACCTTGCAGACGGGTGAAAGGCTTTCACACGGCAGGGGTCACTGGTTCGAACCCAGTATCGCCCACCATGCAAATAGCAAAGGCCACGTCAAACGACGTGGCCTTTTTGCTTATACACTACTCTTTTCCCTGCCATGGATGCTGTTTTCCGCCTGGCTGCCCCCCACCCCGATCGTAGACCAGTGACTGGCGGCAGCCGCCGACTCCCAGGCTACAGAGATTTCACGAGTGGTTGCCTGCTACCGTTTTTCCCCGGTGAATTCGAGCGCGTCACGCGTTACAGGAATGATCGTGGTTCCTGCGGCGCTTGCCATAGACGGCGAGGCCGAGGAGGCCGGCACCCAATAGTGCGAACGTCCCGGGCTCAGGGACCGGCGCGGATGAAGATTCGGCGGAAAATGCGATTGCTCCGTCCTGGCTGCTGTAATACCAGTTCCCCGGGGTCGGGTCGAATCCCGTGGCGTGCAAGACCCCTTCTCCGAGAAGGTTCAGGAAGTATTTCGACTGATGGCCTCTGTTGATGGAGTTCAGATCGAAACTGTAGGTATTGCCGAGACTGGTCAGGGTCCATAAGGATTCCATCGGTACCAGCCCCGAACTTGGATTGAAGGTGAAGCCGGTGAACACGACAGGAGTCCCGACCGCAATGGCCGAATAGGTCCCGGAATTGGTGCCTGCCACCTGGGAATCGCCGAAGAATACGCCGGTGGCGTTGATGATGGCCGCTGCATTCGGGGTCGCATGTCCGCTCCCGGTGAAGTTGATCGTGCCGGTGATCGGGATGGCCCAGGCGGACGTAGTCAACATCACGAGTGCAGCGGTTGCCAGTACTGCAGGAACCTTTTTCATGCTTCTCTCCTTTTTCGCGCGATCCGCATCTGGTTGCCTTAAGGACCCCATGGTGTACCGTGAAACGATGCAACCCTCTCGTGGGGTGTCCGCAACTAACGCGCCAACTGCGCACCGAAGTTCATATAAAAGCCATGACAAAAAAAAGCACGTAGTGATCGAACGGGGTAGACTCATTTTATTTTCATCACCGCATCGCGCAGGATGGATCTGACCTCGCCCAGGACCTGCTCCGTCCCCACTTTCAGATCCTCCCATTCGTCGTCGCTAGCGACCGCAACCCTCTGCAACCGTTCACTCGCCTCATGCCGCTTGCGCTGCAAGGCCTCGATGGCTTGATGGTAATCCGACTTGGAGTCGGCGGTCGCGCTCGCAGCCTTGTCCTTTAGCCGGTCGATCTGGTTATCCCATTCCACCATCTGCGCCGAGAGTTTCTCGACATACTTTCTCTGCTCGTCCATGTATGGGTACCTCCTCCCGCTGCTCCACTCGACAAGCCTGGCTTTTTCCGTTTCCCACTGGGGGGTGAAGCGCCTGCCCCTCCCTGAGGCCCGCAAAAGCGAACCATCACCTGGAAAAGATCAGCACGCTGTAGGGCCCCAGAGAAATTGCGGCATGACAGGGGAGGCCGTCGCACTCGCCCGTTTCGGCACCGGCGTCACCGCTTGGATGATCAGAGAAAACTTCGCTGTAGCCCTGCCAGTCGCTGTTGAAGCGCAGCTTCCAGGTACCTTCGGCCGGGAAGCCGACGACGTAGTCCTCCTGCGGCTCTGCGAGGAAGTTGGCAACCACGACGACGTCATCCCCCGCTCCGCCCTGGTCCCAGCGGTGGAAGGCGATCACCTTGGCCTGCTCGTTCAAGTGATGCACCTGGGTGAACTGCCCGCAAAGACCGCGGGTGAAACCAGCGCGGTTGAGCCGCAGATGGATCAGGTCCCGGTAGAGCCGGACGATGCCGCGGAACTCGTCGCGCTGATCCCAGTCCAGCGGGACCGTGTCCCGGAACCACTCCCCTTCGAGAAACTCCTGCCCCTGGAACAGCATGGGTATGCCGGGGGCCGTGAAGACCAGGGCGGCGGCCAGGGTCGAGCGTTTCTGGGCGTACCATCCCTTGGGGTCTCCG
Source organism: Geomonas subterranea (assembly GCF_019063845.1). Classification (NCBI taxonomy): domain Bacteria; kingdom Pseudomonadati; phylum Thermodesulfobacteriota; class Desulfuromonadia; order Geobacterales; family Geobacteraceae; genus Geomonas; species Geomonas subterranea. The sequence goes on from NZ_CP077683.1 coordinate 1,844,570, forward strand.
GGGTTTATCTCCTGCGGGACGCGGGCCTTGCCGTTGGCCACCTCGTCGTGGCTTTCGCTGTAGATGACCCGATCGAAGGCGTCGTCGTTGTAACGGTAACATAAGGCGTCGCGGATGGCGGCAAGCGAACGGTCCTGATCGTCGGGGGTTATTACCGCCCGGCGTATGGGATGCACGAAGTTCGCGTCCCACTGCGACCCGAAGCCGGCCCCCCCTGCGCCCACGGTCTTGGTGAGCCAGCTGTTGTTCTGCAGGTCCTCGGCGATGGTGATGCGGCCGGGGAACTGCCGGGTAACCTGTTCGTTCAGCCACTGCAGGAGGCTCCACCCCTCGGGGAGGTCGTTTTCGGCCGTCCCGTCGACACTCCTGATGAACTGGGTACAGTCGTAGCGCAACCCGTCCACGTGGTATTCCCGGAGCCACATGAACACGTTATCGGAGATAAACTGGCGCACCTCTCCCACGCCATAATTGGGACGGGTCTCCCCCCAAGGGGTGTGGGACCGGCCGTCATTGTAGAAGTAGATGCCGCCCAGCCCGTTCTCGGACCAGCCGTCGAACTGCCACAGATCGAGGTCCCCTGGCCCCAGGTGGTTGTAGACCACGTCGAGGATCACCGCGACTCCCTGGCTGTGGGCACGTTTAACGAAACGCTTGAAGGCCCGGGGGCCTCCGTAGCTCAGTTCGACGGAGAAGATATGGGCAGGGTTGTATCCCCAGGATCGGTCGCCGGCAAACTCGCCCACCGGCATGATCTGGATGGCGTTGACTCCCAGTTTTTTCAGATGCCCCAGACGGGCCGCGATCGAGTCGAACTGGGCCGCCGCGTTGTCATCCTCCTGGTCATTGAAGGTCCCGACATGCAGCTCGTAGATGACCAACTCGTTCCAGGGAGCCAGGTGGAAGTCGTCGCCCCAGTCAAAGTCCGGATCGTGGACCACCGCGTTGCCGGTCGAACCGGTCACCTCTCGGGCATAGGGGTCGATGCGCGTCAACTCCCCTTTTTCGGTAGCGAGCAGGTACTTGTAGGGATCACCGATTTTGGCCCCCGGCACATCGGCATACCAGTTGCCGTTTTCTTCTGCCTGCAGGGGGTTCTTGGCACCATCCCAGTTATTAAAAGACCCGATGACAGATACCCCCGTTGCATGTGGAGCCCAGACACGGAATCCGACTCCCCCACTGTGCGGTGTCGCCCCCATCCCGTCGGCCCTTTTTACCTTGGGCTTGTCCTCCTTGATATCGGCCTCTTTGCTCATACCCACGGCCCTCCGGCAGCACTAACTGCGCCTCACCCTTCCGTGACAGTAAGCCGGGAGCCACCCGGTCAGCAGTCTTCAAAGGCTATCCAGGCCGCAATAGGGCCGGTGGTGTTCAAGGTGCTTCCTTTATGGGTCGATAGACCTTTATGTGACGGAAAACCTCTTCCCTGCCGAATCTGCCAAACTTCAATCGTCCTCTGTCGAAGTCCTTCATGGGCCTGCTCCTAATGCTGATTCCATTGAGTATTTAGCCCTTGAAAGAGGCCGGATCGCTCAGGAATCGCAACTAGCGTGCCGGATTCGTCAAGGAGTCTTAATAATTGCAAGAGTTCGATTGCACGAGGAATATTGAAGGAATCCGGAGGGGTGCCGGGAAAAACCGCAATCGGAACCCGTCATTTTTGACATAACTGCGATATATGGCGGGCAGCGCCGGGACGGACTCGTTGGCCGCACACAGTGTCGCGCTCATCGCCAAAAAACACAGAGCATTACGCAATCAAAAGCCGCAGACCAGCTTCTGCGCGCTAGTTGCCTCATGCCATCCAGACGGGAAGCAACGGCCGGTTCACCCTTGCGCCGCTGGAAGCACAACACCGTCAATAACCTCACCATCGGCAACGACGGTTCCGTCACATGTGGCGGTCGGCGCACCTTACCAGGTCGCCACGCGGTTTTCCCTGAGAGCTAAGGTTTTGCTATGACTGGTCAATACTGCCGGTTGACGAGTATCCGGCTATTGGCTTGTCAATTGCAGTGTGAAGGGGACTACAACGGATTCGAATTCGTTATTGAAAGGAGAACATCTCATGCTAAAACTGCAGCGTATTTTGCGACTAGTGGTCTGTGCCGGGTTGGTAGGAGCGTCCTTCGGGTGTGCCTCTAGCAGAACCCATGAGAGCACCGGCGAGTACGTCGACAACACCGTGATCACGACCAAGGTAAAAGCAGCCATCTTCAACGAAGCCTCGCTGAAAACCTTTCAGATAAGCGTCAAGACCTACAAGGATGAAGTACAGTTAAGCGGGTTCGTTGATTCGGCTCAAAGCGTCGCCAAGGCAGGAGAAGTCGCCAGGAGCGTTCCAGGCGTTGGATCGGTGAAAAACGATTTGCTGGTAAAATGACGCACGATGGGCGCCCCGAGGGACATTCTGCTCATGATTGCCATGTTTGCGGTGCTGATAAAGTTTATCCAGGGGCACAGGGGCCCTTTACGTTGCTGCCCCCACGAAAGGCAGCGATTTGTTTAAAAGGGAGCGGCGTCAGCGCTCCCTTTTAAATATCCGCGCCGCAATTGAAGAGCCGCACGGCAGCAATCCCTTGCCGACCAATGCGCGCGGGCCAGCGACGGCCTTTTCAGGCATTGGCAGACAATGCCAGGTAGGCGGGTGCCTATGAGGTGGGACATGAAAGTTTCAAGCATCGTTATCGCTGCAGTCGGCATGATATTTCTGGTCCATGTCGAAGTTTGCCAGGCCATCGACCAATCCATCTGTACACCGGGTGAAATCACCTACTACCCTGGCGGGCAATTGAATTCCTGCACCCTTAAGGATGATGTCGGCATCGATGGCGTTAAATGCAAGCAGTATGCGCTTGTCACTCTATATCGATCAGGAACACTGCAAAGTTGTGTCACAAGCGACTATTTCAATTACAAAGATATTACCTGCAACCAGTACAGCCAGGTCAGTTTTCATGCAAACGGCAGACTGGACACCTGCACTCTTTCCAAATCCCTGACGATCGACGGCAAGAACTGCGCCCCATTCGAAACCATCTCGCTTTTCGAAAACGGGAAACTGAAATCCTGCAGCACCCCTCATTGACCGCCCCGCCCCCCTGTGCCCCGGGCACGGGAAGCCGTTCTCTCCCACTCTTCAAGAAGAATCAGCTTGGAGTCGGCCAGCCCCTGGTAAACATCTGCTCCATCTGGAGTGCGATCTCCCTGTTGAGGACGACCGCATTCGCCTCGCCATTGCTTGACATGCTCAGGTAGTCCAGGTTTGTCGATCCTACCATGGTCGGTTGGGTAAACTCGCACATCCGGCAGCAAGGACGATGGCCAAAGCGAGGGGCGAAAACGGATATATACATGTAACCAATTTAATTAAATCTACCTGTCCTGACGTTGCCCTCCCATGCCGGCCTCCACGTTCGCCCTGTCCGAAACCAACTCTCAACTATACATGCCGGAACAGGCCACGGGCGAGAGACAACTCCAGGAACGGAAAGGGTCGTTCGACAGGCGAACAGGCACAAGGATCCGAATTAATGTCGGAACGATGAATGCGGCCGACAGCCCCGATGAGAGCGGGTCCCTGATCGCCATCGTCTTCAAGAGAACTGCCAAATACGGCGGCCCGAAATTTGGTATTAGCCAGATGTGGAAATGGGTGTTACTCTTAGTCGCAGACTTGAATGTATCAGTCAATGTATTTAATGTGTACAAGCAAATGTTTTGTGAACTTTGTAAAGAGATCGTGTATCTAAAATTTGGTTCAGAGTGTCGGGACACGAGAGGTTACAGATGGGTATTGACAAAGACAAGAGCCGTCTGAATGCGATCTACAAACCACGCCCCGCCGCACAACATCGTATAAGTGCCGTACCTGTCCCATCGCCGCCCTTGACGAAAGAAGAAATGCAAAGGCTTGTTCAGCAGCTCGAAATCCACCAGATCGAGCTTGAAACGCAGAACGAGGAGTTACGCCAGGCCAGGGAAGAGCTTGAAGTCTCACTTAACAACTACTCAGAACTATATGACTTTGCCCCGTTAGGCTATTTCACCTTCGACATAAACGGAGTGATACGGCAGGTAAACCTGACCGGCGCCCAACTACTGGGAGTGGCGCGACACCTGCTGGTCGACACCCCCTTCACCCGGTATATCGCCGATGCGCAAGGACGGGAGCTTTTTCCCCGGCACCTTGCCAGTGTCGCACAAAATTCGACCCCACAGCAGTGCCAAATCAGACTGAAAGGAGAAGACGACTCTATCGTCTTCACCCAGTTTCGCTCGGTCAGGGTCGACGGCAGCAGTAAGAAGGACGGGCATGTCCGTATCTTTTGCTCGGTGGTTGACGATACTATTGCCAGGCGCCTGAAAGAAGACCTGCAGAAGTCTCATGATAGCCTTGAATCAACTGTGTCAAGCCGGACCGGCGAACTGGCGGGGACGAACAAGTTGCTCGCGCGTGAAATTGAGGAGCGAAAGAAGACAGAGGAGTCACTCCAGGAGGCCTACTCCGTCATAGAGCGGCTAAAGGACCGACTCCAGGCAGAAAACATCTACCTGCAGCAGGAAGCTGCCCGGCAGTACAACTTCGGAGAGATCATCGGACAAAGCGAGGCCCTGGCGCAGGTAATGGCCCGCGTCGAACAGGTAGCTCCCATGAACGCCACGGTTCTGCTGCAGGGTGAAACCGGTACCGGCAAGGGAATGGTGGCGCGAGCCATCCACAACGGTTCTGTCCGCAGGAAGCGCCCGATGATAACGGTCAACTGCACGGCGCTGCCGGTTACCCTTGTGGAGAGCGAACTCTTCGGGCGGGAAAAAGGCGCCTTCACCGGGGCTTTCGCACGGCAGATCGGACGCTTTGAGCTGGCTGACGGCGGCACCATATTCCTTGATGAAATCGGCGATATGCCGCTTGAATTGCAAAGCAAACTGCTCAGGGTCATCCAGGACGGAGAATTCGAGCGACTGGGTGGCAACCAGACCATCAAGACCGATGTACGTATCATCGCGGCTACCAACCGTAACCTGGAGCAGGAAATCCGGACCGGCAGGTTTCGGGAAGACCTCTACTACCGGCTCAATGTATTTCCAATCTTGATGCCGCCGCTTAGGCAGCGCAGTGAAGACATACCGCTGCTTGTTGATTTTTTTCTCGCCAAGTTCAACAAAAAAAACGGCAGGGAGATCACCACCGTCCCGAAGGAGACCATACGCGCCCTGCAGCAATACCAGTGGCCTGGCAACGTGCGGGAGTTGGAAAGTGTAATAGAGCGGGCAGTAATCACGAGCCAAGGGAGCACTTTACAGGTGCTGGACCGGTTCGACAGCTTCCGGTCGCAAGAGGATGCCGCAGATAAGAGCTGGCAGGAAGCTGGTGAAGAGCGGAAGTGGCCGGAAGATATCAAGACCCTCGTCGACCTGGAACGCGACCACATCCTCAGCGTCTTGCTGAAAACAGGCTGGCGCATCGAGGGGGGAAGTGGCGCGGCTGTGATTCTAGGAATCAACGCCAGCACCCTGCGCGCCCGTATGCGAAAATTAGGAATCGTCCGTAAATAGCTGCACCCTTCACGGCCTATGTTCCGGCTACTCCGTTTTTTCATCCCGCTTTAACCTCCTACACCCTTCGATCAGAGCGCTTTTCTGGGTCTTAATGGCTACCTCGCACCAACGTTCATCTTCATCGGTCCAATGCGCTCTGCGACTTTTCTGGGTAAGCAGGTTTTCTATATTTGACTCAATCCCCCGTACGAACCCGATGAATTCTCTATATTGCTTTTCTCCGTTGTCTTCTGTCTTGTCCTCGACGCTGAAATCCATGGCACTCTCCTTTTATCGGTATTACTGCCTCCATACCTGGGAAAGGTTCGACGAATACCCACCCCTGTGATGGCGGGCTGAGTAAGAAATTGGTTCTGGGAGGGGGGGTGACGAGCAAATCCTAGGCAGATGAATAAACGCGGACCGCTCAATAGGGCCAGGTACGCCCTACTGAGCGGAACTCATTTGTTACTTCTTGATCACGCAGTCGATGATGGCATTTATCCTTCTGTTCTGTTGCCTTCCCTCGGGCGTGTCGTTATACGCGATCTGCCGGGTGGCTCCATACCCCTTTGCTGAGAGCCGGACCCCATCGATACCGCTTTTTTCGATCAGGTAATGCACCACACTTTCGGCACGCTGCTGGGAGAGCTTCAGGTTGTGCTCGGCAGAGCCCATGCTATCGGTGTGTCCCTCGATCACTGCGGTGGTCGTCGGGTACTTCTTCATGTACTCGCCGACGGCGTCGATCTGGTCGTAAAAACGGGGGTCGATGCGGGGGCTGTCCGAGGCGAATTCAAGCTTCAGATTCATGCAAAGCCGTTCGGGGGGAGGTGCAATGTCCTTCACGTCGAGCGCGCAGTCGATGATGGCATTGATGTGCCGGTTTTTCTGCCGTCCCGCGTCGGTTGCGTTGTCGGCCACCGGCTTCGCCTCGCCGTATCCCTTGGCGGAGAGGCGGGCGGGGGCGATACCGAAATTATCCTCAAGGTATTTCACCACGCCCTCGGCACGCCGCTGGGAGAGTTGCACGTTGTAAGCCCGATCGCCGACCTCATCGGCATAACCTTCGATGACTGCGGTCGTCGAGGGATACTTCTTCATGAAGTCACCGACTCTGGCCACCTCATCGCGATACTCGGGGCGAATGTCCGCCTTGTTTATGTCGTACTCGATGCCTAGGTATACGCAGTACTTGATCCGGTCCGGGGTCGGTTCGACGACCGGTACCGGTTCAGGCTTCAACTGGCCGGGTTCGCCCACGGGAATGATTTCTTCAACCGCTGCGGCCCGCGGCGGACAGAGGGCGTTGGCCTGCGCCGTGGCCTTCTTAGCCAGTGCGACGCCCTCTTCGGTATGGCAGGCCCTGAAGACATCGTAGGCGTTGTTCCTGGCATCCTCGGCGGCTTTGAACTCGGCAGGGCAGGTCTTGTCCTTGCCGGCCTGGCGCGCGGACTCCACGGCCCGATCAGCTTCCTGCATCTCCGAGCGGATGTAATACCCTGGAATGCTGCCGTGACCGTTGTTGACCTCGTAGTGAGCACACCCGGACAGTGCCGCCATTGAGGCCAACAGCATCGGAAGTGAAAATACTCTCAAGACTTTTGGCAGGTTCATTTTATTCTCCTTTCATACTTCTCGTGGCCGAATTAGTACCTCGTCGACGCCAGATCATCAGTTTGCATGAAGAAAACCGAGCTAAAGTAGAGAAAGGAGCAACTAACGAGCCAATGTGTAACAGCGCGCATTGAGAGTGCAAGCCCTTGATTCAGAGCCTTGATCTGAAGAAGGCCCCGCTCGGCCTCGTGGATCCACCAATAAGTCCCGTCACATTCCACATTACCGCCATATAATACGGCCGTGGGACAGGTGAAAAGTCTGGCGTTCACTGGTCGTGGCCGTGCCGAAGCAGGATGCCGTATTTCTGCATCCGGGCCTGAAGATTTCCGGGAATGAAGGGGCGCAAACCGCCTATGAAGCGGGCGAAAAATCAACGGCGGGATTTACGGGGAGAGATAAAGGGGTGAGGGAATCCGCCTTTTATCATAGCTGTGACATAAGACGGAGCACTGTGGTAGCCATCGTTAAGCGGGACTGAAAAGGGTACAGAACGGTCAGCACGGGCGGGCATTAAGCAGGTCGCATCACAGCGGACTCCCTGCCGCAACAAGCTTCTCGAGCCTCGCAATTTCCTCGCGTAACCCAGCCTCCAGGGCCTTGGCAGCGGTAATATCCGAAAAGGTGATCACCACCCCGTCGATTACCTCCTCCATGGTACGATAAGGCATGATGCGCACCAGATACCACCCCCCGTTGTTGGTGGCGATCTGCCTCTCGGAAAAGACCAGAGTCCGCAGCACCTCCTCCGCCTCCTCGATTATCTGAGGATAGTGAAGATGGCTCACGATATCGCCCAAGGGGCGCCCCACGTCACCCGGGATCAGTTTGAAAAGCTTGTTCACCCCCTTGGTGAAGCGCCGGATGCGGAAATCATTGTCCAGGAAGACGGTAGCTATTTCCGTGGAGTTCAAGAGATTCCTCATGTCGTTGTTCATCCTCGCAAGCTCGTCCATCTTCGACTGCTGCTCGGCGTTCACCGTCTGCAGTTCTTCGTTTAAGGACTGCATCTCCTCCTTCGACGTCGTCAGTTCCTCGTTGGTGGACTGAAGCTCCTCGTTGGTGGACTGAAGCTCCTCGTTGGCGGACTTGAGCTCTTCCTGCGAGGACTGCATCTCCTCGCGGGTGGTCTGCAGCCTTTCGCGCAACTGCTGAAGCTCCTGCTCCAACTCGACAACCCTGGCGTGATCGGATGGAGATGCCTTGGATCTGGTCGACCTTCTCCCCCCCGGGGGCGTGGCCTGGTCGATGAAGACGATCATCACCATTCCACTGAGCGCCTCCGGCTCTTCTATGGCCCGGACGGTGACGTCAACGGTCTGCGTACCGCTCCCCCCCGCGATCTTGACCCCCTTGAGGACAACGGCCTCCTTTTGCATGAGCGCCTTCTCGAACGCGATCCTCAGGTCGTAACTGAGCCCTTCGCGCGCCATGGCGAAGATATTCCAGTTGGCCTTGCCGGCCGCAGGCTCGAGATACTTGCCCGTCCGCCCACTGATATACAGGATGTCACCCTTGTCGTTGACCAAAACGGCAGGGGGGGAAAAATGCTGCAGCAGCAGCCTGTCCGCGAGCGACTGAAGATTGGTTGCAGGTTTGGGCATGGGTAATTCCTTGGCAACCCCCGGCTGCGGGGGGACAAAAGATGGTGGAAACGCGAGCGGTTCGTTTGACATGACGGTTTCGCGCCGGCGAAAGATTCTCGACTTGGTGTTCAAGGCAGTGAAGAGGTCGGCGCTGCTGTTTAGCGATTCGGCACTCCCCAGGAACAGGACGCCGCCCGGGTTCAGGCTGTAGTGAAAGAGCGGCAGGAGCTTTTTCTGGACTTCCGGCGTCAGATAGATCAAGAGGTTGCGGCAGATGAGGACGTCAAGCTTGGTGAAGGGGGGGTCCATGATGAGGTTCTGCGTGGCGAAGGTGACCATCTCCCGGATCTCCGTGCCGATCCGGAAGCCGCTCTCCTCCTTGACAAAAAAACGGCGCAGCCGCTCCTCAGACACGTCGGCCGCTATGTTGGCGGGATAGACCCCCTGGCGAGCGCGGTCTATGGCATCAGGATCCAGGTCGGTGGCGAAGATCTGCAGCGTGAAACCCGCCTCCGGTTTAAGCCGCTCCACCGCTTCCTTGAAGGTGATGGCCAGGGAATAGGCCTCCTCCCCGGTGGAGCAACCCGCCGACCAGGCCCTGAGCCCCCCGCGCCGATCCGCCAACAGGGCAGGAATGGCCTGCTCCCCCAGGAGTTCCCAGGCCTCCGGATCGCGGAAAAAGCTGGTCACGCCGATCAGGAGTTCACTGAAGAGGAGTCCCACTTCATGGACGTTTTCTTGCAGGTAGCGGACATAGGTCGCGATCCTGTCGATCTGATGGATACCCATGCGCCGCTCGATGCGCCGGTACAAGGTGTTCTTCTTGTACAGCGAGAAATCGTGTCCGGTCTTGGCGCGTAAAAGGATGAGAACCTTCTCCAGAGAGCTCGGGTCCTTGTCCTCGAGCGGATAGTCCGCCTTGGAGATGATGATCGCGTGCCTGAGGTAGTCCACGATCTTTCCGGGCAGGTCTTCCACCGGGGCCACCAGATCGGCGAGGCCGGCATCGATGGCGCTCCGGGGCATGCTGTCGAACTTGGCCGAGGCAGGATCCTGGACCAGCGCCAGGCCCGCCTTTTCCTTGATGGCCCTGAGGCCCATGGTGCCGTCGGAGCCCATCCCGGAGAGGATGACACCTATGCTGCGTTCCTGCCGGTCCTCGGCCAGAGAGCGCAGGAAAAAGTCGATGGGAAGCCTGAGGCCGCGCGGCGTAGTCGGCTCGAACAGGTGCAGGACGCCGTGCAGGATGGACATGTCCCGGTTGGGAGGAATGACATAGACGCAGTTAGGCCGGACCCGCATCCGTTCCCTGACCTGGAAAACCTCCATCGCGGTGATGCGCTGGAGCAGTTCGGGCATGATCCCCTTGTGGGTCGGGTCCAGGTGCTGGACGATTACCAGGGCCAAGCCGCTATCCCTGGGCATCCACCGCAGGAACTGTTCCAATGCCTCCAGTCCACCTGCTGAGGCGCCGATGCCGACGATGGGGAAAGGTATGTTGTCCCGGCGCAACGAGGTATCTCTTGTTGAGGGCTTGTCCGGTTTGTCGTCCCTGGATGTCGGGGTGGAGGTTTTTCTCATGCGGGAAATATATCAGCATTCACTGGAATAGTCTCATTTATCTTGCGGAGAGGGGCAACCGCGGCATCCCTTCTGGTCCACCCGCTTGACGGGCCCGGCATTTCCTAGTTTATTTATCCCCGATGCTGTTTTCTTTGGGGGGTGACGCGCCAGGCCAGACAGTACTTAGATAAGTGAAAGGGCGGCGACATGAAAAACCACGACGACAAGAGGCAAAAAGCTCACGACCAACTGCGGAGCAAGGCAGAAGCCTTGCTGCAGGCGAAACAGGATCGGCAGCCTCCATTGCCCCCCCCGAAGGCCCCCAAAAGGGCACTCCATGAACTAGAGGTCCATCGGATCGAACTGGAAATGCAGAACGCAGAACTCATCAGGAGCCGGGTCGAGGCCGAGAAAGCTTTGGAGAGGTACACCGACCTCTACGATTTCGCGCCGCTCTGCTACCTCACCCTCGACCCTGCCGGGGTGATCACCGCCGTGAATCTCAGCGGAGCCGCCATCCTGGGGGTGGAGCGCTTTCGGCTGCTTGGCCGGCGCTTCGCCTCGTTCATCGTTGAGGAGGGCCGGCAGGCATTTGCAGCCTTCCTGAGCAAGGCCTTCATCAGCCATACGAAAACCTCCTGCGAGGTTTCCCTGCAGACAGATACCAAGGTGCCCTTTTTCGCGCAGATCGAGGCGATAGCTGCGGAACCCGGGGCGGAATGCCGCATTGCCCTGATCGATATCACTGAGCGCAAACTGTTCGAGTCCAGGCTATTCCAGGCCCAAAAGCTTGAAAGCCTCGGCATATTGGCAGGCGGCATCGCTCACGATTTCAACAACCTTCTGATGGCAATCTTCGGCAACGCCGATCTCGCACTCCTGCACATCGACGGGGAGTCGCCGGCCGCCGAGCACCTGCAGAGAATTCAGCAGGCGGCAGCACGGGCCGCCGATTTGACCCGACAGATGCTCGCCTATTCCGGCAAAGGACGATTCCGCGTCGAAAACCTTGACCTGAACGGACTTATCGAGGAAATACTGCAAATATTAAAAATCTCCATTTCCAAGAAAGTGTCCGTGAAATTGAACCTGCAGCGCCCTCTCCCTGCGGTGCAGGCTGATGCCACCCAGATGCACCAAATAATCATGAACCTGGTGATCAACGCATCCGAGGCGCTGGAAGAGAGAGGAGGCAGCATCATCATTACCACTGGTGACCAGGAGTGCAGCGGCAACTACCTGAACGAGGAGGCGTTGAGCCAGCACCTCAGCGAGGGCCACTATGTCTATCTGGATGTCGCCGATACCGGCTGCGGCATGAGCAAGGAAACCATGGCAAAACTGTACGACCCGTTCTTCACCACGAAATTCGCCGGAAGGGGGCTGGGCATGGCGGCGGTGCAAGGTATTGTCAGGGGGCATAAGGGGGCCATAAAGGTGGAAAGCGTGCAAGGTGTCGGTACGACCTTCAGGGTGCTGCTGCCGGCAAGCGACCTGCCTGCCGAACTCTTGCATCAGGATGAAAGTATCGATGACTGGAAGGGGAGCGGCACGGTCCTTCTGGTGGACGACGAGGCTGAGGTGCGCCGTATAGGGGCAGAGATGCTGCAAAGCCTTGGTTTTACGCCGATCACGGCCAACGATGGGCAAGAGGCACTCCGCATTTATCAGAAGGTGGCCAACATCGCCTTGGTGATCCTTGATTTGACCATGCCAGTAATGGACGGCATCCAGTGCTATACGGAACTGCACCGACTGGATCCCGACGTCAGGGTGATCATGTCCAGTGGCTATTCGGAGCAGGAGGTGGCACAGAAATTCACCGGCCAAGGGCCTTCCGGTTTCCTCCTCAAGCCGTACACCCTGTCAGCCTTGCGCGATGTTATAAGGGCTTTTTGCTGAAGCACCCACATTCCGCACTATCTGATGGTTCTACCATATGTTACGGCAGACGCTGGCTGGCGCCCCCCCCCGCTCCCCTCTACCCCCTCTAACCCGCTGATACCAATCGATTTACAAAACCAGAGCGACCCCACTTTCATGGCAAACCTTTTGCTGACTAGGGACAGAACAGCAAGCCACACTCCTCTACCGGTTTCAGCATCGGCCCGAGAGCCGGTCCCACTCCGACGAAAATGCACCAAAAGAACGTGGGCATTATTGGGCGGTTTGCCTTATTTTTCCCAGGAGCGGCGCATTCCACTCTTGGGGTGGACCTTAACCCGGAGCGGAGGCAATAGCCCCAAAAGCCCCTGCCCCTACGTACATGGACGGGAGGACCGCATGCGAAAAATACGTTACGGATTGATTGCCCTGTTGATGTTGCTGTGCTCGGCGAATGCCTCGGTGGCAGGTGTGACCATCGGCATCGGCTTACCCAACGTGAGCATCGGGATCAACCTGCCACTGTTCCCGGAGTTGGTCCCGGTGCCGGGCTATCCGGTCTACTACGCCCCGGAGGTGTCCGGCAACTACTTCTTCTACGACGGCATGTACTGGGTGTATCAGAATGACAATTGGTACGCGAGTTCCTGGTACAACGGCCCTTGGGGATATGTGGACCCGATATACGTGCCGCTTTATATCCTGCGCATCCCGGTGGGGTACTATCGTCAGCCTCCCGGATATTTCCGCGGCTGGCAGTCCAACGCACCGCCGCGCTGGGGTGAACACTGGGGCCGCTCCTGGGAACAGCGCCGCAGCGGTTGGGACCAGTGGAAACGCGGCTCTACACCAAGACCAGCTCCACTTCCCACCTATCAGCGCCAGTATACCGGAGACCGCTATCCCCCGGTGGAGCAGCAGCCATCGATACGCACCCAGCAATACCAATATGAGCCGCGTGAGGAAATGATTCGCCAGCATTTTAAGCAAAGTGGACAAAAGACACCTGCCGCCGGGCGCGTCAAGCAGGAAGCACCCCAGGTGAGAAGCCCACAGCAGCAAGAAGCTCCTGCGCCCCAACGCCAGCCTCAGCACCCGGCTGGCGATAATGAGAAGGCAACCCCGGCCCAAGCCACGCCGCAGCAACGCCCTCCATCAACGCAGGAGAAGCGCCAGCAGCAACTTCCTGCAGCTCAACGCCAACAGCAGCAACAGCATGCTCCGCAAGATCATGAAAAACAAAACCGCGAACCAAGAGGCGGCGGACAGGAGCATGGACAGGAGCATGGACAGGAGCATGGACAGGAGCATGGACAGGAGCATGGACAGGAGCATGGACAGGGGCAAGGGACGAATAGGGACTAGGGATGCGGCAAAGCAACCGGTCACTAAAGACCGGCACCCCACCCCACTTTGGCAACGTGGGGTGTTTTTTTTGTATCGCATGAATAATTCGGCGCATTCATCAATTCGCAGTGGGAGCCTTGCCGGTCTCAATTTCACGCTTTTCATGGTAGAGGAAGCGGACCATGTAGTACTCGAAGGGGTAGCCGCTCTCATAGTAGCGAAAGCTCTGTTGATGCCGCATGTCGACTGCCTCCAGTGACGCCACCCCGGCGCTGATGGCAAAAGAGTGGCCGGTGTCTGCGAAAGGGTCGAGCGCGGTATAGATCCCGTAGGTGATCCCGGTGTCCACGGCGAGACCTCCCGTGTCGCGCACCGAAGAAGGGCCAAAGAACGGCAGCACCAGGTAGGGCCCGGAGCCTGCCCCCCAATAACCAAGGGTCTTGCCAAAATCCTGGTCATGGCGGTCCAGGCCGAACCGGGTGGCCGGGTCGAACATGCCGCCCAGACCGATGATGGTGTTGGTCAGGAAGCGCCCCAGCGTCGTCGCCGACTCCCCCCCCTTTAACTGGAGCAGGCTGTTGGTCAGATTTCGTACCTCCCCAAGATTATTGAAGATACCAGACACGCGGTGCTGGACGAAGGTCGGCGTGACGAACTCGTAACCGTTCACGACGGGGATAAGGAGATATTTGTCGAGATAGTAGTTGAACCGGTACATGCCCAGGTTGAACCCTTCCCATGGATCCGCCACATCGGCGAAACGCTGGTCCCGGAACTCGTTTATCGAGTGCCAGGGCCGCACCTCGAGTTGGCTCTTCACGCCGGTTGCGCACCCGGCGAGAGGGAGAGCCAAGGAAAGAGAGACCGCTATCCGGCAAGCATGGTATCTCATGGCAGCACCTCCTTATCCTTGAAGAAGTCGACCATGTAGGCCATGTTCTCCTTGTACTCGAGGTTACCGAGATGGCCACCGCGTGGGTAAATCTTGGTCCTTGGACCAAAGAGTTCCCGCAGGTAGTCAAGCTCGGCCTTGGTCAGTATGAAATCGTTCTCGTTGGCCATTACACCGAATTTGCTGTTCCCCTTAAGGTATGCCTCGATGTGCCTGAGGCTCAGGGACTCGATGAACGCCTCCCTGGTGAGTCCGGGCCGCTGTTTCTGGAAATAGGGATAGAAGTACTCGTTGAAATAGTCGAAGAAGCTCAGGTGGGTGGAAACCAGGAAATAGTCGGAAAGCGAATCTGTAGGCTTGAGCACCCGGTTCTTCGCAACCACATAGCCGCTGTTGGTCACGACATCGGATGCAAATATTACCCCTGCCAGGTTGATGCGGAAGGTGAGTCCGATGAGCCCTGCCGTTTCCTCGGGGGAGAAAAGCTTTTCCTTGTAGATGGAGTAGAGAAAATCATCATTTATGGCGACAAAATTGCCATAGCTGTAATATTCGCTGAATCTGGACAACATTCTGTTAAAGAATACCCCCTGCTTCTTGGCACCTCCGGGGATAAGTTTCAACATATCCTCAATCCTCGTCACCGCCCCATAAAGACTTACCGCCGGGTTGATCATGAGGACCTTGCGAAAGTTAAAGCTGCGGCGTTCCTCGTCAAGTTTAGCAACGAACGCCGCCTGGGTAGCCCCGAGGCTGTACCCCCCCAGATAGAAGGAGGAAACCTGAACCTCACCCTCAACCATTTTCCAGACACCTTCCATAGCCCGGTACAGGTCGGCCGAATCCTCGGCCAGGTCACCCGGGATCCCGCTTTGGGAGGCGGAGACGATGAAATTGGCATGGGAAGGTGATGGCAAGGTTATCACGTGGAAGCCTGCCAGGTAGAGAGCCTTCATCATAATCACGAGTTTGCTGGACCGGTCGTTTGCGCCCGCTCCGCCTATCAAAAAGACGAGCGGCGCCTGCTTTTTCTGATAGGCGAAGGTGCAGCGCAGTCCCTCGTCGTAAAAGAAAACCGGAGGCTTTTTCCGATGCGGCACTGCATCGAGTAGAAGTTGCCGGGTGCGGACCTGCCCGGGGAGCGCGGGCATGAGAGCCGCCGGCGTTCCGAGGATGGTGGCTTCGTACGCCCCCTTGATCGGGTATCCGTATCCGTCATCCGCCGCGATGCTCGGCAAGGGGAGCAGCAAGATGCAAGCGGTGATGAGTAGTCTTAGAACCATACAGGCCTCCCGATTGAAATTCGTGCCTTGAGATTGATAAAGTTCCTGGCACGCGTCTACTTTTGCCGATCAGAATAGACTCTGAAGTACAACTAACGTGCCACTTGAAAACACCTTATGCTTAAGCGTTGAATCGTGGAAATACGTCACACCTACCGACCTTACCCAGCACTGCACGCGGTAATCCGTAAAAATCATCTGTCGTATTTAGCAATGCCGTCACATATAGCGGCCGCCACCGTAATGCACGGGGACGCCAGGGCTCAGTCTAAAAGAACCGGGGTTGTTTTTTGTTGTCCCGTCGCCTATTTGCCTTTTACATCGCCCCCACCGGCCCTGGGCACGCTAGCTGCAGCAGTCCCACCGGCCAGCAGCTGTGAGCCCAGCGGGCAGCCGAATGTCGTAAACCCGTGACCCACTGAAAAGCTGAGCAAAGGAGCAGGGCGATGAAAAGATTAATGGCAACCCTGGGGGTGTTGGTGGCAGCCATGATGCTGTCCGGCTGCATTGTCCCTTACTGGAGCGACGACGAGCGTGGTGGTTACCGGGACGGTGGTTACCGGGACGGCGGTTACCGGGATGGCGGTTACCGGGATGGTGGACGTTACGACGGTAGGGACCGCCGCTGACAAAAATGTTGAGGCCGAGGGCGATCAACATGTTGCGGTCCCCCTATCGGCAGCAGACCGGTGACGCGTGGTCTTACCTAGGGAGAACCTATGCAATCAGAAAAAATAATGGTCGCCTTCGTTATAGTGCTCACCGGGGCACTGTTAACCCTCAAGCCCATCGCTTCGCGGACGGCAGAACATGCGCCCCATGCTCACGGCGGACCGGTTGCAGCGTTCGCCCCGGGACAAGTCCCCATCGCGGAGGTGGGTGCAGCTGACCGGAGCGATCGTCCTGCGGATAGCGGTGCCGAGATACCCGCGAAAAAAGCGCCCCCACATCCAACTTCCGTGCAAGGCGACCCCTCCGGAGCCCTACTTGAGGATCTGGTCAAAATGGGCCAGGGACAGCCTACAAAGAAACCATGACCACTGCGCCGCGTCGAGGCAACACGCCGGCCTGGCTGCCTTCATGCCGCTTAAGCCAAGGACTTCATATGCACATAAAAATAGAGGCACTCGGACCAGGCCCGAAGCAAATACAGGGCGCCCCGAGCTCTAAGAAAAATAAACCCGGTGGAGAAACCTCGTGCCGCCATGCGCAGAGCCCGCTCTACGCCATGCCTTCTGGGAATGACCTCCCGATGAGCGACGCCGACCCGTTGCACATACTGCAGGAGTTGCAACTCATGACCGAGGCCAACCACAACCTGGAGTCGTTCAACTCCGCCATTGCACACGACCTTTGCTCCGCAATCACTGCCATCAGCGGCTATTGCCAGTTGCTCACCGAAGTTTGCAGTAACCAGCTCGATGAGCAGGGGAAGGCATACCTCGGGTGCATCTACGATGCGACGCTGGACATGAAACAGCTCATCGCGTCCCTGCTGAACTTTTCGCGCATCGGCCGCGTCGAACTGCACCGGGAGAAAATAGACCTGAGCGAGATGGCAAACGTGGTGGCTGAGCAGTTGAGACTCTCACAACCAAAGCGCAGGGTCACGTTCCGTATCGCCCGGGGCATCAGCGCCGAAGGTGACCCCGGACTTTGCCGCAGCGTGCTGGACAACCTCATCGGCAATGCCTGGAAGCATGGCTTCCATCGGGGAAATACAGTCATAGAGTTCGGCATGACACTACTGGCAGGGCAAACAACCTATTTCGTCCGGGACAATGGGCCGGGATTCGACATGGCGGTTGCGGACCGGATCTTCGCCTGCTTCCAACGCCTTCCCGGGACCACCGTCGAGGGGCACGGCATCGGCTTGGCCACCGTCGACAGAATAGTCAGGCGCCACGGCGGCCGCGTCTGGGCCGAGAGCAGACCGGGGGAAGGCGCGACCTTTCTTTTCACCATGGGATGACCCGCCGGCGCCTTCTTAAACGCATCAAGCCTCCACTTCTGCACTAGTGTTCACCTGCATGACAGCTTGCTGGACATCCCCCTGCACGGTTTGCACCTTGCTGGTGGTCGTTGCTGATCGCTGCATTCCGGTGGTGGCGTAGCCGCTAAGAAAGATAACGGACGCGAGGAACAGCGTGGAAATTGCGGTCAGTCGAGCCCTGAGTTCCATGACGGTCATCTTTTTTTTTGTACGCGCAAGCCGTCGGACTCGGGAGCTGCTCGCCTGAATCCGACTTCACGAATGAGGCGGAGATGAACATTCTGCTCGTCTATCCCGAGTATCCTGACACCTACTGGAGCTTCCGCCATGCCTTGCCGTTCATCGGCAAAAAGGCGGTATTCCCTCCACTGGGGCTACTTACCGTGGCGGCAATGCTTCCGGAACAGTGGGAGTTGAGGCTCATCGATCTGAATGTGGAGCGACTTTCAGACGGCGACCTGCAGTGGTCCGATTACGTCTTCATCAGCGCCATGACGGTCCAAAGGGCATCGGCACAGGAGGTCCTGGATCGGTGCCGCGCCGTTGGGGTCAAGACCGTCGGCGGAGGCCCGCTTTTCACCACCTGTCATGACGAATTCCCGCAGGTAAACCACCTCGTGCTCGGCGAGGCGGAGGTCACCCTTCCGAGGTTTCTGGCTGACCTGGAAATAAAGATGCCGCAGCGGCTGTACCTTCCCGACGGCCGGCCCGACATATCCCGCACGCCGCTTCCCCGATGGACGCTCATCGACCTGCACAAGTACGCCTCCATGAATATCCAGTATTCACGGGGATGCCCCTTCGACTGCGAGTTCTGCGACATCACCCAACTCTTCGGACAGAAACCGAGAACCAAGACCACGGACCAGGTGATCGAGGAACTCGAAGCGCTCTACCGCGTGGGATGGCGTGGAGGGGTCTTCTTCGTCGACGACAATTTCATTGGTGACAGGCCCAAGCTGAAAAAGGAGGTGCTCCCCTCCATGATCTCGTGGATGAAACGACGTGGGAACCCATTCTTTTTCTATACCGAGGCTTCCATCAATCTCGCCGACGACCCGCATCTTCTGGAACTGATGTTCGCCGCCGGCTTCCGGGAGGTGTTCATCGGCATCGAAAGCCCCGAAGAGGATGCACTCAGGGAAACCGGAAAAACCCAGAACCGTAACCGCGACCTCGCCGCCTCTGTGCGGTGCATCCAGCGGGCGGGGCTCCAGGTGCAGGGTGGCTTCATCGTGGGCTTCGACAGCGACTCGCCGGCCATATTCGACACGCAACTCCGCTTCATCCAGGAGAGTGGCATAGTCGTGGCTATGGTGGGCATATTGATGGTCCTTCGCGGGACCAGGCTGCATGGCCGACTCGCAAACGAGGGAAGAATCATCAACAGCTCGACCGGGAACAATACGGAGGCCTTCTTGAATTACCGTCCGAAGATGCCCCCTCATGACCTGATTGCGGGATACCAGCGTCTGGTGAGGACGCTCTATTCCCCCAACTATTTCTACGACCGCCTGATGATCTTTCTGAAAGAGTACCGGCTTTCGGGGACGTCTTCGTTCGCCCTTCTGCAGCCCCGGGACATCAGAGCGTTCATCCGTTCCATACTGTTTCTCGGCATTCTGGGGAAAGAGCGAATCCACTACTGGAAGGTCTTCTTCTGGACGTTACTGAGGAAACCGCGACTGCTGCCTCTGGCGATAACGCTGACGATCTACGGTTTTCATTTCCGCACCGTCGCGGCAGAAATTTGCTCATCGCCCCACCGTACATCCCCGGAACAACCGTAAGGCCAGGCAAAAATCCCCCACCCTAGCCACCCCGCTCTCTACCGTGATTACCCGGCGTTGTCGTAGGGAGCCCTCGCCCTGTCCAAAGACTCTCACGGCCGGAGCCGCCCGCCATGCCCATCCGGGCGCACAAATGCGCGGAGGGCCATGCTTCTCCGCGAAATATGAAGGTTCCACCAAATGATGCGGCCCGAGACTACTCCGTGGTACCGATCTGACTGCAGAGCGGTCGGAGAACCTGCCCCGGCGTGGCGCTACGCTGTTCCGTGTCCAGGCCAGCCCCATTGGCATATCCCGTGCTGTAGCATGTGAGAAGGAAATTCAAGGGAGATCAACGTGAAAGCCTGCAAGGGTGTGGTCCAGTTGAAGAGAGGGTTTGCTGGCGCGCATGGCAACAAAAGGAGGATCTCATGCTTTGGACAATTTGTCTGATTCTGATAGTTCTGTGGCTTGCGGGTGTCGTCACCTCATACACAATGGGGGGCCTGATCCATATCCTGTTGGTCATAGCCATAATCGTCCTGCTGGTACGCGTCATCCAGGGGCGTAAGGTGCTGTAACCATGTCGCTAGACATGGTCCCCGAGCAAAGCAACCTGGTAAGGACCGCCCCGCGCCTGTTGCAGATACTGCGGGTGCTGGCCCGGCACAAGTTCCTGGGGGGCATGCGCGGCAAGGAACACTGGCCCGGACCAAAAGAGGTACGGGAGACCTTTGAGGAACTGGGGCTGACCTTTCTAAAGTTCGGCCAGGTGCTGGCACTGCGGCGCGACCTTCTGCCGGACGCCTACATCGAAGAACTGGAACTGCTGCACGACCAGCTCCCGTCACGCCCTATAGGTGCGGTGCGCCGCACGGTCGAGCGGGAACTTGGCAAGCCGATGGGGGACCTATTCGCAACTTTTAGCGAAACACCGCTGGCCGCTGCCACCATCGCTCAGGTGCATGAGGCCACTTTGCACTCCGGGCGCCACGTGGCGGTAAAGGTGCAACGGCCAGGCCTTGAAGAGATGATCTCCACTGACGTCGCGGCCATGTTCTATCTGGTGAAGCTGGCGGAAAAATTTTTTCCGCGCCTGCATGCACTCGACCTGCCCGTGTTGGTGCGGGAGTTCGCCGCTACCTTGAACAGGGAAACCGATTTCAGCCACGAGGCCCGCTCCCTGGTCCTCTTCCGCAAGGCGCTGGCGGATGTCCCGGGTCTCTGGATTCCCGATGTCGTGGCTGAACATTCCAGCGGCAGCGTGCTCACCATGGAGTTCGCTGCCGGCAACAGGATCGATCTCTACGCGGATTTGCACCCCGAGGACATGCCTCGCCTCATCAACACATTGGTGAGGCTCACATTGCAGACCATCTTCGAGGAGGGGCTTTTCCACGCCGACCCGCATTCGGGAAACGTACTGGTACTCCCTGACGGGCGACTCTCACTCCTCGACTTCGGGATGACGGGTGAGTTGGACGAACCGATGCGCGATTCGCTGACGCTGCTGCTGGAAGCGGTAGTAAAAAGCGACGCGCGCGCGGCCACCGAGGCCTATCTTGAGATGACCGCGGCAAGCGAGAAGGTGAACCGGGGGGCCCTTCTGATGGACATCAAGGCGGTACTCTCCGAGATTCACCGAATCGATCTGGCGGAGGTTTCCATCGGGGATTCCTTCGGGTCGCTGCTGCGCGCCGGCAGCCGCCACGGAGTTCACAATCCCGCCGAGTTTTTCCTCCTGACGCGTACCTTCATCATCCTGGAATCGATGATACGCCAGCTCGACCCGGAACATGACTACCTGAAATCGTTTCGACAGGAGATCGCGCGCCTGACCAAACAGCACTTCTCGCTGCCGAACATCAATGAAAAAACGCGCAAGTTCGCCCGCGAGTTGGAGCGACTGGCAGGCGACGCGCCGGGCGACACGCGCCGCATTCTGCGGCGCTTTGCCGAGGGCGATCTGGGGCGGCTGCAGACTCCGGCCCTCGAGGCTCTCGGGGGACGCGTGAGCCGCAATCTGGAGCGGCTGACCGGGGCCATTGCTGCCGCAGCACTGGTGGTCGGCGGTGCCATGCTGGTACTCACTCCGCCTGGCGGCTGGAACCATGCGCTTGGAGAGACGATGGTCGTCACAGGCATCACCGGCATTGTCATGATATGGATAGGTGCGTTGCGTCGCGACCGAGGCAGGCGCTGATCTCCTCTGGCAAGGACGCCGACCGGGCCTTGCTATTCAGTGTGAAGAGGTAGAAGGCATGAAGGTATTGGGGGGAACGAAAGCGGAATTGGTTCGGGAGGTCGCTGAACTGCGCGAGCGTTGTGCCACCTTGACGCTGACGGCTCACTTATGCCTGGAACTGAAAACCGAGATACAGGAGGCAAGGGAGTACGCCGAGAGCATCGTGCAGACCGTGCGTGAGCCGCTGGTGGTCCTTTCCTTCGATCTGAAGATAATAACGGCCAACAACAGCTTCTACGAAACGTTCAAGGTTACCCCCGAAGAAACGATCGGCTATTTCATCTACGACCTGGGGAACCGGCAATGGGATATCCCGAAGCTGCGGGTGCTATTCGAGGAGATACTCCCCCACGATACCGTCCTAACCGGTTACGAGGTGGAGCATGACTTCCTCGATATCGGCAAGAAGATCATGCTTCTGAACGCCCGCGAGATCTTCTTGGAGAAAACGGGCTCGCGCATCATCCTGCTGGCCATGGAAGACATCACGGTGCGAAGATTAGCGGAAAAGCGGGTCAGTGAAGTCGTGCGGCAACAACAGGCCATCCTCGACAACATCCCCAACATGGCCTGGCTAAAGGACAGCGCAGGAAGGTATCTCGCGGGGAACCAGCCGTTCACCGAGGCGGTAGCTATATCCCCTGAGGAATTGATAGGAAAGAGCGATTCAGACATTTACCCACCGAAGCTGGCTGCGAAGTACCGGAAAGACTCCCGAGAGGTGGTGGCAAGCGGCACCCGCACCTATTTCGAGGAGTCGAGCCCTGGGCCGCTGGAGAGCATTCAGTACCTGGAAAAAGTTGAGACTCCCGTTTTCGACGATAACAACGTGGTCATCGGTACTATAGGAATCGCCCATGACGTCACCGCGCACAAGGAGGTCGAGGTAGCTCTGCGTTACGAAAGCACCCACGATGCCTTGACCGGCCTCTACAACCGGGCCTTTTTTGACGAAGAACTGGAACGGATGGACCAAGAGGATATGTTTCCCATGAGCGTGGTGATGGCGGATGTCAACGGACTGAAAGCTGTCAACGACACGGTGGGGCATGCAGCGGGAGACGAACTTATACAGATGGCCGCCCGGGTCATCCGGCACGCATTCCGGACCAAGGACATCGTTGCCCGGATTGGAGGAGACGAGTTTGCCGTAATTCTGCCGGAGACCGAAATCAGTGTGGCCAGGGAAACCGTCCGCAGGATAATGAAATCCCCGGAGGTCATGGATGGCCGGGTGAGCATCGCCTTCGGCATAGCCACAGCAAAAAACAGGGATGAGATTAAGGACGCCTTGAAACTGAGCGACGAGAGGATGTATCGGGAAAAATCGGAGCAGAAGCAATCGCAGACAGAAGGCCTTGAAGACCAGGGAGAGGAAACGCCATGAACATTTTCGATTGTGCCATCAAGATGGAAGAGGACGCGAGGGCGCACTACCAGCAACTGGCTGAGGCAACCGACGATCAGGAACTGAAGAATCTCTTCGCCATACTGGCGGAAGCCGAGCAGGAACATCACGATGCCTTGGTACAGCTAAAAACAGGGATTAACTCAAAAAGCCCAAAATTCAAGGCGCTGCAGGAGACCGCCTGCCTTTTGAACCCCATGCTCGCCCAGCGCGAACAGATGGCAGGGCTAAAAAAAGACCCCGACGCCTATCAGGCTGTCATCCGTCGGGAACAAAGATCGATCGAGTTCTACCACGAACTAGCTGCACAGATAAAGGACAAGGAAGCCCGTAAGATCGTGCTGAGCATCGCCGACGAGGAACGTAGACACCTGAGCATCATCGAGAACATCTATTCCTTCGTCGAGTCGCCCAAAAACTTCCTTGCCTGGGGGGAGTTCAGTAACCTCAAGGAATACTGAGAGGGGACTACACCAGCAGAGGTCGATCATGGAATCCGAACGGGGAAAAAAGAAACGGTGCCGGACGGAGGACGAAACGCGGCGGCTCCTTCACGTGCTGCAGGTGCACCAGATCGAACTGGAGATGCAGAATGCGGAGCTCCGCCATGTAAGGGATGAGCTAGAGGCAACGCTTGGCAAGTTTACCGACCTCTATGATTTTGCCCCGATCGGCTACTTCACCCTGGACCGCGGGGGAACTATCCTTGCCGTGAACCTAAGCGGCTCCGCTCTTCTGGGCATCGCACGCGGAGAGGTTTTGGGCAAGTCATTCCCGGAATTTGTGTCCGACAAGTCCCGAACTGACTTCTTTGAATTTCTCGGGAGGGTCTTCGCCTTGCAAAGGAAGGAATCCTTAGAGATGGCGCTGCACCCGCAAGGGCACGATCCTCTTTTTGTGCGCATAGATGCCGCGCTCTGCGGTTCGGGGATCGAGTGCCGCCTTGCCGTTTCGGACATCTCCGAGCAGAAGCGGGTCGCAGACGCCCTGGCGAAGAGCGAGGAGCAGTACCGTGCCATAGTGAGCAATATAAACGAGTACGTCTACAGTGCGAGCTTCGAAAATGACGCGTTGGTGTCAGCCTACCACAGTCCCAAATGCGTTGCCATCACAGGGTATTCCCCAGAGGAATACTCACGCGACCCGTTTTTGTGGCTCTCGATGGTTCACGAAGATGACCGGGAACTGGTTTCCCATTTTCTCGATGCCATTCGTGCCGGCAAAAACCCTGAGCCGATCAGGCACCGCATCCGGCACAAAAACGGCGGCGAACGGTGGATACTGAACAGCTGCACGGTGCAGAGGAGGGAAATAGAGGGGGTTGCCACGATTTCACGGCTGGACGGTTTCATCCTCGACATCACCGAGTTGAAGCTCGCAGAGGAGAGCATATTTTTCCTGGCCCACCACGATCCGCTCACCGGACTTCCCAACCGCAGCACACTGTACCAGCGGATAGGCCAGGTCATGACCGTAGCCCGGAGAACGAGCAAAAGCATTGCCCTGCTCTTTCTAGATATCGATGGCTTCAAACAGGTAAACGACACCCTGGGCCACGATGTTGGAGACAGGGTCCTCCAGTCAGTTGCAAGGCGCCTTAAGGAATGCACGCGGTACTGCGACATCGTGTCGCGGCTTGGTGGGGATGAGTTTGTCATCATGCTTTGGGATTGCGGCGCCGCGGAGGCCACAGCCGTGGCAAATAAAATCATAGCGTCAGGTTTCACCGTCGCGAAGGTAAGTGCCGCCCTGAACGCCAGCATAGGCATAAGCCTGTTCCCGCAAGACGGTACGGACTACCTCACCCTGCTAAAGCACGCCGATATCGCGATGTACCACGCCAAGAAATCTGGCGGCAAGAGACATCAGTTCTTTACCCGCAAGTTAACCGAGCACGCCCGCGAACGGTTCATCATGGAGGCCGATTTGCGGCACGCGGTGGAGCGGAACGAGTTCGTGCTTTACTACCAGCCGAAGGTCGACCTCATTACCGGCAAATCCAGAAGCATGGAGGCGCTGATCCGTTGGCAGCATCCCGTCAAGGGTTTCACCCTCCCGGGAAATTTTATCGGCATCGCTGAGGAGACAGGACTTCTTACTCTAATCAGCAAATGGACCATACGAACCGTCTGCCGGCAGTTACGCCAGTGGAAGCAGCAGGGGGTCGGTCTTCTTTCGGTGGCCATAAACCTTTCCGCAACCTTTTTCCAGCAGGCAGACTTCGAGGAGACCATCGAGTCGGCCCTGTATGAAACAGGGGTGCCGCCAGAATGCCTGGAATTGGAGCTGACAGAAGCCACCCTCATGAGCGATCCCGAAAAGGTCCTGGCGAGCATGGCCGCCATGAAGGCCCTCGGGGTACAACTGTCCATCGATGATTTCGGGATGGGCTATTCCTGCCTGAATTACCTGAAGAAGCTCCCTATAGACAAGCTGAAGATCGATCAGTCTTTCATTCATAATATAGCTTACGATACCGATAACATGGCGGTGGTTCGGGCCATCATGAGCATAGGTCGAAGCATGCAGCTCAAGGTGATAGCGGAAGGGGTTGAGAACGCTTCGCAACTCGCCTGGCTTCAGGCGGAGGGGAGCGAGGAGGCGCAGGGGTTCTACTTCAGCCGCCCGCTGTCGGCAAGCAGGCTGACCCCCCTGCTCAAGCAGGAGGCCAACTACCTGCACAATCCCCGCGGCAGGCTGAGGCTGAGAGAGCCTCAACTCCTGACCTAGCGCATCTTCTTTCGCGTGGCTTGAACGGTCCAGCCGTTATACCGGTTTTTTTGGGCCTCGTTTTCCTCCTGGGGACGAGGCTCCTTTTTTTACCCCGCCGCCAGACAGGCCAGCGGCGTACGCTGGCGTCAAGGACCATAAGGCGGACGCCGTTTTCTGCCACACCACGACCCGCCATATATGGCAGTTATGTCAAACATGACGATCCCGGGTGGCGCAGACGCTCTCCCCTCCCCCCGCCGGATTGAGAAGGCACGCAGTTTCAGACCCTTGCAGACAGAGTGTCAACTCGGATTCTTTGGCATGCTAGTTGTAGAACCAGATATTAAAATGGTATTGCCTAAGCTTTTGTAACCACAACGAGAGGAGATCGAGCCATGAAAACAAGAACCGTATCTATCTTGCTGGCAACCGTCGCTTTTATGGCGCTCAGCGTTCCCGCGTCCTTCGCCCAGATGAAGCATATGCCGATGGACGATCAAGGACCGGGATATGGACAGATGATGGAGCCCGGCAAAATGGGCGACATGACGGGGATGTGCCTCAAGCATGCGGAGAAGCTCGGTCTCACCGATGATCAGATCATGAAGATGAAGCCTCTGCACCGGGAAATGCAAAAGAAGCAGGCACGGTTCGCGGCGGACCTGAAAATTGCGGAAATCGAACTCGCCGAAATCATGGACGTAAAGGATTTCGATCTGGAGAAGGCCAAGTCAGCTGTCAAAAAGATTGAAGGGATAAAAACATCCCATCATCTGGAAATGCTGACGGCTATGAAGGATATGCGGGCGATCCTGACGGACCTACAGTTTAAGGAAATGATGAAGATGGCGCCCATGAAGATGAAGATGGGCGAGGGGAAACCCGGCGCGAAACATATGAAGAAACGTAAGTAGCCCGGAACCCGCTGACGTGGGGGGCCTGGTCCTCAAAACCAGTGAAGGGGGGGGCCATAAGTTTCCGCCATTAGCCACCTCCATTAAAAGGCCTTTGGTACCCCCAAGGGCTTTTTCTTTTTCAGGTTCAGGAATTCAACGGTTGCCACAGCCCTTGGGCTTTCTAGTAATAAAAGCACATCTGCTGTCTAATCGTGGTATGGTACAAAGGACAGAACTTTTACGTAATGCAACTTTACGACAAGGAGTAACATCATGAGTAAAGGCCAAGACAGCAAGAAATCATCCAAAAAGGAACCGGCAAAAACACAAAAAGAAAAGAAGGCCGACAAACGGCTCAAAAAAGAGGAAAAAACTGCTGGCGTAAAGCTTACGATCTAAGAAAGTCCGTCTTGATATTGTTTTTGAAGACAGCGACAGCCCGCGGTACTTTACCGTCTCTTGACAACCACCGCACAGCCGCTCTTCTTCCCTCTGAATTTCCCACGCAACGGAATCTCCTCCAGCCTGCTCTTCACGTAACAAACCGTCTGTAACAATGGGAGAAATCATGACCCTCACAATAGTGGTTATCTGTGTCTTTTGTGCCGCAGCCCTCGCCCTCCTGAACAAGGGGCCAATGGACCGCCAATCCAAGCAGAGCACGACCTACTGGGCGCGATACGAGGGTAAATAGACCTTATACAAAATGGCGTCGTTACGGCGGCTTGCCGCTGGATAGACTTGAGCAGCATCCCGTCCTCCTGTCTTGATTTATTGGGTTCTTGGTCGAAACCAATAATGCCAGACCTGAGGCGGGATGCACTTTTTGATGAAGCGGATCCCTCCCCTGCACCCATTTCCTTCTCTTGCGTCCTTACCCCTGGCCCGAGCCCACCGGGTCCTGGGGAATCGCGATGTTCACACGCGTCCCTACCCCGAGCTCGGTTTCGATCCGGAACTCGCCCCCCAAGTACTCGATCTTCCTGCGCAGGTTGAACAGGCCGAATCCACCGGTGCGACTCTTTTTCGCGGCGGCCTCAGCGGGATCGAAGCCGGTCCCGTTGTCGGCTATCTCGATAAGCATGCACTCCCCGTCGCTGCCCAACCGGATACGGGCCAGGCTGCACTGCGAATGCTTGACCACGTTCAACAGGATCTCGCGCACCGCCTGGAAGATGGAGGAGCGCACCTCGTACCTGAGCGCCGGCGGGGTGTGGTCGTCGACCAGTTCGAAGTTCAACCCGTAGTTTTCCCTGAGTTCCTCCGCCAACCACTTTATCGCCGCTCCCAATCCCGCGTTGGCGAGTATGGGGGGGCGCAACTGGAAGGTAAGGGACCGGATGTCCTGGATGGACTGGGAAAGGAGCTTGTCGATCTCCTCGGCTACCGCTATTTCCTTCTCGGAACCGAGTTCGTTGGCCAGCCACTGCAACTTGAGCTTCACCAGGATGAGGTGCTGACCGACCTGGTCGTGCAATTCACCTGCGATCCGCTCCCGTTCGCGCTCCTCGGTCAGGGAGAGTTCCTGGGTCAGGGCCTCCATTTTATTTTGATGCTCGAGAATCTGCTCTTCGGCCCTCATGCGCTCCTCGACCTCGGCGCGCAGCCGGGCGTTGGCGGCGGTCAGCGATTCCGTTCTCGCGGCGACCTGGCGCTCCAGCTCGTCCCGGGCATTCTCGAGGGCCATCTCCGCAAGCTTTCGCTCGGTGATGTCGATGGTGACCTGGATGGCGGAATCCATCCTGCCATCGGTCACCAGCGGCCCGAGCACGGTCTCGAACCAGCGCGTGCTCCCGTTGTCTCCACCCCCCGAGACGATGATCCTCTGCGGAGTCTGCCGTTCGAAGGTACTCTTAAGTGCGGCGCGGTAGATCTCCTTGCTTTCGCCTTCCAGGTAATCATACGAACTGGTGCCGATCACTTTTTCCGGATCGAACCCTTCCGAGCACCGGTTGATGAATCCTATGTTCCCCTCCCGGTCGACGTTGGTCACCAGGAAGGGAGCGTTCATCACCAGACTGCGGAACTTCGACTCGCTTTCGACCAGTTTCAGTTCGAGTTGCCTGCGCTCGGTCACGTCCTCAAGCAGCCACAGCGTCCCCTTGGAGAGGTCCGGCGGATCGATGGCCTTGCCTATGTACCTGACGCGCAAGCGTCCCCCATCCTTTCGTATCAGATCCTGCTCCGTTTCAAACGGCACCCCCTGGGCCAGCACCGGATACGCCTCCTGCGCCAAAAGGTCGTAGGCCTCGTCGGAGGGATAGAGTTTACGCGTGGTTTGGAATTCCATCTCCTGCTTCGAATACTGGAACAGTTCCTCCGCCTTGCGGTTGATCCATATCTGTTTCCGGTCTGCGATCTTGAAGATGGCGACCGGCGCGTTTTCGAGGATGATGCTCTGCTCCTGCATCATAGCCTTCAGTTGAGCGTTCATCTGCTCGAGCTCGCTTATGCGCTTGCGGGAGACCTCGCCGAAGGCCTCGGCGATGGGGCGTCCGGTGCTGATGATGGTCTTCCAGAAGGTGAGCACCCCGACCAGGATGCAGACCCCGCCCGTGTATTGCGCCGTCCTGCCGGCCCACCCGATGGGGCTTCCGACCGACTTCTGCAAGAGCACGCCGGTAAGCCCGGTGGCGAAAAGGGCGAGACCGGTTGAGTACCAGCGCAGCAGTTCGACCCGGGAATCGAGGTATTGTTTCGTGCACAAGGCGGCGGTCGCGGCGTAAAAAGCGATCGCGGTGGCCAGCACAGCCTTTCCGGTCGAGGTGGCCCCCACCCCCTGCACGATGAAAGGCGCGGCAAGGTCAGTGACCGCTGCCACGACGATGCCGCCCGAGACCGCCGCGACCCCGAGGTACCCCAAAAGGACCAGGCGGAGCCGGAGCCGACGTGGGACGTCCTTGAGCCCAAGCAGCGGCGCGACGGCGCTGGCCAGGAGCAACAACCCACTGAGAAGGGCGCCGCTGTTGTAGATGGTGACCGTTGTGTTGGGCCCGTCGTGCCCGCCTATGAACCATCCGCAGACCGCCCCGCCAGCCCCCAGTGCCAACATACCGCAGCCGAGCATGAGCATGGGGAGGCGACCGACGGCCAGGAACAGCCTGGTCGAGATGAAAACGATGAACAAGGGGGTTAAAGCGAGGAAAACCGTGTTGAGGGCGGGAAGCAGGGCGGTCGGCTCCACCACCACCTGGGGGTCCACCCAGTAAAGAGTTGCTATGAGCGTCGCGAAGCACGTAAGCAGCTGCGCCGCTATATTACCTAACCTGGGCATGATCAATCACCATTTACGCCAACCAGCATGATGGTCATCACTGAACCAACGCCTGCACGTTGACCTGTCGAGGGTGTACCTTGACGTTGTTATCTGCTTTGTTCTTGATGCCCATCGGCAAAGGAACAGTCATAGAGTGCCGGAAAAATACCACATTGCATGTTTATTACAATAAAATAATGCCTCGTCAACCTGGTTTGCAGTTACACGGACTCAAAAGTAGATGGTTGGAATGGGCCAAAAGGCAAATCCCCACTGCCCCCCCCTTCGCAAAGGGGAAACGCGGTTCTCGTGCCGCTTGGTGGACAACATGGTACAGATCCCCGGCATTTCCCGTTGAACATGAAAAAGGCCAGGTCCTCCTGTGGACCTGGCCTTTGCCTTGCTGCGAAGCGTCAAATAAAGAAGTCATCATTCCCGCGCAGGGGGAAGGCGGTTACTGATGTCACGGTCGATGCCCCGGAAACCACAGAACGCACCCTCGGTGTCGAAGATGGGCACGGCGCTGGTCTCGAGGAGTACTTCACGGCCGTCTTTTCTGAGGTTCAGGTTCTCCATGTTGTGAAACGGTTCCCGGCGCGCAATCAACTCGCCGAAGATCATGAGGAGCCGGTCGGCCTCGCGCCGCGGCATGAAGTCGAATGGGGTCTTCCCTACCACTTCCTCCGGCGTATACCCCAGGAGGTCGAATACCTTGGGGCTGGCGTACGTGTAGACCCCCTCGGCGTTCACCTCCCAGACCCAGTCGGAAGTCACCTCCACCAGCGCCTTGAAACGCTTCTCGCTTTCCCTAAGGGCGGCCTCTGCCTTCTTCTGACGGCTTATGTCCAGCATTACGATGCGGCATTCCCCCTGTTCCTTCGAGACGGTGGACTCCAGCAGTACCGGGGTGTCGTTGTGCAGCCGGACTTCACAATGAATCTTGCCGGTTCCCTGACACAGGCGCCCCAGGTAGTCAACAAGAGCCGGACGGTCTTCCTTGAGCACGAAATCGAGCAGATCCTTTCCCTGCAGCACGACGCGGTCCCTTTGCAGGAGCTCGCAACAGGTGAGGTTGGCTTTCACGATGCGGCGCCCCTGCCCCAGGGTCAAATAGCCCACCGGCGCGAAGTCGTAAAGCTCCGCGTACTGGGCCAACGCCTTGTCCAACTTCGCGTAGGCGTCCAGCAGTTGCTGGTTTTGTCGTTCCAGTTCCTGGTTCTGAGCGCTCAGGTCGTTCATGGTTGCCCCACTGGATGCCGCGGCTCTCAGAACTTCAGCCTGAGACCGAGGGTTGCGTTGTGCGTTTGGAGCTCGAATTCGCTGTTGATGAAGGATGCCTTCGAGGTGCCGAAGTAGCGGTAGGCGAGGTCGAGAGAAAGCTGCCGGTTCAGGGCAACCTCCAAGCCCCCCCCTGCCTGGTAGGCGAGCACCACCTGGTCGTCTGCCCAGTACACAGGGTCTACCAGGGCGGGAGTGAAGACGTCGTTCAGATGCAGGGCGGCGAACCCGACGCCGCCCCCGATGTAGGGGGTGATGGGGCTGTCGTTGTGCATGTCGAAGAAGACGTTGGCCATGAAAGCGGTCGTATCGACGTTCCCCTCCTCGATCCGTAAGGACGGGCCTCCATCGCGGTCGGCGATCGTGTTCAACTGAATGTCCTTGTATGAAATTTCCCCTTCGAAACGCATGAAGCCGAAGTCGTAACCGAGGGTGCCCCCCACGTTGAGACCGGGATCGAACTTGATGCGATCGTTGAAGGTGGTGGGGCCCTCGAAGCTGGTCGCGTTGACTGTCTCGGGCACGGTCAGACCGACAAAACCGGAGACGTAGGGGCCGGGACGGGGCGGCGTCGCGGAAGCGGCGGCGGGAAGAGCAAGCAGGGTCAATACGAGGATAGCGAGTAGGGTCTTTTTCATGGACGTCCTCCTTGTAGTAGGTCTCTTTCACAACATTCGAAAGCTACGCCAGGGCAAGCCACGGAAGTATACAGCGATCGGACCGGCTTGTACACGCTTTCGTTATCAACGTCCTGACATAACGCCGGCGGAGCACCCTCTGACTCAGTTCCTGGCCGGAGCGTCTGGCGGCTGAGTCCTCACCGCTGCCAGTGATTCATCTATGGCTGAGAAGAGATGGCGGTAGTCGATCGGCTTTTCAATATAATGATCGAGCTGAAACCCGCCCCCCACCGCATGTTCCACCGTCGCTCTGCCAGTATCCGCCGTGATGAAGATGAATTGAACCTGCGGCTTCATCTCCCTGATTGCCCGCACCATGGCCACGCCCCCCATCTCGGGCATGTTGACATCGGTGATCACGATGTCCACCGCCCGTTCCTTGAAGAGTTCAACCCCTTTCCTGCCGTTGTCCGCGGTGCACAATAGCAGGTCGCCATACTTGCGCCGCAGCACGACGGAAAGGATCTCCAGGGTGTCGCAGTCGTCTTCAACAAGCATCATCGTCGTTGCCATGTCACACCTCTATCCTGAATTGAGCCCCGCCCGCGACGTTGCACGCCGTGAGCATACCGCCCATGTTTTTCTCTATGATGGTCTTGGACATGAAGAGCCCGACCCCGGTCCCGCTCTGCGGGCCCTTGGTGGTGAAGTACGGGTCGAAGATCTTGTCCATGATTTCCTCGGGTATCCCGCCTGCGTTATCGGTCACCGTGACCACCGCTCTCCCGTCTTGCTCGGCGATGCGGACCAGCACCTTCGGGGAGACCACCTCGCGTTCCGCTATGGCATCCCGGGCGTTAACCAGTATGTTGAGCAGTACCTGGGCAAACTCGTTCGGGTACCCCTCGATGGCGGGATCGCCATCCTGCTGCACGTCCAGGGTGACGCCAAGAGATTGCAGGCTGCCATCGACAAGCGAGAGCACCTTGGCGACTTCGTCGCAGACCTTGAAGCGCCGCTTTTCCTTGTCCGGCCTGAAGAAATTCCTGAAATCGTCGATGGTCTGCGACATGTGCTGCACGAGCGCCATCGACTTGGACTTATTCTCCTCCAGGAACTCACGATCGAGCTCCCCCAGTTCGTGGAACAGCAGCGGTTGCTGCACCAAAAGCCCCAGGGCGTTGAGCGGCTGACGCCACTGATGGGCGATATTGCCCACCATCTCCCCCAGTGCGGCTTGGCGGCTTTGCTGGGTGAGGAGGTGTTCCTGCCGGCGCACCTCTTCCATGGCCCGGATCCGTTCGGCGGTCTCGCGCTTCAGGTCTTCGATGGTGTCGGAAAGCTGTCGCTCCGCCTGGTCCCGTTCCGCCGCCCTGCGTTGCAAAAGCTGCGACGCCTGCACCAGGGCCTCCGCTACGTCCGAGGTCTCCTTGCCTGAATCGGTGCCGATCGTCGTGGCCGGCTCGCCGCGGCCGATGGCAAGGGCGGGTTCCACCAGCGACTGGATATCCCGTGCGATCCGCCTCGCGATCCATGAAGCGAGCAATATCCCCAAAAAGGAGGTGAAAACGCCTGCGCCCACCACCCAGCGCATCCAGCTGTAGATCTCTCGGAGCGCGAATTCCCTGGGGACCGCGACGGCCACGGTCCATCCCGACAAGGGGGACTTGGCGTAGGCGGAAAAGGCGACCCCGCCCTGGGGAGTCTTGATGCGGAGTATCCCCTCGCTGGCACGCGACATGGCTGTGCGCAGTTCGCCGGTTAGTTCCTTGCCGACGAAGAGGTCGCCCTTGCTGGTCCGGACGGTGATCACACCGTTTCGGTCCACGACGGTGCCGTACCACTCCTTGAACACGTTCTGGCTCCGCAGCACCGAGGAGAGCTCGTGCGCGGGGAAAGACATGGAAAGATCATAGGCCACGCGGCCATCGATCATGACCGGTACGTCGATGGCGATCACGGGACGCCTGGTTATCGCGCCGTAATAGAGGTTGCTCACGACCGGTTTGCCCCCCTCGAAGATACGGCGCACCGTGTCAGGGTTGTTGCGCTTGGGAAGCACGCTCCCCAGGGGGCGGTAGGTGTTCACGAGTTGCTGCCCGTCGGACTCGGCGACGATGATGTCCGCACCGGGGTAGTTCTTGAGGATTTCCCTGCTCTGCAGATGTATGGCGACGAAGTCGCGGGCGCGAAAGGAAGGAGAGGTACCAAGAGCGGTGAGGGAGGCCTGGACGTTGGCGAATTCGCGGTCGACCGCCATGGTCATCGAGCGGGCGTTCTCGAGGAGGTCGCGGTTCACCTGGTCCAGCTTGGTCACATAGACATGACGGGCCATCAAGGCCCAAATCATCCAGACCGGCAGGACGCAGGCGGCAACCAGCGTGGACAATTGGTGACGGATAGTTGGTTTCGCGCTAGAAAACATCAAGGTCCTTACCGGGAGACGAGGCCTCCCTCCGAGATCAGCTTAATGTGCGGGGCGTGGCTCATTCCAGCATCTCGGTGAGTATCGCGTCCAGACTCTTTCCCTCATAGAGACTTTCCAGTAACTTGTGCAGGGTGGTCTGGATGCCTTTGTACTGGCAGTTTGCTACCAGCTGGTTCTCAAGGATCTGCAGTTGGTCCCTCGTCATTGTCACCTCCGCTCTCTCATTATGAAGATATAGACACCAATTCTGCCAAACACGGTGCCCCTGTCAATGTGTCCCCCCTACGTCCGTGGCTGTTGAGTGTCATTTCCTCTCCAGCGAACGCCGAAACCAGGAGAGCACCGCCTCGGCCGACTGCGCGCCGGACAGCTGCTCCACAGATTTACCCCCGCGCAGCAGATGCAGCACCGGGATGCCGCGCACCCCGAAACGCGCCGACAGCGCCGGGCTTTGATCCGTGTTGACCTGTACCACCGCGGCCTCCCCGGCCAGTAGCGCCGCCACCTTTCGCACCGCCGGTGCGAATGACAGGCAATGCGGTCACCAGGGGGCCCAGAACTCGGCGAGCACGGGCCCCGGGTAGGAGGCGATGAAAGCGTCGAAACCGGCGTCATCCAGTTCGCGGGGGGTGCTGTAGAGAGGGGGAAGTTTGGCGCGGCAGTTGCCGCATCGCCCGGCCACCCCCTCCTTGTCGGCGGGGATGCGGTTCGCGGCGCCGCAACGGGGACATTTGAGTTGGAAGGATGTCATATCTGCCTCCTTTGGGAATTTCGACTGCAGAATTCTACCATCCACCCAGCCATCCATCACGCTACTATCGTTCGCGATGTCCACGAAGCGTGACCAGTGAACGGAAAGTTCTCGCTGCCAGCTTGTCCCCCCTCCCGGCCTCCCCCTCCGGGGGGAGGGGCGCGGCCCGACCGGTGTACTGTAGGGGCGAATGATCATTCGCCCGCCTTCGATTAAAGTGGACGGGCACCTGAGGAGCCAAACACGGAATGCAGAGGGAAACCTCCCTTTGACGCCCCCCTCCCGCAAGAGGAGGGGGACTAAGGGCGACCTTTTCCAGGAATACTCCGATCACCCACGCAAAGGGGGAAAGGTAACAGCGTCGTCGCGTCCTTCGGCGGACCGCGCAACCCCGACTTTCAGGAAGACCCTTTCGTTTCCGCCCACGATTCTGCGTTTCACATTCGTGCACTTTCTGGTATGTTGGGATGTTCGTAAATTCACCGGAGGTCTTATACCGCATGAAGTACCGCATCCTGCTCCTGATCCTCGCCGTCGCCCTGCTGGCCGTACCCGGCGCGCAGGCCGTCAGCCCCGCCAAACCGGCCCAGCCCGCCGCCGGTCAGGGGGTCAACGTCCCCATACTGCTCTACCACCGCTTCGGCCCCACCGTGGCCGACGGCATGACCATCAAGACTTCGGT
The DNA here is from genome assembly GCF_019063845.1 of Geomonas subterranea. Lineage (NCBI taxonomy): Bacteria > Pseudomonadati > Thermodesulfobacteriota > Desulfuromonadia > Geobacterales > Geobacteraceae > Geomonas > Geomonas subterranea. Next base: position 1,880,324 of record NZ_CP077683.1, read on the forward strand.
CTTCGAGGAACACCTGAAGTACCTGAAGGACAACGGGTACACCGTGATCCCGCTCAGAAAGCTCGTGGACTACTACCTGAAAAAGGGCCCCGCCCCCGCTCCCAAGTCGGTGGTGATCGTGGAGGACGACGCGCACAAGTCGGTCTACAGCGACATGCTGCCACTCGCCAAGAAGTACAACGTCCCGGTCACGGTCTTCGTGTACCCCTCCGCCATCTCCAACGCGAAGTACGCGATGACCTGGGAGCAACTGAAGACCCTGCAGAAGAACGGTTTCGACATCCAGTCCCACACCTTCTGGCACCCCAACTTCAAACGGGACAAGAAGAAGATGGCGCCCGCCGAGTTCGAGAAGTCGGTTCAGACCCAGCTCAAGAAGTCGAAGGCCAAGCTGGAAGAGAAACTGGGGACCAAGGTGGACCTGCTCGCCTGGCCCTTCGGCATCTATGACGACTACCTGCTGAAGAGGGCGGCAGAGGCGGGATACGTGGCGACCTTCACCATTGAGGCGCACCACGCCGGCCCCAACGACGTCGCCATGAAGCTGCCGCGCTACCTCCTGATCAACGCGGACCAGGGTAAATCCTTCGCCCGCATCGTCGAGGGAACCGCCCCCAAGAGAAACGTGGTGTACTAATACCGGCCCAACAGGAAAAGCGGCGCCCGGCAATGGCGCCGGCGCCGCTTTTTTGTCACAGCCGTCGTGATGGTTACATGGAAGAAAAGAAGAACTGCGCTGAAAACTGCAAGAAATACCCATGCCCGGACTGCACCTTCTGCCAGTGGTGTTCCGATGACAGGTGCAGGATGTGCCGGGCGCGACATAAACCCGCGAGAAAACTCTCAACCGCGGAACAGATAGCTCTTTATGAAGCTCTTAACCAGAAAAAGCCCGAGTAGTGCCAGCCTGTTTCTCTCCCCCCCCATTCAAATCCCTCAAGTAGTATCCCCTGAATCCGAATAGTAGCTTGGGTCAGATGTCAGCCCCCTCACGCACCACCACGTTCTTGACGGTCACCCGTGCCCTGACGCCGCAGATCTCGCGGAACAGGGACGCCAGGTATCTGAAGGTGACCACCTTGTGGAAGAAGGACTGCGTCATCCCGTAGCAGAGTTTGCGCAGCCGGGAGGGGTTCCTGCTCCCCAAAAGGAGCGGGCAGTAGTCGGAAAGCTGCACCGTGACCCGGACCCGGTCCGCGCCCGCCGCGCTCAGCAGGGAGAACATGCCGCTGTCGCACTCCCCCGGCTGGACCAGGATGCCTCCGCTGATGCAGAGGTGCACCGCCTGCGTCGTCCCCGCCGTCTCGAAGCGGGGCGCGCTGAAGGCGAGGAGGGCGCAGCGGGTACCGGTCACCCGGAACTCCACGGCGCTCGCGGTCATGACGGGTGTGATCACCCCCAGGGTGCAACGGCGCACCACCTTGAAGTAATGCTCCAGCAGGAAAGCGGGGGTGGCGCGGAACGCCGCCTCTGCAGGGAGCTCGATCCACTGCACGGAATAGACGGAGGAGTCGGGCAACAGTATCTGCTGGCAGGATATTTCCAGTTCATGCGGTCGTGGCGTGCCCATGAAGACTCCGGTGCATACGGCGAAGTTGGCGGCGATGGGCAAAGATAGCACAGAGTGGCTCCGGTTGGCTACGGAGCAAGACGAATTGGCTTCAACACGTCCCCATAGGGAGAAGGTTCATGGAATTAATAGAGTGGTCGGATAGTCTCAGTGTGGGAATCGGGAAGGTGGACGAACAGCATAAAAAGCTGATCCAGATGATGGACGAATTGGACCAGGCCATCAGGAACAACGAGTCCGCCGACGTGGTGGAGGACGTGCTCACCAACCTTTTCAACTACGCGCAGGCACATTTCGCCGTGGAGGAAGAGCTCTTCCGGACGCATAAATACCCCGAGATGGCGCTGCACGAACTGGAACACCAGCGCTTCATCGCCAAGGCTTTCGCCTTCAAGGAGCGGCTGAGCTCCAGGAAACCGGGGCTCGCGCTGGAGCTATTGAACTTCCTCTCAAGCTGGGTGCTGAACCACATCGAGCTCACCGACAAGCGTTACGCGAAATTCCTGCACGACTGCGGGGTGAGCTGATCCAGCCGTTTCACCCCTTCACGGCGATGACGTACTTGAGGTAGCGTCCCTCGGGAAAGGTGACGGGGTACGGGAAGTCCTCGGGCTGGCCGCTGAAGGAAACCACCTGCAGTTGGTCCCCTCCCTGCAAGGCCCCGCGGCGCAGTTCCTTCAAGTAATCCGCAAGGTCCACCTTCTGGTGGTTGGACGAGGAGATGAGCACCCCTCCGCTTTTAAGGAGCTTGAGCGCCGCGGCCACCAGGTCAGAGGTGCCGCCGCGCGTGGTGAAGCGGCTCTTGGCCGTGGTGGAGAAGGAGGGGGGATCCATCAGGATCACGTCGTAGACCTTCTTCTGCCGGGCGAGGTCATCCAGCATGGTGAAGCAGTCCCCCACCAGGAACTCGTGCCGCTTCGGGTTCAGCCGGTTCAGCTCGAAGTTCTCCCTGGCCTGGGCCATGTAGCTCGGGGACGCGTCAACGCTGGTGACGAGGCTCGCACCAGCCGCGGCCGCTGCGACCGAGAAGGCGCCGGTGTAGGAGAAGAGGTTCAGGAAGCGCTTTCCCTTCACCCGCGCCATGAGGTCGCGCCGGTTCTTGCGCATGTCGAGGAACAGCCCGGTGTTGAGGCCGCGCTCCAGGCTGACCCGGAAGGTGAGCCCGTTTTCCCGCACCAGCAGAGGCTCCACCGCGGCCGTGCCCGTCAGCAGCCGGCCGTACTTCTTGTCGTCGCTTTCCGCCTCGAGCTCCCGGGTGTTCTGGGGGCGCCCCTTCTCGTAGATCCCCGCCGGCGCAAGGAGCTCCTCCAGCGACTGCGTCACCAGCTTCAGATGCCTGCGCCACCCCGAGCAGTAGACCTGCACCATGAGGTAGTCCCCGTAGCGGTCGACGGTGAGTCCCGGGAGTCCATCCCCCTCGCCGTTCACGAGCCTGTAGGCGTCCGAGTCGTCGAGGTCCGCGTGGTTTCGTCTCAGCGCCACCGCCCGCTCCAGGCGCGACTGCACCCAGCCACGGTCAAGGCGCATCCGCTCCCGCGACAGGATCCGGGCCACGATGCGGTCCTTGGGATCCAAAAGGGCCATGGCCATGAAACGCCCGCTGCCGTCGACCAGCTCCACCAGGTCCCCCGCCTCTCCGGCGGGCCACTTCCTGGTGTAGGCATCCGCGATGATCCAGGGGTGTCCCAGTTCGATCATCCGCACCGATTCGTTTCCTACCACGTACTGTTTGGACATGTGACTCCTTCGCGGTCGCCCCATCCCGCTCATCTCCGGGAGAAGGTGCCCGCAGGGAGGGTAAGGGAGCTGCTGTTATGGTGCTCTTCCTTGCGGCGCCCTCACCCCGACCCTCTCCCAAAGGGAGAGGGCGAAGCTGGAGGGTGCCAGCAGGGAGGATGAGGGAGCTGCTGTTCTGGTGCTCTTTATTTGCGGCGCCCTCACCCCACCCCTCTCCCAAAGGGAGAGGGAGGAACTGGAACACAGCACTGCTTCAGAAAAACAAAAAACAGGGGCGGCGATCCCGTACGGGATGCCGCCCCTTTTACCTTGCTGTCGCGGTACTTTAGTGGGTGACCTGGCCCGCCTGCTCGGCAGCCAGCGCCTGACGCGCCTGCTCCATGGCGTCGAGTTCTTTCAGCTTTTCGCCCAGCCAGAAGTGCAGCTCGCGTGCGGTCTGGTGGTTCACCACGACGCCGTTGATGACCTGGCGCACCAGGCTGCGGCCCAGATCCGACGGCTCAACGGCGGTCTCGGGACCGATGGTGCCGGTCGGGGTGATCTCGTGGCTGATGGAGTTGGGCAGCGGCTGACGCTCGAGGTAGAAGTTGATCACGAGCTCGCCACGCGGGGAGATACCGCCGTGCGCACCGTTGACGTAAATGGGGTTGTAATCGTAGGTGAAGATGTATTTAAAGGTCATTTCGTTCTGGTTTTTGGCCATTGCAGATCTCCTTTGTTTGATGTCATTGAATTACAGCACCGCTCTTATAGCACGGAGCGGGCGCTTATGGCAAACAATCAATGTAACCAGCACTAATCTTTGCTACCGCCCTGCTCCGGTTCAGGCATGCGCCGTCTTGGAGAGATAGTAGTCGTAATTCCCCTCGTAGAGCCGCATCTCGCCATGATCGACCTCGATGACACGGTCAACGAGCCGGCGCAGGAAGTGGCGGTCGTGGCTCACCAGGATCACCGTCCCCTGGAAGTTCTCCAGGGCGTCCAGGAGGATCTCGCGGGAGCGGATGTCGAGGTGGTTGGTCGGCTCGTCGAGCACCAGGAAGTTGACCGGGCGCGCGAGGAGCGTGGCCAGCACCACGCGACTCTTCTCGCCGCCGGAGAGGTTCTCGATGCGCTTGTCGACATCGTCCCCCTGAAACAGGAAGGCCCCGAGGAGGTTGCGGATGACGCCGATGGTGGCCAGCGGGATCACGTCCTGCACCGTCTCGAAGATGGTCTTTTTGGGATCGAGGATCTCCATGGCGTGCTGGCTGAAGTAGCCGAGCTCCACGTTCGCCCCGAGGTTCACGCTCCCTTCGGTGGCGTCGGTCTGGCCGGCGATGGTCTTCAGGAAGGTCGACTTGCCGGCGCCGTTCACCCCGACCACGGCGATCTTGCTCAGGCGCTTGATGACGCCGGTGACGCCGGAGAAGATGGGGTGCACGCTGCCGTCAGGGTTCAGCCAGCTCTTGCCCAGGTTGCCCATGACGACGACGTCGTCGCCGCTTCTGGGGGGGGTGGCGAAGTCGAACTTGACGACCCGCTCTTCGGGCGGGATCTCGATGCGCTCGATCTTCTCGATCTTCTTCACCCTCGACTGCACCTGCGCGGCGTGGGAGGCGCGGGCGGCGAAGCGGGCGATGAATTCCTCCTCCTTGGCCAGCATCTCCTGCTGACGCTTGTGGGAGGCGAGGAGCTGCTCGCGACGGATGTCACGCTCCTTCTCGTAAAAATCGTAGTTACCGCCGTAGGTGGTGACGGTCTTGTTGGCCACCTCTACCACCCGGGTCACAACGCGGTTCATGAAGTCACGGTCGTGGCTGGTCATGAGGAGCGCGCCCTTGTACTCGTTGGCAATCCACTCCTCGAGCCAGATGATCGATTCGACGTCGAGGTGGTTGGTCGGCTCGTCCAGCAAAAGCACGTCGGGCGACAGGGTGAGGATCCCGGCGAGCGCCACGCGCATACGCCAGCCGCCGCTGAAGGACTCGACGGGGTTGTGGAAGCGGTCCGGACCGATGCCGAGGCCGGTCAGCACCTCCTTCGCGCGCGAGTCGAGATCATAGCCACCCCTGTGCTCGAACTCCTCCATCGCGGAGCCGTAGCGCTCCAGCAGCGCTGTCATGTCGTCATCGGACATGGGGAGCCCCATCTGCTCCTCCATCTGCTTCAGTTCCCCGGCGAGACGCACCGTCTCCGCCGAGACCGCCATCACCTCTTCCAGCGCCGAACGCCCCGCCATTTCACCGATATTCTGCGAGAAGTAGCCGATGGTCGTCTTCTTGGCCACCGTGATCTCACCGGCGTCCACATCTTCCTCGCCGGTGATGATCCTGAAGAGGGAGGTCTTGCCCGCACCGTTGGGGCCGACCAGGCCGGAACGGGTACCGGGGAGTATCTGGAAGCTGGCATCGCGGAACAGGACCTGCGAGCCGTGCTGCTTGGTTATGTTGGACAGATGGATCATGCTTTCTCCCTGTGCTGAATTCGCAACTGTCCAGCGTTAGCATGAACCCGGCTACAGTGACAACTTAATTTTCATCAAGGATGTTAAAAACCAGACCGTTAGCCGCGGGAGGAAATCAGAGAACTGCACTGCAAACCTCACACTATAAGCAGACCGGTGACATGGAGACAACTGTGGGTCTGTGAAACGGCGACGCCTCTGAGAAAGCGGCGCCTGGCCCGGATAGTCTCAGAAGTTCCCGTGGTTGTTGTTTCAATCTTGTTGGGTCATTTAGCGTAAAAACCGAACAGCACCTGTTCAAAAGCCGTACAACATGAACCTCAGGACCTACCCTACCCTGCCCTGACACGTACTCGACGCCACCGCAACATACTGTAACTACTGGCTTATAATCTTAATGAGAGATAATGTCCTTAGGAGGAGATTTGGGCTTCGTTTATGCTACAGCGAGGGAAACCAATCTGATCCGGTAGCGGGAGGAGAAATTTATGAACATGTTCGGCGCACTGATGATGACCGTCACCATGACCATGACCGCTGTCATGTTGCCTCGCATCTACATGTCCTGGATCGTGGCTGAACGCTACTTCCTGGAGGGAGAGGTCGAGCAGTTGATGCAGCTCCTTGTGGAGCAGAACAACTGGGTGTGGCGGCAGTTCGGTTGCGGCGCGGTGGCTGTGGCCATGATCTGGATAGTGCGCAACTCCCAGCACGACCTGGCCATCCCGGCCTCCATGGAGGCGACGCTGGCCATCTACGCCGCCATCTCGCTTGGTTTCGCGGTACTGGAATCGCTCATCGCCCAGAGGGTGTCCGGCTTCCTGGCGCTGGTACCGGCCCGCGCCGAAACAGGTGAAGACTAGCGCTTTTTGAGGGGCTCGACCACGCGCCGCACCAGATTCGCCAGGTAGATGGAAACGAACATGATGAGGGCCACGTTGACGAAACGGGTCCAGATAGGATCGGCGGCGAGCCCCCGTCTGGTGATATTGTCGTAGATGTACCAGCCACTCAGGAGTGCTCCCACCACGGCGCCCGCGATAACGAAGGGGCGCCGCAGCTTTGATACCTGCTTTTGCTGCTTAGGCAACATCTCCTCCCCCGCTCAGTGATACTGGCGCTCGCCGAAGAGGGCGGAGCCTACCCGCACCAGGGTGGCACCTTCCTCGATGGCGGCCTCGAAATCGCCGGACATTCCCATGCTCAGTTCACGCATCTCCACTCCCGGGATGGCTGCCACCCTCACCTCGTCGGCCAACTCGCGCAGCTTCCGGAAATACGGGCGCGCTCCCTCGGGGTCATCGAAGAACGGAGGCATGGTCATCAGCCCCTTGATCTTGAGGTGAGGCAGTTGCGCCAGTTCGCGCACGAGTTCCAGGAGTTCCTCGCTGCTCGTCCCTCCCTTGGTCTGTTCGCGGGAGATGTTCACCTGGACGAGGATGTCGCACACCTTGCCCAACGCGCCCCACTGGCGGTCGATCTCGCGGGCGAGGCTCAGGCGGTCCACGGAGTGGACCAGGTCGACCTTGCCGGCGATCTGGCGCACCTTGTTGCTCTGCAGGCTGCCGATGAAATGCCAGCAAATGCCGGCCGGGAGTTCGGGCTGCTTCGCCACCAGTTCCTGGACGTAGTTCTCACCGAAGATAGTCTGGCCGCAGCCGAAGGCCTCGGCTATCGCGGCGGCGGGTTTGGTCTTGGAAACGGCGACGAGGCGCACCCCCTCCGGCTCGCGCCCGGCCCTGGCAGCGGCCTGCGCGATCCGCTCCCGGATCTCCCTGAGATGTTCGGCAATATTACTCATCGCGTCCCCCTCCCTCTACAGTGCTCCCAGTACCCTGAGCTTCTCGACCACCTCGCACAGCGGCAGCCCCACCACGTTGGTATAGGAGCCGTCGATCTTGCGCACCATGTGCGCGGCCCCCCCCTGGATGGCGTAGCCGCCGGCCTTGTCGAAGGGACAGCCGGTGGCGATATAGGCGTCGATCTCCTCGTCGCGCAGATGTTTGAAAAAGACCTTGGTGCGTACCGCCTCCACCAGTGCGCCGTCGCGTTCGCGGTCGTAGATGGCGAAACCGGTCACCACCTCGTGCGGCACGCCGGAGAGCTTTCTCAGCATACGCTGGGCGTCGGCGTGGTCTTTGGGCTTACCCATGATCTCGCCGTCGCAAAGGACGATGGTGTCGGCGCCGAGGAAGAAGCGCCCGTCGGTCCTTTCGGCGGCGGCCCTCGCCTTTCCTTCCGCAAGACGCAACACGTGGTCCACCGGATCTTCACCGGGAAGCTGATCCTCGCAGATGTCGGCGGGGAGGACGCGGAAACTGATCCCTGCGGATTCGAGGAGTTCGCTGCGCCTGGGGGAGGCGGAGGCTAGGACGATGGTGGTTGCTGACATGTTGGTATTCTCCTGACGTCCCCGCGCTGCGGGGGGACGGATTAAATTGCCGGCCGCAACCGGCGCGGGCATCCCCTGATCCCCTGATCCCCTGATCCCCTGATCCCCTGATCCCCTGATCCCCTGATCCCCTGATCCCCTGGTCCCCTGATCTCTGATCTCTGATCTCTGATCTCTGATCTCTGATCTCTGATCTCTGATCTCAGGTCTCTGGTCCCCTGATCCCCTCTCCCCCCGGGAGAGGGTGCCCGGAGGGCGGGTGAGGGCGTTGCCGTGATCAAGAAGGGTGCGCAGCAGCGGCACCCTCATCCCGCCCCTCTCCCGGGGGAGAGGGAGGATGACAGGCGGCGGTCGGGGCACGGGCGGCCGGGCAAATGTTTATTTGCCCCTACAACGCCGGCAGAAGCGGAATATCAGGACGACCAGCAGCGCGGCGGTGGCGCCGAGGGCCGTCTTGAAGTGACTGCCGGTGGCGATACCGTAGACGAGCGAGGCGACCCCCATGACGAAGACCAGGGCCTCCAGCGAAAGCAACCGCCCTACGACGCTTATCTCCTGCCGTTCCTTGTTCCCTGTCATGGTATCCTCCTCGATGCGCCTCCGGGGGGCGCGGCACCGGTGGTTATCCCGCAACTCCAGGCAGCCAGGCTTCCAGCGCCTCAAGCCCCCGCTGCGCCAGAAGGCCGCGTTTCTCCTTCTTCTTTATGCGCCCGGGCAGCGGCGGGAAGAGGCCGTAGTTGACGTTCATGGGCTGGAAGTGCGCCGCTTCCGTGTTGGTGATGTGGCGCGCCAGCGCGCCGATGGCGGTTTCGGCGGGAGGGACGGTCAGTTCCTCCCCCTTCGCCAGCCGCGCTGCGTTGACGCCAGCCACGAAGCCGCTCGAGGCGGACTCGACGTACCCTTCCACGCCGGTGATCTGCCCTGCGAAGAGGACCCGCGGGTCGCTCTTCAACTGGCAGGTGGCCAAGAGGAGCTGCGGCGCGTTGATGAAGGTGTTGCGGTGCATGGAGCCCAAGCGCAGGAACTGCGCCTGCTCCAGCCCGGGAATCATCCGGAAGATCCGCTTCTGCTCGGGCCAGGTCAGCTTGGTCTGAAAGCCGACCAGGTTGAACATGGTGGCCTCGCGGTTTTCCTGGCGCAGCTGGATCACCGCGTAAGGTTCCACCCCCACCCGGGGATCGGTGAGCCCCACCGGTTTCATCGGGCCAAAGCGCAGGGTCTCGATGCCACGGCTCGCCATCTCCTCGATGGGCATGCACCCCTCGAAGTGCACCACCTTCTCGAAGCTCTTCGGCTCCACCTTCTCGGCGGCGAGGAGTTCCTTCACGAAGTGGTGGTACTGCTCCTCGTTCATCGGGCAGTTGAGGTAATCGTCGCCGTCCCCCTTGCCGTAGCGGGAGGCGCGGAAGGCCTTGTCGTAGTCGATGGAGTCGGCGGCGACGATGGGAGCGATGGCGTCGTAGAAGTACAAGTAGCTGCCGGCCAGGCCGCCGATCTCTTCGGCCAGGGGGCCGCTGGTGAGTGGTCCGGAGGCGACCACGACGATCCCCTCCTCAGGGATACGGGTCAGTTCCTCGCGCACCACCTCGATGTCGGGATGCTCCTCGATCATCTTCGTGATGTAGGTGGAGAACAGTTCGCGGTCCACGGCCAGCGCGCCTCCGGCGGGGACCTTGGTGGCCTCCGCCCCCTCCATGAAGAGCGAACCCAGGCGGCGCAACTCCTCCTTCAAAAGCCCCACCGCGTTCTCCAGGGAATCGCCGCGCAGGGAGTTGGAGCAGACCAGTTCGGAAAGCCCCGGGAGGTGATGCGCCTCGGAGTACTTGCCCGGCTTCATCTCGTACAGGCGGACCTTCACGCCGCGTTTGGCCGCCTGCCAGGCCGCCTCGCATCCGGCCAGTCCGCCGCCTATTACCGTGATCTGCTCAGTCATTACTTCTCCTAATCTTTAAAACCAAAAGCTTTAACGCAAAGGCGCAAAGGCGCTGAGGAAAAACCCGCGAGGCAAACATAATTACCTAACACAAAGACGCGGAGACGCTAAGAAACCAGGAAAAACTTTCGAGGGAAACGCAACCGTGTTTCTCCTTGCGCCTTTGCGGCTTTGCGTGAGATGGGTTTGCGAGCCTGTCCCGCCAAAACTAAAGCGGGGTCCGAGGACCCCGCTCACTTCGTCTATCACTACCGCCCCGCCCTACTCCTTGTTGCTCTGGTAGTCGCACCCTTCCTTGGGACACTTCAGGAACTCGCCTTCGCGCTTGTAGACCTTCTTCACCAGAAGCGGGAAACCGCACTTGGGACAGGGCTTTTGCACGGGAAGATCCCACAGCGCGAACTTGCACTCGGGATAACGGTTGCAGGAGTAGAAGAGCTTGCCGAAGCGGGACTTCTTCTCGATCAGCTCCCCCTTGCCGCAGGCGGTGCAGGTGATGCCGGTCCCCTTGGGCTTCACCAGCGGCTGGATGTTCTTGCAGTTGGGGTACGCGGAGCAGGCGAGGTACTTGCCGAAGCGCCCTTCCTTGATCAGCATGTGGCTGCCGCACTTGTCGCAGACTTCCTCAGAAACCACAGGCTCAACCACCTCGCCGGTTTCCTTGTCCAGCGGACGGATGTAACGGCACTCGGGGTAGCCGGTGCAGGCGAAAAACTTGCCGAACTTGCCGAGCTTCACCACCAGCGGTTTGCCGCACTCGGGGCAGACCTCGTCGGTCGCCTCGGTGGTGAGGTCGGACTTGCTCACCTCCCCTTCCTTCAACTTCAAAAGGTTGATGAACGGTCCCCAGAACTCGTGCAAAAGCGGCCGCCACTGCTTCTCGCCGCGCGACACCATGTCGAGCTGCTCTTCCAGGTTGGCGGTGAAGTTGTAGTCGACGTACTGGTTGAAATGGTTGGTCAGGAGGTCCGAGACCACCATCCCCACGTCCTCGGGGAAGAAGCGCTTCTTGTCCAGGCGCGCGTACTTGCGCTCGATGATGGTGTTCATGATGGAGGCGTAGGTCGACGGGCGCCCGATGCCGTACTCCTCAAGGGTCTTCACCAGGGTCGCCTCGGTGTAGCGCGGCGGCGGCTGGGTGAAGTGCCGCTCGGGGAGCAGCTGCTGCAGCTTCAGGATGTCCCCTTCGGCCAGCGGCGGGAGTGTTCCTTCCTTCTCCTTGTCCTCGACCTCGTCGTCGACCCCCTCGATGTAGAGCTTCATGAAACCTGCGAAGCGGATCACGGTGCCGGCGACGCGGAAGCGGTAACCCTCACCGGCGGTGATCTCGACGGAGGTCTGGTCCAGGAGCGCCTCGGCCATCTGGCAGGCGACGGTCCTCTTCCAGATCAGATCGTAGAGCTTGAACTGGTCCGAGGTGAGGAACTTCTTCACCTCGACGGGGGTCTTGGAGATGTAGGTCGGGCGGACCGCCTCGTGGGCCTCCTGCGCGTTCTTGGACTTGTTCTTGAAGAAACGGGGCTTCTCCAGGGCGTACTCCTTGCCGTAGAGCGAGGTGATCAGCTGCTTCGCATCCTCGAGGGCCACGTTGGAGAGCGCGACGGAGTCGGTACGCATGTAGGTGATGAGACCGACCGCACCCTCGCCGACGTCGATACCCTCGTAGAGCTTCTGCGCTGTCGACATGGTCTTCTTGGCCGAGAAGCCGAGCTTCCTGGCCGCCTCCTGCTGCAGGGTGGAGGTGGTGAACGGCGGCGACGGCGAGCGCTTTCTCTCGCTCTTGGTCACCTTGTCGACGCGGTACTCCGGGCTCGCAGGCGTCCCCACCACGAGCGGCTCCGCACCATCTTCCCCATCCTGCTTCGGGAACGCGCCGGTGCCGCCGAGTTTCTCGTAGAGCCGGAACGCCGCCCCGCGGTCAGGGATGTCGAACTTGCCGAGCTTCTTCCCTTCCGCCTCGACCAGCGCGGCGGTGAGCCCCTGCTTCTTGGCCGTCTCCAGCTTCGCGCCGATGGTCCAGTACTCCTGTTCCTTGAAGGCCTGGATCTCCTTCTCGCGCTCGCAGATGAGCCTCAGCGCGACCGACTGCACGCGGCCGGCGGAAAGACCGTAGCGGATCTTCTTCCATAGAAACGGCGAGAGGGTGAAGCCGACCAGGTAGTCCAGGATGGAGCGCGCCTGCTGCGCGTCCACCAGGTGGCCGGAGATGTCACGCGGGTTTTGCACCGCGTGCACGATGGCGTCCTTGGTGATCTCGTGGAACACCACGCGCTTTATGTCGAAGGAGATTTTCTTCTTGCCATCGAGACCGAGCGCCGCCAGGAGGTGCCAGGATATGGCCTCCCCCTCGCGGTCGGGGTCTGTCGCGAGAAGCAGCGAGGTGATCCCCTTCATCTCTTTCTTGATGGCGTCGATGTGCTTCTTGCTCTCGGGGAGCACCGCGTACTTGGGCTCGAAGTCGTGCTCCACGTCCACCGATCCCTGTTTGCTGGGGAGCGCGCGCACGTGGCCGAACGAGGCCAGCACCTTGTAATCGGGGCCGAGAAATTTTTCTATGGTCTTCGCCTTGGCGGGAGACTCGACTATGACGAGATTATGAGACATTTGTCCACCTGGTTACGGTATTGGTCAGACGACCACAAAGCGCTTGCCGGGAAGCTGGGTGATGATCCCCTTCATTTCCAAGCGCAGTAAAGTAGCGGAAACCTCGCTGGCTGTCAACGCGCTCTGCACGATGATGTCATCGATCTGCAGCACGCCCTGGCACAAAAGCGCGTAGAGCTCGGCCTCCTGCGGGGTGAGCGGGAAGGAGCGGGGCTGTTCCAGGGGGTGCGTGGCGAGGGGCTCGATGGCGAGTTCCTCAAGGATGTCCTCGACCCGCTCCACCAGCTTGGCCCCCTGCTTGATGAGCCCGTTGACGCCGCGGCTGCCGGACGTGGTGACGTTGCCCGGGACGGCGAACACCTCACGCCCCTGCTCCAGCGCATACTGCGCCGTGATCAGGGAACCGCTCCCCTCACCCGCCTCGACCACGACCACCCCGAGGGCCAGGGCGCTGATGATGCGGTTGCGCCGGGGGAAGTTCTCGGGGAGGGGAGAGGTTCCCATCGGGAACTCGCTGATGAGCGCCCCCCCCTCGCACAGGGTGCGGTACAGGGTGTCGTTTTCGGGGGGGTAGATCACGTCGACGCCGCAGCCAAGGACCGCGACGCTACGCCCCTCCGCCTTGAGGCAGCCCCAGTGGCTGGCCGTGTCGATGCCGCGGGCCATGCCCGAAATCACGGTGACCCCCTGCCCCGCCAGTTCCTTCGCGAGACGGGTCGCGGTGCAAAGGCCATACTGGGAGGCATGCCGGGAACCGACCATGGCGACCGCGGTCTCGCTCCCCTCGAGCGCCCCCATGAGGTAGAAGAAGGGGGGTGGATCAGCTATCTGCATCAACAGGCGCGGATAGCGATGCGAGAGGATGTCGACCACCTGCACGCCGCTTGAGTGGACCCGCTCGCATTCCGCTTCGGCCCAGGCGCGAAAATCGTGTTCCGCGATGGAACGGGCGGCCGCGGCGCTCACCCCCTTGACGGAGGAAAGCTCGGAGACCGAGGCCTTGAGGACCTGCTCCGGGGAGCCGAAGTGCGACAATAGCCTCAGGAAGGTGACGTTCCCCACCTGCGGCACCGACTTAAGCGCGAACCAGTAGTAGTGATCCATGGGGTCACCCCCTTTGGCGTCACCTGCTCTTTTTCATCTCCACGCGGTCGCCGCGGTAGACGGTATCGACGCTCTTCACGATCACCGCGGTCGAGCTGTTCATGCCGGTGGCAACCACCACCAGCGCGCCGACCACCTCCACCGGGAGCTTCTCGATCTTGGCGTTGGCGTAGCGCTGATCGGGTACCACGTCGCGCACGATGTAGAGCATGTTGCCGGGCTGCACCCCCTGGGATTTGCCCAGGTCGAGGAAGACGACGTCGCTCACAGCGAGGGCCTGGTTGCCGGTCTGGGTCTGCACGATGTAGCCGGTCAGGTCGCGGTCGGCGGATTTGAGCGTGATGGTCAGCTTGCGCTCCTGGTAGGGGAGCAGGAAGGAGCCGGCGCTGATCTCCTGGAAGCTCTTGGTGACGATGGCCTTGGACGCCTTCTCCTCGAGTTCGGAGAGCTGCAGTTCGCCCAGCGGCATTACCTGCTGCCCCAGGATCACGTTGGTCACCGGGTGGCTCACCGGACCGATCTTCTTGTATATCTGGTAGCGGTCGCCCGGGTTCCCCCCCTGGATGCGCCCGATATCGGTGTAGACGATGTCGTCGGTACCGGCCATCTCGCGGTTCTGGTGCAGGGAGATCACGGTGCCGGAGGGCTTCAAGCCGTTCTCGATCAGGAACCCTTCGCTGCCGTTCACCGTGAAGGTCACCGGCTGAGCCTCCTCACGAAGTTCCTGGGGAATGGGCGCCTGGGGCTGCGGGGCGGAACCCGGCGCCGGCTCGATCTCGATCCGGTCGGAATAGATGCGCACCTTCTGCCCTGGATAGATGAAATGGGGATTGCCGACGGCCTGATTGTTGGCCCAGACGTTGGGCCAGTAGTAGGGGTCCTTCAGGAAGCGCTGCGACAGCCCCCACAGGGTGTCGCCGGGGACGATGGTGTAGATGGTCGGTTGTTCCTGTGCCGCGGCGAACGGCGCGGCGGCCGTCAGGCCCAGGAAGAGCAGTGCCAGACAGAGGTGTTTTTTCATAGGCTCCTTTAGGGGCACGGTCGCCCCACCCTCCTCCTCGCTCCGTACCGGCGGCGAGGCATGCAAAGTGATACAGCGCTCATGACATCGGTAACCAGATCAACGGCCAACCATTCATTAGTTTTCGGGACCCATTCTGAAGAGGAAGCCGGAAAAGCGCGCCGCATAAGCCACTGAAACCGCGAACTTAGATGCCCCGTCTTTTCGGCTTGCCTTCGTTGGTACCGACAAAAATTTAACATAATTAAAGCCTTTTGCCCATCAATGTCAAGGGGAAAGCGCCTTTGGGGGGTTCCCTTGTCCGGCCGGTCTGTGCTAGGTTACCCGGTGCCGGGTGTGCCGCTACAGCGCAATCGCCACCGGCGGCAACGGGCCGACAAGGAGCACGGGTGACAGGTAACGGGAACGAGCTGGAGAATTCGGGGATGGGTGAAACGGACGGGGAGCGGGTGGTGCGCCCGCGGGTGAAACCGGAGCTGCTGGCGCCCGCCGGCAACATGGAGAAGTTGAAGGTGGCGATCCGCTACGGCGCGGACGCCGTCTACCTCGGAGGGAAGGCGTTCGGGCTTAGAAACCTCGCCGGCAACTTCACCCGGATCGAGCTCGACGAGGCGGTGGCGTACGCGCACCGGCACGGCGTGAAGGTGTATCTTACGGTGAACGCCTTCGCCGACAACGAGGACCTCCCGGTCCTGGAGCGCTACCTGGCCGAGGTGGCCGGCATACCCTTCGACGCCTTCATCGCCGCCGATCCCGGTGTGGTGGCGCTTATCGCCGAGCGCTATCCGGAGCGCGACATCCACCTCTCCACCCAGGCCAACACCACCAACTGGCGTTCCGCCCGCTTCTGGCAGGCCCAGGGGGTGAAGAGGGTCAACCTGGCCCGCGAGATGTCCCTGGACGCGATCCGGGAAACCGCGCAGCGCTGCGACATGGAGCTCGAGGTATTCATCCACGGCGCCATGTGCATCTCCTACTCCGGGCGCTGCCTCCTCTCCTCGGCCATGACCGGCCGCGACGCCAACAAGGGGGAGTGCACCCAGCCCTGCCGCTGGAACTACTCCATCGTCGAGGAAACCCGCCCCGGCGAATACTTCCCGATCCACGAGGACGAAAGCGGCACCTTCATCTTCAACTCCAAGGACCTCTGCCTCATCGAGCAGCTCCCGGCGCTGGTGGAATGCGGCGTCGATTCGCTGAAGATCGAGGGGCGCATGAAGGGGATCTACTACGCGGCGAGCGTGATCCGGATCTACCGCGAGGCGCTGGACCGCTACTGGGAGGATCCGCTTGGGTACCGGCTCAAGCCGGAATGGCTCGAGGAGCTGGCCAAGGTGAGCCACCGCGGCTACACCACCGGGTTCCTGCTCGGCAAGCCGCGCGACGTGGACCACGAGTACCTCTCCACCTACGTGCGCAACTTCGAGTTCGTGGCGCTGGTGGAAAAGGGAGTGCCCGGCGGCGCCCAGGTGATGGTGCGCAACCGGCTCCAGGCGGGGGACGTGCTCGAGCTGATCGGCCAGGGGGCCCAGTTCACCCGCTTCACCCTCTCCGCGATGACCGACCTCGACGGCGTCCCCCTCACCGTGGCCCACCCCAACCAGCAGGTGATCCTGGCGGGGGTCGAGGGTGCGGGCCAGTTCGACCTCATCAGGCGGGAGAAGCTGGGGTAGCCCCCGCCGTCACCACCCGGTTCTTGCCGCTGTTCTTGGCGCGGTACAAAAGCTGGTCCGCGCACTCGAGGAGCGCCTGGGGATCGACGCCGTCCTCCGGGAAGGAGGCGACCCCGACGCTCACGGTGACCTTCCCCAGGGGCTGGGTCTCCCTCCCCGCGAACGGGTGCTCCGCCACCCGCACCCGCATCTCCTCGGCCGCCTTCACCGCCCCCTCCTTCGCCGTCTCCGGCAGCAGGAGCACGAACTCCTCCCCCCCGTAGCGCGCGGCGACGTCGCAGGCTCTGGAATGGGACATCACGATCCGGGCCAGCCCCTTCAGGAGCCGGTCCCCCTCGGGGTGGCCGTGGGTGTCGTTGTACTGCTTGAAGTTGTCGACGTCGAAGAAGATCAGGCTGCAGCGCTTGTCGAAGCGTTTGGAGCGGGCCACCTCCTGGGCGAACGCCTCCTGGAAGTAGCGGTGGTTGAACAGCGAGGTGAGACCGTCGCGAACCGCCATCTCCTTGAGCGCCAGGTTCGCCTCCTGCAGCTCCTGGTTGGCCCGCGTCAGCTGTTCCAGCAATTCCCGGTTCTGCGCCACCAGGCGCGCCTTCTCCGCTGCCCGCCCCGCCACCGCCGAGATCAGGTCGAGGCTCTCGAACGGCTTCACCAGGTAATCGTAGGCGCCGGCCCGCAGCGCCGTGAGGGCGCTGTCCAGCGAAGCGTGGCTGGTCATGATCACCACCTGGGTGTCGGGGTTGTGGCTCTTGATCTCGCTCAAAAGCTCTATGCCGCTCATGCCGCTCATCCTGATGTCCGTGATCACCAGCTGGTGCGAGCCGGCCCTGAACGCCTCCAGGGCCTCCTCCCCGCTGGCCGCCTCGGAGACGGTGAACCCGTCGGCGGTAAGCACCTGCGACACCACGCTTCTCAAGGTCTCCTCGTCATCCACGACTAAAAGCTCCATGTCCGTCCTCCTCTATCCCGCGTTCGCCGCGGCAGGTGGGGGAAGGGTGATGATGAAGGTGGTCCCCACCCCCTCCTCGCTCTCCAGGCGGATATCGCCGCCATGGTCCTTCACGATGCCGTAACTCACCGACAGCCCAAGCCCGGTCCCCTGCCCCGCGGGTTTCGTGGTGAAGAACGGGTCGAAGATCTTCGCCTGGATCTCCCTGGGGATCCCGGGACCGTTGTCGGAAACCCGCAGTTCCACTGCCCCCTCTTCCAGCCGGCGCGCCGACAGCCGCACCAGCCCCGCCGTCCCCCCCATCGCCTGCTGGGCGTTGATCATCAGGTTCATGAGCACCTGCTGCAACTGGTTCGCGTTGCCGCGGCAGGCGGGGAGACCGGGCTCCACCTCCCGCTCCACCTTGACGCTGTTGATCCCCAGCTGGTGGTCCACTATGGCGAGCGCGTCGGCCACCACCTGGGCCACGTCCACGTCGCCGAATTCCACCTGCTCCTGCCGGGCGAACTTCAGGAGGTTCTCGATGATGGTCTTGCAGCGCTTGGTCTCCTTCTCGATGATGTGCAGGTTCTTCTCCAGCGGGTTGCCGCTCTCGACGCCGCGCAGCGAGAGCTGCGTGATGCCGAGGATACCGGCCAGCGGGTTCTTCACCTCGTGGGCGATGCCGGCGCCGAGGGCGCCGAAGGCGGCCATCTTCTCGGACTGCACCAGCTGCCCGTAGAGGTCCTTCAGCGCCTGTTCGCGCTGTTTGAGCTCCTGCGCCATGCGGTTGAACGATCCCGCCAGGGCGCCGATCTCGTCGCCGGAGACCGCCGGCACCTCGATCTCGAAGCGCCCCTGCCCGACCATCCTGGTGGCCTCGGACAGTTTCTCGATGGGGCGGGTGAGCCGGCGCGACCAGAACTGGCTCAAAAGGGCCGCGCCCCCGAGGAGGACCAGGGTGAGGATCAGGAGGTCGGCCAGAAGGGCCCGGGAGGTGAGAAACGCGGCGCTCTTGGGAATCTGCACCCCTACGGTCATCCCCGCGATTTCGGTGCGGGAGAACCCTCCCACCATGGGGCGCTCGCCGAGCGGGTACTCGAGGGTCAGGCCGCTCAGCCGGGGGGTGCCGCGCACCTTGCCCCACCACGAACTGCGCACCGGCTCGCCGATTTTGCGCCGGTCGGCGTGGGCCAGGTACCGGCCGGAGGCATCGACCAGGAAGGTGTCGAAGACACGGGAACGGCTGGCGAGCCGCTGCAGCCGGTCCAGGCGGATGACGCCGGAGGCCACCACCGGTTCCTCCCCTTTGGCGGCGGGCCCGGTTATGGTAAGGGTCAGGGTGGGAAGCCCGGGGGCTACCGTGGAGAGTTCGAGGCGGGGTCCCGCTCCGGAGGGCTCAGGTGGGATGGGGTGGTGCTCCCGGTAGGAAAGGAGCTGTTCCGGCGTCACCCCGGCGCCCGCCAGCGCCTCCTGGTCGTAGACGTTCTGCTCTCCGTCGGCGCCGGTGCGGCTCACCATGACGAATTCGCCGAACTCCTCGAAAAGCCCCTGCAGCGCCTGCTCGCGCCCGGCCATCTCCTGGTCCCCCATCAGCCGGGAAAAGAGCCTCAGCTTCTCGGTGTACCCCGCCACCAGCGTGTTCGCCTCCTCCGCGGTGTGCAGCACCATGGTCGAGGTGAGGTCGTGGATGTAGGCGGTCTTGTCGGCCTGGAACAGGTTCGCCATGGTGAAGGTGATCAGGCTCAGCACCACCGAGACCACCAGGAGCTGGGAGAGCAGCATCTTGAACCTGAGCGGGAACTTCAATCTGCTTTGCATGTATGGCCTCCCTATTCTTTGCCGTACACCACCCGCGACGCGTAGCTGGCGTTCCCCGCCTGGTCGACCGCCTCGACCCTGATCAGGTTGACCCCCGACCGGAGTTCGATCTCGTGGCTGAAGCTGCCGTCTTCCGCCATGGCGGCCGCGTCCCCGTTCACGTAGACGGACGAGCCGGGCTGGCACCTCCCCGCGAGGCGGTACCCCCCGATCCCGACCGATGGTGGCGGGAAATCGACCTCGAGCCGCGGCGGGTTCAGCTGCTGCAACAGCCGGCAGTGCCCGGTCCGGCTGAAGGGGCCTTCCCTGCCCTCCTCGACCCGGCTCACCCGCCAGTAGTAGTCGCCGGCTTCGAGGGTCCCCGCGTCGAACCCGGTCCCGTTCACCTTGCTGTCCAGCACCACCTTCCGGAAGCGGGGCTCGGCGGAGAGCTGGAAGTGGTACGCCCCCTCCGCGCCGGTCCAGTCGAAACGGACCCTCGGGGGAAGCAGGCGGAAACGGTAGAGCAGGTTATCGTTCTTGAGCCGTGGGGCAGCGGGAAGCGGGAGCGCCGGCCCCACCGGCACACCGCGCCTGAGCGTCACCCCGAAACGGGCCGGGACCCTGACCACCCTGTCCTCCCCCCGCACCTGCACCTCGCCTGCGTGCACGGTGAGGCTGGAGGCGTTTTCCCCGAGGGGGGTGAAGGTGAAGCGCGAACCCCCTGGCACCACACGGGCCAGGTGTCCTGCGGTGGCCACCTCCAGGCGCACCCTCTTCGCGGAGGAGAAGCTGCCGCGCAGTTCCCCCTCCACGTGCACCCGGTACGACCTCGGTCCCCCCTCCAGCGTCTCGTTCAGGCGGGTCACCACCACCATGGAGTTGCTCCCCATGGCGAGACGGTCGCCCGGCGCGAAGGAGATGGTGGCGCCGGAGCGGTCGAAGGTCTGCACCGCGTCACGGTTGTACAGGATCATCCCCTCGCTCGCGTCCCCCCAGGCCACGGAATCGCCGCGCCGGCAGCGGACGTCCCGCACCAGGGACTGCAGGGCCGCCTCGGGACGCTTGGCGCCGGCGCGCGACAGCGGCGACGCTGCACCGGACTCGGAGACCATCTCCTTGATCGGGGTCCCGGAGGGAAAGACCGTGAACAGGAACAGGATGAAGAGCCAGAAGAGCGCGAGGACCAGGAGCAGTGCAGCCCCGGTCTCGGCTGCAACCCCGGCGAACTTTTTCAAGCGCTCCCCGCCGGTCACGGCTTCACCTCCCCGGGCGACACCAGCAGCTTCTCGGAACGCAGACGCAGGTTCATGAGCTTGGAGCAGCCGGCGCCGTTTCTGACCACCATCCCCAGCACCCGGTCGCCACTCCCCATCGGGAACTCGACCGCGAAGGAGCCAAGCGAGGTGAGCGGCAGCTCGCGGCCGTCGAGTTCCAGCCGCTCCCCTTCGCCCGCGGAGCCGGCGACCCGGCATAGGACGCCGCCGTCCGCAGAGACGCTGACGCCGGCGGCGGAGCCTCCGTAGCGGACCAGGACCGAGCCCCCCGGCTGCGCCACGGTCAAGGCCGGCAGCGGCAGCTCGGTGGCGAGGAACCTACCCCGTGAATCCCCCATCTCCACCTTGAGCCGGCCGGTGTCGCCGGGGAGGGAGGTCTCGTAGCGCCCCACCGCGTCCACCGGGACGTCGCGCCCGTTGACCACCACGAAGGGACGGGTGCGGTACCTGTCGTCCGGGTCGGTCGGCCGCAGTTTCTGGTAATCCCCCTTCAGCTCGACCCGTCGGTTCAGGCGCCGGCCGGGGGTGGTGACGTTGTCCGCCACGGGCCTCGACTTGCCGTACCAGCGCCGCAAAAGGCGCGCCGGTGCGATCCCCTCAGACCGCACCAGGTAATCCGCCGCCGCGTCGCAGCGCCTCCTGGAGAGGGCCATGTTGTACTCCGCGCCGCCGATGCCGTCGGTGTGCCCCTCGACGATCACCTTCTCGCCGGGATGCTCGCGCAGCACCCGGGCCGCCCCGCTCAGAAGGCGCTTCGCCTCCGTGGTGAGGACGGACTTGTCAAAGACGAAGGCGCCGCCGGCCAGGGTGAGGAGGACCGCCTCGCTGCGGTTGACGCCGAAGAGCTCGCGGCCGGTCCGGAAGACGGAACCGTCCAGGTAGGTCACCTGGAGCTGGCACTGGTAGATCTCCCCCTGCTCCACCCTGCTCCGGTCGGTCTTCCCCTCCCAGTCGATCCGCCCGGGGGGAGCGCCCTTGCCCCCATTCTCCGGATCTCCTCTCCGGAGCGGTTCAGGAAGACGAGGCTCCAGGCACGGACCTGGTCCGGCTCCTCCACGCTCGCCAGTAGCCGCAGCGGCGTCGCGAACCTCCCCCCCTTGAGATCCAGTGATGCCATCCATTCCCGGGAAAGGGTGACCGCGGTGGAGGGGAGCCGCGCCGCCTCCCCGTTCACCAGCAGCGTGAAGAGCTCGGCGCTCCCCGAAAGAAGCAGCGGCTCGTCGATCCGCTCCATGGTCACCAGCACGGCCGGGACCGGCTCCGGGTCAGGCCCCGGCTCGGGCGGGACCGCCGCCACCGGCGCCGGAGGGGGGGGAAAGGGGAGCACCCTCGCGCCGGCCGATTCGAACATATCCTCGTCGAACTTCACCTTGATGCCGAAGAAGGGGCCTTGTCTCTGGTGGCTCTCCCCGGTCAGGTCGCGGTCGTCGAGCCGCGCGTAGTTGTACCCCGCCGAGAGCACCACGTTGCGGTAGACCCGGTAACCCGCGCTTCCCACAGCGCCCAGGGCATGTACCCCGGCGTCGTACTGGTTCAAAAGCTTCAGGTACGCGGAGAGTTCCCAGCGCTCCGCGAGATCGTAGGAGAGGCCGGCGAGGACCAGGTCGGTGTAGGTGTTCCAGCGCCCCCCGGTCCCCTCCGACCAGGTGAGCTTCCCGGCGTATTTCCCCTGCGCGGTCCACCGGCTCACCAGGCGGTAGGTCGGCTCGGCCGACACGATCACGCTCCGGTTGTCCGGGGTTCCCGGCACCGTTTCCCGCTTCTCCCCCTTGTAACGCACCAGGGTGAGGAGCTGGAGCGGGTCCCCCGCCAGCGGGCGGAAGGCGCCCCCGAGGTAGCTGTCCAGGGTGAGGTCGCTGCCGGTACCGGCGTCGCGGTCCCAAAGGGAAACCTTCCCCAGAAGGGTGAAGGAGGGGGTCAGGCGGTAGGCGGCGTGGGCGCCGTAGAGCGAGGCTGTTTCGCCGGGAGCGGTCCTGATCTCGTACCGGCCGGTCAGCTTCAGGTCCTTCGCGCGCAGGTATTCCCCCGCCAGGGTGAAGGCGGTGCGGGTGCCGGCGTCCCCCCGCACCGTCTGCACCCGCTCGAAGCTCGAATTCACGAAGAGCCCCTGCGCCACGCGGTAGCGGCTGTTGAGCCCAAGGACCGCCTGTCCGCGTTCGCCGGAGAGGGAGTTTTCCAGCTGATACCCGGTGCGCGAGGCGAGGTTGAACCCCTCCTGCTCCACGAGTTTGCTGTGCAGGTCGATGTTGCTCTGCTCGGTGCTGCCGGCGACGCCGCTGGAGAGCGTATAGCCGGTGGTGAGCCGCATCCGGTCGCTGAGCCTGCTCTCCAGGCCGAAGAGGGTGGCGTGCCGGATGAGGGGGGAACCCTCCTGGTACTCCTCGGTGAGAAAGGCCCTGGTACTCCTGTTCAGGCGGTAGTCGAGCTTCAAAAAGGTCTTGGACTGGTATTCCGCGATGGTGGAGGAGGAAAGGAGCTGCTCGCGCCGCAGCGTCGCGTCGAGCCTCGGGGTGAGGCTCCCCTTGACCGCACCGTAGACCAGGCCGGCGTCGCCGCTTTTTCCCTCCTTCTCCTCGCGCAGAAGTTTCACCCCCGCATCCGCGTCCAGCAGGGAGAACCTCCGCGTCATCCCCAACTGGTTCCCCAGGAGCCTGCGCCCCACGCTCTCCTCGCGCTGCACGAAGCTCTCGGCGAAGATGCGGGTGCTCCCCCCGTCCCGGTAATCGAGCCGGCCGCCGAACTTCTCGGTGCCGGTCTCGTTGCCGCTCATCGACGGGTTGAAGAAGTCCGCGTCCACCCGGCGGTAGTACGCCGCGAGGGAAAGGGGCCCGGCCGGGTGCAGGGCGAGGTCGGTCTTCCAGGCGCTTCCCCTCCCGTTCACCAGGCTCTCGCTGACCGCCCCCTCCCCCTTCAGGGTGAGCCATTGCCCGATGCGCCAACCGGCATCGAGGCCGTACAGGGAGGTCTCCCTGACGGCGTGCTCCTCGATCACCGCGGTCCCCCCCAGGTACCCCTGGTCGCCGCGGAACTGGGCGCGCCCGCCGTAGACGTAGCGTTTTTCCCCGCCTCCCTGGGCCTGGTAGGTGACGACGATGGTGACCGGGTTCAGGAACTGGTCCAGCGAAGCAACCGGCTCCTTGAAGAGGATCGTCCCGGCGAGGTAATCGATGGAGTAATCCGCGTAGCGGACCTTTTCGGTGACGGAGAGGACGCGCTCGGAGTGGTAGCGGTCACGCACCTCGATGCGGACCCGCTCGCTGTTCTCGAAGAGCGGCCTGCGGGACAACAGGTAATGGCCTGAGGTGCCGTTGCCTGCGATCTCGTCCCGGGTGATGGTCTCCTCGGTGCGGCTTTCGAACCCCTTCACGGTGAGGTGGTCCCGGTTCACCTCCAGCTTCGCCCCGTTGAGGGCGCGGTCGTAGCGCGAGAATTCGTTCTCGGAGAGGACGGTGCGGTAGTCTCCCTCCATGAGATAGGAACGGCCGGACTCGACCTTCATGTAGAGTTTCCCCCTGGACTGGGCGTCGTACCCGATGTCGGTGGCGTCGCCATACACCGGGTAGTACTTCTCGGGGTCGAGGGTCTGGAACACCCCATCCCGGCGCTCCTTGTCGGAGTCGTATGCGGCGGTGAAGCGGTAGTCGCCCGACAGGGGGCCGCGGGTGTAGAAGGCGAGCCGTTCGTCGTGGAATATCCCCGCGTCGCCTCCCGTCTTGGCACCCACGGTGGCGCTCCCCAGGCCGACCAGGAGCCATTCGGCGGGGGGGGCGGGGCTCAGGGGGCCGGAAGCGGCCGGCACCAGTGGGATCTCCGGTGCGAACGGCGACGGGGGAGGCACTCCGGCGGCAGCGGCGGCGGGGGTGAGGGGGGCTCCGGTGCCGGCATCATGGCGAAGTCGGCCCGCGCGGGACCGCCGAAGGGGACGGTGACGAACTGCGACCACCCCACTCCCGCGAAGGAGGTGTTGTACGGCAGCGGGCGGAGTGCCGGGTCGAGCGTTTCCCGGTCTATCTTCAGAACGTGATTGCCCGAGGCGACGCCGGTGAAACTGTACTGTCCCTCGGCGTCGGAGAGGACGAAGGAGCCATCCTCCAGGTATATCCTCACCCCGGGCTCCCCCGCCTCGCCCGGGTCCGGGATGCCGTTGCCGTTCCGGTCCCGGAAGATCCTCCCCATGATCACCGCCTTGTCACCGAGGATGGAGGGGCGCACCTTCACTGCGGCGCTGGCGGGCGGGGATACGCTGCCACTTCCCGTCCCGGTGATCCCGGAGGCCCGGGCCCAGTTGACGCTGGTGCCGGCGGGGACTCCTGCCAGGAGAACCAGCCGGTAGGAAAGAAGCTTCACGGCAGCCGGCGCCATACTCCCGAGGTCCCAGCCGAGATGCCGCGATGAGCCTGCCGGGTCCGCGACGGCAGAGCCGTCCACGCGGCTCGAACCCTTTATGTACCGGAACCCGGCGGGGATCTGGTCCTCCACGGTGACGTGCTCCAAAGGCGCCGCCCCCACGTTCTCCACCCGCACGGTGTAGGCCACGATGTCACCCGCCTCGGCGACGGTGCTCCCCGCCTTCTTGGTGACCAGCAGGGAGCGCGCCAGCACCGTGTTGAAGGTGCTGTTGCTGAGCGTCGGTGCGCTGCTCAGGCTTGTGGTGACGCCGGCGGTGTTCACGATGGGGGCGTTGCCGGGGGCGTCCCTGCGCACCGCGGCGCGAAAGGTGATCTCGCCGCTGAAACCGGCCGGGAGCGACGGGATGTCGAAGCGCACGGCGCGGCTGCCGGCGTCGTAGCTCACCGTCCCAGCCAGTCCCTCCGGGAGCAGGGCGCTCCCGGGCTGGTACTCGAGGAGTTCGTCCAGCGGGTCCAAAAGCAGCACCCCTGAAACAGCGGAGGCCCCGCCGTTACTGAGCGCGAGGCGGTAGGAGAGGACGGCTCCCGGGAGCACCGCGCCCGCGGGGGAGACCCCTTCAGCACGGTGACGCTGCCGGGAACGGGAACCTGCAACTGGTCGCTGACGCTGCTGCTGCGCGCCGGGAACAGCACCGAGGTCGCCGACAGGACGATCCCCGTCACCCTCCCCTCGCTCCCCGCCGCCGGAACCGCCCGGAGCACGAGGTTGACCGAGGCGCCCGCCGCCACCGGCCCCACCACCTGGACCCCCTCGGGATTGGCCGGTACCGGCGTCACCCCGTCCCCTTGGTAGAAGCGCAGGAGGGGCGCGGGAGCGCTCTCCGTCACCCCCTGCAGCGGTACCACCTTCAGCTGGAAGCTGTCGGGGAAGTTTCCCCTGTTGGTGAGGACGTGCTGGAAGTCGACCGGCACCCCCGCCTGCGCCGTAGCGCTACGGGGCGGGACCAGCTCCGGGTCCGCCAGGTCCCGCACGGTGATCTGGGTCTGGTTGGAATGGACCTGACGCGGTGAAGGGGTGGCGAACCGCGCGGAGAAGCCGTGGCTGATCACGGTCCCGGACGGGGTGAGTGCGCATACGGCAGCCGGGAGCACCATCAAAAGCGCGATGCCGAGAAGGCATGCCCGGACCAGTTCCCCTCCCATCTTGCGCCATCCCGGGACTGTCATCAGTTTCCCCGATCATTTCATTATTGGACCTGCGCCTTGAAGTACAGATAGATGGTCCTGCCCGGTGCGAGGATGCCGCCGGCGGCAGAGGTTGCTCCCTCGCCGAGTTGCGCGATGACTCCCCCCTCCCCGATCCTCGCCTGGCCGCATTGCGCCGCCGCACAGGGAGCCCCCTCGCCGGTCGGGGCAAGGGAGAGCAGCAGCGAATCGGGTGCGACGACCAGGCCGGGAGGGATGGGGCTGTCGATGCTGACGGAGGTGGCCGGGGCGGAGCCGCCGTTGGTCACCGCCATCCGGTACTGGAGCAGGTCGCCGGGCACGGCATCCGCGCTCGCGGCGAAGATCCCCCCCCTGGTGAGGTTGCGCACCCCCTCGCTCAGGAGGACCACGGCGGACAGCAGGGTCGTGTTCACCTGGTCGGTCCCGCTCGCCCCGGTGCCGGACGCCGCGACCGTGGATTCGCCGCGCGCCCCGTCGCTCCCTGTTTCCGGGACGGTGACGGCGAGGAAGAACCGGTAGGAGGCTCCCGGTGCCAGGGAGCCGGTTCCCGCGGATCCGTTGATCTCGCCGGCCTGGCGTACCCCGTCGCCGGCGATCCCCCCCCCGGCGCCGTCATCGGCGAAGAGCTCCCCGCGCCAGCCGCTTCCCATGGTGACCGAGAGGGAGAAGGCGTTGTCACCGTTACCGACGTTGGTTACCGTGTACGGGTAGTTCACCACGGTACCGGGGGAGCCGGTGCCGTCGGGAGGTGCCGAGACGATGACCGCGGCGGTCTCGACGCAGGCGACGGTTTCGGTCTTCACCTGGTCCACGGCCAGCGGGTCTCCGATGGAGACGGCGGTCACCGCGACGCGGTGGCTCGCCCCCGGGGTGAACGAAACCGGGCTCACCCGGACCAGCAGGGAGAGCGATTCTCCCAGCGCGAGCGACGCGCTCAGATACCCCCCCCCGGAGAGGTCGGCGGTACGGTCCACGCCCCCCGCGTCGAGATAGCCGACCGTGACGGCGGCCCCGCTCCCCGGGCCCGTCAGCAGGAAGCGGTCCGGCTGGTCCCCGGCGTTCTTCACCTGCACCCGGAACTGGGCGGCAAGTCCGGGATAGGCGGGTTGCGATCGCGACTGGACGCTGGCGGTGCCCTCGTAGATCCCCTCCCCCAGGTAGGCGGCATCCGTTTCGCTGGCGAGGCGGACCATGAGGTCGGGCCGGCTGGCGGCGAAGGCCCCTTTTCCCATGAAGAGCAGGAAAAACAAAACGCAGCAAAGCTGCGCAAGCTGTTGGATCAGGGGGTTGTACGTATCAGGAAATTTATTAGAAGTGACTAATCTCATGTCTTAGAAAAATATCAGACGGCGGCGCATAGGCAACCAGCGGAAAGAAAATTTGTCTTTTGCACATTCAAATGGTATGAACGAAATCCGGGCCGGAGTGGCCCGAGGGAGGGATGATGGAAACCGCCAACCGCTACTACCAGCTGGCCAACCGCGACATCGTGTACATGAAGTACATCCTGGAGGCCCACGAGGGGCTCACCACCATGAGCACCATCGACGGCAAGCGGGGGATCGTGCGGGTCAACTACCCGGTCTGCTTCGGGGCCGAGGTCGACTCGCTGATGCGGGCGCTGGGGGAGGAGATACAGGTCACCGAGGTGACCGAGGCAGGTGAGCCGTGCTCGAAAGCGTAGACGCGGCGGCGATCCTCAGGCGCGCCCTCGCTGCCGGTGGCGAGTTCGCCGACATCTACTACGAGGATGGCGCCTACACCTCGGTTGCGTGCGAGGACGGCAAGGTGGAGCGGGTGCTGTCGGCGGCGGACCGCGGCATCGGTATCAGGGTCATCTCCGGGTTCTCGACCGCTTACGCCTACACCAACCAGCTGAGCCAGGAGTCCCTTTTGCAGCTCGCCGACACGGTGAGCCGCGGGGTGCGCGGCGGCGTCCCCCACCCCGATTTCAACCTCTGCGCCCGCAAGTCCGCCCCCGGCTATCCCGCGGCCATCCCCCCGGACCAGGTGGAACTGGCGCGCAAGGTCGACCTGGTCGGCCGGGCCGACCGCGCCGCGCGCGGCTTCGATCCCCGCGTCAGGCAGGTGCTGGCGGTGTACCGCGATGCCCGCGTGAAGACCCAGAGCGTGAACTCCCTGGGTGAGTTCCACGAGGAGAGTTCCTGCTCCACGGTGTTCATCGTCCAGGTCGTGGCCCGGGACGGCGCGGTGACCCAGACCGGGTACGAGCCGCTGGGCGCGGCACGCGGCTTCGAGCTCTTCGACGGGCTCCCCCCTGAGGAGCTGGCGCTCAAGGCGGCGGCGCGGGGGGTGATGATGCTCGGGGCGCGCAAATCGCCGTCGGGGCAGTTCCCGGTGGTGCTCTCCAGCGAAGCGGGGGGAACCATGGTGCATGAGGCGATCGGCCACGGGCTCGAGGCGGATCTGGTGCAGGCGGGGAGTTCGGTGTACCGGGGGAGGATCGGGGAGCGGGTCGCCTCGGAGCTGATCACCGTCGTGGACGACGCCACCATCCCCCATGCCCGCGGCTGCTTCGGCTTCGACAGCGAGGGGACGGCGGCGCAGAGGACGGTGCTGGTGGAGAACGGCGTTCTCAAGGGGTACCTGTACGACCGGCTCTCGGCGATGAAGGACGGCTGCGCCTCCACCGGAAACGGACGGCGCGAGTCCTACCGCAACCGCCCCATCGTTCGCATGACCAACACCCTGATCGCGCCGGGGCAGAGCGATCCGGCGGAGATCGTGAAGAGCGTCTCCAACGGCCTCTTCGTCAAGCGCATGGGGGGCGGCCAGGTGAACACGGTGACCGGGGACTTCGTGTTCGAGGTTTCCGAGGGATACCTGATCGAAAACGGCGTGGTGAGCGAGCCGGTGCGGGGAGCAACCCTGGCGGGAAACGGCCCCGAGGTACTGCGGCAGATCTCCATGGTGGGGAACGACCTTGGTTTCGGCATCGGCACCTGCGGCAAGGACGGCCAGGGGGTGCCGGTATCGGACGCGCAGCCCACGCTCCTCATCCCGGCCATCACCGTCGGCGGCGCGCGCTAAAAAAACTGGTTGAACCGATCTGTCGCCACAGGGATCGACAATCCCCTCTCCCTACTAACCTTCCCTCACCCGCCCTGCGGGCACCCTCTCCCAGAGGGAGAGGGGACAGGGGCATCGCCCCTCAGTCCCCTCCCCTACTTTGTTCCCCGCTGTTCCAGCTCCTTTTGCAGCCTTTTCAACACCGGCCAGATCTCCTTGCCGGCCCATATCTGCGGGTTGGACGGGGTCTCGCCCCGCTCCTCCTCCCACTTTCTGACGGTATCGCGGCTCTTTTCGAAGGCCTCGGTGAAGCTGAAGGTCCCTCTGAGCGCGTCCCCCACGAAGGCCTCGCCGAACCAGGTGTAGTTCTCGCCGAAGCCGCAGCCGAAGGATTCGTGGGTGGCGTCGGCGGCGGTGATGATGAGGCTGCCGTCATCCTGCAGCGGCTGGACGAATCCCCCCGAGAAGCAGGCCGACACCACCACGACCTTGTACCGGATCCCCGCCTTTTGCAGCATGCGCCGCAGGGATTCGGGGGTCACCTGTTTCAATTCCAGGGGGGGATTGCTCACCTCCAGCTCCTGGTCCCGCGAGCCGTGCGAGCTCAGGTAGAGGAAAAGGACGTCCTCGTCCCGGTTCATGAGCTCCCCCACCCGCACCAGGGCCCGCTCCAGGTTGGCGGCGGTAGCGAAGGGGAGCGTGGTGGCGCTCTGCGGGTTGTTGACCAGCAGCACGGAGCGCCCCGCAGTTCCGAAGCGGGTGTCGAAGAGTTGCCGGGTCGCGCTCAGCTCCTTCAGGAAGACGTCCTGCGAGGCATCCCCGGCAAACCCGACGAAATAGAGATCGCTCTGGCCGTGGCGCCCGGGGAGCAGGGAGCCGAGCTGGTCGTCCAAAAGCCGGCTCTGGGCCGTGAGCACCTGGTCGGTGAGGGATAGCTCTCCGCTCTCGTTCCCCCCTTCGTTGCTCACCCAGAGGTCGCCGCGCTGGTAGAAGTAAAGCGGAACCCCCACCAGCACGATGAACAGCGCCACGAGCCGGAGGCGGCGACGCACCCCGAGCGGGCCATCCAGGCGGAGCAGGAAAACCAGGGAGGCCGCCACCCACCAGCCGAAGAACCGGTAGTAGTGCGGCGCGGCGAGGTGGTCGGAGAGCCATTCGAAGGGGCGCCACTGGGCGAGCCATTCGAGGATGCCGTGGGTAAGCTCGATGGGGATGCTGAAGGCGACCAGCGCTGAAGCGAGGCCCGCGATCGCCGGGGGGCGCGCCAGCAGCGGCCGGGCCGCGACCCCGAAGAGGAGTAGCAGGGGGAGGTGGAAAAGGAAATACGGGATCGACGAGTAGGAGAAACTGCCGCCGCGCCCGACCAGCAGCAGGGAGACCAGCAGGTTCAGCACGACGTCGATGCCGGCCAACAGCACCAGGTTTCCCGGCGTGGAGGTCAGCGTCTCGAAGCCCGAGCGCAAAAAGAGCGCGCCGCGCAGGGCGCCGCGAAGGTCCGACCGCAGCCGCGAGAACGCGCTTCTCGTCGTTACCGGCGCGGGGTTCGCTCCGTGGCCGGTGCTCCCTTCGCTTGCTCCGGAATCGGTGCCGGGCAAGCTTTGGGCGGGTGGTTCGGTGGGGGCGTTGGGTGTCATGTCGGTGGGGCGATCCTGAGTCATGGTCGTGCATCATACCACGACGGCGCCGGTTTGGAAGAGTCTTTAACATGGCCTTCATTGATTTTATTAACTTTTTAGTTTTTCAATCGACGGCAATCCTGCTACCATTGCAACGCGTTCCCCCCGGCCGGCTTGTGCGCCCCCCCGGGATGCCCATTCTCACCGATGAAAGAGGTTTCACCATGCCTACCACGAAATGGAGCAAATCGAGCTGGCGCTCTTTTCCCGCCCTGCAGCAGCCGGTGTGGCCGGCGGGGCCGGCTCTTGACGAAGCGCTGAAAACGCTGTCGCAGCTGCCGCCGCTGGTGTTCGCGGGGGAGTGCCAGACGCTCAAATCGCAACTGGCCGATGCCGTGGACGGGAAGGCCTTCGTGCTGCAATGCGGCGACTGCGCCGAGGATTTCTCGCGCTGCACCGGCCCCGACATACGCGAGCTGTTGAAGGTCATCCTGCAGATGTCGGTGGTGGTCGCCTACGCCGGCGAGAAGAGGGTCATCAAGATCGGGCGCATGGCGGGGCAGTACGCCAAGCCGCGCTCCTCGGACACCGAAGTGGTGAACGGGGTCGAGTTCCCAAGTTACCGCGGCGACATGGTGAACAGCCCCGAGCCGAACCTGGAGGCGAGAACGCCGGACCCGCGCCGGATGCTGGAGGGATACTACCGCGCCGCCGCGACGCTCAACCTGGTGCGTTCCTTCACCCTGGGTGGGTACGCGGCGCTGGACCGGGTGCAGGCCTGGCACCGCGCCTCGCTGGACGCCCTCCCGGCCGGGCAGAAGTACGAGGACCTGGTGCGCCAGATCTGGAAGACCATCAACTTCATGACCGCCATCGGCCTCGACCCGCAGCACACGCCGCAGTTGAACCAGGTGACCCTGTACACCTCGCACGAGGCGCTTCTACTCGACTACGAGGAGGCGCTCACCCGGATGGATTCCACCACCGGCGGCTGGTACGACTGCAGCGGCCACATGCTCTGGATCGGCGACCGCACCCGCCAACTGGAGGGGGCCCACGTCGAGTTCCTGCGGGGCGTGAAGAACCCGCTGGGGATGAAGATCGGCCCCAACTACGACCTCGACAACATCAAGGCCCTCGTCGAGCGGCTGAACCCCGAGAACGAGCCCGGCCGCCTCACCCTGATCACCCGCTTCGGCGCCGACAAGGTCTCCGGCTACCTCCCGAAGCTTTTGCGCGAGATCCGGCACGAAGGGTACAACGTGGTCTGGAGCTGCGACCCCATGCACGGCAACACCTACCAGAACGATTTCGGGCAGAAGTCGAGGAAGTTCGAGGACATCCTTCGCGAGATCAAGACGTTCTGGGAGATCCACAAGGCCGAGGGGACCGTCGCCGGCGGGGTGCACCTGGAGCTGACCGGGGACCATGTCACCGAGTGCACCGGCGGCAGCCGGCAGCTTCTGGACAAGCACCTGCACCTGAACTACCAGACCAACTGCGACCCGCGTCTGAACGCCGAGCAGAGCGTGGAGCTCGCCTTCGAGCTGGCCGAGATGCTGCACCCCTGCAAGTGACCCGAAGGGAGGTCTCCCATGAAAATAGAAGTAGGTTCCGCCCATCCGCTTGAATTCGCCACCCCCGCCCTGGTCGTCGGCTGTTTCGAGGATGACAAGGACCAGCTCTACCACGCCTGCGACGCCGCCCTCGGGGGGCTGCTTACCCGCCTCGCGGAAAGCCGCGAGTTCACCGGGAAAAACGGCTCTGCCCGGCTCTTGCACACGCTGGGGAAGCTCCCGGCCGAGCGTCTTTTGCTGGTGGGGCTGGGCAAGAAGAAGGATGTCAGCGCCGAACGGCTGCGCCAGGGGGCCGGCAACGCGGTGGCCGCCTTGCGCGGCGCCCGGGTTGCCTCTTTCAGCAGCGCCCTGCACCACGCCGTCGCTTTCCCCGCTGCCGCCGAAACCGCCGCAGTCGGGATGCTGCTCGGAAGCTACAGCTTCGAGCAGTACAAGACCAGGGAAAAGGAGCAGCGTTTCGCCTTCGACACCGTCACCGTGCTTCTGGAGTCCGGGCAGGAAGCGCAGGTTGAACGCCAGGCGCTGGAACGTGCGGGCATCGTCGCTGACGGCGTCACGCTGGCGCGCGACCTCGTCTCTCACCCCGGCAACGTCGTCACGCCCGCTTACCTCGCCCAGGCGGCCCGGGACCTGGCAGAACGCAACGGCCTCGAGTGCCGGGTTTACGAACTGGAGGAGCTCGAGCGGATGGGCATGAACGCCCTCGTCGGCGTCGGCAAGGGGGCCGCCAACCCGCCGCGCCTGATCGTGCTCGAGTACCGCGGTGGCAAAGGTCGCCCGGTGGCCCTGGTCGGCAAGGGGATCACCTTCGATTCAGGAGGGATCTCCATCAAACCCGGTGCCGGGATGGAGGCGATGAAGACGGACATGGCCGGAAGCGCGGCCGTTTTCGGCACCCTGGAGGCGGCGGCGCGGCTGAAGCTCCCGGTGAACCTGGTGGGGATCGTCCCGACCGCCGAGAACATGCCCGACGGCAACGCTTTCAAGCCCGGCGACATCCTCACCTCTTTTTCCGGTACCACCATCGAGATCACCAACACCGACGCGGAGGGACGCCTGATCCTGAGCGATGCGCTCCACTTCGCCAAGGAGCGGTTCAAGCCTTCGGCCATGGTCGATCTGGCGACGCTCACCGGCGCCTGCGTGGTCGCCCTTGGACACGAGGCGAGTGGCCTCATGGGGAACGACCAGCGCCTGATCGACGCCCTGAAGCGGGCCGGCGAGGAAACCGGCGAGCGGGTCTGGCCGCTGCCGCTGTGGGAAGAGTACGGCGAGGTCATGAAAAGCGACGTCGCCGACCTCAAGAACGCCGGGAGCAGGGACGGCGGCGCCATCAGCGCCGGGTGGTTCCTGAAGCAGTTCGTCGGCAATACCCGCTGGGCCCACCTGGACATCGCCGGGACGGCCTGGAACGACAAGGCCCGCCCCTATGCCCCCAAAGGAGCCACCGGGGTCGGCGTCCGCCTGCTCATCGAGTTTTTGGAGGCACGCTGATTCAGGATTTATCCGCTCCCCGCCGGGCGCTCTTCCTCCCCCTCCCTTGACGGGAGGGGGGTTGGGGGTGGGTGAAGCTGCAAGATACGGCAATGATGGCACCCTCCCCCACCCCCTGCCCCCTCCCGCGAGGGGAGGGGGATCACGCCCCCTTCACCCCTTCCCCCTTCCCCCTTCCCCCTTCACCCCTTCACCCCTGCCATCCCGCCATCCCGCCATCCCGCCATCCCGCCATCCCGCCATCCCGCCAGTCCCGCCAGTCCCGCCAGTCCCGCCAGTCCCGCCAGTCCCCAGTCCCCAGTCCCCAGTCCCCTAGCCCCTAGCCTCTAGCCTCCCGCCTCAATTGACATCCCCCCCGCGCCATGTACTCTGTAAAAGTTTTTTAATCCTAGGACCAGCGGGCCCCGGGAGCCCACCATGTCCAAGACCTTTTCCGTGATGACCTACAACGTCCACAGCTGCATCGGCACGGACCGGAAACTTTCCCCGCTGCGCATCGCGGAGGTGATCGACCGGTGCAACCCAGACATCGTCGCGCTGCAGGAACTCGACGCCGGGCTGCCGCGCACCCAGATGATCGACCAGGCCCATCTCATCGCCATGACGCTGGAGATGTCGTTTCATTTCCACTCCTCCATCCACCTCAAAGAAGGGGGCTACGGCAACGCCGTCCTGAGCCGCGGCGATGTCAGCCTGATCAAGGCGGGCGCGGTCCCCACGGACCCGCTGCACCCCTCTTTGGAGCGTCGAGGCGCAGTCTGGGCGGAGGTCATGCTGCGCGGCCACGCCATCCAGGTGGTAGCCACCCATTTCGGACTGAACCGGGGTGAACGGGTGAAGCAGGCCCGGGCCTTGACCGGGCACGAATGGCTGGAGCACCCCGAATGCACCCACCCGGTGGTCCTTTGCGGCGACTTCAACGCCATGGCCGGCTCACACGTCTACCGCCTGCTTACCCAGCACCTGCATGACGTGCAGCGGGGCGTCCAGGGGCGACTTCCCCGTGGGACCTGGCCGTCCCAGCTCCCCTTCATGCGCATAGATCACATGTTCGTGTCACGCGACCTGAAGGTTCGCGAGGTCTGGGTGCCGCGTACCCCGCTCACGAGGGCCGCCTCCGACCATCTGCCGCTGGTCGTCACGCTGGAGTTGCCATGAGCATCCTGAACCCCGGCACCAACTGCATGGGCATCTACGAGGCCGACGCGACCGGGGTGCTGGTCGACGCTGAGGATTATTACCGGGCCTTTTACCACACAGCCCTCGCCGCCCGGAGCTATCTGCTGCTGGCGGGATGGCAATTCGACTCGGAGGTGCGCCTGCTGCGCGGGGAGGACGAACATGGCTCGCATGCCGACACCAGGTTCCTGAAATTCCTGGAACGCCTCTGCCAGGTGAACCCTCAGTTGCACAT
Organism: Geomonas subterranea; assembly: GCF_019063845.1. Classification (NCBI taxonomy): domain Bacteria; kingdom Pseudomonadati; phylum Thermodesulfobacteriota; class Desulfuromonadia; order Geobacterales; family Geobacteraceae; genus Geomonas; species Geomonas subterranea. The sequence continues at coordinate 1,915,513 of NZ_CP077683.1, forward strand.
CTACATCCTGGCCTGGGACTTCAGCGCCGTGTTCTCCCTGGAAAGGGAGTGGTTCCAGGACATCATCTTCAACTGGACCACCAACAAGCGGGTGCAGTTCCGGTTCGACAGCGTCCACGCGACCGGGGCCACCCACCACCAGAAATTCGTTATCGCCGACGGCACCATCGCCTACCTCGGGGGGATGGACATCTGCTCCTCGCGCTGGGACGACCGGCGCCACATGAAGGACAACCCGGACCGGGTGGACGTCGACGGCACCAGGTACGGCTCCTATCACGACATCCAGACCTACCACACCGGAGAAGTGGTCAGGGCGCTGCTCGACCTGTTCCGCCAGCGCTGGCGGGACTCCGGTGGCGGCGAGCTCAAGCTGCCGCACGCCGGGACCATGAGCCCGGTGCTTCACGCCGGGGCCTTTCCCCTCCCCGCAACGAAAGTCGCCGTTTGCCGCACCGTGGCGCGCACGCCGCTCACCGACCAGCGGGAGGTGCACGAGATCAGGCATCTCTTCGTGAACGCCATCATGGCTGCCCAGAGCCTGATCTACCTGGAAAACCAGTACTTCAGCTCCCAGGTGGTGTTCTGGTCCCTGGTCGCCAGGATGAGCATGGCGGACCGCCCTCCCCTCCAGATCATCATGCTGCTCCCGGACCGGTTGCCGCTCACCGAGGAGTTGTTCCTGGGGCTCCCCCAGATGCGCATGATCCGCGCCCTGCAGCACGTCGCCGAAAAAACCGGCCATACCTTGAGCGTCTACTCCTCGGCGGAGATGGATCACGGCACCCGTAAGATGACCTTCATCCACTCGAAGCTCCTCCTGATAGACGACCGCTTTCTCACCATAGGATCTGCCAACGCCACCAACCGGAGCATGGGACTGGACACGGAGCTGAATGTGGCATGGGAAGCGGACCTTTGCGGCCCGGCGGAGGAAATGACCGCAGCGATCCGCGGACTGCGCTCTTCGCTGCTGGCCGAACATGCGGGTCTTTTGGGTTCGAGCCAGGAACGGAGGTTCGAGAACATGGAGCATCTGAGCCGGAACCTGGACTCCCTGGCCGACGACCGCGATGCCCGTCTGTGCCGCTACCAGCCGGACACGACCTTCGAGAACAGTGACCTTCCCGACGTGCTGGAGCCGATCCAGCGAGTCGTGGACCCGGAGCACCCCATCGGCAACGAATTCATCTTCGAGAGCCTCACAAAATCGGAGCTCGGTTCCTTCGCAAGGGGTATATTTAAATTAAGCCAGATGATCATCGGGCTTTAAGAAAGACCCCGGAAAGGAGGATACGACCATGACAGACGAGAAACGGGAAACCGGAGTGGAATTGGACGATCACGCGTGCGGCGTCAGGGTCTGGAGTTCGTCCTGTGAGCGCAACGTGTACACCAATGAAAGCGACAAGTACCTCTGCGCCACCTGCGGCACGATAGAGGGGTTGACCCACGAGATCCACCACGAGCATTTCCCCCACCTGAGCGGCGACAGCGACGAGATGAGCTAAGGTCCGCTTTCACGAACCTCCAGAGGCGCACAAAAAAAGGGACGGCATCCAAGCCGTCCCTTTTCACTTTCCCTTTACCGACACCTTTGCTAGCGCGGCAGTCCCGGCCCATCCCCCGGTCCCACCGATTCGACCCTCGGCACCACGTCCCTGAAAAGCAGTCGGGCCACGTCCCGTACCTCTTCTGCCGTGACCGCCGCGATGGCCTCCAGGGACTGCTCGATCGGCTCCGGCGCTCCCAAAAGCGAGGTGGTGTTGGAGATCCTGCGCACCTGGGTCTCGCAGTCGTCCAGCGCCATGAGCCGCGCGCACCGGATCTGCTCCTTGGCGGCCATCAGGACGTCCTCGGTCACCAACTCGTCGCAGAACCTCAGCACCTCGCCGTGGCAGACGTCCACCGCCTCCTGGGCACGCTCCGGGCCGGTTCCGGCGTAGATCATGAGGCCCGCCGAGTCGGTGTAGGAGGACATCATCGAGTAGACCGTGTAGGCGAGGCTCCTGCGCTCGCGCACCTCGCGGAACAGGCGGGAGTTCATCCCGCTACCGAGCACCTGGTTGAAAACCGCAAGCTTATGCCGGTGCTCGTTGCCGGCCGGCGGAAGGGGATACCCCATGTAGAAGTGGGTCTGCTCCATGGCGCGCTGGTAGTGCACGTTTTGCCCGATTGACACCCGGTAGTCGGGATCGGGCTTCCTGGTCCTGGGGATCCCGGTCGGCAGTTCACCCAGGAGGCGGGCCGCCTGCTCCACCATCTGGTCGTGATCGACGTTGCCGGCCACGCTCACGATGGTGGCGTTGGTCAGGTAGTTGGTCAGCTTGTGATCCATCAGGCGCTGCCGCGAGATGGCACCGATGGTTTCGGCGGTCCCGAGGATCGGCGTCCCTAGCGGGTGCCCGCGCCAGAACCCCTGGTGGAACTGGTTGTAGATGAACCTGCCTGGGTTGTCCTGGTTCATCAGGATTTCCTGCAGCACCACGCCGCGCTCCTTCTCCACCTCATCTTCGGGGAGGGAGGAGTGGACGAACATGTCGGCCAGGATCTCGAAGGTGGCAGGGATGATGGAGGCAAGCGCAACGGCGTAGTAGAAGACCTCCTCCTGGCTGGTGTATGCGTTGGCCCGGGCGCCGATGCTGTTGAACTCGTCGGTGATCTGGTCGGCGGTGCGGGTCGGTGTCCCCTTGAACAGGAGGTGCTCGATGAAGTGGGAGGCGCCGCCGGTCTCCGGCTCCTCGTTCCTGGTGCTGCTGTCGATGCGGATGCCGATGGCGGCGCTTTGCATCCCCGGGATCTGCTGGCTCACCACCCTCACCCCGTTAGGGAGCGTGGTGAGGCGGAGTTTAGGCGGAGTCGACGAAGTAAACATATAAGCTCCTTAAAGCTGTGGAATCGTTTTGATTTGGCTGTCAGGAATTATAACACGCCGCCTTGAGGAAAACAGTCAGGTAAAAAATACGCCTGCCGGTGCTCCGGCAGGCGTACGGTCGCGGTGGGAAGGGAATGAAGGCTTACTTGAAGTCGGCGTAGCGGGAGAGGACGAAGCCCCTGTCCTTCGCGTCCTTGTCGTGGCAGCTGAAGCAGTCACGCTTGCCGTCCAGGCCGGAGGGCTTGCCGTCCGGGGTGAAACCGACGAAACGCCACCCCCCGGTCTCCTGTTGCTTCTTGTCCCTTTGCATCATCACGATCATGGTCTTCTTGCCCGGCACCTGCTTGCCCCCCTCCTCCTTGATGGAGTAGTTGACGGCGACGAAGCGGCTGCCGTCGGGATAGGTGGCGCCGCCGGACTTGTAGGTCGGCATGGCCTTCTTGTTCACGTAGATGTAGTGGATGCCGTAAAACATCGATTTCTTGTCGGTGATGACCCTGGCCTTGCTCTTTTCCCAGCTCTCGTAGTTTCTGGGGAGCGAGCCCTGGTCGGCGGCGCAGGCGGCGCCGGCGGCGCCGAGGACGGCCGCGAGGGAGAGGATCGAAAATACCTTTTTCATGTCAGGCCTCCGGAGATTGAAGAGTCGTCCTTCTCGGACTAAAACGGGCTAACGGCTATGCGCGCCTACAGGGATACCACAGCGGGCTGTACGTTCCAAGCCGAAACGGGAATTTTTTCACCTGTCGACGCCCCGGCCGGCCGGGGCCGAAGCTGCCGGGGACCAGGGATAGTCAGCGAGATGCGAGGCAAGCTCATCCTTGTGGTAGCGGTCGAGCTTCTGCAGAAAGAGCACCAGGGTCATCACCACCGGGAGCGTGAAGATGAAGAGCCCGGTGATCCCCATCAGGTTCTCGCCGATGTAGAAGGTGACCCCCAGGTTGAAGGCGATCACGCAGAGGTAGAGGAAGGGGCCGTACAGCGAGCGGTAGGGCGCCGCGCCTACACCTGCGGGACGCTCCTTGCCGGACCCGAAGCGGTCGATGCCCTGCAGCACCAGAATCAGCAGGGCGCTCACGAGCCACCACCCCAGGTAGTTCGACATGGGGATGCCGAAATGCGTCCCCACCTCGCGGTAGCCGTAGATCCTCCCCAGGAACCACCGGCTCCCCTGCAGCGCCACCGGGTCGGTGACGATGTCAAGAAACACCTGGAACAGCGAGCCGAGCAGCAGCACGGCGAAGGAGCGCCTTAGCCGGCTGGTCTCGAGAAGGACCAGGTCCCCCTTGATCCGCTTTACCGGCGCCAGCACGAAAAGCGCGGTGGCGTAGCTGCAGTAGGTCAAAAAGACGTAGGAAAGGGAGTCGAAAAAGGGGACCCCGGCGATCCAGAGTTCGCGGTCGCGGGTGACGTCGACGTAGTAGTACCAGCCATAGGGGAAGCCGTTGTTGATGGAGGAAAATTCGGAGGCGAAGGCGACCAGGTAGCCGCAGACGGTGAACCAGCAGGTCTTCTTCCACCCGAGGTGCAGCACCGCCGCTACCAGGTAGACGGCGAAAAAGGCGAAGACGTAGGGACGCATGGTAACGGTCCCCACCGCGATGTCGAGGATGTGGGTCATGCCGGAGAGCTCCTCAGAAAAGGTGGCTTACGCAAACGTGGGGACGAATCAGATCCGCCCCCACGCCACCAGCCAAAGTGAATTTTGCAGCTAGAACAGGGTACCCACAATGGAGCCGAGCACCGAGATCGGGCCGGTATCCCCCAGCCCCTCCATGGCGCGCTCGGCCTTTTTGAGGGTGGCCGTGGTGTCGCGGTAGAGCTGGTCCTCGTTGACCAGCTTGCCGATGGTCCCCTGACCGGAGTTGATCTTCTGGCTGATCTCCTTCACGTTCTTCGAGGCATCGCGCAGTTCGGTGTAGAGGCTGTCGTCGTACACCAGCTTGCCAAGGGTCCCTTCCCCCTTGTTGATCTTCGCGGTGATGTCCTTCACGTCTTTCATGCCGGCGTTCAGGTCCTTGACGCCGCTCCTGAGATCCTTGATGAGGGCGGATGCGTCGTTGTAGACGGTCTCGTCGTTGACCAGCTTGCCGAGGGTCCCCTCCCCATTCTCGATCTTGTTGGAGACGACCTTCAGGCTGTTGACCGCGCTGGAGGCGTCGTCGAAGAGCTTCCTGTCGTTTAGGAGCATGGCCAGCGATCCTTCGCCGCGGTCCATCTTGCCGGTGATGCTGCTGATGTTGGCGATGGAATCCCTCAAGTTGCCGCGGTTCTCATCGAGCATGCCGGACACCTTCTGCAGCACGTCCTCCTGGTTCTTGTTCAGGTTGTTGATGAGGACCTTGGTGTCCTTCACCACGTCCGAGAGGTTGTCCACGATGATGTCTATGTTGGCGACGTCCTTGCCGCGCACCGTCCCCCCCTCGGGGAGCAGTGCCCCGTTGGGAGAGCCGAAGGAGAGCCCGAGGAACTGGCCGCCGAGGAGGTTCGTGAGCCTCAACCCCGCAACGGTGTCGACCTTGATGCGGGTCCCCGGCTTCACCTCGAAGTCGATCTCGATCTTGTCGTTCAGGACGATGATCTTCGTGATGCGGCCGACGTCGACCCCGGCGAGACGGACCGGGTCCCCCACCTTGAGACCGGTGATGCTGGTGAGGTAGGTCCTGTACATGACGTTCTTCTGGAACGGGTTCCATTTCTCGCCGACCTCGAGCAGAATGCCCAGGATGATGAGACCGAACACGAAGAACATGCCGACCTTTTTCTCAACTGACAGAGCCATATATCTCTTCCTCCGGAAACAGAAAACGTGAAACTGCTACATGAGCAGCCTGGTGAGGACGTAGTCGGCCACCAGGATCAGCATGAACGAAAGCACGACGGACCTGGTGGTGGACTGGCCGATCCCCCTGGCCCCCCCCGAAGTGGCGAAGCCGACGTAGCAGCAGACAAGGGCGATGATGCCGCCAAAGGCCATGGACTTGGTGAGGCCGATGCCGATTTCCTTCATCTTGAGCGCGGCGGTGAGGCTGTCGTAGTAGGTCGCGTAGGAGACGAAGATCTGCGGATGCAGGTTGCTGATCAGCGCGCCGCCGATGATGCCGATCAGGTCCGAGTAGAGCACCAGCGCCGGTACGCAGATGACGCAGGCGATGAAGCGCGGCATGGCGAGATAGCGCACCGGGTCGATGTCCAGCGTCTTCAGTGCGTCGATTTCCTCATACACCGTCATGACGCCCAGTTCGGCGGCCATGGCGGAGCCGCAGCGCCCGGCCACCAGGAAACTGGTCATGACCGGCCCCAACTCCCGCACCATGGAATGGCCGACGATGGCGCCGATGATGTTCTGTCCGCCGTACTTCTGCAACTCGACGCCGGTCTGCAGGGCGAGCACCATGCCGACGAAGAACGCCATGACCGAAGCGACCGGAAGGGTATCCCAGCCGATGATGGCCATCTGGGTCAGTATGCTCGGGATGTTGCGGGGAGCCTCGCGGATGAAGTAGACGATCTTCCCCATGAGGATGGTCATCTCTCCCAGCACCTGGTAGAAGTAGAGCACCCTCTTGCCTAGCGGTTCGAAAACTTGGGTCACTTATCCCCCCATTTCAGTCCGAAGGGGAGCCAGAAGAGACTCAGCTCCTCCTGCCCGCCGTCTCGCTTCAGGCTGACCAGCCCCTTCAGAAATTTCAGGTCCCTCTCCTTTTCGGTGTTGCGGTAGGAGATGAACGGGAAGAGCTCGTAGGCGAGGTCTTCGCCGCGCCTTTCGTGCCAGAACAGGTTCCAGAGCACGCTGGAGGCGGAGTTGCCTGCCCGGTCCCAGCGCCGCTGGTAGATACGCCACAGGGGCGCCCAATCCTTCTCGATCCCCTCCTTGTCCAGGATCGGCTCGATGAGCGCGGGGAAAGAGAGGGAGGAAACCCCCTCGGTGCTCCTGCGGTACAAAAACAGCGGCCACATCGCGGTGCGGCGCCGCTCGTTGCCGTCCTTGGGCCAGTACTCATGGTTGTCGCGGTACAAAAAGAAGAGCACCCGGTCCTGGTCCTGCCCGAAGCTTTCCGACTTCAGCTCCTCGTGTTTGTACAGGGGCCACAGGTACCAGCTCTTCTCGCCGCCGCTGAAGGTCTCGTGCGAGTAGAACGGGAGGAAGCTGTCGCTGTTTTTCTTCTCGCCGCGCACCTTGGTGATGAACGGCCAGAAGTAGTCCACCTCCTCCTGCTTCCTGCCGCGGTCCTCCGTGTAGCCGAAGAAGGGCCACAGGTAGCTGCGCGAGGTCTTCTTGGGCGAATCGGTGGAGGCGTAGAGCGGGAAGATGAACTTTTTCCGCGTCGGGTTATCCGTGTTGAGCCCGGTGCTCTCCGATGTGTAAAAGGGCCAGAGCACGAACCGCTTCTCGTAGACCCCGCTCTTGTGCGACTGACCGTAGAGCGGGAAGACGTCGAACCCCGACTCGTTATCCCCGGAGGTGGTTGCGAAGAAGGGCCAGAGGTAGTGCCTGGTCGTGGTTCCTTTCTTCACGGTGCTGCCGTAAAGCGGGAACAGCACGAAATGGTATTCGTCGCGCCAGAACCGGTCGTAGATATTGCCGTAAACCGGGAAGAAGGCGTGGTAGCGGCCGTGCCGCTCAGACTCGCCCGAGATGTAGAACGGAAAGAGCATGGTCGACTTTTCCCGCTCGGGTTCCGGTTCCTGCTTGCGATAGCTCGAGGTCCTATAGAGCTGCAGTATCTCGAAATTGTCCGCCTCGGGGGTTTTTTGCTGGGTGGCGACCGGATACAGGTAGTAGGACGAGGTGGCCTCCTCCCTGGCGTAACTTGACCTGTAAAACAGCGGGCGCAGGGCGATATCCCTGTCATCCCCGTGTTTTTGGTACTTGAACAGCGGCCCGAGAATGGCGAGGTTGCTGAAGCCCTCCTTGGGGCTCTCGCGGTAGTCGATCAGGGGCCACAGGGTGAAGATGGTCCCTTTTTGCTCGCCCGCCTGCGCAGGCTTCTGCACGGCCTGCTGCACCGGCTGTGACTCAGGCTCCCGCTCGCTCTTCTGTCCGCCGGCCTGCCCGGACACCTGCTCAGGCTGCTGCAGGGACTCGGGCTTCTGCGCGGACTGGGGCTCCGCGTGGGCCGCGGAGGCCACGAACAGCAGAGCAGACAGCGCGGTTATGGACAACGTGGAACGAGTCATGAACCTCTTACAAAACATTTATATTGGGTTGGATTTTGGATAGTAACTGCTGCAAACAGGCATAGTCAATGAAAATATACTCTGCAAGGCAGGCAATACTTGATCTGGAGGGAAAGTCTCTGGAGAATCGGCCCCGTCGCAGCCTCGATATCAAGTGCCACGCGAAAGTTATGCCACTTCTTCATGGAATGTCCAGCAATGGAATGAAAAACGAACGAGGCAGGAAACGTAGTCTCCTGCCTCGTTGCATTCATGATTCAGGTGTTAACGGTGCGGGTCAGTACTTGCTGTCCGCGTAGTCAACCCAGCCGCCGGCAAGAACCAGCGCCTTGTCAAAAGGAGAGATATCGAACTGCATCGACTCCTCGCGCCCCCCCCCCTTTATGGTGAGGGTGCTGTTGGCAACGTCCACCTCGATACTGGCGTCGGCCGAGCCGGCATAGGTGAAGAGCTGGTCGATCTTCTCGGGAGAAAGCTCGATGGCGGCCATGCCGCAGTTGAACATGTTCTGGCGGAAGATCCTGGCGAAGGACTGGGCGATGACCACGTTGATGCCGTTGACCTCGAAAACCCAGGGGGCGTGTTCGCGGGAGGAGCCGCAACCGAAGTTGGCGCGGGTCACCACGGCGCCGGCGCCGTAGGTCTTGTCGCTCTTGGGGTCGAAGCCGGGGAGCTTGAGGTCCTCCAGGAGGTACGGCTTGAGGTCCTCCTTGGTGATCTCGGTCAGGTACTTGGCCGGGATGATCTCGTCGGTGTTTATGTCGCTACGGTCCAGGAAAAGGGCCGGGCCGCCAAATGTTTTCATATCGGTCTCCTAGTCTAGCGGGGAACTGCCCGCTCAATGTGGTCGTGTTCAGCCTTGTGTCGTCAATTATCAATTGTCATCGATTGAGCGGTTCGGCTTCACCGCCAATTGTCAGTTATCAATTGTCAATTGCCTTACAGGTACTTGCGCGGGTCGGCGAGCTTCCCCTCGATGGCGGAGGCGGCGGCGGTCGCCGGCGACAGGAGATGGACCATCCCCCCCTTGCCCATCCGCCCCATGAAGTTGCGGTTGGTGGTGGAGGCGCAGACCTCCCCCTCGGCCAGGACGCCGTTGCTCATCCCCAGGCAGGCGCCGCAGGTCGGGTTGGTGACGCAGAAGCCGGCGTCCATGAAGATCTGGATCAGCCCCTCGGCAACCGCGTCCTTGTAGATCTGCGGGGTGGCCGGGGAGAGGATGCCGCGCACGGTCGGGGCGATCTTCTTTCCCTTCAGGATCTGGGCTGCGACCCTCAGGTCCTCGAGGCGGCCGTTGGTGCAGGAACCGAGGTAGACCTGGTCAACCGGCTGGCCGGCCATCTCGTCGATGCTCTTCACCTGGTCCGGCTTGTACCCGAAGGTGCAGAGCGGGGTCAGGGTGGAGAGGTCGAGGTCGATCACCTTGTCGTACTCGGCGTCGGCATCGGAAGCCCACTTGCTGTACTCGGCGACGGCCGCTTCCTTGGAGGCGAAGGAGTCGGAGATGAAGGGCCAGAGGTAGTCGACGGTGACGCGGTCGGGGGCGCAGATGCCGGAGGTCCCCCCCGCCTCGATGGCCATGTTGCACAGGGTCATCCTGGACTCCATGGTCATGGCGTCGACGATGGGGCCGCCGAATTCGATGACCCGGTCGGTGGCGCCGTTCACGGTGAGTTCGCCGATGACGCGCAGGATGGCGTCCTTGGCGTACACCCCTTTGGGGAGGGTGCCGTTGAGGTTGATCCTGATGGTCTTGGGCTCGCGGAATGCGCAGACCCCCTTCAGGATCCCCACCTCGAGGTCGGTGGTGCCGACGCCGGCGGCAAAGGCGCCGAAGGCGCCGTGGGTGCAGGTGTGCGAGTCGCCCATGATCACGGTGTTGCCGGGACGGATGAAGCCCTTCTCCGGGAAGAGGGCGTGGCAGACGCCGTTGGCGCCGATGTCGAAGAAGTCCTTGATGTCGTGGCGCCGCGCCCAGTCCCTGAGCATTTTCGCCTGCGTGGCGGTCTTGGAGTCCTTGCTGGGGGTCACGTGATCGATAACCGCTTTGATCTTGGTGTTGTCGAAGACCCGGTCCTTGCCGCGCGCCATGAGGTCGGCGATGGCGATCGGAGTGGTGATCTCATGGCACATAACCACGTCGATGCCGAGGACTTTGGTTCCTGCAAAAGGCTCATCAACCAGATGGGCCGCGAATATCTTTTGAGCCGTAGTCATACCCATAAATTGCGCTTCCTTTTAAAGGTGGATTGGTTTTTCACAGGTGCCAAGATAATAAAATAACAGCAACAAATCAAACTAATAATTGTTCAATGTTATTAAACATTTGCCTGTGGATATACCCGTGCTATAATGGCCCCCTCAATCCAACAGGGAGCCTCGTATGCAACTTCGTTTCAACAGGACAAACAATGAAATCGACCGGATGATCGATGATCTGATGGAGAAGGCGGGGGGGATACATCATCCCGAGCAGACACGCGAGATGATCGTTGCCGCGCTCAAGGCGGGGCAGGACACCAGCTATCTGGCGGATCTGAAGCTTTTGAGCAACACCATGAAGGAGATGCGTTACACCACCACGGTGTTCGCGCCCTACCGCCAGAAGAAGAAGGTCACCATCTTCGGCTCGGCGCGCACCCTTCCGGAAGAGGAGATGTACAAGAAGTGCATCGCCTTCAGCCGCCTGCTGGCGGACAAGGGATACATGATCATCACCGGCGGTGGCGGCGGGATCATGCAGGCCGGCAACGAAGGGGCCGGCAGCGAGGCATCCTTCGCCGCCAACATAAAGCTCCCCTTCGAGCAGAGCGCTAACCCGATCATGCTCAAGAACCCGAGGCTGATCACCTACAAGTACTTCTTCAACCGCAAAGTCGCCTTCGTAAAGGAATCCGACGCCATCGCGGTTTTCCCGGGAGGGTTCGGCACGCTGGACGAGGCGATGGAGGTCTTCACACTAGTGCAGACGGGGAAGACTTCACCCAAACCGCTGGTTCTGGTGGACAACGAGGAAGGGTACTGGGAGCAGTTCTTCCGCTTCATCAAGGAAAGACTGCTGGTTATGGGGTTCATCTCGGCCGAGGACTTCTCCATCTTCACCGTCACCAAGAGCTACGAGGAGGCGGTCCAGGTCATCGACGAATTCTACACCAACTATCATTCTATTCGCTTCGTGAACGGCGAGCTCATCATCCGGCTCACCAAGGTTCTCATGCAGGAGCAGATCGAAATGCTGGAGAACGAATTCCCGGAATTGAGATTAGAAGGGAGCCGCATCGAGCTCATTAGTGCACGCCCGGAGGAGGCCGACGAGCCGGATCTGCTTGATTTGCCGCGCATCGCCTTCCGCTTCCACCATCAGCACTACGGGCTGCTCATAGCCTTCATTAGGCGGTTAAACACCTTTTAGGAGAGGCCGTTAGAAAAAAGTGTTTTGTAAATATTTTCTTGACAAGGTTATTACACGATGTTAATTTTTATTCCAGCAGCTAGTTCTGGAAGTTTGCCGCGCCGAAAAGCCAAAGGGTTACCGCCACTTTGAGCCATTTCCAGCCCAAGAACCTTCCGGAAATTGCAGCATCAAACGTAGATCCGGCAGAGTTCCGGAGGTTAGAAAAGGAGGCAGGAAAATGGCACAGGGCAAAGTTAAATGGTTCAACGACGCGAAAGGATTCGGCTTCATCGAGCAGGAGAACGGCGAGGACGTGTTCGTGCACTTCTCCGCGATCACCGGGGAAGGCTTCAAGTCCCTGGCTGAAGGGGAGGCTGTCTCCTTTGACGTGACCAACGGTCCGAAAGGTCTGCAGGCTGCAAACGTCAAGAAGATTGGCTAAGCGTTAGCCTCGAGCGTCAAAAAAGGCCCCGCCGGGATTCCGGCGGGGCCTTTTTTTGTCGTCACACCCGACACTCAGGTAAACTCTATTGCCTTGCACGAGGCGCACGATGCCCCCCCGCTGCGCACACAAGACCTGTAGGGGGAATAATCATTCGCCCGCTTCTTCACAATAACAACACACCACCTGCCCCACGCCCTTCGGGAGAGGGGCAGGGGTGAGGGCGGAGTCAGGCCGCGGCAGCCTCCCGCGCCCTCCCCTTCAGGTAAAGTGCGCCCCAACGCAGAGAAGCCACCAGCACCAACAGTAGCAGCGCCAGTGCCGCCGCCGGATGTTCGACCGCCAGGATCAGCGGCAACAGCAGGCAGCGCACCCCCCCCTTCATCCACTCGTGCCGTGCGATCACGTCGGCGATCGGCGGGCTGAGCCGGTAGTACGCCGCCACGAAGAGCCGGCCCGGAGCGTTGGTCATGAGGTAGTGGTCGCGAAAGGCCCGAAGCTCGGCGACCTTCGGGTGCAGGTAGCTCCCGTATGCCGCCGTCGCGATGAAGCACCCTCCCCCGCCGCCTCCGCCGCTGGCAGTGCTTCCGCCAGTGTTTCCGCCAGTGTTGACGTTCGGTTCGGTGGTAGTCGAGGTACTGCCGTCGGTGCTGAAACTCACCTGATGCCCGTCAACGTTGGTGGTATTGGCAAGCACCACTACCACCTCGTCGGTCGCTGGGTTGAGGGAACCGAAGCCGGTGACCGTGTAGGAAGCACCACCGTCATTGGCTGCAACCTCGCTGATAACGCCGCCTGACTTTTTCAGCACCGACACCTGTGCACCGGTTGTTTTGGTGAAAGTAAGGAGAAGATTCGTCACGCCGGCCGACGGGACGAACCGGTAAAAGGCGAAGGTATAATGCGGCATCGTGACTACGTGGGAAGGGACCGGGTAGCTCCAATAGCTGGCAGCGATGCTGGCGGCCGGAATCCTGTTGAGGTCGGCAACATGGCTTGACCAGTTCCTGGCATAAACCTTCTTGGCAAAGCCCAGGAAGTCTGCGGCCAGGGAACTGCCGTACGAGTTCACCAGCACCGAATCGATCACCGGCGGCATCTGCAGGTCACCGGCGGAGGTCTTCGGGCTGCTGGTTGGAGAGAGGGTACCGAGTTTTTCCCAGATCGAGCGGACCACCGAGGTGTTCTGGGTGTCGTGCTGTTCCGCCAGGTGACGGTTGAATATCCAGCGGCCGTACTCGGAGCCGCCGTTGAGAGCTGCATTGAGCGAAATGGTGGAGCCAAGCGGCACATAGTCGGTGAGGTAGCTGTAGCACTGGTTGACGCCATCGTAGACCTGGTCTTCCATCCAGGTGGAGGTGGCCTCGCCGTACCAGATGTCGAAGTAATAGTTATAGCCGAACTGGATGGCGTGGTGGAATTCGTGAGCCGCCGTTATCTGAAGCATCTGGTCCGCAGTGTAGAGACCGTTGACGGTGAACATAGAGTCACTGAACGCCTTGTCGATCTGTATGTAACTTCCGACAGAGACAGCCGGCGCAGTAGGAACCCGGTCTTCAGAGGTAAACCCGTAGGCTTGCTGCGTGGTGAGGTCCTGAAGGTAGACGTCGTATTTCGATGTTACCGGGGGAGGACGGTATCCCATGGTGGTGACCTCGGCGGCGTAGACCTCCTCGAACACCGCCGCGACCCGCTCCACATGGTCAGGCACGCTGTCGGCATCGAGGTCGGTGAGGTCGGGAGCGTCGGCGCCTGTAGTGGTGTAGTGGACGGTAAAGTGCGCCGAACTGTAGCTCGGAGAGGACGTGGGGGATGACTGCCCCGACAGCGTCGGCCTTCCGACGTACTTGGCCAGCGTCTTCTGAGTTGCCGGCTGCAGGGAAATGAAGTCGCGCTTCAAGTTACGGTACAAATCAGTGCGGCAGCGTTCGGCGTGATAGCTCTGAACGCCAAACACGCTCTGCAGGGCCTTGGTCAGTTGGGCCTGCTGCCCGAACTTCGACAAGTAATAATCATCCAGCGACGAGGCGGAAACGACCGCCGGGAAGAGCAGTGCTAAGAAGAGTAACCCAACAGAGCCAAGTTTTGCCACTAGTCCACCATCCTTTTCCCCACGCGCAGTGGGATGAAACTTGTTTTGCCGTTTTCCACCTTCACCTCGACCCGCTGGTTACCGACCTGGTAGCTGCCGGCGGGGAGCTCCGTCACAAAGTAACCGTCACCGTCGGTTTGTGCCGCTGCCGCCGGTTTCCCGCCAACCAGGATGGGAACCTCGAGCATCGGAACAGGGTGGTACCCCCCTGCCGGTTTCAGCTTTCCGCCGTAAGACTGCACGTAGCAGACGCCAACCAGGGCCCCCGCACCGTCGGGCAGTTTTGCTTCCCTGATGCGCTCTTCCTTGGTTTCGACCACCGGAAGGAAACCTTCCCGCACTGCGACAAAGGGCGACAGCGGTGCAGGCTTACCGGCTACGAAAGCGGAACCGTCGAAGTGAAACAAGGCCCACAGCTCCGCCGGTTTCTTGGCGAAGGCGTGCACTGTCAGAGAGGTCAGGGCTAAAGTCAGAGCGACAAGGCAAAAGCGGATCCCGCTGGACATGGTTGTCACCTGTAATGGATCGGATGGTGAGGCAAAAGATTTAGAGAAATGAAGATTAACATTTCACAGCAGGAAAAACAATTACAGTAAAACGTAAAGAAGAAATGTAATTGGGGAGGTTTCCTCTCAGGAGGCACGCAGAAAAGCGGGCCTCCTCAGGGTTCAGAAAGAGACAGAGAGCTGGATCCTGTGTACACCGCCGCCGGGGTAATGCCTGACCTTATCCCACGCAGACGAAAAGGGATTGCCCCCATCTCCGGATCCTGTGTCGGGCGTGGACGGCTCCGGCTCCTTGTCGTGGGCATTGAACGGAATGAATTGACCAAAAGCGTAGCGAAGTTGAAGCTTGTTAAACTGGTAACCGACACCGAAGGCCAAAAACAGCATCTGAATTCTATCAACGGCAAGCTCCGTGGTGCCGGCACCCGCCGTACCTAATCCAAGGAACTGGCTGCGCCAGTAGTCTATCTTGGCTGCTGGGCGGATATCCAGATACTGAAGCCCGGTACTGAATTGGAACCGCTCTCCCCGGTATTCCGCGGAGGCGTGGTACTGGCTGGAATCTATTCGGGCGGAGGCTATGTAGTTGTAATTACCGATCAGAAGCGATGGCCAGAAATCAACTACAGCGCGTGAATTTGCATAACCGCCGCCATCAAGGTCGAGTTCCATGCGTCGGTAATTGATTTCCGCGCTCCAGCGCTCCGACACCTGCCATCCGGCGCCCACACGGTACTGCCTCTTCTGTAAGCCGGCCTTGAGTCTCCCCCCTGGATTCCCGTCTGCAGTGAACTCCACATCCATCAGGTCCGCATCAAGATCAGAATAACTACCTACCAGGTAGTATCCCCCCGGCAGGTCAACTCTTGCCTCACCGTCTCTGTTCCGGGGTTTCTGAACATCCTGGTAGTACTTCAGGTGCACCCCCTTGAGGTCCACGGTGCCGCCAATCTGGTTAAGCTCCTGCTGCAGGTGCAGAGGCAGGTTACCATAATGACCCGATATGGACACGTCAACATTGGAAGCAAAATCAAGATAGGAGCGCCTGTAGCCAATTTTCAGCCATGGTGCCACGCCTACTTCAAGCTCGCACGGCACTTCAACCTTGCGTCGATAATCCGAATCTAGCAATGAGATGCCGAAAGACACCCGGTCCCGGATCTTCAACGCGGTTCCCGCTGCGCCCCAGTCAAAATGGTCGGAGGTATGAAAATGAAGTTCTTCTATCTCACTGTCAGCACGCACAGTCGAAGCACGGTACCCGTAGCCGGCGGCTATGCTCCCCTCCAGGTTGCCGCCCCAGATGGAGAAGGGAGCGGCACCGGCAAGATCCAGTCGGTCTGAAGTGGCCTTGCTCCCCTCCCAACGGCCGCTGT
This sequence comes from Geomonas subterranea, assembly GCF_019063845.1. NCBI lineage: Bacteria > Pseudomonadati > Thermodesulfobacteriota > Desulfuromonadia > Geobacterales > Geobacteraceae > Geomonas > Geomonas subterranea. The sequence goes on from NZ_CP077683.1 coordinate 1,931,376, forward strand.
AGATGTAGGCGGTCGGCTGGTATTCGTAAGCAGCTTCAACGCGATACTTCCCGTTGCTGTCGAGATACAAAGGGGAGTTGAAATCAAGGGTTTCCTGACGGCTGGGCAACCGTTCCATGCCGCCTCGCCCCAGCGCGGAGGTGCCGCCATCGATAAGAGTGCCGGCAAGGAGGTCGCTGAAAGCTGACACCGGGGGGGGGGAAGCCAGGAAAATGAAACAAAGGAGATATACCAGGCGGTGAAGACGGCAGAACTGCAGGGTCATAAGTAGGCCTTCGATTGTGGGAGAAACCGGGGTGGCATAGCGCCACCCCGGAACATAGAGCAGTTAAAGGAAACGCAAGGACTTGGCCAGCCCCTTGCTCGGAGTCCCATAGAACTTGATGATCCTGTCGTTCTTGACCTTGTAGAAGTACCCGCCGACAAATGCTTTGAAACCCATGTCGACATAAGATGCCACCAGTTCTTTGGTGTTAAGGTCAAATTTGTCGCTACCAGCGTAAAGATAACCATTGCTGATGGTGAGCACGTCTGAACGGTTCGTCGGATGCATTCCAGTAGAGGTATCTTGGCCGTTGCTCACTTTACGGACCTCATACTGATGATTAAAGGTAAAGCCATCCCAGCTATCCCACCACGTTCCGTAGTAGATGTCTGTGCCATTCGCTGTAACGGCAGTGATCCCATACCAATTCTGTGGAACAATCGTTTGTATCGGGGAACCGACGGTGTAAGTGCTTCCATTGACATTGACCGGGGCGAACCCGTAGCTTGCACCAGTCTGGCTCACGCTTTCAGTCACAGTGTACAACTGACCCTGATACCAGAAAATTAAGCCAAGCCAGGTGCTCCCAGTGGCATAAGTAGACACGTCACCGGTAGCCGGGTTTATCTTCTTAATTTCACAGAGGTTATCCGTCCAATTATAATCGACGACGTAAACACTCGTCCCGTCCGTAGCGACACCAGCGGCGTAGTCGTACAGTCGGTGTGACAAAAGCTTCCCACTGGCCATGGGGAGGATGCCGTTGAATCCGGCGACGTTACTTGCAGCACTATTGCCAGGAAGAATGCCGTTTAGGGTGTAATCAGGAAGGTCGCTGGTCGGGTAGACGTCGCAGACGGTTAGTTCCATGTAATTCGGATCCCACGGGCTAGGATATTCAGCTGCGACGGGGTCCATATACTTAAGCGAGAGGGAAGCGTTTCTGGGCACATCATAGGCGAAGGTCGGCAGATTGCTGCGGTCCAGCGGGTTGGTGAAGAACTTAGTGAGATCAACCCGTATGGAGGCCCCGTCAATGGTTATGGTCGAGGGCCCCGCCAATGCGGTAGTGATATTGTTGAGGGCGTTGGTGAAGTCATCCTTCTGGGTCTGCGTCCAGGTGGCTATATCGACCGCACCGACGCCGTAGGCTCTCCCCTTGATTTCGTTGAAGGCGAGAATGGACTTTGCCGTCGCCTTCCTCGCATAGTCAAGGCCAGCAGCCATCTTCGCCTTACCATCGCTCTTAAGCACGAACACGCCCGAGTTGTTGATCATCGCCAGTGGGTCCTGGGCAATGGTGTCATAGGTGTATCCAGACGGGACGTCAAAGCTGTAGGCTGTGGAGAACTTGAACAGTACCTGGATCGCATTGAGCGCTGCATCCAGCGCATAGTATTCGCCGGTACCAAGGACAACGTTCTGCCCGTAGAGCGGATTCCCCTGCATTGCAGCGGTAATGGTGAATGAGTTATTGGTTGCCGCCTCAGCCTTTTGCAGCCGCGCAATGATGGTATCGAAGCGAGGGATGATGACATTGTCGATCATCGCCTGCATCTCGGAGACGCTCGGCGCCGTGCTCGGAACGAGACCCAGTTCCTTGGCAACCGATTTGAACCCGGTTTTTTGCTGCGGCAGCAGTGCGGTCAATTCCTTTATTACCGCAAGCGCTTTTACGGCAGCGGGCGCGCTCGCCACGGTGGTCAACGCTGCGGTCTTGGCAGTCCGCTTTGCGGCTGTGAGCTGGCCACCGGTGAAATGAAGTGACGTCATGTTGCCAAAGGGAAGCCGGACCGGGCTGGTCCCTTGCATGACCTGGGTTACCGAAGGGTAGACCACTTCCCATTTCGCGGCGATCGCCTTGAAATCGGCATCGTCCATGATCATCAAGCCGCTGGTGAGGGCGCCACCGACGTTAGCTTCCGCGCTGGAGGAGTCGGCAGCAAGCGCAAGCTCAAAGCATTTGTTCGCGTTGGCGATGTCCTGTTTGGCGAGATACTGCTTTGCTTGCTGTACGTACATGGCAGCTGTTTCAGTGCCACTTGTAGGGGGAACGTAGGCGTCGCCGGAAGAGGACGCGATGCTGCCTGCCGAACTGCTCGAGATGTTGCTGAAAACGGCAGGTGCGGTGGGAGCCTCTGCGTTGAAAAGCGGAACCGATATCGCGGTGCCGCCGCTCAGAACGCTATCCACGCTGCCGACGCCCGGGGTGCTAACCGCGACGACGACCATGTTGTAAAGGTTGGCATAGCTTACGCTGGTGTCGGTCAGAGCGTCCCTGCCTCCCTTGACCGCCGCGGAGATGCTGGTCTCAATCAGCGCCGGCTGAATCGTCACCAGGGTAGCGGAAACGCTCCCAACCGTCTTACCCGCTGGAAGGGGGTCGCCAAGGACAACAGGGGCCTCGGGAGTCGAGAGTTTCTGCGAAGCGACCACAACAGCGGCGGTGGTGATTGCGTCGACGGTCTGTCCAGCAACGACACCCGGAACGACAGAATCTTTTTCGATCAGCTTTTTAAGCACCTGGCTGCCACGACGAACCTTAATCACGTAGTCCGTGTTAACCTTCAACCCCGGAATCGAATAGCTATAGATCCGCTGGTTCTCCGGAAGAGTCGTATCAGCTGTAGGGTTGACTTGAGCAACCTGTTTGCCGTCAAGGCTATACGCTTCAACGAAAACACCGGCATCGGTTGCAACTGCTGCGACCCGCTTCGCCAATACATTGTCAGCAACGGGAAAATTCGCCGAACCGGTTACCGTTGCCGTCGACGAGCCGCCTCCTCCACCACCACAGGCGGCAACAAGTGCGGCCAGAAATACTGTCATCGCGAGATACAAGAACTTTTTACCCCAGCCTGATCCCATTTAACTCCTCCTTTTAACCAAATTTATTGAACCAGTTAAAATGATTCAATCTCATAGAAATTACACAACCTGGCTAAGAAGGCAATGACATTTAATATTATATAATTCCAAATCTTTAATGGACAATTAACCACAAACTGGAGACACAAATACTCCTCAACAACAAAGAATAGTCAGTTAAGAAACGTAAAAAGCCCCGTTGCAGCGAAGAACTGCTGCAACGGGGCTTAACATCTGAGCTAGGTACGTTTAGAGCTAGAGCGATTCGACGTCGCGTTCGGTGGCGAAATAGAGCCTGTTCAGGGCGTCGATGTACGCCTTGGCCGAGGCCTCGATGATGTCGGTGGAGGCGCCCCGACCGACGACGGGGGTGCGCTCCCCTTCGGTGATCCGGACGGTGACCTCACCAAGCGCATCGGTGCCGCCGGTGATGGATCCGACGTTGTACTGCAAAAGCTGTGCGTCGCGCTTGGCGAGTTTCTTGATCGCCTTCAGCGTCGCGTCGACCGGGCCATCACCCAGTTCCGCGGTCCGCACCTGCATGCCGTCGATCTCCATCTGCACGGTGGCGGTGGCGACAGCGAAGGAGCCGCAGGTCACGGTGATGTGGGAGAGTTTGTACTTCTCATCGATCTTCTTGGTCTGGTCGGCGACGATGGCGTCGAGATCCTCGTCGTAGACCTCCTTCTTCAGGTCGGCGAGGGCCTTGAAGCGGGTGAACGCCTTGTTCAGCGCTTCCTCGTCGAGGTCGTGCCCCAGCTCCTCCAGCCTCTTCTTGAAGGCGTGGCGGCCGGAGTGCTTACCGAGCACCAGGGCGCTCGCCTTCAGGCCCACCGACTCGGGGGTCATGATCTCGTAGGTCGACTTGTCCATCAGCATGCCGTGCTGGTGAATCCCCGCCTCGTGGGCGAAGGCGTTGGCGCCGACGATGGCCTTGTTCTGCTGCACCGCGATGCCGGTCACCTGGGTCAAGAGGCGGCTGGCCGGGGTGAGCTGCTCGGTGACCACGTTGGTCTTGAAGGGGAGGATGTCGCCGCGGGTCCTGATGGCCATGACGAACTCCTCGAGGGAGCAGTTGCCGGCGCGCTCGCCGATGCCGTTGATGGTGCATTCGACCTGCCCCGCGCCCGCCTGAACGGCGGCGATGGAGTTGGCGACCGAGAGGCCGAGGTCGTTGTGGCAGTGAACCGAGATGACTGCATCCTCGATGTTCTTCACGTTGTCCTTCAGGTACTTGATGATGTTGAAGTACTCGAAGGGGATGGTGTAGCCGACGGTATCGGGGATGTTGACCACGGTCGCGCCGGCGTCGATGACGGCACCCACCACCTCGGCCAGGAATTTGAGATCGGTGCGGACCGCGTCCTCGCAGGAGAACTCGACGTTCGCGGTGTAGGAGCGGGCGCGCTTCACCCCTTTCACCGCGGCCTCGAGGACCTGGGCGGGGGTCATCTGCAGCTTGTACTTCATGTGGATATCGGAGGTGGCGATGAAGGTGTGGATGCGCCCCTTGTCCTCGGCGTACTTGAGGGCCTCCCAGGCGCGATCGATGTCCTTGAAACCGGCGCGGCAAAGACCGGCGATCTCCGGCCCCTTGATGGTCTGGGCCACCTTTTTAACCGCCTCAAAATCCCCCTCGGAGGCGATCGGGAAACCCGCCTCGATGACGTCCACGTTCAGTTTCTGGAGCTGCTTGGCAAGTCGGAGTTTCTCCTCGATGTTCATGCTGGCGCCCGGGGACTGCTCCCCGTCTCTGAGCGTGGTGTCAAAGATCTTGATGGTCTTCGGTTCCGTGTTGTTCACTTGCGCTTCCCCCTTGTGTGGTTATGCTGCTTCGTTAGCCTGCCCTCCCCCGCCTGCTAATTAAAGCAGATGAGGTGGCAAAGACCAGCAGGCCGAAATAAAAAAAGCCTCCGCCCCAGTAAGGGGCGAAGGCTTTTGAAAGCTTCCGCGGTACCACCCTCGTTCATCCGTCTAAAGACGGACCTCTTGCGCCCTTCACGCGGGCTGACGGCTGCAGCTAGGACCCGGCCGTCTCCCTGTCAGGAATAGAACGACCGTTCTTCACTGCGACGGCTCCAAGGCGAGTTCACCTGCTTCCTCACCGGTTTGCACCAACCACCGGCTCTCTGTAGGGGAAGGGAAAGGCTACTACTCCTCATCACTGCCTTTAGTTTTGGGGAGATAATAAAAAAGGGACCGACGGCTGTCAAGCGCTTTTTGTTTTATTTCGGTAAAGCGGGTACTAAAACGGCGTTGTCGCCATGACAACGCCGTGTTCTTTTGGGCAGGTGAAACTGCAATTTGACGCGCCGGCACAACCGGCCGTTCCGGTTAACGTGGAACCTGGAACCTGGAACCTAGAACGTGCTTTAATGGTTCTTCCTCATCTCCTCGTGGCCGCGGTGCATGGCGCGTTCGAGACGGCGACGGCGCGGATAGGTGATCACGAAGCCGATGGGGCCGGAAAGGATGTAGCAGATGAAGATGGTGAAGAGCATGATCACCGGCTCGGCTGCGATGACGATCAAAAGGAGCACCGCCAGCACCAGGAGGGCGAAGGGCTGCCTCTTGATCAGGCTCGGGTCCTTGAAGGAGTAGTACTTGACGTTGCAAACCATGAGCAGGGCCAGGAAGTAGATCAACACCAAAATCGCGAGCTTGTTGTACGAGGCGGGCCACCCCATGTGGTAGAAGAAGAGCACCGTGGCCGAGACCATGCTGGCAGCGGCCGGCGTCGGGAGTCCGACGAAGCGTTTGCTCTCCACCGTTTCCACCTGTACGTTGAAGCGCGCGAGCCTCAGCGCCGCGCAGGCCAGGAACAGGAAGCCTGCCAGCCATCCGAGCCGTCCGAAAGGTTTCAAGGCCCAGCAGTACATGAGGAGCCCCGGCGCGGCGCCGAAGGAGACCACGTCGGCCAGGGAGTCGAACTCGACGCCGAACTTGCTCGCGGTGCCGGTCAGGCGTGCCACCTTGCCGTCGAGACCGTCGAAGATGGAGGAGGCCAGGATCCAGAGCGCGGCGGTCCGGTAGTCGCCGTTCACGGTGGACACCATGCAGTAAAAGCCGGCGAACAGGCTCCCGGCGGTGAACAGGTTGGGGAGGATGTAGATCCCCTTGCGCATCCCTTCCCTTTCTACTTTCGGTCTCTCTTCGCTCACGGCAGTATCCCCAGCACGGTTTCACCGGCAACCGTTTTCTGTCCCATCACCACGTCGATGCCGGTACCCAGCGGCAGGTAGACGTCGAGCCGCGACCCGAAGCGGATCAGGCCGTACCTGCGCCCGCGGGTCAGCCGGTCACCGGCCTTGGCGTAGCAGACGATCCGCCGCGCGATGAGCCCCGCCACCTGTACAACCACCATCCTGAGGCCTTTATCGGTCTCGAGCACCAGCCCCTGCTGCTCGTTCTCGAACGTCGCGCGCTCGTCGCGCACGTCGTAGAATTTCCCCTTGGTGTAGAAATCGTCCACGACCTTGGCGGTGAGCGGCGCGCGGTTCACGTGCACGTTGAAGACGGACATGAAGATGCTGATTTTCTCCATTTCGGCGCCGGTGTGCGGTTCGGTCACCTTCCCCAGGAAGATCACCTCGCCGTCGGCGGGAGCCACCACGACGTTCTCACCGGGAGGGGTAACGCGCTCGGGGTTTCTGAAGAAGAAAACGGAGAACAGGGAGAGCAGCGCGAAAAGCGCAGCGGGGAAGAAAAAGCCGAAATGCAGGAACTGACCAAGCAGCGCCAGCAGGGCCGCGACGGCGGCGAAACCGGCAATGAACGGGTACCCCTCGACAGCGACCGGGGTATTTGTGTTGCGCATCTGGTACCTCTTGAAAAGTATTCGTGCCGGAGCCGGCTGACCCCTGCGGGACCGGACAGAAAAAGGCCGTTTCCGGACTGCCCGCGCACCAATGCGGGAGTATGCCCGAAAACGGCCTTACATGCAATGAAAAGAAGCTATTACCCCTTCCAGGCCTTCGCGCCGCGCCCGATCACCACCGGACCGGTGCTGACCAGCTCCTTGAGCCCCAGGGGGCGCAGAAGCTCGACCATGGCGCTCACCTTGGCGGGGGCGCCGGTCGCTTCCAGCGTGTAGGACTTCGGCGTGACGTCGATGACCTTGGCGCGGAAGATGTCCGCGATCCTCAGAACCTCGGCGCGGCTTTGCTCCTCGGCGGAGACCTTGACCAGCACCATCTCGCGCTCGATGGCGTGCTCCGGCTCGAAGTCGATGACCTTGATCACGTCGATCAGCTTGTTGAGCTGCTTGGTGATCTGCTCGATGATCTGCTCGTCGCCCCGGGTCACCAGGGTGATGCGGGAGAGCGCCTCGTCGTTGGTGGGAGCCACGGTGAGCGAATCTATGTTGAAGCCGCGCCCGGAAAAAAGTCCGACCACGCGGGAGAGAACGCCGAACTCGTTCTCGACCAGAACAGCAATGGTATGTCTCATGTTACCCTCCTAAGGCAGTTGGCAAATTAGCTGGCAAGCACCATCTCGGTCAGCGAGGCGCCGGCCGGGACCATCGGCAGCACCTTCTCCTCGCGTGCGACCTTGAACTCCATCAGAACGGGTCCCTTGGTTGCGAACCCTTTCTTGATGACCTCGTCCACCTCTTCCACCTTGGTGGCCTGCAGGCCGGTGGCCCCGAAGGCCTCGGCGAGCTTGATGAAGTCGATCGGAAGTTCCATGCAGGTCGAGGAGTAGCGCTTGTCGAAGAAGAGCTCCTGCCACTGGCGTACCATGCCCAGGAAGTTGTTGTTCAGAATGACGATCTTTACGTTGAGACGGTTCTGCACGATGGTGGCGAGTTCCTGCATGTTCATCTGGAAACCGCCGTCGCCGCAGACCACCATGACCTGGCGGTCCGGGAAGCCGGCCTGCGCCCCCATGGCGGCGGGGAGGCCGAAGCCCATGGTGCCGAGGCCGCCGGAGGAGAGAAGCGTCCTCGGGGTGGTGAAACCGAAGAACTGCGCGGTCCACATCTGGTGCTGCCCGACGTCGGTGGCCACGATGGCATCCGGGTCGGAAAGGGCGCGCAGCCTCTGGATCACGTACTGCGGCTTGATCACCGAGGTGGCCTGTTTGTAGGTCATCGGGTGCTTCTGCTTCCATTCGTCGATCTCGGCGATCCAGGGGGCGAGTGCCGCCTGGCAGGCCTTCGCGTCCGGACCGATCTCGTCGGCCACCTTCAGCATCTTCACGAGGACGTCGCGCACGTCGCCGACGATGGGGAGGTCGACGCGGACGTTCTTCTTGATGGAGGTCGGATCGACGTCGACGTGAACTATCTTCGCGTGGGGAGCGAAGGAGGCGATCTTGCCGGTGACGCGGTCATCGAACCTCGCGCCGATGGCGATCAGCATGTCGCAGTGGGACACGGCCATGTTGGCGTAGTAGGTGCCGTGCATGCCGAGAAGCCCCAGGGAATGCGGGTCGTTTTCCGGGTAGGAGCCAAGCCCCATGAGGGTGGTGGTGACCGGGATCCCCAGGCGCTTGGCAAGCGCGACCAGTTCCGCCGCCGCGTTGCCGAGGATGACGCCCCCCCCCACGTAGATCACCGGCTTCTTCGCCTGCATGATCATGGTGACCGCCTTCTCTATCTGCTTCGGGTGCCCCTCGACGGTCGGCTTGTAGCCGCGGATCTCCACGCTCTCGGGGTAGTGGAACTCGGTCTGGGCGATCTGGACGTCCTTGGGGAGGTCGACCAGGACCGGGCCGGGACGGCCGGTGCGGGCGATGTAGAACGCCTTCTTCATGATGGTGGCGAGATCCTTGACGTCCTTCACCAGGAAGTTGTGCTTGGTGCAGGGACGGGTGATGCCGATGATGTCGGCTTCCTGGAAGGCGTCGTTGCCGATGAGGGCGGTGGGGACCTGCCCGGTGATGATCACCATCGGGATGGAGTCCATGTAGGCGGTGGCGATACCGGTGATGGTGTTGGTGGCGCCGGGCCCCGAGGTGGCGATGGCGACGCCGACCTTGCCGGTGGCGCGTGCATAGCCGTCGGCGGCGTGGACGCCGGCCTGCTCGTGCCTGGGCAGGATGTGCCTGATCTCCTTGAACGAGAAGAGCTCGTCGTAGAGGTTGATGACCGTCCCCCCGGGATAGCCGAAGATCGTGTCGACCCCCTCCCGTTTGAGGCACTCCAGCAGGATGCGTGCTCCGTTCAGCTTCATATTGTTCCCCCCATGCGCGGCAGAAAAGCTGCCGCTATTGATCGACCCCGCGCTCGGTAAGCGCCGGATCACTAGTAATGAAGACTTCCCCTGAGGCCGACCCTCCCCGGTGAAAGGAGGGCCTCCCTCTGCCCCTTGGTAAAGGGGGTCGGGGTTTTATTCAGCGGTGGTAATGGCGCCGGTGTGGGCGGAGGTTACCACCTTCGCATAGCGGGCGAGCCAACCCTTCTTGATCTTGGGCTCGGGTGCCACCCAGCGGGCGCGCCGGTTGGCGAGTTCCTCGTCGCTCACGAGAAGCTTCAGGGAACGGGACGGAATGTCGAGTTCGATCTGGTCTCCGTCTTCCACGAGTGCGATGGGACCACCTACCGCCGCCTCCGGAGAGATGTGACCGATGCAGGGACCGCGGGTGCCGCCGGAGAAGCGGCCGTCGGTGATGAGCGCGACCGAGTCCCCAAGGCCAAGCCCCATGATGGCGGCGGTGGGAGCCAGCATCTCCCTCATCCCCGGCCCCCCCTTGGGCCCCTCGTAGCGGATCACCACCACGTCGCCGCTTTTGATGCGCCCTTCCATGATGGCGGCCATGGCGATGTCTTCCGAGTCGAAGCAGCGCGCGATGCCGGTAAACTGCATCATCTTCTCCCCCACGCCGGACTGCTTGACCACGGCGCCCTCGGGAGCGATGTTGCCGAAGAGGACGGCGATGCCCCCTCCTTTTTGACCGGCGCGTCCACCGGGCGGATCACGCTCTCGTCAACCCCTTTCAGGCTCGCCACGATCTCCTTGGTGGAAAGCCCCATGAGGGTCGGGCAGTCGTGAATCTTGTCACCCAGCTGCTTCATGACGCCGGCCACGCCGCCGGCGGCGTCGAGGTCCTCCATGAAGTGCTCCCCCGCCGGGTTCATGGAGGCGATCTGCGGAGTCGTTTTGGAAAGGATGTCGAAGGTCTCAAGCGGCAATTCCACCCCCGCCTCGTGGGCGATGGCGAGGAGGTGCAGCACGGTGTTGGAGGAGCCCCCCAGCGCCAGGTCGACGCGGATCGCGTTCTCGAACGCCTCGCGGGTCATGATGGAGCGCGGGGTGACGTTGTCACGCACGAGGTCCACGATGCGCTCGCCGGAGGCGAAGGCGATGCGGCGCTTGAGCGCGGAGACGGCGAGTGCCGTGCCGCAGCGCGGCAGGCTCATCCCCATGGTCTCGGTGAGGATGGCCATGGTGTTGGCGGTGAAGAGCCCCTGGCAGGACCCCATCCCCGGGCAGGCGTTCTCCTCGCAGCGGGCGAGTTCCTGGTCGTCGATGACGCCGGCCTTGTAGCGGGCCATCGCCTCGAAGGTGTCGGTGACGAAGGAGTATTTCCTGCCGGCGTCGCCGCGGCCGCTCATCATGGGACCTGCGGTGACCACGATGCACGGGATGTCCAGGCGGGCTGCCGCCATGAGCATGCCCGGGGTGATCTTGTCGCAGTTGGTCAAGAGCACCAGGCCGTCCAGGCGATGCGCCTCGGCCACGGACTCGACCATGTCCGCGATCAGCTCGCGGGTGGGAAGGGAGTAGTGCATCCCCTTGTGCCCCATGGAAATGCCGTCGCAGACGCCGGGAATACCGAAGAAGAAGGAGTAGCCGCCGCCGGTGTGGACCCCTTTTTCGATGAAGCGCTCGAGGTCGCGCATCCCCACGTGTCCCGGGATGAGATCGGTGAAGCTGGTGGCGATGCCGATGAAGGGTTTCCCCATCTCGCTTTGCGGCAGGCCGGTTCCTTTCAAAAGGGCGCGATGCGGGGTGCGCTCCAGCCCTTGTGTGATCATGTCGCTACGCATGCAGTTCTCCCTGCGCCGGCGGGAACCTTGTTCAGGATCGCCAAACCGGCTGTTGGTGTTACCAAAAGCTTAGTGGTTGAGAGCAGTTACCGGAAAAGACAGGAATGGACACGATAATACATTAAAACATCGCTGTCAACTGACTAAAACGGCGTTAAAGAGACTCGCGCTTTCTCTTGGCGATCTCCGCCTCGGAGGCGCGCAGGTAGGTCGGGTTCAGGTGGGCAAGCGGTGTGAATTTCCCTTCCCGGGCGGCTTCGCGGGCGATGACCGCGCCGGCGCAGGCGCGCGGCAGGTTGGCGTGCCAGGGGGGGAAGATGGCGAGTTCTCCAAGGGTGTCCCGGATCAGGTCGCGGTAACGAACGGCGCCGTCGCCGACGAAGATGGTGCGATGTGTGACCCGGGACAGGAAGTCCCGCGGGGAAAGCACCGTGTCGGGGAGCACCGCGTCCGGCAGGGCGCCGCAGCGGTACAGTGCGCCGTAGACCTCCCCCTTGCGGGCGTCGAACATGGGGGCCACCTGTTCCGAGCTGTAGGGAAGGTTCATGGCCAGCATGGCCAGCGAGGAAAAGCCGACCACCGGCTTGCCGGTGGCAAGGGCAAGCCCCTTTATCGTGGCGATACCGACGCGAACCCCGGTGAACGATCCGGGCCCCAGGGAAACGGCGAAGCAGTCGAGGGCATCGGGGGTGAGCCGGGCGGCCTTCAACAGCCCGGAGACGGAGTCCATGAGGCGTCCCGAGTTGCTGCGGTCTTCGCCCAAGAGGCATTCGCCCAAAAGCGTCGCGTCGTCGCTCAGGGAAACCGAGGAGCAGTTGCTGGAGGTGTCGACGGTGAGTATCTTCACGGGGTCACGCCTTGCTCGCGATCATGCGGGCGATGTCGTTGTAAAACGCCAGCATCATGAGGCTGATCAAAAGGACGAGCCCCACCTGCTGCGCGATCTCGCGGGTCCTCTTGCTGAGCGGCTTACCGGTCACCAGCTCGATGAGGTAGAAGGCCAGGTGCCCGCCGTCGAGAATCGGCACCGGCAGGAGGTTCAAGACCCCCAGGTTCACCGACAGCAGCGCCACGAAGGCGAGAAAACTCACCCCGCCAGCCGCCGCCTGCTCCCCGGCCATCTTGACGATCATGATGGGGCCGCCGATGTTGTCCAGCGGAATGGCCCGCTCCACCAGGCGTACCAGGGAAAGCACGGTCAACTCGATGACGTTCCAGCACTGGGCGCTCCCCTTGACGATGGCCTCGCCGGGGGGGAAATGGTCGGTGACGGTCTCGCCGGCGGCGACCACGCCGATCACGGGACGGGTAACCTTTTCGCCCAGGAGGTTCTTGCTGGTGGTCGTTTCCGGCACCATGGTGAAGGTGAGCAGCGAGCTGCCGCGCTGCACCTCGAGCTGCACCGGCACCGCCTTGCCGTCGAAGATGATCTTGGCGAATTCGTCCCAGCGGGTAACGGGCCTGCCGTTCACGCTCCTGATGGCGTCGCCTGTCTTTATGCCGGCCCGGGCCGCCGGCTTGTCCGGGAGCACCTCGCCCACCTTGGTGGTGACGGCGGGAACGCCCAGGAACATGTAGATGACTATGAAGATGACGTATGCGAAAAGAAGGTTGAAGACCGGCCCGGCCGCGACGATCAGGATGCGCTGCAGCACCGGCTTGTCGGAGAAGGAGCGCATGCGATCCTCCTCGGAGAGTTCGACGTCCTCCCCCTCCCCGACCATCTTCACGTAGCCGCCCAGGGGGAGCGCCGAGAGGAGGTACTCGGTCTCCCCGACCTGCTTGCTGATCACCTTGGGGCCGAACCCCAGGGAGAATTTCTCCACCCCGACCTTGAAGGTCTTGGCGAACAGGAAGTGACCCAGCTCATGTATGAAGATCAGCGCCCCGAGGGCAATGATGGCGAAGATTATGCTCATGTGGTCCCTCTGTCGGTATGGCCGGGTACACCCCGGCGCCCCGGCCCGGCGGCGTAAGGCGACGGACGAGGCGGTAAAAGGTTAATTGGTGCTGCCGAGGACTTCCCTCGCGGTCCTTCTCCCCCAGCGATCGGCTTCCAGCACCTCTTCAATGGAGTGCAGGGAGCGGGGGGTGTGCAGGTCCATCACCCTGGCGATGGTATCCGGGATGGCCATGAAGCCGATCCGGCCCGCCAAAAAGCTCTCCACGGCGATCTCGTTGGCCGCGTTCATCACGGCGGGCATGCTCTCCCCGGCCTGCAGCGCGTCGTAGGCGAGCTTCAGCGCGGGGAAACGGTCCGTATCCGGCTTCAGGAAGGTGAGCCCCGAGAGCGCGGTGAGGTCGAGCGGCTTTACCCCGCAGGCGACACGCCCGGGATAGGTGAGCGCATAGGCGATGGGGCCTTTCATGTCGGGGACGCCGAGCTGGGCCATGACGCTGCCGTCTATGTACTCGACCATGGAGTGGACGATGCTCTGGGGATGGATGTTCACCGCGATCCGCTCGACCGGGATGTCGAAGAGCCAGCGCGCCTCGATCACCTCCAGCCCCTTGTTCATCATGCTGGCGGAGTCCACGGTGATCTTCTTCCCCATGCTCCAGTTCGGGTGGTTCAGCGCATCGGCCACCGTGGCGCCGGCGAGCTTCTCCTTGCCCCAGTTGAGAAAGGGCCCCCCCGAGGCGGTCAGGATCACCCGGTGGATATCCTGACAGCGGTGCCCCGCCATCGACTGGAACACCGCGCAGTGCTCGCTGTCGACCGGGTAGAGCCGGACGTCCTTCTCCCGCACCATCTCCATGATCAGGTGCCCGGCGGTGACCAGGGTCTCCTTGTTGGCGAGCGCCACGTCCTTGCCGGCCATGATGGCCGCCGCAGTGGGGACCAGACCTGCGGCGCCCACGATGGCCGCCACGACCATGGTGGTCTCGGCGGCGGTCGCGGCCGCGATGAGTCCTTCCACACCGTGCATGATCTGGGGTTTTTTGCCGGCCAGGGAGCGGCTCAGCGCCTTCGCCTTGTCGGCGGTAAGCACCGAGACGAGGTCAGGCTGGAACATCTCGATCTGCTGCTTCAAAAGCTCCAGGTTCGACCCCGCGGTGAGCGCCACCACACGGAACTTGTCCGGGTGCGCGGCGACGACCTCGAGGGTGCTCACCCCGATCGATCCTGTCGAGCCCAAAACGGTAAGATTTTTCATTTTCCCTCGCAGATGTCTCAAGTCAAGTGGCGCGGCGGGCTAACTAGCGGTTTTTTTTGTCGGTTCACGCCGGCAAGTTGACCGGTGCAGACGGCAGGCACAGCCTCCGCCGCTAAAACAGGAAACAGGCGTAGTAGTAAGCTGCCGGAGCGGCGAACAAAATGGAGTCCAGACGGTCCAGGACCCCCCCGTGGCCGGGGATGATGGTGCCGGAGTCCTTCACCCCGCAGCTGCGCTTGATGAGCGATTCGAACAGGTCGCCCAACTGCCCCAGCACGCCCAGAAGGAGAGCGGCGGCGAAGCAGTCGCCAATGCCCAGCTCCGGGAAGAAGGTGAACCTGGCGATCACGGCGCCGATGACGCTTCCGGACAACCCTCCCAGAGCACCTTCCACGCTCTTTTTCGGGCTCACCGCCGGATACAGGCGATGTTTCCCCAGCGAGGAGCCGACATAGTAGGCGGCGCTGTCGCCGGCCATGACGATCACCATGATCAGGAAGAGCCAGGAAACGCCATTGGGGAGCATCCTGATCAGCACCAGGTGCCCCATCAAAAGCGGCACGTAGAGAAATCCCATCAGCACCAGGGCGACGTCAGGCGCGGACTGCTTGATGTCCTGGAGCCGGAACAGGGCGACCAGGGAGAAGGCGAGCACCAGGGCGGTGAGCGTCAAAAGCGGCAGCAAAGGGGTGGAAGAGAACACCGCGAATACGGCGCAGGCCCCGGCGACGGTGGCGGCCCGTCCCTCCCCGCGCCGCTGCGGCAGCGCCATGCGGTAGAACTCGTCCAACCCCAAAAGGGCCAGCAGGAACACCAGCAGCGCGAACTGGAATGCCGATGCCTTCAGTATGAAAACGATCACGAGGGGCAGCAGGACCGCTGCTGTAGCTAGTCGTTTGATGGCGGACTCCTTCGGGGCGACCCCGGAATTGGACTAGGACGGCGTCTCTACCAGCTGCTCGCTGGTCATGCCAAACCTGCGCTCTCTGGACTGGTAGTCGCGGAAGGCCCGCGCCAGCTCGTGCCTGTCGAAATCGGGCCAGTTCACCTCGGTGAAATAAAGCTCGGCGTAGGCGAGCTGCCAGAGCAGGAAGTTGCTGATGCGCATCTCCCCGCTGGTCCTGATCAGAAGGTCAGGGTCGGGTATTCCCGCGGTGAAGAGCGATCCGGTGAGGGCATTCTCATCGATCTCTTCGGGCGCGAGCCTTCCCGCCGCCACCTCTCCGGCAAGCCTCCTGGCTGCGGCGACGATCTCCTGGCGGCTGCCGTAGGAGAGGGCGAGTGTGAGCAGCATCCCGCCGTTGCCTGCGGTCCTGTCGATGGTGGTCTGGATCTCCCGGTTCACGTCCTCGGGGAGGTCGGCGCGATTGCCGATCACGTTGAAGCGGATGTCGTTCTGCATCATCCGTGCGGTCTCACTGCGGATGTACTGCTTCAACAGCGCCATGAGCGCCTTGACCTCGGTCTTGGGTCTCAGCCAGTTCTCGGCGGAGAAGGCGAACAGGGTCAGGTAGCCGATCCCCAGGCGCGAACACTCCTCGACGATGACCCGAACGGTTTCAACACCTTTTTGATGCCCAACGATCCTGCGCAGCATGCGTTGCTTGGCCCAGCGGCCGTTGCCGTCCATGATGACGGCGAGGTGCCTCGGGAGTTTCTTCGGGTCTAAGCTGTTGTCCATGAGCATCCTGAAAACAAAAAATCCCCTTTGGATCGGGGGTTTCACGTGAGGGAGCGGTGGCGGCGGGACGGGTACGCTCGAGGGGAGCGCGAGCTCCCCCCTGAGCTGTCGGTCCCTTAGACCTCCATTACCTCTTTTTCCTTGTGGGCCAGCACCTCGTCGCACTTGGCGACGTACTTGTTGGTGGAGTCCTGGACGTCCTTCTCGGCGCGCTTCAGCTCGTCCTCGGAGATCTGCTTGTCCTTCTCGAGCTTTTTCAGCTTGTCAATGGCGTCGCGACGGATGTTCCTGAGCGCAACCTTGGCCTCCTCGGCGTCACGCTTCAACTGCTTGGCGATGTCCTTCCTGCGCTCCTCGGTGAGCGGCGGGAGGACCAGGCGAATCAGCTTGCCGTCGTTGGCCGGGGTGAGGCCGAGGTTGGCGTTCATGATCGCCTTCTCGATGGGGCCGATCATCTTGCTGTCCCAGGGCTGGATGGTGATGGTGCGCGCCTCCGGGATGGCGAGGGAGGCCACCTGGTTCAGCGGCGAGAGCGTCCCGTAGGAGTCCACCTTGATGTCGTCCAGAAGCGCAGTGCTGGCGCGACCGGTGCGGACCTTCTGGTACTCCTTCCTGAGCGATTCTATGGTCTTGTCCATGTGGACGTTCATGTCGGCGAAGACATCCTTGATCATGCTATTCTCCTTCTTTCACGAGAGTGCCGATCGGTTCGCCGTTGACAACCCGCACGACATTGCCGTCAGTCGTCACGTCGAACACGATGATCGGAAGGCTGTTGTCCATGCACAGCGAGATCGCGGTGGCGTCCATCACCTGGAGCCCCTTCCTGAGCACTTCCAGGTAGCTGAGCGTGCTGTACTTGGTGGCGTTTTTGTCCTTGTTGGGGTCGGCGGAGTAGACGCCGTCGACCTTGGTCCCCTTGAGGATCACGTCGGCGCCGATCTCCATGGCCCGCAGGCTGGCCGCGGTATCGGTGGTGAAGTAGGGGTTGCCGGTGCCGGCTCCGAAGATGACCACCCTCCCCTTCTCCAGGTGCCTGATGGCGCGCCGGCGGATGTAGGGCTCGGCGACCTCGGCCATGCCGATGGCGGACTGGACGCGGGTGTCGACGCCGACCTTCTCCAGGGCGTCCTGCATGGCGAGGGAGTTGATCATGGTGGCGAGCATCCCCATGTAGTCGGCGCTGGCGCGATCCATCCCCTTGGAGGAGGCCGCGACGCCGCGGAAGATGTTGCCGCCGCCGATCACCAGGCACAGCTCGACGCCGAGATCGACCACCTGCTTCACCTCGCGGGCGATGGCGGTGATGGTGTTGGGGTCGATGCCGTACCCCTGCTCGCCCCCCAGGGCCTCGCCGGAAAGCTTGAGAAGTACTCTTTTGTAATACGGTTCTGCCATCGTAGTCACCTTGCCTTTTCTTGACGGCAAAAAGCCTTCACGCAGAACAGGTTCCGGAGCGGGCTGGCCTCCCCGGAGCGCCCGCCGGGGCGATAACCTCCCGCGCAGGGCCATTTGCCTTGCTGCAGATAAAAAAAGAGCCGCCCATTTTCATGGCCGGCTCCGTTTGGAACGTTTTACACGCCGGCCGCCGCGGCGACCTCTGCCGCGAAATCATTCTCCTTCTTGGCGAGCCCTTCGCCCAGCACGAACTTGGCGAAGCGGCGGATGCTCATGTTCTCGCCGATGGAAGCGATGGTCTCGTTGAGGACGGTCTGGATGGTCTTGTCCGGGTCCTTCACGTAGGCCTGCTCGAGGAGGCAGATGTCGCCGAAGAACTTGTTGATCTGGCCTTCGAGGATCTTCTCGATGATGGCCGCCGGCTTGCCGCTCTCCTTGGCCTTCTCGCGGTAGATCGCCTTCTCGCGCTCGATGAGCTCTTCCGGCACTTCCTCGCGACGTACGTACAGCGGGGAGGCAGCGGCGATGTGCATCGCGATGTCCTTCACGAAAGCCTGGAAGTTCTCGTTTTTGGCGACGAAGTCGGTCTCACAGTTGACCTCGACCAGGACGCCGATCTTGCCGCCGGCGTGGATGTAGGAACCGACCAGGCCCTCGGTCGCGGCGCGGCCAGCCTTCTTGGAGGCGGCAGCCAGACCCTTGGTACGCAGGTAGTCGATCGCCTTCTCGTGATCGCCGTTGGTTTCGGTCAGGGCCTTCTTGCAGTCCATGAGGCCGGCGCCGGTTACTTTCCTGAGTTCGTTTACCTGTGCAGCTGTAATGCTCACGTTATCCTCCACAGTCACCCGCGCCTTCCGGCGCGGGTTTCTTAGTCATTGTGTTTATGAAAGGTGGTGCGGTTGCCGCGGACTGGGAGGCGATTAAGCCTCTGCGGTAACCTCTTCAGCCACTTCCTCGCCCTCGGTGGAGAACTCTTCCTCGGCACCGGTCTGGAGACGCGCGTTGCGGGCCTGCCCCCCTTCGAGGACGGCGTCAGCCATCTTGCTGGTCAAGAGGCGGATGGCGCGGATGGCGTCGTCGTTGCCCGGGATGACGTAGTTGATGTCGTCCGGGTCGCAGTTGGTGTCGACGATGGCGACGACCGGGATGCCGAGTTTCTTGGCTTCGCTGACCGCGATCTCCTCGTTCTTCGGGTCGACTACGAACAGCACGCCCGGAACCTTGCCCATCCCCTTGATGCCGCCCAGGGTTTTCTCCAGCTTCTCGCGCTCCTTGGCGAGCTTGAGCTGCTCTTTCTTGGTGTAAGCCTCGATGGTGCCGTCAGCGATCATGGCGTCCAGACGCTTGAGACGGTCGATGCTCTGCTTTACGGTGGAGAAGTTGGTGAGCATGCCGCCCAGCCAACGGTCGTTGACGTAGAACTGCCCGCAACGCTGTGCCTCTTCGGCCACGGAATCCTGGGCCTGCTTCTTGGTCCCTACGAAGAGGATGGTTTCGCCAGCCTGCGCCGCGTCGGTCACGAAGCTGTAAGCGTTCTTGAAGAGCCTTACGGTCTTCTGCAGGTCGATGATGTAGATCCCGTTACGAGCGCCGAAGATGTACGGCTTCATTTTCGGGTTCCATCTCTTGGTCTGGTGTCCGAAGTGGACGCCGGCTTCCAGCAGTTCCTTCATGGTGATGTTCGACATTTTTCTTTCTCCTTTTGGTTTTCCCTCCGCCACCCATTAATGCCGGAACCCGTTTTGCGGGCACCACCGGCACGGCTGCAATGGCGTGCGAATTTTAAACAGCGAACTTATATAGCACAGGGGAGAAGCGAAGGCAAGGCGAAATCCATGTCACGCAAAGCCCCAAAGGTACAAAGCGGACCGGTTCACAGGGATAAAACCGGATAAAAGGGATGCTCGGAAAACAAGCCACTGGTCGTGAGAATCCCGATGCCCTGCGTCTCTTCCTTTCATCCCTTTTCAGTTGGCTTTGTCTTTGCCTTTGGGCTCCGCGGCTTCGCGTTGAATGTTTTAGAGTCAGGCCATTGACCGTTCCTCCGCCAGTTGCCAGAACGCCTTCACACTCGGCCGCTGCAGAGTCCTCTTGCTGGTGCAGAGTCCGACCTCGTACGGTTTCAAAACCGGAGCGTTGTCCAAAACAACGACTTCCTCCCGGAACGGGCTCCGCTCCAGCACCAGTTGCGGCACGATGCCGACGCCGCACCCGAGGCGCACCATGGCGATGATCGCCTCGTTACCGGAAACCTCCGATGTGATGTTGGGGGTGATGCGGTGCTCCTTGAGCCATTGGTCGAGGCGCCTGCGCGAAAGCCCCGTCTGCGGCAGCACCAAAGGGGCGCGGGAGAGATCCAGGCGCCCTCCCTTGACCGGAACCTCGACGACGCCGGAGTGTCTGGGCGCTATGAAGATAAGCGGGATGGTCACGATAGGTAGAAACTGTATGTTCGAGCGCGGCCCATCCGGGAACGCCGCAACCGCCAGATCGATCTCGCCGCTTTGCACCTGCGTAACCGCCTGCTCCGCCGCGCCCGTCCTCAGCTCCAGCTGCACCTCCGGGTACTTCTCCCGGTACGACTCCAGCAGCTCCGGAAGGAGGCTGTACACCGCAGTGATGGAGGCGTAGATGGAAAGGGATCCCGCCACGGCCTGCTCGTTCCTCATCGAGGAGCGGAGGCTTTGCCATTCGTTAAGGCAAAGTCGCGCGTAGGCCTTCAGGCGCTCCCCCGCCGGCGAGAGCGTCACGGTGCGGTTGTCGCGCAGGAAAAGCGGGTGTTCCAGTTCCTCCTCCATGCGCTGGATGGTGCGCGTAAGGGCCGACGGGCTCAAGTTGCACGCCTGGCTCGCCCGTCCGAAGTGCCTCAACTCCGCCACCGTAAGAAATATTTCGAGTTCCCGCAGATCCATGTGAACCTCTATCTACTATAGTGCACCGGTTCCCCCTCGCCCTCCGGTAGAGGGTCGGGGTGAGGGCGAATAATCATCCACCCGTTCGCCGCGCCGCGTACAACGCCGCACCGGACCACGCTACCCGCATCGCAGCGGGCACCCAGCATCACGTTGCGTTGCGCGCAATACAATATGCACAACAAATCAATTTACGCAATGTGAAATTTGGTATACATTCGCCACACTTTCATAAACTAACCGCCACTAACCACACCACACTATATATTCAGGAGGGAAAGATGGGACAGAACTACTTCAACACCCTGCCGCTGCGTCGCCAGCTTCAGGAACTGGGCACCTGCCGCTTCATGGACGCTTCCGAGTTCTCCAACGGCTGCGAGTACGTCAAAGGCAAGAAGATCGTCATCGTGGGCTGCGGCGCGCAGGGGCTCAACCAGGGCCTCAACATGCGTGACAGCGGGCTGGACGTCTCCTACACCCTTCGCAAAGAGGCCATCGAGCAGAAGCGTCAGTCCTACCAGAACGCCGTGGACAACGGCTTCAAGGTCGGCTCCTACGAGGAACTCCTTCCCACCGCCGATATCGTCATGAACCTCGCCCCGGACAAGCAGCACAGCAACGTCGTGGCGACCGTCATCCCCTTCATGAAGCAGGGCGCCGTGTTCAGCTACGCCCACGGCTTCAACATCGTCGAGGAAGGGACCCAGATCCGCAAGGACCTGACCGTCGTCATGATCGCACCGAAGTGCCCCGGCTCCGAGGTGCGCGCCGAGTACAAGCGCGGCTTCGGCGTCCCCACCCTGATCGCGGTGCACGGAGAGAACGATCCCAACGGCGACGGCCTTGAGATCGCGAAAGCCATCGCCTCCGCACAGGGCGGCGACCGCGCCGGCGTGCTCGAGTCCTCCTTCGTCGCCGAGGTCAAGTCCGACCTCATGGGCGAGCAGACCATCCTCTGCGGGATGCTGCAGGCAGGCGCGCTTCTTTGCTTCGACAAGATGACCGAAAATGGCATCGCCGCCCCCTACGCCGTCAAACTGATCCAGTACGGCTGGGAGACCATCACCGAAGCGCTCAAGCACGGCGGCATCACCAACATGATGGACCGTCTCTCGAACCCCGCCAAGCTGGTTGCGTACAAACTCGCCTCCGAGCTCAAGGACATCATGCGCCCGCTGTTCCAGAAGCACATGGACGACATCATGAGCGGCGAGTTCTCCAGGACCATGATGGAAGACTGGGCCAACGATGACGTGAAGCTTCTCACCTGGCGGGAACAGACCGGCCAGACCGCTTTCGAGAAGACCGAGGCTGCCGGCGAGATCTCCGAGCAGGAATACTTCGACAAGGCGATCCTCATGGTCGCCATGGTCAAGGCCGGTGTCGAGCTCGCCTTCGAGACCATGGTTCAGACCGGCATAGAGCCGGAGAGCGCCTACTACGAGTCCCTGCACGAGACCCCGCTCATCGCTAACACCATCGCCAGGAAGAAGCTGTACGAGATGAACCGCGTCATCTCCGACACCGCCGAGTACGGCTGCTACCTCTTCTCCCATGCCTGCGTACCGCTTTTGAAGGACTTCATGGCCGCCGTCGGCACCGACGTGATCGGCAAAGGGCTCGACGTCAAGGACAACAGCGTCGACAACCAGCTTCTGGTTGCCGTCAACGCCGACATCCGCAACCACCTCGTGGAAGAAGTCGGCGCCGAGCTGCGCGCGGCCATGAAGGGTATGCAGAAAATCGTGTAAGGACCACGGCAGGAAACGTCAGAACAAAAAAGGCGCTCTTTCGAGCGCCTTTTTTGTTGTCGCTTATTCCCCTCCCCGTGGGAGAGGGGGGCGAAGGCCCCCTCACACCACCCCTCTACCCGAGGGAGAGGGGGAGTCTTCGCCGAGGTTCAGGTGCTGCACCTCCGAAGTGACCGCCGGCGGCGCATGGGTCGCCTCCAGGATGGTGCTCAGAAGGTAGACCATGGGCTTGATCACGTTCTCGTCGCTCCAGTAGGCGGAGTGGTTGGCCGGGTTCCAGGAGGTCAGGATGTTGCCGACACTCACCTCGATGTCCTCGGAAACCGCCGCCGAGTAGCTGGGGCTAAGCGGTTTCAGCGGCCAGCCAAGCACATCGTCGGAATCGTAGAGGTTCAGCCACTTCGCCTTCTTCCTGAGCGGCTCCGCGAGAGCCGCAGGGGGAAACTCGACACAGGCAAGGTTCTCCTTGTCGACGGCAAAAAGCGGGATGTTGCTTCCGAGCGTAACCAGGCCGGTCAGCGTTTCCATCCTCTCGAAGGGGGTGCTCCCGTAGCGCTCCTGGTCGTACCCCTTCTGCCTGTCCCATATGTAATTGGACATGAATACCGACCCCACCGAATGCGCCACCACGATGAGCGGTTTGTCCTGGTCGCCAAGCTTCGCCCTCAATTGCTGAAGCCCCTGGTGCACCACCCCGTGCACCCTGTGGTAGAGGCTGTCGGGCCGGTTGCCCGAGGCGTGGTAGGAGCTCATGGTGCCGAAGGCGTTCAGGAAGAACTTGCGCAGCTTGGCCCAGTTCAGGTCGTTGTTCGCCGCCAGGTCGACCCAGATCTGGTGCTCCCTGGCCGATAAGAGCGGGGCCCAATAAACGCCCTGCCATGCGATCTCGTCCCGGTTCAGGCCGCGCCCCGAAATCCTTTCACGAAGCTCGTAGACCATATCGTGAGCGAAGTCATCGGCCAACGTCCCCATCCCGTGCACGAGCAGCACACCCACTTTCTTGTTCATGTAAGCCCCCTTTCGCGTCCATCCATTGGAACAGGCGCCCCGCGCAATCCCGCGCCGGCGCTGCTTCCGCCCCTGCGGGACCACCCCCCAACGGACGCGTCGCCCTAGCCTTTAATGTGACCACACAAATATAGCGGGTTAATCTCAGGGCGCAACCCTTCCCGTGCACTCAACGCAAAGACACGGAGGCGCAATGAAGGTCATGGCCAAAGTTCAATGTACGGGTTCCCCGTGCTCAGCTTTGCCCTTTTGCGTGGGAAACAGGCGTAGCAAGAACCGCCGCCAAAAGAGAGGCCGTTTGGGAGCGTTTCGTGCGGGGCCGGCGCTGTTTTGGAGAAAAATCTTGTCATTCGGGCGGGAAAAAAGTAGTCTGCCCGAAGCAAAGGATCCCCTCAAGGAGTCTATAAATGACACGATTGGTAAAACTTCTCTCTCTGTTGATCCTCTTCGCCGTACTGGCCGCACAGCAGGCCGGTGCCGCCGACACCAAACCCAAGGCGATCCCTCTCTCCGGAAAGGTACTGGAGACGATGGACGGCGGCGGCTACACCTATGTGAACCTGCAGAACGGTCCGGAAAAGGTGTGGGTTGCCATCCCGCTTACCAAGGTGAAGGTCGGGCAGCAGTTGTCGCTCATGCCTGGCTTCGAGATGAAGAACTTCACCAGCAAAGGACTGAACCGTAAGTTCGACAAGGTCATCTTCTCCGGTGGTCTCGCCAACGCTGAAAAGATCCAAATGAGCCCGTCCGCCATCAAGGCCGTGCACCAGGGTGTCCCGGGTGCGCAGGGTGCCGCGCAGGGAACTGCGGCGCCCAAGGCTGCGCCTGCCGCGGCGCCGGCACCTGCTCCGGTGTCCAAGAGCCAGAAGGTGACCAAGGCCAAGGGGCCCAACGCCTACACCATCGCCGAGATCTATGCCAAGAGCAAGAAACTCGAGAAGAAGCCGGTCGTGGTTCGCGGACGCGTGGTCAGGGTTTCGCAAAAGATCATGAAGAGAAACTGGATACATCTCGTGGACGGGACCGGATCGAAGGCCAAAAAGACCGACGACCTGGTGATCACTTCGCAGGACCTCCCCAGGGAAGGGGATGTGGTTACCGTTTCCGGCACCCTCTACAACAACCTCGACTTCGGCTCCGGCTACCGCTACAACGTCCTCGTGCAGGACGCGAAATTCAAGAAATAAGCGCGACGCCCAGCCCTGCGACGTCTCTGGTTTCCCCCTCCCCCTGCGGGAGGGGGAAGTTGCCACACAGGACGGACGGGAGCTGATGTGATCCCCGGCAACCCCCCTCCGGGAACGACCCTCCGCGACTCCCCTACCCTCTCCTGCTCCTCACTTCCTCGTTGAACTTCCGCATGTTGACGCTCAACTCCCCGGTGAGCGTGAAGTAATCGTCTATCGCCCTTCCCAGCAGGAACTCCGCCTCATGCCTCACGTCCATGTGCACGTATAAATCGGTCTCGTGCGCCCCGCCATGTTCCTCTTTTGCCCGCGCCTTGGCCGGCCGCAACAGCTCCAGAACAGACCTGAAGGGGCTCTGCTTCGCACCGGTCTCACGCAGCCGCAACAACTGGCCGAACATCTCCTCGGCGGCCCCGGCAAGGGTAATCACGCTGAAGAGATCCTTCTGCGCGAAGTAGAGCAAGAGCGCAGTCTCCAAGTGCCGCGAGGCGATCTCCTGCTTGTGGTGTTTCTCGATGTTCACGGCTCCCCCTGTGGCGTCGATGACGTCGCCGAACGTAAAAGGGCCGCGCTCCCCGGGGAGGCGGCCCTTCATTATTACAGAAACTACCGGTTTTGCAGCAAAGCTTAAGCCTTGGTGACCACGACTTTCAGGGTGGCGACCACTTCCGGGTGGAGTTTCACGGCAGCGGTGAACTCGCCCAGGTGCTTGATCGGCTCGTCGAGCACGATGCGCTTGCGGTCGATTTCAACGCCGTTGGCTTTGAGCTGCTCGGCCAGTTCCATGTTGGTGACGGCGCCGAAAAGCTTGTCGTCCGCACCGGCCTGGTGAGCGATGGAAAGGGTCAGCCCCTCGATTTTGGCAGCGACGAGCTTGGCCGCTTCGAGGACCTTGTTCTTCTTGTATTCGAGGTGACGCTTGGCGTGCTCGAGGGCCTTGGCGTTCTTCTCGGTAGCTTCGATGGCGAAGCCTTTCGGGAGCAGGTAGTTCCTGGCGTACCCCGGTGCTACCTTGACGATGTCGCCGATGTGGCCGAGATGTTCTACGTTTTCTTTGAGAATGACCTTCATGTGTTGCCTCCTAGCCTGGTTAGTTACAGGTTTTCCTGTTTATTGGGGGACCTGAAGTCCGCCCAGAGATCAAATACGCCCAGCGCCGCCACCGCCAGCACCATCATGGGCTGGAAGATCAGGAGCAGGCTCGCCAAAAGTCTGATGAACACCGGAACCTGGAGTTTCCGGAAGAAAAAGCTGATGATCGCAAACCCCTGCGCCGAGTAGACCGCCCCGAGGACGATCAGCACGTTCAGGGAGGCAAGGTGCACGATGTTTTCCGGCACCAGGGTGCCGAAACCGGCAACGATCAAGAGCCAGATCAGCGGCTCCGGATTCTTGTACTTCCTGAAGTCCCCTACGAACAACGGCATGCGCAGGCGCGCCGCTATCCCGGCAAGGAGCATCAGGTTCATGCTGGCGATCATCCCGTAGGCCACGGTTACCAGGGCCGGGTAGATGGTGACCACCAGCTGCCCGGCCTGGTGCATCGAGTCCTGCAGCGCCTTGAGCTCGTCCCCCTTGACTCCCGCCTTCTGGTAGATCTGCGAGGTCTGGTTGATGCTCGTCTGCACGCCCTTGCTGATCTTCGCGTGCAGGTCGGCGCCCGTTGCCATTCCGTAGACCACGGCGGCGAGCAGCAGGACCGAGATGGTGACCGCCACCGAATAGATGACGGAGCGTGCCCCCCCCTTGTTCCGGATAAGGAACTCGGGAAGCGCCAGGGAGAGCACACCTGCCTGCAAGAGGTAGATGGCCGCCGCGGCGGGATCGCCGACGCCGAGGAGAATGGCGCAGCTGGCAAGGACTATCGCCAGCCCGGTCCCCCTCCCCTGCTTGACCGCGTAGAACGCGGCCGGTGCCGAGGCGAAGAGGCCGGGGATGGTGCCTACAACGGGAAGGTAGACGAAAGCAAGGAAGAGCGTCACCGTAGTGACGCTCCCCTTGATCACATCGAAAGTCTTCCCCTGCAGCGGGTTCACCGTCAGCGGCACCTAGGCGGTTGCGTGGCTGCCGGCAATCGGAAGCAGCGCGATGTTCCTGGCGCGCTTGATCGCCTCGGTGATTTCCCTCTGGTGCTTGGAGCAGTTGCCGGAAATGCGGCGCGGGATGATCTTGCCGCGCTCCGAAACGAAGTAACGGAGGGTGCGGGGATCTTTGTAATCGATGGAAACCTGCTTGTCTGCGCAGAAGCGGCAGACCTTACGACGCTGGAACGGACGCTTCTTCCTCGGCCCGCTGCTGGTTCTCTGGGGTGCTCTCTCGTCAGCCATCTCTTATACCTCCACCGTAGTAGTCGTTTCGGCCGGAGCCTCGGTAGCAGCTTCAGCCACTTCCTCGGTCCCTTCCTCGGCGGTCTTGACCGGAGCTGCCGCCGGGGCGACGACTTCCGTCTCAAGCTTCACGCTCTGGTACCTGATCACCTTGTCGTCAAGACGCAGACGGCGCTCCAGCTCAGCGATCAGCGGGGCATCGGCGTCGAAACGGAGGTAAAAGTAACGGCCACGCGGGTTCTTGTTGATCGGGTAAGCGAGCTTCCTGGTACCCCAGTCTTCAAGCCTCTTGAAATCGCCGTTCATGCTGGCGATCACGTCCTGCACCTTGGTGGAAAGAGCTTTGATCTCTTCGTCACCGAGGTCCGGCTGGACGATGTAAATCGTCTCGTACATCCTGCTCATTGTTAAGCCTCCTCACGGTTAATTTAGCCCCGGTCCGACCCGGAGCAAGGAGATACGGCCCTTGGGCCGTTCTGGTGAACGGTACTTATTACTACACTTATGAAAATTTGACAAGCAAAAGATCCAGAGGCGGGCGGATATTTATTCGCCCCTACAGTGGAGAGATGCTCTGTCGTTGTAGGGGCGAATAATCATTCGCCCTAACCGTGGCAACTATACGTTAAACCTGAAATGCATGACATCACCGTCCTGCACCACGTATTCCTTCCCTTCCAGGCGCATCAGACCCTTTTCCTTGGCGCCGCTCTCGCCGCCGGAGGCGATGTAATCGTTGTAGGCAATCACCTCTGCGCGGATGAACCCCTTCTCGAAGTCGGAATGGATCACGCCGGCGGCGCCGGGTGCCTTGGTCCCCTTGGTGATGGTCCAGGCGCGCACTTCCTTGACGCCCGCAGTGAAGTAGGTGATGAGCCCGAGCAGCTCGTAGCCGGAACGGATCAGGCGGTCCAGGCCCGATTCGGCAAGCCCCATCTCCTCGAGGAATGCCTGCTTCTCCTCGCCCGCGAGTTCGGAAATCTCTGCCTCGATGGAGCCACAGATGAAGACCACGCCGTTACCTTCCTTGGCGGCCAACTGGCGCACTTCCTCGACATAGGGTGCTTCCCCTCCATGTCGTCCTCGGCCACGTTGGCGACGTAGAGAACAGGCTTCGCGGTCATGAGATGCATGTCGCGCAGGATGAGGCGCTCGTCCTCGCTCTCGGCCAGGTCGCGCGGCGAGAGCCCCTTTTCCAGGGTCGACTTTACCTTCTGGCAGAACTCGACGTCTTCCTTGGCCTTCTTGTCGCCGCTTCTCGCCTGCTTCTCGGTGCGCAGGATACGCTTCTCCACGGTATCGAGGTCAGCCAGCGCCAGTTCGGTCTGGATCACCTCGATGTCGCGCACCGGTGAGACGCTGCCGCTCACGTGGACCACGTTCTCGTTGTCGAAGCAGCGCACGACGTGCAGGATCGCGTCGACAGAACGGATGTGCCCGAGAAACTTGTTGCCCAGCCCCTCCCCCTGGCTTGCCCCCTTCACGAGGCCAGCGATGTCCAGGAACTCTATGGTGGTCGGCTGCATCCGTTCCGGATGCACGATCTCGGCGAGCTTATCCATGCGCGGATCGGGAACCGACACGATACCGACGTTGGGATCGATGGTGCAGAAGGGGTAGTTGGCGGACTCGGCACCGGCCGAGGTGAGCGCGTTGAAGATGGTGGACTTCCCCACGTTGGGGAGACCGACTATGCCGCAGTTGAAACCCATGTGTGTTTCCTTTTATTGTGACGGCGGCCGCAGCCCCCTCACCCCTGCCCCTCTCCCGAAGGGCGAGGGGGTCTTTATCTATCTTAGTCTTAACCCCGACCTGCTTTGCCGTTACTTCGCGTTGAAGATGCTCATTGCCTTGGGCATCCCTTCCTTGATCGCCATTTCCATGGCGTCCAGGGAGGTATCCAGCACTTCCAGCAGCTCGTTCATCTCCTCTTTGGCGAAGTTGGTCAGGACGAAGTTCACCACGTCGCCGTGCAGCGGCCGGCCGATGCCGACGCGCACGCGGGCAAAGGCGTTGGAGCCGAGTTCCTGCCCGAGCGAACGCAGGCCGTTGTGGCCTCCGTGACCGCCCCCTTCCTTGAGTCGCACCTTTCCAAACGGGATATCGAGGTCGTCGTGGATCACGATGAGATCAGACAGGGACAGCTTGTAGAAGCGGAGCGCCTCGGCCACCGAGCGTCCTGACAGGTTCATGAAGGTCTGCGGCTTGAGGAGATAGACGCGCTCGCCCGCCCAGCTGCCGTCACCGGCAAGGCCGGAAAAGGCCTTCCTGGTGACGGCGATGCCGGACTGGCTTGCCAAGCGGTCTAAAACCATGAAACCCGCGTTGTGGCGGGTCCATGTGTACTTGGGCCCGGGGTTGCCGAGCCCTACGATCAGTTTTGCTGCCATATGAGTCCTGGACTAGGCGGCGGCCTCTTCCTCGGTAGCAGCCTTGCGGCCGAGGATGCTGACCACCGGAGCCTTCGGGTCGCTCAGGATGGCGGTGCCCACCGGGGCGCTGATGTCGCCCACGTGGATGGAGTGGCCGATAGCGAGGTCGACGACGTCGACGTTGATGTGCGCCGGAATGTGAACCGGGAGGCACTCGACCTCGACGGTGTGCATGGCGAAATCGAGGAAACCGCCCGCCTTGACGCCGGCGGGGGTGCCGATCAGGTTCAGCTTGACCTGCACCTTCACCTTGTCGGCGAGGTTGATCTTGTGCAGGTCGACGTGACGCGCGTGGTTCTTCAGGGAGTCACGCAGCAGGTCGGCGACGATGACGTTGGCGCCTTCCAGCGCGGGTACGCCCTGCAGGGTCAGGATGTGGTTGCGGCCGCCTTCGCCGGCGATGGCTTCGGTGAGTTCCTTCAGGCCCAGGGAAATGCAGACCGGCTCAATCCCCTTGCCGTACACGACGGCCGGGACGCGGCCAGCGGCGCGCAGACGACGGCAGATACCCTTACCGGTTTTTTCTCTCAGTTCAACGTTCAGCACCTGCTTACTCATACATCCTCCGATGTCAATCTTGGTATTTGATCTTCCAATGACAGATTTATTTTAGTACTACACGAAAAGGGAGCTGACGGATTCATCCTCGTGGATGCGGCGGATCGCCTCGGCCAGGAGGTCTGCGACGGAAAGCACCCTGAGCTTGTCGGTTTGTTCGGCCTTCTCGCCCAGCGGAACGGTGTCGGTGATGACAACCTTCTCGATGACCGAATTGTTGATCCTCTCGATCGCAGGGCCGGAGAGCACGCCGTGGGTTGCGCAGGCGTAGACGCTGGAGGCGCCGTGATTTTTAAGGGCCAGGGCGGCCTGGGTCAGGGTGCCGGCGGTGTCGATCATGTCATCCAGGATGATGGCGGACTTCCCCTTCACGTCACCGATCAGGTGCATGATCTCCGCGACGTTGGGACCGGTACGGCGCTTGTCGATCACGGCGAGGGTGCAGCCAAGCCTCTTGGCGAAGGCCCTGGCGCGCTCGGTGCCCCCCGCGTCCGGGGAAACCATGACGAGGTTGTCGAGATCGTCGGCGAACCGGCTCTTCAGGTGGGCCAAAAGGACCGGAGCGGCGTAGAGGTTGTCCACCGGGATGTTGAAGAAGCCCTGGATCTGGCCGGCGTGCAGGTCGATCGTCACCACGCGGTCGGCGCCGGCAGCGGTGATCAAATCGGCCACCAGCTTCGAGGTGATCGGGGTCCTGGGAGCCGCCTTGCGGTCCTGGCGCGCGTAGCCGTAGTACGGGATCACGGTGGTGATGGTTGCCGCCGACGCCCTCTTCAGGGCGTCGATCATGATGAGCAGTTCCATCAGATTGTTGTTGGTCGGGCAGCAGGTGGACTGAACCACGTAGATGTCACGACCGCGCACGTTCTCGCCGATCTCGACCATGATCTCGCCGTCGGAGAAGGTCCTCACCTTGGCCTTGCCCAGGGGGACCCTCAGGCAGTCACAGATCTTCTCTGCCAGAACCGGATTGGAATTACCGCTGAACACCCTGATCTTGTTTTCCATCAATGCACCGGCCCTCTTTGATTTTTCTTTTATAGATTGGCTGCGCGTGCACCTGTCGCTACGGCAGGGGCAGCCTGCGTCCAAAACCCAGGAAACGCTACTTAATACAATAGTTGCCCCGTGAAGTCAATCGAAAAGCTATCACTAGACGCCCCATCCGTCCTTGCCAAGCCCCCCTCTTTCGATACCGGCGCCGATTCGGCGCACCCGCCCCGGAAAAACCTGCGGTGCAACCGGTTGTTGACAAAAAACACTACAGTTAGTATGGATCTAGACGATAAGAAACCTGCCGAACAACACAGAATGTGTGCGAGGAGGATCGCGAGATGGAACAGCGGCGTTTTCACCGGGTCAATTACAGTGCACCCGGCGAACTGGTTCACCATGACATTAAATATCGTTGCCGCCTGGAAAACGTCAGCCTGCGGGGAGCCCTCATCAGCGCCGACGAATGCCTCATGGTGCCTTTAAACGAATCCTGCCGTCTCACGGTGCCACTTGCAGCGGGCGGGGAACCGTTGACGATCACGGTAAGCGTGGTGCACTGCTTCTTCTCGATGGTTGGTGTCAAGTTCACCGGGTTTGCCGGCAACTCGGAGGCGAGACTGTTCGAACTGCTGCAGCAACTCACCAAGGAACCGGACACGCTCATGCAGGAGTGGGAAACCTTGCACAAGGATAGTGCAGCTTCGAACGATGAGGGGGCAACTCTCCCCGAGCCGGTTCTGGCGATCGTCTGATCGCCGCCGCACCGCCCAGGATCAGTGTTTTTTAGAAGTATTTTTGGAGCATTGCGGAACGCGGCGTTCGTAAGGGAGGCAGCTGTTTATGCTGAGCACTTCTTCTGCGAGCGCGAGGCTCTTGTACCGTAAGGAAACCTGCTCCAGTTTATCCTTCAAGCGCAACAGTACGTCGATGCTCTCGGTCTTGGCGTACTCGTTGTACAACTGCATCACGTCCCTGAACACCGCATCCAGCGATTCATCCAGCGTGTGAGTGGCACCGGCGTCCGGCGCCTCTGCCTGGTCCCCTTCCCTGGTCCAGCTCTGACGAACCTCGTCCTTGAACCGCCCCAGTGCGATCCGGTCGATCTTGTACTTGGCATTCCCGATTTCAAGGATGCTTCTAACCATGCCCTCTCCCGATACAACTCAAAATCATTAAAAACAGCAGGGCGCACGATCGCCCCTATGCAGTATGACTTCGGCAACTGCACGGAAAACTTTAGTGTTTTTGACACTGGTATCGTTTGAAAAGAGAGTAAGATGACCGGACGCTTAAAAAGCTTCCTTGACAGGGTTTAAGGCTTGAGCTATCGTTCCACCAAATTTTCACCACCCACATACGATAGTCGATAATACTAAACCATCCGCGAGGATGGGACGGAAAGCCTACTGGGTCTCACCGAGACAGCCGGGTCGCCGAAATATCAATCAGATATTCGGTCCCGGCTTTTTTATTGCCCGAAATCCAGCCACCGTCTCCGTCCCGATCCCACTATGAGTGGAGGAGAGATGGCTGATACACCAGGAGGAAGTGATATGAGCATCAGATCGTTACTGAGCACCTTGGCGGCAGGAGCGGCTTTGTCCATTCTCGGCGTCGCAACCACACCGGCGCAGGCAGGTTCCCTCGGCGTCAACATCAACCTGAACGGATATCTGCCCGCCCCTCCGGGCGTGCACATCTATTACGATTCCGGCCGCCCTTACTACGTCGAAAACCACCAGAGGGTTTACCTGAAAAAGGAAAAGGAGCACCACGAAAAGGAGCATCACGACAACGGCAAGAAGAAAGGGCACAAAAAACATCACAAGGACTAGGAACTTCGAGGGTAAAAGGAGGTTAGCATCATGCGAAACACGACTATTGCCTTTAGATCCGTCATTATCGCCATTGGCGCCATTGCCGCCATCATGATCTATCTCGGAGGCTGCGGTGGCGGCGGTGGCGTTAGCGCCAGCACCGGGACCTTGAAACTCGCCATCACCGACAAGGCAAGCGACGACTTCAAGAATGTCGTGGTCTGCGTCAAGGAAATCAGGGTGGTCCCTGCCGGGCACGAGACCGCCAGCGACGACGATCCCGCCCTTCCCGTTCTGGCCAGGTTCACTCCAAAGGAAGGGACATTCGATATCATGGCCCTGCAATTCATCCAGACGCCCCTGGGCGAGGTGGTGCTGCCAGCCGGGACCTACAGCCAGATCCGCCTGGTCCTCTACCCGAACCCGAAGGGAAACCAAGCCCCGGTCAACTACCTCACCCTCAACAGCGATACCGGTACGAAGATACCGCTGACGACCCCGAGCGGGCAGCAGTCCGGGCTCAAGGTCCGCGGCCCGATCGAGGTGAAGGCCGGCGTGATCAATGCGTTCATGATAGACTTCGACCCGAACACCGCCGTTGTTAAAACCGGCAATGGCAACAATAACGGCAACAACAACGAGTACATCCTCAAGCCGACAGGCATCAGGCTGATCCACATGGCCGACATCCTGACCCAGTTCGGCTCAATCATCGGCAATGTCAGCAACGCCCTCCAGAACTGGAGCAGCGCGACCGTTTCGATCAAGCGCCGCGGCGCCATCAACGACACCACGCCCATCGCCTCCGGCCAGATCTTCGCCACCTACACCAGTGGCAAATGGCAGGCCCCGTTCTCGGCCTTCGTGCCACCAAGCGACCCGAACGACCTGACATCTGGCTACAAGGCCTTCATAAATGCCAATGGCTTCGTGCTCTACTCCTCGGCGACGGTGCCGGTGGTGCAGGGGCAGGCCAGGGATCTGGGACAAATCGTCCTCGTCCCGCAGCAATAGCTTCGCCATCAAGACCCGGTCCTCCCCCCTGGGGAGGACCGGTTGCATTAATCGTGAGGAGATGAAGTGGTATGCCTATAATTGAATGGAAGGACTGTTATGTGGTCGGCATACAGGAGATCGATCAACACCACCAGAGCCTGGTGCAGTATCTCAACAAAACCTATGACCACTTTCGCGACGGGCACCAACTGGACCCCTCCGTGCTGGAGATCCTGATCGACTACTCCATGCAGCATTTCGGCTGTGAAGAGCGCTGGATGGAAAACTCCTCCTACCCGAAGCTTGGGCCGCACAAGGAGGAGCACAGGCAATTCCGCACCAAAATTACCCAACTGAAGAAAAAACAGGAGCTCGACACGAAGTGTTCCGTCGAGCTGCTCTGGTTTCTCTGCAACTGGGTCACCCACCACATACGGGAAACCGATGCGGACTTCGGCAGGTACCTGAACTCCCAGTCCCGGCGCCGTTGAGGGGACCCGCGAACCGGCACATAAACCTGGAGGCGGCCAGCCTCGAGGGCATCGATAAGCGATAATACTCAACCATCCGCGAGGATGGGGCGGAAAGCCTACAGGGTCTCACCGAGACAGCCGGGTTGCCGAACTATCAACTGATAGTCGGCCCCGGCTTTTTTTGCACCACACCTGCAATATAGGGAATATTATATTTTTAAATCAACCGCGGCGCCCGAACACGTATCCTCCCCTTTTGTGAAGGGGAGACAGAGGGGATTTTCGTTGGTTGGATCCATAATCTGCATGGACGCAAAGGAGGACAAGAGCATATGAAAACGATGAAACTATTGGCAGCAGCAGTCGCGACTGTCGCAATGATCATTTCCGTCACGCCGGCCTATGCCGGGAAGGAGTCGAGGAAGATTGAGGACTGCGTCGAGGTGGTCAAGGCAATCAAGGCCATCCCCGAGGATGGGATCCCCCCGATGCTGCTGAAGAACGCGCAGGGGATCATGATCATTCCTGAAGTGCTCAAGGTCGGGTTCGTGGTCGGCGGCAGGTACGGAACCGGCATCCTGACCGTGCGCGACGAAAAAGGTAACTGGACCGACCCCGTCTTCGTGAAGATCGCCGGCGGGAGCCTGGGATGGCAGATAGGCGCCGAATCTACAGATCTGATCCTGGTCTTCAAAACGAAAAAAGGCGTTGACGGCGTCCTCAGGGGCAAGTTCACTCTTGGTGCCGACGCCTCCGTAGCCGCGGGCCCGGTCGGCCGAAGCGCCGAAGGGGCTACCGACGTCACCCTGAAAAGCGAGATCCTTTCCTATTCGCGCAGCCGCGGTCTCTTCGCCGGGATCGCCCTCAACGGCGCCGCACTGATGATCGACGACGATGCCAACGGCGCGTACTACGGCAACCTCGACCCAAGGACCATAGCGGCCGGCCAGGCCGGCAAGCGCTCCCCGGAAGTAAAGCAGCTGCTTGACCTGCTGTAATCCCCCCCCCACCAGACCTGAACGCCGCCCATTGCCCTCGTGGCGGGGCGGCTTTTTTATGTTGCGCGCTAAGCCGGCAACACTCTCATGAATTCAAATTTCTTCCAGGCTAATCCCGCTGTACCCACAAATATATTAACCGCGTTACGCCCCATTAAGCTAATGAAGGGCTCGCGAGGGCTTCAGCCGCTTGCAAACCGCCAAAACGTGCCTTAGACTTCGTGAAATTATGCTAATGCTGACTGCGGCCTGCCGGAGAAGAGGAGAATAGCCATGTCCTACATCACTATATCAGCAGACATTACAGGTAAAGACTCCACCTGCCTTAGCAACGCTCGCCGCTGTACTCGAGGATTGGAGACATTGGAACTGTACAAGAACGGCCCCTTCCCTGTTGATGTCGTGCAACAAGCAGTAAACGTGTATGATTCAGCGTACGAAGAGGGTAAATCCGGTAATCGTTCCCAGATCCAAAGGCGTAAAAACGCGCGCAAAGTGGTCACAGAAATGTTCAAGAAAATCGTCTCGTTCTTAAAGTCGGTAGCGACAGAAGAGGACATTCCCGCTCTAATGCAAGCCGGGTTCAATGCCCATGTTCCGGTGTACCGTAGGAAGGCAGCATCCGCCCCTGTGCCAGGTTAAAAAAAAGTCCGCATTATCTTCGTCAGGCCCAAGCAGCAAAAGCAGGTTATATGAAATACCCCCCCGAGGAACCGGCCTATGGCTTAGCTCCCGGGGGCTTCCTTTCCCGCCGCTGCGTCAAGTTCTCTACAAATACGCCCCCGGTGTCCCCCGCCTCTCCTTTTCTATTTTGAAATGCCTCACGATAGTGAGGCGTACCCATCCCAACTGAATTGATGACCATCGCAACAATGTTGATGACCATCGCAACAATGTTGATGACCATCGCAACAATGTTGATGACCATCGCAACAATGTTGATACCCATCACAACAATGTTGATACCCATCGCAACAATGTTGATGACCATCGCAACAATGTTGATGACCATCGCAACGATGTTGATGACCATCCCAACGATGTTGATGGTCGTCCCAACAGTGTTGATGACCGTCGCAACAATGTTGATGCCCATCCCAACAATGTTGATGCCCATCCCAACAATGTTGACACCCATCCCAACAATGTTGATACCCATCACAACAATGTTGATACCCATCAACAACAATGTTGATACCCATCAACAACAATGTTGATACCTATCGCAACGGTTTCCCCCGTGCTGATGGTTGGGGGCGTGTAAATGATTTTGTGTAAATGCCCTCGAACAGAGATTCCTGACGGCCCGACCAGGGTAGTGCTACAGATCCTGCTACAGCTGCTACGCCCAGCCGGTAGCCAGGGGGACTTTCTAGGTAGGGCGATTGATCTGCCAGCCGAACTGGAGACGGGTCCTGAACTTCAGTCTGTACGCGTACGAAAAAAGGGTTAGCTCTGTGAGCTAACCCTTTTTCTTATGTGGCTGGGGCGCCAGGGATCGAACCTGGGAATGACGGGATCAAAACCCGTTGCCTTACCGCTTGGCGACGCCCCAATAGATTCGAGTCCTTGCAGCCCGAAGTCCTTTTCAACCACACACCAAGTTGGCCTTTAATTACAAATCTGTGTAGCAAATTGTGTAGCAAAGTGTAGTCACACCGTAGCAGACGGCAGGGTAACAGTCAACCCCATATCAGGTTAAATGACTAGAACTACAGTTACAAAATCAAAGGCTGAAGGCCACCGAAACCTAATTCCCTGGCTTTTCATCTTCAAAGGTGTTAGGTTATTAATCCTTAACAACCGAACGATATTTAACCTAATCAGCAGCGCAAAGATAATTCTTTTCAAGAGGTGATTGTAAATGCCATGTCCTGAAGTTGTTCTACTGGTAGAGGGAGATTTTGACGCGAAAATTGTGAAGAGCCTTTTCACTGCAGCTAATTTCCCACTTAATAAGATAGAAATACACTGCGCAAAGGGCAAACATAACATTAAAAAATTATACTATGAACTATCTTTCAATTCGAGAAAAAAATTTGCTGTCTTAGTTGATCTCGATTATCACAGCAACTTTGAACCTGAAGAAATGGCGAGGAATGATCTTCACTTAGATGAAGCAGTCAGTGTGTTCTGCGCGGTCCCGACAATTGAAGCCTGGCTATTTGCTGATATTGACGCCGCCAGGAAAAAGGTTAGAAATAAAAAGAGAGGCGAGGAATTACTTAATAGAATTCCGTTGCCCGACGAAATACCATACCCAAGGCATCTAGCGCAAAATTTGTTCACATTGAATGAAAAGTTTGAAATGATGGCATGCGATATTGATTTAAATGTAGCTACATCTAGGTCACCATCGTTGAGAAAGTTTATTGAAGGTATAGGCAATCTTCTAGGTTTAGAGGTAATGCCATTGCTAGGTAAATGTTTTGAAAGAAGCGTGGGACGAGACCTATTTTGTAATCTACTTGATGAAGTCGCGCCTCCAGATGCAATCATTTACAAAACATTAGACGGAAAACAAATAACTGCCAACGAAATGGTAAGAAATGTGAGAGAGGGTACGGAATTAGGCTATCAATATTCGTCCGATCTACTTAGGGTTGCACGAGATTTTATTGCTCGTGAAGCCAGAAGAGGCGACCGTAAATGATAATTTTTTCCACCAACTTTGATGAACAAACGCTTGCTTGCCACAACATGATACAAAATCTAAATGTCGGCAGTGCAAAAATATTGAGTGCTGGAGATGCTGTCAAGATCACTCTTGAAACTGAACTTAGTGCCGCACCAGGTAATATTTTTGCCATGACGCATGGTAGGACAAATGCTTTAATAGGCAACGATTCAAATCCAGCCATTGACCTACAAAATTCTGTGATTTTAAAAGACCTAACTATTTTCGCGTTTGCCTGTCATACCTCTGCTATTTTAGGAAAAGAAGTTTCTGGCATTGGGGGAACCTGGTTTGGGTACATTGGTCCAATTGGGTGTCCAGACTCGAAAGGTGATGGGCTTGAGATATTCAAGCCAATTTTCCAGTTCATCTATGACAATTATCAGCATGTCAGATCAGTAGCACAATGCAATCAGTTCATTTCCGATTTAAAAACGCTATGTGATCTTGCAGAAGAGCAGGTCGATGCTATTTTATTCACATCTGAAGATGTTGGGTTATCGTCGTTTTTATGCTTAAAAAATACATGGGAACGGTTAAGGGTATGGATAGCTAACGAAGCAACCTCTATCGCACATCCGAATGCGACAGAACCCTTAGTTTTTTGATTGTAAATTTAGGGACATCATGTTGCCACTAGAGTGGGAAGGAACTAATTGTGAAGCAAAAGGTTGTTGATGACAGGCTACTACACTGGGATGAGCTAAAAAATGATGATTGGAGTGCTATCTTATTGGGGAATGGTTTTAGCATAAACATTTGGCCAGACTTTAATTACCATTCGTTGTTTGAACTAGCAGAATCCGAAGATATTGATTTCCCATTGAAGGCAACTGCAGTTGAATTGTTCCAAAAGAAGGATACTACTAATTTTGAACAAATTTTAAACCTATTGTTAGGTGCAATACTCGCTGATGAAGTTATTGAAGGTAATCAGAGATTAAAACTTAGAAGACTTTACAAAGGCATTCAAAAATCGCTCATTAGCGCAGTACAAAAGTCTCACGTATCATCAGACAGAGTCAATACTGAACATATATCTACTGAGATGTCAAAATACGACACAGTATTTACTACAAATTATGATCTAATTCCATACTGGTCAATAATGGATCACAATACCAGTAAGTTCAGAGACTATTTCTGGGGCCAAGGAAGTTCGTTTGATGAAAACAACACTAACCTCTGGAGCAAATGCACAAGGATACTTTATCTACACGGTGCATTGCACATTTTAGAGGAACTGGAAGGTGAAACAGTTTGGAAAAATACAGCAAACGAGTTAAACCTCCTTGATCAGTTTCCGGAGACGTTCAGTTCTTTACAACGACCATTGTTTATAACTGAAGGTGATGCAAAACAGAAACTGGCAAGAATATACAGCTCCGGATATCTCAAATTTGCCTATGATGAGCTTAGAGGACATGATGAATCATTGGTGATACTTGGCCACTCACTTGATCTGGATTATGACAAACACCTTATTGATGCTATTGCTGAATGGGACAAGCAAAGAGTTGCGATTAGCGTGTGGCCAGGAATGCCTAGTCCCGACATAATAGAATTCAAGTCACGAATAAACAAACATTTAAGTAAGCACAAACTGCTCTATTTTGATTCAACCTCCCACCCACTAGGCATCGAAAGCCTCAATTACCGAAATAAACATCACAGTATGATCTGAGCCATACGATGGTATCGATGTTGGGGATCAGTCCCATGGTATAGATTCATCCAGATGATCAACCGGCCGCCAAATCGACGGCAAAATTGGAGTTAGTTTTTTCCTAATTTCTTGGTTTCCATTGTTCAACTTTATCCTGCTTGAACCAAATTTAGGACCCAAAAGTTTTCGTCTAGTTTTTGTTGCCATCACGCGTTGCAACTTAAAACGTTCTTCTATTTGTCCTGCGGCGCAGAGTTTACCTATGAGCTTGTCATAAAGGGAATCAATAAGAAGCGGTTCCTCTGTCTCTGCTATTTGCAACGTTAATTTGTGAATGGATTGGTGCATTCTATTACAAACTTTCACAATGCATCCATCAACGATAACACCCGTGATTTCCTTTACCTGGCCAGCTCTAAAATGCTTGTCTTTATGCGATCTCATTCCAAACTTGTTAATCATTGGCTTTACACGGTCATAAATCCACTTCTTGGATATTCTATCACCTGAAAAGGTCAAATCATCTACATAGCAGGTAAAAGTTACACCTGCTTCTTGGCTAAGATCGTGAAGAGCGTCAAACATTTCTTTACAAGACAGATATGCAAGAACCTGGCTGAGTGAACTGCCAGTGGGTATGTGGTCGTCGCAAGTTGTAATATTTGCAAGGATGGCTGATATATCAGGTTCACACTTCATCGTTTCGCGGAAGAAGGTGACGACCTTTGCTCTAGTGACTGAAGGGTAAAACTTTTTGATATCGAGAGTATAGGCTTCTTTCCTGTCGCGATGCGCACGTGCATTAGATAAGTAGGAACAGCCTTTGACTCCAGAGTGTAAATAACTAGGTAGGTGTATTTTCTTCAACAATCTAAAAAGACGATTATGTATGGGCAGTAAAACGCGAGATGGCACTTCAACAGGGCGAAGTTTCCCCTTACTCATAATTGGAAATTTACGGTAAGGAGAATCAGTCCGCATAATGGATTTCAGGTCCGAAAGCGAACCCAGATTAAGAAGGGAAATCAGCTTCTTTTTGCTGCGTAATTTGTACAACGGCGACTGAGTTATGTCGTATTTAATGTCATAGTTTTTTTGCGCCAAAGTGATCATCCTTAGCAACTACCCATTCCATGATCTGTTTAAGTTTAGACGCAAAGCTTAAACGAAATCTTCCTGAGATGGTGTTGTCTTCGAGATTTTCAGAAAACAACATGAGTGATGACATTGGAATATTGAAGAATTTCGAGTATTTATTTAATAACTCTATAGTCACTTCTTTTTTACCGGTTTCAATTTCTGATAAATAGGAATTGGAAACACCTAAATCGCTTGCGAGGTGACCTTGCTTAATATTGTGATACTGTCTTATAAGTTTTAATGCCTGGCCGTTCATATCAAATCCTTTAATTATAAAAAGTAATAGGGGTAATGATCATTTGTCATCATGGTGCTCAAGCAACTTACAGATTAGGTACCCCAACCGTAAGACCATCTTGAGTAATGATGGGTTCCTCAGAACCATTCTTAGGAACTTAGTGATCTCCTGCCACAGACTGTCAAGCCATTTTATCATTTTTCACCTCCTGTAGTAAGCATTGCTTGTCGCAATACTCCTCGCCGTTACAGGAGACAGAGTTCTGTGGTAGTTTTTACCCCTACTATTTGCCTCTTCGCGTCGCCGCGAAGAGGCTCTCCCATCAACCACTCAGGGTCATCCGACTGACATCCGGGTGCCATGCATGGCCGCAGGAAAAGGCAGAGGGCTTACTTAATCCTCCTCGGGGGGCAATACCCCCAGTATTCTAAGGCGAGTAATCTCCGTTCTTGACAGTGGCTGGACTATACAAAACATTTAGCTCGAAGTCAATTAAAATTCGCTGGTAGCGAATTTTTTTTTAGTCGGCCCTGTAGTTGACTTTTGACAACGGGAGTTGCACTCGGGATTGAGTCATCTGACTCATGTAGGACGGGGAAATGGTCTGCAGAGTGAGCGAACCCTAAACTTATTTAAGGCTAAAAAACTCCTTTCGCGGATGAACTGGCGGGTACCCATTTTCGTACTTCAATCCCATTTAAACCCCGCCCCGACCTCCCGATGATCATTTTTGGAGCCTAGAGCGATAATGTTATTCAGTTCTTCGGCTCGCTGATCCTACTTCACGCATCTCTTGCTGCCATGTACTATCGCGAGCCAATCAAATACCTGGTTGTTCAACCTATCGTGCATCACGCTCTTGTTGTACGTGCTGCACCTGCGGCTGTGAACAGGGAACCTCAGTCAGGCAAGTACCGATACAAGGTATCACGGCTGATTCCCAACGCCTTAGCAACCTGCGCCTTCGGCTCGCCTGCTGCAACCCTGCTGGCGATCTCTGTTATACGTTCTGGGGTCATCTCCTGCTTCCGTCCCTTGTAAGCACCCGCTGCCTTCGCAAGCTGAACCCCTTCCTTTTGCCTTTCCTTGATGATAGAACGCTCGAACTGTGCGAAGGCTGCAAGCATGTTAAGCATAAGCTCGCTGAAGTGGTTGTTCTCTTCGCTGGTGAAGCACAGGTTCTCCTTCACAAACTTGACTGTCACACCGCGACCTACCATGTCCTTAACAAGAGCGCGAAGATCGTCAATGTTGCGGCCTAGGCGGTCCAGGGAGTGTACAAGAACTGTGTCGTGCTCCCTTACGTATTCGAGCATGGCCTGCAGCTGGGGGCGGTTAGTGTCCTTCCCTGACAGCTTATCCTCAAACACCTTGTCCATCTTCAGGCCGTCAAGCTGACGCTCAGTGTTCTGCAGGATCGAACTCACCCGACGATAACCAATCACCTTTCCGCTCATGCTCCCTCCCTGTTGTGTGACGCACTGTACGATTTACATCTAACATGTAGCCACTTCGGCGTCAATCACATTTTTCGTACATGCAAATCTGACGCAAAATGTGTCCGACAACAGTGTACGCCTGAGGTATACCCTAATCAGACAGGCATGTAACTGCAAAAGTTTCCACCCCTGCAAAACCTTCCACAAGTAGTTAATATCAAACGAAAAAAGCTATACACCCGGTTGGGGATATGGTATGACGACCTCCTCTTAGCAGATAGCATATCTCATGGAGGTACAGCTATGATTGTACGGGTAGTGGTAGAGAGTGATGAGGCTTCTGATAAAGCAGTTGGGCCGAAGACAATAGATAAATTTCCTGATAACGGTGATGGCAAGTCGGTAAGAAAGGCTGCGTTGGCAGTCCTGATCGAGAAGGGG
This sequence comes from Geomonas subterranea, assembly GCF_019063845.1. Lineage (NCBI taxonomy): Bacteria > Pseudomonadati > Thermodesulfobacteriota > Desulfuromonadia > Geobacterales > Geobacteraceae > Geomonas > Geomonas subterranea. The sequence continues at coordinate 1,973,798 of NZ_CP077683.1, forward strand.
CAGGTTCCTGCCGATGCAAAGATCGGTTGGCTCACTAATCGGGGAAGGCGTAAGGGGTGTAGCCCTGAAGCCCATTTATTTTTGGATGCTATCAACAATGCCGGATGTCGTGCTTACAGTTATTATAAAAAGTTTGGAAAGCAAAGCCCCAAAAGGGGACAAGGAGGCGAACAGCCACATTTGTTTGTCTCATACTTGCGGGTATCAACACGCGAGCAGTGGGCTGCAAAAGTGGGACTTGAACGACAAAGGTCCAGAAACATTGCCTACATCAAAATGTGCGGTGGTAAACTGCTCAAGGAATATACAGAGGCTGCAAGCGGTCGAAAAAAAGATCGTCCTGAGGTCATGGAAGCGATAAGACATTGTGAAGCCACAGGCGCGACATTGATTGTCGAAACTGTAGACAGGCTAGCGCGTAACGTCCACTTCGTCACTGGAGTTCAGGAATCTAATTTTCCGCTCATTATCGCCACAGAGCCGAATGCTACCCCCGAGAGAATTGTAGAACTCGCAATCTATGCGCAGTACAAAGCAGATCAGCAAAATCAAATAACTAGAGATTCCCTTGCCATATCACGAAAACCGAAGGGAGTAAAAGGCACAGAAAACCTGTGGAAGAATCCTGAGGCTGTCACCAAGGGGCGTATGCGTGGTGCGGCAGCAATGAAGTCAAAAGCTGATAAGAATACTATGATGATAATGCCTTACCTGCAAAGGTATCAGGACGAGGGCACTTCTACTTTTACCGCTATGGCAATGAGGTTGAATGCTGACCAGGTATTAACCGCCAGAGGAAAGCGAGGAGGTTGGACTGGGCAGGCCGTGAAAAATTTATTAGCACGGGCCGATGCTCTTGCTCCACAAGGCAGGGGAGACGGGAAATTGAGGTAGGATCAGCTAACCTTCCTGTCTAGCCGACCCACATTTGCTCGTGTAGGATTGCAACGAACTTGCTACTTCCTCCGGTTCTTAAGGTTCGATGTCATCACGACCCAACAAGGGGGTAATGTCCGCAGACGTTGGCCAGTTATTTGGAGATTGATAGTGATGGGGGTTATCCAATGGCTTTCGTGGAGTAACCTGGGGAAGAAATATTGGAGCCGTTATCGGTACTACCACAATGCTGCACCTTGGCTTCCGCCTTTCGTTCCATTTTCGGTAGAGGGTGATCGTATCTTTAACGCCGTACCATTTGCCAGTTCGCCTGTCCTCCAGTAAATCTCCACGGATAGGAATCTGCTCGCTAAGTGAAATGACCATTTTGTCGCCATCAGGATACGCCTTTAGGTAAACGCCAGACAGGTGATTAAAAAACCGAGGGCGTCCTTGAACTGTAACTGCATGTGCCATTATTATTGAGTTCTCCTTTGGTATGAGCAATTGTGTGTTGAGAGCGCAGGCATCCTCTTGGGGGGAATCCAGGAGGATGTCTGAGTGGAGCATCTGAGAATAAGTCGCCTCCGAGGTGATGAAATCTGCAGGGAAGGAACGGTTCTGAGGAGCCATCTTTGAGGGCTACGACAAGGGCCGGTTGACAAATACAACCAGCCCTTGCTGTTTCGCATTATGCGGCCCTCCTCCTCGAAAGGTCGGAAGTGACAACGCTCCAAAAATCAACAACGGCCTCGGAAAACCCCTCAATCCATATACATCCAGAGTCTGGAAATGTTTCTACTGCAGGCACACCAAGCATTTGTGCGTACTGCGCTAAAAGTATTCTGTCAGCCTCTCGATGGAAGGTTCCGCCGTAACCGTCCTCAGCAGGGTTCAGAATCGGGTTAGAGCCTACAATTGCAATTTCGTCCCATGAGGCTGTGCTTTTCCATAGGTGGCCGGCAGAATAACCATCCTCAAAGGCATTGTAGTAGCCTCCCGCTAAGGCTTCCTGCTCTATATGCTCATATTTTATTTCGGCCAAATGTGCATACGCGCGGTGCAACTCCCCGGTGCGCAAGTAATTCATAGCCTTATCTACATGTGAGCCAATAGACTCGGTGCGGCTGGCAGTATAATCACCTACGAAGCTTCCATCATCTCCGACATATACAGAGGCATCGCCAATACCATTACGTTTCTCTGGTGCCTGTATGGCCCCTCCCGGCTGAATCATCTGTAAAGGTATTAAACCGTCGAGTTCACGCTTGAGGAGATCACAGGCATTAAAGCAGTCATCCCAGTGAAGCATGCCAATACGGCATTTCCGTCGGAACTCGTTACCTGGTTCCTCTATGCTAATTGTAACTCGGCTGAACTGACCAAATTGTGGGCCTGGTTCGTAGAGTCTGATGTCTTCAGGGTCTTGGGTCCTTGCGCTGACACTTCGGATCTTGCTATTAAAGTCTTTACAGGCTCTCTCGGCATCGTGTGAATCGCGGATGATTCTGGACATTCTGAATACTCGGTAGCCCTTTTCTACGCATTTTACCTCTAATTTCAGTGGTTCCATTGTTCTTGTTGCTCTCCTTGTTGTTGGCTCTTTGGCCTCTGTTGAATTTGCGGGAAGTTGGTCCCGTTCCAATGCTGCATCAGTAGTCCGAATGAAGGGATGTAGGGTGATGTACCTTTTCCCCAACTCTTGTCCAGAATTTCTGTATTTAAGATAGGTAATTTAAAAACCCTACATCACCCTGCACCCTACATCGGCTGTGTTAGTCGAACTCATCAAGCAATCCAAGGCCAGTGATGAGAACCCCGTCAGCTCTACGTTTCTTCTTGAACCCTTTATCGCTCAGGGCATGACCAAAAGCTTTTAGGTTCATCTGGTTATCTTCGCTATCTCGCGCCCACTGCTGGTACGCTCCATACAGGCTCCCCGTCTTGGTCTGGCAACCGTCTTTCCTCACACAACAATCAGCGATAAACCGCTCAACCTGATCATTTTCAACGAGGTACGCATTTGTTGCGGTTTCAACGGATTTGGGAACTCCCAGTCCCTCTCTCTGCCACGCATAATAACCATCGACCATCCATCGTAAAATGCCGGAGGCTTCACCCATCAACTTTCGCTGGAGGTCATGATCAACCTTCTCAGGGGGAATGGTGTAGTTGAAAGGAATAAGCCTTATGCGCCGCCAGATGCCCAGGTCAGTCCCGGCAATTTGTGGTTTGTAGTTAGTCGCAAAGAACAGCTTAAACGTGGGCAGGATCTCAATCTGATTCTTCTGGTAAAGGCCGCGAGCAGAGATAACCTCACCGCCCGTCAGTTGCTTCACCAGTGACTCTGCCAACTGCTGTCCTTTCTCACCTTCTGATGCGGTTACGAATCTTGCCCCACGTAAGGCCATCAGGTCGCTTCTTGGTGACCCACCGTCATTGTTCCGCCTTACCATTAAGGTTTCAGGCTGAATCTGGGTAGTGTAATCACCAAGAATTTGTTTGATCGTATTAAGGAAGGTGCTCTTCCCATTACGACCAGCCCCCCAGAGAATAAACATGCACTGCTCAGATGTATCGCCGCTGAGAGAGTAACCAACAGCCTTCTGTACCCAGTGAATGAGTTGCTCATCGTTGCCGAATATCTGCAGGAGAAATTCATCCCAGTAGTCGCAGGTTGCCGAAGGGTGGTATTCAACAGGGACGAGCTTCGTTTGTAAATCTGTTCGGCTATGTTTTATAAAACGCTCTGCACTGAGGTCTATGGTTCCATTTGCAACATTGAGCAGAAAAGGGTCTCTGTCTAAAAAAGTCGAAGAAACGGAAACTCTTTTGTCTATCTGCGCCAACCGGACCATTTCACGGATTTTACCTCCAGAATGGCTGGTTTTTGCCCACCTCAGAATTTCCTGAATCTTATCGGGCGAGGATTCCTGTGCTGTCTCCAGATAGATACTCCGTACTGTAGTCAGCGCCATGGATTCTACTTCTTTGATGCCATCAGGCTGCCATCTGTCTCCCTTCCAAACGAGCCAGCACCCCAGATCGTGGCAGTACAAAAGGTTTTTCCCGTGGTGGTGAAGGAACCTGTCGGCGTTACCTACGTCAGTCAGACTGAATTTGGGAGTTGCTGCATGGACCTCGTTCTTTGTTTCTGATTCTGGTAATGCCATATTGGTAATTTGCCTCCTTTTGTTGCACAGGCGGAATATATTGCACATGTGCAATATTATTGATAAAAGAGAAGCCAGCAACCCGCTAGCTGGCTTTAAATCATTAAATGCTTAGAGCTGCTTCGATCTTATTTCGGACCTCGATTCCTTTAGGCGTTAGAAATACCATAAGCGTCCTTCTATTGTTTATGTCGCTGCGTCTTTCAATGAGGTTGTGACCTATCATTCGCCCTCCTCCCACGCAAGGATTCTCAGGATGGTCCGCTGAATAGTAGCTTAGTGCCAAGGTGTTTCTAGTTAAACTTGAGGGACTCATGTTGAGTCTCTTTCTTAACTCAGTCATCGAAATTTCACCACATTCTGCCACCTCAAGAAATATTAATATCTGCTGTATAGGAATTTCCGCATAAACCTCATTTAGCACATTCATTGCATTTCGGAATCTCTGTAAACCAGTCTTGCTCATAAGTGCCAGCCCTTAAATTAGATTTTATTTCGCGTTTTCCAATGGGAAACAATATTGCACATGTGCAATAGATTGTCAATGCGGAATTCAAGAGGGTAATAGTAAGGCAGGACGGTATACTTAAATAGGTTTCCAATACGGATGAGGAAGTCGGTGAGTACCCCCTTCGTGGGGAGGCGGTTTGGGCTTGCATGCCAAAATGCCAGATGACACCCCACATAAAACAGGAACCAACTCGGTGTCAACCAAATTACCCCCTGATGTTTTGAGCAGTTTTTTGTAGAGCTAGTCTGGCATTGGGCTAGACATACAATCTATCCCCTGATGTCGTCCAAACCGGCAGGGATTTGAAGGAAAGATTAACGCTGTCAATCAAGCCAGGCTACAAACTGCTGGAGTCGTACATTTTTCCAGACAATAGTCGAGCTTGCAGATTGCCTCTAGTAATCCCTGAGCCCTGTAGCGTTTTCCGTATCTCCCTGTGGTAATGCTGCTATTTGCATGACCCATCAATTCCGATATAAGGTTTTCTTGTACGCCTTGCTGTTTCAGGGTGTCGGCAAAGGTATGCCTCAAACTGTGGAAGGTCTTAAGTGGGTCTGTGGTCACATGCTTTCGATTGAATCGCTGATACCACTTCCCGAAAGAGTTACTGTATCCGTTAACCTTGCACCACTTCAAATTCCCCCACAGCCGACTCCCTTCCCGGCATTTCCCCACATGGTCGAGGAACCCCATATTGATCAAGACAGGATGAACAGGTAGCATACGCTTACTCGACAAGTTCTTTACTTTCTTGTCCTTGCAATCGTTGACGTCGAAACACCATATCCCATCGACCTGGATGATGTCCTCTCGGTACAACTGGCAAGCCTCATCGAGCCTCATCCCCGACAGCATACAGATCATGGGAACGTACAGCCTCTCTGGTTTGCTGCTATCTCTGGGGAGATTCCTTAATATTGCCCTCAGGTCCTTGAGATCATAGGCTTTCCGTTCCTCATCAGGTCTTCTGTGCTGCTTAATGTTCATCTCTGAAGCGGGGTTGTCCGTTCGGTATCCCTCCTTGATGCAGTAACTCATAATGGAGTAGAGCCTGGAGAGGTGCTTGTTCACTGAGGTGATGCTCATGGGCGTGGCCAACAGTTCACCGGAATCAATCCGCTGTAGAATTTCAAGAGGCGATTGTTCGGGATAGGTCTTGGAGACATTGGGAGGTAGCTTCAGCAACTGTTCTCTGAAGTCGCGCACCCTCCCCCTGTCAATCGACGCCACGGGTACATCCCCCATAAGGCCAAGGATAAGCCGGAAGACTCCCTTATTCTCCATCCTGGTCTTCGGTGTCCACTCCAGTTCCTTGTCCTTCAAGAATGTGGTCACTACAGTGGCAAGCGTGGCTCCTTCAGACGGTGAGGGTGAGACCTCCATAGTAGCCTTCTGAGCCGCCCTATCGACAGCCCGAGACACTCCCCTACCTTTTCGGCCCAAGAGATTACAAAGGGACTCCTGAGCCTGCAGAGAGGTAATGAACTTTGACCGTAGCAGGATCACAGTCTGGCTAATCCCTTGAAGGTAGGGCAGAGCTGCTGCCTTAGCTTTTCTGAGATCGGTAGTTTTGAGTGACCGTGTGATTTCTGTTTGGGGAATGATACCGAGAAGGTCGAGAGGAGTTCTTACTCTGAGGTGATAATGACCGTTTCTGCTGATGAGGTAGCTGGACATAGAAAAGCCTCGACCCTTTTGTGTGTAGCAAAATGCGCTACACAGAGAGGATCAAGGCTTTAAACTACTGAATTAACAGCAGTATTTGGTATTGGCTGGGGCGCCAGGGATCGAACCTGGGAATGACGGGATCAAAACCCGTTGCCTTACCGCTTGGCGACGCCCCAATATTCTGTTTTTTTCCTACAGCGTCGGTACCGCTACCGCGAACCACCCTCGCGCTGCCGCTATCTCCGCCGCGGCTCTCCGGGCGGCTTCCTCGTCTTCGAAGATCCCGAAGACGGTGGCGCCGCTCCCTGACATCAAGGATCCGGCCGCTCCGGCGGTCAGGAGCATCTCCTTCAACTCGTTAAGCAGTGGATGCTTCCCGCAGGTGACGGGTTCGAGGTCGTTGGACAAAAGCCCGGCTACTTCTGCCGCGGTGCCGTATGAACCGCGAATTATAGTGTCGGTGCCCTTCTCTGTCAATATTAAATTTTGGTAGACCCAGGCAGTGGAAACATGGATGCCGGGATTGACCAGGACCACCCACAGCCCCGGCATCGACTCCATGGCGGTGAGCTTGTCGCCAATTCCTTCCGCCAGCGCGGTTTTCTTGAAAATAAAAAAGGGGACGTCGGCACCGAGCTTCACCCCTATCTCCATGAGACGCTCGTCGGAAAGCCCCAGTCCCAGGAGCTGGTTCACTCCCATGAGCACGGTGGCGGCGTCGCTGCTCCCCCCGCCCAGACCGGCCGCCACGGGAATCCGCTTGTCGATGGCGATGTCGATACCGGTCTCTTTACCGGAGAGCTTCAAAAGCGCATCGGCCGCGCGCCAGGCGATGTTGCCGGGGCCGTCGGGCACCCCCACCTTACCGCAGGTGACCCGGATCCCGGGAGTTCCGCTCAGGGCGATGCTGATCTCGTCGCACAGGCCGACCCGTTGCATGACCATGCGCAGCTCATGATAGCCGTCGGGCCTCTTCCCCAGCACGTCCAGCCGGTAGTTTACCTTGGCGGGCGCCAGTAGTTTCAGTTTTTCCACGACAAACTCCTTCAGCCCCGTCACGGGACAGGATTTATTGATCCTTCATCACTTCGCTCAGAACGCAGGTGGCGTAAGCGCCGCGGGGCAGGGAGAAATCAAAGATCAGGTCGCTGCCATCCTGCCGCACCGAGGCCGCCGAAAGCGGCACCCGAAGCGGGCGGCGCTCCCCTTCCATGCGCAGCCCCCCGGAAAGGTTGAAACTTTCCGGCACCAGTCCCTCGGCGGCCAGGATGCCGGCTTCCAGCTCACCCTGCGCCCCCTTGGCTTCCATCATGGAACAACCGAACATGGGACCGGTCGCGGAAATCTCGAAGGCCTGGACGCGCGGCGCCTCGGCGGCGGCATCCTGAACCAGGAAACAGGCGCCGTTGTCATGTTTGAACGCGACGTCCCCCTCCTCGAGCTGGTCCAGCCGCTCCAGCCTCTGCTCCAGAACCAGGTCAAAGAGGGAGGACTGGAACGCGGACAGGTACAGTCTTTTCATGCGCGGCTGGACCGCGTGAAAAGCCTTCTCGTACGCGTCGGGACGCTGCTGCAGCCTGCCAAGCAGTTCGCGCTCGGTCCGGAAATGGCCCGGGAAAATGGCGAGACTTCCCGCCAGGTCCCCCTGCCGGTATGCCTCGATCGCCTCCCGCCAGCGCTCGTCAGTCACCTGCGCGGGGTCTCCGATAAGGGTGTCGACGGCGGCCTTGAAGTCGCGGCGCAGCATGGCGGCACCAATTGCGTGGCTGTTCCCCTGCACGCCGTAGCGCTGTACACCGAAACGGTTGGGGACCCCCCTGCCGGCAAGAACGGCGAGTACCGCCTCGGCCTGGGCCAGCGCCCCAGGTGCCACATCGCGGACCCTGATCTCGAAGCGGTTCCCCTTCAGGTGCCCAAGCCTCAGCTTGTTGCCGTGCAAGAGCGCGGAGAGCACCTTGAGGCCGGGGATATCCAGCGCGCGAACCTTGTCGGGCGCGACACGGGGGATAGAGAGGGTCTGGCGGGTGATGCCGATGGCGTCCTTCATGCCGGCGTAACCGAAGTCACGTTCCTGCACCCCCAGCGCTTTCGAGAGGCGGCGCACCGCTTCAAGGGTGGTGATGCCGCGCTTCTCGATGACGACGTAGCAATGCTCCCCCTGTCCGCTGGGAAGGTACGCGGGGATCTCCTCGACGATGAACTCCTCGGGGGAGTTCTTTATGGTGCCGCCTGTACCAGGTACCCCGGCGGTTAAGTATCTCTGCACCGTTCCTCCAACCATACGTTTTATGAACCGGCATCATACCCAGTAGGGCACCCCGTTTCAACTTGTTTTGTCACCACGGCGAGATCGTCTTGCCTGCTCTTGACCACATCCCGCGCCAGACCATGGAAACCTTTCCACGACCGCTACAGATGTTAACTTTCAAAGTGCGTATTCCTGGACTGCTGATACTGAACCACTGTTTACCCAAAGCAAACTTTTTTTCAACCAGAAGCATGATCCACTAAGCAAATGCCGTTGCCGCTGATATACTGGTTCGGGAGCAGCTATAACGATGCAAAAGGGGAATGAAGCATGACCAGCAAGGCCAGTGTCAGAAGAAACGCCGTTAATGAGCTTTCCGAAAACCGCAAATGGCTGAGAGAGCAGATCAACCCATACTTCTTCACGTCCATGCAGGACGAGCCGGAAGCGCTGGCGCTTCTGGAACGCGAGCTCCGTTCCCTAAAGGCCAACAGGCGCCTGATCCTGGCTGATCGGGACAAGAGCCTGATCCTCGCGAGGGTCAACGAACCGGGTTCCCTGTACGATTCGCTGCGGCACTTCCAGGACCGGGAAATCTCCTACGCCATGATCACCCACTCCGACGGCCCCATGCCCGGCATGAACCAGGCACTGGAGATACAACGCTTCGAGTTCGACCGAAAGACCAATGAAGACATAAAGGCCTGGAAGGATGTGCAGCTCCCCAAAGGGGTGATCCGCAAGATCGCCGGCGAGATGCGCGCGACGTATCCGGAATTCGACATGAAGGAGCTCGACCGCCTGCTCAAGATCCTCTGGCTCAACAACGAGAGTTACCTGAAGGTGGCCTCGCCGCTGCGCGTGGCCCAGGTGCTGCAGCTGCAGCAGAAGGCGAGCCGAAGCGGCGGGCTGTACCTGCACGTCGAGCCGACACCGGACGTGAAGATATCCAGGGTTCATTTCGCGGTGGCGAACCCTCCGCAGAAGGAGTTCCTCCTGCAGCTCATGGAGGTGTTCAACCGGCTCGACCTGGGCGTCAACCGTGCCTACTGCCTCACCATCTCCAACGGCGTCCACCCCTACTTCCTGGGCACCTTCCTGGTGAACCGGCGTTCCGGCGAGGTGCTGGAACCGGGTTCGGAACTTTACAGCAGGCTGCAGCAGGAGCTCTACAACACCCAGATCGTCTCCACCAAGAGCTACACCTACCGCGAGTTCGTGACCAGCAACGTGATGACCGGCGAGGAGGCATCCCTGGTGAACGCCTTCATCGCCTTCTGCCACACCAATCTCGCCCACAACCAGCCGGACCGTTTCGGGCTGGACGACGTGCAGACCGCTTTCCACGCGCATCCCGAGATGTCGCTGCAGCTCGTGAAGCTGTTCAGGGCCCGCTTCGATCCCGCCATCACCGAGAGCCATCCGCTCTACGGCTCCATCCTGGAAGAAACGGTGCGGGCGGTGAACGACTACAACACCGGTCATCGCTACCTCGACGAGGTGCGCCGCGCCATCTACCGCTGCTGCCTCCTCTTCATCACCCACACGCTGAAGACCAACTTTTTCGTGCTGGAGAAGCAGGCTCTCGCGTTCCGGCTCAACCCGACCTACCTCACCGAGCTGGGCCCCGCCTTCACCGCGGACCTGCCGCAGGCGCTCCCCTTCCGCGTCACCTTCTTCTTCAGCCGCTTCGGGTTCGGCTACCACATCGGCTTCTCCGACATCGCGCGCGGCGGCTGGCGCACCGTCATCGCCCGCAACATGGATGACTTCATCACCAATTCGAACACCATCTTCAGGGAGAACTTCGTGCTGGCGCACACCCAGCACCTGAAGAACAAGGACATCTACGAGGGGGGCTCGAAGCTGGTGCTGATCCTCGACTCCTCTGACCTGCAGCGCGGCAGCGAGCGCCAGATGGAGAACTGGCGGCTGTACAAGCTGCAGCACGGCGTCGTGAACGCCTTTTTGGACATCTTCGTGACCGATCACGGGGTGGCCAGATCACCCGCCGTGGTGGATTACTACCGCGAGGATGAGCCTATCGAACTGGGGCCGGACGAGAACATGCACGACTCCATGATCGAGAACATCGCCCGCATCTCCAAGCGGCGCGGCTACATCCTCGGCATCGGCATCATGTCCAGCAAGGAGGTGGGGATCAACCACAAGGAGTACGGTGTCACCTCGACCGGTGTGGTGAAGTTCGCCGAGATCACCATGGCGGAGGTGGGGATCGACATCTATCGCGATCCCTTCAGCGTCAAGTTCACCGGCGGTCCCAACGGAGACGTGGCGGGCAACGCCATGCGCATCCTGCTGGAGCGCGCCCCGCAGGTGGCGATCAAGCTGATCCTGGACGGCACCGCGGCGCTATGCGACCCGGAAGGGGCGGACCGCAAGGAACTGGGGCGGATCGTGCTGCGGCAGGATCTCGATGCCTTCGACCCCCAGGCGCTGCACCCGGGGGGGTTCCTTTTGTACAGAAGCGGCAGCCGTCGCGACGGCCTGCGTGAACTGTACCGGAAAGTGAGCAAAACCGCGGAGGGGCTTAGGGAGGAATGGATCTCCACCGATGAATTCTCCAAGGTCTACGCAAGCCTCCCCTTCACGGTCAAGGCCGAACTTTTCATCCCGGCGGGGGGGCGCCCCGAGAGCATCGACAAGGACAACTGGCAAAGCTACCTCCTTCCCAACGGCACCCCTTCGACGGGAGCTATCGTGGAGGGAGCCAATTCCTTCATCACCCCCGAGGCGCGCGTGCAGCTCCAGAAGAAGGGGGTCATCATCATGCGTGACGCCTCGGCCAACAAGTGCGGGGTCATCTCCTCATCCTACGAGATCATCGCCAACCTGCTCCTTACCGAGACGGAGTTCATGGCGCACAAGGAGCGCTACGTGCAGGACGTCTTGGAGATACTGGAGCAGCGCGCGGCGGACGAGGCGCGGCTCATCCTGAAGCGGCGCCGCGAGCAGCCGGGACTTTTGTGCACAGAAATTTCTGACGCCTTGAGCGGCGAGATCAACGAGCAGTACGCGACCATCTACCGCTTCTTCCAGAACCGGCCGCAGCTGTGCCTGCAGCCCATCTACAGGAAGGCGATCCTCTCGCACCTGCCCAAGATGCTCAGGGAGGAACCGAAGTACGCAAGGCGCATCAAGAACCTGCCGCAGAAGTACCTGTTCGCCATCCTGGCCGCCGAGATCGGTTCATCGCTTGTCTACCGTGGCGACCGTGAGGCAGACTTCGAGGCGACCCTCAAGGGGCACCTGGTGCGGATGTTCGGGGAGTAAAAGCACAAAGAGGGGGGCGTGATGATCACGCCCCCCTCTTTTACCTAATGCGACGGAAAGCAGTTCCCCCCCCCGTCTCCCAGGCGTACGTCGGAAGAACATTACAGTTCCCCCCTCCTGCTACTTCACTTTGTAGTGCATGAAGTAAATCTGCTTCCCCTCGGCCATGAACTTGCGCATGTACTTGGAGAGGTGGTAGCCGGGGAACTCGTGGCGGTAGAGATCGGGGCCGAACTGGTTCTCCAGGTCGGCAACCTCGGGGAGCGCGTTGGCGACATCGATACCGTAGTCGTCGAAGTCGGTGGCGAAGAAGAAGTCGGCACCGGGAACCATGTAGTCCAGCAGGAACTCGATGAACTCCCGGTTCACCAGGCGCCGCTTGCGATGCCGCTTCTTGGGCCAGGGATCGGGGCAGTTGATGTAGATGGCGGAGAGGCTTCCCTTGGGGATGCGGTCGGTGACGAACAGGCGGGCCTCGTCGCGGATGACACGCACGTTTTTGACGCCGTGGCTGTCCATGCGGCGGCAGGTCTTGTAGCACCCCTTGTTGTAGAAGTCTATGGCGATGAAGTTGGTATCGGGCTGGTCCATCGCGGTCTTCAGCATGAAGTCGCCCACGCCGCAGCCGATCTCGAGGGCGAGCCTGTTGTCGTTGCCAAAGACGCTCTGCCAGTCCGGCGGGCTGGGAAGATCTTCCAGTTTCAGATAGTTTGGTGATTCGATGTGAATGAAGGATTGCGTCATCGGTACCTCTTGCGTTTTTTTCGCGGGGGAACATAACACAAAAACCGTGTCACGCAAAGCCGCAAAGGCGCAAAGGGGAACTTCGCCCAAAAACCCAAAGGCTTAACGCAGAGACACCAAGGCGCGAAGACGCTAAGAAAAGCTGGATGCAAAGGGAAAACCATCAAACCTCAGAGACTTTGAATTAACGCAAAGCCGCAAAGGCACAAAGAGGGACTTGGCCCAAAAAACCAAAGGCTTAACGCAGAGACGCCAAGGCGCGAAGACGCTAAGAAAAGCTGGATGCACGGGGAAAACCATCAAACCTCAGAGACTTTGATTAACGCAAAGCCGCAAAGGCGCAAAGATGGGACTTGGCCCAAAAACCCAAAGGCATAACGCAGAGACGCCAAGGCGCGAAGACGCTTAGAAGGGGTGTGACGAGAGAACACATCACGATTCGGCTGTTTTCTTTGCGTCTCTGCGGCTTGGCGCCTTTGCGTTAAAGCTTCTGATTTTACCCTCGCCTCCCTGTCTTCCTTTCTGTCATTGCCATTTCTTGTACAACGTGCTAATTGTATCCGGTTGAAATAAGGCAAAAAAGGAAAACACAAACATGAAATTTTCAGAGCTGCAGCTGCCGGAACTGGTCCAGAAAGGGATCGATGAGACCGGCTTCACCGACTGCACACCGATACAGGAAAAGGCGCTGCCGCTTTCCCTCACCGGCAAGGACGTCGCTGGCCAGGCCCAGACCGGCACAGGCAAGACCGCTACCTTCCTCATCACCGTCTTCACCAAACTGCTGAGCCAGCAAAAGACCGGCGCAGTCAACCATCCCCGCGCTCTCATCCTCGCCCCCACCCGCGAACTGGTGGTTCAGATCGAGAAGGACGCGCAGGCCCTGGGCAAACACACCGGCTTCACCATCCAGGCCATCTACGGCGGCGTGGACTACATGAAGCAGCGCGACGCGCTGAAGGCCGGCGCCGACATCGTCATAGGCACCCCCGGACGCCTCATCGATTACCTGAAACAGAAGGTCTACTCGCTCAAGGACATCGAGGCCCTGGTGATCGACGAGGCGGACAGGATGTTCGACATGGGCTTCATCGCCGACCTGCGCTTCATCCTGAGAAGACTCCCCCCCTATGACAAGCGCCAGAACCTCCTCTTCTCCGCTACCCTGAACACCCGCGTCATGGAGCTCGCCTACGAGTTCATGAACATGCCGGAGAAGGTCTCGGTGACGCCGGAGCAGATGACCGCCGAACGCGTGGAGCAGGTGCTCTACCACGTGGCGCGTAAAGAGAAATTCCCGCTGCTCCTCGGCCTCCTGCGCAAGATGGGGATGGAACGGACCATGATCTTCGTGAACACCAAGCGCGAGGCGGAGTACCTGCAGGACCGGCTCAACGCCAACGAGTTCCCCGCCAAGGTCATCTCCGGGGACGTCGAGCAGAGAAAACGGATGAAGATCCTCTCCGACTTCAAGGCGGGGCTTCTGCCGATCATGATCGCCACCGACGTCGCCTCCCGCGGCATCCACATCGAGGGCGTTTCCCACGTGATCAACTACGACCTGCCGCAGGACTGCGAGGATTACGTGCACCGCATCGGCCGCACCGCCCGCGCCGGCGCGGAAGGGATGGCGATCTCGCTCGCGGACGAGGACGGGGCCTTCTTCATCGAAGCCATCCAGGAGTTCATCAAGCAGAAGATCCCGACCGAGTGGGCGGAGGACGACATGTTCGTCCACGACTACAAGAGAACGGCCAGACCTCCCCGCCGCACCGATGAAAAGACCGGCGGCAGGGGGGGCAAATCCGGCGAGCGCGGGGGAAAGCCCGGCCGCGGCGAATCGCGCGGCAGAGGCGGCAAGCCGGTTGAGAAGAAGAAGGAAGTCGCCGGGAAGCCGGCGCCGGACGAGATCAAGGAAGTTGCCGCTGCCGAGGGGGACGCTGAGGGTGCCGCCAAGCGCAAACGCCGTCGTCGCAAGCCCAAGGCGAAGACCACGGAGCAGCAGCCCGAGCAGCCGTGACCGGAAAGGGACGTCCCCCTCGCAAATACTCCCAGGCGGGCAGGGTCCACGATGTGATCCGCCTCATCGAGGCTCGGCACGGCATCTCCGTTGCCGAGCTCGCCGAGGAGACCGGCGTCAACAAGCGCACCATCCACCGCGACCTGGTCGCCATCCAGGAGGCGGGGTACCCGCTCATCTCCGACTGGCAGGACGGCGAAAAGGTGTACCGCTTCCTGACCCGGTTCAAGGACGTCCCTCCCATCAGCTTCACCCTGCAGGAGCTGATGACCCTTTCGCTTTTGCGCTCCCAGCTGGATCTCCTCAAGGGGACCCCGTTCATGGAGGACATGCAGAGCGTCTTTCGCAAGGTGAACTCGGTGCTGCCGCCGCGTCTCGCCGCGCACATGGAGCGCATCGCCGAGGTCTCGCTGCCGCTTTTACAGGGCAAGCGCGACTACTCGCGCTGCGCCGAATACCTGCAACTGATCCGCAACGCCCTGCTCTACCAGCAGACCGTCGTCATTTCCTACCGCACCCCCAACCGCCCCGAACCGGTCGACTACCGGGTCGATCCCTACACGCTCCTTTTTCAGAAGGGGGGCATCTACCTCCTCGGATACGCTCAGCAGCGGGAGGCGCTGCGCACCTTCGCCGTCGAACGCATCTGCGCCGTCGAGACGCTGAAGGAGCGCTTCGAGATTCCGGAGGGATTCCACCCCGGATCGGCACTCGGTGAAGCCTTCGGCATCGTGGCCGAGCCCCCCATGAACGTGGTGATCCGCTTCTCCGCCTCCATCGCACACGCCATCAGGGACCGCGTCTGGCACTCGTCGCAGAAGTTCGAGGATCAGGGGGACGGAACGCTGCTCCTGAAGTTCCACGCGGGGGGCAAGATGGAGATCCTCGCCTGGCTCCTCTCCTACGGCGCGCACGCGGAACTGCTGCAACCGGCGGACCTGCGCGAGGAACTCGCGGGGATGGTGCAAGCAACGGCGCGGGTGTACGCCCCCCCTCCCGGCCCCTTCCCCTCCGGGGGCGGCGACACGTGAGGCACCTGGGCCACTGCTGCGCCTGAACCGACGGCGACCCCTTTCTTCCGGCTGCATCGGCAGTCCCGGAGCAGCGCTCCCCCTCCCCCGTCACTCACCCTGCGTTGACAACCATTTTCGTTCCGTATATAAAAAGACCTTCAGATTCAGGAGGGCTTTTAATGGCAGAGGCAGCAGCGACGACGAAACTGGCAGAAATCATCCTTAAACGCATCCGCTCCCGCGGTGACATCACCTTCGCCTCCTTCATGGAGAGCGCTCTCTACGAACCAGATCTCGGCTACTACACCTCCCCCGGGCGCAAGGTTGGCGCCGAGGGGGATTTCTACACCAGCATGAACGTGCACAGCGCCTTCGGCCGCCTGATTTCGCGCGAAATCGGGCGATTCTGGGAACTGCTGGGATGCCCCGACTCCTTCACCGTCGCCGAAGCCGGCGCCGGGGGGGGACAACTGGCACAGGACATCCTTGACGCCGTTTCCGAGGAGAATGTCGGGTTATACGCCGTCTTGACCTACCGCCTCATCGAGAAGGAACCGTCCCTCAAGGAGGCCCAGGCCTCGCGCCTTGAGCGGCACGCCGAACGGCTGGCGTGGAGTTCGCCCCAGGAACTGGCCGACGGCCAGCTGAAATTCACCGGCTGCATCATCTCCAACGAACTGTTCGACGCCATGCCGGTGCACCTGGTCGAAATGACGGAGGACGGCCTCAAGGAGGTGTTCGTCTCGGCCGACGCGAGCGGCTTCCGCGAGAGACTCCTCCCCCCCTCCACGCCGGAACTGGATGCCTACCTGCGCACGTTCGACGTGCGGCTCATGCCCGGCCAGCGTGCCGAGATCAACCTTGCCGCACCCACCTGGATCGCCTGCGCCGCCGCTGCACTGGAGCGCGGTTTCGTCCTTACCATCGATTACGGCTATCTCTCCGACGAGCTTTACACCCCCCAGCGGCGCAACGGCACCCTGCTCTGCTACCACAAGCACAGCACCAACGAGGACCCGTACCGGCTGGTGGGCGAGCAGGATATCACCACCCACATCAACTTCAGTTCGCTGGTCGAGGCGGGCAAGGAGGCGGGACTTGCCGCGGTCTGGTACGGCGAGCAGTACCGCTTCCTGCTGGGCGTGGGGCTCATGGAGGAACTGATGCAGCTCGTGGCCCAGGCGAAGGACGAGCATGAAAGCCTGAAGCACCGGCTCGCCATCAAGAAGCTGATGATGCCCGAAGGTGGGATGGGCGATACCTTCAAGGTGCTGATCCAGGCCAAGGGGGTGCAGGACCCGCAGCTTTTGTGCATGAGAAAGTGGGGGATGGGGCTTTGAGCATCAAGGCCATCGTCTTCGACCTGGACGGGACGCTGTACCAGGAGGAGCGGCTGGGGGAGGAGGTCAACCGGAGCGCCATCCTCTACGTCGCCGATCTGAAGAAACTTTCCCCGGCAGAGGCCGAAGCGCTCCTCGAGGAGACCCGCACGGCCGACGGCGCGGGGGGCACGCTGAGCCGCGCAGTGGTCGCCCTGGGTGGAACCCTGCAGGAGATGCACAGACGGTTCGCCGCCGACTGCCACCCCGAGAAACTGCTCAAGCCGGACCGCCGTGTCCGGGAACTGCTGCAACTCCTCTCAACCCGCTTCCGGCTGCATCTCTACACCAACAACAACCGCGACCTTTCCCGCCGCATAATGGCACAGATCAGGGTGGACGACCTGCTGGACCGGGTCTTCACCATCGAGGACTACTGGATCCCGAAGCCCGACCGCAGGATCATCGAGGACATCCTGGCCAAGATCGGCTGCCTGCCGCAGGAAACGCTCTTTGTCGGCGACCGCTACCGCGTCGACCTGGCAGTTCCGGAATCCATGGGGTGCCCCGTCTTCGAGATGAAAACCACGGAAGAGCTGCTGACACTGGCAGATCTGGTACACTGATAGCTCGATGCTGAGACAGACTCCCGCCCTGATACTGCCTGCGCTGTGACAAAGAGAAAGCCACAGACACGGGCAACGGCGCAATGCCAGTGCGGGTGTTTTGACCGGCAGGATGCCTGAGAAACTTGTATTTCGAGGAGCTAGTCATGGCACACCGGTTGGAAAAAGACACCATGGGACCCGTCGAGGTCCCGGAGGGGGCCTACTACGGCGCCCAGACGCAGCGCGCTGTGAACAACTTCCCCATCTCCGGCCTTAAGCCGCACCAGGCGCTGGTGCGGGCCACGGTGCGGATCAAGAAATGCGCGGCCATCGCCAATATGACCACGCACAGGCTTGCCAGGGACCTCGGCGAGGCCATCGTCAAGGCCGCCGACGAGGCGCTCGCCGGGGAGTTCGCCGGCCAGTTCGTGGTCGACCCCTTCCAGGCCGGCGCGGGGACGTCGCACAACATGAACGTGAACGAGGTGCTCGCCAACCGCGCCAACGAGATCCTCGGGGGTAGCTTAGGCGAGTACGCCCGGGTCAACGCCAACGATCACGTCAATATGGCGCAGTCGACCAACGACGTATTCCCGACGGCGATGCGGCTGGCGGCGCTGGAGCTGGCGCAGGAGCTGGATAACGAGCTGCGCGACCTCTCCGACGCCTTCGCCCGCAAGGGAATCGAATTCGACCACATCCTCAAGTCGGGGCGCACCCACCTGCAGGACGCGGTGCCGATCCGCCTGGGGCAGGAGTTTTCCGCCTGGGCCATCGCCATCGCCAACAACCGCTCCGGCATCGAGCGCACCTTCGCGGGGCTGCGTGAACTGGGAATCGGCGGGACCGCGGTCGGGACGGGGCTGAACGCCGAGGAGGCCTTCATCGACCTGATCGTGGAGGCGCTGGCACGGGAGACCGGCCAGGAGCTGATACGGGGCGACAGTCTCGTGGAACGGATGCAGAACATGGATCCCTTCGTCGCCCTCTCCTCCAGCGTCAAGGGGGCTGCGGTCAACCTGATCAAGATCGCCAACGACCTGCGGCTGCTCTCCTCCGGCCCTCGCACCGGCCTTGGCGAGATCAACCTCCCGGCAATGCAGCCCGGCTCATCCATCATGCCCGGCAAGGTGAACCCGGTGCTCCCGGAGGTGACCAACATGGTCTGCTTCCAGGTGATGGGGTGCGACCTCACCGTGGCGCTGGCGGCGCAGGCCGGACAGCTGGAGCTGAACGTGATGATGCCGGTGATAGGCTTCAACCTGCTCTTCGCGATGGAGATACTGAAAAACTGCCTGCACCAGCTGACTTCCCTCTGCGTCACGGGGATCACCGCCAACGAGGAGCGCTGCCGCACCTTCCTCGACCAGTCGGTGGGGCTCGCCACGGTGCTGGCGCCGAGCATCGGCTACGCCGCGGCGGCCGAGGTCGCCAAGGAATCCGCCAAGAGCGGCAAGAGCATCAGGGAGGTGATCCTGGAGCGGGGCATACTGACCGAGGAGGAGCTCGAAGAGGTGCTGGCCCCCTACCCGCTCACGACACCCGGGGTGCACGGCAAGGAGTAGCCGTAACGAGAACAACGAAATAGAGCCGGCACTCCCCTCCCCCCCCCTCCGGGCACCCTCTCCCGACGGTAGAGGGATTGGTGGAAGATCATCGCGAATCAAGGCGGCCATCGCCGTCCCCGGCGCAGTGTCGGCTGGCTTTGCAATTATTGTAAAAATCCTATAGACTCATACCTGTTCCAAACCAAAGCTCACTGGAGGAGTACATGACCGAGGAAGTAAAAGCAATTCTGGAGAACATCAGGCCGGCGCTTCAGGCGGACGGCGGCGATGTTGAACTTGTAGAAGTAACCGACGACGGCATCGTCAAGGTGCGGCTGGTTGGGGCATGCGGCCACTGCCCGATGTCCACCATGACCCTCAAGATGGGGATCGAGAGGACCATCAAGGAGAAGATCCCCGGCGTCAAGGAAGTCGTCTCCGTCTAACGGGTATCCCCCTTAGTCGTAACACCCGAAGCGCGGAAGTAACCGTTGACGTTATTTCCGCGCTTTTCGCTTATGGGCCCAGGACCATGACCAGCGTGCGGCGAAAAAGAAAGCAGTTGCTGTTTCAGACCGCGAAGTTCTTCGACTTCTTCCGGAGGAACACCGAGGCCGTTACCTTTTTGGGGAACCGCGCCACGCTGTACCGTTACGGGTCGGAGTTCTTCACCGCTCTTTTGGAGGCGCTGCCGCTGGCCCGCGAAAGCATCTGCCTGGAGTTCTACACCATCGCCGACGACGAGACCGGGCGCATGGTGGCAGACGGGCTCATCGCCGCCGCCTCGCGCGGGGTCCGGGTCTACGTCCTCTACGACTACATCGGCTGTTTCGAAACCCCTGCCGCTTACTTCAAAAGGCTCGCCAAGGGAGGCGTCAATTGCGCCCCCTTCAACCCGCCCCCCTTCCGCCGGGGGATCGCCTGGTTCGACAAGCGCGATCACCGTAAACTCGTGATCATCGACGGATGGCGCATCTTTACCGGCGGCATGAACATAGCCGACGTCTACTCCGGCTTGGGGAAGAAGAAGACCAAGTGGCGGGACGTGGGACTGCGCATCGAGGGAGAGGCGGGGCTCGAACTTTTGCGCCTGTTCCGCGAAACCTGGAGCGAGGAGGCGGGCGTCCCGCCGGTGGGATGCGACCCCGCCCCGGTGCCGAAACTTGACGGCGATGCCAAGGTCATGGTAGTGAACGGCGGACCGCACCAGAAGCGGAGCTTCATAAGAAGCGCCTTCAGGGTCGCCATCGCGGGCGCCTCCGAAAGCGTCACCATCGCGAGCCCCTACTTCATACCGGGTCCGCGGGTGATCCGGTCGCTGCTGCGCGCGGCGGGACGCGGGGTAAGGGTGAGGCTCCTGCTCCCCTACAAAAGCGACGTCCCGCTGGTGCGCCTGGTGAGCCGGACCTATTACGGTCAGCTTTTGAAAAACGGCGTGGAGATCCACGAGATGGACAGCGCCGTCCTGCACGCCAAGGTGCTCCTCATCGACGGCAACTGGACCATGGTCGGCTCCGCCAACATGGACCTGAGAAGCTTTCACAGGAACTATGAGCTGAACGTGGTGGTGGACAGCCACGCTTTCGGCGCGCAGGTGGCCGACATGCTGGAGACCGATTTCGCCGGCACGCGGCGCATCGTGCTGCACGAACACGAGAGGCGCGGCTGGCCGGTGCGCGCCCTGGAGCGCCTGTTCAGCCCGGTCGCCTGGTTTTTGTAATACCCCTTTACCTGTTTCTTCCCCCGGAGTTATCTACATGATCGACAAGGACACCCTGAAGCGGCTGGAATTCGACAAGATCCTCGAAACCGCCGCAACCTTCGCCCACTGCGAGGCATCCCACGACGGTGCCCTCGCCATTGAACCACTTGATTCCCGGCAGGAGATGGAACTGCGCCTGGGGCTCGTCGACGAGATCCGCAAGCTGACGCGGCTCGGCATCGCGCTCAAACTCGCCCCCTTCGAGGACATCACCCCGCAGGTGAAGGCCGTGCGTCCCGCCGGCGCGGTCATCGCTCCGGTCGCCTTGCAGCGTTTCATCCCCACCCTGCGCGTCATGGCCGCGGTGGCCTCCCAACTCTCCTTCCGCAGCGACGTGCCGCTGCTCCTCGCCGAGGCCGGATGCGTCACCGGATTCCCCGACCTTCTGAACCCGCTCGAGCACACGGTCAACGAGGAGGGTGAGATCCTCGACACCGCCTCGCGGCTTTTGGCGGACATCCGCGGCAGGAAAAAGGGGCTCACCGCCCGCATCAAGAAGCGGCTGGAGGAGATCGTGCGCGAGCGGCACACCGCGATCTTCCTGCAGGACGACTTCATCACCCAGAGGTCCGGGCGCTGGGTCATCCCGGTGCGCATGGATTCCAAGGGGATGGTCCCCGGGGTGGTGCACGACGTCTCCAACTCCGGGGAGACCGCGTTCATGGAGCCGCTGGAGATCATCGGACTCGCCAACGAACTGGAGAACCTGGTGGCCGACGAGCGCGCCGAGGAGATCCGCATCGTCCGGCAGATCTGCGACTGGATCAGGGAGGACGCCGAGGCCATCCTGCAGCAGTTCGAGGCGCTGGTCGAACTCGACATCCTGAACTGCATCGCCACCCTGAGCGACCGGCTCAAGAGCGAAACCCCGGTCATCGCCGACACCCCCACCATTTTGCTCAAGTCGGCGCGCCACCCGATCCTCACCCTCATGGGGAAGGAGGTGGTCCCCCTGGACCTGGAAATGGCCGCGGAGAACCGGGTCATGGTGGTCACCGGCCCGAACACCGGCGGCAAGACCATCGCCATCAAGAACGCGGGACTTCTCTCCGTCATGGCCCTGTGCGGCATGCCGGTCCCCGCCCTCCCCGGGACCGTGCTGCCGATGGTCAGGAGCATCCTGGTGGACATCGGAGACGAGCAATCCATCGAGGAGAGCCTCTCCACCTTCTCGGCCCACATCTCCAAGATCTCCAGCATCATCGGGCACGCCGACCGCGACGCGCTGGTGCTCCTGGACGAACTGGGCACCGGCACCGAGCCGGGACAGGGGGCGGCCATCGCCTGCGCCGTCCTGAAGGAGCTGCAGAACAAGGGTGCGCTCGTCGTCGCCACCACCCACTTGACCGAGATCATCGGCTTCGTGCAGCGCGAACCGGGCATGGTGAACGCGGCCATGGCCTTCGACCGGCAGAAGCTCGCGCCGCTGTACCGGCTGGTGGTGGGAGAGCCTGGCGAGTCGCACGCCCTCGAGATCGCCAGCCGCTACGGCCTCCCCGAGCGGGTGGTGAGCTTCGCGCGCGGCATGATCGGCACCATGGAGGCGGATTTTCACGCCCTCTTGCGCGACCTGAAGGAGAAGCGCGAGCAGTTGGACCGCACCCTCTCCGAGCTTTCCGAGCGGGAGGAGAAACTCTCGCGGGCGGAAAGTAACCTGGTGGACCGCCGCGACGAGGCCGCGAGGCTCGTGCAGGACGCCCGCGAGAAGGGGCTTTTGGAGGCGCAGCAGATCATCTCCAAGGCGCGCCGCGAGGTGGCCGCCATGATCGACGAGGCCAAGCGCGAGAAGGCGCGCGAGGCCAAGGAGAGACTGGACCAGGCGGCACGCGAGGTCGAGGCGGCGCTGGACGGACTGCATCCGGAAGAGAACGTCGACCCGGAAGCGGTCTCCGCCGGGGACGTCCTCTTCGTGAAGCCGCTCAACTGCGACGCCACCATCCTCTCGGTCGATCGCCGCGCCGGACGGGCCCGCGTACGCGCCGGAAGCATGGAACTGGACGTGGCGCTCTCGTCGCTGTTAAAGCCCAAGGGGAAAGAGCCGAAGAAGGTACGTAAACAGCGCGCCCGGCAGCAGGAAGCCGAGTCCGCGGTGCAGGAGCCCGCGACCAGCATCAACCTCCTGGGGCGGCGGGTGGAGGAAGCCATCGGCGAACTGGAGCCCTTCTTGAACCACGCCTCCCTGGAACGGATCTCCGAGGTCCGGGTGGTGCACGGCAAGGGAACCGGCGCCCTGATGAAGGGGGTGCGCGCCTACCTGGCCGGGCACCCGCTGGTGGCCGAGTTCCGGACCGGGGAGCGTTTCGAAGGGGGCGACGGAGTCACCGTGGTGACGCTGCGCTAGCATATAGCAATCAAGACTGACCGCGGAGGCCTTATGATCATCTCCATCATAGCTGCCATGTCTGACAACAGGGTGATAGGCGCCCACGGGAAACTTCCCTGGAACATCCCCGCCGACCTGGCCCGTTTCAGAACCCTCACCATGGGGCATGCGGTGCTGATGGGGAGAAAGACCTTCGAGTCGATCGGGCATCCGCTGGACGGACGCAAGAACATCGTGCTCAGCAAGAGCATGGCGCGCACCGACGGTGTCATCGTCGCCCGGACCCTCCAGGAGGGGATCGCGGCCGCCGAGGGGGACGAGGAGCTCTTCATCTGCGGCGGGGAGGCTGTGTTCCGCGAGGCGCTCCCCTTGTGCCAGAGGATCTACCTCACCGTGGTGCACGGCCGGTACGAGGGGGACGTGTTCTTCCCGCAGCCCCCCTGCTCGTTCACAGAACTGCACCGGGAGGAATTTCTGGAGGGCTCCCCCAGCACCACGTACCTGGTGCTGGAAAAGGTGGACCAGATCCAGCCGGGGAGCGACGTATTCGAGCTCAGGGAAAAGGGGGTGGAAGCACTAAACCGCCAGCTCTACTTCCTGGCCCGCTGCTGTTTCGGCCAGGCACAGGCCCTGGAGGAGTCTGCGGAAACCGCGTCCGACCTCGCCTTCAGCCAGGCCAAAAGCGGAGGAGACGCAGGCGAGGCGCTAAAGCTCGCCGAACGGGCCTTGCGTGAAGATCCAAACAACCTCCGTATCCGGTTGAACCTGGGGCGCATCCAGGTCCTCGCCGGGGAGAAGGGGAAGGGGCTGGAGACGCTGCGCAAAGGGGTGCAGATGGGGGGTGGGCAGGAATTCTACACCGAGCTCGCCAAGTGCGGCACCAGGGGAACGCCCCCGATCAAGTCCCTCCCCCGGAGCCACCCGCTGAACCGGTATCTCGGTCTTTTGATGCACAAGTTGAACATGCGGGGGCAATAAAGCCGTTTGTCGTTTTTGTAGGGGCGAATAATCATTCGCCCGCCCCTGCGCCGGCCAATCGCCCTTGCCGCAAGCATCCGGGCCACCACCCGCCACAGGTTGTACAGGGGCACCATCCGCGTGCCGACCCTCGGCATCGCAAGACACCGGTGCAGGGCGAACAATCATTCGCCCCTACAGTTGAACCATCCGTAATGTCCCCCCTTCTTATTGACTCCCCCCCCGCCGCAATGCTACTTTCCTCTCCATGAAAAACACCGAGGTTGAAGGGATCGTTTTGCGCCTCACCGACTTCGGGGAGGCGGACCGCATCGTGACCCTGTTCACCCTGGAACAGGGGAAGATGCAGGGGGTCGCGCGGGGAGCCAAGCGGAGCAAGAAACGCTTCGCCGGCGCCCTCGAGCCCTTCGCGCACCTCAAGGTGCAGCTGCACCTCGGCACCGGCCTCGCCACCTTGTCCAACGCCGACATCGTAGGGATCTTCCCCGGCATCCGCGCCGACCTCGCGAGGATCGGCTGCGCGGCCTACGCCTGCGAACTGGTGGAGCGGCTCACCCCCGAGGACGAGCCGGCCCCGCGCCTGTTCCGCCTCCTGTACTGCTACCTGGAACGCCTCAACGACGCACCGGCTTCCCCCTCCGACCGCCGTTTCTTCGCCGTGAATCTCCTGAAAATTCTCGGATACCAGCCCGAGTTGCAGGTGCGCGGGGTCTCCGCGGAGACCGCGTCCCTCTTGTCCCGCGCCATGCAGACGGGACGCTTCGGTGCGGTGGTCTTTCCGGAACCGCTCCTGCGCGAGGCGGACCTTCTTTTGAACCCCGCCATCGACCTCCATCTTGATCGCGAACTGAAGTCGCTCGCCTTCCTGAAGGAGTGCGGGGTCTAGCCGCCGCAACCACCTGAAGGCTCCGGCAACAGGGAAGAATCTTTCGCAAACCGTCAATCTTGTTGACCCCGGCGCCGGTAACGGGTACTATTCGACGCTTCAGCCAAACCTGCTTGCACGGCCGCGCCACGGCGCAGCTTTATCGTTTTTGAGGAACTGCATGAACCAAGCGGACATGAGAAAGCTGCCTCCGCAGAGTATCGAAGCCGAGATGTCGATCCTTGGCGGGATCCTGGTCGACAACGAGGCGATCAACCGGGTGCTCGAGGTCCTTTCACCGGAAGAGATGTACCGGGAGAGCCATAGAAAGATCATGCGCGCCATGATCGAACTGAACGAGCGTGGCGAGCCCTGCGACCTCATCACCATGACCACCATCCTGCGCAAGAAGGGGGAACTGGAGGAGGTGGGAGGCGGCGCCTACCTCGCCACCCTGGTCGACTTCGTCCCCATGGCCGCAAACATCTCCTACTACTGCAAGATCGTGAAGGAGAAGTACATCACCAGGAAGCTCATCTCCGCGGCCACCGACATCGTCAGCAACGGTTTCGAGGACAAGGTGGAGGTGGAGGAGCTGCTCGACTCCGCGCAGAAGGTGATCTTCGAGATCTCCGAGAACAAGCTGCGCCCCTCCTACTACAAGGTGAGCGACATCCTGAAGGACACCATCAAGAACATCGAGCTCCTCTACGAGAAGAAGGAGCTGGTGACCGGCGTCCCCACAGGCTATACCGACCTCGACAAGCTCACCGCGGGCTTTCATGCCGGCGACCTGGTCATCATCGCGGGGCGTCCGGCGATGGGGAAGACCACCTTCGCGCTGAACGTCGCCCAGTACGCCGCGGTCGACTCGGACAAGAAGTTCCCGGCCGCCATCTTCTCGCTGGAGATGCCCAAGGAACAGCTGGTGGAGAGGCTTCTGTGCTCCGCCTCGCGGGTCGACCTGACGCGCCTGCGCTCCGGGCACCTGCAGGAAAACGACTGGCCCAAGCTGATCAAGGGCGCGGGGCTTTTGCACAACTCCAAGATCTTCATCGACGACACCCCCTCCATCACGGTGATGGAGCTTCGCTCCAAGGCGCGGCGCCTCAAGGCCGAGCACGACATCGGCATCATCGTCATCGACTACCTGCAGCTCATGCGCGGCGGCGCCAACAGCGAATCGCGCCAGCAGGAAATTTCCGAGATCTCGCGCTCGCTGAAGGCCCTGGCCAAGGAACTGGGCATCCCGGTGATCGCCCTGTCGCAGCTGAACCGAAGCCTGGAGCAGAGGACGGACAAGCGCCCGATGATGAGCGACCTGAGGGAATCCGGGGCAATCGAGCAGGACGCGGACATCATCATGTTCGTCTACCGCGGCGAGGTGTACGACA
The DNA here is from genome assembly GCF_019063845.1 of Geomonas subterranea. Classification (NCBI taxonomy): domain Bacteria; kingdom Pseudomonadati; phylum Thermodesulfobacteriota; class Desulfuromonadia; order Geobacterales; family Geobacteraceae; genus Geomonas; species Geomonas subterranea. The sequence continues at coordinate 2,000,141 of NZ_CP077683.1, forward strand.
AGGAAAACGAGGACCTCAAGGGGAAGGCGGAGGTCATCATCGGCAAGCACAGAAGCGGTCCCATCGGCACCGTCGACCTCGCCTTCCGCGGCGAGTACACGCGGTTTGAGAACCTGAGCAACAGGGAAGATTACTAGGGAGCCCGGCGTACCGGCGCAGCTGCTGGGCGAATGATCATTCGCCCCTACAGGTGCCACGCCACGTTCCGGCGTAGGGGTGATTCGCCCTGGCGGCGGTACCGATAGTGAAGAATTTGAAGCCCCTCCCCGCAACAGGGAGGGCCCGTGAGGGGGAACAGTTACCCTACCCCCTCCCCGCCTCCCCTCTCCGGGGGAGGAGCATACCACACGCAGAAAGGAACCTAGATGAGCAGATACCATGCAATGAAGGAAGTGCCGGCGTGCGCCGGATATAAGGAAGGGGACGTGCTGTTTCTGTGCGGCGAGCTGTTCGGCCGCGGCTACGCCAACGGCATCGTGGACGAGGCGAGGGCCAAGGGGATGACCATCATCGGGGCCACCGTGGGGAGGCGCGATGCCGACGGCACGCTGCGCCCGCTCAACGCGGAAGAGCTCGCCACCGCCGAGGCCGGCCTGGGCGGCACGATCATCAACATCCCGCTGGAGGCCGGGTTCGATATGGAGCCGGGTAAGGACGGCATCGCACCGGTGGACCGCTTCAAGGGCGTGAAACCGGACGACTGGGCTTCGGTCAAGCTGGACCAGGCGGAACTCGAGTACTCCAAACAGCGCGGCACCGAGCGCTTTTGCAACAACCTCGCGGCCGTGGTGGCCGAGTTGGAGAAGATGATCCCGGCCGGCAGCAAGCTCCTCGTGGTTCACACCATGGCCGGCGGCATCCCGCGCGCCCGCGTCTTCATGCCGATCCTGAACAAGCTGTTCAAGGGTCAGGGGGACCGCTTCCTTTCCTCCGAGGCCTTCTGGAACTCCGACATGGGTAAACTGTGCGACGCGAGCTTCAACGAGGTCACCGCCGACACCTTCCGCTACCTGATCGACGCCACCGCCGGCCTCAGGAAAAACCACGACACCCATTACGCCGCCTACGGCTACCACGGCACCGGCGTCATCATCGACGGCGTCATCACCTGGCAGTCCTACACCCCGTACCTGCAGGGGTGGGCCAAGATCCGCCTGGAGGACATCGCCATCGAGGCCTGGGAGAAGGGGATCAAGGCGACCGTGTACAACTGCCCCGAGATCCTTACCAACTCGAGCGCGCTCTTCCTCGGCGTTGAGAACTCCCTCTACCCGCTCATGGGCTCCCTGCGCGCCGAGGGCGTGCAGTCGGTGGTCGACGAATGCCAGGCGCTGCTGCGCGAAGGGACCACCGTCGACGACCTCCTTGAGATCGCCAACACCTACCTCACCTCCGAGCTCGTGACCAGCACCCGCGATTTCGAAAGCTGGCCGCAGCACAACAAGCCGGAGCAGCAGGAGTACATGCTGAACACCTCCGCGGAGCTGATCAGCATGAACGCCGATCAGAAGGACATCGTCTGCGCCGTGCTCTCCCGCGCCGTCTTCCAGGGGGTCGGCAGCCTCATGTTCAACAGCTCCTGGGATCCGCAGGCGCCGGTGTTCTGGCTGAACCACGATGTGATCGCGAAGACGCTGGCGAAAGGGTAATCGGCAGGCAACCGGGGGGCGAAACATGTTTCGCCCCCTTTTTTTACAGGCAAATCCCCTCTGATTCCCCTTGGCAAAGGGGAGGACGTGAGGGCTCGTGCGGCGCTTCGTGGCAGATTTGTTCCACTTTCCCCCTCATCCTAAACGCTTGATGGTACCGAAGTAGGAGTACACGTGGCACACAAGGTCCTGCTGGTCGACGACGTGAGCATGTTCCTGGAACTGGAGAAGGATTTCCTCTCACTCTCCGCGGTGGATATCTTTACCGCCAGAAACGGCGAGGAGGCACTGCGCATCTGCCGGGAACAGCACCCGGACCTGGTGATCATGGACCTGCACATGCCGGTGATGGACGGCGCCGACTGCTGCCGCGCCATAAAAAAAGACCCCCGACTCTCCACAGCGGTGATTCTCACCGCTTCTGAAGGGAAGGAGGCCGATCGCCAGCTCTGCCTCGAGGCGGGCTGCGACGATATCCTCTTCAAACCATTGGATCGCCTTGTTTTCCTGGATGCGGCCCGCAAGCTCCTCCCCGCCGTGGACCGGCGCGACAGAAGGGGGAGCTGCCGCTTCAACGTGAAGTTCCGCGCTTTCGGCCTCACCCTCTCGGGCTTTTGCATCAACCTCAGCCAAAACGGCCTCTACCTCGCCGCCGACGTCGACCTCGAACAAGGCACCCAGCTGGAACTGCTCTTCGTGCTGCCCGAACCGGCGAGCACCGTCATCCAGACCAAAGCGCGCATCGCCTGGCTCAACACCAGCAAGGCCCGCAGGAAGAGCACGCTACCGGAAGGGCTGGGTGTCCAGTTCGTCGGGATCTCCGAGACCGACCGCGAGCGGATCGACCACTACGTAAGTACCCTCCCCCCTACCTCACGAGTTTAGAAAGCTTCTTGAACTCTTCGGTGCCGGCGACGCGCAGCAACTGGAAGAGCACCGATTCGGTGGAGGTCATCACCGCGCCTGCCTGGGTCATGGTCTGCAGCGCGATCTCCCAGTTGTGCTTCTTCCTGCTCATCACCGCATCGACCACCAGGTGCACCACGTAGCCGCGCGAGAGAAGCTCCAGGGCGGTCTGCAGCACACAGACGTGGGTCTCCATCCCGGTCAGGATCACCTGGCGCCTGCCGTTTTTCTCCAGGGTCTCCAGAAAACCTTCCCCGCCGCAGCAGCTGAAGGTCATCTTCTCCAGGCTGGGGGTGCAGAGCTTCTCCTTCAGGGATGGGACCGTCTCGCCGAGCCCCTTCACGTACTGCTCCGTGGCGAGCGCCGGGATCCCCAGTTCCGCCGCGGCATCCAGCAGGATGGAGATGTTGCCGGTCAGCTTGCCCAGCACCTTCTCGTCCATGGCACGGCAGAGCTTGTCCTGCACGTCGACCACAACCAGTTGCGCACTCTCTTTTTCCAGGAAAAACCTTTCCAGCAGGGTCATGGGAGCCTCCTAAAGCAGGTTGAGATAGATAAAAACCGTCGGCCACGGAGAACTTCTGAGAAAATCTGAGAAAAACGGGCACCTGGGGAAACGCATAAAAAAACTTTCTCCGCTGTTCTCAGATTGCCTGCGTGGCAGATGGTCGTGAGGATTTATATGTCTTGATCCGGTTCTCTATTCCTTACGCAGTTCGATGCCCAGTTCGGTGATCTTCTTTCTCAGGGTGTTGCGGTTGATGCCGAGGATGTCCGCGGCGCGGACCTGGTTGCCGCGGGTCTTCTCCAGGACGAACCGGATCAGCGGACGCTCGACCTGCTCCAGCACCATGGCGTGCACGTCGCCGCTCTCCATCTTCTCCATGTTGGAAAAACAGCCGCGCAGCTTCAGGTCGACGATACCCTCCAGCGACAGCTCCTCCCCCTTCCCTTCCCCCTGGCGGCTCCTGAGACCGGGGAAATCGGATGCGACCAGGAGCGGGTCGGGCGAAAGGATCACGGCCCTCTTGATGGTGTTCTCCAGCTCGCGGATGTTGCCGGGCCAATTGTAGTTGCTCAGTAGCTTGACGGCGTCGGAGGAAGTGCGCTTGAGCGGCACCTCCAACTCGGAGCAGATCTTGCCGAGGAAGTACTGCACCAGGAGCGGGATATCCTCCTTGCGCTCGCGCAGCGGCACCAGCTGGATCGGGATCACGTTCAAACGGTAGTAGAGGTCCTCGCGGAACTGCTTGTTCCGTACGCTCTCCTCGAGGTCCTGGTTGGTGGCGGCCACCACCCTCACGTCCACGGGGATGCTCTGGTTGCCGCCGGTCCTGGTGATCTCGCGCTCCTGCAGCACCCTGAGGATCTTCGCCTGCAGGTCGATGGGCATGTCGCCGATCTCGTCCAGGAAGATGGTGCCGCCGTTGGCCTGCTCGAACTTGCCGAGCTTCCTCTCGGTGGCGCCGGTGAAGGCACCCTTCTCGAACCCGAACAGCTCGCTCTCCAGAAGCTCCTTGGGGATGGCGGCACAGTTGAGCGGCACGAACGGCTTGCCCAGACGCTTGGAGTTGTAGTGGATGGCGCGGGCGATCAGCTCCTTGCCGGTCCCCGACTCACCCTGCACCAGGACGGTGACGTCCGAGGGTGCCACCTTGCCGATGGTCTTGTAGACCTCGCGCATGGCAGGGGAGTTGCCGATGATGGTCTTCTCGAGCTGGTAGCGGTCGGCAAGCTCCTCCTTCAACAGCGACACCTGGGAGGTCATCTCGCGCGCCCGGCTCACCTTCTCCACCACCGCGTCGATGACACCCAGGTCGAAGGGCTTGGTCAGGTAGTCGTAGGCGCCGCGCTTCATCGCCTCGACTGCGTTCTTCATGCTCGCCTCGGCGGTCATGATCACCACCATGAGGTCGGCGCGCTCCTCCTTCACCCGGTCCAGAAGGTCCAGTCCCGTGAGGCCCGGCATCTTGATGTCCAGAAGCGCCAGGTCGTAGACGTTTTCCTTTATGAGCTTGAGCGCCTCGTTGCCGTCCTTGGCCAGCTCGACGTTGAAGCCTTTCTTCTTGAGGGCCTTGGAAAGGACCCAACGCATGCTCTCTTCGTCATCCGCCACAAGTATGTTGTTGATAGACATAAAAACTCCTAAAAGCCGTTCTATGTTCTACGTTCTACGTTCCAGGTTGGAACCTACAGGCCACGCTGCCTTAAACTGAACGTGGAGCATAGGACGTCAGACACTACATCTTGCCGGTTCGGCTCGTATGTCCAGGTCTGCAACGCCGAAGCCTCGCTGCTTCAAACGCAGAACGTGGAACATAGAACGCACTATGGCCGTTATTGCACCAGCGGCAGCATCACGGTGAAGACGGTGCCACGGGAAGGGTCGGAATCGACGCGGATCATGCCCCGGTGCTCGGACACGATCTTCTGGCAGATCGCCAGCCCCAATCCCGTCCCCTGGGACTTGGTGGTGAAAAACGGGGTGAACATGTTTTCCAGGACATCGGACGGGATACCCGGGCCGTTGTCGGTGATGTCGATGGCGACCATGCGGGCCCGCCGCTCCCCTTTCTGGGTCAGGGCGTAATCGGCCAGCACCCGGCTGGTCACCTTGACCACGCCGCCGGTGCCGACAGCCTCCATGGCGTTCCTGATCAGGTTCAGGAACAGCTGGGTCAGGAGCGCCTCGTCCGCCAGTATCGGGGGGATGCTCGGGTCGAAGTACTGCTGCAGGTAGACCTCTTTCCCCTCGCAGGCGTTTTTTTGCAAGAGAACGATGTCGGAGAGGACCCGGTGCAGGTTCACCTTGCCGAGCTTCAGGCGCCCCGGCGAGGCGAGGGCGAGGAGCTCCTCGACGATGAGGTTCACCCGCTGCACTTCCTTCAGCATGACCCTGACGTACTCCCTGAGGTCCTCGTTCTCGGGGAACTCCATCTCCAGGAGCTGGGCCGCCCCCTTGATCCCCCCCAGCGGATTCTTGATCTCGTGGGCGAGTCCCGCCGCCAGCGCGCCCAGCGATGAGAGCCGGTCGGCCTGACGGACGGCGCTTTCCAGCTCACGCACGTTGGTGAGGTCGCGCAGAAGCACGATGGTGCCGATCCGCTCGCCGCTCGAACTCAACAGCGGAGAGGTGCTGGTCCCGACCGGGGTGATCCGCCCCCCCCTCTTCAGCACGATGTTCTCGTGGTCGGAGACCGACATCCCGGTGCTGACGGTCTTCGCCACCAGCTCGTTCAGGGCGGAGTCTTTCTTGAAGATCTCGCTGAAGAGCTGCCCCATCGCCTGGCGCCTGGAGACGCCGGCCAGCTCCTCGGCGGCGGGGTTCACCAGGGTCACGGCTCCGGTGTTGTCCAGCACGATGACGCCGTCACCCACGCTGTCGACGACATTCGCGTAATAGTTCTCCAGCCGGTCAGCCATCAAAGAACTCCTCCATCGCCCCGACAAGCTCGGCAGCATGCTCGATCCGGTTCACCGCGGCACGAAACTGCGCGGCCCCCGGAAGCCCCTTGGAGTACCAGGCGAGATGCTTGCGCATCTCCATCAGGGCCACCCTGCCCCCCTCGAACTCGTTGAAGAGCTCGAAATGCCTGCGGGCGACCGCAAGCCGTTCCGCCACCGTCGGCGGCACCGGGACCTCTCCCCCCAAAAGGGCGAGCGCCTCCCGGAAAAGCCATGGGTTCCCCATCGCGCCGCGCGCCACCATCACCGCGTCGCAGCCGGTTTCCCGCATCATGCGGACCACGTCGTCCGCGCTGAAGAGATCGCCGCTGCCGATCACGGGGATCTTCAAGGCGCTCTTCAGTTCCGCAAGCTTCGCCCAGTTGGCCTTCCCCTCGAACATCTGGGCACGGCTCCTGGGGTGCAGGGTGATGGCGTCGCACCCCTCCTCCTGCGCGATGCGCCCCACCTCGAGGTAGGTGTCGTCGCCGCAGACCCAGCCGGTACGGATCTTCACCGTAAAGGGAAGCGCCGTCGCCTTGCGCACGCAGCGGATGATGCGCCCGACCTTGGCGGGGTCCTTCATGAGGGCGCTCCCCGCGCCGGTACCGACCACCTTCTTCACGGGACATCCCATGTTGATGTCGATCAGCTCGCCGTATCCCTCGACCAGCCGCGCCGCCTCGGCCAGCATCTCCGGCTCGTCACCGAAAAGCTGCATGCCGATGGGGCGGTCCTGCGGCGTGGTCTTCAGGAGGTCGAAACTCTTGCGCCCCTCCCTCGTCAGGCCGTTGACGCTCACCATCTCGGTGAAGGTGAGCGAAGCACCCCCCTCGCGCGCGATGATGCGCATGGGGAGATTGGTGATGCCGGCCATGGGGGCCAGAAATACCCGATTCCTCAGGGTAAGGTAGCCGATGGCGACGCTGTTTTGCATATGTGATAACGTCCTTGTCTGCCTAAAAAATGTGCATACTAGCAACTAAGAATTTAAAACGCAAGGGATTTTTGCGGGGCGCGTATACGGGAAAGGAGGGGGGCGGGAAAGGAGAAAGCGAAAGGATGTGTCACGTGAGAAACAGGGTGCGCGCTTGCCCCTCCGGGGGAGGGTGGCCGGAGGCCGGGTGAGGGTGGCGCCGCAGGGGACGCGGCGACTGGCGCAAGCTTGGCGGGCGCCCTCACCCCGGCCCTCTCCCGGAGGGAGAGGGAGAACTCGCGGAAGCTGACAGCATTTCTTCTATCCCCGTCAGTCCTTCGAGGGCGCCGCAGGGAAGGGAGAGGTGCGGCGGCCGGATCTGCGGTTCGCGCGGATTGATGCGGATGACGCGTGCGCCGGAGAGGGAACCGATCCGCTCGCTCGTCGCACGCACGGTGGGAATGGCGGTTCCGGCGCCCAGTTCGATGACCACGACGCGCCGGCCGGAATGACGGGAAAGGAACTGCCGGAAGCGCTCCTGCTGGCGTCCGGTGCGCTCGCCGATCCAGGCGTAGTCTCCGAACATGAGGATGTTGGGACGGGCCGCCCTGCCGCAGCGCGGGCAAAGCGGCACATGATCCGAGCGCATGGTCTCCTCGTCGATGCGGAACTCTTCGCGGTTGTCCCAGATCCGGTCGCAGCAGGGGCCGGTGCACTGCAGGTGGTGGATGGAGCCGTGGAACTCCAGCACGCCCTCCCCGGGGAAACCGGCCTTCTGGAACTGGCCGTCCACGTTGGAGGTGGCGACGAAGAGGTCGAGACGGTAGCGACGCGCCCAGTCAAGCAGCAGGGCGAAACCGGCATGGGGGACGGTGGCGCGGTAGAGGTTGGTGCGGTGGCCGTAAAAGCCCCAGCCGAAGGCGGGGTCGTGCTCGAAGTGTTCCGGGTTGGCGGCGTCGACGAAGCTGATGCCGAGGCGCTGGTAGAGCGGATAGGCGCGCCAGAAGCCGGTGTCGCCGCGAAAGTCGGGGAGGCCGGAATCGACCCCCATGCCGGCCCCGGCGGTCACCACGAGCGCCTGCGCTCCGGCGACAGCCTCGGCGGCTTCCCTGAAGAGCGGGGCGAGACCGGCGGCCATGCCTAAATCCCCACCTTGACCGGGACCGGCTTCAGTACCCGCTGCAGCTCGGCGGGAGGGAGAGAAACGAGAAAGCCGCGGCTGCCGCCGTTTATGTAGATGAGCGGCAGCTCCAGGATGCTCTCTTCGATGTAGACCGGCATCGCTTTCCTGGTGCCGAAGGGGGAGGTGCCCCCCACCATGTAGCCCGAGTGGCGGTTGGCGGTATCGGGGGTACAGGGGGCGACGCTCTTGACGCCGATGGCGCGCGCCAGTTCCTTGGTGGAAACCTGGAGGTCGCCGTGCATCAGCACGACGAGAGGCGCCCGGGTATCGTCCTCCATGATCAGGGTCTTGATGACGCTGTGCTCGTCGACGCCGAGCTCGCGCGCCGAAACGGCGGTGCCTCCCTTCTCCTCGTACTGGTAGGGGTGCTCGCCGAAGGTCACCCCGGCCTGCCGCAGTACACGAATGGCGGCCGTAACCGGCGATTTCACCTTGGCCATCGCAGTTCTCCTTGAAAAGATTTGCATTTGTTATTAAAAAAGTCGCTTGCCACGCACTGACATAGCAGCTATAGATTAATAACACGACTCCAGCAGCTTAACAACCGTGTAACTAGGGTAACTTCTTATGGGAAATGAGAACCAGCGGCCGGCCAAAGTGCTGGTGATGGACGATGACGAGATGGTCCGCTTCGTCGCGGGCGAAACCTTGAAACGCTACGGTTTCGAGGTCGAATTCGCCAACGACGGCGCCCAAGCCGTGGAGATCTACCGTGAAAGGCACGAAGCGGGCGAGGGCTTTGCCGCCGTCATCCTCGACCTGAACATCCCCGGCGGCATGGGGGGGCAGGAGGCGATGAAGCGCCTGCTCGAGATCGATCCCGCCGCCAAGGGGTACGTCTCCAGCGGCCGCACCGATGACCCGGTCATGATGAACCACCAAACCTTCGGCTTCAGCGGCACCATCGAGAAGCCGTACTTCTACCTGAACAAGCAGCTCATGGAAGAGTTCAGCAAGACCCTGCGTGGCACAGAATAGATGAGCGGTTTGGAAAACTACCTCGCCCTGCTCTCCCGCGTGGATGAAATCTGCCAGCGCACCTTTGAAGCCTTCAGCCCACACATCACCTGCCGCGCCGGTTGCGACGCCTGCTGCCGGCACCTTTCCATCTTCGCCGTCGAAGCCGCCGCGCTCACCAGGGCGCTGCGGGAGCTCCCCGCAGGGGAGGCGGAACTGGTACGCGCCAAGGCGCGGGGGGCGCGGGAAGACTCCCCCTGTCCGCTGCTCCACGACGGCCTTTGCCTGCTCTACCAGTCCCGCCCCATCATCTGCCGCACCCATGGGCTGCCGCTTCTGCTTTCGCGCGATGGGGAGCGGACGGTGGATTTCTGTCCGGAGAACTTCCAGGGGCTCCCCAGCATACCCGGCAGCGCCGTCATCGACCTGGAGCGGCTGAACGTGATGCTGGCCACCATCAACGCGCTGTACCTGCAGTCCTTCCCGGGGCCGGAGCGGCTCACCATCGCCCAGGCTCTCTCTCTCCCCGATTGACAAATCGATCTACTTCAGGGTATATGGCCGATACGAAATTCACCGCGCGCTCATAACCGGGAACCAGAGGGTGGCGCCGCGAATTTTCACGCATATACTTACCAGCTGACAAAGGAGAGGCATCAAGATGAAGGTGAGCTACAACACGTCCGGGAGCTGCGCGTCGCGGATAGAGATAGAGATCGAGGATGGCGTCATCGTCGCCACCAAGTTCGTGGACGGCTGCGCCGGCAACACCCAGGCGGTCGCCGCCCTGGTGCGCGGCATGGAGGTAGCCGAGGCGATCAGGCGCCTGAAGGGGATCGCCTGCCAGGGGGACACCTCCTGCCCGGACCAGCTGGCGAGAGCCCTGGAGCAGTCCCAGTGCAGCACCAGACCTTCCTAGAGGGGGGCATTATGGAAATCTTCGGCGGGTTCATGATGATGATGAGCATCATCGGCTTCTTCCTGGTGGTGATCTGGTTCATCCTCCCTTTCGTGATCTTCAACATCAAGGCCCGGGTGGACCGCTCCGCGGTGATGCTGGAGGAGATGGACCGGCGCCTGAAGGGGATCGAGCGCTCCCTGCAGGATCTGCGCGGGGCGGCGGATGAAAGAGAGGAACGCCCCCTGAACCCTCCGCTGTAACGGTACCGGCGGGCGGGACCGCGCCCGGTCCCGCCCGCCCCTCCCCCCCGCGACACCTGCCATTGCGCTTGCCAACCCCCGTTTTTTTCATTATTATGTCCCGCTACATGTCCGCCGCCAGAACTAGAGAAACTTAATCTGGAGTGGGCACGCAAGGAGAATCCATGGGTTTACTGGAAGGCAAAAAAGCACTCATCTTCGGGGTAGCTAACGATAAAAGCATCGCCTGGGCCACAGCCGAGGCGTTTCATCGCGAAGGGGCCGAGGTGGCCCTGGCCTACGCGGGAGAGGCGGTCGCCAAGAGGGTGATGCCGCTCGCGGAGAGCATCGGCTCCAAACTGGTCCTTCCCTGCGACGTGAGAAGCGACGAGGAAATCGCACGCCTGTTCGGGGAGATCGCCGGGGCGTGGGGGGGGCTCGACATCCTGGTCCACTCGGTGGCGTTCGCGAACAAGGAGGAGCTGAAAGGCTCCTTCCTGAACACCACCCGTGAGGGGTTCGCCACGGCCCTCGACATCAGCGCCTATTCCCTCATCGCCATGGCGCGGGAGGCCGCCCCGCTCATGCAGGGGCGCGACGGCAGCGTGATCGCCATGACCTACTACGGCGCCCAGAAGGTGTTCCCGAACTACAACGTCATGGGGGTCGCCAAGGCGGCGCTGGAGGCGAGCGTGCGCTACCTGGCCGAGGCGATGGGGCCTGACGGCACCAGGGTGAACGCCATCTCCGCGGGGCCGCTGAGGACGCTGGCTTCAGCCGGCATCGGCGGCTTCGGGCAGATCGCCGGGCACGTCGCCGACAAGGCGCCGCTGCGGCGCAACATCTCCCAGGAGGAGGTCGGCAACGCCGCCCTCTACCTCGCCAGCCCCCTCGCAAGCGGCGTGACGGGAGAGATCCACTTCGTAGACTGCGGCTACAACATCATCGGGCTCTAGCGGAGGCGCGCCATCAGAGGATTGCACGGTAACCTGACAGGGCTGAAACCAAGCCAGGTAAACAGGCTGGAGAGGCTGTACCGCCGCCGGGTCAAGCCGGGAGAGGTCATCTCCCTGGAACTTGCCCGGGAACTCGCCGACATCTCGCTGGAGATCCGGCGTCAGCTCGGCATACTGATAAGCCGCATCGGCGAGATCGCCTACGTGGTGGTGGGGGACGAGCGGGGGATCATGATCCCCGCCCTGGACGACTACCCGCTGGGGAAGAGGCTTTTGCGCGGGGTGCGCCTGGTGCATACCCACTTGAAGGGGGAGGTCCTCTCCGACGACGACCTGACGGACCTGTCGCTTTTGCGCCTGGACCTCATCGCCGCCCTGCAGCTCACCCAGAACCCGGACCGCTTCTCGATCCAGACCGCGTCCCTCGTCCCTCCCGACGGCGGGCACCTCCCCTACCAGGTCGACCCCTCGGTCCCCTTCCAGAAGTACGACCTCGACTTCAAGGGATTCGTGGAAACCCTGGAGCAGACCATGGAGCGCGGCCTCAAGGAAGGGAAGGTCGTCTCCAGCGGCCAGGAGCGCGGCATCCTGATCTCGGTGACCCAGCGCCCCATGGAGGAGGCGGTCGATTCCGTCGAGGAACTGAAGGAGCTGGCGCGGACCGCGGGGGTGGGGGTCCTGGACACGGTGATCCAGCGTCCCAAGGAGTTCAACCCGCGCTACCTCCTGGGGGAGGGGAAGATCCGCGAGGTGGTGATCAAGGCGCTGCAGTACGGCGCCACCATGCTCGTCTTCGACCAGGAGCTCTCCCCGGCCCAGGTGCGTTCCATTTCCGAGCTGACCGAACTGAAGGTCATCGACCGCAGTCAGTTGATCCTGGACATCTTCGCCCGGCGCGCCACCACCCAGGACGGCAAGGTGCAGGTCGAGCTGGCGCAGCTTAAGTATCTGATGCCCCGGCTCTCCGGGCGCGGCGTGCAGATGTCGCGGCTCATGGGGGGAATCGGGGGGCGCGGCCCCGGCGAGACCAAGCTGGAGGTCGACCGCCGCCGCATCCGCGACCGTATCGCGCATCTGGAGCGGGAGCTGAAGGAACTCTCCAACGGCCGGTACCAGCGCCGCCAGAAAAGGGTGAAGGCGGGGATCCCCATCATCTCCATCGTCGGCTACACCAACGCGGGCAAATCCACCCTCCTGAATACCATGACCAAGAGCGAGGTGTTCACCGAGGACCTCCTCTTCGCCACGCTGGACACCTCGTCCAGGCGGCTGCGCTTCCCCATGGACCGCGAGGTGATCATCACCGACACGGTCGGCTTCATCCGAAGCCTCCCGAAGTCCCTGCTGGGGGCCTTCAAGGCGACCCTGGAGGAGTTGAAGGACGCCGACCTCCTGATCCACCTGGTCGACTGCGGTCACCCCCGCCTGGAGGAGCACATAAGCCAAGTGAACGCCATCCTGGCCGAACTGGAACTCTCCCAGAAGCCGACCCTGCTCGTGTTCAACAAGATGGACCTCCTACCGGACCTGAAGAAGAGCGACCCTCTCGCTTTCATGAAGGTGCGGCAACTGACCCGCAAGTACGGCGCCGTCACCATCAGCGCCTCGGACCGAAAGACCCTCGAACCGCTCATGAAGGAGTTGCAGCAGCGTTTCTGGCATGACGTCGAGGATTACCGCACGCCGGGCGAGCACCACGAGGAGCTCGAGGAGTAGCCGAAGCTTCGCAATCCCGTAAGCCAGAGGAACGACTTTTTCATGGACCAGCAAGCCATCATCTACGCCCTGGACCTTTTGGGCACCGTCGCCTTCGCCGCCTCCGGCGCGCTCGCCGGGGTGCGCCGCGGCATGGACCTTTTGGGGATCATCGTCCTCGGCATCGTCACCGCCACCGGCGGCGGAGTCATCCGGGACGTCCTCCTAAACGACACCCCTCCCTTTTGTTTCAAGAACGAACTCTACCTCTACCTGGCGGTCGCCGCCTCGGTCGTCGTCTTTCTCACCCCCCGCAGCTTCGAGCGGATGAACCGCGCCATGCTCCTTTTGGACGCCCTGGGACTCGGGACCTTCCTCGTGATCGGGACCTCGAAGGCGCTCCAGTTCAACCTGGGGCTCATGGGAGCCATCATCATGGGGGTGATGACCGCGACCTGCGGCGGGCTGGTGCGCGACCTCCTCTCCAACGAGATCCCGCTCATCCTGCAGCGCGAGATCTACGCCTCGGCCTGCGTCGTGGGGGGCGCCCTCTTCTTCTTCCTGCACCAGACCGCGATCCCCTCGCAGGTGAACCTCACCGTCTCCGCCCTCACCGTGATCGCCATCCGCTGCACCGCCATCGTGAAAGGGTGGCAGTTGCCGCGCGGCCAGGCGCTTTAGCAGTACGCCATGGGAAAGCAGAGTGCCGGCCTGATCATGTACCGCTTCAGAAACGGCGAGCCGGAGCTCCTGCTGGTGCATCCGGGAGGCCCGTTGTGGGCCCGGAAGGATTTGGGGGCATGGTCGATTCCAAAGGGGGAATACCTGGAGGGGGAAGACCCTTTCGTGGTGGCGCGGCGCGAGTTCGCCGAGGAAACCGGTATGACCCCTGGAGGGGAGTTCCGGGAGCTGGCGGAGATCAGGCAAGCTGGCGGGAAGCGGGTGAAGGCATGGGCGTTTGCCGGCGACTGCGACCCTGCCTGCCTCACCAGCAACAGCTTCACCATGGAGTGGCCGCCGCGCTCCGGCCGGCGGGCCGAGTTTCCGGAGGTTGACCGCGCGGCCTGGTTCGGCATCGCGGAGGCCAGGGAAAAGATCCTCCCCAGCCAGCTCCCCCTGGTCGACCAGTTGGTTTCCCTGCTGCGAAAGGGATGAGCCGACCGCACGGGATGCGTCATCACCCGATCCACCAACAGAAAAGGCGGCCTCTTACGGGCCGCCTTTTTCCTTTCACGGCGTGGGGGCGATGGCCACCGTCCCCGGTCCCCCCTCCTTCCCCTCGACATGACAGGAGAGTTTCAGGAAGCGCCCCGCCACCTCCAGGTTGGTCAGGAGGTGACTGGTGATGCGCGAGGTGCGAAAGAAGGAGCCTCCGGTGGCGCGGACCAGGTAGAGCACCAGCTGGTCAGCCAAGTGGGGATCGATCGGCGCGCCGGTTTCGTGGTGATCGAGAAACTCCCGGGCGGCCTCCCCCCCGACCGTTTCGGCGGGCTTTCCCCGCTCCCCGAGGGCGGTGAAACCCGCCACCGCATGCTCGTACTCCCCCTTGATGAAGACGAAGGTCCCCTGTCCGAAGATCTTGAGTTCCTTCACGTCGGTCTCCACCGGCAGGCCGCGCTCGAGCCTCCCCTTCAGGCTCGCAAGGACCGACTGGAGCTGCCGCTCGGCGATGGCCCGGGGAAGGTTGCCGGCGGCCGAGACGACGCTCAGCCGGGTGAGCCGTCCCCGTTCACGGACCAGGCAGGGCGCCAGCACCCCGGCCGGCTCCAAGGAGCAGCTTACTCTCCCTCCACCTTTGGGATAGAAGCCGAAGGAACGGGCGGAGGTCTCGCCGCGGACCCCGAGGCGGGCGATGCCGGGCCAGAAGACCTCCTCGAAGTAGTTCCAGGAAGGGCTGAAGGGGACGTGGGTGCCGCCGGTCACCGTGACCCGGCTGGCCTTGCGGGCGGAGAGCAGCAGGGGGATCACGGTCTGCAGCACCAGGGTGGCCGAGCCCGCCGTGCCGATGTCGAAATGGTACTCTCCGGGGGTGATGCTGTCGGGAAGAAAGCTCAGTTCCGGGGAACCAAGCCGGTCCCCCGCCACGTTGGCAGAGGCGATGCGCGCCGCCGCCTGCACCGCCATCAGGTGCTGGCGCATGAGGCCCGATGTGGCGCGTTTTTTCCTGATGTTGTAGATGTGGAATCCCTGGCCGGTCAGGCAGGAAAGACTCAAGGCGCTGCGCAGCACCTGCCCTCCCCCCTCACCGATGCTGCCGTCGATCTCGATCATGGGTCACCGCTTTCAGTACAAAAACATCGGCTTGCCCAGCACGTGACGCACCTTGGGGCGGTACTCGGCGGCGTCGTAGAGCTCGGCCACGTCCACCCTCTTCTCCCCCTGCATGATGGTGCTGATCGGGATGTGCCGGTAGGTCCCCCCCTGCATGGCGACCATGCGCCCGGACATCCCCTCCGTGATCAGGTCCATGGTCATGTTGGCGTAGTTGTAGGCGACCATCAGGTCGAGGGAATCGGGAGCGCCGCTGCGCATGAGGTAGGAGAGCTGCTGGTAGATGATGTGGGACCCGGTCAACTGCTTCACCGCCTCGCTCACCACCACGCCGATCCCCCCGAGCTTCTTGTGCCCGTAGGCGTCCTCCTGGCCGTACTCGACGATCTGCCCCCCCACCATGGACGCCCCCTCGGATATGGTCACCATGGCGTAGTTGCTGCGGTTTGACTTCTTGTCCTCCTGGAGAAGCAGGGAGAGCTTCTCGACGTCGAAGGGGACTTCGGAGATGAGCGCGCGGTCCACCCCGGCGAGATACGCGGAGATGAGCGAGGTCTCGCCGGAGTTGCGCCCGAACAGTTCCACCACCGCGATCCGCTCGTGGGACCCCGCGCTGGTGCGCAGGTTGTGGATGAAGTTGACGCTCCTCGTCACGGCCGTGGAGAAACCGATGCAGTAGTCTGTGCCGAAGACGTCGTTGTCCATGGTTTTCGGGATCGCAACGACCGGAACCCCCTCGCGGTTCAGGCGTTCGGCGTAGCTCAGGGTGTCGTCTCCCCCGATCGGTATCAGCACGTCTATGCCGAGGTGCTCGAGGTTGGAGAGGATGTGCGGGGTGAAGTCGTGCGGTCCCGAAGCGGGATCGAAATCGTCGCCCCGCAGGAAGACCGGGACGTCGGCGCCGGCCACCTTGCCGGGGTTGGTGCGGCTGGTGTGCAAAAAGGTCCCCCCGCTGCGGTCGACGGTGCGCACCGTGTGGCGGTCCAGCGGCATGATGGTCCTCTCCCAGCTCTCGGGGTCGTCGCGGTTGTAGTTCAACAGCCCCCCCCAGCCGCGCCGGATGCCGACCACCCGGCACCCGTTTTCGGAAGCGCGCGTCACCAGGGTCTTAAGGGCCGGGTTAAGCCCCGGCACATCGCCGCCACCGGTCAGAACGCCTACGGTCTTCTGCCTGTCTGCCATGGGTCTCTCCTTTAATGATCGGCATTAAAAAACTTTCACATTATACAGGAGCGGAAACTCATTTCAAGGCGAAGGAAACGGCGCTGCCGGGGCCCCTTGTGAGGGGCGAGCCGGGTTGAGGCGGGATACCGGGAGGGGCGCATGGGACGGGCGAAGTAGCGCCCCCGGACGAGATGGCAGCCGATGGAGGCTTGAAACTCCTGCTGCTTCCCGTTCCCAGCCGGCAGGGCGCCCTTCAGGTGGTGAGGTAGTAGGTGATCTCGTTGTGCCCGACCAGGAGATCAAGTCCGGCCAGCGGGGGGGGGGCGCAGGGGTGGCTGCGGAGTCGAGCAGCAGCTGCCGGGCGTGCAGCTCGCACACGGGGGTGAAGTAGAGGTCGATCCCCCCCTCCCCGGCATCCCTGCGGAACAGGGCCATGGTGCGGGGACCACCGGCCGAGCGGAAAAGAGCGGTGAAGGCCTCCTCGATAGACTGCAGCCTTCCGGCGGTGATGTCGCCGGCGCCCAGCAGAAGATGGTGCCATTGCGTGCTCATGCCCCCTCCCTTTTCTTCGGCGGCGCGAGATAGCCGGCGCAGGTGCCGACCAGTTTCTCGTGGATCGCGTCGAGCATCTCGGTCTCGTCGGTTATCCCGGCGGCGGCACCCAGGTTCAAGGCCAGCGGCAACAGCCCCAAAAGGAGGTTGCGCAGGTTGCCGCACCCGGCGCCCCCCCCGAGTACCTCGGTGACCTTGCGCTGCAGGCCGCGGCCGATGACGAAGCCGTTGAGCCCCGACATCCTCCCGGAGACGTTGCCACAGTCGGGCGTGGGGGACCTGCGGAAATCGGCCCGGGCCGAGACGATCTTCATGGTGGCCACCTCGACCCGCACCTCCAAAAGCACGTCGTGGAAGCGATCCTTCATGGTGGCGGTGAGCAGCGCCGTGCCGTCGGGCTGCTTCAAGAGGCGGTACGAGATGTCCCGCTGGAAATCTTCCATGCTGTTCAGTTGCATCAACACTACCCTTTCTGCGTGTATGTCCGTTGCCGGACCGGAGCGGCCGGCCCGGTCGAGGGGGTGAGTTTGGCTGCTTGGGCGGGATATGTCAAGCGAAACCCTGGGTACGGGGGGGCGGGACGGGGGCGGGGCCTTTTCGCTACACCCGCTCGAAGATCGCGGCCACTGCCTCGCCGCCGCCGATGCAGAGCGACGTGAGACCGTAGCGTTTCCGGCCGCGTATCAACTCCCGCAGCACCGTGGCCACCAGCCGGCCGCCGCTGGCCCCGATGGGATGCCCGATGGCGCAGGCGCCGCCGTTGACGTTCACCTTGGTGGCGTCGAGCCCGAGTTCCCTGATGGCGATGAGAGGCACGGCGGCAAACGCCTCGTTGATCTCGAAGAGATCTATCTCGGCGAGATCCACCCCTCCCCTGGCGCAGACCGCCTTGATCGCCCCGACCGGGGCGTCGGTGTAGTGGTCGGGGTGCATGCTGCAGGTGGCATAGGCGACCAGGCGCGCCCTGGGGGCGAGCCCGAGCCGCTTCACGGCATCCTCACCGGCAAGGAGCGCGAAGGCGGCGCCGTCGTTGATGGTCGATGCGTTGCCGGCGGTGATGGTTCCCTCCCGGCCGAAGGCGGGCTTCAGGTCGGCCATCCTGGCGATGTCGGACCGGAAAGGCTCCTCGTCCTCGCTGACCTCCTCCTTGCCGTGCCGCCCCTTCTTAACGACCGGCACGATCTCGTCGGCGAAGATCCCCTGGCTCACCGCCTCCTGGGCGAGGCGATAGGAGCGCAGCGCGAATTCGTCCTGCGCCTCGCGCCCGAGCGCGTGCCGTTTCACGGCTTCCTCGGCGATCTCTCCCATGTGCCGCCCCGAGTACGGGTCCTGGAGGCCGTCGTACAGCATCTGGTCCAGGAGCTGCCCGTGCCCCATCCGGTATCCGTAACGCGCCTTCTTGAGGAAGAAGGGGGCCTGGGACATGCTCTCCATGCCGCCGGCCAGCGCTATTTCCGCGTCACCGAGCCTGATGGCCGCGGCGGCCAGCATGATCGCCTTCAGTCCGCTGCCGCAGACCTTGTTGATGGTCATGGCGTGGACGCGGTCCGGGATCCCCGCCCGCCGCATCGCCTGGCGCGCCGGGGCCTGGCCGCAACCGCCGGAAAGGACCTGGCCAGCGATGACCTCGTCCACCGCCTCCGCCGCGACGCCCCCGCGCTCCAAAAGTGCCTGCAGCACCGGAGCCGCCAGGGCCTGAGCCTCCAGGTCGCACAGGGCTCCCCCCAAGGAGCCGAACGGAGTCCTCAACGCCTCGATCACGAACACCTCTTTCATTTCCTGTCACCTCCCTCTCAATGCGCACAGCGGCCTGTTACAAGAGAGTAAATGTACCCGTTTTTCGGCACATCTCCAGCGCCCACTGGCAAAACAGCGCCGCGGGCAAAAGAAAAGGGGCAGCCCGATTGGAGCTGCCCCTCGAGGCAAAGTTCATGTCCGCCTTCACAGGTAGACTATGTCATCGGGCAGGTCGCTCAACCTGACACCACCCCCGGCGCTTACCGCGAAGGTGTTTTCGATGCCGATGACACCCATTCCGGGAAAGACGAACTTGGGTTCTATGGCCAACGTCTGCCCCGCCCGCAGCGCCACTTTGAACCCCTGTGCCAGAACGGGGAACTCGTCGAGCTCGAGTCCGACGCCGTGGCCGACGAAGCGGGCGTTCTCCCCCGGCGCACCCATGAAGTGATCGGCGAGACCAGCCGCCTGCGCCATCCTCGCGGCCTCAAGGAACAGCTCCTCGCAGATCGCCCCCGGTTTCAACTGCTCCGCCAGGTACGACTGGATGGCCAGCGCCGTCTCGAAGGCGCGCTCCAGCTCCGGATCGAGCTGTCCGATGACGAAGAACCTGGTCATGTCGATGATGTAGCCGTTGAAGACGCCGGTGTAGTCGATGAGGATAGGGGTGTTGACGGGGATGAGAGCCGCGGAGGCGCCGTGGGGCGAGGCGCTGGACATCCCCTGGCCGGTGACCGCACCGTCGAAGAACCCGGTGGAACCGGCGCTGGCCGAGGAGACGGCGAGCCCCTGGAACAGCTCCTGGTTGAAGGCGCGCATCCGCACGTACCCCTCTCCTCCGGCCTTCCTCAACCGGTACTCGAATTCGGCGGCGAGGTCCACCTCCCGCATTCCGGGCTTGAGGAACGCGGGCACCTCCCGGAAGACGCCGGCCAGTTCCCTGCCGCAGTGGCGGATCTGATCCAGTTCCCACGGGGACTTGACCGACCTGATCTCGCGGTTGATGGCGGAGACGTCGACGAAGTCACGGCCGGGAAGAAGCTTCACGTAGTAGTTGTACTGCTGCACCGGGGCGACGTCGAAGGTGAACCCCACGGTGCGCACTCCCTCGAAGTGAGCCGGAAACTCCTTGCTGGAGGGGAAAGGGCGGGTGTCCTCGATGCAACTCTCCCCTACCCCCCTGGCGAAACTCTTGCGCACCCACAGGCGCGGCTCCCCGGTGGCGGGAATCCAGAGCGTCGAGTTCTGGCGGGTACCTGAAAAATAGTAGACGTCGATCGGGTAGATGAAGAGGGCGCCGTCGATACCGTTTTCGCGCAGCGACTCTTGCAGCCTCGAGATCCTCTGTTGCGATTCCTGCCTGTTCAGCATCCGTCCTCCCGTAGTTCGCCCGCCTCTAGCCGAGCGTGAAGTAAAAAGTGGCGCCGTTTCCCGGGGCGGCCTCGGCCCAGATGTGACCGCCATGGCGCTGGATGATGCGCTGCACGCTGGCGAGGCCGATGCCGGTACCCTTGAAGTCGTCGGCATCGTGCAGGCGCTGGAACGGCTTGAACAGGCTCGACGCCTGTTCCATGTCGAACCCCGCGCCGTTGTCCCGCACGAAGAAGGCCTCCCTACCCTGGTGCTCGACTGTCCCGAACTCCAGCCGGGACTCATCCTTTTTGGCCGAATACTTCCAGGCGTTCCCCAGCAGGTTGTCCAGCACCACCCGCAACAACTGTGGGTCGGCGTGGGCGCTTACCCCCGGCTGGACCACGCACTCCGCGCGGCGCTGCGGGTCGGAAAGCCTCAGCTCGGCAAGGATCTCCAGAGCCAGCCCGCTCAGGTCCACCTGCTCGCGGTTCAGGGCGGCACTGTAGCGGCGCGAGAAGTTGAGCAGGGTATCGATGAGGTGGTTCATCTTGATGCTGCCGTTGATGATCTCCTGCACGTAATCCCGGCACTGCGGCTCGAGGCGCTCCCCGTACAGCTCGTTGATGACCTGGGCGAAGCCGTAGATCGCGGTGAGGGGGCGCCGCAAGTCGTGGGAAACGGTGTAGTTGAAGGCCTCGAGTTCCTCGTTGGCGGTCTCGAGCTCGAGGGCGCGTGCGGAGAGATGGGTATGGAGCACCTCGATCTCCTCCGCTGCCTGCTTGCGGCGGGTGACGTCGGAGATCATGGCGAACGACCCGGCGAAGGTGCCGTCCTGGTCGTGGATGGGTTTGGCGGACACGCTGACCCATACCCTGTTGCCGTCCTTGCGCACCATGATGGTTTCGTAGTGCTCGGAGACGCCGTTCTTGCGGCTGCGCTGCCGGGCGGCGGTCTCCTCGTGCAGCGCCTCGTCCACGAATTCCAGGAAGGGATGCCCCAGCACCTCGTGCACCTCGCGCCCCAGCATCTCCGCGAACTGCCGGTTGAGGTAGACAAGGCGCCCGGCGGGGTCCGCGGCGACGATGGATTCCTGCGAGGTTTCCACGATCATGCGGTAGCGCGACTCGCTCTCCTTGAGCGCCTTCTCGGCCGCCTTCCACTCGGAGACGTCGATCATGACGGCCATGGACCGGACGATGTCCCCCGCGGCGTCCCGCTCGGCAGCTGCGCTCAAAAGGACGTCGATGACATCGCCGTTTTTCTTGACCAGCTGGTACTCGACGTTGCGGCAGTAGCCGGTCCGGAAAAACTCGGGCAATACCGTCTCGACGGCGTAGCGACGCGAACGGGGGGTAAGGAAGTCACTGGAACGGCGGCCGAGCACTTCCTCGCGGGTGTACCCCAGCACCTCGGTCCAGTAGTTGCTGACCCCGAGCAAAAGGCCGTCACGGTCGATTGAATGCAGCATCACCGGCGTGTCGTTGTAGAGGCAGCGGAAACAGCGATGCGCCTGGTCCTGCCCCTCCAGGGCCTCTTGATGTTCCTTCACGATCCGGCGCAGGGCGTCGTTTTCCGCCTGCAGCCTGGCCACTTCGGCCTGGAGATCGCCTCCGGTTGTCACGTCATCTTTCATAACAACTCCGGCACTTGAAGTAACGTTGGGGTGTGGTTTTGTTTACGCTTTGTGGAGCTAACTGTCAACTGAATTCAGTTTGCAAAATGAAGGTGCGGAAATGAGTCAACCGTGTGATAAAACGGCGCTGTTGGCGGACGGTACTTTTTTGTATACGCAATAGAAGATGCACTTTATTTTCGGGAAAAAGTCTGCTAGGGTAACCCCTGCCTTACGTGCACGTAAACCAGATGAGGAGAATCAGAGTGCCTAATTCAAACGTACTGAAAGCTTGTGAACCGACCGAGATCGACCTGAGCGGCGCCGCCGACTGGGTCCCGTTCGACGCGCCGGCCCTGGTGGGAGACTCGCTGCGCTTCGTCTCCGGCGACTCCCGGGGGGACCGTTTCCGGGCCCGCTACTACCGTGACGCCGACAAGCACCTGCACGCCCGTTTCTGGCTCGGCCCCGAGGCTGAGGGTCCTCCGGGACACGCCCACGGCGGCGCCGTGGCGGCCATCATGGACGAGGCCCTTGGGCTTGCCGCCTGGGCGGCCGGCTATCCCATCGTTGTCGGCAACCTCAACGTGAGTTTCCGGAACATGCTGCCGCTCAAGAAGGTGGTGACCGTGGAGAGCAGGGTCGTTTCCGTCGAAGGAAGGAAGATCATGGTCCATGGACGCATCTTCCGCGGCGATACCACCTTTGCCGAAGCGCAGTGCCTCTGCATCACCATCCCCGGCAAGTAATCCGGTTCCCGGCGGCGGTGCAGGTGCCGCCGCCGGGGATCTCGGTTGCGTTTCTCTCTACAAAAGCTCTCTCCCCCTTTTGCCCCGCCTGACGTTCGCCTCCGGTCATCACCTTTAGCCCCCCCGGCAAATCACGCTCTTTTTCGCAAACTCCACGCCCCTTTTTCCCATGCAAATTCCCACACTAATTACCGATAAATCACCTCAGTTATCATTTAGGTGCCTGTTCAACTTTGTCAGCAGCAACACCTGACATGTTCAGCTACGGGCCGTAAGGGAGAAAGGCATGAAAATCAAAAGGTTCAAAGACTGGAGTATTGCGGGAAAAGTACTGAGCATCTCTCTTGCCACTGTCGCGATCATAGCGGCGGTGAACTTCCTCTACCTGCTGCCCACGCTGCAAGAGAGGATCCTCGCCGAAAGAGAGGACACCCTGAAGGCGGTGGTCGACCTGCCGGTCGAACTGATCGCCGAATACGACCAGAGGGTGCAAAAAGGTGAATTCACCCTGGATGAAGGGCAAAAGCGCGCGAAGGAGCGGATCAAGGCGATGCGCTACGCCGACAACGAGTACTTCTGGATCAACGACCTGAACGCGGTGATGCTCATGCACCCGCTCAAGCCTGAGTTGAACGGCAAGGACCAAAGCGGCATGAAGGACAAAAACGGCAAAGCGCTCTTCGCTGAGATGGCCAACGTGGCCAGGACCAAGGGAGCCGGCATCGTCGAGTACTTCTGGCCCAAACCGGGCTCGACCGTTGCGGTGCAGAAGCTCTCCTACGTAAAGATGTACAAGCCGTGGGGGTGGGTGGTCGGCACCGGGCTTTACATGGACGACCTGCACCAGGTGATGACGGAGATGCGCTGGAAGATAGCGGCCCTCACCCTGGCGATCGCTGTGGCGGTGCTGCTGCTGGGATACCTGGTAGCCTCCCGCATCAGCCAAAACATCAACAGGTTGATCGTTGTTGCGGACGAGCTGGCGCTCGGAAACGTGGATGTGGTCATCGAGAGCGACTCCCGCGACGAGACCGGCAACCTGGCCCAGGCCTTTGGGAAGATGGTGGACAACATCGCCGAGGCAGCAAGGGCGGCGCAAAAGGTGGCGGCAGGAGACCTGTCGGTCCAGTTGCAGGCGAAGTCCGATAAGGACGTCCTCGCCACCAACCTCAACGTCACCATCGCCGCGATCCAAACCATGGCCGCCGATGCCAACATGCTGGCCAAGGCCGCGATGGACGGGAGACTCACCGAGCGGGCCGACGTCACCAGGCACCAGGGGGAGTACCGGAGGATCATCGAGGGGGTCAACGCCACCATCGCGCGGCTGGTCGGGCTTTTGGACGCCATGCCGGCGCCTGCCATGATCGTCGACCGGGACTTCAGCGTCACGTACATGAACGAGCTCGGCGCCAAGGTGGGGGGGAAGACGCAGGCCCAGGTCATCGGCACCAAGTGCTACGACCACTTCAAGACCAGCGACTGCGGCAGCACCAACTGCGCCTGCGGCAGGGCCATGCAGACCGGCGCCATCGCCAGCTCCGAGACCGATGCACACCCGTCAGCGGGGCTCGACCTCGACATCGCCTACACCGGCCTGCCGCTGCGCGATGACACCGGCCGGGTAATCGGGGCGTTCGAGGTGGTCACCGACCAGACCGCCATCAAGCAGGCGGCGCGGCTGGCGAAGAAGATCAGCGACTACCAGGAACTGGAAACCAGGAAGCTCGTGCACGGCCTGGACAAGCTGGCCAAGGGTGATGTCGATTTCTCCATCACCACCGCGGAGGCCGACGCCGACACCGGCGAGGCGAAGCAGATCTTCGACGATCTCGCTTCGGCCGTCAACGGCTGTGTCGATGTCATCAAGACCCTGAACGCGGATACCGCCCACCTGTCGCAGGCGGCGCTGGAAGGGAGGCTCACCACCCGCGCCGAGGCGCACAAGCACCAGGGGGCGTATCGCGATATCGTGCAGGGGGTGAACGACACGCTCTCCACCATGGTCGGTTTCATGGACAACATGCCCGCCCCCGCCATGATCATCGACAACGATTTCAACGTCCTGTACATGAACCAGTTGGGCGCCAAGGTCGGCGGCAAGAGCCAGGCGCAGGTCATCGGGAGCAAATGTTACGACCACTTCAAGACCAGCGACTGTAAAACGGCCAACTGCGCCTGTGCCCAGGCGATCACCTCCGGGCTGGAGGCGACCCGCGAAACAGACGCCCACCCCTCAGTCGGGCTCGACCTGGACATCAGCTACACCGGGGTTCCCATCAAGGACAAGGAAGGCAAGGTGATCGGCGCCTTCGAGGTGGTGACCGACCTCACCTCGGTGAAGACGGCCGCGCGCCAGGCGAAGAAGATCGCGGACTACCAGGACCGGGAGACCAAAAAGCTCGTCGATGGGCTGGGACGGCTTGCGCTGGGCGACGTGAACATCACGCTCAGCACGGAGCCAGCCGACAGCGACATGTCGGAGGTGAAGCACACCTTCGACACGCTGGCGCAGGCCGTCAACAGCTCGGCCCAGGCCAACCGCACCATTTCCCAGGTCGCCCAGCAGATCGCGGCCGGTGACCTCACCTTGAAACTCGTCGAGCGCTCTCCCGAAGACGAACTCATGATCGCGCTGAAAGCCATGCTGGCCAAACTGAACGAGGTGGTCACCGACGTCAAGGGGGCCGCCGACAACGTGGCATCCGGGAGCCAGGAACTCTCCTCGAGCTCCGAACAGATGTCCCAAGGCGCCAGCGAACAGGCAGCCGCCGCGGAGGAGGTATCGTCCTCCATGGAGGAGATGACCTCGAACATCAGGCAAAACGCCGACAACGCCCTGCAGACGGAGAAAATAGCCTCCAAGTCGGCCAAAGACGCCAAGGAGGGGGGCGAGGCCGTATCGCACACGGTCTCGGCCATGAAGGAGATCGCCGGAAAGATCTCCATCATCGAGGAGATCGCCCGCCAGACCAACCTCCTCGCCCTCAACGCCGCCATCGAGGCGGCGCGCGCCGGGGAGCACGGCAAGGGCTTCGCCGTGGTGGCGAGCGAGGTGAGAAAGCTCGCCGAACGGAGCCAGAAGGCTGCGGCCGAGATCTCACAACTCTCCTCCAGCAGCGTCGAAATCGCGGAACGTGCCGGAAACATGCTGAATCAGATGGTCCCGGACATCCAAAGGACGGCGGAACTGGTCATGGAGATCTCCGCGGCGTGCCGCGAACAGGATACCGGCGCGGAACAGATCAACAAGGCGATCCAGCAGCTCGACCAGGTCATCCAGCAAAACGCCTCGGCGGCCGAGGAGATGTCGTCCACGGCGGAAGAACTCTCCAGCCAGGCGGAGCAGCTGCAGGGCACCATCACCTTCTTCAAGGTGGAAGGCGCCGAGCACGGGGCCAAGGCGCTTCCTCCCCTGCACGGGCTCAAGCAGGAGCCGCAGCGGCAGAAGTCCAAGCCGGTGACGCGTAAAAAGACCCTGACGCAGTCGGTGGCGATGGCACCACTTCAGACCAAGCGCAAGGCTGCGGCCAGCGGACTGGCATTGGAGATGGAGCAGGACGACTCCGACTTCGAGAGGTTCTAGCCGGAAATGGATAGAGCAAAGGCAGCACCGGCGCCGGTGCTGCCTTATTTTTTGTTTTTTACTTCAGTAAAGACAGACTACGCCGATAACAGAACCTGTTGCTCGAACCACTGAAAGGAAGCCCGCAGTCACGGGCCAGTCGGTATCCATGGAAAAGACACCCTTCGTTGTGCTGCTGTTTCTCGCCATAACAGCTCTTTTCGCTTTGAACCCCGGCATCCGTAAGGCAAGTCACCAAGGCCGTTGCGAAATCTCCAGCTCCCAGTACTCACAACTGCATGCAGCGATGCAGCGCTACCCCGAGATCGCGGACCTGGCACTCAGCGAACTGACAGGAGAACGGGTCAACCTGTCTCAGTACAACAAGATCATGCAGACAGTCGACCTGATCAAGCTCAGGGAGGCCCGGCGCATGACCGCATACAACGCCAGAACCGTGTCGATGAGAGCAATGGCCAAAAATTAATAGAGATTTTTTATTGATTATTTTTAACTATGTCGGTATTATTTCCACGCTGGATCTACCGCCGAACTCGAGGGGCTGCCTTCGGTTAGCCTCCCATCACCGCCTCAGCTTCGGCCATATGGTCGCATTACTCATAACAAGGAGACACCATGAGCAAAATGATCCGCAACATCATCCTCGCAACAGCGGCTGTAGCAGCATTCGCGGTTCCCGCATTAGCCGAGAGCACCAACTGCACGGTGACCGCCCCGGAGATCCGTCTTCGCAAAACCGCCAGCAAGAAGGCGAAGGTGATTGCAGTCCTAAAGAAGGACGCCAAGGTGACGGCGCAAAGCTGCTCCGGCGGGTGGGTCAAGGTCGCCTCGGCCGACGGGAAGCTCAACGGCTACGTCGGCGGGTGGGCGCTCTCCTCTGCCGCACCGGTCATGGTTGCCTCGACCGAACCGGTGCCCATCCCGTCGAGCGCCGCACCGGTGGCTGAGGCGGCCAAAGAGGTGCCGAGCAACGAAAAGCTCGCCATGCAGATCACCGACCTGCGCCTCAAGGTGCTCAACGTCGAACGCGACGTCGCCATGATGCGCAAGGACATCAAGAAGATTAAGGTGGCTATGAAACACAAGAAATAACACGAATATGGGGACCGGAAACGGTCCCCATTCTTCCCTCTCCGCTCCGTTTTATTCCCTTCCCTTCCCTTCCCTTCCCTTCCCTTCCCTTCCCTTCCCTTCCCTTCCCTTCCCTTCCCTTCCCTTCCCTTGCCTTGCCTTGCCTTGCCTTGCCTTGCCTTGCCTTGCCTTCGCTTCTCTTTTCCCCGCGCCCCACAGCCACACCCGCACAGCACAGGAGTACATGATGAGACGATTCACGTCGGCAAAATTGTCCACCAGATTCTTCGGGAGCCACAACGCGGCGCAGCTCCAGGCCGGGGTCCGGCGGTTCAGGATCGACTGAAAGGAACCTGCACGGTCACTGCTCACCCCCCGCTGAATCGGAGTCCCCGGCGCGGCGGGGAGAGGTCGGAAGCACCAGGAGATAGAGGGTGACGCAGGCGGCGATGGAGAGGAGCAGGATCCGCAACCAGACCGCATGCACGATGCCAAAGGCAGTCACGGGGAAGGAGATCCAGATGGCGCCAAGCGCCAGACACTTCGCGCGAAGCGGTATGGAGCCGTGGGCGAGGTACTCCTTCAGCATCGGGCCGAGGTGCCTGTGCTCGACCAGCCAGCTGTGGAAGCGCTGAGAGCTGCGAGAGAAGCAGATCACGGCGACGAGGAGGAAGGGAACCGTCGGGACCAGGGGAAGGAACAGCCCCACGATCCCCGCGGCAAGGGATAACACTCCCGCGGCGAGTATCAGGG
Organism: Geomonas subterranea; assembly: GCF_019063845.1. Taxonomy (NCBI): domain Bacteria; kingdom Pseudomonadati; phylum Thermodesulfobacteriota; class Desulfuromonadia; order Geobacterales; family Geobacteraceae; genus Geomonas; species Geomonas subterranea. The sequence continues at coordinate 2,027,835 of NZ_CP077683.1, forward strand.
AGCGCAGCCATTCACTTTTGACCAGCCTGACCTTCAGGTGCCGATGCTTCATCGTATCCTCTGAGATGGTGTGCCAGGACGGTGAACAGCGGGGCAGGCCCGCCGGTCAGTATGGGATCATCCTCTCTTAATTGTAAGCGAGGCGATGCGGTTTTAATATGAGAAATATGCCCTCCTGCTGCCGCGCGAGCCGCACCGCCTCCCTCGCCGTGTCAGCAAGGCCGCTGCTTTTGCCGACGCGCCACAGCATGAAGGTACGGCCGGCGCGGGACAGGGCGTCGCTGATGACCTGCTCCCGGCTGTCGGCGTCCCGGTCGCCAGAACCGGGGTTCATCACGATGAAGATGGGAGCTTTATCCGGAGCTTGGTGGAACACGAGACGAGTCCTTGTTGAGTAATGGCACACAAGGAGAGGAGTTTAGCACACCACGGAGAGACTTGCGCGGTCATGGGGATAGAGAGGGAAGTTGACTATCAGTGGCAGGTTCTGCCAAAATCGCCGGATGGAAATTTTCGCGATGATAGCTGAAAGAAGGATTCAGGAAGCGATGGAGCGCGGCGAGTTCGACAACCTCCCGGGGCGCGGCAAACCGCTGGTGCAGGAGGATCTCTCGGCGGTCCCGGAAGAGTTGCGCATGGCCTACAAAGTGCTCAAAAACGCGGGGTGCGTGCCACCGGAGGTGGAGCTGACCAACGAGGTCGCCTCGCTGCGGCGGCTGGTCCTTGACATGGAAGAGAGCGAAGAGCGGATGAAGAAGGTGCGCGAACTGAACTTCAAGCTGATGAAGCTGGAAATGACCCGCAAGCGTCCCCTCTCCCTGGACCTGCTCCCCGAGTACCAGGGCAAACTGCTCGACAAGCTGCAGGGGTGACACATCGCTTTATCTTTATCCTTGAAATGATCCACCCCGTTCGGTATGGTGCCGATTAAGGCAACCACGTTCCCTGCCCTAAAACAGATCCCAAAGGAAATCCAGATGGAAAAACTTGATGAGGCGCTGGTAAACCTGCGCCAGAACATGAGGGACGGCAAGAAGCAGTCCGAGTTCTACGATCTCTTTCTCAACTCCTCCTTTTTCGTGCCTGTCCTGGAAGAGAGCGAGCAGCAGGAGAAGGCCGGCGGCGTCATGCCGCTGATAACTGAGGCTGACGGCAAGGACTACCTGATGCTCTTCAGCACGCTGGAGCGCCTTCAGGCGTGGGCTCCCGCAGCCCGTTCCATCCAGGTGCCCGGATACCTGCTCGCGCTGAACACGGTGGAGCCGCTAAACTGGGCGCTTAACTTCGGCACCGAATACTTCAAACAGTTCCACCCTGCTGAAATCGCCTGGCTCAGGGAATCCGTCGAGAGCTGTAACGCCGAGGCGGCGGGGCGCCAGCAAGCCTGATGACCTTCCCGGGCGGGGTCTCCGCCCGAAACAAAAGCTGGAACTCGCGTGAAGGGCAGCCAGGCCGGCAGCCTTCCAGATCAAAATAAATAAAGGGGCAGCCGTTACGGCTGCCCCTTTCCCGTTCTGAATTGTGACGTATGAGCTATTTGTGGCGTTGCACCACCGTCGGTTTCACGCCGGCCTTCTCCAACTCGGCCCCCTTCCTGGCAGCGGCCTCCTCGCTCTTAAAAGAGCCTGCCGTCAGGTTGAAGGTGGGGACCTGAACCGACATCGGCCTGAGTTCGGTGGTGATGCCGAAGCCGGCCAACCGAAGCTGTTCGTCTACCGCACCGACTTTGTCGAAGTACGATCCCGCATATACGTTGAACTTCCCGGTCTTGTCCTGAAGCATGAAATGCTCGGCCTTCGCCTGGCGCAGCTTCTGCAGCATCTTCTCTGCCGCTTTCTGCTCCGTGTACTCCCCGACATGAATCCGGCTCATCTGTTCCTTCCTCTTGGGCCCCGGCTCTACTACCGGCTTCATACCGGCATTTTTGATTTTTTTCTTGATCCCCGCCATCTCAGACTTCAGTACGAAGGTACCGAAGTCGAGGGTGTAGCCATCTGTGGCGGAAGCCGCAGGTGCCGATGACGTCGTTTGCAGTTCGGACGAGGCCGAACCGGCTGGCAAAGCAGAAGCCGTGGCTTTCTCCGCTGCAGCTTTCTCCGCTGCAGCCTGCTCAGCAGCAGCCTGCTCAGCAGAGGCCTTCTCAGCAGCAGCCTTCTCGGCAGAGGCCTTCTCGGCAGAGGCCTTCTCGGCAGCAGCCTTCTCGGCAGCAGCCTTCTCGGCGACAGCTTTCTCAACTGCGGCTTTCTCAACTGCGGCTTTCTCAACTGCGGCCTTCTCAACTGCGGCCTTTATAGCTGCCGTTCTCTCAGCCACTGCCTCTTCGATGGTGGCCGGCCTCGCAATCGGCAACTTAGTCGCGCCCTGATCGCTCCCCGCCTTGCCCGCCGTTTCAGCGGCCGCCTCTTCAGCAGCTACTCTTTGTGCCGCTACCCTGTCTGCAGCCAATTTCTCAGCTATTGCCTTATTATCAGCTAGCGCCTTCTCAGCGGCAGCCTTCTCAGCGGCAGCCTTCTCAGCGGCAGCTTTCTCAGCGGCAGCTTTCTCAGCGGCAGCTTTCTCGGCGGCAGCTTTCTCGGCGGCAGCTTTCTCGGCGGCAGCTTTCTCGGCGGCAGCTTTCTCAGCGGCAGCTTTCTCAGCGGCAGCTTTCTCAGCGGCAGCTTTATCGGCAGCAGCAATTGCTGGAACAGCAGTCACTGGAACAGCAGTCACTGGAACAGCAGTCACAGGAGCAGCAGGCACAGGTTCCACAAGCTGTGGCGGCTGCTGGCTCGGCTCCTGAACCATCTTGAGCAGAGCCGGATCCAGCTTTTCCGCTGCCTTAGGGAAATCTTTCAGCAGCGTTTTCAGCGTGCGCACGGCCTTGTCCTCCCTCGAGGTCGAGGCATAGCACTTCGCCAACATCGCCAGCACTTCCTCCCGTTGCGGAGTGGCTGGAAACTTCTTCAGAATTCTTTCCAGCCAAGTGGAAGCGAAGTAGTAACTGTTCTCTTTGTAGTGGCTGCTCGCCTGCGCGAACATGGACGCCTCATCGGAGTCCGCGAACGAGACGGAGGGAACAATCAGACAGGCCAGTACGACTGCCACTAACAGCATGCGCATGGTACTCATTCAAAACCTCACACGTTTCACTAGTGTCTGGAGTCTCGGTGCACTGGAGACAGAAGATGAGAGTATTTCCAAAATTGTGGCAAGATTAGTGTACATGAAGGTCAATGTCAAAGAATAATTTAAGGATTTTCAGACGGTATGAGCCAACGGAAATGACTCTGTGACTGTCGCCCTCCCTCCCACCACCATGCCGCGAAAATTGATAACGTGACAGTTGCCATTCGTCGAGTAGAATCTTGCGATATGAACAGTCCCGATTCATGGCATGAAGAGATATTTCTGTCAGAGATGACAGCCAAGGTAGCGGACGCTTTAGCGGAAGGCATCGACGCCTCCGCGCTGGCGCAAACGGTAGCGGCCTGCGCGGCTACCGCAGCCGATTTTTGCGCCGGACGCCCCTTCGCCTGCGCCCCCGGCTGCCCGCACTGTTGCGTCCTTAACGTTGCGGTTTTACTGCCGGAGGCAATGACCATCGCGCTATGGTTGCGGGAAAGGCTTTCCGGCGCGGAACTGACCGGTCTGCAAAAGCGCCTCGCCGCCCATCGATCCTGGGCGCGCTGGATGGATGATGACGAACGAATCTTGAAGCAGATGTCCTGCCCGCTGCTCGATTCATTCGGAGGCTGTAGCGTACACCCCGTGCGCCCCCTCGCCTGCCACGCGATAACGTCGCTGGACAGCCAGTGTTGCCGCGAGGCCCTCATGCCGGCGGTGACAGATGAGGAACGCCTGGTGCCGGCTGACCTGCTGCGCAAGGCGGTTTTCGACGCCGCTTTCACCGCCCTCGCGTCCGGGCTCCGCCTTACCGGGCTGGATGACCGCAGCATAGAGCTCGGGACCGGGGTGCTCGCGTTCCTGGAGCACCCCGAGTTACAGGAATCGTTTCTGGCCGGCGGCAGATTCCCGCGAGATCTTTGGCTGTAATGCGCACCCGCCTGCCGACGGGATGGGCAAAAACGAAAAAGGGACCAGCCGGTAAGGCTGATCCCTTTTCATATAATGGTTACTGACGATCTTCCGCCACATCCGCCCTTACCTCTCTCCCGGGAGAGGGGACTACAACCATCGGTCGTATCGTTGCGCGCCGCCTGCTGCCAGTCTAGCCGCGAGGATCCTTCTCGTACCCGAGCCCTTTCCAGTCAATGCGCCCGTTCTCGCCGTGGCAGTTCTGGCACCTGAGCGCCTTGTCCTTGGGCACGACCATGTGGTTCAACGACCACACCGTGGTGGTCTCGATCCAGCCGTATTTGCCGCTGTAGGGAAGACCGGCCGCCTTCATGCCCGCTGTGATCGACTTGTTCCAGTCGAAGCTCACCGAGTAGGCGCTGTCGTTGTCGGCGGGACCAATGATGTTGGGAACGGCAACTATTTTGTTTTCCAGATCGTAAGGCTGTTTCGCCTTCATCACCTTGAAGGGGAAGATCCTCGACTGCGGATCGCCGCGCTCACCCCTGGGTGCTGAGAGCCGCACCACATTCGCCGGATCTATCTTGTCCCCCATGAAGACACGTTCCACGGTGCCGTTGTACCACATCAATGTCGGGACCAGGTCCTTGCCGAGCACAAGATCCCCCCTCGCCTTGTCGTAGACCTTGAGAGCCCCCTTGCCTTCACCGGACTTCTGGTCCCGTCCCGCCGTCGACCAGTCCCAGGAGAGCACGGTGGGGCTTCCCTTGGCGTAGGTCGGGATGTGGCAGGTCTGGCAGGCGACCCTTTTCATGTGCTTGTTCAGGATGGCGATCTTGTGCAGGTCCCCCTTATGGCAATCGGTGCACCCCATGGCGCGCGGGCCGGAGCCGGGCGACACGGAGATGGCCTCGCCCTTCACGTCGTGGTTCGCGGCCTTATGGCAGGACTCGCAGGTGAGCCCTTTCGCCCCCATGTGCACGTCGAATTCAGCGGTGGGGTTGTCCAGGTTGGCATCGAGATCGCCATGCTTGTAGTTTTCGCCGCCACCACTATAGAAGTGACAGTTGCCGCAGGCGGCCCGTGAGGGGCGCGAGATGGACTGCGCGGAGCTGACCAGGTTCACCGGCTCCCATACCGTGCCGGCGGGATATTCCTTGTGCTCGCCCGGGTAAACGGGATGGCCGGCGCCGAGGGGGAATTTCTTGTAGCCGCCACTGGTATCATGGCAGATGAGGCAGTCGATGTTCTCGGTCTTGGTGAAGTCGAAGGAACCATCATGCCACCCGTAGCCGGCGTGACAGCTGGTGCAGCCGGGAAGGTTGGAGGGGACGGCGAGGCAGAAGGAATTTCCCAGCGCGTTCTTCTTGCCGTAATCCACGATCTGACCGTTCAGGTTCTGCTTCTTCCCCCAGTTCCAGTGCACGGTCTGGGTGATCTGGTTGGTCAGCTTCTCATGGCACCCGGTACACGCCTTGGTCACCTCCGGCCCGTCCTGAAAGGGTCCGGTGAAAAACCGGTGCGTTCCCTTCAAGGCGGCATCCGAGGTGGAAGCACAAGCCAAGGCGAGAAATATCAGCAGGTATTTCCTCATGTGTGAGACCTCGCGATCTGGATGTTTGGGCAGATGTTCGACACGAGAGCGGGGACGGCGGGATCAGCCACGGCACACCACCCTTTTTTACCGGCAAACACATTATATTTGATGGTTGGTCTAGTCAATGACAAATTGCGTTCCGAACAGTTACGTGACAAGGGCCGAGCCTGTTTCTGCGACGAATGACGTACCGGTAGCTGAAGCGGACACAACTGCTGCACATCCCGTCGAAGCTGCTACAATTGTCAACTTGTCGCCAAGATATGTCGTGTTCGTCCACACCAGGTCCACAGCATGTGAAGGAGATGTGATCTATGCCAACCCTTGCCACAGTGTTAGGCCACCCTCGCATCGGCATCGCGAGAGAGTTGAAAAAGTCGCTCGAAGCTTACTGGGGCGGTGCGACCCCGGCGGAGTCGTTGCTGGCAACAGCGCAGGAGATACGCACCCGGCACTGGTCCATGATGAAGGAGGCGGGGCTGGACCAGATACCCTGCAACGATTTCTCCCTCTACGACCATATGCTTGACATGGCCGTCACTGTCGGGGCCATTCCCCCACGCTTCAGGAAAATCGCTGATCCCTTGAACCGCTACTTCGCCATGGCTCGCGGCGTCCAGGACCGCGGCGCCGGTATAGACCTCTCCCCGCTGGAAATGACCAAGTGGTTCGACACCAACTACCACTACATCGTCCCCGAACTCAGCGCCGACCAGGCGTTCGTGCTGGACCCCGCCAGGATCGCGGCGGAGCTCGCCGAGGCGCAGGCACTCGGGATAACACCCCGGCCGGTACTCCCCGGGCCGGTAACCTTCCTGAAACTTTCCAAGTTCGCGGACGACGTCCCGTCCGGCAAGGACACCCTCAGCCTGCTGCCGCGCCTGCTCCCGGTCTACGAGGAGCTGCTGGCACTTCTATCGGGCCACGGCGTGACCTGCGTCCAGATCGATGAGCCCTGCCTCTGCTTCGATCTCGACCCGGCACTCGAAGAGGCGTACCGTGTGGCCCTGTCGCAACTGGGCCGGGCGGCCAGGCGCCCGAGCCTGCTGGTTGCCGCCTACTTCGGTACCATCGGCGACAATCTGCGGCTGGTAACCGGATCAGGCTGCGAGGCGCTGCATCTCGACCTGGTGCGCGCCCCGGCGGACCTCGACGCGGTACTGACGGCGCTGCCGGCGGGGATGAAGTTGTCGCTCGGGGTGGTTGACGGCCGCAACGTCTGGCGCGCCGATCTCGCCGAGGCCCATCGCATGGTGCGCCGGGCCGTCACGGCCCTTGGGAGCGAACGTGTCATGGTCGCCACGTCCTGTTCGCTGTTGCACGTGCCTGTCGACCTCGACGCCGAAAAGAGGCTCGATCCCGAGTTGAAGAGCTGGATGGCGTTCGCGGCGCAGAAGGTGGCCGAGGTGCGGCTGCTGGCGGATGCGGCGGAGCAGGACGAGCCACAGGGAGCCGAGTTCGAGCAGGCCGGCGCGGCACTCGCCAGGCGCAGGACGGCCGCGACCGTCACCAATCCCGCGGTCCGGCGCCGGGCGGAGCAGGTGACCGATGCCATGACCAGGCGCGGAGCCTCCTTCGGGGAGAGGAGCGCCAGGCAGAAGCTCCGCTTCGGCCTCCCCCTTCTCCCCACCACCACCATCGGCTCCTTCCCGCAGTCAAGGGAAGTGCGCGAGGCGCGCTCCAAGTGGCGCAGCGGGTCTCTCGACGGCGAGGGGTACCAGGACTTCCTGCGCGCGGAGATCAGGCGTTGCATAGAAATGCAGGAAAAGCTCGGGCTGGATGTACTGGTGCACGGTGAGTTCGAGCGCACGGACATGGTGGAGTATTTCGGGGAGCAACTGGAGGGGTTCGCCTTCACCCAGAACGGCTGGGTGCAGAGCTACGGGTCACGCTGCGTCAAACCGCCGGTCCTCTACGGGGACGTGTCCCGCCCCCGGCAGATGACGGTGCAGTGGAGCGGTTACGCGCAGTCGCTCAGCAAGCGCCCGGTGAAAGGCATGCTCACCGGCCCGGTCACCATTTTGCAATGGTCCTTCGTACGCAACGACCAGCCCCGCTCGGAGACCTGCCGGCAGATCGCGCTCGCGCTGCGTGACGAGGTGGCCGACCTCGAACAGGCGGGGGTCGCCATGATCCAGGTGGACGAGCCGGCCATCAGGGAGGGGCTGCCGCTGCGCCGGCGCGACTGGGGCGGGTACCTCGACTGGGCCGTGGGCGCCTTCCGTCTCGCCACCGCCGGGGTGAGCGACGAGACCCAGATCCACACCCACATGTGCTACTCGGAGTTCGGCGACATACTCCCCTCCATCGTCGCCATGGACGCCGACGTCCTCTCCATAGAATCCTCGCGCTCGCGGATGGAGCCCTTGGAGCATTTCCGGCAGCACGGCTACCCCAACGACGTAGGCCCCGGCATCTACGACATCCACTCCCCCCGCATCCCCACGGTCGAGGAGATGGCGGCCCTGCTGGAACTTGCCGCGAGGGTGCTCCCCGTCGAGCGGCTCTGGGTGAATCCCGACTGCGGCCTGAAGACGCGCGGCTGGCCCGAGATCGAATCGTCCCTTGCCAATATGGTGCAGGCGGCCGCGAAATTGAGGAGCACCTACAGCGGCCGATAACAGGCAGACACAACAAATGAAAAAGGGACCGGCCTGGTGGCTGATCCCTTTTTTGTGGCTTGGCGTATTCCCCTATGCTTTTTTCTGCCGAACGCCAGCAGCCTTCGGTGCCTTTGGTGCCTTCGGTGCCTTGGGCACCTTGGCAAGCTTGCTCTCCGGCTTGGCCGGAGGCGGAGGGGTGAAAGAGGCGGGCTCAGCGGGGACCAGGCTGCTGAAATGGGAGGCCGCAATCTTCCTGAAAATGCCGTCATTGAAATGGATCGACGCCTGGTTCTCACCGATCTCGATGATCTTGCCTACTCCCCATTGCACAGCGCCGCAATGGCTTACTACGTCTCCCCGTTTGATGGCCATGTCCTTCCTCCGCTTCTCGTTGACGAGCTTCCCACTCGCCCCGGGCTCACGGGACCGCTTGACAGAGCGACCACCAAGCCCCAAAAAGGTGCGGCCCCTGGAAGCTCCAGGGGCCGCAGCGTAAGTGACACCGTGCATGGGCGGTGTTTGCGCACCGTCCGGCCGGTCCTTTACTTAAATCTTTCTGACGTTGGCGGCCTGAAGCCCCTTGGGCCCCTTGACGACGTCGAAGCTGACAGCGTCGCCCTCAGCCAGGGATTTGAACCCGTCGCCGGTGATGGCCGAGAAGTGGCAGAACACATCCTCTCCGCTTTCCTGCTCTAAAAAGCCAAACCCCTTGCTGTCGTTAAACCATTTTACGGTACCGTTTGCCATTATTAAATCCCTTCTCCTGACTTTCTTTCTAATTTTTCAGACCGAATAATTGCGGCTGATGTATCAACCTAACAGCTTGGCATAAGCAAAGCAAGCTATTTAAATGCAATGCCTCTTATTTTTACCGTGCTGACCACATGAGTAAATCCTTTATTTTCCCCTTCCCGCAGCTTTCAGATGCACCGCTGAAACATAAATAAACTGAACAATTACAGGGTATTCGTGGCATAAATCCATAGTTCGGAACGGGTTATTACGATTAACCTTGCTATTGCAAGGGTTGTCATTCAGTATGGCTCACTGAAAATAGTAACTACAGACTTTCTGGAGAACCGTTTTACCTGCCGGCTGAGCAACCGGCGCATTTGGAGAGAAAACCGACATGGCTAAGCCCAATTTCAAGTTTCAGAAACGCCAGAAAGAGCTGGACCGGAAAAAAAAGCAGGACGAAAAGATGCTGCGCAAGCAGGAAAAGTCTGCGGAGGACGCCGGAGATGAAATATCGCCGGAGGCCGGCGACGAAGGCGACGAGGAAGCAGCAGCCGGACCTGAAGCGTAGCGCGGCCACCACACGTTTATCCTGGAGTTATAGTACATGCAACGCCTTTTCTGGATGCTCGAAGCTGCCGTCTTTTACTGCCTCACCCTGCTTGTTGCCGTCACCCCTGCCGCCATACTGAAGTGCTGCGTCCCCCCGCTAGGCTTCGTCCTCTCCCGGCTGATCCCCGGCCGCCGCACCGTGGTTGCCGACAACCTGAAGAACGCCCTCCCCTACCTGAAAAAGCACCCGCTCTGGCCCGCTTGCGAGCACGACGCACGGTTGCTTGCCAGGGAAAGTTTCGAGAACCTGATCAAATCCCTTACCGAGATCTGCAAGCTGTACCACGGACGTGGTGACGGGCTCTTCAAAGGCATCGAGGTGCGGGGGCACGAGCATTATGAGGCAGCCAGGGCCAAGGGGAAGGGTGTCATCTGCTTCAGCGGCCACTGCGGCAATTGGGAGCTGATGGCGCTCGCCTTCAGCCGGCTCTTCGGCAACGGAGCGGTGGTAGCCCGCCGCCAGAACAACCCCTACCTGAACCGGATGGTGGAGCGGATGCGCATGAGCTACCGCAGCCGGATCATCTACAAGAAGGGGGCCATCCGGGGGATACTGACCACGCTCAGATCAGGGGAGCTGGTGGGAATCCTCGCCGACCAGGCCGCCAGTCCCGAGGACGGCGTACTGATCGAGGTGATGGGGCGCACGGCATGGGCGTCCAAGTCGCCGGTGCTTATCGCACGGAAAAGCGGCGCGCCGCTGCTCCCGGTCTTCATCCACCGCGAGGGGGGGCACCACGTGATCACCTTCCACCCCGAACACATCTTCTCCAGTGACGTAAGCGACGCCGGCACGCAAAGGGAAACCCAGGCCCTGTCACGGTACGTGGAGAACTTCGTGGCCGCCCATCCGGCGCAGTGGTACTGGGTGCACCGCCGCTGGAAACGGGCCGGAGCCCCCGCCTGACGGCCCGGAACCAGGGCTCGTCCCTTTGCATTTTCAGCCGGTAGCCGGCGAAGCGACGTCCCCCGGCCACCCCGGCATGCAGCACTTACCGCCCCGCCCGATGCAAAAAGGGATCAGCCACCAGCTGATCCCTTTGCCTTTTCCGCTCCTTATGTTGTCCGCCGCGCCCCCTACTTGGCGCCCTTCACGGCGTGCATGCTCCACGGTCCGCGCGTTGCTATCTGCAGGACGGTCTCCTCATCCACCCACGCGTTGTGCACCGTCTTGGGCGGCAGCGCGAAGTAGCTTCCTGCCGGAAGCACGGTCGGGTTGTCCTGGGTCACCCCCATGGCGAGCTTCACCGTGCCGGAGATCACCGTCACCCGTTCCACGTTGCCATGATAATGGGGCGCAATCCTAGCCCCCGCGGGTAGTTTGATCCTGGCCACGAAAAAACCGGCCTTCGCCATATCCCCATCCAGAACTGCCATCTGCGCACCGGGTATCGCCGGGGGACCGGCATGCCACTGTATTTGGTCCGGCAGTACCATCACCTGCTGCACCGCGGCCTTGCTTACCTTCTTCTCCGCCGCAACTCCGGCGGCGGTCAGGGAGAAGAAGACCATCATCAGGAACAGCATTGTCCTTTTCATGTCTATGCCTCCTCAACAGCCTGAGAAACCTCGACTTTCTACCTACCTGACCTCTATTGTACGGTTCCCACCCCCACCAGCGCCAGACAATTCTCCCGCGCCGCTCGAGGCACCGGCTCGTCCCGAAAAAAATTCTTTACAACGTACGACAATATGAATAAAATTCGCGGCGAAAGGTGTAAACAAGAATGTTCGACGAAATAGACATCCACATACTGGAGATTCTTCAGGAGAAGGCGAGGATCCCCAACGCGGAGGTCGCCCGGCAGGTAGGGATGGCCCCTTCAGCCGTGCTGGAGCGAATCCGCAAGCTCGAGGAACGGGGGATCATCGAAGGGTACGAAGTGAGGCTGAACCCCGCCTGCTTCCACCAGGGACTCTCCGCTTTCGTGCAGATCGAGACTGACGGAACCGACGCGCAGACCGCGACGTCTCTCTCCGCCATCCCCTCGGTGCAGGAGGTGCACCAGGTGGTCGGGCCCGACGGCTTCCTGGTCAAGCTGAGAACCGCCGACCACACCACCCTGGCCAAAATCCTGCAGCAGATCAGGCCGCTGGCGGGGGTTAAGTCCATGCGGACCCAGGTGGTCCTGGAGACCGTCAAGGAAACGAGAAGGGTCGACCTCACGGAACACAACGGCAACGGCCGTCACTGATACTAACGATCGTAAGCAGCTACCACCATAGAAGGAGAACCAAAGTCATGCCGATGTCCGCTTCTTTCAAAGATCGACTGTTCCCCCGGATCCCCGAAATCCAGCAGCATTTCCAGACCCCGTTCCACATCTACGACGAGGCGGGCATCAGGGAGACCGGCGCCGGCCTCATCAAGGCCTTCTCCGGCATCCCCGGCTTCCGCGAGTTCTTCGCCGTCAAGGCGCTCCCCAACCGGGAGATCCTGAAGCTCATGAAGGAGATGGGCTTCGGCTTCGACTGCAGCTCCATTCCGGAAGTGATGCAGGCCCGCGAGCTGGGCGCGAAACCGGAAGACATCATGTTCACCTCCAACAACACCAGCCAAGAGGAGTTCGAGTTCGCCGCGAAGGACGGCGGCTGCATCCTGAACCTCGATGACATCTCGCTCATCGACAAGGTGCCGGTCTTCCCGGAGTTGATCTGCTTCCGCTACAACCCCGGCCCCCGCCGCACCGGCAACGTCATCATCGGCAACCCCGAAGAAGCCAAGTACGGCGTCTCCCACGAGCAGGTGGTCGAGGCGTACCGCAAAGCCCAGGCGCGCGGCGCCAAGCGCTTCGGCCTGCACACCATGGTCGCCTCCAACGAGCTCGACCACACCTATATCGTGGAAACCGCCCGCATGGTCCTCGAGGTGGCCGCCGAGGTGGAGGCTGCGCTCGGCATCACCTTCGAGTTCGTCAACATCGGCGGCGGTTTCGGCATCCCGTACCGTCCGGAGCAGAAGGCGCTCGACCTCCCCACCATGTCCAGGGAGATCACCGCGCTCTTCGACGACTTCCGCGCCCGTCACGGCCACGCCCCGGCCATGTACATGGAGAGCGGCCGTTTCATGACCGGACCGCACGGCGCCCTCGTGGCCACCGCCATCAACAGCAAGGACACCTACAGGAAGTACATCGGCCTGGACGCCTGCATGTCCTCGCTGATGCGCCCCGCCCTGTACGGTTCCTACCACCACATCGACGTCGTGGGCAAGGAAGGCGTCGAGCGCAGCGAAGTGTACGACGTGGTCGGATCGCTGTGCGAGAACAACGACAAGTTCGCCATCCAGCGCGAGCTTCCTCCCATTAAGGACGGCGACGTGGTCGTGATCCATGACTCCGGCGCCCACGGCCACGCCATGGGCTTCCAGTACAACGGCAGGCTGCGTCCCAAGGAGCTCATGCTGCGCGCCGACGGCCGGGTTGAGCTGATCCGCCGCGCCGAGACCGTCGAGGACTATTTCGCCACCTACAACTTCGAGCCCAGCGTGCTCAAGCCGTAGCGCTCCCGCGCGCAGTAGGGGCGCGTACACCATCTGAATGAAATGAAAAAGGCACCCCGCCTCCTGGCGGGGTGCCTTTTCTGGTTCTTCGGCTACGGTTCATCCCCGGGAATGCCCGGAAGCACCCTTACAATCCGGGCTCTCCCCCGGCTCGCGCGGTGACGAACGCGTCCGCGAGGTAGGCGTCGACCTCGGCGGACGGCATCGGCTTCGCGTACAGATACCCCTGGACCTGGTCGCACCGGCACGTCAATAGCTTCTGCTCCTCCTCCTGGGTCTCCACCCCTTCGGCGATGACCTTGAGCCCCATGCTGTGGCCGATGGCGACGATCGCCTTCACGATGCCCACCGCGTCGTCCCGGACCGTGATGTCCCTGACGAAGGACTGGTCGATCTTGATCCGGTCCACGGAGAAGTTCTTGAGATAGCTCAGCGAAGAGTAGCCGGTACCGAAGTCGTCTATGGAGATCTGCACACCCAGCGACTTGAACATGCGCAAAAGAGCAACCGATTCGGCCGCTTTCTCCATCAGCATGCTCTCGGTCAGCTCCAGGTCCAGGTACCTGGGCTCCAGCCCCACCTCGAGCAGCGTCCCCACCACCATCTCGGAAAACCCCTCCTGCATCATCTGCTTGATGGAGACGTTCACGCTGATGATCACGGGGTACCCCTTATCGTGCCACTTTTTGCACTGGACACACGCCTTTCTCAGCACCGAGGCGCCCAGTTCGTGGATCAGCCCGGTCTGCTCGGCTATGGGGATGAACGTGGCCGGAGGAACCGTCCCCAGCCCCTCGTCGTGCCAGCGCGCCAGCGCCTCCAGGGCGATCACCCTCCCCTCGCCCAGGTGCAACTGCGGCTGGTAATGCAGCGTCAACCGGTCGTTTCTGAGCGCGTCGCGCAGCGCCGTCTCGATGGACGCCCGCTCCTGCGCCTTCTGGTTCAGCCCCTTTGAGAAGAACTGGTAACGGTTCCCCCCGGCGCTCTTGGCGGCGTACATCGCCAGGTCGCCGTGCTTCAACAGGGTCTGGATGTCGCCGCCATCCTCCGGGAAGAGCACGATGCCGATGCTGGCACCGGTGTAAACCTGCCGGTTGTCCACGTCGAAAGGCTGCTTGGCCAGGGTGAGGAGCTTCTGCGCGAGCTTGGACGCCCCGTCGGGTTCCGGAACCTGGCAGCAAAGCACGGCGAATTCGTCGCCCCCAAGCCTCGCGAAGGTGTCGCTCGCCCTGAGTATCCCCTGGAAGCGCCGCACCACCAGTTGCAGCAACTGGTCGCCGGCCTGGTGCCCCATGGTGTCGTTCACGTCCTTGAAGTGGTCCAGGTCGAAGAACAGGATGGCGAACATCTCGCCGTTTCTCCTGGCGCGGGCGAGCGCCTGGGAGCAGCGGTCATAGAAGAGGGTCCTGTTGGCGAGCCCGGTCAACTGGTCGAAGTAGGCAAGGTTGTGGACTTCACGCTCCGCCTGCTTGCGCTGCGTGATGTCGTGGCTCAGGCAGAGGAAGCGGTCCCGTTTCCCCTCCTTCAGCTCCAGCATGGTCGCCGACAGGTTCACGTGTATCGCCCGTCCGTCCTCGGTCAAAAGGCTCGCCTCACGTTCGACCAGCCCTTCCTGCCTGAGCACCGCCGATATGAAATCACCCCCCTGGGCGGGCTCCACGAACAGCCCGGCGAAGTCCCGTCCGACGAGATCCCTCTTGGCAAAGCCGAAGACCTCCTCCGTCGCCCTGTTCACGTCGAGGATCACCCCGTCGCGCGAGACCACGGTGAGCGCCTCGGGCATGGTGGCTATGATGCTGTCGAGGTAACTGTTGGCGGAATCGAGCTCTTCCTCGAAGGCCCGCAGCCGCTGCACCATGGTGTTGAAGGAAACGGATACCGCCGTGATCTCGTCGCGCTCGGTGACCGGCACAACCACGTTGCGGTCGCCTGCAGCGACGGCGGCGGCCGCGTCCTTAAGGGTGCGGATGCGGCGGGACACATTGTAGGAAATGGCGACGCTCAAGAGCAGGGCCGCGCCAAGGGCGATGACGGAAAGGACGACCGCGGAGGCGATCGCGTTGGAAACGCTTTTGAACGTGGCTGAAACGTGCCGGTCCAGGTCAGCCATCTCGCGGTCGTGCGCCACGTTGACGGACTTCAGGAAGGCGTTTTCCGCCTTCTCGAAAGCTTCCTTCGACCCGATCAGCTCGGAAGCGCTGCCGCGCGCATCGACGACGGCGAGGTAATCCCTGGACGCCTTCAGCAGGGCCTGCCCGTTTCGCTGCATCTCGTCGGGATTCCCGTCCGTCCCATGCACCAGGATCCTGCCGCAGAGCGCCAGGCTGGAAAGAAAGCTGGCACGCCCCTGGGCGAGCAGCCTCACCTCTTCCTCCTTGGCCTCCACGGCCTCCTTACCCTCGCCGCCGGCAGCCTGCATCGAGGAAATGAAGGCGTACTCCATCGAGGATGAGACGATGCGCAGCCCCGCGTAGCGCAGGTCCTTGAGCACCAGAAGGTGGGGGATGACCTCCTTGTTCACCTTGTGGAAGCTGTCCCGCACATTCTGAGCCCCGGATATGCCGCCAATGGAGATAAGAACGGTGGCACAGATGATGGCGAGATAACTCAAGAGCAGTTTAAGCCAAAGTTGCATGCGACTCCCTCAGGTCTGAAGGTTGAATCTCTTCTGTCATTCCTATCGGCAGCGCGGAGAAAAAAATGAGAGGTACCTGTGGGAGGGAGCGGCTTGATTGAGTGCAACGGGGAGGGAATGCCGGGGGAGGCTGGCGCCGCCCCCGGCTTTGTCAGTAATGTGCCGTCACTGTCCCAGCGCGTTTTGCAGGTCCTGGTCCGGCGTTGAGATGGGACCGAGGTCGTAGTTCTGTACCAGGAAGTCGAGGACCGCCGGCGACACGTAGGCCGGGAGAGAGGGGCCGAGGCGGATCCCCTTGATCCCCAGGTGCAGCAGAGTGAGGAGTATCACGTGGGCCTTCTGCTCGTACCAGGAAAGGATCATGGAGAGCGGCAGGTCGTTGACCTCGCACTGGAAGGCATCCGCCAGGGCGACGGCGATGCGGATGGCGGAGTAGGCGTCGTTGCACTGCCCCACGTCGAGCAGGCGCGGTATGCCGCCGATGTCCCCGAATTCAAGACGGTTGAAGCGGTTCTTGCCGCAGGCAAGCGTGAGTATTACGCAGTCCCTGGGCACCTTCTCCGCGAGTTCCGTGAAGTAGTTGCGCCCGGCCTTCGCCCCGTCGCAGCCGCCGATCAGGAAGAAGCGGCGGATGGCGCCGTTTTTCACCGCGTCCACCACGGCGCCCGCCACCTTGAACACCGCCTCGTGTCCGAACCCGACCAGGATCTCCTGCCCGGGGTTGTCCGGGAGGTCGGGGAGGCTCAGCGCCTTGTCGATCACCGGTGAGAAATCGTTGCCTTCCAGGTGGGGAATGCCCGGCCAGGCCACCTCCCCCCAGGTGAAGAGGCGGTCCGTGTAGGCGGCGTCGGGCTTCTGGATGCAGTTGGTGTTGAAGATGATGGCCCCGTCGAACGCGGGGAGCTCGCGGGTCTGGTTCTGCCATGCGGTGCCGAAGTGGCCGGCGAAGTGGGGGTACTTCCTGAGGCCGGGGTAGCCGTTGGCGGGGAGCATTTCGCCGTGGGTGTAGACGTTGATCCCCTTCCCCTCGCTCTGTTTGAGGATCTCCTCCAGCATGGGGAGGTCGTGCCCGGAAACCACGATCCCCTTGCCGCTACGGGTTCCCAGGTTCACCTTCATCGGTTCCGGCGCCTGCAGCAGCTCGGCATGCCCGTCGTAGAGGAGCTCCATGGTGCGCAGGTTCCATTTGCCGCACTCCATGGAGAGGCCGACGAATTCCTCAAGGGTCGCCTGCGGGTCGGTGGTTTTGGCCAGGGAGCGGTGGATGAACTCGTAGATCCCCTCGTCCTCCTTTTCCATCTCCGCGGCATGCCAGGCGAAGGCGCCCATCCCGAGCAGGCCGTAGATGAGGATCTCGACGGTTGAAAGGATGTTCTCGTCCTGGTGCCAGGTGCGGACGCCGTGCTGCCGCCCCTGGGCGATGAGCGCCTGGGTGTCCCCAGCCGGCTGCCAGGCGGCCGCCTCCCCGGAGAGTTGCGGCGCCTGGCTCCCTTTTTGCTGACGGTAGGCATCCTCGTAGAGCTGCTTCGCCTTTTCCTTCATCCGGTAGCAGTTCTGCAGGCGCCGGGCGATGTCGTCCGGGTCGAAGTTGACGTTGGTGACCCGGGTGAAGAGACCGTCCAGCATGAAACGGTCCACTTCCTGGTCCTTTTGCCCCAGCTCCCGCGCCTTGCTCGCGTAGAGCGCCACCCCTTGCAGTCCGAAGATCATCAGGTCCAAGAGGGCGGAGACGTCCGGGTTCTTGCCGCAGTTCCCCATCACGTCGCACCCTACCCCGCGGGCCGCCTGCTCACATTGCCGACAAAACATCGCGCTTGCCATGTATTCCTCCTTGAATGGTTGGAATTTTCCAATCAGGAGGGTTGTCAGATATGGAACAGTTTTCAACCTGCGACGTCGCCGGCGGCGTTGCCCGTCATTTAAGCCTGATCCCGTCCAGCCTCACGGTCCCCATGCTCACCTTCAGTTTTCCAGAGAGAGCGGCACTCCCGTCCCTGGAGTTGTAGGCACAGTCGTAGCCTCCCTGCAAACGCACCCTGATCTCCCTGTCAAAGCTCAGGTCGCCGGTGAAACCAACACCCTGGAGCTGGATGACGTCGTCATCCATGGCCTGTAAGAAAGCGGCCGCCGGATCGGCGAAGAGGACGAGGGGGGCGGCCTGGATCCGCACCGGCGGATTGGTGCAGGTAAGGACGCTGATGTAATTCGCTTTCGTTTTCGTCGACGAACCGGTCTGGCTGGTCGCGGTCAGGGAAACGGTGTAACCGCCCGGGCTCGTGTAGACATGGACCGGATTTTTGGCGGTAGCGGTGGAGCCGTCGCCGAAGTTCCAAAGCCACGAGGTGGGGGCCCCGGTCGAGAGGTCGGAGAAGGTGACGGCCAGCGGCGCCGGCGCCGAAGTTGCGGAAGCGGTGAAATCGCTGCCGAGGGTCGCGGCCGTAATGGGCACCCGGTATGGGGCATACTGGCGTCCGTCCACACCGGTCCCGAGAGAGCCGCGGGTGTTGTCGCCCCACCCCCAGACGGTGCCGTCATTCTTGACGGCGTAGGAATGGTTGGGGCCGGCAGCGATACGCACCACCCCCGACAGGCCGGCTACCTGGACCGGCGTGTTGCGCTGGGTCGTGGTGGTGCCGTCGCCGATCTCGCCGAAGGGGTTGTACCCCCAGGCCCAGACGGTGCCGTCGGACTTAAGTGCGAGAGTGTGGGAATCCCCCGTCGCTATGGCAACGACTCCTGAAAGGGTGGTGACCTTCGCGGGCACCTTGCTGGTGGCTGTGGAGCCGGTACCGAGCTTCCCCGAGGCACCGTCGCCCCAGGTCCAGACGGTCCCGTCGCTCTTGAGAGCTACCGCGTGTGACGAACCAGCCGAGACCGCTACCACTCCGGTCAGCGAGTTGGTCTGTACCGGGCTCAAGCGGTTGGTGAGGGTGTTATCGCCAAGCTGGCCGGACAAGTTGAATCCCCACCCCCAGACCGTGCCGTCGTTTTTCAAAGCCAGGGTGTACCCGGTCCCGGTAGAAACAGCCGCCACCCCCGTGATGCCTGCGTGAACCGGCGTCAGGCGCTGGGCCGTGGTGCCGTCACCCATGGCGCCGGTACTGTTGCTTCCCCACCCCCAGACCGTGCCGTCGCTCTTGACCGCGGCGCTGTGCCAGTAGCCCGCGGAAATGCCGACCATGCCCGTTAGCCCCGACACCTGGTGCGGAGCAGGCTGATTGACGAGGGTGCCGTCGCCTAATTGCCCGTAATCGTTCTTGCCCCAGCTCCAGACCGTTCCGTCATCTTTCAGCGCCAGTGTATGGTTGTAGGCATCCACGGAAATCCCCCCTGTTAAGACGGGGTTGGCGGTCGCCGTCATGCGGTATCCGGCGGTGCCGTCGCCCAGGGCGCCGTCAACGTTGTCGCCCCAGGTGGAGAGTGTGCCGTCCCCCCTGAGCACGGCGCCGGACCAATTCCCGCTGGCGATGAGCGGCAGGTCCGGGCCCGCAGGCTGGAATTTCGCAAACACCAGGCGTTCCGTGGTCATGGCCAGGGTGCATGCCGCCACCCCGGTGCAGGCCCCACCCCATCCCGCAAACACCGAGCCGGCTGCTGGGGTAGCCGTCAGGGTCACTTCCGTGCCGAAGTCGTAGATCTGGGAGCAGCTGCCAGTGCACGGGATTCCAGGCGAGAGCTGGACCGTTCCCGAACCGGTTCCGTGGGGGCGATTCAGGGTGAGCGTGGTGGTCAGCTTTTTAAATCCGACGCCCACTTCCCTGGTGCCGTTCATGGTCACCGTGCAGCCACCGGTACCGGAGCAGGCACCGCCCCAGCCGGTGAAGACGGAATCAAAGCCGGCTGAAGCGCTCATGGTGACCACGGTGCCCGGCTCGAAGGAAAGGCTGCACGGGCCGGAACAGCTTGCGCCGCTGGAGAAGTCGACCCTGCCGGTCCCGTTGTCGGTGTAGGCGAGCTCCAGCGGCTCGTGGACGCGGAGCACCGTCTCGGCCAGATTATGGGTACCCGACGCGTCGCGCAGTTGTAGCGTGAACGGGAAGGTGCCGCTGGCGGTCGGGGTGCCGGTGATCGCCTGGGTAGCCGCGTCGATTGCGAGCCCTGGCGGCAGTGCCCCGGCCGCCAGGGAGGCCGTGTAGGGAGCCGCGCCTCCTTTTACCGGCAGGCTCCGGCTGTACGGCTTCCCCTTCACCGCCACCGGAAGGGGCTCCACGACCAGCGGCTCGGTGTAGACGCTGACAAGCATGCCCCGGTCAAAGGGACGGGAAACGTAGAGCGCATCGTTGTTGTCGAGGGTTAAAGCTATGATGATGTAGCCCTTGGTGCTGCCGGTTATCTCCTTGGTCCAAAGGATGGTGCCGGCCGCGTCCAGCTTGGCTATGGCATACCCCGTCCCGGATCCGGTGTAAAAACTCCCTGCAGCGTAGATCTGCCCCTTCTTCCCGACGGCAAGACTCCTGATGGTCAGCTCGTGTCCGTTCACGCCGTTCACCGGAACCACCTTGGACCAGACAAACTCCCCCTGTGGGGTGTACTTCACCAGGCGCAGCCCCTCGCCAGACACATACACCGAACCATCTGCGCCCGCAGCTACCGCAGTCGCGATCCACCAGTCACTACCGGTCGCTTCGCTGTAATTTCTGGACCAGAGCAGCGTTCCGTCCGGGCTGTACTTCAAGGTCTGGTACTGGTACCGGTACCAGCCGTCCGCGCCGTGAACGCCGCTGGTGCCGCCCAGGTAGACGTTTCCGGAGCCGTCCAGGGCGACCGAGAAGATGCGGTCGACATCGGCGGCATGAAGGCTGGTCGACCAGAGCTGGTTCCCTGCGGCATCGTACTTAACCAGCAGTGCGTCGTGAAGGTAAGGGTATCCGTAGGTGTTGTATCCCGCGACATAGGCGTTGCCGGCCGCGTCGACGACGACCCCCGTGGCGGTGTCCACCTTCCCGTCGCCGAAGGTGCGGTTCCAGAGCTGGTCCCCCTGCGGGGTGTACTTGATCGTGGCGAAGGGGACGTCGGTAAAGAAGTCTATGACGGAGGTCGGGTCGTGAACACCGCCGGTGACGTAGACGCTACCGCCACTGTCCAGCGCCACCCCCCGGGCCCACTCGTCGTTACCGTTGTGGTAGCTCTGGCTCCAAAGCGGTGAACCCGAGGGACCGAATTTCACGGTAAGGTAATCCCCCTGTGCGCCGTTTTCCACTCCGCCGGCCAGGTAGGTGTTGCCTTCTCCATCCACGGACACCGCGAACGGGAAGCTGTTCGTGGGGGCGCGGCTGGTCATGGCGCGCTCCTCGATGACCTGGTCGCTGGTTACACGGACTGAGTACTGCTTGGTACTGTTGCGCCCTTCCGCGTCGGTAACGGTGATACCAAAGGGATAGCTGCCCGGGTTTCCCGGGAATCCTGATATCTCGCCGCTGCCGCCGTTCAAGGTAAGGCCGTCGGGAAGAGTTCCGGAACTGAGCGACCAGGTGTAGGGAGCGGTGCCGCCGGCGGCTTGAACGTACTGCCGGTAGACGTGGTTCAGGTTCCCCTCGGGGAGGTAGCTGGAAACGTTCAGCGAGGGGACGAAGGCCACTCCGGCGGGCGATGAGAACTTCAGGTAGTGCACCGGCTTGGGCATGAAGTAGAGGGGGGTGGCCCACGAGGCGGTGAAGATGCCGTCGCCGGCGATGAGGTCGGGGAAGACGCCGTCATCGTGGAGCGTGACGCTATCTCCCACCGAAGTGGTCACCGTCACCGCCCCTGCGGGACTGCCGCAGTTGATGCTCAGCGCGGAGAGCGTGTAGGTGCCGGAGGTAAAGGGGAAGTAGTCCGGGTACTGCAGGGGGATCAGCAGCGGCTTGTCACTGCAACTGAGGGCCCCCAGGGCGCTGATGCGCCGGCCGGTCAGGGTGTCCTCCGTCAAGGAGGAGACCTTGTCGCCACCGGCGAGAATGAGGTTACGGATCTCGCGCCAATCCCGGGCCGGCTGCTGCGCCTTGAGCAGGGCGGCGAGGCCGGATACGTGCGGCGCAGCCATCGAGGTGCCGGAGAGCGTTCCGTAGCCGCCGGAGATGTTCCAGGTGTTGACGGCAGGGAGGGTGCTCAGGATATCGACCCCGGGCGCCCCGACGTGAACGGAATGGCTCCCGTAGTTCGAGAAATAAGCTTCGCCATCGTTGTGATCGGTCGCCGCCACCGCGATGACGTTGGGAAGGTCGTAACGCGCCGGGTAGCTGGGGGTGCTGTCGATGTCGGTACTGTCGTTTCCGGCAGCAGCGACGAAAAGGATGTCGCGCTGCGCGTCGATGGCGTCGTAAAGCGCCTGGGAGTAGGCACCGCCCCCCCAGCTGTTGTTGGTTGCCACGATGTTGGCGCCTGCGTCCTTGAGCGCCTTGATGTGTTCCAGGCACTGGACCGCGCCGGCGGTGTCGCCGGCCCCATTGGCCCCCAGGAATTTGCAGGCGGTGAGCTTCACGTTCCAGTTGAGCCCGGCCACGCCCAGACCGTTGTTGCCGCGCGCACCGATGATGCCGGCGACATGGGTGCCGTGGCCGTGGTCATCGAATGGGCTGGAGTCCTGGTTCACGACGTCCAGGCCGCCGCCGGTCCAGACGTTGGCCGAGAGGTCGGCATGGGTGTGGTCGATGCCGGTATCGATGATGGCCACAACCACGTCACTGCTCCCCGTGGCCAGGTCCCAGGCGGCTGTCGCATTTATGTCGGCTCCCGGCGTGCCTCCGGTCTGCCCCGTGTTCCGCAGCGCCCACTGCTCCATGAACCTCGGGTCGTTGGGCTGCTGCAGGACCGAGTACAGGAAGTTCGGTTCCGCGTACTCCACCTCGGGCTCCCCCCGGTACTGCTTCAGCGCCTCCTCGACGCTCATCCCCTTTTTCAGCTTCACGTGATGCAGGCGCAACCGGGGAAACTCCCTGACGACGGTCCCTCCCCGCCTGCCGTGCACGCTTTTGCTATTTTGTCCGGACGTACCCGCCTTGAATTTGACCAGCAGTTCGTCGCTTTTGTATTTCGGGTGCTGCGCCTTTGGTTTAGAGGGGTCCAGCAGGGAATACCTGCCGTCACCTTTTCGGTTCCCCGGCGCGGACTTGCTGTCAAAGCCCCCATGGGCGACGGTACAGCTGAGAAAGATGATGAGAAGCGTAAGGCTCTTCATTCCGAAGACCGGTCGCATACCCCCTCCTAAGACAAGTCGGCTCGAGCCGCAGGATAACCATCACATGACACTGCCCCGAGCGCACAGACTAATGGATGCGGAGCACCAAGTCAAAAGAAAAGCTAATGTGCACGGGCACTTTATCGTTCTTTAACCGCTGTTTTCGTTTTTCCTGATCCCGATCCGCAGACACTCCCTCCGTTGGCAGGAAAGCAGAGCCAGCCGGGTCGCTTCCCCCCCAGCACCGGTGCGGACGAAACAAGGCCCTCCCCGTTGCAATCCCCGCGATCCCGGTTACCTTTTCCCGGTCATGCGCCTGTCATGTGACACTTCGTGATCGAAGGACGCCCGAAGAGTGAAAGGAGGTCCACGATGAAGAGCACAGTGTTGCGCATCGCCCTGATCGCTGTTTTCCTCGCGCCCCCAGCGCACGCGCTTATCGGCGTGAACCAGTGCGGTCCCGGCACCAAGCCCCCCGCCGGGATCCGCTGCGGCCACGACCAACTCCTCCTTGGCTACCGCGACGCCGCAGGGACCTGCGTCTGGGCCTGCTGCCCACCCAACAGCGACGGCCAGACCTACGACTGTTCCGCAGAACCCGCACCGTCGGACTTCAAGCTCGACCTGCGCAGCGTTGCGCCGAAACCGTGGCGGGGCGTCTTTACCCCGGCACCGTCCTTTGAAAAGCCTGATCAATGAACCTGGTTTATTGGTTCCAGAAAATTTGCCGTTATATCAGTTCCACCTTATATTCATCGTCACAACATAACACTATGTTTCGATGAACGGTACGTGGTAAGATAACGATGTAGTGGCGGATAAACTTCAACAGGTAAAACGAAGTAGCGGCGCAAGCCGGGAGGTAGGCCATGAGATCCAGCACAAGGGATACATCAAAGGGTATACTTCATGAAACAAAGGGCAAAGTGAAGGAAACTACCGGCAAGATCTTCGGCAACGTTTCGCTGGAAGCCGAAGGCAAAGCGGAGAAAATAGCCGGTAAGGTGCAAAAACACGCCGGCAAGGCGGAAAAAAACATCGAAGAAGACCTCGATGTGAAGGAAACCCGTCGCGGCAAATACTAATCTGATTGATTAGCGGATACAACAAAGGGACGGCAACCGCGCCGTCCCTTTTCTTTTGCCTGAATAATCCCTCCCCGCCCCCCGCATGGAGACGTGGCGATCAGGTGGGCGAGCCCTCAATCGGGCAAGGGGGTACCGCAGTAGGGGCAGGCCTTGCAGGAAGGATCGAGGTAGCGCCCGCAAGGGGGAAAGGTGCACTGCTTCGGCTGCTTTTTCGTTACCGGCCGCGACTGAAACTCATCGGCGTCCTTGAGCGGCGTGGGGGGGACCGGGTCGCTTTGGGCGGCCTCCTTGAGGGGAAGGCACTCCAGTGCCTCCTCCATCTGGAGGCGGCGTTTCTCCACGTTCTTGGCTTTCTTCAATTTACCGTTTTTCGACATCTCGACATTTCCAGACGCAAAAAGGGGTTACCTGGCTGGGTAACCCCTGCTTTGTCATTTTTGGGGCAGCTTAAACCTGTGGTTATCATCTTCACGCTTGGCCTATCCAGGAACCGATGTTCCGCCAGCTATAGCACACATCCAGCATCCACGCAACTTTCGGCTTCCCAACGCGTAAAGGGGACAGGCACCTGCGGAGCCAGTCCCCTTTGAATCCTGTAGCAGCGCACGGGGTGATGATTGGACAAGCAGATGGTGGAACTCTCACAGCATCAGTTGCGTACTGAATCAGCAAAACGCATCTCTGACTGTCGCGCCTCCCGTTCTACGTCATAGCGAACTTCCTTTTACGAAATCACCTACAAAGGATCAATTATTAGCATGATATAAATTGCGCTATACCAAATCAACACCAAGCTGCACGCGAGCCAGTCTCAATCTCATTCCACACAGGAGTATACGTTGCCAGTGCCGCCACTCCTCAAGCAACAGCGCCCCCTTCTGCTGTTAATCCTAATGGCCGCCGGTCTTGCCGGCAACTACTTCAAGTTCACCCTATTCCTCAACATAGACTTTCTCTTCGGCAGCATCTTCGCGATGCTGGCCCTCCAGGCCCTGGGCTGGGGCCGCGGCGTCCTCGCGGCAGTGGTCATCGGCAGCTACACCTACTTCCTGTGGAACCACCCCTACGCCACCATCATCCTCGTAGCCGAGACCGCGCTGGTCGGGTTCCTGATGCAGCGGCGCCGTCTGGGCCTGATCGTCGCGGACGGGCTGTACTGGACCCTCCTCGGCATGCCGCTGGTCTTCCTTTTTTACCACGTGGTGATGCAGGTCCCCTTGAGCAACACCTACATCGTCATGACCAAGCAGGCGATCAACGGCATCGCCAACGCCATCGTGGCCCGGCTCATTTTCACCGGTTTCGCCCTGAGCACGAGGTCGGTTCGCATCTCGTTCGCGGAGATCATCGCCACGCTGCTGGCCTGCTTCGTCCTGGCCCCGTCCCTGATACTGCTGGCCATCGGCTGCCGCAGCGAATTCACCGAGACGGATCGCACGATCCGGCAGGGGCTGCTGCAAGATATAGGGAGGGAGGCGAAGCGCTTGGAGACCTGGGTCGACAACCGGAGGGAGCCGGTCGTGCAGCTTGCCGTGACGGCAGCCTCCCACTCTCCCCAACAGGTACAGCCTCTCCTTGAGCAGGCCACCAAAAACGACCAGAATTTCAGGCGCATGGGACTCCTCGACCGTGATGCGACGACCACCGCCTTCTGGCCCTTGGTGGACGACATGGGGCAGAACTGCATCGGCAAGAATTTTGCCGACCGTCCTTTCATCCCCCAAATGAAACAGACGCTAAAGCCGAGGCTCACGGAAGTGGTAATGGGACGGGTGGGGACGCCCGCGCCGGCTGTTTCCGCAGTAGCCCCCGTGGTGAGGAACGGCCGTTACGACGGCTACGTTATCGGCGTACTGAGCCTGCAGCAGGTCAAGGAACAGTTGGACAAGGTTTCAACCAACAGCGACATGCTTTACACGCTGCTGGACAAAAACGGCAGGGTCATCATGAGCAACCGGCCCGGGCAGCAGGTCATGACCGCGCTGCAAAGGGGTGACGGAACCTTCAGTAGCCTCGACGGGGGGATAAGCCAGTGGGTGCCGGTCGCGGCCCGGAACGTCCCGGTATCGGAACGGTGGAAGAAATCCTTCTACGTCGCCGAGGCTACCATCGGCGACCTCGCTGAATGGAAGCTGATCCTGGAGCAGCCGGTGGCCCCGTTCCAAAAGCGGCTCAACGACAGCTACACCGGAAAACTCGCCATACTATTCGTCATACTTCTCCTGTCGCTCGCGCTCGCCGAACTGTTGAGCCGACGCATCATGGCAACCCTCGAAGACCTGCGCAGGATCACCAGCGACGTCCCGTCGAAGCTGGCATCCGGCGGGAGCGTCACCTGGCCTGAGAGCGCCATCACCGAAACCAGCGACCTGATCGCCAACTTCAAGGAGATGAGCGGCAGCATCGAGCAGTACCTGGCGGAGCTCAAGCAACTGAACGACTCCCTGGAACAACGGGTCGAGGAACGGACCCGTCAGGTGGAGAGGCTTGCGAGCGAGCAGCGCACCATCCTGAGCACCATGCCCCTGGGCGCCTGCCTGATCATGGACCGGAAGATCCACATGACCAACCCCGCCTTCGACAGGATCATGGGGTTCAAACCGGGTGAGACGTTGGGCAGGGACACATCGATGCTGTACGCGGACCCGGGGTGGTACCAGCGGGTGGGAGAATCGGGATACCTGGCGCTCGAGGAGGGGGAAATCTACAGCTCGGATGTCCAGATGAGGCGCAAGGACGGGTCGCGGATCTGGTGCAACATCGTAGGGCAGATGGTCAACCCGGGCGTGCCGGCGGACGGGTCCATCTGGATCTTTCAAGACATCACGGAGCGAAAGGCGATGGAATCGCAACTGCGCGCCAGCGAGAGCCACTACCGCCTGCTCACCGAGGACGTGGCCGACGTGGTCTGGAAACTCGACGGGGAGTTCCGCTTCGCCTACATAAGCCCCGCCGACGAGAAGCTGCGCGGGTTCCCGGCGGCAGAGGTCCTTGGTCACACCATCTTCGAGCAGACCACCGAGGCGTGCCATGACGCCATAACCGCGGCGATGGAATCGCACGGCGTTGACCAGGCGGCCTGCACCTCCCTCGAGATCCAGCAGCGTTGCAAGGACGGGTCCCTGATCTGGACCGAGGTATCGATCACTCCGGAGCGCGACGGAGACCGGGCGGTAACGGGGTACCACGGCATCACCAGGGACATCACGCAAAGAAAGCAGGCGGTCCAGCTCGAGCAGCAGTTGCTGCACGCCCAGAAACTTGAAAGCCTCGGGGTGCTGGCCGGCGGCATCGCCCACGACTTCAACAACATCCTCATGGCCATAGTGGGGAACGCGGATCTGGCGCTGATGCGCACGCCCGAGGGATCGGCCGTGGCCGACAACCTGCACCGGATCCAGGATTCGGCCGCCCGGGCGGCGGACCTGACAAAGCAGATGCTCGCCTACTCGGGCAAGGGGAAGTTCGTCGTGCAGACGGTGGACCTGAACCGGCTCATCGAAGAGCTGGTGCACCTGTTGGAGGTCTCGATCTCCAAGAAGGTCACACTGACCCTCGACCTGCACCGGCCGCTGCCGCTCACCGACGCCGACCCGACGCAACTGCGCCAAATCGTCATGAACCTGGTGATAAATGCCTCCGAAGCGATAGGGGACGCCACCGGGCACATCGTCATTGCGACCGGCTGCGCGGAAGGCAAACAGCTACGGCTGCAAGGGGGGCAGCAGGAGGCGGAACTGAGCGACGCCCCTTACATCTACCTGATGGTATCCGACAACGGCTGCGGCATGGACCCGGAGACGCAGGCGAGGCTCTTCGACCCGTTTTTCACCACGAAGTTCACAGGACGGGGACTGGGGATGGCAGCGGTACAGGGGATCGTGAAGGGCCACAAGGGGGCCATCAGCATCGACAGCAAGCCGGGCCAGGGGACGATCTTCAAGGTCTTCCTACCGGCCGGAGCCCCTGCCACGACGCTAGTTCAAACCGGCTCAACCGCAGCGGCGCAATCTCATGGCAGCGGGACCGTGCTGCTGGTGGACGACGAGGAGAACGTGCGCAGCGTCGGAACCCTGATGCTGAGGCACCTGGGATACACCGTACTGCAGGCCAGGGACGGGCTGGAAGCGCTGAAGATCTTCAAGGAGACACAGGGGATAACGTTCGTGCTCCTTGACCTGGTCATGCCCCGGATGGACGGCAGGGAGTGCCTGCGCGAGTTGCGCCGGCTTGCGCCTGACGTCCCCGTGATCATGTCCAGCGGTTATAATGAGCAGGAACTGGCGAGGGAATTCGGCGACATCGTCCCCGAGGGGTTCCTGCAAAAACCCTACGACGTGGCCGCCCTACGGGAAACGGTGGCGAGATCGTTGCCGGGGGAGGGTGTCACAGCCTGAACTGCCGGACCAGCCGCTGCAGTTCCTCGGACTGCAGCGCCAGCGTGGTGGCCGCGGCCGCGGTATCGTTCACCCCCCGCGCCGTCTGCTGCACCACGTCGGTGATCTTCTGGATGCTGCGGGTGATCTCGTCGGTGGTGGAGGTCTGCTGCTGCGCCGCCGCGGTGATCTGACCGATCTGGCCATTCACCTCGCCCACCTGGGTCAGGATCTCCTCGAGTGCCTGCCCGGAACGCGCCGAGAACTCGGCCCCCTTCCCCACCTCGGCCACCCCTTCCTCTATGGCCGCGATCGCCCCCCGTGTCCCTCCCTGGATCGCCTTGATCATCTCGCCGATCTCCCTGGTGGCGCTGGTGGTCCGCTCGGCGAGAGCTCGCACCTCGTCTGCGACCACGGCGAAGCCCCTCCCCTGCTCGCCGGCACGCGCCGCCTCGATGGCGGCGTTGAGCGCGAGGAGGTTGGTCTGGTCCGCGATATCCTGGATGGTCCCGATGATCTGGTCGATCTCATCCGACCGCGCCCCCAGCTCCTCCACGG
This sequence comes from Geomonas subterranea, assembly GCF_019063845.1. NCBI lineage: Bacteria > Pseudomonadati > Thermodesulfobacteriota > Desulfuromonadia > Geobacterales > Geobacteraceae > Geomonas > Geomonas subterranea. The sequence continues at coordinate 2,056,711 of NZ_CP077683.1, forward strand.
TCCTGGCAGCACCCTGCACCCTCCCCGCGATCCGCTCCATCCCCAGCGTGGTCTGGCGCACCACGTCGGCCCCGAGGCCGGCCGTCTGGCTGGCGCGCTTGGAGTTGTCTGCGGCGCTCATGCAGTTGCGCGCGATGTCGCCGGAGGTGGCCGCCATCTGTTCACTGGCAACGGCCACGGCGTTGGTCTGCGCGGCGGCGTCATCGGTTCCGGCCGAAATCCGCTCGGCGTTTTGCTGCAACTGGTGCGAGGTCAGGGCCACCTGTTCGGAGTTCTGCTGTATCTGGCGGATGATGTCGCGCATGGTGGTCTGGAGCGCGTCGATGGACCGGATAATGGTGCTGATCTCGTTGTTGCGCTTGGCCGAGACGGGCTGGGACAGATCCCCCCCGATCATCGTCTTCAGGATGTCGATGATCCGCCGCAGGGCGTCGTTCACCGACCAGAACAGCAGCGCGCTGAAGAAGACTCCCAGGACCAGGAAGAGCGTGGTCGAGACCACCGAGAGTGCCAGTGAAAACGATCTCCCCGCCACCACCGCGAAGACGATGCAGAAGCTGTAACTGACACACAGCAGGATGATACGGGTGCGGATCCGGAGGTGGAGGTAGAGATCGATTAGAAATTTCATAGGCTGTCCTCTACAAGTTTCAGTGGGGGCAATTTCTCACTCATTGCAGACAGTTGCCGTCTCCCTTGCAGACTCTATTCGGTGCAACTAGCGAACTCTTGAGCGTTTATCAATACATTAAATATTATAAATCATGAGCGAGACGGTCAATCTGGTCGAAATTTGATACAGATGCGGGTAAGCTGTTTCAGTGCGACGGCGAACTCCTTCTTGTCCACGGCCGGACGTTCACGGGCTATGCGCCTGCGAACGAAATGTGTGGGGTTGCCGAAAACCGCGGTGCCGCCGGCGACGCCGACTGAGTACTCAACTGTGTCACTGTTGTAATCAGGCGTATGACAATTCCCGTATCACCCGGGCGAGAGGCGGCAAGCCGCCGCTTCGTAAATTCATTAGTTAGACCGTAAACATTTAAATTCCTTCCGCCGCGACGAACTGGCATGGTAACTGCTTTTTATCGCTCATCGATCGCCAGAATACCCTCGCAAAAGGTTGCATCATGAAAACAATCGGATTACCCAAGAAGCAGGGGATGTACGATCCCCAGTTCGAGCACGACGCCTGCGGCGTCGGCTTCGTCACCAACATCAAGGGGAAGAAATCCCACGAGATCGTCCAACAGGCGATCACCGTCCTGGAGAACCTGGACCACCGTGGCGCTGTCGGCAGCGAGCACAACACCGGCGACGGCGCCGGCATCCTGATCCAGCTCCCCGACGCCTTCTTCCGCAAGGTTTGCCCCGAGGCCGGCTTCGAGCTCCCCGCTCCCGGCGAGTACGGCGTGGCCATGCTCTTTACTTCCCCGGAAGCGACCGAGCGCAGCGCGGCGAAGCACGTCTTCCAGCGCATCATCGCAGAGGAAGGCGTGGAGGTGCTGGGGTGGCGCGAGGTGCCGACCGACAACTCCTCCCTTGGCGACACCGCGAAGGCAGGTGAGCCGCTGGTTCGCCAGATCTTCTTCAAGCGCGACGCGTCGTGCGCGGACGAGGATGCCTTCAACCGCAAGCTCTACCTGGTGAACCAAAGGGCGATCCACGAGATCCGCGACCAGGAGGTCGATCCCTACTGGTACGTCGCCAGCATCTCGACCCGCACCATCGTGTACAAGGGGATGCTGATGCCGGCCCAGCTGGACCAGTACTACCCGGAGCTGCGCGACGAGGCCGTCACCTCCGCCATTGCAGTGGTACATTCCCGCTTCTCCACCAACACCTTCCCCTCCTGGGACCGCGCGCACCCCTATCACTACCTGGCGCACAACGGCGAGATCAACACCCTGCGCGGCAACGTGAACTGGATGCACGCGCGCCAGTCCATGTTCAACAGCGAGCTGTTCGGCGACGACATCAAGAAGCTCCTGCCGGTGATCAACACCAACGGCTCCGACTCGGCGATGTTCGACAACTGCCTGGAGCTTCTCCTCATGACCGGCCGCTCGCTGCCGCACGCGGTGATGATGATGGTGCCGGAGCCGTGGGAAAACCACGAGACCATGTCGAAGGAAAAGCGCGCCTTCTACGAATACCACTCCTGCCTGATGGAGCCGTGGGACGGCCCTGCCGCCCTCACCTTCACCGACGGCCGCATCATCGGCGCGGTGCTGGACCGTAACGGCCTGCGCCCCTGCCGCTACTACCTGACCGACGACGACCTGGTCATCATGGCGTCCGAGGCCGGCGTTCTGCAGGTGCCGCCCGAGAAGGTCATCAAGAAGGGCCGCCTCCAGCCGGGCAAGATGTTCCTGGTCGACACCGAGCAGGGGCGCATCATCTCCGACGAGGAGATCAAGAACGAGCTGGCCACCGCCAAGCCGTACGCCGACTGGGTCAAGGTGAACCACCTCCCGCTGGCCGACCTCCCCAAGGCGAAGTCCCAGGCGGAAGAGGATTCGCCGCTGGTGCAGCGCCAGAAGGCCTTCGGCTACACCTTCGAGGACCAGGAGACCATCATCGGACCGATGGCGACCTCGGGCATCCAGCCGCTTGGCTCCATGGGCACCGACACCCCGCTCGCGGTCCTCTCCGAGAAGCCGCAGCTCCTGTACAGCTACTTCAAGCAGCTCTTCGCACAGGTGACCAACCCGCCGATCGACCCGATCCGCGAAGAGATCATCACCGCGACGGCGGTCAGGATCGGCTCCGAGTCCAACCTCTTGAAGCCCTCCTCCACCAGCGCACGCGTCATCCGCCTCGAGCACCCCATCCTCACCAACGAGGACCTCGGCAAGCTGCGCGAACTCGACCGCCCCGGCTTCAAGACCGCGACCCTGTCGCTGCTCTTCAAGGCGTCCGACGGCGCCGATGGGATGGAGAAGGCGCTGGAGAGCCTCTTCAGCAGCGCCATCCGTCACATCGAGATGGGGACCACCGTCCTCATTCTCTCCGACCGCGGCGTCAACGAGGAGTACGCGGCCCTGCCGGCGCTGCTCGCCGTGGCAGGCCTGCACCACCACCTGATCCGCACCGCGACCAGGACCCACGCCTCCCTGATTCTCGAGTCGGGCGAGCCGCGCGAGGTGCACCACTTCGCTGTGCTCCTGGGCTACGGCGTTACCGCCATCAACCCGTACCTCGCCTTCGAGTCCATCGAGGACATGATCAAAGAAGGGATGCTCCCCGGCCTCGACTACAAGAAGGGGGTCAAGAACTTCGTCAAGGCCTCCATCAAGGGTATCGTCAAGACCATGGCCAAGATGGGTATCTCCACCATCCAGAGCTACCGCGGCGCCCAGATCTGCGAGGCGGTCGGCCTGCACCAGTCCGTGATCGAGAAGTACTTCACCTGGACCCCGTCCCGTATCGGCGGCATCGACCTGAACGGCATCGCTTCGGAGCTTTTGCAGCGCCACAAGAAGGCGTACCCGCACCGCGTGCCGGCTGATCCGACCCTCGATCCGGGCGGCCAGTACCAGTGGCGCAAGGAGGGTGAGGAGCACCTGTTCAACCCGCTCACCATCCAGTCCCTGCAGAAGGCGACGAGGACCAACGACTACAAGGAGTTCAAGGTCTTCTCCAAGCTGATCGACGAGCAGAACGAGCGCCTCTACACCCTGCGCGGCCTTCTGGACTTCAACACCGACATCCGCATCCCGGTGCCGATCGAAGAGGTCGAGTCGGTCGAAGACATCATGAAGCGTTTCAAGACCGGCGCCATGTCCTACGGCTCCATCAGCCAGGAGGCACACGAGGCGCTGGCCATCGCCATGAACCGCATCGGCGGCCGCTCCAACACCGGCGAGGGTGGCGAGGACCCGGCGCGCTTCACCTGGACCAACGAGCTGGGCGACTCCAAGAACAGTGCCATCAAGCAGGTTGCCTCCGGGCGTTTCGGCGTCACCAGTAACTACCTGACCAACGCCAGCGAGCTGCAGATCAAGATGGCGCAGGGCGCGAAGCCTGGCGAAGGCGGCGAGCTGCCGGGGCACAAGGTGTACCCGTGGGTCGCCAAGACCCGCCACACCACCCCGGGCGTCGGCCTCGTGTCGCCGCCGCCGCACCACGACATCTACTCCATCGAGGACCTGGCGGAACTGATCCACGACCTGAAGAACGCCAACCGCCGCGCCCGGATCAGCGTCAAGCTGGTTTCCGAGGTCGGCGTCGGCACCATCGCGGCCGGCGTGGCCAAGGCCCATGCCGACGTGGTGCTCATCTCCGGCTACGACGGCGGCACCGGCGCCTCCCCGCTCTCCTCGATCAAGCACGCGGGTCTTCCCTGGGAACTCGGTCTCGCCGAGACCCACCAGACCCTGATGCTCAATAACCTGAGGAGCAGGATCATCGTCGAAGTGGACGGCCAGCTGAAAACCGGCCGCGACGTCGCCATCGCCGCCCTGCTGGGCGCCGAGGAGTTCGGCTTCGCCACCGCCCCGCTCGTGACCCTGGGCTGCGTCATGATGCGCGTCTGCCACAGCAACACCTGCCCGGCCGGCGTCGCGACGCAGGACCCGGAACTGAGGAAGAACTTCTCCGGCAAGCCGGAATACGTGGTCAACTACATGCGCTTCATCGCGCAGGAAGTCCGCGAGATCATGGCCGAGCTCGGTTTCCGCACCTTCAACGAGATGGTCGGTCGCGCCAACCGCCTGGAGCCCAAGCGCGCCGTCGCCCACTGGAAGGCGCAGGGGCTCGACTTCTCCAACGTCCTGTACCAGCCGCAGACCGGCATCAAGGGTAGCCGCTTCTGCACCGAGTCCCAGGACCACGGGCTGGAGAAGTCGCTCGACATGACGAGGCTCCTGGAGATCTGCAAGCCCGCCATCGAGAAGGGCGAGAAGGTGAGCGCGGAACTCCCCATCACCAACATCGACCGCGTGGTCGGCACCATCGTCGGCAACGAGGTCACCCGGGCCTACGGCTCCGATGGCCTTCCCGACGACACCATCAGGCTCAAGTTCCGCGGCTCCGCGGGGCAGAGCTTCGGCGCCTTCGTGCCGAAGGGGATGACGCTGGAATTGACCGGCGACGTCAACGACTACCTCGGCAAGGGCTTAAGCGGCGGCACCATCGTGGTCTACCCGCCGGACGGCTCCCCGTTCAAGGCGGAGGAGAACATCATAGCCGGCAACGTCGCCCTCTACGGCGCCACCAGCGGCACCGCCTACATCAGCGGCATGGCCGGGGAACGCTTCGGCGTGCGCAACTCCGGCGTCAACGCCGTCGTTGAAGGTGTCGGCGATCACGGCTGCGAGTACATGACCGGCGGCACCGTCGTGGTCCTCGGCGAGACCGGGAGGAACTTCGCCGCCGGCATGAGCGGCGGCGTCGCCTACGTCCTGGACAGCGCGGGGGACTTCAAGGACCGCTGCAACACCGAAATGGTGGCGCTGGAACTGCTGGACGAGAAGGACCTGGAGACCCTCCAGGAAATGATCGCGCAGCATGCCAAAAGGACCGGTAGCGCCCGCGCCACGCGCATCCTGCACGACTGGAAGACCCACGCCCACAAGTTCGTCAAGGTGATGCCGATGGACTACAAGCGGGTGCTCCAGGCTCTGGAGCGCGCCAAGGCCGCCGGCCTGACCGGCGACGACGCACTGGCCGCTGCCTTCGAAGAGAACGCGCGCCAGGCCGCACACTAAAGACAGGTTGACGACCTCAACCTCAACCTGATTTTAAGGATAGAGCTATGGGAAAACCTACCGGATTCATGGAATATAAACGCGAGCTCCCGGCCGACCGCGAGCCGCTTGAGAGGCTCAAGGACTGGAACGAGTTCCACCTGCACCTGCCGGAAGATCATCTGCGCACCCAGGGTGCCCGCTGCATGGACTGCGGCATCCCGTTCTGCCACACCGGCATGCTGGTGAGCGGGATGGCCTGCGGCTGCCCCATCAACAACCTGATCCCCGAGTGGAACGACCTGGTGTACCGCGGCCTGTGGAAGCAGGCCCTGGCCCGGCTGCTCAGGACCAATAACTTCCCCGAGTTCACCGGCCGGGTCTGTCCCGCGCCGTGCGAGGGATCCTGCACCCTGGGGTCGATCGATCCGGCGGTCACCATCAAGAACATCGAGGTGAGCATCATCGACCGCGCCTGGGCTGAGGGGTGGATCGCCCCCAACCCGCCGCAGGTAAGGACCGGCAAGAAGGTCGCCGTGGTCGGCTCCGGCCCGGCCGGCCTCTCCGCCGCCGCCCAGCTCAACAAGGCCGGGCACCAGGTCACCGTGTTCGAGCGGGCCGACCTCCCCGGCGGGCTTTTGATGTACGGCATCCCCAACATGAAACTCGACAAGCGTGAAGTGGTGCTGCGCCGCGTGAAGCTCATGGAGCAGGAAGGGATCAACTTCGTCTGCAACACCGCCATCGGCGGCGCCGAATACCCGGTCGAGAAGCTCAAAGGCGAGTTCGACGCCGTGGTCCTCGCGACCGGTGCCACCCTCCCCCGCGACCTCCCCATCGACGGGCGGCAGCTGAAGGGGATCCACTTCGCCATGGATTTCCTGACCGCCAACACCAAGGCCGTCCTGAACGAAGGGGCCGAGTTCATCTCCGCGGCAGGGAAGGACGTCATCATCATCGGCGGCGGCGACACCGGCACCGACTGCGTCGGCACCTCGCTGCGCCACGGCTGCAATTCGGTGACCCAGCTCGAGATCATGCCCCGCTTCCCCGACACCCGCGCCGCCGACAACCCGTGGCCCGAGTGGCCCAAGCTGCACAAGGTCGACTACGGCCAGGAGGAAGCCGCGGCCAAGTTCGGAGCAGACCCGCGCGTCTTCGTCACCACAGCGACCAGGTTCGAAGGGGATGCCGAGGGGAACGTGAAGGCCGTGCACACGGTCCAGGTGGAATGGAAGCAGAACGAGAAGGGGCAGTTCATCCCGGTCCCGGTGCCGGGGACCGAGCAGGTCCGCCCCGCGGGCCTCGTGCTCCTCGCCATGGGCTTTCTCGGCCCCGAGCAGGAGCTTCCCGAGGCGCTCGGGCTTGAGCGCGACGGCCGCAGCAACATCAAGGCCGAGTTCAACCGCTACGCCACCAGCATCCCGGGTGTCTTCGCCGCTGGCGACTGCCGTCGCGGCCAGAGCCTCGTGGTCTGGGCTTTCAACGAGGGGCGCGGCGCCGCGCGCGAATGCGACCGTTTCCTCATGGGAGAGACCGAGCTTCCGTAACACTTCTTCACGGCAGCAACGCAAAAAGGCACCCGGATGCACCGGGTGCCTTTTTTGTCTGCCTCCCCTTCCCGCAGCCCCCCTGCACCGGCACACCCCTGTGCCAGCACCTATCTAAAACCGAAGCCAACGGACCGGCTGACCCCACAAAAATATTCATTTCTGCCCCTGTTACTAGGGGCAATTTTCATCTACCTTGAGGCAGGTGTCGGCGAGGAGTCTGATACCCACCTCGATATCGGTGGCGGTCATGCCGCCGAAGCCGAGCATGAGGCGGGTCATGGCGGGCGCGCTACCGGCGCAGGTCGCGCTGAACGGGAAGAGGTAGATCCCGTTGGCCGCTGCTTTGCTGATAATGGCACTCTCTGCTGAAGCGCATGCACGCAACTGCAGGACCATGTGCAGACCAGCGCCTGCGCCGAGCACGGTGCCCATGGCGCCGAAATACCGGTCGATGGCTTTGAGCATGGCATCATGCTTCTTCTGGTAAACGATGCGCATGCGCCGGATGTGGCGTTCCCAGTACCCCTGTGCCATGAACTTAGCCATCGTTTTCTGTTCGACGGACGGGACCGTTGGAAAATAATCACGGTACCTGGCGCTGAAGCCATCGAGCAGCGAGGGGGGCAGCACCATGTAGGAAAGGCGCAGCGCGGGCGAGAGCACCTTGGAGAAGGTCCCGAGGTAGATGATCTCCCCCTCCGGACGCAGCCCCTGAAGGGAGGGGATAGGCTTGCCGTGGTAGCGAAGCTCGCTGTCGTAATCGTCCTCGATGATCAGCTTCCCCCCCGACCCGGCCCAGTCGATCAGGTTCAGGCGGTTGGCTATCGGCATCACGCACCCCATGGGGAGCTGGTGGGACGGGGTGACATAGGCGATGGTCCCCCCGCTGGCCTTCAGCGCCTCCAGATCCATCCCCCCGGGTCCGACATCTACCGGGGCGATCCGGAACCCGCTGTTTTGAAAGACCGCTCGCGGCAGGTGGTATCCCGGATTTTCCACGGCCACCGTCGAGTGGGCGTCCTTGAGCAGGTGGGCCACCAGGTCCAGGCTGTGCTGCAGACCGGCACAGACGAAAATCCGTTCGGGGCCGCAGACGACCCCACGCGAGCGCTCCAGGTACTTTTGCAGGTTGCAGCGCAGCTCCCAGTCCCCCTGGAAGTCTCCGTAGTGGGAAAACTCTCCCGCCCCCTCGCGCAGCGACTCCAGGAGACAGCCGCGCCACTGCGCCAGGGGAAAGCCGGCGGGGTCGAGGCGTGCGGGATGGAAGTCGAACCGGGCCGGTTTCTCGGGCCTCGGGGGGCGCTCCTCCCCAACCGGCGCACGCCCCCGAGTCGCGGGCGCAACCAGTTGATCCAGCGCCGACACGAAATACCCGATTCGTTGTCTGCTGTAGATGTAGCCTTCGGCGAAGAGTTCCTGATAGGCACCCTCCACCGTGTTGCGACTGATGGAGAGCTCGGTGGCCAGGTCCCTGACTGAAGGGAGCTTGGCATGCGCGGGCAGCCTCCCTGACAGCACCTGCTCCCGGATCTGGTGGTAGAGCTGCCTGTAGAGAGGGACGTTGTCGTTCTGATCGATGATAAACATAACTGTTCCAGTCACACCCTTTGGTTGAGCAACATCAATAACAGGAGGTAGCAAAGATGATACCCGAAAAGCTGCTTGAGATTCTGAAACAGGATGGCGTCGTCGCCATCGCCACCCTGGGCCAGGACGGCCCGCACCTGGTCAACACCTGGAACAGCTACATCCGCATATCGGACGACGGCCGTCTGCTGATTCCCGCAGGCTACATGCAGCGCACCGAGGCCAACGTCGCCTTTAACCCCGAACTCCTCATCACCGTCGGAAGCAGCAAGGTTCAGGGACTGCATGGACCGGGCGCGGGTTTTCTCATCAAGGGTAAAGCAGCGTTTATAACGTCGGGACCGGAATTCGATCAACTGAAATCGAAGTTCGGCTGGCTGCGCGCCACGCTGGCAGTCACCCCCGTGACGGTGACTCAGACCAGGTAGAGGTTGGCGGTAAGGGGTGCGGAAGCGGGATCAGCTGGGCGTTTTCAGATCCGAAAGCATCTGGAAGAAATTCCGCGTCAGCACCGGGTGCAACTCGGTGCCGGACATATCGAGCATCATGGTCGTGATCTGGTCAAGCTCCAACGGCTCACGGTAGGACCTCCTGGTCCGGGTGGCATCGAAAAAATCGGAAACCATGGTCAGGTGGCTGCAGAGGTTGAGCCGCCAGGATGGGGGGAGTTTCGGGTAGCCGGCGAGGTTGAATTTCGCATGGTGCTCATAGGCGCAGATCGCGGCCATGCGCGGCACACCCGGGATATCCATCAGGTAGCGCGCCCCCCTGACCGGGTGCTGCCTGATAAGGTCGAACTCCTCGTCGGTCAGTTTCCCGTTCTTGTTGATGATCTCCTCAGGGACGAACAACTTTCCGATGTCGTGCAGCATGGCGGCCACGCCGATATCCTTCAGCTGCTGCCCCTCGATACCGAGCGCCATCGCCTGCGCCAGGTTGAGGATGCAGACATTGGCGGAATGGGTGAAGGTGTACTCGTCGCTGTCCCTCAGGGCCGCAAGTATGAGCAGGGGAGCCCCTTCCTGGCGGAACAGATCGACAAACCCGGAGACGACATCGGCGATCCCCGAGACCTTGAGCTTCTGGCGCCGCTGCACCGCCCGGTAGATCTCGGTGAACCGGTCCAGCTCCTTCAGGCTGAGTTCCTTGAGGACCTCGGCGGCGCACCGCTCTCCTCCTTTACTGTCGGAAGGAGGTCCACCCGCGGCCACCGTGAGGTAGCCAAAGCGCAGGTGCCCGGTCGATGCGATCTCGCCTGGCTCCCCGGCGGCGCCGCTCAGGAATTCGACGAGGCTTGCGACCTCCTGCCGGGTGATCCCCTTCTGGAACTTGAGGTACTCTACCCCCCGCGCCTTGAGCAGGGCGGTGAAGCGGTTTATGAACAGGCTGTACTCCTGTGGTCTGCCGTCGATGATGAGCTCGTTCTCCACCACGATCAGGGACAGCTCACCGCAGGCTTCGAGCAGGGCGCTCAGCTCCTCGAAGAGCTGGTTTCCCAGCCGGACGACCTGGAGGTGCCCGCTTTCATACAGCGCCGCGTTGGCGCTCGCCGACTGAAGGAGGCGGATGATGTTGCCGGAGCTGTGATTCGCGCCGTTCATGAGGTTATCCCCGGTGCGCCCCGCAGCAGCAGCGCGGCCTGCCGCCCCAGCGCCCCCTTTTTCGCGGCGAGCTTTTTCAGAAGTGGCCGCGACATTTCCGCAGGGTAGCGCCGCAGGGAACTGACCGCTTCCAGCTTCAGCTTGGCGAGCTGGTTCGGGCGCAGGAGGCTCACGGAGGTCAGCAGCTTCTCCAGCAAGGGGAGCGACGCGGGATTCCCGATCTCGCCCAGCGCCTGCACGACCAGGTTCTTCACCTGGAGATCCTTGGCGGAAAGACCCGGCCTGGCCAGCATGGCGTGCAAGGCCCCAAGGACGTTGGCCGATCCCGCCATTCCGGCGACCTCGAGAGCTGCTAATTGAGTCTGCCGGTTCGGACTCTCCAGGTCCTGCACCAGGCTCAGCTCCGCCGCGAAGTCACCGAATTCCAGCAACGCCCGGAAGGCCTCCTGCGCGACCCTCCGGTCGCGATGGCGCGCCAGCATGCGCAGCTTCTCCTCGGCGTCGGACAGCTCCAGGCGCCGGATAAGGGCGATCAGGTTGCGCAGGAAGTACCAGCGACGATCAGAGAGCCGCTTCATTATGGCCGGGGCGGCCGGGGGGCCTATTTCGACCAGCCGGTCCATCATGAAGCGTCGCAGCGACATGCTGTCGCTTTCGGCCAGCCGCTCCAGCAGCTCCTCGGTGAAGGGGGCGCCCACCGTCGCGATCACCTCGGTGATTTCATCGAACCTCGGTTTTCCCCACGTCTCGAGGCCGTCCAGCACCTCGTTGATGAATTCCTCGCAGGCGAAGAGCGCCATTACGTCCTCGCGCACCCCGGTGGGCACTCCCCCGCCAACCACTTCCCGCAGAATCTTGAGGAATTCCAGATAATCGCCGGTGCGCAGGAAAAAGATCCCGATATCGTAGAGGTTGCGGGCGTACCCCCCCAGTTCCCCTCCCTCTCCCTCGCCCGATTTCAGGAACAGAAGCAGGATCTCGCAGGTGGCCTTTTCCATGGAGGCTTGATCCAAGGTTTCCAGAAGATCCCGCACCCCTTCACTTCCCACCAGGGGGACCTGGTCCGGCTCCATCATCTTATGCAGCTTTTGGAGATAACTCTCGGGAATATACTCTTCGCTTGCATGCTCCCTGAGGATGGTCCGTATCCTGCCCGGCAGCCCACCCTCGGGGGTGACCGGCGCTGCGGAGGGGGAAGCTATGCGGCTGAACTGCCGCAGCAACTGCAGAACCAGGGGGGGGATGCTCTCCTGGTTGGCGCCGATTTCCTCAAGGGTCTCGAGCACCGCCTCGGCGGGTAATTGCCGGACGATCCATTCCAGATCGGGTGCGGCAATCGCCTTGGACACACAGGCTGCGTTAAGGAACTGCTGACGCATGGCGGGATTGAGCTTGCCCACGAAACCGGCGAACCTGCGGTTGGTCAGTTCCCTGGCCTGGGGGGCCGCCGCTTCGTCCCGTGCGAAAGCCTCAAGCAGTACGGATGTGAAATTTGCCGCATCAAAAGAAGCATCCTGTCCGGCTTGGCGGTTGAGTGCTTCGGCCACGAGTTCCGGGTCCAGCAGATCCTCGTCGAGCGCCCCTCCCGCCGTATGCCCGTTCTTCAACGCGACAAGGAAGCGCTCCCAGAGGTCACCGGAACCGTTCCCCGCCTCCCCTGGCTGAAGGAGCGGCTCTTCGGACGCACTGAAGAGATCGTAGCGTACCTCCCTGATGGCAAGGGAGGTGATGCCGGCCTTTTCCCACACGGCCCGAATCCCGCCGGCGCCATAGATCTTTTCGCGCTTGCTACCAAGGATGATGATAAAACGCCGCAGTTCCTCCTTGGTGAGGCCGCGGTTGAGAACAAGCATCCCGATGCCGCGCTCGTACAGCACTCGCGCGAACTCCCTGATCACCAGGTTGGACCTGTCGACGGTTCTCCCCCCGAAAACGAGCGCCGAGCCGGCCACCCCGAACACCACCTCATCCCGCTCGCCCATGAAGGCGGCGTAGCTCTGCAGGGCTTTGGTAAGAGAAACATCTACTACCTGATGCCCCTGCGGGTACGCGCCCATGTTGCGCCGCGAGACTTCCAACTCGCGGATCAGCCTCACAAGTAACGGTGAGGCTGCCGTGCCAGGTGATGTGTCAGTTCTTCGTCGATTGCTCATGGCATTGGTCAAAATCAGTCTCAGCAAGACCTGTCGCCAACACGGCAAGGTCGTACGGGCAATAGCTACTGCAGGAAGCGGGGCCTACAGTGAAGCAGGATGAACTCAGCATGAGAAGTTGCTGTTATAGCACCACCATGAGCGGTAGTACTATCAACATCAAAGGCTGGGATAGGGAGAATATAGCTCACGCCGTGGCGCAATAAAAGAAATATTAGACGCCCCAAAATGTTGGGTACTGTTGACCACGCGGAGAGGCCGCTTTCTGAGTGCGGGGACAGGCAGAGGCCTTGAGAGACATCGTCTCCCGTCCGGTTTCAGAGTTCGGAGAGCGAAGGCACCGATAACATACGGCGGCATTACTTGCCAGCCTTCTACCGACCTCACCTTCGGTTCGCACGAGCCCGCCCTCACTTTTCCGCCCGGGGTGCGAACGGCGCCGCGTTTACCTGGCATCTGACACTCCCCCCCGGATTCCAGGATGACCTCCCCTCTCGGCGGGAGCTGCCTCATCAGAGCCGATGCAAAGCTGCACTATGTGGTTAGAGGGTGCAAGTCGTTGCTTTGATTCTGCCTCGCAGACCATAGACATATGACCACATTGCGTACAGAAGAACCCAAAGTGTAACGGTTCGTCAGAGTGTAAAGGATCGGCTTTACACATAGCATTTGCCGCATCCTTGACCTGTAGCTCTTCTCTCAACTCCACGCTCGCTGGTCACCGGCTCGCGTGCCCCGCCTGGATGTGCCAACATGATACCTTTGAAATCACTTGGAAATCGTGGTTATAGGCTCCTATTTATCGAGGTTCCCCCCTGGCCCTCATCAATTCCCGGCAGAGCCCTCCGGGCAAGATGCATTTCTGGCACCGCATCACCGCAAAGCGTTTTAGGTATGCCGTCCGGCTGGCGCTGTCGGAATATTAAACACAGCAATCAACTCGCACAAAATTTATATATTTATCAGATACTTAGATGTGGCACCTCGATTGCTATAGTGAATTCACGTGTGAGCGTACAACTTCGTTGAGAGGAGGAACAGCATGAATAAGACAATTTTGGCTGTGCTGGTTGTGGGACTGTCAATGGTATGTGCCGTCGGAACCGCAGGTGCTACTTCCTTTACGAGCACGACTGATGTGGACAGGTGGGTGATCGGCAACGGCACCCTGACATGGGCCCAGGCGATGCCGTCGGACTTCGAAATGCCATATGACACCATCAACAGTGCCACGTTGAAAATCTATTCTAATTTTGTCGACGGTAATAACGACATGGTAAGCGTTGAAAACACTTTCGTAGGGAATCTCAAGAACGACACGGGGTGGTTTTTGATCTGGAACCCTCTTGAATCACGCAGTTTTGATATCGCCTCGGCCATAACTGCCCCGTGGTCAACCGGACAGTCCCTTGATATATCTCTGGCATACGATGAAAGAGGGTTATTCAACTGTCTCCTCTATGTAGACGAATCTATATTGTGCCTGGACTACAACAACGGGGCATCTCCGGTCCCCGAACCGGGCACCGTACTGCTGCTTGGCATCGGCATGGCCGGTATTGCGATCTGTGGCAAGCGTCGCTTGAACAACAATGCCTAAACGTACAGTATGGCAGCGACTTGCAGGGCGTTACCTACGGTAGCGCCCTTTTCTTTTGCCCCGTCTTCCCTTGGCGTAATAGATGCCGCTGCAGACCAGCCATGGCGAGCCTCCACGATCACCGCGCGACATTGCTATCGTTAAGTGAACCTGTCACCCAATTTCCCTTGGCTTTTTGTCACCACTCGCCGGCCGACCTCATCCACCTCAGGCACTTCACAAATCAGCCAGAAAGCGGCAATGGCCTTTAGAAGTTCAATCAATTGACTGGGGTCCTGTGGTTTGACGATATAGGCGCTGGCTCCAAGTAAATAAGCCCTTTTTATGTCGTCTGAGTCATTTGACGATGAAAGTACGATGGTGGGAATGATGGCGGAGTCCGGCGTACTTTGCAGGAAGGTAAGAATCGAAAACCCGTCACCGGGAAACATTTTCAAGTCAGTGAGAAGAAATGAAGGGTACTGATAAATTGAACGGTCAGCGAACACTCCTTCTCCTTTAAGGTATGCAATGGCTTCATCTCCGCATGTCACTAATCGAAGCTCTGCCTGTACAAGGCTGGCCTTAAAAGCTCGTTCCATCAGCATCCGATCATTTGGGTCGTCATCTGCCACGAGAATGGTGTACTTTTTGTGCAACATAGGGCGAATTCCCACTCGAAACCGGCACGGACTGCGGATCAGCGACCGGGGCAAGTGGCTGCTGCATTCATCGGCTCACTCCGATCAAGATGGATTGCCCGCATCCTTGTTGTCGAAAGCGCGGGCCTGGGCTGCGGAGGGGAAAGGAAGCACTCAGGGAAAAGGAACCATTGGAGGGGAGGAGGAAACGGATCATCCATGTCGGCTATCGGCCGTGCAGTCGGATTTAACCCGTTCTCTATCCGCTTACCGCTCCTGTTCCGTTTTACCATTGTAACACGTTTCATGGCAGTTATACTGACAGTGGGTTGTGTCTCAGATAAGGAAAGCCAGGAATTGGGCACCCTACCGATTCCTCCTGTAAGTGAACCTGAAAGCTAGAGAAGCGGCTTAGATGCAAAAAGGGAGGCTAGTGATATGACCAGGCTTGAGCTGACTGAAAAAGAGACGGGCATTCTGATCGAAATACTCGAGTCATCCCTCTCCAACTTGAAGACTGAGAGAGTAGGCACCGACAACCGGGCGTGGCACTTAGGGCTTTTGGAACGTGAAGAATTCGTGAGTGACCTCCTTTCGCGCCTGACTAGCAAGCCCTGAGCGATTGCCCCGGTGGCAACGCCTTGCTGGCAGCAGAGAGCCCATGGCCGAAAGCTTTACAAGAAAGGAAACAGGACGCATTGAGGCGTTCAGCGACGGGGTTTTCGCCATCGCCATAACACTGCTGGTCCTGACTATCAAAGTGCCAACGGCTTCCGAACTCGGTGTCGACCAGAGCCTGAGTTCTGCCTTGCTGGCGCTGTGGCCCCATTACCTTGCCTTCGTGACGAGCTTTGTCACGGTCCTTGCCAAGTGGGTGAACCATCACAGGATTTTCACCTTCGTCCAGAGAAGCGATCACACGTTCCTGTACTTGAACGGTTTGGTGCTGATGCTGGTTACCTTCCTGCCGTTTCCGACCGCCTTGGTGGCAGAATACCTGCTTCACCCTGAAGCGAAGATTGCCGGTGCGATCTTTTCCGGCACCTTCTTCGCAATAGCAGTGGCATTCAAGTTGTTGTGGCACTACGCCTCAAAAAATGGGAGGTTGCTCGGGGGGGGACGAAGCGTGGATCCTGAGCACATTGAGCAGATCACCAGGCAGTTCAGCTTCGGGCCGTTCATGTACCTTGCCGCGTTCGTCGCTTCTTTCGTGTCGGCAGGGTTGAGCGTTGTTTTCTGCCTCTCCCTGGCGGTAATCGTCGGCTTCAAAGGATGGCCACGGAAGTAGCAAGTTACAACCCGCCTGATGTTCCAGCCATGACCAGGGTGTTCTTGAATTTAGCGATGATTTGCAGGACCAGTCTCTACTTGAGCTGAACGCTGATAGGGGTGGGCGAACAACAAAAAGGCCACTTAGCTTTTCAAGTCTAAGTGGCCGTTATATTTTGGTTGCGGGGACAGGATTTGAACCTGTGACCTTCGGGTTATGAGCCGTTTTTGTTGTGCTTGTGTTATGTAGCCCGATTAGCTACTTACAGGTATATCAAAGATTTAGCTCCTGTGCAAGCCTTTCCATCTTTGCCATATTCATCAACTTTTCCTGATTTTGGTACACACTTTGGGACACACTTCCGCCCGCCAACAGACGGACAGCCCATTATATTTATTAACGCCTCAGCCTCCACATCTCAACATGCACCAAGGTTTAATTGATCAGGGCTCCTCCCTCCCCCCAGCCCCTGTATTATTAGAGGATCTCATCCAGCAGAGAGCAGAAGATATCGCCCTAGCTTGAGGAGCCGGTTTTTAGCTTCATAACTCGCGGTAAATTTTCGGCAATTTTATCATACAGTAATGATGAAATAGGTTCCGCTGTTACACTTTTCTGTGACGACTACTTAGTATTAACAACTTAGTTAAATAGATGATTTTGTATGAGTTTTATGGCAAAAGCGGCGCTAGTAAAAGCTGCATAAGGCTGTAAATCATCATTTTTATCAATATTTGCAAAGTCGCATACGGATTTAATAACTATTGAATTTGTGGGATTCGAATAAGCATAATTTGCAGAGGCCATGACCCCATAAGCTTCCATATCGATACCAATTGTATCTCTGTTTTGAGCCTTGATGAGTTCAACTGTCTCGGGTTCCTCTAAGACAACAGCTCCTGAAGCTACAGGGCCTACGTGCATGTTTAGCTGATTTGAGCATTCTAGTCCCAGTTCTTTTGCAGAATGTTGGATTTCATCAAGATAAGTACGTTGGGCAGACAAATCAGATAAAATTGGACTCAGGTTAGAATGTATATGCAGCTGATGTGGCGAGGACAAAAATGTCGGTTTTCCTTCTCTCACAGTAAGCTTCCCACTTCCCCACTCCCAAGATGGTTCTGCAACTAAAATGTCGCCCAATTTAACCTTGCCCTTTATCCCAGCAGCAATACCGGTCATTATAATATACTCTGGATTGTGCCTCAAGAGTATCCGAGTTGAAAGCGCAGTTGCAGCGGCAATACCCATTCTAGGACAGGATGTTGCTATGACTGACTTAATTTCTCCGCTGGAAATCGTAATGGAACCTATGTAGTATATATTGCTATCATTTTTAAATTGTACTTTACTCAAATCGTGCAAAAGTGACAAAATTGCCTCAAATTCAGTTTTTCTCAAAGCTGTAATAATAGCAATATCAAATTTTTGAAACTCTTTTCTGGTATAATTTATTATTGTCGAAAACAAGGATTCAAAAAAAGTCTCACTTTCAGTTCCTTGAACTAAGCGCCACCCCCTATTTTCGAAGTATTCTTTATATTCGCAGTAACTTTCAGCATACGCTGTAGCGCCTACCACATGTTTAGGTAATTGGTATGATGTGTTTAATTCAATATACTCAAGAAATTTAACACCACCATCAACCAAAACATCTCCACCAAGTACTTCTGGAATTTGGAGATCAACTATCAACAAATCTACATCTGAATTATCATATAAATATTTCAGTGCATCTTTAGAATTGCTGACGTGATCGATTTTACAAGGCGTCAATTTATTAAGGACACGACAAAAAGTTTCCACCTTAGAATATTGGTCATCCAATATCAACACTTTCATTTTCCCACTCCGCTTATTAAATGATACAACTGTGCTTTCCAGAGATCGGTAGCTGAGTTGTAATAAACAGTGCCTTTGTAAAAGTCGGAATATAACAAGGAAAACTCCGACATAAGCTGTTCAAGAGTTATGCGTCCACCTTCGAATTGACTATATTGAGTCACAACAATAACTGGAATATTTAAATTTCTCAGCTTCATTTGAGCCATCAGTTCTTTGCCAGCAAAACTTTCAGGGGTCCCACCTCCTGGTTCGTCAGCATTGACATCAAAGTTAGGAAGGCTCATGTCCAAAATAATAAGATCAAAGTCTGTGTTGAGAATAATTTCCTTCAAAGCCGATCGTAGAGAAACTCTTTCAGTTAGCTGTATTTCCTGCTGGAAGCGTTCAACAAAAAAGTCTATCAATGCATGCAGCTTGTCTATTGAGTCTTCAGCTATTAATATTTTCATAAAAAAGTACCTTCTTGAAATTATAAAAAACAAATTTAACCGCAAAAGTACCGTCGTTACAGTGTTTAAAATCGACAAGATGAGTGATGTTTAGGACCCGAAAAAGGATATTCCAAATCTTAAAGAAACCAGTTCCTCCTTCAGATTGAATTCCTTCTCTGCCAACAGTGTCTTTACCGTAATTCACTCGGTAATATTCAACTCTCGAGTTCGCGTTTTCCAAAGTTTCGTCCAGGCTGCAATTGTTTACTATTTCAAGGACAACGGTGCCATCAACGGTGCTCAAGCTAATTTTCAAACCGAGATTTTCTTTGGAAACTCTCGATTTGGAAATTGCATTTTCCATGAGTATGTATAAGAAATCAACAAAATGGGTTAGTGTCCAGCCTTGAAGTTTGTAATCTTTATCTTTTTCGAATTCAAGTGCAATGCAAGCTGTTCTTTTGGCAATTTCTACTGCTATCTCGATGTCGTACTGAGGCACTGTATTTTCATTACTTCGTGTAAACCATGTTATAAGTTGGTCAATATTATTAGATAGGTCAGTACGAGCTCGTGCAATAGCATCATTTAATTCAGAGAAAAATGTTTTGCCATGTAAAAGTTCATAAACCTCGTATTGGAGTTTATCAAGGTAACCTAGGAAAGCTTTCTTAGCATCGATTGACAATTTATCTCTGACCTTTAATAGGTTAGAATCTGTCCTTTCCCATAGCCAGTCTACAACATACTTGATTAGTTCGGAGTATGAAGCTGTGAGTGGTATTTTTTGTTGTAGTACATATGCCTCTAAATTAAAAATCGAGTAGTTAAATAAGGATTCGGTTTTGCTTATTTTATCGCCTAATGTTGATAAGTTTTGATCTAAAAAATATATTTGCAACCAGTTATCATTTATTTCAGAAATTTTATTCTCAAATGACTTGCTGAATTCAGTAAAAGCTAAATCAAGTTTCTTTGACACCTTATCTTCAAGGCCGTTTAATTTATTTAGCCAGTATTCGTTTGAACAGTAAGTTTTTTTATACGGGTCTATTTGTGAAAGCAAATTTTGATTAACTACGGATTTCCTTATCATTGTTGGTAAGTAGCCATGCCTAATTCTTGTACTCAAATATGTATTTAGTCCTTTATCTCCAAAAGTAAAATCGTCTCGCATTCTTTGAAGAAGATTTAGAAACGAAGCGTTTTTTTCGTTCAGTCCAGTTAGTACCAACACTGACCTAGATGTCCGATCAATTATACCTTGTTGTTTTAAACTATTGTAAATTCCTTTAAATTCAACTTCATCATCATAGTCACTAAAATCCTGTCGCCTTAATTCTTGAATTTTGTTGAACAGATTCTCTAATTTCTTCTTTCCAACTTCGCTATAAAATATAGTCGAATCGGAATAAATTTTACTATTTTCAACACACTTGATTGCATCACTTATAACCAACTTTTTTGTCAGTTCTTTTACTTCGTGGACTAACGACTGTTTATTGAACAAATTCTTTTCAATTAAAAAATTACATATATTTATTCGATGGTAGTCAATATCTTTAGAAGTTTCGAAACCAAAATATAGTTTCATTGTGTCTGGTACGCAAACGTTTGTTAAAAAATAATCAGCAACAAACTCTGGATACTTTTCATAACATTTCAATCCGTTAAGTGGAAAATCTATTTTGTTTTTTAACAAATAGTTCTCGAATGCGTACCTGAGAGCTGATAAATATTTATCATTTACATAATTAGAATGAAGAGAAAGAGATATTGGGATATACAATGAACTGCTAAATTTTGCGGCCTCTATCGCCTTTTCGCAGATAAGTGATGTATCGTAATTCGTAATCAGGAATGGATTTTTTATACATCTAATAGCGAACTCATTCAAAGCTCCCTCAGTGTCCCCTGTCTTCAAATAGCAATCTACTAGGAGTCTAGAGGCTTCCTGTTTAATAAGAATGTCTTCGCACTCGATCAGACCATTTAGTAAAGGTATGGCATCGATGTGCTGATTGTCTCGTATAAGAGTTTTGCTAAGATATTTGATTAATCTGTTGCTTTCGATCGGCACTGTAATGTTTTGAAGCAAATTTGAATCGTTTTTATCACTATAAAAAGTCCAAGCGATTGACTGGCCTATTATTTCCCTAAAAGTACTTGTGTACGACTCTAGAATGTCAGAATCCATAATATCGATTTTTCTAGGAGATGAGATACCAGAGAATAAAATTCGGATTTTATTGAGAAAAACACTTCGGTCATGGCTCAACAATTTGCTTTCATTTTCGACGAAGAGGTGCAATTCTCTGAAATACCTTAGAGCGCTGAATCCATGACATAGGTTGACCAAGAAACCCAGGCTTCTCTCATATTTCTCAGATTTAATCGTTAACGTCACGAGTGAATCTATAATGCGTTTTTTTAAACCTGAGGTCTCAATAGCTGAGGACCTTGCGGCAGATTTCGCCACTAACTCAAATATTTGGAATTCATATGAAGGATCATTTTTGAATCTTACTATTACATCAGCATACGCACCTTTAGTATATAAATCTAATAACTCATAGTAGTCCTTACTAAATTTCCACTCAGTTTTTATGCCATAATGATTTGCTAGGTATTTGATCTCAGTCGACTCAAACAGAGTGGCCAATCTCTTCAAAATAAACTTGATATCTCCATTGTCTTGCTCGTCAAAAATGCAAAAAACTAAACAGTCCACACATGCTATATAAAAATCAATGATGGACATGTTCTTCTCTACATTTAGAATATTATCATAATTATATTGGTAATCGAAATTTTTAAGACATAATTTATAAAGTAAAAAGTCTAGAAGTTCTCCCTTTACATGCCTTTTGATCTGAGTTTCAAGGGAACTTAAATCTGATGCCAAGACTTCGCTATCGTCATATTTCAAGCTCACGTTGTTGGCAATCGCGAAGAAAAAGCTGTTTATATTACTTTTATCACCAATATCTTTTATAAAATCTCTTTTTTGATCTGTATTTCCAGCTAAAGTATATATTGAGCATCTAGTTGAAATCGACCAAGTAGATATACCTAAATCATTATCGATTTCGTCCAATATTTGAATGCATGAGCCGAAATCACTTTCTAAAAGAGCTTTCGTCAATTCACCTTCTTGGCGTATAAATGTTTTAATTATTTGGCTGTGTTTTTCGAAAAGACCGAGTCCCCAGTAAAGGCTTTTTAAAGTATCAGTACTAGGTACTGACCCAAATCTTTCCAGCACTTGATTTTTGTCAGCGTAAAATGAGATTAAAGTGTGAAAAAATCTGTGATTATATATCGTGCTAAAGTTAAGATAAATCTCCTTGGCGCTTAATTCATTGAAATACCTTGCTATTGCAGTGTGAGGTTTATTTGAGGAGTAAATAATACCTTGAGCTTTATTAAGTTTTCTATGGTTGGATGTTTTTTTTGACATTTATACGCCTTTTTTTACCAAGCTGTATTGTAGCTGGACCCACCTCGTTCGGTTTTTCAAGCATGGATGATGTCACATATTCAGAGTGCTAATAGGCAATCATGATGAAGGTAACAGACTTAAAAGCTAAAGAATGCTCCACCTTCGTTTGACTCTTGTCACTCATGCTCCCCCTGAAGTCAACTTTTATAACTCAGGAGTGTCCAGGAAACCATTGGCGATTCATTCCCGCTTTTCATCGTAGTCCACTGAGATCTCTTTCACGTCATCAATAAGGTCTGCCAGCCTATTGGCAACCTTCGCATAGATCGCGGCAGCTGAATCGTCTTCGATATCACCTTGCGTATGAGGCTCTTGGAAAGATGGTAAAGCGTTGCAGCAATATGGGATTCATCGCCCCCCCAGTTTCGTCGGTGCGGAAAAAACTCCTCCGGCTTCCGCAATGAAGCCGGTTCAAGCTGCAGCAAACGCCACGATTGCATTTCCCTCTTCGCCATAAGAGCCGTCGGGTTCTCAGCTGCATTCGCCGTGGACAGAACTGTCCTCGGTAAAGCAGCAGCCAGAATAGATCGCAGCATTCCCGCTCCGCCGCCCTGATGTAGTTTTATGACTCGATCTTCCCCTCTCCCTTAGTGGAAATGAAGTCACCGCCGCTTCTTCTTCCTTGCTGCGCTGTTTCGCCAAGTTAATGCCGTGTGAGGGAAGAGCAAGTGTTTCACCGGTTCGCCCTTTGCGTGAGTTAGTTCCTCTCGCAGCAGTTCCAGCCCACCAGTTTTGTGATTGTTGTCGGTTCGATAACCCAACGCCAGCGAGTACCGCAGCGAGGTGATGCTGGCCGTCGCCTCCTGCCCCGGATCATCAAGAACGCGAAGAGGGACAATCATTTCTGTCTCAAATGTCATCTTACTACCGAACCCATTGCCTACACGATGGGAAAGAGATCGAATATCGGAAGTACGCCCTTCTTCATCACGCAATGATTTCGCGGCATCCAGGCGGTTTTTCTGATAGTGCGCTCAAAAACATCATCACGTCGAATAGGTTCGATTTGCCGGCGCCATTCACGCCAGCAATGCATGTAAATGGCCCGAACTTAACATCCACGTCGATTAAGTTTGAAGCCGGATACCCTTAGTCTGGTTAGCATATTGCTATCTCCCGTGAATACACGCTGCACCCTTGTCGCTCGAACTGAATAACATCGGAAGGTATTTTTGCGGCGTCCCCTCTCTCCCGGTTGCTGACCTGCCCTCTTCCTCCAGCATTGGCAAACTATCATGCCGAGACACACCGGTCAACCCACATCGCAGAAAACATTCCAGTTTACAGAATGTTGTGAGCACCGCAGTTTGTAGTCATAGCGATGAGCAACTGGAATTCATGCAGTGGCACTCTGACTTTTTTGGCGCCATTTGCTTGCCATGAAAAAGCGATGCTCCTCCAGAACCCTTAGGTTATTACATAGTGAGGAAAACGGGGCAATGAACTGCTGGGGCATGCTTGTGAACCATCCCATCTCCTCCCTGTGTCGCCGCCTCGTACCTCGCCTGCCTCCTTCTAGAAGTTTGAGTTTTCCACAGCCTTCCTTGAAAATTTGTCACAATAGCCTGAAAATTTGTCACAATAGGAACTGCTGTGGATAACTCCAGAAGGCATTGTCTTACAACACATAATTTCAATTTTGGAGCAGAAACTTCATTTTCGCGAGCTTGAAAATTTGTCACAATAGGGGGTGAAAATTTGTCACAATAGCCTTCGCCTATTTATATACTAAACGTTTTTATAAACTAAAAAACAACAACTACTGTGACGTTGTCGTTTTTAAGCAAAAAACCCCGTTAGAACGACCACATCACGTCCCAGTCCCGTTAGTAAGCGCCGATATCCCTCGACTCATCCCCCCTTGGCCGTCAAAGCTCGATATAACGGTCCTTGAATCCCCACTCCTACCCCAGAACCTGCCCGTCGCAATCACTCAAAATCTTCTGAAAAATTGGCGCCATTCTTTTGGCGTCAAAAAGTCTGTTGCGCTTGTACATATCCGAGGCCCCCCTAGGGCCTTCAATAGGCATTTCAACTAGAATCTGAAATTCTGATTTGATAATGCTATCTTGCGAGAGAAAAATTGGAGTCCAGCCCTTCCTTCTAATCCTAAATCCATCGTCGGGACTACGGATATTTCCCATAAACCAAGAGGCTTGTGGTTATTGGCCACACCGCCCTCTCCACCACCTTGAGCGCGCCACCACAGCAACATATAAATCCGTAAAAACTGGCATTTAGCACATTGGCACACTTCTAGCTTTTAACAAAAAAAACCGAACAACATTTCAAAGGAGTAAAAAATGCGACGTACTATTGATGGCAGGCGCTATGACACGGAAACTGCAAACCAATTAGGCGCACGGCAGGGTGAGTTGAATCCATTCCTAGTTGAAGCGCTATATAGGACCCGGAGCGGTTGCTTTTTCAGAACGTATGTCGACGATAAACATGAGCTGTACTCTCTGTGCCCCATGTCGAGAGAAGAGGCTCTGAGGTTTGCAGAGGAGAAGGGACTGGAAAGTGTAATTGATAAGGAATTCGCTGATCTCATACTGCCAGCATAATTCGTTTGAATGGCAAAAAGCTCACTTCCATGAACTGGGGTGACTTTGTAAAGTTTCTCGATAACTGGCGTTACCATAGCGAGAGCGGAAGATTCTTCAACCGGAAGGCTCGCAGCACTGAGACAGCTAAAGGCTTAAATCGAATTGCGGCGGGGGAAGCCCCCCCGCCGCTCAATTTCTGTGGACCCTCAGCTGGCCGCGCCAACGGATTGCAAGGCAGACAGGCTTCGCGAATAGGTAGGAATTTGTCCTTCCGATGGAGCGTGGCACGAGGAATGTCTCCCGTTAAACAGATTTCCGCCCGCCCGCTACCTCTAGAACACGAGTTCGAGCTCCTGCAAACGCCTTTCGATCTCACCCACTATACGCCGTTCCTCTGCTTCATCTCCGGCGACGAAAGTGACGGAGAAGCGTATGTAATGGCCCACATCATCCCAGGGAACTGTGGAAATGAGGCTCCTGGTGGTGAGAAATTCGGAAAAAACTTCCGCCGAGCTAAACACGACTCCCGCTGCGGTCCCTTTTGGAATCTTGGCGTAAAGATAAAAGGATGCCTTCGGTTTCCGTACGGAAAAACCGACACGCCGAAGGGCGGCCACCAACAGTTCGTGACGACGTGAATATTTCGCGGCCGTCCGTGCTGAGATTTCTGGATGTTCCAGACAATAGACGCCAGCCTTCTGGATGGCGGCAAACTGACCGGAGTCATTATTGTCTTTCACTGCCGCAAAGCCTTTGACAACCAACTCGTTACCGGCAAGGAAGGCGAGGCGCCATCCAGTCATATTGAAGGACTTGGAGTGCGAATGGATCTCGACGGCTACCTCCTTGGCACCGTTAATCGACAGGATGCTAAGAGGAGGTTCGCCATCGAAGGTCAGGCCGGCATATGCAGCGTCTGCCACCACGATGATCTGGTTTTGGTGGGCGAAGTCTACTACCTTCTCATAGAATGCCTTGGTAGCCGTCGCCCCGGTGGGATTGTTAGGATAGTTCAGGTAGAGGAGTTTTGCGCGGCGACGCTGTTCCGCACTCAGGGAGTCCAAATCGGGAAGGAATCCGTTCTCCTCCAGGAGCGGCAGCTTGACAACGTTGCCCATCAAGGCCTCCGTCATGGTCCCTAGGACGGGATAGCCAGGCACCGTCAGGATTGCGATGTCACCAGGGTTGATGAAGGCCAGGGGTAAGAGGGCCAGAATCGGTTTCGATCCGATGCCGTGGGTGACCTCACAGCTCGGATCGATGTCACGCACATCGTAAACCTTTTCCAGATATTTGGCGGCAGCCTCCTTGAAGACTTCGATGCCATTGTCGGTGTAGCCACGGTTCTCAGGTTTCCCGGCTTCAATCCTGAGCACGTCAACGACTGCCTCATCAGCACCCCAGTCAGGCTCTCCTACTCCGAGGTCGATCAATTCAATGCCAGGGTTATTTCCCATGGCCTGCCGCTTCGCTCGCTTGATCTTTTCAAACTTGTATAGGACAGTTTCCTTCCCAAAGCGACTCCCCCCGATTCGCTCTGCAAATAAAGTCTGAATGTAATTATTCGACATCAACGAACCTCCCTTTTGTCTTCACAATAAACCACGATGTAACCTGAGATTAAGACTGCTCTGCTTCAGCAACACCAACAGCGCGTGCCTCCCGACGAGGGATCTCTGAACGGAATAACAGGACAGAGCATGCAGCTGCAGCCAACTCCAGTACGGCAAAGACGCTTAAAGCTGCGGGGAACCCGAAGCGAAGGATCTCACCGAATATGAGACTGCCAAGCCCGAATCCGATGAATAGAGTGAAGACGTTCAACCCCATCGCTTGCCCCGGCCTTTCTCTTCCCAGGAACGTGACAACCCCGGCTAGCATCGGCTGGGTCATATCGTAACCGAGTGAAAGTATGGTGGCGACCAGGGCGGCGGCCACGAGCGGCAGATCCGCGAGCATCAACACAGCGGCGATACCGCCAAGGCCCAGCCCGATCGGCAGCAACCGACCGCGCCCCCATTTATCTGCCGCACGACCGATCACCGGTCCCAACAGGAACCCGGGAACCCCATACCCCAAGAGGGCGACACCAATACCAACGGGCCCGAGTCCATACCTCCTCTCTAAATACACGCCCAGCCAGGTGAACAGACCAGAGTGGAAAATTGAGTTCAAGAATACATAGCCATAAGTGCATCGTCCGCGGGGTGTGCTCAACAGGCTCTTATACCCCCGCAGTAGATCTCGGAGTGAGCCGGCCACCGGATTAAAGGACGCAGCCAGAAACGGCCGATGCGGCAGGAACAGCAGCAGGATAAGTAGCCCTACGCCTCCAATCACCAGGAAAATGCCTCGCCAACCGATAACTGGCACCATAACCGCCCCCAATGTCGATCCGAAGGCCATCCCTCCAGCCATGGCACCAAAGAGCCAACCGAGCGGTCGCCCCCGTTCCTCGGAAGGGAACATCCTGGCAACGACCACAAGAGCAAGCGGCACCACACCGCTGGCCCCTACTCCGGTAAGGAGTCGCCACAGCAGCATCTGCCCAACGGAGGTTGCTGTCGCCGTTAATGCAGTTAAGACCGCAAACGCAGCTAGCGACGCCGGGATGATGCGATGAACTCCTACCCTGTCAGCAAGGAGTCCGTACATGAGTGTCGCAATACCGTAAGGGATAAGGTAAGCGGGGATGACAGCGCCGACACCTTGAACCGATGCACCAAAAGTACGGGCCAATTCGGGTATAATCGGTGCGACCATAAAGGCTTGAAAAAATATTATGAAGGTTGCGAATGCCAGTATCCGCAGCAGTCGCTCCCGTTCGTCATTACCGGAATGTGGGGTTGTATGATCTGTCATATCTGCTCCTCCGTACGGTCGAATGGTCTTTCCACCAACCTATTCCTTTAACTCAACTAGAAATACCTTTGGCAGCTTCTATGCCAGCCTGATTCGCGCTAGATAAACCACTGATATTCAATATGAGCCACCCTCCCCCTCTGCAGGCCCACTCCCTTCTTGCAAGAGAATATTCTTCACATATCGCAATATTCCGCATTTCTCAGCCCCCAGTCAGGTTCTACAAATTTCAGCGAGAGCGTGGGTGGGATGTCGAACTCGAAAAAACGGCGCGAGGACGGAAGGAGTCTTGGCAAGTTTCAGCAGCAGTCAGAGCGGATGATGGCGATCCAGGAACAACTTCGCCATGCAGAGAAATTTGTTGGAGAGATGGCTGCGATCCTAGCACATGAGATATGCAATCAGGCGATGCTCAAGGGTAGTCTTTCGGGCCTACTATCGCGCTTCCTTTTAGAACGCTTAGCGTCAGTGAAAGGTTGCCTTTGTCGATGGGGCGGCACGACTCGATGATCGCTTTGAGGGACTTGTAAAGTAGGGTACCTCCGACGACTTCAGAGAGAACTTCACAAAATCTATTACGTGGTACCAGGGTCTCAAGTTCCATCAGTCCTTCGATGTTTTCCAAGGTGATGTCCCTGCATATCTGGCGAACAGACTCCTTGTTGCATATGTCCGGGTAGGCTCCGGCAAGATGCCTAATGGACCTTTCGCCGGCAAGATACCTGAGCATGGCACTCACCTGCATATTCGTGGCAGCCGCAAGTTCAGATACCCAAGCATCGAAGGAATTAGCCTCACTTTTCCATAAGCCTTGGTCCTCAACCGAACAGAGTTCTGCGGCTATCTCCCTCCACCCCTTGGCCCCTCCGCGTATTCGACCGATCACCTCGTTCTGCCGAGGCTTTTCGCTACTTCTTTGTTCCATTCAAACCCTTCCCCTGTGACCTCAAGTGTCGGCAAATCCGAGTGCCCATCCAACCTTGTCGAGATGAGGCTGCTGGAAACGTGACATAGCCTGAAGTAATTCCGCGGGTTCAGCTGAAACCGCGAGGGTTTCGATCGTAGCTGGCGGCGCAAACTGTTCTTCGATCATATGGCTGAAGAACCCTAGGAACCGGTCGTAGTACCCTTCAATGTTCAGCAGCCCGCAAGCCTTATGGTGAATGCCGAGCTGAGACCAAGTGAGGATCTCGACGAGTTCCTCGAGAGTGCCAATGCCGCCGGGCAAGGCGATGAAGCCGTCTGCGAGTTGCGCCATCAGTGCCTTGCGCTGGTGCATCGACTCTACGATGTGAAGCTCGCTCAGGTGCTTGTGGGCCAGCTCCTTCTCAACGAGCAACCGTGGAATGACGCCAGTCACCCTGCCGCCTGCATCCAAGACGGATTGCGCCAGAGCCCCCATGAGTCCTACGCCCCCCCCGCCGTACACGAGTTCCATGTCGGCATGTACCAGTGAGCGGCCAAGTTCCCGCGCGGCATCCACATAGGCCGGTCGCATACCGGGACTGGATCCGCAAAAGACACAGATACGTTTCATGCACAAGCCTCCGATAACTCTGCCATGCGGACCAAGGCGACGGTCTGGGGTACGCGATCATCTCCGTACTTCACCTCAATATCCTCAGCCCGAGACGTCGGGAGACTGCGCCCCACATAATCCGGGCGTATCGGAAGCTCGCGATGGCCACGGTCGATTAGGACTGCGACCTGTATGTTACGCGGGCGCCCCAACTCGAAAATTGCGTCAATCGCAGCCCGAACGGTGCGCCCGGTGAAAAGTACGTCATCGATCAGAATCACCTGGCAGTCGTTGACCGAAAAGTTCATCTCGGTCTTCCCCACTACTACCTTACGACGACTTGCAATGTCATCTCGGTGCATGGCGATGTCGACCGTTCCTATTGGCACCTTGCAACTGGTTATGTCCTGAAGCTTGTGCTGCAGCAATACAGCCATGTAGTCGCCGCCGTTTGATATGCCGACCAATACCAGCTTGTCGCCCCCCTTGTTGCGCTCAAAAATTTCATGGGCGATCCTGGTGAGAATTCTGTCTATGCCCGCCGCGTCCAACAGCTCATTTCTGTTCGTGACCACGCTTCCCTCCCCCAGTGCACCGCCCAATCCATTCGTCCTATTCACTTTTGTCACCCTTGGCTGCCGTCAAGATGGCTTCGGCCAGCCGCTTTTTTCGGGAAAAATATTCTCTGAGCACATCTTCCCACTGCATGCCCGGATAGACCCTGCGCAGGGCCTCATCGCGGCCTGGGCAGCCATTGCTGCGCATGCAGCAGTAAGCAAGGGACCCGTAGCAGACTTCACTGGCGCTCCAGTCCGGAAGATTCTCCGCAGAGAATTCCTCCTTCAACCGCACAAAGTCCCCGGCGGGCATCCCGATCTCGGCCAGCATCTCATCTCTGGTGCATTTAAAGCCAGGTGGCATTGCGTGAACCTCTTTGCAGCAAAAGGCCAACGCACGGGCATCGCCCCCCATACAGACGGGGACAGGCGCGTCCTCCCACCCTGGCTGGTTTCTTGTCTTATGTTGATTCATGCCAGTCACTTCCGATCATTTCTTTTGTCATCTCTGCACACCCTCAGCCTAAGACTGAGCAACTGCGGCAGCCCCGTTAACCGCAGCCTGCTGTCTCTCCGTCGCAAACAGGATCTGATAGGACAACTGGTTCAGCCGCCCCGACAGATTCATTACCCTCGCGGCAAGCGCATGCCCCTCAGCCGTAGAAAGTAGCGACAGATCCGGAATCTTGAGAAGCCCGGCCTTTAGTTCCAACTCTTGTAATTGGCTGTTTATCTCGTTCATGCTGTTCTCCATTCAACCTTGCACAACGTCAGTCTGCGTGTACCGGTGGACGAGCTTGCCGAAAGCCTCCCTCAGCACGTCAGAAATGCCTGGCCCACCTTTACTTGAAATATCGTGGAAGTTCTCCAACTCAACATCGCTCACCCTGAATGAGATGACGTGCTTGCGGGACGGCTCCCGGTCACTTTCCCTCATCGCTCTTCTTCTCGCCATATCCTGTTCTCCTTACCCTGAATGGTGCATCATGCCCAGGCACCACCCATTCAGCCATTGCTACTATTTGGTTAATCGACTCAACGCAGTGGTCACGATCCCAGTGAATGGAGGGAGGGACACGTTTTTCGTAGTTGGCTGCCAACGGAAGTGCGTCCCCAGCAATTACGACATCAGCCCCGCTTCCTCCAAATGAAGAAATGGCATCCTTCACGACCACACTCAGGGACCCACAGCTGTGCCCTGGGGTGGGATGCAGTTCGATACCTGGTCCTATCGTGAAGGCTGATCGAACCAAACAACTCCCCGCCGATACCGGAATTCGTGAGCCGATCTCCGGCTCCAGAAGGTGGGCCATAAAAACGGCTCTCGGAAAAAGGTGGTTGCATCCAACGTGGTCCCAATGTCCATGAGTATTCACCACGATGTCTATATCCACAGGCGCCAGGTGCAACCGCCACAGAGCCTCTGTCACCGCCAAAGCATCTTCAGGTGCCCCGGTATCAACTACTATTAACCCTTGGCCGGAGCGAATAAGACATATGGACGAATGGGCATCCAGAATGTTTCCATCTTCCCGCCGCAGCAGGCTCCCCTGCTGCAGCAAATGCACTTCAGGCTGCCTCATGGCGTGCCTGTTGCGTATTGGTGACATGCCGGCCCGGCTTTTCGGATAGGGGGTCGGACGACGATGCCAGCAGTTCCAAAATGGTGCGCCGCATCTGGTTAAACTCAAAACTTGTCCTGTCACGTGGATGCGGCATATCGATGTCAAATGTCCGAAGGACCCGGGCTGGGCTGGGTGAGAAAACTACTATTCGGTCGCTGAGAAAGACTGCCTCATCCACGTTATGAGTGACAAAAAGGATCGTGTCGCGCCGGACCAGCCACAGTTTGATAAGGAAGGCGTGCAGTGCGTTGCGCATCTGGCAGTCCAAGGCGCCGAAGGGTTCGTCCATAAGGACCAATTGCGGGTTGTTGATCAGAGTTCTGGCGATGGCGACCCGTTGTTTCATCCCCCCCGACAGTTCTTTCGGCAGACAGGACTCGAAGCCGGAAAGTCCGAACGCAGCGATGTACTCCATGGCCGCTCGACGCCGCTCCTTTTTAGGGACTCCGGCGAATTCAAGCCCGGCCTCGATATTCTCCAGCGTGGTCCGCCAAGGGAACAGGGCGAACTCCTGGAATACCATCCCAACCCGGGGGTCCCGGCCGGTTACGGAGGCACCATCTAGAAGAATTTCCCCTTGGTAGTCTTGGTCCAGCCCGGCGAGGATCCTGAGCAGCGTGCTCTTGCCGCTGCCGCTTGGGCCTAGCAAGGAAACGAATTCTCCCCGCCTGACCTGCAGGTCCAGGCAATCCAAGGCCCGGTAGTCGCTCCGGTTGTCGCTTCCCGCGAAGGTCTTTGACAGACCACGTATTTCAACGTTCACTGCCATGCCAACTCCTACTCACTGCCAGGCGGCACATCGATCCCGGACGACACGCAGTCCCTTGTCCAGTATGATGCCGACGAAGCCAATCACGCACATCCCAGCTACGATCAGGTCCGGCCGCTGAATGTCCCGGGCAGTCATGATCATATAGCCAAGCCCGTACCCTTCCCGGACCCCTGTGAACTCAGCAGCGACCAAGGTCATCCAGCCAATGCCAAGTCCAATCCTCACTCCAGTGAATATTGAGGGGACTGTGGCCGGAATGAGGATTTTGAAAAAGACGGTCCGCCTTGCAGCATTGAGGGTTCTTGCAGCATCCAGAATTACGGGGTCGATGGACTTCACACCCGCCATGGTATTTAGAAGAACCGGAAAGAAAGCGCCGAGAAAGATGATGAACGCGGCAGCCTTGTTGCCAATGCCGAACCAAAGGATGGATATCGGGATCCAGGCCATCGGTGGCACCGGCCGCAGCAGTTCCAGTGGCGCTTCTAGGCAGCTCCGCACCCGGCGCGACCATCCCATCGTAAGCCCCAGCGGCACCCCGATGGCCACCGCCAGCGAAAACCCCCACCCTACACGAGCCAGGCTGTAGTAAATGTGCGGCAGGAGTTTGCTTCCCGGGGGCATCCCATTCAACGCTAGCTCCACCATTCCTTCCAAGACCTGCGAGGGCGCTGGCGCCTTGATGGGCGAGACGATGCCCGCCTGACAAAAAGCCTGCCATAGGGCGACCAAACAGACAGAGGATATGAGAGCCTTGGGTCTCATCGTCCGGCGCGCTGTGCCGCTGATTCCTGCCGCACGAACTTGCCAATGAAACCGTCTACGTCCTTGATGCGGATGTACCCCAGGCCGGTAAGAAAGCGCGCGTAACGGCGGACCCCGTCTGCATCCAGAGTGGGGTTATAGTGGACTGTTTTCATAGCGCTCCGGATGGTCTTTTCGTCCATCCCCGTGTATTTCACCGCGATGTCGACAGCCTTATCCCTGTTCTTACCAATCCACTCGACAGCCTGTCGGTGGGCCCGCAATACTGCGTTGACCTGATCGGGGTGGGAAGCGAGGAATTTAGCATCGGCGACCACTACACAGCAGGGATGGCCGGGCCACATCTCGCCCGATGAGACGAGGGTGCGCCCTACCCCCATCTGGGACGCCTTGGCGGGATACGGCTCCCATGCTATGAATGCGTCGACATCGCCGTTGCGCAGAGCGCTGATCATTTCAGGGGGCTTGACCACCAAAAACTTAACCCGGTCAAGCCGCACCCCCTGCTTGGTGAGCGACT
This sequence comes from Geomonas subterranea, assembly GCF_019063845.1. Taxonomy (NCBI): domain Bacteria; kingdom Pseudomonadati; phylum Thermodesulfobacteriota; class Desulfuromonadia; order Geobacterales; family Geobacteraceae; genus Geomonas; species Geomonas subterranea. The sequence goes on from NZ_CP077683.1 coordinate 2,089,732, forward strand.
CCTTGAGGAGGAAATCCTGCACCGTGGACAGGCCGGGGATGGCAACACTCTTCCCTTCCAGATCCTTGACCGTCTTCACCAGATGCCTGCCGTTCGAGGCGACCACCAAGGCCGACCCCTCGGCGTTAGATTGTGATAGCACCACCACGTCGGCCGTGCCGTTGGCAACGGCTGCGGTTGCCGGTGCGACCCCTACGTACGCCATGTCCAAGGCCCCGGCGGCGAAGGCCGACATGATATCCGGGCCGGAGCGAAACACCCCCGCTACCTCGACGTTTGCCCCCTGGCGTGCCAGAAAGCCCATGTCGCGGGCGACCCAAAACGGCAGGTGGTGAATGTCGTTTTGCAGGTAAGCGACCCGAACAGGTTTCTCCGCGGCATTACCGGCGCTCCAGCAGGCCATCGCCGCAAGGATAAACACTGCACAAACCAGGACGGCCGCCTTCTTCATACCAACAGCATTCAAGATCTTCATCCTTTAAACTCCTCTGTCGGCTCTCTAGTCGACGTTAAATCAGCACGGCATCAAAAGCACTACGCGACCCCTTCGGTTCCAGACACGCTTCAGGTTGAAGGCGCCTAAGCCGCTGTTCTGCTCGGTCAGGTCGCCAGTGGCAGGGTGCTCACGGTACCCCACCCTCTCCCAGGCTGCGCGGACCTTTCCCGCATCGGGACAGGCTTCCGTCAAAAGCAGGTAGACCGGCGCTCCGCGTAGCCTGCAGGCGGCGAAGAGGTCTGGAAGCCGCTCCTGCGGGAGATAATCCGGAACATTGCTCAGGTAGGCGAAGTCGTAGTCGCGTGCCGGCTCGGTCAGGAAGGCAGCTATGTCCTGCTCGTGCACCCGGATCCGCCCTAAAAGCGGCTTGATTCCGTCTAGAGGCTCCTCCTCAAAAAAGAACCGGATATGAAACAGCTCCTTGAGCGCCTGGAGTACACCCTCCAGGGGATACTCATGTCCGCGCCCTTTCGAAAAGTGGTAGTGCAGTTGCGGGTAGATAATTTCGGAAAACCATCCGGTAAGGGCGCTCGGAGTGGAACACCCCTTGAGCGCCAGCAAAAGCGACTTGAAATAGGCGACTTGAAATTCGGAGATGTCCACGAAGGCGATCTCCTCAAGACGGGGAAGCTCGGACAGGGCATCGAGCAGGACCATACCGGAGCCACCTACGAAAACGGGCCTGCGTGGTGAGGCATCCAAAAGGTTCAGCGCGGCCCTCACCGTCCTGGCATCCTCGTTGGGGATGTAAAAGCGGCTTTTGTCGCCCCATTGTTTGCTGTTTGTTTTGGTCATTTACCGAATCCTGTGAATTCTTCCTCGGACCAGTCCCACAGGGTCCGCTCGACTCCCCCCATGGCCAGCCCCAGTTGCGAGCCCCCACGGAACCGGCCGATCTGATCGGCCCGGAGCCCCCGGGAGGCGAAGAGGTCCTGCACCTCGGCGAGATTTTGTGGGGGGACGGCGAGGAGAAACCCGTAAGAGAAGAACGCCAGAAGCCACTTCTCGACCGGAACCGCCGGCGGAGCGGCGAGACGCTCCAGATCTATCGAGAGACCAAGCCGTGAACTTTCAGCTAACATCAGAGCCGTCCCCGCCACTCCCGCCATGCTGACATCCTTACCGGCCCGGGAAAGCCCCAGCTCCGCCACCTGCGGCAGCAGCTCCAGGTCGCCGCGCAGCTCCAAGTCGCCTCGCTCCCCGCTGGAATTCCAGAAGCCGTGCTGCTCCAGGAAGGTCCCTTTCTGGTTGTAGGCCAGTACCAGCAGGTCGCCTGCACAGGCGTCGAAACTCGTCAGCAGTCGCCGGGCCCGTCCCAAAATGGCGAGCGCGAGGGAGGCCTCTCCGTCACCATCGGAGGTATGCCCGCCGACCAGCGGCACTCCCAGGCGGTCGGCGTTGTCCTGCATGCCGCGGAAGATGGCGCGGGTCCGCTCCTCGGAGGCATTGCAGATCACGTCGACCATCGCCAGCGGACGCCCCCCCATGGCGTAGATGTCGTTCACGTTGGCAAGGACGGCGGAACGTCCGGCAAGATACGGATCCGACTCGATGAGCCACGGAGCGATCCCCTCGGCGGCCAGAAGCAGATAGCCGTCACCGTCCGGGATGGCAGCAGCATCGTCGCCATTGAGAATCCCATGGGATGGAACCTGCCCCCCGAACTGACGAGCGATTGTGCTTATGGCCCGCTTTCCGGCAAACACACGGGAGGAGCGTAGTTCCTCCACGAGTTGGGCTAGTTGGTGCGCCGGTCTCTCTTGCTGTGGCATGTTTCACCTATCACTGGCGGTGTATAAAACTGAAAAGAATCCCTCTTGTTCACCACCTTACTGCGCAGAAGACTTTCAAGGGTCGTAACTAGACCGCAAAGTTGATCAGTTCCGCTGGTGTGCCCGAAGCTGGCAATTTTGCGCGTTAGATCAAAAATCCCCTCTGGCCTGCCTAGATGAACTGCTGTGAGCCAAGCGGCCACTTCCTCGGTCACAAGTCCCCGGGCCGCACAGCGAATCATCTGGCCAGAGAAAGTGGAGGTTCCGGCCGCTGCCAACTGTGCCCATCTGTCGATATCCTCCTTCGAAGGCCCCCACAGTCCGCTTTCCCTGCGGAAAACGAGGGAGGCGAAAAAGCCGCAGAGGAAATCGTCTCCAGATGGGGTTAGCCCCACCCCCAGGCCGGCCAGTCCGCCGATCGGTCCAATAAGCGCCCCCCAGGCCTCACGCTCCAGCGCGTTCTTCAAAGTGGCGACCTGCGCCTCGGCAGCCATAGCGAACGGGCTCTGGTCATGAGCACAGAAGAGAAGTTCCCCCAGCCCTCCTTGGCGGTAACATCCTCCAAGCGCACGCCTGGTCTCGGCAAGACAGTGAAGCTGGCAAATACTCAGGGCCGGCCGACAAACCCCGGCTTGCGGAGAAAATTCTTCAAGGCCTCTCAGATTGAACCAGCCCCTGCGTTCGAACATGAGGCCAGCTTCTTCGAACCGGAAACGCTCTCCCAGCTCAAGAGAGGGAAGGCAACCGGCGAGGCTTATGGTGTAGGGGTGGCGGGAAATACTTGAATCCCCCACGGTGACCACCTCGCCGCCTGCCTCAAGGTGGGCCGCACGCGCGAAGACACCGACTACCCTCCCCGCAGCATTGTGACGGGACAGGCGCAGCGCCTCGCAACCGATGCTTCCCGCCTGCACAGTTACTCCTCCATGGACTGGAGCAGCAACTCCTCCACCCCGACCAACTGCAGAGGATTGCCCATCTTCTGCAGCAGTGGAGCGAAGCTCGACTGGCAGAAGGGGCACATGGTAGCGAGGGTGTCGGCCCCCGTGGCGATCGCTTCCTTGATCCGCTTCTCTGCGATGTCGTTTGCCATCGCGGCGTAATTGGCGCGGACCCCGCCGCCGGCCCCGCAGCAACGGGAATCAGCACGCACGTTCTCCATTTCCACAAGCTCGACGCCGGGAATGGCCGCCAGGATTTCGCGCGGTTCGTCGAATATCCCTTGAGAGCGCCCCAGGTGGCAGGGGTCGTGGTAGGTGATCTTGCGATTGATCGCCTTCTTCGGCTTCAGCCGTCCTTCCCTGAGCAGCCGCACGTAGATCTCGGAGAAGTGCAGAACCTCCACTTCCCAGGGTTTGCCGAGTTCTTTGGCCCAGCGCGGGTAGTCGTGCTTGAGCGTCTTCGAGCATCCGCCGCAGGGGGTGACCACCTGCTTCACGCCGAGCCGGTGGAAGGTGTCGAGGTTCCCGGCGATGAGCCTTTTGGCACTGTCGATCTGCCCGGTACGCAGAATGGGGCTGCCGCAGCAGAGCTCGCCCGGGCCGGCATAGGCGAACGGGATCCCCTGGCGCTGGAGTATCGAGACCCCGGTCCTCAGCATTGCGGGCATCTTGAAGGAACCGGTGCAGCCGCCGAAGACCAGGAGCTCCGCCCCCTCGGCGGGCCTGTGCTCGGGGAGCATCCAGCGTCCGCGCTCCTCGTTGGGCTCGCCGTAGGCGTTGCCGTTTTTGTCGGCGAACTCCTTGAATTTCAGATGGACCGGCATGGGGCCCAGCCCCCGCTTGACCGTCTCGGCCCTGGCCGCCTCCCAAAGCTCGACCAACGGGATGTCCGTCTGGCAGACCTCCTGGCACCGCTCGCAGGTGGTGCACTGGTACAGGCGGTCCACCCACTCCGGGGTCAGCTCGGCGCGGCCGTTGCGCAGCTCGTTTAAAAAGTGCACCTTCGCCCGCGGGGAGAAGGCCTCGAATCCGTTGCCGTAGGGGTGCGTGGTGCAAACCTGCTTACAATAGCCGCACCTGGCGCAGGTGCTGACGGCGTAATCCAGCTCTTCGCTCTCCCCAAGTCCTGTGAGGGGGGAGCTGTCGTGGTTAGTGCTCATGGTGTTCTCCGCTAGGTGAGGGGCCCTTACCCCGGTAACTCAAGAAACGTGCGAAGGGGGACGCCAGCGCCGAACCGAGATGGACCACCGTCCCGAGGTTCAGGATGGGGAGCCAACGCATGCCGGGGGCGACGATCTTGCCCGGGTTCAACAGGTTCTCCGGGTCGAGCTCTTTTTTAAGGCGCCGGTAACCGGCGTATTTCGCTTTTCCGAGGACCTCTTTCGATTCGGCGGCGAACCACATCCCCGCCGTGTACGGGCGCCCCCCGTGCCGGCGGGCGATGGCGGCGGGACGCACGGCCTTCGCCATCCGCACCGGATAGAGCAGGTCCTTGGAACATTCGGGGAGGTAGACCAGAACCGTCAGCTCGCTCTTGGAGATAGCCAGCGCTTCCATGCCGATGCAGTCACGGCTGAGGTCCCCGGCGATCTCCTCCCAGGCGGCGGCGAAGTTGTCGACGGGAAGATAGAATTCGCCGACCAGCACCGTCGGCCCGACCTTTTTGATGCGCATGGGGTAGAATCGGTCTCCCCATTCCTCGCGGGCTACCTGCTCCGAGAACTGCTCGCCTTTGTGCATCTTGGTCAGCAGGGCCAGTTTGGCGTCGTCCGCCTGCGACTCGGGGATCGCCAGGATGGCCAGGAAATGCCCTTTCGCAAGGCTGTGGTGCCCGCCAGCGGCCTTGCGCATCGCCACGTATCCATCCGAATGCAGGATTGCAGTGTCGATATCAAAGGAGCGGATGGCCTCCTGCATGAAGGCCTGGAGCGAGAACGCATCCGGAAACTCGATGGCATATGGACGCAGCGCCTCGGCTTTACGGCATTTGAGCCGGAGCCTCGTGATGATCCCCAAGCTGCCGCAGGTCTGGTAGTAGGGTTGCATCCTGTCCCCCCTGCAGGTGACCGTGCGTCCGTCCAGCCCGACGACATCTATCTCCTCCACCACGTCAGCTACACTTCCATAACGCAGGCTGCCTATGCCGACTCCCCCCATGGCGAACCATCCGCCGACGGTCGCGGAAGGGGCGCTGGTCGGACAGATCCGGTTGTCGAGGCCGCATCGCTGCAGCTCTTTGGAGAGCCCCTGCCAAACCACACCCGGCTCCACGTCCACGGTCATCGCCTCCTGGTCCACCGCGAGCACGCGGTTTAGGGAGGAGAGGTCGAGCAAAAGACCGCCGCGGGTCGGGATGGCCCCGCCGAAACCGGAGCTCGCCTGCCCCCTCGGGGTGACCGGGGTCCCGGTCTCGCCGGCGAAGGTCAGGGCTTTTACGACATCCTGCGTGGTTTTGGGGACCACAACGGCGGTAGGACAGGCCTTTATCTGGGCCATGAGCACGCCCGGCATTTCACCCAGATCGTGGTCGTAGGCCGCACAGATCTGTTGATCGAAACTTACGCTGTCGCCCAATAGCTGCGTGAGTCGACGTCGATATTCATCTTTCATGGCGCTTCTCCGGCGCTTCAGGACGTGCCTGAAGGTTGCACCGGGGCTAAGCCCCGGTGACGATGTTGAGCGCGGCGCGTACCGCCGCGGCGTTGGTCGAGAAGGTGAAGATGCCCGCTGCCTTCAGTTTTTCTTCCTGGGCGTGCAACGACTGAGGATCCTGGTCGGTGCCGCAGACGTGGGCAATGACGACAGGACCGCCATCTTTTGCGGCCGCCCTCCCCTCGCAGACCGCTGCTACCATGTCCTGCGCGGGGTCGCTGTTGGCGCCGTAACCAATGACGACGTCGATCAGGAGCACCTTGGTGTCCGGCGCGGAGACCGCGGCTACGATCCTCTCCTGGCGCAGCGTGGAGTCGATCATGGGGTGAGGACGCCCCTGGGTGAACTCATCCTCGCCCAGATCGATGGCGTAGTGCGCCGACCCGTGCGCCGGGTAGGCGAGCTTCATTTCCTTGTCCAGAGCGATGTTGGAGTGGACCGGCAACTTGCCGTCCAGGATGAGCAGGGCCTCGTAGCAGAGGGTTCCGCCGGAGTACAGCGCCCGGAAGAACTGCCGGTCGGAGGCGAGCGCGGCGGCCTGGCCGCGGAGCGTGTCGCAGGCGCACGAAACCGGGGGCTGCATCTTCAAGGCGGCGCAGGCGGCCTCCTCAAGTGTGCTCACCACCGTGATGTTGTCCGAAACCTCCGCGTATTTTGCGGCGTCGCGCCCCAGGAGGCAAGCCACCACCGGCAGCCCGCAGTTGGCGGCCTCCGCCAGGACATCGGCCATCACCTGCGGCGCGCCCGGCTTCGAGATGAGCACCAGGGATTTCGTTGCCGGGTCCTTGGCGAGCTTCTTGATGGCCAGGCGCATCATCGCCCCGCCTACTTCCTTTTTCAGGTCGCGGCCGCCCACCCCGATGGCGTGGGAGATCCCGCCGCCGGCCCGGTCGATAAGGCAGGTGACTTCCTGCACCCCGGTCCCCGAGGCGCCGACGATCCCGATGGAACCACGGCGGATCACGTTGGCGAACCCGAGCGGGGTCCCGTTGATGATCGCCGTGCCGCAGTCAGGCCCCATGAGGAGGAGGTCCTTCTCCACGGCGAGCCGCTTCAGCTCCACCTCGTCCTCAATGGCGATGTTGTCGGAAAAGAGCATCACGTTCAGCCCGCGGTCGAGCGCGGTGACCGCGTCGAGCTTGGCGAACTGTCCCGGAACCGAGAAGAGCGCGAGGTTTGCGCCGGGCAGGCGCAGGTGCGCCTCCTCCAGGGATTCCGGGTTCTTCTCTTGCGCTGTTGCGCCGCCGGCGTCGGCAAGCAGACGGTCGATCTCTTCGAGCGCCTTCCTGCAGGACTCCTCCGAGTCCGCCTCGATGCAGATGACCAGATCGTTGGGAGTGGCGGAGCGCACCTCGTCATCCAGCTGGCCCAGGCCGTCCAGCACCTTCTTGTTCCCTTCCGTACCGAGCAGTGCCTGGGCGGTCCTCACCCCCTCCAGCGCCGTTGCCTGGCGGGAGATAGTCATGAGGCGGACCGAATCCTTGTATTCGTTCTTCCTTACGATTGTTGTAATAGCCACGATATCTTTGCCTCTCTTAAGTGGTTTGGGCGGGGGCGCCTAGCAGCTCACGATACGGGTGCAGTTCCCGTTTTCCATCGCGTCCACGATCCCTTTTTCCGTGGTAATGATGACTTCTTTCCCTCCGTGGGTGAGGTACTCGATGGATGCCTCGATCTTCGGCCCCATGCTGCCCGGGGGGAACTGCCCATCGGCAAGCCACTGCTTGGCCTCGGTGGCGGTCATCAGGTCGATGGAGCGCTGTGTCGGTTTGCCGAAATCGAGCGCCACCTTGGGCACGCCGGTCAGCACGACGAACAGTTCCGCACCGAGGTTGTAGGCGAGCAGGGATGCCGCGAAATCTTTGTCGATGACACCCTCGGTGCCCATCACCTCGCCGGTATGGTAGTTGACCGGGATGCCTCCGCCGCCGCAGGCCACGACGATGACGCCGCTCTCGGCCAGCTGCCGGATCACGTTAAGGGCAAGCACCTTCTTCGGCTGCGGGGAGCAGACCGTGCGGCGGTATCCCCTCCCGGAATCCTCCACGATGGCCCACCCCTCCTTGTCCCTGAAGCGTTCCGCCTCCTCCTGGGTAAAGAAGGGGCCGATCGGCTTGGTCGGGTTCTGGTAGGCCGGGTCTTTCTCGTCGACTACCACCTGGGTCATGATGGTGGCGACCTCCTTGTGCAGGCGGTCCTCCTCAAGCACCGAGCGCATGCCGATCTCGATCATGTGTCCCAGAAGCCCCTGAGATGAGGCGACGGCCACATCCAGCGGCGGAACCGGGATCTGGTCGCGTGCCTTCTCGAACTGAAGCAGCAGGTTGCCGACCTGCGGGCCGTTGCCGTGCACGATCACCAGTTCGTAACGCTTGTGCAGGATGGCGAGCATCTGGCGGCACGCCGCCTTGACGTTCTTCAACTGGGTCTCGAACGACCCGTCCTCGTTGGCGGCGAGAATCGCGTTCCCCCCCAGGGCGACTACTGCTATCGGTTTAGGCATGGTAGTTCTCCTTATCCTTGAGTGCTTTCACGAACACCTCCATCGGTGCGCGCGCGATACCGGCTCCGATCTGGCCCTTGCCCGACGACTTGTGGATCACGCCGGTGTCTATGATCGGGGTAAGTCCGTTCTGAACTACCTTGCGGATGTCTATACCAAGCGGGGCGGGCATAAAGTCGGCCGCAGCCGGGGCGAAGCGTGGGTTGGAGCCGACGCAGATGGTCTGCATCTTCTTCATGGTGGACCAGAGGTCCGCCATGCTCCCTCCGACGAAGGAACTCAGGGTGCAGGCCGCGCCGATCACCATGCCCCCAAGCCCCAGGGTCTCCACGATCGCCGAGTCACCGATGTCGCCGGCCGCGTCATCCACGGAGTAGCCGGCGTAGTAGATCGCCTCGTCCATCGGCGCGGTCTTGGCGATGTACCAGCGGTCCGAGCCGCCGATCCTGAGGGCAAAGTCGACACCGTTTCTGGACATGGCGGTAACCACGGTCGAGTTCTTCACCCCGTGGGCGGCCTCGGCGGCAACCTTGCACGCGGTGAGGGTTAGATTGAGGAAGAAGTGGCTGTTCGCGTCGATCGTTTTGGCTATGGCCAGGATGCTTTCCTTGTCGAGGTCCGTCTGCAGCAGCAGGGGCAGGAGCTTCTTGAACAGTAGCGACGTGCATGCGCCGCTTCTCGCGTGCACCTCGTCACCCATCTGAACACCCTCGGCGATGATCTGGAAGATATCGATCCCGGTCTCACTCTGCGCCAGCGCCTTCTTGAGCCCCGGGCCGAAGTGGTCGCGGAACCAGCGCAGACGCTCGATGGTCCCCTGGTCGTAGGTGCCCATCCAGAGCACGTTCCCCTTCCCTTCGTTGAACGGGGACCAGGCGCGCTTGCCGGAGGCGGCATCCTCGGTGACGATCACCGGCATGGAGGGGGAGATGGGACCGCACATGGGGCCGATGCTGCCCAGCATGTAGTTGGGGCAAAGCTCTATCTCGCCCCTCTCCAGCTTCTGCACCAGTTCATCGCGGTTTTCCACCCACCCCTCGAAGATGGCGGCACCTTCAATGGCGCGCTGCTGCGGATCGCACATGGTCTCGAAGGCGATAGGAGGACCGGAGTGCAGAAGGTGATTGGGCTTCATCCCCGGGATCACGTCGATGGCGCGCTCCACGTCGATCCACAGGGGACGCGCGTCGATCATGCGCTGCACCGTTTCGCGGTTCGCCTTATCCACCTCGGGGCCGCGTAACCTGATCAGGGCCTCGACCAACTCCTGGTCGCCACCTGCGGGGGGGCGCCAGTCCACTTGCACGACCGGCACGGATTGGCTCTTGAGATCCTGGCAGAACCCCTCCAGGCCAAGGTTAATGACATTGACACTTTGCTGTAGAATGCTCATGGTCCTCCACCCTAACTTTCGTTGTTTTTTCACCGTCGACCGAGTGCCGCACCGTTGCTGGCTCACGGCCGAGAAGATGCTCCATCACCTGATGCTTCACTCCTACCAACATGATGGGATGCCCCAAGGGAAACCACCCCAGTCTCTTGAAAAACCTTACGTTCTGGATTTGCACCGTCGCCAGGAAGCGGTCCGCCTCCGGGTGGCAGGACATCACCTCGACCGCTTTGCGCACCAGCATCGCCCCGATGTTGTAGATCCGGTACTCGGGGAGCACCGCAAGCCTGCCGCCATACCAAAGCGTGCCGCTCTTACGGTAGCAGCGCACCGCTCCCACCACCCGCTCGTTCATGATAGCGACCAGTGGGATCGCGTCCCCGTCGTGGTCGTCGAGGTCCGTTACGCTGTAGATCTCCTGCTCGTTTACGAAAACCTCCTTGCGGACCTGAAAGTAGCCTGAAAGCTTCCAGGAGGAGTTGGCGACTTCGATACGGAAGGACGGTTCCGAATGCATTCCGGCTGCGGCAGGATCTGTTGTGCGAGTATTTCCCATATTGCCCCCTACTCGATCATCTGAAGGATGGAGCATGCCTTGCACTTGGCGCATCCGGCTGCGCATCCGTCGGCGCTCATATCCTTTTCTTTAAGCATCTGGGCCACTGCGAGGTACATGCGCTGTAGGTACTCCGCGTCGGGGGGCTTCACCTTGGCCATGTAGGTGTTGTCCACCGGTCGCAAGGGGACCAGGAAAGGGTAGACCCCTATCTCCACGGCCTTTCGGCACTGTTCGAGGGTGAGCGCCTCATCCTCGCCAAGCCCGAGGATCACATAGGTGCTCACGCGGTTGCGGCCGAAGACGGCCACGGCGTCCTCGAAGGCCTTGAAGTAAGCCGCTTCGCTGATGGTGGACTTCCCCGGCGTACAGCGTCTGCGCACGACGGGGTCGAAACTCTCGATATGAATCCCCACGTCATCGACGCCGAGGGACTTCAGGTAGTCGTAGATCGCCGGGTCCTCCGGCGGCTCAAACTGGATCTGGACAGGCAGCCCCGAGGCCTCTTTGACCGCAGCCGCACATTGTCCGAGATACCTGACGCCGTCGCTCACCGGTTCGGTGGTACCCGATGTAAGTGTCACGTGGGTCACGCCGTCCAGGTCCCGCGCGGCAACCGCGGCCTCCGCCAGTTGCTGCGGTGTTTTGGTGTGAATCGTACCCCCTGCCTCCAGAGAAGTGCCGATGCTGCAGAAGCGGCAACGCATCCGGGTATCGTTGTAGCGGACGCATTCTTGGATGACGGTCGAGGCTAGGCAGTCGCTGCCGTGCAGCCGCGCAATCTTGCGAAAGGGGATTCCGTCGCTACTGGAACGCTCGTAGAAGCGGGGCTGCGCCACCTCCTGCGCAGTCTCGATTACTTGGCCATCTTTCTTAATGACGAATCCATCGCCGCACGCTTCGAAAGTGAACCGTGATTCCCGTACGGCGCTGTTGAGCGTCGGCACCATCAGTGCGTGATCACCGAATTTGAAGGTCTTCGCACCACTTGGGCCGGCTCCTCCCTTGCGCCCCATCTCCTCACACGTTCCAACGGCACCAAAGCTCTGTAGCTCGATCAGGTCCCGCAATCTTTCTGCCATCGCCTCGTTTTTCATGTTCTCCATCCTGAGCCTGTCCGCCCTCGCCTGGTAATCATCCCGTCCATGCGACCAGTTGCCGCCGCATGGACGGGACCCGTATATGCCCTGCCAGGTGTTACCTCACCCCGTACAGGTTTTCTGCGTTCTGCCAGAAGATGTTGTTCTTCAGCTCCTCCGAGATCTCGGCGCCCTCGATCTTGTAGAACTCGCTCCAGAAATCGCTCCAGGGCTCGTCAGAGCTGAACATGACGCGGTCGTGGCCGAGCCCCTGCTTCTCGATCTCGTCCAGCAGGTAACGTACGCCGAAGCCTACCGCCCACGAGGTGTCGGTGTAGACTTGGTACCCTTCGCGAATGAGGTTGAAGAATTCGGGCACGAACTTTATATGCCCCGAAACTCCGCCGCCGGCGTGAACGGCGTGAACCTTCACACGCTTTCCGAATGCGCGAATGAACTTGATGCAGTTGCTTATGTCCGATCCGCCGCCCGGGCTCGTGTGCAGGTGCAGCACGTGGTCGTGCTTCTCGGCGGTCTCGATGACCTTAGCCCACATCCCGGCTGTCTCCTCGTCCCACTCCTCCGGGTTCCAAGTGCCACCAAGAAGACAGGTCGCCTTCAGCACCTTGACGCCCGGCTCGCCGGCCAGGGTCATCGCGTTCAGGGTCGCCTCCTTCATCTTGGCCATCGGCGAGAACCAGACCCCACCTAGGATGCGCTTGTCTTCCTTAGCACAGGCGTCCAGCACGACCGAGTTGAGGCCGAAGGGCTGGCTCGGGTCAGGAATGCCGTAGTTCGACATGACGATGGCGCGGTCGACGCCGATGAGGTCCATCTGCCTGACCTTGGACTCGCGGTCCGGGTCTTGGAACACGGTGGGGTCGAGCGGAGCAGGCGCACCGTAGTAGGGGTACGGCTTCATTTCACCTATGTGGTTGTGGACGTCGAAAACCTTCCTTCCGGTCTTCAACCCTTTTTTCCAGCGGTCCATAACATCCTCCTTTTGATGGAAGTTGGCGCGGCGCCGACGGCTGCCGGAGCCGCGCGACAGGATCTACACGGTCCAGGTCTGGATAATCAACGCACCGGACCTCTGGTGCTCGATGAGGCAGTCCAGGACGTCCAGCTGGTGAATGATCTCGACACCCTCGATCATGTCTTCTTCCCTGTGCCCATAGAGTGCAGCCATAGCGAAGCGGCAAGCCAGAACGCGCCCACCTTCCTTAAGGATGGTCTTGATCTGGTTGTTGATTGCCTGGTTCCCCGGGAAGGCGTCATCGCCAACATTCGGGTAGCCGCGGGTCTCCGCTGCCATCAAGACGCCCGGTCCGTACAGGAGCAGCGTGACTTTGTACCCCTTGCGTACCAAGCGGGTACAGGTCAGCAGGTTGATCAGCCCGACCGACCCCTCGAACGGTACGGTGTGCATGGTGATGAGGGCTTTGTCTCCCTCACGCGCTTTGTAGTCCTCGTACATCTTGGGGTTGTCATTGACGATTGCGTCCCCCGGCTGCGGCCTCTGAATCTTCACTCTTGCCATGTTGCTTCCTCCTTGGGATATGTTGCCCGGCTCGCGCCGAACCCGTAGTTCTTTGTCGTGTCCCGCCCGGGCATCCGCAGGCTTCGCCGCAGCGGGTTTTTGTCTGCAACAGATTTCTAATTGGCAACAGATGTGCCAATCGCGGACAAAAACGGAAGCTGCCGTATACACGAAGGTTTTCACTTTCCCCCGTCGGTTGTCACCGCAACGTATTTCCGTTGACAACTTTTTCCCGTTGCAGCAGCAACTGAATTCCGTTTATACTGCCAGCCATGAAATCTTTTGACGCGATGTACGGTATAGACGAGGCGATTAACTCACTCCTGCTCGAAATGGCGCAGCAGCGCTCAATGGACCGGCTGTTCCAGTTGGTGACCACAAGACTTGCCGAGTTCCCCACGGTCGCCTTGGCCAGGATCTGGCTCATCAAGCCCGGCGACGTTTGCCAAACCTGCAACATGATGGCTGAGTGTTACGATCAGGAAACCTGTCTGCACCTCGTCGCCAGCGCCGGGAGATCGATCTGCGACTTGGAGGCAGACTGGACACGCCTCGACGGCGAACACAGAAGGTTCCCCATGGGCGCACGCAAGGTGGGGCACATCGCGTCGACAGGGAAACCGGTCGTGGTCGAAAACATGGAGCAGGACACCAAGTGGATCGCCTATCGCGACTGGGCCCGGAAGGAAGAGATTCTTGGTTTTGCTGGGCAGCCCTTGGTCTTTAGGGGCGAGGTACTCGGTGTCTTGGCGATCTTCACCCACGTCACCTTGAACCACTCCATCCTCTATAACCTCAGGTTGATTGCGGACCACACTGCATCGGCGCTGGCAAACGCCCTCGCCTTTGATGAAATCGAGCAGCTACGGAAAAAATTGGAGCTGGAAAACACCTACCTAAGGGATGAACTGCTTGAGGTCGCATCGCTGGGAGGGATCGTCGGTAAGAGTGCGGTGCTGCAAAAAGTCCTGAACCAGGTTGAGCTGGTTGCGCCCACCAATGCGAGCGTGCTGGTCCTAGGTGAATCCGGGACTGGGAAGGAACTAGTGGCAAGGGAGATCCACCACAGGAGCCTCCGTCACAACAAGACGATGATCAAGGTGAACTGTGCATCCTTCCCAAGGGAACTTTTCGCAAGCGAATTCTTTGGGCACGCTAAGGGCTCTTTCACCGGTGCCATGACCGCGCGGGAGGGGAGGTTCAGCGCTGCGGACGGCAGCACCCTTTTCCTGGATGAGGTGGGCGAGATTCCGCTTGAGCTGCAGAGCAAGTTGCTTCGTGTTCTTCAGGAGGGGGAATACGAACGGGTGGGAGAAAACCTGACCAGGAAGGTCGACGTGCGCATCATCGCCGCCACCAATAGGGATCTGAAGCACGAAGTGAAGGCCGGGCGCTTTAGGGAGGATCTTTATTTCCGCCTCAACGTGTTCCCGATCGAGGTGCCCCCCTTGAGGGCGCGCAGAGAGGACATAGGACTTCTCGCCGATCACTTCCTGCAACTGTCCACGCGCAAAATGAATCGCACAGACCTGAAGCTGACAGTGGGACAAATCGCCGAATTGCAACAGTACGACTGGCCGGGGAACGTGCGTGAATTACACAACCTTATTGAGCGCGCCGTCATTGCCACGCGGTCCGGGACGCTGAAGCTTGAGCTTCCTAAAAATGCAGAAGGTGTGCAGGAAGCAATTGGTAAAGCTGCGGGTCCGGCAGACACCAAGCAAGGCGTACTGACCGAAGCGGAAATGGTAAAGCTGCAGCGGGCAAACACCCTTGCCGCGCTACAGCAGTGCGATTGGAAGATCTATGGCGAGGGAGGTGCTGCCGAAATCCTGGGGATCAAGCCGACCACGCTTACCACGAGGATGAAGACAATGGGCTTGAGCAGACCCCTAAATATCACTAGATGATGTTTCAGCTCCTTTCGAGACTTGTTTGCAACTTCCAGTCGTCCACACGGAAACAACCGGATGAAGAGGTAGCCAGCAGGATAAACCCAAACCAATTGCCGGTAGAAAACCTTAACTGGCGGCTCGGAGTTTGATTGCCGTAGTGAAAGGAGTGGTATCCTTCACGGGGAACGATATCTTCAATCGCTGCATCCTCATCGTGAAAAAGTCTCTACGGATAAAACCCCATCAAGGATTCCGATCATTTCGTCTATATCCTTTTTAGAGACATTCAGGGCCGGCATGAAGCGCAGCAGGGTTGGCCGTGGCGCGTTCAGCAGCAGCCCCCAATCCCTTGCCCTCTCCACTACTGCCTCAGCAATTTCGTATTTCAGGTCAAGCGCCAACAACAACCCCCTCCCCTGAACTGTCCCCAATCCATGCCTTCGAGCCAGTTCTTCCAACCGGAGAGCAAGATAGTCTCCGTGTTCGCGAACTCGCTCCAGAAACTGAGGCTCAATAAGCGCATCCAACACAGCACAACCAACTGCAGCCATAAGAGGATTACCGTTGTAGGTCCCGCCCTGGTCACCAGGATCGAAACAGCTGACTTCCTCTTTCGCCAAGACCGCGGCAAGGGGGACACCTGCACCTATTCCTTTGCCGAGCGTCATGATATCCGGTTCCACTCCGGACTGCTCATAGGCGAAAAGCTTTCCTGTGCGCCCCATGCCGGTCTGAACCTCGTCGAGGATGAGAAGTACCCCCCTCTCTCTGGTCAACTTACGTAACTCTTTCAGGAAGCATTCTGAGGCAGGGATCACTCCCGCCTCCCCAAAAATGGGCTCCAACATAACCGCAGCAGTCTTCTCGGTTACAACAGCATCTACCGCGTCAATGTCGTTGAGAGGAACCTTGAGGAAACCCGGCACTTTTGGCTCGAAAAGTTCCTTCCACTGGGGCTTGCCAGAGGCGGACATGGTGGCCAACGTCCTCCCGTGGAAGCTGTTCTCCATGGTGACTATCTCGTAGGCACCACCGCGGTATTTGCAGCCCCATTTGCGCGCCAGCTTAATAGCGCCTTCGTTAGCCTCGGCTCCGCTATTCGTAAAAAACACCCTGTCAAAGCAGCTATTCTTCGAGAGTTTGGTCGCGAGATCGAGGGCTGGTCCATTGTAGAAGGCGGGGCTTGGATTGATCAGGCTATTGGCTTGACGAGTTAACGCATCGACTACAATTTCGGGCGAATGCCCAAACGTGTTAACGGCCCACCCTTGGATGAAATCCAGATACTCCTTCCCGTGCTGATCTACAAGCCTTGCCCCTTTCCCATGTGTCATTATGATCGGAGGCCGTTTGGCAATGGCCATCAACGAATCGAACTGATCCTGTTCTGTCATACTCTGTCCTATTGCAAAGAATGGATTTAAGCGACGCCGTTTCAAGTATCAGGGGGCGATCGCCACTACTAACGGCACGAGAGCCGCAGTGATAATTCCGGCAAGCGTCATTGCCAATCCAGCCATCGCGCCCTGTTGTTCACCTTCAACAAATGCCATTGCCGTGCCTTGCCCGTGTGCTGCTGTGCCCAGTGCAAGACCTCTCGCAATTGGGCTGCTGATCCCGAAAAAAGTCAGCAAACTACCGCCGAAAACCGACCCAAGAGTCCCAGTCGCAATAACAAACGCCGAAGCTAACGCAGGAACACCTCCATTAATCCCAGCTATTTCGACTGCAAAAGGGATCGTAACGCCTTTGGGTAGGATAGAAATCACTACCTCTCGTGGCAATTTCCCAAGGGATGCAGTTAATCCTGCAATTGAAATCGACACCATCGAACCAATACCTACACAAGCCACTATAGTAAAAAAATACTGTTGTAGAATCTTGCGCTGCCTGAATAGAGGGACCGCAAGGCCTACCGTCGCCGGCCCCAGCAGGTATGTCATAAAATTTTTTGCAGGGATATAAGCCTTATAAGGAACTTTCGTGATGAGCAGTATGGTAATAACTAAGCTGGCGCTCAAAAGTACAACATTTATAAATGGATGCTTATATTTCAGATACAATTTTCGAAAAAACAAATAAGGACAAGTGGTCAGAATGATGCCACACACAATATTTAATTCTGGCATTTCACCTTTCCTTTTTCGATGAACTGGGTGGTGTAGCCAACCGACAGCAATGTCAATGCCGTGCTGACAATGATTGCCGCAACCAGTGCCAATCCATAGAGGTAAAAAGTGGTTCCCCAGTTCATTAAATCAACAGCTATCGGGATAAAGAAAAACATCAAGTGCTTAATCAGAAAATCTGCAGCGGTTTGTACATCGTCCAACTTGAGAACACCGAGAGACAGTAGTGCAAAAAGCAGACACACACCCACTACATTTCCTGGGACAGGAATATGCAGTGAGGATGCTAATAAGTTGCCGATCCAGTATATGACACACAGAATCACTACCTGCCTTGCGAAAACCCATGACTTTGCCATCCATTCCCCTTTCGGTCGCCAATCACAAAATGGCGCTAGCCGTGCTTGAAGAAGTGCCAGAGCAGGTCAACCCTCCCCCTCAGCAGCAAGCGACGTCCGGAGTACGCCATAACCTCTCGGATCTTGGCCCTCTGGATGTTTCCGTAGCAGTGGATTTTGCAATCATTGCAGGTAGGTTTGGGATCAAGCGGGCACTTCTTGCGCCGCGATTCGGAATAGGCAAGCAACTCCCGACACTCCTGGCACAGTGCCCCCTTTGGAGATTGGTGCTTGCCTCTGCAGTAGGTCTCGATGAAAAGCACCAAGGTCCGAAGGTCATCATCAATATTGGCTTTACTCATTCATCACACTCGATGCATTCGAATTTGGGGACATGCTTACCAAGCTAAGGCGTTGTCGTGTCTGCATATTGGGTTGCAACAGTTTGGGGAGCGATCGTCGTGCCTAGGGTGTACTCAGGAAACTTTCCGCTAAGATGAGCCAAAAGGGACTCTGCCCCCTCACGGACGATGATGTCACCGAGCCTGATCCGACCGAGACCTTCAGCTTTCTCTATGTACCAGTCCAGCACCTCTTTGATGAACCCGATCACCTGTTCCTCGGGGAGGAATGTTGCATACAGGGTTCCGATGAGCGGGTGGCGTCCCCATTTCCCACCTATCCTTACCGAGTATCCTCGCTTGGCCACTTTCCAGGCTCCGGTCGGGCAGGACTTGACACAGTCCCCGCAATTGACGCATTTGCTCGGGCAGTAGACGACACAGCCTCCGTCCATTGAAATGGCCCCTTCACGGCATGCCTTGGCGCACACTCCACAACCGACACACTCGTCGGGAGTCAAGGCTGGCGAAAGTGCACCCTGGAATCCGACGTCGTTCAACGCTGACTTTGGACAATCGATGGGACAACCGGCAAAACACACCTTGAATTTGTGATGGGTGGTCTCGGTCCCAAACAACTTCTCGTCAACCTCAAGAGCCGCTTTCTGGGTGTCGACCAAGCCATTGGGGTTGTACTCGCAACCGCCGCAGGCGGTCGGCACCCTGACCCTGGCGCCTACCGACGCAACCTTCTGCTGTTCTTCTCCCAATTCAGCGACCACCTTGTCAAAGTCAGCATGGTTTATGTTGACCAGTTCAATGGACTGGCGCACCGATAAATGCACGTGGCCTTTGCCGTACTTCTGTGCAACCTCTGCGATCCTCATCAGGCGGTCGACCGACAAGCGCCCCCCTGGTACGCGCATCCTCACGGTGAAAAGATCCTTTCCCCGCTCCTTTATGAAGCCGTCCGACTTAAGCTTTTCAATGTCGACCTTGTTCAGCGTCACGTGTAATTCTCCTTAGAGTATTCTGCCCCGGCTGGGGGCAATATCTCGTTTTATTATGTTTAGTTGCGACGCCTGCATAGAACAATCCAAAACCAGTTCCCACAAGTGTCGCGTTCAGAGGTATAACTGGTGTGTTCCAGTTCCCGCTCTTCCATTGCTTCAATTTCGAAATGCTCCGAAAACCTCCATAGTATCTCTTCGCGTGTGAAGAAGTGATAAACCAGCCCGTCCAGTCCTTCTGATCCCATGACAAAGGTATCTTGCTCAATTTCGCGCCCCTGGGCCCTGGCTTTTGGGTACAGTGCATTCGATGTCGACCGCACGGAACAGAACAATGCTCCGCCGGGCCTGAGCACTCGGTTTATCTCGCGAAGCATGACGTCTATCTGATTGGTCTGCCCAAGGTGGATCATTCGCCAGGCAAGAGCGAGATCAAATGAATCCGAAGCCACTTCCATGCGCGTTGCATCACCCGCAATCACATGGGCACCGGGATAGGCGGTCACCTGCTCCAGCGATGTGGCTACGGCATTGGCGGATATGTCGAGTCCGAGGACGGAAAAACCGTGTTCAGCAAACAAGGCGACGTGGCGTCCCAAGCCGCAGCCGACATCAATTACCCTTTTCACCCCCATGCCCTTGAATCGGTCAATTGATTTGACCACAATCTCGTCCGGTGATTCGAGGCCGTACCGCCTGCTCGTTATCACCTGGTCCCAGGCCTCTGCCTGTGTCAACATGGTGCGTCCACCAATTGGGCCAAAGCTTCTACGCTGGCAGCGCAACAGTTACATTTGGCGCATCCGCCTTTCCCTTGGGAGGGATCTAAGCCGTATCTCTTCAATATTTTCCCGACTTCGGTATAGATGGCACTCATAGTCTCACTCTTAGGAGGAAGGGCATCCTCCATTTGCGACCCGATGATCGGTCTGAAAGCCGTGACAAAGGGGACAACACCGCGCTTGGCGATCTCTTCAGCCCCCTTTATCGTCGATTGGTGAGGTTCTAGGCCGCCGATTAGCCAGGACGAGACGTTCGGGGCCCCGAAAACCTTCCCTGAGTATTCAAGAATGTCGAGGTATTCACTCTGTGTCGTTTTACCTTTGCCGGGGATGATGGCACGGCGCAGTTCCTCATCCCATATCTCGATGTTGAAACTGATCGAATCGAGTCCCGCCTCCTTGAACCTATCGATCCAACCATAGTCCGACATCGGTGCGATTTGCGCTGCCAGAGGGATGCCGCTCACCTCGCGTACCGCCTTTATCACCTCGAGGTACATGGCGGCCCCTTTATCGCTCCCGGCAAGGGTCCCTGCGTTGATGTTCAACTCATGATAACGGCCCGGCTCAGCGTCCTCGATGCTGGCTACTATCCGCGCCAGCTTCTCGGGATCTTTTCTGGCACCCTCCCGGTCATGAGTGAGGCCGCAGAAAGCGCAACCTTCTTCATCATGCTTGAACACGCAGAAGTTCGTCAGCGAGGTTGCCAGAATGTTGTTCCCGTGAATCTGGACGTAAGAGCCAAAGCTGGTCCCGTCCTCCAGGCAGCTGCTGTACCAGGCAGGATCGGGAACTAGGTTCATCTCGCAGATGAATTCGCCGTCCCTAAGCAATGCGCCCGCGAGATGGTCGTAGTAGTAAGGAGAACGCGCCACGAATTTTTCGTACACGGCAATGTTGATCACGATGTTTATTGCACCGTATTTGATGACGAAGTTGTGCCCCTCGGACAGGGAGGCCCTCTTGAAGCGATAGCGAGGCATGACCCGTTTCTTCACCTTTTCATCCATCCTGATACCGTTACAAAGCAGGTCCAGCTTCAAGGTAACGATGTCCAACTTTGCGGTGGGCTTGTCTATGCTGTTCATGCTGTTTCCCCTTCTGCTCGTGGTGGTGTTGTGCGAGGTCCGCAGTGTCCAGAATCGGGTCAGGGCCTGCATTTGAGCGGCGACTTCTGCTTGATGAAGAAGATCGCTGCGGAGCAAGCGGGCTCTCAGGTATGACAGAAGTAGTTCTGAATCTTCGCGAACCGCTCCTTGAGTTGCCAGTGCGGCATATCCGCGTAACTCAGTTCGGTATCGATGAAATGGGTTTGAGTCCAGTCCGGTTTTGCTGGGATCCGCCCGGAGACCAGCAGGTCGCGGTACAGTTGCGACCCGGGGAGCGGCGTAAAGATGGACCAGGACGCTTTGTCCAGGTCGAGGCGCCGCGCCAGATCGAAGGTCATATCTATATCGACGACCGTTTCGCCCGGAACCCCTACCATGAAGAAGCCGGACACCCGGACATGACGCTTGGCCGCTGCCACCGACTTCTCAATTGTCTCAAGACTGGTGTCCTTTCTCAGGGTCTTCAAGGTGCGCGACGATCCCGATTCGATTCCAAGGTCGATCTGCACCAATCCAGCCCTCGCCATCTCGGCCACCTCACGCTCGTCAACCAGGTCGACTCGGGTGTTGATTTGCCACCTCATGTCCAGCCCGGTCCGCCGGATTTCATCGCAGAACTCAGCTACCCATTTCTTGCGCAAATTGAAGATGCTGTCCTTAAACCAGATCCCTTCGATGCCGAATTCGCGCTGCAGATAACGCATTTCCTCGACCACCGTCCGCGGATCACGAATTCTGTATTTCTCCCCCATTGTCTGCTGGACGGCGCAAAAGGAGCACTGGTAAGGGCAGCCGCGGGATACGATCATCGAGATGCTGTCCAGGGAGCGGAGAATCTTGTTGTACTCGATATAGCTGTGGGCGGGAAACGAGTGATAGTCGGGCATGGGTAAGGCATTTAGGTCCGGAACCGTCGGGGCCATCCCCTGCTGCACGATCCTCCCCGCGTTCTTGTACCATAGCCCCGCTATCCCCTCCGGCGCCCCCCTTTCCGCCAACTGCGACAAGGGGTACTCGCCTTCACCGCGGATCACATAATCGACGTCTGGTTCCCGCAAGGTATCCACGGGCATGACGGTCGGGTGCGGCCCACCAAAGGCGACCTTCACGTTGGGGCGCAACGCTTTCACCTCTGCAGCAAGGGCCAAAGCCGCAGGAAGCGTGGTGGTCATGACCGTAATCCCAACCAGATCAGGCTCGTTTTCGCGCAACCGCACGCTCAGCGCCCCCCCCTCCGCCCCTTCTGCCTGGAGATCGAACAGGGAAACCTTCACGCCCTTGGCGCGGAGAAAGGAAACAAGGGAGGCAAGCCCCAAAGGCGGCTCAAAGGGCCAGACGTACATGTTCCCTTTGGCGATGAGTTCCTTGCGACTTTCGAAACGTTCCCTCGCCGTCTCGCCGCTTCCGAAGTACGCCGGGTTTATCAGCAAAATGTTCACTATGAGCCCCTGAATGCTAAAATCGTCTTTCTGCCATTTTGGGGGCAGCCGGCTTACCACAACCGCCTGCCCCCTACGGATTAGCAAGTGCCACGCCAACGCTATTAGTGCAGACAACACTCTGAATTTCCACAACAAACTGCCCACGGAGGGCGTCCGGCCAGCAACGGTATTTCGTTACCAACAGTTTTACGTTGCCGGAATAACGTTATCCCGTGAGGAGTAACTACTTGACCGTGTACCAGAACTTTATGCTTTGCACTTCGCGCCCCTTGAGTTGGAACTTGGTCATGACCCCGTACTTCCCCTTTTTCGAAAGGTCCAAATCGCTGCAAAAGCGGTTGTTCATCGCCACCAGATCCTTTACCTGCGCGACTTTGTCCGGGCCCTGAACCTTGACTTTGACTTCACCTTCAGTGAAAGGTTTGCCGGTTTTGGCATCAAGGAAGTCGACCTTGAGGTGGTGGGTCTCCTTCATGTCCTTGGGCATCTCGATCCCGGCTGCCTGCATGTGCTCTTTCATGCTGACAAACTTGAAGGTAACCCTCAGGTTTCCGATGGTCTCTTGATAATCGAGGGCTCCCTTTCCCACCTGTGTCGTGATGGGTGCCGGGACCGTCTTTGCCAGGGCCGTCATGGGGATGGAAAGACCAAGGACTGCCGCCGCGACCATCAGGGGCTGCATTTTTTTCATGTTTATCTCCTTTATTTGTGGTGCTGCCCCGTTTGGGGTCAGTGCTTCATTCCCGAATATTTGAGCTTTCCTTTTTTCAGATCCCGCGTTTTCATCAGCACGAAGATGATTGGCGTCATGATCAGGACATGAATAGCGGAGGTGATCATGCCACCGATCATCGGCGCCGCGATTGGCTTCATCACGTCAGACCCGGTTCCGGAGGACCACATGATGGGCACGAGGCCCAGCAGAGCCACGGCAACAGTCATGAGTTTGGGCCGCAGCCGTAGTACTGCGCCTTCGTAGGTAGCATCGTAGATATCCTTCTCCGTGCACGGCCCGTTGACGAGCTTCTTGTCCAGCGCTTCATGGAGGTATATGACCATCACAACCCCGGTCTCCACCGCTATACCGTACAAAGCGATGAAACCGACCCAAACTGCGACCGACATGTTGTACCCAAGGGCCGACACCATGTAGACCCCGCCTATCAAGGCGAATGGAACCGAGAGTAAAACCATGGTCGCCTCGAGTGCCGAGTGGAAGGTGAAGTAGAGTAGAGCGAATATGACCAGCAACCCGACCGGCATGAGTATCATCAGGCGTTTTTCCGCTCGGACCTGGTTCTCCCATTGTCCGGCCCAAGTCACATAGTACCCGGAGGGGAGCTTGAGCTGTTTTTCCAGCGCCTGCTTCGCCTCATTGACGAAGCTTCCCATGTCCCGACCGCGCACGTTCAAGAAGACGACCGAGCGCAACAGTCCGCCTTCACTGTTGATCTCAGGAGCACCGGTGGAAACCTTGATCTTGGTTACCAGCGAAAGGGGCACTTGGGCCCCGTCAGCACCCGCCACGAGAATCCGCCGGATGGCCGGGATGTTGTCGCGATAGTCCGCCAGGTACCTGATGCGGATGGGGAACCGGTTGCGCCCCTCGACCGAGGTGGAAAGCCCCTCCCCGCCCAGAGAGGTTTCGATGACGTCCTGGATGTCACCGACACTCACGCCGTACCGTGCGGCGGCCTCGCGGTCGATATCGATATCGAGGTAATTGCCGCCGGTGACCCGCTCGGCTACGACGTCCGCGGCACCTTTTATGGGCTTTATGATCGTTTCCGCCTGCAGGGCCAGGTCGCGCAGCACGTTCAAATCGCTGCCGAAGATTTTGACCCCGAGATCGGTACGGATGCCGGTGGAGAGCATGTTGATCCGGTTGATGATCGGCTGGGTCCAGCCGTTACGGACACCTATCTGCTGGAGTTTTCCGTCCAGTTCGGCCACGATATCCGCCTTGGTCAGTCCCGGGCGCCACTGCTCCTTTGGCTTCAGAATTATGGTGGAAGCAAACATCGAGATAGGAACGGGGTCGGTCGCCGTATCGGCCCTCCCCACCTTGCCGAAGACGTATTCGACTTCCGGAACGCTCTTGATGATCTTGTTTTCGAGGTGCAGGAGCCTCTTCGCTTCCGTAATAGAGATGTTGGGAAGGGTGACCGGCATGTACACCAGCGAGCCCTCATCGAGCGGCGGCATGAACTCGGAACCCAGCTTCATGAACAGCGGGACGGCGACGAGCAGCGCCAGGAGGTTTAAGGCGATGGTGGTCTTCTTCCATTTGAGGACCCAGCGTATCACCGGCGAGTAAATCCTGACGAAAAAGCTGGAGACCGGGTTTGCACTCTCCGCCGGCATCCTGCCGCGCATGAAGTAATACATAAGCACCGGCACGAGAGTGACGGCTATCACCGCGGAGCCCATAATCGAAAAGGTCTTGGTGAATGCCAGCGGATGCATGAGCTTTCCTTCCTGCCCCTCGAGCATGAAGACCGGTACGAAGGAGAGCACGATGATGGCCAGCGAGAAGAAGATGGCTCGACCGACCTGCTTGGCGGAGGCGATGATCACCTCCAGCCTTTTCCCAGCGCGCTCCTCCGGCGGCAGGTCGGACAGATGGCGGTAGCAGTTCTCGACCATGATGACGCCGGCATCCACGAGGACGCCGATGGCGATGGCGATCCCCCCCAAGGACATGATGTTGGAGGTGACCCCCATCGTTTTCATGGTGATAAAGGACGTCATCACTGCGATCGGCAACGTGATGACTATGACGAGCGCACTCTGGAAGTGCAGCAGGAACAGGAGAACCACCAGCGACACAATCACGGATTCTTCTATGAGAGAGGACCTCAGGTTTTTAATTGCCCGGTCGATCAGATCGGAACGGTCATAGGAAACAACTATCTTCACGTCCGGGGGCAGCCCCTTCTCGAGCTCCTTTATCTTTGCCTTGACCCGCTTGATCACGTCTTTGGCATTCTCCCCATAACGCATGACCACTACGCCGCCGACGGCCTCGCCTTCGCCGTTTATCTCCAGAAGTCCCCTGCGGATCGCACCTCCCGTCTGCACCTTGCCCAGGTTCTTCACGAAGATGGGGGTGCCGCGCGGGTCGGTGCCAACCACGATGTTCTCCAGGTCCTCTTTGGACTTCACGTACCCCTTGCCGCGGATAAGATACTCCGCGTCGGCCTGCTCGAGCAGCCTCCCTCCGACGTCGTTATTGGATGCCTTGACGGCCTCCATCACCTTGCCTGTCTTTATGTTGTAGGCCCGCAGCTTGTTGGGATCGAGGTCGATCTGGTACTCGCGCACCAGGCCACCGATAGATGCCACCTCCGAAACACCGTTCACCGTGTTCAGTTGATAGCGGACGAACCAGTCCTGGAGTGTTCGCAACTGTTCCAGGTCATACCCTTTCCCCTGGATGCTGTACCAGAATACGTGCCCCACGCCGGTGCCGTCGGGGCCGAGTGTCGGGCGAACGTTCGGTGGCAGCTGCCCCGCCGCGTAATTGAGGCGCTCGAGCACCCGGGTCCTTGCCCAGTAGATATCGGCGTCATCCTCGAAGATGACGTAGACCATGGAGAAACCAAAGGCGGAGGAAGCCCTGACGGCGCGGACCTTCGGCAGGCCCTGCAGGTTCACGGCCAGCGGATAGGTGACCTGGTCTTCCACTACCTGCGGAGATCGACCGGGATACGCTGTGTAGACGATGACCTGGTTGTCCGACACATCGGGGATGGCATCCACCGGTGTCTTGTAGACCGACCAGGCCCCCCAGGAGATGATCAGTGCGAAGACCATCAGGATGATGACCCGGTTGCGGGCCGAATATTCAATGATTTTTTCGATCATGGCGGCAACGTCCTTTGAATGTCGTTTAGGTACCTGCTCTGCTACATGTTCATGTCATCCACGCTGAGTGTGCCTTTTGGTTTATTGTGCTGCGGGGAAGCGGCCGCGCCGCTGCCATGTCCCTCTTTGGCAGGAGAGCCGCCGGCATGGCCAGCGTGACCGCCGTGTCCCTGTCCGCCTCTTAACTGAGATTCCGAATCGATCAGGTAAGCACCGGACACTGCCACCTTGTCCCCGACGCTGATGCCCGAAAGTATTTGCAGCTTGTCCCCACTCTGCTGCCCGACCTGCACATCCCGCGGCTCGAACATCCCCGGCATTTTCTCGACCCATACCACCTGCCGCTTGCCGGTATCGATGACGGCGCTTGCCGGCACGAAGATGGCGGTGCCGAGTTCGGTCTTGATGACGGCGTTGACGAACATGTCCGGCTTCAGTTTCATCCCAGGGTTGCGCAGTTCGACTCGCGCCTTGATGGTCCTGGTCTTCGGATCCAAAAAGGGATAGATGAACGAGATCCTGCCTCTGAACTGCCTGCCGGGGAAGGACTGGGAGAGAATGTCGACCGATTGTCCGATCCTCACGTTAGGAGCCTCGTCTTCATATACCTCCGCCTCCACCCATACGGTGGAAAGGTCCGCGACGTTGAAGAGGACGTCTCCGGTATTGAGGTACTGCCCCTGTTGAACCAGCTTCTCGATGACGACACCTGGCTGTGAGGCGTAGATCGGCAGCCGCAGGTTGGGTTTGCCCGTATTCACCAGCTCGGAGATCTGCTTTTCCTTGACGCCAAGAAGCATCAGCCGCTGCTTGGCGGATTGCAGCAGCCCCTCGCCGTTTTGGGAAATGGCGCTGAGCGGTGAATCTTTCAGCTGTTGCTGGCTCTTCACGGCCAGCAGGTACTCCTGTTGTGCTGCGACGAGCTCGGGAGAGTAGATTTCAGCCACCGGGGTGTTTTTACCTACCACCGCACCGATGGTATTGACATGCAGTTTGTCGATACGCCCGGGAACCCATGCGGTCACCTTTGCCTGCCTCGACTGGTCGTACTGGACAATGCCTACGGCGTTGATCTCCTTCTTCAGCTGTGCCTGTGACGCCGTAACGGTGGCGACGTTTGCCATGACCATCTGCGTCGGGGATAACGTTACGTGTCCAAGCATTTCTGCCTGCTGTTTCTGGTCCTGCGTCATCGGTCCCGATGCTGCGCCGCCGTCGATCTTTTTGATCAGCGCCATGTTGCAGACCGGACAGGTCCCGGGTTTGTCCTTAACGATGAACGGATGCATCGCGCAGGTGTAAAGTTGCGCGCCCTCGTGCGCCTTAATGTCCTTTGCCGTGCCGGAGCTTTTATGCTTCAACAGGTACCAGCCGCCGCCAGCCGATGCCGTCACGGCCGCAGCCAGCATCGAGATTGCGATCTTCTTTTTCAGGGTCATCAGTTTCCTCCGTGCTCATTTATTCTGGTTGCTGCAGCGATTCTTTATGCAAACCAACCCTCACAGCGCTGCCGGATCGGCTCCAACCACCGCTTCCAGCTCGGCAAGCTTGTTCATGTATTGCGCCTGCGATTCGTAGAGTTCCTTTTCGTAGTTGAAAAGATTGATACGCGCGTCCAGCACGGTGAGAAAGTCCACCTTGTTGACCCGGTAGCTTATGATTGCCGACTCCAATGCCTGCGAAGCCTGCGGGATGATCCCTCTGCGGTAAAGATCCACCTGCTTTTGGTAGCGCTCCATCTGCGCCTGTAGGTCACTAATGGAGGAGCGAATGTTGTTTTTGAGAACGTTTAGTTCCTCCTTGGCCATGTCGGTACCGGAGGAAGCCTCCGCAAGCTGGGCTTGCCTGCGGGATTGCTGAAACGGCAGATTGAAAGTCAGCCCCAGTGTGTACATGTCGTAACCGGGATCGTTCATGGCCTTCTCCCTGAGCATGTATTCGAACGACACGTTGAAATCCGGATAATATTCCTTCTGCGCCAGCCGGTAAGCCGCCTGTCCCTTTTGTACCTGGCTCTGCAGCCCCTTCACCTCGGGGCGTTTTTCGACGGCAGCCTGTTGCAGCGCCTCGGATGAGAGGGTAAGCGTGGGAAGGTTGAAATCGGGGATCTTTGCGACAGCGGTATCCGTCGGTCGATACAGCAGGTAGTTGAGATTGGCTTGCAAGCTTTTCCGCTGCTGTTGCAACGTAATCTGCGCTTCGAGCATTTTCGACTTTTCAATATACGACTTGTATATGTCCTGCTGTACACCCTGCCCTACCGAGTATTTGGTCTCAGCGACGACTGAAAGATCGGCTAGCATCTTGATGTTCTTCTCTACGACCTCCAGCGCCCTGTCCACCGAATAGATCTGGTAGTAGGCCTGTTTTACCAGCCGGACCAGCTGGAGTTTCCGTTCCTCGACCCCCCACTTGTATGTCTGCGCCTCGGAACGAGCCACCTCCTCCCTGAGATCCCGCTTGCCCCAAAACGGGATCTGCTGTGAGATCCCGATGATCTTGGCCGTTGCTGGATCCCTCCCCCCAGTGGAAAGCGGATCCCGAACCAGCAGGTTATCCAACTTGAGCATCAGCATCGGGTCTTCGAGGGCCTTGGCTTGGGGAATCTTTTCAAGAAACATCTGCCAACGGGCTCTGGATGCTTTTAGCTCCGGGTTTTCGGCAACCGCTCGCTCTATTAAAGGAGCAAGCTCCTCAAAACGTGTTTCTGAACCTTGCGCAAAACCGGTACTGGCTTGAAGCAACAAAAGAACAAGCAGTGTGAAAATTCCATATCGTTTCATACTTTCTCCTTTTTATTCTGCTGCTACAGATACTCATACTATTATCAATTACCGTACCAATTACGCATCAACAACATTACGCATACTTACAGATCGCCGCAAAACGTATACAAACAATATCCAACTACATGAATGCAATATTCTTTATTCATTGGGTTAAGGAGTGCAAACAAAAAAAGCTGCACAACTTCTGAGCGAGAAGTCATGCAGCTTTTGGCTTTACTTAAATTTGACCCTGTTATTACATTATGAGAAGGTTACTGCCCTTCTTTTGCCTGCTTCGATCTTCCGGGATGTTTATGCCGAACTTCTCCAAGCGGTAGACAAGCATGTGCCGGGGGATCTTCAGGAACCGGGCAGCAGCCGCCTGGTTCCAGTTGTTACGCTCCAGCGTGTCGATGACGACCTCCCGCTCCAACTGCTCCAACGAGTATCCCTCGTCGGGAAGCCTGACGACCGCGGTGCCTAAGCGGCTCTGCGATTTTTCTTCCAACAGTTTTCCCGGGAGCTCTTCCAGCGCTATGGTATCCCCGTTACGCATTATGAGCAGACGCTCGATGGTGTTTTCCAGCTCGCGGACATTGCCGGGCCATGAGTAATTCACTAAAGCCGAGAGTGCAGGCTTCTCGAAGGCGACCTTCGGGAAGCCGTTTTTGCCGCAGAAATATTTGATCAACAGCGGGATATCCTGACGCCTGGCACGAAGAGGCGGCAGATGGATCGGAATCACCGACAGACGATAATAGAGGTCCTCACGGAAAGCACCCTCTGCAATCGCCTTGTCGATATCCAGGTTTGTAGCCGACACGACCCGCACATCAAGCCTTTCCACCTTGGTACCGCCAACCGCCACGACCTCCTTCTCCTGGAGCGCCCGGAGCAGCTTAGGCTGCATTTCTACAGGGAGGTCTCCCACCTCGTCCAGAAAGATGGTTCCTCCTTCGGCGAGTTGGAACTTTCCTACTTTGTCCCTGATGGCGCCTGTGAACGCGCCTTTGACATGGCCGAACAGTTCGCTCTCCAAAAGTTCCCGGGGAATGGCGGCGCAGTTGATGGCCACGAACGGGCCGTCCTTGCGGGAGCTGTTGGCATGGATCGACCGAGCGATGACCTCCTTCCCCGTGCCGGATTCACCGGTTATCAGAATTGCAGCCTCGGTGTCTGCAACTTTGCGAATGACGTTGAACACCTTCTCCATTTCTTGCGATGTTCCCACGATGGTGCGGAAATCCGCACGATCCACCAGCGCGCCTCTCAGACGCTTATTCTCCTGGGAAAGTCCGTTGAACTGGAGCGCTTTTCGCACTGTCAGCCTCAGGGCATCCCTGTTGAACGGTTTGGTGATGAAGTCGAAGGCACCGGCCTTCATCGCCTCCACGGCCGTTTCAACAGCACCGAACGCGGTGATTATCATCACCAGCGTGTCAGGCGAACGCTCTTTTATGGACTTTAAGACCATTAGACCATCCATTCCGGTCATTTTCATGTCGGTGATGACCAGCTCAGGCTTGAAGGTCCCGAACTGGTACAACCCCTCCTCTCCGGATGAGGCTACTATAACATCGTAACCTTCCTCCACGAGGTTGTACTCCAACACCCGACGCAGCGATGCATCGTCATCAATGACAAGTATTTTTTGTTTCAAGGTGGCCCTCCATCAGTTTTTCTTGCAACGGCAGCCTGATCGTAATCGTCGTCCCGACCCCTGCACTGCTCTCTATAGTTAAAGCTCCGCCATGGCTTTCTACTATCTTTTTGGTAATGGCAAGGCCTAGGCCGGTCCCTTCCGGTTTGGTGGTGAAAAACGGCTCAAAAATGCGATCGAGCGTTGCAGCCTCGATCCCAGAGCCGGTATCGGCGAACTCAATCTCGCATGAAGTTGCGTCGACAACCGTTGTTGAGATAGTTACGGTGCCCCCTGGCGTCGTTGCCTGCAGAGCATTCAAGACGATATTGAGGAAGGCCTGCCGGAGCTTCTCCCCGTCCGCGGACACCATGACCGTCTCAGCAGCAGGGAGCACGCTAAGCCTCACACCTCTCACCTTCGAATCGTTGGCAACCAGGGAGGCTATGGTTTCTATCTCTTCCTGAACGCGACACGGTCGCATATCGGTGGGCTGCGGACGCGCCATATGAAGGAAGTCCTCCACCACACGGTTCAGCCGCTCGGTTTCCCTGATCTGGATGTCGATGAACTCCTTCTTTGGATCATCCGAGCTATAGTCATCTTTCAGGATTTCTGCCGTGCCGCGAATGGAGCCCAGCGGGTTGCGGATCTCGTGCGCGAGCACGGCTGCCATCTCCCCCAGAGTCGACAGTTTCTCAGCACGGCGAAGCTGCTCTTCGATGACGATGATTCGCTCCGATTGCTGCTGCAGTTTCCGATAAGACTCCTCCAGGCCGGAGGCGGTTTTCTGAAGCTCCTCTGCACGCTGACGCTCACGCTGGGACAAAAATCCGGTCATGCAGCCGACCAGGTTGTACAAGACCATTTCAAGGTACTTTTCGGCTTCCATGGCAAACTCACCACCCCACTGGAACAGGATGTGAGGAGCGTAGACCATGCTGGCAACCAAAGCACACACGAGTCCACCACGCAGACCGAACCAAAGAGCAGCGAGGATGATTGGGAGATAGTACAGCCGCTGGAAAATGGCATGCAGGTAAGGGAGGCTAAGCGGCGTCACGTAATGCAGCAGGCTTATGCCCACTATGAACGCCACCAGTGACACTAGTCGTATGGCTGTTAGTTTGTGCATAAATAACTTTTCTGGCGGGAAGTCGTCCAATTGAGCGCCCTCACCGCTAGAAATATTTTGCTCCATCCTTCAGGGTACTTTCTGAAATTGAAATCATGTCACCCTGAACACTTACCGGCAGATAGCCTGGATTGCAGCCGCCGGTGGCATTTGGCCCCAGGCGGTCGATGGGGAACTTCTGGTTGCAGTTCTTGCAGTTCATCACGCCACCTTGCTGTTCGTACCCTTTCTTGTCGCGATAACAAGAATCGCAGGCGTCAAAGGCTGCCTTGTACCCGCCATCCAAGGTCTTCACCACGAAGTAACGGATCTCCTTGTCATTGTCGACATACTTATAAAACCTGGCCCCACCGTCAGCCAGCGTGGCAGTCTGTATCTTGATATTCCCACCATCGCTCTTTGGAGTGTCGTATTTTGAGCAGCCAAACAAAGTCAGCGCCCCGAGCAGCATCGCACCTGCAGCAATCAAACTCTCCATCCTTCTTCCTGACATGTGGATCTCCTTTTCACCGTTATTTTTCTATTGCCCCACAGCGACTCTTTGGTTCATGCATCATGTCGCGTCTAACTACATCAACCATGCCAACCAGTCTAGCCATTCGGTAAGCCGCTTGATTTTCATTGGTTTTTCTAGGTCGGCACTTTGAATGGGTACTGGAGCGGTCCAACGATTTTGGAGAATATTAAAAGAAGGCAGAGAATAGTCTACACAAGGAGCTTCCGAACCCGCTCACCCAGGACCTACTACCTGAGAAGTGAGAGGGCGTTCTATCGTCTGCAATCACTCCACAAAATTCTCCATTTTAGCCTCTAGCAAAGAAGAATATTGTGCGAGGAGCAAAACAGCAAACTAGCCTGGACTCAGACAAAGCCTTTGTAAAACAAACACTTAAAGAAACCTAGTCAAAATGGCATGCGAAATGTAACCAGCATGATCAGCGGGTTCTACTCATTGATGGGAAACCAAACACTAAAAAGGAGATGTGAATTATGAAAAGGAAGATCGTTGTAGGCATTGCACTGGTGTTAGGCACGCTTTCGGTTACCCCCTTAACAGCTTTTGCGGGGAGCGTGTGCGGCAACTGCGCAGACAAAGGAGTAGTCGAGCAGTTTGTCCAGGAAACGGCGCCGCTGGCAAGCGAAGTAAAAGCAAAGGAGATAGAGTTACGATACGTGTACTCGAATGAAGGGGCGGACTCCAACGAGATCTACCGTCTCGAAGGGGAAATCAAGGAGCTAAAAGACAAGATAAATCTGGTCGCAAAAAGACTGGACATCCCTCCCTGCAATCGCAACTAGCCACTGGCTACTTGAAGTTTCGGGTTAGCAATGAGATCCCTGATGTAAAAGGACAGCCCCTCCACTACGTAACGCAGGTTGAGCGCACATGACAAAAGCTGCATCCCGACCTTTCGCCTTCCAATGACTTGAACGACTGGCAACAGGCGGGGTGGCTCGGGCGATTCGGGATGTAGATGGCACAGTGATAGAGTAGCATCCTGCGGCACAAAGAAGTAGAACAATCGAAGCCCCTGTGTACAGGGGCTTTCGTTTTTGCGAGCCGCACACGGTTGCATACGCCTTGGCAAGGGAAGACATGTCACAATATCGATATTGTTTTTGCAAGATGTAGTAACCTACTGTTACTACTTTTTTTGGACTTCTAGCTTTACCCCAGAAGAAGAATTTAAATTGAAATTTTCTATTGCCTGATATAACAATTTCTCAGCTTTTTTTTGCGAGAGTTCAGTATTAGAACGAACATAAATATTTATAGGAATAAGCCAGCTTAGCTTTTCCTCCTCAAACGACTCAGATCTAATATAATCTGAGATATATTTTTTGGCATCAACTGTAGGTAACTTTATGGATAAATTTTCGATATAGAACTCGAATACATCTGCAGAATCTATATCAGGATCAACATTTACAGAATTATTATCCCACTCGTATAACTTTATGCCGCTACTATCAAAACAATTACTAATAATTTCGTCCAACTCGTCTTTTACAAAAATGATTACGACAGAAATGTCGTGTGCGGGCTTCTCCCTCGAATCAATTGCTTGGAACGCTATTAAATAATGTACATCGCTATTTCCTCCAGTGTATCGGACAACATGCAAAATGTTGGTGCTGGATAGGAACTCTGGAAAAAGAGCCTCTGCCTCTCGGATGACAGCTGCTCTATGTTTTTTGCTATCCCCTTCCCCAAAAGGAGCCCACACCCGAAGCAGAAACGGAGCTCCAGTAGAAAAATCGAGCCACTCCACGCTGACACGCAAACTCCGGGACAGCATCAAGGTCACATCACGCTTTGGGTGATTAACTGAAGCCTCGTACCTGGCCAAGTACGGTGGGGTCGTCCCCACCAAGCATGCCAGATCCTTCTGCGACATCCCCTGCATTAGCCTCAAAAACCGTAATTTCCTTCCGAACTCCATGCCGTCTCCTTTCCACACCATTATACAAATAACAATTACGTATGCAAGTTTTTAACTTGACACCAAAACGAAATTACGTATTATGTAATTATGTTTTTCATTTTTAGTGTTTGAGGTTTTTATGACCAATTCACCGAAGTCTGAACTTTTGAATGCACTTATTTTAGTGAGTAGTTTCGCAGGAGCGTTTTCCCTCAACATTTTACCGGCGATCAGAGGCCCCAAATTAGGCGCCTGTTTATCGTGCACCTTCTTTTGCTTTGAACTGGCCTTGTGTTTTCTGAGGTATCGCTTGAATGCAGCACCTAGCCTCCAGGAATGCCCTTCACTTCAACGAAGCAGAACAAGGCGACACAGAAGACAAGCAGATTCATCTTTCCGCCACTATTACAGCTCAGTAGAACCGGCTCGTGCTACGATTGTCAGCCCCCATACCCGCCAATGATGACGAGAATCTCTCGTAAGAAGAAACAAAACTCGTTTTCAGTTTCCCCTTCCGTCTCATTCGCACCAAATTTCAACCCACTGCAGGCTAGGAGAAAGAGTGAAACAGTCCCCTATTACGAAAAAGTCGGCCCGAAGTGAAAAGGTGGAGTCCACCGAATTTGCCATCTGCATGATCATCAATGGAGTGACCGCCTCACTACTAGCCCTCCTGGTGCTGCTCACACTAGTATGGTGGTTATCGCTGATCACTGTTCTGGCCCCAACAGTTCCTCTGAGTATACGCATCACTGCGGCGAAGGTGATGTGGACCTATGTCGGGGCCGGCGATATTCTCAGAAACGAATGTGCTAACGCCACCATTTTGAACTGGTGAATGGCGTCTTCTGCCCGTGTGGCAGCCAGAAACTCATGCGAATTCTCCCTTGGCTCAGGCACACCAAATTAACAGGAGGAATACTATGAAGGCAAATGCAAAGATGGCAGAGGAGTTGAAACAGTTGGACGTCGAAATAGAGGTGACGTTAGCTGAGCAATCGCGGGCATTCCAGAAGTACATGCAAACGGCCCTGCATCTCCGGCGAGCACTGCGCCAAACGGTCCAACTCTCCGATCAGGAGTGGACTGAGCGGATTATCCGCATCACAAAATGCCTGAGGGATGATTTGGGCAGCATCGAGATCAACGCTGCAGCACTGACACTGATCGCGCAGAGTGCTGCCCGCGCCGGGATGCGGCATCTCAAGGTGGGCCAGGACCCCACCGCCGATAAACCCTTCCCCTAGCCGACGATAACAACCACTTTGAACCATTTAGAACCATTTCTGAACCATTGGTAAACCACTTACAACCATAAACAACCACAGAACAACCACTTTGAACCATTTGTAGGGTGATACCGGCTCGACATTCCATTTTCACAGCGAGGATACTGTATTGAAAGTTCTCATCCTAGTAAGCCGGATCCTATGTCTTGTGCTCACGTTGGGCATTCTGTCCTTTTCGCTGTTCCGTTCCGGACAAGACTCGTTGCATTGTTTCCAGGTGCGCCTGGTCGCGTTCCACGGAGCGATCTATGCCGTGACGGGCAAGGACGGTAGCAATTATGTCTTAGCGCCGGTTGACGGTGGCAAATCCCAGATAGTTCCCGCGGAAGCAGTACACAGGGTAGCTTAAGGTACGCAGCCGCCGCTAGTGCTAAGGTTACAAACCGATGATGGACAAAAAAAAGGCCGCTGCTGCCGGGGTGTCTCCCCGGCAGCAGCGGCCTTTTTTCACTTTCTGCAGTAATGAGAAATAACGTCGATTCGCCCATGTCCTAAATCCTGAGCTATGGCTGCTCGGTCAACGCCTGCCTCCTTAAGCGCCTGCGCATAGGCATGACGAGCCAAGTGGGCGTTGGCATTATTGGCTTTCGTCGCCCCAAGGCGGTGGAGGCTGTTTTTCTGGAAAGAATATGCCTCCTTCAGCGACATCCTTGCAGGAATAAGGGATTTACCACCAGTTGCGGCCAAGTGCTCACGCAACTGGGCCACAACTGATCCTTTTTCAGGCGTATCTACGGTAAGGTTTCTAGGTCGTCCCCCCTTCGTGCCCTCGACCTGGAGAAGCGTTCGTCCACGGGCATCCACAAAAGTGGTCCGGGTGAGGAGACTTTCTTTAGCTCGTACACCAAAAACGGCACGAATATCGTGTGCAATTCCCAGCCATTGTGCTTTGGTGTAAAGCTTCTCGCGTACCTCTATGAGTTTTTCAATATCCGGTTCTTTTGGCTGGAGCCGCGTGCCGGCTCTGGAACCTCCGAGAGATTCGTTAGTGCGGGGGACGATGTTGACCTTCCCAATGGCGGCCGCAAGGGTTCTCAGGGCCGTGGCGTAGCCGCTGATGGTAGATGGGGACCTCCCACCAGCCTTAAGGTGTTCAAAAAAGTCGGTCACAAAACGCCCCCCGATTTGCGAAATGTGCTGGTAGCCCTTAGCAGCAGCAAACTCGGCGATTCGATCGAGGTTCCCAAGAAGTTTTTCCCGAGTAAGCGACGCTGCCGACCAGTTTTTGCCAATAATACCGCGCGCCTCATGTTTCAATTTCTGTGCGTGTTTTCCCATAGTTTGCCTCCCGTAGGTTGATGTACTGCCGGGTGACTGCTTGACAAGCAAACAGTAACCCGGCAACACACCAAGCTAGCCCCAGCGGATAGCTGGTGAGTGTAGGTGTCGATGGTTCGAAAACCACCATCACGGGCTCAAGGAGTCCGTGATGAACGCAGGTTGTTTCCGCGACCCGTAGGACGCGATCCCAGTATTCACCGGGCATTCCTGCGTGACATTTGCCATCCTGATCGTGACCAGGACAGGCTGGGGTGAGCAATATATGGAAACGCGCAGCAGCGCGGAATTTTGGAAAGCGGAAACGGGTGGTTGAGAAAATTTTCGCGCCGGGTCTCTTCGAGACCCGGCGCTAAGGGCATGTTTTCACATTGAAAAGCCGTGCCGTCTCTTTCTCAGGGTGTCGGCACTCGCAAAGCTCGCTTCCTCCACCAAAGAAAGAGACGGCACTTTTCGGCACCAGCGCAAAGGTAGCATTTCAACGTTTTGGCTTAAGCCACTAAGGTCGCAAATAAAAAGGGTTGGTGAGGCTGCAAACGGTATGAGGGGTTTCTGTTCGCTGCTGGTGAGTGTTTCATACTCGCTGGTGACAAACCATACGAGACATCATGGCAGGTATGTACATCTATGCGGGAGTGGCCGACTATCTGAAGTGAGCCGGGAGTACTCAGACGACATGTCAATCGGCGTCTAACTTTAACCCAGCTACGGCGTTCTGTGCCCCACCCACACTATGTGACAGCTCAAGGTTTCATAGGAGGTGGGGTACCCTCAGACGCCGATAGGGGGGGATAAAAATCGATGGCAAACCGCTACAATCCTCAAGATTGCACATCATTTAGCCCAATCTGGAAGTTCAATCAAATGGAATTTAGACCATTCATACGCCTCCTCTTGCGAAGCATACTGCTCTAAAATCACATAGCTTTCAGTAATTCCAACGACTACACCATACCACCTGTTATAAACCGCCACTCGCCCATACTCGCATTGGTCACAAGCAAACACCACAGCTGAGCGTAATTTAAGTTTGTCAACTTTTACGAGCGAATCGCCCGTCTCTGTAAGGAAAGTCTCAAGGAAGTCTGAACTCGGCTCCCCTGTTTTCAAAATTCCAGCCCACTTGCGTGTGCGCCATGTCCCTTTGCGCTTCTCGGAGTCGACCACCGAATTCGGATAAGCGGTGAGCACTCCACGTTCAATCGAAATTGTAGTTGTTATTCCCATAATAATCTCCTTATGCAGCGTTTTTGGTGCTTATAAGGAGATGATGACTACGCGGTAAGACAAATTGAGGGAGATGGTCTTCAGATTCCTTGCTTGGGTGCAGTTTCAGAGGCGGGTGCCTCTTGGGCTGATCTCGGAACAGCCAAGAAGACTCGGCAGGAAACATTGTCTTGTTGTCTTAATACAACGGGGAATCTAAGACTTCGGGCAAAAGGGTAGGTATAAAGTGTACGCCTTGGGCACGCGTGGTTCTCAGTCCACGCACAGCGCAAGATTACTTGATTGCCCCAGACAATACGAAACCGCGGTACCCGAACGACGTGCAACCGAGCGGCACAAGGCAGGTCCTCAATATTGCTGGAATTAACGAACGGAGATCTGTGCCACACAGACAGGCGTAGGGCAACATTACGATAGCGGCAGCACGGCGATGCGCGAGATAGACGCATCGTTGGTTGCCATGGGAGAGGTGCAGCAATCCACCCAAATTTCAGTAGGTGGTTGCTGATCGATGAGACTGCTGCTGTCATCCAGATGCGGGACTCCGCAGCAGAAGATAATCGCCAGCTTGGGCGATGTTTACCCATCTAGATAGATGGAGACGGCCTTACGGCAAGTATAGTTTTATTTTCAGACACGGATACAGAGAAGTCAAGATTATTCCTTGGGAAAATATTTTTTAGGCATTCACTATTTTGTCTGCCCACGCAGGCATTCTCCGCCAAATAATCAGCGGAGGATACCATGAAACGCCCACAAACCGAACCTCGACTTAGTGAAAAAGCTGGAGGCCTTTACATTTCACCAAACAAACTTGCAGAACGTTGGGACTGCTCGCGGAGCGCCGCAGACCGTGCTGCTAAAAAAGCCAAATTCAGGAGATTTATTCTAGGATCTGGCCGAAACGGCAATATCAGGTACCTACTGGCTGAAGTCGAAGAATTCGAGCGGAACCGTACGGCGTGACAACGTCGTTCAACCTATAGAATACCTGGCTCTCCAGGTTTTCTGTGAGCAAAGCATCTACCCAAAACACCCAGAAAAGAGGAGGTAATTCAATGACACCCCACATAATCCACAGCCCGGAATGGGAGATTCAACACATTGTCGAGCGAGTCGACGCCGGGGAGTCCCCCCTCGCGCTTTCGACCTCGGAGAGGATCGCTGCCAGCATTATCTACGATCATCCGGAATGGCGCCCCACCCCATATACCGGTCTCACAGCAGCGCTAGATCGCCTCGGTCCATGGCGAGACGCATTACTCAGCTACTGCCGTATCCACGGGTATAGAAGATGGATACAATAAAAAGCTAGTACCGCCTACACTCCTGGATGGTGCAATATGCAAAGATTGGAGCACCTCGACCGGCTGAGCCCTACAAGAGCAATCCATCCAGCTCTCTTGTAGGGTCCCACCATTATATAAGCTACCTGTAGCTTTTTAAGGTCTTGAAACAATCAGGCGCAACTGCGGTCTCCCACTTTCCATTTGCATACGACCAGCGGTTCGTGGCTGTGAGGCCTCAGCATCTACTTTTTTCGGGAATTCTACGCAGTCGACCAAGCTTTCAGGGAGAAGCGCGGCGTAATGACGCTCACAGATTTGCACGGAGTTCCCCATCAGCTTAGCGATCTTCTGGAGAGCAGTCCCAACCATGGCGAGTTGGCTGCCAAAGGTGTGTCTGAACTCGTCACATCCCCATGTCAGGCCATTCGCCTTGTTTATGGGAGCCAGGGCGCGTCCTGAAAAGTTGTCGGGGTCCCACCAGCCCCCTTCAGGCGAAGGAAAGTACCAGTTACCCTCGGACGGAGTTGGTTTATAGGTCTCGAGATACCGTCGCAGCTCCGACGAAATTGGTACCAACCGGTTTTTCCCGTTCTTGGGCTGCCAGCTACGCCCCAAGACCTCCTTCGAGCGAATTCTTATATACCCTGCCTCCAGATCCACATCCTGCCCCTGAAGCATTAGGCCTTCCTCACGGCGGAGGCCTGCGTAGATATAAACAGCTGCCATCGTCTGCAACTGTTGCTTCCCCTGCAACACCGAGAGTTGGTGGGCGATGTCATCAATTGTGAGAAAAACGATTACCGGCGCTCCTTCGCGCCACCGCTTAATCTTCAATGCTGGATTATCCCCTCCTGGGAACTTGATTCCATAAACATCGGTTGCCCACGCAAACATCTTTTGTAGGATTTCGCGGTACCTGTTGCAGGTTTTGGGAGCAGCACAGTTTGTAGTCGCATATTCGGACAGCCACCGGGACATCGTCCTGGCAGTCAGGGCCTCGAAAGAAGATGCCTCTAATGGTGAAAGCTTCTCACCCTTCCCTTTTTTTGTTGCACGGTGTTCAATCTTTTCCACTATGGCCTTGTTCTTCACCTTCAAGGAGGAACAGACCTCTCCGAACATGATCCGCATGGGCGAAAGATCCCGGTTCACACTCTTTGCATCCCGGTAAGAGAACATATGCTGGATATACGCCTCAAGGACTATCGGAATTGAGGTCTTGGTCGGGAAGGGTGTATCGCTGCCAGCGTCGAGTTCGTCCTCAAGTTTACGAAGTCTGGCTTTCGCGATTTTCACATCGTCGGTTTCGAGGCTCTTGCGGTGCTTCTTCCCCCCGATGTAGTACATAGCATAGTAGGTGGTTCCGCGCCGGTATATTCCTGCCATTGGTGCCCTCCGTGGCGTCATCTTTCTCCGAAAGATGCCAACAGGGGCAGACAAAACCGACGAAATCGGTGATGCCTTTTCAAATACAGTCACCGCCACAGGTACACAAATTGGTACACATGGCACGAAAAAAGGGGTTAGCCATTACGGCTAACCCCTTGTAATCGTTTGGTTGCGGGGACAGGATTTGAACCTGTGACCTTCGGGTTATGAGCCCGACGAGCTACCAGACTGCTCCACCCCGCGTCATGAACAACTCAAACTTTATACTACACGGCTTCCAACAAGTCAATGTAAACATTTGAAGAAAACTAACAGGGATAAAGGGGATAAAAGGGATAACTGCAAAATCAATTTGGATTGTAGATCCCTTGCATTCATCCTTCTTTACTTCTTGCCGCAAAGCCTCTGACGTACTACCTCGAAGAGGAAGATACCGCCGGCGACGGAGGCGTTCAGCGAGTTGACGCCTCCTTGCAGCGGAATGCTGACCACTTCGTCGCACCCCTTCCTGACCAGGGGGCGGATCCCCTCCCCTTCCCCACCTATGACAAGAGCCACCGGACCGGTAAAGTCCTGCTGGTAAAGGGTGTGTTTCGCGGAGCCGTCGGCTCCGTAGATCCAGAAACCGGCTTTCTTCAAACTCTCCAGCGCCTGCGAGATGTTGGTGACCTGTGCCACGGCGACGGTCTCGGTGGCGCCGGCGGAGGACTTCTCGACGACGGCGGTGACGCCTGCGGCGCGGTCCTTGGGTATGACGACGGCATGGGCGCCGGCGCAGGCGGCGCTGCGGATCAGGGCGCCCAGGTTGTGCGGGTCCTGCACGCTGTCGAGGACCAGGATCAGGCCGTCCCGGGTTCCCTGCAGCCCTGCCAGCACGTCGTCGAGGTCGGCGTAGGGAAACGGCTCCACCTTTAGGGCGACGCCCTGATGATGGTCGGTGCCGCACAAACGGCCCAAGTCAGCTTTCTCGCGCTGGCGCACCGGGACCTTCTTCTCCGCGGCAAGCTTCAGCAACTTCTCCAGGCGCTTGTCGGTGCTGATCCCGGCAACGAAAAGCTCGAAAATGCGACGGTTGCCGCGCAGGGCTTCGGTGACCGGATTCAGGCCGTAGATGATTTCTTCTTTTGACATGGTTCCCTCAAAATAGGTGGAGCTTCCTGGCGCGAGTTTTATCTCCTCACGGGAAGCTCCTACATTACTGTTCCCGGCCCCCGCGCCCCCTCCCTGTCCATCCCCCGGGGCGGGAACTGACGCGGAGGCGACGGTGAAACGGGGGCGAATGATTATTCGCCCCTACAGTGGACGCGATGACTAACCGGCTACGATTTCGTCGACGATCTTCTGGGCGGCTTCGGCCGGGCTCTGGGCGGCGGCGATGGGACGACCGATGACCAGGTAGTCGGAGCCTGCCCTGACGGCTTCGGCGGGGGTCATGATACGCTTCTGGTCGTCGGCGGAGGCAAAACTCGGACGGACGCCGGGGGTGACCACCAGGAAGTCCTTGCCGCAGGCCTCCCTGATCAGGCCCACTTCCTGCGGAGAGGCGACCACGCCGTCGACACCGGCGCTCTTGGCTAGCTTGGCGAGCTTCACCACCATCTCGGGGACCGGGAGGTCGATACCGATACCGCGCAGAGTCTCTTCGTTGGAGGAGGTGAGCACGGTGATGGCGAGGACCTTGGGACGCGCGGTGCAGCCGCTGAAGTTCTTGTCCAGGGTCTCCATGGTCTTGTTCATCATCTCGTAGCCACCCATGGCATGCAGGTCGCACAGCTGGACGCCGAGATTGGCGGCCTCGAGGGCGGCCATGGCAACGGTGTTCGGGATGTCGTGGTATTTAAGGTCGAGGAACACCTCGCCGCCGCACTTCTGGATCATGCGGACAGCGGCCGGGCCGCAGGCGGTGTAGAGCTGCTTGCCGACCTTGAACATGCCGACGTGCTGGGAAAGGAGCTCGGCCCAGTACTGGACGTCGCTGAATTCCTTCACGTCCATGGCGAAAATGATCTTCTTGATTGCTTCTTCTCTAGTCATAGTCAAATCCTTAAAGTCAAAACCGTTAGCCACGGAGAAAATCTGAGGACATCTGAGAAAACCAACCCGTAAAAAGTTTTAGACTGGTTACCCCAAAGGCTTTTGACTTCTCTGTCTCCGATTTTCTCAGATTTCCTCCGTGGCCAATGGTGTTAAGGTTTATGCCTGCAGTGCCTCTTTGACGGCGGCTTTCACCTTGGCTACGGCTTCGGCGATGGGCAGGATCTCCACCTCGCCACCCCTTCTCTCCTTCAGCTCGACTTTGCCTTCGGCGAGAGTCTTGGCGCCGACCACAATCCGCAGCGGGATACCGATCAGGTCGGCGTCCTTGAACTTGAAGCCCGGACGCTC
Organism: Geomonas subterranea; assembly: GCF_019063845.1. NCBI lineage: Bacteria > Pseudomonadati > Thermodesulfobacteriota > Desulfuromonadia > Geobacterales > Geobacteraceae > Geomonas > Geomonas subterranea. The sequence goes on from NZ_CP077683.1 coordinate 2,132,399, forward strand.
ATCGCGGTCGTCTAGCAGCACTTCCACTCCCGCTTCCAGGAGCTCGTTGTAGATCTGCTCGGAGGCGGCCTTCACTTCGTCATCTTTTGCGGAAAGCGCGGATACGATGCAGTGGAACGGCGCGATGGGAATAGGGAAGATGATGCCGTTCTCGTCGTGGTTCTGCTCGATGCAGGCGGCCACGGTACGCCCGATGCCGATGCCGTAGCATCCCATGAAGATGATCTGCTCTTTGCCGTTGGCGTCGAGGAAGCTCGCGTTCAGCGCCTTGGAGTACTTGGTCCCCAGCTTGAAGACGTGGCCGACTTCGATACCGCGCCAGATCTCCAGCTTGCCGCTGTCGCAGCGCGGGCAGGGATCGCCGATGACCACGTTCCTGATGTCGACGTATCCGTCGACGTTGAAGTCGCGCCCGATGTTGACGTTCTTCAGATGGGTATCGGCGGCGTTGGCGCCGGTGACGAAGTTGTGCATCCCCTGCAGCGAGAGGTCGGCGACGACCTTCACCTTGCCGGCGAGGCCGACCGGGCCCGCGTAGCCGGTGGGTGCGCCAGTCACCTTGAGGACCACGTCGTCTTCTGCCATCTCCAGTTCTGCCGCACCGAGGTGGTTCTTCAGCTTGATCTCGTTGAGGTCGTAATCACCGCGCACAAGTGCTACGACCGGTTCGCCGTCGGCGACCAGCACCAGGGTCTTCACCACCTGGGTCGCGTTGACGCCGAGGAAGGCGGAAACATCTTCGATGCTCTTTTGCCCGGGGGTAGCGACGTGCTCCATCGGGCGGGGATCGGCGTGTTCCACCGCCTCGCTCTTCCTGGTCTCGGCCTTCTCCATGTTGGCCGCGTACTCGCAGCAGGAGCAGGAAACGATGGCGTCCTCGCCGGAGTCGGCCAGCACCATGAACTCGTGGGAGTAGTTACCGCCGATGGAACCAGTGTCGGCCTCGACGGCGCGGAACTTCAGGCCGCAGCGCTCGAAGATGCGGCGGTAGGCCTTGTACATCTTCTCGTAGGAGACGTCCGCACCCGCCTCGTTCACGTCGAAGGAGTAGGCGTCCTTCATTATGAACTCGCGGCCGCGCATAAGGCCGAAGCGCGGGCGGATCTCGTCGCGGAACTTGCCCTGGATCTGGTACAGGTTGATCGGCATCTGCCGGTAGCTGCGGATCTCCTTGCGGATCAGGTCGGTGACAACCTCTTCGTGGGTGGGTCCCATGCAGAACTCTGCGTCCTTCCTGTCCTTGAAGCGCAAAAGTTCCTTGCCGTAGAATTCCCAGCGCCCCGACTCCTTCCAGAGTTCGGCCGGCTGCACGGCGGGCATCAGGAGCTCGATGGCCCCTGCGCGGTTCATCTCCTCGCGGACGATCTGCTCCACCTTGCGGATGGAGCGCAGCCCCAGTGGCAGGTAGTTGTAGATGCCGGCGGCAAGTTTCCTGATCATGCCGGCGCGCAGCATCAGCTTGTGGGAGATGACCTCCGCGTCAGAGGGGGTTTCCTTCACGGTAGGAATAAAGTACTGGGAATAACGCATTAGATGGACCTCTGAGTGAATTTAAAAGCAAAAAGTAAAACTGTTAGCCACGGAAAAAATCTGAGAACTTCTGAGAAAACCGAAACGAGACAGGATTTACACCAAAAGTCTTTTGCTTCTCTCAGATTTTCTCAGATTCCCTCTGTGGCTGATGGTTTTAGGGTTTTAACACTTCCTCGACCAAGGCATCGGCCAGCTTGTCCTGGGGGACTTTGCGCAGGATCTCACCATGCTTGAAAAGGAGCCCCTCTCCCCTGCCTCCGGCGATGCCAAAATCGGCTTCACGCGCCTCACCGGGTCCGTTCACGGAACATCCCATGACGGCCACCGTAATGTTCTTGTCCAGGTGCGCCAGGCGCCGCTCGACTTCCTCGGCTACGGGGATGAGATCGATCTGGCACCTGCCGCAGGTCGGGCAGGAGACGAAGTTGATGCCGCGCTGCCGAAGCCCCAGCGACTTGAGGATGTCGTATGCGACACGCACCTCGTGCACCGGGTCGCCGGTGAGCGACACGCGCATGGTGTCGCCGATCCCCTGGTGCAGCAGGATCCCCAAGCCGACGGAAGACTTGATGGTGCCGGAGAATATGGTGCCGGCCTCGGTGACGCCGATGTGCAGCGGGTAATCGACCGCATCGGAGAGAAGGCGGTACGCCTCCAGCGTCCGCAGCACGTCGGACACCTTGATGGAAATTTTGATCTCCTGGTAGTTGAGCTCTTCCAGGATCCGGACGTGCCCCAGGGCGGATTCTACCATCGCCTCGGGAGTCGGATGCCCGTACTTGACCAGGAGTTCCTTCTCCAGCGATCCGCCGTTGACACCGATCCGGATCGGGATCTGTCGTTCGGCCGCAGCCTTGACCACCTCGGCCACCTTCCAGCGCTCGCCGATGTTGCCGGGGTTGAGGCGCAGACCGTCGACGCCGGATTCAAGGGCCTTCAGTGCCAGCTTATAGTCGAAGTGGATGTCGGCGATAAGCGGCAGGGGACTGCCAACTTTTATGGCGGCCAGGGCCTGGGCGGCGTCCATGTCGGGTACCGCGCAGCGCACGATCTCGCAGCCGGCTTCGGCTAGACGGCCGATCTGATCAAGGGTCGCTGCGATGTTTCTCGTGTCGGTGGAACACATGGACTGTACGGAGCAGGGAGCGCCGCCACCGATCGGCACGTTGCCTATCTTTATCTGCCTGGTGAGCTTTTTCATAGCGGGACATAGTAGCTAAATCTATGGGGAAAAGCAAGGAGGATCACCCCCCACCGTCACTGCGACGGGCAGCGGCAACTGGCAAATTCCTGCGCCACTAATTAGCCAGAGGACTATACTGTGCCTATTGGAGGTAAAAGACACAGGAGGTAGCTGTCATGAGTAAACTGGATCTGCTAAACCCAACCAACAGCGCGGTCATCTTCATCGACTTCCAGCCTCAGATGACTTTCGGAGTCTCAAGCATAGACAGGCAAACGCTTTTCAACAACGTGATACTGCTGGCCAAAGCAGCAAGGATATTCCACGTCCCTACCATCCTCACCACCGTCGAGACCAAGAGCTTCTCCGGCAACATGTGGCCCCAGCTTCTGGACATCTTCCCGGACAACGACATCATCGAGCGCAGTTCCATGAACTCCTGGGACGATCCCAAGTTCGTTGAGGCGGTGCAGGCAGCAGGACGAAACAAGCTGATCATGGCGGCGCTTTGGACCGAGGTCTGCCTCGCCTTCCCCGCCTTGGACGCCATGAAGGCGGGGTACGAGGTGTACGCGGTGGAAGATGCTTCGGGCGGCACCAGCGTTGCGGCGCACAACGCGGCAATGCGCAGGATCGAGCAAGCCGGGGCGGTACCGATGACTTCTCTACAGGTGTTGCTGGAGTACCAAAGGACCTGGGCCCGCAAAGAAACCTACGACGAGGTGATCGCTGTAGTGAAGGAACATGCCGGTGCCTACGGGCAGGGGGTCGAGTACGCCTACACCATGGTGCACGGCGCGCCGGCCAGCCGTGGTTCATTGAGGAAGTAGCAGTTGAACATACCCTCACCCTCTGGGAGAGGGTGGCCGCAGGCCGGGTGAGGGAGAGTTTTTCCGCTTATCAACTCCGTGGCAACGCCCTCACCCCAGCCCTCTCCCAGGGGGAGAGGGAGTATGGGCAGGGACTGGGCGCAGGTTGAAGGTTATACCCAACGGCTGTGCTCCGGCGCACCGGCCAGCCGCGGTTTACTGAGGAAGTGGCAGCTGAACATACCCTCGCCCTCTGGGAGAGGGTGGCCGCAGGCCGGGTGAGGGAGAGTTTTTCCGCTTATCCAACTCCCTGACAACGCCATCACCCAGGGGGAGAAGGAGTATGGAGCAGGGCCTGCGGCGCATGTTGAAGGTTTCCCAAGGGTTGTACTTCCGGCAGACAGGGGTGCTCCGTGACTGCTTCTTTTTGAGGAGGCAAGACATGAAAGGACCGGACCTAATTCTATTTAACGGCAAAATCAGCACGCTGGACGCACAAAGCCCGGACGCCTCTGCTATCGCGATACGCGACGGCAAAGTGGAGACTCTCGGCGGAGAAGAATTGACCGCGACAGCGGATGACAACACTCAATTGATCGACGCGAAAGGGCGCCGGGTGATCCCGGGGCTGAACGACTCGCACATACACGTTATCCGGGGGGGACTGAACTTCAATATGGAACTGCGCTGGGACGGCGTCCCATCCCTCGCGCTGGCTTTAGAGATGCTCATGGAGCAGGCGAAGCGCACCCCGCCGCCGCAATGGGTTCGGGTTATCGGCGGCTGGACCGAGTTTCAATTCGCGGAGCGCCGCATGCCGACCCTCGATGAGCTGAACCTGGCAGCGCCCGACACCCCGGTGTTCATCCTGCACCTGTACGACCGCGCCTTGGTGAACCGGGCTGCTCTGCATGCGCTCGGCTACGGCAAGGACACGCCTGATCCGCCAGGGGGGATGATCGAGCGGGACAGAAACGGCAACCCCACCGGGCTCTTGATCGCGAAGCCGAACGCCATGCTGCTCTACTCGAGTCTCGCCAAGGGACCCAAGCTGAACTTCGAGGACCAGGTGAACTCGACGCGCCACTTCCTGAGGGAGTTGAACCGGCTCGGGCTTACCAGCGCCATCGATGCCGGTGGCGGTTTCCAGAACTACCCCGACGACTACCGTGTCATCTATGAGTTGGCCAAGGCGGGAGAGCTCCCGTTGCGCATCGCCTATAACCTGTTCACGCAGCACCCCAAGGGCGAGTTGGCCGATTTTTCGCAGTGGGTCACCATGACGCAACCGGGACAGGGGGACGATTTTCTGCGCATGAACGGTGCCGGCGAGATGCTTGTTTTCTCGGCCGCCGATTTCGAGGATTTCCTGGAGCCGCGCCCGGACCTCCCCGCGATGATGGAGGAGGAGCTAGCAGCGGTGGTGCGGCTGCTGGCGGAGAAGCGCTGGCCGTTCCGTCTGCACGCTACCTACAACGAATCGATCACGCGCTTTCTGGACGTCTTCGAGGCGGTGAACCGGGAGGTCCCGTTCAACGGGCTGCGCTGGTTTTTCGACCACGCCGAGACCATTACCCAGGAGAACCTGGAGCGGGTCAAAGCGCTGGGCGGCGGTATCGCCATACAGAACCGGATGGCCTTCCAGGGCGAGTATTTCCTGGACCGCTACGGCGAGCGGGAAACAGCACATACGCCGCCGGTCCGCAGCATGATGGCTATGGACATCCCGGTTGGCGCCGGCACCGATGCGACACGGGTGGCGAGCTACAACCCGTGGCTGTCGCTGTACTGGCTGGTCAGCGGGCGCACCATCGGCGGGACGCTGCTCTACCCAGAGGCGAACCACCTGAGCCGCATGGAGGCGCTCAGAATGTACACCGAGGGGAGCAGCTGGTTTTCCGGTGAGGAGGGGAAGAAGGGAACCTTGACACCCGGCGCGCTGGCAGACCTGGCGGTCCTTTCCGCGGATTACTTCGAAGTCCCCGAGAAGGAGATCAAGGCGATCGATTCGGTGCTGACCGTGGTCGGCGGGAAGGTGGTGTACGGCGGCGAGGAGTTCGGAAACCTGGTGCCGCCGCTGCCGGTGAGCCCGGACTGGTCGCCGGTGGGGAGTTACGGCGGTTACCATCGCGGTGATGCGTCGGGTGCGTCGGCTCCCCTCGCCATGCGCGAGCAGGCCGCCCCGTCACACCGCCACACGCGCATCTGGCTGCCGCGACAGCGGCGTTTCTGGGACCTCGGCTGCGATTGTTTCGCCTACTAGGCCCTCAGCGGTGCGCAAACACCCCGAGTAACTCGGCCTGCGCCAGGATCTTGCCGCGCATGGCGCGGTCGAGTTCCAGCCTCGTGCTGTTGGAGGGGAGGTCCAGGCGCTCGGAGAGTGCGTAGAGGCGAAAATAATAGCGGTGCTGGCCTGACGGGGGACAGGGGCCTCCGTAGCTTTTGCGCCGCCAGCTGTTCACCCCCTGCTCCGCACCGTGCGGCACCCTCCCTTGCACGATCTGCTTGGTCGCTGGCTCGATGTTCCAGAGCACCCAGTGCACCCAGGTACCGGCAGGCGCATCGGGATCGTCCATGACCAAGGCGAGCGACTTGGCTTTCTTGGGGACATCGGCAATGGCGAGCGGCGGGCTGGTATCGGAGCCGTCGCAGCTGTAAACAGATGGGATCTTGCCGGCATGCTTGAAAGCGGGGCTGCTTAGTTTAAGCCGCGCCTCCTCGGCCTGCACCGATACCGCAACGAAGAGCGTCAGCAAAAAAAACCAACGGATAATCTTTCCCAATCCACCCATGGTCACCTCCAATCTATCTTTGTCTGGCGGTCCGACCTCGTACCCAGTATTCCCAATATCTGCGGTAAGGGATTACAGGGTCCAGTCTAGCGGCTTAAAGTCAGCCTGCAATGAATTTCCTATGACAATTCGGCGGTTGACAGGAATGCCGTTTCCCTTTAAACAAGAGGGATGAAAAATAAAAGCGACGCACCCAAAAGAGATAGAGTAAAGCATCCCTCAGGAGCTGGAAAGCCTGGGCAATCCCTTGCAGCTCGCAACTCCACCCCTGGAAACACCGCAACGGCCGGAGCCCATCCCTCCAAGACAAAGCCTGCAGGTCCCTCTGCTGCATCCTTTACCGGCAAAAAAACACGCCCAGCCCCTGCAAAGCCGCGCGACCAGCGCGACCCTGAATATTTCAAAGCTCCCCGGGCTCCTGAAAGCAAAGCAGCCGCCAAGCCGGCCCGGGTCGACAAGGGGGCACGCCCTGAGCGTGAGCGCGAGGAGCGGAAGCCCGCCCTGAGAAGTGGCCAGGTGCTGGAGCTCCACATCACCTCCACCAACGACGAAGGGTTCGGCGTCGCCAACCACGAAGGGACGCGAGTTCTGGTGGCGGGCGGTCTCCCCGGTGAAGCGCTGGTGGCGAAGATCACCTACGTAGGGCGCAGGGAATCCTTCGCCAACATCATCAAGACCCTCAAAGCCTCTCCTGACCGCAACCCATCCCCCGCCTGCAAAATGGGAAGGGCCTGCGACGGCTGCGGCCTGATGCAGATGCGCTACCCGGCCCAGCTTACCTGGAAGAAGGGACTGGTCACCAGGCAGATCCGGAAGTTCCCGTCGCTTTCCGACGCGGTGATCCACGATACCATCGCCTCCCCCAGCGAGCTCGGCTACCGCAACACCGCCAAGCTGGTGGTGGCGGGGAAGAACAACGACCCGGTGATCGGCATATACCGGCGCAACAGCCACGACGTGCTGGAGATCGCGGACTGCGCCCTGCACCACCCGCTGATCAACAAGGTGGTGAAGGCCGCTAAGGCGGGGATCAAGAAGGGCAAGGTGCAGATCTACAACCCCAAGAGCGAGATGGGGCTGCTGCGGTACCTGGTGGTGCGGGTGGCCGAGCAGAGCAACAGGGTCATGGTGGTCTTCGTGACCACCGACGAGGGGTACAACGAGATGCACCACCTGGCCAAGTTCATCCAGCAGGCGGTGCCCGAAGTTGCCGTGGTGGCGCAGAATATCAACACCTCGACCGGCAACGTGATCTTCGGCCACAAGGACCGCTCCATCACCAAGGCGCAGACTCTGAAGGCCTACATCGGGGACAAGAGTTTCAACCTGTCGCCGCATTCCTTCTTCCAGGTGAACAGCGGCGCGGCCCGCATCATCTACGAGAAGGTGCGCGACTTCGCCCGCCTGACCGGCAAGGAGCGGGTGATCGATCTTTACTGCGGCATCGGTGGCATCTCGCTGTTCCTCGCGGACAAGGCGCGCGAAGTCGTGGGCATCGAAGTCGTAGATGCGGCGGTCGCGGACGCCACCGCCAACGCGGCCATGAACCGTGCGGACAACTGCAGCTTTGAGGCAGGCGACGCCGTGCATCTCATCGACGAGATCGGACAGGAAGGGGGCGCCGACCTGATCGTGCTGAACCCGCCCAGGAAAGGTTGCGACGAGAAGGTGCTGAAAAGCGTGGCGGCTATCAAGCCGCAGAGGATCATCTACGTCTCCTGTTCGCCGGAAACGCTGGCGCGGGACCTGGATATCCTGGCACAGCTCGGCTACAAGACGCTCGAGGTGCAGCCGGTGGACATGTTCCCGCAGACGGTGCACGTCGAGGACGTGGCGCTGCTGGAAAAGGCTAAGGGTTAAAGGGCTTTCAGGCCTGACGCAAGACGCGAAGCCGTTGAGGCGCAAAATCGCCAGCGAAACTTCATCCATACCCTCTCCCCCTGGGAGAGGGTGGCCGAAGGCCGGGTGAGGGCTCTGGCGCGGCCAGGTCCCTCCTTCGTGGCAACGCCTTCACCCCGCCCCTGTCCCGGGGGGAGAGGGAGGGAACTGAGGCATTCTTGGACCAGTTGATCTCGCAACTGAAAGCTTTTTTCCCTAAACACCTGCACGCTTCCATCTTCATGGTGGGCGGGATGGTGCGGGACGTCCTGCTCGGAGTCGACTGCCAGGACGTGGACCTAGCCGCGGCGGTTCCCGTTCAGGAACTCACCGCCCTGGGCTTTCGCCTGGTGGAGTCGAAAAGCACCCCCAACATCTACTTCCGGTTCAAAGAACCCTTCGGCAAAATCGAGGTAACCTGGCTCCCCTCGCTGGACGCCCTCCCTGACGACCTCTCCCGCCGCGACTTCACCGTGAACGCGATGGCTATGCCGCTTAGCGGCCAACTCTCTGATCCCCTTGGCGGCGAACCCGACCTCGCGCGGCGCGTCCTGCGCTGTTGCAGTCCCACAAGCCTCACGGACGACCCTTTGCGTATCCTGCGCGCCTTCCGTTTCGAGTGTGAAGGCTGGCGCCTTGACGCGGAGGCGGAAGCCGTACTGAGGAGCCGGGACTGGACTCCCGACCTGCAACGGATCCCCATGGAGCGGTTCTCCCAGGAGTTGCTGAAAGCTGTAGGGAAGGACGACCCGTCCCGTTTTTTCCGCCGTATGCTGGAGTTCGGGATCGGCATCAACTTCCTCCCCGAGATCTTCAGGATGCCCGATATCCCTGCTGGACCGCCGCAGCATCACCCGGAGGGTGACCTGTTCACGCATTCGCTGCAGGTCCTGGACCGAATGGCGCAATTGACGCCGGATCCGACCGCACGCTTCTGCGCCCTTTTCCACGATTTGGGGAAGCTCTACACGCCACCGGAACTCCACCCCAAGCACCACGGGCACGACGCGTTGGGCGCCGAGCAGGTACCTGCCTTCTGCAAAAGGCTGCGTCTGCCGGTCGCGCTGCAACGCGCGCTGCAGGCGGTCAACAGGCTGCACAATAACGCCAACCGGTGGGAGGAACTGCGGGATTCAACCAAGATCAGGCTGGCGCTCGATGCCATCAAAGGGGGGATCCAGGATTTCCTGCCGTTGCAGGTGGCGGCGGACTTTCATGCATCCATGCCGGGATGGGAGGAGGCGCTGGAAGTGGCGAAGTTGAACGCGGCGCAGTTGGGAATAGATCCAGGCCTGCTGAACAACAAGGAGGTACCGCCCGAGAAGCTGCAGCAGATCATCATGCAGCACCGGGTGGAGCGGTTGCACAGAGGCACCGGAGCGTAAAACCTGCCATCACCCCGTCCCTCTCCCGACGGGCGAGCGGACGTACTTTCCCTTCCCGCTGTAGTGGCGCCCTTCTCACCACTAGCTTCCGAGCAAGCTACCGAGGCGTCCCCGCCCCCGGAGGGGGAGGGACAGGGAGGGGGCTCGTGCGTTCATCCCCCTCCAATCCTCCTCCTTCCAGGCATCTCCCCACCAAGGTAAGGTTGCGGAACGCTACATCCTCGCAGCCCTCCCCTCGCGGTTCCTTACCGCAAATCCCTATTTTATTTCGACGGGTCAACGGCGCGGTCGAGGCCCAGCTTGAGCACGGAACTGTCGTAGATCATCTCAAACATGTGCTCTATCCTGAAGAAGGCTGCCAAAACTGCGGGATCGAAATGCGCGGCGGGGTTGATCCGGTCGTCTCCGTTTCTGAATACGTCCAGGGTTTCCTGGTGGGTCATGGCCCCCTTGTAACTGCGCCGGGAGCGGAGGGCGTCGTAGACATCGGCCACCTTCACGATGCGACCGGAGATCGGGATCCTCTCCCCCCTGAGCCGCTTGGGATAGCCGGTGCCGTCCCAGTTCTCGTGGTGCGAGATGGCGATCTCCCTGGCGATCCTAAGCCTGGGGGAGTCCCCTATGATCTCGGAGCCGTACGCGGGATGCTGGCGCACCAGCTTCATTTCCCTCGGGGTCAGCCTCCCCTCTTTCAGCAGGATCTCGGTGGGGATGCGGATCTTCCCCACGTCGTGCATCTGCGCAGACAAGGAGATGTCCTCCACGAATTCGGTATTGAACCCCATGTTGGCCGCGAGCGCCCCGGCATAGCGGTTGACCCGCACGATGTGGCGCCCGGTGTCCGGCTCGGCAGCCTCGCAGGCCCGTGCCAGCGCGTGGATGGTGTAGTGGAAGGCATGTTCGGTCTCGCGCATGCCGTTGGAAACGGTCTGCAGGGATCCTATCATGACTGCGGCGCTTCGAAGTACATCGGCATCGTATTCAGTCACGTGTCCGGCGTAGTTGAAGGCCTCGATCACACCGCGGACGTCGCCGCTGATCCGGCAGCTCACAAAATTGAGGATGGGCTCTCCCATGGCCGCCACTACCTGGGGATGGAAAAAGGTCTGGAACTCCTCTATGCTGGCACAGCTGTCCGGCCAGTTGAGCGCCACAGCCTCGCTCCCCCCTTCGACCATGAGGAGACTACTTGCGTAAGTGGAACCGGGTTCGATGGTGATCGGGTCGGAGCGTTCCAGGAGCGCGCCGTGTCTCAAGTGGAAGACGCGACCGTTGCAGCAGACCGAACCGGGCCCTTCGTTGGCGATCAGTATGCCGCGCGGGCCTCGACGGCCGTTGCCGCCAAGCAGTTTCCCGAGCACTTCGTGGTACAGTTCGTCACTGTTGAACTTGCGGCGGGTCAGGTCCTTCAGCGCCTCGTCGGTCAGTCCGATGAGATCCAGAGTCTGTCTGAGGGCAAGGTGACACAGTTCCTGGGGCATGCATTCTTCCTTTAAGACCGAAGTGTATCTGCGGCCTATTCTTTATAGCTGATCAGTGGAAGACTTCAATGGCTTTAAATTTAACGCGAAGACGCGAAAGCGCAAAGAGTGCTAACCCACAGCACAAGAAGATCTGAGACTGACCCCCTGAGGTATCTGCTTTTGCTTGTCCCTTTGCGACTTTGCGTCTTTGCGTTAGGTAAGAGTATTTAAAGCCTTAAGGCTATGGATAAAAAAAGGCCCGGCTGTTTAGGCCGGGCCTTTCCTGTGTCGCTGGATGTCAGGACGATTAGGCGCGTGCTGCCATGGCCTTCTCGTAACCCATCTGGAACGCCTTCTTGTTCAGCTCCATGAAAGCCTCCGGCACGCGGGCCAGGACCGCCTTCTCGGCGCCTTCCTTGGTGACCACACCGGTCAGTGCCACCATGGCGCCCAGCGCCACGATGTTGGCCACGATCTCACGACCGACTTCGTTCTTGGCGGTGTTGATGATCGGGAAGGCTACGGTGTTGAAGTTCCCTTTCGGGATGTTCTTCACCAGGTCGGAGTCGATCAGCAGTACGCCCCCTTCCTTCAGGTCGTGGGAGTACTTGTCGGCTGCTTCCTGGGTCAGGGCGAGCAGCGCGTCGACCACGGTCGCTTTCGGGTAGTCGATCATGGTGTCGGAAACGATGACCTCCGACTTGGATGCGCCCCCCCTTGCCTCGGGGCCGTAGCTCTGGGACTGAACTGCCTGCTTGCCGTCGTAGATGGAAGCGGCTTCTGCCATGATGACGCCGGCGAGGATGAGACCCTGCCCACCAGCCCCGGAAAATCTGATTTCATATCTCTGAGACATCTGAGGTTCTCCTCCTTTGTTATTTCTTGGCGCGCTCAATGACCTTCGCGTATTCGTCGGTGTAGTTCGGACGCTCTTCCTTGTACAGAACACCGGTGAGGATCTTGCCTTCCAGCTGCTCGGCAGTCATCTTCTCGGCGGCCTTGACCGGAACGGCGATGTCTTTCAGGCGGTTCATCATCTCGATGACCGACTTGAACTTGTTGCGGCGACCGTAGGTGGTCGGGCAGTCGTCCAGGATCTCGACGACGGAGAAGCCCTTGTGCTGGATGGCTTCCGCGATCAGCTTGTCGATCTGGGTCGCGTGGTACGCGGTGCCGCGAGCGACGAAGGTGGCGCCTGCGCCGATGGCGAGCTTGGCGACGTCGAACGCCGGGTCCGGGTTGCCGTACACGGTGGTGGACGCCTTGGCGCCGGTCGGGGTGCAGGGGGAGAACTGGCCGCCGGTCATGCCGTAGATGTTGTTGTTCATGATGATGTAGGTCATGTCGATGTTACGACGGCAGGCGTGGATGAAGTGGTTGCCGCCGATCGCGGTACCGTCGCCGTCGCCGCCCACCAGGATGACGTTCATCTCCGGCTTGGCCATCTTGACGCCGGTCGCGAAAGCGGCGGCGCGGCCGTGCGCGGTGTGCAGGGTGCAGAAATCCATGTAGCCGGGAAGACGCGATGCGCAGCCGATGCCGGAAACGATGGCGGTGTTGTTCTTCTGAAGACCAAGGGTGTCGATCGCGCGGATCAGGCCCTTCATGACAATGCCGTGACCGCAGCCCGGGCACCAGATGTGCGGCAGCTTGCCGGGACGGATGTACTTATCGTAATCAAAAGACATGTTACTTAACCTCCTTGATCTTTTCGAGGATCTGCCCCGGGTTGATCGGCTCGCCGTCAACGCGGAAGATGCCGTGGACCGCTGCCTTACCTTCTGCGCAGCGCTTCACTTCACCGGTGCACATGCCGAGGTTCATCTCCGGAGTGATGAACGCCTTCACCTTGCCGGCGAGAGCGGCGATCTGCTTCTCCGGGAACGGCCAGAAGGTCTTGATCCTGAAGAGGCCGGCTTTGATACCCTGTTTCCTCGCCTCGTTCACTGCGAAGCGTGCGGAACGGGAAGTGGAGCCGTAAGCAACGATGGCGACTTCGGCGTCGGCAAGTTCGTACTCTTCAAACTGGACGATGTCGTCGATGTTGGCGTCGACCTTGCGCACCTGGCGCTCTTCCTCGGCCTGCACCCAGGCGGCCTTGGTGGTCGGGAAGCCGTCCTGGCCCTTGTTGAGGCCGGTCACGTGGAAGCGGTAGTCGCTGCCGAAAGCGGCCAGCGGGGGCACGTCGCCGAAGCTGGTGTCGTACGGCTTGTACTCGGCCGGCGAAACGCTCGGAGCGGTCCTGTTGATGACTTCCAGCTCGCCCGGCTCGGGGAACACGATGCGCTCACGCATGTGGGCGACGATCTCGTCCGGCATGACCATGACCGGGGTGCGGTATTTCTCGGCCAGGTTGAAGGCGCGCACGGTCTCTTCGAAGAGTTCCTGCACGGAAGCCGGGGTCAGGCAGATGGCCGGGTGGTCACCGTGGGTGCCCCACTTGGCGCACATGACGTCGGACTGGGAAGGACCGGTAGGCATACCGGTGGAGGGGCCGCCCCTCATGACGTTGACGATGACGCACGGGGTCTCGGCGATGCAAGCGTAGCCGATCAGCTCCTGCTTGAGCGAGAGGCCCGGACCGGAGGTCGCGGTCAGTACTTTGGCGCCGGTAAGGGAAGCGCCGATGACGGACGCCATGGCACCGATCTCATCTTCCATCTGGATGAATTTACCGCCGATCTTCGGAAGCTCGACAGACATAACCTCTGCCACCTCGGTAGAGGGTGTAATCGGATAACCGCCGAAGAACGTGCACCCGGCGTAGAGTGCCCCCTGTGCGGCAGCTTCGTTCCCCTGAAGGAATGCAACTTTTTTAGCCACTTTCATACCTCCTAAGATTGTTTACGATACTTTGATTGCAAAGTCAGGGCATCTCAGCTCGCACTGCATGCACTTGATGCAGGCCTCAAGGTTCTTGACGCTTGCTACAAAGCCCTTCATTTCCAAGACCTTGGTGGGGCAGAATTCCACACAGATGTGGCACCCCTTGCAGTACTTCTCGATGATCTCGATGTTCGCCGGTGTTTTCTCCATCAACGTAGCTCCTTTGACAAATTGCCCTCGCAGGCTGTGCAAATTGTGGGGTTATAACACATAGTGTTTACAAAATGCAAGTGCTCGGATTTTGGCCCAAACTGTCTGTTTTTGTAAAAAGGGGGTAGAGAGGGGAAACCTCCCTACCCCCTGGTAGTACGACTCAAGCTGCCTGTTACTTCATGGAACCAACGAGTTCCTTAACGGCGGCAACCGACTTATCCATCATGGCCTGCTCTTCGGCATCCAGTTCGAACTCGAGGATCGCCTCGACGCCGTTCTCGCCCAGGACGCAGGGAACGCCGACGTAGAAGCCTTTGACGCCGAACTCGCCGTTCAGGTATGCGCAGGTCGGGAGAACGCGCTTCTGGTCCTTCAGGATGGACTCTGCCATGCAGATGGCGGAGGAAGCCGGGGAGTAGAAGGCGGAACCGGTTTTCAGCAGGGCGACAACCTCACCGCCTGCACCGCGGGTCCTCTTGACCATGGCGTCCATGATTTCCTTGGCCTTGGCCTTGTCCTTGTATTTCTTCTCGAGCAGTTCCATGACCGGGATGCCGTTCACGGAGGCGTAGCGCACCAGCGGCACCATGTCGTCGCCGTGGCCGCCCAGGGTCATCGCGTTCACGTCCTTGACGGAGACGCCCAGTTCCCAGGCGATGAAGGTCTTGAAGCGGGCGGAGTCGAGGACGCCGGCCTGGCCGATGACGCGGTTGTAGGGGAAGCCGGTGATCTTCTGGCACAGGGTGACCATTGCGTCGAGCGGGTTGGAGATGACGATGACGAAGGAGTTCGGCGCGTGGGCCTTGATCCCCTCGGCAACGGAGGTCATGATCTTGGAGTTGACCTCGATCAGGTCGTCACGGCTCATGCCCGGTTTGCGCGGCAGACCTGCGGTGACGATGACGACGTCGGCGCCGGCGATGTCCTCGTAGCTGTTGGTCCCCTTGAGGCAGCAGTCGAAGCCGTCAACCGAGCCAACCTCGGCGATGTCCAGCATCTTGCCCTGCGGCAGCCCTTCCACGATGTCGAACATCACCACGTCACCCAGTTCACGCAGAGCCGCAAGCTGAGCAAGGACGCCGCCGATCTGACCACCACCGATAAGTGCGATTTTCTTACGTGCCATGTTTTGTTCCTCCGTTAATTAAATGGGATGTCTGTCGTACACGGAAAACTACTGTTTACGCTTCTTAGACGATTGAGTCAATAATCGCGTTCAGGGTTGCGCTGGGACGCATAGCCGCTTCGGTCTTCTTGTCGTCCGGGTGGTAGTAGCCGCCCATGTCCACCGGCTTGCCCTGGGCGCCGATGAGTTCGGCGTTGATCTTCTCTTCGTTTGCCTGCAGCTCCTTGGCGACCTTGGCGAAACGGGCGGCGAGGTCGGCGTCCTTGGTCTGGGCGGCGAGGGCCTCGGCCCAGTACATGGCGAGGTAGAAGTGGCTGCCGCGGTTGTCGATCTGGCCGACCTTACGAGCCGGGTTCTTGTTCTGATCCAGGAACTTGGTGTTGGCGACGTCGAGGGTCTCGGCGAGGAGTGCCGCCTTCTCGTTCTTGAAGGTGGCGGCCAGGTGCTCGAGGGAGACGGCCAGGGCCAGGAACTCGCCCAGGGAATCCCAGCGCAGGTACCCTTCCTGCTGGAACTGCTGCACGTGCTTCGGAGCGGAACCGCCCGCACCGGTCTCGAAGAGGCCGCCGCCCGCCAGAAGCGGAACGATGGAGAGCATCTTCGCGGAGGTACCGAGCTCGAGGATCGGGAACAGGTCGGTCAGGTAATCCCTGAGGGCGTTGCCGGTCACGGTGATGGTGTCCTTGCCGGCCTTGGCCCTGGGGAGGGTGAACTTCATCGCTTCGACCGGGGACATGATGTGCAGCTCAAGCCCGGTGGTGTCGTGGTCTTTGAGGTAGGTGTTCACCTTCTCGATCATCTGCGCGTCGTGGGCGCGGTTCTTGTCCAGCCAGAAGACGGCCGGGGCGCCGGTTGCGCGGGCGCGGCTAACGGCAAGCTTGACCCAGTCGCGGATCGGGAGATCCTTCGCCTGGCAGCCGCGCCAGATGTCGCCCTGCTCGACCTGGTGCTGGATCAGCACTTCGCCGGCGGCGTCGACTACACGCATGGTGCCGTTGAGCGGTGCGACGAAGGTCTTGTCGTGGGAGCCGTACTCCTCGGCTTTTTGCGCCATGAGACCGACGTTCGAGGTTGCGCCCATGGTGGTCGGGTCGAACTGGCCGTTTTTCTTGCAGAAATCGATGCACTCCTGGTACCACTCGGAGTAGCTGGTGTCCGGGATGACGCACTTGGTGTCGGCGAGCTTGCCGTCCGGGCCCCACATCTTGCCGGAATCACGGATGACGACCGGCATGGAGGCGTCGATGATGATGTCGTTGGAGGCATGCAGGTTGGTGATTCCCTTGTCGGAGTCGACCATGGCCAGCGGCGGCTGTTTCGCGTAGGTAGCCTGAATGTCTGCCTCGATCTCGGCCTTCTTGCCTGCCGGGAGCTTGTCGAGCTTCTTGTAAAGGTCGCCCAGACCCAGGTCCGCGTTGACGCCGATTTCTTTGAAGGTCGCCTCGTGCTTCTCAAAGAGGTCCTTGAAGTAGACCGTGACGAAGTGCCCGAAGATGACCGGGTCGGAGATCTTCATCATGGTGGCCTTCAGGTGCACGGAGAACAGGATCCCTTTGGCCTTGGCGTCGTCGATCTGCTCCTGGATGAATTTCCTGAGGGCGCGCACGTTCATGAAGGAGCCGTCCAGCACCTCGCCTGCCTGCAGCGGGAGCTTCTCCTTGAGCACGGTCACGTTGCCGAGGTTGTCGACGAACTCGATCCTGGCGGTGGTGGCCTCTTTCAGGGTCACCGACTTCTCGCTGTGATAGAAGTCGCCGGCGCTCATATTGGAGACGTGGCTCTTGGAATCGGAGGACCAGGCGCCCATCTTGTGCGGGTGCTTCTTGGCGTATTCCTTGACGGCCTTGGCGACGCGGCGGTCGGAGTTACCTTCCCTGAGGACCGGGTTGACGGCGGAGCCGAGTACCTTGGCGAAACGGGCGTGCAGCGCCTTCTCTTCGTCGGTCTTGGGCTCCTCCGGGTAGTTGGGGATGTTGTAACCCTGGCTCTGCAGCTCGGCGATGGCGGCTTTGAGCTGCGGGATGGAGGCGGAGACGTTGGGGAGCTTGATGATGTTGGCTTCCAGCTTCTGGGTCAGCTCGCCCAGGTAAGCCAGCTCGTCGGCGATCTTCTGCTCCGGGGTCAGGTTCTCCGGGAAGTTCGCGATGATCCTGCCTGCCAGGGAGATGTCCCTGGTCTCGACCTCGACGCCGGCTGCCTTGGTGAAGGCGTTGACGATGGGGAGCAGGGAGTAGGTTGCCAGTGCGGGGGCCTCGTCGATCTTGGTCCAAACGATCTTAGTCTGTGTTGTCATGATCTCTCCTTGGTTTTAATGCGCAGCACAAAATGCAAAAGTGGTGGGCAAAGCCACGCTGCCATCGCCCGACATGGTGTTTTATTCGCTTTCTGGAGCCCGTCAACAACCATCCGCCCGCCCCGAGTGAGGGGCCATCACGGCGACTCTCGAAATATATAAGGGATTATGGGATGTTAGCAGGATAAACTTGGATTTCAAATTTTGTATACAGTATACAAAACGTTTTTCACTGTCAAGGGAAAATCTGGGTGAATTCCGTGAGGATTTAAATAGGAAACGAAAGGGGCCCGGAAAGGCGGAACCGCCCGGGAAAGTGCGGAACCGCGTCCGAGCTCGAAGCGAGTGCAGGAAGGGGGTGATGAAAAGCCGCGTCAGAGCTCGAAGCGAGCTAAAAATACAGCGGAAAAAAGGAGGACGGGGCCGGTACACCGGGGAGGCCGGGGGATCCCCCGGAAGGTGTTTCGCCCCCTGCCCCGCGTTCAGCGGTGAGCGAATCGCGCTCCGGACAAAATACCGTTCAAAAATACCGTCTAACAGACCGGCGCGTCTCAGTGCAGCGGTCGCTCCTGGGCGAAACGCCGCGCCTCGGCGAAGTCGTCCCGACCGAGGTTTCTCGGAACCCGCAGCACCTGGCCGGGCCAGATGTGCTTGGGGTCGCGGATCTGGTCCCGGTTGGCGCGGTAGATCAGGGGCCAGAGGTTGCGGTCACCGTACACCTCGGGGCGCGATGCGATGAGCGGCAGCGACTCGCCGCGGCGCACGGTCCAGGAGGCGACCTGGGGGGGCTCCTTCACCACGGGGCGGGCCTTGCGCCGCTCCGCCTCGGCCGCCTCCCGGCGCGCCCTCTCGGCCACCTGGGCCTTGGCCAGTCGTTCCTCCTCCAGGCGGGCCAGCCGCTCCAACTCGGCCCGCCGGCGCTCCTCGGCCAGGCGCGCCGCCTCGGCCAGGCGCCGGGCCTTTTCCGCTGCCACGTCCTGCTCGAGAACCTCCCCCTTCAGGACCGTCAGCTGGAAGTAGCGGTCGGCCTCCTCCTGCTCCCCCTCCATCAGGTAGGCATCGCCCTTGAGGAAGGCCTGCAGGACACTCGCGTACTCGGCCGGGCGCAGCCGCTCTCCCCCCTCGAGTTTCAGCTGGTCCAGCTTGGCGGCGGCTTCATCGCGAAAACGCGGCGGCTGCGTTGCGCAGGCCGCCGCTGAGAGAGAAAGCAGCAGGATTATGAAGCGGGCCCAAAGCCTCAAAGAGACGCCGCCCTACTGCTTCGCGGCGAGACGGATGCCCAGGTCGCGCAGCTGCAGCGTATCGACGCCGGAGGGCGCCTCGGACATGAGGCAGGCCCCCTTCTGGGTTTTGGGGAAGGCGATGACGTCGCGGATGGAGTCGGAACCGGTGATCAGCATCATGAGACGGTCCAGGCCAAAGGCGATGCCGCCGTGCGGCGGGGTGCCGTACTCGAGGGCATCCAGCAGGAAGCCGAACTTGCTGCGCGCGTTCTCCTCGGAGAGCCCCAGCATCTTGAACATGAGGGACTGCACCTCTTCCTGGTGAATCCTGATGGAGCCGCCGCCTATCTCGTTGCCGTTCAGGACCAGGTCGTAGGCCTTGGCGCGGCAGCGGCCGGGGTCGCTCTCCACGTACTGCAGGTCCTCGTCCATCGGCGCGGTGAAGGGGTGGTGCACGGCGGCCCAGCGCTTCTCCTCCTCGTCCCACTCGAGGAGCGGGAAGTCGGTGATCCAGACAAAACGGTACACGTTCGGGTCGGTGAGCCCCATCTTGGCGGCGAGGTGGTTCCTGAGCTTGCCGAGCGAGTCGTTGACCACCTTGGGCTTGTCGGCCACGAACAGGAGCAGGTCCCCTTCCTGCGCGTCGAACGCCTTGTCCATGGTGGCGATCTCTTCAGGGGTGAAGAACTTGGCGATCGGGGACTGCCACCCTTCCGCGGTCATCTTCACGTAGGCAAGCCCCTTGGCGCCGTAGATCTTGGCGAATTCGGTGAGATCGTCGATCTCCTTGCGGCTCATGGCGCCGGCGCCCTTCACGTTGATCCCCTTGACGATGCCGCCGCCGTTGACCACATCGGCGAAGACCTTGAAGCCGGAACTCTTGACGATGTCGGAGAGCTCCACCAGCTCCAGGCCAAAGCGCAGGTCCGGGTTGTCGACGCCGAAGCGGCGGATCGCCTCCTGGTAGGTCATCCTCTGGATCGGGAGCTCGACCTTCACGCCGCGCGCCTCGGTGAAGATGCGGGCCATGAGCCCTTCCATCACGGTGATGATGTCCTCGCGGTCGATGAAGGACATCTCGCAGTCGATCTGGGTGAACTCCGGCTGACGGTCGGCGCGCAGGTCCTCGTCACGGAAGCAGCGCACGATCTGGAAGTAGCGGTCGAAGCCGGAAACCATGAGGATCTGCTTGAAGAGCTGCGGGGACTGCGGCAGGGCGTAGAACTCGCCCTTGTTGATGCGCGAGGGGACCAGGAAGTCGCGGGCCCCTTCCGGGGTCGACTTGGTGAGGAACGGGGTCTCCAGCTCAAGGAAGCCGTTGTCAGTCAGGTAGGAGCGGGTGAGCTGGGCCACCTTGGAGCGCAGGATCAGGTTCTGCTGCAGCTGGCCGGTACGCAGGTCGAGGTAGCGGTACTTGAGGCGGATGTTCTCGTTGACGTCGACAAAGCCGTCCAGGGTGAAGGGAAGCGCCTTGGAGGGGTTCAGGAGCTTGCACTCCTTCACCAGGACCTCGACCGCGCCGGTCTTCATCTTCGGGTTGACGGTCCCTTCCGGGCGGGCGGCAACGGTACCTTTGATGGCGAGCACGAACTCGTTGCGTGCGGTCTCGGCCTTGGCGTGCGCCTCGGAGTTCCTTTCCGGGTCGAAAACCACCTGGGCGACGCCGTCCCGGTCGCGCAGGTCAACGAAGATGAGCCCGCCGTGGTCGCGCCGCTTGGCTACCCATCCCATCAGGACCACGTCCTGACCGATGTGCTCGGCCCGCAACTCGCCGCAATAACTGGTTCTCTTCCAATCGCCCAGAAAATCTATCATTGAAACCCTCCTTGGTTTTATCTGCAGGGAAATAAATCGCGTAACTATAACCAAAAACAATTTTCGCTTCAACCAAAAAGCACCCCCGCACCGGGATCAGGCGAGCTCCCGCCTGCCGCGGCCGGCACGGCAGAGAGGTGAGGCGGAGGCAAAAAAGGCCCGGCAGAACTCTACCGGGCCTTTCGGAGCTTTAACTGGCGCCGCTACTCGGAGCCGCGCATGGAGACGTAGGCGGAACAGCGCTTCTGCGCGAAGTCGAGATGCTCCAGCATCGCCGCCCTGGCGCCGTCGGCGTCGCGGTCGCGGATCATCTCGTAGACCTTTAGGTGGTGATTAAAGAGCAGCCGCTGGTCTTCCTCGGTGAGGTAGACGGCGCGCCAGACATCGCGTTGAAACTCCTGCATGGCCTCGAAGATGCTCTGCATCATGTGCGACCAGACCACATTGTGGGTGGCGCGGGCCACCAGCATGTGGAAGTGGGCGTCGAAGTCCTCGGAGTGCTTCAAATCCTCAAGGTTCTTCCGCATCCCTTCGATGACGGCCTCGAGACGCCGGATATCCTCGGGGAGCGCCCGGGTCGCCGCGTACCATGCGGTCCAGGATTCCATGCCCTTGCGCACCTCGATCACGTCGAGGGCACGGTCGCCGTCGATGCGGATCAACTCGCTGAGCGGCATGCCGGCCGAGTTCTCAACCAGGGAGCGGACCAGCGTCCCTCCCCCCTGATAGGTCTCCACCAGGCCGGACGAGGTGAGGATATTGAGCGCTTCACGCACCGAGGGGCGGGAAACGCCGAACAACTCGGCCAGTTCGCGCTCGGGTGGAAGCTTCTCGCCCGGGTTGAACTCACCCGCCAGAATCGAGCTGCGGATCTGTTCCGCGATCTGCGTCGACACCTTTTTGGGTTTAATCGGCGTAAATTTCATGAGGCACCGATACTACATTAGAGTGGCTAAGGCAACAAAATTTTTGGAGTCTGGCCGCGCCAACCGCGTCAATTTGACGCACACGTCAACACCTTTTCGGCGTACCGCGCCCCTCCCCTTCAGCCGTTGAGGCTCATCTGCAACAGTTCGGTCAAGTGGATCACCTTGACCGGCGGAGTGGCCTCGGAGAGCGCCTTTTTCAGCTGCAACAGACAGCCGGGGTTGCTGGTGACCAGGTAATCGGCGCCGGTCTTCTGGACGTTTTGCACCTTGCGCGACAGTACCCGGTCCGACATCTCCGGCTTCTCGATGTTGTAGGTGCCGGCCGAGCCGCAGCAGGCATCCGCTTCGGGAAGTTCCCGGAAGTCGATCCCCGGTATCAGGTTGATAAGGGCGCGGGGCTGGCTGCGGATCCCCTGGCAATGGGCGATATGGCACGGGTCGTGATAGGTCACCTTGAGCGGCAGGGGCTTAAGCTTCTCCTTGAGCGCACCCGCTTCGGCGGCCAGGACCTCTGAGATGTCGCGCACCTTGGTACTGAAAGCGGTGGCGGCAGCTTCGCCGTCCAGGTGGTGACCGTACTTCTTGAGTTCGGCCCCGCAACCGCCGCAATCGGTTACGACGAAGTCGAGCTCCTGGGACTGGAACAGGTCGGTGTTGAAGCGCGCCGCCTCCTTGAGCCCGTCGATGTCGTGCCCCAGCATGTTGGGCGCGCCGCAGCACTTCTGGTCCTTCGGCGTGACCACCTTGTACCCCAGGGTGGAGAGGAGCTGAACGGTGGCGAGACTCGCCTCGGTGAAGATGAGGCTCATGACGCAGCCGAGAAAGAAGCCGACCGTCCCTTTCTGCTCACCCACCGCAGGGGTCACCTCGCTGATGGTCTGGCGCAGCGGCGCCTCGGGGAGCTTCGGCAAAAGCCCCTCCATCCTCCCGAGTGCCGCCGGGAACACCTTCAAGAGCCCCAGCGAGCGGACCACCTTCTGCAGGCCGGTGCGCTGGTAGAGCCTAAGCGGCGCCGTCGCCGCCTCCAGGCGGTCCGGGTGCGGTACCAGCTTTCTGAGGATCAGCTCCTCCATGGTCGAAAGCCCCTGTTCCTGTTTTCTCTCGCAGCGGAACTCCGCCACCAGCTCGCCGGCATTCACGCCGCAGGGGCAGGCGGAGGCGCAGGCCTGGCAATCAAGGCATAGGGAGACGTATTCGAGGAACTTCTCGCTCTCCACCAGCTCCCCCTCCTGGAACTTGCGCACCAGCGCCACGCGCCCGCGCGGCGAAGCTGTCTCCAGGAAGGTTTCCTTATAGGTCGGGCAATGCGGCAGGCACATGCCGCAGCGCATGCAGTTGATCAGCTTGACGTAATCCATTATGGCCTCTTTCTTTCTGACTGGTCTGACTGGTCTGACGTCCGACTAGAAGATCTTCCCTGGGTTGAGGGTGCCCCTCGGGTCAAAGGCCCCCTTGATGCCGCGCATAACCTTCAGGCCCGACTCCCCCACCAGCTTCGGAAGGTACTTCTTCTTGGCTACGCCCACGCCGTGCTCGCCGGTGATGGTCCCACCCATGGCGATGGTTGCCTCGAATATTTCCCCGAACGCCTGGTGGGCCCTCTTGATCTCGTCCGGGTTCCTCTCATCGGTGAGGCAGGTGGGGTGCAGGTTGCCGTCGCCTGCATGACCGAAGGTGCCGATCAACAGGTCGTACTTCTTGGCGGTATCCTGGATCAGCTTCACCATGGGCGCAATGCAGCTCCTCGGCACCGTGGCGTCCTCGAGGATGGTGGTGGGACGTACCCTGGCCAGGGCCGAGAGCGCGACGCGGCGGGCGGTGGCAAGCTTCAGTGCCTCTTCGGGGCCGGCGGCGGTCTGGAAGAACGAGCAATGGTGCCGCTCGCAGATATCACGGATGCCGGCCGCGTCCTCCTCCACCTGGGCGGGATGCCCGTCCACCTCGATGAGAAGCACGGCGTCCACATCCAGGGGTAACCCGACGTGGGCGTAGTCCTCGACGCACTTGATGGTGGTGCGATCCAGAAACTCCAGCGTCGCAGGGATAATGCGCGCCGCGATGATGTGGGAAACGGTGAGCGCCGCCTGCTCCAACTGCGGGAAATGCACCAACATGGTCTTCTTGGCCTGCGGCTTGGGGATCAGTTTCACTGTCACCTCGGAGAAGACGCCGAGGGTCCCTTCAGAGGAGACGAGGAGCTGGTTCAGGTTGTACCCCGCCACGTCCTTGACCACCTTGCCGCCGGTCTTGAGCAGCTCGCCGCTGGCGAGGATGGTCTTCAACCCCATGACGTAGTCATCGGTGACGCCGTACTTCAGTCCCCTCAGGCCGCCGGAGTTCTCGGCCACGTTCCCCCCCATGGTGGAGATGTTCATGCTGCCCGGATCGGGGGGATAAAAGAGCCCCTTCGCCTCCACCTCGCGGTGCAGGGTCGAGGTGATCACGCCGGTCTCGACGGTGGCGGTCAGGTTCTCCTCGTCGATCTCGAGAATCCGGTTCATCCTGCTGGTCTGCAGCACCACGCCGGCATCAAAGGATATGGATCCGCCGGAGAGGTTGGTGCCCGAACCGCGCGGGGTGACACGCACACCCGCGCCGTCGCACAGCGCCAGCACCTTGGCGATCTCTTCGGACCTCCCCGGAAGCACGACCACCCCCGGGCGGCTCTGCAGTTCAGGGGTCGAGTCGTAACCGTAGCAGGCCAGTGATTCCGGGTCGGAAAGGGTGTACTGTTCCCCAACTATCTCGCTGAGGGCCTTTATGAAGCTATGTTCCATGGCGTTCGTTCCTTTCGTTCGTGTGAGATTGAACCGTTAGCCGCTGTCGCTGCTAGCGCAGGAAAAGAGGCAGATAGTATGGGGCCACCAGCGCGGTGAAAACGGCGGCGATGGCCATGGCAACCCCACCCATGGCGCCGGCGGTTTCGCTCTCCAGGAGCGCGACGGCGGTCCCCTGTCCATGTGACACCGTGCCCAGGGCGAGCCCGCGCGCGACCGGGCTCTGCACGCGGCACAGGGTGAGCAGCGTGGGGCCTGCGATGGAGCCGATCATCCCGGTGGCGACTACGAAGGCGGCGGTGAGGCTCGCATCGCCTCCGGCCAGGCGGGAGATCTCCACCGCGATCGGCACGGTCACCGACTTGGGCCCCAGGGAGAGGAGCACGCCATCGTCGAGATGCAAGACCCGTCCGGCCACAAGCGCCGTGGCCATGGTGGTCAGGGAACCCGCTGCGACTCCGGAGAGCACGGGGAGCGCGTGCTTGCTCAGCACCTGCCGGTTGTGATACAGCGGAAGCGCCAGCGCCACCGTGGCCGGCCCCAACAGGAAGGTCATGGCGTCCTTTGCGGGGCGGTAATCCTCCAGGGTGAGCCCGGTCGCCTGCAGCAGCACTATGATAGCGACGGTGCTGAGAAAGACCGGATTCAAAAGCGGGTGGCGGTAGGTGAGAAAGAGCCGGCGGGTGGCCAGGTACGCACCGAGGGTAAGCAGCACGAAGAGGGTGAAGAGAGTCAGGTTCACGGCTCCCTCCTGCGCTGCAGCAACTGCACCGAGATACCGGTCACGGCTGCCCCGGCCAGCGCGCTCAACAACAGGATCGCGAGGAGCGCCAAACCGCTTTTCCGCACCAGGGGACCGAAGGACATGAGCCCCACCGAGATCGGGATGAAGAAGAAGGCGAAGTGCTTCAGGAGAAACCCGCTTCCAGTTTCGATCCAGGCCGGTTGCACAACGCCGCTCGCCAGCAGGGCGAACATGAGCAGCATCCCCGCCACATTCCCGGGGAGGGAGAGATCGAGGGCGCCGACCAGGTACACGCCGAGGCGGAATACCAGCCACAGGAGTACGGTCTGCCAGGTTATCTTGATGAGGTTTGTCACCATACCATGGGCCCTTCGCGTTTTCAGGTGGTCTTGCACGCGGTATTCAGGAAGGAAGGTGCGCGGCAGGGACCGTTGCGCTTCCCGCCGCCGCAAAGGCGCCGGGAGTTCCCCGGGAGGTGCGGCCTCCCGGGGAGTTACTGCCTTCTATCAGGGGATCATCCAGGGGAAGACGTAAGCCTGCAGCGCCACGATGATGCCCATCATGGTGGTGAGGAACAGGGCGTGCTTCAGGGTGAAGCGGAACAGGTTCCCTTCCTCGCCCACGAGGCCGGTAGCTGCGCAGGCGACCGCGATGGACTGCGGTGAGATCATCTTGCCCATGACGCCGCCGCTGGTGTTGGCGGCACCGGTCAGGAGCGGGTTCATGCCGAGCTGCTCAGCGGTCACCTTCTGCAGGCCGCCGAAGAGGACGTTACTGGAGGTGTCCGAGCCGGTCAGGAACACGCCGAGCATACCGAGGAACGGAGAGAGGAACGGGAACATGGCGCCCGCCTTGGTGAAGGAGATGCCCATGCTGGTCGTCATGCCCGAGGCGTTCATCACGAAGGCGAGGCCGACTACGGAGGCCACGGTGACTGCGGGCCAGCGCATGTCGTACAGGGTCTTGCCCAGCACCTGGAAGAAAGAGCCGACGCCGACGCCGCAGATGAGCGCCGAGATGATGGCAGCGATCAGGATGGCGGTGCCTGCTGCGGACATGAAGTTGAAGGTGAACTTGGCCGCAACCTTGGCCGGGAGCTGGTCGGTGACAGCCTTGTCCAGCGCCTTGAACTGCGCCTTGTCCACCGACTTCGCCTCTACCAGTTCCTTCTGGATCTTCTGCAGGTCCTTCTGCTTCTTGTCCACCGCGTCATAGGCGGCGAGCCGCTCGGCCGTCACTACCGGCTTGCCCGCGGGGAGGCCCTGCTCGACTGCCAGCACCTTATCCTCGAGCGCCTGCAGTTCGGTCAGGCCGACCGCGAGCGCGGCCTGCTTGGCGTCAGCGGGGGAGAGCAGCGCCGCCTGCTTGGCTGCTTCGGCTTTGACCGCCGCGACCTTCTTGATGCCGTCCTCCGGTTTGGAGACCTTCTTCACAATGGCGTTGTCGAGGCCTGCGATGGGGATGACGACCTTGCTCTTGTCCAGAGAGGTCTTGACCGAAGGGATGCCCCAGACGAGCACCATGATGGTGAGCACCAGGTAGGGCGCCCAGGCGCGGAACACCTCGGCGCCGGTGTAGTCGTGGCTTTCCTTGCCGCTGAACTCCGGCTCGTGATCGAAGGTCCAGACTGTCGGCGGCTGCCAGAACTTGAGCAGGACCACCAGCGCGGCCAGGGTCAAAAGCGAGGCGGTTACGTCCGGGAGGTAGGGGCCGAGGTAGCTCGCGGTGCCCCACTGTGCCACGGCGAAGGTGACGCCGCAGACGACGATAGCCGGCAGCACCTCAATGGTCTTTTTCCACCCCGCCATGATCATGATGACGTAGAAGGGGATGAAGATGGAGATGAAGGGGAGCTGCCGCCCCACCATGGTGGAAAGCTTCATGAGGCCAGCGTCGTCGTACCCCATGACGCCGGCCAGCGCGACGACCGGGATCCCGATGGCGCCGAAGGCGACCGGAGCGGTGTTGGCGATGAGACAGACGCCCGCAGCGTAGAAGGGACGAAAGCCCAAGCCCACGAGGGTCGCGCCTGCGATGGCCACCGGGGTGCCAAAGCCTGCAGCGCCTTCGATGAATGCGCCGAAACAGAAGGCGATCAGCAGGGCCTGCAGGCGGCGGTCACCGGTCAATCCCGCCAGCGAGGCGCGGATGACCTCGAACTGCCCCCCCTTGACCGTGATGTTGTAGAGGAGAATGGTGGTTACCACGATGTAGAAGACGGGGAAGAGGCCGAAGGCGGCGCCGTGCAGGGTGGCGAGCCCCGCGAGCTTGGCCGGCATCTGCCAGACGAAGATGGCGATGGCGATTGCGGAGGCGACCGCGAGCGGGCCGGCCTTGTGGGCCTTCATCTTGAATACGGCCAGACAGACGAAGATGACGACGAGAGGTATGGCGGCAACCAGCGCGGACATCGCGAGGCTTCCCGCAACGGGGGTGTAGCTCTGAATCCATGGCATGACTGAAGTTCTCCTTTGGTTCGTGATGCTGGTATGGGCGGCAAAAAGTTGTCTATCTGCAACGAGATCGAATAGGCTCGTAAACGGCCCCTGCTAGCTGACGCCCATGGCACGAGATGCGGAGAACCGGGCAATCAAACCAAGTTATACACTTTGGTAAGGCCAATTAACCACCTTTTCATAACAGTGTCAAGTTATTTTGCATACGGCATATAAACAGCTTTACTCATGTCGTTTTTTGGACTAGAGTAATTTGGCCATATGGTAATATCTTTTTTCTCATATACCTGACGCGCATCTCACCGAACGAACGTATGACAGAGAATCACGGCAGGTTCCGGAGAATTTAAAACAGCTTTACCCTCATCAAACGGCCAGCATGGTGAGGTCGGCCGCACACCAGCGGGTAAGGCTAAAAGTGATGGAGGAAGAACAGCATGTACGAGCAATTCAAGGCCAGGGCAGTCGGGGTCGGGGCGGAGGTGCACAGGGTCACCACCTGTAGTGACGCCGTCGAATTCGTCCTGTCCTTCCTGAAGCAGGAAGGTATCGCCGATCATCCCGGCATCTATGCGGTCTGGGCCCAAGGTCCTTTCCTGGATGCGGTGGGCCGGGAGGTTCTTAGGGGAGTGCCGGGGCTTAGCTTCGAGGTGACCAGGGAGCGCGCGGCGCAGGCGAAAGTAGGCATCAGCGACATGTCCTTCGCGGTCGCCGACACCGGTTCCCTGGTTCAGGACCAGGCGGCGGCTGACCAGCGCCTTGCCTCCGCGCTGACCGGCATCCACATCGCGCTTGTGCCCACCAGCAACATCCTCGCGGACAAGACATCCCTCTTTTCCCGCATCAACCCGGCCAACAGCCGCTTCATAGCCTTCATCACCGGCCCCAGCCGCACCGCCGACATCGAGCGCGTTCTGACCATCGGCGTACACGGGCCGGAGCGGCTCATCATACTGTTCGTGGACGAGCTGGGAGGGGAGAAAAGATGAAACGGGAATTCAAGGCATCCATCAACCGGGCTTTGAACGACGCCAACCTCACCGGCGCGTTGGGGAAGTTCTCCGAGGCCTACAAGGTGAACCGCACCAAGGCTTACGAGGGAATCGACTTCGAGGATTTGCGCGGCCGCATCGCCGAGGCCAAGTCGGGCGCGGCCTGCCACCTGGACGAAGTAGCGGAGACCTTCCGCATGAACGCGGAGGCCCTCGGCGCCAAGGTGTTCCGCACCCGCGACCCTGAAGAGGTGAAACAGTATATCCTCAAGGTCGCGCGTGAAAACGGCGTGAAGAACGTGGTGAAGTCGAAGTCGATGGCCACTGAGGAAATTCACCTGAACCAGGCCCTTTTGAAGGAGGGGATCTCAGTTGCGGAGACCGACCTCGGCGAGTGGATCATCCAGTTGGCCGGCCAGACCCCGTCCCACATGGTAATGCCGGCCATCCACATGACCAAGGAGGAGGTCGCCGAGATTTTCAGCAAGGAAGTCGATGAGCGTCTCG
Source organism: Geomonas subterranea (assembly GCF_019063845.1). Classification (NCBI taxonomy): domain Bacteria; kingdom Pseudomonadati; phylum Thermodesulfobacteriota; class Desulfuromonadia; order Geobacterales; family Geobacteraceae; genus Geomonas; species Geomonas subterranea. Next base: position 2,161,344 of record NZ_CP077683.1, read on the forward strand.
ACACCGACATCCCGCGCCTGGTCAAGGTGGCCAGAAACGAGCTGCGGCCGAAGTTCCTCGCTGCGGACATGGGGATCTCCGGCGCGAACATCGCCGTCGCGGAAACCGGCAGCATCGTCCTTGTGACCAACGAGGGTAACGCGCGCCTCGTCACCACCCTCCCCCGCGTCCACGTGGCGCTGGTCGGGGTCGAGAAGCTGGTGGAGAAGTTCGAGACAGTGGTCCCGATCCTGGATGCGCTCCCGAGGAGCGCCACGGCGCAGCTTTTAACCAGCTACGTCTCGATCATCTCTGGCCCCACCCCCAACGACGACGGCTCGCTGAAGGACCTGCATATCATCCTGATGGACAACCAGCGCACCGACATGGCCAAGGATCCTAAATTCAAACAGGCCCTGCAGTGCATCCGCTGCGGCTCCTGTCTCAACGTCTGCCCCATCTTCCGCCTGGTGGGAGGGCACGTCTTCGGCAAGGTCTACACCGGGGGGATCGGCACCATCCTCACCGCCTGGTTCGACGAGCTGAAGAAGTCCGAGGAGATTCAGGGGCTTTGCATCCAGTGCGGCAACTGCACCCAGGTCTGTCCGGGGAAGCTGGACATACCCGAGATGATCATGGAAATCCGGCGCAGACTGGTGCTTGAAAAGGGGCAGCCCCTGGTCCAGAAAGCTATTTTCAGCGTGGTGAACAACAGGAAGCTCTTCCACGGCATGCTGCGGGCGGCATCCGTGGCCGGCAAACCCTTCACCTCAGGGAAATTCATCCGCCACCTGCCGCTCTTTCTTTCCGAGCTCACCGACGGCCGCAGCCTACCGGCCATAGCGGACAAGCCGTTCCGCGATATCCATCCCGGAATCGAGCAGCCCAAGGGGAAGGAAAAGGCGGTATTCTACGCCGGGTGCCTCATCGACTTCGCCTATCCGGAGACGGGTGTGGCGCTGGTGAAGCTGCTGAACAAGGCGGGGATCGAGGTGGTATTCCCCGAGGAGCAGACCTGCTGCGGCGCACCGGCGCTCTATAGCGGCGCCTACGAAGTCGCCGCCCAAAATGCGGCCGACAACATTGCAGCACTCCTGGAGCAGGACGCCCAGTACGTCGTTTCCGCCTGTCCCACCTGCACCGTGGCGCTCGCCCACGACTTCGCCAAGACGCTCGAGGCGGTCGGGCGGACCGAGTGGCTGGACAAGGCGCGCATACTTGCCGGGAAGACGGTCGATCTCGCCACGCTCGTCAAGCGCCTGGTGGACCAAGGGCGCCTGAGCTTCCAGGAAGGTGAACAGTTGGGCAAGATCACCTATCACGACTCCTGCCATTTGAAGAGGACGCTGAACGTATCGGAGCAGCCGCGCGAGCTGCTGCAGCAGGCGGGGTATGAGCTGGAGGAGATGTTCGAGTGCGACATGTGCTGCGGCATGGGGGGGTCCTACTCCATGAAGCTCCCCGAGATCTCGGCGCCGATCCTTAAGAGGAAACTTAAAAACATCAAGGATACCGGCGCCTCCCTCGTGGCGATGGACTGCCCCGGCTGCGTGCTGCAGATCAGCGGCGGGTTCGATCAGGATGGCGCAGCGGTGCGGGTGAAGCACACCGCGGAACTGCTGGCGGAACGGCTCAAGGATTGAAGTACCTCTCCCTGAAAACGCTCCCTCACCCGCCCTTCGGGCACCCTCTCCCGGAGGGAGAGGGGACTAGCGCAAGATCATGACAAAGGTAAAAAGTAAAAGCCGCTCGAAAGAGCGGCTTTTCTCGTTACAGCGGACTACACCATCCTTGTTACGCCTTCAACTTGGCAGCCTCCGGTTTGCCCAACAGCGCCTTCACCGCACCGATGACCAGCATGGCCGCGGGAACCATCTGTCCCGCCACGATGACGGCGGCAAAGCCCATGAAAGCCCAGACAAGGATGCCAGGCTCGTCCGCCTGCGCACCATTGGCGGCAAAAGCCGACGTTGCCGATGCGACTGTTGCGATGATCGAGGTAATAGGTGCTCTCGCTTTCATGACATCCTCCTTTTAGGATCGGTCGTTAGCCTGCTGGATTCATGAAGAGCATCAAGCGTGCCAGATCCTCCCCCCTGCCCCGGCACACCCGAACACCACGCAATTACACATACTTATTCGTCACGCACGCTCTCCCCCCTGTAAAGCGGCGCACCCGATAGTATGTTTTTTTCATACACCTTCGCGCCCGTTTTTGGACCCACGCGCCCTGCCGGAGCCGCAACAGTCCGATAATACAGGGACTATTCCACGTCCGGCAGGTGTATAACCGCCACATGCGCCCGCTGCCGCTGTTCAACTGTTGAAAAGGAAGGGGGCCTCCCCTTCCCGAGGACGCCCCCTATTCGACCAGTCCCGGTGCCCGGTTGCTACTTGGCCTGAGTCATCTCAACCTCGATGTTGATCTTCACCTCGTCGCCGACCGCGACACCCCCCGCTTCAAGCATCTTGTTCCAGGTGAGCCCAAAATCCTTCCTGTTGATGGTGGTGCTTGCGGAGGCACCGCGCCTGATGGTGCCCATGGGGTCCTTGACCTCCGGCGAAAGCCCCTCGACTTCGAGCGCCACCGGCCTGGTGACCCCGTGCAGGGTGAGATTACCCAGGACCTTGAAACCGCCACCGCTCCCCTTGGTTACCCCGGTGGAGACGAAGGTCATGGTTGGATACTTGGCCACGTCCAGGAAGTCGGCACTTTTGAGATGGGCATCGCGTTTGGCGACGCCGGTATCGATAGAGGTCGTGTCGATGGTCGCCGTCACCGAGGACTTGGCAAGGTCGCGGTCATCGATGTGAACCACGCCGGAAACCTTACCAAACACCCCCTTGACGTTGGAAACCATCAAGTGCCGGACCTTGAAACCTATGCTGGTGTGGTCGGGGTCTATGTTCCAGGTGGCAGCCGAGGCGAGGACCGGTGCTGCTACTAGAAACGCTGCCATTACGAAACCTGCAATACGGGCCGCTGTGACTCTCATCATGACTGTCCTCCTCTTGGTCATTTGGTGAACCTAAAACGACATATGGATGTGCACGGAACAATGATACCATTAAGATCCGGTTTATCCATAATGAGAATTATGCCCGGAGTTGTCGGCACAGTAGATGGTGAGCTGTCTCGGAAGATGAACGCGAGAGGAGAGCGCGAAGATGTGAGGGAGATGCAGGGGGGGCGACGGTCAAGCCTCTCGCGGGGCAGGAGGCTTTTCGGCGATCGTCAAGGGGGCGGGATCAGGCAGTGGCGTGCCTTCTCTCGACTCCGCTGTACCGCTCGCGGCGCGGGGCACGTATCGGGTCAACCCCGATGCGGACCCATCCGGACGTGCGCCTGAAGCTGGAAATGGCGCCGGACTGGATTAGAGACTCCAGCATGAAGTCTTTGACGTAGTCGTATTTGTCGTCGGCGTAGTTGACCTGAATGAGCATTGCGTCCTCCATACCACGAGATGGGTCCCGCGCTGTTGTGTCAAGCGAGGTGCGACCTGTTGCCACAAGATCAAAACTTTAACACAGCCCTCTTAAAAAGTCCAAATCCTAAACCCTGAAAAATGCCGGTTATGCCGCCCATGAAACAGTAACAGGGGAAAACCGGTCGGCTTTCCCCTGTACAGTATCGACAGCAAAAAATGGAACTTTAAAAAAAGTTGAAACTATTCGCCGAGGTAGGTGTAGGACTGCAGCGTCTTGTCCAGGAGTTCCAGGAAGTGGCTGCTCTCCTCGATGGAAACCTTCTGCAGCGAGACGTCCTTCTCCAGGTTGTTCCTGACACGCTTCAGTATCTCCTGGGCGTCGTACTGCACGTACTTCAGGCTCTCCCAGGTCGCGTCGCCGGTGATGACCGTATCGATCTTGTAGTTGGTCTTCTTGTTGAAGGTGATGTGCACGGCGTTGGTGTCGCCGAACAGGTTGTGCATGTCCCCCAGGATCTCCTGATAGGCGCCGATCAGGAAGAAGCCGATGTAGTACTGCTCGTCCCCCTTGATCTTGTGCAGCGGCAGCGCCTTGGTCCTGCCGTTCTCCCCCACGAAGCTGGTGATCTCGCCGTCGGAGTCGCAGGTGATGTCCGCGATGGAGGCCAGGACGTCCGGCTTCTCGTCCAGGCGCTGGATCGGGACGATCGGGAAGAGCTGGTCGATGGCCCACGAGTCCGGGATGGACTGGAACAGCGAGAAGTTGGCGAAGTAGGTCTGCCTGAGGCTCAGCTGGAAGTTCTGCAGCTCGTCCGGGATCGGCTTCATCTTCTCGACGATGGAGTTGATCTTCCTGATGATCTTCGAGTAGATCCACTCCGCGTTGGCGCGCTCGGCCATGTTCAGGTAGCCCAGGTTGAAGAGGCTCACCGACTCCTGGATCAGCTGGATGGTGTCGTGGTAGTCCTCACGCAAAGAGTGCTTGTCGATGCTCTTGTAGATGTCGACCAGCTTCTTGACCGTCGGGGACATTTTCTCCGTCTCGGTGAGAATGAACTCGAAGTCCGGCATGAGCGTCTGGGTGTTGTTGTTCAGGACGTCGGTGATCAGCACCGAGTAGTGCGCGACCGTGGCGCGCCCCGACTCGGAGATGATGTTCGGGCACGGTACGCCGGCGTCGTCACAGATGTTCTTCACCTGGTAGATGACGTCATTGGCGTACTCCTCGAGCGAGTAGTTGACGCTGGAGAAGTAGCTCGACTTGGAACCGTCGTAGTCGACGCCCAACCCCCCGCCGATGTCCAGGAACTCGAGGTCGACGCCCAGTTTCCTCATCTCTGCGTAGATCCTGGTCCCTTCGATCAGGGCGTTCTTGATCTTGTCGATCTTGGTGATCTGGCTCCCCACGTGGAAGTGGAGCAGCTTCACCGTGTTCAGCATGCCGTTTTCACGCAGCATGTCGATGGCGGCGATGATCTCGGATATGCGCAGGCCGAACTTGGCATCCTCGCCGCCGGAGGTGGACCACTTGCCGATTCCCTTCGAGGAGAGCTTGACGCGGATGCCGAGCTTCGGGGTGATGCCGGTGCGCTTGGCGACCTCGACGATCTTCTCCAGTTCGAAGAGCTTCTCCACCACGATGGTGATGTCGTAGCCGACGCGGGTGGCGAAGAGGACGGTCTCGATGAACTCGGTGTCCTTGTAGCCGTTGCAGATGATGGGGAGGTTGCTCCCGGTCACCATGGAGATGGCCGCCACCAGTTCCGGCTTGGAGCCGACCTCGAGGCCGATGTTGTACTTCTTGCCGAAGTTGGCGATCGCCTCCACCACCTGGCGCTGCTGGTTCACCTTTATCGGGTAGAAGGTCTGGTACTTGGCCGGGTAGTTGTTGTCGTGAATCGCGTTCTTGAACACGCGGCTGATGGAGGCGATGCGCCCCTCCAGGATGTTCATGAAGCGCAGCAGGATCGGCGGCTTGATCTTCCTCTTGATCAGGTCGTCGACCAGCACCTTGAGATCGATGGAGTATTTTGAATTGGGGGTCGGATGCACGCAGACGTTGCCCTTCTTGTTGACTGAGAAGAGTTCCGCGCCCCAGTTATCGATGTTGTAGATCTTCGAGGAATCGTTGATGGTCCATTTAGCCATTTTCAGTTCACCATGTTCAGCAAAGTGGGATGTTGACAGTCATCACGACAGACGGTTCTTGAAATCTTCGTAGCCGAAGCTGCGCACGACGCGCAATTCCCCGGTCTGCGGCTCATAGGTACAGATATGCGGATGTTGGATGCCGTTGAACATGGTCGTTTTGACCATGGTGTAGTGCGACATGTCCAGGAAGGCGAGCTTCTCCCCCGGGACCAGCTCGTGGTCGAAGGACCAGTCGCCGATGACGTCACCCGCAAGGCACGACGGCCCGCCCAGGCGGTAGTCGTGCGCCTTCTCCCCCGGCAGGAACCCGGCCTCTATCTCGGGGCGGTAAGGCATCTCCAGGATGTCGGGCATATGGCAGGTGGCCGAGACGTCCAGGATGGCGATATCCGCCTCGTTGCGCACCACGTCCAGCACCTCGGAGACCAGGATGCCGGTGCCGATGGCGATGGCCTCGCCCGGCTCCAGGTAGACCTCGAGGCCGTACTTCTCACGGTAGTAGCACACCAGCTCCACCAGCGCGTCGATGTCGTACCCCTCGCGGGTGATGTGGTGACCGCCCCCCAGGTTCAGCCACTTCATGCGCGGCAGGAACTCCCCGAAATTCTCCTCGAAGGCCTTGGAGGTCCGCTCCAGGGGTTCGAAGAGCTGCTCGCACAGGGTGTGGAAATGGAGCCCTTCCACGCCGGAGAGCGACTTGCCGTCGAACTCGGAGCGCAGGATGCCCAGGCGCGACTTGGGCGCCGCCGGGTCGTAGATCGGCGTGTGACCCTCGGAGTGCCCGGGGTTCACCCGGAGACCGATCGACACCTGGCCGGCGTACCGCTCCCACATGGGGCGGAAGCGCTCCAGCTGGTTGAAGGAGTTGAACACCAGGTGGTTGGAGGTGGTGAGCAGCTCCGCCACGTCGCTTTCCTTGAAGGCGGCTGAAAAGCTGTGCACCTCCTTGCCGAACTCCTCGCGACCAAGGCGCGCCTCCCAGGGGGAGCTGGCGCAGATCCCGTGCAGCGTCTGGGCGATGACCGGGAAGACGCTCCACATGGAAAACGCCTTCAGCGCCAGAAGGATCTTGGCGCCGCTGCGCTTTTGCACCTCGTCGAGTATGGCCAGGTTGTGGCGCAGCCGCCCCAGGTCGACCACGAAGGCCGGCGACGGGGCGAGCCGCGTCATCTCTTCCACGTGCAGTCTGGTCACTTACAGTTCCGCCCAGTCGCCACCGTCGACTACCACGGTGGGGAGCCCCATGGGGCCCAGGGTCTCTATGAACGCCTCCGGATCGAACTGCTCCATGTTGAACACACCTTCGCCGCGCCACTTGCCGGTCAGCATCATGATGGCGCCCACCACGGCGGGGACGCCGGTGGTGTAGCTGATGGCCTGGCTCTTCACCTCGCGGTAGCACGCCTCGTGGTCGCAGATGTTGTAGATGTAGACCTGCTTGCGCTTGCCGTCCTTGATGCCGCGGGCGATGACGCCGATGCAGGTGCGCCCCTTGGTCAGCGGACCGAGGCTGCCGGGGTCCGGCAGAACCGCTTTCAGGAACTGCAGCGGCACGATCTTCTGTCCGTTGAACTCCACTTCGTCGATGCGGGTCATGCCGACATTCTGCAGCACCTCGAGGTGCTTTAAGTAGTTGTCCGAGAAGGTCATCCAGAACTGCGCCTTCTTGATGGTCGGGATGTGCTTGACCAGCGATTCCATCTCCTCGTGGTACATGCGGTAGATGTTCATCGGGCCGATGCCGTCCGGGAAGTCGAAGACGCGCTTGGTGGCAAGCGGAGCGGTCTCGACCCAGTCGCCCTTCTCCCAGTGACGGCAGGGAGCGGTCACCTCGCGGATGTTGATCTCCGGGTTGAAGTTGGTGGCGAAAGGCTGGCCGTGGTTGCCGGCGTTGGCGTCGATGATGTCGATCTCGTGCACCTCGTCCAGGTACTTCTTCGCCGCGAGGGCGGTGTAGACGTTGGTGACGCCCGGGTCGAAGCCGGAGCCGAGCAGTGCCATGAGCCCCTGCTCCTTGAAGCGGTCATGGTAGGCCCACTGCCAGCTGTACTCGAACTTCGCGGTATCGAGCGGCTCGTAGTTGGCGGTATCCAGGTAGTCCACGCCGGTCGCCAGGCAGGCGTCCATGATGGTCAGGTCCTGGTACGGCAGCGCCACGTTGATGACGAGCTTCGGTTGCTCGCGTTTGATCAGCGCGATCAGCTCGGGCACGTTGTCGGCGTCCACCTGGGCGGTGCCGATCGGGAACTCTATCTGGTCCGCTATGGCGCGGCACTTGGATTCGGTGCGGGAAGCGAGGGTAATGGCGGTGATCACGCCGGTTGCCTGGGCACACTTGTGGGTAACTACCCCACCTACACCGCCTGCGCCGATAATCAATACTTTGCTCATTTGACTAGCTCTCCTCTTATCAATAGTAAAATGTCGGGGGTGTCACAACCCAGAGCAGCTTCGCCGCGCTCTTCCCTACATTTTTAACTGTATGTTTGCGGTCCGAGGAGAAGTAAAAACACTCCCCCTTGTCCACCGTGTACAGCTTGTCATCCAGCCGCAGCTGCACCTTCCCGGAGATGACGAAACCGAACTCCTCGCCCTCGTGGATGGGCTGTTCGTCCATCTCGCCGCCGGGATCGAGCGTCACCAGCACCGGGTCCATCTCGCGGTTCTGTGCGCCGGGCACCAGGAGTTCCACCTTGACGTTGTCGCCATCGTCCGTCGCCTGCACCCGGGCATCTTTTCCGAACACGATGTCCTGGTCGACTTCCTCGCTGAAGAACTCCTGCATGCTGATGCCCAGAACGTCGACGATGTCCTTCAGCGTCGCAATGGACGGTGACGTCGCATCGTTCTCCAGCTGCGAGATGAAGCCCTTGGTCAGATCGGCGCGGCTGGCCAGCTCTTCCTGAGTAAGCGAATTGGCCATCCTCAGCCTCTTCAACCTCTCACCGATTTTCAAGTGTCCTCCCCGGTTTAGTACCAGTAAACCTTTTGTATTTTGGCAATGTATTGCGTTGCCAGTTTTTTGTCAACAAAAAGTTTAGTAATGGTATACTTCCTGTTTAACATTTAACACTCATTAATGTTTCACCCACGGCAATCCATCGATTTTATGCAGACTTAGACGGTGCCCAGGGCCAAAGAAACCGTATACAGATACCCCGGGAACCCGCCTTGAAAGGCCTTGATCCGATGATCCATCTCACCCGCTGAAGCCGCCTTAACGTATACCGGTTCTCGCTAACTAGCTGTTGAGCCGTGACTTTTTTTGTGTTACTACTCGTTGATCGGCATCCGTCCCCCTCCTCCGTGCCGAGGCAAACTCCAGACAGAGGAATCCGCATGAATCTTTTAGATGGCAAGAAATGCGCAGACAGCCTGATCGCGGGGATCGCGAAGCAGGTCGCGCGCCACGTCGACGCGGGGCTCAGGAAACCGCACATGACGGTGATCCTGGTGGGAAACCACGCCCCCAGCGAGTCCTACGTCAAATCGAAGATCACCACCTGCTCGCTCTCGGGCTTCGACAGCAACCTGATCCGCCTCCCCGAGTCCGTCACCGAAAAGGAGCTCCTGGCCCTGATCGCCGGGATCAACGAAGACAACTCCACCGACGGCGTCATCGTGCAGCTCCCGCTCCCCAAGCAGATCAACGCCCAGCGCGTCATCAACGCGATCTCCCCGGAGAAGGACATCGACGGGTTCCACCCCACCAACTTCGGGCGCATGGCCTTGGGGCAGAAGGCGTTCCGCCCCGCGACCGCCTACGGCATCTGCAAGCTGCTCCAGTTCTACCAGGTGCCGGTAGCCGGCAGGCACTGCGTGGTCATCGGGCGCTCCAACATCGTCGGCAAGCCCATCTCCATCATGCTCTCCAACGACTTCGACATCGGCAACGCCACGGTGACGCTGACCCACATCGAGACCCCGCGCGAACTGCTGCTCGATGAAACCCGCCGTGCCGACATCGTCATAGTCGCCGTCGGCATCCCCGGTTTCGTGACGCCCGACATGGTGAAGGATGGTGTCACCCTGATCGACGTCGGCATCAACCGCCTCGAGAACGGCAAGCTGGTCGGCGACGTCGCCTTCGACGCAGTCGCACCCAAGTGCGAGTGGATCACCCCGGTTCCCGGCGGCGTCGGTCGCATGACCGTGGCCGCGCTGATGATCAACACGCTCGCCGCCTACCAGAACAACTTCGAGCTGGCTTAACCCACTCACCTGTCCCCCCTTCCCTCTCCCGCTGGGAGAGGTTGCCCGAAGGCCGGGTGAGGGAGCCGTGTGCTGCTGCAATCTCACTTCGTAGCGATGCCCTCACCCCGCCCCTCTCCGGTGGGAGAGGGAGTTTGCGCGACGTCGGTATAAAAAAAGGGTCCCGGCATTTGCGCCGGGACCCTTTTCCGTTTCCCCTCGTTTTTTTCTTATCCTGCCGTTATCCCTTTCATCCCCTTCATCCCGGTTAAAGAAGGACCTGCGAGATGGTGTAGGCGACCACGGTGGAGACGCCCACGCCGATCAATCCCGGGATCATGAAGCTGTGGTTCAGGAGATACTTCCCGATCCTGGTGGTGCCGGTGCGGTCCATGTTGATGGCCGCCAGGTCGCTCGGGTAGAAGGCGAAGAAGAAGTACGCGTAGCTTGCCGGCAGCAGCCCGAGGAGCAGCGGGATGGGGAGCCCCAGGGCCAGCCCCAGCGGGAGGGTGATGGCGAGAGTCGCCGCCTGGCTCTTCACGAAGGCGGAGATGCAGAAGGTGGCGATGGCGAAGGTCCAGGGGGCCATCTTGACCATGATGCCGATGTTGTCGATCAGGTATTTTTTGTTCGCGCTGATGAAGGTATCGCTCATCCATGCGATGCCGAAGATGGAGACGACCGCGATCATGCCGGCGATGAAGACGCTCGAATGGGCGATGTCCTTCGCCTTGACCTTGGCGGCGAAGAGGATGAAGGCGCCGTAGGCAAGCATGATGAACTGAACCACGGTGGTCATCGGAATCGGTTTCTTGTCGGCTGCCAGGGGGAGGAGCCACGGACAGCTCGCCATCAGGATGATGGTGCCGACACCGGCGAAGAAGAGCGCCACGGAGACCTTGGCGACGGTGGAGATTTTCTTGTCGAGGGTGGTCACGTCGGCATCGAGCGCCTTGCGGAATTCGGGATCCTGCAGGCGGGCCTGGAATTCCTGGTCCTTGTCGAGATCGAGGCCGCGGTTGAAGCTCCAGGCCGCGGCGGCGAGCACGCCGATGATGCCGGCGGGCATGGTGACAGCGAGGATGTCGATCAGCGTCACGGGGTGCCCGGCCTTGGCGGCGAAGCCTAGGAAGAAGGTGACTGCCGCTGCCACGGGGCTCGCGGTGATCCCCATCTGCGAGGCGACGCTTGAGATCGCCATGGGGCGCTCGGGGCGGATCTTGGTCTTGATGGCGACGTCCGAGATGACCGGCAGCAGTGCGTAGACGGCATGCCCGGTGCCGCAGCAGACCGTCAGGAAGAAGGTGCAAAGAGGCGCGAGGATGGTGACGTACTTAGGATGGGCGCGCAGCAGCTTTTCTGTCAGCTGCACCAGGTAGTCGAGACCTCCGGCCACCTGCAGCGTCGCCGAAGCCGTGACCACCGCAAGGATGATCAGCATTACGGCGATGGGGGGCTCGGAGGGGGCGCTGCGGAAACCGAGCACCAGCACCGAGACGCCTAGGCCGCCGATGAGCCCGAGGGCTACGCCGCCTTTGCGGATGCCTATCAGCACCGCACCGAGTACGAGTATGAATTGGATCCAGAACATCGCTGCCATGACAACCTCCTATGTTGCTTTTGGTTAGCTGTGGCGAGGCCGTGCCTCGCGTCATTATCTAACCGTGCTAGAGCAGGCTTGATGCCAAGATCCGGATTTTTCTCAAGTGGTCGAATTTACAATTAAAAACAGCCAAAAAGGGAAGAAGCGCCGCATAAAAGGGCATAACCTGGGGCTATGGCGCGATGATCGGCAATTGAAAAATACACGTGATTTCGAAAGGTTAAGGAAGGATATAACGTTGAGTTATCATTATAACCGCAGGTTATCGCTGTTCATGAGAGGGTACGTCTGGAAGTCATGAAGAGGCTGGAGCAGGCGATCCGGCCCCGGAAAGTACAGCGCCGCGTCGGCCGAAGGATCCACCTCCTCCCCCCGGAGGGGGGAGGTCGGGAGGGGGGGCTTTTAGGGGGAAGCTTTTAGGAGTGCATCATCTTCAGCCGCTTGCTGAGGGCGGGCTGGGAGATGCCGAGCAGTCTCGCGGCGAGGGTCTGGTTGCCGTTGGCGCGGGCAAGCGCCTCCTGGACCAGGAAAGCGGCGGCGTCGCTGAAGGTGGGGAGTTCGTCGAAGCCGCTGAAGGGGTTCTGTTTCGGGGGAGCGGCCGTCGATGGTCCCGCCTCGGCCTGCGCTGACTCCACCGCCTTCACGAAGCTCTCCATGGAAAGCATCCGGTCGCGGTGCACGCTGACGGCGTCATAGACCATCGCCTTCAGTTCCCTCACGTTCCCCGGGAAGCTGTAGGTGGATAGAAACTGCGCCAGCCCCTTGGGGGGTGTCGGCTTCTTCTTCCCCAGCGCCTCGGCGGCCTCGGCCAGAAAGTGATCCAACAGGAGCGGGATGTCGCCACGCCGCTCCCTGAGCGCCGGCACCTGCACCCGGTGCGTCCGCAGCCGGTAGTACAGGTCGCGGCGGAACTTCCCCTCACCCTCTTTGGCGGAAAGGCTCTGGTGCGTCGCCACGATGATGCGCGCCTTGAGACGCTTGGGGAGGTCGCATCCCAGCGGGAAATACTCGCGCTCCTGCAAAAGCCGCAGCAACTTCACCTGCGACGGGATGCTCAGGTCCCCGATCTCGTCCAGAAACAGGGTCCCGTCGCTCGCCTCCTCCACCATCCCGCGCCTGGCCTGGTCCGCGCCGGTGAAGGCGCCGCGCACGTGACCGAAAAGGGTGTCGGCGAAGACGGTGTCGTCGAGCCCCGCCACGTTGACCGTGACCAGCTTGCCGCGGCAGCCGCTCAGCCGGTGCACGGCCTGGGCGATCAGTTCCTTTCCGACGCCGCTCTCCCCGGTGATCAGTAGCGGCTGCGGGCTCTTCGCCACCGCCTCGATGTAGGCGAAGACGTCGAGCATGGAGCGGTCGCCGGTTACGATGGCGGAGAAGGCTTCCGGGTGCGACAGCTCGCGCGAGATCAGGCGGCTCGACACCTCCTGGAACTCGCTTCTCATCTCCACCATCCGGATCGCCCGCAAAACGCTCCCGACGATGCGTTCCTCCTCGTCGGTCTTGACGCAGTAGTCGAAGGCGCCCAGGCGCATGCAGCGCACCGCCGTCTCCAGCTGGTTCAGGCCGCTCAGGATGACGACCGCGGTGTCGGGGTAGCGTTCCGCGATCTGGGCCAGCACCTCCTCACCGGAGAGGTACGGCATGGTGAGATCGAGTATGACCAGCCCGATGCGCTTTTCCTCCAGTATGGAGAGCACCTGGCGGCTGTCGCTGCAGGTGGTGATGTTGTTGATCCCTCCGGCGGTCTCCAGGGTGAGGGTCAGGGAACCGAGCCAGTCGGGCTCGTCATCGACCAGCAGGACGCCGAAATCGGGGTAGAGGGTCTCGGTCACGCGTCAACCTCCTTGTGATAGACGGGCAGGGTCAGGGTGACCGTGGTGCCGCTGCCGTCGGACTGAAACTCCAGGGTGCCGCCATGCTCCTTCACGATCCCCGCCGAGACCGAGAGCCCGAGTCCGGTCCCCCCCTGATCCTGCTTGGTGGTGAAGAAGGGGTCGGTCAGGCGGGAGAGGTGCTCCGGCGCGATGCCGGTCCCCTCGTCGCGCAGCCTCACCACCACGGTGTCGCGGAAGGCATCGTGCCAGGTTACCAGCTCGATGCCCCGCTCCTGGTCGGGGAGCGCCTGGCAGGCGTTCAGGATCAGGTTGACCAGCACCTGCTCGATACGCTGCCGGTTGCCGCGCACCCGGGGAAGCCCCTTGCGAAAGCCGACGCTGAAGTTGCGGGTGGCCTTGCGGATGGTCGGCTCCACCAGCCTCACCGCGGCCTGGGCCGCCGTGTTGAGGTCGATGACGTCGTTGCCGCTGGTGGTGTCCTGCCGGGCGAAGTCCTTCAAATCGTCCACGATCCGTTTGATGCGCTTGCCCGCGTCCTGGATCTTCGCCAGCGACTTGGGCACCTCCTGGCGCATCCTCGAGTAGGGAAGCCCGCCGCAGGTGAAATCGCCGTTTTCCTCGTAGTAGCGCTCCAGGATCCTGGTGGCGTCGGTGTGGAAACGCTTCAGGATCGGGGCCTCCAAAAGGATGATCCCGGTGGGGTTGTTGATCTCGTGCGCAACGCCGGAAACAAGCACGCCGAGCGCCGCCATCTTGTCCGCCTGCACCAGCTGCTGCTGGTTCAACCGCAGCTCCTCCTCGACCTGGCGCCGCTCCGCGATCTCCCGGGTCAGGTCCGCCGTGCGCAGGGCCACCTGCCGGTGCAGCGTGCGCGACCAGAGGGCGAAGCCACTCAGAAGGAGAAAGAGCGGCACGACGACCACCGCGGCGTACTTCACGATGGTCCACCAGTCGATAGGCGTGGTGTCGACCACTCCGAGCCACTTGTTGTGGATGGCGTCGTACTGCCCGGTCTTTTTGAGGATGGCGAGCCCCTCGTTGAAGCGTGACAGGAGCTCGACGTTCCCTTTGTCGACCGCGTAGCAGTAACGGTGGGTGGCGACGTTGCGCACCACCGGCACCAGATTGGTGAGCTTCAGTTCGCGGATCATGTACATGCCCGGAACGATGGCCACCACCGCGTACTCTATTTTTCCCGAGGCGACCAGGCGCAGGGCGTCGGCAGGGGTGTCGGTCAGCGTGAGCCTCCCCCCTACCCCGTGCCTGACCAGGTAGTCGTGCATGATGCCGCCCCGGTGCACGGCGACACTCTTACCCTTCAGCTCCTCAAGTGAATTAACCGACGGGTTGTCCTTCCGGCCAAAGATGGCGTGATTCACCACGGCGTGCGGAACGGAGAAATCGACCTCGTCCGAGCGTTCCGCAGAGTACGACATCCCCTGCAGCACGTCGACGCGCCCGGCCTGGAGCGCGTCGCGCATCTCGGCCCAGCTCCCCAGGCGGAACTCCACCTTCATCCCCATGACCTCGGCTATGGCGCGGGTCAGGTCGACGTTGTAGCCGGCGGGCTGGCCGGAGCGATCGATGAATTCGTAGGGGGGATAGTCCCGGTCGCCGCCGACCACGACGGTACGGGTTTGCGCGGCAACGACATCACCAGCCGCCAGGAGCGCGGGGGGTGCGGCAAAAAACAGAGGGTGAGAAGGACGAGGAGGAGGCATCCCCTCCCCTTCGGAAGTACGGAGAGGAGTTGCCCTAGTCCGGCGCGCATACGGCTGGTCCGAAGCGGACGCTGTTCCATGGTCTCATTCCGGCACTGTGGGTGCCTGTTGGTGCTGCTCCCCGACCTCGATGCCCGCGAAACGGAGCAGCTCCGCCTCGACATCCTCCGGGGTTCCCGGTTCCTCGAAGCTGATCCGCCCCGCCTTGCCCGCGCGAAGCTCGCGCAGGAAGGTCTCGGCCGCGCGGTGCACGTCGACCACACCGCCGCTCATGATGCAGCCCAGGCAACGCCCGACCGCCTCGACCACCTCGTAAGGGGTTTCCGGCAGATCGGTCAGCTTGTAGCGCTCCTTCAGGAGGTCGGGGTAGCGGCGCATCATGTAGGCGGCGGCGAAGACCCCGACGTTGGTGTAGTCGAGCGCGTTGGCGCCGATGGCGCCGCTGGCCGCGAGGCGGTAGGCGCCCCCCTGGTCGTCCATGGCGGGCCACAAGAGTCCGGGGGTGTCAAAGATGAGGATGCCGTTGTTGAGCGGGATCTGCTGCGGGCGCATCGTCACCGCCGGGCGGTCCCCCACCTTGGCGATGCTTTTTCCCGCCAGCGTGTTGATCAGCGTCGACTTCCCGACGTTGGGAATCCCCACCACCATGGTGCGGATCGGGTAGCCTGGGTTGCCGCGCTGCGGCACCAGCTGCTTGCACAGCTTCACCAGGCTCTTCACCTCCGGGATGTTCTTCGCGACAAGCGGCAGGGCGCGCACGCCCGAGCTCTTCTGAAAATGCTGCACCCACGCCCTGGTGGCGGCCGGGTCGGCGAGGTCGTTCTTGTTCAGCACCTTGATGCAGGGCTTGTTCCGGCGCACCTGCTCCAGCAGGTGGTTGGAGCTTGAGTACGGGAGGCGCGCATCGAGCACCTCGATGATCAGGTCGATCTTGCGGACCAGTTCCGAGATCTGTTCGAGCGCCTTGCTCATGTGGCCGGGGTACCATCTAATCGTCATCTACATTTCCCTTGGTAGTTCAAAAATCGCAATACAAGGCGACACCATAGCACAGGTGCCGTTCAAAATGCCACACCGCTTGCGTACTTTGGCTGTCTCATGTGGATCGTGCGTCTCTCGCTTTAATAGGAACGATTGACTCGGGTTGCCAGCGAAGCTAGCATTGCAAATGTTAAAAAATTCACACCCTTCGGAAAGGAGCAGGTTTGCCGGCGGCGGACAGCGCCGCAACGGGAGAGCGAGCTATGAGAGAGCTACTGGCGGAGGCGATCAGGCTTACGGTGAGCATGGAGAGGAACAGCGAACTGCTGTATCGAAAGGGCGCAACGGCTGAGGGGGTGGCGCACAGGAACTTCTTCGAACGGCTGGCGCAGGTGCAGTCGCGGCGCATCGACGCCCTGCTGCGGCAGCTCTCGCAGCGGGATGCGGCGGATGCCCATCCGGTGGCGCCCCTGGCCCGCCCCGTGCAGACGGGGGAAAACGCGGCGGCCCCGTTCAGCGACCTGCACCAGGCGCTGCTCGACAAGCGTTCGAACATCGACCTGTACGCCACCTTCTGCCGGTGCTTCAAGGAGCCTTCCCTGTGCCGCTTCTTCGAGACCGCGCTGGCGGTCGCCCGCAGGGAGTTCAAGCTGATCACGGCAGAATACCTCAAGGGAGGCGGTCTCAGCGCCGCTCCCGCGGCATGGAGTCCGCCGCGGCGGAGCCACCAGCGGGGCGAGCTCCCCCACCGCTTTCCCAACCGCCATTCGCAGCTATTCTTCGCCATGCAGGACTGCGGCAGACAGTCCCGCATCGGCTGATCCGTCAGGCTGCCTCGGGCGCCAGTCCGGGCAGCCTCTTCCTGTTTATCATCCGCACAACACCCACCGCCAAGAGGCAGATCATACCCGAGCAGGAAAGCGATCATGTAGTCACCGAGGAAGGCCCGCACGGTTCCGGCGAAGGTCACGGCCAGTGCGGCGCCCACCTGGTGAATGGCGAAGTTCCAGCCGATCATCACCCCGACGTTCTGTCTGCCGACCGCCTCGGCCGTGAGAGCTTCCTCGATAAAGGGCGCCGTGAGGTGCGTCGCCGCCGGGGGGAAACATGGTAAAGTTAAACCTTTCGCCCCCGTAAAGCGCGCCAGCCCCCCGTTTATTGCAACGCACGGCACACGCGCCGACCATCGAAGACGGAGATGAGATCATGTCCAACCTCGCCGATCACTATCAGCAGCTCCCGGGAACCGATGGGGTGCCCGCCCCTCCGCTCGAACAGTTCGAAAAGCTCCGCCAGCGCCGCGGCTATTCCTATCGTCCGCGCACGCGGCACCTGCTCCCGGAGGGATGGGCCAGGTACACCAACCGGCTCTTCCTGGAGACGAGCCCGTACCTGTTGCAGCACGCACACAATCCGGTGAACTGGTTTCCCTGGGGGGAGGAACCCTTCGAGCTGGCACGACAGCTGGACCGGCCGGTCCTGGTGAGCATAGGCTACGCGACCTGCCATTGGTGCCATGTCATGGAGGAGCAATCCTTCGAGGATGAAACCATCGCCCAGTTCCTGAACAGCCACTTCATAGCCATTAAGGTCGACCGCGAGGAACGGCCCGACGTGGACACGGTCTACATGACGGCGGTGCATGCCATGGGGCTGCAGGGGGGATGGCCCTTGAACGTGTTCGTGACCGCGGACCGGAAGCCCTTTTACGGCGGCACCTACTTCCCTCCCGAGGACTACCCCGGCGGCCTCGGTTTTCTTACCCTGCTCATGCGCATCAGGGAGAGCTATATCGCCGCGCCGGACCGCGTCAGCCGGGCGGGGGTGCAGCTCACCGAGGCGATCCGCACCATGCTGGCGCCCACCAAGGGAAACGATTCCTGGCAGGAGGTCTCGCTGGACCAGGCGGTGAGGCTGTACCGGGACCGGTTCGACGACAGAAGCGGTGGCCTCGTCGGCGCGCCCAAGTTCCCCAGTTCCCTGCCGCTTAAGCTGTTGCTGCGCCAGTACCTGCGCGGCGGCGACCGGCAGATGCTCTCCATGGCCGAGCTCACCCTGGAACGCATGGCCGCCGGCGGGATTTACGACCAGGCCGGCGGAGGTTTCCACCGCTACGCGACCGACACGGCCTGGCAGGTACCTCACTTCGAGAAGATGCTCTACGACAACGCCCTGCTCACGGTGAGCTACCTGGAGGGATACCAGGCGACCGGCCGGATGGAGTTCGCGAGGGTCGCGCGCGAAATCCTTCAGTATCTGCAGCGCGACATGCAGGCGCCGGAAGGCGCATTCTACAGCGCGACCGACGCGGACAGCCTGACTCCCGAAGGTCACCGCGAGGAAGGTGTCTTCTTCACCTGGACGCCGGAGGAGCTGACGGAGGCGCTGGGCCGGGAACGGGGGGAGCTGTTCGCTGCGTGCTACTGCGTGACACGAGGGGGAAACTTCGAGGGGCGCAGCATCCTGCGCCGCGACCGGAGTCTGGCCGAACTGGCGACTGAGTTGAAGCTCCCGGAGCGGGAACTCGAGCTCACGCTGGCGGACTGCCGCGAGCTCCTGTACCGCGCCCGGGGCAAAAAACCGCTCCCCCTGAGGGACGAGAAGATCCTTGCATCATGGAACGGCCTCGCCATCTCCGCCTTCGCGCGCGCGGGTCTCATCCTGGACAACCCGGACCTGGTCCGGGCTGCGACCCGGGCGGCGGAGTTCCTGCTAGGGACCATGATGAAAAACGGGAGGCTGTGCCACAGCTACCAGGAGGGGATGGCCAAGGGTGAAGGATTCCTGGATGATTACGCCTTCCTGATCGCGGGGCTCATCGACCTCTTCGAGGCGGGCCGCGAGCCGCGGTGGCTGGAGCGTTCCCTCGAGCTGTGCACGGCCGCCGTGGAGCAGTTCGAGGATCGGGACCTGGGCGGGTTCTTCATGACCGGGGCGCATCACGAGCAGTTGATCTCGCGGGAAAAGCCCGCCTATGACGGGGTCATCCCCTCGGGTAACTCGGTGATGGTGCTGAACCTGCTGCGACTGAACACGTTGACCGGCGACGGCGCGCTGCTGCAGCAGGCGGAGCGTGCCCTGGGGGCATTCGCCACACAGCTCGCCACGTCGCCGGCCGCCCTCTCCGAGATGCTTCTTGCCGTCGATTACCGGCAGCGGACCCCGAAAGAAGTGGTCATCGTGGCACCGGCCGGCAGACCGGAAGCGGCCGCCCCCTTCCTGGCGGGGTTCCGGCGGGTCTTCCTCCCGAACCGGGTGCTGGTGGTGGCATGCGAGGGAGAGGAGCTGCGGCGGGCGGAGAGGCTGATCCCGCTGTTGGAGGGGAAACGGGCGGAAGGCGACCGGGCGGTGGCGTACCTGTGTGAAAACAGGAGCTGCCGCCGGCCGACCAGCGATCCGGAGGAATTCTACCGGCAGCTTAGCGGGACGGGCTAGCGCTCGTCCCTTTTCCAGTAGGGAGCCTTGACGGGCATGATCCAGCGTACCCCGCCACGGGGGTCATCGGTGTCGCCCGCGTAGCGGGGAATCAGGTGGATGTGCAGGTGCGGGACGGTCTGCCCCGCAGCCACGCCGTCGTTGATACCGATGTTGAAGGCGTCGGGTGCGTGCTTTTCCAGGAGCAACTGCCGAACCCTTCCCACTAGGTCAAAGATCGCCGCCCGCTCCTCGGGGCTGACCTCGAAGAAGGAAGCGACGTGCCGCTTGGGAACCACGAGGGTGTGCCCGAGGGTCACGGGAAATCCGTCCGGGAAGGCGAAGGCAAGCTCGTTTTCCAGCATCGCCTCGACGGGATCGAGCCGGCAGAATGGACAATTGGCTTCGCTACTCATCGTTTCTATATGAATTCCACCTTCGCCGCCGCGGCGGTCACCACGAAAACCTTCTCGTTGTTGCTGTCGGGGTCGCAGGGGAAAACGATGAAGGTGGCACGGGCGGGTGAAAAGCCCTGGGTGTAACCGACCAGGGTCTCGCCGTCCTTGAAGGAGACCTTGATCTTCTTTCCCAGCCCCACCCTCTCCACGTCCAGCCGCTCCTGGTACTGCGGATCCCCCTGGAAGCTCTTGACGAAGAAGATAGCCTTCAACGAATCGACGCTCACCTCGTACTGTTTCCCCGTTTCCGCCTCTGTGAGGTGAAAGAGCATCTTGTTGGCGGCGAGGTCCCCGGTGGTGCCCTTGACAACCTTGCCGTCTGCATAACGAACCACGATCTTAGCTATCACGCGAAAGTCCTCCCTTAATACCAGATGCATCTGCAGGCTTGCCATGAAAGCCCGGAGGTCTTCCCTACTATCACAAAAGGCGATTAATTTGAAGCGTTTTGCTGATCACAGCCATTGGCGAGGATAGGAGCGGTGATAAACGACGTTGTTGGTGAAGCAAGCGACCGTGAGCAGGATGAGCGTTCCGGTCAGAACCGGCAGCAGCACGAAGGCGGGGCCCGCCGCCCCCTGCACGCCGATGAGGGCGGTCGCGCCGCCGGGGGGATGCGTCGTGTGCGTCACATTCATGAGGAATATGGAGGTCGCAACGGCAAACGCCATGGAAAGCGGCGTCGAGCCGAACAGCGCCACCACGACCACCGCCACCATGGCCGAGAGGAGATGGCCGCCGACCAGGTTGCGCGGCTGCGCCAGTGGGGATTCCGTGGCCCCGAACAGGAGTACGGCGGAGGCACCGAGGGAGCCAATCAGCAGGGGGTGGCCGAGCAGGGTGGTCACCTCGGTGATGGCAAGGAGACCGGCAATGGCGCTTAGAAAGCTCCAGGCCGCGTACTGCAGTTTCATCGGGGGTCGCGTGCCGCGCATGGGAGCCCGGCATCTGCGGTGCACCCGGGCCAGCCTCTTGCGGATGGCGACATTTCTCCGCATGAGCACGGAAAGGCGTCGTTTCAAAATGTTCCTCCTGTCATTAAATTCAAGAGAGCGGCAGCGGTCCTCCCCCCTTTTCTTTTGGGTTGGGAGAGGGCCGGGGTGAGGGAGACGCTTCTGGAAACTCCATTGGCGGTGCCAGCGCCCTCACCCGGCCTTCGGCCACCCTCTCCCAGAGGGAGAGGGCGTGAGAGGAGGCGCATCAGGCATCAAGTATCAGGTATCAGTAAAGGCCGTCGGCGGTGCCAGCGACATTCCCCCTCTCCCTTTGGGAGAGGGCCGGGGTGAGGGAGACGCGTCTGGGAACTCCATTGGTGGTGCCAGCGCCCTCACCCGGCCTTCGGCCACCCTCTCCCAGAGGGAGAGGGCGTGAGAGGAGACGCATCAGGCATCAAGTATCAGGTATCAGTAAAGGCCGTCGGCGATGCCAGCGACCTTCCCCCTCTCCCTTTGGGAGAGGGCCGGGGTGAGGGAGACGCGTCTGGGAACTCCATTGGCGGTGCCAGCGCCCTCACCCGGCCTTCGGCCACCCTCTCCCAGAGGGAGAGGGGGTTCCTGCAGGCAGTCTTACTGAAAAGAAGCTGAAGGGAGCCCTGGTTATTTACCCGCGAACGGGTCCTTTATCTCCTGTTCGGGCTTGAACATCAGTTTCTTCACGCCGCGGTTGTTCAGGTACTTGGGTAGCTCCAGGTCGACCTTCGCGGGGACGTCCACCCCGGCCTTCGCCAGCAACTCGCGCAACAGCCGCTCCGCCGCCGCCGCATGGGACAGGGCATCGGTCAGGACCCGCTGCGCTTCACCCGGATTGTGGAAGCCGATGGAGTTCTCGGCCCCGATGAAGACCACGCGATAGAAGGCCTCCTCGTAGTGGTCCTTCGCCTGGGCGTAGAGCCCCTGGTCGAGCTGTTTCCCGAACGCACGTGCCTTGTGGGCCATCTCGAAGAGCTTTGCATCGGTCGCGGTGGCGTAACCGGAGCGGATGAACTGCGACATGACGCGGTCCTGGATGGCATAGACCTTTTCGCGCATCTGCTCGGGGGACTCGTCGTGGCACTGCTTGCACGCCTTCAGGTCGTTCTTGAGCGGGCTCATGATGCGGTGGTCCGAAACCTTCTGCCCCCCAACCTCGGCGGCCGGCATGTGGCAATCGGCGCAGGTGACCCCGGCCTGCCAGTGCACGCTGTTGTTGGAGAAGAACTCGAACTCGGGGTGACGGATGAAGGCGAGCTTGAAGCCGGTGACGCTCTGGGTCCACTCACCGCTCGGCTTGTTGCTGCGAAGCTTCTTGATGATGTTCTCGACGGTGATGCCGCCCCACGTGCTGCCGTCCCAGGGGAAGAAGACGTCGGTGGACTTCATGTCGGCATCCTTGGGGATGCTGTAGGTGACGTGGCACTGGGCGCAGGCGAGGGTCCTCAGATCCTGCCGGGTCAGCTTGGACTGATCAACACCGAGTTTCTCCAGCCCCTTGCCCAGGGTGAAGCCGCGCGAGATCTTAAGAGACATGTCGCGGTTGTCGTGACAGTCGATGCAGGCGACCCCGAGGGTCTGGTCCCCCTTGGGGATCTTGCCGCGGATTTCCTGGTAGGGCTTGGCGAAGTAATCCTTGCCGAGCTGCTTTTGCAGTGTGGAAGCGTACGGGGTCTTGCAGGTGAGGCAGGAACCGCCGGCCTTGTAGCGACCGGGATCGACCTCGAGCTGGTCCTGCACCATGTAGAAGTGGCCGCGCGGCTCCTTGTACTCGGTCCCGAAGGCCCAGCCGTTGTAGAGGAGCGCGAGGAAGGGGTACTCGTCGATCTTGTCCGGGTTTTCCTCACCGACGTCCCACCCTTTCTTGTACCTGCTCTTTCCGGCGGGCGTCGGCTCGGAGGTCTGCTTCCAGAGCTGGTACTGCTTGGGGTAGAGCTTGCCCCACTCGGCCGGATCCACGGTACCGTCCGGAATGGCCGGGCGCACCTCGCTCAGCTCGATCTTCTTCGGGGAACATCCGGAACCCACCAGCGCCAACCCCGCCACCGCCATGGCGACACATCCTCGCAGCATCTTCATCACATTCTCCTCCAGTATGATTTCCCGCCTCGCGCGGCAGCCGCCGGCACGGGTAACGATGACATTACCTTGAGCAGGGAGCGTGCCACGATGGCGGTCAGCCGCAAATCATGAGAAGTTCGTGCTTTTGATGATCACGCCGAAGGAGAAAGGGTGGCCTTTGGGTAACGCGACGTTACCTACCGGTAACGCTTCATCTTCTTCCAGAGGGTCTTGCGCGAGATGCCAAGAAGGCGCGCGGCCTCGGCGCGGCGATTGCCGGAAACCGCCAGTGCCTGCTCTATCAGTTCCGCTTCACGGTTGTCCAGCTTGGTGGAAAGGGTGGAGCCGTGCACCGGACGGCGCGCCGGTTCTCCCCCCCGCGCGTCACCCGGATGGCTGCCGAACTCGGGGGGAAGGTCGTCGATGGTGAGGGTGTCTCCGCCGCACAGCGCGGTGGCGCGCTCCATGGCGTTCTTGAGCTCCCTGACGTTGCCTGGGTAGCGGTGCGTCAGAAGCGCCTCCTTCGCCTCACGGGAAATATTGAGCTCCGGGCGCCCCATCTCGGAGGCGAAGCGGGACAGGAAGATGGTGGCGAGTGGCAGGATGTCCTCGAGGCGCTCCCGCAGGGGGGGGAGCTCGATCGGGATCACGTTCAGGCGGTAGAACAGATCCTCCCGGAAGTGCCCGGCGGCGACGTCGTCACGCAGGTCGCGGTTGGTGGCCGCCACGATGCGCACATCGACCTGGATCTCCCGGCTTCCCCCGATACGCTCCACGGTCTTTTCCTGCAGGACGCGCAGCAGCTTGGCCTGGGCCGAAAGCGGGAGTTCGCCGATCTCGTCCAGGAAAAGGGTCCCGCGGTGAGCCTGTTCGAACTTCCCCTTGCGTTCCTTCAGGGCGCCGGTGAACGCCCCCTTCTCGAAGCCGAAGAGCTCCGATTCCAGCAGGTTTTCGGGGAGTGCGGCGCAGTTGACCTTGATGAGGGGGGAGCCGCTGCGCCGGCTCTTGCCGTGCAGCTCGCGCGCGACCAGTTCCTTTCCTGTGCCGCTTTCTCCGGTTATCAGGATGGTCGAATCGAGAGGGGCGGTCGAGCGGATCATCTGGAAGACGGGCTGCATCGCGGGACTGCGGCCGATCATGCCGCCGAAGGAGTACTCGCTCAAGAGCTGGTCGCGCAGCACGAGGTTCTCTTCCTTGAGATGCTCCCGCTCGGTGATGTCGCGGCTCACCATGAGGGTTCCGACGAAGCGGTCGCCGTCGTCCTTGATGGGATAGTAGCTGTTTTCGAAGATGCGCCCCTTGACCTCGAGGGGACGCGTGTGGAAGGCGAGGGTGCCGCTCCTGAGACTTTCGAGGATGGCGCCGATGCGCGGCCGGGCAGGCGGCGAGTGGATGGCCAGGAGGTCACGCCCCAGGTAGTTGGCGGCGTCGATGCCCCGGATCTGCTCGGCCGCCGCGTTGACGCAGACGATCTTGTTGGTGTGGTCGGCGAAGATGATCCCTTCGCCCATGCTGGTCAGGATGGCCCTGAAGACCCCTTCCGTATCCGTTGCCGCAGCTGCCATGACCCGCCTCCTGTTACCGTTTGGTAACGGCGATGATAGCCCCTCCCCCGCAGCGGGCCATGACTCAGGTCAAAATTGCGGAAACTGTCAGCGGATCTCCACCCGGTTTCTACCGGAGCACTTGGCCGCATACATGGCCTGGTCCGCCCGCCGGATCAATGCATTGGCCTCCCGACGCAGGTTCACGACGTTCGCGACGGGGGGAACAAACACCAGCGTCCAAACCAGCGCGAGCATGAGCGAGTAGGTCCGCGAGTGGTCCCGGCTCCGTGGCGGGAGTGAACCTTCGGGATGAACTGGCGCGTCCTTGTCCGCCGGGTCCCCGACAGCCCTATTGCAGGGTGAAATATATGGTCGCACCTTTGCCCACTTCTCCCTCGCAGCCGATCCGGCCGCCATGACGCTGAACGATCCTATTCACCGTGGCCAGCCCGATGCCGGCCCCCTCGAACTGCTGGGCGTTGGGAAGCCGCTGGAACGCCTCGAAAATGCGTTCGGCGTGGCCGCTGTCGAAACCGATGCCGTTGTCCCTGACGAAAAAGAAATCCCGCCCATCCCGGCATTGAACGCCCACTTCTATCCGCGTCTCCGCGCAATGACCGCTGTACTTCCAGGCGTTCCCCATCAGGTTCTGCATCACCACCCGCAACAACACGGCGTCGGCACGCGCGCTCATCCCTTTGGCGATGGTGAACACAGCCGGCCGAAGCGGCTCCCGGGCCATCAGGCCGGCTGCGATGTCGTCGGCGAGCGCGGTGAGATCCACCTCCGCCAGGACCAGTTCGTTCGCGGTGGCCCGCGCGAATTTGAGCAGGGCCGTGATCAGTTCGTCCATTTTCTCGACCGAGGCCAGGATGGCGTCGATGTACTGGTCCGCGTCGCTACGGTGCTGTGCCGGGATGTACCTCAGCAATTGGCAGTAGCCGGACACGGCGGTCAGCGGCGTGCGCAGGTCGTGTGACACGGTCGAGCAAAAGGCATCGAGTTCGCGGTTGACGGTTTCCAGTTCCCTGCCCCGCAGGGACAGGTCGCGGTTGAGTTCGATCAGCCTCCGCTCAGCCTGGTCCCGTTCGTGGATGGTGCGGGTCAGGCTCCTCGCCCCGATCGCTATCCCCATCACTCCGAGCGCCCAGAGCAGTACGAAGCTGGCGGCATTCACCAGGCAGTTCTGCATGGCGATGGCCATGAGGGGCGTCATGGGCACGGCGACGCTCAGTCCCCCGCGCACCTCTCCGACGCGGTACCCCTGCTTGCCGTGGCACCTGAGGCACTCGGCTTCCGTCTTCAGCGGTTTCATCAGCCTGAGAAACCTGCCGTCCGCCATGTCGACCACTGAGCTTTCTTCGAGGGATCCACGGGAAAAGGCGATCAGGGCGCGGGTCTCCCACGGATCGGGACGGTTCTCCGGGCGCAAGGGCTTTAAACTCGTGATGTGTCCCTTGTCGCCGTAGGACCGGGCGGCGAGATCGAAAACGAGCCGGCTCATGTAGGCGGGATTAACGAGGGTGAGATGCTTGCCGCAGGTGGTGAACAGGTCACGCTCCGGGACCTCGGCCAGGTAGGGGTTCGGCGGGATCTGCGGGGAGACCGGGACATAGACGGCACCGTAAGCGGCGTTCCAGTGCCTGTAGGTGAGATCCCGCTGGTATTGGCTTCTGGCCTGGGTGCGCGCGGTCTCGACGGCCTGTGACCGCTCATGGTGGTAGTTGATTACCAGCAGGAGCGCTATGACCACTGTCCAGCCGGCTGCGAGTCCCCACTTGTAACAGGTTAGACTCTGAGGTGCACTGAGAGGGGCCGGCTGTTGGGAATGCTCCATAACTGTTCCCCACTATCTGGCCACCAGCAGCGGCCTCGAATGATGTGACAATCGCTGAACCTATGGCCTGGGCGCGGGATACTCATTGACCGAAGTCAAGAAACAGGATTTTCCCGGCAAAAGAGATGGTTGTTGCCACATTGTGCAGTGCCGGAAAAGTCCCCTACCCCTCGCGGGTGGGGGTACGGGGGCACGGTGGGTACGGGGTATGGGGCGGGAGGAGGTGCCACATTTGCTAATGGCAAGTCCCCCCTGCCCCTTCCGTCAAAGGAGGGGAGAGCTGGATAACGCCAGTTTTTACAGGAGCGGAGGTAGACGGCAAAAAAGAAGAGTGGGCACCCGGAAGAGTGCCCACGATTATCAGCTACTGGTTTAGGGCGGGGGTACGTTCTTTGATCACGGCGTCGCGGTCGGGCATCTTTACGATCAGCGAGGCGCAGTTCTGGTTGTGCTCCATGGACTTGTTATTGAAGGACTCCAGTTCCAGCTTCAGCTTGTCGGAAGCCTCGTTGGCGGCTTTCACGAGCTTGTTGTGTTCCTGGGTGCGCCTGTTGAAATCCTCAACCTGCGCGTCATCCGACATGACCACCTTGCGCTGCATCTCGAGCAGCGCCGTGGCCTGCTTCTTTATCTCCATCATCGTCTGGTTGTTCTGGGCGATGTGCTCTTCGAGCATCTTGCGCAGGTCCTTGATGTGATCCTCTGAGTACATGCACTCCCGGTACTGCTCCTGGGTGCCGAAATCTATTTCTTTTTCGGCCACCTTACCGGCTTCCTGCTGGGCTTCCGGCTTGACCTCCGGTTTGGCTTCCGGTTTGGTCTCTACCGTAGCTTCCGATTTGGTCTCTACCGTAGCTTCCAGTTTGGCCTCTGCCTTAGCATCTGCGGCAGCCTCGGATTTAGCCTCTGCCGCAGTCTCTGGTTTGGCCTCTGGTTTGGCCTCTGGTTTGGCCTCTGGTTTGGCCTCTGGTTTGGCCTCTGGTTTGGCCTCTGGTTTGGCCTCTGGTTTGGCCTCTGGTTTGGCCTCTGCGGTAGCCTCGGGCTTAGCCTCGTGGGATGCAGTGGCATTGTGGCTGGACTTATGCCACAGGGGAACATTGTCTTCTTTTACTGTCACAGCCTCTTTGGCGAGAGCGGGACCCGACATACATGCAAGTAGAAGTGGCAGAAGGACGAACAGCGAGCGGTACATCACACACCTCCTTCAATGTCATCACATAAAAAAACGGGTCCGCGAACCCGGGACTTACGATGCTTTTTGCGCCCCCTGCGCCTGGGCCAGGAGGTCGCGCGCGATGGTATCTTCGGGATTCATCATTACCGCCAGCTTCAACTGCTCCAGGGCCTCATCCGGCCTCCCCAGCTGAAGACAGGCAACGCCGTAATCGCGGCGCAGGTTTGGCAGCGAGCTATTCAATTGCAGGGCGGAAGCGTAGTACGTGAGCGCCTGCGGGTCGTTCTCCCTGGCCAGCACGTTCGCCAGGGCGTAGTGGGCCTCGGGAATGGAGGGATTCACTTCTATGGCTTTCTCGTAGAGTTCCCGGACCGTCCGCAGGTCGCCACCCAGCCCCTGTTCCGCCGAGGCCAGTCCGTAGTAGGCCGGGGCGAGCTGGTCGTTGAGTTCGATGGCGCCGCTGAAGCTCTTGCGGGCGGCGGCGAAGTCCTGCTTGAGCAGGTAGATATACCCCAGGTTGATCTTCACCAGCGGCGCCTTGGGGTCCAGTTCCAGGGCGGTGCTGCAGTGCTCCAGCGCCTCGTCAACACGGTTTGCCCGCAGCAGGGCGGCGCCGAAGTTGTTCTGGCACCCCACGTGGGTCGGTACCAGCTTGACCGCTTTTTCGTAGTGAGCGATGGCCTCGTCGTTGCGCCCGAGATCCTGCAAGAGCACAGCATAGGTGTAGAGCGCGCCGAAGTGGTACGGTGCGTGTTTGAGGGCCTCCAGCAGCACAGACTCGGCGTAATCGTAGATGCGCAGGTCGTGCAGGGCATCTCCCAGTTTGTGCAGCATATGAGGGTTGTCCGGGGCAAGTCCTGTCGCTATCTCGAAGCAGACGGCGCCCTCGCGGATCTGCCCCTCCTTCTTGAGCAGGTCGCCAAAGGAAACCACCAACTCGGTGAGCGCGTGGCGTTTTACCGTGACCGAATCCTCCGCCAGCAGGTTCGCGAGTTCGACCACTATGACCCGCGAGATGCTCTCACCCGTCTCTGAGATCCGGCCGCTCAACTCGCACAGTTCCTGGACCGCCTCTTCCACTTTCCCGTTTTCCGCCTTGATGGCGGCGGCGAAGAAATGGGCCAGGAAGTCGTTGGGGTCGGCTTCCGTCATGCGGGCGTAAGCGGAGAGGGCCGGTTCCAGTTCGCCGCGCACATGCATCGACAGCGCGGTGATGAAGTTGACCGCTTTCGCCGGGGGCGCCCCTTTGCTCTCCGTGGAGTCTTTTCCGAACATCTTGCCGAATATGCCCATCGTGGTGATCCTTTTGGCGCGCCCTGATCTCGGTGCCCGCCGGGGAGAATTGTCGCGCCGCAAAGGTATAGGATTCTGCAGTTATTTGCAAGACTGTATGTGATATTCAAGGGGCGCAAGCACGCCATAGGGAAGGAGGATGCAACGTGGATGTCATGCACGTGGCACAACGGGCGCTCAGGATCGGATGTCAGCCTCGGGAACGGGTAAGCGCAGACTGGTGACAATCCAGTAGGTGGACATCGGTAAAGCCAGATGGACCACGCTGCCAATGGCCAGAAAGGAGAGGAGTCCAAGCTCTCCAGATGTTACGGCCTGAACACACCCCATGGCGATGAAGAGCGCGCTCAACAGGAAGATGAATCCCGCGCCAAACAGTGTCATGCCGACCATCTGCCAGTCTCCCTTCTTCTGGAGCGGAATCATCAATCCCAGGTAAATGGCCTGATTCACCTGTTCCATCATATTGTCCAGAGGTATGTCGACTGCTGCCCCCCGGTACACCATCACCTCCCCGTCAAGGATGATGGCGGAGAGAGTCTCGTGGCTGAGGAGCCTGTAAAAGACGCTGCTGGTAGCGGCCAAAACCGTGCCGTAACCTTCGCGAAAGATAAGGAGCAGGGCGTAGGCGGCGAGTGAGACAGCGATGACCTGCCCCACCCGCCGTATGGTGTGTTTGGAGACCGAGAAGCCCCCGTCCACCCAGAACCTCCAGATGGAAAAGACCAGGAGTGCGAAGGCTATGACCCAGAGGTAATCGTGAAAAAGGTTGAAGGCAGCGACAGAGACAGAGCCGATCACGCCGGTTACGAGCAGGCGGAAGGCATTGGCAAGTATCAGGACCGGCACGGCGACCGCGACGCCCAGGAGGCGGTAGCCGATGCCGTGGCGAACGTACAGCAGCATGGCTGTAGCTACTATGACTATGTAGTCAGCAGCCGTGCACTGCCGGATGATGCGCATGGCGAATCCGTTCACGGTGAGAACGTCTCCCGCCCCGGACGTGGCGACGCCGAAAAGGTTTCCAAGTACCGTGGTGCTCGCCATGGTCAGGTTGCGCCAGGCCGTCCAGTACCCTTCAGGGAGGTTGCCCAGGAGGGTCACGGCAGTGATGGCGCACCAGATGAAGGCGATGGCGAAAAAGGAGCCCGGATGTCCCTTCGCGTTCTGCGTCTGCGCGGCGTCAGTCATCGACGCTATTTGCGGCTCTTCCAGAACCCGTAGGCCGCTACCGCCGCCACAGTCACAGCGCTCACCTCCGCGTTACCAACAGGTGTGGAGGGAATAACCGGAGGTGCCGGAGGCCCGGCCCAGCATGAGGAGCAGAGATTGATTCCGGCTACAAGCATCAGGGCCGCGCTTTCTACCACTTTTTGTACTGTCAGTTTCATTGTCATATCCCCTTTACGGCTGCTCCGCGACTATCTTGAGTCGTGCGACCGAACCCGGCCCGGGAGCAGAAAGTATGTATTCGTTGTTGGTAAGGTCGACCTGCGTATTCCCCTCTTTTGCCGCAATGGTCGCCTGTTTCGGAAGCCGGCTCTCCTCAGGCACGATACTGACCACAAGCGGCGTCCCCTTGGCCAGACTGCTGGTGACGCTCACGTCCCATTGCTTCTTTTTGGCAGGGGACCGGGTGTCTCCCCGCATCTCCCTGGCCGGGCGCCACTCCGGATGACTGACGACGGCGCTGATGAAGGGATCGCCCATGTCGGCGTTCAGGTTGCCGGGGGAGATGATGTCATAGGCATTGTCGAAGCTGTCGGTCGCCCCGGGATGCTCGCCGATAACCACGTAGTCGTAGAGCTGCCCGCTCGACACCCGGACCGTGGCGGTCATGGGCTCGAAGCCCATGGCCGCCACCGCCGTTGCCAGGATCATCGCCACTGCTCCCCATGCGGGAAAGGCGGAAACAGTCTTACTTGGCATTGATGCTGAGGGTGTGGTTCACGGAGTCGATATTCAATATCCAGTACGCCTTCCACGGCTCGACCTGCGGGTTGCCGTTCACGATGGACCACGATTCGTACGTGGTCCCGTTCCACCAGTAGATCCCCCCTCCTATCTTGTTGGCCTGGATGGCGTTCGCCAGCGGGCTGCCGTCGACAAGCCAGCTAGAGGCGATGTTGCTCATGTTGTCCGGGGTCGGGTTCGCCACCATGGTCCACCCCGGCTTCAGGGTGACGGTTGCGCTCGCCGGGGATGTTGCCCCTTTGAAGTTGAAGGTGGTGCCGGTGCCGGCGGTCTTGACGAAGTATCCGTAACCGGGCAGCAGCGAGGTTACCGTCTTGTATGAGCCAAGAACCGAGCTGCTGCTCTCGGCGGTGGCCCCGGTTGGAACCCACTGGTACACGGCACTAACCGCACTCCCAAAGAGGGTGCCCGGGTTGACGCCGGTCGTATCGTAGGGCACGGCGATTATGTTCCATCCCGTGTAAAGCGGCGTGCGGATGCTGAGCAGTTCCGTTGCGCCCTCGACGTCCGACGACACGGTGTAGGTGTAGATGGTGTTGGGCTTGAGGAACCCTGTATCGACGAAGCTGGTCTGGCTCCCGGTGGAGAGAGCCGTAGCCGTCTTCCCGCCTTCGGAGCGCGACACGGTGAAGCTGGTTCCCTGCTTGATCCCGGTAAAGCTCCCCCCCGGCTGGCCGGTGGCCGTGACGACATAGGCCGCGCTGTGAACGCCCTCCGTGCTGGTGCCGTCCTTGCCGAAGAACTTCAGGGTGGTGTTTCCGGTGATGGTGACGGGGCCGCTATAGGTTGCCGAAGACACGCCGGGTGTGGTGCCGTCGGTGGTGTAGTAGATCGTGGTGCCGGTGCGGTTGGCGCTGAGCTTCACCATCAGGCTTCCGCCGGAGTAGCTGCCCGCCGGCGGCATGGCGGTGGTCGCGAGATCCGGGGGCAAGGTGCCGTCGGACTTGAAGAAGGCTGAAACGGTGCAGTTGCCGGTTATCTCGGCCGTCGTATAGACACTGCCGGAGAGCGTGCCGCCGCATCCGGTCACGGACTGGATCATGTAACCGGTGTTGGGTTTCACCGCGAGGGCCAGCTGGTAACCGCTGACGACGGACTGGCTGGCCGGGGTGATGGCGCCTCCCGCTCCGGCGGTGGCGGTCACGGTGTAACTGACCGGTGCCGTGCCCAGCAGGGTGACCGATTGCGTAGCCCCCTGGACGCTGTTGCCCGAGCTGTCGCTGGAGACAGGCGCGACATAGTAGGTGGTGCCGGGGACCAGGTTGTAGAGGGAAACGGTGTGGTTGGTCCTGGAGCCGGTGATCGAGGCCTGCCCGGTCATGGTGAAGGGGGTGGTCCCGTACTTGAGCACCGTGGTGGCTTGTTCGTCGGTGTTCCAGGCGACGTCGATCTCGGTAGTCGTGGCACCGGCAGCGGAGACGGCAGATATCACCGGCGCCATGGTGTCGGCCAACGCAGCCGTTGTGAATGAGAAGACCGCGGAAACCACCGTGTTGTTGGAGGGATCGGTCGACTGCACCTTGAAGTCATAGGTGGTGCCCGGTTTCAAGTTGGTCAGCGCGACGGAATGTCCCGCGGACTTGACGATATCGCCGGCGCTGCTGGTGAGGCTCTGTCCGGTCAGCCCGTAGTAGACCTGCGAGTCTGCGATCTCGTCCGTCACCCACTGGATCCGCGCCATGGTCGAGGTCGTGACGATGGTTCTCGGGGCGCTGGTGATGACCGGAGCGGTGCGGTCCGGCTGCGACTTGGTTATGAAGCCGACCCCGCCCGCGGCGCCCACAAAGGCATCGCTTAACATGAACGAGTAGTTCATGGCCAGCAAGGTGGACGGTGCCCCGGCCGAGGCGACCACCTTGTTGCCGGAGATGTCGGTGCAGGATACCTGGACGTTGTAGGAGGTGTTCGGGGTCAGGTTGCTGAGAGGCACCTGGTGTTCGGTCACCTTCTCGCTGTTCGATCTCTGCAACGCGTTGCTGCCGTTGGGACCGTAGTCCACTACCGTGTCGCAGGGTTTGTCCGTCTTGAAGGCGACGGTCGCGGCGTTGTCGGTCGAGTAGATGATGTTCGCAGCCTCGGTGATGACCGGAGCCTTGGTGTCCGGGTTGAGGTCTGTGGTGAAGCTGTAGACCTTGCCGGTCGCGCTGTTTTTCTGGGCGTCTGTCGCCTGCACGCTGAAGTAGTAGGTGGTGCCGGGGAGCAGGCCGGTGAGCGCACGGTTGTGCTTGGTGTTGAGCTCGGACTTCGCGTCGGTCATCTCCAGCGCTTCGGAGGTGCCGTACTGGATGGTGCTGCTGGCCGGTTCGTCGGTCTCCCAGTAGAGCACCACGGACTGGTGGGTGGTTGCCTTGACGATCGGCAACTGGGTGAAGACAGGCGCGTTGGTGTCCGGCGTGGCCTTGGTGCTGAAGCTCTTGGTGCCGCTCAGGGCGGGGCCGTTGCCGGAAGCATCCTTGGAGGAAACGACGAAGTTGTAGGTTTTGGACGCGCCGAGCCCCGTGATGGTCATGGAGTGGCTGGTGGTGAGGGCCCCGTCGGAGAGGACGCCGTAGGCGACGCCATCATCGTAGGAGACACCGCTGGTGGCGGGCTCGTCGGTCTTCCAGACGATGGTCGCGCTGCTGTCGCTGATGCTGATCGCCATCGGCCCCTCTACGACAACCGGGGCGGTGGTGTCGGGCGCAGTCAGCGTCCGGAAGGAGACTACCGAAGTGGACACAGGACCGTTGTTTGCCGCGTCGGTGGCGGTTACCTTCACATAGTACACGGTATCCGCGGCGAGCCCGGAAACGGTGACGCGGTGGCTGCCGGTAAGGGTGGAGTCTCCGACGGTCGTGTCAGGAAGCGTCGAAAGCCCGTAAATCACAGAACCTGTGGTCGGCTCGTCGGTAGTCCACTCGATGACCGCGGTCCCCTGGGTGATGCTGCTCACGGTGGGACCGGCGGTCACGGTAGGGGGTGTGGTGTCCGGCCTGGGCGCGGTGGTGAGGCTCACCACCTGGCTTGCAGTCGGGCCATTGCCTGCCGCATCGGAAGCGGTGACCTTCACGTAGTACTTCGTGTTCGGGCTCAACCCCGTGAGCTGCATCGAGTGGGAGGACACGAAGGACTGCTCGGCCACGGTGGTGCCCGGGGGATCGACGGTGCCGTATGCCACGCTTCCCTTGCTCGGCTCGTTGGTCTGCCATTCTATGGTGGCGGTGGTATCGGTGAATGAAGACACCGTGGGGCCGGACAGGATCTGCGGTGGCGTGGTATCCGGGAGGTTCAGAATGATGCTCTGCGAGAAGCTGCGGGTGGCATCGATGCCGGTGAGAACAGTCGGCGCGAAGCCGCTGCCGGCGGGAGGGGTTATGGTCTCGCTGTACCCAGTGCCTGCAATGAGGGTCAGGCTGAATTTGCCGAAGGCGTCAGACTTTATGGGGTAACTGCTGTTTTCGTTGGTCACGTAATAGTAGCCAGTGCCGGGATAAACGTAGTTGTAGGTCTGCTTGATAGTCACGTTCGGCACCGGTCGGCCGTTGCTGTCCGTTGCCGTTCCAGAGACCGTGACCAGCGGAATCACTATGTCAGCGGTGGTATTTGCCATAACCGCAACATTCTGAAGAATTTGGCCGCCGGAGAAATACTGCGGCGTAGCGACGCTGGGGGCACATGTCTGGTAAGAGCCGTTCGGCCCGCAGTACCCAGCGTTGTCAATCGAACCGCTTACGGAAAGATCGTAATTTCCCTTCCCAACTGTGGCGGAGTACTGCCCTGCCGCGTCGGTCCAAACTTGAGCGACTGTGGTGTTGGCGGCTCTATCTACTATGGAGACCCAAACATTCTGAATGCCGATACCGGCTGGTGTTTTCACCTTTCCCGATAGAGTCACCGGCTGTTGCAGTGCCAGGTCTCGCACTGTGTTAGTGGTCACGTTGATCCCACTGATCAGAGTTTGGCTGTATCCGCTACCAGCAGTAGGAATCAGCTTGACGGTGTAACCAGTTCCTGAGATTAGGGTGAGGCTGTAGTTGCCATTCGAGTCGGACTTGGGCGCGTAGTTCTGGTCATCATTTGCCACGTAATAATACCCGTAGGTTTGATTGACATAGCTGCCCTGCTGAAGCACCGCGACGTTGCTGACAGGAGCACTGGCACCGTCAGTGACCTTTCCGCTCAGAGACACCAGTAACGGAAGAGTGATGTTCTGTACTGTATTTCCAGAGACCGTGAAGGGCGCAACGATGTTGTAACCGTACAAGTACTGCGGCAACGGAACGTTCGGCGTACAATACTGGCTGGCTCCATTGGCTCCGCAGCCTCCATAGTAGCGTGAACCACCGTAGACGTAGAGCCTGTAACCACCGGGGGTTACAGGAAAATAGTAATTGCCGGAAGCGTCGGTGAATTTGGTACTGACATAGTTATCGTTCCGGTCATAAAGCCTGACCTCCATATTCTGCACACCGACGCCACTCGTGGTAAGAACAGTTCCAGAAAGGGTAACCGCCTGCTGAAAAGAGAGGTCTCTTACCGTATTGCTCGTCACATCCACGCCGGCAATGGTTGTCTGAACGTATGATGTACCTGTGGGAGGCACGAGTATAAAGCTGTACCCTGTCCCGGAAATGAGCGTCATACTGTAGTTGCCGGAGGCGTCAGCGAGGGTGTCACCGTTGTACACAGAGTAAGACCCGACAGCTTGGGACGGATAAGCCCACGGGGTCCGGACGGTTGCGTTTCCTACCGGCACGCCTGTGCTACTGGTAACTTTTCCTGTTAATGAAACCAACGGGACGGTGATGTTCTGGGTAGTGTTGCCAGTTACGCCAAGGTTCTGGACGATGTAATTGCCAGTGAAGTACTGGGGGGTAGGAACATTCTGAGGGCAAACTTGATATGCTCCATTGAGGCCACAGTAGCCGTACTGGTTGGAGCCGCCATTGATAGTGATCTTATAAGTGCCGGTCGCCAACGGGAGAGAGTAGGTGCCGCTTGCACCAGTGTAGATATCACCAATTACCACGTTTGAGCTTTGGGCATAGACCTGCACCCTGATGTTCTGCATCCCCACCCCGGCAGGGGTCTTCACGGCCCCGGAAAGGGTAACGGCCTGCTGGATGAGGACGACGTTTTGGGTCACGTCCGCACCCGAGACGGCGATGTTGTTGACCGTCGATGAGGTGAACCCGCTTCCCGCAGGTGGCGCGATGGCGAGGTTGTAGGTGCCGTCACCGGCGGTGAAGGAAAACTTACCTCCGGTGTCCGTGGACACGGACCCAACCTGCGCCGAGGTGGTGGCATTGGTAAGGGTGACCGTGGCGCCGGGAAGCGCACTGCTCCCGCCGTACACCGTCCCCGACAGCGTCCATGCCAGTGCCGCGTTCAGCGTACCGAACAGCACCAGCAGCGTGGCCGCCAGAACCACTCGAATCCTTTTAAAATTTAATTCCATGGTACGTTCCTCACTTTGGCTTTGATATCACATGATTCAAGGCTGCTTTTACTGCACCGGTTGCAGCACCACCGCCACGTCCCCAGCCTGGAACACCTCCACCGGCAGGTTGACGGTAGCGAATTCCTTACCATCCGGAGCCTTGATCTGGACGAAGGCATCGAGAAAATCCTCATCCGGAAGGGTGAAGCGCCCCGTCGCGTCCGTGGCCAGGGTGTACTTGTTCACCTCCTGCAAGTGCACGTACACAACCGCCCCCACGACAGGTTTGCCGTCAGGATAGGTAACTTTCCCCCCTGATGCCATGCAGGCAGCTGCGAACAGCAGCATCCCCGCACACACCATCGTCATCAAACCTAGCTTTTTCATTGCATGCTCCTTTTTGAAAGTGGCCAGCCGTGAACCGGCCGATTAAAGACAAGGCACCGTCTTGCAGTTGGCAATACTCAGGCCAAAAAAAAGGGGCTGCATTTCCAGGCATTTGGAATCTAATTAAATTCCATTATGTACACGATACGCACAGGTTGTACCGATTTGGTACAACTGCGCTACCACAGGGAAAGAGGATGGAGGTTGTGGGTAAGGTCACGGACGATCCGAAAGTTCGTGGGGGCGGAACTGGCAGGGAAACGGGGGACGCAAAAAAACCCCGCAGGCGTAGGCCTGCGGGGTTCACAGCGTCGGGGACAAGGGGGATCGGATGATCCCCTTTGTGCGTCAGGCTTTCTTCACGTACTCGGACTTCAACTGCATGGCGCCGATGCCGTCGATCTTGCAGTCGATGTCGTGGTCTCCGTCGACCAGACGGATGTTGCGCACCTTGGTGCCGACCTTGACTACCGACGACGAACCCTTGATCTTCAGGTCCTTGATCACGGTGACGGAGTCTCCGTCCTGCAGCGCGTTGCCGAAGGCGTCACGCACGACAATTTCGGATACGCCTCCTTGCTGCTCGACCTGGGGCCACTCGTTGCCGCACTCGGGGCAGACGTAAAGCGCGCCGTCTTCGTAGGTGTATTCAGAACTGCAGGAGGGGCATTTGGGGAGGGTTGTCATGTTCATCCTTTGTCTTTGAGATACGCGCGGAAGCAGAAACTCCGCGTCCCACCGGAATTAACCTCATCAGGCATCTTCTTGTCAAGAAAAGAGTATCGCCCCCCCCCCACTTGCTGCCGGGGAATCACCCACTAGAATATAAAATATTTTTAATTTCATTGTGAAGGGGGACGGTCTATGACTTGGGATCTGCACGTCGCTGAAGCCGAGACTTTGCTTGAATCTTCACGTATTCCCTCATCCCTGGAGATAATCACCCTCATCAAACGGATCAATCCCACCAGGCTCCAGCTCCCTGAGGCGGACCGGGAGCGTGGCTACCGCATCAAGGGCGCGCTGCAGAACCTGCTCCTCGAGCAGTACGGGGAGGCGTTCTGTCTCGTCCCGCTTGCCTGGAGCACGGAAATCGTGCTGATAAAACATAGCGTCCTCCCCTCGGTGGATGCCTGCCATGCAGTCGTCGGAGCATTGTCCGAGAAGGCCCTCCGCACCGTCGCCGAGCCCGTGGAGAGTTCGCCATCGAAGCTCCCCCCCAAAAAGAAGGCTAAGCCGCTGGACCCGTACCCTCCCAAGGATGCGCTACGGCAAGCGCAACAGCTGCTGGAAAAATTCGAATACTGCCAGGCGGAGGAACTGCTCTCCAGCATCCGGATAGAGAACAGCTGCGCTCTGCCGAGTTTGCTCGCAGCGGCCACCCTACTGATGGAGGAGATCGGCGCTTACGGCACCGTCATCGAGATGCTGCTGTCGCAGCCAAAGGCCGTTCTGAAGGATACCTCCGTCAGGGAGATTCTTGCGCTGGCCTACTACCGAAACGGCATGATCCCGGAGGCGCGTGCGCTTTTCGATGCGCTCCCCGCCGCAGTCCTGCAGAAGAACTCCCTTTGCGCCTATGCTGAAATTTCTTTCAAGGACGGAAGCCTCACCCACGCCTACCGGCTGCTGGAAGAGGCCGGCAGCAAGGAAGGCTTCGTCGCCATGCTCGCTCCGCTGAAAAAGGAAATCGAGGAGACGATGTTGGCGGAAGCGCACACGTGGCTGCAGAGCGCGCAGGAAGCTCTTTCCCGGGACCTTCTGGCGCAGGCCGAGTCCCTGAGCCTTGAAGCCCTTGCCCGCTACCCGGCGTTGCCGAAGGCACGGGAGATGGTGGCCAAGGTAAAGGCGAGGAGAGAGGCCGAGGAGTTGGCTGCGCTTTGGGAAAGGCTCGAGACGAGCGAGCAGGGTGCGCCGCGGCTCGACCTGCTGGAAACGCTGCTGAATCGGGACACGAAGCACAAGGAGAAGATCGCACGGCTGCTGGCGGCAGAAAAGGCGGCCATGAAGAAGGAATTGGTCCATAGCCGGCTGCAGGAGCTCCGGGAAGAAACCGCTCAGGAGCGGTGGCCCAAATGCTACCACATCATCGACTGGCTCTCCCGCCAGAGCGACCATGCCGGCAGCTACCGCGACGCCTGCGCCCTCTCGCCCAACTTCTCCGTTCTTCACAACAACAGGCGTCTGCAGAAGGTCGCCGGAAAGACCGCCAGGGAGGCGTGGCTTAGGTGGGTCCAGGCCAGGTCGGCGCTGCAGGCGGGGCGGCGGGAAGGATGCCTTGAATTGATGGAGGGGGTCAGGGAATACTTCGAGCACTACCCGGAGTTCGCTGAAGAGTACCGGAACCTTCTTGGATGGGAGCAGGAATCGGCGAGAAGCGAAATCGCGGACCTGCTGCAGCAGGTGGAAGGGGACGCGGATCCTCTGCGGGTATGCACCCTCTTCAACCGCGTCCGG
The DNA here is from genome assembly GCF_019063845.1 of Geomonas subterranea. NCBI lineage: Bacteria > Pseudomonadati > Thermodesulfobacteriota > Desulfuromonadia > Geobacterales > Geobacteraceae > Geomonas > Geomonas subterranea. The sequence continues at coordinate 2,200,222 of NZ_CP077683.1, forward strand.
AAGAAAATGACGATACTGCCGGAGGAGGAAAAGATCGCCTACAAAAAGATCATGCAGGACCGCATGGCTCTGGTCATGCCTGGCCCCACTGAAGAGGAGTTTGCGAACGCGTACCATTGCGCCCTTTTGTTCGGCAACGTCGAAGCCGCGGCCTACTTCCGGGAGATGGTTTCGGATACCGACCGGCTGGAGCAGGTCGAGAAGGACGTCTCAGAGCTGATGAAGCTGGAGGCTGCCCCTATGACGCTTACGTTTTCGGACGATATCCCGATCGACCTGGCCTCGCAGTCACCGCTACGCTGTCTGGGCTCCACAAATCGTCACATCTTTCTTGTGGACGACAAGGGTGACATGATCATGGCCGATCTGGAGGAGATGACCGCCACCAGGTTCACTTCGATCCTCGACAGGATGTCCCTCGTCGACGCGCTTCCCGCGCAAGGGATTTTCCTGTTCAGGACCTACGATGACAGCTTCTTCGCGCGCGCCGAGCTTTCCAGTGGTAAAGGCGCCATAACAGCGCTGTTCGATGCGCCGTCCGGGTTATTAATGAAAGACGGGACCAAGGTGAACAACATCTACCTGAGCAGCGAGAGAGCGATCGATTACTATCTCAACACCAGCGAAAAGGAGGGGACGGCGCCGGCGACCATGGGGAGGCAGCGTTTGCGGAGCAAAAACGGCATGGTCGATGCCATCCAGATAAACGACGAGCCGCGGATCTACAGTTGGCGCCTCTCCAGCAACCCTGACAAGTTCATCATAGGGGCCACGGACGAGACGAGAATATGCGCCAAAAATCTCACCCTCGATGTCGCCATGGCCATGACGCCCGACATCTGGGAGGTCGACGAGGCCAACGGCCACATCTACTACTTCTACATCCACATGCTCAAGCGAGTCGATTTTGATTTCGACAACTATGTGGAATTCCCAGACTCAGGGGGCTGCTTCTTCTTTCGTGACTACCACAGGATGCTCGGGTTGTGCCCGGCTACCAACACGATCCACCTCGCCCTGAGAGACAAATCAGCCTTGTATGATTACAGCGCCAACAAACTCTCGGAGCCCTTCTCGGCAGACACGATCGTCTCCACCAGACCCGCGAGGAAGTGGTATTGCTTTCATTACGACAGGGATGCGGGCGAACTGAAACTACGGGACGTAACGGAGGAAGTGTTCAAGATCCTTGAGTGGAAGACGGTACCATTCAGAATGGGGAGGACGTGGAGTGACAAAGAGTATCAGGAGTTACACAACCTGCTTTACTTCGGTTACTCCAGCGAGGACAACCCGGAGTCATCTGTATCGTCACAGGAAGGGGAGGACGGTTTCGGTGACACGGCACGAGTCGCTATGTAACCCCAGAGTCGGCTTAGCCGGCCAACCGTTCACACCCAGTTCTCCTTCCCTCACACTACCCCGGCAGCGGACAAAAGCCCCCCCGGCTCTCTCTGAAACCTTCATACCTGAAAGGTTTGGTGAAAGTCGGGGCAAAAAAAAAGGAATCCCGAAGGATTCCTTGTTGTTAGTATGGAGCGGGAAACGGGGTTGTCCGGAAACACCAGTTTTCTGAACTTCGTGGTGACAAAGACATCCGAAATGCGCCGGATCGTTAAGATCAGGCTGTCTCACACCCCCCGGCCACCTCAGCCAGAAAACTTGCCATCCTCACTTCCCCTCCCTTCAGCGGGAAGGTAAACCACCTATAACAACTTTCATTTGTCATCACAAATCTATCGCAATATATAGGGATCCTTTATACAAGTCAAAGGCGAAGTGAGTAAATGGTATCCCTGAACCGGTCATGTCGGCGGTCTTGCATCTTCTGACGCAGTCGCGCCCCCCCCGCTGCATGCGGAGTACCTGCAGTGGCTCAGATATTATCTGGATTTTTGCGATAAATATTCGCCTCCACAGTCGAAATCTGACCGGGTGCGGCTGTTTTGCGAGAAATTGAGGGAGAGAAGCCAGACTGCGGACCAGCAAGAACGTGCGGCCCATGCCGTTATACTTCGCCCTGCTAAAGAAAAAGGAGCGCTGTGCATATGGACCTCCTACGAGGTCCCAGCCCCCAAACCTGCCAGGACCAGACCAGAGTCCCCCCCTCAGGCGACCGCCATCGCGCTGGCCCAAAACCTGCCATCAACACGGTCACTGCTTCGCACCTCAAACTATGTTGAGGCGGAATACCCGGTAAAATCCGCCAAGGACAGAACGGTTCCGCCCCCTGGACTTTTGACCGCCTAACTACAACCCGTTCGAAAGCGAAGTGGAGGCTGGCTGTAATCGGTCCTGCAGCCGAAAAGGGCGTTTACACGAAATCCTTTACCCCCCACACAACTTCAGGAAAGACTTGCACAACTTTTACCAGGAGCTGTCAAGTTACGACAAGAGTCGAACAAGTTTTGACAAGAGTTGTGCAACTTTGGACGAGAGTCGCACAAGTTTTGATGGGAGTTGCGCAAGTTCGGGCGAGAGTTGTGCGAGTTATGATGAAAGTTGTTCAAGTTCGGGCGAGTGTTGTACAGGTTTGGTGGGAAGTCATGTCGATCGGCTTCCAGTTTTGACCCATCATCGGCACCTTGAGACCCACCTCTCAAACTGTAAGAACTCAATATTTCAAAAGGGGTGGGTCACCCTTGGAAGCCGATACTGGGTCAAAATCCGTAGCTGATTCACATCTTCACCATGGAAAACGGAATGACCTTCACTGCCGAGAGGTTTCAGCGGCGGGTATGGGTCAAGGCGCTGAAGCAGGCGGTAGTGCAGTACCGGAAGCCCTACACGGCCAGGCACACCTTCGCGGCATGGGCTCTGGCGATCAGAACCGACCAGAACCGGTTGGTAAACCTGATGGGGCACGCGAGTAAGCAGATGATCTACGAGGTCTACGGGCGCTACGTGGAGGGGCTGGAGCAGGACAGGCTGAGAATTCTTTCCTACTTCGGAAGGGACTTCAAAAAGGGTAGATAAGCAAAAGCCCCGGCTGCATGCGAAAGTTCATGCGAAGCCGGGGCCCAAAGCGAAGAATCCACAAGGATTCCTTGTTGTTAGTATGGAGCGGGAAACGGGGTTCGAACCCGCGACTTCAACCTTGGCAAGGTTGCACTCTACCACTGAGTTATTCCCGCTCAGCAGAGATCAGCTTTATAGCAAAACGGCTTTGACCAGTCAACCCCAAAATATGCGCCCGGCGGGATTTTTTTTCGCGGGAGGGGGAAAAGGGCGCGGCTCCGGTATCTTCCGTGGACAGGCTCTGCTGGCGGCTTCGCGGCAAACGCCTTAGGTGCCGGTGAGCACCTTCCGGACGCTTTCGTAGATCTCCTTGGGTACGAACGGTTTCATCAGGATCCCCTTCGCACCGGCATCGAGCGCGGCCTGCGTGTCGCAATCGAAATCGGAGGCGCTGGCTACCAGTACCCGGGCGCTGGGGTCGAGGGCTAGCAGGTCCTTGGTGGCGTCGATGCCGTTCTTGTCCGGCATGTAGATGTCCATGATCACGATGTGCGGGCGCAGGGCGCGGTACCTCTCGAGGGCCTCGGCACCATCGCCGGCCTCCCCGACCACGGTGAAACCGATCTTCTCCAGCACGGCGCGCAACACCTGACGGAAAAAAATCTCGTCGTCGACGATGAGTATCCTCACGTCCTTCAAAGCCATGCACACCTCCGCGCACTGATCCCAGAGCCTGTTCTTTTTAGCATCCTCTTATACTTTTTTTGGAGACAAAAGTCAAAACGCTCTCTCATTTTTTTTCATTGTGCCAGACGGTACACCGCTGCCAATGCATGACTGCTGTAATAGTGACAGATGCGCTCCAAGCCAAAAGGCGCCAGCAACCTGTCGAGTTCATCGTGACTGTAACTCTTCGCGGTGCCATCACAGCTGTAATAATGCTGCAGCACCGATCCACAAGGAACGCAATCCTCCTGCCTGCTGTTTACTTCTATGAGGAAGTAGCCTCCACAGCGCAGATTGGCCACCACGTTTCCCAGGTACTGTTTCCTGTGGCTCCGCGTCGCCAGGATGTTGAAGACGAAGGTGCACAGAACCAGGTCCACGGACAGCCCCGCCTGCGGCAGTTCCCCGACCGTCAATATCCCCGCCAGTTCACCCGCCTGTGGATGTGCCGCGAGTGCCTTCACCCGTTCGGGGACGTCGGCCGCGTAAACGTGGAACCCTTCTCCGGATAGATAAAGCGCGTTGCGCAACGGTCCCGCGCCGTAGTCGAGCACCCTGCGCACCCTGGCGAGCCTGAAGAAGTGCGCGTAACGGATCACGCTGCTGGCTGGTCTAATCATGTCCGTCCCCCGGAGTTGCCTCCGCTGCCGGTACTCCCTCAGCCGGCGCGGCCGAATATGGGGTTTTGCACCCGGACAATTGTATAGCAATCCGGCAAAAGATTAACCAAATCCAATCTTATTTTCCGCATCGGCGCCGTTTACGATTTTTTGTAAAAATGGGTTGACAGCAGGCAGGGGCGTTATTATTATCATGCCCTGTAAAGGGGAGTAGCTATCGGCCGGAGAAATGGCCGACCTTTGGTTCGTCAAGACGGTGGCAACACCCGGGCCCGAGGATAATTCATCTAACAGCAAGACCTTTACCTGTAGCGAGCAGTCGCCCCGGGTAAAGGTCTTTTTTTTTATCGCTACATGGCGCCGCCGGGCTGTAACGGCGCCCCTTGCAACGGGCAAGCACCCGAAAGGAGAGGAAAAATGGAACCGGAACAATACATAGCAAAAGTGAAGAGAAAACCCGGAAAGAAAAAGGTGGCCAGGGAACCGGTACTGAAGAACGTGGTGTCGCTCAGGGTGAGCGACCAGGAGAAACGCCTCCTGGAGCGCCTCACCAAGGCGACGGCGCTCAACGTATCCGACCTGGTGCGCGAGGCAATCGGCTTCTGGCTCGCCAAGGGAATCCCCAAGGGGCGCATCCGCGGCGGCTCGACCGGAAAGATCCCCGTGCAACCGATGCAACTGGCCGGCAACTGAACAACCAACAACAGGAGACCAACCACATGAAACGGAACTTCGCCAAAGCTTTCGCACTCTTCGCCGCCGTCTTGATGCTGAGCGCCACGGTGCTGGAAACAAGCGCCCACGCCCGCGCCGCCGGCGGGCGCTCCATCGGCAGCCGTGGCTCCCGCAGCTACTCGCCGGGGACCACCTACCGCCAGTCCACCCCGTACCAGCAGCCGGCTCCCTCCCGGATGCAGCAGCCGCAGATGCAGCAGCCCTCGGCCGGGGGCGGCTTCCTGCGCAGCATGGCCGGCGGCATCGCGGGCGGCCTCCTGGGCGGCATGCTCTTCAGGGGGCTCGCCGGCGCCGGGGGCATGGGCTACGGCGGCGGTGGCATAGGGATCTTCGAAATCATCCTCCTGGCCGGTATCGGCTACCTGATCTACCGCATGGTGCGCAGACGTCGCGCAGAAACCCCGCTGCAGAGCGTCTCGACCGGATACGGCTCGCAGGGATACGACGGCTACCAGCAGAGTATCCCCGCCTCCTACCAGGTGGAGGAGCCTGCGCGTGACGACGTCCAGACCGGGCTGTCCCACCTGCGGCAGATGGACCCCGGCTTCGACGAGGGACGCTTCAAGGACGTTGTGATGGACAACTTCTTCAAGATCCAGGGAGGGTGGATGAACCGCGACCTGCAGGCGCTTGCGCCGCTGCTCACCCCGGAGATGCAGGGGGTCTTCCGCGAGGACATCGGACGCCTTTTGCGCGAGGGGCGGGTGAACCGGCTGGAGAACGTGGCGGTGCGCAGCGTGGAACTCACCGAGGTCTGGCAGGAGGCAGGGCAGGATTACGTCACCGCCCTCATCTACGCCAACCTGCTCGACTACACAACCGACGAGCGCGGCACCGTGCTCGAGGGGAGCAAGAGCGAGCCGGTGAAGTTCGAGGAGTACTGGACCTTCACAAGGCCCGTTGGCAACAACAGCTGGCGGCTCGCGGCGATAAACCAGAAAGGGTAACACCGGGATAAAGATGAAGAAGTAAGCAAAGGGGCGCTCCCTTGCGGGGCGCCCCTTTCGTATTCCGGTCATTCCTCAATCGCGGTCATTCCTGCGTCCGTATTCCTGCCGTGGTCGCAAAACGCAATCTCAGCCTCACTCCCTATCCAGCACTTCCCGGACCTTGTGCAGCAGCGCCATCGGCTGCACCGGTTTCATGATGAGGTCGACGTTGTGATCGACGACGCCGCGGCTCTTCATGAAATCGGCGGTGTAGCCGCTGGAGTAGAGCACCCTTGCGGACGGGTCGATCCTCCTGATCTCCTCGAAGGCCTCCCTGCCGTTTTTCCCGGGCATGATCACGTCCATGAGGATCAGGTCGATCCTGCCGCCGTGCTCCAGGAATTTCCGCACGCAGTCGCTGCCGTCCACCGCCAGCACCACCTGGTAGCCGTACTTTTTCAGCAGCGATGCGACGAGCCCCCTGACGCTCGCGTCATCCTCCGCCACGAGGACGGTCTCGGTCCCAAGCTCCGGCGCCGCCAGGGCCTGATCGGACACGTCCTCCCCCGTCTCCGAGGAGGCCTCGGGGAGGTAGATCTTGAAAGTGGTCCCCTCCCCCGGTTCACTGTAGACGTTGATGAACCCCTTGTGCTGCTTGACGATGCCGTACACGATGGACATCCCGAGGCCCGTCCCCTTGCCCACGGCCTTGGTGGAGAAGAAGGGCTCGAAGATCCTGTCGCGTGTAGCCCGGTCCATGCCGCTGCCGGAGTCGGAAACGATGATGCAGGCATACCGCCCGGGTGCGCCGTACCCCTGGGACCTGGCGTAGGCCTCGTCCACGTGCTGCCAGCAGATCTCGATGCTGAGGGTCCCGCCGTCGGGCATGGCATCGCGGGCGTTGGTGGCGAGGTTCATCAGGACCTGTTCCAGCTGGCTTGCGTCGACGCAGACGTTCAGCGGCTCCGGGGCGGGGTTGAACTGCAGTACGACGTCCTCACCGATGATGCGCAGCAGGAACGTTTGCACCTGCCCCACCAGCGTGTTCAAGTCAAGGATGCGCGGGTTCATGACCTGCTTGCGGCTGAAGGTGAGCAGCCCGCGGGTGAGCTGCGAACCCCGTTCCGCCGCGGCGATGATCTGGTCCACCTGCTCGTGCTGCTGCTTGCAGAGGGACTCGTCCATCTCCAGGAAATTGCCGTACCCCACGATGACCGTCAGGATGTTGTTGAAGTCGTGGGCGATCCCACCCGCCAGGTGCCCGATGGCCTCCATCTTCTGGGACTGCCGGAGCTGCTCCTCGAGGTGCTTCTTGTCGGTCTGGTCGCTGGTCACGCAGGCGATCCTCGTGTTCCCCCCCTGGTCCTCGACCGGGGTGAAGGTGACGGCGACCGACCGGACTCCGCGTTCCGGGAAAGGCTGCTCCATCTCGAAGCGCACCGACTGCCCGGCCAGGCACGCGTCCAGGTGGTGCTTGATCTCCCCGAAATGCTCCTCCCCAGCGACTTCGAGCACGGTCCGCCCCACCACCTCGGATGCGGTGAGGTTGCGGTAGCGCAGGAAGGCGCCGTTGGCCATGCGGTAGCGGTAGTCCCGGTCGAGGACGCAGATCAGGTCCCGCGAGCACTCGATCACCTTCAGGTACTCGAGCAATTGCTCCTCGGAGCGCTTCTTCTCCAAGATGTGCTGCGCCTGCTGGGCATTCTGGTCCGCCAGCCGGGAAAGCTGGTGCTCCAGCGCCTCCTCCATCTTCTTGCGCTCGGTGATGTCGCGCACGATGGCATAGTCGTACTCGGTACCGGCGTAGCTGAAGTAGTTGGCGGTCACCTCGACCGGCACCAGGCGGCCGTCCCGGGCCAGGTGGGTCGCCTCGAACTGCAGGCTCCCCCTTTCCTTGAGCGACTCCCAGGTCTCCCGCCACCTTTTCGCGTCGCATCCCGGGCGCAGGTCGCCGATCACCATGGACCGGAATTCCGCCTCGGAGTACCCGAGCATCGTCGTGGCCGCCCCGTTCACCTCGCAGATACTGCCGTCCGGGCGGATCCAGTACCCCGCGTCCTTCATGTTGTCCATGGCGAACTTCTTGAGGTTCAGCACCTCGAGATGGTTCATCGCCTCCAGTTCCTGGGCGGTGCGGGAGCTGGCGATGCCGAGCAGTGTCTCGATCAGGGCGCGGTCCCGCAGCGGTGAGCGGCTCATGATGCCGAGAAGCCCTATCCCCTCTCCCTGGGCATCCCAAAGCGGCACCGCCGCGTACCCCTCCACCCCCAGGTCCCGCAGGATCCCATCATCCGGGAAGAGGGCGGTCACCCCCTGCGGGTAGACGCAGACGCTCTTCCCCATGACGTTGTCGCAGGGGGTCCCGGCCAGCCGGTAGGTGATATCGTTGCCGCCCCCCGAGCGGGCGTAGAAGCCGTGAGTGCGGGCCGAGCCGCCGTCCGGGGTCAGCTGGGCGACGAAAGCGTAATCCGCTTCGAGGCAGGTGGCGAGGTAACGGTTGATGCCGTGGAGAAGCTCGTCGGCGCGCAGCCTCGCGCCGGACTCGTTGATGAAGAAGAGCGTCTCCTCGATCATCTTCCGGTCTGCGGCCTGCCTCACCACCTCGGACGTCTTTTTCCGCACCTGGAGGCGGAGCAGGATGATGAAGACGCCGGCGCAGGCAAGGAAGAGGACCAGTCCGGCCAGGGTCGGGGCCAGCCAGGGGGGCACCACGTGAAGGGAGGCGGCGTCGCCGTGAGACCAGCGGTTGAGGGCCTTGTGGTAGGGTGAATCCTCGGTGCCGCGCCATCCCGTGAGGTAGCGGTCCAGGGTGGCGAGGAGCTCCGGGTTGCGCCCCTTCCCCGTGGCGAGGAAGATGTCGAAGGGGTTGAAGATGATGCCGGAGGAGACCAGGCCGTACTGGTACTGCTTGGCGGCGCCGAAGGTGTTGTTCACGACACCGGCGTCGACCCGCCCTGCGGCGACGGCCTGGAAGATCTCCTCGAAGTTGCCGTACTCCACGAAGCGGCAGTTGATGCCGAACTTCTCCACCATGTTGCGGAAGCTCGCCCCGTTGAAGTCCCGCTTCATCACGGCGACCTGCTTCCCCTCGACGTCCTTGATGCTGTTCAGGTTCGCCTTGCGCGGGACGTAGAGCTCCCCCCAGACGGTGAGCAGCGGCACCTTCCCGTAGTCGAGGTACTGGGCGCGCTCGCTGGTCCAGGCCACGCTGGTCAAAAGGTCCACCTCGCCGCTTTTGATGCGGGACATCCCCTCCGCCCAGTCGCCGTAGACGTACTCGACACGCCACCCCTCCCGGCGCGCGATCTCCGCGAGGGTGTCGACGTAGAAGCCCTGGATGCTGCCATCGTTGGCCTTGAAGATGCCGGGGTAGAAGTTGAACGCGGCGATGCGCACCGTCTGCTGAGCGGCAGAGGCGGGGGTAACCAGGAAGGCGGGCCAGCCGAGCCAGAGCACGGCAAGCAGGATGAAAAGGCGTCCGGTAACGCGCTTCACGCAGAAACTCCAGAAAACATGTGCATGGGTACTGAGGGGAGAGAACAGGGGAGCGTACACGCAAAAATGTGGTCTATAGTACACCGGCCCCAGCATCGTTGTCCAGCCACAAGGTGCTCCCCCTCCTTGTGCCCCTCCCTCCTCAGGACTCCCCCGCGGCGGTCTTGAAGATGGCGGGGACGTCGAGGATCAACGCCACCGACCCGTCGCCCAGGATGGTGGCGCCGGACATCCCCTCGACCTGCTGGTACATCCGCCCCAGTGACTTGATAACCGTCTGGTGTTCCCCGATCACCCAGTCCACCACGAGCCCCACCCGTTTCCCCTCCAACTGGCAGATCACGACCTGCTGGATCGCGGGGGCGCCCCCTCGATGCGGAACATCTTCCTGAGCGGGACGTAGGGGACCAGCTTCTCGCGCACCATGAGTATCTCGCGCCCGTGCCCCTGTGCGATCTCCTTTTCGGTGAGCAGGATGCATTCGTCGACCATGGCCAGGGGCATGACGAAGCGGTCCTTGCCGATCTGCACCAGCAGGCTCTCGATGATGGCCAGGGTGAGCGGGATCTTGAGCGTGATGCTGGTCCCCCGGTCCGGCTCGCTCTTCACGTCGATGCTGCCGCGCAACCCTTCGATCGCCTGTTTCACCACGTCCATGCCGACACCGCGCCCGGAGACGCTGGTAATCGTGGCTGCCGTCGAGAAGCCGGGGGCGAAGATGAGCTGCCAGATCTCGCGGTCGGAGAGGTCGGCCCCCTGGGAGATGATCTTTCTCTCCACGGCCTTGGCCCGGATCGCGTCGACGTTGAGCCCCGCGCCGTCGTCGCGGATGGTGATCAGGACGCTGTCGCCGGAGTGAACGGCGGCGAGGTGAATCCTGCCGTTTCTGGGCTTCCCCTTCAACGCCCGCGCCTGCGGCGTCTCGACGCCGTGGTCGATGCTGTTGCGGATGATGTGCACCAGCGGGTCGTTCAGTTTCTCGATCACCGTCTTGTCCAGCTCGGTCTCGGCCCCCTCGGTGGTGAGCTCGATCTCCTTCCCCAGCTCGGCGGAAAGGTCCCGGACCAGCCGCTTGAACTTGGAGAAGGTGGCGCCGATGGGGAGCATCCTGATGTCGAGGGCGTTGTCCCTCAGGTCGTTGGTGAGCCGCTCCACCTCCTCGGCCACCGAGACCAGCTCGGTGTGACGTTTCAGCTCCTGGGCCACCAGGCTCAGGCGCGCCTGGACCGTCACCAGTTCCCCCACGAGGTTCACCAGGAGGTCGAGTTTGTCCGCGCTGACCCGGATGCTGGAGGCGGCCTCCTGGCTCTGGGTCTGGGCCTGCCGCTCCTGGCGCACCTCCTTCACGTGCTGCTGCTCCACGAGGGCAGAGGTGATGGTGGCGGCGTTTACAAGACCCGCCTCCAGCGCCAGTTCTCCGAACTTCTTCTGTTTTCCCAGAAGCTCGTCCATCTGCTGCGGTGTCAGGTCGCCGCGCTCGATGAGGATCTCGCCGAGTTTCTTGTACCCCGCGCCGGCCTCGTCATCGATGCCGTCGTCGATCACCGTGATGCTCAGCTCACAGGAGTCGGTGACGAAGATGAAGACGTCGTCGACGGCGTCCCTCCCCGCGCTGGTGCTGAGGATGACATCCCAGAACAGGTAACAAAGCTCCGGTTCCAGCTCGTCCAGGGTCCGCATGTCGCAGGTGTTGGCGACGATACGGCACGGCCCGAGCTCCTGCAGCTCGCGCAGCAGCCCCAGCGGGTTGGCACCGCTTGAGAAGAAGCGCGGTTCCGGCCGGAACCGGATCCGGTAGGTGACTGTCGCCGCCGGAGGGCCGGCGTCCTCTTCCGCCGCCCCCTGCACGGCCGGATGCGCCCCGCTCTCCCCCTGGCCGGGAACCAGGCTGCGGAACCCCTTGATCACCTCTTCGTTTAGCTTCATGTCCGCCGGCAGGCCGCTTTCGGCCGCCTCGAGCATGGCGAGGATGCGGTCGCGTGCGGCGAGGCTCAGGTTGACCAGTTCCTTGCTGACCGACAGTTCGCCGTTTCTTACCAGGTCGTACACCGTCTCCACGTTGTGCGTGAACGAGGCGATGTCGTCGAAGCCGAACATGGCCCCCGACCCCTTGATGGTGTGCATGGTCCGGAAGACCCTCCCCACCAGGCCGAGATCGCCCGGATTCTCCTCCATCTCGAGGAGCGCCTCCTCGAGATCCGCCAGAAGCTCCCTGGCCTCGTCCTTGAACGCCTGGGCGAAAACATCGCTCATACCGTCACCTTGTCCGTATCGAGGCGCCAGATGCAGGTCCCCCCCACGTCCTGGACGCACCCCTTGAGGCGGGGGAGCCCCGCCACCTCGGCTGTCGCCGCGAGAGCCTCGTTTCGTCCGGTGACCGTGCAGGGAATCGCCCGGGCCACCGACGTCCTGTGGCAGCTGCACAGAAGCTGCAGGCCGGTCACGTCGATGGCCGTTAACCCGGCGAGGGAAACCTCCACCGGCTTGCCGGTCGCGAAGGCTTCCAAGAGCCGTTTCCTGAACTCGCCGGCATTGACGATGGTCATCTCCCCGGAGAAGGTCACCAGGGTGCGGTCCTTCTTCTTCGAGATCTTCACTTGCGCCCCTTCCATACCGTATCCTTCGCGAAAAGGCCGGGCGGCCTGAGGTACGGCCGCCCGGATCCGCTTTGTTCTAGAACCTCTCGAAGTCGTTGTCGCCGTCCATGTCGGCCATGACCAGGTCGTGCCCCATGGCTTTTCTCTGAGCGGCGGGCCTCTGTTTTAACTGCTTGACCTCGTTCTTGCCGGCGGACTTGGTGAGCTGCTTGGGGGCCGGCTGCTGCCCGCGCGCCACCATGTCGACCCTGAAGAAGGAGATGGTCGACTGCAGCTGCTCCGACTGCGAGGAAAGTTCCTCGGCCGTGGAGGCCATCTCCTCGCTGGCCGAGGCGTTTTGCTGGATTACCTGGTCCAGTTGCTGGATCGCCTTGTTGATCTGCTGGGCCCCGGTGTCCTGCTCCTTGCTGGAGGCGTTGATCTCCTGCACCAGCTCGGCCGTCTTCTGTATGTCCGGGAGGATGGCGGAGAGCATCTCCCCTGCCCGCTCGGCAACCTCGACGCTCGACACGGAGAGCTCCGAGATCTCCCCCGCGGCGACCTGGCTCCGCTCGGCGAGCTTTCTCACCTCGGAAGCCACCACCGCGAACCCCTTGCCGTGCTCCCCGGCGCGGGCCGCCTCGATGGCCGCGTTCAGCGCGAGCATGTTGGTCTGGCGCGCGATCTCCTCGATGATGGAGATCTTCCCGGCGATGTCCTTCATGGCCTGCACCGTCTCGGCGACCGCCTTGCCCCCCTCCTTGGCATCCTCGGCGGATTTCACCGCGATCTTCTCGGTCTGCTGCGCGTTGTCCGCGTTCTGCCTGATGTTGGCGCTCATCTCCTCCATCGAGGAGGACGCCTCCTCGGCGGCGGCCGCCTGTTGCGAGGCCCCTTCGGACATGGACTGCGCGTTGGCGGAGAGCTGGACGCTGCCGGAAGCGACGTTGTCCGCGGCCACCTTCACCTCGGTGACCACCTCGGTGATCTTGCCGACCATGGCGGAGAGGGCATGGATCAGCTCGTCCTGGGCGCTGCGCTCCTTCAGGGAGACCATCAGGTTTCCGTTGGAGACCTCCTTGGCCGCGTCGGTGATCTTGTTGATCGCCTCGATCAGCACGTTCAGGTTGGTCTTGATCAGGTTGTACTGCCCCTTGTACTCGGTCACGATGGCCGGGGGCATGTCACCCTTGGCGATGCGGTCCACGTAGTCAGCGGTCACCATGAGCGGGTTCACGATGTTGCTCACCGTGTCGTTCACGCCGGCCACCAGCTTGTTCCACCCGCCGACGAAGAGGGATGCGTTGGCGCGCTGGTCCAGTTCACCGTCGGCTGCGGCCTTGATGATGATGTCGGTCTGCTCGAGGAGTTCGTTCATCATCTTCACGACGGCGTTCAGGTTGTCCTTGATGATGTTGTACTGCCCCTTGTACTCGGTGACGATGGCCGGGGGGATGACACCCTTGGCCACCTTGTCGACGTAGTCGGCGGTCACCATGAGCGGGTTCACGATGTTGGTGACGATGTTGTTCACCCCGAGGACCAGCTCCTTCCAGCCGCCGATGAAGAGCTCCGCGTTGGCCCGCTCGTCCAGCTGCCCGTCGGCCGCGGCCTTCACCACCTTGTTCGCCTCGAGCAGCAGGTTGTTCATGATGTCGATGCAGTTGTTGAGGTTCAGCTTTATCTCGTTGAAGTCGCCGTTGTAGTTGTCCGTGATGCGCGGCGGGATGTCTCCCTTGGAGATGCGGTCCACATACTCGGCCGCCACGTTCAGCGGCCCGATCACCGCGTCCAGCGTCTCGTTCACCCCCTGGACGATCTTGCGGAAGTCCCCTTCGTGCCTGGTCGCGTCGGCACGGGTGGCCAGCTTTCCTGCCACCGCCGCCTGCACCAGCATGTCGGCATCGGCGATGAGCGCCTTCAGGTTGGTCCGCACCTGCTCGATGGTGTTGTTGATGAAGGCCTTCTTGCCCGGGAATTTTTCCAGTTCCGCCTCGAAGTTGCCGCGCCCGAACTCGGCTATGCAGGCCATCGCCTTCTTCTTCACCGCGATGTGGCCGTTCACCATGTTGTTCACGCCGGCCGCCATCTGGCGGTAGACCCCCTGGTAGTTCTCAGCCGCGATCTGGACGTCGATGTCACCCAGGTCGTGCTGGGTCGACATGTTGTTCATGTCCGCGATCAGGGTGTCCAGGGTCTCGATGCAGACGTTCAGGTTGTTCTTGATCTCGTTGAAATCGCCGTTGTAGCTGTCGGTGATCCTCGGCGGGATGTCCCCCTTGGAGATGCGGTCCACGTACTCGGCCGCCACGTTCAGGGGCCCGATAACGGCGTCGAGGGTATCGTTCACGCCCGAAACGATTTTCCTGAAGTCCCCCTGGTGCCTGGTGGCGTCGGCGCGGGTGGCGAGCTTGCCGTCCACCGCCGCCTGCGAGAGCATCGCGGCGTCTGCCACGAGGGCGGTCACCGCGTCGATGCAGACGTTCAGGTTGTTCTTGATCTCGTTGAAGTCGCCGTTGTAGCTGTCGGTGATCCTCGGCGGGACGTCCCCCTTGGAGATGCGGTCCACGTACTCGGCGGCCACGTTCAGGGGCCCGATCACCGCGTCCAGGGTGTCGTTGACACCGGCCACCACCTTCTGGAAGTCCCCCTGGTGCCTGGAGGCGTCGGCGCGGGTGGCGAGCTTCCCTGCTATGGCCGCGTCGGCCAGCATGTTGGCGTCAGCCACCAGAGCCTTGATGGAATCCACCATCTTCTGCATGGCGGCCATGACGCTGTCCTCGTGCTTTCCTTTCAGGTCGATGGCGACCGTCATGTCGCCGGCCGCCACGCGGTTGGCGACCTCGCCGACCTCTTTGGGATCGGCACCGAGCTGCCGCTGCACGATCCTGGTGATGAAAAGCCCAAGGCCCAGGGCCAGCGCCACGCCGACCACGATCAGGACCAGCATGATCTTGGTGGCTCCCGTGGCCAGCTCGGCGTTGCCGTCGGCGGTCAGCTTCGCCTGCTTCAGCTTGGCGTCCACCAGCTTGTCGATGGCGTCCTGCTCCATCCTGGAGAACTTGGCGCCGTCACCAGCCATGAGGGCCTTGGCCTCGTTGTCTCGGTTGACAAGGGCGAGCCGTACGATCTGGTCGATGATGGGGTCATACCCGGCGCTGGCCTGCCTGAACTCCTGGAAGAGCTTGCGCCCTTCTTCGGTCAGGATGGTCTTTTCGAACTCCCCGGCCGCCTTGTTCAGTTCGCCGCGCAGCATCTTGATCCTTTCCACCTTGGCCTGCTCCTCCTGCGGGGTGGCGGCCGCGAGCAGGTCCCTCATGTTGACACGGATGCGCTGGAAGGAGGTGGATACATCCTGCAGTTGCGCGATAGGGATGGTGATTTTCTCGTACAGCTTGCTGTCGGCCGCCTCGATGCCGTGAATCTCCCGGATGCCGAAATACCCGATCGCTCCGGCGATGACGGCTATGGCGATGAAACCCGTCATCAGTTTCGCCCCCAGCTTCAAATCGTAAAACCACTTCATGACTACCTCCTTGGTTCCGCGTTATCACCCGGCGACACGTCGCCCACTAAGGCTTCCGTATCGACGCGAGGGGAATGGCATGTTCAGCTGCGCTGCGATCTCAGCACCTCTTCGAGGGATTTAAGGAGTATCTCCCCCCCACCGGTGAGGACCGGCTCGTCGTGGCCGGAGTAGATGCTCCTGATTTTCAGCCCGCACAACCACTTCAGTGCGGCGACGTACTCGCTGGTGTAGCTTCCCCCCTCCCCCAGCACCCTCACCTGGGTGTCGCCGGAAAAGAGGGCTTGCGCGGCGGGGGCGTACAGGCAGATGGAATCGCTGGAGTGCCCCGGGGTATGCAGCACCTGCAGGAAATCGTCCCCGGCCCGGATGAACTGACGGTCATTCAAGACCTCGTCCACCCCCGCACCTTGCCGGTAGGCGAACACCTTGCAGCCGAAGGCCGACCGTATCGCCCCGAGCCCCGCGGTGTGATCGAAGTGGTTGTGGGTCAGGATCACCTGTTCGACCGGCTGCTTGCCGAACCCCGTCGAGAGCTCGCGGATTTGGTCGGCGATGTAGCCGTCGACCCCGGGATCGATCAGGGTGTTGACGTCGTCGATGCGGTTCCAGTCCCCCAGGATGAGATAGGAGTTGCAGCTGTAGGTCGCCGGACTCTTCTTCAGGGGGATGATCTTCACGGTTAGGCTCCGATCTTCTTGAACAGTTGCGCGTCCGGCACCACCTGCTGGAAAAGGTGGGCGACCTCCTGGGGGAGCTTCTGGGTGTTTTCGGTGGCCAGGTAGCCGCCGGGGGCGAGGGCCTGGTGGAACATCTTGAAGACCTCGACCCGCTCCGGGTACTGGAAATGAAGCAGCACGTTCTTGCAGACAACCAGGCAGTAGTCGCCGCCAGGGGCCTTAAGTGAGAGGAGGTCGTGGTATTGGAAGTTGACCCGGTCGCGCAGAAGCGGCACCACCCGGTGATGGCCTGGCTTGTCCGCCGGCTCGAAGTACTTTTGGAAGAGTTCCGCCGGGGTGCGCTGCAGTTCTTCGTAGGGATAGGTGGCAGCCTTGACCACGTCGCCGAAGTTGTTGGCGCTGTCGTAGTCGGTGGCGTCGATACGGAGGTTCTTGAAGCCGAAGGAGTTCATCTTCTGCGCGAAGATCATGGCTATGGTGTAGGTTTCCTGGCCGAGGGCGCAGCCGGCGTCCCAGATCTTGATGCGGCTTCGCCCCGTGGCGTAGCCGATCATGTGATCGGCCGCGTACTCAAGTGTGGGCTGGTCGCGCATGAAGAATGTGAAAGCCATCGGGCACCCCTGACAGTGAAGTGGAGGCAGTTAGCGAAAAGCATGGTGCCAAACCTCCTATGTGAGAGTTTTATCGGAACCCTCCCTTCATTCCTTGAATACCGCGGTTACATTTAACGTATTATTTATTTCTAATAGTACATCGCCCCCACGGTTCCGTCTGGACAGGCGGCAGCCTTACCGGAAACAACTGGGCCTGTGAGTGACGCAGTCGCGCCTCAACAATTGGGTCCTTCGACCACCCGGAAAACAGAGAGTAAAGTGTCCACCAAAAAAGCACCGCTCGTGAGGTAACTCCCCACTTCGCAAAGAAGGGAACCGTCCCGTCCTTCGATGGAGCACGCGCTGGTTCCCCGGGAATCCCGGAAGAACAAAAAAAGCCCCGACTCCATGTGGAGCCGGGGCTTTGCCAGCTTTACTGGCGCTTCTGCTATTTCTTGGGCTCGTCCTTCTTGGCTACCGTCATGGCGTCGTTGAGGATCTTGACGCCCGCCTTGGAGGCGGCGATGGAGCCGGCAAGGGATTCGCGGGCGAGTTCCGGGTTATGGAAGCCGTCGGAGTTCTCGGCGGTCCAGTATTCCCACAAGACGTGCGCCTCCTCGTGCTTCGCGCGCGCCTCGTCCAGGACGGTCGGGGCCACACCGAGCCGCTGGGCGGCGGCATAGGTGTCGATCAGCTGCCCGAGCCAGTACTCGGCCTTGCGCATCTTACCCTTCACGTAGTTCTGCGCGGCATCGATCTCGTAGCTCTTCTTGGCCACGCTGTCTTTGGGGTGGCAGCCAAGGCACGCCTCTTTCACGTGGTTCTTGGGACGGATCACGCCGTGGGTGGAGAACTTCTTGCCGTTCTTGGCTTTTTGCTGCGGCATGTGGCACTGGTGGCACTGAACGCCCGCCTTGTCGTGGACGCTCCCCGCGTAGGTCTCGGCTTCCGGGTGCTGGAACTTGATCAGGCGCGCGCCGGTTATGGCGTGCTTGAAGTCGAAGAAGTTCAGGTCCTGGTAGTGCTTCAAAAGCTGCAGCGAGTTCTTGAGCGGGAAGTGGTTGGTGCGCAGGTCGTCGTACTTCACCGGCTTTGCGTCGCTCCACTGGGTGCCCGCGTTGCAGTTGTACTCGACATGGCACTGGGCGCACATCATCCTGGAGTCGGTCTTCTGCATGATGCCGATCTTCCTGAAGCCGCGGAAGTCGATCACCTTCAGATCGGTGGCGCCGTTTTTGGCGAAGATGTTGCCCTTGGGGTCCTTCTCGATGGCCTGGATCAGCGCGTCGCGCACCACGCGCGGCTGGGTGCCGTGCGGGTCGTGGCAGTGCACGCACCCCAGCGGGTTGTTGGTGTCCTTGGCGACATCCACGATGTTGGAGGTGCGGTCCCACTTCGCCTTCGGATCCTTGTCACCCATGAACTTCCATTTCAACAGGTGATCGGAGGTCTTGCACTGGATGCAGGTCGGGTTGCCGGCCATGGCGGTTTCCGGGAGCTTCTTCCCGGTGTCGGTCAGAACGTCCCAGGTCTTGCCGGTGGAGGTGACCCCCTGCCACCCTTTCTTGAACTGGAAGCGCCCCCCCTGGAAGCGGTCCACGGCGAACTGGTCGATGACCATGAAGGCGTGGCCGCGCGGCTCGGCGTGCTCGAAGGTGAAGCCGTGGCCTGCCAGGAGCTTGTCCTGCATCGGCGAGCGCCCGGTGGGGGTCCCCTTCTCCTTCCTGGCGGACGCCTCGTAGTTCACCTCGAAGAAGCTTTCGTACTGCTCCTTGTGACATTTGCCGCACAGCGACTGGTCGATGACGGTGACCGGCTTGTTCTTTTCCGGGTCGCTCATGTGGGCGTCCAGCTTGTCGTGGCACACCTTGCAGGAAAGCTTGGCGTGTTTCGAGCCTTCCTTGAGCGCCTTCACCTCGTCGTGACAGTCGTAGCACTTGGCCCTGCCGTCGTTGGCGACCTGCACCGGCTTGCTCTTCGCCGCCGTGGTCAGGGCGGGGAGAGACAGCAGCGCGATGGCACCTACAACCGCTGCGGTTACAGCCACATTCTTCTTGAGCATCGTTTTCCTCCTTCTGTGAGGGTAAGGGATTCCGGCCGACATCGCCGATTGCAGCTTCAAAATGGGAGTAATTCATGCACGAAATGGTCGGCAAAAGATTTGACGGAAGTCAAATTTATTCAGATTGCCGCGCACTCACTATTAAAAACATACAATGCTGATACCAGGATCATCAACGGTGGCAGAAAAATCTGGTTACTACTTACAGAGGAAGGCATCCCAAGCTCTTGTCGTCGTACGATCACTAAAAATGAAACGCTAAGAAGTTTAGCCTGCAAATTGAACTGTGCAAGGAGCTGACAATGACTTAGGCGGGAAGGGACAACGACAGGTTCAGTGGAAAGAAATGAGGGTGCGAATAGAGATGGAACTCCCGACGTACATCCCGGCGGGAGATGGGTGCATCATGTGCTCAGGGCCTGCCGCAGCGTCCCCAGGAGTTCTTCCGGCTTGACCGGCTTCTGCAGGTAGGCGCCGCCGCCGCAGATCCCCTTCTCGGACATGACGTCGGCGGGATAACCGCTCATGAAAATGACGGGAACACCCGGCGCCAGCTGGCGCACCTGTTCGCAGAGCTCCCTGCCGTTCATGCGCGGCATGATCACGTCGCTCAAAAGGAGCTGCACGCTCCCCGGGTCCTGCCTGAACAGCTCCAGGGCCTCCTGGCCGTTGCACGCGGTGAGCACCCGGTAGCCGTGCCGTTCCAGGAGCAGCCGGGTCATGTTGCGCACCGTCTCCTCGTCCTCGACGAGGAGCACCGTGCCGCTGCCGGCGCCGGGGCGCTCCTCCGCGTCCCGGCGCTCCCCGGCCGGGCGCTCCACGGAGAGGGGAAGGTAGATGCTGAAGCTCGTGCCGGCACCCGGCTCGCTCTGCATCCGGATGGTCCCGTTGTGCTTTTTGATGATGCCGTAGCTCGAGGAGAGCCCGAGCCCGGTCCCCTTCCCCACATCCTTGGTGGTGAAGAACGGCTCGAAGACCCGCTCCTGGACCTCCGTCTCCATCCCCGTCCCGTTGTCGGAGACGGTGATCACGGCGCAGCGTCCGGCGGGCATCCCCTCCCCCTCCGGCTCCGCGACGCCGGTGGAGATGGCGAGGACCCCTCCCCGGGGCATGGCGTCCCGGGCGTTAACGGCCAGGTTGATCAGCACCTGCTCCAGCTGCCCCCGGTCGACGAGGCAGTAGAGCTCCTCCCCGGCGACCCGCACCACGAGCTCCACCTCCTCGCTGATGAGCCGGGTCAGGCTCTTGTGCAACTCCGCGACCACCAGGTTCAGGTCCACCGTGTCGAGGTGTACCTCCTGTTTCCTGCTGAAAGCCAGAAGGCTCCTGGTCATCTCCGCCGCGCGTTCCACCGACAGGACGATTTCCCCGGCCATGGCGGCGGCTTCGCTCTCCTCGCCGTTGATCTGGATCAGCGAGGCGTAGCCGGCTATCACGGTGAGGATGTTGTTGAAGTCGTGGGCGATCCCCCCGGCGAGGGTGCCGATCGCCTCCATCTTCTGCGACTGACGCAGCTGCTCCTCCAGGAGCTTGCGCTCGCTCACGTCCTTGATCAGGCAGGCCACCCGCTCCACGCGGTCGCCGTCGTAGACGGGGGAGAAGGTGACCAGCAGGTCGCGCATCCCCTTGTCGAGGTAGTCGTGGCTGTCCTCGAAGCTCAGCTCGCTGCCGGCGAGGCAGGCGTCTATGTGCGGCTTGATCCGGGCGAAGGTCTCCTCACCGACCACCTCCGGGAGGGTGCGGCCGATCAGGTCCGGGAACCGGCTTTTGCGGCACTCGCGATAGGCTTCGTTGGCCATGACGTAGCGGTAGTCGCGATCGAAGACGTAGATGAGGTCGCGGGTGCATTCGAAGACCTTGCGGTACTCCATGAGCCGTTGCTGCGCCCGGTTCAGCTCCTGCACCTTCTGTTCGAGGGTCCGGTTCACCTGCACCAGTTCCTGGTACAGCGACCGGTGGTCATCCTGCACCGGATAGGTGAACATCCCGTATTCCATCCCTTGATCATCACAACCTGGCACCATACCTCCACGGCCTTCATTTCATGAAATAGTCAGGTTAATCTCCCGCCACCTACGTCCACCTCACCTCTCCCCCCGGGAGAGGGGCAGGGTGAGGGCGCGGCCAAGGGCAAAAGGGCGCACGGCGGCCTTCACCCTCCCGGCCGCCCCCAGACGTAGAGGGCGAGCGCCCCGGCGTTGGCGAGCACGGTGAGCCGGAACACGAGCTGGAAGGACCTCTTTTGCGACTTGTGGTGCAGCACGCGTTGCGCGAGGACCGCCCCGGGCCACCCTCCGAAGAGACCGGCCAGGTGCAGGGTGCGCTCTCGGATCCTGCGCCCGCCCCGCACGGCGGCGCGCTTGTCGACGGCGTAGAGGGTGAAGGCCGTGAGGCTCGACAGCAGGTAGATGTAGAGAATGGGTACCGGGAGGCGCGCCAGCCGGACCAGCGCGCAGAGCAGCAGCAAAAAGGCGGGGCCCCACAGGTAGGAGCTGTGCGTGCGGTGCTCTCTTGCCTCGGCGTATCCCATCGGCGGTGCTCCAGGGGAATACCGCGCCAGGCCGCCGGTTCAGGCCCGGCTTCTGAGCGGTCATGAGGTATCCGCAGCCGGCGCCGCGGGGATAAGGTGGGCGGGAAAAACGGAGCTGTCCGCCAGTTGTTCGTCAAGCCTTCGTACTTATACAAGATGGTATTACCAGTTTCAAGCACTATCGCGGCAGTTATTCATGCCGCGGCACTGAAGCACGAAGGGCGATACGAACCGGGTGACCTTTTGAAGATGTAGGAATTGAATGGCTAAAGGCGGCCCAAACATGGCATAATGCGGCCGCATGTTCGAAGTGATTGCCTAAGCGGTGGGTCTCACACTGCGGCGAAGAAGCTTCCGCGAAAAGTTCTCAAGAAGGGGAGCGTTTTCACCGATGATGAATTAAACACTTCATCCCGTTTGCCAAAGGTCTGCGCGCCATGACAGAGTCGCGACAGTTTTATCGGGCACCATCATCGAAAAAGGTGGAACTGGTGCACCACGGTGAGTCCCTCGCCGGCGTGCTGGAGAACATCTCGTTCAACGGCGCCCTGCTCCACCTGTGCCATCCTCCCGGACTCAGCGGCGGAACCGGCTGCCTGCTGCGCATCCACCTCGACCCCGACCCAGAGCCCCGCCCTCCCCTGCAGATCTGGACCGAGGTGGTGCACGGCGCCAACGAGCTGCTCGGCGTGAAATTCGTGGACCATGACGTGGACGGCAGCGGCTGCATCGCCCTCCTCATGGAGCTGATGCGGGAAGAACCGGACCAGGAGCAGGACGACCTGGACCGCGTCCGCGGCTACCTGGCCGACTACTGCAACACCCCCTGACCCCGCGCCCATGTCGCTCCATCGCCGCCATTGCGCCACGAGGACCGCACCATGAAACCTGCCCGAAAAGGCGTGCGCACGGGGTGGGGCATCCTGCTTGCGCTGGCAATATCGCTCGCACTCGCACACCCCGCCCTCGCGCTTGAGCACGCCACCGTCCAGCTCAAGTGGCTGCACCACTTCCAGTTCGCCGGCTATTACGCCGCCCTGGACAAGGGTTTCTACCGCGAAGCGGGACTCGACGTGACCATCCGCGAAGGGGGCCCCGAGGTCGAGGTCGAGAACGCGGTCACCTCCGGGCGCGCCGATTTCGGCGTGGGGACCTCGGCGCTTTTGATGCACCGCGCCCACGGCGACGACCTCGTGGTGCTCGGCCAGATCTTCCAGCATTCCCCCGCCATACTGCTCACCCCGCGCAAGACCGGCATCCACAAGGTCTCCGACATGAAGGGTCGCCGCTTCATGTATTCCAACCAGCACGGCGACATGCTCACCCTGCTCAAGAATAACGGCATCGAGGAGAAGGACATCGTCAAGGTGGAGCACCGCGGCGACGCCCGCGACCTCATCGCCGGCAAGGCCGACGTGATGATGGCCTACAGCTTCAACGAGCCCTACATACTGGAACAGGCGGGCGAACCGTACCTGATCTTCTCACCGCTCACCTACGGCATCGACTTCTATGGCGACAACTTCTTCACCACCCGCGCCAACATCACCTCCCGCCCGGCGCTGGTCCGGGCCTTCCGGGAGGCGACCCTCAAGGGGTGGCGCTACGCCCTGTCGCACAAGGAGGAGATCGCCGACCTCATCCTCGCCAAGTACTCCCGCGAACGCAGCCGCGAGTGGCTCCTCTTCGAGGCGAACCAGATGGAGTCGCTGATCCAGCCCACCCTGGTGGAGCTTGGCTACCAGAGCCCCACCCGCTGGCGCCACATCGCCGACACCTTCGCCGGCATTAGGATGCTCCCGGACGGGTTCGACCCGACCGGCATCATCTACGACCCCAGGCCCGGCCCCAACTACTCGCTGCTGCTGGGCGCGCTGTTGATCTGCGCCGCGGTGATCGCGGTTTTGTGCGTCATCGTGATGAAGTTCCGGCAGCTGAACGCGGTGCTCCAGGCGGAGGTTTCGGAACGCAAGTCGGCCGAGGCGGCCCTCAAGGAGAGCGAACAGCAACTGAGGGTGACCTTCGAGACCTCGCAGGCCGGCATCATCATGGTGGACCCGCAGGGGATCATCCGCTTCGCCAACAACCGCATGGCCGAGATGTTCGGCTGCGGCATGGACCAGCTGATCGGCTCGAGCTACACGAGCCACCTGCACCCGGACCAGCATGAAGCCGGCAACCAGCTCATGCACCGGCTCATGACCGGCGAGGTGAGCCACGCCAGCACCGAACGCCACTACCTGTCCGGCCAGGGAGGACACTTCTGGGGCTACCTCTCCGGCAGGAGACTGGAGGCGCCGGACGGGTCGCTGCGGGCCCTGGTGGGGATCATCTCCGACATCACCGACCGTATCGAGGCGGAACAGGCGCGCGGCAAGGCGCTCATGCTGGTCGAGACGCTCCTGGCCCAGTCCCCGATGGGGATCGTGGTCTTCGACGGGGAGAGCGGCAATTGCATCAGGGCGAACCAGGCCGCGTCCGAGATCACCGGAGGGAGCGTGGCCGAGCTGCTGCGGCAGAACTTCAGGCACCTCCTCTCCTGGGGGGGGGAAGGGGGCATGGGGGAACAGGCGGAGCTGGTCCTCGCCGACGGCACCCCCCGGATCCTGGAGCGGGAACTGCAGTCGACCTTCGGCAGGGAACTCACCATGCGCTGCTACCTGGCCCGTTTCCAGGTGGAGGAGAGGGCGCACCTGCTGGTGATGGTGCAGGACATCACCGAGGAGAAGCGCCTGGACCGCGAGAACAAGCGGATCGAGGCGCAGATGCTCAACATGCAGAAGCTGGAGAGCCTCGGCGTCCTGGCGGGGGGTATCGCCCACGATTTCAACAACATCCTGACCGGCATCGTGGGTAACATCAGCTTCGCCCAGATGGTGCTGGAAAAGGAGCACAAGGCGAAGGGGCCGCTCGGGAAGGCGGAAAAGGCGTGCCAGCGGGCGGCGGAACTGGCGGGGCAGCTCCTCACCTTCGCGCGCGGGGGGCAGCCCGTCAAGAAGGTCTTCTCGGTGAAGCAGCTGGCCGGCGAATCGCTGTCACTGGTGCTGCGGGGGACCAACGTCAGGGGGAGGATCGACATTCCCGACACCCTCGACATCGTCGAGGCGGACGAAGGGCAGATGAACCAGGCCTTCAACAACATCATCATCAACGCGGTGCACGCCATGCCCGGCGGCGGCACCCTGACCATCACGGGGAGAAACGAGACCATGGAGCCGGAGAACCGGCTCGGGCTCGCGCCGGGGAATTACGTGCGGCTGGACTTCAGCGACGAGGGGTGCGGCATCTCGGAGAGCGATCTGAAGAGGATCTTCGACCCCTACTTCACCACCAAGGCCAGCGGCACCGGCCTCGGGCTCGCCTCGACCCACTCCATCGTCACCAGGCACGGCGGGGTGATCCTCGCGGACTCCTTCCCCGGGCGGGGCACCACCTTCACCATCTACCTCCCGTCGCTTGGACAAAGCGCCGCCCAGCTTGCCAGGGAGCAGCAGACCGGTCACGCCCCCGCCGGCGGCGGCAGCGTGGTGGTCATGGACGACGAGGAGCTGATCCGGGACTTGACCTCGGCCATGCTGGAGCAGCTTGGATACAGCTCCACCACCTGTTGCGAGGGGAGCGAGGCGGTGGAGCTGTACCGCACGGCGCGGCAAAACGGCGGGCGTTACGACGCGGTGATCATGGACCTGACCATCCCGGGAGGGATGGGAGGGAAGGAGGCGGCGCGGCGCATCCTGGAACTGGACCCGCAGGCCTGCCTGATCGTTTCCAGCGGCTACTCCAACGACCCGGTGATGTCCGAGTACAGGGAGCACGGCTTCCGCGCCACGCTCAGCAAGCCCTACACGGTGAAGGATGTGGCGCGGGTGCTGAGGAGGTGCTCCCCCCCTCCGGCGGCGGCTAGCCTCCCTGAGGGGGGCCCAAAAGCGCCGACAGCTTCGGGATCTCCCGGGCGTGCGCGAGCGCCAGCACCTCGTCCCCCGCCTCGAGCACGAGGTTCCCCCGCGGCACGATCAGCCTCCCCCCCCGGATCACCGCGGCGATGACGCTCTCGGCGGGAAGCGGTAGCTCCATGATGGAGCGCCCGGCAGCGCCCGAGCGGGGATGCACCGTCTCCTCCACCAGCGAGTACTCCCCCTTCCTGAGCTTCAAAAGCGTGATCATCTCGCCCAGCGACATCTCCTCGGCGATCAGGTGGGAGAGGATGTCCGCCTGGTTCAGCGCCACGTCCACGCCGAGCTTCGGGGTGAACAGCCAGAGGTTCTTCGGGTCGTTCACCCGCGCGATCACCCGCCGCACCCGGAACTCCGCGTGCGCGAGCCCCGCCACCACCAGGTTCGCCTCGTCGGTTCCGGTCACCGCCGCCACCGCGTCCGCCTCCCGCACCCCAGCCTGTTCCAGCACCTGCGGATCGCAGCCGCTTCCCTGCAACACCCGCACGTCACCGAGCTCGCGGGAGAGCGCCGCGCAGAGCTCGCGCCGCTCCTCGATCAGGCGCACCTCTTTCCCCCCCCGGGACAAAAGCCCCGCCAGGTGCGCCCCCACCTTGCCACCACCCACGACGATCACGAACATGGCGTCCTCCTTATGGCAGGCCGAGCAGGTGCTTGAGCCTTTGCGACGACGAGGTGAGCAGGGCCAGGTGCACCAGGTCCCCGTGCTGGAACAGGGTTCCCGGCGTCGGGATGAGCGTCCTTCCCTGCCGGGTGACGGCGACCACCATGATCTCCCCAACGAGGGTCAGCTCGCCGACGCTGCGGCCGGCCAGAAGCGGCGGAAGCTCGACCTGCACCAGCTCCACCTCCCCCCCTCCCAGGCTTTGCACCTGCTCCAGCGGCGAGTAGCACAAAAGCTCGATGATGCGCCCGACCCCCCAGGTGACGTGCGAGATGGTGGGGATCCCCAGGCGCCGGTACGCCTCGGCCTTCCCCGGGTCGTAGAGCCTCGCCACCACCCGTGGCACCTTGAACACGAGCCGCGCCGCCCGCGCGCTCACCGCGTTCACCTCGTCGCTCGCGGTGAGGGCCGCCAGGGCGTCCGCGCTCTCTATCCCGGCGCGCACCAGCACCTCCCGGTCGAACCCCATCCCCGCCACCTTGATCCCGGCAAAGGAGGGGGGGAGCCGCCCGAAGGCCGCTTCGTCCCGGTCCACCACCGCCACCTCCATGCCGCGCCGGGAGAGCGCCCCGGCGAGCGCGCCCCCAAGCCTGCCGCAACCGATCACTATTATCCTCATGTTGCACCTCCAGATCCCCCCTCGACCGCACGCCTCGCTTCCCTGCTCCGTAGCCACCATTTGCGCCCCTCCTCGGCGAGGAAGAGGAACAGGGGATAACAGGCGATCACCCCCCAGAAGCGGAGGGGAAGCGCCGTCACCTCGAAGAGGCGCTGCAGCGGGGGGAGGTAGACCAGGGCGAGGCAGAATAGAAGCTGGAACGCGATCCCCGCCAGCAGGAAACGGTTGCCGAACAGGCCGATGCGGAACACGGAGAACCGCTCGCTGCGACAGCAGTAGGCGTTTCCCGCCTGCGCCCCGATCACCCCGGCGAAGAACATGGTGCCGGCCAGCACGTAGACCCTGCCGTCGGGGGAGGCGAGGCGCTCCTGGTAGGGGACGAGATCCAGACGCGGCAGGTGACTCAGATCGCTATA
Organism: Geomonas subterranea; assembly: GCF_019063845.1. Classification (NCBI taxonomy): domain Bacteria; kingdom Pseudomonadati; phylum Thermodesulfobacteriota; class Desulfuromonadia; order Geobacterales; family Geobacteraceae; genus Geomonas; species Geomonas subterranea. The sequence goes on from NZ_CP077683.1 coordinate 2,227,304, forward strand.
GCCGTAGCTCCCGTACAGCAGGAAGAAGCCGGTGAAGCAGAACAGGGCCATCAGCGACCCGAGCCAGACGAGGGCCCGCAGCAAAAGCGCCCGGTTCACCAGCCTCTCGCTGCGAGGGCGCGGCGGCCGCTCCATGATCCCCGGCTCCGGGGGCTCCGTGCCGAGGGCGAGGGCCGGGAGGAGATCGGCCCCGAGGTCGATGGCGAGCACCTGCATCACGGTGAGGGCCAGGGGCACGTTGAGCGTGATCTGCAGGATGAAGGGCCAGGCCTCGACCATGTTGCTGGTGAAGATGTAGGTGACGAACTTCCTGATGTTGGAGTAGACGGCGCGCCCTTCCTCGATGGTACTGACGATGGAGGCGAAGTTGTCGTCGAGGAGGATCATGTCGGCCGCCTCCTTGGCGACGTCCGCCCCGGAAAGCCCCATGGCGACGCCGATGTCCGCCTTCTTGAGGGCCGGGGCATCGTTGACACCGTCGCCGGTAACCGCCACGATCTCCCCCCTTTGCTGCAGCGCGCTCACCACGCGCAGCTTGTGCTCGGGGGAGACGCGGGCGAAGATCACCTCCCCGGCGAGGACCCGGTCCAGGGCGGCCTGGTCCATGGCGTCCAGCTCGGCACCGCTCACCAGCCGGCAGGTGTCGTCCCGCCCGAGCACGCCGATGCGCCGCGCCACGCTCTCCGCGGTAAGGCCGTAGTCGCCGGTCACCATCACGACCCTGATCCCGGCGCTGTGGCACTTCTGCACCGCGCTGGCCACCTCGGGGCGGGGAGGATCGTTCATGGCGACCAGCCCCAGCAAGGTGAGCTCCCTCTCCACGCTCTGCGCCGTGTAATCCGTGAGGTCCCCCGGCAGGCTCCGTTCGGCGACGGCCAGCACGCGGTACCCCTGGCGTGCGTAAGCGTCCACCTGCCCGAGCACCTCCCGCAACAGGGGAGGCTCCAGGGGGAGCTTTGCCCCGTCCCGGGCCAACGAACTGCAAAGGGCCGCCACCTCGGCCGGCGCCCCCTTCACGAAGGCGGTCTCCCCCTCCCCCTCGCGGTGCACGCTGGTCATCCTCTTGCGCACGGAATCAAACGGAAGCTCGCGCAGCCGGGGGAGTAGCGCCCCTTGCGCCTCGGGATCGATCCCTCCCTTGCGGGCGACGACGATGAGGGCCCCCTCGGTGGGATCGCCGATGATGCACCAGGGCTCCGACGTCCCCTTCGGCTCGACAAGGCGCGCGTCGCTGCAAAGGGCCGCGGCGGTGAGCAGGCGCTTGAGGCCTGCGGAGGGGGCGCCGCCCCGGCCGATCTCCCCCCGCGGGGCGTACCCCACCCCGGAGACCTCCTGCACCGCGGCGTCCACCCAGAGTTCCCGTACGGTCATCTCGTTCTGGGTCAGGGTCCCGGTCTTGTCGGTGCAGATCACGGTGCAGCAGCCAAGGGCCTCGACGGAGGAGAGCTTCTTCACCAGGGCATTGCGCGTGGCCATGCGCTGAACGGCCATGGCCAGGGAAAGTGAGACCGTGGGGAGGAGCCCTTCCGGCACGAAAGCGACCACCATGCCGACCGCGAAGATGAAGCAGGTGTGCAGCTCGCGCCCCAGCACCGCGACCGAGAGCACGAAGAAGAGCGTGCCGACGGCAAGTGCCAGCGCGGTGACCACGCGGGTCATGCGGTCGATCTCGACCTGCAGTGGCGAGGGGGTATCCGAGGTCGCGGTGGCGAGGTGGGCGATGCGGCCGAACTCGGTGCTCATCCCGGTGGCGCATACCACGGCGCTACCGGTCCCGGCGACGGCGGAGGTGCCGGCGAAGACCAGGTTGGGGAGTTCGGTGCGGGAAAGGGGCTGCCCGGTAAGCGGGTCCGCGGTCTTCCTGGCGGGATGTGCCTCGCCCGAGAGGGTGGACTGGTCTACGCGCAGGTCCCACTCCTCGACCAGCCTCGCGTCGGCCGAGATGCGGTCCCCCTGGTTCACCCGTACCAGGTCCCCCGGGACCAGCTCCGCCGCCGGTATCTGGCGTTCCTCACCGTCACGCAGTACGGTCGCCTGGGCCGGCAGGAGTCTTTTCAACGCCTCCACCGCCTGCTCGGCACGGTGCTCCTGCCAGAACGAGAATGCCGCGTTGATGAAGATCACTGCCCAGATGGCAAAGGCGAGCTGCGGCATGCCCCCCAGGTAGGCCATGACGCCGCCGGCCCAAAGAAGCAGCGCCATCAGATGGGTGAAATTGGCCAGAAGTTTCAGGTAGAGGGGTTTTGCCGCGGCGGCGCGGATCGTGTTGGGGCCGTAGCGCGCGAGCCTCGCCGCGGCCTCCTGCGAGGAGAGCCCGGCGGCGGAAGTGCGCAGGGCGGCGAAAAGCTCCGGCACCGGGAGCTCGTGCCAGGGGAGGTTTTCGGGAAGCTTGTCGTGAGCGCCGTTCATGGTCACGCCCCGGCAACCGCCGTTGGCGGGCCGAGATCACAAGGACATGTCAGCAAAAACCGGACGCTTCAACTGTAATGGTAATTAGAAGGGAGTCAAACCCGAACTCATGTGAAAGTTCTGCAGAGGATTTAATTGATCAGCCGCCTCGCCCCCCCCTCCCCTTGCGGGAGGGGGTCAGGGGGTGGGGGAAGGTGCCATCATTTCCGGTACCCGGGATTCCCCTCAGGGATGCGGTCAGGCGGCCGGCATGGTGAAGGAGAAGACGGAGCCCTTTCCCTGTTCGCTCTCCACCCGCACCGTCCCGCCGTGGGCCTGCACGATGTGCTTCACGATGGAGAGCCCGAGGCCGGTGCCGCCGTTGTCGCGGCTTCGCGCCTCGTCCACGCGGTAAAAGCGCTCGAAGAGACGCGGCAGGTCCTTCTCCGGGATGCCGATGCCGCCGTCGCGCACCGAGATGCGCACCATCTCCCCCTCGCGGCGGGCGGAAAGCTCCACCCTCCCCCCCGCCTCGCTGTACTTGATGGCGTTGTCCAAAAGGTTGATGAGAACCTGGTCCAGCCGGGCGCGGTCCGCCTGCACCCGCAGCTCCCCCCCCGCGTCGTCGTAGCCGAGCGCCACCCCCTTTTCCTCGCCGCGCTGGGCCACGAGGAGGAGGGCGCGCCGCGCAGCGTCCGCCACCGCGATCCGCTCGGGCTTCACCCCCACCTCGCCGCTCTCCAGCTCGGAGAGGGTCAAAAGGTCGCGCACGAGACCCGAGAGGCGCTCGGCGTGGTTCAGGATGATCTGCAGGAAGCGCTCTCCCCGCTGGGGGTCCTGCGCCAGGAGGCCGGAGAGGAGGGTCTCGGCGTACCCCTTGATCACCGTGACCGGCGTCCTCAGCTCGTGCGAGACGTTGGCCACGAAGTCGCGGCGGATCCGCTCCACCCGCTTCAGGGCGGTGATGTCGTGGAACACCGCGACCGCTCCCGCCAGCTCCCCCTCCTCCAGAAGCGGAACCCAGTGCACCAGCGTCTCCCTCCCGCCGGGAAGGGAAATCTCCTGGTGCCGCTCGGTGCGCGCGGAGAGCACCTCACGGCAGGCGGCGTGCAGGTCCGGGTGCCGGCTGATCTCCAGAAGCGGTCGCCCCGCCACCTGCGGCCCCGTGTCGAAGAGGGAGCAGAACGCGGGGTTCACCAGGGTGACCGTCGCCTCGCGGTCGGTCACCATCACCCCTTCCCCCATACCTTCCAGGATGGCGTCCAGGCGCCCCTTCTCGGACGAGATCTGCTCCAGCTGCTGCCTGATCCGGCCGGACATCTCGTTCATGACCCGCGCGAGTTCCCCCAGCTCGTCGTGACCGCGGACGGCGATCCGGGTGCCGAACTCGCCGCGCCCGATCCGGTTGGCGCCGGCTGCGAGTTTGGTCAGCTTTCTCGAGTTGATGTTGGAGAGGAAGTAGGAAAAAAGCAGTGAAGCGAGCACCGCCACCGCCAGGGTCGCGCCCAGGCTCTTTCTCAGGCGCTCTTTGGCCGCCTCCAGCTCGGAGAGCGGCAGCGCCAGGCGGATCACCCCCTTGTTGCCAAAGGACGCCGCCACGTAGAGCATGTCGGTGTGCAGGGTCGCCGAGTAACGGACCGCGCTGCCGATCCCTTCCCGGAAGGCGGCGATCACCTCGGGGCGGTGGCCGTGGTTCTCCAGCCTGGACACCTGGACGGCTTCGACCCCGGAATCCGCCACCACCCGCCCGTCCCCGGCGATCACCGTGACCCGGGAGCGGATGGCGCGTGCCAGCGACGCGGTCAGGGCCGGCGCGTCACGGTCGAGGTCGCCGATCTCCTTGAGCGCCATCAACGCGGCCACCCGCGCCTGGTCCTCCAGATGTGCGCGGGTGTCCCTCGTCATGGAGCGCTGCAGGCTCCCGGAGAGGTAGAGGTAGAGCCCGGCGCCCAGAAAGAGCACCAGGGCCAGGTAGGACCCCATCAGCTTCCAGCGGAAGCTTCCCCTCATGCCTCCTCCAGCTTGTAGCCGAAGCCGCGCACGGTCTTGATCATGTCGCCGGCCGCCCCGAGCTTGGTGCGCAGGCGGGTCATGTGCGTATCGACGGTGCGGGTGTCTCCCAGGTAGGTGTAGCCCCAGACGTTCTGCAAAAGGACCTCGCGGCTTTGCACCCTCCCCAGCCGCTCGGCCAGGTTCATCAGGAGCTTGAACTCGGTGGAGGTGAGCTGCACCTCCTCGCCATCCACCTCCACGCGGTGCCCCTCGGTGTCGATGCGCAGGGAACCGAGCGCGAGCTGCGCCGGCCTGGGCGCCTGGTCTCCGCCGCGGCGCAGCACGGCGCGCACCCTCAGCATCAGCTCCCGGGTCGAGAACGGTTTCACCACGTAGTCGTCGGCCCCCATCTCGAAGCCGACCACCCGGTCGATCTCCTCCCCTTTGGCGGTGAGCATGATCACGGGGATGGAGCTGGTCTGCTCCCCCCCCTTGAGCAGGCGGCAGACCTCGGTTCCCATCATCCCCGGCAGCATCAGGTCGAGCAGGATCAGGTCGGGTTTATGGCGGCGCGCCTCGCTCAACCCCGAGTTGCCGTCCGCGGCGATCAGGCAGTGGTACCCCTCCTGCTCCAGGTGGAAAGCCACCAGTTCGGCCAGATCCCTCTCGTCCTCTATCACCAGTACCGTCGGCATGGCAGGTTTCGTTCCTCTCTCATGTGAATTACGGACAGCAGCATATTTAACGACTCTGAACCGGATGTCAACGATTATGGAGAGGTGAAAAACCCAATTTTTTAACGCAAAGCCGCAAAGGCGCAAGGGAGGCAAAAACAAACCTGATTAGCGATGATCTTCCGCCGATAAAAGTCCCCCTTTGGGGGGGAGCTCTGGTCAACGTGCACCACTTCGTAGGTCAAACTTTTCGCGTCCCCGGAATTCCCGAATGAATCTTGCCAAAGGGGGGAGCGGCAGGTAGCGGAAGATAGTAACTAACCGGGACAACAAAAGAGTCTAGGTCCTCTTAGCGTCATTGCGCCATTGCGTTAAATATATGCTTCTGTTTTTTTAAACCATCGGCACATGAGCCCCCCGGCGCGCGCATTTAAATTGGTGATTTTTAATTTTACTCCGCTATACTCCACCAATGTTCCCGCGGGACGGGGTCCGCACATGAGTGTCAAGGGGGTGCGATGAGCAACAGCATCAGCGATTACGGCATTATCGGCAACCTGCAGTCGGTGGCTCTCGTGGGGCGGGACGGCGCCATCGACTGGCTCTGCCTGCCGCACACCGACTCCCCCAGCGTCTTCGCGGCCATCCTCGACAAGGAACGGGGAGGAACCTTCTCGGTCACCCCGGAAGGGGAATGGGACTCCACCCTTTCGTATCTCGACGACAGCAACGTTCTCACCGCGCGTTTCCGCACCCGCAGCGGTAGCTGCACCCTGACCGACTTCCTCACCCTCCCCGAGCCGAAGGGAGAGGATGGTCTGCGCGACTTCGTGCTCCTGCGCCTCATCAAGGTCGACCGGGGGCGCGTGAGGCTCCGGGTCAGGTTCTCCCCCCGGTTCGACTACGGCCGCGTCATCCCTCACCTCACGCCGCACCCCGGCCGGGGCGTGGTCGCCCGCGCGGGGAGCGACACCCTCGCCCTCTCCTGCACCGGCGGGCTCTCCGTGACCGGGGGGGACGCCGGGGGGTGTGGGAGCTGCAGCAGGGGGAGCGGGCGGTTTTGAGGCTGCATTTCGGGGCGAGCGAGCCCGACCCCCTCGCCGAAGGACGGGCCGAGCACCTCCTGGTGGAAACCCTCTCCTTCTGGCGCGACTGGCTGCACAAAAGCGGGACCGGCTTCTTCAACGAGCTCGGTCCGCACCGGGTTCCGGTGATCCGCTCCCTTTTGGTGCTGAAACTCCTCTGCTTCGAGCCGCAGGGGACCATGGCCGCGGCGGCCACCACCTCGCTTCCGGAGGAGATCGGCGGGGTGCGCAACTGGGACTACCGCTACTCCTGGGTGCGCGACACCGCCATGGCGCTCACCGCGCTTTTCGAGGTGGGGCACTTCGAGGAAGTGCAGAGCTACCTCGGGTGGCTGGAAGAGGTGATCCTCAAAAGCAGCCGGAACGAGCTGCAGGTGATGTACCGCATGGACGGCTCCGGCACGCTTGACGAGTACGAACTGCCGCACCTGCAGGGGTACCGCGGCTCCGCCCCGGTGCGGATCGGCAACCAGGCTGCGGAGCAGAAACAGTTCAGCATCTACGGCCACGTCCTGATCGCGGCCCACCTGGCGCTCAGCCGCGACCGCGACAGCGCCCCGCGGATGTGGCAGGGGCTCAGCCTTATGTGCGACTTCGCGCGGGACCACTGGCGCGAGGCCGACTGGAGCATCTGGGAGATACGGGGCGAGCCCAGGCACTACGTCCACTCCAAGGTGATGTGCTGGGTGACCCTGGACCGGGGGCTGCGCATCTCCCGGCACCTCGGGCTCCCGCCGGGAGAGGGGTGGGATGAGGCGCGGGACGGGATCGCGGGCGAAGTGCACTCGCGCGGCTGGAGCGCCACGCGGCAGGCCTTCACCATGTGGTACGACAGCGACACCCTGGACGGGAGCGCGCTCCTCATGTCCATCAGCGACTTCATCCCCTTCGACGATCCCCGCATGATCGCCACGGTGGAGGCGTTGCGCATGGACCTCGGCGAGGAGGGGTTTCTCTACCGCTACCGCGCCGACGACGGGCTGCCGGGGCGCGACGGCACCTTCCTCGCCTGCACGCTGTGGCTCATCACCAACCTCGCCAAGCAGGGGGAGATCGAGGAGGCGGATCTCCTTTTGGGACGCGTGAACCAGGTGGGAGGGCACCTCCACCTCCTGGCCGAGGAGTACGACCCGACCTGGCAGGAGCAGTTGGGGAACTTCCCGCAGGCCTTCAGCCACGAGGCCTACATCGTCGCCGCCACCTCGCTGGCCAACGCCAGGGCGGACGAGCGGCGCAGGCCCCAGCCATCGGAGCTGCTCCTCCCCGACGCGCCACATGGGCCGGCCGCCGCGACCCCGGAGGACCTGGCGGCCCTCCTGGCCGAAGTGGCGCGGGATCACGCCCGGGAGGGGTACCCGGACTTCGGGGGGCTCGCGGCGTCGGGGATGCGTGAGAAAATCGCCGGGGCCCTCGCCTCGCTCACCTCTTTCGACCCGGAAACCCTCGCCGGAATCCCGGAGAGGACCAGCTTCTGGTGCAACCTCCACACCCTGGTCGTGATCCACGGCGTGCTTGCGCTGGGGCTGCGGGTTTCGGTGAAGGAGGTGCCCAGGTTCTACCGCAGGGCCGGGTGCCGCATCGGCGTGGAGGAGTTCAGTGCGGAGGCGATCCTGCACGGCATCCTGCGCGGCAACCGTCCGGCACCGGGATGGCTTCTCCCCCCCTTTCCCCCCGGGGACCCGCGCCTGCGCCACTCCATCCGCCCGAGCGACCCGCGGGTCCTGTTCGCGGCCTGCACTGGCACCGTCTCGTCCCCTCCCGTCACCGTCCTCACCCCGGCCACGCTGGACGCCGCCCTCTCGCACGCCCTGCGGCACTACCTCGCGCGGCAGGCGCGGCTCGACCTGGCCGGGAGGAAGCTTACGCTGCCGCGCATCTTCAAGTGGTTCGACGATCCCGGGAGGAGCGCGCACGACGTGGCGGTGTTCGTGGCCGGGTACACCGACGCCGCAACCGCGCGGGAGATCAGGGAGCACCCGGAGTCTTTTGAGCTTGAGTACGCGGAGTACGACTGGAGGCTCCAGGCGCCACCCCGGGCGTAACGGAAAGAGCGTCGCGGAAGCCGGGCGGCAAGGAGCGGCACGGAGGAGGAACCGGCATGAGACAGGCCATCGTGGAACGGGTCGAGGTGAACTGCTACCGCATCCCGACCGAGGAGCGCGAATCCGACGGCACCTACCGGTGGGAGGACACCGTCATGGTCGCAACGCACGTGTTCTGCGGCGGGGAAAGGGGCTTCGGCTACAGCTACGCCTGCCCGGCGGCGGCGACCCTGATCAGGGACAGGCTCGCCGACCTCGTGCGCGGGCGCAACGCGCTGGACATCGCCGGCTGCTGGGTCACCCTCGTCGGCGCCCTGCGCAACGTGGGGGAATCGGGGATCGGCATGCTGGCCGTCTCGGCCCTGGATACCGCCCTGTGGGACCTGAAGGCCCGGCTGCTCGGGGTGCCGCTGGTCTCCCTCCTTGGCGAGGCGCGCGAGCGGGTCCCGGCCTACGGCAGCGGCGGCTTCACCTCCTACTCCGTCGACAAGCTGCAGCGCCAGCTTTCGGGGTGGGTGGGACAGGGGATCACCCGGGTCAAGATGAAGGTCGGGCGCGACGCCAAGGCGGACCCGGACCGGGTCACGGCGGCGCGGCAGGCGATAGGGGGGGAGGCGGAGCTCATGGTGGACGCCAACGGCGGCTACTCCCGGAAACAGGCGCTGGCGCTCGCCGCCGGCTTCGCCGCCCAGGGGGTGACCTGGTTCGAGGAACCGGTGCCGCACCAGGACCGGGAGGGGCTGCGTCTCGTGCGCGACCTCGCGCCGGAGGGGATGGAGATCTCATCCGGTGAGTACGGCTTCAACCTCCGCTATTTCCTGGACCTTCTGCGGGATGGCTGCGTCGACGTGCTCCAGGCCGACGCCACCCGCTGCGGCGTGACCGGGTTCATGGAGGCCGCCGCCCTTTGCGGCGCCTGGGGGCTTCCCATGTCGTCCCACTGCGCGCCGGCGCTGCACCTGCACCTTTGCTGCGCCGCCACCCCCATCCGCCACCTGGAGTACTTCCACGACCACGTCCGCATCGAGCGGATGCTTCTGGACGGGGTGATCGAGCCATGGCACGGCACGCTGGCGCCCGACCTGGAGCGCCCCGGGCACGGCCTCGCGCTCAGGGTGACGGAGGCGGCGCGATTCGAGATCTGACGCAAGAGAGGTGAAGCGATGAGCGAAGCGGAAAGAACAGAAGGTGACATGCTGAACGCGAAGGCGCTCGAGGCCGACCTGCGCGCCGCGGTGGACGGGGAGGTCCGTTTCGACAGCACGAGCCGCGCCCTCTACGCGACCGATGCCTCCAACTACCGCCAGGTGCCGGTCGGCGTGGTGCTCCCGAGGAGCACGGACGCGGTCATAAAGACCCTGGAGGTCTGCCACAGACACGGAGCCCCCGTGGTCTCGCGCGGCGGCGGCACCGCGCTGTGCGGCCAGACCTGCAACGTCGCCGTCGTCATCGACCACTCCAAATACCTGCGCGGCATCCTGGAGATCGACCCGCAAAGGAGGATCGCGCGGGTGCAGCCGGGGGTGATCCTCGACCAGCTGCGCGACGAGACCGAGAAGTTCCACCTGACCTACGGCCCCGACCCGGCCACCCACGACCACAACACCTTCGGGGGGATGATCGGCAACAACTCCTGCGGCATCCACTCGGTGATGGCGGGGCGCACCGCCGACAACGTGCTGGAGCTGGACGTGGTCACCTACGACGGCGTGCGCATGACCGTGGGCCCGACTTCCGAGGAGGAACTGGAAAGGATCATCGCGGCCGGCGGGAGGCGGGGGGAGATCTACGCGGGGCTGCGCGATATCCGCGACCGCTACGCCAGGGACATCCGCCGCCGCTATCCCAGGATCCCGCGCCGCGTCTCCGGCTTCAACCTGGACGACCTCCTCCCGGAAAACGGGTTCAACGTGGCGCGGGCCCTGGTGGGGACCGAGGGGACCTGCGTCACCGTCCTGGAGGCGACCGTGCGCCTGGTGCACAGCCCGCCGTCCCGGACGCTCCTGGTGCTCGGCTACCCCGACGTCTACAGCGCCGCCGACGACATCGGGACGCTCATGGAGTTCGGGCCGGTCGGCCTGGAGGGGCTTGACGAACTCCTCATCAAGTTCATGAAGAAGAAAAAACTGCATCCAGAGGACATCGAGCTCCTCCCCGAGGGGAAGGGGTGGCTCCTGGCGGAGTTCGGCGGCGACAGCAAGGAGGAGTCCGACCGCAAGGCGCGCCAGGCGATGAAGAAGATCGGCAAGCGGGACGCCCCCCCCACCATGAAGCTCTTTTCCGACAGCAAGGAGGAGAAGATGGTCTGGGAGGTGCGCGAGTCGGGTCTCGGCGCCACCGCGAACGTTCCGGGGGTGCCGCTTGGGTGGCCGGGATGGGAGGACGCCGCCGTCCCGCCTGAGAAAGTGGGACCGTACCTGCGCGATTTCCATGCCCTGTTGCAGGAGCACGGCCTGATCGCCTCGCTCTACGGCCACTTCGGCGACGGCTGCATCCACTGCCGCATCTCCTTCGACCTCTTCACGCACCAGGGGGTGCAGAACTACCTGAGCTTCCTGGACAAGGCCACCGACCTCGTGGTCCGCTATGGGGGCTCCTTCTCGGCCGAACACGGCGATGGGCAGTCCAAGGCGATGTACCTGGAGAAGATGTACGGCCCCGGGCTCCTGGAGGCGTTCCGCCGCTTCAAGGAGCTGTGGGACCCCGGCTGGAAGATGAACCCGGGCAAGGTCGTGGAGCCCTTCCGTCCCGACCAGAACCTGCGGCTGGGGCCGGAGTACAACCCCTGGCAGCCGGAGACCCGCTTCCGTTTCCCCAACGACGACGGCAGCTTCCCGCGCGCTGTCCTGCGCTGCGTCGGGGTGGGGAAGTGCCGCCGCAGCCACGACGCCTTCATGTGCCCGAGCTTTCTGGCCACCCTGGAGGAGAAGCACACCACCCGGGGGCGCGCGCACCTCCTCTTCGAGATGTTCCGGGGGGATTTCGTCTCCGACGGCTGGCACAGCAAGGAGGTGCTGGAATCCCTGGAATTCTGCCTCTCCTGCAAGGGGTGCAAGACCGACTGCCCGGTCAACGTGGACATGGCCACCTACAAGGCGGAGTTCCTGCACCACCACTACCGTCACCGGCTCCGCCCGCTCCCGGCGTACTCCATGGGGCTGTTCGGGATCTGGGGCTCCCTGGGTGCCAAGGTGCCGGCCCTCGCCAACTTCATGGGGCAGACCCCGGTTCTTTCCGGCATCACCAAGGCAGTGGGGGGCATCGCGCCTGAACGGAGCATGCCCCGTTTCGCCGCGGAGACCTTCACCTCCTGGTACCAAAGCGGCAATCATGGCGGTCGCAGCGAAGGTCGGCGCGTCGTCCTCTACGTGGACATCTTCAACGACTGCTTCTTTCCGGAAACCCTGAAGGCCGCCTTCGAACTCCTCACCCGCTACGGCTACCAGGTGATCGTCCCGAAAAAGCGTCCCCCCGCGGTGCGCCCCCCATCGACTACGGCATGCTCGACTACGCCAGGAAGAAGATCCTCGAGGCGGTCGGGATTTTGAGCCCCTACGTGCGCCAGGGGATTCCGGTGCTGGTCCTGGAACCGAGCACCGCCGCGAGTTCCGCGACGAGCTATCCGAGCTCTACCCGCAGCACGAGGACGGCAAGAGGGTCACCAGCCTCACCCTGACCCTTTCCGAATTCATGAAGAAGGAGCACCTCTCGCCGCCGAAGCTTTCCGGGACCATCGTGTACCAGGCCCACTGCCACCAAAAGGCGCTTTTGAACCCCGAGGCCGCGCACGAACTATTGAAGCAGATGGGGCTCACCGTGGTCGAGCCCCAAAAGGGGTGCTGCGGCATGGCCGGCTCCTTCGGCTTCGAGAAGGGGAAGTACGAGATCTCCATGCGCATCAGTGAGATGGGGCTTCTCCCCGCGGTGCGAGAGGCCTCGTCCGGAGACCTCATCGTCGCCGACGGTTTCAGCTGTCGCACCCAGATCCTGCAGGCGACCGAGCGCAAGCCACTGCACCTGGCCGAGCTGCTCCTCCTCGCCCTGAACCGCACCCGCTAACCCCCGCCGGCAAGTTGCGGGCCGCAGGCCCGCAACTCCGGCTTTCTCATAGCGACTGACAAATCACTCCCCTCTCCCATTTCCCGTGCATATCCTCCTTCCCATCCTCACATTTATAGTGTAAACTTTTTTACCGAACGATCGTTCGATCACTGAGCAGATGCCTCACTCTGGCAGTTGCAGCATGAAACGGTGAAGCACCCGCCCGCTATGTCACAACCAAAAGAGAGGAGTCAGTCATGTCTTCGAAAGCAAACACGACAGTCAGGATGTTCGGCCTTTTGCACACCTTCAGGAAAGACCATGGTCTTCCTTCCCAGGCCGAGGTGGCGGTCCCCGAGGAGGGATGTCCGGCGGAAGCCATCGCCCGTGACCTCGGGCTTCCCATGGAGAAGATCGAGGCGGTTTTCGTGAACCACAAGGCGTATGCCCTGGACCACGAGGTGCATCCGGGCGACCAGGTTGCCTTCGTTCCCACCGGCATCCCCGGCCCCGGCCGGATGATGCTCGGCATCCGTCACGCCCAACACTAGCGGTTCCCCTCCAGGCACCCGCGCCCGGCACAGGGAGGCGTCTGAAGAGTCACGGACGCCCCCCTCTTTTTCCCCAGCTCCCCCCCCCCGGCCGCGGTCGCACTTTTCTTCCGGTTCACTTCTCTTCCAGGAAGCGGCGCAGGCGCTCGTCCACCACCGGGGCGACCGGCTCGGCGTCCTTCTTGGCCATGATCAGCACCCGGACATTGGCGCCGAGGTCGTCGTCCAGTAATAGCCCCGCGATGATGTTGGCGTCACGGTGGATGCTGTCATGGACCACCCGGGAGGCGTCATCGAAGTCATCCATGGTGATGTTGGTCGAACCTTTGATGCAGACGAGGAAGGCCCCCTGCCGGCAGAGGTCCACCCCCTGCTCCCTGATGGTCCGCACGGCCTTTTCCGCCGCCAGCGCCGCCCCCCCTTCCCCGCCGGCCAGCCCGACCCCGAGGCAGGCATCGCCGCTGCCGTCGCGCATTATGGCCCGCACATCCGCGTAGTCGATGCAGATCAAGCCGCGCTCGGTGATGAGCCGCGTGACATCCTCGATCATGCTGCCGGCCAGCAATTCCTCCAACGCAAGCTCCGTCATGATGCGGGGGGCATCCTGGTACAGCGGTTTCAGATTCAGGTGCGATACCAGGAACAGCGCGTCCACCACCTGTCCCAACTCCTGCAGACATCGGAGCACGTCCGAAGTGGGAGCGACCGAGGATTGGGTCACCACGGCCACGCAGAAGCCACCCGAAGGGAACCCGCGCGCCAGGGTCGCTCTCCGCACTGTCTCGCGGGCGACCGTCTCGTCCTCCATCCCGCTCACCACAAACGCCAGGTCCATCGGCTGGGTGTCCCGCTCCTCACAGGAATCACTCTCCGGCAACGTCTCCAGGACGGGGAGCCGCTGGCCAAGTTTTCCAGTGATCCGCACCCCGCCGGGGCCGATTGCGGCCACCCCCACACGAGCGCCCCGGTCCGTTTCAGGATCCAAAATCATCTCCACACCTCCTCTTTCGGTCAGGATATCCGGTCCATGCGTCAATAAACGTCGCACCACCCGGGACTGCGCCCCTTGCCTCACCCGCTTTCGATCAGCATCCCCCTCTTGCAGGACCGCCGCCCCGACACCGCTCTCCCTCCCGTACCGCGCCTTCCCCGGATTTTCCCCGGATATTCTCCGTGGCCAATGGTTGTCCCTCTGCTAGACTTGAACCTCGTGTTTTCATTCCAGCCGGCAAGGGGGATGTCGAGATGCCCAAAGGGAGCGACATGGATGCCGTCGTCGTGGGCTCCGGGCCCAACGGTCTGGCCGCCGCCCTGACCCTGGCCAGGGCCGGCCTGTCGGTCACCGTGGTGGAGGGAGCCGCCACCATCGGAGGTGGAACCCGCAGCGACGAACTCACCCTCCCCGGTTTCCTGCACGACGTCTGCTCCGCCATCCACCCCCTGGGTGTCGCCTCCCCCTTCTTTCAGTCGTTACCCCTTTCCGATCACGGCCTCCAGTGGATCCATCCCGAGGTGCAGCTCGCCCACCCTCTCCCCGATGGCGATGCCGCCCTCCTGTATCGTGACCTGGAGCGGACCTCCTCCCTCCTTGGCACCGATGGCCCCTCCTACCGCACCCTTTTCGCGCCGCTGGTGGAGCGCTGGGACGACCTCGCCCCGGATCTCCTGGCGCCGCTTCATTTCCCCCGGCACCCCATCTCCATGGCCCGTTTCGGCATGAAGGGACTGCTCCCCGCGCAGCTGCTCGCCCGGCTCGCCTTCAAGGAAACGCACGCCCACGCCCTCTTCGCCGGGATGTCCGCCCACGCCTTTTTGCCGCTGGAGCGCCCGCTTTCGGCCGCCTTCGGCCTCATCCTCGGCACGCTCGGCCACGTGGCCGGCTGGCCCGTCGCCCAGGGGGGCTCGCGCAGCATCGCCTCCGCTCTCGCCTCCTGCCTGAGCTCGATGGGAGGGGATATCGTCACCGGGTGCCGCATCAAAAGCCTCGCCGACCTCCCGGCGGCGCGGATCGTCATGCTAGATATCACCGCGCGCCAGCTGGAGCCGCTCGCCGGACCGCGCCTCCCGGCGGGTTACCTTCGCACGCTGCGGCGCTACCGCTACGGCCCCGGCGTCTTCAAGATCGATTGGGCGCTGAGCGCCCCCATTCCCTGGACCGCCGCCGGGTGCCGCCGCTCCGCAACCGTTCACGTAGGGGGGGCCGCGGCGGAGATTGCCGCCGGCGAGGCGGAGGTCTGGCGGGGCAGCCACCCGGAACACCCCTTCGTGCTGGTGGCGCAGCCCACCCTGTTGGATGCCTCGCGCGCGCCGCAGGGAAAACACGTCGCCTGGGCCTACTGCCACGTGCCGCACGGCTCCACCCTGGACATGACTCAGCGCATCGAGGCGCAGGTGGAGCGCTTCGCCCCCGGCTTTCGCGACCTCGTCCTGGCGCGCAGCACCCGCAACTGCCTGGAGTTCGAGGAATACAACGGCAATTACATAGGAGGCGACATCAACGGCGGAGTCCAGGACCTGCGTCAATGCCTGGCCCGCCCCAAGCTCCTGGCACCATACCGGACCCCGCTTCCCGGCGTTTACCTCTGTTCCTCGGGGACTCCCCCCGGCGGCGGCGTGCACGGCATGTGCGGCTACCACGCCGCCACCCTCGCGCTCAGGGACCTGGGGGTGACGTGACAGGGTAGCGCGGAGGCCCTATGAGCGCCGGCCGGCAAATACCTGGTGCCGGTCTCCCTGGAGCACCCGGTCTCGAGCCGGGTCCTGGAGAAATATCAAAGGAGCCTGCAAAGCTGGCGACGTGCACTGCCGCCGCCAGAGCGCCGGAGGCCGGAATCCGATGGATCCGGCCTCTCTTATTAACGCCGACCAGGCAGCCGTTTAATGCCTTAGGCATTGCCCCTATTTTCTTGGAAAAATATAATCAGCTTATCGGTGCACGACTGACAGCAGCAAAGGAGGTCACAGATGAGGACCAAGATTCTCGCCGCAGCGATTCTGGCGTTGTTGCTTCTGCCGGTGTCCTCGCACGCCCATCTCTACGATTACGAATACGTCGGAGTCCCCTTCGACTGGTTCAGCGGGACCACCTACACTCCCGCCAACCACGTCACCATCTCGTTGCTCACCGATCATCCCCTGAGCTACGGCGAGCGAGGCTTCGCCGAGAACCAGTGCTCGGAAATGATCTCCTTCGTCATGTCCGATGGCTACCAGACCCTGAACATGGCCGACGGCTACGTCGCGGAACTGCAGATCTTTGACGGTCTCAAAGCTGACGGGACCCCCTACGGCTGGTGGATCTGGCTTGCCGATGACCCGAGGAACACCAGGTACACCGTCTACTCCGAGAACTCCCCCGACGGTTCCTATGACGTCGGCATCCACGGCCTCGATTCCGCCGGGAATTTCAACGACGGGACCTGGACCGTCTCCGTGAAGTGCGACCCGCCCCCCATCCCCGAGCCTTCCACGGCGCTGCTGATGGCCGCCGGCTGCGCCGGCATGTTCGGCGCAACCTGGTGGCGCAGAAAAAGCGCGCACCGTTAAGCGTCCTGCGCGAACGAAACATCTGACGCCAGTTTCCCCCGGGAAGCTGGTTTTTTTGTGTTTTCTGGTACACTCGCGGGGTGGCGCGCCATCACCGGCGCACCGTTTGCGCATTCAACGGGAGGGATGAAGATGAGACGATCGATTTTTGGAAGCATGGCAACCTCGGCGCTCGCCGCCATAGGGAGCATCGGATCCCGCCTGCCGCGGGTTGGTGAAAAAGCGCCGGACTTCGAGGCGGAATCGACTCACGGGACGGTGAGCCTCACCGGCTACGCGGGAAAAAGCCACGTGCTGCTCGCCTTTTACTACGCCGATTTCACCCCGGTTTGAACCAGCGAAATGCATGCTTTTCAAAAGGAGCTTTCACTTTTTGAGAAGCAGGACGCCCAGGTCCTGGGCGTGAGCAGCGACACGCTGGCGACCCACCGGGATTTCGCCAGTGAGAAACAGATCTCCTTCCCGCTCGTGGCCGACGAGAAAGGTACCGTACAGAAGCTCTACGGGTCGGGGCGCGCCACCTTCGTCATCGACAAGAGCGGCGTCGTCCGTCACATCCAGCGGGGCTTTCCCGACACCGCGAAGCTGCTGGCCCAGCTGGCCGGACTGCAAAAAGAAGGCGATGTCACGCAATTGTAAAATCGCGCCCATCACCCTGTAACCTTCCTCTGCTACGTTCGCCGCAAACGCTACGGAGGAGAAAAATCGATGTGGAGAGAAAACAGTGTCGATCTGAAGCTGAACCGGTTTTACGAGATGTCTGCACGCGCGGTGTTGTCCCTTCTGATCATCGCCATCCTGCTTGCCATCGTTGCCGGCGTCGGGTGCACGCTCTACGACCTGCGCCTTGTCTTCAACCAGGAGTTTCACGGTGCCTTCAAGCAGATCATGGTGGACCTGCTGACCGTGCTTGCCATCATCGAGGTACTGCGCACCGCGCTCGCCTATTCCACCGAAGGGCGGGTGAAAGTAACCTACATCATCGACACCGTGATCGTCACGGTGCTCACGGAGGTGATGGCTTTCTGGTACAAGGAGATCGACTGGCAGGAGGTCGCCATGACCATCTCGCTGGTCCTTTCACTGGCCCTGATCCGGATCGTCGCGGTGCGGTTCTCGCCGGCCGGTTCGCGCAAGGAATTGTGACAGATGGGAAGGAGAGACTAGATGGGAGAGCGGGTAAGGGTTACCTGTTATGCCGGTTACAAGGCCGACGAGCGTCCCACCGCTTTCATCTGGCGTGACCGGACGTTCACTGTCACCGGCGTCCTCGATCGTTGGTACGACCGGGACGGCAACTACTTCATGGTCCAGGTGGAGGACGGTGGGCGGCACCTGCTCCGGCACGATCTCAACGAAGATCTCTGGGAGTTGGTGCTGCTCCGCGAGGAATAGGTTATCAAATCCATCTCGGTTTTTGAGATTTGCCGTTCTTTGCGCCTTTGCGGCTTTGCGTTAAATACAGGGTTTGATGTCTTCGTTTCTTGTCCCACTATTGGATCCCCACGAACTGCTGTCGGCGCAGGCTGATCAATTTAAGACTCAACTCCCTGAGCCGCCGGCGCGCCTCGTCGTCATAAGCCTGTTCCGCCGCCCGTTTCGGGCTCCCCTGGTCGAAGTAGAGCCCCGTTTTCCCATGCAGTTCGTCGTCCACCGCCAGGCGCTCCAGGTAGCGCGCCCCTTCCTCCACCGTGGTCCGGGCCGTCCCGAACCATTCCCGCACCATCCTGGTATCCATGAGCGAGGCCGGATGAAGGGCGTTCACCGTGATCCCCGTTCCCGCCACCTCATGGGCGAGATCGAAGCTGAACATGATCAGCGCCAGTTTGCTTTGGGCGTAGGCGCGCATCCCGTCATATCCCTGCTCCAGCATCAGGTCGTCGAAGTCCAGTGCCTGCTGCGCGACCGAAGCCACGTTGACCACGCGCGCCTCCCCCACCTCCTCGGCCCGCCGGCGCAGCAGCGGCAACAGCCGGTAGGTCAGCAGAAACGGCGCCAGGTAGTTCACCGCGAAGCGGAGCTCGAAGCCGTCGTCGCTGAGGTCGCGCCGTTTGGGATCGGGCCCCGCCCCCACACCCGCGTTGTTGATGAGGACGTCCACCCCGCGCCAGTCGCTGGCGATGGAATCGGCCAGGGCCTCCACCTCTGCCAGCGAGGAAAGGTCGGCGTTGTAATAGTGCAGCCGGTCACTCCCGGTGGTCTCACGGATGGAGGTTGCCACACGCCGTCCCTTCCCGGGGTCCCTGCCGTGCAATAACAGCGTCGCCCCGAGGGCGGCGAAATCGGTGGCGACCTTTTCACCCAGCCCGTCGGTCGCACCGGTAATCAAGATGATGTTTCCTTCCAGCTCTTTCATAACGGACCTCCCCGTTGGGGCCTCCCGCACTCAATCCATGCCGTTCGCGCCGGCGGCCCAGACCGCCATCCATTGCTGCTGCGGCGTCAGGCTGGTGCCGTACTGGACCAGGACCCCGTCCTCCCGCTGATAGCTGCAGAACCACCCGGGCTTGTCCGCCCCGGGAAAAGTCGGGAAGTCGCCGGGATGCTCCCTGGCATCGTACGGTGCGGCATAGGTCCCATCGTCCCCGGGAGGAATGCAGCGTGCGTCCCCTGTGTACCACCCCGCCCCGGCGCTGGCGATCTGCGCTCCCATGAGCGCCGTGACGGCTATTGTCAACATGCTCTTCATCGTTGCCCACCTTTTCACCTTTCCGCCGCTTTCGGCGCCCGCGTGGGCAGGAACATCTCTCCCCCACCGCGGGCGACGGAAGCGGCACGCGTTACGTTACGATTTGATTTCCTTCGGCATCTGGGCGAAGGCGGCCTTGGCGCCGTCGCTGATCTCTTCAGGGCTCAAGTCCCTGGTATGGGTCGCGAGCATCCAGTTGTACCCGAATGGGTCCTGCAGCGAACCTGCCCGGTCTCCCCAGAACATCTCCTGCACCTCCATCTTCTCCACGGCACCCGCTTCCAGCGCACGCCGGAAGGCCGCGTCGACGTTCTCGACGTAAAGGTAGAAGCTGACCGGAGAAGCTCCAAGTGTTTCCGCGCTCTTGCAGTTTTCGCCGGGGAACTCGTCTCCCATCATGATGATGGAATCCCCCACCAGCAGTTCTGCGTGCATTATCCCCTGCCCGTCAGGTCCCGGCATCGCGTATCTCTCCACGGCCCCGAAGGCGTTTTTATAGAATTCAATCGCCTTGCGGCACTCCTTGAACATGAACATCGCTGTCACTGTGTGAAATCCTTCCGGAATGGGTCTTGTCATGATAAACCTCCTATCTGTCAGCGTTTTTCGCTCCCTGACCCACTCAGGATAGGATGTGGCCGGGACTATGTCAATAGCGGTCCCACCTCCCGCGTACTCGCCACTGATGCGCGCCGCCGCCCGGCCGCCCGCGCGCTCCTCATGCGGCAGCGGTTGAGGGCGCCTTACAGTTTCAGGCGGTGCGCCCTTATAGCGAAGTATTCCCCTTCACCTTCAAATCATTGGTAAAGGTTGCACCTGTATCTGCCGAAAAGGGATTCACTGTTACCCGGCGCAGTTGACGCATCTTCACCCGATGATGGATGGCGAAATGACTTGTATCCGATTTGCTGTAACAGCGGCCCTTGTGTTCGTGACATTCCTGTCGGCGCCTGTTTGGGGCACCGGCCAGACCGGCACCGGCGTCCAACTCACTGCCGAGGAGCGGCAATGGCTCCAGCGGCATCCCGTCATCAAACTCGCCCCCGACCCGGATTTCAAGCCCATCGAATTCTTCGACGAGAAAGGGCAGTACCAGGGCGCTGCAGCCGACATGATCCGGCTACTCGAGCAAAAACTCGGCGTCACCATCACGGCCGTCCATCTGAAGAACTGGGACGAGGTGCTTGAGAAGTTCAAGGCGCACGAGGTGGACCTCCTCGGGGCCATGGTGCGCACGCCGAACCGGGAGAAGTTCGCGCTCTTCACCGACACCCTGGTCACCGTCCCGGGCGGCATCTTCGCGCGCGGCGGGTCCCGGACCAACCTTACCCTGGCGGATCTCAAGGGGAAAAAGGTGGCCGTCGTTTCCAACTACGCCTCCCACGACATCCTCAGTACCAGGTTCCCGGAGATCAGGCTGGAAGTGGTACCCGACGTATCCACTGCACTTGCCAAGACCTCGCTCGGCATGGTGGACTACTATGTCGAGAACATGGCCAACGCCACCTTCTACGCGCAGGAGGCGGGGATAACCAACCTGCAACTGGTGGGGAAGACCGACTTCGAGTACCGGTGGGGAATGGGGGTGCGCAAGGACTGGCCGGTGCTGCAGGGGATTCTGAACAAAGGGCTTGCCTCCATCGACCGGGAAGAACGCAGCCGCGCCCTGCAGAAATGGATCTTCGTCGACGACATGCGCTGGCGCCCGACCAGGACCTTCATCACCGGCAGCGTCGCGGTACTGCTCGCCCTCCTCCTGGTTGCGGCGGCCTACGCGAATTACGCCCTGAAGAAGGTCGTGCGCAGCCGCACCGCGTCGCTCAAGGAGGAGCTAAAGGAGCGGGAAAAGGCGCAGCAGGCCCTGAAGGCCCTGTCGGTGCAGCTCGAGGATCGCGTCCGGGAGCGCACCGCCGACCTCCAGCGGGAAGTCGCGGAACGGACCAGGTCCGAGCGGGAGGTCGCGGCCAGCGAGCAGCGTTTCCGGGAACTGTTCCAGAACGTGGCCGATCCCATCTACATCGCCGACGCCACGGGGAGGATCCTTGACGCCAACGACCAGGCCTGCCACGAGCTCGGCCTCACCAGGGAGGAGCTGGTGGCCAAAAGCATCGACGAGCTCGACGCCATCAACTGCGATGGCGGCAAGGTCGCCAGCCAGATCGAGAGTTTCCCCCCCTCCTCCTCGGTCACCTTCGAAACCGTGCACCGCCGCGGGGACGGGACCACGTTCCCGGCTGAGGTGAAGGTGCGGCGCATCGATTTCGAGGGGCACCCCGCCGTCATCGGCGTGGCCAGGAACATCTCCGAGCGCAAGAAGGCCGAGGAGGAGCGCATCCGGCTGGAACAGCAGCTGCTGCACGCCCAGAAGCTGGAGAGCCTTGGGGTTTTAGCCGGCGGCATCGCCCACGATTTCAACAACATCCTCACCTCCATCATAGGAAACGCGGAGCTTGCCCAACTCCGGCTCGCCCCGGAATCTCCGGTGCTCGACAACCTGCGGCGCATCGAGACGTCCGCCCTGCGCGCCGCGGACCTGGCCCGGCAGATGCTCGCCTATTCGGGGAAGGGGAAGTTCGTCATCGAGTCCATCGACCTGAACCGGCTGCTCCAGGAAATGGGGCACATGCTTCAGGTGGCCCTCTCCAAGAAGGCCGTGCTGCGGTACAACTTTGCCGAGCGGCTCCCGGCGATCGAGGTGGATGCGACCCAGATCAGGCAGATCGTCATGAACCTGGTCATCAACGCGTCCGAGGCCATCGGCGACCAGGATGGCGTCATTACCGTCTCGACCGGTTGTCTCGACTGCAGGGAGGAGTACCTGAAGGACGCCTGGCTGGTAGATCCCATCGCCGAGGGCTCCTACGTCGCGCTCGAGGTCAGCGATACCGGTTGCGGGATGGACAAGGAAACCCTGGCCAGGATCTTCGATCCCTTTTTCACCACCAAATTCACCGGCCGCGGCCTCGGGATGGCGGCGGTGCTCGGCATCATCCGCAGCCACAAGGGAGCGATCAAGGTTTACAGCGAACCGGGGCAGGGAACCAGTTTCAAGGTGCTGCTGCCGGCAGCGGATGGGGCGGCCGCGGACGGCTCCTCCGAGTCGAAAGGCAACCTCTGGCGCGGCAAGGGGGTCGTGCTCCTGGTCGACGACGAGGAGACCATCCGGAGCACCGGCAGCGACCTGCTGCGCGAGCTCGGCTTCGAGGTCATCACCGCGACGGACGGCCGCGAAGCGCTCGAGGTCTACCGTAACCACCCGGACATCGACCTGGTGCTGCTGGATCTCACCATGCCTCACATGGACGGTGAGCAGTGTTTCCGGGAGCTCCGACAGACCGATCCGGCGGTCCGGGTCATCATGTCCAGCGGCTTCAGCGAACACGAGGTGTCGCGGAAATTCGTGGGGAAGGGACTCGCCGGTCTGATCCAAAAACCTTACACTCTCTCCTCGCTGCGCGAGGTCATCAGGGCCGCCGCCCCTGGAGGTACCACGGCGTAACGGCTACCAATTTCGGGCATCGCGACCCGAGCGGGTATTGAATTCGGGCATAACTTCTGTAAAGTTAATCATCCTGCCGCCAGGCCAGGAGAGCCACCTGCGAACCGGGGAGCGACAGAATGCCGACAGACAAAATCCAGCCAAAGGAAGGTGCCGTTTTGCCGCTTCCCGGAGTTTCCTCCTGGGGGAAAGTGGTGAACCTGCTTCCATACCTGGTCCTGACCCTGTCCCTGTCGATGACCCTCTTCTTCTGGCACCAATACGACCGCAGCCTCGCCCTCCGCTTCCAGACCGCCTTCCACGACAAGAGCATCGAAATCATGGACCGGTTCCTGAACCGGATGCTCGACGACGAGCAGATCCTGCGCGGGGCCGCTGGTCTCTTCAACGCAAGCGACAGCGTCACCCGTGACGAATGGCACCGCTACGCCTTGTCGCTCTCCCTGGACAAAAACTACCCTGGCCTGCAGGGGCTTGGCTACGCCGAGGTCGTGCTTCCCAAGGACAGGGAGCGTCATATCCGGCGTATGCGGGCGGAAGGGTTCACCGACTACCGCATCTGGCCCGGGGGAGAGCGGAGCGACTACACGGCCATCGTCTATCTCGAACCGTTCGACTGGCGCAACCAGCGGGCCCTCGGCTACGACATGTTCTCCGAGTCCAACCGTCACAACGCCATGGCGAAGGCGCGCGACACCGGGGATGCAGCACTCACCAATCCCGTGTTCCTGGTGCAGGAAACGGAAAAAGACCGCCAGAAAGGGGTGCTGATGTACCTCCCGGTCTATGACCGGACCAAGGCCATCGCCACCGCGGAACAGCGCAGGGACGCGCTCACGGGGTACACCTACAGCCCCATCCGGATGAGGGACTTCATGTCGGCGACCTTTCCCAAGGCGCCGCTCGACATCGGCTTCCGGATCTACACCGAAAACCGCGCCTCAGACTCGGCCCTTCTCTTCGACAGCGTCGCGGACTGGAAGGTGAGCCTCCCCCGGAATTACGTCCCCGAATTCAAGACCAGCCGCACCGTGAAAAGGTTCGGTCGCGACTGGCTCTTCACCTTCCAGCCGCTCCCCACCTTCGCGCGTGAGCAGGGGAAAAACCAGTCCCGCAGCTACCTCGCGGGAGGTCTCGTCGTCAGCTCGCTTTTGACCGTGATCGCCTTCATGCTGCGCCACGCCCACAGCAGCGCCGTGAGGGCCACGCAGGCGCTCAGGGAAAGCCAGGAGCGCTACCGCAAGATCTCCGAGGACAGTCCCGCCTACATCTGCACCTATCTTCCCGACGGCACGCTCACTTACGTCAATCCGGCGCTGGCGAAGGAGGCCCGCATGAGCCAGGCGGAACTGGCCGGCAGGAACCTCCTCGATTTCGTGATCCCCGAGTACCGCCCGGCGCTCCAGGACTCCCTGGCCGGGCTCGCCCCCGGCCAGCCACCCCAGACCGGTGAACTCGCCTTCTTCGCCCCCGGCGGCGGCGTCATCTGGCATCAATGGACCAACAGGGGGATCTTCGACGCGCAGGGAAGGCTCGTGGAGGTGCAGGCCGTCGGCCAGGACATCACCGAGCGCAAGAAGGCCGAAGAGGAGCGGGCCCGCTACGAACAGCAGTTGCTGCACGCCCAGAAGATGGAGAGCCTCGGCGTCCTCGCCGGCGGTATCGCCCACGATTTCAACAACATCCTCATGGCGATCATCGGCAACGTCGACCTGTCGCTGATGAAGCTCCCCAGGATTCCCCCGTCGCCGACAACCTCAAAAATATAGAAACCGCCGCCAACCGGGCCGCCTATCTCGCCAAGCAGATGCTGGCCTACTCCGGGAAGGGAAGATTTCTGGTCGAGAAGGCGGATCTGAACCAGTTGATCGAAGAGCTGCGGCACGTACTGGAGACCTCCGCCCCCAACGCACAACTGAAACTGGAACTCTCCCGTCCTCTTCCAGCGGTGGAAGCGGATGTGAACCAGATGCGCCAGATACTGATGAACCTGGTCGTGAATGCCGCCGAGGCCATAGGGGAACAAAAAGGGGCGATCACCATCCGCACCGGATCCGTCAGGCTCGACCAGGAAGCTCTCGGCAACGTGATTCTGGGGGGGGACATGGCGGAAGGGAACTACGTGTTCCTGGAAGTGGTGGACACCGGGGGCGGCATGGAAGAAGAGGTGCTGAACAAGATCTTCGATCCCTTCTTCACCACCAAGTTCACCGGCCGGGGTCTCGGGCTGGCTGCGGTGCACGGCATCACCCGGGGGCACAAGGGGGGGATCAGGATCTACAGCGAGCCGGGGCAAGGCACGACCTTCAAGGTGTTTTTGCCGGCGGCCGACGCCGCCACCGCGCCCGTCGAGGCGGAACCGGTTCAGGATGACTGGCGGGGAGAAGGGAAGATACTGCTCGTCGATGACGAAGAGACCGTGCGCAACATCGGCACCCGGATGCTCAGGGAACTGGGGTACACCCCGCTGGTGGCCTCGGGCGGCGAAGAAGCATTGACCCTTTACCGGGAAAACCCGGACGTGAGGACCATCCTCCTGGACCTCACCATGCCCGGGATGGATGGGGAGGAGTGCTTCCGTCGGTTGCAACTCCTCGACCCGGAGGTGCGGGTGATCATGTCCAGCGGCTTCAGTGAGCAGGACGTGGTGAGCAAGTTCGACGGCAAGGGGTTGACCGGCTTCATCCAGAAACCGTACACCCTGAAAGGGTTAAAGGACCTGATGCGGAAAACCTCGTAGAGAAATTCAGGGATTTCCCGTTAGATGAACGCGCCCGTCATGTCATCCAGCACCACGACAGGCGGACGGCGCCAGTTGAAGCCGCCCCGCCAGCAGCAATATCCCCGGCTACGAAACGTTCACCAGCAGCGGATGATCGAACCCCGCCTCCCGGATCGCCGAAACCGCGCCGTCGCGTCCCTGCAGAGCGGCCCCGGCCAGATCGTGATTGTGGCACAGGTGAACCAGCACCCCGAGGTTCCCGTAAAGGGCGAACCCCAACAAGCTCCGCATCAGCTGCGCCCCCGCCTCCTCCAACTCCTTCCCGCTTTCCTGCAGCGCGGCGACGTAGTGGCTCGGGAACGAAACGACCTTCCGGTCGAGGCCGGCCAGAAAGGCGTCCCGGTCCGCCGGAGCGATCTTGGAGAAATCGGCACCGCACCACGCACTTTCACGGGTTGAGATGAGCGAACGGCAGGTCAGCGGGCGGACGGGATAAACGCCGCAGGCCCCGTCGTCGTTCAGAAGAGGACAAAACCCCATGTTATCCCGGTGCAGGCGCAGGTAGTGCGGCAGCTCCGCTACCCCCTGCACCATCTCCCGCAACTTCAGAGCGTAGGCCTCCACCTCCCGCGCCTGTTCCGCCCCCATCTGCCGGGCGATGGCCAGAGCCTCGGCGAACCCGGTGTGCACCGCGAGCCTGCAGCAGTTGCTGCATCCCTTGCCGCAGTGAATGGTTCCGCCACCTAAGCGGTAGTCATCGCCCCAGGAGCGGACGAACATCTCCAGGAACATTTGTTGTTGCTTCGCCTGGTCGAGCAGTTGCTTCAAAGTCTCGCTTCCTTCAGTCATAGCGTCCCTTTGTTTTCGCCATTTCTGGCAGGTTCATTTCAGGTTGCCTTCCTCAGGCGAGCCTTCCCCGGAGGGGGTGGAGCGTGGAGGGGGCTGGACTTGGACCGTCCCTTTACCCATGTCACTGACAAAGCGTCGGCGCCGTCATGGTCCCGGGTCGGGCACCGCCGCACTGCATGTGAGCAAATAGCATATCGGGCAACATAGGGCAAGCAGGAGCTGGAGGAAAGGGTTGAAAGAAGAAAGGGCGCCCGTTGCCGGCGCCCTTCATGTTGGTTCGCATGTCCCAAAGCAATCCCCCCTTAAGCAATCCCCCCCTCCCTTGACGGGAGGGGGCCGGGGGGTGGGTGAAGCCGCAAGCTGTGGAACTGATGGCGGTGAGGCTAGCAACAACAGGGGGAGTTTCCAGGCGGCACATCTGGATCAGGCAATCCCCCTGCCCAATGCCTCAGCCTGTTTCAGCCCGTCCGTCTTCAACACATCATCCTTGTCATGCAGTCCCGGCACGATGAGCGTGCCACTGTCCTGCCATCCCAGGAACTCCGCGATCAGCTGGTACGACTTCACGATCCCGTCGAACTTCCGTAGCTCCTTGTCCCCGCCGCTCACCAGCAGCAGGCACTCCTTGATCTTCAGCGGCCTGTTGCCGACGAAGAAGGAGTAGATCTTGTCGATGGCCGGCTTCAACTGCGCCGGGAACGAGAACCAGTAAAGCGGGGTGGCCAGTACCAGGACATCGGCCTGCTCCAGAAGCGGAGCCAGTTCGGCGAAATCGTCCGGGATGGAACAGGCCGTGCCCTTGCTGAAGCAGGTCTTGCAGTCTATGCACCCCTTGATGTTTTTGTCCGCCGTCCTGAACCTCACCACGGTATGACCCGCCTGCTCCGCCCCGCAGGTAAAGGCTTCGGCCAGTTTGTCGGTGTTGCCCCCTTTCCTGGGGCTCCCGGTCAACACGAGAATGTTCTTCGACATGTACATCTCCCTCCTGAGAAAGTGAAATTTCTACTGACGCGCTTTGATGTCGGCGACGGTTTCACCGCCAAGACCGAGGTTCTGGTAGGGCTGCTCGTGAATAACCGTTACGAAAGCCGCTGCGGGAATCGCGGTGACCTCGGCAGCCGTTTCCGTCAGCCGCCGGATCAGCGTCCTTTTCATTTCCGTTTCCATGGTGCCACCTTCAAATACGATAACTGGCATGTCGCCCTCCTGATTAGTTGACCGGTTGGTCTATTCGTTGCGCAAAAAAATCCGGTGGCAGCCGCCCCGGATGACGTGGTTCGTTACTTCGCCCCGAGGAGTTGTAATGCGCCGGCCGAAAGGTCGTGCAGCAGTTCGGGGTCGTTGTGGATGCGGGAGTTGGCAAGGGTCCCTTCGAAATAGTTGAACAGCCAGCGCGCCGCCGCGGAAGGATTGCTGACGCAGATCTGCCCCTGGGCGTGCGCCTCCAGGACAGCCGATTCGAAGTAGCGGAAGTAATTTTGCAGGACGCTTCCCGCCTTTTGTGCGATGGCCGCGTCGAGGTTGGCCGCTTCGGTACCGATCTCGAAATAGGGGCAGCCGCAGACACATCCCTTTTCCTCTTTGGTCTGAAGCTGGTGCCGGTAGACCTTGTCGAAGTAGGTGGTGAGCCGCTTGAGCGGCGGGACAGTCGGGGAGAAGATGGCGTCCATCTCCGACTTGTACTCTTCCCAGTGGGACTGGAGCGCCTCCGCCGCCAGTTCGGCCTTGGACTTGAAGAAGTGGTAGAAGCTCCCCTTCTTCACCACGGCCCGTTCGCAGATGGCATCGACGCCGACCGAGCTGTAGCTCTGTTCCCAGATCAGGTCCAGCGTCGCCGCCAACAGACGTTCTCTTGCATCGCTCGTTCTTCCCATGCCGCCCAAAATAGTTGACCGATCAGTCAAAGTCAAGGTTAAAATGGCCGGTTCCGGCCGGCTGCCGGGAAATATCAGCATCGATGCCGAGTCAGTACCTGAAGATGCGACGCGGAAGTAGTGGACGCAATTTCCACAATAGGAAAACCGCGGCGACACCGCGCGAGAATCGGATCTGATCGATGGCGGAGTCGCCAAATTTTCTCTTGACAAAAAGTTCGTGGCCGAACTATTGTCTCAAACATGGCGAGAAACTACACACCACGCGACATCATCGACCTGGTTGCGAGAATCCGCGAAGCGGCCAATTTGCTGATCGAAAGAGAACTGCTGGCTCGCGGCCTGGCTGGAGTTGTTCCGGCTCACGGCCTGGTGTTTGCCTTCCTTTTTCGCCAGAACGAGCCAGTCCCCATCAAGGCGCTCGTCCAGCAGTCCGGCAGAGTCAAGTCCACGGTCACGGGAATGGTCAACACCCTGGAAAAGCACGGTTATATCTATAAACAGGATTGCAGCGGAGACGGGCGTTCCACCCTTATCGGCCTCACCGAAAAGGGAAAGGCAATTCGCAAGGACTTCGAGGAGATCTCAACCCTCTTAGGGGAACAGGTTTACGGGGACATGCCACAGGATGATCGCCAGCATGTTGTAGAGTTGCTGACGGTGATCGAGCAAAACCTGAACCGGTAAATTTTTTTGCCCAATTAGTTCGCCCACGAACTTTTTAATTCAAGGGTAGTAGCACGACCAATCGGCTAATCATTTTGGCGGTGACACCTCGTCACCCGGGTTGGACCAAACAACACGAAAAGGAGCAGAAAAATGGAAAGAATCGGAGATAACTTCAAGGTAGTTTCGGCCGGTAGCATCGAGGAACTTGGACGAGTGACGCTGCATGAGCAACTGTCGCTCACAGGTTCGGAAATATCCGTCAACGAACTGCCAGCGGGTGTCACTGTGCCGTTTGTTCACGCACACAGACAGAACGAAGAGGTCTACATCATCCTGAATGGCAAAGGTACCTTTTATGTCGATGGAGACGAGTTCGCCGTCGAAGCTGGAGACGTCGTGCGCATCGATCCGGCCGGCGCAAGATGCATCACCGCCTCCCCGGAAGACTCCATCAGGTTCATCTGCATTCAGACCGCGGCGAACAGCCTTGTGCAATTCACGCAGGATGACGGCGTTCCGGTCGAGGTCAAACCGTCCTGGTTCAAGTAGGATTTGAGCGAGTTGCACAGATGAAAAACCGGCGAGGGGATCATGCGCAACAGGATCTTCTCAGCCGTTTGCGGCATATCATTGTTCCTTCCGACCTGCTACGCGGCGGCAACGCCTGCGTGGCAGGTCCCGGGAAGGAGTACCAGTTCACCCAAAAGTAGACGCCCCGGACATGCGCGATTTTTCCGACCACTGATCGCACGGCTCCTCCCGGTTGCGGAAGTGCTGACGCCTGCTAACATTGGCCGAGGTTCACATTCGAGGTTGTTTCGCTACGGGAGAGACGCCATGAAAAAAGTAGCTCTGTCGATGTTTCTGCTGCTGATTTCGCACGGACCTGCGCGTGCCGAGGACTGCGACTGTCAGCCCTTCGAGTACCAGCAACTGATGGCCCTGCCCGTGGGGGAGATCCAGGCAAAAATCGAGCAGTATGAAAGGCTTAAGGAGAGGTATATTCACGGCGGCTCGACGTACTGTTATTACACCTGCGTCACCGCATACGAGCAGCTCCGCGACGCCAAGGTGGCGAAGGAGAGGTCAATGACAAGGGGCCGTGCCGCAGGGCGCGCAGCTGAGGAGGACGTCTTGCAAAGAGAGCCGTCCCGCTGAAGCGTCCCCCCCCTCCCCCACCCTCAGTGGTCCAGGATTTCCCTGACTTTGCGCAGAAGTTCCATCGGCTGCACCGGTTTCATGATCAGCTCGATACCCTCTTCCGACACCCCTCTGTTCTGGATGAAGTCCGCAGTGTACCCGCTCGAATACAGCACCTTCACCCCCGGCTGCAGCAGCGAGATCTCCTCGTAGGCCTCCTTGCCGTTCTTTTTCGGCATGATCATGTCCATGAGGATCATGGCCACCTCTTCCCTGTTTGCGGCAAACTGCTCGACGACATCCTGCCCGTCCACCGCCTCGATTACCCGGTAACCGTACTGGCCAAGGACCGACACCACCAGCTCGCGGACTCCGGCATCGTCCTCGGCCAGCAGGATGGTCTCGCTCCCCCCCACCGGAGCCTGCAGTTGCACGGACTTGGCATCCGCATCGCCCGGTCCGGCCTCCTGCACCGGCAGGTAGATCCTGAAGGTGGTCCCATGCCCGGGCTCGCTGTAGACGTTGATGATCCCGCTATGCTGCTTGACGATGCCGTAGACGATCGCCATGCCGAGACCGGTCCCCTTGCCGATCTCCTTCGTGGTATAGAACGGCTCGAAGATCCTATTGCGGGTCTCTTCGTCCATGCCGCTGCCGCTGTCCGACACGGTTATCACGGCGTAGCTTCCCGATTCGGCCCGCCCTGACTCGTGGTCAAAGGGGGACTCCACCGCCTGCAGCCCCGTCTCGATGGTCAGCAGTCCCCCCTTGGGCATGGAATCGCGGGCGTTGGTCGCCAGGTTGATCAGCACCTGCTCGAGTTGCCCCACGTCGGCGTGCACGATGAGCTGGTCTCCGTAGGTGACCGTCTTCAGGTGGATGTCCTCCCCGATGACCCTGAGGATGAATTTCCTGAAGTTTTCGATGACCTCGTTCAGGTCCACAGGTTCCAGGTTGATGACCTGCTTGCGGCTGAACGCCAGCAACCCCTTGGTAAGTTGCGCCGCCCGCTCGGAGGATGACAGGATGTGATCCACCCATTCCTGCTCCTTGCTGCTGAGGCTGTCGTTCATCATGAGCATGTTTCCGTAGCCGGTGATCACCTGCAGGATGTTGTTGAAGTCGTGGGCGACGCCGCCGGCCAGTTGTCCTACTGCTTCCATCTTCTGCGACTGCCGGAGCTGCTCTTCGAGATGGATGCGCTCGGCGAGCATTCTGGAGACCTTGATCGAGGTGAAACTGAGCGTGGAAACCATCTTGGTGAGCTCTGCGTAGAATTTCATCCCCGCGTCAGCCGCTTCCCTGGTGAAACGGGGCACCCGGTCCAGCGCGGCCAGGTACTGCGTCTCGTCGAACCCGTAGCGCCTGGCCTGCTCGCGGAAAAGCTCCACGTCGGGCGGATCGTCCTCGTAGAAGAACTGCCCGATGAAGACGTTGCCGACATGCCTCCCCCCCACCTCGATAGGGGTCACCATGTCCCACATGTTGTTCTTGCAGCGATACAGCCTGTAGGTCCCAATGGGCACCCCCCTGGAAAGGACAGTGTCGCTTTCCAGGCAGTTCTTGCACGCCTCGGGATGGACCCGGTGGAACTTGGTGCAGATATCCTGCCACCCGACCGCAACCAGCACCTTGCCGGAGACGTCGAGGACCGCCCCCAGCATCCCGGTGATCCTGTAGAAATCCTCCAGCATGGACTGGAGCATGTCGCAGTCTATGATATCCGAGAGTTCCAGGGTGCCGACGTCCCCTTCCGGTTCCAGGATCGCCTTCAGTTTGTGCCGGACGGTCTCCTCGCTCTGCTTGAGAGCCACCTCGGCCCTCCTGCGTTCCTCGATCTCCTCTTCCAGCATCGCGGTCTGCTCCTCGAGAAGCGCGGTCTGCTCCTGCAGCGACTCCTGGGCGATCTCCCGCTCCTCGAGCTGCTCTTCGAGCTCGACACTCTTCTTCTTCAGCTCGTCCTCGAGATGCTTCAGTTCCGTGATGTCGGTGGAAATGCCGCAAATGCCGTATATGGCGCCCTGTTCGTCCCTAAGCGGGAGCTTGACCGTCCAATAGCTGCGCGGCAGCTCGCCCTCGGCCGCCAGGTTGGTCTCTTCCCTTTTGACCGTGAGCCCCTCCTCGAGCACCGGACGGTCGCTGACGATGATCTCCCGGACCGATTCCGGAGAGAAGAACGCGGCGTCGGTCTTCCCCACGATCTGGTCTTCGGGTTGGCCGAACAGCTCGCAGACCTTGCGGTTCGCGTAACTGTAGCGGTACTGGGTGTCCTTTATGAAGATGTAGGCGCCGACGTTGTCGAGGATGGTGTCCAGGCGCAGCTTGCTTTCGCGCAAAGCGGCCTCGGACGCTTCGCGTTCGCGGCTGCGCCTGTATAAGAAGTAGATGGCGAGGCACGCCACCAGGAGCACGAAGGGAAGCAGGTACTTCAACATGTCCCGGAAGGTCGGCTCCTTGGCTTCGTAGACGCCGAACCACTTCTGGTACAGCTTGTCGTAGTCGCCGTCCGCCTTGGTCAGGGCCAGCCCCTCGTTCAGCGCGGCGAGGAGGTCCGAATCCCCCTTGTGCACGCCGAAGGTGAACTTCTGTGCGTACCCCGCCCTGGCTTCCAGGGGCCGCACGTTGTCGATGCGTAGCTCCCGCAGTGTCTGGAGTCCGGCCAGCTTGCTGAGGAGCATGGCGTCGTGCTTGCCCGAGGCAAGGAGCGTGAGCCCTTCACGGGCGTCGTTGACCAGCACCAGTTGTTTTTGCCATCCCCTGGAGATGGCGTACTCGTGGGCCAGGTCCGATTTGAACACGATGATGGACTTTCCCGCCAGGTCCGCCTCGGAGCTGATGCGGGAGTCTCCCTTGCGCACGAAGATGGCGCCGTTGACGGTAACGTGGGGGACGCTGAAATCGGTGTAGCGATGCCGCTCCTCCGAGGTGGCGATGTTGACCAGGACGTCGACCTTGCCCTCCTTGAACTCCTGGAGCAGTTCGCCCCACGGCCTGACCCTCATGGTGTATTTGAGTCCCGCCTCCTGGGCGACCTCTTTCCAGAGTTCCACGGCAAAGCCGCCGGCGGTATCGTCGGTGCTGCCGGTGGAGAAGGGAGGAAAATTCTCCTCGCTTCCTACCACGAGCGTTTTCTGAAGGTGATCGGCGGCCGGTGCCGGTGCAACGGAAGCGATGAGAAGAGAAACGATGAGGATCAGACGTTTGAGCATTCCCGGTCCCTTGGTCGATGTGAAGCTTGGGATGAACACATTCGCTGTCACAGGAACTGACATAAGCTGCAGTGCGTCAATTAATGAAAGACCAAGATAAGATAACAGAGAAAGCGAACTCGTAAAGTGAGTTCGCTTTTCCTGATGAGAAATAAGGTGGGTTTAGACAGGGATGCAGGGGATAACAGGGATACAAGGGATGAAAGGGATGGGGATGACAGGGATGTATGGATAAAGGGGATGCACGTCAAAGCAAAACGATTCTGTTTTACCCCAAAGCGCTTTGCCTTTCATCCCTCTCATCCATTTCATCCCCTTCATCCTTGTTATTGCTTTCATCCCCTTCATCCTTGTTATCCCTGTTAGTGGCTTCTATTCCCTTTCCCCCGAGGTGCGGCGAGGGGCACCCCAGGTGGAAGCCCTGGGCGTAATCGATGCCGACGCTCCTCACCGCCTCCAGGATCTCCTCCGACTCGATGTACTCGGCGATGGTGCTGATGTTGAACTCCTGTGCGAGGATGGCGAGTGTTTTCACGAAAGCCATATCCTTGTAGTCGTTCAGCATGTTCCTCACGAAGACCCCCTCGATCTTCACGAAATCGATGGGGAACTGCCGTATGTACTGGAAGGAGGAGAAGCCCGAACCGAAATCATCGATGGCGAACTTGAACCCCTGGGACTTCAGCTCGTAGACGAATTTCTCCAAAAGCGTCAGGTTTTTCACCGTTTCCCGCTCGGTAAGCTCGAACACCACCCTGCTGCGGTCGATGCGGTACCTGTCCGCGAGACCGATGATGTTGGGCAGGAACTCGTTGATGATCATCGACTTCGGGGACAGGTTCACGAAAAGGTTCCCCTGGTACCCCTGCTCCTCGACCATGGCGAAGGCCTTCTCCAGCAGTATCGCGTCCAGCCTTCCCACGATGCCAAGACTCTCGGCGGTTTCAATGAAGTCGCCGGCCGCGATCACCTCCCCGTTCATCTCGATGCGGCAGAGCACCTCGCAACACTCAGGCTTGCCCGGTCCCAGCGAGACGATGGGCTGGAAATACGGCATCACCCTGCGCGCGTCTACCGCCTCCTGCACCATCCTTGCCTTCGCCCCCACCATCCTGAACACCTCGACCACGTCCTCGGCGGTCGGGATGCTGACACGGTTTTTCCCTTCCCCTTTGGCCTTGTAGGTCATGTTGTCCGCGAACAGGAAGAGGTCCTTTTCCGTCACCGCGTGCAGCGGGAACATGGCGAGCCCGATGGATGCAGTGGCCCGCGCCTTGGCCGCGTCCGGCGTGGTGACGTGGAGGTCCTCGGTGATGTTCCGGATCCTCGCCGCCACCAGCGCGGCCTGCTCCTCGTCCGACTCGGGGAGAAGGATCACGAACTCGTCGCCGCCGTAGCGGGCGAAGATGTCCCCCTTGCGCAGGGCCTGCTGGACCGCGGTCGCGAAGGCGGCGAGATAGCGGTCGCCGGTGGCGTGCCCCCAGGTGTCGTTTATGTGCTTGAAGTTGTCCAGGTCGATCACGAGCAGCGCGAAGCTGTAGCCGTGCCGGTCGGCCCGTCCGATCTCGTATGAGATCAGCTCCCAGAACACCCGCTGGTTGAAGAGGTTCGTCAGGGGATCGCGCGTTGCGTAGTATTCGAGATCCTTCGTGTATTTGTGGATCGCCTTGATGGAGCCGATGACGTTCAAAAGCGTGGTAAGGACGCTGTCGATCACGAGGCACCGGGTCGAATTCCATGCCGACTCCGACTGGACCCCGATCCCCACCACCCCGCCGATCTGCGGGGAATCGAGGATGAGCGACTTGGTCTGCAACTCCAGGTCCCCGTGCTCCAGGGCGAGCGGTGTATGGTCGGAGGCGATGTTGTGGATCACCTGCAGGGCCGGGCTCTGCGCCAGGCGGGCGTTTTCGCTGCGAATCTTGCGCAGCACCTCCTGCTCGACCCGCTTTTTGGTCTCCTCGCTTGGGTGCGAGCGCCAGAATATCTCTATGTCGTAGAGCTCCTCGCCGACCTGGAAGATGCAGAACAGCATGTAGGCATCCACCACCTGGTTGATCTCGAGGAGGAGGCTCGCCACGTGCTCCTTCCAGTCCCGGATCACCTCCGACGTGATGATGAACTTCTCCAGCATCTGGATCTCAAGCTCCAGGATCTCCTTGTCCACCGACACAGCCCGTATCTTCTCGACGAGCTTCGAGACCTCCCCGAAGATCCGGTCCAGCTCCGTGAACCCCGGCGCCACGTTTGAGAACTCCACCCGGGTCAGGTCGCGGATGCTGTTAACCTGGATGACCTTGTCGCCGAGCTCGTTGATGGCGGGGACCACCCGCGCGTTCACCAGGCGTGCGATGAACAGGGCCATCAGTACCGGGATGGGCGAAAGCAAGAGGAAGAGGAAAAAGAGTTTCTGCCGGGCCTGCCGCAGCATCGGCGCGATGTCGTGTCTGACCTTGAGCGCCCCGAGAAGAGTTCCGGTGCGGGCGTTGCCGTGACACTGCAGGCAGTCCTGGGTGGCAAAAAGCGGGAAGATCGTTTCGATCAGTCGCCCCTCCCTGCGCTCGAGTACCGTGCCGCTTGTGAAGACCTTTTCCACCCCCCGGTCCCGGGGAAGCTCCACCCGTCCGTAAAGCGCCTCCACCACCGGGGTCCGATACAGTTCCACCGAGTGGCTCCCCAGCATCCCCGACCGGATTGGTGTGTTGTAGATACTAAGGAGTTCCTGCCGGGTGGTCCCCTTACCCATCAGCAAGGGGATCGAGTGGTGTAACTGCTGCGCCTGGTCGTAAGCGAGTCTCGTTGCCGCGTTTTTAACGGTGTCGAGGTAAACCAGCGAAGAGATGGCGAGAACGGAAGCGAAGCTGATGAAAGAAACGGTGAGGGATGATGCCAGGATGAACACTCTCAGGGAGAGCCGGAACCGGCCTGTGGCTTTCACCCGGGGCCCGGAGTTTTCCCGTGACACATGTTCCGACTTGTCTACGCTGATGCAGTTTGTATTTTCCACTTCAAATAGGACCTTTTTTGTCTTTTTAGAAAGTGAAAGGTTTAT
This sequence comes from Geomonas subterranea, assembly GCF_019063845.1. NCBI lineage: Bacteria > Pseudomonadati > Thermodesulfobacteriota > Desulfuromonadia > Geobacterales > Geobacteraceae > Geomonas > Geomonas subterranea. The sequence continues at coordinate 2,263,326 of NZ_CP077683.1, forward strand.
ATCACGCGCATCATCTCATAGCAAGAAATTCCTATATTCATGAATCATGTTAAGGCGATATCAGTTGATTCTGAGTGATTTCATCGAACTCCGGGAGGTTTTGGACGGCATTTATATGCAAATCGCCGCACCTCCCCCGGCGTCCCCCGCTTTGCGAAGGTTCTTCCGAAGACCGGGTACGCATCGATTTGTTTGCCCGCGAAGTGCAGCAGTAGCACTCACGTCCCCCCCTTTGCGAAGGGGGACAGGGGGGATTTGCCTTGCGGCAATGCAAGCAAGGCGATGCACGACACCCCGCGCCCCCCCTGTGCGAAGGGGGGACAGGGAGGATTTGCCTTTGTTTCAAGGCACTTTCACCAACTTTGTAAAGAGATAGTCATTCCCCGCCACCGGCGTATGACACCCGAAGCACTCTGCGACGAAGCTGCTGTCCTTGCCGTAAGGCTGCAACTGGTTGCCGACGAAACGTGCGAAGCCCCATCCTCCCGTGTCCTTGTATTTCCTGGCGTCCTTCACCATGAACTCCACCTGCACGAACGCCCCCGGTTCGCTCGCCACCGGAAACGACGGGTGTTTCTCCGCCTTCCAGGCGACCTTCGCAAGAACGCTGCCGTCCGGAAGCGGTTTGGTTCCGGCACGCAAGGCCGCAACCGCAGTGTCGTTTCCGGTGATGATCCGGATCTGCCCCTTGTCCTCGCGGTAGGAGGGGGCGATCACTTTCCAGGACAGGTAGTCCGAATACAGGGCGATGCCGTTGGGAGCGACCGGCCGGTCTGCAGCGGCCACCGAACCGGCTACCGACAGTGCTGCGACACAGGCAAGAAACTTTTTCCTCATAGCGTCCTCCTTCATGCAAGATGATCTGAGTGCACCTGACACAGGAGATCAGTTGGGCCGGACCCGGCAGACACAGTCGACCTGGAAACAATAGCAAAGAGAACGAATACGTAAAGGAGCTGGGTTTCTAAATCATCGCGCATACGGCATAACGCCCACGACATATCAGGAAGCGAAGCCACGCACATGCATGAGAAATCTGGAGTTCCTTTGGGCATGTCTTTGCGCCTTTGCGTTGAGCCTTTGACTGTCACGCAGTTGTGGCCCGCTCGGAACTTGAGCGTTATTACCGGCAAAATGCTAAAATAAAAGGAAGCATTCGCACCTGAAGTCATTGCAGTTGGATTACAAGGGGGATGAAGACCATGAAGACGACCACTTGTGCACAACTGAAGGAACTGCTCGCCTCCGGCGCCCTCGTCATCGACGTCATGACGCCCGAGGATTACGCGGCCTGCCATGTGGCAGGCGCACATAACGCCTGCATCTACGAGATGGTATTCCTGGACCGCATCGCGGAACTGGTCCCCGAGCGGAACACCGAGCTGATCCTGTACGACGCGACCGGGAGCAGGCTCACCGCCGAGGTGGCGCGGGACCGCTTGATCCAGGCGGGATATCACAATGTTTCCGTGTTGGAAGGAGGACTCGCCGGTCTGAAAGCGGCCGGCCTTCCCGTCGAGACCGGCATGCAACCCCCTGCCGACGCGGCGGTCGCAGACGGCAGCTACGCCATCGACACCGAAAAGAGCACACTGGAGTGGATCGGGCGCAACCTGAACAACCGCCACCACGGTACCGTCGCCGTGCACAGTGGCGAACTGGTCATGCGTGACGGCAGACTCACTGCCGGGTTCATCGTGCTGGACATGAGCAGCATCGAAAACCGCGACCTGCAGGACCCGTACTGGCGCGATCTCCTGGTCAGGCACCTGAAGTCCGAAGACTTCTTCGCCGTCGAGCGCTTTCCCACCGCCACGTTCCGGTTCACCCGCTGGGAGCCCGAAAGTACCGAATTTTCCGAGGCGTCCGAAGGGACCGTGTTCGGCGAGCTCACCATCAGGGGCGTTACCCGTCACATCGGTTTTCCCGCCGTAGTGGCCCCCCAGCAGGACGGCAGTGTCAAGGCCCATGCCCACTTCGACATCGACCGGACCCTTTGGGACGCCGGCTACGGCTCGGGAAAGCTCTTCGAGCGCCTCGGCATGCATCTCGTGCACGACCTGGTCACGCTGGAGCTGTTCATCCTGGCGGTTAAGAATGATACGGGAGGGAAGGAATAGCGTAGAGAGCAGTCAGGACGGTTGGAAAGAATTTCAACTGTCTCCGGGACCGGAAGCCAGTATTGTTGTTGCCCGCGAAGCTATGCACGACATCTAACGTCCCCCCCTTTGCGAAGGGGGGACAGGGGGGATTTGCCTTGGCAAAATCAGCGCAATATTGACCTGTTACTGCGCGTCACTAGGATCGCTGAACGAGGCATCCGCTTCGTCCCCCCGACCCCCATTGCAGCTGCACAGCTTGCAGCCGCCCGCATCGGCGCAGGGGCGATGAACCACGTTGTACAGCACGAACAGAAGGGTCCCCATGAACACAGCGGCAAGGAGGTTGGTAACTCCCAGGAGTTCCTCTGCCTGGAACACGCGCCCCGCTATCGACACCCCGCGCACGTCCGAGGCGGCGGCGGCGAGATTTCCCAGCCCGAAGTAGACGAAAGCGCCGATGGTTACCATCGTGCAGGCGTTCAATGCCTTGGTCTTCATGTAAAGGCAGGAGAAGACGGCGCGGTGCTCGGCCAGGCAGATGAAGGCACCGGTGGCGATGGAAAAACCGGCGCTGGGAAGAACGAGGTATTGGACCAGTTCGATGGTTGACTGGTTGAGGACGGCCGCCTCGATCCTTTGGGAAGAGGTCGTGTAGATGTGGAGCAGGTAGAGAAGAGAGGCACCGCTTCCCGCCAGGATGGCAGACGAAAGCATGTGGGCCTGTTTGAGGGCCGCGCGCATGGCGGTGTACAGTGGCGTGTACAGTGGCAAAGAACGCATCATGGCATCCTTGAATGCCGTCGACCTCACTCCGCGTCTCGACGGCTGCAAAACCGCAGGCCCGATCGGGGCCCCATGGACTTCGATTCGTCGCGTACGGGAATTGCCTGGATGCGTCGGAAGGTGCAGGTTCCCTCTCGCCCTGCCGAAAGCGTATACACTATTACCTCTAATAAGTAAACAACAAAGGCTCCGAGCCGGGAGGTGCAAATCCCGGCCGGAGCCTTTGACGCTTTTGCAGCGGCCGCCCTTCCATGTCTTCTCTTCTTTAGCGTGGGCGGCGGCCGGGAGCACTCCTTCCAGGGGTGCCATTCCGGTGATTTTCTGAATTGAGAGGAAGACTGTCCGAACATCTGCTTGAAGACGCGGGAGAAGGCCTCGGGACTCTCGAAGCCAGCATCTAGGGCGATATCGATGATCCGCTCCTCGCGTCTGTAGCAGAGCCGGTACGAGGCGTGCTTCAGCCGCATCTGCCGGATGAAGGCGAAGACCCCCATCCCGGTGTAGAGCGTGAACTGCCGGTGGAAGTGGAATTTCGAGAAATGCGCCACCCGGCTCAGTCCCTCGGCCGTCAACGGCTCGTCCAGTGCCGCTCGATGTACCGAATGACCCTGTCGAAGCGTTGCGCGTATGCCTGTGCCTTGTCCATGTGCCTACCGTCCCCTCTCGATTCGCAGGTGATCCTACCCGGAGAGTCGGAGAGAAATCCTGACCGGAATTGCTCAATGCGGCGAATATAGCACTCGTCGCTTCTTTTTGGCGCGCGAACTTCAATTTCCGGGTTTCAAAAGGGAATTTGAGGAGATGTGCGCGACTTTTGGAAGATGAAACGTCGCGGCGGAGCGTTGTCGCATTTTTTTGGTGCGAGAACTTCGATTTTAATGTTCCAAAAAATATTTTTGGAAGTTGTGCACGGCTTTTTGAAGTTAAAACGCCGCAACCGAGAGCTGTCGCGTTTTTTTCGTGCGAGAACTTCGATTTTAATGTTCTAGAAAATATTTTTGGTAGTTGTGCACGATTTTTTGAAGTTGAAACGCCGCGCCCGAGCGTTGTCGCATTTTTTTTGTGCAAGAACTTCGATTTTAATGTTCTAGAAAATATTTTTGGAAGTTGTGCACGATTTTTTGAAGTTGAAACGCCACGCCCGAGAGTTGTCGCTTTTTTTTTTGTGCGAGAACTTCGATTTTAATGTCTTGAAGAATATTTTGTGAAGCTATGCACGACTTTTCGAAGTGGAAACCGGGCGATAAACTCGAGGTCCCGTCTTTGCGAAGGAGTCGGAGAACTTGGCCGCAGTTGGCCAGGAAGTGATGCAGGAGAACTCGAGTTCCTCCCTTTGCGAGGGGGGACAAGGGGGATTTGCTTTTTGGAAGGACAAGCAGCTTCGGTCTGCCGCAAGCCGGCAGACCGAAGTGGGGAATCGGGAAAGATAATTACAACACGATAATCGAAACTGCCTGTGACCACGGCCCAGGCCCCTCCGGCCCATCGGTCCTCATCCTGACGTAGTACCTGTTGGCCGGCTCGAGGTTCTTGAGGATGATCTTGGCGCAACTGGCGTGGTGTCCTCCAGGGTTGTACCAGCTCGCCTCAGAAGTCGGTTCACCTTTACAGAGATTGATCAGGTACGGCCCGCCCCCCCGAACGTGACTGCCCTGGACGAGAATCCATCCCGTTTCCCCTTTCACATGTTTCACGTCGAGACGGATCTCCACATTTTGCCGGGAGGAGTGCGCCTTGCGGGAACTCTTGTGGGCGGTTTCCTTGGGCGGCAGCTTGATGGTGTGGAGGATGCTGGGGTCCCTCCGGTGGATCGCGATGGTCTTCATGTAACTGACCGAGCCCAGGACGTCGAGCTCGCATAATTCCCGCACTCTCTGGCGCTGTTCCCTGAACAGGACGTCTCCCCTGTCGGCCCCGGCGCTCAGTTCCTTCATGGCCAGCACATGCTCCCTCAACGTCTGCCCGCAACAGACGTGTGTGGGCCGGTTTTCGTTGTAGAGCGAACTGGCATCCAGTGCATCGGCGAGATCAGTAACGGTGACGAACAACTGGGGGAAAGTCTGCTTTCGGAGATTGGTATCGACTGAATCGTACTCCTCGACCATAGTAGCCTCCTGAACAAAAAATTAGTTTTGTCCAATATAGCAAAGGCTGTAACCTCGTCAAGCGCCGAAAATTCTTTCCTCATCATCCGGCCTCCCGCGCTCCGGGCGGGAGGGGGAGGCTCATGAACATGAAAAGGCTCCAGCCGCCGTTTTTCAACGGGCGAGGCTGAAGCCTTTTTTGCAGAGGTCGTGATCGCCGGTTCCCTTCCCACCTGGGAGTACGCCCGGATCCTCATTCCGTTTAGGTCACTGGCGGTATTTATACGTACTACCGTCAACCCTTATCACGGCTGATATCTTGATATTGCAATGATTCTCAATTTCTTGAATTTGTTCGATTGCGTAGTCACCTATTGCGTCCTGCACCTCTTCAATTTTGAAAAACAGGCTCAAGCCATCATCAAATTCTTCATTAGTTACACCATTAGACCATTCTATGAACCTTGAGCGCTCGGCAGGTGATAGCTTCGTTGCCAAGATGCTAGTAAGAATTGATTTGCTACCTGCCATGTCGTCCCCCTTCAAAAGTGTATTCAACCCGCCAAGCAGGGCTTCAGCACCCTCAGAATAGTATATCTCTAGTGCGGCCAGTCGACCAGTTGCACAGCAGCCCCCGACAGCCAATCCATGAGTCATGAGGGGACATTGCTGAGGTTTGGATATTTGAGCAAAGGGGTTGTGCCTGCAGAAATGTCATTCCGAGCGCTCCCATATCGAATAGGGGCGGCTACCGCAACAGCAATACCGCCCCTAGGAGAAGCAGCACTCCTCCGGAGCATTTTTCGATCCAGGGCGCGTGGCGGTCGAGGCGGCATCTTACCTTTTCGCTCCCCGCCAACCGCGCTATCGACAGATCCCAGAAGAAGACTGCGAGAACCATCCATACGCCGTAACAGGCCTGGAACGCCTGCGGCGTATCGCGGCTCACGATCACGGTGAAGAGGCTGAGATAAAAGACTGCATTTTTCGGGTTGAGGATGGCCGAGAGAAAGCCGGCTGTGAACAGCCTGCGGCGGCAGGTAGCGGTGCGTTCCGCCTCAATCGTAAGCGGTGAGCGGACCGGGCCTTGCGACGGCTTCAGCAGCATGAGCCCCAGGTAAAGCAGGTAGAGGGCACCGGCAGTCCTGAGGGAGGTGAACAGCAGCGGGGTTTGCTTGAGGCACGCGAACCCGGTGAGGGCAAGGAAGATATAGGCGCCATTTGCCGCGGCGATGCCGGCACAGAGCCCCGCTGCCCGGGCAGCCCCCTCCCTGACCGAAGTCCCCACGATGAGGAAAAAGTCTGGCCCCGGACTGATGAGGGCAACGAAATGCGCCGTTGCCAGCGCTGCGAATTCGACAAGATATTGGACACGCTGCCTCCCGAACTTTTTGGAGCGAGGCTAGGGACCGAGGGGTACGTTGTTGTTATATTGACATTTGATAGTGTCGAAATTAGGACAAAAGTGAAGATATTAACAACGGCCCCTCGGTGCTAGGTCGGAACTGGCGGTCCAACCTTGCTTACCTACACCAATTCATGGTATCTCCTCAGGGACCATCCATCTCCAACTCCGTGGATCTAATCTGAATGAAAGGACCTTATAACAGGGAGATCAACCGACTGAGCTACTGTCCAGCTCCGTAGAACGAGTTACCTTCCACAGCGGCGAGACTGGTTTTTGCGTGCCACGTGTGAAGGTAAAGGGGGAGCGCGACCTCGTGACCGTGATCGGTGCTGCTGCGTCGATCACTGCCGGTGAATAAGTCGAAACCCATGGGATGCAGTTCAAGTCGCATCACCTGAAGGTAGTTCCACCGACTACCAGCCAGAATTAGAGGCAAATATGAATGATGATGAGCGAACAAAATTCTCTGAACTATATGCTACCAATTCAATTCCGACAGGTTTATACACAGAGCACGATGCTTGGATTCAGAAGCATCAAATGCTCCTGCAAAACATAAAAGCCCGTTTGCCTGATTTGAAGCATTTCGCAGAAGCTGATTACACAAGCATGAGAGATGATAGAGTTTACCGTTTTTACCATCACTCCTTCAAGGTCTATGGGTTGCAATCTATTACCGAGGAAATGGTTTTACTTCTCCGGAAACTAGCTCCAGAAGGCGTTGAACTTAACAATGAGGACTTCCTCAAGATAATTAATGATGGTACTTGTCTCGTATGGGAAAGGAGTCAAAATTTAGCATGGACGAAACACACTCGACCGATTCTTGAGGCATTCTTTCATGCCGAGTTTATGATACGCATTGCGATAAAATATGGCACCGAGTGTGACAAAGCCCCCACTCCTCTACCTTCAGACTGGGCCATGTTGCTTTACCTGTACGGGATACGTTGACTATTTCAAAACAATACCATGCGTTGGAAGGTCGGGTGGCTACAAAAAAACGTGAAATTCAGGAGGAACATAAACGATCTCAATCAAAATCAGACCGTGCATCTCCAGCCACTCTCAACGTCGATAGGTTGGTGATATTCTAATGTCGTCAAACGAATCCTTTGGTATTTTCAAATGGGTAGCAGTTCGACCGTTAGAGGGGCTTTTGTGTAATGGGCAACGTGCAGGTTGATCACATCGCCGCCAATTTCCAGCGAGTTTTGTTCCTTGAACTTTCGGAACTTTTCCTCAAAGAGCCTCCGATTTCGATCATTTGATATGCTGACTGCCACCACACTCTCGATAGTCAGGTGTTTTGGAACACTGCATCCAAATCCAATAACGTTCTTGTACCAAAAGTCACCAGCGGCTGGAGTGCGTAGCATCTTCAAAAGTGTCACAGCATATATATACGCTTGGTCGATTGCATGAGCGGTGGTCTTTGGACGCTTCAGTTCCCAAACCGAAATCTTGGTCCCTCCGCCAGTGCCACGCCTAGCAAGTATGTCGATGTTCCCATTGCTAAGCTTAGGAAGTCCGCTGTGCCCCGAGATCGGAAGTGGAAACTGGAAAGGGAATCCTGCCATCATCACAGGTTGAATATGCTTGAAGGTCCCGTGAAACTTGCCGCTCGTCGGATCTTCCATGTGCCGCAGGAACTCAGACTCTATGTGGTGCTCTTCGCTTTTTAGCTTGTCGAAATACCTTGTTGGATCGAGTTCTCTGAATGCCCTTCTGAACTCTCTTGCTTCTGGGCCGGCCCAGTCAACCTTGCCGCAGAAGTTTATCCCAAAACGATCAGAGTTTATACCAGCAGTTTTTGGGGAAACCTTTAAGGACGGGCCAGCATCTTCAACGGTTAAAGTAGCCACTTCTTGGCCAAGATAACGAAGGGAAAACGGGATTTTCGAAGATGTGGCGGTTGTGTATGATAGGTAAACCCTGAGTGGCTGCCACTCGCGGAATGACTTTTTGTGCTCAGTGATTTTTGGAATCGCTTGTTCGAGTTGAACAGCCCATTTTATTGCTTTTGTAGCCGCACCACGTTCCCACACTTCTTCAATCTGTTCGAGTAATGTCAAGATAGTTTCTCCTTAGATTACGAATTTAATTCCATCAGTCTGTATGTTCACGTTCTGGAAACTATGTGAGAATCTGTCATTAACTTCAGTATGCACTGGCACCAACATCTTCGGATTTAACGCCTCAGCGAACCGCTGAAGATCTTCCACCGTCGCATGTCCGCTGGTATGAGCATAAATGAAGTTGATCACCGGATCATTCTGGTATGCAGCCATCTCTTCGGCTCCATAGTACTCTCCATTCGGCGACTTCAAGTATCCGAGCCACTGGGAATAGACGACGTTGACTGGGTTTACTCCACGGTACTTGTCGATGATCCCAAATGAAGACATCTTGCCGAGGTACAAGAAGTCAGCTGGGGACGCCGCCAACTCCTCCTTTGTTATTCGATGCTGGTAGACTCGTCTGCGAAAATCCCCAAAGAAGTCTGGGCGTTCCTTCAACTTCTCATCATGGCTGTAGGATGCATACACCCGAACCTGCTCCCACTCCATGTTAGGTGTACTGCCAGACACCAGTTTGAGCTGCTCCAGAACCCACGCGGTGTAGATGTCAATCACCAAAGTCTTCTGAGCGCGGAGGCAAGCACGGTAGGCCGAGACGATGCGGTCGATGTTCTGGGATGAAGAGATGAGAAACGAGATGTTTTCCTGTTGTCGAATTGTTTCAAAAATTTTCTCTTCCACATCGGTCTCTGTCGGGAACTCACTATTGTCACGCTGCATCATGGTCCCCTCCATGAACAGTAGATCGATGTCCTTGGGATGGGTCTTCAGCATGCTATCGAACAGCTTCGACTTCCTACCGTGCGCCCTGAAATCCCCACTGTAGAAAACTTTTTTCCCTTCAGCCGCGATAAGGAAGCCGTAGGCATCGACTGCTGAATGATCGACCAGATATGGGGTGATGGTAAAGTCGCCGACGTGGAAAGGTTGCCAGCTTTTGAAATGCCGGAAGTCGTTTGTGTGGAGATCCCTCCCTAGCAGCACGCGAGTGGCGTCAATCAACTTCTTTCCTAGTTCCCCGATATACACTGGAATGCCCGGTGACAGGAGGTCGATCAGGCCGAAATGGTCCTGATGGGGGTGACTGAGCAGGACAGCATCGGGATTCATGCTTGATACATCAATGGTCTTGCTAAGATTGGAGAGAGGTTGGCCAAGATCGAGAAGGATGGTTGTCTTTTCTGTAGAAAGCTGGATACAGGTTCCACCGATTTCGTTACTACCTCTGTGAATCAAGACTTTCATAGCAGTCCCTGTCAAAGAAAATGTGGTCTAAATGTATACAGCTTTCGCTCGACTGAATTTAATTGGACTCAGGAACGTTGAGTCAGGTTCTTCCTCCATACACTTGATCCTGTTTCGCAGTTTTCGTCTGGCACTTGGGCCACCCATTGAGAAGTATCTGGCCAGTTCCCTTATGAACCCGGGGGGCTTGGTATTAAAAATGAGATCAATGTACGTTAATTTACCTTTGTCGGAAACATAAATCTGACACATCGATTGGGTTGTCTGGAGCACAAAGTCATCAGGGTAGAAGCCGTCCTTCTTCTTGGGAATGCTTACTTTCAAAGAAAGGCATTGGGTGGAGGCATCACATGAGTCTATTCTGTATGCACCAACTCTCTCCAGCCAGAAGCCAGCATCCACCTGTTGGTACGTATTCGGCGCGGCGAGTATCCAAGGCTGCCCGAGTGTCAGCTTTACGGTTACCCCTTGCAAAAGCTGCTTTTGGGCTTCGCGAAAGACCTTGGAAAGGTATGCATGAAGAACGGGATAATCTGCTATCGTCTTCCTGAGGTATGGTCCGCGTTCAAAGCGTCTGTTCAGGTTTCTGATCTGTTTTTTATTTAAAGCCGAGATTGTGTTCTCTAATGGCTTCGATCCCGTGTATTTGGGCTGGCTTGTCTTGACGTTCAAGATGGGCACTCCTTCAGACTGAGTACTGATCGTATTTCTAATAGCAACGATATAACCCGATCATAATCTCGGAATCGGAAGTTGCCCGACAAATGGTAACTTATCCACGGACAAGCAAAATCATAATCGTCCCCTTCGCTCTCCCAATTGAGGTCAAAATGGTCAGAGACCTTTTTGAAGGCTTGTTCCAAGTCAGGGAACCAGCTAGAGCAGCAGAGGTCTCGCATACTACTGACGGTTTCAACATCATTTCCGAACTTGAGGAGGGTCTGGTGATGTTCAAAGGATAGTTGGACGGCGACGGTTGCATCATCGAGGAAAGTCAGTGTTACATCTGTGTGGTCCGCGTTCACCCAAAACGGCTGCGTTAACGGTATGGTGCATGTGGCAGGGGTGACCTCAAAATCTGCAGCCATAAGCATTTTGATCAACCGGCTCGATGATGTCATTTGCGCTGCTTCCACAGTCGTCGACCTCCCTTGGAATTGCCCTGCGATGCTTTCGATCATTCTATCGGTTTTGCGCCAATGGCATTGGCACAGTGGGGCATGCAGATCAGACAGAGACCATCGTTACTTGCACGAACATATTAATTCAGTTAAACACTGTTTGAAGTTCATTTTTTAATGTTATATTGCTTAAATTATATAGCCCATATTTGTTGGTATGTTTGAGGCACACCACGCTCGGCTAATATTAGAGCCTGTGTTTTCCTTGCCGACGGCTCCGGGCCATCTAAACGTCCGATTACTGCTACCACATCATCGCGACAGAGTAAGTCGCAGTGTTGCAATGTATGCCAAGGTGGCCGCTTCTGACCGCCGCTGCCTTGGAATCCCCTAGTCACAGCCACATTGCGGTAGGGGGCGTCACATCCTGTAGACGATCACGCATTACCGCATTAACAGCGTCATGCTTCTGACAATGCGATAATGGCCGAGTGGAAAATTATGGGATGCTGTGATATGCGGCCAATGGAGGGAAACTCGAGTGACATGGCATTCGAAATACTGGGACATATTCACCCAAAAAATACCTATCACAACAGATACTACCTTAAAGTTCTTTGGAACCAGCATAGGGCCCAACGACGGCATAGCTAAAGAAAAAGTAAAACACTGAAACATACGTCATTTTGCCTTAAACAGCTTTTAGTCACATTTCTTGTCCATCTAACGGCTGAGGGTGAGGACAACTGGTGCCAGAATTGCGAACAAAATCAAAATCTCAACAATGTCCCCTCATATCCATTTAAGTAGCCACCTTGCCCAGGTAATGATAGAAAGGGGCTAACATCTCAAATCCGTGCTGCACATCAAAGATCAGTTTTCTATCAACGCGGTCCGCATCTATCCGATGATTGCTGACGAGGTACAGACTTTTTCTGTTGTACCACTCCTGCAATTCCGTGGAGATCCCTGCCTTCAATGGCCGCTTGTACTGCTCCCCTTCTATCGTGAAGGTTCTGTTGTTCGGATAGAACGAAGTCGCGGCAAGAAATGCCTTCGGATTCCTGTCGACGGCAGTACGGAATTTGTCCATGGTCTGACGGCTGGCGCTGTAGAATCCCATGCCGTACCGGTACGAGTCTGGTGATATCTCAAAGAAAAACGCCGGGTAATCCTTCCATTCCTGCCGGAGTCGCTTGAATGTAATCCAGTGACTGGTCTTGTAGGGGGACTTGTCCCTGGAAAACCGGGTATCCCGATAGATGCGGGAGATGGTTTTGTTTATTGCGGGGGTGACTGTAAAGTCCGGGTCAATGCTCAACATCAAGGGTCCGAGTCCCGCAGCCAAAGCCTGTAATGGTTTCAAAAGGTTATTCTGGTAATCCTGCTTATGCAGCTCAAACCACCCCTTGCTGTTGTTCTCACGCAGCGTTCTCAGGAACTGAACTGCAGCAGGCGGAAAACCGTCAAATATGTCACTCATGTCTGTCCTTTCACAGAGCACCGTCCCCTTAACTCCCGTGAAAATATGGGGGGACGCATGGTGCTTATCTTTGGCAACGTCACTGCCGACCAACAGATGCTGTTTCGAACCACGTACCGAGGACTTTGTTTCTCTGAACAACTCCAGTCGATCAGCATAAAAAGGACAACAGGGGTCAGGCTTGAGTTGCAAAGTAAACAGTGATGATACCAGTGTGCCACCCCGCAAGCCTGCCCCAGACTCCCCATAATCACCAAGAACTAACTCGAATTGTTTTTTAATGCTAGAAAGTCCTTAATTATTCATGCCATCAACATTGAACTCCAAATCATTCAGTTGAGATTTTGTCACCAGCAATTTATCTCGTATGAGTAAAGAATCATATAAACGTTATCAAGAGGCTTATCTAACTCAATTTTTACATTGGAAGCCGCACTGATGCTGTACCCTTTGTCCTGACAGGATTTGCTTACATGCTCTTGAATTTTGCCAATTGCGGCGAATTTCTCATCATACACCCATTCCAAGATATTTTTTCCTGTCTTGTTAACACCCATGATATTGTTACCCGAATACCCCATTGCCATATCATGATATTTGGGTTGTGAAAAATATGACGGCACATCTCCATAATACAGTTGGCCATCTTTTGGAATTTTTACGTCGACTAATTTTGATTCAGTAGCTTTGCTTGCTGCATAGCAAGGTTGATAATTCAAAAGGCATTAGAAAGATATCACAGCTGTAAATTTGCTAATTTTTCACATAAATCCCCCCTATTGATCAATTAATTTCGTAAAAATGTTCCCGTGAGCTTCCCAGGAAATACGCTTGAAAAGTAGAACTTTCGAGCATGGGGGAGATGTTGTTACGATTTTGATATTTGAAAAGAGTTATGCCTGCAGAAATTGGTTCAACATTCTCACCGACAACTGGCAAAACAAAAATTAAACATCAACAACATCCTTCCATATTGCTTTGAAGTGTAGCGTTATTTTGTATGGGGGATAATAATTTTAATGATTTTCCAATATCCCTCTGAGCTCTTGACCATTTTGAATTTTAAGGCTTCATCCTGCTTATTGGTCACAATCGCCATCTTCCCTTCCACCTTGACATCGAAATCAGACCAACTGCCCTTGTTCAAACCTTTGATAGTATTCGTGCCCTTATCGTTTTCGCTTTTCTCCGAGTCAGCAGTCGTGATAGCGGTCTTGATCTGCCCCTTCATTGCCTCCTTGATGCTAGGGAGCATAACCGTCATAAGTCCCTTGGCCATGGTTTGTCCGGCTTCTTCCCAAGGGTTGCTGGCGGGTTTGTTCATCTCTTTTGAGTTGATGAGGTCTAAGGCTAGATTATCGACAACTGAATCAACATCGAGGTATTTGAAAGCTGTATCCGGATCATGGTTCTGCACAGCTTTCTTGAATTGATATAGGGAATATTGTGGCGTCCCTTTGACGAAGACGAATCCTGCTACAAGTACAGCAATAAGAGCAGCAACAACGATTAAGACCTTTTTCAAGGTGAACCTCCAGACAATCCTTTTCTAGTGCGAGTTGGCGCCAGGGGGGGAGGGACGGTTGTAACTAATATCCGCAGGCATTCTCGTTAGTTTTCCTATCTGAATGGGACTAAGAACAAAATATTATTCATGTCCTTTACACGAACCTGCCCTTGACCGTACTCTACCACTTTGCCATCTTTCATAATTACGTTGTAGTCGGCCCTATCCCATGCCCAGCCAGTTACAAGCCGGTGATTGTATTCAATGCCTCATATTCACCCGACCGTTGAAAACCATCAGGATCTCCCAATACCTCAATGACGTCTGATTTTGCCATTCCTTCTTTCAGTCGTGACATTTTCTCTCCAGTTGCACACCCCATGAGACTGAAGAGAACGACGATAAGCACAAAGCTTCTCATTGAAATCCTCCTGTTTTTTCTTTCAAAGGGCAACTGGGGTCGGCTTTCAAAGTTGCTAAGTTACCAGTCCAGCCACCAGAGTGTGCAACTTCGCAAGCCTGTCCCCAGACTCCCCTTTCCTTCCGCAACGATCATCCAGCGCCCCGAGGAATTGACGGCCCTGCCCAGTTAAAAGGACGTCGCGGATTATAAGCCGCGAAGTAAATGACATTCAATATAAATTAACTAAGGAAGCAAAAAAACGGGACGGCGCACAGCGACCGCAACCGGTGGACCGACCCCAGAATGAGCAGCGCTTCTCATGAGCATTTGCTCGATCCAGTGCGCGCAGGGAGTTGGTACAAACGTGGAAGTACCTACAACCTCTGCCGTTGCTGGAATCGCACGAAAGCTGTGCCGTGTCTGTGGCAGGAAAACAGGTATGAGACCGAAAAAAGACACGGCCGTGGTCTAAAGTACCCACCAAAACTGTCGATATTTATTTGAGGTGTCTACGAGCAGATATTTCCGTTGTGGTGCAACTTGAGGAGGACTTATGGCAAATTTTACAATCGCAAAACGTTTGCTGCTGGGCTTTGGAGCCGTGTCATTGCTGCTGTTCATCGTTGTGGGGGCCGGCATGAAAGGGCTCTACAGCAGTGCGGACCAGTTGAGTAACGTAAACCGCATCAGCGGGCTCACGGCAAATGCCGGGAAAGTACTTCTGAACCTGCAGGGAATCGATGAGGAAATTAAGGGACTCATGCTGGCCGAGACACAGGCGGACCGGGACAAGATGCTCGGGCATATCGAGGAGCACCGCAAAGGGTACTCTCAGGCACTCGACGCGCTGAAAAAGAACACGAAGACGCCCGACGGCAAAAAGCTGGTGGCGGAACTGGACAGCGCGCTCGCAGTCGGCGTAACGGTCAATGACAAACTGAAGGCCATTGCAGCCTCGGGTGACACAGCCGGATTCAAGGCGGCAGTTGCCCGCGAGGGGGAGCCGGCCAGGCAGAAATACGTAGCCGCGGCCGAGGCACTGATGGACTACTACGCGAAGCGGACGGATCTGAGGGTCAAGACGGCTCAAGAAGCAGGTACAGCTGCGATTACCACCATGTTGGTCACGGGGATCATTGCACTTTTGCTAAGCGTCGGCATCTGTGCCTTTCTAGCCTCAGGGATAAAGAGAGCCCTGAAGGAGATGGGCAGTGCCATTGCCATCATCGCCGAGGGGGATCTCACCCGGCGTGTCAACTACCACGCCAAGGATGAGTTGGGCCAGCTCAGCGAGCATATGAACGGTTTTGTAGGGAAGATCCAGTCGATCATGCAGGAACTGTCCGGCGATGCCAACCGGGTGGCCACGGCATCCACGCAGTTGAAGGCAACGGCGCAGCAGATGGTGCAGGGGACCGAAGAGATCGTCGCACAGGCAAATACCGTTGCCACCGCCGGAGAAGAGATGGCGGCAACCTCCAACGACATAGCCCAAAACTGTCACCTAGCCGCTCAAGGCGCTCAATGCGCCAACCAGGCGGCAGTTGACGGCGCAGAGGTCGTCGAGGCCACAGTGGCCGTGATGGGAGTGATTGCGGAGCGGGTGCAAGGAGCAGCGAGGACCGTAGAGTCGCTCGGCGAGCGCTCCGACCAGATCGGCGCCATCGTTGGGACCATAGAAGACATCGCCGACCAGACCAACCTGCTCGCTCTCAACGCAGCCATCGAGGCGGCAAGAGCGGGCGAGCAGGGGCGTGGATTTGCCGTCGTCGCAGACGAAGTGAGGGCTCTGGCCGAGCGCACCACGCGTGCGACCAGGGAGATCTCCGAGATGATCCGCACCATCCAGGGGGAAACCCAAAGTGCGGTTCAGGCCATGGAGGAAGGGAGCAAGGAAGTCGAACGCGGGACGCAGCAGGCATCCCGTTCCGGCCAAGCACTGGAAGCGATCCTCGAAGAGATACATGCCGTCATGATGCAGGCAAACCAGATAGCCACCGCCGCCGAAGAGCAGACCGCGACCACCAGCGAAATCAGTACCAACATGGTGCACATCACCGACATCGTGCGGTCAACAGCAAAGGGTGCCGACGAGACCGCCGCCGCCGCGACAGCCCTTGCCTCCATGTCCGTGAGGCTTCAGGAGATGGTCCGCCAGTTTAAAGTCGCCTAGGGACAACCGGGGTCAGGCTCGCAATGTTGCACAGTTAACAGTCATGACATCAGAGATTGGAACTTTGCAAGCCTGACCTCAAACGCCTCCTGGTGCCGACGACTAGCAAGGCAAAAGTCAAAATCTCAACAAAGTGGCCATGCTTGCTTTCAATTCATACACCGGGTAGCTTTTGATTATTTGTGCTGTTTTGTTAATAATGATTTTATTTCATCTAATTGACGTTGGACAGATTCGAAGGCAGTTCCATTTTTATATGCCATGATTATCAGTTTTACAGAAACGAGAAAGACCCCCGCCTCAAGCAAAAGGTCATGTGTAACACCTTTAAAAAACACAGCTGCAACAAACAATATGAATGTAATTATTATTACGACTATTGATCCAGGATCATTTTTTCTCATTTGCGTCACTATGTTAAACCTCCTCAGCGAACTTCCTTTTGTAGAAAAAGAAAAAGGGGACAGGCTACTTTTCTATTTTTCTGCGGCCGGAACTCATAAAACAACCTGTCACCTTTCCCCTTTTGCCCCATTGCCAGCTTTTTGATCACAGTTAATAATGGATTTCATAGTTTCTATTTCTTGTTGAGTTTTTTCTTTTCTCTGAGAAATATACACTTTAACCGCATCAATCAGTTCTGACCTCGTAGCAACTTCACCTGCAATATCTCTTGGGTTCCATCTGTTTTTAAAATCTACGTTACAGGTTTTGCAGGCTACCGCCAGATTTTCGAATGAACTATCGCCACCTTTTGATTCTGGCACGATGTGATCTCTTTGCCATTGCTTGTAATTCTCAGGAGATGCCAGGAAATCCAGTCCACAATATTCACATTTATGGCCGGCTCTCTCGCTAAGCCGCGCATTTTCGACGCACCATTTCCCAGTTTCGACCAGGCCAGTGATGACATGATCCCTGCGGGTATCCATACCCCCCCTCCGTAGTTTATTCACCCAATATGTAATTGACTAGTTAGATAAGTTACATATATGACAGCTGAGGTCAGGCTTGCAATGATGCAAGGTCAACATTCATGACACTGGCTCTTAAAGCATCTAAAGCCGCTATTTGCAATAGATTTGCCTGCTGAAACGAGCCTTGAATTCTGGAATGCCATAAATGCATTCGTTGAATAGCCCGTAACCAAGGAAATTCGAGCTAGCTATCCTGACATCAACACCATTGACTCCCTCGATGTGATCAAGGGCCTTTGCAAGCTTGCCACACTCAGGGTCATAATTCGCGATCATCAATATAAGTTCAAGATTGTCATCCAGTTTAGTTACCGGATTGGAATTATTGCCACTTCCAAAATTCACTAGTACCAGATCCCGTTTCAGCCGAAATGGGATCGCAAGAAGGTTGGTCAACAGCACATCGTAATGTGTTTTCACGTCTTAAATTTAGAAACACATCATCGCAACTTTGATACAATTTCTCTGCAGTCTGAAATATAGCTTCATCAGTTTCAATACGTACGACCTTATTTTCCGCCGCATGAAGTTGGTTTGATAGTAGCATAAACAGCAAAAGAATAAAAAACCTGGGCACTTCCTTACCTCCAAACTGACGTGGGAGACTCACTCACTTCTCTGAATCATCATCACCTTTGCTCAGGGAGCGTAGCTTGAACTTGAGAGGGATGAGTTCGTAGCTTTGCCTCAACTGCTCCAGTGTCAACTCCACAAAAGGCATTCTCGGTTTGTTGTACGAATCGAAGTTTACAAAGATGAAGGTAGACGCGTCCGGATGCCGCTCAAAATATTCGATCTGATTCGAGGAGATGTAGACGTTGCAACCCGTGTCCATCCTGCTCGATTTGACCTCAAGAAAATGATCACTGTATCCCTTCTTGGAAGGCCTCACTGTTTTTATGTCATAAGGAGAGGTCGGCACTGCTTGGGAGATCCACTCAACACACGCGGGCTCCAGCCCCAGCTTCTTCACGTAGTCGATTTCCCGCTCATAAACGAGCCGCTCGCCGAGCAGTCCAAGTTCACGGTCAGGCGGTGGCGGCACGGCACCGCCTGTTTGGGCGGTTCGCCGATCTTTTCCTCCCCCCTCCCCCGCACCTTCTTCTAACAGCAGCGGGAAATAACGTACCGCTATCGTCCGTAAGACTGTAATCTCGCGCTCGATGGCCAGCCGTTCAGTATCAGAGGCTGCTTCTATCCTCTTGGCCGCGGCGTCCATTGCTGCACGGATGATGTTCTTCGCATGTTCCTCGTTGATGTAGCGTAGGCCGTAACCCCACCTCTCAAATTCAGGCGTGTAGATGCCGGCATCTCTGACATATGGAAGCGGCGGCGTGAAAAGGGTGACGTACTCCTCCGGGGCAGTCGCATGATAGATGAACCACTCTATGCCATCGAGCCGATCGACATCGTCACGCTCCACACCGTCCAGATCCTCAAAATGGACATTGGCATGTACGCCGATGACATGATCCGGCATTTCCATGTCTTCTTTGTACGTGAAGGAGAATATTACGAACTCATCCTCGATTTTGCTCGCGGCGGGAAGTGACGTCGGCGGCAGGTAAATTTCGACGTCTTCCCCTTCGCGAATCCTGAAGTTGAGGCATTCGTGAAACCCTTCACCGCCGATTCCGCTCTTTTGGAAAAGCTTGAGATACTCTTCATACTCTTCATGTGTGGGAAGTTTGGAATACTTCAGGTAGGGCGGAAGGGACTTCCGGTGATCGTAATGGATTTTTATCGCCATGAACCTTGGCATTTGGTCACCTCGCGTCTAAGAAGGAAACAGGAGCCCCGGGGGCGGGCCTTAGGTCTTACCAGTTACAACTACGGCACAGTCCAATCGAAACTCTGCATCCAGTTCACGCCGCCGTCACCGCCGTCGGAACCGTTGTACTTGTAGGTGAACTTCAGTTGCATGCCTGAGTCCACGGGAATCGGAAGCTTGACGCTGAAGGGAAAAATCTCATCCTGTCTGACTTGACGCGGTATGACGAAGCAGACGTTGCGCCCCCTCGTCTTCCCTGCGGCATCGACTGCAGCGACCCAGATCTCGATCCCTTCCATGAAGGCGTAGCGGAGATTTTTGGCCACACCCTCGACTACCGTTTCCATTCCCGCCTGTTTGACCTCCCAGGCCACGTCCATGTCAAACTGCGAATAATGATATGGCAGTGACTTCAAGCGTTCACTGTTCACATCGCTGTGGGGTGTGCAACCGCTGCAAAAGATGGTCAACAGAAACAGCCAAAGCCTTCGCATTCTACCTGTACCTCCACCTTCTATGGCGCAACTTCACTTGACTCCGAGTATCCACCCTTCAACCTGTGCTATCCCGTACTCCCCCGGCAGCAGATGCGGCTTCAGATATCCTGCGATGGTACCATCCCGATCGACGTCCTGCAGCCAGGAGGCGGCGGCATAGGCATCCTGCTGGTCGCGGGTGCGCTCTTCACGCGGATAGCTCTTACTCCAGAGGGAGGGATAAATCTCGACCAGGGCAGATTTGCCATGAGGTATCTCCCAGCCGTCAAAGGGCCAGAAGTGGACGCGCGCTCCCAGGTGCTGCCGTATAAACCGCAGCCAGGGAAGTCCGGCGTGGGTCGATTTGGCGGCCGATCCAGGCACGTCGAAATGAAAAACGGATTTGGCCCCGGCCCGCTCCTCGGCAAGCCGCCGCCAACGGCTGTTGCCGCCACGTGCATCGCCATTGCCGTATAAGCCATCGCGGATGAAGTCCACGTACATGTCGGTGGCGTCGGTCGGCCAGTGGTGGTGAAAGTCATCGAGAAAGGAGGGCCAGTACGGCTCGAGGTGGTGCACTTCGAAATACCGTAGCGGGAATGAGAAGCTGTGGTCGATGCCGACGATGGTGGGGACGTCCTCGGACAGGCGGGAGACGAGCCATTGGGCAATGCAGCGCCGGCTCCAGTACTTGCGCGGCCCCGGGGGCGGCTTCACCTCGACGGGCAGGCAATCCAGATCCGCCTGGTACATGCGAAGTCCGCTCAGGCTGTCATCAGGGGTTTGCGCACCTGAATAGTCGATGCCGATGTAGCGTTGGAATGCGGGGTTCACTGTGATGCTGCCTCGGGAAAGGCCATGATCCTGGGGTTCAGGCCCTGTGGTAGAAGACTACGCCGACACGCTGAATATTGGGAAGAAGTCTCCCTTAGCAATGAACTTGGTCAACTGAAACAAGACCTTCTTGTAATTGGCAATTCGCTGTTGCCAGCGGATATCAGAAGTGTCCATTTTGCCCTTCAAAGATCATGTCAGTCAGATTCCGTACAATCGTCACAGTTTAAAGAATCGGCTATAATCTACTTTTCTTTACAACGTTTTGCAGAGACGTGGACCGCACGAAATCTAGCAGATTTCTAATCCAGGAGCAACCACTTATGTCCTGTCTGGAACCTTTGGCGCGATGGCCGTTGCCCAGGACGGGCGGGGCTGGTTATCACGGCGGAGGTCAGGCGCACGTTGTCAGCTAGTGGAAATGCTTTTTCCTGAAGGCAAGGCCGGAACAGGATTTCAGATACTTTTCGAAGGCTGCCGCT
This sequence comes from Geomonas subterranea, assembly GCF_019063845.1. Taxonomy (NCBI): domain Bacteria; kingdom Pseudomonadati; phylum Thermodesulfobacteriota; class Desulfuromonadia; order Geobacterales; family Geobacteraceae; genus Geomonas; species Geomonas subterranea. The sequence continues at coordinate 2,284,256 of NZ_CP077683.1, forward strand.
TTGGCGTCATCGGCGAAGGCATGGTAGGTGAGGATTCTCCAGGGGCGGTATTTGGAGGTGTGGGGGGATTGACCGGCGTTGTGGGAGGCAAGCCTTGAGTTGACGTCGGTGGTGAGGCCGACGTAGTGCTGGTCGGGATGGGGGATGCTTTGGAGGTAGTAGACATATTTCATGGGGGAGCCTCCTTGGGGGGGCGGGATAAAGGAATTTTACTTGGATTATGGGGGAGGGCAAGGAGGCTTTTTTGATGTTTGGTACGGGTGGGTAACTATAAATCAAAAGTCGGGGGCGTAAGGACACGCCCCGAATGTAATATTCAAAAAAACAGGGGCGTAAGGACACGCCCCTGTGTAATGGAAAGTTGGTTAAGAGCTGAGGCCCACCTTCGTTAAACGCCTGGCACGGCCAGGCAACTACGGTGGGCAACCTCCGCAAAAGACAAGGCTCCGGTCGGCTCGTTTGAGCCAACCGGAGCCTTGGCGGAGGTTGGTGGAGGTGGCGGGAATCGAACCCGCGTCCGAGAATCGTACACAAAAGGCGTCTACATGCTTGTACCTGTTTTTGGGTTTAGCCCTTCAAGACTCCACAGGGCGGGATTCTTGAGTCGCGATTCCGCTTGATTTCGCCGCAGGGCCACGGACTCTCCCTGAAACTATCCCACTGAATGACGTTCTATCCTCCCACGTGGGAGATGGTAGGTAGAACGTTAGCAGGTTATTAAGCTGCTAAAGCGTAATCGTAATTGTCGGCGCTTAATGCGTCCCGGATTGTTTAACGAGCCACCCGGACCTCGGCATGCAACCTTCCGCCCCTCCGAGAGCTATGGTTTTACTGTGTAGCATTTTGTGTAGCAAAACGTTCTGCCAACTTATCAGGATTGCACTTTCGAGTCAACTCCTGCTCCTGCAATGTGGTTTCTGTTCGTACTTTCATGATGCTTACAAAAATCCTAATTATGGCTGCTCGACAACAACCGAAAGATGCCCTATAGTGAATTCCGCATGTCGTTAATCTACCAAGGGCTCAAATGAAATAGGGTTCTTCAGTCACCTCGCCTCATATGCCTACTTACCGCACACAACTTCCAGACACCATTGTCACCTTACTTGGCAAGCGTGATACGCAGGGCCTACGGGCTTTTCTGCGCACATGTGTAGATAATAAAGGCAAGGTCTTCGAGCTTTTGCTGGCGGAACTTTACGAGGGGAACGGTTGGCATGTTGCCCTAAAAGGAGGCCGTGGTGATGCAGGGGCTGATATTCTGCTTTTTCACCCCAATACGCCGTCCACGGTCTCTCTTATCATACAAGCAAAAAACCGTGCCCTACCCCTAAACTTCGATCAGACCAAAATTGAACTCATGAAGTTCGAGGAGCAGGGTGCTTCACTCTACAACTGCCAGAATTTTCGTCTGGTGTCAGTCAGCGGATTCGTCCGGCGAACGAAAAAACTCACTGCTTTTAATATGCTCTTGGGCGGATGGGAGCATGTCGAGGAACTTGTGAGTACATATGCCCCGCAATCTGAGCTCCTGCCTAAAATTGAGCTTTATGCCCACAATCGCAATACGTACGAGCGGATCAATGAACTGTGGACGGCTTCACGTCATGTTGCGGTAGTCCAAGCAACTGGAACGGGCAAGGGCTATTTGATCGCAAAAGTCCTTGCGGATCATATCGACAAACCGAAGGTTGTCCTTGCTCCATCAACATACATTCTTGACGAGCAGAAAAGTAAGATACCTTGGCTCTCTTCAAGCACTGGCTACTTGACCTATAAAAGGCTTTTGCGTATGAAAGCCAAAGAAATAGCAATCCTTGACTATAGCTTGATTGTCCTTGACGAATTTCACAGGTGCGGAGCCAAGGAGTGGAGTAAAGGAGTTCAGAAACTTCTGGATTGCCATCCGGAGGCAAAGGTTCTTGGAACCACCGCGACTCCGATCCGATATCTTGACAACAGTCGCGACATGGTTGAGGAACTCTTTGAAGGGGTCATTGCCGAAAACTTGTCATTGGCTTCAGCAATAGTCAGGCGTATTCTTCCCCCTCCCACCTACATCAGTGCGTTGTATACCCTGAACGATGAGTGCACTGTTTTACGCGATGCCGTTAGTAAAAGCAGGCATACGAAAGATGAGAAGGCTGAACTTGTTCGAAAAATCAATTCCGTCCAAATTGAGTGGCAAAAGACTTCCGGCGTCCCTCAGATTCTGAAGAAGTATCTTCCGCCTAGCATTAACAAACTTATTGTCTTCTGCAAGGATGAGCAACACCTTGATGAGATGGAAGTTGAGGTCCAACGCTGGTTCCAAAAAGCTGGCACCCATAAACGGCGAAAGACTTACCGTGTTCTTGCGTCTGATCCAGACAGTGATCGCGAGTTGGCAGATTTTAGAAAAGCAGATCGGAAGGACACAGCACATCTCCTCTTTGCTGTCGAAAAGCTTAACGAGGGCCTTCATATCCCTGAAGTGGGTGCTGTCATCCTGCTTCGTCCAACGGAGAGTCCAATCCTTTTTTATCAACAAATCGGGCGTTGCATGCAAGTGGGAATGGATCACTCCCCCATCATTTTCGACCTAGTCAATAACTTCCGGAGCATTCGGGCAAGTGACTTCCTTGCAGACCTCGCGGAAGCAAAAGGTGCCGAGGCACGTCGTCGCGCTGAAGTTGGGTTGTCTGAATATGCCCCGTCCGTCATAGTTGAAGACGTTTCTAAGCCCATACGGGAGGTAATAGAGGAAATCGGTAAACAACTGGTTTCATGGGAAGTGATGTATGAAGTGTTCGCTGAATACGTCCGGACGCAGGGAAATGCCAAGGTCCCTTCAAATGCGACAGTTGATGGGTATCAGTTGGGGATATGGGTTGTCAAGCAGAGGGCGAGCAGAGGTTGCATCTCACAAGAACGCCGTGAGCGTCTTGAAGCCTTGCCAGGGTGGAGTTGGGATCCATTTAGTGACCAGTGGGAAGAAGGGTTCTGCATTTTGAAAGAATATGTCGAAGAAAAGGGCCATGCGAGAGTGCCTCAATCCCATAAGACAACGGGCGGATTTAAATTAGGAGTTTGGGTTAACTCTCAACGGACAAAAAGAAAAAAACTTACTACTGATCGCATACAGCGCCTCGAAGAATTGCCGGGCTGGTGCTGGAACGCACGCTCATATCGGTGGGAAGAAGGGTTCAGCTATCTCCAACAATACGTACGACGAGAAGGTCATGCTAGGGTCCCGACATCACACAAAGAATCAAACTTTAACTTGGGAGGTTGGGCGAACCAACAGAGATCGAGAAAAAATAGATTAACCAATGAGCGTAGACAACGCCTTGAAGCGTTACCTGGATGGACATGGGAGTCAAGATCATTTCAATGGGAGGACGGTTTCAGCCACCTCGAACAGTATGTAGAGGTAAAAGGCGATGCTAAAGTTCCACAATCCCACAAATCGGATGATGGTTTCAGCCTTGGGTTATGGGTAACCACGCAAAGAAGGAATAAACGGAATTTATCTGAGGAACAGATCCAACGTCTTCAACTTTTACCTGGATGGTCTTGGAATACACGGTCCTCCAAATGGGAGGAAGGCGTCAGCCGCCTCATAGCCTATGTTGATGAAAAAGGAGATGCCAATGTTCCTCAGTCCTACATAACAGCAGATGGATTTTCACTAGGAAATTGGGTAACCACTCAAAGGTGCAACAGAGAGACAATGTCGCGTCAGCGTAAGGAGCGTCTCGAGGCTTTGCCAGGATGGTCTTGGAATGCTGTCGTTGATCAGTGGACAAGCGGCTTCAGCCATTTACTAGAATTCGTTCGCAGAAAAGGTCATGCCAGGGTGCCTAGTGGTTACAAGGCTGCCGATGGATTCAACCTAGGGGCTTGGATAAGAACCCAAAGAGCGAACGAAGAGAAAATGCCTCTCGATCGGAGAGAGCTTTTGGAAAGGTTACCGGGATGGTGCTGGAATTCACGCTCATACAAGTGGGAGGAAGGCTTCAGCCATTTGAAAAAATTCGTCGAGGAATTTGGACATGCGAAAGTTTCGCAGACGGCCACGGGCGCAGGCGGATTTAAGTTAGGGGCTTGGGTTAATAATCAGCGGACCCGGAAGAACACCCTATCGCAAGATCGAATAGAAAGGCTAGAAGCATTGCCTGGTTGGTGCTGGGATACCCTTATCGACCAGTGGGATGAGGGATTCCGACACCTGCAAGAATACGTCAGCAGGGAACACCATGCCAAGGTTCCTAAAACACATATCGAAGCTGGATTCAGGCTCGGGGCGTGGGTTGCGTGGCAAAGGTCGAGCAAGAAAAAATTGTCGCCGGAACGAGTAAAACGGCTGGAAAGTGTGCCCGGCTGGATATGGAATGTCCGTTCAGACCAGTGGGAGGAAGGATTCCGGCACCTTGAGGAGTACTTAAAGAATGAAGGTCATTCTAGAGTTCCACAGTCGCACAAATCAACGGATGGTTTTAAATTAGGCTCATGGGTATCAGTCCAAAGGGGCAACAGAGAGAAAATGTCTCAGCAAAGAAGAAACCGTCTTGAGGCTTTACGCGGCTGGGAATGGAGAATTGGCAGTTAACTTTCTGGTAAGAGCAAGGGGCACGAATTGAACTAGGCACTGTCCTAGCAGGTACGGCTATCAGTGGTCACAATTTTGTCTCGCATTTCAATTCATTAGATGTTAAAGTCTTAATCCTTTCACGCTAATAAGCACACTAAAGGAGAGGAAATGCTTTTTGACGATACAGGCTGGGGAGCTGGTGACTCTTTATCTCTAGAAAAGATAGTGGCGGACATCACATTAGATCGCGCAAACGAGAGACGTGGCGATTTTATTGAAAGACCGACCCTACAGCGGTATTGGGTCGTTCGGGCACAAGGTGGCCATTATTACGACATGTTTATCAACCATTCACTTATATCAATAAGTCACATTAACGGACTTAACTTTAGTGATGCTCACCCATTTTTGCCAGAAGTTGATGTGTTACAATCTAGGATGAAAACTAATTATGTGAGAGACGCAAAAACAAAAGCCGCTTTCACATCACACTTCCATCAAGTTATAAGTTTTATATTCGATATGAAAGTTGGAGATTTGGTGTTGACAGTATCAGACACCGAAATAAGAATAGGTCGAATAATTGGTAATCCTAAAATAGTCAACACATCAATTGTTCATTACTACGACGAAACAAACCAAAAGACTCTTAATCACAAGTTAAGAAGGGGAGTTGCATGGGGACCGGCTTTTAAAAGAAAAGATTTGCCTTTTGCTGTGACCAAAAGTCTACGTGCTAATCAAGCTGTTTTCAATATAGACGAACATTGGGAACTAATATACCACTTGTTATATCCGGTTTTCAGATTTGACAATAAGCTATATATTTCATGCAATATAACTCAGCGAAAAGCAATTAACAACTATGCAATGAGCATCTTTTTGCAGACTCTTTCGGAGTTAGAACTGGCAGCTAAAAGCAGGATCAACAATATATCAAACGAGTTGATAATAGAAAGAATAATTTCCAACAAGATAAATGACCAAGATTTAACACTTACAACTAAAGCTCAGTTTTTCTCTCCAGGCACCGTTTGGGGAGTGTTACATTTTGCCCCGGAACACGCCTCTGCAATGACTGATTTTGCAGCAGCCTACTTATCGCTCATGTCAAGTGGAGCGAAGGATACGAACTATCACATCGCATTAACTGCTGGAGCATTGGGGCTTGTAGGGATGGCCAAATATTGGCCATATGTACGAGAAAGCCTACAACCTCAAATTCCTCATTGTAAGACTGACATCCTTGAAGACGACTCCAACGATGAAGGTCCATTCGTTTAAAGGATCTTTTAAATGCCAGATATAATAACTGATTTCATTGCTAAAAACCCCACCGCGCTTACAGCTTTAGGTGCTATCTCTGCCGCATTGCTCACTGGGGCGTTTTCATTCATTTTCATGATCATTTCAAAGGAAAATGAAACCTCAAAATTCAGGCAGGCTTGGATTGATGAACTACGGAGGGAGCTTTCTACATTTATCTCTGCAACTGAGACATTAGCTAATATCACATACAACTACAATAAAGAAAACGCTAAAAGGAGACTGAGTGAACGGAAAGGTTTTCATAAATTTACTGCCGAAAATGCTGATTTGCTTTCAAAACTTCTGAGCAACTACAGGAGCATAGTCCTGAGACTTAATAATAGTGATCATGGTGAGTTAGAAATCAAATTGGCAGCAGTCTACAAAGAATTCAGGAAACACCCTGTTGATCCTCGGGCTTTAAGAAGGCTAAACGAAGAAGTTACAGCGTTGTCACGATCGCTGTTAAAATCTGAATGGACGCGAGTAAAAGAAGGTGAACCTGCTTTTTATTGGACAAAACGCATACTAGTATTTATGACTTCCTGCGCTGTTATTACCGGAATCTACTTGATTTTGCAAATTAAGCTTGTGGGGTAGCAGTAATGTCACCACCATTGAGCACCCTTGGTGTCAAACTGATCCTTGTTGTGCACCAGAGCCATTTACTTGCCTTGCAAGCACATTCTTCACAGCCGTTGCCGTCCACCTTCCGCCTCTGGCTGTTTTAACACCTGCCCTGTCCAAATGTATGGCTATCTCCCTGAGTGTGGCTCCTTGCGCTCTCAGTGCCGTGACCATGGGCTTTACCTTGGAGGCGAAATCATCGGCCATTGCCTTAACCGACTCCACGCCCTTCGCCCTTGCAGCGTCCATGTCCGCATACTTCAAATTGTCTGATCCTAGCTTTACTCCTCTCGCCTTTGCTGCTGCAAGACCGGCCTTTGTTCTCGCTGATATCAGTTCTCTTTCCCGCTGAGCCAAGGCTCCATAGATATGGATCGTGAAGCTGTCGCAGTTTGGCAAATCACATACAACGAAATCCACCTTCGTCTTTTGTAGGTGCGTGATGAAGTGGAGGTCTCTGCTTAAGCGATCTAGCTTCCCGACCAGGACTCGGCCACCTACAAGTTCTGCCGTCCGTATTGCTCTCTGAAGTTCCGGTCTTTCGTCTATTTTTCCACTCTCCACTTCTACAAAGGTTTCTACCAATTCCCCACCTGTAGCAGTAACGTAATCTGTAATCATCTTCTGCTGCGCCGCAAGCCCCAGACCACTTTTACCCTGTTTTTTACTGCTGACCCTGCAATACCCAACCCATTTCATACTCACCTCCTGTGTGTATAAAACCTCGTTGATGGATTAAAGGTATTATACATGATAAAAGGTTTTCTCGTCTAGCCCGGATTTGAAAATCAACTAGAATATTGCTAGTTTTACAGGCTGTTTAGCCTCAAGTTCCATTTCATATATGAGTACCATGATATTAGAACTTTGATGAGGTACCTGTGATCGGACATGTCGGAAAAGTGGAATAGTGGGACCTTAAGGCAGAGGGGACATACCCCTTTGATTCCGAGGAGGTGGGGGCGGGGGCAAAACTGAAATCGTTACCTTGTATGTCGAACCCGCACAGCTCCAGGCGAGGAGAAAAATAGATTCCTATATAAAAGGGGTAGTACACAGGCACCCGCGCCTATCTTGAAACATTATAGAAGCTGGTAGGGGCCAATGGTGTAGGGTGTGTAGGGGCATTCGGAACTTATTCAATGTCTCTTATCTATCCAGAAGTTCGTAATTACCCTACACACCCTACACCTCGGCTACCCCTGACATTTGTGCTGGATTGTGATTCGCTCATGTGAGATATTGCAGAAGATTCGTAACCTCATAAAGGATATGCCATAAAGCGTGATAGTGCACGGAAGTGGAAGTTGTTAAGGGCCGCATTTATGGTAGAGGGCAGTCAAGGCACTTTTTCTGTCTTCTTAGAGTCACGTGGTGGAAGCCGCAATAGTGGGACAGAACGAAATCCCGATTATTCGGCAGGTTTAGGTGAGATCCTCCGAAGGCTTAAAGGATGTGATGCAGTTATCACTGATGTATTGGTTGAATCAACGTTGGCAAAAAAGCATCTGTCGCCTGATGAGCGGTCACTCAAACTGTCTATGCCGTACCCAGTCTTACTAAATCAGCTGAAGGACTTGGGCTCTCTCAGATCCGAGCTGCAGTCGAAACAGTTGCACGTTGGCAGCGTACCGCCTCAGAAGACATCTTCCAACTCTACAAGGCGGTTACGGATGGATATATTACTCCATGACAAAACTTTAGCGGCGGAAAATCTCGCAGAGTTGTTAGCGGGGACAGCCCTTAAAGGAAGTGGAATATCCGACACTTCAAGAGAAGGCCAAGTCTTTACGGTTGCAAAGCTGCATTACGTAAATGGCGTCGTCTATTATGCTGCTGAGCATCCTCAGAGTGAGTTGGAACATTTGGCTCTCCACTGCACTGATACGACTAAGAGCGGAAACGTTAAACATCCTCTAGTCAGGGTTCGCACTTTGGTCCGATTGGCAGTTGGCCTCGGTCTTTTAAACCTAGAGAAGCAGAAGGTAAAGATCACTGATTTAGGGCAAGCGTACTATGAGGCCAGGGGAGATGACAAGTGGGCCTTGACAGAAAAACAGCAAAAAATTCTCTGCAGCCATATCCTCTCCGACCCCTATCGATCAGACACCGTTTACGCCATCACGGCCCTATTTAAACTATACAAAGATGGTTATCGGGGAGAAGAGCTTTCCGGCCAATATGCGAACGAGATTGGAAAAGGTGATGTTTGGAAATCGCCCGTCACCTACGAAGGCTTCACAAAATTTGGCCTGTCGTATATTGCGGAACTTGGCTTGATGGATGTGCACGAAGATGAGTTGCTCATAAAAAGTTTGGTTGTCGAACGGCATTATCAAGATAAAGTAAATATCGTCAAACCAATTAATCTGCCTAGCGGCAAACTTCCGAAACCAAAAGCTAAAGCTGCAAGCATAACGGAAAGATATCCAAGCAATCCCAGGGTGTCAAAAAGCGCCCTTGTTTCTGCGGCCTTCAAATGCGAACTAGACCCCTCTCATACAACCTTCTTAAACCATGTCAGTAAACAACAGCACATGGAAGCTCACCATCTCATTCCAATGAAATGTCAGGATGATTTTGAAAATGCTTTGGATGTTCCAGAAAACATTTTATCTTTATGCCCTAATTGCCACCGTAAAATTCATCTGGCTGACAATTACGAGAGAGTTATAGCAATAGAACAAGCGTATGATCTTAAAAAAGAGGCCCTTCCAAGCCGGGGTCTGTCGGTGTCAATAGCCAAATTACTGACTTTTTACGGGGGGCCAGACTAACCCAAATAGTCTTCCCACCGATCAGGAGCAAGGGGTTATCATGGAAAAGAAAGTTGTAAGGTTCGAACGTGAGACCACCACAAAGGATGATATCTGCTATGGCGAGGGTTTTTCCCTCCTGACCGATGGCAGCAGTTGCAAAAATTGCCGTGTTCATATGGTTACTGACCGCTTTCTGAGCAGCGAATTCCAGCAGGGTGTGATGCGCGACAGTCGGCCATTCCCCAACGGCACCTACCCTTACGTCATGATACTCGACACTGCCCATTGCAATATTCGCTGCAGGGCGTGTTATGCGTGGACCTATTGGGATCCCCAGCCTGGGGCAAAGCCGGTCATGGTCGACGAGAAGACGTTGGCCAACCAGTTCCGTTGCAAAATTGAAAAATTGCACGATCCAGTGTTGGTGGCAAACAAACGAAGAGTGGCGGAGAAGACGAAGAGGCCATTCTCACGGCTAAGGATTTCAGGAGGGGAGCCTCTTTACAACCCAGAAGGCGACTCCGTTGAATTCTGGCTGTCCTTCTGCAAAGCCCTGGACGGGCAGTTCGAATGGTTGATCGAGAATGACAAGCTCACTCTTAAAAGTGAATCAGAATGGAAGTCGATGGACGTCGAGCAGCGAAAGGCCGCGTTCCCCGTCTTCCTCAAGGCCGATAACGGCAAGGTCAGGGTCCGGTTCGACACCAATGGCCGCCTTTTCAAGTCCGAGGAGCTGACATCGAGGTTCATAGGCGGGATATATGCTCTGAAGCTGAGGTGGGTTAAAATCGATCTCACCTTCTCATTGAAAGGAGCGACTTCCTACGAGGTCGATTGGTTCTTCCGTCGGAATTCCGCATTTGACCCGACGAAATTGGAAAAAAGCGAAGATCTGCATTCGCACCCCCAGTGGCTACCTATCGCTCACCTAAGGGACCAGATCATCCATAATGAGGAAGCGAAGACTTTGGTCGGGAAAAGTGAAGCCCTCATAAGTAGGACCTATTTCAACCCCTGTGGAGAGGTCTCACTGACTCTTGAAAGGGGTATCATGCACAACCCCGCCGAGAGGCTTTATCTATACAGCAAAGATTCACTGAATTGGACCGAATTCGGTGTGCAACTGGCGGAGGAGGGGCTGCAGCTCTCAACCACTGAAAATTGCATTTACCTGGGCCAGCGACCACAGGCGATAGCTTGGCGCTACATAAAGCACGGTAAGTACGAGCTTCGTTTAAGGTGTTGGAAGCACCGCGAGACCGCATTTCTTTCATACAGCATGCATCCAGCCAGCATCCGGCCCTCGTTGAAGCACCTACAGCTAACCGACTACAAAAGTTCGGCGCTTGAGCATTTGGCCAAAAGGCTGAGTATTCAAAATCATCACGCCGGGAAACCGTGCCGTTTCGACACGAAGAGGTGCGATTTTTGGATTGAGCTGCTACCAATAAAAGGGAACTCTTTCTAAGCCGACGACCAGCACCGCACCACACTTTCAACCCGAGGACCTTCATGGACATTAAACAGCTGCAATACGATCTCGAGGCATTTGCTGAAGCACGGGATTGGAACAAATATCATACGCCCAAAAATCTAGCTATTGCCCTTTCTGTCGAAGCCTCCGAGTTGCTAGAAATTTTTCAGTGGCTGACGGATGACGAATCGCGAGGGATTACCAACTCTGAACAGGATATGAGGCTTATTACTGAAGAGTTGGCAGATATTCAGATCTATCTACTTAGACTGTCAGATAAACTCAAAGTCGATCTGGAGGCCGCAGTCAAAGCGAAGGTCGTGAAAAACAGCAAAAAATATCCAGTCGAGTTGGCGAAGGGAAATGCGACCAAGTATAACAGGAGGGGCAAATGAGACAGCTTATACTGCAGCCTGCGGGGAGCGTGGAGTCCAGAGGCCACTATGATGACACGATTTTCCATCCAGTAGCTCTAGACAGAATCTCGAAGTTCGTCACCGCTGCGGAATTTGATCATCTCAAAAACCTCTATCCTGCAGGGAAGGCTCACGTCTGGGGAGTTACCTCCGGGAGAAATACCGTCAAGTGGCAAAAGATTAACAAGAACGATGTAGCTGTCTTTGCGGGGGGGATGAAAATTTTCTCGTCTGGGGAAGTCAAGTACAAGGTCCGAAACAAGTCCTTGGCGCTCAACCTTTGGGGAGAAGATGACGAGGGTCGCACTTGGGAATTCATCTACTTCCTCGACCACATACGGCAGCGAGACATCCCCTACTCGGCTCTCAACAAACATCTGGGTTATGAGCACAATGCCGTCATTCAAGGTTTTAACGTCATACCATGGGAAAAGTGTACCACCTTCCTTGCCTATCTTGATTCAGGAAAAGTAGCGACAGCCGCGTCTTCGCACACCTTGGCCCCTACAATAGAGACGTCGACAAGTGCGGGAATACCAGACAGTCCCTTAGAGGACGATGGTGAATGTACGTTACAAACAGAAGTTTCCAGTGAATACTCTGGATGTGAAGATTTTGAAAGGTTGATAAAAGATCTCGACCCAGCTAAACCACTTGATGCAACAGCCGTCGTACAGATAAGAAAAGAACAAGTATTTTTACGAAAATTCCTCTTTGGAAGTAGGGGGACGGGCATCTGTGGTATCTGTGGGAAAGAATTCCCTGTAGATTTCCTTGTTGCTGCCCATATTAAAAGGCGCGCGGACTGTTCAATTGAGGAAAAACTTGATTATAAAAACAATGTCATGCCAATCTGCAAAATGGGTTGTGATGACCTTTTTGAAAAAGGGTACATTTCCATACTCAACGGCAAGATAATTCGTTGCCCCGACAAGCTCTTGACCCTGGCAATGAAGGCATACGTTGATATCCTTCACAATGGTTCCTGTCTCTATGCCACTCCAAGCAATAAAGGGTACTTTCAATGGCACGCCGACAACAGACTACGCAGGTAGGCAGAGAGATTTCTGAACCAAGTTGGCTGCCATGTCACAAGTCGGTTTTACCGAATTTGGCCTCTACCTGCCCAAACGACTTGCCGACCTTTTTGCTTTTATGGTGGTTTTGAGGAACTAAAACGGCCATGATTTCATTTTCTACTAGAAAAAGGTAGGTCAGTGAAGCTAAGCCCTTCTTTGCCCTCGGCTATTTATCCTCCGACCTCATCCCATTGCACTAACTCTCCTAGAGGTTGAAGGTGCCGTCATCTGGGAGGGCTGACATGACTATTTATGCCATAGGAGAGGTGGGGGCGGACGTTATATAAGCAACCACTCCCCTTACCTGGAACCCAATCCGTTCCACCCGCATAGCATTCTCAAACCTTATATAGGAAGACCGACATGAGCCAACAGTTAGCCGATTCCATTAAAGCTGAATTCGAGGGTCTCACCGGCCTTGCGGTCTCGGCCGTCTACATGCCAAAGGGGAAAAGCCATTCGCCAACAAGCCTGCAACGTGGAACCTGCGGAGTCTACGTCTTCCTAACCGATACCCAATGCTTGAAGGTGGGCAAGGCTGGTGGGAAGAGCAAGGCCAGATGGAATTCCCATCACTATTGCCTTGATGAGACCACCCCAAGCACGCTGCCTAAATCCATCTTGAGACACAAGAACGTCATTAAGAAGTTCTTCCCACCTGAGGCCCATAGAGAGATTGACGTCTTAAGCAAAATCAGTATACAGGATTGGATCAAAAATAACCTCTCCCTTATAGAGTTTGTCATCGAGGACAGCGGCGACAAGTTTGCCCTGAGCCTTCTGGAGGCGCTGGCTCAATACAGCCTGAAACCTGTTTATGAAGGCAAAATCGAATAAATGCGACTTACAATCCCCTTTCTCTTGCTGTGCCTTCCAACAAATTTTGCTTGCAGCTGAGGACTGAATTCCGCAGTCACGGCCCATCCGCACAGCGACGCCCTAGAAATGATCAACCTCAAAGCCTAAGGCATACAGCACACGAGATATCCTATTGTTTCTGATGGGATATTTGTCGGGTCGTGCCAATCCTATCAGCTCACCTAAGGTACTGCGGTCAATGCCCGGATATTTCCATTTTGAATTTGAGTCCGTGCACTCCCATATTTTTTCCCAAGGAGGAGACGACTCATCCCAAATGAAATAATTAAGCACCTCGAGGAAAGACTTGCCATGCTTGTTGGGATCACATAAAAACAGTTTTGCATATTGTTCTGCTTTTATTTCCTTTGAAACTTTTCCATTCTCACTGTCTAAGCCCAGTTTTTCATAAGATTTGAACTGATTTATATGATCAATTAAGGCCCAACAATTTACTACTACTTCAGAAATGTCTTTTACGCTTAGACTAAGTATGTTTTTCTTGGAAAGAAGCTTGCGAACTATAGGCGTCCTTGTTGCAAACGATTCGGAAATTTCCGCATATGGCACTTCTTTTAAAGCCGTCCACATTGAAAAAAGTTCTCGCATCTTCTTGTCGGGATTGCTTTTATTCTGCTCATGATGCTCTTCTATTAATATCTCTACTTTTTTATCACCCTTTATGTAGTCTCCATAATACCAATCAAACATTTTATCTATTTCAGAAAAGCAATCTATCTGCCCCACCCATGCTGGCCGCTTGTACTCTGCCATGTAGATATCAGCATACTCAGTAAGAATCTTCTGACAATATTTCCATTCCTCGATGCATCTTTTCTGGTGTTTACTTCCCTTGCTTATCTTATGTAATGGCGTTTTTTGATTAGCAAAAATTCGCCCTTTTAACTTATTCCACTCGTCGAGAAACTTTTTCTTATGCTGCCTGAGTTGGTATTCAATGTTCTCTATGTCTCTACTGTTACCCATTTCAATAAATATTTTTTGTATTCTATTTAGATCATCAGGCAGTATTGTGGAGGTATAATCTTGTAGGTTTGCAATAAAGGTCTTTATCTCGCCAAAGAAGTTCGCAAACTCGAGGCCTTCTTCGTAAAACACACCAAGTTCTATGTTGTCATAAAGGGCCTTTCCTGATAAATTGGCTGATCCGATGTAACAACCTACTCCATGAAGCCAGATTACTTTCGCGTGTAGATAATCGTATGTAGCTCTAATTTTACATTTCGGATGACGTACACACTTTTGCAGAACACTAAGTGTATCTAAACTTACACCCTCATCTATTCTGCACCAGATATTGAGAGGCTTATCGTGTTTGATAGCTAGATCGAATAGAGTGTTGTCGGTTATATAAGCAACCGCAACGTCAATGCTTGCTGCAGAGGGGACAAGTTCAAGGATTTCTCTGAAATAGTTGTTATTAACCTCATTCGCAATAAGTTTCACAAAGCACCTCCATAAACTAATCCTAGGCGTCCACAAAATATCACATTAAAAACAATTATTCAACAACAGCTCCGAGCGACCAGCTTGCATATACCGAAACAAAATTATTGGTGGTAAAATACCCATCTGAGGACGTAAAGGGCCCTTTTTTTACAAAAAAGGGCCCTTTACGCGAGGATTCATACGGCATCCATTCCACAACCGAACTCCTTGAGGAGAGGTGGGGGCGGAGGTTGAATGAGCAACCGCTCCCCTTACTCGGACCCCCTCCACTCCCCCCGCCTGGTATTACCAGACCTTATATAATTCCCAGTTGTCCCCACGACCAGCCATGGCACCCGGATGTAGTCGGATGACCCTGAGTGGTTGGTGGGAGAGCCTCTTCGCGGCGACGCGAAGAGGCAAACCTTTCCCGTCCGTGGCCCTAGATTTTCACGTGGACCATGGTAGTATCCCTACTTAGTGTCAGGCGAACCTCACGGCACAGTTAGACTGCCCTCATCGGGCAGAATACTACTAAGGGGGACGAGAGATGCGGAGAGGAATGTCGGCAGTTGTCATTACCCTATTGTCAGCTGGTTGTGCAAGTAATCCCGACGTCACATTCAAGTACTACCCCGCCACATGGAAGGCATCCGCTACAGTTGTTCAGACAATTGCTTGCAGCAAAGACCAAAAACGTATCGTCATTTCAAACGTCCCGTCTGTCGCAACAACCTACTACAGCGACCTCAAAGGGCAACCTAAGTTTTTAAAAATTAAAGATCTGGATACTTTTTGGGCAGATAGCAGCCTGACGATGAGCTTTACAGACGATGGTCGTCTTAAAAGTATCAACCAGAACACAACAGGGCAAGGAGAGACAATAATAAAGTCAGCTGTTGCTGTTTCTGCAACTCTTGCAGCACTGGCTGCAATCGAAAAAGACGTTATCCCCGAGTGTAAAGTGGTAGCGCAATTCGCAAACGACAAGCCAGTCACAATTATCTATAGGAAGGAAGACATTGGTCCTAGTTTCATTGGCAAGACCGCAGAGATGACAGCTTCCCCCGAGAGTAAGGACCTTTACGAAGCTTTTCAGGGGAAAAAGATGGATCGAATATCTAGGCCTTATATTATGCTGATATCAAGTGACGCTATAACTACTGGTGTTGAGCCCCCGTCTGTTACATCAAACAACGTAGTCCTCCTTGAGCTTCAGAAAATTTTACCTGTAACTTTTACGTTTAAAACTTCAAAGGGTGCAGACATAGGCACTAGTAGCCTAGTGGTACCAGATACAACACCAAAAAATGCATTAGAATTACCCATTCCCAAAGCTGCACTTTTTGGTGGGCAATCGCTTGCACTCACCCTTACAGAAGCTGGTGCCATTAGTTCGATTACCTACTCCAAGACTACTGGTGCAGCTGGCTCATTGAATGCGCTCGGTGCGATTGCAACTACACAAACCCCTACTACAAAAGCTGCTGAGCTGAAGGCAGAAGCAGATTTAATAGCCGCCCAGCAACGATTGACCCAATGTGCGGCGAACCCAGAAATTTGCGAATAAACCTTAAAATCATGTATTGGCCGGAGGTGTAGGTGGTGTAGACAAATTCTGTAACTTTTCCTAGCGTTTTCTAGTTCAGAAGTTATAGATTTACCCTACACCACCTACACCCTTACGGCTCCTCCCTATACCGCTGCGGGTACTCTCCCACCATCAAGTAACTGCAATCCCGTCCAGATCACTCCACGCTTCGTTCGGTGGTTGGCGTATTTTCGCCTCTCTAGATACCGTTTAACCTGCGCTGCCGTCTTTTTGGGCTCCCCGTTATGCTCTGACCATTGAGAGTACGCATCATATAGATCGCAGCTGCGGACTTCTCCGCCTTCGCAGCAGGAGTCAGCCAAGAAACGCCCAATGACATCATTCTCGGCTTCGTATTCTCTCGCCGCCATTTCTACGGCTGCAGGGACATCACTCAGCCCCTCTTCCTGCCATCGTAAGCAACCTTCGTAGGCCCAATTGAGGATCCCAGAGGCTTCCTGGCAAAGCTTCTTCATCAGGTGCGGGTCCCTTTGTCCTTCAGGTATGCAGAGATTGAAGGGGATGACCCTGATCCTACGCCAGATTCCATAGTCTATTCCTGTAATCATGGGTTTATGGTTGCTCCCGAAGAAGAGCTTGAACTTTGGCTTGTACTCAATCTGGTTCTTCTGATACAGCCCCCTCGTCGAAATTTCCTCCCCACCTGTGACTTGCTTGAGGAATGATTCCGCTAGCCGCTGCCCTTCCTCCCCCTCAGAGGCCATGACCATACGGGCCCCAGCGAACCTCATCAGGTCGCTTCTAGCACCACCTGCTGAGTTGTACCTGCTGGCCATGAAGGAATCGGGATTTGCCTGGACTGCGTAATCCCCTAGAACCGTTTTGACAACATTCAGGAAGGTGCTTTTTCCGTTGCACCCATCTCCTATCAGGAAGAAGGCACACTGTTCATCGGTTGAGCCTGTGAGGGTATATCCAACGACCTTCTGAACCCATGAGATCAGCTCGACATCCCCAGCAAAGACGGTGTTGATAAATTCCAGCCAAGCAGGACAATCAGCACCAGTGTCATAAGCGACCGTAGCCATTTTAGTGTTAAGGTCCTCTCGCGATGCAGCCTTAAAGCTCTGTTTTTTCATATCAATTGTCCCGTTTTGGACATTCAAGAGCCAGTCATTTTTATCAAGTTGGCAAGACATCGTTGCAATTGACTCATCGGCCTGAGCCAACCCCAACATGTTCTTAATGCCGGAAGATGCAAGACTCTGCTTTACCCAAGCATGCAGTTTTGCAGTCTCTGTAAGGTTCTGGCGCCCATCGATATCTCTGAGAATGCTTGCGGCAGTTGAAATAGCTTTTCGCTTCATCTCTTCGGTAGCATCGGCCCCCCACCTGTGTCCATCCCATATCAGCCACTCACTTCTGTCATGGCAGTACCTGATGTCATCTCCGAATGTTGCGACTAACCGTTTCGCGTTTCCGGTTTCGGTATGCTCCACGGCTAAACCGTACCGTTCCGGGTGATTTCTTTGATCAGATTTCCTGATGCTTTTAATGGTCTCCACTAACTTCGACTCTGGCAGTGGCTCTAGGTTGCTGTTATTCCATGGGATAAGGTATGCTAAAACCCTTTCGTCACTGAGCCCTGTCTCTATTAGTTCCCCCGCCAGGGAAGTCAGCGCTTGGGTTCTCATTCCATCCGCCAACGGGACTGAAGGATCAGCCTTGACGTGCTCAGATGCCAGATTGACTGCCGCAACAGGCTTTGAGGTTTGTGCCGGTAAGGCTTGTAAGATCTCTTCCTTGCTGTAAGGACGCATCCCTTCCTCGCAAGCAATCATCTTAACGAGTCTCGGTTCTGCCTTCATGTGGTAAAATCCGGGGAGCCTCAGGGTTCGTGATAAATCCTTCACTGATGGGTCAGTGCCAAGGGCGATGATGAAACGTTCTTGTATTTGTGTGAAGTCAGCTGTGTCGACGTCGGAAACCAACCAGTAGGCGTGTCCTTTCCCTTCGCTGGTTTCAACAACCAGGTGGGGAGTAAGAGAAAACCTTTTGCATACCTCTTGGATTGGCTCATCGTCAGAGTCAATAAAATGAGCACGCACCTTTACGATGTTTTCCCTTGTCCGGCCGACACCGTCGGTCTCGTTGACAGTGACGAATATCCCGGCACCCTCTCGATTTAGCCGTTTGAAGTCTTCTAGGTGGTCCTTCAACTGCCCATGGCGGATTAGGCACGAAAGTTGGCGGGATTTGTCATCGGAAAAGGTTTGAAAAGTGAAACTTCCGTGCGGTGCTAAGGTTTTTAGGAACCTTTCAGCGTCTTCTACTGCGTAAACAAATTCATTCATTGGAAACCTCCATATTTCAGAGGCATCCAGCGCAGAATTGCGCTTTCTCTTGCCGTTGCACCAAGCCGGATCCCTCCGGCTCCTCCTACCTCAACCTTGTAGCTACATTCCGTTACCTCCTTTCATGCAGGCGCAAAAAAAGCCCACATTTCCATCCATCTAGCCGTCAACCCGAGGCGGGTTTCTTGGCAGATCAGATGACTATGTGAGCCACATTCACTTCTGCTATATCGATTTCTGATTTTAAAGGGCATTATACCACAAGAAAGACATTTTGTCAAGCAAAAAATAGGCCAACTGTGATTTTCTTAGTTGTATTTAATTTATGCGGGCGCTCGTTTGGCTTCGGTAGTATTGGAAGAGGGCCCGCGTCAAAAAATGACTCACGGCGCATGAAAGTCCACCCGCCTCAACGTCTCCAATAGGACACTGAGGCGGTACTTTTTCCCATATCGACCTGTGGTAATATTTGAATTTACATGCCCCATAAGCTCTGCAATTAGTGCTTCCTGCGCGCCCAGTTGCTTCAGAGTGTTGGCGTAAGTATGGCGTAGCGAGTGAAAAGTTTTGAGAGGATCATCAGTGATATGCTTCCTGTTAAACCTCTGGTACACCTTCCCGTATGCGCTACCGTAACCGTCCGCCTCTCGTCTCTCAAGGTTCATCCACAGCCTAGGGTGTCTCCTCTCCTGGCACTTCGTCACATGGTCGAGTAAACCAAGCTCAACAAGTCTAGGATGTACTGGAACCAGTCTACTGCTAGAGATTGTCTTCAGTTTCTTGTCGAGGGCGTCATTCACGTCAATGCACCAGATGCCATCAACCTCCCTCACGTCAGCCGTGTAAAGCTGACATATTTCATCAAGCCTCATCCCTGAGTACATGGCGATCAAGGGTATCCAGAACCGCTCTGGTCTGTCATCGTCTTGGGGGAGATGCTTCATGATAGCTTTGAGGTCATCTGAGGAGTAGGTCTTTCTCTCCTCCTCTGGCTTTCTCTTCTGTTTCAGCAGGAACCCCTCTGCTGGATTGACGTCTATCACCCTCTCCTTCACGCAATGGCTCATGAGACTTGTAAAGCGGGTGAGATGCTTGTTGACGGAAGTAATGCTCATCGGCGGCATTTTTCCATCCTCCATCCTCTGGACAACAGCAGAGATGGTCCTGTCAGGGAAGACCTTGTAGAGGTTCGCAGGGAGCTTGCAGAGGGTATCTCTGATCTCTCGTACCTTATCCCGATCAATCCCGTTGACCGGAACATTACCCACAATGTTAAGTAGAAGCTTGAAGGACGCTTCGTTCTCCATCTTAGTCTTGATCGTCCACCCCTGCTGACGGTCCGTGATGAATTGATGGATAGCTTTGGACAGGAGGATAACTGGAGTACCAGGGAGGTTGGCCGCGTTGCAGACTACTGCTTGCTTCTTCCTCCCCATCAGGCTGTCGAGGTTGACCCTCATTTGGTCATCTGAGATGTAGCCCGACCGGAACAAAGAGAAAGTCTTGTTGATCCCTTGGAGGTATGGCAAGGCAAGACGTTGGGCTTCCCTCTTGTCTCTGGTCTTTAGGGACTTCACAAGTTCGGTGGAAGAAATGACACCAAGAAGATCGGCAGGAACGCGGATGCGCACATGGTAATAGCCGCGTCTGTTCAGCAGGTAAGAAAACATAAGCCTTGACCCCTCTCTGTGTAGCAATTTGTGCCACACAGGAGAAATCAAGGCTCATTTTGCTAAAATCTCAATGATTTCAGCTACTTGGTGGAGGTGGCGGGAATCGAACCCGCGTCCGAGAATCGTACACAAAAGGCGTCTACATGCTTGTACCTGTTTTTGGGTTTAGCCCTTCAAGACTCCACAGGGCGGGATTCTTGAGTCGCGATTCCGCTTGATTTCGCCGCAGGGCCACGGACTCTCCCTGAAACTATCCCACTGAATGACGTTCTATCCTCCCACGTGGGAGATGGTAGGTAGAACGTTAGCAGGTTATTAAGCTGCTAAAGCGTAATCGTAATTGTCGGCGCTTAAATGCGTCCCGGATTGTTTAACGAGCCACCCGGACCTCGACATGCAGCCTTTGCTTATTACCCCCGTCGAAACCTTTACACCCCCTTAAATCTGAAAAACGTTCTACGTTCTATGTTCTATGTCAACTGCTTTTACTCTCTTTTCGCGCAACTGCTGTTGCTACTCCCGCTCTCTGGTGCCACGGTTGCGGTCCTTGAGTCCTTGAACGATGTCACGCTGCATGTCTTTCTGCTTCATGACTTCACGCTTGTCGTAGTTCTTCTTCCCTTTCGCCAAGCCCAACTCGGTCTTCACCTTGCCATCCTTGAAGTACACCCGGAGGGGAATCAAGGTATACCCCTGCTCCCTGATCTTGGAAAAGAGCTTCACGATCTCTTTCTTGTGCAACAACAACTTCCGCATCCGGTCGGGATCGTGGTTCTCCCGATTGCCGAAATCGTAGGGGTTGATGTGAAAGTTGTGCAGGAAGGCTTCGCCATTCTTCACCATGGCAAAGGAATCGTTCAGGTTCGCCTTGCCGTTACGCAGGGACTTGACTTCGGTCCCCTGCAACACCATGCCGGCCTCGTAACGCTCCTCGATGAAGTAATCGTGGAATGCCTTCTTGTTGTTGCAAATCAGCTTCTCACCCATAACGTCCAATAGTACCAGAATCACCTGCAAAAGGACAGGGGGAAAAACATAAGGGATTTTTTGTAATTCCAGCTGCTGGAGTGATGCAAAGGCAGGTACCCTCCCTAGGCCCTGTCGCCAAGGTGCACGGCCTCACCCACCGGAGTGTGGTTGATCTACCTCAAGCTGGCGTGCATTGCCTGGAAAACTCTTCGCCTGGAGTAGTACAACCGGCAGCAACAAAGGCGAATAATCCTACTTTCATTGCAATGACAGCGACATGAAGTATTGTATAACCTACGTTTTAATTCTCTTTTCCACTTTGACCTTCTGTCATAGAGGCAAGTCGCGAATGATCAACCCACAACCAGCCCCCCCTTCAACCCGCGACAAAGACAGTTTCTACTCTGGCCTGGTAGCGGGAGTACTGTTGGTCAACCTATTCGCCTACCTCATGGTGGGCAACTCCCTCTTCAATAGTCACAAGCACTATGACAAGCTGGCTGAAGTCACTACGCAAAACCTCGCCAAATCTCTCGAAGGAAACGTCTCCGACATCCTGGACAAGATGAACATCGTCCTCTTCTCGGTCGGCGAAA
This sequence comes from Geomonas subterranea, assembly GCF_019063845.1. Lineage (NCBI taxonomy): Bacteria > Pseudomonadati > Thermodesulfobacteriota > Desulfuromonadia > Geobacterales > Geobacteraceae > Geomonas > Geomonas subterranea. Next base: position 2,305,943 of record NZ_CP077683.1, read on the forward strand.
AGACGGAAGAACAAGTCGCCTCGCACGGCATCGACAAGGGATCGTTGAGCTCATATGCGAAACAACAGGTCCAGATACTGCCGGAAGCTGATGACATCTCCATCGCTGACAGCGCAGGAAACATCCTCTGCGGCAGCGACGGCATCACCGCGCCGGTGAACATCAGCGACCGTACCTATTTCAGCAGACTCCGCAGCGATGCCGGGCAGCAACTGGTAGTTTCCCATTTGCTGAAGGGGAAAGTGACGGGCAAGTGGAAGATCATCGCCGCCAGACGCTACAACAACCCGGACGGTTCCTTCGCAGGGGTGGTGATGGGGACCATCAATGTCGCATACTTCGACCACCTCATCGCTCACCTCGATATCGGCAAGTACGGTGCGGTAGGCATTCGGGACGCCGAATTCCAGCTGGTCGCCCTGCACCCGAAGGGGAAGGAGGCGGCCAGCCAGATCGGCTCCAACGTGGTGTCGCAAAAAACGCGCGACATGATTCAGGCGAACCAGGTCACTGCCACCTACAAGACGGTATTCGCGCGGGACAACAAGGAGCGGATGGTCACCTTCCGCAAGGTCGCCAAGTACCCCTATTACATCTTCGCCACCATCTCACCGGTCGACTACATGACTTCCTGGCGCAAGGAGGCAGCGGTGGGGCTCGTGCTGTTGGCGCTGTTCACCGCAATGACGGCGGCCTCCGCACGCTTTCTGTACAAGAGCAAAATGAGCGCCCTGCTCCACTCCGAGGCCAAGCGCTACGGCGACGAGATGAAGCAGCAAAACGAGGAGCTCAACGCGGCGCTGGCCAGGATCAAACGTCTGGAAGGGATCATCTCGATCTGTTCCTACTGCAAGAAGATCCGCACCGAGGAAGACTCATGGCAACAGATCGAAATGTACTTCAGCGAGCATTCCGACGCCATGTTCAGTCACGGCATATGCCCCGATTGTGCAGGCGAGCAGAAACGCATCTTTCGCGAGGCGGCCTCGTCGCACACAGAGGTCACCAAATACCCCTAAACCCGCACCAGTTATCTGCCGAATAACACTTCATACAGCGATGTCGATCCGTACACGAAAACCGACTCAGCCCAGGCGGTGACACAGATGTCTTCCCGATTCTTCACAACCAGGCGGTACGCACTGTCTTTATGCTTTATCTGGGTGCTGCTCATCGCCGTTTCGCTGGCATGGTTTTACGTACAGCATGAAAACAACCTCAACGAAGTCGCCAAGGCGCAGGCCCGCATCGCTTTCCAGAAGGACCTGCTGTACCGAAAGTGGGCTTCCCAACATGGCGGAGTCTACGCCCCCGTCACCCCGCGGACTCAACCCAACCCCTACCTGGCCCACATCCCGGAACGAGATATCACGACTCCCTCGGGCAAGAATCTGACCCTCATCAACCCCGCCTACATGACGCGCCAGGTTTTCGAACTGGCGGAATCAGAAAAACAGATCGCCCGGGGACACATAACCAGCCTGAACCCGATCAGGGGTGAAAACACCCCCGACCCCTGGGAACGAAAGGCGCTGGAAATGTTTGAAAAGGGGGCGCAGGAGGTGAGCGAGATGGTCACGATCGACGGCCGCCGCTTCGTAAGGCTCATGCGCCCGTTCAAGGTCGAGACCTCCTGCCTGAAGTGCCATGCCGCCCAAGGCTACAAGAAGGGCGACATCCGCGGCGGCATCAGCGTAACGGTGCCGCTCGCACTCTTCTCGGCAGGTTCCAACCGGGTGCTCGCCAGTACCGCGGCCACGTTGCTGCTGATAGGGGGCGTGGGGGTCATCCTGATCCTGGTGGGGGCACGGCAGCTCTCGCAAAGTTCGTCCCGTCTGGAGGAGACCAACGCCGAGCTGTTGAACGAGGTGGCCGAACGCGAGATCGCCCGGGAACAGCTCCGGGAGCAGGCCGTCCTTTTGGAGGAGGAAGTTGCCGAACGCCAGGCAGCGCAGGAGGAGGCGGTAGCGAACCAGAGGAAGCTGCAACTGATAATGGACTCCACCCATGCCGCCATCTACGGCATCGACACCTCAGGAAAGTGCATCTTCGCCAACAGGACCTGCCTGGAGCTTACCGGTTACGACCGCCTGGACGAGCTGCTCGGCAGGAACATGCACGACCTCATCCACCACACCCTTCCCAACGGGATCCCCGCGCCGGTGGCGCAATGCAACATATTCCGCGCCTTCAACGAAGGAGCAGGGTGCACGGTGCGCAACGAGGTATTCTGGCGCAAGGACGGCACATCTTTCCCGGTGGAGTACTCATCGTATCCCATCACGAACGACGGCGTCATCGAGGGGGCCGTGGTCAGCTTCGTCGATCTCACCGAGCGGATCGCCCTCGAGGCACAACTGCGCCAGGCACAGAAAATGGAGGCCGTGGGACAGCTGGCGGGGGGGGTGGCTCACGACTTCAACAACGTGCTGCAGGTGATAAGCGGCTACGGGAGCATCTTGAAGATGGATGAGAGGCTCGACGAGCGTCAGAAACAGGAAGTCGACCAGATCCTTTCGGCAGCGGAGCGGGCGACGCAACTGACCAGGGGACTGCTGGCTTTCAGCCGCAAGCAGGCGATCACCCTGGCACCGGTGAATCTCAACGACGTGGTGGAAAGCGTCCGAAAATTCCTGGTGCGGATCATCGGCGAGGATATCCAGCTGAAGACGACTCCCGTTGCGGGAACCCTCTACATCATGGCCGACCTGGGACAGCTGGAGCAGGTCCTCATCAACCTGGCCACCAACGCCAGGGACGCCATGCCGAGGGGTGGCGTCCTCGCCATCGAAACGGGGAGCCAGGAGGTGGAATCCCCGCTGGACCAGGAATCAGGAGAGCACAAGCCGGGGCACTACGCGGTGCTCACGATCGCCGACACCGGTTGCGGCATGGATGCGGAGACCTGCAAGAGGATCTTCGAGCCGTTCTACACGACGAAGGAGGTCAGCAAGGGAACGGGGCTGGGGATGGCCATAGTCTACGGCATCGTGAAGCAGCATAACGGCTTCATCAACGTCTACAGTGAACCGGGCCATGGCACTACCTTTAGGATCTACCTCCCCATCTACCACTCGGACCGGGTCCGCGACAGTGACGACTGCAAACAGGCAGCGCCGCCGCGGGGAGGGAGCGAGACCATACTGCTCGCAGAGGATGACGAGGGGGTGCGCAACCTGGTCCTCTCCGTGCTGACCCGCTTCGGCTATCGCGTCATCCAGGCGGTGGACGGCCAGGACGCGGTGGAGAAGTACCTCGCGCACCGGGACGAGATCAACATGATACTGCTGGACCTGATCATGCCGCGCAAAAACGGCACGGAAGCCTACGACGAGATCGCCAGGCACGATCCCGGGGCGAAGGTGTTGTACGCGAGCGGCTACACGGCGGATTTCATCAAGAAGCGGGGGGTACCCGAGGAGGGAATCGACCTGATCATGAAACCGATCCAGCCGATGGAACTGCTGCGCGCGGTGCGGGAGATCCTCGACGCGTGAAGGGGGCGCAGTTTAGATACGCGAACAGGGCTACGGCGCCGGCACCCCGGCGAGGTAGACCCGCTCCAGGCGCCCCTTGGCCAAAACGGTGGCTTCGACTCCGGCGCCCGCGTCGCAATTGCAGCCCCCAAGAACGAGAAAATCGGCCCGCTTTCCGGCCTCGAGAGATCCGGTGCCGGAATCGATCCGCAGGGCACGGGCGCCCCCCAGGGTGGCCATGAAGAGAAGTTCGGCACTGCTGAACACGCCGGGGGCTATCTGCTGGAGGAAATGGATCTCGTCCCACAGCGAGAGCGAATCGTTGCTGGCAAGCGAGTCGGTGCCGAGGGCGAGGAGAAGGCCGGCCTCCTTCAAAAGCTTGTGGGGCGCGCACCCGACGAAGAGACGGTCGTTGCTGCGCGGGCAGAGCACCACGCTTACGCCGCGTTCCTTGAGGATGGCGACGTCGTTGGGGGTGACGTGGACGGCGTGCACCGCCAGCGTGGCGGGGTCGAGCACACCAAGCCCGTCCAGGTAGCGCGTCGAGGTGGTGCGCATCGGATGAGGCAGGTACTGCTCCCAATGCGCCATCGGGTAGAGCAGTTCGGCGATGGGGCCAGTGGTGTCGTGCATGAAGGAGGCTTCCTCGGCGGTCTCGGAGAGATGCACGGCCTTCAGTGCACCCGTCTTGTCGCAGAGGTCCTGCAGGCAGCGAAACAGCTTCGCGGAAACCGTGTGGGGGGTGTGCGGGGAAAGGCCGGGGAGAAGTCCCCCCTGCAGGGTCTCGAGTGTCGATTCCATCCTCGCCACCAGCGTGTCGCACAAAAGCGGGTCGTGCCCGATCGCTTCCAGGAAGAGCCTGCCGGTGAGCGGTGTGTCACGGTACAGGGGCGCCAGGGAGTGGTCGGAGAGGATGTCGCCCACGGCGGTGGTGCCAAATCCCAGGCTAAGCCGCATCCCTTCCCTGACGGAATGCTCCAGTTCCCCCGGTTCGAGGGCACGCTTTATCTTCACCACCTGCTGGATCCACTCCACGTACCGCTTGGGGAGGTAGTCGAGCTGCTTGCGCAGCTTCCAGGCGGGGAAATGGGTCAGCTCCAGGTGGGTGTGCGCGTTCACCAGCCCCGGCATGATCACCGACTCGTGCAGGTCGGTGACCGGCGCGGAAAACTGCGCGCGCAGCTCGTGGGCCTTGCCGACCGCGACGATGCGCCCGTCTTTGACGGCAAGGGCGCCCCCCGCTATGGGCGGAGAGGAAATCGGCAGCAGGTAGGAAGCGGCATATATTCTCATTCGAAAACCCCGCAAGACAAAGAAGCTTTACCACAGAGGAATCGGAGGATCACTGAGGTCTCAGAGGAAAACCACAGGAGCATAGTTTAACAGGTTCTGTGCTCCAGGCTAATGGGAAAGAAGCGGCGAGACGCCCCTCACCCCGCCCCTCTCCCAGAGGGAGAGGGAGATAAAAGCACAAGGGGCGGCCGCAGCCCCCCTGACAGAAGGAGCTAAAAGAAAAGGACGCTGACGAATTAGCTTTCCATCAGCGTCCCCTATTGTGTCTGGCGATCGGCGGCTAGTTCTTCCAATGCACGCTTTTCAGGGTGGCCTGACCGGCGGCTTCCTTGCGGGTGGGGAGCATCTTGTTCTTCTCGTCGACGAAGACCAGTTTCGGCTCGTGAGCGATGGCCTCGGCGTTCTCCATGTTGACGAAGCTCGCGATGATGACCAGATCCTGCGGCGCCACCAGGCGGGCCGCCGCCCCGTTGATGCAGATGACGCCGGAGCCGCGCTCCCCCTCGATGGCGTAGGTCTCGAAACGGCTGCCGTTGGTGACGTCCCAGATGCAGACCGCCTCGTACGGTATGATGTCGGCTGCTTCCATGAGGTCGAGATCGATGGTGATGCTCCCCTCGTAGTGGAGATCGGCACCGGTGACGGTGGCGCGGTGAATCTTGCTCTTCAGCATCTTCCTGTCCATATTCTTATTCCTCCCCAAGTACAGTGTTGTCGATTAATCGTACCGAGCCGACCCGCACGGCGAGTGCGAGCAGCGTCCTCTCATCAGCTGTCTGCAACGGAAGCAGGGTGTCCTGATCCCTGAACTCCAGGTAATCGAGCTCCGCGACGCTCTCTCTTTCTATCAAAGCCAAAGCCTTCCGCCTCAACACGGCGACGCTGCGTTCGCCGCCCCGGAAGGCGTCACGGGCGGCGGCGATGGAGCGGGAGAGGCACAGGGCGGGCTCACGCTGCTCCGGGGTGAGCCGGGCGTTGCGGGAGCTGAGGGCCAGGCCGTCGGCCTCGCGCACGATCGGCATCCCCACGATCTCGACGTCGAAGTTGAAGTCCCGCACCATGCGCCGGATCACGGCGAGCTGCTGGAAGTCCTTCTTCCCGAAGATGGCGACGGCGGGCATCACGATGTTGAAGAGCTTGGCGACCACGGTGGTGACGCCGCGGAAATGCCCGGGACGGCTCGCCCCGCAGAGCTCAGTGGTGAGCCCCTCGACGTTCAGGTAGCTCTGGTAGCCGGCGGGGTACATCTCCGCGGCCCTGGGGGCGAAGATGACGTCCACTCCGGCCGCCGAGGCGACCTTCCTGTCGCGCTCGAAGTCGCGGGGATAGCTGTCCAGGTCCTCGTTGACGCCGAACTGGGTCGGGTTGACGAATATGCTGACGACGACGGTCTTGGCGCGGTTGCGCGCCTCCACCATGAGGGATGCGTGCCCCTCGTGCAGGTAGCCCATGGTGGGCACCAGGGCGATCTCGCCCCGTCTTTGCCGCGCGAACTCCTGCATCTGGGCGACGGATTCGATGACTATCATTTGAAACAATGCCTTTCTTCGGGAAATGCGCCGCCCTTGACGTCGGCGATATAGGTGGCGACCGCCTCGCCGATGACCGGTGCCAATTCGGCGTAGCGCTTGACGAACTTGGGAGAGTACTTGCTGCACAGCCCCAGGATGTCGTGGATCACCAGCACCTGCCCGTCGCAATGAGGGCCGGCACCGATGCCGATGGTCGGGATGGTGAGCTCCCGCGTGATCCGCTGGGCGAGCCCCATGGGGATCCCCTCGAGGACCACGGCGAAGGCGCCGGCCGCCTCGACGGCGCGGGCGTCCTCGATAAGTTTCTCCGCCTGCGCGTCACCCTTCCCCTGCACCTTGTAGCCACCCATGCGGTGCAGTGACTGCGGGGTGAGTCCGATGTGCGCCATCACGGGGATGTCCATCGCGGTGATGGCGACGATGGTTTCGGCGACGTTGACGCCCCCCTCGATCTTGACGGCGGCGGCGCCACCATCCTTGACCAGCAGCCCCGCGTTGAGACGGGCGCTCGCCAGGTCGGTCTGGTAGGAGAGAAAGGGCATGTCGGCCACGACGAACGCCTTGGGGCGCGCCCGCATCACGGCTCTCGTGTGGTAGATCATGTCTTCCATGGTGACCGGCAGGGTGTTGTCGTACCCCGCCACCACGACCCCGACCGAATCCCCGACAAGGATCATGTCGATCCCGGCGGCGTCGATGATGCCGGTCAGCGGGAAGTCGTAGCTGGTGAGGACCGTTATCTTTTCCCCTTCCGCTTTCATCCTGTGAAAGTCGAGAACGGTTTTGGCTTTCTGCATCTTTCTTCGACTCCTGTGGTGGTAGTGGCGGTTCCGGGCGAATGATTATTCGCCCCTACAGCAGGTTGGGCGTATCCTCCCCCTGCCCTCACCCCAGCCCTCTCCCGGGGGGCGAGGGAAATCGTATACGGGTGAACAGAACGGGGTGTTTACGGACCCGGGGTATCCGGCGCGCCGGGCTCGATATCGGAAAAACCGCAGCGCGGGCAAAAAAAAACGTCTCCGGTGAGGAAGACGCTGTCAAAAAGAGATCGCGCACATGACTGGGCGCAGCTCTGTTCAGCTTATCGCTTCCCGTACCGGTTCCTTACGAAATCCAGGCGGTATGTCCGTACTGCCGGCGCCCTTCGCGGCTCCACTTATCGATAGCGGGCCAAACGCCGTTACAAACTAGCACAACGGTTACGACAAAGTCCAGACTTTTCTGCCTACTCCGCGCTCGCCCTGATCTGCTCGAGCTCCTTGACCACCTGGCCGCTTTCCTGCTGGCGCTGCTCTATGCTGTCGAAGATGGCCTCGGCCATCCTGGTGACGTAGTCGATGCTCCCCTTGATTTCTCCGCTATCCACGCTCTGACGCCCGGCGGCGCTGACCATGTCATGGCTCATCTCCTTGACGTCCTCGAGCGCGCGCGCCACGTCCTTGGTCGCCTGCGCCTGCTCCTTGGAGGCCTTGAAGACCTGCATGGTCATGGAGCTTACGTCTTCGATGGAGCGGGTCACCAGCTGCACGCTGGAAGCCTGCTCCTCCGTGGCGAGCTTGATCTGCTCGGTCATGTCCAGCGCCTTCTGCGAGCTCTCAAGGATGCTGCACAGGGAGGCGCCGGTCTGCTGCCCGAGCTTCACCCCCTTCTTGACCAGTTCCTTGGTGCTGGTCACGTTGTCCGAAGCGGTGCGGGACTCGGACATGATCTCCTCGATGATCCCGGTGATCTCGCCGGTGGAGAGGCCGGTCTGCAGCGACAGGTTCCTGATCTCGTCGGCGACGACGCCGAAGCTCTTGCCGTACTCGCCGGCCTGCGCCGCGATGATGGAAGCGTTCAGCGCCAGGAGGTTCGTTCTCTTGGTGATGTCGTTGATCACGCTGACAAACCCCTCGATCCTGCCGCTGTTGGCGCTCAGGCGTTTGATCCCCTCGTAGGAGAGATCGACCGAGCGCTGGATCTCGGCCAGGGCGGAGACGGTTTCCTGCACGATCCGGGTCCCGTCCTCGGCGTGCTCCTTGACGCGGCTGGAAAGGCTGTGGGAATGGCTGGTGCTCTTCTCGACCTGCCTGAGTGTCGAGGAGATCTGCTCCATCGCGGAGACAGACTTGTACACCGAGTCGGAAAGCGCATCCATGTTCTGGGTGATCTGGTCGGTGGAGACGGAGATCTGGGCGGCGGAGACACTCGCGCTGTCGACCGACTCCATGACACCGTGGCTGGCGGCGTCGATCTTCAGGGCACCTCCGGAGAGGGACTCGGCGGCGTTCATCAGGCGGTAGAGGTTGGAGGAGAAGTTGTCCCGCTTCTGGGAGAGATCGGCGAAGGTCCGCCCCAGTTCCAGGGTGAGCCGGTCGATGGACTGCAAGAGGCTGATGCGCATGAGCGCCGCGGCGGCCTGGTCGGCGAAGAGACGGATGGTGTCGACGTCGGTATCGTTGAGGGCGCGGTGGCTCTTCTTGTTGTCCAGCCCGAACACCCCGATGGTCTCCCCCTTGAGGAGGATGGGGCAGAGGATGAAGGTAGAGGAGCGCAGGGGCTCGATGGCATCGTAGGGGGCCTGCAGCAGGAACTCGGCCGGGTACTTGGAGATGTCTTCCACGAAGAAGACCTGCTTCTCAGCGAAGCTCTTGTAGATGACGCCGGAACGGGAGTCGAGCGGGACGGTGACTTCGGGCCCGACCGCGCTGTCGTTGCCGGCGCTGGCGGCGAAGTAGAGGTTCTTGCGCTCCGGGTCGGCCATGAGCACGTTGACACGCTCGTACCCCAGCACCTCGTGCAGCCCTTCCACGCAGAGGGCAAGCACGTCATCGCTGCGCACAGCCTTCTGGATCCGGCTGTTGATCTTGTGGAAGTTCTTGATGTTGTTATCGAGAACCTTGTAGCGGTTTTCGAAGAGCTTTTTCTGGCCGTCCACTTCCTGGACCAGCTGGTCCAGTTTTGCACCCTTTTGGTGCAACTCGTCTATGGCCCTGCCGATGAAGAAGCCGACGACCGCGAGCACCACCGCGGTCCCCCCTCCCATGTAGACGTAGAGGGCCATGCCTTGGGCGCTTTGGGTCATTTCGGAGAAAAGCTGTGCGGTGAGGGGGAGGTTGGGGTCCGAGAAGAGCAAGAGACGCAGGATGATCCATCCCAGGGGGGCCATGGACCCCAGTAAAAAGCCGGCAAGCGCATACAGCTGGCTCCTGTTGGCTCCGGCAATCGGGTTATTCATATGTAAGCCACCTCGTTGCGTTCTTTGCCGCTGGGTGCGGCCGGAGAAATTTTCCGCAGTCTAGTTCAGAGATTAGGCAAAGTCAACCATATCCTTAATGTTACCTGCCGAGCATGATCCCCAGCGCCTCCGCATGCCGCACCATTTCTCCCGCCGGATCGATCAGCTTGAGGCTGCGCACGGCATCCTCGATGGGGACCGACGTGATGTGACGCCCCTTGAGGCAGACCATCTGGCCGAAGGAGCCGGCCTCGACCAGTTCGACCGCTTTCACCCCGAACCTGCTGCCGACAGAGCGGTCGAAGGTGGAAGGCGTGCCGCCGCGCTGCAGGTGCCCAAGCACCGTCACCCTGATGTCCATCTCCAGCACGCCCCCGAGTTCCCGGGAGAGCGCCTCCCCCACCCCGCCAAGCCGCTCTACCACCGATTTTCCCCCAGCGGCCTCCTTCAGCACCCGGTTTCCTCCCTTGGGATAGGCCCCTTCCGCGACCACGACCACGCTGAAGCGCCGGCCGCGCTTGCAGCGCGCGATGATGGCGTCGCGGATGCGGTCGATGTCGTAGGGGATCTCGGGGATGAGGATGACGTCGGCGCCGCCGGAGATACCCGATTCGAGTGCGATCCAGCCGGCGTAGCGCCCCATCACCTCGAGCACCATGACGCGGTGGTGGCTTTCCGCCGTGGAGTGAAGCTTGTCCAGGGCGTCGGTGGCGGTCTCGAGGGCGGTGTTGTAGCCGAAGGTGACGTCCGTTTCCATGAGGTCGTTGTCGATGGTCTTGGGCACCCCCACGATGGGGACCCCGCGCCTCATCATCTCCTGGGCGATCTTGAGGGAGCCGTCCCCGCCGACCACCACCAGCGCGGTCAGCCCGAGCTTATCGATCCTGGAGCATACCTCCTCGGAGACGTCGACCAGTTCCACCTTCCCGTCGCGCATGATGGGAAAGGCGAAGGGGTTGCCGCGGTTGGAGGTCCCGAGGATGGTGCCGCCCCGCGGCAGTATGCCGCGTACCTCCTCGAGCCCGAGGGGGCGGCACTTTTCCGGGTGGAGGAAGCCGTCGAAGCCGTCCTCGATGCCGACCACCTCCCAGCCGCGCCCGACTGCCGCCTTCACCACTCCCCTGATCACCGCGTTCAGCCCGGGGCAGTCCCCCCCTCCGGTCAGAATACCTATTTTTGTAGCCATAGATCCCCCCCTGTGAAACGAAAAACTGGAAGCTTCAACGCAAAGGCGCCAAGGCGCCAAGACGCAAAGCAGAAAAAACAGGATTTACTGCAAAGGCAAAAACAAAAAGACAACTTCATTTTTAACGCAAAGACGCAAGGGCGCAAAGAATAAAGCAACAACTAGAAGAAAGTCTGAAACTATTACCCCCAAAAGGGTGTTTCTCCTTGCGCCTTCGCGGCTTTGCGCCTTTGCGTTAAAGCTTTTGCTGCGATTGTTTTTACGATAACTTCTTTTGTTAACGCAAAGACGCAAAGAATAAAGCAACAACTAGAGGAAAATCTGAAACGATTACACTCACAGGGGTGTTTTCTTTGCGTCTTCGCGGCTTTGCGTTAAATCATGCTTTAGGTTCTATTGTTTCAGCGCGTCGAGGATGGCCTGCGGCTCCAGGCGGTCCCTGGGATCGCTGTCGGCATAGCTGGTGATGATCCTGCCGTCCCGCCCCACGACGAAGGTCCCCGGCATGGGGAGCTCCCACGATTCATCGGCGTTGAATTCGGGGAGGTTCACCCCCAGATCCTTGTAGAGCCCCTGGACCCAGTCGGGGAGCCGGTACACCAACCCGTACCTGCGCGCCACCACGTTGCCCAGATCACTCAGCACCTCGTACTGCAAAAAATTCTTCAATAGCGTCGCCTGCGACTTGTCCGGACTCTGCGGCGAAATCGCCATCAGCGACGCACCGCGCTGCAGTATTTCCGGAAGTATCTTCTGGTAGGCCCTCAACTGAAGGCTGCAGTAAGGTCACCAGATCCCCCGGTAAAAGGTGACCACGGCGGGACCGTGCGCCAGCGCGTCGGCCAGCGCCACCGGAATCCCCACCGCGTTTGGGAGGACAAAGTCGGGTGCGGCGTCGCCCGCCCCGGGAACCTCGGCCGTGATCACCTTCTGCGCGATCTCGGCGTAGGCACGATCAAACTGCACCTTCACCTCCGGGACCAGCGCCATGCCCTGCTCCAATCGTTCGATCTGAGATCTGAGGTCCTGTTCCATAACGCCTCTCCGCTTTTTCCCCGCGACCACCACTATTTTCCCGCTGCGCCAGCGATTCATTTTACGCTGATTCGCCAAAACGTCAATGTTTCTCCGCAATTCCGCCTGCCGGGCACAGATTCAGACAATTGTATATTTTTGACCCAGGTCATAAACAATTTGAAGGGAGAGAGGTATTGTCAGATCATCAAGAACACGGGAGGAAACAGATGGAATTCAAAAACGGCTTGGGCGATACGGCGATTCAAAACGTGATTGCGAACCACCCGGAGATCGGGGAGATTCTTAACCGCTACGAGATCGGATGCGTCACCTGCAAGGTCGGCATCTGCCTCCTGAAGGACGTCGTCTCCATCCACGGCCTGACGCAGGAGCAGGAAGCGGCGGTGGAAACAGAAATAAATGACTATTTGGACGCAAAAGCGGAAAATCGCAGGGTCGCCTAGAATATTCGGAACGGCACACGCCACAACCACAACGAACACGACATATAAAAGGGAGAAGTAGACATGGCACATGCAGGATGCGGCTGCCCCGGCAGCATGGCAAGGGTTATCGAGAGAAACGAGGCAACCGAGAACGAGAACACCGTGAAGGCGGCTTCCGAGCTCCGGCAGTGGCCGGTGCAGCTGCACCTGGTCCCCCCCACCGCCCCCTGGTTCCAGGACAGCGAGATACTGATCGCCGCCGACTGCGTGGCGTTCGCGCTGGGGAGCTTCCACAGCGACCTGTTGAAAGGGAAGGCGCTGGCGATTGCCTGCCCGAAACTGGACGACACCGCCCCGTACGTCGAGAAGCTGGCCCGGATCTTCAGCGAGAACAACGTGAAGAGCATCACCGTCGCCATCCTGGAAGTCCCCTGCTGCCGCGGTCTCGACATGATGGTGCGCCAGGCGCTGGCACAGTCCGGCAAGGAGATCCCGCTGGAGACCGCGGTGATCGGCATCAACGGCGAGAGGAGAAACTAGGCCATGAAACAGGACGTCACCCAGAGGCTTAAGGACGAGCACCAGTTGATTCTCAGGATGCTGGCCCTTTTGGAGAAGAACGCGCGGCTCACAGAGGAAGGGACCTTCAAGGATTACCAGTTTTACCTGGACGGTGTTGACTTCATAAGGAACTACGCCGACCGTTTCCACCATGCCAAGGAGGAGGATGTCCTGTTCGAAGCGCTGGTGGAAAACGGCATGCCCCGGGACAACAGCCCGGTAGCGGCCATGCTGATGGAGCACGACCTCGGTCGCGCCTACGTGAAGGCTATGGAAGAGGCGGCGACGAGGGCGCTGAACGGCGAGGCGGGGCAGGAAGAGGCCATCGTCGCCAACGCCAGGGGATACCTGGACCTCTTGCGGGAGCACATCGCGAAGGAGGATGACATCCTCTACCCGCTCGCCGAGCGGATCCTCCCCGAAGGGGTGCGCCACGGCATCGTCGCCGGGTACCAGAAGGCGGAGCAGAGATCGGAGGCGGGGTTCGAGAAGCACTACCAAAGCGTGGTGGAGAAATACGAGAGAGGCTAATCGAAGTTCTACGTTCCAGGGTCTACGTTAAAACTGAACCTGAAAGCGGAACACGGAGGAGACGGAGAAAGGCCACGGAGGTCACGGAGTAAATGAATAGGTTTTGTTTCCCCCCGAAGCGGCCTTTCCTCTGTGTTCTCTGTGAACCTCCGTGTCCTCTGTGTTCCGGGTTTCACTGCAAAGAAAAAGGGCGGAGTCAATTGACTTCGCCCTTTCTTTTTACCGTTGCCGCCCCTCAGCCTATTCGAGGTTGTCCTCGATCCTGATGAAGGTGCTCTTGGCGCGGATGACCTCGAAGGTGTCGATCTCGGCCAGGGCCTTTCTCACGTCCGCCTCGCGCGCATCGTGGGTCATGATCACGATGGGGACTTCGTCCGCGCTTCTCGCACTCTGCAGCATGGAGGCGATGCTGATCCCGCGCGCCCCGAGGGCACCGGCGATGCGCGCCAGTACGCCCGGGCGGTCCAGCGCCTGGAAACGGATGTAGTACTTGCTGACGATCTCACCGATGGGCTTGATCGGCAGGGTGGCGACCTTCTCGTCCAAAAAGCCCAGCGGCGCGCAACGGCGGGTGATGCCGGCGCTCATGTTGCGGGCCAGATCGACCACGTCACCCACGACGGCGCTGGCGGTCGCGTCCATCCCGGCACCGCGGCCGTAGAACATGACCGGGCCGACGAAATCGCCGGTGAGCCTGATGGCGTTGAAGACGCCATGCACGTCGGCCAGCGGGTAGTCGATGGGAATCATGGTCGGATGGACGCGCGCCTCGATCTGGCCGCCGTCCATCTTGCCGATGGCCAGCAGCTTGATGCGGTAGCCGAAGGTGTGGGCGAAATCGACGTCCTCGCAGGTGATCGAGGTGATCCCTTCCGAATAGACGTCCTTGAGGTCGATCCTGGTGCCAAAGCAGAGCGACAGGAGGAGGCAGAGCTTGTGCGCGGTGTCGACCCCTTCGATGTCGAAGGTGGGATCCGCCTCGGCGTAGCCGAGTTCCTGCGCGCTCTTCAAGACTTCGGAGAAGTCCGCCCCTTCCTGCGTCATCCTGGTGAGGATGTAGTTGCAGGTGCCGTTGACGATGCCGAGCACGGTGGAGAAGCGGTTGCCGGCCATGTTCCCCTTGATCGCGGAGAGGACCGGAATGCCTCCGCCAACCGCCGCCTCGTACAGGACCTCGACGCCGTTTTTCTTGGCAGCGGCGTAGATCTCCTCGCCGTGTACCGCCAGGAGCGCCTTGTTAGCGGTGACCAGGTGCTTGCCGTTGCCGATCGCCTTGAGGGCGAAGCTGCGGGCGGGCTCGTAGCCGCCGATCAGCTCGATCACAACGGAGATCTCGGGATCGGCCAGGACGTCTTCGGCGTTTCTCGAGAGGGTGATCCCTTCGGTACTTACGCCGCGGTCGGTGGTGATGTCCAAGTCGACGATGGTCTTCAGAGAGATCCGGGTGCCGGTCTTCTCGGAGAGGAGGGTGGAGTTTTCCTTGAGCAGCTTCACGACGCCGGCACCGATGGTGCCGAAACCAAGCAGGCCTACCTTAATCTCTTCCATATTCCCTCTTTGATCGATTTCAGATTTTAAAAAAACACTGACATTTCATACAGGGATGAAGGGGATGCAAGTGATAAAAACTAAATCCCCCCTGTCCCCCTTCGCAAAGGGGGGGACGCCAGGCCGACGTTCTCAACATAGGCCGGCATCCCCTGCACGCCTGCTTAGGTTCAGGTAAGGGAGCAAGGCGGGTTCCGCGGTCTCACATCCCCTTCATCCCTGTTTGCTTATCCCGTTTATCCCCTTCATCCCTGTTCGTTTATCTATTCCTTGTCCGTCACGCTGGAGGCAATCTCGTCGAGGATGCCGTTGACAAAGGACGCGGAATCGTCGGCACCGAACTTCTTGGCGACTTCGATGGCCTCATTCATGGTGACGTTCTTCGGGATGTCCGGACGATACAACAACTCGAACACGGCCAGGCGCAGGATGTTCAGATCCACACGCGCCATGCGGGCCATGCTCCAGTGCTTGGATTTTTCGGCGATGCGTCCGTCGATCTCCTGGAGGTGGCCGGCAACGCCGCTCACCAATTCCGATGCGAAGGCGTAGGCCTTGGAGTTGGCGGAAAGGGTCGGATCCTCGCCTTCACCGAAGCTCTCGATGATGCGCTTGAGCGTGGTGCTCGGGTCCTGGGTCACCAGGTCCTTGGAGTAGAGCGCCTGCAGCGCCAGTTCTCTACCTTCTCTGCGTGTGGTCAATTATTTCATCTCCCTGAACAGGTTTGCGGTCTCGATCACCGTTACGGCGGCTTCGAAACCCTTGTTGCCGGCCTTGGTCCCGGCGCGCTCGATCGCCTGCTCGATGGTGTCAGTGGTCAAAACGCCGAAGGCGACGGGAACCCCGGTCTCGAGCGAGACGTGGGCGATCCCCTTGGATACCTCGGAGGAAACGTAGTCGAAGTGGGGGGTGGAACCGCGGATCACGGCCCCCAGACAGATGAGCGCGTCGTAGCTGCCGGTTTTGGCCAATTTCTGCGCGGCGAGCGGGATCTCGAAAGCACCCGGCACGCGGACCACGGTGATCTGCTGATCATCGGCGCCGTGACGCACCAGCGCGTCCAGCGCTCCCTCGAGGAGCCTCTCCCCGATGAAGCTGTTGAAACGGCCAACGACGATGGCGAACTTGAGCCCTTCAGCGTTCAGCTTTCCCTCTAAATATTTAGGCATAATGACTCCAGTAAAACCAAAATTAAGATAAAGATTAAGATAAAGCTCGAGTTAAAGAGCGGTCTTCTTTAGATATTTTCCAGCAGGT
The DNA here is from genome assembly GCF_019063845.1 of Geomonas subterranea. Taxonomy (NCBI): domain Bacteria; kingdom Pseudomonadati; phylum Thermodesulfobacteriota; class Desulfuromonadia; order Geobacterales; family Geobacteraceae; genus Geomonas; species Geomonas subterranea. Next base: position 2,322,007 of record NZ_CP077683.1, read on the forward strand.
GCCCCATCTTCTCCCGCTTGGTTTTCAGGTACTTCTCGTTGTCCTTGGAGGGCTTCATCTCGATGGGGACCCGCTCGACGATGTTGATGCCGTACCCCTGCAGGCCGATCAGTTTCTTGGGGTTGTTGGTCATCAGGCGGATCTTCTTGACGCCGAGGTTGACCAGGATCTGGGCCCCGATGCCGTAGTCGCGCATGTCCGCCTTGAAGCCAAGGGCCAGGTTCGCCTCGACGGTGTCGTGCCCCTGGTCCTGGAGCGCGTAGGCCTTGAGCTTGTTGGTGAGGCCGATGCCGCGCCCTTCCTGGCGCATGTAGAGGATGATCCCCTTCCCTTCCTTCTCGATCTGCGCCATGGCGGCGTGCAACTGCTCCGCGCAGTCGCAGCGCACGGAACCGAACACGTCGCCGGTCAGGCACTCGGAGTGGACGCGGACCAGGACCGGCTCGTCCCCCTTGACCTCACCCTTGACCAGCGCCAGGTGCTCGAGCTTGTCGATGTCGTTTTCAAAGGCGACGGCCCGGAAGTTGCCGAATGAGCTGGGGAGCGCAACCTCGACTGAACGGCGCACCAGCGACTCGTGCTTCAGGCGGTAGGCGACCAGGTCGGCGATGGTGCAGACCTTGATGCCGTGCTCCTTGGCGAACTTCTTCAACTCCGGCATGCGCGACATGGTGCCGTCTTCGTTCATGATCTCGCAGATGACACCCGCAGGCTCCATCCCGGCAAGGCGCGCGAGGTCGACGGACCCCTCGGTCTGCCCGGAGCGGACCAGGACGCCGCCGTTTTTGGCGCGCAGCGGGAAGATGTGCCCCGGGCGCGCCAGGTCGGCTGCCTGCGCGTCGGGCGCCACAGCGGTCAGGATGGTGTGGGCACGGTCCGCGGCGGAAATGCCGGTGGTCACCCCTTTCTTGGCCTCGATGGAGACGGTGAAGGCGGTGCCGAAGGATGAGGTGTTGTCCTGCACCATGGGGGGCAGGTCGAGGCGGTCGCAACGTTCCGCCGTCATGGTGAGACAGATCAGGCCGCGGCCGAACCGGGCCATGAAGTTGATCGCCTCCGGGGTCACACACTGAGCCGCCATGGTGAGGTCGCCTTCGTTCTCGCGGTCCTCATCGTCCACCAGGATCACCATCCTCCCGGCTTTGATCTCTTCAATGGCTTCCTCTATGCTCGCTACAGACATTATGTAACCTCTCCTCGTTCAGTATCGGTCGCTGCGACGCGACAGCTGTCACAGTCCGGCGCCGATTTGGTTGGACAACAAACCTTAGGTCGTTGACCATAGCAAAATTTTCGTCCAAGTGGAAGCGAAAGCAGCTAGATAAAGCCGTTTTTAGTCAGCAGGTCGAGGGTGACCCCGCCTTCTTTGAGTTCCCGTCCAGCCAGAAGCCGTTCCAGATAGCGGCACAGCAGATCGGTCTCGATGTTCACCTCGTCACCCGCCCGCTTGGAGAGGAGCGTCGTCTTCGCGGCCGTGTGCGGGATGACGTTGACGCTGAAGCTGTCCGCCGTCACGTCGTTCACGGTGAGGCTGATGCCGTCGATGGCGACGGAGCCCTTGGGCGCGATGTACTTGGCGAACTCGGCCGGAAACCTGAAGGTGAAGACGATGTTGTTCGCCACCTCGCGCCGACCTGTGATGGTGGCGACGCAGTCGACGTGGCCGGAGACCAGGTGGCCGTCCAGACGGTCCGACAGGCGCATGGCGCGCTCCATGTTGAGCGGCGCCCCGCTTTTAAGGTTTTTGAAGGCGGTGCGGTCGATGGTCTCGGGAGAGACGTCGAAGGTGACGGCGCCCCCCCCCTTGCGCACGACCGTGAGGCAGGCACCGTTGATGGCGATGGAATCGCCGATCCGGATCTCATCCAGGGGGAGCGAGGTCTTGACCGTGAGGCTCCCCGACGCGCCGCGGCGCTCGATGGAAACCAGTTCGCCGACCGTTTCAATCAAACCTGTGAACATATAACCTCTTGAACCGTTGGCCACGGAGAAAATCTGAGAACATCGGAGAGAAGCAAAATCTTTTGAAGGTTTAAAACCATACAGTCTTTCCTGCTTTTGGTCCTGCTCAGATCTTCTCCGAATTTCTCCGTGGCTAATGGTTTTGCTTTTTTGCCGGTTTGCCTTGCACCAGCAGGTGCACGCCGATCCGCCTTACTTGCACATCTTCCAGCCGGATGGCGTCGGCCATGAGCTGAACCCCCTCGCCGGCGAAGAGCACCATGCCGGTACCCCCCACCAGACCTGTGAACAAAAAACCTCTCGAACCGTTGGCCACGGAGAAAATCTGAGAACATCGGAGAAAAGCAAAATCTTTTGAAGGTTTAAAACCAAACAGCCTTCCCTGCTTTTGGTCCTGCTCAGATTTTCTCCGAATTTCTCCGTGGCTAATGGTTTTGCTTTTTTGCCGGTTTGCCTTGCACCAGCAGGTCCACGCCGATCCGCTTTACTTGCACATCTTCCAGCCGGATGGCGTCGGCCATGAGCTGAACTCCCTCGCCGGCGAAGAGCCCCATGCCGGCACCCCCCACCAGACCTGTGAACATAAAACCTCTTGAACCGTTGGCCACGGAGAAAATCTGAGAACATCGGAGAAAAGCAAAATCTTTTGAAGGTTTAAAACCATACAGTCTTTCCTGCTTTTGGTCCTGCTCAGATTTTCTCCGAATTTCTCCGTGGCTAATGGTTTTGCTTTTTTGCCGGTTTGCCTTGCACCAGCAGGTCCACGCCGATCCGCTTTACTTGCACATCTTCCAGCCGGATGGCGTCGGCCATGAGCTGAACTCCCTCGCCGGCGAAGAGCCCCATGCCGGTACCGCCGACGAGCTTGGGGGCCAGGAACAACATGCAGCGGTCGATGAACCCGCCCCGCACGAAGGCGCCGGCCAGGTGATGCCCCCCTTCCAGCAGGACGGACTGCACACCGCGCTCCCCCAGTTTGGACAGGAGGTCGTCCAGGTCGACCCGCCCGTCGCGCTCCTTACAGACCAGCACCTCGACTCCGTGTGCACTGAGCGCATCGCCCCGCGCCGGGTCCGCGCAGCAGGTTGCGATGACGGTGGTCGCCTGCGACTTCAGGCTGAACAGGGCGGCGTGCCGCGGGATCCTGAGCGTGGAATCGACGATTACACGCAGCGGGTCTTTGCCGCCGGGGACCCGGCAGGTCAAGAGCGGATCGTCCTTGATCACGGTACCCACACCGACCATGATGGCATCCAGCCTGCCGCGCAGCCGGTGTACCTCACGCCGCGCGGCGTCCCCGGTCACCCACTTGGAATCGCCGCTCGCCGTGGCGCTCTTGCCGTCCAGGGTGATGGCGCTTTTCAGCACCACGTAAGGGCGCCTGGTCTGGATCCATTTGATGAAGGGGAGGTTCAGTTCCCTGCTCTCGGCCTCCAAAAGCCCCACCTCGACCTCGATGCCGGCTTCGCGCAGCATAGCGATGCCCCGGCCGGAAACCAGCGGGTTCGGATCGACCATGGCCACATAGACGCGCGAGACGCGGGCCTCGATGAGCGCCTTGGCGCAGGGAGGGGTCTTCCCGAAATGGGAACAGGGCTCCAGCGTCACGTAGACGTCGGCGCCCTGCGCCAGCGCGCCGGCTTTCCTCAGGGCATGCACCTCGGCGTGGGGGGTGCCCGCTTTTTGTGCCACCCCTTGCCGACGATGGCATCGTCTTTCACGATGACACAGCCGACCGCGGGGTTGGGAGCAGTCTTGCCCACGCCCTTCCTGGCTTCGGAAAGCGCCAGCCGCATCATTTTCAGGTGGTGAGCAGACATTTCGCTTCCTGGCACTCGGTATCTATAATCCTCCCTCTCCCCCTGGGAGAGGGTCGGGGTGAGGGCGTTGCAATGGCCGCTAAGCTTTCCTCTGTGGCAACTCCCTCACCCGGCCTTCGGCCACCCTCTCCCATAGGGAGAGAGGAAGAAGTGTGGAGCCTTTGGCCACCCTCTCCCAGAGGGAGAGGGGAAGAAGTGTAGAGCCTTCGGCCACCGGGTGTTATTTCTTTAGGAGGTCCTGCAATTCCACCATGAACTCGTTGATGTCCTTGAAGGAACGGTACACGGAGGCGAAACGGACGTAGGCGACCTGGTCGATGCCGTGCAGTTCGTTCATTATCCACTCGCCCAGGGTGGTGGTCGGGATCTCGCGCTCGCCGCTCTCCTGCATCCGGGTTTCCAGGCGGTCGACCAGCTTCTCGATGGTCTCCACGGAGACCGGCCTCTTCTCGCAGGCCTTCTGCAGGCCCGCCACCAGCTTCATACGGTCGAAAGGCTCGCGCCGTCCGTCACGCTTGGTGACAAGCGGCAGCACTTCCTCTACCCGCTCGTGGGTGGTGAAACGCTTGCCGCACGACTCGCACTCGCGCCGGCGCCGGATGGCGGCGCCTCCCTTGTCGGGGCGGGAATCGACCACCTTGCTGTCGCTGAAACTGCAGAATGGACATTTCATGGCTGCGATTCCTCGTACTTCTCGACGACGATGCCCGACTCGCGGATCATCTCCTCTGCTAGCTGGTCCGGGTAACCGGAGAGGTAGACCACGCGCTTGATGCCGGAGTTGATCACCATCTTCGAGCAGATGATGCAGGGCATGGTGTTGCAGTACAGGGTCGCCCCCTCGATGGAGGTGCCGTGCTTGGCGGCCTGGATGATGGCGTTCTGCTCGGCGTGCAGGCCGCGGCAAAGTTCGTGGCGCTCGCCGGACGGGATCCCCATCTTCTCGCGGAGGCAGCCGATATCCAGGCAGTGGGCCGTACCGGATGGCGCGCCGTTGTAGCCGGTCGCCAGGATGTTCTTGTCCTTCACCAGGACGGCGCCGACCTGCCGCCTCAGGCAGGTGGAGCGTTTGGCGACCAGACGCGTGATCTCGATGAAATATTCATCCCAACTCGGACGCACCATAACGAGCCCCTCTCATGTGAAATTTTGCCAGAATAGCCGTTTTCGCGGGCCCGGTCAAGCGGCGTGAGAGTACGGAGGGACGGATTCACATGAGGAGGATGCCGTCGCGGAAACCGCCGGGACCATTTTGGCGGACGGCCGGAGCCCTCCTTCCGTCTCCGGCCTGCCGCCGTGCAGGGCGAAGAGGGCGACGGCGCCAAGCCCGACGGTCCCGGCGGCGTGAAAGACAGCGGCAATGCCCAGGCTTCCCTGCAGCAGCGCGCCCAAGAGAGGGCCCGCCGCGAAGCCGAGGTTCAGCGTCGCGTTGAAGGTGCCCACCGTCACCGCCATGCCGTGCCGCATCCCCTCTTCCACCAGCAACGCGCTGCTCGCCGGCTGGGAGAGCACGCTGCAGGCGCCGATGGCCAGGGTGAGCAGCAGCATCTGGTAAAAGCCGGGCGCGGCCGGGACCAGAAAGTAGAGAACGGACACCGCGGTCCCCCCCGCCGTTACCAGGAGACGGCGCGGCGCGCGGTCGGAGAGGATCCCCATGGGGCGCAAAAGCAGCGTCATGGCGACGGTGCCGGATGCGAGGATGGCGCCGCTGCGCAGACCGGTCAGCCCGAGCTTTGCGGTAAGGAGGATGGGGAGAAAGGAGCCGGTAAGCGAGATGCCGAAGGCCCTGCCGAAGATGAAGAAGAGGAGCGCCCGGTAGCTGCCGGCGTGATCCCGCCGTAATAAACGAGGACTCACGGGCCGCGAGTGCCCCGGGGCGTTGCCGCCGCAGCGGTCGCCGCCGGGGATACCGTACAGGGCGGCACAGAGGGCGATCAGGCACAAAAGGGCAACGGCGGCAAACACGCCGACGAAGCCGGAAGAGTCCTTGAGCAGGCCGCCGGCGAGCGGCCCCAGACAAAGCGCCCCGTAAAAGGAGATGTCGAAGGTGGCGAGGGTCGTGCCCCGTCTCGTCTCGGCGGCGCAACTTCCTACCAGTGACACGAGCACCGGGCGGAACAGTGCGCAGCTCACCCCCTGCAGCAGGCGCAGCACGGTGAGGGCCGGAACGGAGAGATTGAAGAGGTAGCCGGTTGAGACCACAAGGTACAGTGCGAGGCTTACCAGCACCGCGTGGCGGTAGCCGACCCGCTCGGACCAGGCGCCCAGCGCGGGGCTGCAGACGATCTTGGCAAGGGAATAGCAGACCAGCGGCAACCCGAGCATGAGGCCGCGTGCGCCGAGGCTGAAGAGATAGGTCGAGAAAAAGGCGTCGGCGATGCCGAAAGCCAGTGTCACGGCGAAGTTGACCAGGAACAGGGTTCGCAGCAGGTCGCGCTCCGGCATCGTCTACCCCCTTGCAGTCAGAAACGTCTCGAAGAGCCGGTCGTGCACTTCGATGTGCTCCAGCCAGAGCCGCCGGATCTGCTCCAGTTCGTCAGCCGGCGCCCCCTTCCCGAGCGCCAGGCGGTAGCGCAGCTTCGCGGTCCCGATGCTGATCGACTGGTGACAAAGCCGGTGTTCCCTGACCTTTGGGAAGGCCACCAGTTCCATGTAGCGCTCCTCCGGTCCGATCTGGGTGAGCGTCGCCGTCACCAGTTGATCGAGCTCGCCGGTCACGTCGGACGAGGGGTGGCGACGCAACTGCTCCAGCATCCGGTTCAGGCGGCCGATGATGCTGCGGTAGCGACTGTCCCAGTGCAGCGTGTCCTGATACGGGTCGCGCGCGGTCGGAGTGAGGAGCTGACAGTTTTTTTCCATCGTTTTCTTCCATTTACCGATTGAGCATGAGCTTCCGCACATACGTCCACGTCCCCTCTCCCCCCGGGAGAGGGGCAGGGCGAGGGCGTTGCCAGGGGCAAAATAACCGCGGCAGGCAGAGCCCTCACCCGCCCTTCGGGCACCCTCTCCCGGAGGGAGAGGGACTGGGAGGGGAGGTCATCGCTGATCGTGTGTGCCCATGGCGGCGGGGGGAGCGTCCCCCCGCCGCCATGGCCGGGATCTCCGGCGCTTGCCGGAGCATCGTGGTGTTAAAAGGTCATCTGCCACTTGGCGCCGGCGATCAGGGAACGCGGCTCTTTCTGTCCCAGGGAGTTCTTGAAGTCGTTCAGGTAGTCGATCTCCGGGACGATGTTGATGTGTTTGCCGAGGGCATAGTTCATGTTGACGAAGGCGGCCATGCGGGCGTCGGCGTGGGCGATCGGGTTGTCGTCCCTGACGTAGGAGGCGCCGGTGTAGAACATGGCACGGTCGCTGGCCCGGTATCCCACTTGCCCGAAACCGCCGTAGGTGTGGGAGTTCTTGCCGTGCAGCGTGTCGTAGTAGGCGCCGTTAGCCTGGCCGGGGTTGGCCAGGGTGTTGCCGGTACCGTTGCCGGTCGCGGTGCTCATCAGGTCGCCGGTGTTCTGGCCGGTGAATACGTTGTAGCTCAATTCAACCGGCGCAAGATCCACCTTGCCGTGGAAGAAGGCGAGGTAGGAATAGATGTCGTGCGTCACCGGGGTGGAGTTGTTGGTCGAGCTGGTCACCTTGTACCAGTTGCCGGCGACGCCGCCGCCGTAGGTCCAGTTGTTCAGTTTCCCTTCGTAGCCGACCACCATCTTGGGGAGCATGGTGTCGTAGTCGGTGTAGGTGGCCGCGTAGCTGTTCCCGGTCTGGCTGTAGGCCGCGGTCACGTCGGCGTTGGGGGAGACGTTGGTGGTGTTGTTGGCCTGGTTGCCGACGCGCGGCTGCATGGCGTCGACGTAGAAGCCGTTGTTCATGGTCACCTTGATGTTGGCGTAGCGGCCGTCCCAGAGCGAGCCGTAGCCGTTGAAGCCGCCGTCGCTGTCCCAGACCTGCTGGGAGCGGAACACGTAGGGGCTCGGCGTCTTGCCGATGCGCAGTTTACCCTCGCCGAAATCCCACTCGCCGTAGAGGAGCCGCACTTCCACCCCCTTGGAGTACGCCTTCGGGTTGTAAAGGCCGACCTCGGCAACGCCGGAGTATTCCCCGTCCTTCACCTTGACGCCGATGAAGCTGTCACCGAAGTTGTCCAGGCTGAAGTCGCTGTCGTGACGGGCGGCGCCGGTGGCCGCGCTGTAGAAGGAGTTCTGGGTCCAGAAGGTCCCGAGCTTGATGTTGCCGTAGGCGTTGAGATCGATGGCCAGTGCGGGCGCGGAGCACGCCAGGGCCGCAGCGACGGTCATGGCCGCGATGTTAATCTTCTTCATGGTACTGTTCCCTTTCGATTGGTGGTCGTTGAATTAGTTGCAATACCTGCGGCTGCCGTGGCGGCGTCACCGCCACGGCAGGTAAGAAGCTACTTGTTCATGCCGGCGTACTTGAGCGCGTTCTCCGCGGCGATGCGACCGGAGTTGATGGCGTAGCCCGCGGTTCCCCCTCCCAGGAGCAGATCGTAGCTGTCGCCGTACATGCCGCCGGAGTCGGTGCCGACCGCGTAGAGACCCGGGATCGGTTCTCCCTTGGCGTTGAGCGCCTCGGTGTTGCCGGAGATCTTCACGCCGCCAAGGGTCCCCAGGTGACGCGGCAGGAGCTTGACCGCGTAGAAGGGGCCGGTGGCGATGGGACGGAGGTACTTGGACCGCTTGTTGAACTGGCTGTCCTCGCGCACGGCCGCGGACTTGTTCATGGTCTCCACGCTCGCCTTCAGGATCTTGGGATCCATGTTGAGCTGCTTGGCCAGGTCCTCGATGGAATCGGCCTTGAAGGCGAAGCCGCGCTTCCTGACGAGTTCCTTGTTGAAAGATTCGTCGAACTTGGCGAGCTTGGTCCCCTGCAGCACCCACTCACCCAGCGGCATCTCGATCCCTTTCTCGACCGCCAGCTTCCTGGTGGACTCGTCGAAGATGGAGTAGGCGGTGCCGCCGATCCTGGTGATGGCGTTGCCGGCGTAGGGCCAGAACTCGACGCTGGACTCGTCGACGTAGCGCTCGCCGCGCGGGGTGACCCAGAAGTAGGGCTGCACCGCGAGGGCGATCATCTGGTCGGCCGGGTGGAAGCCGGGGAGGCCCGGGCGGTACGCCTCGACGGTCCCCATCCCCTCAAGCTGCGCGCCGGCCTTCTCGGCCATCCTGATGCCGTCGCCGTCCTTGCCGATGTTGCCGACCGGGATCACCTCCGGGTACTCGACGTACTTCTTCATCATCTCCTTGTTGTTGGCGAAGCCGCCGGTGGCGATGATCACGGCCTTGGCCCTGATCTTCAGCTGTTCGCCGGACTTCTCCTTGGCCACCACGCCGACCACCTTGCCGTTCTCGGTGATCAGGTCGGTCCCCGGGGTCTCCAGGAGGATCTTGCCGCCGTGATCCTGCACGTACTTCTCGAAGACGTTGATCATCCTCTGGCAGTGGAAGTCCCTGGGGTTCTTGTCCGGGTAGTCCGGCCCCGGGGCGATGACGTGCCAGGTGAGCGGGCCGCCGAAGCCGCCGACGCCGACGTACTCGATCTTCACGCCCAGGTCGTCGAGCCAGTCGATGGTCTCGGCGGACTTGTCCACGAAGTTCTTGGCCAGGGCGCCGTTGGCCTTCCAGTGGCTGTAGTTCATGATCAACTTGAAGGCGAAATCCTTGCTGACGTCGATGCCGATGCGCTTTTGCTGCTTGCTCTCGGCTGCGAAGACCCCTTCGCAGAAGCTGCCGGTGCCGCCGACCTTGGCCTGCTTCTCGAGCACCACTACCTTGGCGCCCTGCTGCAGCGCCTGTACCGCGGCCGCCAGGCCGGAAGTGCCGGCGCCCACCACCACTACGTCGGTCTTCATCTCCTTCTCTGCCATCGCCGGAGCGGCGAAGGCGAAAAGGGCGACGAACACCACCGCCATACCTCGAACTCTCCTCATCGATTCCTCCTCTGTGATTTCCCCTCAGGGGTTGGTGAGACGCGGGGTCGCCGCGTCCTGAACAGTTCGAGCTACTTGTCCTTGAATTCGAAGTCGCTGTGGCACTCCAGGCACAGGTATTCAGAAGGGGCGTGCACCCGGTGACACTTGAGGCACGCCATCCTCCCCAGGTGGGAGTCGTGCGGGTTGTTGTGCATCCCCTTGGTGCGCTCCGCCATCTTGTCGTAGCCGCCGTGACAGTCGAGGCAGGCCTCGACGCCCGCGGCAGCAGCCGGTTTATCGGTCTTGTGGCAGTCGGCACAGCCGAGCCCCTCGGAGCCGTGCTTCCCCTTGATAGTCGCCGCCAGGGCCTCGCGCTGCGGCAGGAACATCCCCGCTCCCAGTGCGGCCAGCAGCGTTAGCGATACGAAAAATTTCTTCCCCACGTTGAACCTCCCATTCGTGTTGTCGGCCGGTAATCATGGAGGCCAAGGCTGCGAGAGCCGGCCCCGTTCCGTCGACAGTTGCCAAATAACCTGCTTTTGATGTGGGAATAGCAGCGAGCGTGCCATGATAAAAAGAATGAAATATTGACAACTTGCGGAAAAGACCCGTATACAGTGTGGAAAATGCCTATCATTATGATATGGTGCTTTATTATTCTGGTAGGCAGGCTAGGAGGCGGGTATGCAATCGGCGGATCTGGATTTACGGGAACTACTTTCCTTCCGTCCCGACGGAGGGACCATGTTCTTCATGGGGCGCAGGGCCATCATCTTCGATGCCGTCGCCCTGGGGCTTTTGCGCAAAGAGCTGATCAACTCGCTGGGAATGGCCGCCGCGCGCAGCATCCTGACCAGGTTCGGCTACGCCCATGGCAGGATGACGGCGGAAAGCCTGAAGCTGGAATTCCCCGACCTCTTCGCCGACAGCTGGACCGGCCCCAAGCTGCACATGCTGCAGGGGATGGTCCGGGTCGAGGAAAACAAGCGCAGCGACGGCAGCGACGACCAGCCGCTGGTGCAGTCCTTCTGGTACGACTCCTACGAGGTCGAGCAGCACCTTTTGCACCTGGGCCTTTCCGAGGATTCGGTCTGCTGGACCCTGACCGGCTTCGCCAGCGGTTACGTCTCGTACTGGAGGGGCGAAAAGGTGTACTTCATCGAGGACCGCTGCTGCGGCAAGGGGGACGCGGTCTGCCACGTCGAGGGAAGAACGAGGGAACAGTGGGGCGAGGCCCTCGAGCCGTATCTTCCCTACTTCGAATCCGAGAGCGGCGACGAGGTGTTCCAGAACCTGGCGAAAGCGCTGCGTGATACCGAGGAGCGCCTGAAGAAGCAGCGGCGCCAGATGTCCTGCCTCAGCGCGGGGGGGGAGGAATTCGGCTGCATCACCGCACGTTCGGGGGCGATGCGGCAGGTGGTGGAGCTGACCCGGCGCATCGCGCGCGTCGACTCCTCGGTGATCGTGACCGGCGAGAGCGGCGCGGGCAAGGAGCGCATCGCCCGGCTGATCCACGAGGAATCCGCCCGCGCGGGGCGTCCCTTCGTGGCGGTGAACTGCGGCGCCCTCACCGAGACCCTCCTGGAGAGCGAACTCTTCGGCCACGCCAAGGGAGCCTTCACCGGGGCGGACCGGGACAAGATGGGACTCATCGAGGCGGCGAACGGCGGCACCCTGTTCCTGGACGAGATCGGGGAGGTGTCCCAGTCCATGCAGGTGAAGCTGCTACGCGTGCTGCAGGAGCGGGAGGTGAGACGGGTCGGGGAAAACAAGTCGCGGCAGGTCGACATCAGGGTGGTCGCCGCCACCAACAGGAACCTCTCCGACGAGGTGAGCAAGGGGAACTTCCGGCGCGACCTCTACTACCGGCTCAGGGTGATCGAGGTACGGGTCCCTCCGCTGAGGGAAAGAAACGAGGACATCCTCCCCCTGGCGCGCATCTTCCTGGAGCAGGCTTCCAAGCGCGCCGGGCGCAAGGTCACCGGTTTCACGCCCAAGGCGGCCGACCAGCTGCTGCGCTACACCTGGCCCGGCAACGTGCGGGAGTTGCAGAACGCGGTGGAGCACGCCGTGGCGCTTTGCCTGGACAGCCGCGCCGACCTCGAGGATCTGCCGGAAGAGTTAAGGTCGGCGCTGCCAAGACCGGGCATCGTGGAAACGGTGCGCCCGCTGGAAGAGGTGGAACGGGAGTACATCCTGGCGGCATTGCGGGCCACGGGGAACAACAAGGCGCGCACGGCGGCGGAGCTGAACATCGGCATCGCCACCCTGTACAGAAAGCTTGCCGGGTACGAGAAACAGGGGTTCCTCGCCTAGGCGGCAGGCGGGAAAGTTCTTGCCCCCGGCGCCCAAAGAGTGTAAGAAGTACCTCTTTTTTTGCCGGTCAGTATCTTCCCCCGGTAAAGGTCCTCGTTTGGCAGAGGGGGACGTAGGGGGATTTGCTTTTGGTTGTCCCCACTCCCCTTTATGCAAAGGGGGAAGCGACAAGGTAGCGAAAGATTGCCGGTAACCGGTTTTTTTTGAGGAGATCTTTTAAACATGCACGCTACAGACGCACCGCAGTTACTGGAAATAGTTGTCGAAGAAAGCGGGCTTCCGCGCGGCGGAGTGCTCGCAACCGTTGCGCTTTTGAACGAGGGGGGCACCGTCCCCTTCATCGCGCGCTACCGGAAGGAGCAGACCGGAGAGCTGGACGAGGTGCAGATCCGCCAGATCGAGGACCTGCTCAACTACCACCGTGAACTGGCCGATCGCAAGGCAACGGTGCTGAAAAGTATCGAAGAGCAGGGAAAACTGACGCCGGAACTTTCCGCGCGCATCGCGACCACCCGCAAGAAGACCGAGCTCGAAGACCTCTACCTTCCCTACAAGCCCAAGCGCCGCACCAAGGCGACCATCGCTCGGGAACGCGGCCTAGAACCGCTGGCCCAACTGGTACTGGCGCAGGAGTTGACTGCAGGCTCGGCGGCTGACGCCGCGGCTCCGTTTATCAATGAGGAACTGGGAGTTCCCGACGCGGCTGCCGCCCTGGAAGGGGCCTCGCATATCCTGGCCGAGCAGCTCTCCGAAGACGCCGACCGGCGCGCCATGGTGCGCGACTTCACCCGCGCCGAGGGGATCTTCGCGTCGCAGCTTCTAAGCGAGGGGGCGGATCGCGAAGGCAAGTTCAAGATGTATTACGACTACCAGGAGCCTCTCAAAACGATACCGTCGCACCGCATGCTGGCGATGAGGCGGGGGGAGAAGGAGGAGGTGCTGCGCCTCACCCTGCTGGCGCCGGAAGAGGAGATCGTGGCGCGGCTTAGGGGCGGGCTGATCAAGCGGGAAAGCATCTTCAAGGAAGTGCTGGCCGCCGTCGCCCTCGATGCCTACAAGCGGCTCATCGCTCCCTCCATCGAGGTGGAGCTGAGGCTGGAGGCGAAAACGAAGGCCGACGAGGCCGCCATCGCGGTGTTCGCGCAGAACCTGCGAAACCTGCTGCTCCTCCCCCCCGCGGGCGGCAGGCGCGTGCTGGGGGTCGACCCGGGGCTGAGGACCGGATGCAAGCTCGCCGCCATCAGCGAGACCGGACGTTTCCTGGAGCAGTCGACCATCTACCCGCACACCGGCGGGCCGAAAGCGGAAAGCGCCGGAGCCGAGCTGGTGCGTCTCGTGGAGCGTCACGACCTGCGCCTGATCGCCATAGGCAACGGCACCGGCGGTCGCGAAACCGAGGTGTTCGTGCGCGAAGCGCTCCGTTCGGCCGGCGTCAAGGCCGAAACGGTGATGGTGAACGAGGCGGGTGCCTCGATCTACTCGGCCTCGGAGATCGCCCGCGAGGAGTTCCCGGAGTTGGACCTCACCATCCGCGGTGCCATCTCCATCGGTCGCAGGCTTCAGGACCCGCTGGCGGAGCTGGTGAAGATCGACCCGAAGAGCATCGGCGTCGGTCAGTACCAGCATGACGTGAACCAGTCCCTTTTGAAGAAGGCGCTGGACGCGGTGGTGGAATCCTGCGTCAACTACGTCGGCGTCGACCTGAACAGCGCCTCCTGGGCGCTTCTCTCCTACGTGGCGGGTCTCTCCGAGAGCCAGGGGCGCGCCATCGTGAAATTCCGCGACGAGAACGGCGCCTTCCCGACCAGGCAGGCGCTCCTGAAGGTGCCCCGCTTCGGCCCGAAGGCGTTCGAGCAGGCGGCGGGCTTTCTGCGCATCCGCGGCGGAGAGAACCCCTTGGACAACACGGCGGTGCACCCCGAGAACTACGCGGTGGTCGAGCGGATGGCTGCCGATCTCGGCGTCACCGTGGCCCAGCTCGCCACCGATCCCGCCCTTTCCGCGGGGATCAAGCTGGAGCGCTACGTCACCGGCAGCATCGGTCTCCCGACGCTTAGGGACATCCTGGCCGAGTTGAAGAAGCCCGGGCGCGACCCGCGCGAGCAGTTCCAGACCGCCGCCTTCCGTGACGACGTGGTGACCATAGCCGACCTGAAGGAGGGAATGATCCTGCAGGGGGTGGTCACCAACGTGGCGGCCTTCGGCGCGTTCGTCGACATCGGCGTGCACCAGGACGGACTCGTGCACGTAAGCCAGTTGTCGCACCGCTACTGCAAGGATCCCAACGAGGCGGTGAAGGTCGGCGAGATCGTGAAGGTGAAGGTCCTCTCGGCTGACCCGCAGACCAAGCGCATCTCCCTCTCCATCAAGCAGGCCGCGCCGGAGCAGGCGCAGAAGAACGCGACGCCGAAAGGACAGCCGAAGGCGAAGGAACAAAAGCCGGCCAACGACCTGTCCGGGTGGGAGAGGGCCGGATTCAGGGTCAAGAAATAATCAAAACATTGGCCACGGAGAAAGTCTGAGAACTTCGGAGAAAAGCAAAGAAGAGTTTTTTGACGTTCTCAGATTTCCTCAGATGTTCTCCGTGGCCAATGGTTTGCTTTTTTGTACAAAAAAGGGGCTGCCGATGTGGAAACAGGCAGCCCCTTCTTATTTCACGTACTCTCTGATGCTGTTAGCAGGCGCTCCTCAAAAGCTTGCGGCCGGTCTTGAAGACGACCTCCACCTTACCCGCCTGACACGACGCCACGACCCCCGTCCCGAAGGTGGGATGGCTGATCAGCGTGTTGGTCTTGAACTTCCCTTCCATGCTGTACGGAATGGCGAGGTCCGGGTCCAGAGGCTGAATCATCTCCTCCCAGATCGCCTCGTCGGATATCGCGGGTGCCTTAGCCGCCCTGGTGCGCGGCGCCTTCACCGCTTTTTCAGCCTTTGCTCCCTTAACGGTGGCGGCCTTAGGTTCTTTCGCAGGACGATGGTTGTGCTCGCTGCCGCAGGTGTTGCATTTTACCCGCACCACCTGACCCGCCACCATCGCCACGATGGTGTGGTTCAACAGTGCCTTGCAACGCGTGCATTGCGAATCGACCATGTCTCCTGCAGTTAAAGCTCTTCTTTCCATTGGGCCTCCCTGACCTTTTTATGCTCAAACAAAAAGGGCTTAACCGTCGGCGGCTAAACCCTTTCCATGCGTTATCTGATCGCGGTGGCACCCCACCGCTCATCTGCTACGTATCGTTGGTTTAAGCGTTCCTGCTATCTTCGATGTGCTGTTGAAATATAAGGGATTTCGGCCTGCGATGCAAGGGAAAAAACCGGAAGCAAAGCCACGCCGGACGCGGCCGCACGTGGCAGCCGTTCAGTCGGAAGAGGCGCCGCGCCTGCAAAAAATGAGGCGTGAAACCATCACCTCGAGCAGAAGGGCGAGATAGGCGCCGACGACCACGTCGCTGAAAAAATGGTAGTTGGTGGCGACCAGGGCGACGCCGAGCAGAACGGAGGTAACGATGCCGATGGAGCGGGTTTCGGGGTAGAAGCGCCAGAGCGCCGCAAGAAGCGCGACGATGACCAGCATGTGTCCCGAAGGGAAACCTTCGCAGTGTTCCTTCATCTGGAACCAATGGAAGCCGTAGTCGCCCGGTGCACGCAGCCAATAGCGGGTATTGGAGCGACCAAAGGCAATTTTCAACAGCGCCTTGACGAGGTAGGACGCCGGCGCCAGCAGGAGAACCTCTTTGGCCAGCAGCGTGGCACGGTCCAGGATGCCCCTGCCGGAACGGAACAGGTACAGCACACAGGAACCGGCCGTGGAGACGATGACCACGGAAAGCAAAAGGTCGGGGAGCTCGGACGTTACCGCGCCCCAATGCCGGTTGGCGTAGAGGTAATCCCTGACGAAAGCGGCAACCGGTATGTCGATGTAGAAAACGCAGAGGACGGTGAAGGGGACCAAAAGCGCACCCATCACCGCCAGCCCGCGGGAAGTCCTGTCAGTCACATCGGTCATGCAGATCCTGGCACATCGGCTTGATGTAGAACAGGGCTACACCTAACACAGATGCGGTCCAATATGAAGCCGAATTTGCAGCATGCGCCCTAGTGACAGTTGCGGGCGAGGCACTCAAGGCAGTTCCTGAAGGTGCATACGCCGCAGGCATGTTCCATCAGCACCGGGATGTTGTTGGCCTTCGCCACCTGCATCGCCTCGATCTTCACGCGGTGCGACACCTTGTTGGTGAAGATCACCATCGCGTCGGCTTTTTTCAGCTTGGCGGCGATGTTGTTTTCGGAGGTGCTGAAAAACTGCAGCTTCACACCGGCGCGTTCGGCCTCCTCCAGGTAGTGTTTTCCCAAGCGGTCCATGCCGCCGATCAGAGCTATGCACATAATGCCCTCCTTCGAGGCGCCGACGCCCCGGCTTTGATATTCACTTTCACGACACTGCCAAAAAAAGGGGGGCTTGCTGCTGGTACGCATCGGCAACAGTGCCGATGCGGGTTCTCAAGCACTCCACCGGGTTGCATCCGGAAGCGAGGCGATGCGACATCCGGCTGCGGCACTCGCGGTGGCATTGGGCAAGCCGCAGGCTCTGCTCCGGCTTGCCGAATATCTTCCAAGGCCCCTGGCAGGTGAAGGCTAGCGGCGCCCACCCCATGAAACCGATCACGTCCTTGAGCGGGTAGCCGAGGAACACGCCGATCTCGTGCGGGAACCCCTCCCCCGTCACACGCGTTTCCAGTTCGTCCAGGACCGCGTCGAAGTCGTGGACACTGCCATAGCCGGCCTTGCCCAGGATGATGCGCACGCTTTTCTGGGCGAGCAAACCGCCCAGTGCCTCGTGCGAGTAGAGCAGGAGCAAAATGGAAGAGCCGCGGTCGTCGAGAACCCGCACCTTGAGCCCGCTCTCTTCGAGGAGCGCTGCACCATACTCTTTCCAGAGGAGGTAGAGGTTGCGACCGCAGGAACGGCGCTTGTTGGCAAGGCAGACGAGGTTTGCCGGCTTGGCGCCCTGCAGTACCTCGGCAAGTTCCAGCGCGAGGAAGGAGGCGAGACATTCCTTATCGGTCGGGTAAAGCCCCGCGAAATCCTGCCACGCGGCCCTCGACAGGGTCGACCCGGGCGCACCGGCACCGTTTGCCGCTGACAATTCCTCTTTGATTCCAACAGCACTGCTCATATCCCCTCCACAGCTCCTGACAATGGATCCCGCCTGATTCACATCACGTTACCCGCACTGACTGAATCTTTTCAAATGACCACTACAGCGATAATGAAAACTGTTATCAGTTTTATAAAGAAGATACTGCCTTATGTCAACAGCTAAATTTTGCGGAAGTTTTTTGGGAGCGGGATGGATGGATACAGCGAGGGTGAAGGCGGGATTCCCGTTATGAAAGTCGCGCCGACCTCTGCTACCGCCAGAGGCCGAGGCGTGGGCCTTTTATGTCAGTTGCCCCAAGACTCAGTGAGCTGCAGCGCCCTTTTCAGAGCGTCATCCGCAGCGGCGACGTTGTCAGGTTCGCCCAAGAGGGCCTCAACCCATTGGTTCATACCATGAATGCGACGCACCTCAGGCAGCGAGGAAGTCAGCAGCGACTCCAGTTCCGGGCTCTTGTCCTCGAAGTCGATGTCGAGATACCACAGGGCCAGGAGGTACGAGGCTATCCCCTGCTCCGACTTGAACCCCTTGCTCTCTGCGAGTTCGGTGGCGCCGGCAAGGAATTGTCAGCGCTGGTCGCGCTCGATCTTGTGGTAATCGGTCAAGTCCCGCATCAAAGCGGCATCCAGTCGCTCCAAGAACGCGGCCCGCGCCACGTCGTTCATTGGCTCAGTTCTGATTTCCATGACACCTCCCCAATCCTCTGATAGCCCCAGGCGATGCTCCTTCTGTCATCACGCGATGCGGCGTCGGTAAGGAAAAACTTTCTTGCCGTTCCCGGGGCATTTTCCTCTGCAACTATCCACTGTACCGGTCCGAAAAACTCTGCAGCCTCCTCGTCTGTGCATCCGGGGAGGTATTTTCTGAGGACCGATGGGTCATAAAACCTGAAGTCCGGGTTATCCTGCTTCTTTTGGCGGTTTCGGCTGCTCCGGCGATGCGCCAGGGCAAGAGGCCGGCGGCGCCCCGCTGGTCAGGATATTGCCGACTATGGTAACTCCCGCAGGACTCACCGTGATGAAGTTACCGCCCACCCTCAGCGACACCTGGGTTAAAGACTCCAACACCACGCTTTTGGCCGCCTGAATGTGTATATCCTCCCCTGACTGCAGGGCGTACTTTGTTGCCACCTTCACGTGGACGTCGGCACCCACCGACAGGGAAAGGTCGCCACCAACCTTCTGGTGCAGATCTCCCATGACCAGCAGGTGCTGATCGCGGGACACCTTCTCCAGCCGGTCCCGGTTCACAACCAAGTGGCGGTCCTGTCCCACCCACTCCAGTGAATCCACCTTTACCAGATTCACCTGCTCCCGTTCCGCGTGAAGGTACAGATGCTCTTCTCCTTTTTTGTCCTCAAAGCGCAGTTCGTTGTGCCCTCGTCTCTCCGGCGTCGAACACGACTTGATACAACTTCTGGTCTTTTGCTCGGGCAACTGGTACGGCGGCAGATTCATGCCGTTATAGAGTTGGCCGATGATGATGGGCCGGTCCGGATCGCCTTCCAGGAATTCCACCACGACCTCCTGCCCCACCCGCGGCACGAAGAAGGCGCCCCAGCCGCTTCCGGCCCAAGGGTGGCTCACCCTGATCCAGCACGAACAGCTGTCGTCCCGTTTCCCCGCACGGTCCCAGTGGAAGTGGACCTTCACCCGGCCATGCCGGTCGGTCCATATCTCCTCTCCGGGAGGCCCGACGATGACAGCGGTTTGCGCCCCCTGGACCACGGGCTTTGGCGTCAAACGTGACGGATGGTACGGTGTCAGATGAGGGATGCACTCAAAGCTGTTCCGGTAACTGGATATGCAGTCGGCAGCGTAGCCTTCCATCGCCTCATGCTTTACCGACACCAGGAGGAACTCCTTTCCGTCGAGACCGGGGCTGCAATGATCCCTGAGTTGGAAACGGTAGCCACTGGCAAAGGCACGGCAGTCGCTACTGCCAATCAGGACCGTTGCGAAGGTTTCTTCTTCCTCCATGCGGATCTTTGCCAGTCGATCACCAGTCGCCTTGTTACCATAGCATCCGGGGGCGTCGTAGATGTCGCATTTTGCCGCCTGTGCCCGGGCTGCACCGGGAGCCTCCGATTTCAAGCTGGTGTTGGGAATGGTGAAGTTGTAGTCGTCCAGGGAGTATTTCGCGGGATGCATGTATCGCGTGACTTCCAGAGAGGTAATGACGTCCTGGTTCCTGGTGCCCGTTGCGTTGGGGCGCGATGAAGCGTCCTGCTGAAACGGGCACGGGAGGTTTGCGTCCGGGGAATCAGCGATGATCATGGTGTGTTTGCCGTCTTCATGCCGGAAGAAATAGAAGAGCCCTTCTTCCTCAAGAAGCCGGGAGACGAAGTTGAAGGTGGTTTCGCGGTACTGGACGCAGAACTCTCTTTTGTCGTAGCTCCCCCGCAAATCGAAGCGGTACCAGGTAAAACCAAGGCTGTCGAATACCTGCTCCACGATCTCCGGGGTTGAGCGGTTCTGAAATATCCTTATGTCGGCGCACTTGCTGAGGGTCCAGAACCAGGAAACCAGGGTGCACCTGTAAAAGGAGAAGCCGCGATCTTCTCCGTCCTCGCCGCTCGATCTGCCTTGGGAGAAGCTTGAAATGATCCCGTTCAGGTACCTATTGTTGCCGTTGGCCAAGGTTATGGAGACCGTTGCGTTGCTGCCCGGCAGGGCTTCGAGCGGAATCGCGTGACGTTCAGACAGCAAAGACAGCTCGAAGTTGAAACTGCGGGAGATCCCCTCCTCTCCCGTTAGATCCGTCAAGAGAAGGGCATCTTCACCCAGTGAGGTGCGTATGGAAATGAGCCTGTCACGCTGTGTGATCGCCATGCGCTACACCTCACCTGTTATGCGATAACGACCCATTTTGCTTTTCACGTCTGGCCCGCACTTCTTCCGGGCTCAACCAGGGAAACTGCACCGCCGCATCGCACGGTTTTCTCGGTCAGCGGATTCCTGCAGTTCCTGCAGCCCGTGCGACTTCTTGCGCGCTAGCTCTGGCGCCAGTGCCCTCTTTATCGCATCTGCAAACATGGCTTCCCCACTTTTACGAAGCTGTCAAATTCGAGACTTCGTCGGGATCGATGGTCACGAACGGGTCCGCATCGAGCACGGAGCCTGGTGCTTTGAGCCAGGTGGAACGGCCAAGCCTTGCTGCATCGGTAGTTGCCCCGCCGAGCCTGCACCCGGGAATTTCCTCTTTCCTCAAAAAGAGCCGGACCTCGAACTCGTACTCGGGTCCCACCAGGAACCTGATCAGTGGAACCAGCTGTTTCAGTCTCAACTCTGACGACAGATCAATGAAGTCGTGGAAAGCCATAGGCCCCAGACAAAGCCGGAAGGTGGACTGAATGTCGCAAGTCTGGCTGCCACAGACGGCGTCGACACCAAGCAGGCAATTGTTCTGGCCCAGCATGGTCCGGTCCGACGGCTCCAGGTTGACGGTGCGCGGCACCAATGGCTCGACATCGGCATCCACGCCGAGCAGACTTTGCACGATCCGGGCGATCGTACCGGCTGAGGCCGTCTGCCGACTTGCCAGGCCGCAAAAGTGCAGCAATGCCTCCTCCGATGCTGAGATCTTATCCCGAAGCCCCTCGGTCCCGAGTCCGAGAAAGCTGAAGAGATGATTGGAGACGACATCGCTGTTGTCGCTTTTCTTCTGTGGCAAAAGCGAGTTGCGCTTCCAGCCACGGTAAAAGATGGAGATGAGGCGGTGATGAAAGAGGTCATAGAAGTCGCCCATGGCGTGATCGTTCGCCCTCTCCCGCTCCAAAAGCAGTTCATGGTACCAATGCGGCAATACTCCCGACGGACCGATGAGCCCCATCATGGCAACTTCTACTTTGGCAGATCCGTCCTCATCGACGGTAGTCCCGGTGATGTCGCCTGTCGCAAACCCAAAGCCTTTCCTCACTGTGAAGCGGATTTTTTCGGTGTCTGGCGATGAGGGTGCTGCTACGTCGTGGTGGCCCCGATACATCCGTTCCAGCAGACGGACGGTCGCAAAGAAACTCCGACCAGACTGATTCGGCGCATTTACTTTCACAGCAGCACCTTGTCGCCGGTTCTGGGAGGCCAGCGTTTGATGACCGCGTCGCTGCTTGCGCTCACGGCCACAAGCTGCACGAGTGAGTTGACCGCCACGTACTGCCCCAGGAACCTCTCCAAAATGGAGGCGAAGAGGTAAACGCCGCTGCCCACGTACCTCTCTTCATCGAATACAACGGTCACTTCCAACCCGCGGCAGAACCCTGCTCCCATTCTCCTGGTAACCGTTCGGGACCTCACCGACACGATGCCGTTTATCTGGTGCCGGGTGGTAGAGGACGAGGCAAAGTCATACAGCGACAGGAGTTGCCTCAGCGCTCCGGCACCTCCTTCAACAATGGAAATGTGGTTCAGGGAGAGATGGGAGATCAGGCGGCGTTGCTGCCCCCCTTCGAGGAACGGACGAAGAGAGGGGGTCGGTTTGAGAAGGCAGTTGATGAAGGCGAGCGGCGCGGTAGATTCCGTGTCGAAATCTCCGGCAGGATCGCCGAAAGGAAGCCTAACGGGGAGGTCGCGGTTGGAGCAGGTCACGCGCACCAGAAGCGTTTCTTCCAACGGAGCAATCGCAGCTTGGTCAAGTTCGCAAACGGAAAGAAAAGCGTCGGTGCCCCCGTCGTGCAGGCGCGATGTAGGCCGCCGCTGCATCTGCCATAAACCTGCACCATCCTCCCCACCGCTCCCCGAGAATACGGGGCGGTAGCGCTTTACCTCACCGGGGGAAGTTGCCCCGGTAGCTGTGACCTCATCGACACTGAGTACCTCGAGGGCCCCCTCACGTCTCAGGTCGGGTATGATCCTGTACTCGCTCTTGCCGTGGTTGTGCCTGATCGGCTCGGCTATCTTCTGGAAAACATTGACGACAGGGGTCGCATAGAGGCAGAAGGTCTCCGCCCCGACCACTACAGACTCCGGCGCAGCGGTGTCGAGGTAAAAAAGCAGCTCGACGGCATCACCGAAGGCCGCACCTTTCCAGAGCACCGACAGCCCGTTGAGATCGATGAAAAGGAACTTGTGCGGAAACGCGAAGTACTCGAGGAGCAGCCGATATCCCGGGAAAGACTGTTCCGGGTACGGCAGAAGCTCCTCATCTGCAGCAAAGCCGACAGGCCGCAGGGAATCGGGCGGCAGTTGCATGGAATCAGCGAACGATGCACCGGCCGGCACGTATTCAACTGAGCAGAGGTGATTCAGCAGCAGTTGGTACAGCGGGAAGACGTGCTGGGGCTGGCCGTTCAGATAAAAGCGCAGCGTATCGCCCGCAAAGCCGGAGGCGCTGTGCAGCAACAACCGAACCCGCACCACCTGCTGTGCGCCTTTTACCAGCTTTACCGGCGCCTCTAACGACGCATCGATGACCTCCACGGGAAGAAGGGCGACAGGGTAGACAGTCTTGAATTGGCACGGCACGTCGTCAACCGGTTTGGAGAAGAGAGGCGTCCCTTTGGCGATCTCGTACCCCCCCTGCGGCACGTTCCTGAAGAGGGGTGCGAACTTCACCACCGCGCAGGACGGGATCGGAGCCGTCAGTTGCGGATAGACAACCTGCAAAAGCGCCTGGGTGATCTCCGGCAGACCATCGTCGATCTTGCGCTGGATGCGGGCGCACAAAAAGGCGAATGCCTCGATCAGGCGCTCGGTGTGCGGGTCCTCGCACTTGCCCGGCTCAAGCAGGAGCCTCCCCGCCACCTTGGGATACTTCCTGGCGAAACCGCTTCCCGTGTCGCGCAGGTAGCTGAGCTCTCTTTCGAAGTAGTAGAGGATGTCATCGGGCATAATCGATCACGAGAGGATGGTATAGCTGCCGCTGTTGATGTCGAAATGGGTGTCGAAGGCCGTCGGGAGTGCTACCGGCTCGACTTGCAGTAACGCCTCGATCCGGAAGTTCAGGGCCCGCTCTCCCTGCTCCGGTCCCAAAGAGACCGTCACGTCCTTCAGTCGCGGCTCGAAGCACTCAAGGAGCCTGATGATTTCCAGGCGAATCGCCTGCTGAACATGGTGTGAACGCGGGTTCTCCAGGCTGAAGTCACGGCTGCCATAACTGAGAATGGATCGATGCAGATGGGAATCCAGGGGAACCGGCACGTACGGGGCCAGGCCCCCGCGCGGGTTTGCACTCCGGAAGGACCTGGTGTTGAAAAGGTTCTCCAGGTCGCGCAGCACCGAGTCGATCAGCGACCTGAGACTGTCGCGGGAGGAGCAGGCGGTTTCGGCCGGACATTCAGGCTCGCGGTCGGTGAGCCTGTCCAGTAAGGATCTTCTCGGTTCCGGCTGGTATCGCATGCGCCCTCCCGCCATCGGCAGCATTGTCATTACACTTTCTTGTTGGTCTCGAGGTTCCACCCGGCTGCCACTTGTCCCCCGCCGGAGCCGTCGGAGCGGTTTTGCTGGGTGTAGGCGAGTTCGATCTTGCCGTAGTTGAAGGCGATCTCCTCGACCGGGATGGGTTCGCCGCCGTGGGCGCTGCCGCCGGGGCGGTTGAGGCTGATGATGACGTTGGAGAGTTTGTACTCCATGTACTTGAGCTTATCCCCTCCGGCCCGGCAGATTTCCAGCGTGACGCTGGGGATGTGCCTGCCGGTGGCGCAGGCCTCGAACAGCTTGGGGCTCGCCTTGTCCAGCACCTTGACAATGCTGAAGTCGGAGAAGCTCGCCCGCTCCGCGGAGGCACCACCCGCGCTGCTGGCGGTGCCTGAGGCGGGCTGGGTGACGGAGAAGTTGTAGGATAGAACCTCGATCCAGTCCCGGTGCTTGTCGTCGCTGCTCTCTCCGGGGATTCCCTCTATCTTCAGGAAGGCATCAAAGGCCATGGTGCATCCTCCTTTTGCGCATTTTCACCACTTCAGCCCTTCCGGGGCGAAGGGAGGTTGGCGACGAGCCGCAACGAAATGGTCAGTTCATCCAACTGGTAGTGCGGCTTCAAGAAAGCGACGGCGCGGTAGCATCCCGGCCGGCCCGGCTGATCGAAGACCTCGATCCGCGCCTCCCTCAGCGGGAAGCGGGCTTTCATCTCCTGCCCGGCATCGTCATCCAGCAAAACATAACGGCTGATCCACCGGTTCAGGTAATCCTCAATGTTTTTCCTGGTCCCGAAGCTGCCGATCTTGTCCCTCATCATGGCCTTCAGGTAGTGAGCAAAACGCGACACCGAGAGAATGTACTGCAGCTGTGCCGAGAGTCTCGCGTTGGCGTTGGCGACATCGCTGTCGTATAACTTGGGCTTGTGTGCGCTCTGGATGCTGAAGAACGCAGCCATGTCGGTCCCTTTGCAGTGGACCAGGGGTACGAAGCCCAGGTCGGCGAGTTCCTTCTCGCGCCGGTCGGTGATGGCGATCTCCGTCGGGCACTTGGCTGCAAGTTCTCCTTCGCCGGTGTCGAAGGTGTGGAAGGGAAGACCTGTGACCGCCCCGCCCCCTTCGACGCCGCGGATGGCCGCGGTCCAGCCGTACCTGGAGAAGGCGTCGGTGATGCGGCCGGCAAGACAGTAAGCGGCGTTGCCCCAGAGGTACTTGCCATGATCGCCGCCGGCGACGTCCTCCTCGAACTGAAAGGATTCGACGGGGTCGGTGTCCGGTCCGTACGGCAGCCGCATCAGCACGTGCGGCAGGCAAAGCGCCACGTACTTGGCATCCTCCGACATCCGGAAGGAACGCCACCGGGCATAATCGGCTCCCTGGAAGATCTTTGCCAGATCCCGCGGCCCGTCGAGCCCCGCGTAGCTGTCCACCCCGAATACGGACGAGGAAGCCGAGGTGATCAGCGGAGCGTGTGCCGCTGCGGCAACCTCTGACATCCTCGTCAATAGCGCGAGATCCTGCGGCGTGTTGCCGAACTCGTAGTCACCAACGAGGCAGCCATAGGAGTCGCCGCCAAAGCTGCCAAACTCCTCCTCGTAAACCTTCTTGAAGAGCGAAGACTGGTCGAACTCGGCCGCCTTCTCCATATCCCTGGCGAGTTCCTGCTTGGACGCACTCAGCACGCGGATCTTCAGATCGCTGCCGGTCTCAGCCTGATGCACGAGGTAGGAGACCCCGCGCCAGGAGGCCTCGAGCCTCTGGACCTCGTCATGATGGATGATCTCGTTCACCTGCTCGCCGATCAACCGGTCGATCTCGGCGATCCTGGCGTGGATCATCCTTTCCAGGTCGCCGCCGGCCGCCATCTCACCTGCGACCACCTGCTGCGCCAGCTCGACCAGCATCTCCTTCGCGTAAACCTTCTGCTCGTCGCAACGGGCAAGACGCCCCTCGTTGATGATGAGATCGAGCAACTCCGGCCGAAGCTCCGGCTCGGAGAACAGCACCGGCTTTCCTTTGTCGAACTCTTCCATGGCTCCCTCCTTTTCAGGCGCTCTCGCCGCCGGTTTCGCCGCCGCCTGCGGGGCGGTGACAGATCGCTTTGAGGGCGTCGCCATTTGCCAAAAGATCCTGCAGCAATTCACCCAGCCGGTCGTTCCCGTCCAGCCGGTTAAGAAGGTCGGAAAGCCTCCCTCGAGCCTCGACCAGTTTTCTCAGCGGCTCAACCTGCTGCACCACGCGCTCGGGACGGAAGTCCTCGAGCGTGGCGAAGCGGAGCTCGATGCCGAGTTGGGAGCCGTTGCCGCACAAGGTGTTGTCCACTTTGAAGGCAAGCCGGGGGGCCATGGTTTCCATCACACGGTCGAAATTATCCCGGTCGATTTCGACGAACTTCCTCTCCTTCAGGTTGGCAAGGGAAGAGGCCGGCGTACCCGACAGATCGGAAAGGACCCCGACGACAAGGGGGATCTCCTTAACCTCTACGCCGTCGTCGACCTCGACGTCATAGGTGATGCGGACCCGGGGCGCCCTCACCCGCTCAAGCCTGTGTTGCAGACTTTCTGAAGTGGTCATGGTCTCTCCTTTTGCCGCAACCTAGCAGCGGTACGGCATCGCCTTGGTGACATCAAGCAAACAGATGCGTCTGAAAAGGGCCTGCGCAAGATCGAGATCGCCGTCGCGGGGGCCACCGGCCTGCAGGCACCGGTAGTAGGCGACCAGCACCTCGGCGACCCAAAGCGGTGACTCCCAACGCTCCAGTTGCAACTCCTGGATAACCCCGTGCAGTTCCTCGATGATGGGGCGGGCCAGGTCAGCCCGCCCCGCTTCCAGGCAGAGCTTGCCCATGAGAAGCCTGACCCGGGTGCGATCCCGGACCGATTCGGCAGCATTGCCGACGTACAGCAGCATGGCCAGTGCCTCCTGTAAGCGTCCCGCCTCTACCATGGCCAGTGCATCACTCCACAAAGAGAGCTCGGGGACCCCTCCACCGGACGCCGTTGCTGCGACTGCGGGAAGACCCGGCACCGGGGGAGGGGCCGCCACCTTCCCCTGCGGGGCGGTAAAATCTTCGGCGGCCACGGTACCCTCTGCTCCTGCCGCCGCGACTGCGCCTGCGGTTGACGAGGATGCGCCGTAGAAGGTTTCTGCCAGCGTGCCGCACTCCTGAAGGACCGACCACAATTCGGCCAAATCGGGAGCGGCACCCCCGAATTTCTGCTCCATCACCTTTTCCAGGCGCTGCAGCCAGGCGCTGCACCTGGCGGTGTCTTCGCGTAGCGTCACGCCATAGGCGCCGCCTGAGTGCGCGACAGCGGCATCAAATTCCTCGGCGCTGATGGCCGACGCGGCCAGCAACTGCTCCCGGCGACTCTTCTTGTCCTCGTCTATCTCGCCGTAACGGTTCCTCAACATGGCCTCGGTGCCCACCTCCCGGGATTCCCGCCACTTGAGCCAGGAGTAGCCGGGGGTGACGGCGGGATCGGTGAGCGGGACCGACCTGACACGCAACGTGACCTTGGCGGCGAGGAACTCGAAGGGGGTCGCCCGGTATTCAAGGTCCCCTCCCTCCACCTGCGGATAAACCGTGTCCCAGAAGCGCTCCGTGAGTCCCGTCACGAGTTCCAGCCCCCAGGCGAGGCCTGCGAAGCCTTCCGTCACCGTGAGGGCTTCGGTCAGCCATGCCGCTATCTGCAAATCCTTTGTTTTGGTGCCAAGGGCGGTTGACGCCAGGACGATGACCTTGTCCCAGTTGGCCTGCTTGACGTCGTGCCGCCAATCACCCATGGCGATGGCATCCTCGCAGCGGCGCGCCTCCATGATCTCTTCGTACACGGTCGTGTAGCGCAGGTCGAGGCCGGAGGGTGTTTCCACGCAGATGGGGGCCATCAGCTCCTCAATCGACAGGTCCTTGATCATTGCCCCCCCTGGTCCCAACATTCGGCGATCCGGGTCGGAACCCTCGCCGGGAGCGGCTCCGCCTGCTGCGCGGCAAGGTCACCTGCGCCGAATAGCTGGTAGTTCACCTTGATGAAGCGCACACCAAGCCGTTCCAGCGCTTCCTTTTCGCGGGGGAAGTTGCGCGGGTAAAAGGTGTGCCGTCCTGAAGGGAAGTCACGCAGGAAGTCCGGGAAGCCGCTGCTGCCTGAATATCTCCTGGTGAGGGTGGTTTCTCCGACCTCTATCTGCAGCACCACGTCGCTGCAAGCCTGCGGCATGTAGACGAACGGCCTGCTCACGGGGTAGTTCATGTTGGTCATGGCCTGCACCCCCGTGGCGCAATGCAGTTCCAGCCGCGTCCCCTGGGGCTTTATGCGCGCCTCGGCGTTGGCATCGGTCGGGAGCCCCTTGATGGTGACCTGGTACGCCGGCCTCGGAGCCGCGGCAGCGGCCGCTAGCTTGGCCCTGCCACCGGAGGCCAGGAAGGAATAGAATTCAGGCCGGAACGGGATCGATCCCCCGAGCGCGGATTTCGGGTGATACCCGCGTGCCGGAGTCCAGCCGATAAAGGAGTTGGCGTAGTCGCCGACGTATTTCCATACCGGACCGTCCTTGCCCAGGAGGTACTGCAGGCTCTGCGGGTCGCGGCTTCCCTGCACCTCCTTCAGCACGGTCTGCTCCCACTGGGCCTGGAGGGCGCACGCCGTCTCCATGCGGATATAGGTACCGTAGAAGGTTATGGGGCCATAAACCAGGCTGGCGAAGGTGTCGTCCCCCTGCCCCTGCACGAGGAGCTGGTTCAGCCGCTGCGCTGCCTCCGCCGCCTGGAACAGGGGCGACTTGCCCGCCTCAACGGAATCGCTGAAGGCCTGCAGCGCCATCCGGTGCGCCAGTGCCCTCGATTTTGCGACCGGGGCGATCTGGGCGATGGCGTTCAGGTAATCCCGGGCCACGTTGACGCCCTGGTCGCTGCCGGGAAGATTCTCCCTTTTCCCCCCAAGCCGGCCGATGGTCCCCGCCACCCTGCTGGCGTGATCGGAGAGCGAGGATGCCACCCCCGCCGGACCGGCGCCCTTCAGGGCCTGGAAGCGGTACAGCTCCGCGATCCACCCCGGCAGCCTCTCGTTGGCGTCAAACGGCTGCAGTTCCGAGAGGGCGCGCCGCATGAAGCTGAAGTAGGGGCCCTGCTCCCCCGCCATGGTGGCCGCCGCGCTTTGCCACTCCTTGGGCGCCAACAGCCGGTGGGCGCCGTTGGGGAGCTGTGCCGCGAACCCCTGCCAAGCGTCAAATGCAGCCTGCCGGTAACTACGCCAGAACCCAGCCCGAGCCCGCTCCAGCGCGCTCCGGTCAGGGTAGGCGGCACTCAACTCCCCGAGCAGAGACGTGATGCGCTCTCTTCCATTGCGGGTAAACGAGGGGGACAAGGCGGGCTCGCCCGGCAGAGCCCGCGATCCTCCCCAGAACTCCCGCAGCGAAATCGGCGCCGCCGTTTCCTCACGGTCCACGAATCCGAGCACCCAGCTGAAGTCCGATCCTTTCAACAGCACCAGGCGCTTGAGCAGCAGTTGCAGTCGTTGCAACTCCTCGGATATTCCAGCGGGATCGGCAAGCCAAGTGACGTAGGAGAGGTAAAGGGTGCCACCGGCCGGATCCGACCATCCCTGTGCCTGGGATGCCAGCACCCGGTATTCCGGCATCGGCCGGGCCGCCAGGCTCACCGGGTCCTCTCCAGTCAGCTTCGCCTTGAGGAGGTTGCAGCGCCGGCTCAGGTGCAGGACCAGCCCGCCGAAATCGGCGTCCGGCACAGCCGGAGAGAGCGTGTCCAGTGCCGTCGCCATCTTCTCGTCGAACGGCGCCAGCAGGTGACTGCGGTATTGCTGACAGTAACGGGCCTTCAGCGCCTTCTCGACGTCGCTGCCGCGGGTTAAGCCGAAGCGGGGCACCCACCAGTTCCTGTTGGCGCGCTCCACGTCGACGACGGCGCGGCGCATCGCTTCCAGGGAGGCGAGATCGGCGGCGATATCACCCTGCATCTGAGGCATACCGGCCGCCGCTGCGGATGCCTGCCGCAGTACATCGACATTCCTCATGAATGAGCAGGTGAGCAGAGCGCAGAGTGCAACCCCGGCCAGCAGCCAACCGGCCATGGCCAGGTTCCCGGTTAGATGCCGCCACTTCAGGGTCCGGGCGCTCGGGCTCCAGAGCCAGCGGTCCCTCGGCAATACTTTTTCGAAGAAATCGTGCAGGAAGGGTGCGTGGGCCACCGCGACGGCGTGCATTTCGCCCGTGAGGGCGGGGGGAGTTTGTCGGACCGGGATGGCGCTGCACAGGTAGATGCCGCGCAGAAGCGGGGTCTCCTGGTAATGGTTCTGTCCAAACGCCGCCGGCATGAAGAGCTCGAGCCCCGGGCGCAGCGCCCGTAGTTGATCAGGGAAGAGCAGCAGTGGTCCCGTCGGAGGCGCCTGGCGGTGCAGCAGTAAAAGGCGCAATAGCTGCAGCCGTGCATCGAGCGACCCCGAGAATTTCTCCAGCAGGCGCGACACGTCGGTGTCGAGCTCGCTGTTCAAAAGCCCCATCGGTTGATCAAGACTCTCGGACGGCAGCCGGGAGCAGAACTCGGTCATGCCGCTTACCAGGTCACACTTGGTGATGAGGAGGTACACCGGGAAGGTGACCCCGAGGTAGCGGATCATCTCCTCGATGCGGCAGCGCAACTGCCGCCCCCTCTCCTCCAGGTCACCAGCCACTTCGCCGGTCAGCTGGTCCGCGGCCACGGTGACGATGACGCCGTTGATCAGCTCGGTCCTGCGATGCCGTTTCAGCAGCGACAGGAAGGTGAGCCATTCCTCCCGGTCGGGGCCCGGGTCGAGCGGTACCGCGTAACGCCCGGCGGTGTCTATCACGATGCCCTGATCGTAAAAGTGCCAGGAGCAATTGGCCGTCCCCGCCTCTTGCGCCCCTTCCGAGAAGGGGGACAGCAGGCGCGCGCCTCGTACCGCGCTGGTCTTGCCCGAACCGCTCTCGCCAATCAGCAGGTACCAGGGGAGGACATGCAGAGGATCCCCCTCCTGCTTGAGATGTGACATCTTGAGGGTGCGCACCGCCGCCCGAAAATTGCGCTGAAGATCGAGAACACGGTCATGCCGTGCCGCTTCCGCCGAAGGCGTGTCCAAGGGGATCGTTTCAGGCTGCGGCGAGTGCACCGGGACGGGTTCCTGCTGCATGGGTTGCCCTTTTTCACGGTGGTGCAGGATCTTTTTCACCCCTTCCAGGGCTCCCCACAGTAGCAGCACAATGAAAGGAAGGAAGATGCCTATGCGCCACGTCCAGGGAAGCAGCGGGATCATCACCAGGGAGATCAGCAGGAGTGGAAGCAGCGCCGCGCCGAACAACACATATTTGCAGTAGGTGAGCACGGTGTACTTCTTCACGACGCACCTCCTCCGCTAAAGGTTCGGAACGACCAGACCGTTCAGCACGTACCGGTACACGAGGTACATGACCCCGAAGAGGATGATGGGCGCGGCCGCAAGGACCGCCGACCACGGGGTGATGGCAAACGCAGGGGGGGGCGCCTGGATTTCGGCAGCCGGATGAAAGGGGAAGGAGTCAGGGAAAAGCGTGAGGCCATCCAGCACGGGAACGGTGTCCGCTCCCCCCAGAAACCGCTTCAGGTGCGCCCCCCGCACCTGCTCGAGCAGGTAATCCCCCTGCTCCCCGACGTATCGCCCCCGGAACCCCAGCGCGAGACAGATGCAATACACCTCGTGCACCTCCGATGGCAGCCCCGGAGCCTCCAGCCGGTCGAAGGCTTCAACGCCGGCATCGGTGGTGCCGTAGAATACCCGCTGCAATTGCTCATGCTGCCAGAGTTGCCGGTCGGGCCACGGCGAGGAGAGGAGTGTCTCGTCCACCCAGGCGCAGACGATGAAACGCGCCTGGTCGAAGTGGTCCGGATCGCACCCCGCACCCTGCGACAGCGCTTCCGATTGCGCCAGCAGCTCCCTTATCTCGTCCTTTATCTGGGCATAATCGGCTTTACGGTGCGGCTGTCCGTCACGGAACTCGACGACACGGGCCAGCAGTGGCATGAAGCAGTCGATCAGTCTCATGGTCAGCCCCTGGTGACGATCATCAGCTCGGCCTTCAGGTCGTCAGGTGCCTGATCCCAGAAGAGAGCCACGTTGTTCCACTTTCGCACTTGTTCCCAATGGTCGGAGCGGCTGTCGATCGCGAAGTACAGTGAAGAGGCGCGGCGTGGAAGTTCCTGGGGAGGGTTGGGCTGGTGCTCCAGGGGGACTCCCGGAAGGGCCTGGGCCATCAGGAGAGGGAGCCTCTCGCGGGCCGCGAGCTTCGCCACGCTGGCGAGGGATTCGAGAACGGAGGCGGGATCCGCTTCCGTGGTGATCGCCAGGTAGAAGCGGTTTCTTCCCTGGAAGTGGGCGGGGGTGAGGTCCGCCCAGTAATAATTGCCGTCGAAGCTGAGACTGACCGCGTATTCCGGCCCGGCGCAGAGCTGGTCCAGGAGCTTCAGGATCGCATCGTGGGCCTGCGCGAAGCAGCCGCCCAGGTCGAGGTGGTTGTAGCCGGCCAGGATGCCCGGGTCGTCAGGCACCGAAGTCTCCAGGGAGGTGACGGACCCGGAAAGACAGGAGAGTTCTGCAACAAGCTGGGCGAGCACGCCGTAAAGCTGCCAGGGATGTATAGCGCGGGCCTGGATGAGGTGATCCAACTGTGCGAGGTAACGGTTCACCGTCCTGAGCGCGAAGAGGTAGACCAGGTCTTTCGATCCGAAGTCGGCGTCTGTTACACCGCGCTGCTTCTTGGTGCTTTCCAGCCGACGGGCGCGGGCCGCGACAAGGTCCCGTATCCCCCGCACCAGGTCGGCCAGCAGCGGAACAGCGGCAATGGTCAGGCAGGGGGGGATGAAGTCGGGACAGATGTGAAGCCCGTCGCCGCGCGTCTCCAGCCGGGTCAGGGGGAGCAGCAGGTAATCGCCCAGAAGGTCCAACTCGCTCTCCCAGAACAGCTTCAGGACGTGGTCCAGGCGGCGGACCTCAGCGGTGGGACCACCGGCATGGAGGTCCGGACAGGAGACCGGGTCGGAAGCGACGAGGTACCGCGTGTTGCACATCCCGGGGGAGTCGTCCTGCTGCAGGCAGGTTGCGTTTTCCGCCTCCTCCTGCCATTTCCTGAGCCCCAGGTACACGGTGAAGGGAGCGCACGTCCAAACCTCTTCCTGGGGGAGCAGACGGGACTGGACGATGGCGTTACCGGGTAATTCGATGTAGGTGCCGTCGGGAAAGAGAAAGGCGCCCCCGGTCAATTCGATGGAGCACAGACCCTTGGAGACTATCCTTACCTCCGCCCGGGACACCCCCCAGAAATGGGGCGTCAGCAGGGTGTGGTACGGGGTCAGCAGGGAGTGCACGCCGCGCTCGGCAAGCTGGAAGTGCTGCGGCTGCAGGAACATGCCCTGGTGCCAGAAGATGGGGCCCCGTGCCGCGTTCATTCCACCCTCGCGTTGGTTATCTCCTGGGCTCCGAGGTCCAGGTGCAATAACCCCTGCGGCGGTTTGGCAGCGGTACCAGAGGGCATGGCGAGCAGTTCTGTGACCTTCCTCCTACCTTGGCTGTAATAGCCGGTGGCGAGCCCGAGATAGCGCGCGCCTTCCCCCTTGTCACAACTCTGGCTGAGGGCCTGCCCCGGTTGGACAACGATGAGCCGCGCGCTTACCACCGAGGTGTCGAATCGATCGCATTCAAGGAGCTTCGGAACGCCGTCACGATTCTGTGCCAGCTGCCTGAATCCCTCCGGTTCCTTGAGCTGATACAGGCACAGCAGCAGGGCATGAGAGTTCCTGTCGTAGCGGTTGAGCTCGGGATCTGCCCGGACCTTCAACCGGATCACGTCAACCGGCGGCGTGGACGCGCCGTTTTCCGCCAGCCGCATGTTCATGGTGCAGCCTGCCAGCAAACCAAGGGCTGAAGCAACGAGAAGTATCCTGCGCATGTCCACCCCCACCGCGCTTGCGCATGCCGTGCCGGCACGCTTCGGATGTCGCTCCCAAGAACACCGCACAGGTTAGCATATTTTTATTAGGTGCAAATACCGTGGGATGATTTTAATTTACCGAGGGCAACGATGATCTTCCGCCGCATACCTCGACCTCCCCTCCCCCCCGGTAGAGGACCAAGGCGAGGGGAGCAGCCATGAAGACCATCCCTCCCCCCTTCAAGCCCCCCCGAAAGGAGCGGTGACTAGCGGAAGATCATGCCTGGTCGGGGTTATTTTATACCCCGCCGACGGGGGAGTTATGGTATAAACGATGCTGGTTTGGAGGGAAGTATCACAGGACACGCGGAGTACATGGGGATGCCGGGTTTCGTTGCGGACGACATAACAGGCGTCATCCTGGTGGGTGGTAAAAGCCGCCGCATGGGACGGGACAAGGCTTTCCTGGACCTGCAGGGAAGGCCCCTCTTCGAGCGGGTGCTCGACCTGTTCCGGGAGTGCTTTCCCAAGGTGCTGCTGGTCGGCGACCGGCGCGAGCGCTTCGACAGCTATGCCCTCAGCGTTCTCCCCGACCTGATCCCCGGCAGTTCGCTGGGCGGAGTCTACACCGGCCTGGCTGGTGCCGAAAGCGAATGGATCTTCGTATCTTCATGCGACCTCCCCTTCCCGAGCAAGGTGATCCTGCAGCACCTGTGCTCCCTCCGGGAAGGTTTCGACGCGGTGGTGCCGAAGACCGGGCAGGGATATGAGCCCCTCTTCGCGCTCTACTCCCGGCGCTGCCTTGAACCGATCCGGGAACTCCTGGAGGGGGGCGAATGCTGCGCCTACGCCTGGTACCCGAAGGCGAGGGTCAGGGAGGTGGGGCCCGAGGAAATCTCTCACCTCGACCCTGGGGGGATCGCCTTTTTGAATCTCAACACACCTGAAGACGTTATAAATACGGGAGGAATCATATGACGGTAAAGGCGGTATCTTTTGTGGCGAAATCGGGCACCGGCAAGACGACGCTGCTGGAGAAGGTGATCGTCCACCTCAAAGAGCGCGGCTACAAGGTGGGGGTCATAAAGCATGACGCGCACCGTTTCGACATCGACCATCCCGGCAAGGACAGCCACCGGCTCACGGCGGCCGGCGCCGACACCATGCTGATCTCCTCGCCGGAAAAGCTCGCCATCGTCAAGAAGCACACCCAGTCTCCCCCGATCGAGGAGCTGATCGGGACGTACTTCGGCGACATGGACATCGTCGTCACCGAAGGGTTCAAGAAAAGCGGGATGCCCAAGATCGAGGTGAACCGGCAGGAGAGGAGCACCTCCTTGCTCTGCCGCGGCGAGAACTACGATCCCACCCTGGTTGCGGTGGCCAGCGACGGCGAGCTCGACCTCGACGTCCCGGTGCTGGACCTGAACGATCCCTGCGCCGTCGCGGACTTCATCGAGGAAACCTTTCTCCAGTAAGCACCGTCGCCGAGCACACAAAAAAGGCCCCGCCGGTTTCCGACGGGGCCTTTACACTTCCGGCTTACCGCGCGTTTATATGAATCCCGCTAGTGCCAATGCAAAAACCCCGGCAGCCGCTCAGGCTACCGGGGTTTTGTTAATTAATTGGAGCGGGAAACGGGGTTCGAACCCGCGACTTCAACCTTGGCAAGGTTGCACTCTACCACTGAGTTATTCCCGCTCAACAGAGATCCTGTTTATAGCAAAACAGCCCTTCCCCGTCAACCTCTTTTTTTAATGACATGAAAAATTTTGCTCCTTCAATGCACCGAATGTCGTATCATATCGCGCACCATCGGCTATACTCCTCACATGAGAAAAGATGACAGGATACGCGGGATGATCGCCACCGAAGCTGCCCGGCTCATGTACGAGGACGGGGTCCGGGAGTACCGTGACGCGAAACGAAAGGCGGCCAAGCGGTTCGGCCCGGAGAAGGCACTCTCCCTGGGCTCCCACCTCCCGACCAACGCGGAGATCCACGAGGAACTCGCCCGCCTGATCGGGTCCCGGGAAGAGGAGGTCCTTCCTCAACGACTGCTGGGGCTGCGGGTAAGGGCCCTGTCGTACCTCGAACTGTTCGAGGAATTCTCCCCCTACCTGGTGGGGTCTGTCCTCTCCGGCGCGGTCACCGGGCGCAGCGACATCGACATCCATCTCTTCTCCGATTCCGTGGAAGCGGTGGAGAACCTTCTGCGGGAACGGGGTATCGAATTCGAGACAGAAACGGTTCCCATCAGGAAAGGGGGCGTGATCAAGGATTACACGCACATCTATCTGGAGGAGCAGGGTATCGAGATCGAATGCTCGGTGTACCCCGAGGACGAGCGGCGTAACCGCACCATAAGCAGCATCACCGGCAGGCCGATGGAGCGGGCCGGGGCCGCACAATTAAGAAAGCTAATTTCAGCAACTGCCGCCACAGCCAACCACGACTAAGGCCCCTGTGGCACAGGGGTCAAACGCCGGATGTGGGGCGTTCCAGCCGGCTTCGACCAGGCGCGCCGCCCAACACGGCAAATAGAGGAGATTCCATGGACAACCGAAAAGCGGAGCTCATCGAGACGCTGCTCCCTAAAGACACCAATTCTTACGGCAACATCTTCGGCGGCGTGATCATGAGCATCATGGACAAGACCGCCGGCGTGGTCTGCTGGCGTTATGCCCGCAAGCGGGTCGTCACCGCCTGCGCCCAGCGCATCACCTTCCACACCCCCATCAACGTGGGCGAGGTCATCTACTCCCGCGCCACGATCATTTACGTGGGACGCACGTCCATGGAGGTCGAGGTGACGGTGGAGGCTGAGAACGTCACCGACTGCAACAGGCGCCTCGCCGCTAGCGGCGTCTTCACCATGGTGGCGGTCGACGAGAACTGGCATCCCGCACCGGTGCCCCAATGGCAGCCGGTGACCGAGGCCGAACTCGAAAAATGGCGCGAGGTTGAGAAAAGGAGAAAGAAGGAATGATGCTCCGGATGCTCCCTCTGCTGGCACTGCTGTTTCTGCCGGGGTGTGAAACGTTCAACGACGCGATGATCCGGTACATGCTGAAGGAGCCGGGGCTGAGCGGCAGGTTCAGCGATCAGATCAGGAACGGACTGCGGAAATGGGAAAAGACACCGCCGGCGGCGCTGCCCAATGAGGCGCCCCCGCCATTTCTGGATCAGGGGTAGACGAAAGGCGCGGGGGTGCGGGGGATGGCCAGGAGGTCGAGGTGTACGCTCCCCCATTCCAAAAGCTCGGACGGTGCGGCGTTTCGCAGCTCGGGCGGGGGGGCCTGCCCAAGGAAGCGGAGCGCGGCGAACAGCAGACTCCCCCCTTCCCGCTCCAGGTCGCGCCCGGCAGCGAGTGAAACCGCGTTGTCACGCTTGCTGAGCTTGGTGCCGTCGGGGCCGGTGACCAGCGGAAGATGGAAGTAGGAAGGCATGGGGAAACCAAAGATACGCTGCAGGTAGATCTGGCGGGGGGTCGAGGCCAGCAGGTCCGATCCCCGCACCACCTGGTTCACACCCGAGGCGGCATCGTCGACCACCACGGCGAGATGGTAGGCGTAGGGACCATCGGCGCGATGGATGACGAAATCGCCGCAGGAAGCGGTCAGATGCTGGCTGTAGCGCCCCATGATCCCGTCATCGAAGGAAATGACCTCGTCGTAGACCTTGACCCGCAGCGCCCTCTCCACCTTTTCGGGGGGCAGTCCGTCGCGGCACAGCCCGGGATAGACCAGACCGTCTTCATGCGGGGCCGAAGCGATCTGGGCTATCTCGCTCCTGGTGCAGCCGCAGGCATAGGCGATGCCGCACCGCTGCAACTGCTCGGCGGCGGCCCGGTAATGCTCGGTGCGCCTGCTCTGATACAGGACTTCCCCGTCCCACTGAAAGCCCAGCTTCTCCAGGGTCGCAAGCATGTCGTCGGCGATTCCAGGGACCACGCGCGGCAGGTCCAGGTCCTCCATGCGTAGCAGCCACAACCCGCCAGCATGCTTCGCAATGAGGTAGCTTCCCAGCGCGGCGACCAGTGAACCCAGGTGCAAGGGGCCGGTTGGGGACGGCGCAAAGCGCCCGACTGTCTGAGGTTTATCTGTGACCATGAGCACCTTGTTACCGTGGGCCATCAGCCACGGAGCGTTTCCGAGGAACGACGTGCGCGACCCCATGTGAAGGTTTCTCCGAAGTCCTCAGATGTTCTCCGTGGCCAATGGTCCTGGTTTTAAAGGAAAGAGCAGCAGTAGTCCGAGACGGCGGTGACCTTGAGCTGGAAGCTGGAGTTTTCCGGCACCTCGAAGGCCTCCCCTCCCTTGATGGCGACCCAGTCCGGGGAACCGGGGAGCAGCACGGTCATCTCGCCGGACATGATCTCCATAAGCTCGGCGGAACCGGTATTGAAAGTGTACTCGCCGGGCATCATGATACCCAGGGTCTTGCGGGACCCGTCGGCGAAGAAAATGGTACGGCTGGTCACGCCACCGTCGAAATAGACATTGGCCTCTTTGACGACCGTTACGTTGTTGAATTCAGACACACTAACCTCCTCAAGGGTATGAAATCGGGCACGAACCCTGTATTACCAATTCCGGCCGCGAGGCCGTCTCTACTTTTCCCACTCGCCCCTCTCCCAACGTTCCAGGGCTGCCTGGGCACGGAACCCGATCAAACCCGGCTCTCCGGCGATCAGGGTGAGTCTCGCCACACAGGGTTCGGGAGCTTCCGGCATCGCGTAGACGGCAACCATGCCGGCAACAACGGGATCGGGATCTTCAAGCAGAAGCAGCAACTCGGCCATTCCCCCTTCACGCTGCAAGGCGCGGTAAAAGCGGTCGAGATCGGCCACCTCCGCGGCGGCCACCTCTTCGGCCATAGCCTCCATGGCTTCGGCGTGGCGCGAGGCAGCCTTGGCAAACCACCCCACCAGCTTTTTTACTTTCTCATGATGCTGCAAACGATTTCTCCCAACGGGGACGGCCTAGCGCTGCGCGGAGCCGCAAGTGGGCAAGGTAACAGTTTTTATCAACGCCTTCAAGGATAAAGACCGGCGCGCCCCCCAAGCGTGAAGCGTCCCGGGTCATCGCATGGAACTGCCTGATTTCCCCATGCAGTGACAGTCATCGAGCCGGGCGGAGGTGCGCTCCTGGCAACCGAACCCGGTGCCGCCCAAAGACGCGAAAAAGGCGGGGATTCCCCCGCCTTTTTTTTACTGCCCGTGTGAGCTGAACTGCTTAGATATCGAAGTATAGAGCGAACTCGAGCGGTACCGGACGCATGCGGACCGGGTTGATTTCGGCTTCGGTTTTGTACTCGATCCACTTGTCGATGACGTCCGGGGTGAAGACGTCGCCCTTGAGCAGGAAGTCGTGGTCTTCTTTGAGGGCGTTGAGCGCCTCCTCCAGGCTCCCCGGAGCGGACGGGATGGTGGAGAGCTCTTCCGGGGAAAGACCGTAGATGTCCTTGTCCAGCGGCTGGCCCGGATCGATCTTGTTCTCGATGCCGTCGAGGCCCGCCATCAGCATGGCGGCAAAGGCGAGGTAGCCGTTGCAGGACGGGTCCGGCGTACGGTACTCGATCCTCTTCGCCTTCGGGTTGGAGGAGAACATCGGGATGCGCAGCGAAGCGGAACGGTTACGGCTGGAGTAAGCCATGTTCACCGGAGCCTCGAAGCCCGGCACCAGACGCTTGTAGGAGTTGGTGGTCGGGTTGGTGAAGGCGCATAGGGCGCGGGCGTGCTTGATGATGCCGCCGATGTAGTACAGAGCCATCTGGGAAAGCCCGCCGTATTTGTCGCCGGCGAAGAGGTTGGTGCCGTCTTTCCACAGGGACATGTGGCAGTGCATGCCGGAGCCGTTGTCGCCGTAGAGCGGCTTGGGCATGAAGGTGACGGTCTTGCCGTTGCGGTTCGCTACGTTTTTGATGACGTACTTGAACCACTGGAGCTGGTCAGCCATGTCGACCATCGAGGAGAAGCGCATGTCGATCTCGGCCTGGCCGCCGGTGGCGACTTCGTGGTGCTGGCACTCGACGCGGATGCCGACCTTCTGGAGCTCCATCACCATCTCGTTGCGGAGATCGTTCTGGGAGTCGGTCGGGGCAACCGGGAAGTAGCCTTCCTTGTGACGCGGCTTGTAGCCGAGGTTCGGGAACTCTTCACGGCCGGTGTTCCAGGCGCCCTCTACGGAGTCTACGGCGTAGAAGGAGGAGTTGGCGGTGGAGTCGTAACGGACGTCGTCGAAGATGAAGAACTCGGCTTCCGGCCCGAAGTATGCGGTGTCGGCGAGGCCGGTCGACTTGAGATAGTTCTCACCTTTTTTCGCGATGTTACGCGGGTCGCGGGAGTAGCTTTCCTTGGTGATCGGGTCGAAGATGTCGCAGATCAGGGAGAGGGTCGGGACCGCGGTGAAGGGATCCATTTTAGCGGTGGTCGGATCCGGTAGTATGATCATATCGGAAGCGTGAATCGGCTGCCAGCCACGGATGGAGGAGCCGTCGAAGCCCTGACCTTCCTCGAAGGTATCCTCGCCGAACTCGCTCATCGGCACGGTGAAGTGCTGCCAGATGCCGACGAAGTCCATGAATTTGAAATCGACCATCAGCACGCCGTTTTCTTTGGCAAACTCCACTACTTGTTTTGGTGTCATCTACTGTCTCCTTTCAAATTAAGTAAAGAATCAGCCAGTTAGAGAGCGTCTTCGCCCCTCTCACCGGTCCTGATCCGAACCACCTCTTCCACGGGAGTGACGAAGATCTTGCCGTCGCCAATGCGCCCGGTTTTCGCGGCCTGCTCAATGGCGTCGACAACCTTGCTGACCACTTCGTCAGAGACGATGATCTCCATCTTGATTTTGGGAATGAAATCAACCACGTACTCGGCGCCGCGGTACAACTCGGTGTGCCCCTTCTGACGACCGAACCCCTTCACCTCACCGATGGTGATACCCTGGATGCCGATCTCATTGAGTGCTTCTTTGACTTCATCAAGCTTGAAAGGTTTTATGATTGCTTCCACTTTTTTCAAGGCAGTTATCCTCCGCTTGTCGTTCAGTGCGCCGCGAATTATAGATACCTTGCTATAGAATTGCAAGTTTTAATAAACCGCGGATTGATGGTTAGTAACTCTACTGCAATACTTCGGCCAATCACAAGAAGGCCAGTACACACACGGTATTACGGCAACTTAAGCGGCCAACATCCTTACCGCGCACTGAAGGCGGCAAGACCGCTGCCTAAAAGTTGGGCAAGCGGGGTCGCCTATACTAATCCGGCGAGCACCTTACCTTATTAAGTGTTGTTGTTAAGACAGTCCTACTGATCGTGCCGGCTGTGGCAAAGCTAAAATAGGAGCCCCGAAAGGGGCTCCTACTTTCAGTCGGGCAAAGATTCAGGGGTTACAGGACGAACAGCATTTCCCTGTAGGTCGGCAGCGGCCAGTATTTGGCAGCTATGATTTTCTCCAGCGCATCACCGGTGGTACGCAGCTCAAGCATCTTGGTGAATACGCTTTCTCTGAATGCGGCCGCCTGCTTATCGGCATCGCCAATGGCAACGGCGTCTTCAAGCGCCTTCTCCAGCGCCTTGGTATTGGCGCTCATCGCGGCCAGCTTGTCGCTGAGTTCTTCCAGCAGTTCCTTCTGCGTCGAGACATCCAGTTTGCTGGACACGGCGGTAACAGCATTGATGGATGATGCCACGGTAGTCGCGTATTCAATGGCCGTAGGGATAATGCTGTGGTTGGCCATGTCGATCATGGTGAGCGCTTCGATGTTCAGGGTCTTGACGTACTGCTCGACCATGATTTCGTAACGTGCATGGACTTCTTTGTCGTTGAATACATTGTGAGCAGCGAACACCTCGACCGCTTCCTTGGAGATCAGCTCCTTGAGCGCGTCAGGAGTGTTGGGGATGTTCGGCAGGCCGCGTTTCGCTGCTTCCTGAACCCACTCGTCGGAGTAGTTGTTGCCGTTAAAGATCACGCGCTGGTGCTTTTTCGCGGTTTCCTGAAGCAGCTTGTCGAGGTCGGCGTCGAAGTTGGTGGATTTCTCCAGCACGTCGGCGAATTCCTTCAATGCCTGGGCAATGATGGTGTTGATGATGATGTTGGGGCCCGAGATGGAGAAGGACGAACCGAGCATCCTGAATTCAAACTTGTTGCCGGTAAAGGCGAACGGGGAGGTCCTGTTCCTGTCGGTGGCGTCCTTGGGCAGCGAGGGAAGGGTATTTACGCCGATGTCCATGTGACCGCTCAGGGAGGACGATTTCGTTACGCCCGCCACGATCTGGTCGATGATGTCGGCAAGCTGCTCGCCGAGGAAGACCGAGATGATCGCCGGAGGTGCTTCGTTGGCGCCCAGTCGATGGTCGTTGCCGGCGTTGGCGCAGGAGCAGCGCAGGAGCCCGGCAAAGGTGTCCACGGCTTTGATGGTTGCCATGAGGAAGGTCAGGAACTGGGCATTTTCATGGGGGGTGTGCCCCGGCTCAAGCAGGTTCTGCCCGTCGTTCGAGCTCATGGACCAGTTGTTGTGCTTGCCTGAACCGTTGACGCCGGCAAACGGTTTCTCGTGCAGCAGGCAGACCATGTCGTGCCTGAGGGCGACACGCTTGAGGACTTCCATGACCATCTGGTTGTGGTCAGTGGCGATGTTGGTGTTTTCAAAAATCGGCGCGATTTCAAACTGTCCGGGCGCTACTTCGTTGTGCTGGGTTTTAGCGGTGACGCCGAGTTTCCACAGCTCTTCATTCACTTCCTTCATGTACGACAGCACTCTTTCCTTGATGCTGCCGAAGTAGTGGTCTTCCATTTCCTGCCCTTTCGAGGACATGGCGCCGAAAAGGGTTCTGCCGGCCATCATCAGGTCGGGTCTTTGCAGGTAGAAAGACTTGTCGACCAGGAAGTATTCCTGCTCGGCTCCGACAGTCGAGGTGACCCTGGTGACATCGGTATTGCCGAACAGCCTGAGAACACGCACTGCCTGCGTGGAAAGCGCTTCCATGGAACGAAGCAGAGGGACCTTCTTGTCCAGAGCCTCACCGGTGTAGGAGCAGAATGCGGTGGGGATACAGAGGGTGACGACGTCAGCCTCTTCTCTCAGGAAGGCAGGCGAGGTGCAGTCCCAGGCGGTATAGCCCCTGGCTTCAAAGGTGGCTCTCAAGCCGCCGCTCGGGAAAGAGGAGGCATCGGGCTCGCCCTTGACTAGCTCTTTACCGGAGAACTCCAGCAGTGCCCCGTTCTCGGTGGGCGAAAGGAAGGCGTCATGCTTTTCCGCGGTGATGCCGGTCATCGGCTGGAACCAATGAGTGAAGTGCGTAGCGCCTCTTTCAACGGCCCACTCTTTCATTGCCGCTGCAACAACATCTGCAATGGAGGGATCCAGCGGCAGACCTTCGTCTATGGTTTTCTTGAGGTTCTTGAAAACAGCTTTCGGCAGCTTCTCTCTCATGACAGACTGGTTAAACACGTTTTGCCCGAACATCTCCACGGTACAGCCTCCTTTTTGTGCAGCAGTGTCTAAAAAATAAGCAGCATGCTTATTGAGGGGATTGAGGTTCCAAGGACTTACGGAACCATTGAGCTCGATGTCCTAGCTGTAGCAAGAGAAGTGCCCAGCGCACCCTACTCCTGATTAATATTTACACACCCCGTAGAACGACCGCAGGCGCGGCTGAGCTCTGGCCGCAGGCTCGCCCCCGGGCACCGGCAGTGCAGCCCCCTTGCACTTGCAGACGCTTCAGGGGCGGCGCCTGCCAGGTGATGAGCAGCGAAAGGGTAACCAGGTGCCACTTGCAAAGCGCCGGCAATCCTACTATAGTACGGGGGCTTCAGCGCGGGATCAGGCGGCCCAGGAGTTAGGGCGAAGGATTAATGGTGAAGAAAAAGGCAGTCGCACTACGAGGGAACGGGACATCACGGCTGGCTGGCAGACTCCTGCCTGCAGCGGTGCTTTGCGCGCTCGCCGTCTCGCCGGCTCAGGCCGACTTTTTCCGCTACACCGACGAGAACGGCGTTGAGGTCTTCACCAACGCCCCTACCAACAGCGGGGCGGTCCGGGTGCTGCGCGAGGCAAAGAAGCCCAAGCAAAACACGAAGCTGCAGCAGCCGGCATCAGGGAAGGAGGCTCCGGACTTCTCCGGCATCGATGCGAAACTTCCGGTACAGGGCGTTATCACCTCGGGGTACGGCATGCGGCACGACCCGATCGACGGCAGCCCGAGGCATCATAACGGGGTGGACATCGCGGTACCGACCGGCACCAGGGTAAAGGCGATCGCGGCAGGCAGGGTGGTAGAGAGCGGAGCGCGCGGCGGATACGGCAACCTGGTCACCATCCAGCATGCCGACGGCATGGTTTCCATGTACGGCCACAATTTCCAGCTCGAGGTCAGGGTGGGGGACCAGGTGGAGGCGGGGCAGACCGTGGCGCTGTCAGGATCGACCGGCAGATCGACTGGGCCCCACGTCCATTTCGAACTCTGGAAAAACGGCGTCAACGTGACGCGGAACTACCTCGACACCGGGGCCGGCATCCCCGAAGTCACCGGCAGCATCAGAAGCTACCTGCACAAGGACGGCTCGCTGGTGTTCACCAACATGAACTAGAAACGCAAAGCCGCAGCCTCTCCCTTTTTCACATCCTCTTTTTCACATGCCTGGTCGCGGGCGCGTTCCAGGGGTCGTCCGGCCAGGGATGCCTGGGGTAGCGACCTTTCAACTCCTTGCACACCTCCCTGTAGGCTCCGTTCCAGAAACTCTTCAGGTCGGCGGTAACCTGGATGGGGCGACGCGCCGGCGACAGAAGATGGATCAGCACC
Organism: Geomonas subterranea; assembly: GCF_019063845.1. NCBI lineage: Bacteria > Pseudomonadati > Thermodesulfobacteriota > Desulfuromonadia > Geobacterales > Geobacteraceae > Geomonas > Geomonas subterranea. Next base: position 2,366,274 of record NZ_CP077683.1, read on the forward strand.
GGCACCCTCCCCCGCGCCAGCCGCGGCGTCTCGGCAAGCCCGAACATCTCCTGAAGCTTCACCGCCAGAAACGGTTCTCCCTCCGCCGGGTACTCGAGCGCCACGCGCGAACCGCTGGGAACCTGCAGGTGCGTGGGGGCCTCCCGTTCCACGAGCTGCTGCCGCCGGTAGTCGAGCAGAGACTTGAGCGGCTGCAGCAGGTCCACCTTGGCCAGTTGGGCCAGGGTCCGCACCCCCTGCAGGTAGGGAAGGAGCCACTGTGCAACGCTTTCCCTGAGCGCCTGGTCGGAGAGGTCGGGTAATTCCTCTTCGGGGAGCACCCGGGCCAGGAAGCGCACCCGGTTGCGATACTGGGCCGCCTGCTCGCTCCAGTTCAGCCCACCGATGCCCGCCCCGGAAACGATCCCCTGCAAAAGTGCCGCAGCTATCTCTTCCTTCTCCGGAACCGCCGCCCGCTCGGAAAGCACCACCGCGCCCAGCCGTTCCTCGTCCCGGGCCACCACCCTCCCCTCACGCTCGTCCCAGAACACCCTGCGCTCACGGGTGATGCTGTTCACGCATCCGGAGCGGATCGCCTCCAGGGAAACGGCGCTCGCCATGTGGATGTCCGCCTCGCCGCCCCCCCCCTCGACCTCGACCGCAACGATGAAGGGCTGCGCCCTGACGTTACTGCGCGGGGAGAGCTTGGCGCCGGTACCGTTGGCCATCAGGTAGCGCCCGGAGCCCGGACTCCTCTCACGCGCCACGCGGTCCGGGTAGGCCGTGAGGAGCAGTCGACCCACGGTGGCCGCGTCGGCATGGAGGGGGGTGTCCGCCGCCCCGAGGGCCCCGCGGAAGTAGGCGGCGAGCCGCTCCACCGTCCGCGCGCCCTGCGGGTCGCGCCGTTCGCCGACCGCGTCCAGCCGGTCCAACAGGTCGCTTTCAGAGATGCTGCCGCTGCCGCGCGGCATGAGGTCCCGCTCGGAGAGGATGGCAGCCAGGGTGCAGGCGAGAGGGGCACAGCCGGCATCGAGAGAACCGATCAGCATGGCGGCAAGGCGCGGGTGCATGGGGAGCGCCGCCATCCTGCGGCCGAGTCCGGTGATGGCGCCGCGCTGGTCGAGGGCGCCCAAGGAGCGCAGCAACGCGCGCCCCTCGGCGAGATGGGGAGCCGGAGGCTCGTCGAGAAAGCTCAGCGACGCGGGGTCGGCGACACCCCACTGCGCCAGGTCAAGCGCCAGGGGAGCCAGGTCGGAAACCTTGATCTCGGGCGGGGTGAAGGGAAGGAGGGTATTCTGGGTGTGCTCGCTCCAGAGACGGTAGCAGACACCGGGGGCGACCCTGCCGGCACGACCGGCACGCTGCTGGGCGGAGGCCGCCGAGATGCGCATGGTGTCGAGGCGATTCAGGCCGGTCGAGGGATCGTAACGGAGCTGGCGGGAGTAGCCGGTATCAACCACCACCCGCACCCCTTCAATGGTGAGGCTGGTCTCGGCTATGTTGGTGGCGAGCACCACCTTGCGGCGGTCTCCAGGGAGGATGGCCCGCTCCTGCGCCGCGAACGGGAGGTCCCCGTACAGGACCGCGATCATCACCTGAGAGCCGAGCAGCCCCTGCAGGATACCTTCGCAGCGCCTGATATCCCCAGCTCCCGGCAGGAAGACCAGGACGTCCCCTTCGGTCTCCGCCAGCGCCCTCATGACCCCGGCGCACGCCGTCTCAGCAAGCCTGGCCGTCGGCTCGCTCTTCAGGTAGCGCACCTCGACAGGGAAGTGCCGCCCCTCGCTCGTGATAAGCGGCGCATCTCCCAGCAGCCGGGCGACCGGCCCGGCGTCCAGGGTCGCCGACATCACCAGCAGGCGCAGCTCCTCGCGCAGCCCGAGCTGGACGTCGCGGCAAAGGGCAAGGGAGAGATCGCAGGTGAGGCTTCGTTCGTGGAATTCGTCGAAGATGACCGCCGCCACACCTTCCAGGACCGGGTCGCTCTGCAGCCGGCGGGCCAGGATCCCCTCGGTCACCACCTCGATCCGGGTCGCCTTGGAGACCTTACGCTCGAAGCGGATGCTGTAGCCGACCGTCTTACCGACCTCCTCGCCCAGGCACTGCGCCATGTAGCGGGCGGCGTTCACGGCGGCCAGGCGACGCGGCTCCAGCATGATGATGCGGCCGCCGTCCAGGAAAGGCGCATCGAGCAGGGCAAGCGGCACCCGCGTGGTCTTCCCCGCCCCCGGAGGCGCCTGCAGCACGGCGACGTTGCGCTCTTGCAGCGCAGCGAGCAGGTCGGGGAGTATGGTGTCGATGGCGGCGGGTTTCAGCATGAGATCAGACCAGCAGGCGCAGCCCCTCGAGGTCGATGCCGGAAAGGGAATTGACCACGCGGCAGGCGCCGGTCAGGCGCTCCCTCGGGTAGCTGTTGGTCACCGCAAGAACTTTTAGTCCGGCACCGGTCGCCGAGGCGATGCCTGCAGGCGTGTCCTCGACGGCGATCGTGCAAGCAGCGTCCACCTTGCCGGGGAAACGCTCCTGGAGCCGCTGCACGGCGAGGCGGTAACTTTCCGGATCGGGCTTGCTCGCCGCGACCTCGTCGGCGGTCACCTTGACATCGAAGGCTTCGGTCAGCCCCAGCTGGGCCAGGATCGGTTCGATGTCGCTTTTCAGGGCGCCGCTGCAAAGGGCGAGCGGGAGATTGCCGGAGATGGAGCGGATGAGTTCCACCACCCCCGGGTACGGCGCGACGCCGACGGAAACGATATCCAGAAAGGCCTCCGCCTTCCCCTTGATGAGTTCCCTGAGCTCCGCGTCGGCGAGGGGACGGCCGTGCACCCGGAACGCCTCGCGGAAGGCGTCGCGGTCGTCGAACCCGATGTAGAGATCGAGGTACTCCTCCCAGGAATAGCCCAGGCCAAGCGGCACCAGCAGTTCCTGGAACGCCTTGTAGTGCAACGGCTCGGTGTCCACGATGATCCCGTCGAAATCGAAGATGACTGCGCTCAGCATGCGAAGCTCCTTATATGAGTCCAACTGTTGCAAATTTTGTTCTTCCAGTGATTGCGGCCGGAGCTACCCCGCCCGTCACACTAGAACCTCCCCAGCAGGGCCAGAGCGGGCGCCCCCTCAATGGCCACCGGCGCCACGGTGACGCTTCCGGCGGGGGCAGAACGGTACCTGGTGACCGCGGCGCCGGCCAGTTCGCCGATGGCCGCCCCCAATATCACGTCGCTCGCCCAGTGCTTGGTCTGGTACACCCGCGAGAATCCGGCCAGGCTGGCGGCGGCATAGCAGGCGGCCTTGCCGTAGATGCTCTCCGTCTTGGCGGCGACGACATGGGCCAGGGCGAAGGAGCTCGCGGTGTGCATCGAGGGAAGAGAATCGTAGCCATCCTTGAACTGGAAGGGACGATAACTCGAGTTGCTGCCGGTCTGGTACGGGCGTCCCCGCCCGATGGCCCCTTTGAGCACGAAGGTGGCGCCGTCGGCGAGCAGCAGGGCCTCCCCCATCTCCTCGCCCAACTGCATGACCTTCACCTGGTCGGTGACGGCACCGGTGCCGTAGAAGGCGGCGGCGACGCCGAGGTGGAGCAGCGGGTTGCTGACAGTGTTGCCGGCATCCGTTATTCCCCTCATCACCCCGTGGTGTGAGCCGGCGAACTCGTTCCGTATGTCCTCGTCAAAGAGGTAGGTAAGGCCGAAGAGACCGGCGGTCACGAAGGTCCCCGTGAGATAGGGATCCACAGGCCCCTTCAGAAACAGTTTCCCCTCCCCCGCGAAACGACCCGCCTCTTCCTTGATGGCGCTCACGCTGGTGAAGACGTTCTCGGCCGCCTGGAGCGGGGCGACCAGGGCCAATTGAAAAACGGCGATCAGGAGTAGAAGGGAAAATGAAAGAAGCGCGGGAGGGCAGGTAATGCTGAGGAAGCGGGATCGCGACTGCTGCACCGGGGAGGTTCTGCCTGAAACGGTCACTGTCTTGGTCATCGACTTTCTCCGTCCTGTTTCTATCTCACGTTAGAGCAACCTGTGGGGAGGGCGCGGCGACCACTGACGCTACGGCAGCCTGTTCCGCTGGCTCAGGTTAAAAAAAAACAGCGCCCTGCTTCTGGCGCTGTTTTAAGGTGGTGATCCCAAGGGGACTTGAACCCCTGTTACCGACGTGAAAGGCCGGTGTCCTAACCACTAGACGATGGGACCTAACTATGTTGCAGCTTGCAATGAAGCTGGGGATGGTATGGCTGGGGTACAAGGATTCGAACCTTGGATGACGGAGTCAGAGTCCGTTGCCTTACCGCTTGGCGATACCCCATCGCGAGAGACCAGTTTAATACCAGAACAGTGCCGGCAAAGTCAAGCTTCTTTTTTCGCCCTTGCCGCCTCTGCGCCAGTTTCTATCGCCTTGACGTTGGCCGGGATGAACCTGTGGTTGCGCTCGGGGAGCGCCTGGGAGAGCGCCGAGACGAGGGAGGGGAGCTGCACCGCGCCGGTAAGGGCGACATAGGCCCCCACCGCCACCATGTTCACCATCCTGAGATCGCCCAGTTCGGTTGCTATCTCGTTCATGGGAACCGTCACGACCTGGATGTCGGTGCGGTTCAGGGCCGAGACGTCGACCAGCGAGGAGTTCACGATGAGAATGCCACCCGGGCGGACCCGGGCGCCGAAACGCTCCAGGGAGGCCTGGTTCAGCACCACCAGCACCGAGGGCTGCCCCACCACGGGCGAGCCGACCGCGCCGTCGGCGATCACCACCGTGCAGGTGGCCGAACCGCCCCGCTTCTCGACCCCGTAGGCGGGAAAGTAGCTTACATTTTTACCTTCATCTATCGCCGCATAGGAGAGCAGGTTGCCGGCCAGAAGGACACCCTGGCCACCGAACCCTGCTATCAAGACATCTTTACGCATCCGCGTCCCTCCGAACCTCGTTCAAGGTATGACATTCGTTCCGCGTTCTCATCTACTTCGCCAGGTCCCCCTCTCCCGCCGGGAGAGAATGGCCGCAGGCCGGGTGAGAGGGAAGCCACGTGCAACTGCTTGGCCGATAGCAACGCCCTCGCCCCTTCCCCCCCTAAAGGTAGAGGAAGAGAAGGTCCCGCCCCCCTACTCTTCCTTCTTGAACACGCCCAGCGGGAAGTAGGGGATCATCTCCTCCCCGATCCTCGCATTGGCCTTGAGGGGGTTCATCCCCCAGTTGGTCGGGCAGGCGGACAACACTTCGACGAAGGAGAATCCCTTCCCCTGGGCCTGGTAGCCAAACGCCTCGCGGATCACCTTCTTGGCCTCCAGTACGTGCTTGGGTGAATCGACCGCGACCCGCGCGGAGTAGGCAACGCCACCCAGTTGAGCCAGCAGTTCCGCCATCCTTATGGGGGAGCCGTCCTTGGACTTGTCCCTGCCGTAGGGGGAGGTGGACGTCTTCTGCCCCACCAGGGTGGTCGGAGCCATCTGGCCGCCGGTCATGCCGTAGGTGGTGTTGTTCACGAAGACGACGGTGATGTCCTCGCCGCGGTTGGCGGCGTGGATGATCTCGGCGGTGCCGATGGCGGCCAGGTCGCCGTCACCCTGGTAGGTGAAGACGAAGCTGCCGGGCTTGGCGCGCTTGACGCCCGTGGCCACGGCGGGAGCCCTGCCGTGAGGAGCCTCCACCACGTCGATATCGAAATAGCCGTACAGAAAGACGGAGCAGCCGACCGACGCGACACCTATGGTCTGTTCCTGCACCCCGTAAAGGTCCATGGCGTCGGCCACCAGCCGATGGATGGTGCCGTGGTGGCAGCCGGGGCAGAAATGGGTCTGCACGTCCTTCAAACTTTGCGGTCTTTTGAAAACCTGTTGCATATGGATCAACCCCTTTCCCGGCCTAGCGCGCCGTCTCGCCGTAGTTCTTCCTGATCACTTCGAGCAGCTCCTCCGGCGACGGGAGGGAGCCCGCTCCCGGCGGCCTGCCGTAGAAGGAGACCTGGGCGGCTGCGCCTACGCTGAGACGGACGTCCTCGACCATCTGTCCGGTGTTGAGCTCGACGACCAGCACCTTGCCGGCCCGCCCCGCCGCTTCCTCCAGCGCCTTCTCGGGGAACGGGAACAGGGTGACCGGACGGAACAGCCCCACCTTCATCCCCTCCGCCCGCGCCATGGTCACGGCGGTGTGGGCGATCCTGGAGACGGAACCGAAGCCGACGACGATGAGGCGTGCGTCCGCGGTCTCGTACTCCTCCGAGATGCACTCCTTCTCCTTCATCACCTTGTACTTTGCGTGCAGGTGCCAGTTGTGGGCCTCGAGCTCGCCGTCACCCAGGAACAGGGACTTGACCACGCGCTGCTCCGCACCGCTCTTGCCGCGCACCGCCCATCCCTTGGCCGGGAGCTCGCGCACCGGGCGCGGGTTCGGAACGAGCGCCTCTTTCATCTGGCCGATCACGGAATCCCCCAGGAGCATGACCGGGGTGCGGTACAGGTCGGCGAGGTCGAAGGCGTGCATGGTGAGGTCGTACATCTCCTGCACCGAGTTGGGGGCGAGGACCGGGATGTGATAACCGCCGTGGCCGCCACCTTTCACGCATTGGAAGTAGTCCGACTGGGAGGCGTCGATGCCGCCAAGCCCGGGACCGGAACGGGAGATGTTGATGATGACGCCGGGGAGCTCGGCTCCGGCCATGTAGGAGATCCCCTCCTGCTTCAGGGAGATGCCGGGGCTCGAGGAGGAGGTCATGGCGCGCACACCGGTGGCGGAGGCCCCAAGGAGCATGTTGATGGCCCCGATCTCGCTCTCGGCCTGGATGAACTCGCCGTTCAGCCCGGGGAGCTCGCGCGAAAGGTATTCGGGAATATCGCTTTGCGGGGTGATGGGATAACCGAAGTAGTAGCGGCAGCCGGCTTCGACCGCGCCCATGGCGGCAGCCTCGTTACCCTTAACAAAAAGCCGTTTAGACAATTGACCCTCCCACAGATCCTGCCGGCCGGGATGCACCCCGGGCAGTCGACGCGCTCAGGGCGATGCACCGCGCTCTGTCGATCTATCAGCAGGCAACACTTTTTCAGTGTGAACGAAGAAATTACTTGAAGACAGTTATGGCAACATCGGGACAGATTTCGGCGCAGAGAGCGCAACCGGTGCACTGCTCCTGATTGGGAGCTTCAGCCGGTGCATAACCCTGGATATTGACCTTTTCGCACAGCCTGATCAGCTTCTTCGGGCAAGCAATGGTGCAGATACCGCAACCTTTGCAACGCATTTCGTCTATTACAATTTTCCCCATGCCTAAGTCCCCTCATTGTCTCGCGGCCGCCTCCGGCCATGCAATCAGCGCTGGAAACTAGCAGAATTTTGTGAAGCCAGTCAACTTTTTTGTTTACACATGTGATTTATCCCTTGATTTTAAACCTGTGTATAGTTTAATAATATGCGTCTCATTTAACGCACCTTAAAAATATAAAAGGAGGAGCGAACAATGGCATCATCACTGCTCGAATTGACGGCAAGCATTGTCTCATCACATGCCTCGGTTACAGAGATGTCAGGCGACGATTTGCTTCTTGAGCTGCAGAAGGTGCATGGCGCCCTGCAGAAGCTAGAAGTGGAAACTGGCGAGGGGGTGGAACGGGGTGAGGGCAAAGGTCCGGCCGTCACCCTGAAGAAGGCCTTCCAGCCAGACCAGATAAGCTGCATGCTCTGCGGCAAGAGCGGCATGAAGACACTTGCGCGCCACCTGGCCCAGGTCCACGGGATAAAGCCCGGTGAATACCGCAAACAGTTCGGTATCCCCAGCAACCAGGCCCTGACCGCAAAGAATTTCTCCGAGGCGCGCAGAAGGATGGCGCAGGAGAAGGGGCTTGCGGACAACCTCGCCAAGGCACGCGCCGTGCGGGCGGCAAAACTGGCCGCCAAGGGCGGTGCCGAAAAAAAGCCCGCGAAGACGCCGCGCGTGCCGAAACAAAAGCAGCAGATGAGCGCGTAGGACAACATGTAATGATGCCTGTCTGCCTCCAGTGGGACGGTTCGGGCTTTCCGGAGTCGCCTCAGGACGATTCCGGAAGCTGCCCGGCCTGATCCCGCCCGAGTCGCAGTTTCAATATACCTATGAAAAAAGCCGCCCCAAAGGCGGCTTTTCTTCTGCTCCGTACCGGCCAAGGCGCCAGGTGATCTGTCATCTACGCGGCGTAACCTTCCGTCTCGCCACCACTCCCGTTTTCCTCGGGCCTCGCCCGGTGCCGGTGGGAACCGTTTTCCGCCGGAGTTTCGCCACCTCGTCGGCGGTGAGGTGCCTGAAGTCGCCCGGTTTCATGTCGCCGATCACGAGAAAGTCATAGCGCGACCTCTTCAGACGCACCACGTTCAGCCCGACGGCCTCGCACATGCGACGCACCTGGCGGTAGCGTCCCTCGTGGATGGTGATGGATATCCAGGAGTTGTTCTCGCTTTCACTCACCGGAAGGACCTTGGCCGGCGCGGTCATGCCGTCCTCGAGTTTCACCCCCTCGGCAAGCCTCCGGATCTGCTCGGCCGAAACCTGCCCGCTCACCCGCACGAGATAACCCTTGTCCACCTCGTGGCTTGGGTGCATCAGCATGTTGGCGAAGGCCCCGTCGTTGGTCAAAAGCAACAGCCCTTCGGTGTTGTAGTCGAGGCGGCCGACGGGATAGACGCGCTCCTTGATCCCCTTCAGCAGATCGGTGACGATGGGGCGCCCTTCCGGGTCCTTCATGGTGGTCATGTAGCCGACCGGTTTGTAGAGGAGCAGGTAGACCCGCTGCTCGGTCACGGTGATGGACTTGCCGTCCACGGTGATGGTATCGGTATCGGGGTCGGCCTTGGTCCCAAGTTCGGTGACCACGACGCCGTTGACGGCCACCCTCCCCGCGGCGATTATGGTTTCAGACTCGCGGCGCGAGGCGATTCCGGCCTGTGAAAGTATCTTCTGTAAACGCTCCTGCATGTTAGCTCCTTACCTGGGTCTCCCCGGTTGACTGGACAAATGGTACTCATAGCATGGTGCTGTAGCAACCGCAAGTTTTAACCCCACCCCCGGCCGTCACTGTTGCTTCCAGTCAGCCCGCTTATCGCGGATTCTTGATTATAGATTTTTAATAGCACTCTGATACCCTTCTTTGGTTCCGGTTCAGACATCTCCGTGTCGCATAACCGCGACTCAACCCTTATGAAGGAGGCTCCACATGACCAAGTCCTACAAAAGAGACGGTCAGCAGTATCTCTACTTCTCCCAGAAAACAGGCGACAGCGTGTGCGTCATGGACATCGGCAAAAACAAACCCAAGCTGGTTGAGACGATCAAGGTGGGTGTGCAGCCGGCAAGTCTGGTCACCAACAGGAGCAAGACGCGCCTCTACGTGATCAATAGAGGCTCAGACAGCGTCAGCATAGTAGACACGACGACCGCCCCCATGGAGACCGTGGCCACCCTGTCCCTGGGGGCGGTACCCTACGCGATAGCGGTCGACCCCGAACAGACGAGGGCTTTCGTCAGCTGCGGTCCCATGGACGCGGGAACCATCAAGATCATCGACCTCACCGTGAACCCGCCTGTACTGGTAAACACCACACCAGTGCGCGGCCTGCTGTTCCACGGCATGGCGGTGTCGCCAGATAGCAAACGCCTGTTCGTGGCCGGCGGTCCCAAGGATGACACCATCAACGACAGCCTCTCGGTCTATGACATCACCGCCAGCGCACCGGTCCTGATCGCTACGGTAGAGGGTCAAAACGAGAGCCCCGAATTCGTCTACGTCAATCCGACGGGATCCTACGCCATCGCGAGTTTCAGGCAGGGGGGCATAAACGTCTTCGATGCGGCAGCCACCCCTCCGGTACTGCTGTCGACGGTGGGAAGCGGCGAGGTCAACGGCTCCGCGCTCAGCCCGGATGGACACCTGCTGCTCATGGGGTACGCCGAACCTGCCGGGGGAGAGGGTAACTTTGCCATCTATGACGTTTCGTCCATCCCCCCCGGCACCGGCCTCTTCTTCACCAACGCCTACCCTCCCGGGCCGATGACCTTCAGCGCGGACGGGGCGCGGCTGTACATGATGAGCGGCAACGAGCTGGTGATGTTCGACATGACCATGCACCCTCCCCAGGTGACCGGCCATGTCGCCGTCACCGGACCAGCGGGGGGGATTACCATTTAGAGTGGAGCGATTCTGGTTATTGCCTTGTTTCCGGCAACCTGATAAAAAGGTGGGCCGCCACCGGCGGGAGCAACGCCAGGAAACAAGGAGTAGAAGCAGATGGATACCAGACAACTCGCACTAAAAAAGAACAAGGCCGTTGCCGGCGCCCTATTGGTGGGTGCCGCCCTGCTTTTCATCGTGGCCCGGTTTAACCACGGCACCGGCCCCTGGGCCTGGGTCGCCGCCTTCGCGGAGGCAGCCATGGTCGGCGCTTTGGCGGACTGGTTCGCCGTCGTCGCCCTGTTCCGGCACCCGCTGGGGCTCCCCATCCCGCACACCGCCATCGTCGCGGAGAAGAAGGAGAGTATCGCCGACAACATGGGGCGGTTCATACAGGAGAAGTTTCTCGCCACCGAGGTGCTGGTGGAGCGGATGCGGGAATTCGACCCCGCGAGGCACCTGTGCAACTACCTCCTTGACCGTGACAACGCCGCGGGACTGGCCAGGGGAATCACCCGCGTCATCTCTGAATCCATCGATTTTTTGGAGGACGAGCGTGTCAGCAAGGTGGTGAGCGCTGCGCTGGGGGATCGGATCGACAGGTTCGACGCGGCGACCTCGGCTGCGAACCTCTTCGATAGTCTGAGGAAGGATAGCAGGCATCAGGTGGTGCTCGACGAGCTCTTGAAGCGCCTGGGGGGCTGGCTGGCGACACCGGAGTCGCAGGAGAAGGTGGCAGTGGCCCTGGACAACTGGGTGGACGCGGAGTATCCGCTTTTGAGCAAGTTCATCCCGAACCGTCCCCAGTTCTCCCGGAACGCCGGTGAGAAGATCGTCAAGAAGGTGAGCGGGTTCCTCGATGCAGTGAACGCGGACCCGACCCACGAGCTGCGGCACGAATTCGACCGGGCCGTGAGCGACTTCATCGTGAGGCTCAGGCACGACGAAGGGATGCGGGAAAAGGTAGCGGAGCTGAAGCGGGAACTGGTTGATAACCAGCAACTCTCCCACTACGCGAAGGGTTTGGTCAGCGACCTGAAGAACTGGATGGTGCAGGACCTGGACCGGGAGCACTCGAGCATCCAGAAAAAGATCGCCGACGCGGCAGTGGCGCTGGGGAACACCCTTTCCCAATGCGGCGAACTGGGGGATTCCATCAATGAGCACCTGGAAGGGGTGGTGAGAAAGTACGCGGGCGATCTGAGGAGCGGCCTTGCCAGACACATCTCCGGGACCGTGAAGGAGTGGGAAAACGAGGAGTTCATCAACGAGATCGAGCTCAGCATCGGGTCCGATCTGCAGTTCATCAGGATGAACGGGACGCTGGTGGGCGGCATGATCGGTATCCTCCTGCACGCGGCGTCGCTGGTCATTGGATAGATCCTTACTTCACCCTCGCTGTTCCTGCACATCGGATTCTGTTACTTTCTCTCAACTCCCTTAATCTTCTGTATGTTCCAGGGCGCGCGCAGCGCCCTGCCTTCCACAAAAAAAAGAGGCGGGTTATGCACCCGCCTCTTCCACAGCAAATTTATATGCCAATTACGGTGTAACGGTTGGAGCGGCGAGCGTTACACTGACGCCCCTCTGGGAGGAGATTGCGCCCTCAGTGTCCTTGAGCCAGACATAAAGAGCCCTGGTTGTGGGGTTAGTGGAGATTATACTGCCGGTGAAGTCAAACTCGAGCGGCAGAGTCGGCAGGCCTGTGGTGAACGCAGTTGCAGCAGGCTTGGCACTGGTGGTGGTTACGGCATAGCCAGCGATGGTCCTGCCAGACTTGACCACGTACTCCAGTTGGTTGATCGAGGCTATATTGCCGGTGGCCGCACCGGTTGCAGTAAGTACAGTTATCTGCGGGCTATCGCTGACAACTACCGAACGTGCAGCGGACGGGGAATGACCAGCTGCGTCTCTGATCCAGGCATAGAGAGGTACATTGTATCTTCCACCTGCCACCTGGGTGATTCCCGAGTCATAATCGAAAGTGGCGGATGTCGTTCCATTCACTGTATCCATGGTGTGCCAAGTAGCGCTTGCCGGGAAAGTGGGGCTCTCAGATATCGCGCACTCAAGGGTGCCGCCAACATACCCTTTACCTTGGATGGTGACCGGGATAGCGTTGCTATCCATCTGCACGGTGTAAGGAGCGACGAAGTTCGTGATCGCGGGGGAGTTGTTGAACACGATCTTCTGGTTGGTTACGCCGGCCACCTGTACAGACTCGTTATTTTTAAAATCCCTTGCCCATGCAAAGAGATAGACCGTACGATCTGTGTTATCCAGGGTGCCTTGGTAATCAAAGACAGGATTGGTAGTCCACACGGTTGGTGCCGGCGCTGACGCCGGATCCGGGTCTGTCGAGGTTGTAATCGCGTAATCCTTAACCCCACCATTGTCCGTTGCGTAGATGCTGATCCCTGCTACCGGCCCAGTGGTACCCACTTTTGTGCCAGGAACACTGAAGGCCTTGACGACCGGTTTCTGGGTGTCGGTCAGGTCGACACTGACGCTTGCAGTAACCGTAGGCACGCTAAGGGAAGCCGATGCCTCTTTGAAGAAGGCCCAGTTGCTCGCGGACTCACCTGCTTTCAGAAGGTCCGACTTCATGAAGAACTCTGCTTGAAAATAGAGGTTACTGGTGGCTTGGCTAACTGCCGGTGCTACTAATCCAGTGTGGGTAGTAGATGGCGTTGCAGCAAGGTGTTGCCGCCCCGGGAAAGCCGTGGTCCTGCTTGTCAGGGACCATGCATCCTGCAAGCCCTTCGCCGCAAGATCAGCTGCGGGAATGACACCCACGGTATAGACTTCCCCGGAAACGGTCGATGCAGGAGTCGTCATGGTGACAGCAACATCAGCCAAGGTCACTGCAGATATGGTGTTGGCACCATTAGCAATAACGGCATTGCTGGCGGACTTGCCATACTGCATCAGCACGTTCGGGGTTCCGCCCTCGTAATAAACGGCTTCCACAGTGTAGGTGCCGACCGGCAAAACTACGGGGGCTACGGTTTCCCCGACAGCTCCGTCTACGACCGCCCTGTAATGCGTATTAATCTCGTTGAGCACGACCCTGTACCGGCCAGGTTCAGTAGTGGGCAGGTTGGCAACCATCTTGGCTGCAGCCTGGCTCCTTGGCGCTTGTATCAGTTCAAGAGACAGCGTCCCTTTACCCGCTGCCGGTGTGTTTGCAGTAGTGCCGCCTCCGCCTCCGCAAGCTGCAAGCAACAGCATCATGAAAAGCCAAAACAACTTCCTCATAGACTCCCTCCTTTTAATTAGTTAATTCATAATATTAACAATTCAACCACAACACCAACCTTCCCCTTGAGCTTCACCTCCTTCACTAATTAATAATCAAAAATCATAACAGACGTTCATCACATTGCTCTAACCAATGTACAGGACTTACTTTTGGGCAAAAGACAGTTCGAAAGAACTGTCTAAAAAAAATTACAGAGGACTACCATAAAAAACAGCACGTTGCAATATAACTAAAGATATACATTTAGCTATTCGAAAAAATATATTTCGCCTCTAAGAGAGATTCAAACAGAGGAGTCGCCATATCACAGCACGGGAACGTGATATAGCCATTCTTTAATGTTCCACTCCTGGCAACGCCCCGCCATATCAACAGGTTAGTGATTGTGATCACAAACCGTGCAAGTATTATACGAGAAAATGACGTTGTGGTTAGAAGTGACCAATTGAAAACGTTGAAGTATCAGTACTGACACAGCAGGGACATCTGGCTTGAGACTGGAGTAGCAGCAGGAGCTATAAAGCGTGGTAAATGTTCGGACAGCATGAAAGGCAAAGGCGGGTCATGAACCAGCCACCATGGCTGATTTAATTGTGCTTGCGCACCACGCGCCGTTCCAGGCGCGCAAAAAAAAGGGGGCATGGCCCCAAGGCCATGCCCCCCTCTCTATATATTCCGCTCTACCGTATTACTCGGCGAAGCGGCTCATCTTTCTGAACTTCTGGTAGCGCAGCTCGATCAGCTCGTCAGCCGGGATCCCTTTCAGCTCCTTCAGGTTCCTGGAGAGCGCCTCGTGAAGGTTCTTCGCCATGGCCTCGTGATCGCGGTGCGCGCCGCCGGCCGGCTCGGGGACGATCTCGTCGATGACTTCGAGGTCCTTGATGTCCCTGGCGGTCAGCTTCAGCGCCTCGGCAGCCTGGGCACCCTTGGTGCCATCGGACCAGAGGATGGCGGCACACCCTTCCGGGGAGATGACGGCGTAGACGGAGTGCTGCAACATGAGGATACGGTCGCCCACAGCGATGGCGAGCGCGCCGCCGGAGCCACCCTCGCCGGTGATCACGACGATGATGGGCACGGTGAGACGGGACATTTCCCTCAGGTTACGGGCGATGGCCTCGGCCTGGCCGCGCTCCTCGGCGCCGATGCCGGGGAAGGCACCCGGGGTGTCGACGAAGGTGATGATGGGAAGCCTAAACCGCTCGGCCATTTCCATCAGGCGCAGCGCCTTTCTGTACCCTTCCGGATTGGGCATGCCGAAGTTGCGGAACACCTTCTCCTTGGTGTCGCGCCCCTTCTGGTGACCGATCACCATCACCGGCTCGCCGTCCAGCCTGGCGAGACCGCCCACGATGGCATGGTCGTCGCCGAAGTTGCGGTCGCCGTGGAGTTCCACGAACTCGGTGAAGATGAGGCTCAGGTAGTCAAGGGTGAAGGGACGGTTGATATGGCGGGCCACCTGGGCCGTTTGCCAGCGGGAAAGGTTGGCGAACATCTCCTCGCGCATCTCCGCGGCTTTCACCTCGAGTTTGGCGACCTCGGCAGAGAGATCGACCCCCTGGGTGGAAAATGCAAGCAGTTCCTGGATCTTCTTGTCCAGTTCCGCCAGTGGCTTCTCAAAATCCAGATAGCTTTGCTGCAGTGCCATATATCTCTATCTCCTTGCTTTCAAATAAAAATAACCGCAATCGTCCTGAGGCTACTCGAAGGACACGGCATTATAGCCGAAGAGGTTACTCACTTCCACTGTTAATTCTTCGCTGGCCGCCACTTTGTATACATCCGAAAGGCGGATGGTGACGCGCGAACTATTCTCTATGTCAAGATGGAGAAAGCTGCGACAGATCCCCTGGTAGCGGGAGATGATCTCTTTGAGCGTCTTCAGCTTCCCCGCATCGGCTTCTTTCGCGTCTATGGTGAAATTCACCCTGCGCGTCTCCCGCTCCACAAGGTCACGCAAAAGAACGATGTCGCTGGCCATGATCTTGGCCCCCTTCTCGCCGTGCTCGACCGTGCCGGTGATGTGAACCGGGTCGTCCCCCTTAAGAAACTCCGAGCAGCGGGCATAGACGTCGGAGAAAACAACAACCTCCAGCGAGCCGGCCAGGTCCTCCAGTGTCACGAACCCCATGCGGTCGCCTTTTTTGGTCATGATCTCCTTGAGGCTCGCGGGGACACCGCAGATCTTCACCTCGCTCTTGTCCTTCGCCTCGTTGATGGAGGAACAGTCGACGTTGGAAAAGCGGCGCATGTCGGCCACGTAGCGGTCCAGCGGGTGGCCGGTAATGAAGAAGCCGATCGCCTCTTTCTCGCAGCCGAGCCGGTATTTCTCATCCCACTCCGGTATGTCGGGGAGGCGGTTGCCGGTACCGTTGGAACCGCGCTGGATCTCCGCCATGCCAAAGAGAGACACCTGCGCGCTCTCGCGCTCCTGCTGCACGCGCTGTCCCTGGGCGGCGGCATCCTCAAGGACGGCCATAAGCTGAGCTCGTTTCGCCTTGGTGCAGTCGAAGGCGCCGCTTTTGATGAGCGCTTCGATGACCCTCTTGTTGCAGCGGCGCAGGTCGACCCGCTCGCAGAAGTCGAAGATGTCCTTGAAGGGCTCATCGCCGCGGGCCTCGAGGATGGCCTCGATGGCCCCCTCCCCCACGTTCTTGACGGCGCCGAGACCAAAGCGCATCGCCGTGTCCAGCACGCGGAAGGAGCGCAGCGACTCGTTGATGTCCGGCGGCAGCACCTCGATGCCCATCTCGCGGCAGTCGCCGATGCTCTTGATCACCTTGTCGGTGTTGCTCATGTCCTCGGTGAGGAGGGCGGCCATGAATTCGACCGGGTAGTGTGCCTTCAAGTAGGCGGTCTGGTAGGCGACCAGAGCGTAGGCGGCGGAGTGCGACTTGTTGAAGCCGTACTCGGCGAACTTGGCCATCAGGTCGAAGATGGCCGCGCACTTCTTGGAATCAAGGCCCAGCTTCTCGGACCCCTCCATGAACTTCAGGCGCTCCTTCGCCATCTGTTCTGCGTCTTTCTTACCCATAGCGCGGCGCAAGAGATCCGCGCCGCCGAGCGAGTAGCCTGCCAGGGAACGGGAAATCTGCATGACCTGTTCCTGGTAGACGATGACGCCATAGGTGTCCTTGAGGACCGGTTCGAGCTGAGGCAGGTCGTAGACAGTCTGCTTGCGACCATGCTTTCTCTCGATGAAGTCGTCCACCATGCCGGAGCCGAGCGGGCCCGGACGGTAGAGGGCGCAGACCGCGATGATGTCCTCGAAACAGGAGGGCTTCAGCTTGACCAGAAGCTCCTTCATGCCGCTGGACTCAAGCTGGAATACCCCGGTGGTGTTGCCGGCCTGCAGAAGTTTGTAGGTCTCCGGATCGTCGTCCGTCAACAGGGTGATGTCGAAGTTGGGATCCTTGCCGTTACGGATGTGCTTGCAGGCGTTATCGATGACAGTGAGGTTCTTGAGCCCCAGGAAGTCGAACTTCACCAGGCCAACCTTCTCCACGTACTTCATCGAGTACTGGGTGGTCAATGAGCCGGTCTTCTGGTCCTTGTAGACCGGGCAGAAGTCTTCCATCTGCCTGGGCGCGACCACGAGGCCGGCGGCGTGGGTCGAGATGTGGCGTGCGAGCCCCTCCAAGCGCAGCGCGACGGTCATGACCTCGTTCACCTTGGCGTCGGCCGCCATCAACTCCTTGAGTTTCGGCTCCTGCTCGATCGCCTTCTCGAGCGTAATGCCCAAGACCTCGGGCACGAGCTTGGCTATCTTGTCCACGTCGGCAAAGGTGAGGTCGAGGGCGCGCCCGACGTCGCGGATGACACCGCGGGCAGCCATGGTACCGAACGCCGCGATCTGGCATACCTTCTCCCGGCCGTAGCGCTCGACCATGTACTGGATCACCTCTTCACGGCGGTCCTGGCAGAAGTCGACGTCGATATCCGGCATGGAGATACGTTCCGGGTTCAGGAATCGCTCGAACAGCAAGTTGTACGGCATAGGATCGATATCGGTGATCCTGATGCAGTAGGCGACCAGCGAGCCGGCCGCCGAGCCCCTGCCGGGACCTACCGGGATGCCGTGGTCCTTGGCCCAGTTGATGAAGTCCGCAACGATGAGGAAGTAGCCCGGGAACCCCATGTGCCGGATGCAGTCCAGCTCGATGCGCAGGCGGTCGTGATAGGCCTGCTCCTGTTCCGGGGTCAGATCCGGGTACTTGATCTTGATCTTCTCAAGGCGCAGCTTGAGCCCTTCGATGGACTCGCGCTCCAGCTGATCATCGAGGGTTTCGCCCGGCGGCGCCTCGTACGCGGGGAAATGGTAGGTCTTGAAGTCGAACTCGTAGTGGCAGCGTTCGGCGATCTTGACCGTGTTTTCCAGCGCCTCAGGGCAGTAATGGAAGTCCCGCGCCATCTCCTCCGGGCTCTTCACGTAGAAGGCCTCGGTGGTGAAGCGCATCCGGCTCGGGTCGCTCATGGTCTTGCCGGTCTGGATGCAGAGCAGGATCTCGTGCGCCTTGGCGTCTTCCTTGTTGAGGTAGTGACAGTCGTTGGTGGCGACCAGCGGCAGGTTCAGCTCGCGCGCGATCTCCATCACCCGCCTGTTGGCGATGGTCTGCTCGGGGAGCCCGTTCTCCTGGATCTCGAGGTAGTAGCTCCCCGGGAACATGTCGGCGTACCAGATGGCGGCAGCCTTGGCCTCCTCCATCTTGTTCCTGCCCGCCAGATAGGCGATCTCTCCCTGCAGGCAGGCGGAGAGGCAGATAAGACCTTCCCTGTGCTTCTCCAGGAGTTCCTTGTCGATGCGGGGGCGGCGGTAGAACCCCTCCTTGTAGCCGGCGGAGCTGAGGTAGCAGAGGTTCTTGAAACCGGTCATGTTCTCGGCCAGCAGGATGAGGTGGTAGCTGGTGACCGGGTCTGCGGCAGTGGGGGCTTTCTTGTCCAGACGGGAGCCGGGGGCGATGTAGACCTCACACCCAAGGATCGGCTTGATCCCCTTGTCCTGGGCCTTCAGGAAGAACTCGAGGGAACCGAACATGTTGCCGTGGTCGGTGACCGCCACCGCCGGCATGTGATACTCCTTGGCCTTCTTGACCAGGTCGCCGATGCGGATGGCGCCGTCGAGCAGGGAGTACTGGGAGTGGAGATGAAGGTGTACGAAATTAGCTGGTGAATCCATAAATCCAAGGCCCTGGCAAAGATACGGGAACTGATTGAGTTGAAACAACAAAAGGAGCCCTTCTCTCTGCTGGCTCCAGTCGCTGTTGAGGACATAATTGTAGCGGCCACATTTTGCACTAAGCGGGACTCTGTGTCAATGCGCAGTATCCGCAGGGGCTGATATTTTAGACACCACGTGCAGTGTCGGGACATAGTTCCGTCAGCGTTACCTGCCTAAAAATTTCGTTGACAAGGTGGCCATGTTAGTTCAATATCGAATCATATGACATGAAGCCATACCGTCAGAGAGGGCAACCCCAACCACAATGGAGCCACCTAAGCAGATTTGTTTGCGCTCCATTAGTTCAACATTAAATAAATTGATATTCAGTTCCCCATTCAGGGGGAAATACCAAAGAAACACAGGAGAAACAGCAAATGAGCAATACCGCCCTCACACCGAACCAGCCTATCGTCGTAGAACTCGAAGCAGGTACCTACCACCGCTGTACCTGCGGCAAATCCTCCAGAATCCCCTTTTGCGACGGGGCACATGTCGGCTCGAACCATGCGCCAGTATCCTTCGAAGTGAAAGAAAAGCAGCAGGTTTACCTGTGCAACTGCGGCAAGACGGGCAACGCTCCCTACTGCGACGGCAGTTGCCGGAAGCAGTAAGAGGCTAAAAGGAAAAGGTGAGGTAGGAAAGATGTCTTGCGTAAAGCAGATACTCAAAGTGACAGGGTGGGGCACCTTGCTGCTCGCCTTGGCGACCGGGGCATGGGTGGAATGGTCAGTACTGAAGAGCGGTGGGCTCTTATGGGGCTTGTTCTTTGGAGGTTTCACCATCCCGTTCGCACTTTTTGCTACCCTCGGGTTGCTACCGAAGGAGATATTCGCCCGGGACTAGACGGTGCGTAAAAGGCACCGGAGAGGAGAAAGACCATGATCGCTATAAGAAGATCGGCTGACAGAGGCCACGCCGACCACGGCTGGCTCGACACTTACCACACCTTTTCCTTCGCAGACTACTACGACCCTCGCCACATGGGGTTCAGAAACCTGCGGGTCATTAACGAGGACCGCGTAAAGCCGGGCGTGGGCTTCCCCACCCATCCGCACCGGGACATGGAGATCATCTCGTACGTGCTGGAAGGCGCGCTCGCGCACCGCGACAGCATGGGAACCGGCTCCGTCATCCGTCCCGGCGACGTGCAACGCATGAGTGCCGGCACCGGCATCACTCACAGCGAGTTCAACCACAGTAAGGACGCGCCGCTACACTTTTTCCAGATCTGGATTCTGCCGGAGCGTACCGGGATTGCCCCGGGCTACGAGCAGAAGTTTTTCCCCGACCAGGAAAAACGGGGGTGCCTGCGCATCGTCGCTTCGCCGGACGGTCGTGACGGTTCGGTCACCATCAACCAGGATACGAGGCTATACGCAACGCTCCTGGACCCGGGCGAGGAGATCGTGCATCGCCTTCCGGCAGGACAGCATGCATGGGTGCAGGTGGCACGGGGCAAGCTGCTCGTCAACGGCCATCTCTTGGAAGCAGGGGATGGTGCGGCGGTCAGCAACGAAGACCTGCTGCGCCTGACGGCGAAAGAAGCGGCCGAGGCGCTGGTGTTCGAACTGCCGTAAGGGGTTGAGCAGATAAAAAGGGGGTAAAAAGGGGGTAAAAGGGGACAGGCTACTTTACGGAAAAGTAGCCTGTCCCCTTTTTTTTCGACGAAGGCCGGGGGGAGGGAGAAGGCTAGGCCCCGCCGGTCATGGCAGCCTGGATGCTGGCAGCGTCGAGCGCCACGTCGTCCTGGGTGCCGCCATCCATGTTCTTGAGCGGCGCGGTGCCGCGGGTGATCTCGTCTCCGCCGATGATCAGCGTGAAGCGGGAATTGAACTTGTCGGCACGCCGCATCTGGCTCTTCAGGCTCTTACCTTCGTAGTCGATTTCGACGGCAAGCCCCAGACGCTGCAGAGCGCTCATGAGGCGGAATGCTTCGGCGTGGGCTTCATCACCCAGGGCGGCGATGAAGAGGTCCGGACGGCGCGAGAAATCCTTCTCGGCCAAAAGCAGCGCCACGCGCTCGACTCCCATGGCGAAGCCGATACCCGGAATCTGCGGGCCGCCGATGGAGGAGATCAGGCCGTCGTAGCGGCCACCGGCGGCGACGGCGCTCTGGGCGCCCAGCATGGTGGTGACCATCTCGAAGGTGGTCCGGGTGTAGTAGTCGAGGCCGCGCACCATCCTCTGGTTGATGCTGTATGGTGTGCCGACCAGTTCCAGGTATTTCCTGGTCTTGTCAAAGTGGTCGCCACACTCGGCGCAGAGATGATCCAACATGGAGGGGGCACCCTGGGTCGCCTCCTGGCAACCGGCGGACTTGCAATCCAGCGCGCGCAGCGGGTTCGTGTCGTAGCGCCGCTTGCAGTCGTCGCACAGCTTGTCGATGCGCTCCAGCAGGAACTTCTTGAGGGCATCGCGGTAGGCGGGACGGCAGCAGGGGCACCCCAGCGAGTTGATCTGCAGCGAAGGCTCCGTGAGCCCCAGTTCCTGGAAGAAATGGGTCAGCATGGTGAGCACCTGGGCGTCTACCGTGGGAGCGGCGACCCCGGTGATCTCGGCGCCGATCTGGTGAAACTGGCGGTAGCGCCCCTTCTGCGGGCGCTCGTAGCGAAACATCGGCCCCATGTAGTACAACCGCGCCACCGGGTCCAGGGCGTGCATCTTGTGCTCGACGTAGGCGCGCATCACCGACGCGGTCCCCTCCGGGCGCATGGTGACCTTGTTGCCACCCTTGTCTTCGAAGGAGTACATCTCCTTTTCCACGATGTCGGTCGCGTCGCCGATGGAGCGGCAGAACAGCTCGGTCTTTTCCAGGATCGGGATCCTGATCTCCGAAAGTCCGTAAAGCTCGAAAACCCGGCGCGCCGTGGCCTCGATGTGCTGCCACTTCTCGACCTCGCCCGGGAGGATGTCGTTGAAACCCTTGATGCCGGTGATTGCCACGTTCGTGCTCTCCTTGCGTCAAAAAAAATAAAAACAACCGGGATACGGCCTCGGTATTTGCACGTCTGCCATACTGAGCAATACGCCTTTTCGTTCAGAGTCTCAGAATACCCAGGCGAAAAAATAGCCGCAGCCCAAGCTGTGGCGATCTTTTCAGGCTTTCTGCTGCCAATCCCTGTCGTATATCAGGGAGGGGTGATCAGCCTTTCGGCGTGGAAGGCCCGGTTCTTACCGGCGCTCTTGCCGCGATACATGGCCTGATCCGCCATCTCCAGCAGTTCGGCCTTGGTGGTGGCGTCATCGGGGGCACAGGCGTAGCCGAGACTGACGGTGAGTTTGATGGCGAGTCCGTCCGCCTTGGAGAAGGTATGCGCCTCGATGGTCTTCCTGATACGTTCGGCGACGATGGCCGCCCCGTCCATACCGGTCTCCACCAGCACAATGGTGTACTCATCGCCGCCGTACCGGATTACAGCGTCGACATCGCGCACGCTCTTTCTCACCAGCGAGCCGACCTCGCGCAGCACGCGGCTGCCGATCAGGTGCCCGAAGTTGTCGTTTACCGACTTGAAAAGATCGATGTCGAGGAACAGGACGCCAAGGTTGGAGCCGTAACGCTCGCAGCGTTTCAGTTCCCGCTCCAGCACCACGTCGAGGTAGCGGTAATTGTACAGACCGGTCAGTTCGTCGATGTAAAGAAGGTCCTTCGCGATGTTGTAGCGTGCGGCGTTGTCCAGGGCAAGGGAGCCCTGGTCGAGCAGGAAGGAGATATGCTTGCGGTTGATTTCCTTGGGCAATACCGCCCCGGGATCGTTGAACAGGATGATCACGCCCTGCAGCTCGGACCGCTGCCGCAGGTAAAGGCACATGGCCTCGGTGACCTCACAGCCGAAATCTGCGTCATCGGGGAGGAAATCCCTCAGCAGCACCAGGTTCGCACTGCCGTCGTCGCGAAGGTCGCACTCGCTGATCACCGCCTGCCCCAGCAGGTGCGCGCTCAGCTCCTCTATTCCCTTCAGTTCACGCAGCGTGAGCTGGCCGTTGTCACTGAAATACCCCAGCGCACGGGTCACCCCCACTTCCTTCACCACCGCGTCGGTGAGCATGGAGTAGATGCGTTCCAGCTCCAGGCAGTTGGCGATGTTCTGGCTAACCTGAAACAGGTTGACCAGGCCCTTAAGCTCCAGGTTCTCATCGAGAAGCCTGCGCTGTTCCATGCAGTGCGCCACTATATGGCGGAACTCGTCCTGGTTGATGGGTTTTATGAGATAGTCGGTGGCGCCGTTTTTGAGGGCGTAGATGGCGGTTTCAACATTGGCGTGCCCGGTGACCATGATCACCGCGGTGGCAGGATCAAGCCTCTTCACCTCCGAGAGGATATCGAGCCCCGACACGTCACGCATCACCAGGTCGGTGACGACCAGGTGGTACCCTCCCTTACCGATCATTTCCAACGCCTCTTCTCCTGAGGCGGCCACTTCGACGGTATAGCCGTCTTCCTTGAGCAGGTCAGTGTAGACCTCCCGGAAAAAGCTGTCGTCTTCGACTAAAAGAATCCTTTCCATACAGCGGATCTCCTGGATCGTCGGGTTCATACAGGGGACAATGCCAGCATAACCTAGCAGATAGGACTCTTCAGTGTCAATTAAAATGCCCCCAAAAAGTGGAGAATAAAACCGTACCGTCCGCTTTGCAAACCGCCTCGACCGTTCCCTCAAGGTCGGTGCGGCAGGTCCTCGCTCCGTGCCGTTGCAGCCGGGCAAGCGTGGCCGGCGCCGGGAGATGGAACGCGTTCTGGTACCCCGCGGATATGACGGCGGTCTGCGGCTGCACGGCGGCGAGAAACTCGTCGCAGGAGGAATGCCGGCTGCCGTGGTGCGCTACCTTCAGTAAACCGCATGGTTGCAACGCTCCCCGGTCAAGAAGCTCCCGTTCTTGCGTTGCGCCGATATCGCCGGTGAACAAAATGGAGGTCCTGCCGTAGGCGAGCCCGAATACCAGAGAGGTCGCGTTGGCGTCGGACCGCACCACCGTCCCGGCGACCGGCCACAGCGGCTGCAACAGCACGCCCCCCAGTCGCACGGGAGGGAGGTCCGCGCGAAGCTGCAACACCGGGATGTCGCGCGCGGTGACGACCCATTTCAACTGCTGCAGTTCGGGGGAAGCCATGGTCAGGGGGTGGATCAGAAGTTTGCCCACCTCGAAGTTCGCCGCCAGGTACAGCACCCCCTGCAGGTGGTCCGGGTGGCCGTGGGACAGTACCAGGTAGTCGATGCGCCGCACGGAGAGGGCCCGCAAGGCGGGGAGCAACAGGCGCGCCCCAACGCGGGTATCGGAGTCGGTGGCGTTACCGCCGCCGTCGACCAGCATCCACGTGCCGTCCGGCAGGTGCACCAAGGTGGCATCCCCCTGCCCCACGCTGAGGAAATATACCCGCATGGATCCGTCCGTGCCCTGCGCGGCCGGCACCGCACGCACCACCAGGGCTGCGAGGAGCGGCAAGGCGGCGGCGACACGCATGGGGTTGGACTTCAGGAAGGTGATCGCGCAGAGCACCAGGCACGCCAGCAGGAGGTCCAGGCGGTCCGGGAGGTAGCCTGTCAGC
Organism: Geomonas subterranea; assembly: GCF_019063845.1. Lineage (NCBI taxonomy): Bacteria > Pseudomonadati > Thermodesulfobacteriota > Desulfuromonadia > Geobacterales > Geobacteraceae > Geomonas > Geomonas subterranea. The sequence continues at coordinate 2,390,399 of NZ_CP077683.1, forward strand.
ACTGGCACCCGGGAGAGGTGCTCCACCACCTGGTCCGCCCAGCGCACCAGGATGGCGGCGAGGTGCAGCGGCAATTCGGCAGGCGCTTCCCAAAAACAACTCAAGACCAGCGCGCTGAAGCCGAGGACGACGGCGCCGTACCCCATGAGCGGGACCACCAGGAGATTGGCGACCAGGCCGATCAGCGACACACGCTGGAAGTAGTAGGCAACATGAACCAGAGTGGCCAGTATGGCGACCGCTGAGGCGATGCACAGCAGCAACACCCATAGCCCTACCCTCCCCGCCTTCCCCACGGGAGCGGCAATGGGCGGCGTCAGGGCGGACAGCCCCCAGATGGCCAGAAATGAAAGCTGGAAGGAAATATCGAAGAGCGTTTGCGGCGCGGCGAACAGGATGGCGCAGGCCGCGAGCATGATGGTGTGGATGGGGTCCACTTCGCGCTTCAGCCGCAGTGCCGCCACCACGACGCAGATCATGAGCACGCTGCGCAGGGTGGCGGGGGCCTGACCGGAGAGGAACAGGTAAAAGACCACCATCGGCAGGGACGCCAGCATCGCCAGGGGCGCAAGCTTTACGTGCAGCGCGAGCCACTCGGAGCGCCTGGCAAGATAATAGAGGAAATGACACAGGGACAAGAAAACGATGCCGACATGGAAGCCGGATATGGAGAGGATGTGGTTCACCCCGCTGCGGGCGAAATCCTCCTGCAACCGCTCCGGCACGTCCCGTCTGTCACCAAGAAGCAGCGCCTTCAGGACTCCACCTTCAGCCCCCGGTTCGACCTGGGAGATGAATCCCCCGAGCCGTGCCGCAAGCAGGTCGATATCGTGGAGCCACCCCTTTCCCCCGCGAAGCAGCACCAGGTCCTCAGGCGTCAGCACGAATGCGGTGGCATGCACCTGCTGGTAGGCCAGCCTCCGCACCAAGTCGGACTCCCCGGGTAGCCCCAGGTTGCGCGGCACCCTGATCCGAGACGTGAACCTTACCCTGTCGCCGGTATGCAGCCCTACCCGACCTTCCTTTACGTACACCAGCAGGCGTCCCGACGCCGGCACCTCGCGGTCATCCACGCTCACCCGATCCACCTGTAGGTAAACCCTGCTCCCTCCCGACGCGGTCGGCTCGGGACGGCAGTCCAGCTCCCCATCGATCACTACCGGGCTGCCCGAGGCGAGCCGCTCCAGGGCGCAGTCGGGCCTCAGGTAAGGCTGCAGCGACAGCTGTCCCCAGACAAAGAAGAAAAGGGCAAGCGAGAGCAGGAAGGGGAACCGTGAACGAACCAGGCAGGCGGCCAGGGTCGTGGCAAGCGAGGCTGCCAGGCACCAAGCCGGCGGGAAGACATCAAGCAGGTGAGTGGTGGCCAAACCTGCGATTAACGCGGCTAGCGGCACCAGCAGAGGTCTCTCCAGATGTCACCTCCACGCTGCGGCATTGTGCTCGCCGTCACAAAAAGAGTTAAAAACAACACACGTTATAACAGACGGCAAGCCTTGCACAACGCCCCCTGTGCATTCTCCAGCTGCTGTTCAGACTTCGCAACGCGCATAACAGTTCGTAATTTTTTACATTTTTCAACGATCCAGCCTTGCCTTGTGCAGGTTTAGCACAGATAACGGCGTTACGACCCCGCCGCGAGAACCATCCTGATGTACTAAAACATGATGTAATTTAAGGTACTTACATGGAAAGGATACTGCCGGTCGTTTTTGGTACGCCCGTTGAAGAATAGGAGGAAAACGGCAACTACCGGGAGGACATCATGGCATACAGAGATCGCAGCACCAATGAAAGGTCTGGCTCTTACGCTTATACCATCATGGAAGTACGCCTCAGGAAAAAGGGAGCACCGGAGGGTACCAAGGACGACCTGCGCTTCATGACCGTGGACAGCCATTGGGACACGCTGCGCTTCGTGCAGGACAACATGGACCAGTGCGTGGGGAACGTGGTGCGGCTTAAAAAGAGCGGCCCAACCGACAACCGCGGCGTGAACGAGAGCGCGGAACTGTTCCAGAAAAACCTGGAGCCCCTGGTATCGTCCCTGGCGGCAACCCAGGGCCAAGGCGTGATGGACAAGCTCTCCGCCTCGCTGAAGAAGGCGCTCCTGCTGATGGTGATGGAGCGTTATCAAAGCGACCGGGAGACGGCTTGCCGCGTGCTGGGCATCTCCCGCGAGAAACTGGAAAACGAACTGAAGCTCTGCGGCGTCGCACGGTAAAGCTAGCAGTATTCCTCGTGATAGGAAGGGATCTCCGCGTACCAGCGGGGGTCCCTTTTTGCTTCCATGAGCGCGGCATCGACCGTGTCGATGAGGCGCTGCCGGTCCTTCGGGTAGCTTCCCGCCAGATTGAGGAAATTTGAAACGTGGTTGGAGCGCAGGATGGTCCCCCGGGGCTCCAGCCGCTCGAGGAGCGCACGGGTTTCCAGCAGTATCTCGCCGTGGCTCAACGGCGCGATCAGCTTCAGGAACTCGTCGTTGTGACGCTGGAACATGGTGAGCAGGGAAAAGTACTCCGGCGACAGCACCGTGATCCACCGGGCGGTGGCAACAGCGTGCTCGGCGCTGCGTTCCCTTCCGGCCAGCCCGAGGATCGCGGTGACGGAGAGCTTCATACCGGCAGCCATGGCTTTGCGGCACTGCTCCAGCATCCGGTCCGGCTCGAACCCCTTGTCGATCAGCCGCAGCGTTTCGGCGTCACCGCTTTCCAGCCCGTAGTACAGGATACGGAGCTTCCTTGCCCGCAGGGCGGCCAGGTCATCGCCGCTTTTGAGATCGAGGCTGTTGGGCGAGGCGTAGGCTCCCACCCGGGTGAGTGCGGGAAAGACCGCATCGAGCTCGTCCAGTATCCGCTCCAGCCCCTCTTGTGGGTAGATCAGCGCGTCCCCGTCGGCCAGGAAGACACGCCGCACCCCAGGACGGTAGCGCGGCGGGATGGACCTGATCTCCGCGAAGATCTCGTCCAGCGAGCGGACCCGGAACTGTTTCATCTTGTACATGCCGCAGAATTTGCACCGGTTCTGGGAGCACCCGATGGTGATCTGGAAGATGAGGCTGCCGGCCTCCGAGGGGGGGCGAAAGAGCGGTTCGTGGTAGTGGAAGAACATGCGGCGGTCCCCCAAGTGTGGCAATGCTGGAATTATGTCCCGGGCCGGTAATGTACCCGATAAACGGCCAAAGGGCAAATCCCACCTGTCCCCCTTCGCAAAGAGGGGGACGTAATGGCCTCGGCTGATCCCTCGGGCACAACCTTGGCTCCGGTATTCATCCTGGCCACACAAAAAAAGGGGACGATGACATCGTCCCCTTTTCGTTACTACGGTAGCAGCCGCTCCCTACTTGAGGCGGTCGGCGTACATCGGGAAGCGCTTCATGAGCGCGTTGACCTGGGTCTTCACGGCGGCGAGCTTGGCCTCGTCCCCCACGTTGCCCAGTACCTCGGCGATGAACCCTGCCACCTGCTCCATCTCGGCTTCTTTCAGGCCGTGGCTGGTAGCCGCCGGGGTGCCGATGCGGATGCCGGAGGTGATGAACGGCGAGCGGGTGTCGAAGGGGATGCCGTTCTTGTTCACGGTGATGCCGGCGCGGTCGAGGGCCTCCTCGGCCACCTTGCCGGTCAGCTCGGTCTGGGAGAGATCGACCAGCATCAGGTGGTTGTCGGTCCCGCCGGAGGTGAGCTTGAAGCCGCGGCTCATGAGGCCTGCGGCGAGCGCCTGCGCGTTCTTCACGATCTGCTGCTGGTACTGCTTGAACTCCGGAGTGAGCGCCTCTTTGAAGGCGACGGCCTTGGCGGCGATGACGTGCATGAGCGGGCCGCCCTGGATGCCCGGGAAGATGTTGGAGTTCAGGGTCTTGGCCCAGTCCTCGCGGCACATGATCATGCCGCCGCGCGGTCCGCGCAGCGTCTTGTGGGTGGTGGTGGTCACGAACTCGGCGTAGGGGACCGGGCTCGGGTGCAGTCCAGCGGCGACCAGGCCGGCGATGTGGGCCATGTCCACCATGACCACGGCGCCCACCTTGTCGGCGATGCGACGGAAGGCCTCGAAGTCGATGACGCGCGGGTACGCGGAGGCGCCCACCACGATCATCTTCGGTTTGTGCTCGACGGCGAGACGCTCGCACTCCTCGTAGTCGATGGTCTGGGTCTCCTGGGAGACGCCGTAGGGAACGATGTTGAACAGCTTCCCGGAGAAGTTGACCGGGGAGCCGTGGGTGAGGTGCCCGCCGTGGGCGAGGTTCATGCCCAGCACGGTGTCGCCCGGCTTCAGCACGGAGAAGTAGACCGCCATGTTGGCCTGCGAACCGGAGTGCGGCTGGACATTGACGTGGTCGGCACCGAACAGTTCCTTGGCGCGCTCGATGGCGAGGTTCTCGACCTTGTCGACCTCGTGGCAGCCGCCGTAGTAACGCTTGCCGGGGTACCCCTCGGCGTACTTGTTGGTGAGGACCGAGCCCTGGGCCTCGAGCACCGCCTGGGATACGAAGTTCTCCGAGGCGATCAGTTCGAGGTTGTACTCCTGGCGCTCAGTCTCGTGCCTGATGACTTCCGCCACTGCCGGGTCGAATGTTTCAAGTACTGACATGTCTGATTTCTCCTAGTCGAATTGCTGTTGAAATGAGAAAACGGGACTCTGGGAGTCCCGTCTTTACTTCGATCGTTTTTCTTTCCAGTGCCGCTTTACCTTTGCGCTCGCTATGGTTACCGCATCATCCCTTGAGTTCGCGCTCCAGTTCGGCGATCTTGTCCAGGCGCTTCTGGTGCCTGCCCGCAGCGAACTCGGTGTCGAGCCAGGCCGCCACCATCTCCCGGGCCGTCCCGGTCTCCAGGACGCGGCCGCCCAGGACCAGGATGTTGGCGTTGTTGTGCTCCTTGGCCATGGTCGCCATGAAGACATCGGTGGCCAGCGCCGCGCGGATGCCGGGGAACTTGTTGGCCACGATGGACATGCCGATGCCGGTGCCGCAGACCAGGATCCCCTTCTCGGCGCTCCCCTCGGAGACGCGGCGCGAGACCGCTATCCCGAAGTCGGGGTAGTCGACGGAATCGCCGTTGTGGGTGCCGAGGTCTTCGCAGGGAAGGCCACGCTCTTCGAGCAGTTTCCTGATCTCGTTCTTCAGATCGAGGCCGCCGTGATCGCTACCGAGGACTATCATGCCTAGACCCTCTTGAAGAGCAGCGACGCGTTGGTGCCGCCGAAGCCGAACGAGTTGCTCATGGCGTACTCGAGCTTCGCCTCGCGCGCCGTGTTCGGCACATAGTCGAGGTCGCACTCGGGATCAGGATCGTTGTAGTTGATGGTCGGAGGAACCACCGAGTTCTGCATGGCCATCAGGGAGAAGACCGCCTCCACGCCGCCGGCGGCACCAAGGAGGTGGCCGGTCATCGACTTGGTGGAGGAGACCATCAGCTTGGTGGCGTGATCGCCGAAGACGGTCTTGATCGCCGTGGTCTCGCCGACGTCCCCGAACGGGGTCGAGGTGCCGTGGGCGTTGATGTAGTCGACCTGCTCCGGGTTGATGCCAGCGGTGCGGAGCGCCATCTTCATGCAGCGCGCCGCCCCTTCGCCCCCCGGGGCGGGAGAGGTCAGGTGGTAGGCGTCGCCGGAGAGGCCGTAGCCCACGACTTCACCGTAGATCTTGGCGCCGCGGGCCTTGGCCGCCTCGTACTCCTCGAGCACCACGATGCCGGCTCCCTCCGAGAGGACGAAACCGTCCCTACCCTTGTCGAACGGGCGCGAGGCGCCAGCCGGGTTCTCGTTGTTGGTGGAAAGCGCCTTCATGACGGAGAAGCCGCCGATACCCAGGGGGGTCACGGTGGATTCGGTCCCCCCCGCGATCATGGCGTCGGCGTCGCCGCGCTGGATCATGTGGTAGGCGTCCCCGATGGAGTGGGTGCCGGTGGCGCAGGCGGAGACGGAAGAGACGTTCGGGCCTTTCGCCCCGTATTTTATGGAGATGTGCCCCGGAGCCAGGTTGATGATCAGCATCGGGATGAAGAACGGGGAGACCTTCTTGTACCCCCCCTCCAGCAGCGCGGAGTGGTAACGCTCGATGGCGGGCAGCCCCCCCAGGCCGGCGCCCACCAGGACGCCAACGCGCTCGGCGTTCTCCTCGGTGATCTGCAGACCGGAGTCCTCCATGGCGAAGTGAGCCGCGGCCAGCGCGTACTGGATGAAGAGATCCATCTTCTTGATCTCTTTCTTGTCGATGAAATCCTCAGCGACGAAGTCCTTAACCTCGCCAGCGATCCTCACCGGCAGGTCGGAGGCATCGAAACGGGTGATGGGAGCGATGCCGGACGTGCCGGACAGCAGTGCGTCCCAGTTCTTGCCGTTACCGGTCCCCAGCGGGGAGACCACGCCTACCCCCGTGACAACAACTCTTCTCATACTCTGAACTCTCCTTAGGTACTGTTGACTCATGGCCGCCCGGAGGCGGCATGAAAAAGGGGAAGCATAACTCCCCCCTCTCTACTAGGTGTGATCAGTGATGTAGTCGATTGCGTCCTGAACCGACTGGATCTTCTCGGCGTCCTCGTCGGAGATCTCGATTTCGAATTCCTCTTCAAGGGCCATCACCAGTTCCACGGTATCCAGGGAGTCGGCGCCCAGGTCATCCATGAAGGAGGACTCGTTGGTCACCTGAGCCTCGTCAACACCAAGCTGCTCAGCTACTATCTCTTTAATGCGTTTCTCGATCGAAGCCATTCAATTACCTCCATTTGATTGTAACGTCATACGTTATTTGATTTGTTGTGCCCAAGACTGCTATTTCATAGCATGAAAAGTAGAATTTGCAAAAGGTATTTTTGGCGCTGAAAGTAAAAACAACACCGTTAGCCGGCTCACATGTACATGCCGCCATTCACCGAAAGAACATGCCCGGTGATGTAGGCCGCGGCGTCGGAAACGAGAAAGAGTACCGACCCGGCGATGTCGTCGGCGCTCCCCAGTCTCCCCATCGGGATCTGCTCCTGGAGCCCTTCCCGGGTCTTGTCGGAGAGTTCGGCGGTCATGTCGGTCTCGATGAAGCCGGGGGTGACCGCGTTGACCGTGACGTTCCTCCTGGCGAGTTCCCTGGCCACCGATTTGGTGAGGCCGATCATGCCCGCCTTGGAGGCGCAGTAGTTCGCCTGGCCCGGGTTGCCCATCTCGCCCACGACGGAGGAGACGTTGACGATCCGGCCGTAGCGCGCCTTGGACATGAGTTTCGCCGCCTCGCGGGTGCAGTTGAAGCACCCCTTGAGGTTCACGTCGAGTACCGCATCCCAGTCCTCCTCCTTCATCCTGAGGAGCAGGCCGTCCTTGGTGATCCCCGCGTTGTTGACTAGGATGTCGACCTTGCCGAAGGCCTCGACCGACTTCTTGAAGAGGTTCTCCACCTCGGCGACCACCGAGACGTCGACCTTGACCGCAAGGGCCTTGCCACCCGCTGCGACGATCTCGTCGGCGGTCTTGGCGGCGCCCTGCTCGCTGGTGGCGGTCACGACCACGGCAGCGCCCTCTTGCGCGAGTTTGAGGGCGATAGCCCTGCCGATGCCGCGGGAGGCGCCGGTTACGATTGCCACCTGTCCGTTCAGGCCCATTACGCCACCTCCGTGATTGCTTTTACGCCAGCGGCGTCCTGCACGTTGCAGCAGGAGGCTTCCTTGTCGATCCTCTTCACGAGACCCGCCAGCACCTTGCCCGGGCCGATCTCGACGAAGTTGGTGACGCCGGCGGCGACGATGTTCTGGATGATCTGCTCCCACAGGACCGGCGCGCAGACCTGCTCCACGAGGAGCGGCTTGACGCGGGCCGCGTCGGAGTTCGGCTTCGCCTCGACGTTGCTGACCACCGGGGCGGTCAGCGCGTTCACCTGCACCGCCTCGAGCGTCTGGGCCAGCCGGTCGGCGGCGGGCTTCATCAGCGCACAGTGGAAGGGTGCGGAGACCGGGAGGAGCATCGCCTTTCTGAAACCACGGGCCTTGGCGATTTCGATGGCGCGGTTAACGGCGCCGGTGTGCCCGGCGACGACGATCTGGCCGGGAGAGTTGAAGTTGGCCGGGGAGACCACCTCGCCCTGCGCGGCCTCGGCGCAGATTTCCTTGAGCACCTCCGCCTCGGCGCCGAGGATGGCGGCCATGGCCCCTACCCCGACCGGGACGGCGTCCTGCATGTAGCTGCCACGCGCCCTGACGGTCCTCAGCGCATCGGCGAAGTCGAGGGCGCCCGCGGCGACCAGCGCCGAGTATTCGCCCAGCGAGTGGCCGGCCACGAAGGAGGGAGCCAGCGGAGATTCCTCCCTGAGCACCCGGAATGCCGCGACACTGGCGGCCAGGATGGCGGGCTGGGTGTTCGCGGTGAGTTTCAGATCCTCCTCGGGCCCCTCGAAGCAGAGTTTCGAAAGGGAGAAGCCGAGCGCGTCATCGGCCTCCTCGAAAGCGACCTTGGCGGTCTTGAAGTTATCCGCCAGATCCTTCCCCATCCCGGCGTGCTGGGAACCCTGCCCCGGGAAGATGAATGCATAGGATTGCATAGGTAACCTCTTTTCTTTAATTAACAACGCGGCTTGGACAGCTTGTCACAGCTGCCGGCGCCCTCACCCCTGCCCCTCTCCCGAAGGGCGAGGGGAGGCGTTTTACCAGCGCACCAGGGCGGAACCCCAGGTGAGGCCGCCGCCGAAGGCGTCGAGGAGCAGCAGGTCGCCTTCCTTGAGACGTCCGGCGCGCACCGCCTCGTCCAGCGCGATCGGGATCGACGCCGCCGAGGTGTTGCCGTAGCGGTCCAGGTTGACGAAGACCCGCTCGCCGGTGATGCCCAGGCGCTTGCCGACGGAGTCGACGATCCTCTGGTTGGCCTGGTGCGGGATGAAGAGCTTGACGTCGTCGGGGGTGAGCCCGTTGGCCTCGAGTGCCTCCATGGCGACTTCGCCCATGGCGCGCACGGCCAGTTTGAACACTTCGTTCCCCTGCATGGTCAGGTAGACCAGCCCCTCGTCCACGTTCTTGTGGCTGGCGGGGTTGCGGCTGCCGGCGCCTTTCTGGTACAGGATCTCCCAGTAGTTGCCGTCGCTGTGCATGTGGGTGGAGAGGATGCCGTTCTCCCCTTCCTGCGCCTCGAGCACCACGGCGCCGGCGCCGTCGCCAAAGAGCAGGCAGGTGTTACGGTCGTTCCAGTCGACGATGCGGGAGAGCACCTCCGCGCCGATCACCAGGGCCTTCTTCACCTGTCCGGAGACGATGAACTTCTGGGCGGTGGAGAGGGCGTAGATGAAGCCGGAGCAGGCTGCGGAGAGGTCGAAGCAGAAGGCGTTGGTGGCCTTGAGGGCCTGCTGCACGATGCAGGCGGTGGCCGGGAACGGGAAGTCCGGGGTGAGGGTACCCACCACGATCAGGTCGATTTCCTCCGCCTTTACTCCGGCGGCCGCCAGCGCGCGCTCGGCGGCCGCGGTGGCGAAGGTCGAGGTGTATTCCCCCTCGGAGGCGATGCGGCGTTCGCGGATGCCGGTCCTGGTGACGATCCACTCGTCGGTGGTGTCCACCATCTTCTCAAGGTCGAAATTGGTCAGCACTTTCTCCGGCACGGCGGAGCCGGTACCGGTGATTCTCGGTCTAATCATGAAGCAACCCTTTCTGTGGCGTCCGGGTTTTGGCCGGTACGCTCGCGAGTCTCGCCGGGGAAGCTCTCGTTGAGCTTTTCGGCCATGCGGCCATTCACCCCTTTGAGTGCGTATTCATGGGCAAAGCGGATTGCGTTCTTGATAGCCTTGGTATTCGAGCCGCCGTGGCAGATCATCCCCACGCCGTTGATCCCAAGCAGAGGCGCACCGCCGTACTCGGCATAGTCTACGGTCTTCTTGAAATTGTTGAAAGCCTTGCGGCTTAGGAGGTAGCCGATCTGGGAGAGGAAGCTGCGCTTGATCTCGGCCTTGAGCATCTTCCCCACAGCCTCGGCCAGCCCCTCGGAGAGTTTCAACGCCACGTTGCCGACGAAACCGTCGCAGACGACGACGTCCACCGAGCCGTTGAAGATGTCCCGGCCTTCCACGTAACCTATGTAGTTGATGGGCTTTTCGCGCAGGAGGACGCTGGTTTCGCGGGTGAGTTCGTTACCCTTGCTGTCCTCCTCCCCGTTGGAGAGCAGGCCAACCCTGGGCTTGTCGACCCCCATGACGAACTTGGCATACACTTCGCCCATGACGGCGAACTGAACCAGGTGGATCGGCTTGCAGTCGACGTTGCCGCCGACATCGAGAACGAGGGTCTTGCCGGTAACGGTGGGAAAGAGTTGGGCGATCGCGGCGCGGTCGATACCCTTCATCCTTTTCAGGACGAACATACCGGCCGCCATGGTGGCACCCGAATTGCCGGCGCTAACCACCGCGACGGCCTCGCCTCCCTTGACCAGCTCGAAGGCGACCCGGATGGAGGAGTCCTTCTTCTTGCGCACGGCGTCGGAGGCGGAGTCGTGCATGCCCACCACTTCCGAGGCGTGCCAGACTTCGATATCCAGCCCCTTGCAGTCGTGGCGGGCCAGCTCGGCCTGCACCTTTTCAACGTCGCCGACCAGAGTTACCGGGATGCCGAATTCTCTGGCGGCAGCTACTGCACCTTCTACTTCAACATGAGGGGCGTTGTCGCCCCCCATTACATCGACAGCAACTCTCATATTTCCCCTAGGGAGCGGATTCCGAACAGTCACGGCTTAGGTGAAACGAAATCCTAGAGCTCTTCAGCCTTCAGCACCTGACGTCCCTTGTAGGTGCCGCAGGACGGGCAGACGCAATGCGGCAGCTTCGGGGCCTTGCACTGCGGGCAGGTCGAAACGGTGGGAGCGGTGAGGAAATCGTGCGCACGCCTCATGTTCTTGCGCGACTTGGAGGTCTTCTTCTTAGGTACAGCCATGGTGTTCTCCTTTTTACTTTTCTATCTTGATCTTCTTCAGGGCGGCCATCTTCAGATTTATCTCGCCGCGATCGCAGCCGCACTCTCCGGCGTTCAGGTCAGCTCCGCACTCGGGGCAAAGCCCGCGGCACGTCTCGCTGCATAACGGTTTGTAGGGTACTTCCAGCATGACCTGCTCGGCGATTTCGGGATCCATGTCGATCTCGTCGCCGCTATAGGTGGCCGAGATGAGCTCCTCGTCGGAAAGCTCGACTTCCTCATCCAGATCCTCACCCTTGCTCTCGGTGTAGAAGATGGTGAACTCCGTGGAGATCGGGAAATCGTACTCGGTGAGACAGCGGGAGCAGGTGAGGCGGACCGCGCTCTCCACCTTCCCGGCGGCCCTGACATGGTCGTATTCCCAGATTGCTGCTACCTGGGCGTTGACCGGAGCGGTGAAGACACACTCGCCCGCTTTTTCCATCGCGACCAGGGCCGGGTAGTGTGTGGCAAGCTCCGACTCAGAGAGGTCGAGCTGCTTCTTTTTCACCTTGTCTATCTCTATCTTCAAAGGAAGATCTCCCCCTTTTTCAAAGTTTCCCAGTATATAGATGGCGGTTTTTTTGTCAAGGTAAATCTAAAGAGAGCGGAGGGGCGTCAGGGAGGCTTTCAGCCACTGACAGAACCTCTCAAAAGCCCCCTCTTCGCGTCCTCCCGGACTCTACCAGCCGAGCCGGTAATCGACGCTCACGCCGCTGTCGGAATCGGACAACACGCCCAGCCGCTGGGCCGCGCTTTCCATCAGGTAGTCGATGGGGTGCCCCTTCTTTTTGGCGGGACGGATCAACCGCGGCTCCCCCTTGACGCCTCCCAGCCGGGCGGCCTCGTCGATGGCGTCCTGCATCGTGCCGATGCGGTCCACGAGCTTCAGGGCGAGAGCCTGCTCGCCGGAGAAGATCCTGCCGTCGGCGATGCTCCGCACCTGCGCCTCCGGAAGCCTCCTCCCCTGGGCCACGGCCTTCACGAACTGGCCGTGTGTGGAATCGATCACCCCCTGCAGCATCTCCTTTTCCTCGTCGGTCATGGTGCGCGAGGGGGACCCGGTATCCTTGAACTTGCCGGTCTTGATGGTGAAGGCCTTCATGCCGACCTTGTCCATCAGTCCCTCGAGGTTGGAGAACTTCATCAGCACCCCGATGCTTCCGGTGATGGTGCCGGGGTTCGCATAGATGAGGGTGGCCGGGGCCGAGACGTAGTAGCCGCCGGAGGCCGCCACGCTTCCCATCGAGACCACGACCTTCTTCGCCTTGGCCAGATCCCGCACCGCCGCGTAGATCTCCTGGGAGGGGCCGACCACCCCGCCGGGGGAATCCACACGGAACACCACGGCCTTCGCGTGCTCGTCCTTCTTCATGGCGCGCAGCTGGCGTATGATCTCCTGCCCGTCGACGATCACGCCTTTCAGTTCGACGATGCCGACCCCGTCTCCTCCGGCCAGCGTGTCACGGTCGCCGACCAGGGCCGTGACGACTGCGACGCAGGCGGCGAACAGAATCAGGATTCCAAGGCAAAAGGCGGCGATCCACAGTAGCAGTTTCTTCATGACTCCTCCGTCTCTTCCATCTGCAGCCGTTTACTGTAGGGGCGAATGATCATTCGCCCGTCTTTACCGCATCTGATTACCCCGGCGTCTCTCGCCATCGGCAGTGACCGAACGGTGCTGGGCAAATGTTTATTTGCCCCTACAACAGCTCAACCACCACGGGAACTATATATATACCAGGGGCGAATATCGTTCGCCCGGCCGCTGCTCACTGTCACGATGAAAGTGATGCAGCGGGATAATGAAACAAGGGCGAATGGTTATTCGCCCCTACAGGATCAAACGTTTACAGCTTATTTTGCTTGTCTTTTGCCATTACTCTGTCCTATATCTGAACAGTAGAGACAGGACAAACCGGTAGGCGCAACGCCAACAACTCTACACTATGCAGGCGACTGCGCAAAAGCAAATATCACTTCAGGCGGACCCGTCGCTATGCCGTGTTCGCCTTCAAGAGATGCGGAACAAAGAGGCACTATGAGAGTACTGGTAATCTCCGACAGCCACGGCAACTACGCCCATGCCTTCAAGGCGCATCAGCTTGCCGGTCCGGTCGATCACATCGTTCATCTCGGGGATGGCTGCGAGGACGCTCGCATGATGGAGGAAGTGCTGGAGGTGCCGGTACACCGGGTGGCGGGCAACTGCGACCTCGACAGGCAGGTACCGGCGGAACTCACGCTGGAGTTTGGGACGTGCCGGTTCCTGCTGACCCACGGCTATCGCCAGCAGGTGAAAAGCGGGCTGTCCCAGCTGATAGGAAGGGGAATGCAACTGGGGGCGTCGGTGGTGCTCTACGGCCATACCCACCACGCGGACGTCCGGTCGACGGACGGGATGCTGCTGGTAAACCCGGGCGCACTGAAGGAGGGGCTACCCGGAACCTACGCCATCGTCACGGTCGAGGGAGACGCAGCCAGCGCCGAGATCTTCCCTCTCTAGCAACCGCAGCCGCAGTTGTGGCAGACCTTGCGGTTCTCCGCGTCCGGGGCGACGGTCTCCGGCGCGAAGGCGATGCGGTTCACCGCCCGCCTGATATCCTCCTGCAGGTCCAGTCGCGGACTCTGCCCGATCACGTGCCCCACGCAGACGTTGCTGATGCCGTCCGACGGCGAGGCGATGCGCACCGAATTCAAAAGGTCGCCGTAGCCGTTCACCTCGATCACCTGCCCCGGGTCCTCACCCAGTTCCAGGGTGATGCCGAAGCGCTCCAGTTCCTGGGCCAGCTCAGCGAAAAATATATCGAAGGTAAATCCTGTCAGTACCGCTTCCCACTCCGGCTTGCTCTTGCTACGTCCGTAGCAGGTCAATCTCATCTGTTTTGCCATGCTGTGTTAACTCCTAAAACCAAGGGGCTAGGGGCTGGGGGCTGGTAACACCGCCCTTCCCTTCTCAACGCCTGTCCCTGTAATAAATCGTTCTCTCGTGGCAGCAGCCGACCAAGTCCCAAGTCCCAAGTCCCAAGTCCCAAGTCCCAAGTCCCAAGTCCGAAGCCCCTGGCCCCTGGCCTAGTCCCTAGTCCCTGCCCTTAACTCCCCGCCGCCTTTCTCTGCATGGAGCTGAAGATCATGTCCAGCACCGCCTTCTGCTTCGCCTCATACTTGTTCAAAACGGCCAGACAGGTCCCCATCGGAAACTGTTCGTGCAGATAGTCCGAGTCCCGCCCGGAAAGGATCACGATCCGGTTCTTGTCGATCCCCACCGACAGGGCGTAGCTGAAGATCTTGGACCCGTCAAGGGTTGGCATCTCCAGGTCCACCAGCAGGAGGTCGACTTTACCCTGCCTCAGTATGGTCAACGCCAGCAGCGGTTCGGTGCAGGTTATCACGTCCAACAACGGGTAAAGCGCCTGTATCTTGTCCTTCAGCGCTCCCACGAAGGCCGCATCGTCATCAACGATCAGAATTTTTCCCATCCATACCTCTATGTATCTATTTAAGCACCCGGGTCGCTGCGCTGAGCACCGGGAAGGGAACATTCAGGTCAAGCAGCCGCGCCGCTTTCATGTTCACGATCAGATCCACCCGCTTCGGCGTGGCCACCGGCAGGTGCGACGCTTTCTTCCCGCTCAGGATGCGGGCCACGTATTCGGCGGCGAGTTGCCCCTGCTCGACAGGGTCCGCCTCCAGCGAAATGAGGGCCCCCTTGTGCGCCGCACCGGGCATTTGCGATATCACCGGGATCTTCAATTCGTTGCAGCGGTGAACGATCTTTTCGAAGGAACGGCTTCCCGCTGTGCATTCCGTGACATAGACACAGTCGACCCTGGTGGCGTAGAGGGTAGCGAGCGCCGTGTCCACCCCGGCAACAGAGGCGACGTTGGTTTCCACCAGCACGATCCCCGACTGGGCCGCGATCTTGCGCGCCTCCTTGAGTTGCACCAGGGCACCTTCCTCGCGGCTGGCGCTGATGATGCCCAGGGTCTTGATCGGCTTGAGTTCCATGGCGGTCTTAATCAGCGTGACCAGGGGGACCTTGGAACTGACCCCGGCGCAGTTGCGGCCGCTGGAGGTCATGCTTCTTGCCACCCCCGTCTCGACCGGGCCGTACACATCTGCGAAAACGACCGGGATATCCTGCGCTTCACGCAGGGAGGCCAGCGCGGCGGAGGCGCCGTAGGCGACGATGACATCGGCGCCGATGGCGTTGAACTTTCTGACGCTGTTGGACCAAGAGATGAGGTCGGGGTTGGGGGTCTGCGTGATGACCTCGACGTTACTCTGATCGTACCCCTTCTGCACCAGTGCCTTGACGAACGCCCTGTGGGCGTCCCGGTAGCGCGGCAGGTCGCAGGTCAGCAGTGCAGCGACAAGTTTTCCGCCCGCACGGGAGTCCGATGCGGGGATCACCGCGCAAAGCAGTAGCAGCAGCAGTATGGAACGGATCAGTGTCTTGATACGCTACCCCTTGGTCACCACTTGGCCGCGAGGGCGGCGACGATGGCGTGGACGGTGCCGCTGTAGCTCTGGTACGCGGACTTGAGCTCGTTGTAGTCGTTGAACGTGTATTCCAGCGTGGTGGAAAGCGCGCTCGTGAAGCGGTATTCGCCGCGGGCGGAAAGCGAAGTGATCACGGTGTTTTGCGCGGTGATCTCCTTGATGCCGTCGGTACTGCTGGTGAGCGAAAAACTGGTGTCGCTCGGCGTGAAGGCGGCGGAGGATCTGATCTGCTGCGCCGCTACCGCGAGATCGCTTTTCTCGCTTAGCGTATAGTTGGCATTGACGCCGTAGACGTGGGACCTGCTGGAAAACTGGGAAGCGGCCTCGCTACCGACAACTACACCAGTGAAAAATACGCCCTGCTCGACCTCCTGGTGCAGGTACGAATAGTTGGCCCCTACAGTGAGTCCCCGGAACGGCACCCACCACGCACCGATGTTCGCGTTCTCGCTGTTGGTGCTCCGGGAGGTTATGGGAGCCAGGGAGAAGGAGAGCGGCTCGAAAGGATAGTTCACCAGGTACTTCCGCACCTCGTCGTTTTGATCACGGCGGAAGATGGCGTGGCTGGTGAGCCCCCAGCGGTTGTTGAGCGTGTAGGTCGCCAGCAGTTTCGCCTCGTGGCGGGTTTGGAAGGATGCACCGTAGGCAGGATGATCGGCGCTGGCATAGCTGTAGGTGGCACTGGTCCTCAATCCCTTCACGGGTCGATAGTAGGCCGACAGCGACCCGGTGTGGGTCGAGGTGCTCTCCGGCAATCCCCAGGTCATCTCCGTGGGGAGGTCGGTCACGTTGTTTCTGCTCAGGAAATCGCCGCGGTACTCGCCAACGAGCGCGAGATGCAGCGTGGGACGGTAGGAGATGGTGCCGGTTACCAGGTCGCGAGTGGTTTCAATGGGCGCTTTGGCGGCTATGACAGGATCAGCAAAAGCGGTGTTGTTGAGAGGATCGCGTTTGTTGTGGTCGATCTCCTGGCGCCGGTATTTGACAGCGAAACTGTACTCGCGGCTGGGTGTGTAGATCAGGTCTCCCGCGGCGTTTTGCAGGTAGCTCTTCATGTGACGGGCGCCGGTGGTGTCGGTCAACTCGGAGAGGTTCTCGCGCTGCTCGAAGCTGTACGAGCCGGAGCCGACCAAACCGCCCGCCAGGGAGGTATGCAGCTTGATGGTGTGGGAAAAGAAGCTGCTGTCGGGGTTTTCGTTGTGCTGCCGCGTCCCACCGGTGAAATCATCGGCGCCGTTGAAGCGGTGGCGCTCCTGGTAAAAGTCAACCGGTGTCGGCAGTCGGTCCTCGAAATAACGCACCTTAAAGTCGTAGACCAGGTCGACCGGCCCCAGGTGGGAGTCGAGCCCCACGCGCCCTTCCTGGACCTGCTGGTCGACACCGCGGCGCTGGGCGTAGATGAAGTTGGTGGCACCCTCGAAGGCGGTATCGGCGAAGCGCTGCTGGATGGTCCCTTCTTTGACATAGCGCCAGTAGCCCAGGTTCACGTGCAGGGGAAAGTTGTGCAGCCGGTAGCGGAAGTCGGCCCGGTCCTGCACCACGCTCACCCCGTAGTTCGCCACCGGGTCCTGAACAGGTCTGTATTCTGCCAATGAAGTGCGGTCGTCAGTCCTGCCTGTTTCGAACTTTTGGGGAAACAGCAGCTCCCGGTCCAGGTTGTGGTACAGCGATTCCGTCCTGAGATGGAGGCGGTAGTCGCCCTTGTAGTCCATGAGCAGGTCGGCGTGGTAATCGTTCTCGTTCAGGTAGAAGCCTTCCAGCTCGAGGTTGGTGTCCTTCTCCATGTGCCGGTAGAAGAGCCCGCCGTTGCGGCTGGACTTGAGAAAGCCGTACTCCAGGGCGCGGCCGCGGTAGTCATCTCCGAAGACGAAGTTGTAGCCGAGCGAACCGCCCTTTTGCTCCAAGACCTCCACCTGGCGCTCGTCCTCCGGCAGCGGCGCTCCCTCGACGGGCGGCTGCGCAGCAGGTTCCTCGGCGGCCGGGGGGGGCGGCTCGATGCCAACGGCAGGGGGCTGCTCCATTGTCGCGGGAAGGGTCTCGTCCGCGGGCTGCTCCTCGTTTGTGACGGTGCCGGCAGGTGCGTCGGCGGCGCCATCCTTTTCCGCAGCGGCCGGGGCCTCCTGGCTCGCAGCCGGCACCGGCTCCAGGTCCGCGGCAGCCACGCCCCCGGCGGCCAGCAGCAGAAGCAGCAGAGGCGAGACGACGGTCGATATGAGGGGTTTTTCCACCATCCGGCTCCTTTCTGTTACTGGCGCAGCGTGCCCCTACCGGTGATGGCCGGAGAGGGGGTATCGGTGCCATGCACCTGGGAGTGACAGTCCGTGCAGCGGTTGACGAAGAGCTGCTTCAGCCCCGGCGTGTTGGTGGCGAGGTGCCCGGTGTGGCACTGCATGCACAGAAACGGCATAGCCGCGTTCAGGAGGTGGTTGTTCACCGAGCCGTGCGGGGTGTGGCAGTTCATGCAGTTCTCGGTCACGTCGCCGTGCTCGAAGGCGAAGGGCCCCTGCTTCTCCATGTGGCACCTGGTGCAGGTTTCCTTGGAGGTGTTCCCCCGGAGCAGGCGGTCCTGGGTCGAGCCGTGCACCTCGTGGCAGTCCACGCAGAACATCTTCTTCTCCCGCAGCGGATGGTGCGAGAACAGGGAATTCTCCGCCTGCACCTCGGGGTGGCAGCTAAAGCACATCTCCGACATCTGCTGCCGGCTCACCTTCTGTTGAGGCCCCTGGTGCAGCTTGTGGCAGTCGAAGCAGCTGACGTCGTGCAGCGCGTGGGGACCTGCGTTCCAGTGGGAAAGCACGGGGATCGACGCGGCGGAATGGCACTTCAGGCAGATCAGAGACTGGGCCTGGGGGGGGAGGTGCATGATGTCGAGGAAGGTCGAGGTGTCGCACTTCTTCTTGAGGCGGGTGTTCTCCTCGCGGTCATCCCCCAGGTGGGCGATGGCGAGGCTGCCGGGGCCATGGCACGATTCGCAGTTCACCAGCGGCAGGCCGGTCTCGGGCTTGATCTGCTCGCCGTGCACGCTGTGGCTGAAGTCGTCGGTGATCTTGTCGTGGGCGTGGCACTTGGAAACGCAGTTGCTGGTGCCGACGTACTCGGCGTCGAGCCGCCCCACGATCATCTTCTCGTAGTCGCGGATGGGGAGGATGGGTTTGCTCTGCTTCAGTTCGGCGCAGGAAAGACAGAGAAGGGGTAAAAGCGCCATGAGGATGACGAGTTTGCCGCGGCGTGGAAGACGTGCTGCCATCTATTCCCCCCTTATCCCCTTGGTCGTGGTGTAGATGAAGCCGCGCACGATCGGATTGTCGCTTTTCTTTATCTCGCGTGGCGTGCCGATCTCGACCACCGAGCCGCCGTGCATCATGGCGATCCGGTCCGAGATGTACAGCGCGAAGTTCAGGTCGTGGGTCACGATCACCGTGGTGTTCCTGGTGCTCTCCTTGAGCTTCAGGATGGTGTTCGCCAGCTCATCGGTGGTGACCGGGTCGAGCTCGGCGGTCGGCTCGTCGTACAGGATCAGGTCGGGGTTCATGGCCAACGACCGCGCGATGGCGACGCGCTTTTTCATCCCGCCGGAGAGTTCGGAGGTGCGCAGCTCCTCCTTCCCCACCAGCCCGACCATCTCCAGCTTCTGCTTTATGATCTCGCGGATCTGCTGCTCCTTGCAGACCCTCTTCTCGCGAAGCCACAGCCCCACGTTCTCCCCCACCGTTAGCGAGTTGAACAGGGCCGAGGACTGGAACACCATGCTGTAGCGGTAATCGTGCGCCCCGGGGTTGGCACCCGCGCCGAAGATGGGGAGATCGTCGATGTAGATCTCGCCGCTGTCCGGCGTTTCCAGCTTCACGATGTGTTTCAAAAGCACGCTTTTCCCGGTGCCGGAGGGACCGATGATACAGAAGGTTTCCCCCGCCTGGATCTCGAGGTTCACGTCCTTGAGCACGTGGTTGGGCCCGAAGGACTTGTTCAACTGTTCGATCCTGATGCCGACCCCCCTGGTGTCGTGCAGGTTGACCGGCTGCTGGCCGTTCTCTGAGTTAAAGAAAGAACCTGGGAGGCCGTGTTTAAGCTTCTCGAACATCGGAATCCTTTTGAGAGCGAAGTGCCATGACGGCCACCGTGATACCACCGGCTTCGCCAGTAAATCCTGCCACCTGGCGTTGCAAAGAAGCGCGCACATACTACCAGAGTTGTGCGCCCGCTGGCAAGGGGGAATATTTGAGGACACTTAACGTTTACACAATCTTGGCGTGGCCGGTCAGAGTCAGAAAAGATAGGGAGACGGGTTGTCGAACTCCCGCCTCATCCTGAAGATGTACATGTTCATGAGTATAAGGGCGATTGAGGCGAGCAGCGTCGAGGACAGGAGGTCCCCTTCGGGGACGGGAGAGCCGGCCAGGCGGGCGTATTCGGCCGCGGGGATCAGGGAAAGGTTGACCCAGGCGTTGCAGATATCGACCAGGTTGTAACCGATCAGGAGCCACACGGTGAGCCGCTGCCGCTTGAGCACCCCGATCAGCAGATACAGCGAGATGAGGCTGTCGCCGAAGACGAAGCGCTGGGCGCTCGCCCCCTGGTAGAGGGTCCCCATGAAGGGGAAGGGGTTGCCGTAGCTGGCGAAACAGAGCATCAGCGAGAACGAGGTCAGCAGGACCAGGGGCCAGAGGGAGGCGGGGCGCCTGCCGCTATCAGCGGACATGGAGCACCCCGTCCTTTTGCCCTTCAAAGCGCGGCGACAGGCTCACCGTTTCACCGCCTTGACGTGCTCTTTCAGCATGCAGCGGTCCATCACCACCTCGAGCCCCGCATCGCGGGCGCGCCGCGCGGCCTCCTCGTGGACCACCCCTTCCTGCAACCAGAGCACCTTGGCCCCCTTGGCGATCGCCTGCTCCACGATCTCCGGCACGAACTCGGAACGGCGGAAGACATCGACGATCTCCACCGCCCCGGGGATCTCGGCAAGGGTCGGGTAGCTCTTCTCGCCAAAGACCTCGTCCACCGCCGGGTTCACGGGGATGATGCGGTAGCCGGCTCGCTTGAGATAGGCGGCGACCTCGTGGCTGGGCTTGCCGGAGTCGGGGGAAAGCCCCACCACGGCGACGGTACGGTACCTGGTCAGTATTTCTTTGATGTCAGGAACTTGCATGAGCACCTCCCTTGATCGAGGGTGAGAAGCCGGCCGCGATCGCAAGCCGGCCACGTCCATCACCGTTTGCGCATACCGCTCACGGCGACGAAGAAGAAGATTACCACCATCACGCCGGCGATGAAGATCCAATCTGCCGGGCTGAATCCGAACATAGTTCCTCCTACTGTTCCAGTTGCTGCAGTGTGGCCTTGGCCTCTTCGAACTCGGGGTTGATCTTCAGGGCCTGCCGCAGGTAAAAGCGAGCGTCGCCGGCGGCGCCCAGGTCCTTGCAGCAAAGCGCCAGCAGGTACGGGATCTCGGCCATCGGGAATTCGAGCGCGAACCAGGCGTCGGCCATCACGTCGTTGAGGATGGCGGTCGCCTCCTGGTACCCTCCGTCCTCACGCAGGGCCATGGCGCCCGCGATGGCCTCCAGGTAGTCCACGGCCGGGACCCGGGGCACCTCGCCCCGCTCGATCCGCTCCAGGCGCGCCCTCAGCTCGGCCTGGGCGGCCGCCTCGACCTGCGGCATCAGCGCACTCCAAAGCGACGCCGCCTTGTCGTACTTCCCCAGCAGGAACGACACTTCGGCCAGGGTGGTAAGGCAGCGGGGCTGGTCGCCCGCCAGTTCGCGCGCCCGGTCCAGGTACCCCTCCGCCTTGAAGAGGGTGACCGTGGAGAGGTGCAGCGCCGAGAAGCGGCAGGCCTGCTCCAAAAGGGTCGCCCCGATCTCCAGCGGGAAGTGCGCGTTCTCCGGTTCCATGAGGGCGAAGATGCGCAGCAGCTTCACGCGCCGCTCCAGGTAGGGAACCTCGACGTCCTTCTCGCCCAGCATCAGGATGTGGCTGGCCAGCTCCGAGACGTAATGGGGATACCCCTTGAGCATCTCCGCGTAGAGTTCGCAGTAGCGGCAGCCGGGATCCGTGCGCAGGGCCTGGTACAGGCCGCGCCCGACGGCGTCATAGCCGGGAAGCTCCCCGTCAAGCGCCTTGTAGTCCTCATCCAGAAGCGGGACCGGCTCCGGCCCGATGGTGAAGGAAACCTTGCCGTCCAGCCCGGTCACCGTGGTGCCCGCCGGAGGACGGTAATAGGTAACGCCTGCGAGGGGGGTCATATCTCTTTCCATGAAACGCACTCCTTTTTCAGCTAACGCTCCCGTCCCGGAAACGTGTTCACACCGGCGTGCACGCCGATGGTCTTGTAGATGCGCACCTCGTCCCAGGGTTCGTCGAGGATGCCGTCGTGGATGGCCCAACTGCGCCCCTGCACCGTTTTTTCCATCCCGGGCCGCCTGAAGGGGGTGGAACCGTCCAGTCTCCGGTACAGCTCCCCGCCCGGGGCGAAACCTGCATCGATGTCCTGCATCAGCCTCTTGCCGACCACGTAATCGAAGCCGTACCCCTCGTAGCGGATCGCGTTGTCGTAGCTGAGCGGCTCCGCCACGATGAGCTGCATGCCAAGGCTCGCCACCAGGCGCTCGAGGAGCGGCAGGAACTCCCCGAACATCCTCAGGCCGCGCCGGGTCTGGTTCGGAAAGAGCCCCGCCTCCATGGCGCGCTGTTCTTCCGCGAGGTTGCGCCCCAGGGTGGCGAACATGTTGTTGCAACCCCGCTCGTCCATATCGACGTCGAAACGGGGCGCCCCCGGATCGGCTATGGTGCAGTAGGAGAGTTCCATCTGGCCGTGGTGCGTGTCGCACAGGTCCAGCACGAAGGCGGGATCGCGGTCGTCACGGCCGCGGCGCGCGACCAGGCGCAGGAAG
This sequence comes from Geomonas subterranea, assembly GCF_019063845.1. Classification (NCBI taxonomy): domain Bacteria; kingdom Pseudomonadati; phylum Thermodesulfobacteriota; class Desulfuromonadia; order Geobacterales; family Geobacteraceae; genus Geomonas; species Geomonas subterranea. Next base: position 2,412,696 of record NZ_CP077683.1, read on the forward strand.
CGGTGCCCCTGCGGGGCGATCACCTCGACGCTCCCTCCTCCCTCCCGGACCATGTCCCACAGGCGCCCGGGCAGAAGCTCACCGTAGATCGCCTCCTTTTCAGCCGCAGGCAACCGGTTGATGTCGTACAGGGAGAAGAGTTGCCTCCCCCCGCTGTCCCTCAATACCTCATGTCCGGTGTCGTTTGCCATAGTCGCCGATCAGAACCGGGAAGATGTGCTCGCGCACGTAGGCGATGCTTTTCTCCACCGCGTCGAGCGCCCGGTTGCGGTCGCCCTCCTCCGCCCAGTGCATGGCGTCGAGGAGCATCCGGTGCGGGTAGCCAAGCTGCGAGATCAATTCGACAAAGGGGGCCGGTAACCGCGGGGAAAGCTCCCGGTCGTTCATGATGCCCCAGGCGATGGTCCAGGCCCTGGCCACGTTCATCAGGTCGTACCCCCCGCCCCCCACCGCCACCCACGGGATCTCCAGGGCGCGCAGCTTTCTCATTATATAGGAGTAGGCGTGCGTGGTCACCTCCAGACGCGTGAGGGGATCGGTCCTGAAGGTATCGGCGCCGAGCTGGGTGAAGAGGACGTCGGGATCGAAGGCCGCGATCAGGGGGAAGGCCACCTCGTCGAAGGCCTTCATGAACAAAGCGTCGTCGGTGTGGGCCAGAAGGGGAAGGTTGACCGAATAGCCGCGTCCCGCCCCCTCCCCGGTCTCGTTCTCAAAACCCGTCCCCGGAAAGAAGTAGACGCCGCTCTCGTGCAGCGAGATGGTCAGCACCCGGTCGTCGCCGTAGAAGGCGTTCTGGACCCCGTCGCCATGGTGGGCATCCAGGTCCAGGTAGACGACCGTCTTCCCCTGCTCCAGGAGGTAGTTGATGGCGACCACTGCGTCGTTCAGGTAAGAGAAGCCGGAGGCGCGGGCGGCCTGGGCGTGGTGATACCCTCCCAGGGGGTTGAAGGCGGCCGCGAAACCTTCCTCGGCAACCAGTCGCGCCGCTTCCAGGGTCCCCGAGACCCCCAGGCAGGCCCACTCGTAGACGCCGGGAAATACCGGGTTCTCGATGTCGCCAAGTCCGTAGCGGAAATCGGCCCTGGGCTCCCCCGCCGCGCTGAATTCCCTCAGCCGCTCCAGGTATTCGGGGGAATGGGCGCCCAGCAATTGCGGCTCGCTCACCGGGCGGGGACTCACCTCCGTCATGGCCGGGAGGTTCAGCAGTCCGTAGGCCGCCATCAGGTCGCGCGCCAGGCGGTAGCGCTGCACCTTGAACGGGTGCTGCTCCCCGTAGCAGTACCCGGACAGGTCGGTACAGGCGATGAGTGCGGTCTTGCGCGACAACGGGCAACCTCCGGCTAAAGTGTGCACAAATTTACCTGCTGGCCGTTTACAGGTCAACCTTTAAATCCTGCCCACGCCTTAGGCATCGCTGCCTGTTTTCCGTGCAGATCTCAGCGACACTCTCATTAGCGAAAAAAGGCCACCGTTGTCATTTCAAGGGGATAGCCACTTGGCAGAGTGCTTGCTAGGGTGTGGCGTTCTCCAACGACGGGGAGCGAGATACCAACGGAGGTAGCAAATGAACGGGATGTCGACGATGACGACACTGGCCAACAGCAGCGATGTACTTTTCCTGATGCTCGGCGCGGTCATGGTATTCGCCATGCACGCCGGATTCGCCTTTCTCGAAGTGGGAACGGTACGTCAGAAAAACCAGGTTAACGCCTTCGTGAAAATCCTGACCGACTGGTCGGTATCCACCGTGGTCTACTTCCTCATCGGTTTCCCCATCGCCTACGGCATCACCTTCCTCAAGCCGGTGAAGGAGCTCCTCGGGCCCAACCAGGGGTATGACATCACCCACTACTTCTTCCTGCTCTGCTTCGCAGCCTGCATCCCGGCCATCATCTCCGGCGGCATCGCCGAGCGCGCCAAGTTCTGGCCCCAGGTGGTGGCGGGCGCCATATTCGCCGGGCTCACCTACCCCCTGTTCGAATCGCTCATCTGGGGGCAGAACTGCTCCGCGCTGCAGGGGATCTTCAAGCAGTTCGGCGGCGCCGAGTTCCACGACTACGCCGGTTCCGTCGTGGTGCACTCCATCGGCGGCTGGCTGGCACTCCCCGCCGTCCTGATCCTCGGGCCTCGCATGTCCCGCTACATCAAAGGGAAGTCCCACCCGATCCCGATCAGCAACATCCCCTTCCTGGCCCTGGGCTCATGGATCCTCGCTATCGGGTGGTTCGGCTTCAACGTGATGAGCGCCGGGCACCTGGACAAGATCTCCGGCATCGTCGCGGTCAACTCCCTGATGGCCATGGTGGGCGGGGTCCTGGCGGCCCTCATCGCCGGCAGAAACGACCCGGGCTTCGTGCACAACGGCGCACTCGCCGGCCTCATCGCCGTCTGCGCCGGCTCGGACATCATGCATCCCGTCTTCGCCTTCGTCACCGGCGCCATCGCCTCGGTCATCTTCGTGTACGGCTTCCACATCGAGCAGGAGAAATTGAAGATAGACGACGTCCTCGGCGTCTGGCCGCTGCACGGGGTGATCGGCTCCTGGGGGGGGATCGCCGCCGGCATCTTCGGACACGAGGCGCTGGGCGGCCTGGGGGGCGTAACCTTCGTTTCCCAGCTCATGGGTTCGCTGTCGGCCATCGTCTTCGCCCTGGTCAACGGCTTCGTGGTCTACGGCATCCTCGCCAAAACCGTGGGGATCAGGCTGAGCCAGGAGGATGAATTCGCCGGCGCGGACATCTCCATCCACAGCATCGGCGCTTACCCGGAGCAGCATATCCGCTGATCCACGACAAAGAGAGTTGCAAAAAAAAGAGGCCCCGAAACCCGGGGCCTCTTTTTTATTTTGTAATTTTCCGTGAAGAATGTATTATTTCCGATGTTAACAAATTCTCATTACACCAAAAGGCGTACCTTATCATGAAGATACCCTTGGGACAGTTGCTGGTTCGCTCCGGCATCATAACGGTAAAGACACTGGACCGGGCCCTCGCGCGGCAGCAGAGCTGCAGCATGAGGCTTGGCGGTGTGCTCCTGGAAATGGGGGTGATTACCGATGAGGAACTGCTCGAGGCGCTGGGCCAGCAGTCGGGACTCGATACGGTGCAGAGAATCCCGCAAGATCACTTCTCGCCCGAGCTTCTGTCCCTGGTTCCGGGCGAACTCGCCCTGGCGAAGCAGGTGTTTCCGCTCAGGCAGCAGGACGGCGTGCTGATCGTCGCGGTGGAGGACCCGCTGGACAAAGAGGCGCTGGGGCAGCTGGAGCGCTGCAGCTCTCGGCGGATCGTCCAGCTGTTGGCCACTCCGGAAGAGATCCGCAACGCGGTGAAGCAGTACTACCGCCAGGCCCGGGCGCTGGCTCAAATGAAGATCCTGCTGGTGGACGACCCGGCGGCCGTGAACTGCGATGTGGAAGGGGCTCTCAAGAAGGAGGGATACCAGGTTTTCATCGCGCGGGACGGGGTTGAAGGGTTACGGATAGCCTTCTCGCAGAAGCCTGACCTGATTCTTTGCGACGCCGGCGCGTCGAGGATGGACGGCTACGCCTTGATGCGTGCCGTCAAGGCCAATCCCGCCAGCGCGGGGACGCCGATGATCCTGCTCACCTCCAAGGCGTCCCCGGAGGAGGAGCACCGCGCGCTCAAGGCGGGGTTCCACGATTTCATCGCCAAGCCGGTCATGACCCTCCGCGTGGTGTCGCGCGTGAAGCGCGCCTTTGAGATCATGGATAAGGGACGTGAGCCCCAGGCCGCTCCCCCGGCCTGAAAGCGATCCACTCTGTGCACCCGGCAGCGCCTCGGGTTGCTGCCGGAGCCCTGCCTAACCTTTCCTCTTGCTGGTCAACTCGACCAGCGCGTCCGAAAAGATCCCCAAAGCCTCCTTCAGTTCCGCATCGCTCACATTCAGGGGGGGTATCAGACGGACCACGTTGCGTTTCAGGCCGCAGCCGATCAGGATCAACCCTTTCGCCAGGCACTCATCGATCAGGTTCTGGCAAAGCCTGCCGTCAGCAGCACCCACCTCGTCCACGAACTCCACGCCCACCATGCACCCCATTCCCCTGACCTCGCCGACGCTCGGGTTGTGCATGGCCACCTCCTGCAGGTAGGACATCATCCTGGCGCCAGTCACACGGGCCGCCTCCAGGAGCCCCTCTTCCTTGATCACCTGAAGGGTCGCGACCGCTGCCGCGCAGGAGACGGGATTGCCTCCGAACGTGGAACCGTGGGAGGGGGAGTCCCATTTCGACATGAGCTCTCTGGAAGCCACCACCGCCCCCAGCGGCAAACCCGAAGCCACCGCTTTGGCGGTCACGATGATGTCCGGCTGTACCCCGGCATGTTCGCAGCAGAACCACTTCCCGGTCCGGCCGATTCCGGACTGCACCTCGTCAAAGACGAGGAGGATGCCGTACTGGTCGCAGATCTTGCGTAGCCCTTTCAGGTACGTCCTTGGTGCCGGGTAGTAGCCCCCTTCACCCAGGAAAGGCTCGATGATGATGGCGGCGACCTCCTCGGGGGGAACCTGGCGCTGGAAGAGCCGGTCGATCTCCTCGAGGCATTTCCCGCCGCACGCCTCGGCGTTCATCCCGCACGAGCAGATGAAGCAGGCAGGATAGCTGACGTGGTACACGGAGGGGAGCAGCGGGTGGTAGCGCCGGCGGTACGCGGAGGAGCTGCTGGTAAGGGACAGGGCACCCATGGTGCGGCCGTGGAAGCCGCCTGTGCAGGCGATGATGGTCTGGCGACCACTGGTGTACCGCGTCAGTTTCAAGGCGCCCTCGACCGCCTCGGCACCCGAGTTGCCGAAGAAAAGCATGTCCAGCCCGTGGGGCGTGACCGAGGTCAGCTCCTCGGCAGCGGCGACCGTCGCTTCGCTGTAGTAGATGCCGCCGCCATGGAGGTAATGGCCCACCTGACTGGTGACGGCCTCGATGACCTTGGGATGGTTGTGCCCAAGGTTCAGCACCGCGAGCCCGGAGGAGAAGTCAAGAAAGCGCCTGCCATCTTTGGATACGACCTCGGTTCCCCTGCCGTGGGCGATGGTGATCGGGTAGTAGTGATGCGCCGGTGGCGCGATGACCGCCAATGCCCTTTGAACCAACCTGTCGTCTTCAGTCATGGTGCACCCCCTTACAAATCATTAACAACGGCACATGAAGACTAGATGATAGCAGAGTCATGAGGGTGCGCAAGGCGGGCGCTAATCCCGCTGGAGAACTTTTTTCGCAGTTGTTGCAAACGAAAAAGATTAGACTACACTAACGTCTGTGCCAAAACCGCCGGTCAAAAAACCAATGAAAGACGCAAAGGAGGGGCGATGTACAAGGAAAAAAGAAACTTCGCCAGACTGGCCTTACATGCGAAAGCGAACATTCACCAGGGGGATCGCACCATCGAGGGAGAGGTCGAAAACCTCAGTATGAAGGGGGTGTTCGTTACGGTGGCACGGAAGCTCGAACTTAACGATATGGTAGCCGTGACCATTTACCACACGCTGACCCCGCAAGTGCTCTGCGACTTGAAGGCGAAGGTGGTAAGGATCACCGACCAGGGGATGGGACTTCAATTTGAAAGGACCCTTCTCGACTGAGAAGGGTCCCAAATATTCCTGCCACAAAGGGGGAGTTGGTCGAGGCCGTCCAAGACCTCAACAGATGCGGGGAAGCTGCTCACCCGCCAGCATCTCCACTCCCCTCACGCCTCCAACCATGGTTTCCATCTGAACCTTGCCGGCGGAGGTCCCGGTGACCTCGCCGATGATGGCGGCGTCCTTTCCCAGCGGGTGCCGGTGCATCACCGCCAGGGCCTCCTCGGCCCGGTCCGGCGCCACGAATGCCAGCAATTTCCCCTCGTTTGCCACGTAGAGCGGGTCGAGCCCGAGGATGGAGCATACCCCCTTGACCCCCGGGTTGATGGGGAGGCTCTTTTCATCCAGGGTGATGGTCACGCCGGACTGCAAGGCTATCTCCTTCAAGGTCGTTGCCACGCCGCCTCGGGTGGGGTCGCGCAGCACGTGCAGCGCGCTGCCCAGCGGCAAGAGGGTTGCCACCATCCCGTTCAGCGCGGCCGAATCCGTCTGGATGCCGCTGTCTATCTCCAGCCCCTCACGGGCCGAGAGAACCGCGATGCCGTGGTCGCCGATACAGCCGTTGACGATGATCTTGTCGCCCACGCATGCCGAGGCGCCGTCGATCTGCAGGTTGTGCTCTACGGCCCCGATCCCCGAGGTGTTGATGAAGATGCGGTCCCCCTTCCCTTTCGGTACCACCTTGGTGTCGCCGGTGACGATGGCGACCCCGGCGGCGTCCGCCGCTTCGCGCATCGAGGCGAGGATCCTGGAAAGTTCGGCCTTGGAAAAACCCTCCTCCAGGATGAAGCCGACCGAGAGGCACAAGGGGCGCGCCCCCATCATGGCAAGGTCGTTGACGGTGCCGTTGATGGCGAGGTCGCCGATGTTGCCGCCGGGGAAGAAGACCGGGTCGACCACGTAGGAGTCGGTGCTGAAGGCAAGCTTGATGCCGCCGATGTTGAGGAGGGCGGCGTCGTTTTGCCCGGCCACCGGCACGCTGGAGAGCTGCGGGATGATCAGCTCATCGAGGAGCTGGTGCGAAAGCCTCCCGCCGCTGCCGTGGCCCAGGAGGATGAGGTCGTTATTCAAGGGGTTCTCCTTTCTTTGTCTGACAGGTCTGACTTGAAATTTTCTAGCGCCCGTACTTGAAGGCGGCCGCGCAGGTCCCCTCGGAGGAGACCATGCAGGCGCCAACCGGGGACTCGGGGGTGCACTTGCCGCCGAAGAGGGGGCAGTCGAAGGGGGAAACCTTCCCCTTCAGTATCTCGCCGCACAGGCACCCCTTGTGCTCCTTGAGCTCCTCCACCTGCACCGGGATGGCCAGCTCCGCGTCGAAGCCGGCATACTTGTCGGCGATCCTCAGGCCGCTGCCGGGGAGCACGCCGATGCCGCGCCACGGGGCGTCAAAGGGGGTGAAGACGTCGGCCAGCATCGCCTGCGCCTTGGCGTTTCCTTCCCAGCGCACCACGCGCGAGTACTGGATCTCCACCTTGCTCTCGCCTGCCAGCGCCTGGCGCACCAGCAGTTCCACGCCCTGCAGCACGTCGGTCGGCTCGAAACCGGTCACCACGCAGGGGACCTTGTACTCCTCGCACAGGAAACGGTAGGCGTCGGCACCGATGATGGCGCTGACGTGAGCCGGGCAGATGTAGCCGTCAACCTGCAAATCAGGATCGGCGGAGAGGATGGCCATCGGCTGCGGCATGGTCTTGTGCGAGGCGAGCACGAAGTAGTTGCTCACCCCCTGCGCCTTGGCCGCCAGGATGCTACCGGCGACGGTCGGGGCAGTGGTCTCGAAGCCGACACCGAGGAACACCACGCGCTTGGCCGGGTTCTTGGCGGCGAGTTGCACGGCATCCAGAGGCGAGTACACCACGCGGATGTCAGCCCCCTTGGCCCGCTCTTCCATGAGAGACGAGCTGGAACCGGGCACGCGGAGCATGTCGCCGAAGCTGGTGATGATCACGTCGGGGAGACGGCACAGGGCGATGGCGCGGTCCAGGTAGCTGTTCGGGGTGACGCAGACCGGGCACCCCGGGCCGGAGATGAGTTTCACCTCCGGCGGGAGGAGGCTTCTCAGGCCGAACTGGTAGATCGCCATGGTGTGCGTGCCGCAGACTTCCATGAAGACCAGGGGCTTGCTCAAGCCCTTGGTCATCCCGGCGATGCGCCGTGCCAGCCCCTGCACCAATTCCTTGTCGCGAAAGCTGTCCGAGTAGTTCATCCCATCAACTCCGGCGAGTAAACTTCACGCATCAGTTCCAGCGTGGCTTTGGCATCTTCCTCGTCCAGCTTGGAGATAGCGAAGCCGGCGTGAACGATGACGAAATCGCCGACCTTAATCTCCTGGTCCAGCATCATGAGGCTTGCCTCGCGCTTCACGCCGTCGATCTCGGTCATGGCGAAATCGCCGTCAATGCTGATCACCTGCATCGGTACACCTACGCACATCTTCAGACTCCTTTTTTGCAAATGGCTGAACCGGCAAAATATCGTTGTAGATCCCCCCTCCCGTCAAGGGAGGGGAGCGTGTGTCTGTAGGGGCGAATAATTATTCGCCCCCCTTGGTGGCACCTGGACCTCTGTCGGCATCTACGGAGGTCAGGCACGGGCGGCTGGGCAAATGATTATTTGCCCCTACAGCCCCTATCGTTTTATTCCCGAAAAATCCTAGCGGCGATGACCGCCTGCCCAAGGGCCACCCCCCCGTCGTTCGGGGGCACCAGCCGGTGGCAATAAACATTGAAATCGCCGGCCGCAAGCTGCCCGGCTACATCCTCTGTCAAGAGGCGGTTCTGGAACACCCCGCCCGACAGGACCACCCGCCCCAGCCCGCTTGCCGTTCTGATCCGCCCACAGACATCCACAATCCCGGCGGCAACGGTGCGATGGAAAGCGCGGGCGATGTCGGCGCGGCCTCTCCCCGCGGCAAGGTCGGCGCAGATGGCGGCGATGGCCGGCCCGAAGTCCAGCACACATCCCGCCTCCCCTGCCACCAGGTACGGGTACGGCTCGCTCGCGCTCCCCGTCTCCGCCAGCGCCTCCAGCTCGATGGCGGCCTGCCCTTCGTAGCTGATCCGGTGCCGCACCGAAAGGAGCGCCGATACAGCATCGAAAAGCCTGCCGCAACTCGAGGTGAGCGGGGCGTTGATTCCCTTCTCCAGCATCTTCAAAAAGAGCGGCCGGTCGGAGACCTGCACCTGTTCGCAGACGGCCAGCGGCTGACTGAACAGCTCAGCGCCATGCACCTGGTACAGCGCCGAAAGCGCCATGCGGTACGGCTCCTTCACCGCCGCATCGCCGCCAGGCATACGCAGTTGAGCGAAGTGGCCGCGCCGTTCAAAGCCTTGGTAGCCGCCCACCAGGAACTCACCTCCCCAGATAGTGCCGTCGCTGCCGTAGCCGGTCCCGTCAAGGATCACCCCGATAGCCTCTCCGTCCAGGCCGTTCTCGGCCATGCAGGAAGCCATGTGGGCGTGGTGGTGCTGCACCGCGACGCAGGGGAGCCCCAGGCCCTGGCCGTACACCGTGGAGAGGTAATCCGGGTGCAGGTCGTGGGCGATCACTTCCGGGGTGATTTCCAGAAGGCGCTGCAGGTGCCCCGCACTATCCTCCAGCGAGGTCATGGTCGCAGCGTTCTTCAGATCACCGATGTGCTGGCTCAGGAATCCTTGTGCGCCGCGGGTAAGGCAGAGGGTGGCCTTCAGCTCCGCCCCGAGCGCCAGCACGCTGGTCTGCTCGCCCGGAAGTGCCAGCGCACGCGGCACGTAGCCGCGCGAGCGACGCAAAAAGAGCGGCTCGCCCCGGTACAGGCGGATCACCGAATCGTCGGTCCGGGTGTGGATCTCGCGGTCGTTGGTCATGAACAGGTCAGCGATCCCCGAGAGCATCGCAAGCGCCTCATCATCACGATAGGCGATCGGCTCATCGGAGAGGTTGCCGCTCGTCATCACCAGCGGGCCGCCGAAGCCGCGCGCCAGCAGGTGTTGCAGCGGGTTCCCCGGGAGCATGAAGCCGAACCAGCAGTTGCCCGGGGCGACCAGCTCCGCTACCGGTGTCTGCGGCAGCTTCCTCATCAACACGATGGGACGTTCCACGCCGGACAGAAGCCTTGCCTCCAGTTCGGAGCAGTGGACGAAGCGGCGCACGGAGTCGAGGTCGGCGGCCAGCATGGCGAAGGGTTTCTCGTCGCGCTTCTTGCGCCGGCGCAAGAGCCCCACCGCCGCCTCGCTGCAGGCATCGACGGCGAGATGGTACCCCCCCACCCCCTTCACCGCGACGACACGTCCCTCGCAAAGCGCGGCGAGCGCCTGTCCCAGGGGATCCCCGGCGACAGCGGCGCCATCACGGTCCACAAGGTTCAGGCGCGGCCCGCAGACGGGGCAGGCATTAGGCTGGGCATGGAAGCGGCGGTCCAGGGGATCGTGATACTCGGCCAGGCAGTCGTCGCACATGGCGAAGCCGGCCATGGTGGTGGCGGGGCGGTCGTAGGGGATACCGGTGATGATCGAGTAGCGCGGGCCGCAGTTGGTGCAGTTGATGAACGGGTAGAGGTAACGGCGGTTACCGGGGTCGAAGAGTTCGGCAAGACAGTCGTCGCAAACGTCACAGTCGGGGGCTATCTCGCCCCCCTTCCCCGCCTTGGCGCTGTCCAGGATGACGAAGCCCTCGCCACCGGCCGGCGCGATCTTCTCGAACTTGAGGGACCCGATCACTGCCAGCGGGGGCGCCTCCTCACGCAAAGCGTGGCTGAAGAGAAGCAGGTCATCCCCCTCTCCCTCGGCCTCGATCTGCACGCCTTTCCCGGTGTTGCGCACCCAGCCGGAAAGCCCGAAACGCAGGGCGAGACGGTACACGAAGGGGCGGAAACCCACCCCCTGCACGATACCGTCGATCTCCAGGCTGGCGCGCTCGCGTGAGGTCATCTCGTTACCGAAAGGTCCGGACTAGGCCTTGGACCGCTCCATCCCTTTCTTGAGCCAGGCGTACCACTCGTCCATTCCCTGGCCGGTCTTGCTGGAGACCTCAAGAATATGGATGCCCGGGGAGACCCGGCGCGCCATCTCCTTGCACTTCTCGACGTCGAAGTCGAGGTAAGGGAGCAGGTCGACCTTGTTGAGCAGCATGATGTCCGCAGCGTGAAACATCTGCGGGTACTTGAGCGGCTTGTCTTCCCCTTCGGTCACGCTCAGCACCACCACCTTGTGGTGCTCGCCCAGGTCGAAGGAGGCGGGGCACACGAGGTTGCCGACGTTCTCGATCAGGAGCAGGTCCAGGTTGTCCAGGTCGAAGCTCTCCGTGGCGTGCAGCACCATGTGCGCGTCGAGGTGGCACCCCGCCCCGGTGTTCACCTGCTTCACCGGGACGCCGGTCGCGGCGATGCGCATGGCGTCGTTGTCGGTCTGCTGGTCCCCCTCGACCACCGCGCAGCGGCAGATGTCGGCCAGGTCCTTCAGCGTCCGCTCCAGGATGGTGGTCTTGCCCGAACCGGGAGAGGAAACGAGGTTCAGCACGAACAGCCCCTTCTCGCGGAACAATGCACGGTTACCCGACGCCATCCTGTTGTTCTTGGCGAGTATGTCGGTCTCGATCAACACCTTCCTGGCAGGCTGCTCCTCGCCGGGATGCTCGTGGTGATGGTGGTGCTTATGCCCCTCGCCGTGGTGATGGCCATGGTCATGGTCATGCCCGTGATGGTGGTCGTGACCGTGGTGGTGCCCATGGTCGTGTCCGTGATGGTCGTGGTCGTGGTCGTGATCATGATCATGTTCGTGGTCGTGTTTCGGGCCGCAGCCGCAGTCTACGCACATATCGGTTCAACCTCCGGCTAATCTTGCTTCTTCTCGTTGATCTGGACCACGTCCTCGCCGTTCATGGCCTTCTTGAAGCCCCTGATGCTGCTCCCCAGCGCCTGGCCGAACTGCGGCAGTTTGCTGGGACCGGCCACCACCAAGAGGATGACGGCTACGATGCACAACTCGGGCAAACCAAATCCAAACATGTCGTTCTCCTTTTCATCGCCTACCCGCTGACCGGATCAGGCGTTTGTCTTTCCTGATTAGCCATGATCTTCCGCAACATACATCCACATCCCCTCTCCCCCTGGGAGAGGGTCAGGGTGAGGGCGTTGGCACAGGGCAAATGGCCGCAGCCGGCAGAGCCCTCCCCCCCCTTCGGGCACCCTCTCCCGGAAGGAGAGGGACTAGGGGAAGATCATCCCTTAATCACTCTTTCTCTTCAGTTCCACGCCGACCTTGGCCAGCTCCTCGACGACCAGCGCCGCCACCTTCTCGAGCCCGGCCTGAAGCGGCGGGGTGAGCTGGTCGCCCGGGTCGAGCGACTTCGCCACGATACCGAAGAAGGTGAGGTCGGGTTTCGGTGCGTCGCGCATCTCGGAGATCAAGAGCATCTCCTGCAACCCGATCTGGTGCGGCGACATCTTGACCGGGATGTTTTTCAGCATGATGTCTTCGCGCTCGTAGCGGAAGATGTCCCCCGGCTCCCCCTTGGCCTGCACCACGTCCACCAGGATGACCTTGTCGGCCTCCTCGAACTTGAAATGCACCATGATGCCGAGGGTCCCGCCGTCGTAGAGTTCGACGTTGTCCGGTATCTGGTAGTGCTGCTCTAAATGTCTGACGAAATGGACGCCGAACCCCTCGTCGGAGAGGATCAGGTTGCCGGCTCCATAGATAAGGACCTGCATGTAACCTCCAGAAAAAAAGAAAGGCCGGGGGGAAAACCAGGGGCTAGGGACTAGGGACTGGGGGCTAGCAAAACCAGGCTATAAATTAAACGAGTACCGGCGGCGGCACAAGCTTTTTTCGCTGCTGCACGCCCCTATAGCCCTTCGGATTGCCGAATCTTTGCCGCCCCCAACCCAAACATCTCCAACCGCTGTTCTTCCAGTCCCGGCCCTGATTCGGAACAGGTCCAGGAGCTAGAGGCGGCTTTTGCCAGCCCCTAGTTCCCAGCCCCTAGTCCCTGCCTTGCTACAGTACCTTCACCTTGGTGATCTCGGCACCTTCCGGGTCAACGGTGTGGACGGCGCAGGCGATGCACGGGTCGAAGGAGTGGATGGTACGGAGCACCTCCAGCGGCTTGCTGGCGTCCGCGATCGGGTTGCCGACCAGCGATGCCTCGTACGGACCGAGCTCACCCTTGTCGTTTCTGGGCGCCGCGTTCCAGGTGGAGGGAACGACGGCCTGGTAGTTCTCGATCTTCTTGTTCTTGATCACGATCCAGTGGGAGAGGGTGCCGCGCGGTGCTTCGTGGAAGCCGACGCCCCTGTACTCGCCTTTCGGGATCACGGTGTGGTTCGCGTAGGTCTGGTCGCCGGACGCGATGTTGGCGATCAGCTTGTCCAGGTTATCCAGCGACAGGTCGGCCATGACGTGCGCGCGCGCGCCGCGGCAGAAGAGACGCCCCATGGTGGAGTGGATGTCCTTCAAGGAGATCCCCAGGGTGGAGACGGCGCCGTCGACGAGTTTCTTCACCTTCGGGTTGCCCGCGGCGTAGGCGGCCATGATCTGTGCCGGCGGGCCGACCTGGACCGGCTTGCCGTCGAGGGTCGGAGCCTTGCACCAGGAGTACTTGCCGTTTTCCTTGAAGTCGGTGTAGTCCGGCTTGGTCTCGCCGTCCCACGGGTGCAGGGTGCCGTTACCCTCGTACCAGGCGTGGGTGACGTTCTCCTTAATGTTCTTGATCAGGTAGTCATCGCGGTGATCCTTCACCATCCTGATGCCGCCGATGTTGCCGCCCATGACCACGCCGCCCGGCAGCATGAACTTGGTGTTCTTGGTGTCCTCCGGGAACTCGGGGACAGCCATGTAGTTGGTGACGCCCGCGCCGTACTTGAACCAGTCCTTGTAGGCGCCGGCGATGGCGAGGAGGTCCGGGTAGTAGACCTTCTGGACGAAGTCGCGGGTCTCTTCCATCAGGGTCCGCAGGTAAATCAGGCGCTCCATGTTGAGGGTCGCGATGTTCTCGGTGTTGATCGCGGTAGCGACGCCGCCGACCACGAGGTTCTGGATGTGCGGGTTCTTTCCGCCGAGGATCGCGGTGGCCTGGGACGCCTTTCTCTGGTAGTCGAGGGCCTTCAGGTAGTGGGCGACCGCCATCAGGTTCACTTCCGGGGAGAGCTTCATCGCCGGGTGGCCCCAGTAGCCGGTGGCGAAGATGCCGAGCTTGCCGCCGGCAACGAACGCCTTCAGCTTGTCCTGCACCGCCTTGAACTCCTTCTCGGAGTTGCCCGGCCAGTCGGAGATGCTCTGCGCGATCTGCGCGGTCTTCTTGGGATCGGCCTTCAGTGCGGAGACGATGTCGACCCAGTCGAGCGCCGAGAGGTGGTAGAAGTGGACGATGTGGTCCTGCACGGAGTGCTGGGCGATCATGATGTTACGGATGTACTGTGCGTTCAGCGGCACCTCGACGTCGAGGGCGTGCTCGACGGCGCGGATGGACGAGATGGCGTGCACGGTGGTGCAGACGCCGCAGAAACGCTGCACGAAGCTCCAGGCGTCCTCCGGGGCGCGCCCCTTGAGGATGACCTCGATGCCGCGCCACATCTGGGCGGAGGACCAGGCGTTGGTGACCTTGCCGCCGTTTGCTTCGACATCGATCCTCAGATGTCCTTCAATTCGGGTGATGGGATCAAGCGTGATTCTAGACATTTATTTCCTCCAAAGGCTGATTGCTTAATTAAAGATTAGTGCGCGTGGGCCTCGCCGGCCGGCAGCGTTTTGTCCGCCTCGCTCCCCTTGTGCTTCTTGGCGTGCCCCTTCTTCTTGTGGGCGCCGTGCAGGTCCATGTTGGGGAGGACCGGGAACAGCGCCACGAAGACCTTGTAGCCCAGGATCTCCAGGGCCACGATACCCACCGTGATCATCACCTCGGCGAAGGAGGGGAAGTATTTCCACCCCTGGCCCGGGTTGAAGCCGATCAGGTAGACGTTGAAGCGGTACAGGGCGCCGCCGAGGACGATCATCGACGCCGAGATGAAGAGCCAGCGCGCAGACCGTCTGCACTTCTTGACGAAGAGGATGAGCGAACCGCAGCCGACCAGCAGGAACTCGGTCATGAACCAGCCGGAATAGAAGTCGCCCTTCAACGCGGCATGGATCTGCCCGCGGTAGGAGAGGTCGCCGATGACGACGGTGAGCCAGATCACGGTCACGAACGGGATCAGCCCGGCCAGGCCGGAGAGTTCCTCGATCTCGAAGGGACGCTTGAAGGAGTAGCTCGAGATGATCGACTCCAGGATGGCGATGGAGTAGCCGATGAAGACGCAGTTAAGAAGGAACAGCAGCGGCAAGAAACCGGTGTGCCAGAGCGGATGCAGCTTGGTCGAAGCGATGAGGAGCAGGCTCCCCAGCGAGGACTGGTGCATGGTCGGCAGCGTGATGCCCAGGACGATGAAGAAAATGAGGACCTTGTTCAGGCGCGGATTGAGCCAGAGTGCGCCCAGGCGCACCATCTCCAGCTTGTCCTCCATGGTCTTCTTGTCCGGCGCGATCTTCGGGTGCAGCCAGTTGCGGATCGCGTTCATGCGCTCCCACTTGCTCTTCTCGATCGAGGTCAGGATCGCCGGGAGGAACTCCAGGATGAGAACCGTGGAGTAGGCCATGACGCAGAGGGCGACCTCGAACATGGCGGAGTTCGCCTGCCACTTGCTCGGGATGAAGAAGTTGTAGGCGTTCCAGGGACGGCCCAGGTCGACCATGACCGAGAAGCCGGCCAGGCCGTAGCCGAACATGGAGGTGAGGATCGCGGAGCGGATCATCGGGTGGTACTGCATCCTGTTCCTGATGTAGACCAGGATGGCGACCGCGTAGCCGCCGCAGGCGATGGCCGTGCCGGTGGCGACGTCGTAGGTGATCCAGATGCCCCAGGGGTAGCCGTCGCTCATGTTGGAGACGGCACCGATACCCTTGACGTAGCGCACGCCCACGAAGTAGAAGCCAAGCAGCACCACGGAGAGGAGGATGAAGAAGGATTTGGTAAAGATCTTACCTTCCAGCTTCTGGTATTCTTCACTGTGTCCCATTACTTATCCCCCTTCTTGTGATCGTCGTCGTGCCCCTGGTGTTTCTTCATGTTCTTCACTGCGATGAAGCAGAGGGTGCTGTACAGGGCCACCGGGGCGATGAAGCCCTTGTAGATGGTGTGCTGGATCTTCTCGGAGAACTCGGCCGGAGCTTCCGGCTTGATCTCGGGGAGGCCGAGCTTGTTGAACGGCATGGAGGCCAGGTAGAGGTGGTTGGTGCCCCCCCCTTCGTGCTCGCCGTAGACGTGGGCCACGTACTTGTCCGGAGCATCCTTCAGGCGCTGGTGCGCCTCCTCCAGCAGGTCCTTTCTCTTGCCGAACTTGATGGCGCCCGCCGGGCAGGTCTCGGCGCAGGCCGTGATCCCCTTCTCGCGCAGGTTGGTCGCCTTGCACAGGTCGCACTTAACGATCTGCGGCACCGCCTTTTCCCACTGGAACTTCGGGATGTTGTACGGGCAGGCGATCTGGCAGTAGCGGCAGCCGATGCAGGTGTTCTTGTTGTAGTCGACGATGCCGGAGATCTTCTCCTTGGTCATGGCGGAAACCGGGCAGACCGAAACGCAGGAGGGCTTCTGGCAGTGCATGCAGGAGTACTTCACGTAGCTCCAGCGCTTCTCGCTCTCCTTGAAGAGCTTGATGAGGGTACGGGTCGAGCCGGAGAGGTCGCTCGGCGCATCCCACAGGCCGTCCTCGTCGAACTTCGCCTTTTCATAAGAGAGTGAGCCATAGTCGGAGTTGACCCTCTTGCAGGCCGACATGCACGCCTTGCAGCCGACGCACTTGGTGGCGTCGTAGAGCATGCCGAGCTCCTCGTTGTTGACCTGGAGTCCCTCGTTGGCCAGGGCGCTGCCCGCGCCGCAGGCCAGAAGGCCCGCGCCGGTTGCACCGGCCAGCTTCAGGAAGTCGCGTCTACTTGTCTTTTTCATGGGCACCCTCCTGCGCCTCACCCGGAAGCTTCTTGGCGAGCATCGCGCCGGCGCCAAGTGCCGCACCCGCCGCGAGACCGACGAAGCCGGTGGTCAGCGGATCCGGACCCTTCCCTTTTTCCTTCAGATCGACCGGAGCGTAGCTGTCGAACGGGGTCGGCTCATGGATCTGCACCTTCTCGGCGATGGCGGTCTTGAAGAGGATGTCCGGCTCGGTGCAGCCGATGCAGGGGTGACCGATGGAGACCGGCCAGGCGCCGACGTCGTTGAAGCGCTGCACGGAACAGTTGGCGTAGGTGGCAGGCCCCTTGCAGCCCAGCTTGTAGAGGCAGTAGCCCTGGGCGTGGGTCGGGTCGCCGTAGGCCTTGGCGAAACGGCCGGCGTCGAAGTGCGGACGACGCTCGCAGTGCTCGTGGATCCTCCTGCCGTAGGCGAACTTCGGACGGCCCAACGCATCCAGCTCGGGCACCTTCTTGAAGGTCAGGTAGTAGAGCACGGTGGAAAGGAAGTTGTAGGGATTCGGGGGGCAGCCGGGGATGTTGATGATCGGCTTGTCCTTGATGATGTCCTTGACGCCGACCGCGCCGGTCGGGTTCGGGGAGACGGACTGGATGCCGCCGTAGGAAGCGCAGGTGCCGATGCTGATGATGGCGGCGGCCCCTTCGGCTGCGTGCTGCAGCGATTCGAGGGCGGTCTTGCCGGAAACCTTGCAGAAGATGCCGTTCTGCTTGGTCGGGATGGCGCCCTCTACGACGAGGATGTACTTGCCGTGGTTGGCCTTCATGGAATCATGCAGCGCCTGCTCGGCCTGGTGGCCGGCGCCGACCATGAGCGTCTCGTGGTAGTCCAGCGAGATCATGTCCAGGATCAAGGTGGAAATGGTCGGGTGGGACGAACGCAAAAGCGATTCCGAACAGCCGGTGCACTCCTGGAAGTGGAGCCAGATCACCGCAGGGTTGCCGTTTTTCTCAACGGCCTCGGCCACCTGCGTATGCATGGCGAAGGGAAGCCCCATCATCGCGGTGGCGGTGACACAGGCCTTCATGAAACTCCTGCGGGTGACCCCTTCGCAAAACATTTCTTCTTTCATAACAAGCCTCCTCGAGATAAATCAAACCGCACGTATACGGCAACACCCGTGCCAATCCGGTAAACAAAAAACTGAAATGTAATACACTGAAATGACTGAATAAAAAAAATGGCGCCCGCGGATGCTTTCCGCGCGGCGCCATTGACTGCTTCATTTTGTTGGGTACTTCTGTCCCGGTTTTGTATCATTTTGTCCCCTGGCCGGACAAAAAGGGTCAGGCGAGTTCCAGTTCCTTCACCCGCAGCTCCTCGCCCGAGATGATGGCGAGGCCGAAGGCGCCGCATCCCGGGCAGGGGGAGAAGAGGCTTTGCAGCGGGAACTCACCGTGGCAGGCGGGACAGCTCCCCCGTCCCGGCACCTCCTCGATGGTCAGCTTGGCTCCCTCCAGCAATGTTCGCTTGGTGCAGGCCTCGAAGCAGAATTCCACGCTCTCCGGTACCACCCCGGAAAGCTCCCCGATCTCGAGAACCACCTCCACCACCTTGCGTCCCGCCGCGTGCCCCTCGCAGATCTCCACCACGCTTTGGGTTATGCTCATCTCGTGCATGCCCGCCTCCGTTTTAATGTGGCGGGATCATAGCAGATCGGGGCGCGCGGCAAAAGGACCTTTTCACGTGATGCACGACTGCAGCGTGAAGAAGAAGGTGGCACCCTTGTCGATTTCCCCTTCGGCCCAGATGCGGCCGCCATGACGATTTATAATGCGCTGCACCGTGGTGAGGCCGATGCCGTTACCGGGAAACTCGCTCGAACTGTGCAGTCGCTGGAAGGCGTGGAACATCCTCTCGGCGTTGGCCATGTCGAAGCCGATGCCGTTGTCCTTCACGAAACAGGTCTTGTCCGCGTCGCTCTCCCGCGCCCCGAACTCGATACGGGCGACCTCCCGCATCTGGCTGAACTTCCACGCGTTGCGCAGGAGGTTCTTCATGGCGATCTCGAGCAGGTTGTGGTCGCCGAAGGTGCGGATCCTGGACTGGATCACGAACTCCACCTTGCGCTCGGGGCACCCCTGCGTCAGGTCGGCCGCGGTCTCGTTGACGATCTCGGAGAGATCCACCACCTCGCGTTTCAGGCTCAGGTACGAGAGCTGGGAGAGCTGTAAAAGCGCCTCGATCAGCTCGTTCATGTGCTGGGAGGACTTGAAGATCCGCTCCAGGTAATCCATCCCCTCCAGGTCGAGCCTCCCTGCGTACTGCTCCTGCAGTGCGCGCGTGAAGCCGCAGATCCTCCTGAGCGGCGCGCAGAGGTCGTGGGCCACTGAATAATTGAAGGCCTCCAGGTCCCTGTTGATCGATTCCAGCCTCTCGGTCTGTTCGGTGAGCAGGCGCTCCACCTGCTGGGTCAACAGGCTGATCTCCTCGTTGTTAGGCCTCTCCAGGAGCATGTTTCGTATGGTTTCCAGGGAGGTGTGAACCGCCGACTTAAGATCCACCGCATACGAGGCGTTCAACATGCTCGACGCTATTTCCTTGTCTATGGTCAAGTACCGGCCCTCCCCGTTGTTCCTCTTTGCCTTGTACGTTTCGGTCATGGGGCACCCCCTGTTGACCTGCCCCCCTGAAGGAGCTCACCAGGCGACGTCTTTCCCGGTGCACCTGGAAGCGGCCGTGGCACGCTTCCCCGGAACAGACGTCCCTGCTACCATGAAAACACCCCCGTCTTCGCCATTGTCGCAGGGTCCATCCTGACACTGCAGCAGCAACCGTGCCCACATCGTCTTTTCTCCGTCTTCCAAGCAATCACAGCCACTTGCCCGGGCCGGCGCCACTGCATTGCGCATTACATCGGCAACAAAGGTTTACTGTTTTCGTGGCGGATGGCGCCGAGGCCTTGCTGGGGCGGGTCACGGGTGGGCAACATTTGTGGCAGGTGCAACGTCCGTTGCAGGGGCTCAGACCGATTTCCTCCTGAGCCGGTTGTTGAGGGCTTGCCTCGAAATCCCCAGCATGCTCGCGGCCTCGCCCTGGTTGCCGTTCGACATCCGTAGCGCCTCGCTGATCAGGTGCGACTGCGCCTCCTTGATGCTGGGAAAGCCGTTGAAGATGACCGTAACGACCTCGTGTCCCTCCACGGTGAGTCCCCTTCCGGAGGGGGTGCTCATATTCGAGCGGAAGGCCGCCAGGGAAAGGGGACCCTTCTCATGCAGAGCGACCGCGTCGTACACCATGGCCTGCAGCTCGCGCACGTTCCCCGGGAAGTGGTACTGCTGCAATAGCCTCGGGAGCCCGGAGGGGTACCAGGGTCGCTTTTTCCCCATCTGCCGCGAGGCGAGCGTGACGAAATGTTCCAGCAAAAGGGGGATGTCCCCCTGCCTCTCCCTAAGCGGCGGGATGTGGAGCCGGTGGCAGCTGAGCCGGTAATAAAGATCCTCGCGCAGCTTCCCCATTTCCAGGAGCGCTTTGAGGTCCCGGTTGGTGGCCACCACGATGCCGGCGTCCGTTTTCGCCGCCACGTCGCAGCCAAGGGGAAGGTACTCGTGTTCCTGAATCAGCCTCAGGAGCTTCACCTGTGCCCCCTCGCGCAGGTCTCCTATCTCATCCAGAAACAGGGTCCCCCCCGCGGCCTTCCTGATCAGCCCCTCGCGGTTTTCCTGGGCACTGGTGAAGGCCCCCTTGCGATGGCCGAACAGGGTGTCGGAGAAGACGGCATCGTCCAGTCCCGCCACGTTGACCGTCACCAGCGACCCTTTCTTGCCGGAACAGCGATGCACAGCCTCGGCAAAGAGCTCCTTGCCGACGCCGGTTTCCCCGGTGATCAGCACCGGCTGTCCGCTGTGGGAGACCGCCTGGGCCCTTTTCATGAGCCTCAGCATCTGCCGGTCCTCGGTGACGAGGTCGGGAAAGGGCATGCGCCGCATGCGCAGCCGGCTCTCGTCCTCCGACGGCCCGAGGGCACGTTCGATGGCGGCGAGGAACAGGGCGTTGTCGATCGGCTTCAAAAGGTAGTCGCAGGCACCGGCTCGCATGCAGGAAACCGCCTGCCCCACCTCCGTCAGCCCGGTGATGATCAGCACGGGAAGATGCGGAAACTCCTCCACAAGGCGAGGCAACAGCTCCCCCCCGCCGATGTTGGGAAGCGCGAGGTCCAGAACCACGAGGGCCGCCTCGTTGCGGCGCAGGTAGGGAATCAGCGCCTCCCCTTCGTCGAAGGTCAGCACCGGCCCGATACCGTGCCCCTGCAACAGCGCCCGGTAGACCTGAAGCATCTCCTGGTCGTCATCCACCACCACGACCGGCAGCGGCGTAGTTTCGTTGCTTTTCATGACCAGCCTCTCTGCCTGTAACGCTAGACCTGGAAGTAGAGTGTCCCCCCCTTCCCTGCCTGCTCCGCGCTCCAAATCCGTCCCCGATGCAGGTTTATGATCCGCTGGACCGTTGCCAGGCCGATGCCGCAGCGGCTTCGCTCCGGCCCGCTCACGCCGGCCGCCGTCTCGCCCAGGGTGGCGGTGAGCCTGGGACCGTTGTCGCTCACGTAGCAACTGCGCTCCCCTTCTACCTGCGCCGTCCCGAACCTGACCACGGGGTGTTTCACGCCGATGGTGCTGTGCCAGGCGTTCTCCAGCAGCTGCTCCATCGCAAGGCGGAGCATCTCCCTGTCCCCGGTGACCGTCACCCCGTCCTCGATCCGGAAGTCAACCGGGTGCTGGGCGTGGTCGCGAAGCTGCGCCGCGATCTCCGACGCCATCGCGCTCAGGTCCACCTCCACCGGCTGCAGCTCCGCCCCCGTTAGCGCGGTCATGCGCTCGAGGGCGGCGATGGCCCCGGAAAGCTCCAGCGCAGCCGTCCTGATGTTCTCCAGGAGCTCGCGCACGGGAGGGTCGAGCTGGCTTTGGTTTAGCTTGTGCAACCTGCCGCAGTCCCCGCTGATCCGTGCCAGCCGCGCCCCAAAGTCATGGGACACCGCCTGACCGATCCCCTCGAGTTCGGCCGTGCGGGCTTCCAGCTCGACCTTGATCGTCCTGAGCCGGTTTTCCGCCTGCACCCTCGTGGTAAGATCCAGTCCGATGATCCAGTTCACCCACCCGGTGATGGGCACGTAATGCGAGAGGTTTGACCATGACATGAGCTTGGGGGAACCATCCTTGCAGCGGAGGTTCCATTCCCGTCCCCGGTAGTCTCCCCCCTGCGGCGGGTGCGCCGACACCACATCCTCGCGCAGTTCCCCGTCGACCTGGAGCAGTTCCAGCATCGGCTTACCCATCACCTCTTCCACCCGGTAGCCGGTCACCCGCTCGAACTCGTGGTTGCAGGCAGCCAGACGGTCGCCGTTGTCAAAGGCCATCATGACCACGGGGAGGTGCTGCAGGATGGTCTGCAGACGCCTGCGGTTGGCAAGGAGAGCCTCGTCCTTCTCGTGGATCTCCTGTTCGCTGGCCCGCAGGGTGTCCTCTTCCTGCCAGTTCTCGTAGATCTTGCGCGCCAGGGCCGCGTAGGCCTGCTCGAGTTCCTGTTTGAGCCGCCCGCTTTCCGCCTCCACCATGGCCATGCGCTGCGATGCGGCCAGGAATACGTCAAGCTCGCATACCGCCGCCTTCTTGCGCGGCTGAAGCCCCGGGGGATGAAAAGGGGGTTCTCGCACACTTTTCCGCCGCTGACCAGGCCGGGGTGCATGCGGGCCAGTTCCAGCAGCAGTTCCGGGTTGAACAGCCGCCGGTCGTACAGGCACAAAAGGGCCGTGTCCTGCTCGGAGGCGAACACGGTCAGGTCGCGCTCGAACCGGTGCAAAAGCTCAAGCGATCTCTCGTCCTTCACGGCCCAGCCCATGTCGCAGATGATGCGGGTCCCGCTGAAACCCTCGGCAGCGGCGCCGGCGCAGATGTTGCGCAACAGTTCCATGACCCGCTCCTGCTTGAAGGTCCCCCCCCTGAGCCAGGTCTGCTTGACGGGCAGCAGGATCAGCGCACCGCCGTCCTGCTTCTGCGCGTCGACTATGTTCTGCAGCAGCCGCTCCAGTTTTTGCGCGGCGGCGTGCAGGTACACGCAGCGCTCCCCGATCGCCACCCCTTTCTGGATGAACGGAAGCACCAGGTTTAACACCTCCGGGTCATCCTGGTACAACAGGCAGAGGTGATCGTGGCTGTTGACCGCTCCAATGTCCGCTATTTCGGCGCTGCGCTTCTCTTCTTCCATCTGGGGTCATCTCCTCGCTCGATGGACATTAAAAAACACCAACACAATATACTGGAACGGAACAGCATTGCAATAACGGCCGGGGCGAATTTAGCGTCTGACGGGGTCGGAAGTCGTGCGGTAAAGCGGTTTTTTTGACCGAGGTCAAGGCGGGCAGGAACGGCGCCATGCTAGCGTGCGGCACGCTGGTGATCCAAAAGGAACAAGGGAGGAAAGATGTGCGATTGCGGTTCGGGTAGTGGCTTAAGGGGCGGCGGCCCCTACGCTACGGGAAAGGAACTGGTTGAGTTTGTGCTGGCGGCACATGGCGGGCGGGTGGCCTGCTCGCCGCTGCCTAACGCGTTGCAGGTGCGGTGTCAGGAGTGCGACAAGGAGTTCGTGCTGCAAACCTTCGTGCAGGGGTGCCCCGCCTGCGGCGGCGTGCACGCGGTGTCCCCGCCGAGGGCCAATGATCCCGCGGCGGTGCAGTACGCGGGGGCTGACTTCGGCGCGGCCGCGTAAGGAATAGCGGCTGCGGTGGGCGGTGCCCCACGGCGGCCAGAAATACGTTCGCCTTCCCCCTCTCCCTCAGGGAGAGGGGCGGGGTGAGGGCGCCGCCATGGGCTCTCTTCTCGCTGCGGGGCACGCCCCCTCCCCCCCTCTCCCGTAAGGCGGGGAAGAGCCGGGGGCGGTTGGAACTGTTACTTGGAGGTACCTGTCACCGGCGGGACTGTCGTTTCGGGCGCCCTTCCGGACGCGATTCGGGACGGGACGCCAGGCGGGCCAGGTAGACCACGTGGCGCAGCCCCCCCCGGCCGGGACGGTCGCAGGTAACCGAGAAACCGGCCTGGCGCAGGCGCTTGTCGAAGCCCTGGTCGTAGTTTTCCCCCCAGACGGCGAACACGCCGCCAGGCTTTAGGGCCCCCTTGCTCATTTCGATGGCGATCTCGCCGTAGAGCGGGTCC
The DNA here is from genome assembly GCF_019063845.1 of Geomonas subterranea. Lineage (NCBI taxonomy): Bacteria > Pseudomonadati > Thermodesulfobacteriota > Desulfuromonadia > Geobacterales > Geobacteraceae > Geomonas > Geomonas subterranea. The sequence continues at coordinate 2,436,401 of NZ_CP077683.1, forward strand.
ATGACCTTGTCGGTCCTGGCATGAGGCCCGGTGTAGAGGTCGAGCACGATGGCGTCGAAGCGGCTTTTCCCCATCGCGCTTCTCCTTATGACATCGGCCACGTTGGCGATCTCCACCTCGACGCGTGGATCATCGGCCGCCCCGGCGGTGAGAGGCGCCAGCGGTCCGCGGCACCACTGCAGCACCACCGGGTTCAGTTCCGCGACCAGCACGCTCGCCTTCTCCGGCAACTGGTCCAGCACCGCCCGCAGGGTGATGGCCATTCCGAGCCCCCCCACCAGCACACGAGGCGCCGCCTCGTTTTTCAAGTGCCCGCAGGCGACCTCTCCCAACGCCACCTCCGAGCGGTGCAGCGAGCTGTTCATCAGCACGAGGCCGTTCACGGTGATGAGAAAATCCCGTTCCCCACGCTGTCTCAGTTCCAGGACCCCGTCTCCGGTAGTCACGCTTTGCAATACTTTCCAGGGTACGGCCATGTATCTCCTCTTTACTCTCTATTTCTTCCAGTTGCGCCGCTGCGCCGCCTCTTCCAGGGCCTCGACCTCGGCCAGCAGGACCAGGTAGGTGAGGTAACGCTCCTCGCTGATGGTCCCCGACCCGACCTCGTCACGCACCGCGCATCCCGGTTCCTGGCGATGGCGGCAGTCGTTGAAGCGACACCGGTGGTCCCGAAGCGCTTCGAAGCCGGGGAACCAGGCGGCGAGTTCGGGAGCGGTGATGTCCACCAGCCCGAAATCACGAAAGCCCGGGGTATCGACCAGTTCGCCACCGCCGGGAAGGGCGTGCAGGGAAGATACCGTGGTGGTGTGCCTGCCGGTCCAGTTGTAATCGGAGAGCGCCCCCACCTTCAGGTTGAGCTCGGGGCAAAGCGCGTTCATCAGCGAGCTCTTTCCGACGCCCGTAGTACCGACGAAGGCGCCGCGGTGCCCCTGGCGCAGATAGTCGCGCAACGGCTCCATGCCGGCACCGGTGGCGGCGCTCAAGGGGAAGATGGGGAGGATGCCGCCGTAGACGCTGCCGGTCGCCCTGCTCTGCTCTTCGGCCTCGGCGAGATCGCACTTGTTGCAGACGACGAAGGGGGCGAGCCCCGCGGCGCGGGCGGCGACGATGGCGCGGTCCAGGAATCCCGATGGGGTGCCGGGGGCGAGCACTATGCCGAGCACGTCGAGGTTGGCGGCCAGGAGGTGAATGCCGCCCCGGGCGTCGCGCCTGCTCAGCTCGGTCCTTCTCGCAAGCCTGGTCAGCACCTCGCCCGACACCGTGACCTGGTCCCCGACGACGTGCCCCGAGTTGCGCTTCACCTTCACCATGCGCCGCTCGCCCGTCTCGAAGAGCACCTCGACCGCCACTCCGAAATGGGAGACGACGAGTCCCTGCTCGGCCTCGTCCTTCCCGTGCTGATTTTTGTTCCCCATACCCCTCCATGACCGAGTATCGATTGCGCCGCGGCTGGCTTTCAGACAGGCTCCGAGAGTACGGCAGGAGCAGAAAGTTGTCAACTAAAGCAAGTTCGCGCCGATATATGGGACAGATGCACGAGGTGACACCCGGTTGACACACGGGCCCTTTTGCACCATAGTTTGCCTTATGTCAGACTTGACACGGCACGGTGCCAGAGTGCCGGCTTCCTACTTGAGCGAAGGGCGACTAAACGCCCCTCACATAGAGATCCGACCGGATGCAGGAACATCGCAAGAGGGCATCCAAAGGTGGCAGCCATGAGTAAAGAGACAGTCGACGAAGCGATCGAAATGTACGTGAAGGAACGGATGGCGAAAGGCAAGGAGAAGGCCATCACCCATTTCCTGGCCAGCCTCTACCTGAAGGAACAAAGCGAAGGGATCATCGAGTGCATGCGCAGGGTGCGGGGCATGACCCGTTACTACATCGATCTCACCAAGGTGATGCTGAACCCGTTCAAGGGGCCCGAGATGGCCTGGCTGTTCTCCATGATCAACATCGCCGCCTACGCCTGCTTCCTGATCTCGGTCGAGGAGCAGAGGCCCCTGGGCATCGCGCTGCTCGCGGGGACGCTGGTGAACGGAGGCTACCTGATCCACAACATGACCAAAAAGTGGTGTGACCTGCACGTAATGCTGGCCATCTACGACGAAATCGTTCAGATCGCCGACCACGAACTGGAAACGCTGGCCTGACGCAGCGCAACGGCCAACTCGGCAAGGCTCGCCACCGCGATGTCGGTAAGTTCGGGCCAGCGGAAGGCGCGGGCCGGGTCGACGTGAATGGTGCCGGCGCCGGCCGCGCGGCCGGTCTGAAGATCGAAGGCATAATCACCTACCATCACCAGTGCCGCCGGGGGGACTCCCCAGCGGCACGCCAGTTTGTGGATGCCGTCCGGGTCAGGTTTCGCCCGCGCGTCGTCCCGCCCCAGCACGTCCCCCTCCCCGATGAACGGAATGAGCCCGATGCGCGACAGGGTGGTCAGCGCGTTCTCCCTGGTGTTCCGGGTGAGTACGCCGATCCGGGTGCCGCGCTCATGCAGGAGCCGCAAAAGTTCCAGCGCCCCATCGGCAGGTTCCGTCCGCCCCGCCAGCTCTTCCTCTATGGACTGCAAAAGCGCCCGGGCCCGCATCCCCTCCGCCTCCGGCAGCCCCTCCAGGTGCCCCAGGATGTCGCTCCCATGCGGAACGCCCAGCACGTTCCTGATGTGGACGAAGTCGTGGATGGCAACGGTGAGGGTCCCGTCCAGGTCGAAGACCCAATGCCTTTTCCGCAATATCCCCTGCCGGCTGTCGTTTTCCATACCACCCTTGTAGCAGATCCCGACAGATCTGGAAAGCCCCGCTACCCCTGGACCGGGGCCTGCCCCGGCACGGGCGGCCCGGTCACGGTATCGAGGAAGGCGCCCACCGCGGCGTGCACCTCCTCGGACCCGGCTCCCGCCAGTATGCCGTGGCGCTTAAGCGGGAACCTCTGGTACGCCTTCTGTTCGCTCCCGAGCATCTCGAAGAGCCGCTGCGAACCGCGCGGGTCGACCACCGGGTCCCCCTCGGACTGCAGCACGAGGACCGGCGTCCGGATTCCTGCCAGTTTCGGTTCCAACTCGCTCATGAACCGCTCCATGGCGCGCAGCGCGCTGACCGGGATCCTCGTGTAGTTCAGCTCCGGGCGCTCCGGGACGCTCTCCACGAACTCCTTCTTGGCCCACTGGTAGCTGAAGACGTCCATGACCTGATTCCAGACCGTGACCGCGGGGGCAAAGCGGGAAGAGATGTCCAGAAGCCGCTGCGGCGGGCAGACCGCGAACACCCCCGCCGCGTCCCCCACCCGGCTGGCGCAGTCCAGCGCCACGCCGCCGCCAAAGGAAAAGCCCCCCACGACGACCCGGTCGCACAACGCCTTCATCAGGGCGTACCCCAGGTCCACCGATTCCACCCAGTCCTTCCCCTTTCTCAGGGCCAGGTCCTCGGGGGAGGTGCCGTGACCTTTAAGGCGCACCAGGTAGACCCACAGTCCCTTGCGCTGCAGGTAGCGGGCGAGATCCAGCATCTGCGCCGGGACCGAGAGGAGGCCGTGCACGAGGACGACACCGAGGTTGCGCGAGGTCCCCTTCAGCAGCACGGGCATCCCCACCTCGCTCTCCTTGCTTTCCCCCTCGCGGAAGTAGTGCCGGTAGTCGTCGTCGAACTCCTCCAGGGCCTGGTGTTCCAGGATCTGTGCCACCTTCTTGCGCACCAGCCACACCGGGAGCCACGCCGTGAGATGCACCTCGCGCTGCAGCACGGTGAGCGGGAGCACCTCGTTCGCTATGACGCCGATGGGGTTGTCGATCCTGGCCCGCTGCATCTCGAACGGTGCCGAGAACTTGGCCCGGTCCTTCACCAGTTCCCCGTTCACTTGCACGACCACCCCCTTCTCCAGCGCCAGCTCGCGGAACTCCCGGTACTTGTGATAGCGGTCATCGGTCAGGAGGGACACCTGGTCGGTGCTGAGGCTCTGGTGGAGCTTGCACTCCATGTTTCTGGGACAGAGCTTGGTCAGGAGAAAGGCTCTGCGCCGGAAGTCATCCTCGTCGATGGCCTTGAACGGGTAGGCCCGCAAAAGCGACGCGAAGAGATGGTCGTGGTTGACCGTGGTGAGGTCGTAGATGCTGCTCATGTAGCGCTGCATCAGGCGGTTCGCCTCTCTCTTCATCTCCGACAGCGACGGAAGGCGGTCGTCGAAGCCGTAGCTGGCGGTGGATACGATATCGGCCTCTACCGTCCTGCTCTTCAGGTAGGCGGAGGGGTCGATGGGGCTTCCGAAGCGGATGTCAATGTCCACGCCGGAAAGGAGCATGCTCCCCTCGGTGAGTACCTCCTCCTTCAGATGCTGGGGGGCCTCCCGCAGGAAGAGCTCGGTGAGGCGACTGAGCGCATTCTCCCGCGCGCGCAGCGGGTAGTAGGTGATGTTGACCGGTACGAGGTGGCACTTCCCCTTCTTAAGCGGCCCGAGGTCGGGGATCTGGAACATCCCCTGCAGCCGCGCGACCTCCTCCGGCGCCACCCCCTGGAGCCTCAGCATCCTCTGGCGGTAGAACTCGGTGCGCAAGGCGAGCGTGGCGGCGCCGGAACGGGGGCGCACCCCGCTTGAGGGAAGCAACATCCTCTTTCTGAACAGTTCCTTGTCCTTCACCATTCTCCCCTCGGGGAAGATGATCCAGCTCGCCTCCCCGGTGAGCAGGGTCTTGACGATGACCCGGTCGCGATCCGGGTTTTTCGTGGAGACCGCCCCCATCAGGTCCAGAAAGCGTCCCAGCGGTCCCGCGAAGAGGGACGAGTCCGCCAGGGACCAGACCGGCACCCGGGTCAGGCGGTAGATGTGGTAGGGGAGCAGCACGGTCTCGATCCGGGTGAAGTGGTTCACGACGAAGATGACCGAGCCTTCCGGGATGTTCTCCTTGCCGTGGACGTTCACCCGCAGCTTGGAGAACCCCTGCAGCATCGCGATCATCCGGCCGGTGGCGAGGTATGCCTTGCGGTTCATGCTCTCTCCCGCGGCAGGTCCAGGGAGCGGCGCAGCCATCCCGGGCGGTTGGTCATGATGGAGTCGACACCGAGGTCGCAAAGCCTGCGGGCGGATTTTGCGGAATCGACGGTCCAGACATGGATCTCCAGCCCCCGCTGCCGCAGCTCCCCTACCAGCGAGGCGTCCAGTATGGCGCGATCCCTGCTGGCCAGACCGTCGGCGCCGATCCCGGCGAGCCGGGAGAGCACCTCGGCGGCCGGGGGGTGCCAGCCGCCGCGCCAGCGATAGTCGCACAGCCAGCAGGTGCGGTAATCGGGAAGACGCTTCTTGAGCGCCGCCACCAGCAGGTGGTCGAAGGCGAGAAAGCGGATCCGGTCCGCCGGGACCCCGGCACGGGCCAGATCGGCGGCGAGGGGGTCGAGGATCTCGGCTCCGCACTTGAGTTCGATGAAGAGCCTCTTGCCGGCTGGAAGCAGCTCGAGCACCTGGGCCAGGGCCGGGATGCGCTCGCCCCGCCACCGGTCTCCCTTCCAGATCCCGGCGTCGAGGCGCTGCAGCTCGGCCAGGGTCGACGCGGCCACCTCCAGGTTGCTCCCTGCGGTGCGGAAAGCGGCGGCGTCGTGCAGGCAGACGATGTGGCCGTCACGGGTGAGCCTGAAGTCCGCCTCGATGCCGTCCGCTTCCTGCTCGAAGGCGAGCCTGAACGAGGCGAGGGTGTTTTCGGGCGCGTCACGGGAGGCGCCACGATGTCCGATGATGAGCGGGGTGCTGGGCATGCTTTCCTCGCGCGGGAGTGATGAAGCGTTCATTAGCATACCCGGCCGCCTTCGGGAAAGCAAACTGCAAAGGGGAGGTTCCCCGTCTCGCTACTCCCGGCGCAGGTAATGCCCGTAGAGGGAGCTGGCGCAGATGGTGAGAAACTTGGTGAGATCGCTGTCGCTTCTGGAGGTGAGGATGATGGGGGCGGAGGCGCCGAGCACCACGTTGGCCACCTCGGCGCCCATGGTGAAGACCCAGCTCTTGTAGAGGAAGTTACCCCCCGAGATGTGCGGCACCACGATGATGTCGGCCTGGCCCGCCACCGGGTTGCCCGCGAGCCCCTTCTTGCGGACCGATTCGGGGTAGAGGGCCAGGTCGTAGGAGAGCGGGCCGTAGACTTCGGCCTGCGGCCAGCTGCGCCGGGATAGCTCCTGTTCCAGGATAGTGGTCGGGATGTTTGCCGAGGGAACCTCGTTCGCCTCCAGGAGCGCCACCTTGGGACGCTCCACCCCCAGGGCGCGCGCCACCTGGATGGCATTGTCGATGATGTCGATGGCGGAGGCGGCGTCCTGGTGCGCGAAGAGCTCGGGGTTTATGGCCGGATCGGTCAGGAAGATGAGCCGTTCCACGCCGGGAAGCTCGAAGATGCTCACGTTGGAGAGCCTCTTGCCGGTGCCGATCCCGGTCTTCTTGGAGAGGACGGCCTTCATCAGGATGGCCGTGTTGATCCCCCCCTTCATGAGGAGATCCCCCTGCCGGGTCGCCACCAGCTCCACACCGGCACGCGCCGCCTCCCGCTCGTGGTCGGCGCCGCCGGGGACGGTGACGAAACGGTACTGCTTCTCGAAGATCAAGGTCTCGGCGCATGATTCCCGCACCCGGTCCGGATCCCCCACCAGGAATACCGTCTCCAGAATCCCCTCCTCTATCCCCTTGTTCACCGCCTTGAGGGACCCGGGGTCCGGGCAGACCAGGACCAGCTTCTGGCGCGGGGCGAGCCTCGCCGCCTCGATCAGGCTCTTCATGCCGTGCCCCTTGGTGAGCTGCAGCATGGACTCGCCCTTGTAGAGCACCGCCATCAGCCGGGAATGTTCACTGAGAGAAACCAGCACGTGCGGCAGCAGGGAGTCGAAGTACAGGGAGTCCCCTGCCTCGAGGTGGAAGGGCTCGCCGTCCACGGTGACCAGCAGCTCGCCGGAGAGGACGAACAGGAACTCCTCCCCGGGGTGCCGGCTCAGGTCCGGCTCGCTTTCCGGGGCGCGGTACAGGTCGACCACGAATGGCTCCAGGTGCCGTCCGGCAAAGGCCTGGGCCAGGCTTTCATAATGCAGGGCGTTGCGCCGGTCCACGCCGACCCGCTCGTCCCTGCCGGTCTTGACCGCCCGTTTCCGCGACTCCTGGTCCCCTCCCAGAAGCCGCGATATCCCGACGCCCAGGAAGGTGGCGAGCCTCAAGAGCTCAGAGATACCGGGCGAGAGCTGGTCCCCGAGCACCCGGTCCAGGGTCTCCCGGTCCCATCCGAGCGCCTCGCGCACCTCGTCCATCGCCACGCCCTTGGCCGCGACCACCGCCCTCAGGTTAGGTCCGATCTTCATCGGCACCTCCCGTGTAACGCCGGGCCTCTTCGGCTCCGGTGAGCACCCTGAGCGCCCCGGCGATCAGCGCCTCGATCTCGAACTCGCCGGGCCGCACGAACAGCGGCGCGATGAACGCCACCCGCTGCCGCACGCCCGCCACCACGGTCGCGCTGAAGGCGAGGCCGCCGGTCAGGACGATGCCGTCCACCTCGCCGGAAAGAGCGGCGGCGAGGGCGCCGATCTCCTTCGCGATCTGGTAGACCATCGCCTCCAGCACCAGGGCGGCCCAGCCGTCCCCACTTTTCGCGCTTTCTTCCGCCTCGCGCAGGTCCACCGTCCCCAGGTAGGAGAAGATCCCACCCTTGCGCGCCACAATGCTCTTCAACTGTTCCGTGGTGAAGGCGCCCTGCTCCACGAGCTGCAGCACCCCGACCACCGGAAGCCCCCCGGTCCTTTCGGGGGAGAAAGGGCCGTCCCCGTTGAGACCGTTGTTCACGTCCACCACCAGCCCCTTGCGATGCGCCCCCACGGTGATGCCGCTCCCCAGGTGCGCCACGATCAGGTTCAGCTCCTGGTAAGGCTTCCCAAGCTCTTGCGCCACCTCGTGCGCCACCGCCTTTTGGTTCAGGGCGTGGAACATGCTGCGCCGTTCGATCCCCGCCATGCCTGAGAGCCGGGCGACCGCCCACATCTCGTCGATGACCGGCGGGTCCACCACGTAGGCGGGCACTCCCTGGCGCGCGGCCACCGCGTGGGCCATAACGCCCCCCAGGTTCGCCGCATGCTCTCCGTTCACCCCGCGCATCAGGTCCCGCAGCAGGGGGTCCTCCACCAGGTACACCCCGCTTGGCACCGGGCGGACCAGGCCGCCCCGCCCGACCACAGCGTCCCAGCGCAGCTGGTCGGCGCCGGTCTCACGCAGGTACCGGACCAGGTGTTCCATCCGGTAATCCAACTGCTCCATCACGCCGTGAAAGCTTTCCATCTCGCGGCGGGGGTGCTCGATCGATGCCTTGACGAGCTTCCCCGCGCGCCGCACCCCTACCTTGGTCGACGTGGAGCCGGGATCGATGGCCAGGATGTTCATGCGGACCTCGCTTGTTACGCGGTCAGAGGTTGCTCTTGGCCGCCATGGAGGAGATGTCCACGGCGAAAACCGTGGTTGCGGCCAGGGTCGCCTCGGGGAACTGGAAACTTCCCGAGGCGTACTGCGCCATGATTATACTGAGCGCTTCGCATTTTTCCCGGTAACCGTCGATTACCCGCGCGGTGCCGTAGCCGACCACGCTACGGTACTTCATGGTGAAGTCGCAGGGCTTCTCCGCCGGCAGCACGGCCCCATGCTCCACCACCGTAAAGCAGACCCGGTTGTTCTGCTCGATGACCTCCAGTTTCCTCCCCGCCGCGGCGCAGTGGAAGTACAGGGTTGAATCACGGTAGCCGTAGTTCATGGTCACCAGGTAGGGCTCCCCCTGTGCCGCCAGTGCCAACTGGCAGACGGTTCCGTTTTCCAGGATCTCGTTCGCCAGCAGTGCCGAGAGCTGCCGGTCCTTCCTTCTCATCGTGTCGTCCATGTCATCCTCCGGTATTTTCTGTAACCCCATTCATGGCAGCAGGTCAATAACTTCAGCGATATCTCGTGACAAAGGCGGCTATAATGCCTGCATTGACCGGCAAAGTCTAGGGCTTTTAGACGGCCCAAAGTCCAATTCCCCTATGATTGCAGGCAAAGTTTCTCTCAATGCGCCCCGTGGGGGGCCGATATATACAGCAGACAAAACACATACCGCCCACCTCTGACATGCGCCCTCCCCCTACCGCCAACGTCCACCGACATTTTGACATTACACGAGGAGGTCCCATGGCAGTTGAGACAATCACACAGAGCGTTCAGTGCCTGACCTTCCATCTCGACCATGACCTGTCGCGCTCGATTTGGCAAGCTGTGTACCGGGTTGCACCAGCGGCCCCACCCCAAAGCACATAGGAGAGAAACATGAAATGGTTCAATGACATGAAGATCGGCGGGAAAATCCTGGCGGTCGTAGCTTCGGTACTGCTGCTTACCACGGCCGTGGGACTCTTTTCCATCTGGCAGCTCGCACGCCTGAACCAGGATACGGTCGAGGTCACCACCAAATGGCTTCCGGGCGTCAACGCGTTGGATGACATCCGCATAGGCATGGGCGACATCCGCAACGCCGAGTTCCAGCACGTCCTGGCTACCTCGCACGAAGATATGAAGAAATTCGAGAAGACCCTTGAAGAGGAACTGACCGCCTTGAGGAAGGTGACGGCACAGTACGAGAAGCTCGCCGCCTCACCGGAGGAGAAAAAGAGCCTGCAGGAGTTCAACACCGAATGGGGCCAGTACCTGGAGACCCATAAAAAGGTGATCGAGCTTTCCGCCCAGAACAAGAAGCAGCAGGCCATGGTGTTGTTGCAAGGGGAAGGGGCCAAGAGCTTCGAGGAGGGTGTCGTTTCCCTGGAAAAGGGAGTTGCCAGCAACGACAAGGGGGCTGAGGTGGCGGCGCAACGTGCCACGGCCACGTACAGCAGTTCCCGCTGGATGATCATCGTCGCCCTGGTCGCGTCGGTCCTCATCGGCGCCTGCCTGGCGCTTCTGGTGTCGCGCATGATAAGCCGCGCCCTCAACACGGGGGTCGATGTGGCGGAAAAGCTGGCACGGGGTGATCTCTCGGTGACCATCGCCGAAACCGGAAAGGACGAGACCGGCCAGCTTCTCCTGGCCATGCAGACCATGGTGGCGAGCATCAAGGCGCTGGTGGCGGATACCATGGACCTCTCCGCCGCGGCCATGGAGGGGAAGCTCGCCAGCCGCGCCGACGCCTCCCGGCACCAGGGCGCCTATCGCGAGGTCGTTGAAGGGGTGAACGGCACCCTCGACGCCGTCATCGGTCCGCTGAACGTGGCCGCCGAATACGTGGAGCGCATCTCCAAGGGGGACATGCCCCCCCAGATCGAGGAAGAGTACAAGGGCGACTTCAACGAGATCAAGAACAACCTGAACGTGCTGATCCGGGCCACCGACACCATCACCGCTGCCGCCAGCGAAGTGGCCGCGGGCAACCTCACCGTCACCATAACCGAACGCTCCGCCGAGGACGAGCTGATGCGCTCGCTGGCAAACATGGTCGGCAAACTCGCCCAGGTGGTGAACGACGTCAAGAACGCCGCGGACAACGTGGCGGCCGGCAGTCAGCAGATGTCCTCCAGCGCCGAAGAGATGTCCCAAGGAGCGACGGAACAGGCTGCGGCCGCGGAAGAAGCCTCCTCCTCCATGGAAGAGATGTCCTCCAATATCAGGCAGAATGCCGACAACGCGCTGCAGACAGAGAAGATCGCGGTTAAATCCGCGGCGGACGCACAGGAGGGCGGCAAGGCGGTGGCGCAGACGGTGACCGCGATGAAGGAGATTGCCGGCAAGATCTCCATCATCGAGGAAATCGCGCGCCAGACCAACCTCCTGGCCCTAAACGCAGCCATCGAAGCGGCCCGTGCCGGCGAGCACGGCAAGGGGTTCGCCGTGGTCGCCTCCGAGGTGAGGAAGCTGGCGGAGCGCTCCCAAAAGGCCGCGGCAGAAATCTCGGAACTCTCCTCCTCGAGCGTCGAGGTGGCGGAGACCGCGGGGGCCATGCTTTCCAACATGCTGCCTGACATCCAGAGGACGGCAGGCCTCGTCCAGGAGATCACTGCGGCCAGCAGGGAACAGGACACCGGCGCCGAACAGATCAACAAGGCTATCCAGCAACTCGATCAGGTAATCCAGCAGAATGCCTCGGCAGCCGAGGAGATGTCCGCCACCGCTGAAGAGCTCGCCTCGCAGTCAGAGCAGTTGCAGCACACTATCAGCTTCTTCAAGGTCGCCCACGTCGCCGCGACGGCCGCCCCAACGCACAAGGTCGCACCCAAGGCCGCCAAGAAGGCTGCGCCGCCTGCTCGCCCGCTCACCCATGCCTCGCGCCAGCCGATCGAGTTGAACCTGAACGACGAGGCATTCGAAAGCTTTTAGCATCCCGTGACAATCGTCGCAGTTGCTCCTGGCCCCAGGACCCGCTGCGACGCTTGCGCCCCCCCACCGAACCTGGGGCGCGGCAGCAGATTATAAGCATTTAACCATCGTTTTTTTGCCTTAATCCAGGGCACTAATGTGTCGATATAATCCATGATTCCAACTGCACAGCCAGCGGAACCGGTTCGAGCCTAGCCTGATTGGTCGTTACTCATAGCGGGGCGCACCGACAGTCAAAACTGAGAGAGGAGAGCAAACATGGCGGTCGAGACAATCACGGAAACCACCCAGTATCTGACCTTCAAGCTGGAGGACGAGTTATTCGCCCTGGACATCGGCAAGGTACGGGAGGTGCTGGATTTCACATCCATCACCAAGGTGCCACAGACGCCGGACTACATGCGCGGTGTCATCAACCTGCGCGGCAGCGTGGTCCCCGTGGTGGACCTGCGTCTGAAGTTCGGCATGGCGATGGCGGAGCAGACGGTCAACACCTGCGTCATCATCGTCGAGGTAGAACTGGAAGGCGAGAGGGTCGTCATGGGCGCCATGGCCGACGCGGTCCAGGAGGTCATGGACCTGGAGCCGGACCAGATCGAGCCGCCGCCGCGCATCGGCACCAAGCTGAACACGGACTTCATCAAGGGGATGGGCAAGCACAACGAACAGTTCATCATCATCCTGGACATCGACAAGGTCTTCACCAGCGGCGAACTGGAGCTGGTTCAGGAGTTGGAAGGGGCCGCCGCCTAAGCGGCTCCCGCCAAAGACCAACAGTCGTAAAGGGGCAGTCGCTTGATGCGACTGCCCCTTTTTTGTGCGCCATCCCAGGTCCATCCGATCCAGGTCCATCCGATCCAGGTCCATCCGATCCAGGTCCATCCGTCCCAGGTCCATCCGTCCCAGATCCATCCGATCCAGGTCCATCCGATCCTCTCCCTTCGACCTTCTCCCTCACCCGCCCTTCGGGCACCCTCTCCCATGGGGAGAGGGTATACGCAAAAAAGCGCCGTCCCGAAGGACGGCGCTGCATGGCATGGCATCACAGACGGCCCTCAGGCCGCGGAATAAGCGAAGTTAGTACTGTTCGAAGTCGGTGTCGCTCATGTTCTTGTCGCCCAGGTCGAGGTCGTGCCCCACGGCCTTCTTCACCGGCGCCGCTGTCGCGCCGTGGGGCGCAGCCTTGGCACGGGTCAGCTGCTTGCCGTGTGGCGCGGCAGGGTGGGCGGCGGGTGCCGCCTTGGCCGACGGCTGCACCTTTCTGATCCGCTCATCGCCGATATTGAAGAAGGAAACCGCCGTCTGAAGCTGTTCGGCCTGGCTGGAGAGCTCCTCGGCAGTGGAGGCCATCTCTTCGGAGGCACCGGCGTTAGCCTGAATCACCTGGTCCAGCTGCTGAATCGCCCTGTTGATCTGATCCGCCCCGGTATCCTGCTCCTTGCTGGCGGTGCTGATCTCCTGCACCAGTTCAGCCGTCTTCTGGATGTCCGGAACCATCTTGGAGAGCAGGTCACCCGCCTTAACCGCGACATCCACGCTGGTAGCGGAAAGCTCACTGATCTCAGCGGCCGCCCTTTGGCTCCGTTCAGCCAGCTTTCTCACCTCGGAGGCGACCACGGCGAAGCCCTTGCCATGCTCCCCCGCCCTCGCCGCCTCGATGGCGGCGTTTAAGGCCAGCAGGTTGGTCTGTCGCGCGATCTCCTCGATGATGCCAATCTTGCCGGCGATCTCCTTCATGGCGCTCACGGTCTCCTGGACCGCCGCCCCTCCTTCCCGGGCGTCCTGGGCCGACTTCACCGCAATCTTCTCGGTCTGCATCGCGTTGTCCGCGTTCTGGCGGATGTTGGAGGACATCTGCTCCATCGACGAAGAGGCTTCCTCGGCCGACGCGGCCTGCTCTGAGGCTCCCTGTGACATTTCCTCGGCCCCGGAGGATAACTGCTGGCTGCCGGACGCCACGTTGTCGGAGGCGCTCTTCACCTCGGCGACGATTCCCTTGAGCCGCCCGACCATGGTATTGAGGGCCGCCGCCAACTGCCCCACCTCGTCCTTCTGATCGACCTCGACGGTCTGTGTCAAGTCCCCCTCCGCCACGGCGGCCGCAAACTCGACGCCGCGCCTGAGCGGGACGCTGATCATGCGCGAGATGATGATCCCCAGCGCCAGGCCAAGCAGGACGCCACCCGCCACCAGGCTCACCATCAGCGTCAGGCTCGCCTTGTAGATCCTTGTGGTCTCAAGGGACGCGTCCTTGGCGTTCTCTTCCTTCAGGCGGGCGAGTTCGGTCAGGGTGTCGTCCACCACGCCCTGCTTGGTGCGCGCCTCGCCGAAGGAGAGTGTCACCGCGGCCGAGCTGTCGTTCAGTTTGTCCCGCGTGCCGAGCTCTATCACTTTCTGCTGCAGCGCGAACCACTCTTCGTTGGCCGCCTCCAGCTGCTTCAGGATCGCCTTCCCCTTCTCGGAATAGAACAGCGGCCTCGCCTTCTCCAGCCACTCCTTATAGCCTGCCTTGTACTTGTTGATGTTGGTGATGTACCTCTCCCGCTCTTGCTGAGTGGTGGCCAGGAGGAAGTTCTTCTCGGCTCGCGAGATGTAGATCAGGTTGATGTTGGCTTCCTTGATGTAGGAGATCCCCAGCAACTCCTTCATGTACATCTGATCAGCCATGTCGTTGATGGTCCCCATGTTGCGGATGCCGATGACGCCTACCACGGCCGTGATGACCGCTACGGCTACAAAGGCCGAAACAAGCTTGGTGCCGACTTTAAGATTGGTGAACCATTTCATGTGCGCTCCGTCCTCTGCATGTGATTGCCACTGCGCGAAGCGCCTCCCCGGGGAGCCCGTCGCGAACTGTCCCATGCCTCATCGACGGGAAGGGCGTCCGGTGAATCAGAAAAAGGCCTGTTTGGGGCGGCATTTTGGCCGAGACGGCGGCGCGACGCAAACGGCTGCGAGAGACCTGGTGCACCGAGGGTTCCGTGTAGTGGTTCGAAGCGGAGGGAGAAAGGAGTAAGGATGGAGAACGGGAGAGAAGAAGAGAGTGGAAGCGGCAGAAGGTCCATGCGGCCGCCCGGGCGGCCAGGTGCTCAATCAAGGAGCAGCAAACCTTCCCTGAGTGCGTACTTGGTGAGGCTGGCGATGCTGGTGAGATTCAACTTTTTCATGAGGTGCATGCGGTGGGTTTCCACGGTCTTGGGACTGATCTGGAGCTGAGCGGCGATCTCCCGGGAAGTCTTCCCTTCGGCCATGAGCACCAGCACCTCCTCCTCGCGGGAAGTGAGCGGCAGCCTCCCGGCCGCCGACTCGAGCTCGTGCTCCAGGACCCCCTGCAGGTGGGAGCTGAGATAGAAGCCGTTGTCAGAAACGATGCTGATGGCGTTGACGATCTCGTCCGCCGGGCAACATTTCACGAGAAAGCCCCTCGCCCCGGCATCCAGCGCCTGGCGCACCGAGCGCGCATCGCCGTACATGGAGAGCATCAGAACCTTCATATCAGGGAATGCGCTCAGGATGCAGCGGCTCGCCTCGATCCCGTTGCCGTCGGGCATCACGAGATCCATGAGCACGAGATCCGGCTGCAGTTCGTAGGCAAGACGCACGGCCTCCATCCCGCTGGCGGCCTGGGCCACGACTTCGAGTCCGGGGGATTTCTCAAGCAGCGCGATCAGGCATTCACGGATCAGCGTGTGGTCATCGGCAAGAAGGATTTTTGTAGTCCGCATCGGTCCCGGTAGTTGCTGCTTCGCGAGGGTTCAAGGTCGCAAATGAGAGGCAACTCTAACAAATAGAAACCGGTCCCGATATCAGGGTTTATATGAGACGAAACGGAGATTTTCCTTACCCGGTCAGTTGTCCAGGCTGGTGAACCCTTCCCGGATGGCGAACTTGGTAAGTTCGGCGACGGAGTGCAGCTTCAGCTTCTTCATGATCTGCTGGCGGTGGGTGTCCACGGTCTTCACGTTGATCTTGAGCAGGAACGCGATGTTCTTGGCGTTGTTCCCCTCGGCGATCAACTGCAGCACCTCCCTTTCCCGCGGGGTCAGCGCCGCCTCCCCCTGCTGGAGGGAATCCGGGATCCTCTTTATGTAGTCCTCGATGACCACGCCGATGATGCCGGAACAGACGTAAATCTCTCCCGCCGCCACGGCACGCACCGCGTGCACCAATTCGGCAGAGGTGCAGTCCTTGAGCAGGTAGCCGCGCGCCCCCGCCCTGAACGCCTGTGCCACGAAACGCTTGTCCTTGTACATGGAGAGGATCAATACCCGTGCCGACGGGCACTCCGTGCCGAGCCGCTGGGTCGCCTCGATGCCGTTCATGCCAGGCATGCTTGTGTCCATGAGAACCACGGCGGGGGACGCTTTCGCGGCCACCTCCACCGCCGATCTGCCGTTGTCGGCATCGGCGACGACCATGATGTCGGGAAACTTTTCCAGCAGGATCCGGATCCCCTCCCTGACTATGCTGTGATCATCGACAATCATCACGCGTATCATCACAAACTCCCTATTAGGTACTCATCCGCTTCGGCGAAAGGGACGCGGACCGTCACCTCGGTACCGCCGGGTCCTGAGGCCAGCTCCAGCTGGCCGCCAAGATGCTGCACCCTTTGCCGGATGTTGAAGAGACCGAACCCGGACATGGCCCGGTCCCCCTCGACCTGCGCCGGAAACCCCTTGCCGTCGTCGGAGACCTTCAGCTCGAGCCGCTGTCCCCGCTGACTGATGGTGATGGATACGCTTTTGGCCTGGGCGTGCTTGACCACATTCACCAGAAGCTCGCGCGCCACGTGGTAGAGGGCCGCCCCCAACTCCTCGTCCGGTTTGGACCGCAGGTCGCTGTCGAAGCTCACCCGCAACTTGTGCTTTGCCTGGAACTGCTCCGCCAGCCAGTCCAGCGCCGCCTCCAGGCCGACCTCGTAGAGCAGCGGGGGGCTGATCTGGAAGGTGAGGGTGCGAACTTCCTGGATGGTCCGCTCCAGCAGAAGCTCCAGTTCCCTGACCATCCGGGTCGCGGCGGCAGGGAGCTTGAAATCCTCCCGGCAATCGGTCAGCTTCAACTTCGCCAGGGCCAGGTTCTGCCCGATCTCGTCGTGCAGTTCGGCGGCTATGCGGCGCCGCTCCTTTTCCTCCGCCAGCGACAGCTCGATCGCCAGTGCCCTCAGTTGCTCCTGGTTGGCGAGCAGCAACTCCTGCGCCTGCACCTGCTCCGTGATGTCGCGGGAGATGCTGAAGATGCCGCTTACCCTGCCGCTGTCATCGAAGAGGGGGCCTTTGGTGGAGAGGAACACGCACGGTCTCCCCTGCCGGTCAACGACCCGCTCCTGCAGTGTCGAGCTGGCGGCAGAAACCAGCACCTGGTGGTCGTTTTCGCGCAGCACCTGCACTATTTCGTCCGGGAAGAGGTCACTGTCGTCCAGCCCCAGGATCTCCTCCGCAGGCTTGCCGTACCACTTGGCCGCCTCCCGGTTGATGAGGAGGTAGCGCCCCTCGAGGTCCTTGGCGTAGATGAGGTCCGGGGTCCCGTTCACCACTGCATCCAGCAGTTCCTGGGTTTTCTCCGGCTCGTCCTTTAACGGATGGGACATGGTTACGGCGCTCCCGGGGTTCCTGGTGTCAAAAGGCGTTCGATCGCCGCGAGCCCCGGCTCCTGCGCCTGCCCCCGCTCGCGGGACAGTTTGAGCGCCACTCCGCCCAGGGCCCGGTAGATGCGCGCCAGTTCTTCATCGAAGTCGTCCAGCGCCTCCAGTTGACGGGCCACCACCCCGGCGTCGCCGCGGGCGATGGGGCCGGTCAGGGCCTGGGCGGTCCCGACGCGAAAGACGTTGTCGACCGTGCCGCGCACCAGCGGCTCCATGACCTGCAGCGCGGTCTCCCGGGGCACCCCCCCCTTTTGGTAGGCCCTGAGCCCCGCCTCCATCAGCGCGGTGAGGTAATTGCAGACCAGCACGGAACCGGTGTGATACAGGGTCTTGAAGCGGGGATCCAGGGTGAAGATCTTCCCGCCGATGGCGCCGAACAGTTCTCCCAGGAGTTCCCGCGCCTGCGGGTCTCCCTCGATGCCGCACCAGGTCCCCGCGAAATCGCCTACGCACACGGCGGGGTCGGCGAAGCTTTTAACGGGATGGACGCTTGCCACCTGCGCCCCCAGGGCCGCGGCGGGAGAGAGCACCTCGCTCCCCAAAGCCCCGCTGAAGTGGCACACCGTCGTGTTCCGGTCCAGGAGGCCGGCGCGGCCAACCAGCCCCTCCACGCAGGCGGCGATGGCGTCATCGGAACTGGCCACCAGGTAGAGGTCGGCGCGCTGGAGCTCCCCGAAACCGGCGAGGGGGCGCCCCGCCCCGATGAAGCCGGCCGCGGCCTGCGCGCTGGCGATCGAGCGGGTCAATACGTCCCTGAGCTCGATGGTGCCCGAGCGGTGCAGCAGGCGCCCCACGGTCTTCCCTACGGCGCCACACCCAATAATGCTGAAGGTTTTCATCACCTCTCCCCCCTGGTCAGGACAACCTGCTCAGGGTAGCTAAATCAAACGGGGGTGTCAACGGTACCAGCGCAGGGGGATGATGAGTTGCGAAAAGGATGAGAAAAGAGACGCATAAAAAGAAGATCCCCCTCCGTGGCGGAGGGGGATCTGGTGGCAGGAGCAGGCGACGGGGGTCAGGACTTGCCGTCCATGCTCAGGCTGTAATCGTCCCCTTCGACACACTCGCTCGATGCCTGCAGGAACGATTCCGCCTGCGGGTCCCTGACGATCTCGATCACGCCGTGGTTCGCGGACCAGATCGTGCCGCAGACGCTGCACTCCGTGATCCCCTCTTTGAATCCCTCCGAATGCAGATTGGTATCGACCTGCGCATGGTTCTTACATACCGGGCATTTCATGGCTCTCCTCCTCCCGCGGCTACTGCGGTCGCTGACCTCATGAGAATGAGTATGCCGGGATTTCCCGGCGTCGCAAGTGGCAATTGTGCCGGCGCCCGCGTCCGGGCCTCGCCCGGCCCCGCGACCAGGCAGGACCGGTGCCATCCCGATGCCGGTAATGAGCCACCCATCCGCGGTCGCCCCCTTACGCTACTGCGCGGTCGCCCCGGCTGCCCCTTTCTTGGGACGGGCCGTTTTGGGACGAGGAGCCTTCCCACGCCCCTTCGGCGGCGCCTTCACCGGAGGGTGATAACCGGCGGGGTCCGCGGGGTGGAGGTCGCCGAAGTGGGAGGAGATGATCTTCCTGACCATGCCATCGCTGAAACGGATGGTGGCCCTGATGTCATTCACCTCGACCACCTTGCCGATACCCCATTGCTGCGCCATTGCGTGACTCACCACGCTGCCGCGTTTGACGATCATCTTTTTATCCTCGCTGGTGACGTATTTCGGTCCAGGGCGGACGCGCCGATTCGCTCCACCGGGAAGGTCGAGAGCGACGGCTGCTTACGTGGATCGATAGTTGGAAAGACAGATGAAGCGATAAAGAGATGTGACGACTGCCGCTGCAGGGAACGGTGTCCTGGGAACCGGGCACCTTCAGAATATACACCGCAAACGGGAAATGGACAGCGGGAGAGGAATATTTCCGGCAGGGGCGCTACGGCCGCGGTGCCCCCGGCAGGGGCGGATTGGCGACGGCCGGGGGTGCGACGGTGACCTCCGCAGCCGGCTTCAGCTGATCGGGCGGCACCTGCGGCTCGCCCATGATGATGACCGCCGGCCCGCGCAGCTTCTGCAAGGTGCCGGTATCGCGGAAACCGACCGCCCAGCGGTAGAGCGTCCTCGCGTCCATGAGCACGGGCTTGGCGGGCTCGCCGTAGTAGGCCAGTTGCATTTCCTCGTCGGTGAGCCCGATACAGCCGTGGGAGGCGGGATACCCGGGGAGGTCGCGGCCGTGGATCCAGTAGGAGGTCCAGCCGTCATCCCTTTTGTCCACGTGGAAGCGCAGACCGTAGTGCATCGGGTACGGCCGGTCGGTCCCCTCCACCGGGTAGAGGCTGGACTCGTGCCGCGGGTCGACGGTATCGACCCGGTAGGTGCCGTTTTTGAGGCGGAATTCCTCCACCCCCACCGCGACCGGAGCGGAAAAGACCAGGACGCCGAATTCATACGCGCCGAGGAACATCTCGTTCTGGTCGATGAGGATCAGCTGCGGCTCCTTCTCCGCGTCGTAGTAGAGGGGGGGCATGGGGTTGAACTCCTTGATGTCCTCCATGTGCCTGGGAACCTTCACCGACATTCCGGCTATGAAGTGACGGCGGTCCATGCGGTTGAAACGCAGGCCGTCCTGCCACTGCTTGCCGAATATCTTATAGGGTGTGTCTTTGCTGGTGACTTTGACACAGTCCCACTCATAGAGGTAATCGGTGGGATAGTGGATTTCACATAAGGATCGTATTTTGTCGGCTGCAGAACAAGGAAGGCTGGTGACAGCAAGGAGAACCAGGATGAACACAGTGTGCAGCAGGGCTTTCATTGTGCGCCTCTTCCTGAGCCAGTGAAGCGGCTGGCAGCCGGCTGTGAGACGACTTTATTGTATCAAACCACCTCATGAAAGTAAAAGACGGCGTCAGAAAGAGCGGGAGCCGGTGTCAAACCAAAAGCCCCGCGGCCTGGGCGCGGGGCTTTTGGTGCTTACAAGGCGGCAGCTGCTCGTCATACCGTCGAGCGCAGCAGGCGGTTCACCTCGCCCCACCCGCCGTTCGCGCCGGTCGCTGCCATGAATTCCTTCACCATCGGCTTCATCTCCTTCGCGATCCTGCTGACCTCGTCGTTAAGGCGGAAGACCCCTTTTCCGGTCACCGCCTGGCTGTCCGCGCCGGCCGACAGGGAGAAACTGAAGCTCCTGCTGGTCAGTTCCGCCGCGTTACCCTGGTAACTGAGGGAAAGGCCGCCGGTACCGGCCTGGAAGGTGGCGGAGTGCTGTTGTACCGAGACATGGTCGTATTGAAGCTGGAGGCCGAAGCTCACCTCTTTGCCGTCCCTGGTGGCAATGGTCCCGCTAAACGACAGCGAAGCCGACTCGGCGGCAATGTCCGTTTCCTGGTAGCTCAGTTGCTCCACCGTGCTGCCGGTGACCTGGTTCAAAAGATCACCGAGCATCAGCAAGGTGCCGTCCGAGGCGGCAGCGGAGCCGTCCGCCGCCTTGCGGGACGATGCCAGCGCCTCGTCCGAAACCTGCACCTGATCTTTACCTGCCGGAACCTGTGTCGTCTTGGCTGAAGCAGAGGCGCTTGCCGGAAGCGTCTGGGTGGCAAGGGGAAGTGCCGTCGCATTGCGTGCAGTCGAAATTTCCATACCCTACCTCCTTACGGTTTTGCGGCCAATACGGTGCGTATCGGAAAAAACCGGCCCGGCTTGAATATTTTCATCACGCCGGGGAGCCGCGGGATGCGGTCGTACAGATGAAGCGCTCTATCCCCCTCCCCTTCTCCCTTGGGGAGAAGGTGCCCGACGGGCGTATGAGGGCGTCCCTAGCAGGGGCCGCAATGCGCAACGCTGCGCCCTCACCCCCGCCCCCTCTCCCTGGGGGCGAGGGGAGAAATTGCACAGAAGGGTATCCCGTGGATCCAACAAGAAAGCCCCGCCGGCCGATGGCAGCGGGGCTTTGTCGTTTTCATCTGCGTGCTGTCCAAGCTACGGCGGGCACTGCGCGCACATCGATTTGAAGAGGTTGGTGCTCAAGTAGCGGTCGCCGCGGTCGGGGAGAATCACCACGATGGTGCCCGATTCCAGTTCCTTCGCCAGCCTGAGCGCACCGAAAACGGCGGCCCCTCCGGACATGCCGCAGAAGATGCCGTGCTGCGCCGCGAGGAGCCTCGCGGTCTCGAAGGCGTCGTCATCCTCCACCACGAGCTTTCGATGGTAGGCGCTTGCGTCGTAAATGGGGGGGACGATGGCCTCCTGCATGTTCTTGAGCCCCTGGATCTTGTGCCCGAGCACCGGTTCGACGCCCACCACCTGGACCTGCGGCGCCGTCTCGCGGAAATACCGGGACAGCCCCATGAGGGTTCCTCCGGTTCCCATCCCCGCGACCATGTGGGTGACGCGGCCGTCGGTCTGGCGCCAGATCTCGGGCCCCGTGGTCTCGTAGTGGGCGAGGACGTTGTTGGGGTTCGCGTACTGGTTGGGCATGTAGTACTTCCCGGGATGCTCCTCGAAGATCTTGTGGGCCAGCCGGATGGCGCCGTCGGTCGCCTCGCAGCCGGGGGAAAGGACGATCTCGGCGCCGTAGGCCTCCAGCACGCTGCGGCGCTCCATGCTGACGCAGGCAGGCATCACCAGCTTGATGCGGTAGCCTCGCGCCGCGGCGATCATGGCCAGGGCGATCCCGGTGTTGCCGGAGGTCGGCTCCAGGATCACCTTGTCCACGGTCAGCTCCCCGCTTTTCTCGGCAGCCAGGATCATGTGGCGGGCCGGGCGGTCCTTGACCGAGCCGCCGGGGTTGCTCCCCTCCAGCTTGGCCATGATCCGCACCGAGGGATTGTCACAAAGTGAGTCGATCTCGATCAGCGGCGTGGAGCCGATGGAATTTATCAAGCTTTGCCCTTTCAATGTGCGCCTCGCTTTCAATCAAGGTATCGAACTATACCGGTTTGCCGGACAGCTCGGGAGCATAGCACGTCAGCTCCGCATTGAACAAACAATAATTTCACCGTCTTCATCCTGTGCCGGCCCGGGGTGAGGCCGGATCATGCAACACTTTTTAATTTACATGGTCTCAACATTGCCATATATTCCGCAGCGCAGTCACGCCGTCACCGATCCGGAGGAATGATGATCAAGTTGCTGAAACTGGCAGTAGCCGTGCTGTTTTTCCTGCTCCACGTGGCCGGCGCTCACCCCGCCCCCGCCGCGCAGCAGGCGTCCCCCCCCAAGGCGACAGGCGCCATCGCGGGAAGGGTTACCGACGAGGGTGGGAACCCGATATACGGGGCCGACGCGGAGGCCTATCCCTGTGCCGCCGACGACACCCTGGCCGGCTCGGCCGTCACGGACCGGTTGGGCGAGTACCAGATCAAGGGGTTGGCCGGCGGCTGCTACCGGGTCCGCTTCAGCGGCAACGACCTGGAGTCGTCCTGGCACGGCGGAAAACAGCTCAAGGACGACTGCTCCGAGGTGACGGTCGGCGGCGACAAGGTGCAGGGGATCGACGGCAAACTCTCCGAGGCGGGGGCGGTCGTAACCGGCCGCGTGACCTCCACCGAGGGAGCCCCGCTCTCCGGCGCATGGGTGACCGTGATCCAAAACAGCGGCACGGAGCAAGGCCCGTCGGTCAGCGACGGCCGCAGCGACGAAAAGGGGGTCTTCTCGGTGCGCATCCTCCCCGGCAAGTGCATCGTGCTCTTCTCCCGCAAGGGGTACGTCACCACGCTGCACGGCAAGTCGGCGACCGAACCGGCCGTGGTGGATACGGCCAAGGGGAAGACGGCGGCGGGCATCAACGGCGTCCTCGCCAAGGGGGGTCGCATCACAGGGACACTGACCGACGGCTCCAGGGCGCTCCCCGGCATCTACGCGGTCGCCTATGCAAGTGACATGAAGGTCCTGCCGGTCTACGCGCGCAGCGACTCCACGGGGAGGTTCGTGCTCGACGGCCTCGCCAGCGGCAAATACCGGATCGCCTTCGGCGACCGCGAGCAGAAGTTCCTGCTGCAGTGGCACGACGGGAAGACCGATCCCGAGGAGGCGACCATCATCACGGTGACGGCGCCGGGAACCGTTTCAGGGATCAAGGGGGTGCTGCGCCAGTCCGGGGGGATCGCCGGCATGGTGACCGACGAGAGCGGCAAGGCCGTCCCCGAGGTCCTGGTCATCGCCGAAGGGGTGGACCGCACGGCCCGCGGCGGCAGCGCCATCACCGACCAGACCGGCTCCTACGCCATCCGCGGGCTCGATTCCGCCCCCTACCACCTTTCCTTCCGCGCCACGTCGAGCCAGCACCTCCCGGTTTACTACCGGGATGCGGCTAAAAAAGAGAGCGCGCAGGTCGTGGAGGTCGCCGCACCGGATATGGTTTTGGGCGTCAACCAGGTGCTCCGGCAGGGGGTGCTCCTGACCGGGAAGGTGACCAACAGCGCTGGAGAGCCGGTCCAGGCCGCGGTGATGGCATACCGGGCCGGGGAGAAGGAGGGCGATGACGGCGCCGGGTACGGGAGCAGCCAGCCCGACGGCACCTTTTCCATGGCGGTAGCTGACGGAAGCTACCTGGTGGAAGTCCGCGCCCCGGGCTACCTCCCCCAGTGGTCCGGCAAAGCCGCCACCAGGGACGAGGCCCTCCCGGTAGCCGTTTCCCGCGGGGAGGGGAGCCAGCCGCTGGAAGTGGTCCTGGAGCGGGGCGCCAGCATATCGGGGACGGTCAAGGATCGCACCGGCGCGGGCATCCCCCGGGTGAGGGTTTCCGCCAGGGATGGCGCGACCGGGGAAAGGGGGGAATCCGCCGTCACCGAAGAAGGAGGGAAGTTCACCATCTCCGGGCTGAAGTCGGGCTCGTACCGGCTCAAGGCCGACGGCACCGAGCAGGGGTACATGGAGTGGAAACTGCCGCAGCCGGTCCAGGTCACCGCCCCGGGGGGAGCCGACAACGTCAGCATCGTGCTCGCCCCGGGGGGCGCCGTTTCCGGGAGGGTGACCGACCCGGCCGGAGCCCCCCTGACCTCGGTCAGCGTTGCCGCCTACGACCCCGCCACCTGGGACGAGATGGGAAGCGCCTACACCGGGCTCTCCGGGGAGTACAAGATAGGCGGGCTCCCCGAGGGGAGCTACGCCATCCGCTTCGAGAAGAGCGATTCGAAGTACCCGGTGCAGTGGCACAAGGGGAAGTACCGCCGGGAAGATTCGGCACGGGTGGAGGTCATCGGCACCGCCACGGCAAGCGGCATCGACGCGGTGCTGCAGCCGGGCGTCTCCCTCACCGGCACGGTGACCGACAGCGGCGGCGCCCCGCTTGCCAACGCCAAGATCGAGGTCTACGGCGCCAACGAGGACGAACCCTTCTCCGACACCCGTACCGACTACCGCGGCTCCTTCACCATCGCCTCGCTGGCACCGGGGAGCTACCGCCTCCTGTTCAGCCACAGCGACCACGTCTCCCGGTGGTATGGGGGGAACGACCGCAGAAACGCCACCCGCCTCGCCGTCAAGGAGGGTGGGGTGCCGCCGCTGTCCGTCGCCCTCGCGCCGGCCAAGGGAAAGTTCTCCGGCAAACTCATGAATCCGGAAGGGAAGAAGATCGGCCAGGCGTGGCTTACGGCGATCGATGCCCTGAGCGGCGCCGCCGTCGCCGACGAGAGGATCTGCGAGTGCTCCGGCGAGTTCCACACCCCGGTCCCCGGCGGGATGTACCGGCTCAGGGTTGAGCGCCACGGCCAGGTGACCTGGTACGGCGGCAACACCCAGGAAGAGGCCCAGCAGCTCCCCGCGGCGGGCGAGATATCGGGACTGGAGCTGGTGATTGACGACAAGGGGGTACGCGGCAAGCAGTCGCAACGTAACTAGCTAAAAAATTATATTTTACTTTCCATTTGGAATACCATATATTCCCCAGACTCATTAGAGACTGGAGGAACGATGAAGAGGACTGTCATAGCCGCAGCGTTGAGCATCGCGTTGTCTGTCCCGGCTTTTGCCGATGAGATAAAAATCGAGGGTGGCGGTACGGCTATCAACACGGTTTTTCTTCCCATAAAGAGAAGGTACGAGAAGCTGCACGGTGATTACCTCACCATCGTGCAGTCCTCCGCCGTCAAAGGGCTGATAGCTCTCAACGATGGGAAGATCGACATAGCGACCGGCGCTCACCCCCTTGAGGACATCATCGCGGGCGCGGCAAAGGACGGGGTCGTCATGGACCCGGCCAAGTTCACCTCCACGCAGGTAGGGGACAACGAACTGGTGGTCATCGCCAGCCGGGACAGCGAGGTACGACAGCTCTCCAAAGAGCAGTTGAAAGGGATCTTCACGGGCAAGATCAGGAATTGGAAGGAGGTGGGAGGGAAGGACCTCCCGGTCGTCGTGGTCTGGGGGAAGGAAACGGAGGGACAAAACGTGCAGTTCACCCGCATCGCGCTGGATGGTGAAGCGGTCACCGCGACCAGGCGCACCGCCACCACGTACCGCGACATAGCGGAAACGGTGGCCAGGCAGCCGGGGAGCGTCGGCGTCGTCTCCCACGAAATGAGCACCGCCGCCACCCGCTCCATCGACACGATCGCCATTGCCAGCCCGATCTACGCCTTCACCAAGGGGGCTCCGAGCGCCAAGGTGCAGTCGGTGCTCGACTTCTACAAGACCGAGTACGGCTTCCTGAAGTAGGCCACTGGTTAACGGTTCACCGCCGCCGGGAGATGAGCCGGTCGAGGGACCATCTCCCCCCACCTCCTATCAGCAGCGCGAGCGACATCCCCACCACCAGGAGGTGGTACTCGAAGCCTTCTCCAGCCTGCCTCCCCGTCCAGTTCATGAAGAACCCGTTGTGCAGGTGCACAAGGAGCGCCGCCACCGCGATCTCGATCCCCATCACGAGCGCGGCGAGCCTGGTGCAAAGCCCGGCGGCGAGGAGCAGCGGCCCGACGAACTCGGTCAGCACCGCCATCAGGCCGAAGAGATACGGTATCCCCATCATCTTGGTGAACATCTCCATGGTGCCGTGAAAGCCGGGCCCCCCGAACCACCCCAGCACCTTCTGCGCGCCGTGCGGAAACATCACCAGCGCAAGAAACAGTCTGAGAACCATCAGGCTCGCCGTTTCCTCCGTCGCCAACAGTCTCGCCAACATAGCGTCCTCCTTGCCCGCCGGAATTGAAACCCGTCAACGATACCATCCTCCCCCTCCCCTGCAACCGCCCCCCTCACGTCCCGTACCGGCCGCGAACGGGTCGAATGACGACGCCCTTCTCTTCCATCAACCACTCTCAGGCGGCGTCCCCCTCTTTTTGATGTCCCCTTCCTGGATAGCGGCTACCCCGATGGCCTCTCGTGCTACTACATCACCCGGAGCTCCACATCCCCTCTCCCCCCGGGAGAGGGTCAGGGTGAGGGCGATGCCCAGGCAACATGACCGCCGCGCAGGAGCGCCCCCACCCGCCTTCGCGGGCCGGGGGTACGGCCGGCACCCCCCCTCCGGGCACCCTTTCCCGGAGGGAGAGGGGACGCCGGAGGATCATCGTTAGGCGGGTGCTTTTTAATTTACATCACATAAATATTCACATATCATTTCCGGCCATCGACCGACCGTAATTTACCGGAGGAAAAGATGGGACAGAACGCAACTGCGTTTGAGGAATACCTGCAGGGACAGGAAATCACCCTTGAGAAGAACACTCACGAGGACAATACCCTGTATGTGATCCGGGAAGAACTCGAACAAGTCGGCCCGGTTTCTCTCATGGCCCTCTTCAATGACAGCGACAGGTATGTTACCCTTATCTGCTACAAGTATTTCGCGTTCCCGTCGGAGAAGAAACCGGCGCTGCTCGAGATGATCAACACACTGAACGCCGAGTACACCATGGTGAAGTTCGTGGAAACCGGGAACGCCCTCTCCATCCAGGTGGTGGTTCCCTTCCATGACAACTTCTCAAGCGAGGTGATCGTCGACATGATCGCCCTCATCTTCCGGGCCATGAAGGAAGAACACCCGCGCATATTGAAGGCTATGCAGTAAATCGCGACCTGCCCCCCTCCCAGCCTCCCCCTCCGGGGGGAGGAGCGTTGCCGGGAAGAGACGGGCAGCATCGTCATTGGTCATTGGTCATTCCCCGTTTGTCGTTTGTCATTCGTCGTTGTCAGGTCCTTTGTCAATTGCCTTAGGCAGCCCCTGTTTTCATGTTCCGCAAAACCACGAGCTTCAATAGGAAAGCGATCGCCCCCGGAGGAACATTGCTATGGAGAAGGTCTCTTTTGTAATAGACGATGCGCAGGCTGCCATAATCCGTGCGCCGCTGGTGACGCCGTTCAGGATCTCCACCGGGCAACACGACGAGCTGGAGAACGTCTTCATCCGGCTGCGGGCCAGCGACGGCGCCTGCGGTTTCGGAGAGGCGGCAGTCGCGACGCACATAACCGGCGAAACGGTCGCCGAGACGCTGGAGAACCTGCACAGCGCGGCATCGGCGCTGCGCGGGCGCCGGATCAACGATCCCGCCGCGACCTGCCGGGAATTCGCCCCGGCTTTCGCCGGCAACCACGCGGCGCTGGCCGCGCTGGAGATGGCGCTGCTCGATCTCTCCGCGCGCGTCCGGGGGATACCGTTTTACCAGCTGTTCACGCCGGTCGCCGCGCAGCCGCTGCTGTCGTTTAGCACCGACATCACCGTGGTGATCGGAACGGTCGAGGAGGCCCGCGCTACTGCGCTCACCTTCGCGCAACGCGGTTTCAGCTCGTTCAAGATAAAGATAGGAAGGAACGAGGAAGAGGACCTGCAACGGATCCTGGCGGTGCGGGAGATGGCGCCGGGATGCGCGCTCATCCTCGACGCCAACATGGGGTTCAGCGCGACGCGGATGCTCGCCTTCCTGGACCTGCTCGACGCCAAGGGGGCGCGCCCGCTCCTTTTGGAGCAGCCGGTCCCGAAACAGGACTGGGAAGGGCTGACGGCGATCACCGCGGCGCTCGAGGGGACCGGTACCCTGGTCTGCGCCGACGAAAGCGTCGGCTCCCTCGCCGCGGCCCGGCGCGCGGTCGAGACCAACGCGGTCAGCGCCATCAACATCAAGTTCATGAAAAGCGGCATCCTCGAAGGAGCGGAGATCGCCCGGCTCGCCGTCGCCAACGGGAAGCGGCTCATGCTGGGGGCGATGATGGAAAGCGCCCTCGCCATCACCGCCTCGGCCCACTTCGCCGCGGGCCTTGGCTGCTTCGACTTCATCGACCTCGACACCACCTTCTTCCTGAAGGGGGACCTGGCCCGCTCCCCCTACCTGGACGACAGCGGCAGGTTCGACCTGACCCGTGCGGGTAGCGGCATCGGCGTGGCGCCCGATCTGCCATGATCAGCCACCCGCTGCTCATCGTCCTCTTCCTGCTCTCGGTCGAGGCCCTGGTGCTGTGGCTGTCGCGACACGAACGGACCGCGCGCTACTTCGACCTGCTGCCGGCGGTGTTCTGGATCTATTTCCTCCCCATGCTGGCGGCGACCTTCGGCGTCCTCTCCACGGAGAGCCCGGTCTACGGCCTGATCAGGACCTGGCTGCTGCCGGCGAGCCTCGTGCTGTTATTGCTGCCGGTCGACGTGAAGGCGATCCTGAGGCTCGGACCGACGGCGCTGGCTATGTTCTTCATCGGCGCGGCCGGGATCATCGCCGGCGCCGGGATCTCCTTCGCCCTGTTCCGCCCGGTGATCGGATCGCAGTTCTGGTCCGGCTTCGGCGCCCTGTCCGGGTCGTGGACCGGGGGGAGCGCCAACATGATCGCGGTGAAGGAGGCGCTCGCCATCCCCGACGCGGTTTTCGCCCCGATGGTCATCGTGGACACCGTGGTCCCCTACCTCTGGATGGGGTTCATGATCGCCATCGTGGGGCTGCAGCCCGCCTTCGACCGCTGGAACCGCTCCGAGCGCGGCGTACTTGAGCACCTGGGGGAGGAGGCGGTGCGGCACCTGGCCAGCAAAGGGGGCCGCAGGACTTTTGGCGGCGTCGCCGCCTGCCTCTGCATCGCCGTGGCAGGAGGGGTGCTGTCGCACCTTCTGGCGGGGCAGTTGCCGCAGATCCAGGACGTGATCACGCGCTACACCTGGACCATCATGATCGTCACCCTGCTGGGGATCCTGCTTTCCTTCTCGCCGGCCCGCAAACTGGAGGGGGCCGGAGCCTCCCGCACCGGGTACGACCTGCTCTATTTCGTGCTGACCGCCATCGGGGCGAAGGCCTCGGTGGCCAGCATCGGCTCGGCGCTGATTCTGATCGCGGCGGGGCTTTTGATCGTGTTCATCCACGCACTGTTCCTGCTGGTGGGCGCGCGACTTTTGAGGGCGCCCATGTTCCTGGTGGCGGCTGCGAGTCAGGCCAACGTGGGCGGGGTCGCCTCGGCGCCGGTCGTCGCCGAGGTGTACCATCCGGGGCTCGCCTCGGTGGGGCTCTTGCTGGCGATCCTGGGGAACATCGTTGGCACCTGGCTCGGCATCCTGGCGGGTCAGCTTTGCCGCCTCTTCACGTCATGACGCCGGCCCGCGCGAAACTGCCGCTTTCGGTGGCGGAGCTCCTTTGCGCCGCGACCTCGCTTGCTGCCGCGTTGCAGGCCGAGCGTTCCATGGACAAGAGCGGGATCGGCGACCTGGAGCGCTTCGCGTTCTGGAACAGCGTGGTGGCGCTCAGCGTGATGCTCTTCTTCCTGTTCTGGGTCGCGGCGGTACTGCTCGCTTTGTTCACGAGGCAGCGGGGGAATTTCCCCAGCGCCGCCCGGTACTGGAAAGACCTGATTCCCGACGTCCTGTTCCCGCCGCTCTTGCTCGCCGCGGGATGGCTCGTCTTCGTGCTGCTCGGTTGAGCCACATGAGGTGCGCACATGCACATGCTTAGAGTTCTGCTCGCTGCGTTTTCCCTGGTGCTTTTGGCGGCGACGGCTTCCACCGCGATGTGGCCGGTCTACCACGAGACCGCCTTCGACGGCAGGGTGCTCGATTTCGACACCAAGCAGCCGCTGGAGGGGGCGGTGGTCGTCGCCATCTACAACAAGAGATCGATGGGTGCCGGGAAGGGTCAATCCTCCACGGTGATCAACATCAAGGAGGCGCTCACCGACAAGGAAGGGAAGTTCCACATCCCGTCGTACACGACCATCCTGGCGCAGCCGTTCACCCGGCAGGACCGCACCAGTTTCCTGATCTACAAGCCCGGCTACGCGAGCGTGCTGCTTCCCCTCAAGAACCATTTCACCGGGAAAACGACCGCCGAGCGCGAACTCTCACCGTGGTACGATCCGGTCCTAAGCGGCAAGTACAAGATCAGGCTGCGCGGGGCAGGCATCGTTGAGATCCCAAGGCTCGTCACCAAGGACGAGAAGCTGAGGAACCTGCCGACGCTTCCGGACCAGTTGGAGAACCTGGGCAAGCAGAAGAACCTGACCACCCTCATCAACGAGGAGAAGAAGGAACTGGGCGAGCCTGCGCTCGATCCGTACAAGGTACGGCAGAACCTTTTGAACCCGCCCCAGGGGCAGAAGTAGATGAAGTGCCCGGCATCCCACGCGCTCCTGCTGGCCCTGTCGTTGTTCGCCACGGAAGCGGGCGCCGAGTTCTATTCCTACCAGGACAGAAGCGGCACCATGCACTTCGTCGACGACGCCGCGAAGATCCCCAGGGAGTACCGCAAGAAAGTACAGGTGCGCAAGGAGGAGTACGACGACCTCCCCGCCGAGGAACGCGCCCGGATGCGGCAAAGGGACCGGGAAGAGCGGGAGGAGGCCCTGACGCGGGAACAGGAGCAGTCGGAGCAGTCCCGCCGGCAGCGCCAGGCCGAGGAACGGCGGGCTGCCCAGGAGGCGCGCGCCAAGGCGCTCACGACTCAGGTGGTGATCACGGGGCGGCAGGTCTTCGTGCCGGTAAGGCTCAGTAACGGCTCCATAGAGACCGACGCGCTGCTGCTTCTGGACACCGGGGCTACCTCCTCTGTCATCTCGCCGGCGGTCGCGGAAAGGCTGCAACTGCAGGAATCCAGCAACGTGAGGATCGGCGTGGTCGGCGGCCGGGTGATGAACGCGCGCAGGGTCATCCTGAGCCAGATGGCGGTGGGGCCGGTGAAGAGGCTCAACCAGGAGGCGGTCGTGGTGCGCCAGGGGCGCGGGGAATTCGGCGACGGACTCTTGGGCATGAGTTTTCTGGCCGGCCTCAAATACACCATCGATTTCAAGACGCAGACCATAAACTGGATTCCATAAAGCAGGCACAACAAACCATGAAGAGACACGTATTTCCCGCTGCAGCGCTCGTCGCGCTCCTGGCCGCCCCGTCCTGGGCCGCCCCCAGCGTCGATCTGAAGCAGACCTCCGACTTCATCGCCGCGACCATGATGAACAGCACCTCGTCGGCGCGCAAGGAAAGCTACCAGTCGGTCAGCTTCCAGGGGTGCCGCCTCGACTACACCGTCTCCGGCACCTACCCTTCCGGCGGGCTCTACACCATTCGCTTTCGCGACCTCGATTTCGCCTCTCTCGACGCCGCCGGATCCAAGACCGGCCAGGACTACACCGACTACGTCGTCCTCAGGTTCCAAAAGCCCTTCAGCTACCAGTCGCTGACCGACACGCTCGCCGTCAGCACGACGGTCATAAACGTCGCGGACCGCGAGGCGGCGCAGAGCCTCCTCGAGGCGTCCCTGCGCCTTGCCGGCCAATGCCGCTGAAGCGCCACCATTCCAGTCCCGAACCCATGATCCGACTTCCCTTTTTGCGGCACCTGTTCGCCATCTTCATCGCCCTGATCGTATTCGCCGGGCCCGCCTCGCAGGCCCACGCGGCCGACAGTGAGAAACTGCGCGCCCTGGCGCGGGAGTTCAACGCCCTGAACACGCTCATCCGGGACAACCAGGTGGAAAGAAGCGAGGCGAAGGAGCGCTTCAAGGAACTGATCCAGGCGTTGTCGCGGGAGTACCGCGCGGCGGGGGGCGTGGAGTACCCGGAGCCCACCTGGTGCTTCCCGCTCAAGGGGTACGGCTACCGCGCCATCGGCGGGGTCCGCGGCAACGGCTACCAGCAGGGGGGCTACGACTACTTCGCCGGCAACAGGCACACGGGACACCCCTCCCACGACATATTCATCCACGATAAGAGACAGAAGGGGATCGACGACCGCACCGGCACCCCCGTGCAGGTACTCTCCATGACAGGGGGAGTAGTGGTCGCCGGGGAGAAGGAGTGGCAGCCCGGCAGCCGGCTGCGCGGCGGGAAATACCTGTGGATCCTCGATCCCGCCACCGGATCGCTGGTCTACTATGCGCACAACCGGGCGCTGCGAGTTGAGGTGGGGGACCTGGTGCGTCCCGGCGACGTCATCGCCGAGGTGGGAAGAACCGGGCTCAACGCCTACAGGAAGAGATCGCCGACACACCTGCACCTGACCGTGCTCTCGGTCGCAGGCGGCCTTCCCGTCCCCAGGAATCCCTACCGCGCACTGTCAACGAGCAGGTTGACTGACTGATACTTTCTCTGGCGCTTCTTTCACAGTATCAGGTAAAATACTACCCGGTGCAGCGCACAATGGAGGTGTCAGATGATCTCAGCACTCTCGGCGTACAAGGCGATGATACTGGAGTCACGTGGCGGCAATGACCCGCTCAGAGAGAAGAGTCCCGTTGCAGCCGGTTCCGTGCCTTACGGCGTGGAGGAACATCCGGCGGCCGACGCCGACCTGGTGAATATATCCGCGTCACAGGACGTGTTCAGCGCGGTGGACAACTTCTTCAACCTCGGCACGTCCGACCGCTTCGGCGCCTTCCACAAGCTCTCCCCAAAGGACAAGGAACAGTTCGTACAGATCGTCGCCGACCTGGCCAAGGCGGGGTACATGGGATACGAGGAGCTCGTGGTCAACAAAAAGGTCGAGCGGCACGACCTGGAGAACAAGATCGGCGACCAGCGCATCCGCGGCGCCAGGGTCTACGACAACGCCAAGGATACCCACCGCTGATGACGAAAACCGCCACGAAAAAGAAAACGTTGAAGGTTTACCTCGCCTCCCCCCTGGGCTTCAGCCTGGAGAACAACCCGTATCGCGAACGGATCAAGGAGCGCCTCGACCGCCTCGGCTGCAGCGTCTTCGATCCGTGGGAACAGGAGGAGGTGGCGCAGCGCATCGAGGAGGCAATGTCCATCGAGGATGGTGCCGGGCGGATGCGGGCGATTCAGGAGGCGGCCCGGTTCACCGGCGCGGTCAACGCACGTGGACTGAAGGGAAGCGACCTGGTGCTGGCGGTCCTGGACGGGACCGAACCGGACAGCGGCACCGTGGCCGAGCTTGGCTACGGCGCCGGGATCGGGAAAAGGTGCTACGGCCTGCGCACCGACTTCAGGGACTGCGGCGATTTCCCCGGTGTGCCGTTGAACCTGCAGGTCCTCTACTTCATCGAGGAAAGCGGCGGCCGGCTGTTCAGAAAGATAGAGGAGATCGAGCTGTAACGGTCCCCTCCTGAAGGTCTGCTCCCCTCAGTCTGCCCCCCTCTCTAGTCTGCCCCCCTCTCTAGTCTGCTCGCCTCTACCGTCTGCTCCCCTCTCCCTCCGGGAGAGGGTGCCCGAAGGGCGGGTGAGGGCTCTGCCGCACGTCCCCCATCCGCGAATAGGTGTGAGGGTCCTGCCGGCTGCTGTCATGTTCCCCTTGGCAACGCCCTCACCCTGGCCCGGGGGGAATGTGGACCCGGTATCGCGGAAGATCGTGCCTCGTCAGGTTTAATATTGACAGCGCCCATCGTTGCGGCTAGCTTGGCCGGACCATGAGCCACAACGACCTCGACAACAACCTCGCGGAGCAGTACCGTACCCCCGGCCATCGCCAGAGCGTCCAGGTACTCACCTGCTGCGTCATCGGCTTCATCTGCTTCCTCGGAGCCTACATGCGCATCCCGGTTCTGCCGCTTCTGGCCAGCAGCATCGGCGCCGGCACGGCCCAGATCGGACTCATCAACGCGGCCTTCATGCTTTCCGCCGGCATCCTCGCCGTGCCGTCCGGGCTCCTCTCGGACCGCATCGGCATCAGGCCCGTCCTCATCACCGGCCTCGCCCTCATGAGCTGCGCCTCCCTTATCATCCCCTTCTGCGACACCCCGCTGCTGCTTGGCGGCATCTATCTCTTCTTCGGGATGGGGCTGTCCGCCTTCACCCCCACCATGATGTCCTCGGTGGCCCGCGTGGTGCCGCGCTCGCACGTAGGACGCGCCTACAGCTGGTACACCACCGCCGTCTACCTCGCCATGACCTTCGGTCCCGCCACCGGCGGCTGGTTCGGCAAGGCGCTCGGGATCCGGGAGGTATTCTTCGTCTCCGGCGGCCTGATCGTGGCGGCCCTTATAGCCGTTCTGCTGTTCCTGCCGGCCCCCGAGCAGCACCATCACGACGAACACGTCGACGAGCCCGCGTCCGGCATCCTCTCCAACCGCCGGCTCCTGGCGGCGCTGGTCGGCACGCTGGGGGGGTGCTTCGGGTTCGGGATGTTCATCTCCTTTCTCCCCCTGCACGCCCGCGCCCTGGGGCTCAACGTGGGGCAGATCGGCATCATCTTCGCGGCACAGGCCCTGGTGAACGTGCTTTTGCGCATACCGTTCGGTCACCTGAGCGACCGCGTGGACCGGGGACTCATGTCCGGCATCGGGCTCGTGCTCTGCGCGCACGCCGTGGGCGCGGTGGGCCTCGCCCACGGCATGGTCACCCTTCTCATCTGCGCCTGCGTCCTCGGGGCCGGCATGGGGATCGGTTTCACCGCCCTGAGCGCACTCGTCGTGGTCGTCATGCCTCCCAGGCAGCGCGGCCTCGGGCTTGGACTGTACAACAGCTGCATCTACCTGGGCATGATGCTCAGCTCCGCCACCATGGGCATGATCATCAAGGCCGCGGACTTCGCCACCGGCTTTTTCAGCGCCGGTGCCGTCACTTTTATTCTCGCAGTGCTTTTCTCTTATCTATACCGTGATACTATGTTGAGTCTGAAAACGCAGGACCAACAGGCGCCGAACACGACCGGAAAGGACAGAGGATGAAGCAGTACCTCGAAGCGACGACATACATAGATTGGCAACACCCTGCGGTGCTTGAACAGGCTCAAAGCTTGTCGGCAGGAGCGACCAACCAGACAGAGATCGCCAGACGCTGTTTCGAGTTCGTTCGGGACCAGATCAAGCACAGCTGGGATTACAAGCTGAACCCGGTTACCTGCCGCGCCTCAGAAGTCCTCGAACACGGTACCGGCTACTGCTACGCCAAGAGCCACCTGCTGGCCGCCCTCTTGCGCGCCAACCGGATTCCCGCCGGCCTGTGCTACCAGCGACTTTCGGTGGAAAGCGGCGGTCCTCCTTTCTGTCTGCACGGCCTGAACGCCGTATGGCTGCCGGACCATGGCTGGTACCGGGTCGACCCACGCGGCAACAAGCCCGGCATCAACGCGCAGTTCGCTCCCCCCAACGAGCGTCTCGCCTTTTCCATCAGCGGGAGGCTGGAAGCCGACCTCACCGAGATCTGGCCCGAGCCTCTGCCGATGGTGGTCCGGGTCCTCACCGCGCACAAAACAGTCGCCGAAGTCTACCAGAACCTCCCCGACATTGAACTGATCGGGGCCTGCCTGGGAGAAACCGTCACCTTCTGAAAAGGATTCCGAAGCAGCCACTACTTTGAGATTCCCAACGTGGGATGTCAAAGAGGCCGCCGCTACCATCCAGACATCGATCAGGTCACTTGCCAGTCGCCATGGAGTTCATCATTTTCTGAAAAAGGAGAACGCAATGAAGAAAGCCGCCGTACTGACAGCACTCATCCTGTCTTTCACCCTGCTGTTGGCCCAGGCCGCCTGCGCCGAACTCACCAAGCTCGCCGGCAACGTCTACTCCTACGTCGGCTCCAAAGACGCCTCCCCGGGGCACAGCTTCGCCGCCAACGCCGGTATCGTGATTGGCAAGGATGGCGTTCTGGTTATCGACACCCTGATATCCGCCAAGGAAGGGGAGCGGTTCCTTGCCGACATCCGGAAGGTCACCGGGAAGCCGATCAGGTACGTGGTGAACACCCACACCCACCTGGACCACGCACTGGGGAACTGCGTCTTCGCCAAACTCGGTGCGACCGTCATCTCGCACGAAGCCGACCGTAACTACCTCGCCGCAAACGGCGCGGGACTTCTGCAGAGGGCCGCAAGCTATGGCCTTACATCCGAGGACATGGCGGGGACCGAGATAGCCGTCCCGACCCTCGCCTTCACTAACGAAATGCTGCTCGATCTTGGCGGCGAGGAAGTCCGCCTGATCCGTACCGCCCCCTCCCACACCGCGGGAAGCCTGGTGGTCTTGCTTCCCGCCGAAAAAATCCTCTTCGCCGGCGACATCCTCTTCACCGATTTCCATCCCTTCCTGGCCGACGGCGACTTCAGCGGCTGGATCCGGAGCATCGATGCCCTGCTGGCAATGGACGTGGAAAAAGTCGTTCCGGGCCACGGCCCCCTTTCCGGTAAGAAGGATCTGCGGGACATGAAGGAATACATCCAGCTGTTCGACAAGAAAGCGACCGAACTGGCAGCGAAGTCAAATGACGCCGACGCCATCAGCACCGAGCTTTTGAAGACGCTTCCCAAGCGCAACATGGCGGAGTGGATGGTGACATACAACGTCAAGAGCCGGTACCTCGCCAGGAAGTAGCGGTGGGGTGGGAGATTTGAAACGCGAAGGGGCGGCCATTCACTGGCCGCCCCTTCTTTGTGGGCGCTTCCGGGTTCACCCTCCCTTTGGCACTGAGTTCAAGGTGACCAGTCACCACTTCACCTTTGACAGTGGTGAAGGATCTCTATATATTGCGATGGCTTTGCATGAGCAAATTAAAATTATATTAGAAGTTGAGCACCCTGGCATTGGGGGCTCAGCACGTTTGAAATAAGGGGGCATAAAGGTGAATTTCAGATTGTCTGCATTAGGTCTCACTCTCCTGACAATGGTCAGCGCCTGCGGGGATAGTAACACCTCAAAAATCGTGGAAAAGCATCAGTTTGCATACGCTGCAAATATCAACGACAAGACTATTTCAGTCTACACCATCAACCAAACAACAGGTGCATTGACAGCCGGAACGGCTGTGACCGCGGGAACAGGACCTCGCTCCGTAACTGTTAGCCCGTCTGGCAAGTTCGCCTATGCAGCGAATTACTATTCCAACACCATTTCAGTTTTTGCCATCAATCAGGCCACTGGGGAGCTGGCGGCCGGGACCGCTGTAAGTGCTGGCTCAGGGCCTTTTTCTGTTACTGTAGATCCCTCAGAACGTTTTGCTTACGCTACCAATTTTGGATCAAGCAACATATCCGTGTACACTGTCAATCAAACAACTGGAGCGTTAACAACTGGCACTACAATCGCTGCCGGTTCGAACCCGTGGTCCAATCCCTCCTCGATAGTGATCCATCCAACCGGGAAATTTGCATACGTGGCAATTCCAGGCGACGATGCCATATGGGTCTTCAATATCAACCAAGTCACGGGGCAACTGACAGCGCACTCCATTGTCGCCGCCGGTTCCGGGCCAATTTCTGTTACAGTTGATCCAACAGGGAAATTCGCGTATGCCGCCAATGACGTGTCTAACACTATCTCGGTCTATACCATTGACCAAACCACAGGGGCACTGACATCTGGATCTTCAGTACCCGCCGGTTCCAATACGTGGTCTGTAGCTGTAGATCCGTTAGGAAAATTCGCCTATGCAGCAAATGTAGCGGACTGCACCATTTCGGTCTATTCGGTTGACCAGACTACAGGCGCATTGACACCAAGCGGGGCCGTTCCTGCTGAAACTGGACCCATTTCGATCACATTCGATCACTCGGGGAAATTTGTTTACGTGGCGAACCAGGGTTCCAATAGTATCTCCGTCTATACCATCAATCGAAGCACAGGCTCATTGACACCGAGGGGCACCGTGGTTACCGGGGCCAACCCTTCTTCAATAACGACAGCTGCCCCATTATAGTTCAAACACGCTCCTTACCGGCTGCGTGGGAATACTCGAGTAGCAAACCAATAGATGATTTAGTCCACCCTCCCTTTGTCCCAGATCCGGCCCAAGGGGAGTCATGAAGACCAGGAAGTCAGGGATGGAAAAGTAGCCTGTCCCCTTTTCCGTGGAGTACGGGACAGAAGAAAAGGGGACAGGCTACTTTTTCTGTTTCTGGTTCCCCCTGTATGGAGTGACCATGGGAGCCCGAGCCTTTGCAGACTTGGCAGATAAAGTAGCCTGTCCCCTTTTCTTTCTTTCCTTCGTGAAAAAGTAGCCTGAATTTCTGCGAGGACCTTCGCTATGAAAAAACTGTCACTGCTGTTAGCCGCGCTCCTTACCGGCTGCGTGGGAATACCTCAGGGGGTCAAACCGATAGACGACTTTGATGTTCAGCGGTACCTGGGG
This sequence comes from Geomonas subterranea, assembly GCF_019063845.1. Taxonomy (NCBI): domain Bacteria; kingdom Pseudomonadati; phylum Thermodesulfobacteriota; class Desulfuromonadia; order Geobacterales; family Geobacteraceae; genus Geomonas; species Geomonas subterranea. The sequence continues at coordinate 2,474,800 of NZ_CP077683.1, forward strand.
AAGTGGTACGAGATTGCACGACTGGATCATTCGTTTGAACGGGGACTGACTCGTGTCACGGCGGAGTACGCTTTACGGGATGATGGCGGCATCAAGGTGGTCAATCGCGGTTATTCCGCCAAGGAAGACAGGTGGAAGGAAGCGGTCGGCAAAGCATATTTCATGGCAGAACCGACCAAGGGGTACCTGAAGGTTTCCTTCTTCGGACCTTTTTACGGCTCCTACGTGATCATGGATCTGGATGAAGAGAACTATCAGTATTCCCTTGTCTGTGGGCCGGACAAGTCGTATCTGTGGATTCTTTCAAGGACGCCGATGATGCGACCCGAGCTGAAGAACCAACTGGTTTTAAAAGCGGCAGCTTTGGGTTTCGACACTAACGGCTTGATAAATGTTACCCAGGACTAAATAGGCTGGTGACATGGCGGTAGGCTGAAGCCGGGGATGGCGAAGACGGTATCTGCACGAGGTGCCCATTATTTGGGCCGCGATCACCTGAACTCCAGCTTGTAGTACACATCGACGCCGGACTCGGAACCGCTCTGGGTCTCGATCTGCATCCGCTTGAAGACGTCGTAGCGCAGCCGGAACAGGTTCTGCCCGGTGATCAGGGACCGGCCGTAGTTGAGGTAGAGCTTCGGGGTCAGGTATTTGCCGACCGAGAAGACGGATTCGCCGGCGGCCGGCGCCTTGGCGGAGATGGCGCCGGTCGGGGTGGTGGCTATCTCCTTGTACCCCATCCGCCCGGTGCTCGAGGTGTCGACCCGCTCCAGTCCCAGCGTACTAAGGCCGAGCCGGTCCTTGATCTGCTCCTGCAGCGACTCCGATTTCCCGAAGGAGAAGAGTCCGGCCGCCGCGGTGGCCAGCGCGCCCCCCTGTTCGCCGCTGGTCCCCATGGCGTGCCCGAGCACCATGTACGCGAGGATGTCCACCTCGGGCATGGCGGGCTCGGAGTAAAGCTTCACCACCGGGGCGTTCAGGAACCCGCCCACGGTCACCCCCGCCTTGACGTCCCCAACCGTGCGCAGGGCGAGGACGTCGAGGGTGGGACGCGTCACCGGGGCGTTCACGTAGTAGATCCGCCCCCGCACGATCTCGAGATCCATGCCGTAGGCGCGGTAGCGCCCCTTGACCACCTTGATCTCGCCGGAACTCTCGATCTTGTCGATCCCGTTCAGCACGAGGTCCATGCTGCCACCCAACTGCGCATCGATGCCGGACGCCTCCACGCGCACCTTGTCCCCGAGCACCACCTTCACCTTCCCCTCCAGAAGCAGCGGCTTTCCTGTGTCCCTACCCTTGGGAGGAGCCCCCTCGAAGACCACGTCCTCGCTGGTGGCGACCACGTGCTGCGTCGGGGGGCCGGTGATCAGCATCTCGGGAACGCCGATCTCGCCGTTGACGGTTGCCTTGCCGGCGTCCCCTTCGATGGTGAGCTGAGGCGAGGTGTACATGGTGAGTTCGGGCAGGTACACGGTCTGGAAACGCTGGCCGCTCAGGGTGCCCCGGTAATCGAGCACCCGCCATCCCTTGAGCCTCATCAGGAGGTTGCCGACCAGTTCGCCGCCACCGGAGAGGGCCCTCAGCCGCTCGATGCGCATCTCGTCGCGTTCCAGGCGCGCCAGGAGCTGCACCCCGGTGAGGGTGATCCCGGCGCTGGGGAGATAGGCCCCGGCATCGGCTAGTTCCAGGGTTCCGTTCGCGGTCGGGTCACCCCAGGTTCCTCCCGCCTTGACGTCGACGGTGAGCGTGCCGCGGGTCTCCTGCACGAGCCCCGGGAAGAATGCGGTGAGAAAGCCGTGTTCCTGCAGCTTTCCGGAGAGGGCGCCGCGCACCCCCCCCTCCTGGTTCGGCACCACCGGCAGCCGGGCCGGAACCGGCAGGAGGAAATCCCCCTTCGCCTCACCGTAGTCGGCGAGGAAAAGGTCCAGGTTGCCGGTCAGGCTCTCGCCGCGCCAGTCGAAGTTGAGCAGTGCCGAGCGGATCGCGGCGCTCGCCTCGCCGGTGCTTCCCTGCCAGCGGGCGCTCCCCTGGGAAAACCCGGCCTGGCCCGCAATCTCCAGCCGCTTGCCGGGGAGGAGCCGCCCCTTGGCGCTGCCGTGGAGTTCCCCCTGGAGATCCATGGCCCCGGGAAGCCAGGGACGCAGCAGGGCGGGCTTGATGTCGCTCCACTCGATGCTGAAATCTCCGGTCTCGGGAAGGGTGGTGCCGGCGGGGGAGTCCGAGGAGAGTGCCGCACGGAGGCTGCCGCCGGTGTCGAGCCAGAGATCGGCTGAAGCGCGGGTCCCCTTGTCGTCGGCGTCGGCGCGCAGGGTGAACTGGCTCCCGATCACCTTCTCCCCTTTGGAGCGGTATGCCCCGGTGGCGTCGGCACTGCCATGAAGGACCAGCTTGGCGCCGGCTTTCCCGGCTTCGCGCCGCTCGAAGCTGACTTCGGCATGGTCGATGGATGCGTCGAACTCGTCCCCCTTGCCCCGCCAGATGACCCGGCCGCCGCCGAGTGCGGTGGTACCGCTCAGGTCCATGCGGCGCCCGGGGAGGAGCCGCCCCTTGACCTCGCCGGCAAGCCTCCCCTCCAGGGTCAGCTCGGGCGAAAGGTAGGGGCGCAGGAGCGCGAGATCGAGATCGGTCCAGTTGAGGGTGAGGTCGCCGCGCCGGGGAAGCGCGAGGGCGGCGGGCTCGTCGGAATGGAAGGCGAGACGGGCGTTGCCGGAGCCGTTTTCGAGGGCGAGGTCGGCGCCGGCGTCGATGCCTCCCTCCCCTCCCCGCACCGTGGCTACCAGGCGGGAGAGCCCCACCCGCTTGCCGCCGGTGACGACCGCCCCGCTCGCCTCGGCATAGGCGTTCAGGGTAGCGCGCCCGCCGCGGGCAAGGCGCAGGTCGAAACTCCCTGAAGACGCGCCGGAGAGTTCCCCCTTGGGGAGCCATACGTCGGCCCGGGCGAGGTTGAGGCCGCTCCAGCTGCCGCTGAAGGCGCCGGAGCGGTCGCGGTTCATGTTGCCGGCAAGCTCCACGCGCTCGCCCGGGGCCCCGCCGATTACCAGCGGCGTGGTGCTGAAGCGCCCCTGCCCCACGGTAAGCCGAGCCGGAGCGGCAAGCGAGAAGGGCCCCACGCCGTCGTTGCCTGAGAAGCGGGAAAGCTCGCCGCGCCACGTACCGTCGGCGTACCCCCCCGAGGCGAGGAACTCGACGTTCGCCACGCCCGAGGCGAGCTGCGCCTCCACGGTGTGCCGCATGGAGGTGCCGCGCAGCGCGAAAGAGGCTGCATCCACCGCGACCGGTCCGCTTCGCACCTCACGTGCCGTCCCGCGCAGGGATACGGGGTGATCCTTCCCTTCACCGAGGCTCGCCCGCAGCTCCACAGCACCGGCGCGGACGCCGTCGACCGCCAATTCCCGCCCCGTGGCGGCGGCCGTGCCCGAGAGCATCCCCTCGCGCCAGCGGAGCCACCCTTCGGCCGTGGCTGATCCGGCGCTCCCCGGCAGCACCCCGGAGAGGTCGGTCACGTCTGCGGCGAAGTCAAAGCGCCGCCCGGGCTCGCCGCTGCCCCGGAACCGGAACCCTTTGCCCGCCAGCAGCAGGCGCTTCACGGCAAGCTGGGGACCGCTGAAGCTCCCCTCCAACTCGCCGGTCAGATCGTGCCCCTTCAGCCTGCTTTGCAGCAGCCGCGCCTGTACGCTCCCCCCGACGGCCCCGTGGTCACGCTGTCCCACCGAGCCTGTGAGGTCCAGGTTCACCACCCCTTTCCATTCCGCGGCGAGGGCTTCGGGATCCAGCCCCCGGCCGGACAGTTTCCCGCTGACCCGCCAGCCGCGGCTCCAGTCGACGTCGAGCGCGCCGCGCACGCTCCCCTTGAGCCATTTGCCTGAGAGCGGGTCCAGGCGCATCCCGTTCTTGTCGCCGCGGTAGCGCGCCGCAAGTCCCATGCTTTCCCAGCCGGGGCCCCGGTTGGTGAGGTTGAAGGTGCCCAGGTAGCGGGCGGGGCTGCCAGAGAAGGTGAGCTCGCCGTTGATCAGAACGGGATGGTTGAACTCCCGCTCCAAGTCGAGATCGCCGGCCTTTAGGGCCAGTGCGAAGAGCGGTTCCTCCTTGGTGAGGGTCATGCTGCCGTTGCCGGTCAAGGTTCCCCTGCGGCCGGGGCGCAGCAGCCGGAAATTCCTGAAGTTGAAGCCGGTCCGGGTGACGCCCAGGTCGCTGGCGATTTCCAGGCGTCTGGCGGCGCCACGGCTGCCGGTCAGCGCGACGGGGCCGGCGAGTTGCTCGGGTTCCCGTCCCGGCTCGAGGTGCGCGTTGACCGCAAAGGCGTCCATGTCGGACACGGGGCGCGACGGTGCGAGGCGCAGATCGAGCCGTAGCGAAGGGCGCAACAGCCCGGCCGTCACTTCGCCTGAAGCGCTCCCCTGCGCGGCCGACACGCTCCCTCCGGACATGGTGGTGACCCCGTCGCGCATGGCTAACCCGGCGGTCAGCTCGCTCAACAGGAAGGGCTCACCCTGGAAGTGGCGGTAGCTCATCCCCTTCAGGCTGAAGCGTTCCACCCGTGCCTCCAGGCGCCCCACCGTTTGGCTCACCTGAGGCCAGCGCAACTCCGGGGCCTTGGCGGCCAGCGGCGTGTCGTCCTGGATGCGCAGCGCGGTGAGGGAGAGATCGTGCACCAGGAGCTTGCCGTGCAAAAGACGTACGGGTTCCCAGGAGAGGTCCAGACGCTCCAGTTGCACCACCACCTTGCTCCGGTCGAGCCTCACCCCGGTCAGCCGCAGGCGGTCCCAGAGCCGCCCCTCGACCTGGCGCACCGAGACCGTGGCGCCGGAAAGCCCTCCCACCGTGGTGACGGCGAAACGGGCGCCCGAGCTGGTATCGAGAAGCCAGAAGAGCCCGGCGGCGGGGGCGATGACCAGCCCCAGCACGGGAAGCCCTATGTAGAGCGCGAGCCGCCTCAAAATTCAAACCCCACGGTGAAATGGATGCGAACCGGGGAGGCGCCTGCCGCGAACGGATGGGCCAGGTACAGGTTCAGCCCGCCGACCGCGGTGTAGTAGTGGACCCCCACCCCCGCCCCCTGCATCAAGTCGATGTTGGCGAAGTCGTTGAACGCGTTGCCGATGTCGTCGAATACGGAGACCCCCCAGTTCTTGAACAGGGCGCGCTCCAGTTCGACGCTCCCGACCAGCAGGTGTTTCCCCCCCACCACCCTCCCGGCCGCGTCCCTGGGACCGAGACTTTGATAGGTGTAGCCCCGCACGCTCTGGTCCCCCCCGGCGAAGAAGCGGATCGAGGGGGGGAGTTCGGCGAGCGGATCGGTGAGCACGCTGTACCCCGTGTTGACGCGGGCGTGGAAGGTGAAGCGCCCGGGGACCGGGACCAGCACGCTCGCGTTGCCGATCGCCTGGACCAGCGCGGTGTCCGAGCCGAAGTACTGGTGCGCGCCGCGCAGGTCAACCGAGAAACGGTAGCCGCTGGTCGGGCGGATCATGTCGTTGAAGCGGTCCTTGGAGAAGCGGAAGCCGGGGAGCACCAGCCGGGATTTGGAGCTCACGTTCGCCACCTTGTAGTTTTCCTGCTGGATCTTCAGGTAGGGGGTGGCGAGCTCGCCGCGCCCCAGTCCGAAGTTGCGGTCGAATTCCATGGCGGCCAGGCGGGTTTGATAGGAGGAGACGGTCTCACGCTGCAGGTTCAGCTGGATCGAGGTGGAACTTCTGAGGTCGCTTTCGCTGGGCACGGTGTAGCGCCCGGCGAACCCCTGCAGACGCTCGGCCACATAGAGGCTCAGGTCGAGGTCGTTACCCTCGTGGGCGAGGTTGAGGTCGCGGTAGTGCACCGAGAGCCTCCCCCCGGTGTCGGTGCCGTAGCCGACGCCGGGTCGCAGGGTGCGCCGGGGCGCGCTGGTGAGGCGAACCAGGACCGGTACCTTGTGCTCCTTCGCCTCCTCGCGCTGCGGCGTCACCACCACCTGCCGGAAGCGCTCCGAGTTGGCGAAGTTCAGCTGAGTCTCCCCGAGCTTCGCATAGGAGAACGGATCCCCCTCCTTGAAGGCGATGAACCGCTTCAAAAAGGTATCGGGATAGTCGCCTGCCCCTTCGATGTGGGTGCCGTCGAAGAAGTAGCGGGCACCGGTATTGAGGGTGAGGAGGATGCGGGCCGTGGCGAGGTCTGGTGAGATGCGGATCTCGTGGCGGGGGAAGTCGGCGTCGAGGTAGCCAAGGTTCTGGGCCTGCGCCTGGAGGGCGCTCTTGCCCCGCTCGTAGTCGGTCTGCAGCAGCACCCGGCCGGCTGCCAGCGGGAAGGATGCGGCCTGGCGGCGCATCTCCTTCTGCTCCGCCCCTTCCCCCTCGAGTTTGAGGTCCACCTCGACCACGCGTACCGGTTCGCCGGGGTCGACCACCACCTCCACCCGGCTCTTCTCCCCCTCTTCCCGCACCGCGGCAACAACCTTGGCCCGGTAGAAGCCGTAAGGCTGCAGGGCCGTGCGGGCCTTTTCCGGCGCCTGCCTGGCGAACCGGTCCAGCCAGAGCCGGTCGACCTTGCCGTCGCGCACCAGTCCGTGCGGCAACTCCAGCGCCCGGCGGACGTTGTCCAGCGCGTCCCCCTCGACGCCGGAAACGTCGACCAGCACCGGCTCCTTGGCGCAAAGCGGCGCGGCGTGGCAGAGGAGCCAGGCGGCACAGACTGCGAGGCGGAGGTATGTGACGAGGGTTCTCGGCATGGGCACCACGAGCGGCGCGGCTTCCGGCTGCGCCATGCCCTGCCGGCAACAGGATGGCGAGATGGGAGCGGCCTAACTTTCAGAAAAAGGAATTCCTGAAGTTTACCATGCAACGTCGGGATGTTATCTTTTTCAGGACAATATCGGCAACTAATTCGCGGCACGGGGTCAAAACAATGACAACAGCGGCCCGCGCTGTGTCTGCCTCCGCACTACCGCGGCTGGATAATGTCCATCACCGTTGAAGTTACGTCCTCACGCGGCCTGCAACATGGCTGTTCCTGAGATACCGTTGAGCTAACGGGTCAAGCGGCCGTTATCTCCTGCCAGAGGCCAAAACAACTGTCCCAGTCTGCGGCAGTCCAACTCTGATATAATGTCAGCAGCAGAAATCCCGGTAGTTCACGAGGTAGGCCATGCAGCCAAACGAGACGCACGAGGAAGAGACGCCGCGCATCCGGCAGATGATTATTGAGGACCTGCCGGAAGTGTTCCACATCGGCGAGGAGGTCTTCACAGCCGAATATTCGCAAAGCCTCTACCGCACCTGGGACGAGTACGAGATCACCACGCTGTTCAACTCGGACAACGAGCTCTGCATCGTCGCCGAGCATGACGACCGCATCCTCGGCTTCGCCCTCGGCACCACCGTGAAAAAGCATCACTCGCCCTGGAAATACGGCTACCTGGTGTGGCTCGGGGTGCGTCGCGAACTGCAAAAGCTGCAGGTCGGGGCACGGCTGTTCAAGGAACTGAAAAGGCGCTTCAAGGAACAGGGGGTACGCATGATCATCATCGACACCTCGGCCGACAACGCGCCGGCCATCCGGTTCTTCAAGAAGCACGGTTTCGACAACGTGCAGGAACACCTCTACATGACGCTCAACCTCTCCAAGCGGCACAAGAAAAAACCGGTGAAGAAATCATGAGCGGCCGCCTCGAAGAGGTCATGGCCGCCATCGACCCGGCCCGGCTCAAAGCTACCCTCAGCGACCTGCTCGACATCTACTCACCCTCGGGGAAGGAAGAGGACATCCAGCTCTACCTGGAGGACCTTCTCTCCCGGGCCGGCTTTTCGGTGGAGCGCCAGGAGGTCGAGGAGGAACGCTACAACCTGCGGGTCACCATGGGGGAGGACGAGCCGAGGCTCTACCTTGTGGGGCACGTGGACACGGTTCCCGCCTGGGACTTGGAGGAGTTCGGGGCGCGCGAGGAAGGGGAGATGGTCCGGGGGCTGGGGAGCGCCGACATGAAGGGTGGCTGCGCCGCCATGGTGGAGACGTGGCTCGCCCTGGCGCAGGCGCTCAAACCGGGGCGGCGCCCAAGCGTCGGGCTTTTGCTGGTGGTGGGCGAGGAGGAAAACGGCGACGGCAGCGCCGCCTTCCTGAAGGATGTCCGCGCCCCCTGGGCCGTGATCGGCGAGCCCACCAGCCTTTCCGCCTGCTTCGCGCACTTCGGCTACCTGGAGGCAGGCTTCGTGACGCGGGGGGTGAGGAGCCACTCGTCTCTCCCGGAACTTGGGCACAACGCGGTCGAGTCGATGCTGCGGGTGCTTTTGCACCTGGGCAAGGACTCCCTGTTCAAGCGGGGGGAGTCGGAGATCGTGTACTCGATCCGCGAGATGCGCTCCTCGCAGAAGGGGTTCGTGGTGCCGGACCGTTGCGAGGCGTGGATCGACCTGCACCTCCCCCCCGAGCGCGACCCGGACTCCGTGGAGCAGGCGATCCGCCGCATCATCGCCGGCGCGGGCCAGTTCATCCCCGGGCTCGACCTCTCGGTCGCCTTCGACTTCGCCTCCGCCGGTTACAACCTCGGCACCGACAACGCGCTGGCGCGCATCCTGGAACAGACCTACCAGCGCCTCGGGCTCACCCTCAAATTCGAGGCCTTCCGTTCCCACTCCGACGGCAACCTGTTCCACGCGGCGGGATGCCGCCCGCTCATCCTGGGGCCGGGCGCACTGGAGATCTCCCACACCCCCGAAGAACAGGTGAGTTTCGCGGAGGTGCTGGCGGCGGCGAGGATATACGCGGCGCTGTGCCTTGGGATGGACCAGTACGCGGGGCTCGCCCTGGAGCGCCGGGGGGCGCTGAACTGCTTCGACCGGCAGGCGAGCTGGGTGGGGTGCGTGACGGGAGGGAGAAGCTAGTAGCCGATGCTATTGCTCATCCCCTTGTGGCAGCGTCTGCAGTCGTTCATGGGGAAGGAGACCAGCATGTGGCAGGCACCGCAGAAGTTGCCGTAGATATTGGTTTCCATGGTGAAGGCGGTGGTCGACTTCATCTTGATGTTGAAGATGTCGGGGTGGCAGCTGGAGCAGTCCAGCTCGGCGAAGTGCTCCTGGTGGGAGAAGCTCACGTCGCTTCTGGGCGAGGCGGTGCCGAGCTTGAGCGGCTGCTTCAGCTTGTCCGGGAAGGGGAGCGCGATCTCGCCGTTGATGGAGTTCATGGGGCGGATGCTCCCGTCGCGGTAGGCGGCGGCCCAGTCGATGCCGTTGCCGAAGCTGGCGAGGGGGAGCCCCTCGGCGAACTCCTCGAAGCGCTTGTCCAGGTCCCTGGTGTTCTCCATGTGGCAGCGGTGGCACTGGGCATCCGCCTTCTGCACGCCGAAGGCGGTGGTGCCGTTGTGGCAGACGCCGCAAAACTTCCCCTTGGTGTAGAGGGCGCGGGTGATGCCGGTGTCGCCGCGCTTCATCCCGAAGTTGAGCTCCAGGTGGCATACCCGGCAGGTGTAGCGGGCGCGGTGCACCCAGTGCGGGAAGACCACCGGCGCCATCCCCGCCTCCTTGGCGCGCGTGCGCATGGTGACGTTGCCGAACTTCGCGAAGGGACCGTTGGGGGGAATGGTCTTCAGCACCTTGGCGAGCTCACTGCGGTCCATGGCGGAGCCGCCCGAACTCATCACGAGCACCAGGGCGCACGCCGGCACCGCACGCGACAGCACCCTCATCCCCTTCCGCATTATCCCCGAATCCATCCTGGCACTCCCCCTACACCGGGCAGGCCTACTTGGCCTGGTTGTTCTGCTTGTACTCCAGCATGTACGCGTACAGGTTGCGGCACAGCGAAAGCCGCTTCAGGTAGACCTTGCGCACCGACTCCTCCTGGGTCTCGATCACCTTGCGCAGCGCGTCGCACCTGTCCAGCAGGTCGCGCAGTTCCTGCACCGACATGGCCATCGCCTGGTTGCTCCTGGCGCAGGTATCGTCGAAGGTCGCCTGCCAGGCCTCCTCGGCGCGGACCGGCTGCGCCAGGGCCAAGGCCAGAAGGGCAGCCGCGATCACGCCTTTCATCGTCACGAAGCTCATCGCTCCCCCCTAGACCGGCTTTGAATGGCAGCGCTTGCAGTCGCTTTGCGGGAAGGCCACCTTGTCGTGGCAGACACCGCAGTACCTGCCGTCGAAAAGGTCGATCATGGAGTACTTGGTCGCCCCCTTCTTGATGCCGACGAAGATGTCGGGGTGGCAGACCTCGCAGCCGTTCCATACCGTGTGCTTTTGATGCGAGAAGATGATGTCCGGCATCCCGTCCACCTTCCCCTTCAACGCGAAGTCCTTCTGGACCTTCATCGAGCTCTTCTTGAAGGAGACCCCCTCCAGGGAGTCGATCAGCTTCAGCTGGCCGGTCTCCTCGGCTTTCTCCCAGTTGATCCCGTTGCCGAACGTCTCGCGGGGCATCTTCTCCTGCAAGCGGTAGAAGGCCTCTTCCTTGGCCGGGTCCTTCTCCAGGGCGTGGCACTTGACGCAGCGCTTGTACTCCTCCCTGGTGTAGCTGGTGGCGCAGGAATCGAAGATCTTCACCTTGTTGATGGTCGAGGAGCCGTTATGGCAGACACCGCAGAAGAAGCGCTTGCTGTTGTCGACGGCGCGGATCTGGGTGGAATTGGCGGTCATGCCGAAACCGATGTCCACATGGCACAGCCGGCAGGTGTAATTCTTGCGGTGCACCCAGTGGTCGAAAACGACCGGCGCCATCCCGGCCTGCTGAGAGAAGTTGCTGATGGTCACGCTCCCGAAGTCCTGCGGCAGAGGCTTCTTTTTCTTGGTCCCGGCACCCCAAAGCACACCGGCGCCGCAAAAGAGGATCAGACCAACTAGAAAAAGTCGTTTCATAGCACTCCCTCCCGGTCATCCCTGACAGCTGGGAAGACATGATTATCATCGCTAAATGTGAATAATCTATTTCAAAAACATCAATATGACAAGGCTTATTTTTACTGAGTGTTCACGAAAATCACCCAATCTGTCAGGAGCGATCCGAGCCACAGTGTGATCCAGCTCACCGAAGAACCGCATGGAGCTTGCCTTCACGGAAAGTTCTGGAGTAAGCTCTGCCATCATCTCTACCAGAAGGCGGTACACCGTGTTTCGAGTTTCACCCCCCGTTCTCGCAGTAACCCTGATGCTGTTCCTTTTGTTCCCCTTGACCTGCCGGGCGGAGACCGTCAAGACCGGTGCCCAGGTCCTGAGCGAGCAGGGTTTCCTCCCGTTGCAGGGAAAGCGCTTCGCCCTGGTCACCAACCAGTCCGCCATGGTGGGGGATACCCACCTCCTTGCGCTGATGGAGCAAAAAGGGGTGAAGCCGGCCCTGATCTTCTCACCCGAGCACGGCCTCAAGGGGAAGGCGGAGGACGGCGTCAAGCTGGCCGATGACGTATCCGCGCCCGTGCCGGTGAAGAGCCTGTACGGCGCCAGCAAGAAGCCGCGCCCGGACGACTTGAACGGGATCGACCTGATGGTGTTCGACATCCAGGATGCCGGGGCGCGATTCTACACCTACATATCCACCATGGGACTCGCCATGCAGGCCGCGGCCGAGGCCGGCATCCCGTTCATGGTGCTCGACCGCCCCAACCCGCTGGGGGGCGATTACGTCGCCGGATTCGTGAGGGAGCAGATCCCGGGGAGTTTCACCTCGCTCTACCCCATTCCGCTGGCGCACGGGCTGACGGTCGGGGAACTGGCGGGAATGATCAAGGGAGAGCGGATGCTGCCGGACCTGGAGAAACTGGACCTGCGGGTGGTGCGCATGCAGGGGTGGCAGCGGGAGATGCGCTGGCAGGACACGGGACTTGCCTGGGTTGCGACCAGCCCGAACCTTGCCGCCATAGAATCGGTGCTGCTCTACCCGGGGACCGGCCTCCTGGAGGGGACGGGTGCCTCGGAAGGGCGGGGCAGCACGAGGCCCTTCCAGATCGCCGGGTGGCCCGGCATCGACGCCAAGGCGCTGGCCCTGCGCCTTAACGAGGCACAGCTCCCGGGATTGCGGTTCGACCCGTTGCAGTTCACCCCGGTCCGGCTCCCGGGCGTCTCGAGCGCGCCCAAGTACCGCGACCGGGAGGTGGCGGGGGTGAGCATCGAGATCACCGACTACCGCAAGGTACTGCCGGTAGAGACGGGGGTGGCCCTTCTCGCCGCCCTGCAGGCGGCGCTTCCCGAGAAATCCCGCGCCCTGTTCTTCCGTGGGGGCATCGACGACATGGCGGGCTCACCGCAGTTGCGCAAGGGGCTGCAGGACGGCGAGGCCGCGACGGCCATCGAGGCCCGCTGGACCCCGGGGGTGAAACGGTTCCTGGAGCAGCGCAAGCCCTACCTGCTTTACTGATCCATCGGCACGGTTCAGCCCACGAAAAAAGCAAATACCCCCCTCCTCCCCCCTTCGCCAAGGGGGGTACGCGGGTTCACGTGCATCGCGTGGCGGGCAACAACATCCAGGTTGCCGCAATTTTCGAAGCCCCCCATTTCAGCTCACCGGGGGGCGACTCTCCACCGCACCCGATCTTCCCGAAGCTCCACATGAACCAACACGGATCGCTTTAGAGCCAAAAAGAAGGGGTACCCTCTCGGATACCCCCGGTGCACCTCTCATCGGTATCGGCCGCTAAAAAACACCGATCACATGGCAGAAGGGAACAGCGTTGCCTGCGGCGCCGTTCTGGCACAGGTCCGGCCCTAGCCCGGCCTGCGCACTTCTGTGCCCCGGCATCCCTTCCATGTCAACGCTGTCACCTTATCGCCAGGGTTGCGCGCGACTTGAGGTTTTTTATGCAGAGACACATCACAACTTCGCTCCGGCGCTCATTCGTGGCAAAAAATCCTCAATTTACAGACAAAAGTGCCGATATGAGATGGCGATGGAAAGAACGAGGCAACCGCGCCTCTAGATGAGGAACCACACATGAAACACAAAAACAGGCTGTCCTTTCAAACAAAGCTCCTCCTGTTGGTGCTGGTAAGCTGCTGCGTACTGGGAGCCCCGACCGGTCTGACTGTGATGAAGCAGTTTTATGACCTCACTGCCAGGTTCAACGAGTCCTACCGTGAATCCCTCTACATCAACTCCGACCTCCTGGCCAAGGCCGAGGTACAGACCGCGGTCAGCCTGCTGCAGGAAATCAGCGACCGCCAGCAAAAGGGGGAGATCACTGCGGACGATGCGAAAAAGCAGGGGGCTGACCTGCTCAGGGGGCTCAAGTTCGGCAAGGACGGCTATTTCTGGGCCGACACCTCCGACGGCACCAACGTGGTGCTGCTTGGCAAACCCGCCGAAGGGAAGAACCGCATGAACCTCCAGGACGCCAAGGGCAAATACCTGATCCGGGAGATCATCCAGAAGGGAAAACTGCCAGGTGGCGGTTTCACCGACTACCATTTCCCGCGACCGGGTAGTGACGCCCCCGCACCCAAGCGCGGCTACTCCCTCTACTTCGCCCCCTTCGACTGGGTGGTCGGCACCGGCACCTACGTCGACGACCTGGACATCCTCGTGGCCAAGGCCGCCGACGCGAACAAGCAGCTCATCATGAAGGACGTCTACCTGGTGGTGGCGCTTACCATGGTGATCCTGGCAGCGATCTGCCTGGTGGCGGTCCTGGTGGTGCGCCGGCTGATCGCGCATATCGGCACCGAGCCGGAGGAACTGGAGGAAATCGCTCAGCAGGTGGCGGCGGGGGACCTTACCGTGCGGCTGGAGCCGGGGAGGACCGGCATCTACGAGGCGATGCGGCGCATGGTCGAAGGACTCAGGGAGGTGATGGAGAAGGTGAACCGCAGCGCCCTCGACGTCTCTGCCGCCGCGGGCGAGCTCAACGCCAACGCGCGCTCCATGGCGGATGACGCCGGGGCGGTGGTGAGCCAGGCCGAGACAGTCGCGGTCGCCAGCGAGGAGATGTCCTGCACCAGCAACGACATCTCCCGCAACTGCCACCTGGCAGCCGGCAGCTCCGGTCGCGCCAGCAGTTCGGCCCAAAGCGGCGCCGCCATCGTCAGGGAAACCGTTCAGGGGATGAACAGGATCGCTGACCACGTCCGCAACTCCGCCGGCGTGGTGGAGCAGTTGGGGACCCGTAGCGACCAGATCGGCGAGATCGTAGCCACCATCGAGGAAATAGCGGACCAGACCAACCTCCTGGCGCTCAACGCAGCCATCGAGGCCGCGCGCGCCGGAGAGCAGGGGCGCGGCTTCGCCGTCGTCGCGGACGAGGTCAGGGCGCTGGCCGAGCGGACCACCAAGGCGACCCGCGAGATCGGGACCATGATCAAGAACATCCAGCAGGAAACCAAACTGGCGGTACGGGCCATGGAAGAGGGTGTCGAGGAGGTGGCGCGGGGCACCGGCGAGGCGGCCCGCTCCGGTGAAGCACTCGAAGACATCCTGACCCAGATCAACGACGTCACCAGCCAGATCAACCAGATCGTGACCGCGGCCGAGGAGCAGACCGCCACCACCCAGGAGATCACCAACAACATCCACCAGATCTCGGGCACCGTGCAGCAAAGCGCCAATGGCGCCCAGGAGATCTCCGCAGCCTCCGAGCGGCTCTCCAGGCTCTCCGGCGAGATGCAGGAGATGGTACAGAGGTTCAGGCTTTAAAACCACCCCACCGGAAAGGGGACTGGCTCCGCCTGGTGCCCGTCCCCTTTCCCTTCCGTCCCCTTTCCCTTTTGCGCGGGTGCCCCGGCTGGTCCGAAGGCGTCAGCTCCTCACCGCCTGATTGGCATTGACGCGAACTCGTGTATTATATTCGCTATGCCAAAACCCCACCCGGACAAGAAACCCCACCTCGACATCCAGGAGAACGTGCCGCTGGCACCGTTCACTTCCTTCCGGATCGGCGGCCCGGCCCGCTTTCTGGTAGGCGCACGCGACCTGCGGGAACTCCAGGAGGCGCTGCGCCTCGCCCGCGCCATGAACCTCCCCTTCTGCATCCTGGGTGGTGGCAGCAATCTCCTCGTGAGCGACGACGGCTTCCCGGGGCTCGCCATACGGCTGCTCATGGACCGGGTCACCTTCTCGGGCGGCATGGTCCAGGTGCAGGGCGGCTTCGACCTGACCACGCTGGTCCACCGCACGGCCGATTGGGGGCTGTCGGGACTCGAATCGCTGGCGGGTATTCCCGGTACGGTGGGAGGCGCGGTGCGGGGGAATGCCGGGGCCTATGGCGGGGCCATCGGTGACGTCGTGGCCACGGTTTCGGCGCTCGACAGCACCACGCTCCAGACGCTGACGCTGCGCCGGGACCAATGCGACTTCGGCTACCGGGACAGCCGCTTCAAACGCGATCCCGGGCTGATCGTGGTAGGGACGCTGCTGGCGCTGTTACCGGGGGATCAGGACGAGATCCGGACCAAGGTGGCGCAGACCCTTGCCAAGCGGGAGGCGAAGCAGCTTTCCTGCGACCGGAGCGCGGGCTCGTTCTTCATGAACCCGGAGGTCAACGACGCCGCACTGGTCAGGAGATTCGAGGAGGAGCAGGGGGTGCGCTGCCGGGAGTGCCACATCCCGGCGGGCTGGCTCATCGACCAGGCGGGGCTGCGCAGTCTGAGCGTGGGGGGGGCGGCGGTGAGCCACAGGCACGCCAACTACCTGGTGAACACGGGGTCGGCCACCGCGGGGGATGTGGTGGAACTGGCGAGACTGGTGCGCCAGGAAGTGCGGCGGAAACTGGGAGTCGAGCTCAAGGAGGAGGTAAGCCCCCTCGGACTCGTCATTTAGGCGGGCGAGGCGACGCGCCTGAAATCCGCCAGGGCCCGCTCCATCTCCCCGAGCAGTTCCGGCAGCCCCGATCGCTCCTGTTCCAGCTGTGCCGACTGCTCCATCTTGAGAGCGACCTCGCGCATCACTTCAGCGCCGATGCTGGCGGCGGCTCCCTTGATGCTATGGGCCTGCAGGCGCACCTCAGGATAGTCCTCCGCCTCGACCGCCTTCCGCAAAAGGACCATCAGCTTGTCCGTGCTGTCCAGATACTTCTCCACGAACATCTCCACGAACTCGTCATCCCCCAGCCGCCGCACCAGGCCGTCCCGATCGAAGACCGGCACCCCTGTACGCTCCGGCTTACCCTCCTGTTCCGGCGCCCCAGCGGACGTGGGCGACACGCCGTGCCCGGGTGCGCCCTCATGCTGTACCGGCCCGACCACCTCGACCGTCCTCCCCCGCGCGGCGGAATCAGGTGCGGTCCCGTTGTCCGGAGCGATCGTGGCGCACTCCGGGATCCAGCGCAGCAGCACCTCGGCCAGTTGCCGGGAGTCGAAAGGCTTGCTGAGGTAGTCGTCCATTCCCGCCGCGAGGCAGAGCTCGCGATCGCCGGCCAGGGCGTTGGCGGTCAAGGCCACCACCGGCAGGTGCCCTCCCCCCTCGTTCCGCTCCCGCTCCCTTATGGCGCGGGTGGCGGCGAAGCCGTCCATGTGCGGCATCTGGCAATCCATGAAGACCAGGTCATACCCCCCCTGCGCCGAGGCGGCAACGGCAAGTTCCCCGTCGGCGACGATCTGCACGCGGCAGGAAAGCTGCCCCAGCATATGCCGCACCACGTCCTGGTTCACCGGGTTGTCCTCCGCCACGAGGATGTGGGCGTCGAATACCGGCTTCGCCCCCCCCTCCAGCGGGGCCGACTGGTACGCCAGGCTTTCCGGTACCTCCTTGAGCACCTGGAGCCTGACGCTGAACCAGAAGGTGGAGCCGACGCCGTACTCGCTGCTGAGACCTAGTTCCCCTTCCATCAGCTGGGCCAGCTGCCGGGAGATGGCCAATCCCAGCCCGGTCCCTCCGAAGGTCCTGGTAGTCGAATAGTCCGCCTGGGAGAAACTCTCGAAGATGTGGGCCTGCGCCTCGGGGCGGATGCCGATCCCGGTGTCCGCCACCTCGAACCTGAGCCACCCTTCCCCCTGCTCCTCCAGCGGTGCCGCGGTCAAGCGCACCTCACCGCGGCTGGTGAACTTGACCGCGTTCCCAAGGAGGTTCACCAGGATCTGGCGCAGACGCACCGGGTCACCGACAACGTAGCGCGGCAACCGTGGGTCGAGGTGCAACGAGATGCCCACCCCTTTTCGCTGCGCCCCCGCCGCGAAGATCTCCAGCACGCCGCCGAGTATGTCGTGCAGGTCGATTGGGGCGGGCTCGAGCTCCATGCGCCCCGCCTCGATCTTGGAGAAGTCCAGGATGTCGTTGATGATGGACAGCAGCGACTCGCCGGAATTACGCACCGCCTCGGCGAAGCGGCGCTGTTCGCCGCCGAGTCCGCTTTCCAACAGTACCCCGATCATCCCCAGCACTCCGTTCATCGGGGTCCGGATCTCGTGGCTCATGTTGGCGAGAAACTGGGACTTGGCGAGGCTCGCGGCTTCGGCCGCCTCCTTTGATAATCGCAGCTCCGCCACGGTCTGGTTCAACTCCCGGTTGGCAGCCGAGAGCTGTCCGGTACGACGCTGCACCTCCCCCTCCAGTTCCTGGCGCTGCGCCTCCAGTTGCTGGTCGCGCCGCTGGATCTGGACCAGCATCTCGTTGAACCCATCTATCAGGGTCCCCAGTTCGTCATCCCCCTGCTTTTGGGCCCGCATGTAGTAGTTCTTCTCCACCGAGACCGCCTTGATCACCTGCGCCAGATGCGTGATGGGCGTCGAGATCAGGCGCTGAAGCCGCGAAGCGATGAAGTAAACGAGGAGCAGGGCGCTCAGCATCACCCCGGTTACCAGGAGGAAGAAACGGGCCAACCGGTCGGTGAACTCGCGGGGGTCGGACTGCAGGACCACGGTGCCGATCTGCTGGCCGTCCAGCAGGATGCGGTGGACGCCATAGATGTCTTCGCCTATGGCGAGGGGTGAGCGGGAACGCTGCAGGGTGGAGTTGAAGCTGCCCCGGTCGATGCTAAGCCGGGCACCGGCCGTGACGGCGAACGGAAGGGAACGTGCCGGCTTCCCCGGCGCCAGGTAACGGGCCAGCACCGTGTCGTCCTGCAGCACGATGAAGGCGGTGCGTATGTACGGTTTGGCCCGGAGGGCTGCGAGGGTGTCCCCGGCGGCCTGCCGGTCGTTGAAGGCCACCGCGGCGGAGCTGTTGTTGCCGATGATCTCCGCGAGTGCCGTGAGCTCGGTCTGCATCTCGGTCCGGAACCGGTTCGCCTCGTTCACCACGAACGCCGCCGAAACCAGCGCCAGCACAACGGCGTTGGTGAAAAGCAGCATGGCAATGAGTTTTCGTCTGATGGAGAGGTCGCGGAGCCGTTTGATCATCTACTTTCCTGTTGCTGGGGGCGCGGCGCAAGCTGCGTGATCCCACGAAAATCTTGGTAATCCTTAGCTGATTACTCGGCATCAACCACGGATACTTTAGCTGCAAATGCTCCTGACGGGGGTTTCGTGAGGTTTCAGGTGGGAGGGTTCAGGCTGGGGCGACCTGTTTCAGCCATTCGACCTGGCGCGGCGACAGCCCCTGGTCGAACATCACCCCGATCCCGGGGATGCTGCGGCATCCTCCCCAGGGGATGCTCCAGCAGACGCCGGCCTGAAGAGCCTCTTCTGCCAACGCCGGGAAGCGAAGCCAAACGCGGTCGGTCTTGGCGAAGGGATCGGTGGTCTGTATGAAGGCCCCTCCCTGGGAGATGTTGACGGTGAAGGTCTTGAGCGCCGCGGTGGACGGGAGGCCGTCGCGGGAAAGAAGCAGACTCAGGTAACTGTCCTTCCTGGCGAAACGCCTCAGGCAACGGGCTGGGAAGGTGCCACAGCGCTCCTGCACGAAGCGGGTGAGCGCGGTGTGGGTATCGGCGGCGGAGTTTTCCTGCGGGCCCGGCGTGATGCTCTGCTGCCTGGCGTCCCACTTGATGCGCAAGGTGGGGTAGAAGTTGATGCAATCGTAGGCGATGTTTTTTTCTTCCTTGGAGCAGCGCACCAGGGTCAGGACGTCGACCAGGAGGCCGCTGTACGCGGACTCCACGGTCATGCGCAGCACCTCGTTGAAGTCGCAAGCCGTGTGGTAGCTGACGCCGATCCGGTCGAGCGCCTGCTCGTACGCCGACCTCGCCTCCGGCTCACGCACCACCATCAATATCCTGGTATCTTCCATGACGCTCGCCATCGCCTCGTGACCGGGACCGGCGCCCCGCTGAGAGTCCAGGGCACCGGTCGCCAAGCCTGCGCCCGGCCGGGCGCCTATTTACTCCTGGGTCGCCCTGCTCAGTTCCTGCCGCAGCCTGTTGCTCGCGGCGATCCGCTTGCCGGCGTTCCCCACCATGATGTCCTGTGCCGCGATCTCCCTGCCGTAGTAAGCGGCATCGGCCTGGTCGTCCACCTGGAGCGCCGCGCCTTCGAGGGACAGGCCTGCGAACAGGCCCCGGCTGCGCGAATAGGAGAGGATGCCCGATTTGAAGGTGATGTCGGTCGCGGCTTCCACCTTGCGCCCCACCGGACCGGCGGCGACCCCGGCGTCGGCCCCGAGGGTAAATTTCCCCTGCAGCAGCTTATCCACGTCCTTTAGCTCCTTGAAGACGAGGATGAGGTCGGTGGAGGTGGCCCCCACCTGCCATCCGATACTGCCGCCGGTGATGCTGACGAAGATCGGGTCGCTCCAGCTGCTGTCCTCCTTTCTCACGGACAGGACCCCGGTGCCATGCCGCCCCCCCACGACGAACGCCCCCTTGATCACCCCCGGTATGATGGCGACCGCCTTGGCGTCCCGCAGCAGCGCCGGGGGAATCCCCTTCTCCGGTATCTTCATGATGTCCTGCAGCACAGTTGCCGACTTCTGAACCTTCTTGGCTTCGCCCTTGGCGCAGGCGGCGCCGGCCCAGCATGCGACCAGCAACATGGCGACCATACCTACCGAGATCTTCCTGGCGATACTCATGGCTTACCTCCTTTTCCGCCACGGCCTTGAAAGCCTGCGGGCCCTGGTGCTATCTCTCCTGTGCGTGCGGCTTCGACGCATCTCGATCCGGAGTCATTGCCCGGTCCTTCGCGACCATGTGCCCAACCACCGATATTCCTGCCATGATGACAGCGATGCAGCAATACCTCGTAGTCCTGGTGATCTTCATGAACACGCCCCCCTTTTATATTAATTTGGACCAATAATGGATAACACAGGGGAAAAGGTTGTCAACGGAGGTGCTGGAGCAGAGAGCGCGGGAGGAGGGATGGGGTGGCGGGAAAAAGGACAAAAAAAAAGCCCCGGATCGCTCCGGGACTTTTTTCGCTGCGTTGATGAAAACCTTTAGGCGCGGGTGACGTTAGCCGCCTGCAGCCCTTTGGGTCCCTTCGCCACTTCGAAAGTGACGCTATCGCCTTCAGCCAGGGATTTGAACCCGTCGCCGGTGATGGCGGAGAAATGAACGAACACGTCGTCGCCATTCTCCTGCTCGATGAAACCAAACCCCTTGCTGTCGTTAAACCATTTTACAGTTCCGTTAACCATTTACTTTTACCTTCTCCATGCTTTCTGCTGTTTATTCGTCCGGTTCATTCCGGAACTTGGACACCTTAGCAGCTTGCCAGTGGCAAAGCAAGCTATTTAAGTTTTCGGCGTTTTCACAGCGATCTCCTCGCCGGCTACCGGACCAGCTTCACCGGATAGTCGATGCCGTCGATGGTCAGGGTAGTGGTAGCACCCGCGTTGACGACGCTGGCGAAGTTGCGCACGAAAATTTTCTTCGTGATGAAAGTCTGTGTCTGCGTGACGCTGCCAAAGATGGCGGTGGAATCGGGATTGACCACACCCGGTTCGGTAAGAACGAAGATGGCGCTACCGGAAGCGGAATCCTTGATGCTGATAGTGTGGGATGCCGCGATATTATCCACACTGCGAATTTCTGCCTCGGCCTGGAGATAGGAGCCCACCGCGACCGGTGTGCTGAAATTGCCGAGGATTTTAGTGGAACTGACGAAGTTGGCGCTCACGGTGCCAATTGTGAGCGTGCTCACGGTGGACGTCCCGGGGGTGCTCGCCGAGGTATGGGTCACCGTGACTTTCTGGCCATTACTGACGGAGCCGCTTGCGGCAGCAGCGGCGCCGTCGATGGAGAAGGTGCTGCTGCTCGAGGCAGAGCCGGTTATGGATATGGGGCTGGATGCGCCGGTAAGACCTGAGACAGTGATGGCTTCGGAGGTAACCGGTGCGTTCATTTCCGTGTTGGTTTTTGGCTGGAAAGAGAAGGAATCCGGGGTCGTCGGCTCCCTCACGTACGGTGGGAACCATTCGATTTCGCCGCAGCCTGCGATGCCGAGAACCAGCAACAATGAGGCCGCCCGCAGCAGTGCCCGTAACAATGGTGATTTCATTACATCCTCGCTCGGTGTGATTTGGCTAAGGCGTTGATACTACTCAAAGAGAGGAGCCTTGACAAGAGGATTAACGTATCCGGGCCGAGCTCTCCCAATTAAGCGAGGAGAGGACATCACGCAACGCCGAGAGCTTGTACGGCTTTTGCACGAAACCGGAGATCCCCCTGCCGAGGAACTTGCCGGAGACCTCGTGCTCGCTGAACCCGCTGGACATGACCACCTTGACCCGCGGGTCCAACCGGCGCAGTTCCCTGAAGCACTGCTCGCCATCCATGTGCGGCATGGTCAGATCGAGCAGCACCAGGACGATATCGTTGCGGCTGCGGAAGATCTCCATCCCCTCCCGTCCGTCGGCGGCCGTCACCACCTCGAACCCCAGTTCCCCGAGCATCTCGCTCGCCAGCGCCCTGATGGTGTCCTCATCGTCGATCAAGAGGACCGTGCCGCTCCCCCGCCAGGCCTGCTCCGGGGCGGACTCCGCGTGGTGCGGCTCGACCGCCGCGCCGTCCGCGGGGAGTATGACCTTGAAGGTGCTCCCCTTCTCCGGCTCGCTGTAGACCCTGATGGCGCCCAGGTGGCCGCGCACGATGCCGAGCACCGCCGCCATCCCCAGTCCCCGCCCGGTGAACTTGGTGGTGAAGAACGGATCGAAGATCTTCGCCATGGTCTCGCGGTCCATGCCGCAACCGTTGTCGGACACCTCCACGTAGGCGTAGAGCCCGGGCTGGATGGGGTCGGAGAGCCATCCGCCGTTGAAGTAGGGCTCGGTGCACTCCAGGCGCCCGGTGGAAATGGTTATGATCCCGCTCTCGTCGCCGATCGCCTCGGAGGCGTTGATGACCAGGTTCATCAGCACCTGCCGGATCTGGGTGGCGTCACCGGTGATCGACGGCAGGGGGCGGCCAAGGTTGTAGACGAGTTGCGCCTTCTTGGAGACCGAAACGCTCAGCATCTGCCCCATCTCCTCCACCAGGCGGTTCAGGTCCAGTTCCTCGGTCACAAAATGTCCCTTGCCGGAGTAGGCCAGCATCTGGTGCGCCAGGTCCGAAGCCCTGGCCGCCGCCGTCTCGATCCGGCGCAGGTTGTCAATGACGGGGGACTCAGGGGCAAGCCGCATGAGAGCGAGGTCGGTGTTGCCCACGATGACGGTGAGGATGTTGTTGAAGTCGTGGGCGATCCCCCCGGCCAGCACCCCGAGGCTCTCCAGCTTCTGGGCGTGCAGCATCTGCTTTTCCAGCTTCAGACGCTCCTCTTCGGCCCTCTTTCTCTGGGTGATGTCGTGGGCGGACCAGATCACCCGGTCGCCCGGCATGGGGGTGACGTTGCCGGTGAACCAAATCTCCTCCCCCTGGATGACCAGCGGGTAGTCGACCGTGATGGTTTTTCCGGCGGCAAGTGCCTTGCGGATGGTGGAGACGAAGAAGTCGGCGAGTTCCCCGGGAAAGACGTCCGGTATCTTCCTCCCCACCAGCTCGTCGGGGGGGCGGTACAGACGTTTCGTGCTGGTGGGGGCGATCTCCAGGTAGCGCCCTTCGGCATCCAGCACCAGGATGACGTCGGTGAGCGAGGCGAAGATGGAGCGGAGCTTCTCTTCCGAGGCCAGCAGGGCCTGCTCGGCGTGCTTGCGCTCGACCACCTCGGTCTGCAGCCGTGCATTGGTCGCGGAAAGTTCCCGGGTCCTCTCCTCGACCATGCGCCTTAACACGATAGGCTGGCGCACCAGCCAGTACGCGGTGAGGGCACCCAGGGAACTCAGGAGCAGCACCAGGGCTACCTCCCCCAGAACCACCTGTCGCGCGTACCATCCCCCAACCGGTTCGACGGAAAGAATCCATTCCCCGTTGGGGACTGAGATGTGCTGGCTCACCGGCCTGACCAGCGGAGCGCCATGGTTCCAGAAGACGTCGATCGTCCCGGTGTCGGGCTTGATGCGGCTGATCCGGTAATTGAGGTCGGGGGTGAGCGTGGTCTGCAGATGTACCGCCTCGAAGAAGCTCTCCAGACGGATCATCGCGGCGGTGAAGCCCCAGAAGCGCTTCTCCCCCCCGGCCCCTTTCAGATATACCGGGAGCCTCCCCATGAGCGCCAGCCCCCCCTGCACCAGCTCGAAAGGGCCGGCCAGGGTGAGCGAGCCGTGGCGCAGCGCCTCCACGGCCTCGGTGTTGGCATGGGACTTGTCCAGGAGGTTCAGGCCGATGGCCTTCTCGTTCCCCTGCAACGGGAAAATTTCGGTGACGACGCCGCCGGGAACCAGTTGCAGGGCGGAGAGTCCCGGGTAGAGATCCAGCATCTCCCTGGCCAGCTCCTGGAAGTTGTCGATCCTGCCGTTGCCCTGACGGATGACCGCGGCAAGGGCGTAGGTGGAGGAAATGGAGCGGTTCAGGTACTCCTGGATGTCGTGGCCAGCGTTGGTGGTAAGGTCCATGACCGCCTGGCGGCGGCTGTCCTGGCGCTTGCTTTCGTAGAGCAAAACCGTGGAGCCGGAGAGGAACAGACCTATGAGAAAAGCGAGGAGCGTGACGCTCCAGACCCGGAGGTTATCCGAGGGGGGGGACGCAGTTGGCGCATCGTTCATGTGCGCATCCATGGGGAGCTCGCTGAAACGGGTTCGGTACGGGGAAGATAGAGGCAACCTCTTGAATAACCGAAACTTCGCCGTAGTGCAAGCTTTTTAGGAATTGCCGTTTCAACCCATGCGGTCCAGCAGGCGCAACAAGCCGTCCAGGATGGTCACCGGGTGCGGCGGGCACCCCGGGATGTAGAGATCGACCGGCAGCAGGCGGTCCACCCCGTCGTGGGCGGCAGGGGAGCCGATGAAGGGGCCGCCGTTGATGGCGCAGGCGCCGCAGGCGATGACGAGTTTGGGGGCCGGGATGGCCTCGTAGGTCCTCAGCAGCGCCTCGCGCATGTTCTCCGTCACCGGACCGGTGACCCAGAGGGCGTCGGCATGGCGCGGGCTGGCGACGAACTGCAGTCCGAACCGCCCGATATCCCAGCCGATGGTGGAAAGGACGTTACTGTCGGCCTCGCAGGCGTTGCAGCCGCCGGCGACCACGGAACGGAACTTCAGTGAGCGCCCGAACAGCGCCAGCATCTTCTGGTCCAGGGCCCGCGCCAGCCTGCGCTCCTCCCCTTCCCGCACCACCAGGTCCTCGCGGGAGTTCACGGCCAGGCGGGCGTCGTTGGTGTAGGAGATGGCACCTTTAGGACAGGCACCGGCACATTCGGCGCAGAACAGGCACTTTCCGAGGTCGACGGAGAGACCCTGCGCAGATCCCACAGCCCCCACCGGGCAGGCGTCGGCGCAGAGGCGGCAGTCGGGAGGGCAGAGAGAACCTTTGAGTTCCGGGTAGCCACGGAAGCGCTCCGGCAGCGGGAGCGGTTCCTTCGGGTACGCCATGGTGCGGTGCCCCTGCTTGATGCGTGCGAGTATGGCCTTGATCATGATGCGACTCCTGTCTTCTGATAACCAACTCTTCGGTTCATCCCCCCTCTCCCGGAAGGAGAGGGTAGTAGAGAAGCGGCGGTAGTAGAGAAGCGCCTGTCCGTCCTCCCAGTCCGTCCTCCCAATCCATCCTCCCTCTCCCTCTGGGAGAGGGGCGGGGTGAGGGTCTTCCCCCGGGGAGGACGCCACTTCGTGGCCACGCCCTCACCCGCCCTTCGGGCACCCTCTCCCGGAGGGAGAGGGGTAGCGGACATGCAGAGTGCTGCGGCTAGAGGTCGAACCCGCAGTAGGAAAGGTTGAAGCTCTTGTTGCACAGCGGGAAGTCCGAGATCTGCCCCCCGCGGAGTGCCAGCGCGAGACCGGTCCAGTTGTGGAAGGAGGGGTCGGTCACCTTGTAGCGCAGGAAATTGCCCCGCTCGTCAGTGAGAGCCACATGGCAGATCTCGCCACGCCACCCTTCGGTCAGCGCCACTGCGAGTTGCCCCCCACCCACCTCGCGCACGGGGTTCGCCACCTCCACGCCCGGCAGCTGGGAAAGCTGCTCCTCGATGAAGTCGAGCGACTTCTCCATCTCCAGCCAGCGCACCATGGTCCTCGCGTAGACGTCGCCGCTCTTCGCGGTCTCCACCGGGATCTGGCTCATGCTGTAGATGCCGAAAGGATGGTCGCGGCGGATGTCCCGGTTGAGGCCGCTGGCGCGGGCGGCAGGTCCCACCAGCCCAAGTTCTATCGCCGTCTGCTCGCTCACCACGCCGGTTCCCTCGAGCCTCGCCAGCACGGACGGGGTATCCCAGAGTAGATCGACCGCGTTGTGCACCTCGTCGCGGGCCACCTTGATGCGGTCGGCAAGCTGCCGCGCCCCGGCGCTGTCCAGGTCGAAACGCACCCCCCCCGGAAGGACCAGGTCCCGCCCGAAGCGGCTGCCGCAGATCCCCGCGGTCACATTGAGAAAATCGCCGCGGATCCTGCCGCAGAACGAGGCGGTTGGAAGGTAGCCGACGTCTCCTGCGATGGCGCCCAGGTCGCCGGTGTGATTGGCAAGCCGCTCCAGTTCCAGGGCGATGCCGCGCACCGCCTGGGCCCGGGCCGGCACCCGCGTCCCGGAAAGGGCCTCGACGATCATCGCGTAGGCGGTGCCGTGGCCGATGCTGGTGTCTCCCGCCACCGTCTCCATGAGCTTGCGCATCCGCTCGCCCGGGCGTCCCTGCATCATCCGCTCGACCCCCCTGTGCTGGTAACCGAGCGAAATCTCCAGGTGCATCACCTCCTCGCCGAAGCACTGGAAGCGGAAGTGACCCGGCTCGATGATGCCGGCATGCACCGGCCCGACCGCCACCTCGTGCACCTCGTCACCATCGACGCGGTAGAAGTCCATCACGCCGATGGTGGGAGGGGGCTGCGGAGTATCCCCGGGAAGCGAGCCGAGCGCCGGCGCGAAACGGACCGGCTTGGGCCAGGGGTGCCCCTCCAGGTTCAGGTAGAACTGCTCGGCGATCTCGCGCTCGAAGAGGTGCAGCTGCGGCGCCTCGGAAACCAGCGAGTAGAAGTTTTTGCCGGTGACCAGGGTGCTCATGACACCTATGGTGGCGTGGCTCTTGAAGGAGAGGAGGCAGTACAGGCACACCCCGTCATCCTCCTGCATCCCGAAGTAGGAGACCACACGCCAGCCGCCGTCAATCGCGGAGAGAAGCGCCTGCGCGAAGCGCTCCGGCGCGTGACGCGGTATCTCCCGGCGCGACAGCACACCGCCGTTTTGGGTGAAGACCAGGGCCGGGCTCATGCCTCACCTCCCAAAAGCCGCGCCGCCTCGCGCAGGAGGTCCTGCAGCGGCGCCGGTATCCACAGCCCCAGCACCAGCACGAGCCCCATCAGCACCAGGGGGGGCAAAACCGTGGGCGCGGCATCCCGGTAGCGGGTCCGCTCCAGGTCCTGCGGCACCTCCCCCAGGACGACCGGGAGCACGGTGGAGGCCATGCCGATGAAGATCAACGCCAGGAACAGGAGGAACAGCCCGCCGGTCCAGTGGTTTCCCTGCCCGAAGGCGGAGGAGACGATGAGGAACTCGCTGACGAAGGGGGCGAAGGGTGGCGACCCGGTGATGGCCAGGAAGGCGGCGAGAAAGAGCGCGGCCGACCAGGGGGTGCGCCGGATGGCGCCCCGCACGAACAGGGTGCTCTTGGAGTTGAAGGCACGGTGGATGTTGCCGCAGGAAAGAAAGAGCACCCCCTTGGTGAGGGAGTTGTTGATCATGTGCAAGAGCCCCGCGAAGAGCGCCCCCTTTCCCAGCCCCAGCGCCACCGCGATGATGCCGACGTGCTCCACGCTTGAATAGGCGAGCATCCTCTTGAAGTCGCTCTGGCGCGCCATGAACACGGCGGCGAAGGCCATGGAGACGAGCCCCATGGTGAGGAGCACCTGCTGGAAGAGCGCCCCTTCGCTCGAGGCGGCGGCCACCTGGTAGACACGCAGAAGCGCCAGGAGGGCGCAGTTCACGAGCCCCCCGGCGAGCAGGGCACCGACCAGCCCCGGGGCCTCCCCGTAGGCGTCCGGCTTCCAGGTATGCAGCGGCGCGAGCCCCATCTTCGAGCCGAAGCCCACCAGCAGGAAGATGAACGCGGCGTGGCGCCACCCCGGATGCAGGGCTGCGGCGTCCCGGATCAGGGTCGGGAGGAGGAGGCTCACCTCCTGCTTCGCCACGATGGTGGAGTATGCCAGGAAGAAGAGCCCCAAAAGGGCGATGGCGATCCCCACCGAGCAGATGAGGAGGTACTTCCAGGTCGCCTCGATGGAGCGGGCGTTGTGGTTGAAGTAGATGAGCGGCGCCATGGTCAGGGTGGTGGCCTCGAGCGCGATCCAGAGGAGCCCCAGGTGCTGCGAGATGACCACCAGCGAGGTAGCGGAGAGGCAGACCAGCAGCGAGGCGCACAGGACCCGGTTCGGGCGCTTGAGCCGGTAGCTCAGGTACCCCACCGCGTAGAAAGAGCAGATGGTGAAGAGAACGCTGTTGGCCATGAGCACCAGCTTCCCCAGTGGGTCGAGCCATATCCATCCCGCCGGGGAGGGGGGGGGCGTGTGCACCAGGAGCGCTGCGCTCACCCCGAGCTGCGCCAGGGAGAAGAGGGGGAGCACCCAGACGCGCCTGCGGTTGTCCGGGACAAGCCAGGAGAGCGCGGCGCCAAGAAGCGGAAGAAGGACCAGGGCCCACATCATGTCGCTATTCCTCCCTCAGCGCGGAGAGTCTCGAGGTGTCGATGCTCGAGAACTCGCGGCTGATGTGGTTGATGACGATCCCCATGACGAAGATGCCGACCAGGAGGTCGAGGAGCGCCCCCGCCTCCACCATGACCGGCATGGCGTCTGCCAAAAGGAGGCCGAACAGGAAGATGCCGTTCTCCATGAGCAGGTACCCGAGCACCTGCGAGATCGCCTTGCGCCTCCCCATGAGGACCAGGAAGCCGCTCATGAGGGTCGCGGCGGCCGCCGGCACGATCAGGAGCCCCTCGTGCTCGGGAGAGAGCGGGAGCTTGGCGGCGAAGATGAAGGCGAGCGAGGTGAAGAGCGCCCCCAGCACAAGCGATGGGATATAGCCGATGAAGGGGGAGAACTCGCGCTCGATCTCGGCCTTCTTGATGGCCCGGATGATCAGGACCGGGATCAGCGCCCCCTTGACCAGGATGATGCTCACCACGATGAAGCTGACGTGCCAGGAGAAGGGGTGCACCAGCGCCGGGAGCGTGCCGAGCAGCACCCCCTGCACCGCCACGCAGCGGACCGAGAAGGCGAGCCGGCTGGTCCCCAGGACGGCGAAGTTGATCAAAAGGCAGAGTACCAGCAGCTGGTCGGCCAGGGAATTCATATGGTCACCTCACAACCAGAACCAGGGAAAATGCGGTCAGTATCAACGCCGCCACCAGAAGCTGCGGCACGCGGATGAGCCTCAGGCGCGCCATCACCGACTCGACCACCCCGATGGCCACCGCGAGGAGCAGCATACCCGCCGCGAAGGTGGCCCAGTCGAGGTAGGCGTTGCCCGAGGCGAAGGGGAGCGCGATGTTCACGAAGAGCGCCCCCAGGAGGTAGAGCTTCAAGGCGGCGCCGTAGAGGACGCAGCAGAAATAGGGGCCGCTATGGTCGAGCACCATCACCTCGTGGATCATGGTGAGCTCTAGGTGCGTGTTGGGATCGTCGAAGGGGATGCGGCAGTTCTCGGCCAGGAGCACCACGAAGAGGCCGGCCAAAAGCAGGATGAGCGACGCGCCGGTCGCCATCCAGACCGGAGGGGTCACGTGCTGCAGCATCGGGGTGAGGCTCATGGTCCCCGAGAGCCTGGTCAGGGTGATCAGGGCGAAAAAGAGCGTCGGCTCGGCCAGGCAGGAGAAGCTCACCTCGCGCGCCGCCCCCATCCCCTCGAAGCTGGAGGCGGTGTCGAGCGCCGCCGTCGTGGTGAAGAAGCGCCCCAGGGCGAAGAGGTAGGCGAAGAGGATCATGTCCCCCTCGAAGGAGATCGGGGCCGGGTGCTTCCCAAGCGGCACCAGGAGCGCGGCGAACAGGGTAGCGGCGAGCGTCACCACCGGCCCGGCGCGGAAGATCCAGGTGGTGCTGTCGGAGAGGACGATCCCCTTTTTCATGAGCCGTCCCATGTCGTAGTAGGGCTGCAGGAAGGGAGCGCCCACCCTCCCGGCGAAGGCCGCCTTGGTCTTGCCGATCACCCCCAGCAACAGCGGGGGC
Source organism: Geomonas subterranea (assembly GCF_019063845.1). Classification (NCBI taxonomy): domain Bacteria; kingdom Pseudomonadati; phylum Thermodesulfobacteriota; class Desulfuromonadia; order Geobacterales; family Geobacteraceae; genus Geomonas; species Geomonas subterranea. The sequence goes on from NZ_CP077683.1 coordinate 2,504,227, forward strand.
ATGGCCAGCACCAGCACCACGTGGAAGATTGTGTCGATCATGTCCGACTCCTGTGCCGTAGGGGCGGATACTCATCCGCCCAGCGGGTCGTGTCCCATCCCTGTAGGGGCGAATAACCATCCACCCAGCGGGTCGTGTCCCATCCCGGTGGGGGCGAATAATCACTCGCCCAGCAGGTCGTGTCCCATCCCTGTAGGGGCGAATAATCATTCGCCCACCCTTTTCCCGGCGTCGTTCTTGTTGCCTTCTGCCCCACCTCCCTCTCCCACCGGGAGAGGGTCGGGGTGAGGGCGCTGCAACAGGCGATTCTGTCTCTTCGTGGCGTCTCCCTCACCCGGCCTCCGGCCACCCTCTCCCGGAGGGGTAGGGAACCTTTTAATGCACCCACAACAAAAGCAGCATCAGCGTGACGAAGATATAGAGAATATAGATCTGCACCTCGCCGTGCTGCAGGCGTCTGACGAAGGCGCAGGCGATCCCCGCGACGCTCAGGACCGGCAACACCACCCGGTGCAGCAGCGTCTCCTCCGGGTGATAGCTCAGCCGGGCCGCGGCGGGGGTGAGGCCGGTTATCTGCCCCATGGTGATCCGGGTGCGGATCAAGGATCCCGCGAGGGAGGAGAAGAAAGCGCCGAAAGAGCTGCCCGTGTACTGGATGCGCGGCGAAGGACGGAGGTAGCCGCACCCCCAGGTGGAGGCGGCAGCGGTGCGCCCGCTGGTCTTTGCCTGCAGGAACAGGAAGAGGACCGTAGCGAGACAGATGACGCTCCCCCCCGCCAGTGCGAACCAGACCGGCGCGATCGGGAGGAGCGCGGCGTGCGCCGCATCCGGGGCGATTCCCCGAAATGCCGGCTGCACCAGGGCCAAAAAGAGCTGGGGAAAAAGGCCGCCGGTGAGGGCGAGCCCGGCCAGAAGACCGATGGGGGCAAGCATGGTCCCGCTCGCCTCGTGGGCCGCGGCGGCGGCCGCGGTGCGTGGTTCCCCGAGAAAAGCGATGCCGTAGAGCTTCACGAAGGAGATCACCGCGACGCCCCCCACCAATGCGAGAACCGGCGCGCCGAGGGCCACGAAAGGCTGACCGGCACGCGCCTCGCCGAAGAACCCGAGGTACAGGAGCATCTCGCTGGCGAAGCCGTTGAAGGGGGGAAGCCCGCAGATGGCGACGGCGCCGCACAGGGTGAAGAAGGCGGTGTAGGGAAGCCGGCGGGCCAGTCCACCCATCCGGTCCAGGTCGCGGGTGCCGGCGGCGTGCATGACGCTCCCGGCGCAGAAAAAGAGCAGCGGCTTGAAGATGGCGTGGTTCAGTACGTGGAAGAGCGCCCCGGCGAGCCCCAGGAAGGCGAGCCGCTGGTTGCCGGTCCCATTCCCCAAGAGGAACATCCCGATACCCGCGCAGATGATGCCCAGGTTCTCGATGCTGCTGTAGGCCAGGAGGCGCTTGATGTCCTTTTGCGCCGATGCGACGCAGATCCCCATCACCGCCGAGGTGAGCCCGGCCACGGTGAGCACCCCGCCCCACCAGAGCGGGCGCTCCGGGAAGAACGAGATCACGCGGAGGATGCCGTAGACCCCGATCTTCAGCATGACACCGGAAAGAAGCGCCGAGACGTGGCTCGGGGCGTTGGCGTGGGCCGACGGGAGCCACAGGTGCAGCGGCATGATGCCGGCCTTCGAGCCGAACCCGGCGAGGGCGAGCCAGAACAGGGTGGCGGTAAGACCCGCGCCGGCGACCAGCGAACCGCCCCCCGGGAACCCGAAGCTCCCGGTGATCATGAACAGCGAGGCGAACAGGAGCAGGAGTGCAGCTCCCCCCAGGTGGCTCGCGACGAGGTAGACCGTCCCCGCGCCGCGCACCTCCCCCTCGCGGTGCTCCGCGACCAGAAGAAAGTAGCCGGAAAGCGCCATGATTTCCCACGACATCATGAACATGGCGCCGTTTCGGGACACCACAACCAGCGCCATGGCGCAGGCCAAAAGACCGTAGAAAAAGGTGACGCTTCTTTGGGAACTGTGCGAGGCGGCGGGCCAGTAACCGAGGGCGTAGAGGGAGCCGGCGGGGAAGATCAGGAAGATGGGGATCAGAAAGAATAGAGAGAGAGGGTCGAGGGCGACTTCGCAGGGGCCGAAGGGGAGGTTCCAGTTCAGGAGGAAGGTTGCTTCTCCTCCCCCCAGCAGCAGGTAGAGAAGAGACGGTAGCGCGAGGAGAGCGCTTAAAAGCGCGGCTACCGAGGCCAGCCGTTGTCCGAGTGTCCCGTCTCGCAACACGAGACCGGGAAGCCCCGAACAGCCGGCTAGAGCTATTGCGCAAAGGACCAGGGAAGCCGGGTCCCGCATCATGTCAAAAAACAACATAACCCACCCTTTCGAACCAGGAACGGATCGTCAATCTGCCCATCGAGTTTCAACCTCCCGCGCAACCGGGGATGCCGGCGGGGCGGAAGGGGAGCAAGGCTGCCAGAACCTGCCGTTTTTCCCTTCAACAGTGGCGACTGGGTGTCGATACGGTTTACTGGGGCGACAGGGACCTCACCATACTCCCTGAAAATAGATTTGTCAAAAAAAGATTCTTAATGACGGGTAGCAGAAGATAAAACAACAATACCGCTGAAGTAGCTTGTCTTCAAGCGGGTTGCCGCTATCATTAAACACTAGCTCCGTTTCTTGTTCGAACATTGTTATACGAAACGAGACACCGTGACTGTTTTTTCCACGCTGTCGCGAACCGATACATCAGGGTGAAAGGAGGGAGGCTGTGAAGAGTCATGTTTGGCGGCCGCTGGTCGTGGTGCTGGTGGTGATCGCCCTGGTCCTGGTGGCGCGGAAATTCCTGGTCCCCGCGGACTTCGGGGTCGGCGCCAGGGGGTACATGTACGGCTGGCACCGCGCCGGCAACGAGCAGCAGTGGAAAGATGTGAAGGTGAAGTACAAGACCGCGGCCTTCTGCAAGGACTGCCACCCCGACAAATACGACGAGATGAAGGAGTCGCCGCACCGCAACATCAATTGCGAGAACTGTCACGGCCCCGCCCTGAACCACCCGGACGATCCCCGGTCGCTCACCATCGACCGCAGCCGCGAACTCTGTGCCCGCTGCCACACCCGCCTCCCCTACCCCAACAGCGGCCGGGGCGTGATGAAGGGGATCGACCCCACGACTCACAACGTCGGCCTGGACTGCGTCACCTGCCACTGGCCGCACGACCCGAGGAAGGAGGGGCACAAGAGATGATTTCGAGACGATCCTTCTGCAAGAAATCTCTGCTCATCGCGGGGGGGCTGGCGATTCCCCTCTCCTGCCTGGAACTTTTCGACCCCAAGCGGCTTCTGGCCGAGAAGGACGATACGGGTGCGCGCTGGGTCTTCCTGGTGGACACCCGGAAATGCGTGGGGTGCGGCTTCTGCGTCAAGGGGTGCAAGGTGGAGAACGAGGTCCCCTATGACGCCAACGTGACCCGCACCTGGGTGGAGCGCTACATCGTGACCAAAGACGGCAAGACCCACATCGACTCCCCCAAGGGGGCGCGGGACGGCTTCCCCAACAAGGGGATCGACATCGGACACGGCAGGCTGGAGGAGATCAAGGACGACGACATCGAGAAGGCCTTCTTCGTGCCCAAGCTCTGCAACCAGTGCGACAACCCGCCCTGCGTCCAGGTCTGCCCCGTGGGCGCCACCTACCAGACCGCCGACGGGGTGGTGCTGGTGGACCGCAGCTGGTGCATCGGCTGCGGCTACTGCATCATGGGGTGCCCTTACGGGGTGCGCTTCTTCCATCCGGTGTTCCATGTCGCCGAGAAGTGCAACTTCTGCTACCACCGCATCACCAAGGGAATGCAGACCGCCTGCGTCGACAGCTGCGCCTTCGGAGCCCGGCGCGTGGGGAACCTCAGGGACCCCGAGGATCCGGTAACCAGGGTCATCATGACCGAGCGCGTCAACGTGCTCAAGGAAGAGTACGGCACCAAGCCGCAGGTCTTCTACCTCGGCCTTTCCAAGGAGGTGAAATAGCCATGGTGCATGGAGAAGCCTGGACCATAAAGGAGTTTTTCACCTACCCCAACGAGTACATCTACTGGACCATCCAGATCGTCATGTACCCGTTCATGACCGGCCTCGTGGCGGGCGCCTTCGTGCTCTCCTCGCTGTACCACGTCTTCGGGGTGAAGCAGCTGAAGGGGATCGCGCGCTTCTCGCTGGTGTTCTCGTTCGCGCTGCTGCCGGTCGCCATGCTGCCGCTTTTGATGCACCTGCAGCAGCCGCTGCGCGGCATCGAGGTGATGATGACGCCGCACTTCACCTCCGCCATCGCCGCCTTCGGCATCGTCTTCAGCACCTACGGGATGATCGTCGCTTCCGAGCTCTGGTTCGTGTTCCGCAAGCACTTCGTGGAGACCGCGCTGTCGCTCAAGGCAGTGGAGGGACGGAGCGCGCTGCAGCAGGGAGAGTACCTTTTGTTCAGCATACTGACGCTCGGCGCCTGGGATATCTCGCACGAGGCGCTCGAGACCGACGAGCGGGCGGTGAAGAAGCTTGCCGCCGCAGGCATCCCGGTCGCCTGCTTCCTGCACGGCTACGCCGGTTTCATCTTCGGGTCGGTGAAGGCGAACGCGCTCTGGATGACCCCGCTCATGCCGGTCATCTTCATCTGTTCGGCCGTTGTTTCCGGCATCGCCCTGTGCATCCTCACCTACATCCTCACCATGGAGATCCGCAAGCAACTGGCGCGCCGGCGCAGGCTCGCCCACCCGGAGCTCCCCTCCATGGAAGAACTGAAGAGCGCCGAGGCCCACGTGGTGGCCATGACCTCGCGCTACCTGCTCATGTTCATGGTGGCCGCCATCACGCTGGAGTTATTGGACCTGATCTTCAGGGGATACACCGCGGTCAAGTCGTGGGACATCCTGAGGAGCGTCATCTACGAACGGGATTTCGTGAACATCTTCGTGGTGCAGTACGGACTTGGGAACCTGGTTCCCTTCGTGCTGTTCCTGATCCCGGGACTGACCATCCGCCGGGCGGCGGTGGGAACCGTGCTGGTGCTGCTGGGCGTCTTCATGATGCGCTGGAACGTCGTGATCGGCGGGCAGGCGTTCTCCTCCTCCTTCTCCGGATTCATGCACTACGTCCTGCCGATATGGCCGGACAGCATGGAGACGCTGAAGGAGGGATTCTTCGGCGCCATGATCGTGGCGGTGGTTCCCTTCTGCATCTTCTACGTTTTGAACAAGGTGATGCCGGTGTTCAAGGAGACGCATTAACGGCGGTTCTACGTTCTATGTTCTACGTTGCCCCCTCGCCCTCCGGGCTTGTTCACCGAAGCCTCGGCATGGGTGGAAGAGGTTTTTGTGGGGGGAGGATAAGAAGTCACAGTCGCGGCGGCAAAGGGAAAGAAAGAGGCGGGCGAATAAATATTCGCCCGCCTTTGCTTGAAGCCGATGAACCGCTACTGCGCGGAGGTCAACGCGAGCAGGAGGACCAGCGTCACGAAGGTGTAGAAGATGTAGATGTTCAGCTTGCCGTGCTGCAGGCGCCGCACCGGCTGGGCCTTCTCGAACAGATACTCCAGAAAGGGGAGATACCCCTTCTCCAGCACCGTCTCGGGAAGATGGCTCTCGTGACTGGAGGGCCCCGGGAAAAGTCCGTGCACCTCGGTGCGGTGCCGCTCGGGACGCAGCAGCACCGAGAACCACGTCACGAGCATGGCGCCGAACGAGGAGGCCGTGTACTGCATCCGGGGCGTTGGCCTTAGGTATCCGCACCCCCAGGTCGGCGCTACCGGCACCGGCAGACGCGCGGAGCGCCTGGCAACGAAGACCCAGAGCAGGGCCAGGAGCAGGAGGAGCCCCACCCCGACGATCGAGATCCAGGGGAAGGGAACCAGGCTGGCGATCCCTTGCAACGCCAGCGACCCGCCGTAGTCGCCCAGGGCCGCGTCCAGGACCGGCACCAGCAGCCCCGGCGCCAAACCTATCACCCCGCAGCACGCGGCAAGCACCCCCATGGGCAGCAGCATCCCCGCTCCCGCCTCATCCCCTCCTGCATGTTCCGACGAGCGCGGCGCCCCCAGAAAGACCACCCCGTACACTTTGACGAAGCAGGCGACCGCAAGCCCCCCCACCAGCGCCAGCACCGGCGCCGCCAGCGCGGGAAGCGACGGCCCGAGGCCGGCCGCTGCGCCGATGGAGTTGAAGGCGCCCAGGTAGATCATCAATTCGCTGACGAATCCGTTCAGGGGGGGAAGCCCGCAGATGGCGACGGCTCCCACCAGGAAAAATGAGGCCGTGCGGGGCAACCGGCGCGCCACGCCTCCCAAGAGGTCGATCTCCCTGGTGCCGGTGGCGTGGATCACCGAACCGGCCGAGAGAAAGAGCAGCGCCTTGAAGAGGGCGTGGTTCACGACGTGCAAGAGCGCCCCCGCCGCACCGAGGGCGACCAGCGCCTCCCATCCCTGGTTCGCGCCGATCAGCGCCATGCCGAGCCCCATCAGGATGATGCCGATGTTCTCGATGCTGTGGTAGGCCAGAAGCCGCTTCAGGTCGTGCTGCCCGATGGCGTAGGCGACCCCGAGAACCGCCGAAACGGCGCCCATTACCAGGACCACGCCACCCCACCATAGCGGCGGATCGCTGAAGGCGCAGAAGACGCGCATCATCCCGTAGACCCCGGTCTTCAGCACCACCCCGGAGAGAATTGCCGAGACGTGGCTGGGGGCGTTGGCGTGCGCCGAGGGGAGCCAGATATGCAGCGGCATCACCCCCGCTTTCATGCCAAAGCCGAACAGGGCGGTCAGAAAGACTGCCGTGGCAAGCGGCCCGGTGGCGGCGAGGGAACCGGGAGACGGGAACAGGTAGGCGCCGGTCGCCGCGTTGAGCAGCGAGAAGGTGGCGAAGAGAGCCAGCGCCCCGAAGTGGGCCGTGATCAGGTAGAGCACCCCGGCCTCGCGCACCTGCGGCTTTTCGTCCTCGGCGGTGAGGGCGAAGTAGGCGGCGAAGGCCATCACCTCCCACGCCATCAGAAAGAGCAGCGTGCTCCTGGCGACGAGCACCATGGTGAGGGCGGCGGACAAGAGCCCGAGGAAGAAGGCGAGCTTGCCGCCGTGCGCGGTGTGCCGCGCCACCGGCCAGTAACCCGCGCCATAGACGGCGCAGCAGCCGGTAACGATGAAGATGGGGAGCAGAAACAGGGAGGAGAGCGCGTCGCTTCCGATCTCGAACCCACCAAAGGGAAGCCCGGAGGGAAGCAACCAGGTTCCGTCCGCGGGCAGGAAGACGGCACCGAGTGCACCGGCGCACCCCATGATGGACGCGGCGACCATGAGCGAGACCCCCAGACGCTGGGCGAGGCTAGAACCCGGGCGCAGCAAAAGCGGCACGCCCGACACGGCCTGGCAGCAGACGGCGAGCAACAACAATCCAAGAGAGGTCGCAGGCTCGCCGGAGAAGGTCATGATCAGCTCCTCTTGCCGCGCTCGAAGCGCCGGGCGGCTTCCATGATGGCCGCGGGATCACAGGCGTTGTTGAGGATGCCCCGGAACTCCTGGTCATGCAGGGCGTAGGCGAGCCGGGACAGCAGATGCAGGTGCACCTTTACCGTGGGGCTGGTTATCAGGAACAGGATGCGCACCGGGATGCCGTCCAGAGCCCCGAAGTCGATCGGTTGCTCCAGGAAGCAGAGGGACACGGCAGGCTGCGGCTTGGTCTGCAGCAGGATCGGATTGCGGACGTGGGGGATGGCGATGCCGTCGCCGACGGCAGTGGTACCGAGGGCTTCGCGGGCCAGTAGCACCTGGAGCAGGAATTCCGGGTCTACCTGCGGGGGGAGCCGCAGCAGGTTGACCACGTTGCGCAGCACGGAGAGCTTGTCGTCGCCGGGGACGCCGCAGTGGATCCCGCCGGCTTCCAGGGCCTGGGCCAGGGTGGGGAGGTCCAGGTCGGCCTGCACCGCCTCGAACAGTTCGGGCGGCACCTTGATGCCATGCTCGGTGGCCCACTCCAGGAGATCGACCCGGTTGATCTGGTAGGTTCCGTGCACCAGGGTGGCCGGAAGTTTTTCCTTCCGGATCCACTTGAGGACCGTGCTCTCGTCCTGGTGCAGCAGCGCGGCCACTTCTGAAGCCTTCATCAACATCGACTCTTCCCCCCATTGCTGAACACGGAAAGGTATAGCACCGTTAAGATGAAGATGCAACGCCGTTAATGTTGAAAAAGCGAATCTTACCGACTGGTTGGGGGACTGCTCGACGAACAGGAGGTCTTACCGTCCCCCTCCTCCCCTTCGCGAAGGCTCATCCCGGAATTCCGGGGGTGAAGCCGAAAAAAGGAAAAAAAAAGGGGACAGGCTACTTTTCAAGCTCATGGTTTCTATGGGCAACCTGGCCCGGTAGACAGTCTGCAAAGTCTGCAAATGTCCGGGCTCCCAACGTCACTCCATTCAAGGGGAACCGGAAAACAGAAAAAGTAGCCTGTCCCCTTTTCCTTCTCTTCCCGAAGTAAAAAGCCCCCGGAGCGTTCCGGGGGCTTTCTCTTGCTGTTTTACTTCTTGGCGTGCTTCTCGCCGCCGGGGACGTCCTGCCCCCCTGCCGAGTGGCAGTCGCTGCAGTTCGCTTTGAAGAGTTCATCGCCGATGTCAACCGGGTGGACGAACTCTTTAACCGGGGCCGCGCCGGCCGGGATGTTCTCCTGCTTCTGGCTCAGCACGGTGTGACACATGTTGCAGTCCTTGGAGATAACCTTGCCGGAAGCGGTCTTGTGCTTGCCGTCGTGGCAGCGGAAACACCCGGGGCTGTAGAAGTGGCCGATGTGGTTCGGGTACGTGTTCCAGGAAATCTTCATGGACGGGAAGAAGTTCTTGTTGTAGATGTCCTGCACGACGGTGACGGCGTGCGCTACTTCCTTCTCCTTGGCCTTGGCGACCTGCGGGTAGTTCTTGGCGTAGTACGCGGGAAGTTCCTTGGCGATGGTCGCCTTGGCCTCTTCCTTGTCCTTGTACGGCCTGGTCAGGATCTCGACCGCGGTCTTCTTCAGGTACGGCAGCCCCTGGTCGATGCGTTTGGCGGCAAACGCCTCGTCCATCTCGACGCCGGGCGAACGGTAGACGTGAGCCGGACGGTTGTGGCAGTCGAGGCAGTCCATGACCCTTTTCTGCGCCTTGGCAACGTCATCCTTGGAGAGCGGCTTCTCGGTGGTCATGTATTCGGTGACGGTGCCGTCTTTCTCCTTGACCGCGATGTACGGGATGTTCATGCGCTGCCTGTCGGTCGCGATGTAGGAGACTTCCTGGCCGATGTGCCAGTGGATGCCCCTGTGGTGCTCGCTCTTGGGGGTCCCGCCGATGTTGATCAGCATGTTGATCTCGCGCGGCGTGTTCTCCTCGTTGGGAGCGTAATGGTAGAACACCTTCTGGCGCCCGGCGTAGAACTTTTCGGGCCAGTGGCAGTGTTCACAGGTATCGCGCGCCGGACGGAGGTTGTCGATCGGCGTCTCGATGGTCTCCGGGTAGGTGTGGAAGGCGACCGCGTAGAGCTGCCTCATGCCGGAGATCTTGGCTTTCACGTACCATGCGGCGCCGGGGCCCACATGGCACTCCACGCATTTGACCTTGGCATGCGGAGAGTTGGCCCAGGCAACGTGCTCGGGCTCCATGACCCGGTGACAGAGCTCACCGCAGAAGGTGGTCGATTCGGTGAATTCGTACCCCTTGAGGGAAGCTACGGAGACGATGAGCACAAAGCCGATGCTGGCAACGATGAAGAAGAGGAACAGATGGCGTTTGTGTGCGTCGTTGAAGTCCACCCGCGGGAAGGGGGGGATTTCCTCGTCCGGGTGCCTACGCCTCTTTTCCCGTACGACGTAGGCGCCCAGCGGGACCAGGATGAGGCCCACGATGAGCATGCCAGGGAAGAGGAAGTAGGTCATCAGGCCGAGGTAGGGCTTCTCGACGCCGGTTATCCCCTCGTAGGAGAGGAAGCCGATGATCAGGCCCGTCGCGGTGACGGCCAGGATCATGCCGACCAGGCTGATCAGGTTCCAGGCGTAGCCGGCATACTTTCTTAATGCCATAGTGTCGTCTCCTTGCGTGTGTTACGTATGGTTCCAGGAAAATAGGGCAGAACCTTACTATCCGACATGACTTATGTCAAAAAAAACTATGTTAATGTATACGCGATATTTTAAAACAACTATCTACAAAAAACCCGCAGGAATCATGAGGGAAATGGAGCCACAGCTAGAGCCTGCACCGGAAAAATAAAAAACAATGTTATACTATCAAACAAACTTATAGACTGCAAGCAATTACTCATGAGGAGTACGGGAGCGCTTTCCGCTCCGTCACGACTCGTAGCCGAACTCCTTGAGCATCCTGCTGTTATCGCTCCACTCGCCGCTCACCCGCACGAACAGTTCCAGGAACACCTTGGTGTCCAGCAGCCGCTCGATCTCCTGGCGCGCCTGGGAGCCGATCTTCTTCAGCATGTCTCCCTTGCGGCCGATGATGATCCCCTTTTGGGAATCGCGCTCCACGTTGATGGTCGCCTGGATCGCCACCACCCCGTTTTCCCGTTCCTTGAAGCTGTCCACCACCACCGCCGTCGAATAGGGAACCTCGTCCCGGGTCAACCGGAAGATCTTCTCGCGGATGATCTCGGCGACGATGAAGCGCTCCGGCACGTCGGTCAGGATGTCGTCGGGAAAATAGCAGGGGCCTTCGGGCAAAAGCCCGTGCACCAGTTGCACCAACTGGTCCACGCCGTCGCCGGAAGCGGCCGACACCGGGATTATTTCCTTGAACGGGTAGGTTTCGCCGTAGACCGCCATGCGCCCGAGGAGGTCCCCCTTCGGGATCAGGTCGATCTTGTTCAGCACCAGGATAACGGGGGCCTCGACGCCGGAGAGAACCTCCTTGATCATCCCCGCCTCCTGCTCGGGATCGAAGGCGCCGTCGACGAGGAACATGATCAGGTCCACCCCCTGCACCGAGGAGAGGGCCTCCTCCACCATGAACTTGTTCAGGCGGGTCTTGGCCCGGTGGATCCCCGGAGTATCCAGGAAGACGATCTGCCCGCCGGGCACGTTGTGGATCCCCTTGATCTGGTTGCGGGTGGTCTGGGGCTTGTCCGAGGTGATCATCAGCTTCTCACCCAGGATGCGGTTCAACAGCGTCGACTTGCCAACATTCGGCCGCCCCACGATGGAGACGAAACCGGAACGGAATATCTTTTCAGACATATTCTTAATGCCCTCCTGGCTCTTGTTGCGGTGATCGAAGCGTTACAACATACGGGAATTGGTACTGCAAGGAAAGCGTTCTTTGCATCCGCACCGGTGTAAGGCGCACCGACACAGTATACCTCGAACCTGCGTTCTGCCTAGTGACGGGGGTGAGACTCGAAGAGGCTCGCGTACCGGACCAGCTCGCCCCAGGTAAGGGAGATGCGGCCGTGAGGGAGCGCGGTGTCCTCGGAGACGGATGGGTTTACGCCGTAGTTGGCGACAAGCCGCCGCAGGTTTCCCCTGCTCTGCCCCACGAGGTCGGAGACCCTCCCCTGGGGAGCGCCGAACGTGACCCGGCTTCCTGCCGGGATCCCCTCGAGGAGCGCGGACATGCGGTCGAAGCAGAGCTCGGACTCGACCAGCTGTCCGAAGGCCGGATGGTAGGGTCCGGCCAGCACCACCCCGGGGGAGTCGAGCTCGGAGGTGGGCTGCAGTCCGAAGCGGATCACCGGAACACCGGCCTCCCCGGCGGCAACCAGCATCTCCTTGCACAGGGACACCGCCTGCGGCAGGGAGAGGGGATGATAGCTTCCCTCACGGTAGCGCCGCGCCAGCTCGGTCCCCTCGATGACCAGGGTGGGGTAGATGCGCAGAAATGCTGGTTTGAGGGCGAGCGCACGCCGCAACGAGACCAGCGAGCGCTGCGGCGTGTCGCCGGGAAGTCCCGGCATGAGCTGGAGCCCCACCTCGATCCCGGCCCTCTTGAGGACGGCCACCGACAGCTCCACCTCGCAGGGACCGTGGCCGCGCCCGGAGAGAAGGAGCACCTCCGGGTCCAGCGACTGCACGCCCAGTTCGACCGTGGCGACCCCATGCTCCTTCAGAAAGGCCGCGGTGTCCGGATCGACGGCATCGGGGCGCGTGGAGAGCCGCACCGATCGCACGATTCCCGCGGCCAGCAGCGGCTGCAGGGGAAGAAGCAGCCCCTCCTGGTCCCGGCGGGGGAGCGCGGTGAAGGTGCCGCCGTAAAAGGCGACTTCCAGCTGCCGCGCCGGCGCCCCCAGCCGGTACTCCTCGATGCGGCGCAGCAGGTGCCCGGGGGTGGGAAGTCCCGCCGCGGCGCCGGCCACGCGCTCCTGGTCGCAGAAGACGCAGCGGTGCGGGCACCCCTGATGGGAAATGAAAAAGGGGACCAATAGCGGTCTCAACGCTCACCCTTGAGGACCAGGTTGGCGGCGCGGGCCGCGTCCTGCTCGGCCTCCTTCTTGGTCCGCCCCACCCCCTCCCCCATCAGTTCTTCACCCAGGTAGATCTCCACGGTGAAGCGGCGGTCGTGGTCGGGGCCGGTGGCCTCTTTCAGCTGGTAGCGCGGCATCTCCCGCCGCAGGGTTCTCGCCAGCTCCTGCAGTTCGGTCTTGGCGTCCCGCCCGGAGAGCCGTTGCGGGGAATCCAGCAGGGGTTCGAACAGCTCGTGCACCACGCGCCGCGCGGGGTCGATGCCGCCGTCCAGGTACAGCGCGGCGAGCAGGGCCTCGAAGGCGTCCGCCAGAAGAGATCGCTTCTGCCGCCCTCCCCCTTTCTCCTCGCCCCGCCCAAGGCGCAGCGACGCCCCCAGCTCCAGTTCGGCAGCGATGCGCCCAAGGCTCACCTCGTCCACCAGCGCGGCCCGGATCTTGGTCAGTTCCCCCTCGCGGCTCTCCGGGAAACGCCGCAGCAAAAGGTCGGAAAGCAGGAAATCGAGCACCGCGTCGCCGAAGAACTCCAGGCGCTGGTTGTCCTTCCCCCCCGCCTCGTTGACGTAGGTGCGATGGGTCAACGCCTCATCCAGGAGCTCGCGGTTGACGAAACGGTACTTGATGCGCGCCTCGAGCCCCGCCAGGGGTTTCTCCTGCATCTCATTCATAATAAAAGCCCGTGCCTTTTCTTAATTTGAGCCAAATATAGACAAAGGGGCGCGGCATGGCAATAGGGTTCTCCGCGGCAGCGCATTGGCGGCTTAAGTGACGCCGCCGGGCGGTGCCCCGCGAAGCGGCGCCAGCCGCGGCCAGGGGCTGTGCCACGCGGCTTCGCGGGGGCATTTAAATCTTGCATAATAATCGCCCCTCCCATATAATTCAGTGATTTTATAGAGGATCATGAGACCGGAGACATGGGCTTTTTCATTACATTTGAAGGCGTTGAGGGGTGCGGCAAAACGACCCAGCTGAGGCTCCTGAAGGAGCGCCTGGAGACGGCCGGAGAGACGGTGGTCGCCACCCGCGAACCCGGCGGATGCCCGATAGCGGACCAGATGCGCGCCATCCTGCTGGACGCGAAGAACAGCGCCATCACCCCCCTGTCGGAGCTGCTGCTCTACGCGGCGGCGCGTGCCCAGCACGTCCAGGAGGTGATCGTCCCGGCGCTTGAGCGGGGCGAGACGGTACTGTGCGACAGGTTCACCGACGCCACCGTCGCCTACCAGGGGCACGGCAGGGAGCTCGACCTCGATGTGATCCGCCAGCTGAACGCGCTGGCCACCGGCGGGGTGCAGCCAGACCTCACCGTGCTCATCGACTGCCCGGTCCAGACAGGACTGTCCCGCGCCCTGTCCCGCATCGAGGCGACCAGCGGCGCCCGCGAGGAGCGCTTCGAGTTGGAATCGGTGCGTTTCCACGAGCGGGTGCGCGAGGGGTACCTGGCGCTCGCGCGCGCCTACCCGGAGCGCTTCATCGTGGTGGACGGTTCCGGCGACGTGGCACGGACCGAGGTGCTGGTCACGGCGGCGCTCATGGGCCGGCTTCCGGCGGGTGCGCGCTAGATGCCCTTCTCCGAAGTCATCGGGCAGGAGCGGGCCATCTCGGTGCTGAAGCGCTCCATCGCGCTGGAGCGGGTGGCGCACGCCTACCTTTTCTCCGGCATCGAGGGGTGCGGCAAGAAAAAGACCGCCCTGGCCATGGTGCAGGCGGTTTTCTGCGGCAACGAAGAGGCCTGCGGCGTCTGTTCCTCCTGCCGCAAGATCGCGAGCGGCCAGCACCCGGACCTGCACATCCTGGAGCCCGACGGCGCCTTCATAAAGATCGACCAGGTACGGGAGCTGCAGAAGGAGCTCTCCTATCGCCCGTTCGAGGCGCCCAAGAAGGCGTGCATCATAGATGGCGCGGAGAAGCTGAACCTCGCCTCAGGCAACGCCCTGTTGAAGACCCTGGAGGAGCCTCCTGGCAACGCGCTGATGATCCTGGTCACCGCCGAGCGCTCCGCCGTGCTGCAGACCATCCTCTCCCGCTGCCAGACGCTGGAGTTCCAGCCGTTGCCGGCGGAGCTGATCGAGGGGCGGCTGGTGCGGGACCAGTTCCCGGCCGAGGCGGCGCGGGTGGCGGCGTCGCTTTCCGGCGGCAGCCTGAGCCGCGCTCTGGAGATCGCGGGAGACGGCGTCCTCGAGGGGCGGGTGAGCTTTCTGGAGCGGGTGCTCAGCCTGAACCTGAAGAATATCAACGCCCTCTTCGCCACGGCGGAGGAACTCGCCGCGGACAAGGAAGGGCTGCCGGGATTTCTGGAGCTGCTCCTCTCCTTTCTCCGGGACGTGCTCATCTACCCATCCACCCCTGACGCGCTGGCCAACCTGGACCTGACCCACCTGGTGGCCAGGGAAGCCGGACACTGCACGGAATCGACGAGCATCGAATTGATCGAGCAACTGGTCTCACTGCGCCGGCTGCTCGTTCGCAATGTGAACGCGAGGCTCGCCTTGGAGGTCTTCTTCATGCGCCTGGCGGCGCGGTAAGAGAGCCATAACGCCCGGGCGCCAAGGCTCGGCGAGGAGCAAGCTGCATCCATCCCGTTTGCGTCTTCGCGGCGTTGCGTATCCGCGTTAGAAGCTTTTCTCGTAGCACCTGGTACACGAACCACAGGTTGACCAAGACCTGTTTCCCTTTTGGAGGCATTTTGGCAAAGATTGTAAGGATTCAATTCAACACCGCGGGCAAACTCTACGACTTCACCGCCGGCAGGGTCACCGTCAAACCGGGGGACCGGGTCATCGTGGAGACCGAGCGCGGCAAGAGCATAGGACAGGTCGTGGCTGGCCCGATCGAGGTGGACGACGCGCTGGTCCCGGAGGGGACCAAGCCGGTGCAGCGTCTGGCCGAACTGGCCGACCTGGCGACGCTGGCCGCCAACACCGCCAAGGAGAAGGAGGCCCACAAGTTCTGCCTGGCCCGCATCAAAGAGCGGAACATGGACATGAAGCTCGTCAAGGTCGAATACCTCTTCGACGGCTCCAAGGCGATCTTCTACTTCACCGCGGACGGCCGGGTGGACTTCCGGGAACTGGTCAAGGACCTGGCCCACGCCTTCCACACCAGGATCGAGATGCGCCAGATCGGGGTCAGGGACGAGTCGAAGATGGTCGGCGGCATCGGCATCTGCGGCCGCGAGCTCTGCTGCTCCTCATACCTGCGCGAGTTCGAGCCGGTCTCGGTGAAGATGGCCAAGGAGCAGAACCTGGCGCTCAACCCGAGCAAGATCTCCGGCCAGTGCGGCAGGCTCCTTTGCTGCCTCTCCTACGAGTTCGACACGTACTGCGGCCTGCGCAAGGGGCTTCCCAAGTGTGGCAAGAGGGTGCAGTGCGGCTGCCACGACGGAGAGGTGGTCAAGGTCAACGTGCTGGAACAGACCGTCACGCTGAAGACGGCGGACGACTCGCTGGTCACCCTGAAGGGGGAGGACATCGCCCCCGAGAACATCAGCGACCGCGTGAAGAAGCCGCCGCAGGGCAAAGGTGAACAGCAGGGGGGCGACAAGGGGAAATCCCAGGGACCCGGCAAGCAGCGCCGCAACAGGCCCGTCGACGTCAAGGAAAGAAAAAAGGAGAAACCACAATGAAACCCGCTTTTTACGTCACCACCCCCATCTACTACGTAAATGACGTCCCGCACATAGGGCACGCGTACACCACCCTGGCTGCGGACGTGCTGGCCCGCTACAAGCGGCTCAAGGGTTTCGACGTATTCTTCCTCACCGGTACCGACGAGCACGGGCAGAAGGTCGAGAAGGCCGCCACCGCCGCCGGCGAGACGCCGCTCGAGCTCGCCGACCGCGTCATGAAGCGTTTCCAGTCGCTCTGGGAGAAGCTGGAGATCTCCAACACCGATTTCATCCGCACCACGCAGGAGCGGCACAAGAAGGGGGTCTCCGTCCTCTTCGAGCGGGTCATGGAGAAGGGTGACATCTATCTCGGCGAGTACGAGGACTGGTACTGCACCCCGTGCGAGACCTTCTGGACCGAGACCCAGCTGATCGACTTCAAGTGCCCGGACTGCAACCGCCCCACCGAGAAGCTCAAGGAGGAATCCTACTTCTTCAGGATGAGCAAATACCAGGATCAGCTTCTGGCGCACATCGAGGCGAATCCCGACTTCATCCAGCCCAAAAGCCGCCGCAACGAGATCATCTCCTTCGTGAAGGAAGGGCTGCGTGACCTCTCCGTGTCCCGCACCACCTTCCAGTGGGGCATCCCGGTGCCGGGCAACGACAAGCACGTGGTGTACGTCTGGTTCGACGCGCTCACCAACTACATCACCGCGCTCGGCTACCCGGAGGAGGGGGGCGACTTCGGCACATACTGGCCCTGCGACGTACATCTGATCGGCAAGGACATCCTTAGGTTCCACACCGTCTACTGGCCCACCTTCCTGATGGCGGCCGGTCTTCCCATCCCGAAGAAGGTCTTCGCCCACGGCTGGTGGACCGTCGAGGGGCAGAAGATGAGCAAGAGCCTGCAGAACGTGGTCGAGCCGAACATGCTGGTCGACAAGTACGGCGTGGACGCGGTGCGCTACTTCCTCCTGCGCGAGGTCCCCTTCGGCCTCGACGGCGACTTCTCGCACCAGGCGCTCATCCACCGCATCAACTCGGACCTGGCCAACGACCTGGGCAACCTGTTGAACCGCTCCACCGCCATGCTCGGCAAGTACTTCGGCGGCGTGTTGCAGGCGCCTGGGGCGGAGTCCGAGGTGGATACCGCGCTGCGCGAGAAGACCACGGCCATGATCGGCCAGGTGGATGGATTCATCGAGGACCTCGCCTTCAGCCGCGCGCTGCAGGCGATATGGGAAGTCATCTCCGCGGGGAACAAGTACATCGACGAGACCGCCCCGTGGGCGCTGGCCAAGGATCCCGAGCAGCGCGAGCGTCTCTCCACCGTGATGTACTACATGCTGGAAAGCCAGAGGGTGGTCTACACGCTGCTCTCCGCCTTCATGCCGAAGACCGCGCAGAAGGGTCTCTGCTGCCTGGGGTGGCCCGAGGAAGCCAGCGAGGAAGGGCTCACCTGGGGCGGCCTGAAGCCGGGCACCGCCATCGCCAAGGCCGAAGCGCTCTTCCCGAGGATCGAGGAGAAAGGGGAGTAAACCTCCTCACGCTCACGCTCACGCAAAGACGCAAAGACGCAAAGCAAGGTAAGGCAAAACGTTTAACAGGGATGAAAGGGATGAAGAGGATATAAACCAAGATCTGGTTTTATCCCTTCTATCCCCTTCATCCCTGTTTGTTTGTGAAGTTGGTTCTTTCTTTGCGCCTTTGCGGCTTTGCGTGAGGCGCCTTAGTTGTTCACCGGCAGCGGCAGCGGCCTCAGCTCGCCGGGTGCGAACATGAAGAAGAAACGCAGGATGCAGTACTTGTAGAACTCGGAGAAGAGGAGCTTGAAGCTCCCGGAATGGCTCCACCACTCTTCCTTGAGATTGCTGGAGTCGACCGGGTGCGGGTAGATGGCCACGTCCTTGGGGAGCGCGTTCCTGAACAGGATGGTGGAGCGCTTCATGTGGTAGCGCGAGGTGATCAGCTTGATGGAGCCGACCTTGTACTTCATGATGAGGTCACGGGCATAGATGGCGTTCTCCAGGGTGTTGCGGGAATTCTGCTCCAGGTAGACGTTCCCCGCCCCCTCACCCTGGTAGAGCTCGCGCTTTTTCACCGCGGGGTCCACGCCGATCAGGAACAGCTTCTTCCCCTGCCCGGCGCGGTACAGCCGCACCCCTTCCTCCACCCGGCCTCGCCCTCCGGTCAACACCACGATGGCGTCACTCTTCACGTCGCGCGGCGTCAGGGAGAAGGTCTTGTACACGAAGTCCACGAACAGAACGCTTAGTACAATCAGTATCAACAACAAGAGGGAGAACAACCCCTTCAATAAAGCCATGATTTAGCACCTAAAAAAACGAGATTCCCGCCACTTTTTGCTTGCAACGGCGACGAGTTTCTGCTACTAATTACGACTTCAGTAATCACCGGAGGGTACAAAGAAATGTCCAGAATATGCGAGATTTGCGGTAAAGGCCCTAGCTTCGGGAATAACGTTAGCCACGCCAACAACAAGACCAGCAAAATTTGGCGCCCGAACCTGCAGAAGATCAAGGCCGTGAAAAACGGTACCGTCAGGAGCATCAAGGTCTGCACCCGCTGCATCCGCTCCGGTCACGTCACCAAGGCTCTCTAAGAAGATCTTCCGCACAGTCCCTAAAGCCGCGGCGCAATGAGCGCCTGCGGCTTTATTTTTGCCCGTCCCTTCCCTTAACGGCAAAGAGCGGTGACCTCTATCTCCACCAGGACGCCGCGCGGCAGCCCTTTCACCTCGACGGTGCTTCGGGCAGGCGGGTTCTCCTGGAAGTAGCCGCCGTAGATGCCGTTCACCGTTGCGAAATCCCCCATGTTGGCCAGGTAGATGGTGGTCTTGACCACGTCCTGGAAGCCCAGCCCGGCTGCAGCCAGAAGGGCGCCGATGTTCTTCATGACCTGCTCGGTCTCCGCCACGACGCCCCCCTGCACGACCTCGCCGGTGGCCGGGTCGAGCGCGATGGCGCCGGAGAGAAAGAGAAAGCCCCCGGCTTTCACGCCCTGTGAATAGGGGCCGATCGCCTTGGGTGCCTGGTCGGTGCTGATGATTTCCTTCATGCCTTCCTCCTTCTTCTTGCTTTTTTCGACTGACACGAACTCCCGCTCTCCCTGTGGGAGAAAGCCGGGTGAGGGGATCGCCCCTACGCACCATCCTGCCACTTCGCAGCGCCCTCACCCCTGCCCCTCTCCCGGAGGGCGAGGGGATAAGGCGGACTAGCTCTTCAGGCGCTCCACCTTGATGACGCCCTTCACCTTCATGATGGCGGCGAACACCTTCTTCAGGTGGTCGAGGTCGGTCACGTCCACCTCGAAGAGGTTCTCACCCCGCTTGTCCAAGGTGCTCTGGATGGAGGCGCTGGAGATGTTGGCCTCGCAGTTGGTGATGGCGGTGGCGATGTTGGCGAGGATCCCCTTCTCGTCGTTGCACACGACGCGGATCTTGACCGGCAGCGCGCTCTTTTTCCCCTTGTTCCAGGCCACCTCGATGCGCCGCTCCGGCTCCAGCGCCATGGCGAAGGGGCAGTCGGCGGTGTGCACGGTGACGCCGCGCCCGCGGGTGATGAAGCCGGTGATCTCGTCGCCGGGAAGGGGATTGCAGCACTTGCCGAAGCGCACCAGTACGTCCTCGACGCCGTTGATCTCGATGGCGGAGGAGGATTTTCCCTTGAGCGCACCGATCACCTTGCCGATGCGGGTTTCCTTCTGTTCCTTGGCCGCCTCTATCTTGTCGGCCGGAACCAGCTTGCCGACCACCTGGTTCGCGGAGAGCTTCCCGTAGCCGACCGAGGCCATCAGGTCGTCCTCGGTCTGGAAGCCGAACTCCTGGGCCACCTTCTTCAGCTCGCCCGTCTTTTGCAGCTTGCCGAAGTTCAAGGAGTAGCGGCGGAAATCCTTTTCGCAGATCTCGCGCCCGAGGGTGATGCTCCTCATCCGCTCCTCGGTCTTCACCCAGGCCCTGATCTTGTTGCGCGCCCGCGAGCTCTTGACGATCTTCAGCCAGTCCTTGCTCGGGGTGTGGTGCGGCGATGTGATCACCTCGACGATGTCGCCGGTCTTCAGCTCGTACTTCAGAGGGACCAGCTTGCCGTTCACCTTGGCGCCTACGCAGCGGTGGCCGACGTCGGTGTGCACCGAGTAGGCGAAGTCGATGGGGGTGGACCCTTTCGGGAACCCCTTCACGTCCCCCTTCGGGGTGAAGATGAAGACGTCCTCCGGGAAGAGCTCGACCTTCACCGTGTCCATGAACTCCTTGGAGTCGTCGAGCTCCTGCTGCCACTCGAGAAGCTGCCGGATCCAGGTGAAGCGGCGCACCTCCTTCTCGTCGTACCCCTTACCTTCCTTGTACTTCCAGTGCGCCGCGATGCCGCTCTCGGCCACGCGGTGCATCTCGGCGGTGCGTATCTGCACCTCCATCCTCTCGCCGTAGGGGCCGATGACCGTCGTGTGCAGCGACTGGTACATGTTCCCCTTGGGCATGGCGATGTAGTCCTTGAAGCGCCCCGGAATCGGCTTCCAGGTGGAATGGATGATCCCCAGCACCTCGTAGCACTCGCGGATGTCGTCCACCGAGACCCGGATCGCGATCAGGTCGTAGATCTCGTCGATGTCGACGTTGCGGCTCTGCATCTTCTTGTAGATGGAGTAGAGGTGCTTGGAGCGGCCGGAGACGTCCCCCTTGATACCGTGCTCCTCGAGCTGCTTCTTGATGATGTCCTTGACCGTGGCGACGTAGGACTCGCGCTCCTGTTTCTTCTTGGCGACCTTGCCCGCCAAGTCGTAGTAGAGCTGCGGCTCCAGGTAGCGGAAGGAAAGGTCCTCCAGCTCCCCCTTAACCCAGGAGATACCGAGCCGGTTGGCGATGGGGGCGTAGATGTCCAGCGTCTCCTTGGCGATGGTGCGCTGCTTGGGCTCGGGCTGGTACTGCAGGGTGCGCATGTTGTGCAGGCGGTCGGCGAGCTTGACCAGGATGACCCGGATGTCGGTCGCCATGGCGAGGAGCATCTTGCGGAAGTTCTCGGCCTGGCTCTCCTCCTTGGTCTTGAAGTGGATCTTGCCGATCTTGGTGACGCCGTCCACCAGGCGCGCCACCTCGGCGCCAAAGAGCGACTCCAGCTCCTCGTGGGTGGTCAGGGTGTCCTCGACGGTGTCGTGCAAAAGGCCGGTCACCACGGCGGGGAGGTCCAGTTTCAGGTCCGCCAGGATCCCCGCCACCTCCATCGGGTGGATCAGGTAGGGCTCTCCCGAGAGCCGGGTCTGCCCCTGGTGTACCTTGGCGCAGAAGACGTAGGCCTTGCGTAAAAGGTCAAGGTCCGCACCCGGGTTGTAGGAGGAGACCTTGTCGAGTATGTCGTTGAGTCGTATCATCGCGCCCGTTTTATCTGGAAAAAGAAGGGGCTAACAGCACCGGGGCAGATGCCCCGTCAGCCGATAGCCCCAGCCGGTTTGAAAAAAAGGGAGACCGCTCACGCGCCTCCCTTTCGATCTGTTAACGACCTTTCTTGCCGATCTCGCAGCCGATCTTGCCGGCGGCGATTTCCCTGAGGGAGACGACCACGTTCTTGTTCGCTGCCCTGTTGTCGATGAGCGGCTTGGCGCCCTTGAACAGCTGCTTCACCCTCTTGGAGGCGAGCATGACCAGGAGGAAGCGGTTGTCCACCTTCTCGAGGCAATCTTCTACGGTAACCCTTGCCATAAGTGAAATCCCCTTTGTGATGTTAAACGTCTAAATCGTGAAGATCCTGGAAAGCCCCTGCAGCAGGCGACTGGTGCGGCACTGCTCGGCGATGAGCACGCTTTTCAGCTGGTCCAGGGCCTCGGAAAACTTGTCGTTGACGATGATGTAATCGTACCAGCGCGCTTCCTTGATCTCGCCGGAGGCGTTGTGGATGCGGCGCTCGATGACTTCCTGCGAGTCGGAGGAGCGGTTGTCCAGGCGGCGCCTGAGCTCCTCGATGCTGGGCGGGAGTACGAAGATGTAGACCCCTCCTTCGAAACGCCCTTTCAGCTGCCGCGCACCCTGGCAGTCGATATCAAGGATAAGGTCGATCCCCTCGGCACGGGATTCCTTGAGGGTGGCGAGCGACGTGCCGTAGAAGTTGCCGTGCACCTCGGCCCACTCGGCGAATTCCCCGTCCTCGACCATCCGGTCGAACTCGTCCTTACCCACAAAAAAATAATCACGCCCGTGCACCTCTCCGTTCCGGGGAGGGCGCGTCGTGTAGCTGACAGAATGCCGCAAGTTAGGAAAGATGTCAATTATTTCCTTACAGAGCGAGGTCTTGCCTGCCCCAGAAGGGGCCGAAATCACGTACAATACGCCTTCACGTTTCATAGATCACCCGTTGCCGTTGTCGGGATCCGCTACAAAACAGAGGCGGCGGACCCCCAAACTGTAAAGTTCCCCTACTCTATGTTCTGCACCTGCTCGCGGATCTTCTCCAGCTCCGCCTTCAGCTCCACCACCAGGGCCGCCATCTGGGCATCGTTACCCTTGGAGCCGATGGTGTTCACTTCGCGGTTGATCTCCTGGAGCAGGAAGTCGAGCTTTCTCCCCACCGGCTCGCTTTTGGCCAGGGTCTCGTCGAACTGGCGCAGGTGGCTTTCCAGGCGCACCAGTTCCTCGGTGACGTCGCACTTGTCGGCCATGACCGCGACCTCCTGGACCAGGCGCTCCTCGGGAAGGGAGGCCTCGCCCAAAAGCTGCGCGATCCTCTCCTTCAGGCGCTGGCCGTACTCGGCAACCACCTGCGGGGCGCGCGCGGCGACCTTCCCGATCAGCTGCGCCAAGGTCTCGCGGCGTCTCTGGAAGTCGGCGTAGAGCGACTCCCCCTCGAAAAGGCGCATCTCGTCCACCCGGCGCAGGGCTTCCTCCAGCGCGGACATCAGTTCCTGCGGCATCTCCTCGAGGGTCGCCTCGGCCTCGGCCGCCACGGTGACCACGTCACGCTGCGACGCCACCAGCGCCAGATCGACCTCGCCGGAGAGCCCCAGCGCCTCGCCAATGGTCTGGAAGGCCTTCAGGTAGCCGCGGGCCAGCGGCAGGTTGGCCGTCGGCACCCCGAGGGCGACCGCGTTCTCCACCTGGATGAAGACGTCGATCTTGCCGCGGACGAGCCTCTCGCCCACCCGCTTCTTGATCTCGTTCTCGAACTGCAGCAGCACGCGGGGGAGCTTGACGGTGATCTCGCCGTAACGGTGGTTCACGCAGCGCACCTCGACGACGAAGCGCCCCGCCTCGTGGACGGCCTCCCCCTTGCCATAGCCGGTCATGCTTTTTATCATGCCATCTCCTTCTGCGCTCCCCGCGCCGGCCGCTGTGACCGCGCCCCGGGAACATCGTATATGTTGGTTATCCCCGCGCCTTGGCTAGCGGGATTGCCAAAGCTTCTGCTCCCAGCGCCAGGCATCGGCCACGATGGTGTGCAGGTCGTTGTGGGCCGGCGTCCAGTTAAGGAGGGTGCGGACCTTGTCGGCCACCGCAATCAGGCTGTCCGGGTCGCCCGGACGGCGCGGCGCCTCGTTCACCCTGAAATCCACGCCGCTTACGTCTTTCACCACCTTGATCACTTCGCGGACACTGCTCCCCTTGCCGTACCCCACGTTGATGACGTCGGAAGCGCCGCCCGCTTTCAGGTAGGCAAGCGCCGCCAGGTGCGCCGAAGCGAGGTCCTCGATATGGATGTAGTCGCGGATGCCGGTGCCGTCGGGGGTGTCGTAATCGGTTCCGAAGATGGATACACCGTCGCGGGCGCCAAGGGCGGCCTGGCAGGCGACCTTGATCAGGTGGGTCGCCTCGGGGGTTCTCTGCCCCATGCGCGCCTGCGGGTCGGCGCCGGCCACGTTGAAGTAGCGAAGCGCCACGTAGGAGAAGCCGTGGGCGAAGGCGGCGTCCCTGAGCATCCACTCGCTCATAAGCTTTGAGGTGCCGTAGGGATTTATGGGGGCGGTGCGGCTCTGCTCCGAGGCGCGCCCCCCCTCGGGGATGCCGTAGACCGCCGCGGTGCTGGAGAAGATGAAGCGCTCGACGCCGTGATCGACGCAGGCCTGCACGAGGTTCAGCGTGTTCCTGGTGTTGTTGGTGTAGTACTTGAGCGGCAGCTGCACCGACTCCGGGGCGATGATGGCGGCCGCGAAATGCAGGACGGACTTCGCCCCGGTCTCCTTCAGCACCTCCCGGATCCTCCCCTGGTCGGAGAGGTCTCCGACGATGAGACGCTCCCCGTGCACCAGCGCGTCGGCCGAACCGGTGGAGAGGTTGTCGAACACCACCACCTCGTGCCCCGCCTCGGAAAGCTGTCGAACCACGTGACTCCCTATGTAACCGGCGCCACCCGTAACCAGTATCACACTCATAGCAGCAACCTCCATGACAAAGATAATGAAAGAGGGTCTAGCCATTGGACTAAACCCTCGATACGCGGCAACGAACCTGGCCTGATTGTCATAACTCCGCCCGGTTGTCGGCCATCACGCAGCACCGATCCTCATGCGAGTGATCGCAACAGTTATAGCACCTACCCCACCCCAGCGCAACGCCTAAATCGATGGATTCACAGAGCGCGACGCGGCAGGGGGGCATGAAACTGGACCAGGAACTGCCAAAGAAAGACCTTTTTCGCGATCCGGCTCAGTCGTTGTCCGTGAGCCCGGCACAGAAAAAGGGGGCCAAAGCCCCCCCTGACAGTGGCGTTAGGAGTCAGCGCTCGGAGCGCGATCCCGGTTCCTCCAGCCGATGCACCTTCATGAGATTGGTGGTGCCGGGGCTCGACAGCGGGCTCCCCATGGTGATCACCACGAGATCCCCCTTCTCGAGCCACGCCGTTTCGAGCACCGCCGCCTCCACCGAGATGATCTGCGACTCGGTGTCACCCTCGATGTCGACCCGCAACGCGTGCACCCCTGCGTAGAGGGCAAGCCGGCGGCGCACCTGCTGCGAGGGCGTCACCGCGAGGATGGGCT
The DNA here is from genome assembly GCF_019063845.1 of Geomonas subterranea. Lineage (NCBI taxonomy): Bacteria > Pseudomonadati > Thermodesulfobacteriota > Desulfuromonadia > Geobacterales > Geobacteraceae > Geomonas > Geomonas subterranea. The sequence goes on from NZ_CP077683.1 coordinate 2,529,264, forward strand.
GGGCCGGGCGGTACTTGGAGACCAGCGCGGCGGTGCTGCCGGTCTGGGTGAAGGCGAGGATGGCCGAGGCCTTGACGCTTTCGGCGGCCCGGCAGGCCGCCATGCCGATGACCTCGGAGATATTGGGGAGGCTCCCCTGACCGTTGGGCGTCTTGCAGCACTGGGCCATGAGCTGGGGATCGTTCTCGATGTCGCGCGCGACCTGCACCATCATGGAAACCGCTTCCACCGGGTACTTGCCCGAGGCGGTCTCCGCGGAGAGCATGATGGCGTCGGTGCCGTCCAGGATGGCGTTGGCGACGTCCGAGGTCTCGGCGCGGGTCGGGCGCGGGTTGTTCACCATGCTCTCCAGCATCTGGGTCGCGGTGATCACGGGCTTGCCGGCGTCGTTGCAGCTGCGGATGATGCGCTTTTGAATCAGGGGCACCTTCTCGGGGTTCAGTTCAACGCCCAGATCGCCGCGGGCGACCATGATCCCGTCCGAGACCCGCAGGATGGCGGCGAAATTGAGCACCGCCTCGGGCTTCTCGATCTTGGCGATGATGCGCAGCGGGGAACCCGCCTGGTCGATGATATCCCTGAGCTCGACGACATCGGACGCCTCCCGCACGAAGGAAAGGGCGACGTAGTCGAGCTGCTGTTCCATGCAGAACCGCAGATCCTCCTTGTCCTTCTCCGTGAGCGCGGGTGCGGAAACCTTCGCGCCGGGAAGGTTGATCCCCTTGCGGTCCTTCAAGAGCCCCCCGGTCACCACCTGGCAGCGCACGTCGTCACCCGCCACGCCGAGCACCTTCAACTCCATGAGGCCGTCGTCGAGGAGGATCCGGTCCTGCGGCTTCACGTCGCGCGGCAGCCCCTGGTAGATGGTCGGGATCAGGTTCTGCTCCCCCAGCACCTCCCGGGTGGTGACCACGACCTCGCTGCCGGTCACGAGCTCCATGGAGCCTCCCGCCATGAGGCCGGTCCGGATCTTGGGTCCCTGGAGATCTCCGAGGATGGCCACCGCGTGCTCGCGTTCGTGTGACAGCTTGCGGATGCGGCTGATGGCCGCAGCCTTGGAGTCATAATCGCCGTGGGAGAAGTTGAGGCGGAAGACATCGACGCCGGCGTGGATCAGGGCGTCCAGCATCTGCTCGGAGTCGGAGGCGGGGCCGACGGTGGCTACGATCTTGGTGCGACGGAACATGGGTTCTCCTGGTCGAGCCGGACCGCCGCGGGGGACGGTTCGCCGGGAACCGTCACGGCCGGGGCTTTCCGGTTCGTGAAAGGGGGATGTACTGCTTGAGGAACGACCCTAAATAATTACCCGAAATCGGGGCGGGGCGCAATGCGTATCGGCAGGTTTTCGCTGGCGGTTTTCCCGGTCACCCGTTTTGCAGCTGGGACCAGCGGAAGCAGTCGACGGTATGGTCGTTGACCATCCCCACCGCCTGCATCAGGGCATAGCAGATGGTGCTCCCCACGAAGCGGAACCCGCGCCGTTTGAGGTCGCGGCTTAACCGGTCCGAGACGTCACTGCGGGGGGGGATCTCGGAAAGGGTGCGCCAGGCGTTTTGCACGGGGGCGCCGTCCACGAAGCGCCACAGGTAGGCGTCGAAGGAGCCGAACTCCTGCTGCACGCCCAGAAAGGCGCGCGCGTTGTCCACCGTCGAACCTATCTTCAGCCGGTTGCGGACGATGGAGGGGTCGGCCATGAGCCGGGCCAGGTCGGCTTCCGAGAAGCGGGCCACGACCTCCGGATCGAAGCAGGCGAAAGCGCGGCGGTACCCCTCGCGCTTTCTAAGGATGGTGATCCAGGAGAGCCCCGCCTGCGCCCCCTCCAGGGTCAGGAACTCGAAGAGGAGCCGGTCGTCGTGCACCGGCACTCCCCATTCGAGGTCATGGTAGGCGCAGTAAAGGGGATCGTTTCCGGCCCAGCCGCAACGGTTCACGCTAGTCGCGGCCGTGGCGGTCCCGGTCATATCCCCTCTCCTCGCCGCGTTGTTCGTGTTCGGCGCGCTTGTGCTCCTTGCGCTGCTCCTTCTCGTAGCGCTTGTCTTCTTTTCTTTGCTCCTTTTCGAAGCGCTTCTCTTCCTTTCTTTGCTCCTTTTCGAAGCGCTTCTCTTCCTTTCTTTGCTCCTTGGAATACCTCTTCTCGTCCTTTTGCTGCTCGTGGCGCGCCTTCCAGTAGCCGCGGTCGCTGCGGTGTTTCCCCTGGTAGTGCGCCCGGTCGCGCTGGTAAACGGCGTACTCGTGGGCACGGTACTCCCGGATACGCTCGATGCGGTAGCGGCGCAGCGGCGAGGGGAGCTCGCGGTACCCGACCGGGACCCAGCGGCCGCGGTTGTCAGGAGAGCGGTACCAGCGCCCGTCACGGAAGCTGAAGTAGACGTTGTTGATGTAGAAGAGGTCATAAGGGACCCCCACCGCCACGTAGAACCCCAGCGGCTGCGGGTAGATGAACTGAACGTCCTCTTCGGGCTCATCGTAATAGGGCTCCGGCTGGTACACCGGGACCGGGGCGGGCGCCACCACGACCGGACGGGGGGCGGGGGCCGGGGCCACCACCACGGGACGCGGTTCGTTGCCGAGATGGATGTTGACGTCAACGCCGACGTTCCCCGCTTGCGCCTGGGAGAGCATAAGCGGCAGGGCGACGGCCTGCAGCACGAGGGTACGCGCTATCTGTTGCATCGTTTTCATGGGTGTTCCTCCTTGGGCGGTGAGGTCAGCGTGCGACACTCAACGGTTTGGATACATCTTCAGTCGCAAAGAATCGCTTCACATAGCCGGTGAAGTCCTCCGCGGGCATCGGGGGGGCGAAGTAGAACCCCTGCGCCTCGTCGCAGCACCGGTCCACCAGGAAATCGAGTTGCGCCTCGCTCTCGACCCCCTCGGCGATCACCTTGAGTTTCAGGCTGTGCGCCATGGAGATGATGGCCTCGGCAATGGCGGCATCATCGCTGTCGGTGACGAGATCGGCGATGAAGGAGCGATCGATCTTGATGGCATCGATGGGAAAGTGTTTCAGGTAGTTGAGCGAGGAATAACCGGTGCCGAAGTCGTCGATGCTGAGCCGCACCCCCATCCACTTCAACGCCTGCAGCGCGTGGATGTTCTTCTCGGCGCGTTCCATGATGACGCTCTCGGTCAACTCGAGTTCCAGGGAACTTGCGCGGACGCCGGTCTCCTCCACGATGCGGGCGACGGTCTGCAGGAAGTCGTGCTGCCGGAACTGCCGCCCCGAGATGTTGACGGCGACCCTGAGTCCCGGGCAGAGCAGGTCCCACTCCACCGCGTGCAGGCACGCCTCCCGCAGCACCAGCTCCCCCAGATCGAAGATGAAGCCGCAGGACTCGGCGATGGGGATGAACTCATCGGGCCCCACCACGCCGAACTCGGCGCTGTGCCAGCGCAAAAGCGCCTCCGCCCCGGTCAGCCGCAGGTTTTTCAGGTCCCACTGGGGCTGGAAGTACAGGTAGAATTCCCCCCGGGCCACGCCCTGGCGCATCCCGTTTTCCAGCGCCACCCGGCGCATGTTCACCTGGTTCATCTCCTGGGAGAAGAACTGGTAGCCCGCCTTCCCCTCGCTCTTGGCCTGGTACAGCGCCTGGTCCGCGCTGCGCAGCAGGCTCTCCACGTCCTCACCGTCTCCCGGGTACATGGCGATGCCGATGCTGGTGCTGCCGTAAAGTTCCTCCCCGTCGATGAGGAAGGGCTCGCAGAAGAGGGCCTGCAGCCTCGCGGCGGTGGCAGCCACCCCCTCCTCCCCCGGCACCGCGTTGATCAAGATGACGAACTCGTCCCCCCCTAGCCGGGCCAGGGTATTGGACTCGCACACGGAGTTCGCGAGCCTCGCCGCCACCTCCTGCAGGAACTTGTCCCCCACCTCGTGTCCCCGGGAGCTGTTCAGATCCTTGAAGTTGTCCAGGTCGAGAAAGAGCAGGGCCAGCTCGCGGCGCTCGCGCAGGGCGAGGGCGAGGGCCTGGTGCAGGCGGTCCATGAGGAGGGCCCGGTTGGGGAGCTTCGTGACGCTGTCGTAGTAGGCGAGGGTTTCCAGCTGCTTCTCGCACAGCTTGCGCTGGGTCATGTCCTCGCAGGCGGTCAACATGCCCAGGTAGTCGCCGGCGGCGTTCCTGATCGGCTTGGAGGTGAGCTGGACCGGGAAGATCTGGCCGTCCTTGCGCACGTTCAGGCACTCGCGCTTCCAAAGGCCCGCGCTCCGGTAGTCGATGCTTCGCCCCCCCCCATTCCCCTGGGGCGCCAGGATGCGCGCCGGCCTGCCGAGCAGTTCTTCGGACGCGTAGCCATGCATCTCCGCCTCCGCCTGGTTCACGTAGACGATCTTGCCTTCCTTGTCGCTGATGGTGATCCCCGCGCCGATGGGAAGACAGTCGATGGCTTCCTTCAGCATCGCAAGGCGCTCCTCGTCCTGCGGCAGCCGGTTCAACAACTGCACGGAGTGGAAGCCCGGTTGCGAACCCGGTGGTGGGCCGTTAGCCGCATCGTGCATGAGGGTCTCTCCTGCCGGAGGCCCGCTGCGGCCCCGGCATGCATATAGTGTGTGATGAGGCGATGGGGAGAGGAGGAAACCGCCCCCCGGCCGCGCCTGCGGAAGGGCACAGGTTTAAAAACCACCATTAGAAACGCGCAAAAAAAAACGGGTTGCCGGTATCTTAGCTCGACCTGCGCTAGATATTTCGGCAACCCGGCTGTCTCGGGGAGACCCTTGGGCTTTCCGTCCCACCCTCGCGGATGGTTTAGTATTATCGTTTATCTATTTTCCGGTGCTGTCCGTTGTGACGCGCTTCGAGCCGGGCCCGCTCCTCCTCCCGAAGGTCTCGGCAGGCGTAACGCCCGTGCCATCGCGTAAACGGTTTAACCAGATGGGGAGGGAAATGTCAAATGAAATTAGTCTTACCACTCGGCCGCGACGGGGCGGGCGCCGGGCCGGCAAGGGTGTCAGCTGGCGGCATTTCGCTGCCGGACCGGGATGGTGACCGTCACCTCTGTCCCCTTGCCGACCGTGGAACGGACGTCTATGTCGCCTCCGTGACGCTTCACGATGCCGTAGCAGACGGTGAGCCCGAGGCCGGGCCCCCTCCCTGCGGGTTTGGTTGTGAAGAAGGGATCGAAGATCTTGGCCAGGTTCTGGGGAGGGATGCCGCAGCCGTTGTCGCGGATCACCACCGAGACCTGCAGCGGTTCGCCATACTTCTTCACCAGCGCCGTGCAAAGGTCGATGCTGCCGCCATCGGGGAGGGCGCTCTTCGCGTTTTGCAGCAGGTTCACGTAGACCTCCAGGAGCTTGACGAAATCCCCCTCGATCTGGGGCACCTCCGGGTCCAGGTCCAGCTGCACGGTGATCTTCTGCTCAGCGAATGGCCCCGACATGATCTCCAGGGTGTCCCTGAGCACCTCGTTGATGTCCATCATGCTGAAGTTGCAGCGCACCTGGGTGGTGAAGCGGACCAGGTCCTCGACGATCTTCTGGCAGCGCACCGCTGCGCTCTCGATGCTCTCGAGGACGTCGATCCCCTCCATGAGCTCCGGGTCGATGGGATGGTGCAGGGCGTTGCTGCGCAACATCTGGATGGCGCCCAGTATCCCCGCCAGGGGGTTGTTGAGCTCATGCGCGGCGCCGGCGATGACCTCTCCCAGGGTCGCCATCTTTTCCGACTGGATCAGCTTGGTCTGGGCCTCCTTCAGGTGCCGGGTCTTCTCCTCGACCATCTTCTCCAGGCGGGTGTTCAACTCCCTGCGCTGTTCCTCGACCTGCTTGCGCTCGGTGATGTCGCGGATGATGACCTGGATGGCCTGCTGCCCCTGGAACACGATCCCGGTGGCCACCGCCTCCACGTCGATGACGGTCCCGTCTTTTTGCACCATGCGCGATTCGCGCAGCGGCGAAGGCTCCCCGGTGTCGTTAATGTGCTGGATCCTCTCGACGACCATGGCGTGGTAGTCCGGATGCACGAAGGAGAAGATGGAGTGGCCGATGAGCTCCTCGGGGCTCTCCACCCCCAGGAGGTTGCATGCCTCCCTGTTGGCGCATACGTAGCGCCCCTCGTGCTGCACCAGGATCGCCTCGGGCGCATTCTCGAAGAGCTTTCTGTAACGGTCCTCGCTCTGCGTCAGTTCCGCTTCCATCTTCTTGCGCTCGGTGATGTCGCGGAATATCCCCCTGGTGCTGATCGCACGCCCGCTACTGGTGTTGCAGTTTATGCTCCCTTCGAGGATGATGCTGCGCCCGTCCTTGGCGACGAACTCCACCTCCACCCGCGGGATCCTGGCGCCGCTTTTCAGCTCATCGAACATCGTGGCGCAGTGGTTCTGGCAGCAGGGCTTGATCACGTCGAAGATGTTCATTGAGGCCACGTCCTCGTCCGAATACCCCAAGGTCCTCTTCCAGGCGTTGTTCACATAGATGAAGTTCCCCTTGGCGTCCACGCTCTGGATCAGGTCGTTGGCGTTCTCAAGGATGTCGCGGTAGCGCTCCTCGCTCTCCTTGAGCTCCTCCTCGGCCCGCTTTCTGTCGGTGATGTCCAAAAAGCTCTCGATCAGGTGGTCGCGCCCGTGCAGGTTCACCCGCGCCACCGTTTTCACGATGGTGATGGTGTCGCCGTTGGCCTTCAACAGCTGCCGCTCGGCGTTGTCGATGCGCTGCCCCTGGTCGGTGATGGGACAGTGACCGGTCTCCTCGGGGCAGATGAAGCAGTGGCAGACCGAGCCGACCATCCCCTCCCTGTCGGTGCCGATCATCTCGACCGCCTTGGGGTTGGCGTCTACGATGGCATGGGTTTCGGCGTCGATGATGACGATGCCGACCTGGACGGTATCGAATACCGCGGCCAGCCGCTTGCGGCTCTCCTCGAGCTCACCGGCGACATGGCTGAAATCGAAGCAGGCGCGGGAGGGGGAGGCATTCTCAGCATTGAAGATGTTCGGCATGGGCTACTCCTGGAAACATTCGCGTTCTTGCTGGGGACCGGCTCTTGCGGTCAGTGCCCCTCGGCCAGCTCCTTCAGGATCTTCCTGGCGTCCCGGTTCCCTTGGGCGGCCGCACGGCGGAACCATACCTCCGCCTTGTCCTGATCGGGTGCCGGTACCGCGAGCCCCTGCAGGTACATCATGCCGAGGTCGTACTGGGCGCTGTCGAAACCTGCGTCAGCCGCTTTCTGCAGCAGCCCGAAGGCCTTCTTGAAATCCTGGGGCACCACCTCCCCCCGTATGTAAGCAAAGGCGAGGTTCCACTGCCCCGGCGCGTACCCCTGGCTCGCCGACTTCTCGTACCAGGTGAGCCCCTGCTGTTTGTCCAGGGGGACCCCCACGCCGGAGGAGAGCATCACCCCGAGCTTCATCTGCGCCTCGGGGTTGCCCTGCTCGGCCAGATTCTTTATGGTCTTCAGATCGGTGCCGTCATACCCGTACCCCCGGGCGGCTATGGCGGCGACCACCATGAACATTACCAACACCACCTGCCTTAGTTTCATACCCCCACCTCTCGGTCAAATTGAAACCTCATATATGCACATTACCTGCCAACCACGCCGGTCGCGCCGCGGCGACGCTCCGGGAGGGGGACCGGCCGGGGGAGCATCCGGCGGACGGCGGACGGCACCGGAGCCTCGGCACGCATCCTGCTAGTGTGAATACCGCCGGTGGCGCATAGGCCGGCGGGAAATGAGCGGATGCGGACGGCTCACGGGATGTGGCAGCACCAGGTCGTCGATAAGACACGGGAAAATGGTTATTTGCCCGATGCTCCGTCCGCCGCCGCCGTAGCCGCCGACGAAGGAGAGCGTCCCCTCCTTGTCCCACACCGGCACGAACTACTGTTGGAAAAGCCCCACTTTCATGCGTGAAATCACACAGTGATGAGAAAAATGTGGTGTGGGGCCGCAAAACCGGAGATTCCGGCACGATCCAGCGGCACAACTGGGGCAAAAGTCGCAAAAGTGGGTGATTTGCCCCACTACCCCTGGTAAGGGTTCCGGTCCGGCACGTGAAAACGCCCGCCGGTGGCCGGCCGCGGTGGTGTAATATTCAAAAAAAACAATACACAAATTATTAAATCAATGATAAAGTTCAGCCGCCTGCTGACCGGCATGGGGCGCCGCCGCCACGACACGGCCGACACCGGTCTCAGCCCATCGAGAATCTGCGGACTCTCCCGCAGCAGGTCCAGGAAGGAACGTTCACCATGAGCAAAAACAGGATCTTGGTCGTCGACGACGAAAAGCTGATCTCCTGGTCACTCGCCGCCAGCCTCAAAAAGGACGGTTACGAGGTGGACACGGCGGCTTCCGGTGCGGAGGCCGTGCAGAAGTTCGAGAGCTTCAAGCCGGACCTGGTCATGCTGGACATCTGCCTTCCCGACACCAGCGGGCTCGAGCTTTTGAAGCGCTTCAAGGCGACCAACGAGGACCTCTACGTCATCATGATCACCGCCTACGCCAACGCGGACTCCGCCGTGCAGGCGCTCCAGGACGGCGCCGAGGACTACTTCGGCAAGCCCTTCAACCTCGAGGCGGTCAAGCACGTAGTCGAGCGGGCCTTCGAGAAGCGGCGGCTCAAGAAAGAGGTCGACTACTTCAGAAACGAGCTGCGCAGGAAAAGCGACCACGAGAAGATGGTGGGCAACAGCCCCAAGATGATCGAGGTCTTCAAGATGATCAAGATCTGCGCCGACGCCGACGCGAAGACGGTGCTGATCACCGGCGAGAGCGGGACCGGCAAGGAGCTGGTTGCCAAGGCGATCCACTACCACAGCGCGCGGGCCGACGCCCCCTTCATCGAGGTCAACTGCGCCTCCATCCCGGAGAACCTGCTGGAAAACGAGCTTTTCGGCCACGAAAAGGGCGCCTACACCGATGCCTCGCGGCGCCAGAAGGGTGTCTTCGAGCTGGCCGAGGGGGGATCGGTGTTCCTGGACGAGATCGGGGACATGCCGTACCAGATGCAGGCCAAGATCCTGAAGGCCACCGAGACCAAGCGCTTCCGCAGGCTGGGGGGCCAGGAGGATGTGGAAGCCAACGTGAGGATCATCACTGCGACCCACCAGGACCTCCCGAGGATGGTCAAGGAGGGGAAGTTCCGCGGCGACCTCTTTTTCAGGCTCAACGTGATGAACATCTGCCTCCCGAAGCTTAGAGAGCGCAAGGAGGACATCGAGTCGCTGGTGCAGTACTTCATCGAGACCCTCAACGAGGAGTACGGCAGAAGCATCACCCACGCCGCGCCGGAAACCCTCGAGTACCTGACCAGGTACGACTGGCCCGGCAACGTCCGCGAGTTGCGCAACTGCATCGAGCGCCTGATGATGCTGGAACAGGGGAAGGTCCTGACGCCGGAATTCCTGAACCCGGAGATCAAGCAGAGCCGGGTCCCCGCGGCGGATCCCGACTCCGCCGGGGTGATCAGCGCCGACTTCGCCGGGGAGCACATCGTGCTTCCCTCCACCGGCATCTCGCTGGAGGAGCTGGAAAAGATGCTCATCCAGCTCGCCTTGAAGAAATCCGGCGGCAACCAGTCCAAGGCGGCCAAGTTCCTGAAGACGAGCAGGGACACCCTGCGTTACCGGATGAAGAAGTTCGGCCTCTCCGACTCGGGGAAGGAGGGTGAAGGCGAGGCGTTCGAGGCGCCGGTAGCGGGAAATAGTGCGCCCCACCCATCCGGTGAAAGCCTGCGCTGGGTCTGAACTGACCCGGGCGGCAAACGCCCCCTCGCGGGCACCCGCAGCAAGGTCCCGGTAACGGTAAAAAAAACGGCCCGGAGGTATGTTCCCTCCGGGCCGTTCTGCGTCGGGCGCCTGCCGCTAAACCTTCTCTATCTTCGCCTTGTGGCGCAGCTCGCTCAGAAAGGCCGCCACCGCCTTGCGCGTCTGCTCCATCTTCAGGTACTGCACGATCTGGAACTTGACGTCCTCGAAGCGGTCGGTGGAGGGGGCGATCCGCTCCTGCAGCTTGATGATGTGATAGCCGAACTCCGTCTCCACCACGCCGCTGATCTCACCGTTTTTGAGGGCGAAGGCGGCCTTCTCGAAGGGCGGGGTCATCTGCCCCTTGCCGAAGATGCCGAGCTCCCCACCCTTGGCGCGGCTCGGGCAGGTCGACTCCGCCTTGGCGACCGCTGCGAACTCCTCCCCGTTGCGCACCCTTTTCAGAAGCGTTTCCGCCTTCTCGCGCGCCTTTCGCTTCTCGTCGGCGCCCCCCTTCTGGTCCACGCTCACCAGGATGTGACTAGCCCGCAGGCGCTCACCCTTCTGGAACAATTTCCCCTTGTTGTCGTCGTAGAACTTCTTCGCTTCCGCGTCCGAGCAGGTGGCCTTGGTCGAGAACTGCCTGTCCACGAAGTAGTTGACCACGATCTCCCGGCGCATCGACTCCCGCACCTCGGCCTCGGTCATCCCGGCTGCCTTGACAGCCTTTTCGAACTCCTCCTTGCTGGGGAAGGAAGCCCGGTTCTTCTGGAATTTCTCTTCGACGAGCTGGTCCAGCCCCTTGATCTCCAGCTTCTTCCCCTCCTGGTATAGAAGCTCAGCGGAGGTGAGCTGCTCCAGGGCTGCGTCGGCTGCCTTCCTCATCTGTTCCGGCGGCAGGGTCTGGGTGACCCGGTTTTGCGCCAGGAGGGTCTTCACCGCGCGGTCCAGCTCGGGCTTCGTGATGACCGTGCCGTTCACCTTGGCAACGGGCGTGCCGCCGGAACCCTTCTCAGAGCAGCCCGGAAGCGCGCAGAGGGCCAGGACTGCGACTGCCGCCGTTATCAAATTCTTCAATGCGGACATGGAATTCTCCTTTTATTGAATTGTAGGGATCACTGCCCCTGTCACAGCAAGAGCCGTACCCAGAAGAGACGCTGGAAGGACCGGGACGTAACACCGGCGCCCCACCCGGGCTGATCAAGATAATCCAGATATTTATGCCGCCTGGCCACGCCTCGCCTCGGCGGCAGCGCCCGCCGAGGCGAGGCTCCTGGAGGGAGGGGCGAAGGGGGGTGGGGCATATCACCCACCGGCTGAGGGAACTGGCGGGGCGGCCCACCTGGAGAGGGGACAAAAAGGCCGCGCCTTGCGGCGCGGCCTCAATAGCGACCGCTTGCGTACCTCCTAGCGTCCGGCGCCGCCGGTCCCTGCGCCAGTACCGCCGGCACCCTCCGTACCCGTGCCGCCGCCCGTCCCCATCGTACCGCTTGGACCTCCCAGGGCGGGGGTGCCGTAGTTGGGTTCCGTGCCGGAAACCCCGGTACCGGTGCTCCTTCTGGTATGCTTCCTGGTTTTCTTGCTGCTTTTCTTTTTTTTCTTCTTGGTCTTCTGGGTCTTGGGCTTGGCCATCTCGGCGCCGCCCTGGTCACTCTGCCCCCCGGTGGACATCCCGGTTCCAGGACCTGTAGAGGTGCCGGCGCCGGTTCCGGTCGTGTCAGCCGCCCAGACCATACCAGCGAAAGAAACCGCGACCAGGGTGGTAACGATGGTGGACAACACTTTTTTCATGATCAGCCTCCCGAGTTTGATGAACAGCCGAGACACTATAGCACATGATTAGTTTTTACCAATCTGACGTTTCTTTTTTCCTCCCGCCATCCCGCCGGCGCTTTTTCCCTGTGCCCGCTTGACAGATTAGACGTATAAAGTTATAAATCTCTAATTCAAAATTCACGCACAGGGAGAGCCGCACGTTGAAAAAGAAGAAACCTTTTGATCTGGCCCATGAGCAGTACCAGCTGCTGATGACGAAATTCAAGACCACCAAAGACCTGCGGGAAAAGAACATGCTCTTCAGAAGGCTCACCAACCTCCTTGCAGTCATGGAATTCCTCATCTCAATCCACAAGCCCAACTGAAGGCGTTTGATCCAGGGGGCGCTCCCTGCGCTCCCAGGAAGGGAACTTTGGGCGCGTTTACTGGCCTTGCCTGAACACCAGCAGTGATATCCTTCATAGAGTTCATGCTATAATGCTGTCAGTCCTGGTGAAGGCTATGAGTATTCCCGCCGATCGCACTCCTACCCTGCAACTCCATCCGGCACGCCTGTGGTTCGCCGCCTCGCACCTCCTTGCCGTGCTGCACCGGGAATTCTTTGCCCACTGGCGCGGGGCGCTACGCCGGCTCGACCTCGACGAGGTGCACGACCTGCGCGTAGCCTCGCGCCGCCTGCGCGAGGGCCTTGCCCTGTTCGCGCCCCTGCTGCCAGGGAAAAAGGTGGCGAAGATGTCACGCAGGGTGAAAAGGCTCACCACCCTCCTGGGAGAGTTGCGCAACGTCGACGAGGCACTCCGTTTCTTTTCCGGCCTGGACGGAGAGGAACCCGGCGCTCCCCCGGCCGGAACCCGCGAGTTGCTGCAGACACTGTCCAAGGAGCGGGAGACAGTCCGAAAGGAACTGGTAAGGGCGCTGGCCGGCTTTCACGTGGGGAAGCTCAAAAAGGAATTGGCGGGATTGTCTGCGCAGCCGAACCCCTTCCGACGGCGCGGGGTCGACCCCTTCACCGGGATCGGCCTCTTTGCCGCGGGAGCGTTGGCCGAGCGGGCCACGCTGGTCGAGGAACTGTTCCCGGCCGCGCTTCACGAAGAGGACACGGTGGCGCAGCACCGGCTGCGCATCGCCTTCAAGAAGCTGCGCTACCGCCTGGAGATCTTGGCACCGCTGCTGGAGGACGAGGGGGAGCAGCTGCGCCGGGTTCTCAAAAGCTACCAGGACCTCCTGGGGCAGCTGCACGACCTGGATGTCTTTGCGGACATGGTGGAGGAGCGCGTGGCGCAGGGGGGGGGACGGGAACGGTTGCTGCACGTGCTGGCGGCGCGCCGGGCCGGCCTCTTCGCCGTGTTCGCGCAGACCCGCCGTGACCAGCCGCTCGAGCCGCTGACCCGCCGGATCAGCGAGGAGCTTCGGCTTCCCCGCAGACCAGGCCCAGCAGGAATCCCGCCGTAGCCTCGCAGACGCGGACCGCGAAGCCGAGGTTCAGGGTATCGAAGGTGTCGCTTCTTTGGTGGTAGTGGGGGTTACGGAAGTTGGTGGTGTCGGTGAGCATGATGGCGGGGTAGCCGGCATCCCAGAAGGGAGCGTGGTCGGATCTGCGGGTGTCGGGGATGAGCTCACCGTTACCGGGAACGACCAGGGGAACCACCGGAAGGGGGATGTCGAAACTCTCCACCGCGAGTGCAAACCGCATCGCCAGCCCCTGTGAAAGCTGGTTCGCAATGACGGCAAGGAAATCACCGGTATCCGGCACCTGGAGCGGCAGGCCCGGGGGAGCGCCCTGGCGCACCGAGCCCCCCGCGAAGGCGACCGATTCCAGGACCAGCACGCCCTCCATCTCCCACCCCTGTAAAGCCGCGAATCCTGCGAGGGCGCGGCTTCCCCTGAGCCCTGTCCCGGAAGGTCCCTCCTCGGAGTTCTCCTCGAGGTTCACCCCCACGAACTGCAAGGTCTTTTCCGGCCGCCACTGGCTGAAGAGGGTGGCGAGTTCCAGCAGCAGCGCGACGCCGCTTGCGTTGTCATCCGCCCCGGGAGAACCGGCGACGGTGTCGAAGTGGGCGAGCACCAGGACCCGTTTGTCCGGCAGCCGCGTTCCCAGCCTGGTGGCGACGACGTTGTGGTATTCCCGGCCGCCATCGGCGAAGCCGTGCAGGTCGACGGCGTACCCAAGGGCGCGCAGGGTGTCCCCGATGTAGGAGCAGGCGCGCTCCAGGGCGGCGGGTGCCGCCACCGGATGCCTGACCCCCTCGAGGTACTTAAGGTGCCGCTCAATCCGGTCCCTGGAGACCGCGGGGAGCGCCCTCCCCTTCCCCGCCGCTTCGGGCGGGCGGTTCATTTGAGAGCCTCAAGTTCCTGCTCCAGCTGTTGCGCCCGCGCCTTGTCCTCGCGCAGCTCGGCCAGCTTCTTGTAGTACGCGGCACGAGCGGCACCCGCGAAAGAAAAGGCGCTGTTCTTATTGACGTACGGGTTCTGCGCGTCGCTGGTCTTCCCCTCGGCGAGCTCTTTCTGGAATTGCCTCGCCTCTTCCACCGTCGGGGTGCGCCCCTTGGCCACCATCCATTTGTGGTGCAGCCTCTGCAGCTCCTTCTTTTTCCCCTCCAGCTCGCCACGGATCTGGGCGAGTTCGGTGGCTAACCGGGAGCGACGCGCGCTCTTGGCTTCGGGCTCCACCGGTGCGGCGGCAGCTTCCTTCGCCGCTGGGGGGGCAGCCGCGGCACCGTTTTTTCGCTCCGTTGCCGCAGGCTCTTTCGCCGCGCTTGCCGGATCCACCTCCTGGGCGCGCTTCAAGTACTTGTCCGGGATACGGTCCGAGTCGTCGGTGAAGTGGACAGTTCCGGCGTCGTCGCGCCACTGGTAGGTGCCGCCCAAGACGAGCGCGGGTGCGGCAAGGAGAAAAACCGTGGCAACCATCGTCGTACGTCGCATGTGCCCTCCGGAAGGCAAGATCGTGCAGTGCAAGGCTGAAGATAATATGCATGTTGCGGCATTTGTCAATTTTCTTTTGCCGCGTCTCATCTTCTCCGTCTCCCTGCGCCCTCCTTACCCGCTGCGGCGCAGGCGCCGGAACGAGAAAGGGCCGGGGAACTTCCCCCGGCCCATTTGGTTGTCTTGTCCTGTAATCTGTGAAGGATTGCCCTTGTCTCCCCTCCCCCCTTGCGTGCGGGGATTAGTGGGAGGGGGAGCGCGCGTCATCGCCGTACTTGCGGCTTCGCCCACCCCGGCCCCCTCCCGTCAAGGGAGGGGGGGGACGCGGGGACTGCTTTCGTCCGAGGTTCCGGGACGCCTATCTTTCCCAGCCGGCCGGTTGCCGCTACTTTTTCCCTTCCTCACCGAAGCTGAGCGCCGCGAGTTTCGTGTAGTAGTCGAAACGGTCCGCGGCCCAGGCGCTCGCCTTCTGCATCAACTGGTCGGCCGCCTCGGGGTTCATCTTCCTGAGCACCTTGTAGCGGTTCTCCCCCCCCGCGTACTCCTCGAAGCTGGTGGTGGGCGCCTTGCTGTCCAACTGCAGCGGGTTTTTGCCTTGTGCGGAGAGTGCCGGGTTGTAGCGGTACAGCGGCCAATAGCCCGAGGAGACCGCCTTTTTCTGCTCGTCCACGCCGCGGGTCATGTCGATGCCGTGGGCGATGCAGTGTGAGTAGGCGATGATCAGCGAGGGACCGTCGTGGGCCTCGGCCTCGATGAAGGCCTTGACCACCTGTCCCGGGTTGGCAAGGGAAACCGACGCGACGTAGACGTGACCGTAGGCCATCGCCATCATCCCGAGGTCCTTCTTGGCCATGGACTTGCCGCCGGCGGCGAACTGTGCCACCGCGCCGATCGGGGTCGATTTGGATGCCTGCCCGCCGGTGTTGGAATAGACCTCGGTGTCGAGCACCAGGATGTTCACGTTCTTCCCCGAGGCGATGACGTGGTCCAGGCCGCCGTAGCCGATGTCGTAGGCCCAGCCGTCGCCCCCCACGCACCAGACCGATTTCTGCACCAGGTAATCCGCGATGGGGAGAAGCTGCGCCGCGGCCTCCTCGTCGCAGTTGGCGAGCGCATCCTTGAGCCTGGCCACCCGGGCGCGCTGCGCTTCAATGGCGGCCTGACCGGACTGACCGGCGTCGAGGATCTCCCGCATCAGCGGGGCGATGGCGACACAGCTGCCGCAGCCGCTGCCGATGAGCTGCTCCAGGAGCTCCCGTGCCGCCTGGTTGAACTTGTCCACCGCGAGCCTCATGCCGTAGCCGAACTCAGCGTTGTCCTCGAAGAGCGAGTTGGACCAGGCCGGGCCGCGCCCGTCGGCACGTTTCGCCCACGGTGTTGTGGGGAGGTTGCCGCCGTAGATCGAGGTGCAGCCGGTGGCGTTGGCGATGAGCGCCCGGTCCCCGAAGAGCTGGGAGAGAAGCTTCAGGTACGGTGTCTCGCCGCAGCCAGCGCAGGCGCCGGAGTACTCGAACAGGGGGCGCACCAGCTGGCTGCCGCGCAGGGTGTCCAGCTTCACCAGCGCCGGATCGAGGTCGGGAAGCCCCAGGAAGAAGTGGTAGTTGGCGGCCTCGGCGGCACGCAAGGGGGGCTGGAACCGCATGTCCAGCGCCTTGTGCCCCGGGTTCTCCTTGTCCTTCGCCGGGCAGTTGTGGGCGCAGGCACCGCAGCCGGTGCAATCCTCCGGGGCGACCTGGAAGGTCACCTTGTGCTCCTTCAGCTCCGCCATCTTGGAGTCGGCGCACTTGAACCCCGCGGGTGCCCCGGAAAGCGCCTCGGCCGGGTAGGCCTTGACCCGGATGGCGGCGTGCGGGCAGACGAAGGAGCAGATGGCGCACTGGATGCAGAGCTTCTCGTCCCAGACCGGGATCTCCACCGCGATGTTGCGCTTCTCGTACTGCGAGGTCGCGGTCGGGAAGGTGCCGTCGATGGGCATGGCGGAGACCGGAAGGTCGTCGCCGAAGCCGGCGATGATGCGGCCGGTGACCTCCTTCACGAAGTGCGGCGCGCCCGCCCCGACCGGCGGCGGCATAGTGATGCCGCTGGACGGTGACGCCGGGACGGCCACCTCGTGGATGTTCAAAAGCGCCTGGTCGACGGCGGCGTTGTTCATGGCCACCACCTTCTCCCCCGCCTTGCCGTAGCTCTTCTTGATGGCCCCCTTGATCTCGGCGATGGCACTCTCGAGCGGGATGATCCCGGAGATCTTGAAGAAGGCGGTCTGCATGATCACGTTGATGCGGGCGCCAAGGCCAAGCTCCTCGGCGAGCTTGATGGCGTTTATGGTGTAGACCTTGAGCTTCTTGTCGATGATCTGCTTTTGCACCTCGACCGGCATCTTGTCCCAGACCTCTTCGTGGTCGAACGGGGAGCAGAGCAGGAAGGTCGCACCCGGCTTCGCCTTGCCCAGCATGTCGTACTTCTCCAGGAAGGTGAAGTTGTGGCAGGCGACGAAGTCGGCGTTGTCGATCAGGTACGGCGCGTTGATCGGCTTCTTGCCGAAGCGCAGGTGGGAGGTGGTGATGGTCCCCGCCTTCTTGGAGTCGTAGACGAAGTAGGCCTGGGCGTAGTTGTCGGTCGCCTCGCCGATGATCTTGATGGAGTTCTTGTTGGCCCCCACGGTGCCGTCCGAGCCCAGGCCGAAGAACATCGCCTCGTAGGTCCCTTCCATCGCGGTCCTGAAGGAGCTGTCGTAGTCGAGGCTTGCGCCGGTCACGTCGTCGTTGATGCCGACCACGAAGTTGCTTTTCGGCTGGTTCTCCTTCAGGTTGTCAAACACCGCCTTGGCCATGGCCGGGGTGAACTCCTTGGAGCCCAGACCGTAGCGCCCGCCGACGATGACCGGGTAGCCGACGAAGTTGCTGAGGCCGGCCGCCATCCCCTCGCCGATCGCGGTGCGCACGTCAAGGTAGAGCGGCTCGCCCAAGGCGCCGGGCTCCTTGGTGCGGTCCAGCACCGCGATGCGGCGCACCGATGCGGGGAGCGCCTTGACGAAGGCCTCAAGTGGAAAGGGACGGTACAGGTGGATTTTCACCACCCCCACCTTCTCCCCCCGCGCGTTCAGGGCCACCACGCTCTCCTGCACCGTGTCGGCGCCCGAGCCCATGATGACGATGACCCGCTCGGCGTCCGGCGCACCGGCATACTCCACCACGCCATACCTGCGCCCGGTGAGTGCCGCGAACTTCTCCATCTCCTTTTCCACGATCTCGATCGTCGCCGGGTAGAACCGGTTGACCGTCTCGCGCCCCTGGAAGTAGACGTCCGGGTTTTGGGCACTACCGCGCAAGACCGGCCGGTCCGGGGTGAGGCAGCGGGCGCGGTGCGCGTTGACCAGCTCGTTGTCGATCATGGCGCGCATGTCGTCGCGGGAGAGCGCCTCCACCTTCTGCACCTCGTGGGAGGTGCGGAAGCCGTCGAAAAAGTGCAGGAACGGGATGCGGGAGCGCAGGGTGGCCGCCTGGGCGATCAGGGCGAAGTCCATCACCTCCTGCACGTTGTTGGAACAGAGCATGGCCCAGCCGGTGGCGCGGCAGGACATGACGTCGGAATGGTCGCCGAAGATGGACAGCGCCTGGGTGGCGATGGCCCGCGCCGAGACGTGGAACACGGTGGAGGTGAGCTCGCCGGCGATCTTGTACATGTTGGGGATCATCAGCAAAAGCCCCTGGCTCGCGGTGAAGGTCGTGGTGAGCGCCCCCGCCTGCAGCGCGCCGTGCACCGCCCCGGCCGCGCCACCCTCGGACTGCAGCTCGGAGACCAGCGGCACCGTCCCCCAGATGTTCTTCTCCCCCGCCGCGCTCTTCGCGTCGGAGATCTCCCCCATCACCGAGGACGGGGTGATCGGGTAGATCGCGATCACCTCGTTGGTGGCGTGGGCCACGTGGGCGGCCGCGGTGTTGCCGTCTATGGTTACCATTTTTCTGCTCATGCTCTCGCTCCTCTTGACTTACATACGTGAATTCTGGTGCACCCCGCCGGGCTACGACGCGCTCTGCCAGGGGACCATGTCCTGCAGGGCCTCCCGCATCAGGTCGGACACCTTCATGTTGACCTCTTTGGATATCTTCTCGATGGTCTCGCGCTCCTCGCGGCTCACCCGCACCGAGAGTACGTGATAGCGTGCGTTATCTTTCTTTTTCATCGGGGCCTCCGCCGCCACATCCCCGTGGCGCTCTTTATCTTTATTTCGGTTGGTAGACCTTGAGCAGCGCCTGGGCCATCTCGGCCGGGGTCGCCGCGACGCTGATGCCGCACTCCTTCAGCACCGCAACCTTCTCGGTCGCGGTCCCCTTGCCGCCGGAGATGATGGCGCCGGCGTGCCCCATCCTCTTGCCCGGGGGAGCGGTGACACCTGCGATATAGGCCGCAACGGGCTTGGTCATGTTCTCCTTGACGAAGCGCGCGGCCTCCTCCTCGGCGCTGCCGCCGATCTCGCCGATCATGATCACCGCCTCGGTGTCCGGGTCTTCCTCGAACAGGCGCAGGCAGTCGATGTGGCTGGTGCCGTTCACCGGGTCGCCGCCGATGCCGACGCAGGTTGACTGGCCGAGGCCGATGCAGGTCAGCTGCCACACCGCCTCGTAGGTGAGCGTGCCGGAACGGGAAACGACGCCGATCTTGCCGGGCTTGTGGATGTAGCCGGGCATGATGCCGATCTTGCACTCGCCGGGGGTAATCACGCCCGGGCAGTTGGGGCCGACCAGCCGGGTCTTCTTGCCCACCAGGTACTGCTTAACCTTGACCATGTCGAGGACCGGAATCCCCTCGGTGATGCAGCAGACGAGTTCGATGCCGGCGTCCACCGCCTCCATGATGGAGTCGGCGGCGAACGGCGGCGGGACGTAGATGACGCTCGCGGTGGCGCCGGTCGCGTGCACGGCCTCGGCGACGGTGTCGTAGACCGGGAAGCCGTCGATCACCGTCCCCCCCTTGCCGGGGGTCACCCCGCCCACCATCTGCGTGCCGTACTCGCGGGCGCCCTGCGCGTGGAAGAGGCCGGTCGCGCCGGTGATCCCCTGCGTGATGACCCTGGTATCCTTGCCGATCAGTATGCTCATGGCGTCCCTCCCTAGGCGGCAGCCGCGACGGCGGCCACGATCTTCTGCGCCCCGTCGGCCATGCCGTCGGCGGCTACTATGTTGAGGCCGCTCTCGGCCAGAAGCTTCTTGCCCAGCTCCACGTTGGTCCCCTCGAGGCGCACCACCAGCGGAACCTGGATCCCGACCTGGCGCGCCGCCTCGATGACGCCGGTGGCGATCACGTCGCACTTCATGATGCCGCCGAAGATGTTGACCAGGATCCCCTTCACGTTCTTGTCCGAGAGGATGATCTTGAAAGCCTCGGTGACGCGCTCGATGGTGGCCCCGCCGCCGACGTCCAGGAAGTTGGCCGGGTCGCCGCCGTAGTGCTTGATGATGTCCATGGTGGCCATGGCGAGCCCGGCGCCGTTCACCAGGCAGCCGATGTTGCCGTTAAGCGAGATGTAGGAGAGGTCGTGCTGGGAGGCCTCGATCTCGTTCGGGTCCTCCTCGTCGAAGTCGCGCATGTCGCCGATCTGCAGGTGCCGGAAGAGGGCGTTGTCGTCGAAGCCGAACTTCGCGTCCAGGGCGATCAGCTCCCCCTCCGCGGTGACCACCAGCGGGTTGATCTCGAGGAGAGAACAGTCGCAGGCGATGAAGGTGGCGTAGAGGTTGGTGAGGACCTTGACCGCCTTGCCGGTCAGCTTCCCCTTGAGTCCCAGGCTGAAGGCGATCTTGCGGCACTGGAACTGGGTGAGCCCGACCAGGGGGTCGACCGCCTCGGTAACGATCTTCTCCGGGGTGTTGGCCGCCACCTCCTCGATGTCCATGCCTCCTTCGGTGGAGGCCATCACCGTCACGCGGGAGGTGCCGCGGTCCACCAGGAGGCTAACGTAGAGCTCGTTGGCGATGTTGCAGCCGTTCTCCACCAGCACACGGTGCACGACCTTGCCTTCCGGCCCGGTCTGGTGCGTCCTCACGGTCATCCCCAGCATGTCGCGGGCGATCATCTGCACCTCGCTGGAAGACCGGGCCAGCTTGACGCCCCCCCCCTTGCCGCGCCCGCCGGCATGGATCTGCGCCTTCACCACCCAGGGCCCCTCGCCCAGACGCTTGGCCCATTCCCTGGCGCTCGCGCCGTTGTAGCAGACGTGGCCGTCGGGGACCGGCACGCCGAATTTTCTCAGGATCGCTTTGGCCTGGTACTCGTGGACGTTCATTTTCCCTCCTTAAAGCCTTTGTTTTAGTAAAGCCGCCAAGTGCACAACATTAACCTTTTCTTGTTTTATTTTGGCCGGATTTCAGGGGTCAACGCCGCACAACACTCATATACTCCCATGATACATTTTTGGCAAACACTTTTATAATCTCCGCATAAAAAAATTGGTAAGACCGAATATACTCCACGATACAAGCCGATCATAAATTCACTGACGCACGAAAATGATACCGAACGAATGTTTGAATTATCGACATTTACACCGGGAAACCGGAAGACGAGGCGGGTAGGAAAGTGGGAAGCCGCTGCAGTAGAACACCGCAGGCAACGTTATTTGGTTACATTGTAATACAGCCATATCCGGATGCACGACAACCGCCAAACATCAAAAACTCAAAATAGAACACACTGTAAACGAACCGCCGCTTCGGCGCAAAAAAATTCCCCGCCCCTCCTCGGCGGAGGGGACGGGGGATCGGTTAGGCGAAACGACTGCTACGGGTTTTGAGCGTCGACAACGGCGATGGCGGCCATGTTGACGATGTCATTCACATCGTCTCCCCGCTGCATCACGTGCACCGGCTTGTTCATCCCCATGAGGATCGGGCCGATCGCCTCGGCTCCCCCCAGGCGGCGCAGGAGCTTGTAGCAGATGTTGCCGGAGTTGAGGTCCGGGAAAATCAGGACGTTGGCCGGCGCCTTCAGTTTCGAGAAGGTGAAGCCGTCGAGCAACTCGGGGACCACGGCGGTATCCGCCTGCATCTCACCTTCGATGACCAGGTGCGGTGCCCGCTCCTTGACCAGCTCCACGGCACGCTTCACCTTGCTCGCGTGCGGGTGCTCCACCGAGCCGAAGTTGGAGAAGGAGAGCATGGCGATCCTCGGTTCCACGTCGAGCATGGCGACCTTCTCGGCGGCGAGGATGGCGGTCTCCGCCAGCTCCTCCGCGGTCGGATCGATGGTCACCGTGGTGTCCGCCAGGAAGTAGACCCCCTTCTTGAACACCATCATGTACAGGCCGTGGACGCTGGAAAGCCCCGCCTGCTTGCCGAGCACCTCCAGCGCGGGACGGATGGTTTCGGGATAGTGCGTGTCGATGCCGCCCAGGAGGGCGTCGGCATGTCCCTTGTGCACCATCATGGTACCGAAGTGGGTCCTGGATTTCCTGCGCATGATGCGGCTGCTCTCGGAGCTGGTGATCCCCTTTCTCTGGCGCAACCTGTACAGCTCTTCGGCGTACTCCTCGGTGTGCTCACTCTCGGTCGGGTCGACGATGGGGACGTCGAGGTCGAGGTTCAGGTCGTCCATCTTCTGCTGGATCTTCTTGCGGTCCCCCACGAGGATCGGCTGGGCGATCCCCTCTTCCACCAGGGTCTGGGCCGCGCGCAGGATCTTCTCGTTGTCACCCTCGGGGAAGACGACCTTCTTCGGGTCGCTCTTCGCCTTGTTGATGATGCTGCGCATGATCTCCTTGGAGCGACCCTGCGAGCACTCGAGCTGCTCGATGTACTTCGCCATGTCCTCGATGGGCTGGCGCGCCACGCCGCTCTCCATGGCGGCCTGGGCGATGGCCGGGGCCACGTGCAGGAGGACACGCGGGTCGAACGGTTTCGGGATGATGTAGTTCGGGCCGAAGGTGAACTTCTCGTTGCCGTACGCCTTGGAGACCGAGTCCGGCACCTCTTCCTGGGCGAGCCGCGCCAGCGCGTGCACCGCGGCGAGCTTCATCTCCTCGTTGATGGCGGTCGCACGGACGTCCAGCGCCCCGCGGAATATGAAGGGGAAACCGAGCACGTTGTTCACCTGGTTCGGATAGTCGCTTCTGCCGGTGGCGATGATCACGTCGCCGCGCACCGCGTGCGCTTCCTCCGGGGAGATCTCCGGATCGGGGTTCGCCATGGCGAAGATGATCGGGTTGGGCGCCATGGAGCGCACCATCTCGGGGGTGAAGGCCCCCTTGACGGAGAGGCCGAACAGGACGTCGGCGCCGTGGGCCGCCTCCTCCAGGGTGCGGAACGGGGTATCGGCGGCGAAGAGTTCCTTGTACTTGTTCATCCCTTCCACTCGCCCCTTGTAGATGACCCCCTTGGTGTCGCACATGATCATGTTGTTGGGCTTGACCCCCAGGGCGATGGCGAGCTTCGCGCAGGAGTTGGCCGAGGCGCCGGCGCCGTTCACGACGATCCTGATGTCCTCGATCTTCTTGCCGACGAGTTGCAGCGCGTTCAGAAGCGCCGCCGAGGAGATGATGGCGGTGCCGTGCTGGTCGTCGTGGAAGACCGGGATGTTCATGGTCTTTTTGAGCTCTTCCTCGATGTAGAAGCACTCGGGCGCCTTGATGTCCTCCAGGTTGATGCCGCCGAAGGTCGGCTCCAGGAGCTGGACCGCCTTGATGATTTCGTCCGGGTTCTCGGTGTTCAACTCGATGTCGAACACGTCGATGTCGGCGAAGCGCTTGAAGAGGATCCCTTTCCCTTCCATGACCGGCTTGCCGGCAAGCGCGCCCAGGTTGCCAAGGCCAAGGACCGCGGTGCCGTTGGAAACCACCGCCACCAGGTTCCCCTTGGCGGTGTACTTGTAGGCGTCATCAGGGTTCTGCTGGATGGCGAGGCAGGGCTCCGCGACACCGGGTGAATAGGCAAGCGACAGGTCCGCCGCGGTCTGGCACGGTTTGGTGGCGATGACTTCGATCTTCCCTTTTCTACCGTTTGAGTGGTAGTCGAGGGCTCCCAGTTTCTTGCTCATCTATGTGCTCCTCCTCTTTGCTGCCGATTTTTGGTTCAAAAAAAGAGGGCAGCAGCAACGGCGGTGCTAGCCCTCTCTCGAAAAGCCCCTCGCGGGGCAAAGATGTTAGATGCCGCTGTTCGCGCCAAGCCGCTCCCCCCTCCCCTTGCGGGAGGGGCATCCGGTGCCCCCCTCCCCTTGCGGAGGGGAAGGGGGTGGGGAAGGTGCCATCATCTCTGCACTTTGCGGCTTCACCCCCCCCCGGCCCCCTCCCGTCAAGGGAGGGGAGCAAACAGATCCGGATTGGGCGGGCATCTTGCGCAACCCCCTGCGCCTTACGCCTCTTCCGGCTCCGGCTCCAGTAGCCCCATTTCGGGTTCCTCTTCCTCGACATTCTGGTTGTTCAACACGCGGTGCATGCGTTCCATGTCGAGCTCGTTCTCCCAGCGGGACACGACCACGGTGGCGACCCCGTTGCCGACCAGGTTGGTGAGGGCGCGCGCTTCCGACATGAAGCGATCGATCCCGAGGATCAGTGCGAGCCCCGCGACCGGGATGGTGGGGATGGCGGCGAAGGTCGCGGCGAGCGTGACGAAACCGCTGCCGGTGACGCCGGCGGCACCCTTGGAGGTGAGCATGAGAACCCCCAGGATGGTGATGGTCTGGGTCATGGTGAGCGGCGTGTTGGTGGCCTGCGCCACGAAGATGGCCGCCATGGTCAGGTAGATGGAGGTGCCGTCCAGGTTGAAGGAGTAGCCGGTCGGGATAACCATGCCGACCACCGACTTGGTGCAGCCCAGGTTTTCAAGCTTGGCCATCATGCGCGGCAGCGCCGATTCGGAGGAGGAAGTCCCGAGAACGATGAGGAGCTCTTCCTTGATGTACGAGATGAACTTGAAGATGTTGAAGCCGCAGATCTTGCAGATGGTGCCGAGGACAACGAATATGAAGATCAGGCAGGTGAGGTAGAAGCTGCCCATGAGCATGCCGAGCTTGGCAAGCGACCCCAGCCCGAACTTGCCGATGGTGAAGGCCATGGCGCCGAAGGCGCCGATCGGTGCGAACTTCATGATCAGGTTGACCACCCCGAACAGGGCGTGGGAGACGTCGTCGATGAACTTGTAGACCGGCTTTCCCTTCTCGCCCAGCGCGGAAAGGGCCAGGCCGAAGAGGATGGCGAAGAAGAGCACCTGCAGGATCTCCCCCTTGGCGAACGCGTCGACGACGCTGGACGGGATGATGCTCAGGGCGAAGTCGGCGAAGCTGTGGGACTTGGCCGCGGTCGCGGTGTAGGTGGCGAGCCCCTTGGTATCGAGCTTGGTCACATCCGCGTTCATGCCGACGCCGGGCTGGATCACGTTGATGACCAACAGGCCGATCCCCAGGGCCAGGGTGGATACCAGTTCGAAGTAGAGCAGCGCCTTGCCGCCGACGCGGCCGACCTTCTTCATATCGTCCATGCCGGCGATGCCGGTAACCACGGTACAGAAGATCACCGGGGTGATGATCATCTTGATCATCTTGATGAAGCCATCGCCCAACGGCTTCATGGCGGCTCCGGTGTCGGGCAGGTAGTAACCCAGCGCGACGCCGATAGAAATCGCCAGCAGCACCTGGAAGTACAGAACCTGGTAGAACTTCTTGCTTTTCATGGTCTCTCCTTTTACGTGGCTCGTGTGAACCTGGAATATAGATCCGGCAAGGCATTAGCCGATAACACTGTTTGACACCTCATATCAGCAAGACGAATACCAACTGTCTGTATACGGATGTAAGTGGCTGTAAATAGGGTTAAAAATGTTGTTTTACGACGAAGAGGAGCATCCAAAGGTATTAACCAAAGGAAACACCTTTGTTGTTGCAATCGGGAAAGCGGCTTGTTTACGGCAGGATGGAGGGCTTAACCATGGTTAAGGAGTTAACCCAGGTTAAGACCATTGCCATTCCGGAGGAGGATCGGCGCGGCCGGGATTGGGGTTGGGGGGCAAAAGGAGTAAAAAAATTTCCCGGGTCTGGGCGGGAAGAGTGGCCTTCCCGCCCGCCGGAACTACTTGCGCGACATCTTGAGACGCTTGTTGAGCGCCGGCGCGGAGATGCCCAAAAGTCGTGCCGCGATGGCCTGGACACCGTTGGCGCGGGCGATCGCCTCTTCCACCAGGAGTTCGGCGGCCTCGACAAAGGTGGGGAGGCGCTCGAAGGTCGCAAACGGGTTTTGACTTTTGGAGGGAAGCGGTGCCGCATCACGGCTTTGCCCTATCGCCTTCAAAAAGCTTTCCATGGAAAGGATGCGCTCCTTGTGCAGGCTGACCGCGTTGTAGACCATGCCGCGCAGCTCGCGCACGTTGCCGGGGAAGCTGTAGGTGGCCAGCACCTGGGCCAGTTCCTTGGGCGGGGTCGGCTTCTTCTTCCCCAGCGACTTGGCGGCCTCGTTCAGGAAGTAGTCGAGCAGCAGGGGGATATCCCCGTCCTGTCCCTGAGCGGCGGTATGTTGATCCGGTGGGTGCAGAGACGGTAGTAGAGGTCGCGCCGGAACTGCCCCGCCGCCTCCCTGGCCGCCAGGTCGCGGTGCGTCGCCACCACGATGCGCGCGTTCATCCGCTTGGGGCGGTCCCCGCCCAGCGGGAAGTACTCACCCTCCTGCAGCAGGCGCAGCAGCTTCACCTGCGACGCGATGCTGAGGTCCCCGATCTCGTCCAGAAACAGCGTCCCGTTCCCTGCCTGCTCGATCATGCCCGGCCGCGCCTGGTCAGCGCCGGTGTAGGCGCCGCGCACGTGGCCAAAGAGCGTGTCGGCGAACACGGTATCGTCCAGTCCCGCCACGTTCACGGCCACCAGCGGCCCCGAACAGCCGCTCAGCGCGTGCACGGCGCGGGCCACCAGTTCCTTCCCCACACCGCTCTCCCCGGTGATCAATAACGGCTGGTGGCTCGGAGAGACAGCCTCCACGTAGTTGAACAGATCGTGCATGCGCGGATCGGCGGTGACGATGTCAACGAACGCCTCCGGGTGCTTCAACTCCCGCGACAGCATCCGGTCCGACATGGTGCGGAACTCCTGCTGCAGCTCGAGAATCCGGACCGCCCTCAGCACGCCACCCACCAGGCGGTCCTCCTCGTCGGTCTTGACGATGTAGTCGAAGGCCCCAAGCTTCATGCAGCGCACCGCCGTCTCCAGCTGGTTCAGACCGCTCACGATGATGGTCATGATGCCGGGGTGGCTTTCGCCGATCTGCTGCAACAGCGTTTCGCCGCACGGCTGCGGCATGGTGAGGTCCAAGAGCACGAGGCCGATCCCCCCCTGGTCCAGCATCCCCATCACCTCGCGGCTTTCCTGACAGGTGACGATGTTGTTGATCCCGGCGCAGCTCTTCAGGGTGAGCGCGAACGACTTGAGCCAGGCGGGCTCGTCATCGACCAGCAGGATGCTGAAGGCGGGGTAGAGACTTTTTTTCATGATGCCGAACTCCTGTCGGGGACGGGAAAGGAAAGGGTCACCGTGGTGCCCGCCCCCGGGGTGGACTGGAACTGCAGGGTTCCGCCGTGTTCCTTGACGATCCCCGCCGACACGGAGAGGCCGAGGCCGGTGCCCCCGCTCTCCCGCTTGGTGGTGAAGAAGGGGTCGAGCAGGTAGGGGAGGTGCTCCTCGGCCACTCCCACCCCCTGGTCGGTGACTTGAAGCAGCACCTGCCCGAGGACGGCGTCGTGACTGGTCCGGACCAACACCCCACGGTCGCGGTCGGGGAGCGCCTGGCAGGCGTTCAGGACCAGGTTGACGATGACCTGCTCGATGCGCTGACCGTTGCCCAGGATCTTTGGCAGCGAGCCGTGGAAGACGGCCTCGAAGTGGTTGGTACAGGAACGGATGGTCGGATCCACCAGGCGCAGCGCGGTCCTCGTCACCGCGTCCAGGTCGATGAGCGACTTGTTCCCCATGTCCTTGCGGGCGAAATCCTTGAGGTCGTTCACGATGCGCTTGATGCGCTGGGCGCCGTCCTGCATCTCGTCCAGGATGCGCGGGATCTCGTCCCTCATCTCCGAGTAGGGCACCCCGCCGAGCATGAAGTCGCCGTGCTCGTGGTAATGCGCCTCCAGTATCTCCTCCGCGTCGTCATGCACCCTTTTGAGCACCGGGATGTCCAAAAGGAGCAGGCCGTTGGGGTTGTTGATCTCGTGCGCCACGCCGGACACCAGGGTTCCCAGCGAGGTCATCTTGTCGGCCTGGATCAGCTTGTCCTGGTGACGCTTCAGCGCCTCCAGCGCCTTGTTGCGCTCGGCCACCTCCTGCGCCAGCGCCGTGGTCCGCTCCGCCACCCGCTTGTGCAGCGTCTTCGACCAGAGCGCGAACACGGCCAGCACGATCAAAAGGGGAACCAGGATCATGGCCCCGTACTTGAGCGCGAGTTCCCTGGTGACCCTGGGGGGATCGTTCACCCCGAGCCAGCGGTTGTAGATCTGGGCGTACTGGCCGGTCTTGATGACGATGGCGAGCCCCTCGTTGAAGCGGGACAGCAGTTCCTTGTCGCCGCGTTGCACCGCGTAGCAGTACTGCTCGCTCACCACGGCCTTGGCCACAGGAACCAGGTTGGAGAGGCGCAGCTCCCGGATCAGGTAGATGCCGGGGAGCTGCGCCACCACCGCATAGTCCCCCTGCCCCGAGGCGAGCAGGCGGAGCGCCTCGGCCGGCGTCGGGGTGAGCACCAGGTCCTTGGCGAACCCCAGCTGCTTCAGGCGCTCGTGCATGATGCCGTCCTGGAAAACGAGCACCTTCTTGCCGCGCAGCTCCTCCAGGCTCTTGACCGGTCTGGCGTCGCGCCGTGCGAAGATGGCATGATGCACGATGGTGTGCGGAGGCGAGAACTCGACCGAGTTCAGGCGCTGCGCCGAATAGGAGAGCCCCTGCAGGATGTCGATGCTGCCGTCCTGGAGCCCGGCGCGCACCTCGGACCAGTTGCCAAACCGGAAGCGGACCTTCATCCCCATCACCTCGGCGATGGCACGGGTCAGGTCCACGTTGTAGCCGGCGGGGTTGCCGTCCTTGTCGATGAATTCGTAGGGGGGATAGGCGCGGTCCCCTCCCACCACGACGGTGGCGGGTGGCCCCTGGTGCGCAGGCTCCGGTATGAAGTCGGCCGATGCAGCAAGGCACAGGGGGACCAGCAGCAGGAACAGGGCCAGGAGGGTGATGCCGGGGAGAGCCTGGGTAAGGCGAAGAAACCTTATGCCGAAGGATTGCGTTTTGCCTGTCAAGGCGCGCTGGACCACTGCTCCGTCCTTAAAGCTGGGATGCGGGCTCACCGCTGCCGGTCGGCTAAAGGGAGGCCCATCACACTATCGCACGCATGAAGCACTCAAGTCAATGAAGCTCATGAGAAACGGGGCAAAGGGGGAGGCACCTGCGGGGTAAAAAGGGGCGCAAAGGGGAGAGGCACCTGCGGAGCCAGTCCCCTTTAGCACGTTACGGCTACGCTTCGGCGCTGCTCCGCGGGAGCCGCGCGGCCACCAGCTCGGCCAGGTCGCGCGCGGCGAGGTTCCCTTCCAGGCCGCCGGTCTTGATGCCGTCCTCGAACATGGTAAGGCAGAACGGGCAGTTGGAAACCAGCATGGGGGCGCGGGTTTCGCCGGCCATCTGCACGCGGGCAGTGCTGATGCGGGTCCCCACCTTTTCCTCGGCGAGGATGCGCCCCCCTCCCCCGCCGCAGCAGAAGCTCTCCAGACGGTTTCTATCCATCTCGGCGATGTTGCCGCCCAGACGCTGCAGCATCTCGCGCGGCGGCTCGAAGATGTCGGCATAGCGGCCGATGTAGCAGGAGTCGTGGTAGGTGCAGTCGAAGCTCTCGCCCGGTTCAAGCTGCAGCCCCCCCTGCTGCACCAGGTCCGCCAGGAAGGTGGTGTAGTGGCGCACCGGGACCTCCAGGCCGAGTTCCTTGTAGTCGCGGGCCAGGGCGTTGAAGCAGTGGGGACAGGTGGTGACGATCTCCTTAACGCCGTACCCCTTGATCCTTTCGATGTTCTCCTGCGCCATGGTCTGGTACAGGTACTCGTTGCCCAGCTTCCTCGGCGGCTCCCCGCAGCACTTCTCCTCCTTGCCCAAGATGCCGAGCCTGATACCCGCCGCGGAGCAGATTTTCGCGAAGGCCCTGGCCACCTCCTTGTTGCGGCGGTCGAATGAGGCGTAGCACCCCACGAAGTACATCACGTCGAAGGGCTCGCCGCTCTCCAGGGTCACCACGTCGAGCCCTTCGGCCCAGGCGCCGCGCTCGGCCCAGGCCAGTCCGAAGGGGTTGCCGTTCACCTCGTAGTTGCCCATGGCGGTCTGCACCTCGTCACCGGGAAACTTCCCCTCCATGAGCGCCAGGTTCCTGCGCATCTCGAGGATCTTGTTGACGTGCTCTATGTCCACCGGGCAGATCTCCTGGCAGGCGCGGCAGGTGGTGCAGTCCCAGAGCACCTCCTCGGTGACGTAGCGGCACAGGTCCCCCTGCGGGTCGTTGAGCGCCATCTCCCCCACCTGCTGCACCACCCGCATCGGGGAGAGCGGCTTTTCGGTGTACCAGGCGGGGCAGCGGTCCTGGCAGCGCTTGCACAGGGTGCAGGCGTCGGCGTCGTAGATGTCCTTCCAGGCGAGATCGGTGACCTTGGCGGCGCCGAACTGCTCCGCGGTCTCGTCTTCGAGGTTGATGGTGGCGATGGCCCCCTTGGGACGCAGGTCGGTGAACAGGTAGTTGGCCGGATCGGTGAACAGGTGCCTCAGCTTCGTGAAGGGGATGGCGACGATGAAGGCCATGGCCAGGAAGAAGTGCAGCCACCACATGGCCTTGTGGGTAACCGAGATGGTGGCGGGGTTCATTGCGGCGAACAGGGGGGTCAGCAGCAGCCCGCCGGGGGAGAGCCGGGCCAGCTCCGGGTTCTGGTGCACCTCGGTGGCGGCCATCCGGAGCGCCTCCACCACGAATCCGGTGACCAGGATGGTGAAGAGGAGCGCGTGGGCCAGGTAGTCGTCACCCTTGGTAGGGAGGGCTTTGGGCCGGACCAGGAAGCGCCGCACGAAGAGCCCCGCCAGCATGAGGATGGCGATGATGCCGGCCAGGTCGAGGACGAGGGAATACCCCTTGTAGAAGGTCCCCTTCAGGAAGGTCCACCCCGCCAGCGGCGCGGTGAAGTCGGCCTGCAGCATGATGAGCAGCGTGCCGATGAACAGGAGCAGAAAACCCCAGAAGAAGAAGGCATGCAGCGTCCCCGGCACCTGGACCCGAAGCACCTTGGCCTGGGTCAGGGCGCCCCGCACCATGAGCTTCAGGCGCAGCGAGAGCCGGTCCAGCCGGTCCAGGGGCTTCCCCTGCCGGTACATCGGCAGCCGGGACCGGAACCCCCAGGCGCAACCTCCCAGGGCCAGGAAGGCGAACAGGTACATGACCCAGATCAGGGCATGGTTGACGTTCCAGTAGATCTCGCGTGTCGCTTCCATACGGCACCTCTGAGGTTGCGGAATTGGCAAACTATAGCCGAAGAGGGCGCTTCAGGATAGAGAAAATCTAATAGGCGGGTTTGGGGATGAGCAGCCGGAGACGGGCTAGACGTGGTTGCGCAGCATGAGCTCCGCCGGGTGGGGGGAGAGGTAGACCTGCTGCCGCAGGTACTCCTGCCGGTACTTGGCGACGTAATGTTTGAGCATGGTGAGGGGCACCACCAGGGGCACCACCCCGTCGTGATACTGCGCGATCAGCTGCGAAAGCTCCTGCTTCTCCTCGGTGCAGAGGTTCTTTTTAAAGTACCCCATGATGTGCATCAGCACGTTGGTCTGCTTCTTCACCGTCGCGTGCAGCTCCAGGGCCTTCATGTAGAGCTCCTGGTAGCGCTCCAGCAGTTGCGGGAACGGAAGCTCCTTCCCCCGGGCCACCAGCGCCCCGAGCTCGCGGTAGAGCTGGGTGCTGTGCGACATGACCAGCAGTTTCTGGCAGGTGTGGAACTGGACCAGCTTGCCGAGGTCGGGTTCATCCGCGAGAAAATCCTTCCAGCGCCGGAAGGCGAACACCCGCTCGATGAAGTTTTCCCGCAGCACCGGGTCGTTCAGCCTCCCCTCCTCTTCCATGGGAAGCTGCGGGAAGCGCCGCGCCACCGCGGCGGCGAAGAGGCCACGCCCGGCGACCGGCGGCATCCCCTCCCGGTACACCTTGACCCGGAACAGTCCCGAGGAAGGGGATCCCTTCTTGAAGACAAAACCGCACAGCTCCTCGTGCGCCAACTGCTCCACCTTGTTCCGGCAGAACTCCAGCATCTGGCCGGTCTTGTCGATGCGCGTCCGGTGGGTCATGAGCCGCGGCTTTTCCGGGTCGCCCTCCAGGCGCATCGCCTCGCGCGGCGTGCCCATGCCGCACTCCACCTCGGGGCAGACCGGCACGAAGCTGAAGAACCTCCCGAGGACCCCGGTGAGGTAAGGGTCGTGCTTATGGCCGCCGTCGTAGCGTACCTTCTCCCCCAGAAGGCAGGAGCTGACGCCTATCTTTATGGATGCGCCGGATCCGGACATGAGAAACCTCCGTCCCCGTGGTGGGGCGGGAGACATTGTGGCAGAAAAAGTCCCCCCGCGCCAGCGCCAAGGGGCGTTTTTTCACAACAGCGGTGCGTCCTGCGGGGAGAAAAGCCCCTCGCCCATGAAGAGCCGCACCTGCCTGGGAAGCTGCGGCATCCTCAGGTCGTGCCGGGGGATCACGGTGGCACTGCGGTCCAGCAAAGCTTGCTTTTGGGGGCGGTTCTCCCTGCGGTGAGGCGTCGGCTTGGCGATCAAGATCAAGAGGGTGCTCCTTTTTGGACAGTATCTGCAGATCATTTTCCATATGCAATAATTAAACCCATGACATAAACTCCCGATTTATCGTGGGCCTCTCTGTGTGAGGGGTGCGAAAATGATGACAATGATTCAAGATTTATTCACACTGAGCCAGGAAGTTGACAGCGGCTAATCCCACTCTGACAATCGTGACAGGCAAGTCTTCCCCGCAAAGAGGACACAGCCTCAATTGAACAATCATCTTTATCTGATATAAACACTCTCAGTGTCATTCACCATACACCCAGCATCGAAGAAGCGGAGATACTTGATGTTCGACTCGCTGGAACAATGCCGTGTCCTGTTCAACGAACTGCCTCTGGGGATGTTCATCCAGCGACCGGACGGCACGCCGTTGGACGTTAACGCCGCCGCTTTGGAGATGTTCGGGATGGAGCGGGACCAGTTCCTGCTTCACAGCACCGAACACCCCCAGTGGCACCTCTGCACACCGGACGGCGCCCCTCTCCTACCCGAGCAGCATCCAGCCCTGTCCGCCTTGCGTCTGGGGCAGGCGGCCCGCGACATCAGCCTCGCCATCCACAACCCCCGCAAGGGGAGCCCGGTGCCGGTCTGCATGGATGCCCTGCCGCTCAAGGTGGACGACGAGACCGTCCCCTCACACGTATGCGTCGTCTTCAGGGAGGCCAGGGAGGCGGAAAGGGCGCTGCACGAGAGCGAATCCCGCTACCGGGCCATGGTGCAGACCCAGGCCGAGTTCGTGGTCCGCTACCGGCGCGGCGGCTTGCTCACCTTCGCCAACGACACCTATTGCCGCTACCTGCAAAAGGAGCGGGAAGAACTGCTGGGGCAGAATTTCTACACCTTCTTTTTCCTGCAGGACCGCGAGGCACTGATCCGCGGCGTGGAGTCGATGGACGGCGAACACCAGGGGCAGGCGCTTGAGGTGAGGGCCTGGCTTCCCGACGGGCGCCTGGTGTGGCAGAAGTGGAACAGCGGCGCCATCGTCGACGGCGACGGGCAGGTGGTGGAATACCAAGCCACGGGGATGGACATCACCCGGGGCAAGCAGGCCGAGGAAGGCCTCAAGAAAAGCGAGGAACGCTACCGCTCCCTGTTCGACAACATGCTGAACGGCTTCGCCTACTGCAGGATGATCCTCGACTCCTCGCACCCCCAGGATTTCGTCTTCCTGGAGGTGAACCAGAGCTTCGAGCGGCTCACCGGGCTCAGAGGTGCGAGCGGGAAGAGGATGAGCGATGTGCTTCCGGGTGTGTGGAAGTCGGATCCCGAACTGCTCGCATCGTTCAGGCGGGTGGCCCTGAGCGGGAAACCGGAGCAGATGGAGTATTACGTCAACGCCATCAGCGAGTGGCTCTCCGTGTCGGTCTACAGTCCGGAGCCGGGGTGCTTCGTCATCGTCTTCGACGTGATCACCAAGCGCAAACGGACCGAGGAATGCCTCGCCTTCCTGGCCCAATCCAACGCGACCGCCGCCCCCGACGAACAGTTCTTCCACCGCCTGGCCCGCTACCTGGCAGGCACCCTGAACATGGACTTCATCTGCATCGACCAGCTGGAGGAAGGAAACCTCTGGGCCCGCACCGTCGCGGTCTACTACAAGGGGATCTTCGAGGAGAACGTCCGCTACGCCCTCAAGGACACCCCCTGCGGAGAGGTGGTGGGACGCAACATCTGCTGCTACCGTGAGGGGGTCCGGCAGTTGTTCCCCAACGACCAGGTCCTGCAGGACCTGAAGGCGGAGAGCTACCTCGGCGTGGTCCTCTGGGGTTCCACCGGGGTTCCCATCGGGCTGATAGCGGTCATCGGTTGCAACCCGCTGCTGAACCGGGAACTGGCGGAAGAGATCCTGCAGATGGTGAGCGGCCGGGCCGCGGCAGAGCTGGAGCGGCGCCTCCACGAGGAGGAGCGCCTGAGGCTTGAGCAGCAGCTGCTGCACGCTCAGAAGCTGGAAAGCCTGGGGATCCTCGCCGGGGGGATCGCCCACGACTTCAACAACATCCTGACCGGGATCCTCGGCAACTCGAGCCTGGGGCTCATGCGCATCGCCCCGGACTCGCCGGCGGTGGAGAACCTGCAAAACATCGAGAAGGGGGCCATCAGGGCCGCCGACCTGGCCCGGCAGATGCTCGCCTACTCAGGCAAGGGGATGTTCGTCGTCGAGCCGGTCAGCCTGAACAGCCTCCTTACCGAGATGGTCCACCTGCTCGAGGTCTCCGTCTCCAAGAAGTGCCGGCTGGTGCTGGAACTGGCTGAGGAACTCCCGCCGGTGCAGGCGGACTCGACCCAGCTGCGCCAGATCGTGATGAACCTGGTGATCAACGCATCCGAGGCGATCGGCGACCGGGGGGGGACCATCACCATTCGCAGCGGCTACCGGCATTTCGACCATCAGTTCCTGAAAAGCGCCTGGTCCGAGAGGGAACTCGCGGAGGGGGACTTCCTGTTCCTGCAGGTGGAGGACGACGGCTGCGGCATGGACGAAGCCACGCTGGCGCGCATCTTCGATCCCTTCTTCACCACCAAGTTCACCGGCCGGGGGCTCGGGATGTCCGCGGTCCTCGGGATCATCAGGGGACATAGGGGCGCCATCAAGGTGGAGAGCAGGCCCGGCCACGGGACCACCTTCACCGTGGTCCTCCCCGCCAGCGAACTTCCGGTCCAGGACCAGGTGGCGCTGCAACAGCCTGAGGAAGCCTGGCAGGGGAGCGGAACGGTGCTGCTGGTCGACGACGAGGAGATCATCTGCGAGGTGGGCGCTTCCATGCTGGAGCAGCTGGGGTACGAGGTGGTGACGGCGCTCAGCGGCAGCAGGGCCGTGGAACTGTACCGGGAGAGGGGCGACGTGCGCTTCGTGATCCTGGACCTGACCATGCCGCAGATGGACGGCGAACAGACCTTCCAGGAGCTGAGGCGGTTCGATCCGGAGGTGAAGGTTATCATCTCCAGCGGCTACAGCGAGCAGGAGGTGACCCGGAAACTCTCGGGGACCGGATACCTCGCCTTCATCCAGAAACCCTACAGCATCCAGGCGTTATCCGACGTGATGAAGCGCAGCGACACCCGGCGCAGGGGGCCCAAGCGCTGAGACCAACGGTCCTTTAGCGCAGCCCGAAGCGCTCCTGCACCTCCGCCGGGGCCTCCTCGAACCCCTGGAACTCCATGGTGTAGCTCCCCCGCCCCTTGGTCGCGCTGCGCAGTTCCGTCATGTAGCCGAACATCTCCGCCAGGGGAACGGTGGCCTTCACCAGCTCGAGCTCCCCGCGCCGGTCCAGCCCCTCCACCCTTCCTCTTTTCTGCTGCAGCCCCCCCAGAACCTTCCCCAGGTGCTCCGCCGGGGTTTCCAGTTCCAGCTTCATTATCGGCTCCAGCAACAGGGGAGCCCCCTCCCGGGCCGCCAGGACCACCCCGCGCTGGGCCGCCCCGCGCAGCGCCAGTTCCGAGGGGGCCGGCGCTCCCGGCTCCACCGGGACCTCCAGCACCCGCACCTCCAGGTCGGTCAGGGCGTACCCGGTCAGGCACCCGCCGCTGACGGCCTCCAGCAGGCTCTCCCGCACCGCCGCCAGGAGTTCCGCGGTCACCGGCGCCACCGGGGCCGGAAGCACCGCCCGGACTCCGCTCCCCCGGGGTAGCGGTGCCAGCCGCAGCACGAGTTCGGCGGGTTCCGGACGCTTGTCCCCCAGGGCCTGGAAAACCTCCCGCCGCGTCACCTCGCGCCGCAGCGCCTCGCGGTACACCACCCTCGGCCGCCCCGTCTTCACCTGCACGCCGTACTCCCGGCGCAGGCGGTCGACGATGATCTCCAGGTGCAGCTCCCCCATCCCCGTGAGGATGGTCTGCCCGGTCTCCTTGTCCTCGTGCACCCGGAAGGTCGGGTCTTCCCACTGGAAGAACTCCAGCGTCCCCAGAAGGTGCGCCCGGTCCTCCCCCCCCTTCGCTTCGACGGCCAGTGAAACCACCGGCTCCGGCACGCTCACCCCTTCCAGGAGCAGCGGATGCCCCGGGTCGCACAGCGTGTCGCCGGTGAGGGTGGACTGGCAGCCGGTCACCGCCACGATATCCCCCGCGACCGCCTCGGCGACTTCCTCACGCCGGTGGGAATGCATCCGGAACAGGTGCCTGATGCGCTCGTTGCCGCCGCGGCTTGCGTTGAGCAGGGTCGCCCCGGTCCTCACCCTGCCGGAATAGATGCGCAGGTAGGTGAGGCGTCTTCCCTCCTCCGCCATCACCTTGAATGCCAGTGCGCGCAGCGGCTGGTCCGGGTCGCAGCTGAAACTCTCCGCTTCCCCGCTGCCAGGCTGCCTACCCACCATGGCGGGAAGGTCCAGCGGCGACGGCAGGTAGAGACAGACTGCGTCGAGTACCGGCTGGACCCCCTTGTTGCGCAGGGCCGATCCCAAAAGCACCGGGAAGATCTGGCAGGAGACGGTCCCCTTGCGCAGCGCCCGGTGCAGGGCCTCCGCCGCCACCTTGCGCCCCTCAAGGAAGTCCGCCATCACCTGGTCGTCGAAGTCCGCGGCCGCCTCTGTCAGCTGCAGGCGTGCCTGCTGGACCTGCTCCAGGTACTCGGCCGGAACAGGTCCGCGCAGCACCGTCCGCCCCAGGTCCTGATCGGAAAACGAGAGCGCCTCCTCCCCGATCAGGTCTATCACGCCGGAAAATGCCCCTTCGTTCCCGATGGGGAGCTGGAGCAAGACGGCGCGGGCATCCAGGCGTTCGGCCATGTGCTCCAGCACGTGACCGTGGTCGGAACCGAGCCGGTCCATCTTGTTGATCAGGCATACTCTCGGTACCCGGTAGCGGTCCGCCTGGCGCCACACCAGTTCGCTCTGGGGCTGCACCCCTTCGACGGCGCTGAAGATGGCCACGGCCCCGTCCAGCACCCTGACGCTCCGCTCCACCTCGATGGTGAAATCTATGTGCCCCGGGGTGTCGATGAGGTTGATCCGGTGTCCCCCCCAACGGCAGGAAGTGGCGCTGGCCGTGATGGTGATACCCCGCTCCTGCTCCTGCGGCATCCAGTCCATGACCGCCTGACCGTCATGCACCTCCCCCATCTTGTGCGTCTCTCCGCTGTAGAAGAGCATACGCTCAGTGACAGTAGTCTTCCCCGCATCGATATGGGAGATGATGCCGATATTGCGGATATGTGAAACGTCGGTTGCGGAAATGGTCGTTCTCCTTCGGCTCATGGTTGTGAAACTGGTCGGAAAAGTCCAATGATATCCGACGAGCTGCAGAAGTCAAAAACAAGGGGGCAGGTACTGGCAACATCGCTTCCGGTTTCTTTCTGAGGCCGCGCTATTGACATCCCCCTTGTTGTATATTAGCTTTTGCTAATTCAAAAAGGGGTTTCCCCTTCACACCACTATCAAGGAGGTAGTATCTACGATGAAAAAGATCACAATGCTCGTTGCCGTAACACTGTCAGCCGCCGTCGCCTTCGGCGCCCCCCCCATGGTACAGGCCGCTCAGGACACCACCAGGGCGGACAACACCAGGAAGAACAAGGAAGAGAACAAGGGCTTGACCGCCGAGCAGCAAAAGGAGAACAAGTCCGACCGCGAAATCACCCGCGAGATCCGGCGCGCGGTGGTAAAGGACAAGACCCTCTCCATCAAGGCGCACAACGTGAAGATCATCACCCGGGACGGACATGTCACCCTGAAAGGGCCGGTGAAGAGTGAAGACGAGAAGATGACGGTGGAAAAGGCCGCTGCAGCCGTGGCCGGCAAGGGGAAGGTGACCAACGAACTGGAAGTCGCGCCCCCCAAGGAGAAGAGTGAGAAAAGGGATAAGAGGGAAAAGCAGGACCAGAAAGAGCAGAAATAGCAGGCCAGCGCAGGCGTCCGCGAAGACAGGACAAGGCCAGGCTGCCCCGGCAGCCTGGCCTATGTCGTTGCCGGCGCCGTCTCCGCTTTAACGGTTGCGGCGCTCCTGCTTGCGCGCCAGCAGCGCTTCCCACTGCCGCTGCACTTCCTCCGGCGCGTAACGCTTGAAAAAGCGCGGGAAAAACCTGGCGATAAGCCGGTCCTCCCAGGTGAAGGTGGCAATCCAGCGTTCCGCCTGATCCGTATCGCGTTCTTCTTTCATCGTTCTCACCTCGCCATCACCAGCGCCCGATCAGTTGCACCTGGCGCGGGGAAGCCTTCACCCAGAGCCGTCCGTTGATGAGCTCACCGGCCAACATGCCGGTCGCCGAACCCAGGCCGTCTGCAAGAAGATCGTACCAGCTGAAGTGTGTTCCCGTAAACTCGTCCCCCACTTCGATGGCGAAGCCGGGGATCATGGCAAGCCCCGTGGCGGCTATCATCCGCGCTGGCCTTTCCAGGTCCGTTGCGTGATACAAGACCGTGTCCGAGGCCAGGCCCAAGATGGCGCCGCCGCCGAAATGAGAGATCTTGTCCTTGTCCAGGGCGTGAGCCGGCAGAGCAAACAGTAATGCAAGGAGCGCGATGGCTGTTTTCATTGCGGTAACCTCCTGTAACCGTGTGCTGCGGTCGATTGCACCATGTGCCTACAGGAAAGCCGATACAGGCCACCATTTTACCGGATTGCCGCTTCCTGACTACCACCCTCCGACTTTTTTATTGGGACACGCTCATCGTTATAATAAACCCCGGTCTTGCAGCATCCTTGATTGTTGTATAATATCCGTTGTCTCAGGGATCGACACCACCGGGCATAGAAGGAGCTGCTATATGAACAAGCAAGAGATCATGGAATTTTTGAACTCAAATCCGATATTCCACATGGCGACGGCCGACGGCGACACGCCGCACGTGCGAGGCATGCTGTTATACAGGGCCGATGAGAACGGCATCGTCTTCAACACCGGCAAGATCAAGGATCTTTACCACCAGTTGACCAAGAACCCGAAGGTCGAACTCTGCTTCAGCAACGGCATCTTCGAGAACCTGATCCAGGTCCGGATCGCCGGCACCGTTGAAGCCTTGGAGGACCTGGAGCTGAAAAAGGAGATCGTAGCCAAACGCGACTTCCTGAAGCCGTGGATCGACAAGGTGGGCTACGAGCAGCTGGCCGTGTACGTGCTGAAGAAGGGAACGGCCACCGTCTGGACCATGGCGACCAACACCGACCCCAAAGAGTTCATTCAGCTCTAGAGCCAGCCCCCCCCTGAAAGTATGAAAGGCGTCTCCCCGTGAGGGAAGACGCCTTTTTTCGTGGTGCAAAACCTGTCCTGCCGTGGGCACGAAACCGGATCAACCCGGCTCGACACCTCCCGGTCACCCCATTTCAGTCATGCGGTGCACGGTCTTGTCGGCGATCTTGTCGCTGAGGGCGGCGACGTAGGCCTTGAAATGCGCGGAGTCCATGTGCTGCTCGAAAGCGGCCTGGTCCTTCCAGTTCTCGTAGAAAACGAAGACTGCGGGGTCGGTGCTGTCCTGGTGCAGGCGGTACTCGATGCACCCCTGCTCCTGGCGGGTCGGGGCGAGCATCTTGATCACTTCCGCTTTTACCGCCTCGATGCAGTCATTCTTTGCCGTCAGTTTTGCCACAATGGTTACTTTTGACATGTTGTCCCCTTTATGTACGGATATAGGTCCCCCGGCGGGCCGGAGCGGTCATACTCTGGCACGTTCGATGATCTCCACCAGCGACAGCCCGCGGTTGGCCCAGAGGGGGAGTTGGTCGACGGTGTCGAAAAAAGAAATCTCCTCGGCGAACGCTTCGTCCCAGGGGGTACCGTCGGGGGCGAACTTCCCGCACGGCACGAAGGTGACGTAGCCGGGATAGGAGTCGTCGACGTAATCGGGATCGGGCTCGCCGGGCAGTGGAGGGGGAGCGAGGTCCCCCTCCTTGATGGTCAAAGGGAAGAGCCAGCACGCGGTCGGCTTGAAGGTCCATTTGTGTACGCCCAGTACGCCGGCAAGTGACTGGAGAAGGCACATGTGGTCGCTGGTGGCGAAGACGCACCTGGTGTGGTTGAAGTGAGGAGGGAACTCTTCCGTGGTGAAGGTAAAGGGCGTGGTCGCGGTCTTCACCCCGTTGGTTCCGTCGGGCCACGTGCCGTCCACGATGTAACCGGCGGGGAGAGCCGCGAAATGCTCCGGGTAGCTTCGCACCACGCCCCGGATCAGCTCGTCTTCCCCCGGCAGCAGGTAGACGCCGTCGTAGCAACATAGTCCCTGGCATCCCGCCGGATCGCACCCTTTGACACGCATCGCCGCTGCATTCTCCATAAGCTTGAAAGGAAAAAGGGCTATGCGGTCAGCATAGCCCTTCTTGTTGGTTACCGTGGTGCCCGGAGCCGGGGTCGAACCGGCACGGCTGTGAGGCCGACGGATTTTAAGTCCGTTGCGTCTACCAATTCCGCCATCCGGGCCGATCCCGTCGTTTGCTGCTGCTAGAGGTTGTTCACGCGCTCCCGCAGGTCCTTACCGGTCTTGAAGAACGGGGTCTTCTTGCTCGGGATGCTGACGATCTCGCCGCTCTTCGGATTCCTCGCCTCACGCGGCTCGCGGTCGCGGATGGTGAAGCTGCCAAAGCCGCGGATCTCCACCTTGTCGCCGTTGGTGAGGGCCTCGCTCATGGCGTCGAACACCATGGAGACTACTGCCTCGGAGTCCTTGCGGGTCAGAGCACCGCGTACTTCCACCAGTTTGTCGATCAGTTCGCTCTTAGTCATTTAAACACCTCAAATATGAATCTATAAGATTATTCAGTCGGCGAAGTGACTGGTCTATTCTTCAGTGCTCTTCTTCAGCTTCTCCTTGAGGAGGTCGCCAAAGCTGGAGGTTGCCTCGCCCTGGCTCCCCATGTAGGACGCCATTTCGGCTTTCTCCATGGCGGTCTGCAGCGCCTTGATGGAAAGGGCGATCTTCTTCTCGACCATGTCCACGTTCAGCACTACCGCCTCGAGCTCGTCGCCGACATTGGCGAAGTCTTTCGGGGAGGCGACTTTCTCGTAGGAGATCTCGGAGACGTGGATCAGGCCCTCGATCCCTTCCTCGATCTCGACGAAGATGCCGAAGTCGGTCACGGAGGTCACTTTACCGTTGACCTTGGAGCCCGGCTTGTACTTCCTGGGGATCTCTTCCCACGGATCGGGAACCAGCTGCTTGATGCCCAGGGAGAGACGCTCGTTCTCGACGTCGATGTTGAGAACCACGGCCTGCACGGTCTGCCCCTTGCCGAACAGTTCGCCCGGGTGCTTCACGCGACGGGTCCAGGAGATGTCGGAGACGTGAACCAGGCCGTCGATGCCGTCCTCGATGCCGATGAAGACGCCGAAGTCGGTGATGTTCTTGATCTGGCCTTCGATCTTGGTGCCGACCGGGTAACGCTCGCCGATCACGGTCCAGGGGTTCACCTCGGTCTGCTTGAGACCCAGGGAGATCCTGCGGTTGCCCGGATCGACGCCCAGGATCACCGCCTCGACTTCCTCACCTACCTTGAGGATTTCGGACGGATGACGCACGCGGCGGGTCCAGGACATCTCGGAGACGTGCACCAGGCCTTCGATGCCGTCCTCGAGGGAGATGAATGCGCCGTAGTCGGTGAGGCTCACGACCTTGCCGCGTACGCGCTCGCCTTCCTGGTAGCGGTCGGCCACGTTGAGCCACGGATCGGGCACGGTCTGCTTGAGGCCCAGGGAGATCTTCCCTTTCTCGCGGTCGTACTTGAGGACCATCACCTTCAGGGTGTCGCCGACCTTGACCATCTCGGACGGGTGACCCAAACGGCCCCAGGACATGTCGGTGACGTGCAGCAGGCCGTCGACGCCGCCCAGATCCACGAACGCGCCGTACTCGGCGATGTTCTTCACCACGCCGTCGACGATGTCGCCTTCCTTGAGGGTCGCCAGGGTTTCGGTCCTTGCCTTGTCGCGCTCCTCTTCGAGCAGCACGCGGCGGGACAGCACGAGGTTGCCGCGCTTCCTGTTCAGCTTGAGGATGCGGAACTCGTAGGTCTGGCCGATGAAACGGTCCATGTTGCCGCCGGGACGCAGGTCAACCTGCGAAGCCGGGAGGAACGCCTCGACGCCCACATCGACGGTCATGCCGCCTTTCACCTTGCCGGTGATCTTGCCTTCGATGGTGCCGCCTTCGCCGGCAGCGGCGATGGCTTCCCAGGCTACCTGGGAATCGGCCTTCTTCTTGGAAAGGACCATGTGGCCGCGGATGTTCTCGCCGCGCTCGAAGTAGACGTTCACTTCGTCGCCGACTTTGACGGTCAGATCGCCGTTCTCGTCGATGAACTCGGCGATGCGGATGGCACCCTCCGACTTGTAGCCGACGTCAACCAGCACCACGTCCTGCTCGATCTGAACAACGACGGCCTTGACGACTTCGCCGCTCTGCGGCTGCCTCAGACTGTCCTGGAAAAGGTCAGCGAACTCGCCACCCATTTCTGCCTGGTCCATCTCCTCGTCATTATCGTGTAACCGCCTGATCGGCATATCTTTTTTCTTGAACGTACGTTTTTCATCACCCATTGAAACTGTTACCCCCTCGTGTAATCTCCATATAAAATCGAGCTAATTTAGCACATCGGACAAAAATATCAACCTATTTTATCTCTATCGATGGCCGAAATTCTTTCCGTCACTTCGTCAATCAACCACTTGGGTGTCGACGCCCCGGCCGTCACCCCCACCCGTTGCACCCCGTCGAACCAGGCGGGATCGATCTGTCCTGCGGTTTCGATGTGGTGGGTGCGCGGCAAAAGCTCCCGGCAGATCTGGGCCAGGCGCCTCGTGTTGGCGCTGTTGAAGCCGCCGATCACGATCATGCAGTCCACCTCGCCGGCGAGCTTCTTGGTCTCTTCCTGGCGCACGGCGGTGGCGTCGCAGATGGTGTTGTAGACCCGGGTCTCGCCGCCGCGGGCGAGGCAGGCGGCCACCACCTCGTTCAAGTGCTCGAACGATTGCGTGGTCTGCGCCACCACCCCCATCTTGGCCATCCGCGGCAGCCGCTCCACGTCCTTGCCGGAGCTGACCACGTAGACCCGACCGGTGGCATAGGAAACGATCCCCTGCACCTCCGGATGCACGGCGTCCCCCACCACGACCACGTCGTACCCTTCCCTGGAGAGTGTCGCCACGTGTTCCTGCGCCTTCTTCACGAACGGGCAGGTGGCGTCGACTATGGCCAGGTCGGCGCGGACCGCGGCTTCCAGTTCCTCGGCGGCGACGCCGTGGGAGCGGATGATCACGGTACTGCCGTTTTTGATCTCGGCCACGTCTTCGACCGACTTCACCCCCATCTCCTCGAGCCGCTGCACCACCTGCGGCGAATGGATGATCGGGCCCAGGGTGTAGGTGTCCCCCCCCTTGTCGGCCGCGTCGAAGGCGAGATGGGTGGCCCTTTTGACGCCGAAGCAAAAACCTGCGTGTTTGGCCAGTATCACTTCCATGGTTACCCCTTGGCGCCCTGCACCAGGCGCTCGCGCACGGTGTTCTCCATTACCGTCAGCACCTCGTCGATGGAGAGGTTGGTGGAGTCGATCGGGAGCGCGTCCTCGGCCTGCCTGAGCGGCGCGTGCTCGCGTCCCTCGTCCTGCCGGTCGCGCTGGATCACCTTGGCGATGGTTTCCTCGAGCGTCGCTGCATCGCCGCGCGCGGCGAGTTCGAGATAGCGGCGCCGGCCGCGCTCCTCGGCGCTGGCGGAGAGGAAGAACTTCACCTCGGCGTCCGGGAAGACCACGGTGCCGATGTCGCGTCCCTCGAGGATGACGCCCCCCTTGGCCCCCATCGCGCGCTGCATGGTCAAAAGCGCTTCGCGCACCGGTTTTCTGGCCGAGATGGCGGAGGTAAGGAGGCCGATCTCCTCGCTGCGGATCTCGGTGGAGACGTCCTCGCCGTTGGCCAGCACCCGGCAGGTCTCGCCGTCCCTCACGAAGGTGATTTCCAGCTCCCGGCACAGTTCGGCCAGTCCGGCGTCGTCATCGCTAGCGATGCCGGCACGCCGGGACATGAGGGCGACGGCGCGGAACATGGCGCCGGTATCGATGTGAATGTAACCGAGGCGCCGGGCCAAAAGCTTGGTGAGGCTGCTTTTACCCGCCCCGGATGGACCGTCGATCGCTACGATTACTCCGTTTTGCCTGACTGCACTCAACGCTGTACTACCCCCTCGAGAAGTTCACGGAAGCCGGGGAACGAGGTGGCGATGCAGTCGACGTCGGAGATCGTGGTCTCTCCCTGCGCGACCAGCCCTGCCACCATCATGGACATGGCGATCCGGTGATCGCCGAAGCTGTCGGCGGCGCACGCCTTGAGGGCGGGGACGCCGGTGATTTCCATGCCGTCCGGAGTCTCCACAACGGTGACCCCGGCTCGTCTTAAATTGTCCGCCATGGCGGTTATGCGGTCGGTCTCCTTGACCCGCAATTCCTCCGCGCCGCTCACCACGGTAGTCCCCTCGGCAAGGGCCGCCGCAACGCAGATGGCCGGGAACTCGTCGATGGCGCGCGGCACCACTTCGCCGGAGATCGCCATGGCCTTCAACTGCGCGTGACGCACCCGTATGTCCGCCACCGGCTCGCCGGTCTCGTCCCGCTCGTTCAAAAGCTCGAGGTCCGCCCCCATCCCCTTCAGGATGTCGATGATGCCGGTG
This sequence comes from Geomonas subterranea, assembly GCF_019063845.1. NCBI lineage: Bacteria > Pseudomonadati > Thermodesulfobacteriota > Desulfuromonadia > Geobacterales > Geobacteraceae > Geomonas > Geomonas subterranea. The sequence continues at coordinate 2,574,036 of NZ_CP077683.1, forward strand.
CGGGTCGGGTTGACGCCGACTCCCTTGATGAGAAGCTCCGCACCCGGAACGATGGATGCCGCCACCATGAAGAAGGCAGCCGAGGAGATGTCGCCGGGGACCACGATGTCGCGTCCGGTCAGCTCGGCGCCGCCGCGAACCTTGACGCCGCCCGGAAAGGTTTCCACGTTGGCGCCGAAGGCGCGCAGCATCCGCTCCGAGTGGTCGCGGGAGAGGTGCGGCTCGCGCACCACGGTCTCGCCCTCGGCGTAGAGCCCGGCCAGCATGATGGCCGACTTCACCTGGGCGCTGGAGACCGGGGAGTCGTACTCGATCCCCTTCAGCTGGGAGCCCTGGATGGCGAGCGGCGCCTTTTCGCCGCCGGCACGGCCGCCGATGCGCGCGCCCATCCTGGAGAGCGGCCCGACCACGCGCTTCATGGGGCGGGCGCGCAGGTACTTGTCGCCGGAGAGGACCGAGAAGAAGCTCTGGCCGGCGAGAAGCCCGGTGAGGAGCCTCATCGAGGTGCCGGAGTTGCCGCAGTCGAGGACGTCGGTCGGCTCCTCCAGTCCGTGCAGCCCCTTGCCCACGATGGTGACCGTCTCGCCGTCATCGTCGATCTGCACCCCCATGGCGCGGAAGGCCTCCAGGGTAGCGAGGGCGTCCTCACCGCGCAGGAAGCCGGAGACCTTGGTCACGCCGTTGGCGATGGAGCCGAACATGATGGAGCGGTGCGATATGGACTTGTCGCCGGGGACGCGGATCTCGCCGCGCACGCTCCTGGCGGGTTGTACGGTGTAGCTTTGCATGAAGCACCTCGCTGCCGCTTTCAAATTTTTCTGTCGGACCTGTCGGACTGGTCAGACTGGGTTTGCCCCCTGCGGTTCGCTGTTAGAGAATGGCATCCCGCTTCTGCTTCGAGTTCAGGAAGAAGGCCTGCAGGCCGCCGGCATCCCCCTCCGCCACCAGGGTGCGCAGTTTCTCCAGGTACACGGAAAAGAAGTCCATCATCTCGAGGATCGCCTCGCGGTTGGTAAGCGCGATGTCGCGCCACATGACCGGGTCGGAAGATGCAATCCGGGTAAAGTCCCTGAAACCGCCGGCGGAAAAGGAAAGCAGATCGCCGCCGAAGCGGTCGTAGCCGTCCACGGCATTCACCAGCGAGTAGGCCACCATGTGCGGCAGGTGCGAGATGGCGGCCACCACCAGGTCGTGCTGCACGGGGTCCATGAGCGGCACGTTCGAACCGGCCACCTTCCAGAGCCCGACCACCTTCTCCAGCGCCGCCGGATCGGTGTTGGCGGTCGGGGTGACGATGCAGCGCCTCCCCACGTACAGGGTGGAGAAGGATGCCTCGACGCCCGAATGTTCGGTCCCGGCGATCGGGTGCCCTCCGACGAAGAAGGTTCCTTCCGGCATGAGCGGCTCGCACGCCGTCACCACGGTCTCCTTGACGGAGCCGCCGTCGGTGACGATGCACCCAGGCGCCAGGTACGGCGCTATCTCCGCGACCACCTTCGGTATGGTGCAGACCGGCGTCGCCACGAAAACGAGATCGGCTCCGGCCACCCCTTCCCTGGCATCGGTGGTGTAGCTGTCCAAAACGCCCAGCTCGACGCCGCGCTTCAGGTTCGCTTCGCCGCGGCCGACGCCGACCACCTCGTCCACGGCCCCCTTCTCGCGCAGGACCCGCGCCAGGGAACCGCCGATCAGCCCGACGCCGATCACGGCCATTTTCTTGAAGTGGACCATGCTAGTTCCCCCTCACTGACGTGCCCGGGGGTACGAGCCCAGCACCTTCACGAACTGGCAGCAGGTGGAGAGATCCTGCACCGCCTCGCCGACGGCGGGATCGGAGATGTGCCCGGAGAGGTCGAGGTAGAAGATGTATTCCCACGCCTTCTTCTTGAGCGGGCGGGACTCGATCTTGGAGAGGTTGATGCCGCGCTTGGCAAAGGGCTCCAGCATCCGGTGCAGGATCCCCGGCTCGTCGCGCACCGAGAACATGAGCGAGGTCTTGTCGTCGCCGCTGCGGTCGGCCATCTTCCGGCCGACGACCAGGAACCTGGTGAAGTTGTTCACCTGGTCCTCGATGCGGGCCTTGACGATCTTCAGGTTGTAAATGGAAGAGGCGTACTCGCTGGCGATGGCCGCCGCCGTGTAGTCCTCGGCCACGATCTGGGCGGCGAGCGTCGTGGAGGCGACGTCGACCAGGGGGACGTTGGGGAGGTTCTCGGCGAGCCACTTGCGGCACTGGGCCAGGGGCTGCGGATGCGAGTAGACCTTCTTGATGTCTTCGAAGCGTCCGGTCCTCGAAAGCAGGAAGTGGGACACCTCCAAAAGGACCTCCGCGTTGATCTTCAGTTCGCTCTCCATGAACATGTCGAGCGTGTGGGAGATCATACCCTCGGTGGTGTTCTCGACCGGCACCACGCCGTAGTACGCCTCGCCCTTTTCCACCGCCTCGAAGACGGCGGGAATGGAGCGCTCCGGCGAGAGCGAGGCCGACAGGCCGAAGTGCTGCATGGCGGCCAGGTGGCTGAAGGTGGCGTTGGGCCCCAGGAAGGCGACCTTCAAAGGCTTTTCCAGCGCCAGCGACGCCGAGATGATCTCGCGGAACACGCCGCGCACCGCCTCGGCCGGGAACGGCCCGGGGTTTGCCGCGGCGAGCCGCTCGTAGATCTCCCTCTCGCGGTTGGGCACGTGGAAGTCGCTGCGGTTTTCCGTCTTAACCGCGCCAACCTGCATCACGAGCTTGGCCCGTTCGTTGAGAAGTTCCAGGATGCGATCGTCCACCGCATCTATTTCCTGACGGAGTTTTGCCAGAGTCTGCTTTTCTTTCAAAGCTTTCGGTCACCTTTCAGGAGGGATAGTGGCTTTTTGCGGAGCTGCTATTTATAAGGCACCCGCCGCAAATATGCAACTTTTTTTCTATTTCTCAGGTCACCTCGGGGTGCGCCTCCGGGTTCATCGGGTTCATGCGGACCGCGAGCGAGAAGAGGTAGGGGTAGTCCTTCTGCAGGTGCGCCATGTAGGAGAGCCACTCCATGAGGAGGTAGGTATGCGCGCGTTTCATGTCGCCGCTCAGGTGCTCCATGTCGCTTGCGGGGAGTCCGGCAAGGGAGCGGCGGGCCTGAAGCTCCTCGATCAGGTGGAACACGGCCCAGAGGAGGTCGGTGAAGGAGTCGTGCTCCAAGAGGTTCGGGTTCTCCATGAGCGACAGCATCACCCCTTTCTTCTCGGCCAGAAAGGCCCTCAGGGCGGCGAGGTCGCCGGAGCGGGAATCGGGGCGGATTTCGTGCTCCTTGAGGAATGCCCGCGCCGCGCGGTAATCCTCCTCGCGCCAGCGCACCGTGACCCTGAGCCTCGTGGAGAGCTCCTCGCCGTCGGGATAGAAGTCGTGCAGGTCCCGAAGCAGCGGCGAGCCGACCTCGCTGAAGAAGATCCCGATGACCATGTTCAGCTTCTTGATCATAGCCTCGCGCTCGCGCTCCTTGAGCACGCGTTCGATCATCAGGGTGACGAAGAGGACGTAGACCGGGAGGAAGGCCACGTTGGACATGAAGTTGAAGCCGATCTCCTCCGCGCGGGGGAACAGGAAATAGTCGGCGAGGTACAGGATCAGGGAGATGAGCAGCAGCAGCCAGACGATGCGGTCCTTGGGCAGACGAAGAAATCTCAAAGAAGCCTCCAAGCAAAGCGCCTCACGCAAAGCCGCAAAGACGCAAAGAAAGTCAAAGACAAAAGAGGTAAAACGGGGTGGCAATCTTATATGCTTTACGGCAAAAGGCAAAGATGAAATTAAAAGCTGTCCTTTGCGCCTTTGCGGCTTTGCGTGACCCGGTTTGCGTGAGAGGGGTTACCCGATCCGTTTCAGGCCGTCGGCGATGCGGATGGTGGCGCCGCGCCAGGTGGGGAAAATGCCCGAAACGACACCGACCGAGAGGGCAGCCAGCAATTCGAGCAGCAGCGTCTCGCTGGAAACGCTGAAGTAGGGGAAAAACTGGGCGAGCTCGGTCTCGATCCAAGCCGCGGCCGGGAAGGTGGCGACGACGCCGAGGACGCCACCAAGAAAGGAGATGGCGACGGATTCCCCGAAGATCAGCCCCGCCAGGTGCCCCCCCTTGAAGCCGAGGGTCTTCAGGGTGGCGTACTCGCCGATCCGCTCGCGCGCCGTCATGGCCATGGTGTTGGCCGCCACCACCATGATGATGGCGATCACCATGTACGACACGATCTGGATGGCGATCATGATCGCCTCGGTCATGGACACGAAGCTCATGTGGAAGGCCTTCTCGGTTTCCGTCAGGGTCTCCGCCAGCGAGTTCTTGAAAAGCGAGTCGATGGCGAGGGCCACATCCGGGGCGAGTTCTGGCTTTTTCACCCCGACGACGAAGTAGCCGACCTGGTCGGCGCGCCGGGGAACGGTCTGGCGCATGGTCTCGTTCAGGTAGTTCCAGTGGAAGAGGAGGATGCGCTCCTCGGTCGCTTTCTCCTTGCCGTGGTAGATGCCGCGCAGCACGAACTCCCATTGCCCCGGGTAGATGGTCCCCTTCAGGGTGATCAGGTCGCCGACCTTCCAGCCGTAGGTGCGGGCCAGGCGTTCCCCGACGATGCACCCCTTGCGGTCCAGGAGGAAATCGTTCTTCTCCTTGGGAGAGAGGATGAACTCCGGGTAGAGCTCCATGTAGCCGCGGGGCTCGATGGCGTAGTTGGCGAAGAAGTTCTTGGGCTCCTTGTAGTAGGCGCCGAACCAGTTGCCGTAGGAGACCGTGGTGACCCCGGATACGCCCCGGATCCGTTCGAGGTAGGAGATGGGGAGCGGGAAGACGAGGGAGATGGCGTTACGGGTGACGAGCCGCGTGTCCGAGGCGTGCTCGGCGCCGGAGTACCAAAGGCCGACCAGGGTACGCAGTAGGCCGAAGGCGAGCACCGCCACGGCCACACCCACGACGGTGAGGACGGAACGGAGCCGGTGCCGGAAGAGATTCCTGAGGATGTATTTCAGGATGAACATCAAAACCCCTAAACCATTGGCCACGGAGAAAATCTGAGGAAATCTGAGAAACGCGAAAACCCAAAAGGCTTTGAGGGATAACCCAAAAGACTTCAGGTCTTCTCCGAAGTTCTCAGATTTTCTCCGGGGCTAACGGTTTTACGTGGCCCGCAGCGCCTCCACTATCTTCATCCGCGAGGCCCGGAAGGCGGGCAACACCCCGCCCACCAATCCCATGACGGCTGAAAACAACAGCGACTTCCAGACTATGCTGACGTTGAGCGTGAAGGAAAAGGCCAACTCGGAAAAAGAGGCCCAGTTCATGGTGGAAATGGTTATGAGCTGCATGAAGGAGGCGGCAAACAACCCCAGCAACCCTCCGCACAACCCGAGCAGGAGCGCCTCGACGATGAACGCGGAGAGGATGCTCTTTCTCTGAAAGCCCAGGGCCCGCAGGGTCCCGATCTCGGTGACCCGGTTGGCGACGGCGGCGTACATGGTGATGGTCGCCCCGATCACAGCGCCTATGGAGAAGACGACGGTGAGCACGAGCCCCAGGATGCGCAGAAACTTCGCCATGGCCTCGGACTGGTCCAGGTAGTAGCGGGTCTCCCGCTTCGCCTCGACGGTGAGCCGCGGGTCCGACTCTATCCGCGCCTTGTAGGCGTCAAAGGCGGTGGTGTCGCGCAACCGGAATATGATCGAGGAATACACCGGCCGCCTGAACGCCTGCATCATCTGGTCGCGGTCCCCCCAGATCTCGGAGGAGAACCCGGTGGCCCCGGCATCGAAGACGCCGACGACACGCCAGTCGCGCATCCCGAAACGAAGCGTCTCACCAAGACCGCACCCCTTGAAGCGACGCGACACGCTCTCCCCGGCGATGACCTCGGCGGAACCGGGCCGCGGCATACGCCCCTCCTTCAGGCGGACGGCAGGGCGCAACTTCAAAGAGGCCGGGTCAATGCCGCGGATGATCACGTTGGAAGGCTTGTCCCCCACCCGCTTTTTCAGGTTGATCAGGACCACCAGCTCCTTGGCCAGCAGCGGCTCCCCGTCAGCCCCCACGGCGATCTCGGGCTGGCTCTCCAGCAGGGAAGCCTGGTCCCTCTCCACCGCGCTTTGCACCTCGGAGTTGGAGGATTTCCTGAGCAGCACCACGTTGTCGCTGGATCCGGTCTGCACCAGGGTCTTTTGCAGCCCCTCGGTCAGCATGAGGGTCGCGGCAAAGACGAAGACGACGAGCCCCATGCCGCTCGCGGTGAGGACGGTGGTGAGGCGCCTGGTCCAGAGATTGCGGAAGCTGTAGGAGTAGGGAATACCCATCTAGGTCACGCTCAGTTCGCCCTTCTCCAGGTGACGGATGATGTGGGCTTTCTCGGCGGCGCGGGGGTCGTGGGTCACCATGACCACGGTCTTGCCGAACTCCCGCACCAGGCGGTCCATGAGCTGAAGGATTTCCTCGGCTGAGACACGGTCCAGGTCGCCGGTGGGCTCGTCCGCCACCAGGATCTCGGGATCGGTGACGATGGCACGGGCGATGGCGACCCGCTGCTGTTGGCCGCCGGAAAGCTGGGATGGGTAGTGGTCCATCCGGTCGGTGAGCCCGACCACGTCCAGCACCGCCTCGACGTGCTCGCGCCGCTCGCGCCGGTCCAGGTGGGTCAACAAAAGGGGAAGCTCCACGTTCTCGAAGGCGGTCAGCACCGGGATCAGGTTGTAGAACTGGAAGATGAAGCCGACGCTCCCGGCGCGCCAGCGGGCGAGATCGCTTTCACCAAGCGTCGTTATTTCGACGTCGGCAATCTGGATGGAGCCCTCATCGGCGCTGTCGATGCCGGCTATCAGGTTGAGGAGCGTGCTCTTGCCGGAGCCGGAAGGGCCCATGAGGGCGACGAATTCGCCCCGGGCGATGTCGAAGTTGATACCGGTGAGCACGGGGATGATCTGGGCGCCCCGGCGGTAGGCCTTGGAGAGGTTCCTGATACGGACGATCGGCTCGCTCGCTTCGGCCATGGCTACTTTTCCGCCGTCTTGACGCGGCTGCCGTCACGCAGCTTGTCCAGGGGCTTCGTGGCGATGCGCTCTCCGGCCTTGACGCCGGAGGCGACCTGCACCAGGTCGCCCATCTTCCCCCCAAGGACCACCGGGGTCAGCTGCACCCGGTCCTGCACCACCTTGAAGACGTAATCCCTGCCGTCGCGGCGGACCACGGCCGTCGGGGACACGGCGACGCGCGGGGTCCCCTCCCCTTGCTTCATCTCGCGCTCCAGGAAGGCGACCTTCGCGCTCATCTCGGGGAGGATGCGCGTGTCCTTGTCCAGGAAGCGGACTTTCACCATGACGCTCCCCTTGCTGCGGTCGGCCGTGGGGACGATGGTGTAGAGCGCGCCGCGGAACCGTACGTCCGGCAGGGCATCGAGGAGGATCTCGCACGGCTGCCCCACCTTGACCTTGGCCAGGTTGGTCTCGGATACGTCGGCCTCCACCTGCAGCGACCCCATGTCGGCCATGGTGACGACGGCAGCCTTGGCGTTGGCAGAGGCGGCAAGCGGCGAGACGATGTCGCCGACATCGGCGTTCTTGGTGAGCACCACGCCGTCGAAGGGGGCGCGGATCAGCGTGTAGTCAAGGGACGCCTCGGCACCCCGCAGGGCGCTCTGCGCTCCGCTGATGTTGGCCTGGGCCGCGGCGACTGCGGCGACCGCGCGCTGGTAGCGGGCCTCGGCGGTATCGTAATCCGCCTGGGCGATGATCCCCTGGCCGATCAGCTCCTTCGCCCGTGAGAGAGCCCGGGCGGCATCCTTTTGCTCCACCCTGGCCTGATCGAGGTTGTCCCGCGCAGCCGAAAGCGTCGCCGAGGCCTGCCCCTTTTCGGCAGCCACATCACGGTTTTCGAGCCGAGCCAGAAGTTGCCCCGCCCGCACAACGCTCCCCTCCTCCACCCCGAGCCATTCCAGCCGGCCGGTCGCCTTGGAGGCCACCGCCGCCTTTCTCTGGGCCACCACGTAGCCGCTCGCGTTCAAAAGGGAGATGGTCTGCGAGGGATAGATGAGGGACACGGTGGCCACTTCCACCTCGACGCTGCGCCTCGCCGCCACGGTCCAGATCGCCAGCACCAGGGCCAAAAGCACCAGCGCCGTCACGACCTGGGTGCGCCGCTTCTTGCCGGCGCCTCCGGCGGGGGTATGGCGTTGCTTGTCGATGGTCAGTCTGTTCAGGTCATCTTGTGCCATGCACGGTCACCCCGATTAGCGATTTCATAGAAGCGGAAGCTAACACATTTTCGGATGGGTGGGAAGTCACAATGAGGCTACAGCTCTTCCACCAGCAGGTCGACGATCTGCAGGTCCGGCCGCTCCGACACCAGCCAGTACTCCAGTTCCTGCAGCAGCTGCCGGGCGCGGGTGGCGCTTGGGGCTACCGTGACGAAGCAGATCTCCGCGTCGGCGGGCTGATCGTTTAGTGCGCTCTCGGAACAGGCGACATTGAACCTGTTGCGCGCCCGCGCCAGCACGCTCTTCACGATCGCCCTTTTCTCTTTGAGCGTGCGACTGGGCAGTAAAAGTCTCATCTGCAGCAATGCCACGTGCATGTTGCCCCTCCTTTGACAAAGACAATGCAGCGATTCTACCACATCGACTTGACACAGAGCACGCCATCCCGCCGCTGACGAACGCCTCCCCCCTCCCTACCCACCCCCTCCGGGGGCGGGATTCGCTCTCGGGGGCGGGATTCACTCTCGGGGGCGGGAAGTCACTCCCTCCTCTCCGCAGGGCGGGAAGCCATAAGCCCCTCCCCCCGGAGGGGGAAGTCGGGAGGGGGGAACCGGTATACGACTGACAGGGTGACACAGCGGTGTTGCATATTGTTTTGGCGCGGCAAATTGAGTACACTGACGCCGCTAAAACGGAGGTGACATGAAAAATTTGGTGCTGACTCTACTTGCCGTCCTTGTCCTCGGCGCCCTGACCGGCTGCGCCACCACCTTGCCTGCCCAGCTCCCCGCGGGGTTCCAGGTGAAACCAGTCGCCCGCGCCGATGCGGGGACCCCGTTCGATGCCTCCCGTAACGGCACCTTCGCCACCGTGAGCAACGGAAAGGTGGCGCTTACCGATACGCAGGGAAACAGCGTCAACGCGGCCGACGGCGGCGCCAGCGCGCTCAGTTTCTCCCCCGGCGGCGAAAAGCTCGCCATCGCCCTCCCCGCCGCAGACGCCACGCTGCTGCGCATCGTCAACCGTAGCGGCGGCACCCTGGGTGAAACCAGGATACCGGGGAGGGTCATCTCCGTCGCCTGGCGTTCCGACCAGGAGGTGCTGGCAGGCGTGCTCAACGTCAGAAAATTCAGCTTCGGCACACAGATGGTCTCGCGGCTCTTCCAGTGGGACGGCAGCGCCGCACCCGTCGTCAGCACATTGAACGACGTAACGCTGCGCCCGCAGGTGGCGAAACTGCCGGAACAGCTTCTGTACAACCAGCTCTTCATCGCCGTCTCCCCCTTCCGTGACGAGATCGCCTTCACCTCGTTGAAGGATCCCCCCCTCTTCATTCCCTATTTGAAGGTTCTGGTCCGCAACCTGGAAACCGGCGGCGGAAAGGAGGTGGGGCAGGCTCAGCTCGGTGCGGGAAAACTCCTCTACACCCCTGACGGCGAATCGCTGGTGATCGGCGACAAAGAGAACGTCTCGCACCGAATATCGCTGCCGGATGGAAAGGAATTGGAAAGCTTCCCGGGCGCCGCCATCAACCCCGCCCTCTCCCCGTCCGGAGAGTATCTGCTTCTGGACGGCCACCTCTACCGGAAGGGGAAGGAGATCGCCACCTTCCCTGCCGGCTCCAGGGGGAGCTTCCTCCCCGACGGCTCCGGCATCGCGGTGAGTTACCAGGGACAACTGTTCCTGGTTTCCGGGCTTCACGACGGACCCGCCCCCCCCCTTCCCGCCGACCTGGACCGGGTGCTCAAGCTGCGCCGGCTCCGCAGCCAGGGGCTGATCACGGACGAGGAATACCGCAAACAACTGGAGCGCAAGGAGCCGACACCATGATGAAGTCATTGCTCGCCGCGGCGCTCTTGTTGTCTGCGCCGGTCGCCGCCGGCGCCTCGGAGCCGTGTCTCCCCTGTCATGCCGAAAAAACGCCCGCCGCGGTGGCCCAGTGGCAGGGGAGCGCCCACGCCAGGGCCGGAGTCGGCTGTGAGAAGTGCCACGGCACCGACCACGACAAGATCGTGAAGGGGGAGGCCAAGGTTGGGATGAAGGTCTGCGCCCCTTGCCACCAGAAAGCGTACCAGGAGCATCGCGCCAGCCGTCACGGCATGGGGCTGCACTCCGGGTGGGGGTGCACCAGGAACTTGCCCGCCCGCAAGCCCGGCGAGTGCCGTTTCTGCCACCAGGAGGGGGACGAGATGCCGCGCTCGGACGTGCAGTGCGCCCGTTTCCTGAAGCAGTCGCCCGAGATGGGGGAGATCGGCTGCAATTACTGCCACAGCGTCGAGGACGCCTGCGACTCCTGCCACTCGAAGCACATGACCGATCTGAAGATCGTGCGCGATCCGAACTCCTGCGCCAAGTGCCATATGGGGCCGGACCACCCGCAGTGGGAGATGTGGCAGACCTCGCTGCACGGCACGCTGAACGCGAGCAGCGGCAGGAAGAGCGGGCCGGACTGCCAGACCTGCCACATGCCCAAGGGGACCCATAACGTCTCCATCGGCATCACCATGAATTCCGGCGGCGTCCCCTACCCCGCGGCAAAGGCGGAGACGGCCCGCACCGACATGATCGGCATCTGCAGCGACTGCCACGCCCCCGCCTTCGCCAGGCGGGAGCTGGAGCGCGGCGACCTGGTGCGCAGTCAGAGTCTCTCCATCCTGAAGGAGGCGGAGCACGTCATCTGGGACCTGAACGACCGGGGACTGCTCGACCCCATGCCGGAGAACCGTCCACCGCACCCCTTGAGCGGGCAGCGCCTGGTGACCGACAGCCAGATGCTCTACGAGGACACCTCGCACATCGAGCGGCTCTTCTTCAAGATGAAGAAGTACGACTACGCCCGGACGGTGAAGGGGGCGTACCACCAGAACCCGGCCTACACCCACTGGTACGGCAACGCCGAGCTGAAGATGGACCTCGTGGACATAAAGAGCGAGGCGAGCCGGTTGAAGGAGCGGGGTGGGAAGAAGGGAGAGAGTAGACAGGATGCGCAGCCGGGCGCCGAGGCCGAACTGAAGGCGCTGAAGAACAAGTTCGAAAGAGGCGCGCTGAGCGAAGAGGAATACGCGAAGGCGAAGGGGAAGGTCCTGGAGAAGATGAGATAAAAACCAAACCATTGGCCACGGAGAAAATCTGAGGAGTTCTGAGAGAAGCAAAGCGAAAGTGAATCAAAAGACTTTGGGGTAACCTTCAAAAGTCTTTACGGTGTTCTCCGATTTTCTCAGATTTTCTCCGTGGCCAATGGGTTTGCTTTTGGCCTTTTTAACTTGCCCCTCACGGGCAAAAGGTGTATCCATGCTGTCCCCACTCTCACGGGGAAAGAAACGCAAAACGAAGGAGAAACATCGATGGGCATCCTCGCCAACACAGTAAGCGTCTGCCACTTCAAGGTCCAGGGGGATCTCCCGCAGCAGGAAGAACTCCACGCCTGGGTCACCAAACAACTGGCGGCGAACAGGTTCAACCCGATCGACCAGGGTTCCGAGGAAACGTCGGTCGGCTGGGTGCACCTGGACGACCCCAGGATCGCCGATTTCGACTCACCCGCGGCCTGCTGCCGCGAACACTACTTCATGTTCACGCTGCGCCGCGACAAACGCGCTGTCCCTTCGGCAGTGCTGAAGGCGCACCTCGAGAAGGCCAAGGAGGAGTTCCTGGCGGAAAACCCGAACTTCACCAAGGTCCCCAAACAAAAGCGTGAGGACCTGAAGGAGGCGGTGCATGCCATGCTCCTCTCCCAGACGCTCCCCACCCCGGCCACCTACGACGCGGTATGGGACACCAAGAGCGGCATCCTCACCTTCAGCTCGCTCTCCCCGAAGGTCATCGAGCTCTTCGAGGAGATGTTCAAGAAGACCTTCGAGGGACTCAGGGTCTCCGCCTTCCATCCCTACGCCCGCGCGGAGAGCGTGCTGGACGAGGGGAACAAGGTGCTGCTCGCGCAGGCCAACAAGGCCGGCGGCGACAACTACCTGGAGCTGATCAAGGAAAACCAGTGGCTGGGGACCGATTTCATGCTCTGGCTCATGTACCAGACCATGAACGAGTCCTCCGAGTACAGCGTGAACCAGCCGGGCGTGCTGCTCGCGCAGGAACCGTTCGTCTCCTACCTGGACGACCGGGTGGTGCTCCTTGGCTCCGGCGAGAACGGCGCGCAGAAGATCACCGTGGCCGGCCCGCAGGATCACTTCAACGAGGTGAGAAGCGCCCTTTTGAACAAGAAGCAGATCACCGAGGCGACGCTGCACCTGGAGAACGGTGACGACCACTTCAAGCTGACGCTGAAGGGGGAGCTGTTCCACTTCGCGTCCTTCAAGTCTCCGGCGGTCAAGCTGGAGAAGGACAGCACGGTGGACGAGGCGATGGAGAGGGAGGCGGTCTTCTTCGAGAGGATGCTGCTGCTTGAGAAAGGGACCCAGCTCTTCGACTCGGTGTTCGCCACCTTCCTGAAGCTGAGGCTGGGGAACCAGTGGGCAGACGAATCGGCAGCCATCCAGAAATGGCTCAACGTCTGCAGCTTCTGCAACAGCCAACTGGCCTAACCGCTGCGGCGGAATGGCATCACGGGTAAAGCAAAAGGGCGCCGGGGAATCTCCCCTGCGCCCTTCGTGCATCCGGAGCGGTAGCCATGGTGCAAATCTGCGGGGCAGCGCAGGGCGAATGATTATTCGCCCCTACAGTCCCCAGATACCTGCCGAGGTCGACTACTCCCCTACACGCAGCGCTTTGACGATGCGGCCGCCGCCCACCAACTCGTCTCCCTGGTAGAACACCACCGACTGCCCCGGGGTGACCGACTTCTGCGGCTCGACAAAGAAGACCTCGCCCATCCCGTCCCCCAGGATCTTGACGCGGCACTCGATGGGCTGCTGCCGGTAGCGGATCTTGCAGGTGGTCTCCACGGTTTCCCCCGCGACGGGCACCACCCAGTTCAGATCGCAGGCCAGCAACCCGGGAGCGAACAGCCCGCCGACCTCGCCGACCACGACCCGGGCCTCGGCCGCATCGATGGCAACCACGTACAGCGGCTCCTTCCACGCGATTCCCAAGCCCCTTCTCTGCCCGATGGTGTAGCGATGGGTGCCGTTGTGGCGCCCGAGCACGGTGCCGTTCACATGAACGATCTCGCCGCTTCTCCCGTCCAGCCCGCCCCCCTTTTCCAGGAAGGCGACGTAATCGTCGCCGGGGACGAAGCAGATCTCCTGACTGTCGCTTTTTTGCGCCACGGGGATGCCGAAGCCGGCGGCGAGCCTTCTGACCTCGTCCTTGCTCGGCATCTCCCCGAGTGGGAATACCACGCGGGACAGTTGCCGCTGGGTGAGGGTGTAGAGGAAGTACGACTGGTCCTTGGCCAGGTAGGCGGCCTTGAGCAGGTGCCAGGTCCCGCTTCCGTCGACGGCGGTCCGCACATAGTGGCCGGTGGCGAGATAATCGGCGCCCAGTTCCAGCGCCTTGTCCAGCAACAGCCCGAACTTCACGTACCTGTTGCAGCGCACGCACGGGTTGGGGGTCTGCCCCGCCACGTACTGGCCCCGGAAATCCTCCATGATGAGGCGGCCGAACTCCTCCTCCAGGTGAACCTGGTGAAACTCGATGCCGAGATATTCGGCGACGATCTGGGCGTCCCCCTTGGCCTGCGGGTCTTCCCCCTCGCGCCGGAACAGTTTCATGTTGATGCCGATGACCTCAGCCCCCTGCTCTTTCAGGAGCGCCGCGACCGTCGATGAGTCCACGCCGCCGCTCATGGCGACGGCTATCTTCTTGCCTTTGTACTCTGCTGACATATCTGCTCCGTTCATGTTGCCGTTCGCTGCGCATCCATAGTTGACCGAATGGCCCGTTCAAGGCAACCTTTTTCTCCTGTCCCCGCGTCCCTCCATCTGCGCTCTGGATCAACACTTAAGTTCCACGGCCGCCAGCCGATTTCTATTGTTATGGCTTGGCTGCGTAGATTAAACTGTCTCCTGGCCAGAGCCCGTTAAAGGAGAATCGCCATGCCTTTGTCTCTCACCATCAGGCGCCTGCTGACTACCCAGCCGATCGACCTCCCGGTTTTCCACCCTATCGCGGTGAGGATCCTGCACCTGCTGCAGACACCCGACTTCACCATGACGCAGATCACCGACCTCGCCAACGAGGACCAGTCCCTGGCCGGCCAGATCCTGAAGATCGCCAACTCCCCCATGTACATCGGCCGGGTCCGGACCGAGACCATCAAGGAGGCGGTGGTCAGGCTGGGAGGGCAGGAGATCGCCAACCTCGCCATGGCGGCGTCGCAGGCAAGCCTGCACGCTTCGGACAACAAGACCATCAACCGGTTCATGCAGTCGCTTTGGCTGCACAGCCACGCCTGCGCCCTGGGGAGCCGGTGGCTGGCACGCCGGGCGGGATATCCGCAGCACGGCGACCAGGCCTACATGGCGGGCCTGCTGCACGACATCGGCAAACTCTACCTTTTGAAGGCGCTGGAGCGGCTGAACCAGATGGGGGTGGCGCACGCGGCGCTCGAGGAGGACCTGCTGCTGGAGATCTTCGCGGAGTTGCACGTCGAGCAGGGATGCCGGCTCATGGAACACTGGAACATGCCCAAGGTCTACTACAACGTGGTCGCCAACCACCATGACGAGAATTTCGACACCCAGGACATCGTGCTGACGGTGGTGAGGCTGGTGAACATGGCCTGCAAGATGAAGGGGATCGGGCTTTTGCACGACCCGGAGATCGACCTCGCCGAGCAGGCCGAGACGGCCATGCTGCAGCTAAGCCAGGAGGAGATCGACGACCTTTCCGACGTCCTGGAGGACTCGCAGGACCTGATGCTGTAAGACAGGCGCCAGGCCTTTCACTCCCCAGCCCCGTGCCCCTCCCTTTGGTACTCGAGGATGATGGGGAGGTCGGCGTCCGCCCATTCCAGCTCCAGCATCCTCCCGGGGGGGAGCCAGGTCATGGCGGAGTGCTCGTGCAGGGTGATCTCGCCGGACACGATGCTGCAGACGTAAGGGTAGAGGGTCACGTCGAAGCCGGGATACCGGTGGGTGGTCGGCGTGAGCGGGCGCCCCACCGCTATCTCCACCCCCATCTCCTCCACAAGCTCACGCTTCAGGCACTCCTCGCGCCCCTCTCCGGGCTCTATCTTCCCACCGGGAAATTCCCACCTCAAAGGGAGGTTCATGGATGCGCTGCGCCGCGCCGACAGCACCAGCCCGTCGCGCTCGATGATGGCGCAGGCTACGTGGACGTGTTTTCTGGAATCTATCGTCTGTGTCATTGTAGTGAGTCCACCCCCGGAGGATCTTTACCGTCCGTTCCGCTTCCAGGACGTGGCAGACCACCCGGGTGTTGCAGATTTTTCCTTCGGGAGCAAGCGCCGAAGAGGTCACCGGGCAGCGTTTCATGCGGCGGAGGTTTTTGAAAGGATCTTGTTCTCTAACAGCAAGGAGGGGACCTGGCCTTCGGCTTCAGCCTTGACGCTTTGAGCTTCCGGGCGTCCTTCTGCGCCATGGGGTGCTTGCACAGAAACCACTTTCATTTCCGTCACCGCCCGCAAAAGCGTACGCGACCGGGGCGATCAGGTCAAGGGATTTAGGAGCCGTCGGCTCATGAGCCACAGACGGAGTCTGACGCGTCGTCCTGGGGGAGCACCAGCGGGATCTGCAGCTGGAAAACCGAGCCGCCGCCGGGGAGGTTCTCGGCCCAGATGCCGCCGTCCATCAACTCGGTCATGCGCCGCGCCAGGGTGAGCCCGAGCCCGAGCCCGGGATACGAGCGGGTGATCGAGCCGTCGGACTGGGTGAAGTCGCTGAAGATGCGCTCGAGGTCGGCCTCGTCGATCCCGACGCCGGTATCGGTAACGGAAAACTGCAGCATCTGCTCCCCGGCGACCTCCTGCAGGCGCGCCTCCAGCCCCACCGCGCCCGAGGGGGTGAATTTGACCGCGTTGCCCAAAAGCATGGTCAGCACCTTGTGCAGCATCCCCTGGTCAGTAACCACCACTTCCGGCAGCATCGGGTCGATGCGCACGTTGAGATCGAGCCCCTTGCCATCAGCCAGGGCCCGGGCCTCCATGAGCACCATGTCCAGGAAGGTTTTCAGGTGAAACGCGGCGTTCTCCGGAGCGCCCCCCTCCCCTTCAAGCCGGCTGGTCTCGATGAGATCCTCCACGATCCCCAGCAATCTCACGGCTGATTTCTGCACCATTCCCAGGTATTTGCGCTTGTTGTCATCCTCCTCCTGGTTGAGCACGAAGTCGGTCATGCCGATGATCGGGGTGAGCGGCGTGCGCAGTTCGTGGCTTACGCTGCGCAGGAATTCCTTCTTGGCGCGGTCGGCCGCGCTCGCCAGCGTCTCCAGGAGATCGCGGTAGCGCTTCAGCTCGAGGTGGTTCTTCACCCTCGCCCGGACGATGTGCGGGCTGATCGGCTTGGTGAGGTAGTCGATCGCCCCCAGCTCGAGCCCCTTGATCTCCTGCTCCTCCTCGATCATCGCGGTGACGAAGATGATGGGGATGTCGCGCGTGGAGGGATCTCCCTTCAATATCCCGCACAGCTCGAACCCGTCCATGCCCGGCATCATGATGTCCAGCAGGATCAGGTCGGGCTTGTCGGCGCGGATCAGTTCCAGCGCGTCCAGCCCGCTGGTGGCGAAGAAGAGTTCGTAGTCGTCCCCAAGGCTTTCGCTCAGGATCTCGATGTTGGCGGGGGTGTCGTCGACTATCATAACCGTCTGGCGTTTCATGGCTACTCCCTGGTATCCGGATGGGGCTCCTGCACTGCCGGGAAAATCGCCAGCAGCTGACGTGCCTTTCTGAAGTCTAATTTTTCCAGGCAGGCCTGGAGGGCCTGCAGTTCCCCGGTGAAGCTGCCGCGCGGCACCTGCCTGCAGAACTGCTCGAACTGCCGCTTGGCGTCCAGACTGTTCCTCGCCAGCAGGCGTTCGAGCTTCGCCTTCTCGGCGGCGAAACGGTCGGGCAGGAAGGGTCCTTGGGGTGCGGACCGCACCGGCCGCGCCGGGTGCGCCGCCGCGGCTGCGGCCGGTGCCGGGTTAGCCTGATGCGCGACCGTCCGGGCCAGGGCCCGGATCATGCCGTCGACCAACAGTGAAGGGCGCACCGGAGCCGCGTAGACCGCGCTCAAGCCCCACTCATCACCCAATTGGCGCACCGCCTCCAACTGCTCCGAAGGCACCGTCGCCAGGACCGGGACCCCCTTTTGGTACCGGGTCGAGATGTTGCGGGAAAGCTCTTCGAGCCCCTCTTCTCCGGCTGTTGCGCCATCGATGACCACCATGTCGAACGGAACGTGGCCGTGAGGCGACGGCTCCTTGAGCGCCTCGCAGGCCGCTGCGAAAGTGGGGACCGCGCGAAGCTCTATGGGGAGCCCCTGCAACATCTCCGCGATCCCCTCGACGGCCGCCGGATTCCCGTCCAGCACCAGCAGCCTCAGGTTGCGCAGCTCCTCTTCCCGCGGCCCGGCGGCCGGCTTGCCGGCTGCCGCAATGGCGAACCCGACCGTGAAGATGAAACTGCTCCCCGTGCCGGGAATGCTGTGCACCTCAAGCTCACCTCCCATCAGTTCGACCAGCTGCCGGCTGATGGAGAGCCCGAGTCCGGTACCGCCGTACTGGCGCGTGGTGGAGCTGTCGGCCTGGGTGAAGGGGGTGAAGATCTTTTCCATCTGCTCGGGCGTTATGCCGATGCCGGTGTCCTGGACGCAGAAGTTCACCCTTACCACGCCCTCTTCCTGCCCGACCGGCTTCACCGTAACCACCACCTCTCCGCGGCTGGTGAACTTGAGCGCGTTGCCGATGAGGTTGTTCAGCACCTGGGTGAGACGCAGCGGGTCACCCAGGAGTTTCCTCGGGAGTTCCGGGGCGAGCCGCAGCTTGAAGTCCACCCCCTTCTCCTGCGCCTTCAGGTGGTGCATATCCGAGATGTTGCCCAGCACCTCCTGCAGGCTCAACTCGGTCTTCTCCAGCTCCAGCTTTCCCGCCTCTATCTTGGAGAAGTCGAGGATGTCGTTGATGATGTTGAGGAGGGTCCGGCTGGCGGAGCAGATCTTCTCCAGGTATTCGCGCTGCTTGGGCATGAGTTCGGTCTTCAGGGCCAGGCGGCTCAACCCCATCACCGCGTTCATGGGAGTCCTGATCTCGTGTCCCATGTTGGCCAGGAACTCGCTCTTCGCGCGGCTCGCCGCCTGCACCAGGTCGCGTTCGCGGCGCAGGTCCAGGGCCTCGCGCTTCGCGGTCACGTCTTCTATCACCCCGATCAGGTACTTGGGCTCCCCGTTGGGGCCGCAGACGAGGGACTTGGTGAGGTTCACCCACACCAGGGAACCGTCCTTTCTTATCTGGCGGATCTCGATGCTGTAGTTGTCGATCTCCCGGTTGACCAGCCGGGAGAGCTGCCCCTGCTCGGCGGCGCGGTCGTCCGGGTGGATGGTCTGCTCCAGGGTCCACCCGAGCAGCTCCTCCTGGCTGTAACCGAGTATGTCGCAAAAGCGCAGGTTGATCCGGATCAGTATGTCGCTCAAGGCGATGTGGCAGATCCCGACGGCGGCCTGCTCGAAGGTGTTGCGGAAGCGCTCCTCGCTCTCCCTCAGCCGTTCCTCGGCCTTCTTCCTGAAGGTGATGTCGGTGAGAACGCCGAGCAGGGCGTATACCCGGGCCTGTTCGTCCTTGAGCGGGATGAGGGCCTTGCTGACCCACTTGCCGTCCCTTTCGCGCTGTTCGTCCCGCTCGACGGCACTCCCCGCCGCCATCACCCTCATGTCCTCCTCCTGGCGCTTGCGGGCCAGGGGTGCCTCGAACAGATCGTAATCGGTCTTGCCGAAGACATCCGCAGGCTCGACCCCCAACGCGCGGGCAAAGCTCGAGTTGCAGGAGAGGTAGACCAGGTTGCAGTCCTTGAGGAATATGCGCTGAGGCAGGTTCTCGATCAGCCCGCGGTAGCGTTTCTCGAAGAACAGGGCGCGCTCCGCCTCCTTGCGCTCGGTGATGTCATGCACCACGCAGACCACCCGAAGCGGCGTCCCGGAGTAGTTGCGAAAAACCTCCCCGACCTCCGAGAGGTAACGCTCGCTCCCGTCGGGATGTACCAGGGAATATTCCACGGTGTAGGAATCATCGCCGGAGAGCGCTCTTTCGGCTGCGGCCGCCACCGTCTCCCGTGCCGGTTCCGGGAGCAGTGCAAGCAAGCCCGCGAAGCTGCGCGGCGCCTGCTCCAAGGGGATGGCGAGGATGCGGCAAAGTTCCTCCGAGCAATCAAGCCGGCCGCTGGCGACGTCCCAGTCCCAACTCCCGATATGGGCGATGCGCTGGGAGATGCGCAACTGCTCCTCGCTGCGCCGAAGCTCATCTTCGGACTGCCGGCGCCACTTGAGGCGCAGGGCATGAAGCCCTCCCACGAAGACCATGGCCAGGGCTCCCGCCGGCCCCGCCTGCGGCCGACAAACCGCTGCGAACACGACCAGCAGCAGGCACGCGCAGATGCCCAGCACCAGCGTGCTTCTGCTATGGGTCGCGGCTGATCTGGCGGAGGAAAACATGGAACTCCTTTGGCTGCCTGGGGGGACCTGATCACGCTGCCGCCACGTTTTTACATGGGAGATGCAGCGGTCACCCCGCCCTTTGCGGGGGCATAGCGAGATTATCGGCTCCCTGCCGAAAAACATTAATGAAATTGACGAAAAACTGCCGGAAACTATGCACAGCCCCTCTCCCCCCGGGAGGGGGCCCAACGGGCGGGTGAGGGCTCTGCCAGCTGCAGTTATTTTGGCCTTGGCAACGCCCTCACCCTGGCCCTCTCCCGGAGGGAGAGGGGATTTGGACAGATGTGGCAGAAGATCATGCCTGGTCAGGACGTTTTTGGAACGCTCTGTGCTTTTTACCTGTCAAACTGTCCGTCCGGGCAGTTCCAATCGTCGTAAAGGGGGTGAAATTCATGGGAAAAGCGGTCCTGTACATTCGCGACGAGGAGCTCCTTCAGAGCCTAAAAAACAGGCTGAGGGAGCGTGGTTTTGCTGAAATATTAGCGTACGGGAGTTCGGGCGAGCTGTTGAGCGAGTCTCTGGCCAACCATCCGGAGGTGGCTGTGATCGAATTCCGCGGCGGCGACCAGGAGATCGTCGGTACGGTCAAAAAACTCTGGAACAAGCTGAGCCTCCCGATCGTCGTGATCGCGGAAAGCCGCGACCTGGAGGATGTGCAGACCTGGGGAGAGTCGGAGGTCTCCACCGTCCTGGCCAAACCGGTCCGGGAGGAGGAGCTGGTCGCGGCCCTGGTCCTTTCCATCTCCGCGGCGCGGCGGGTGGAACGGCTCAAGGAGGAAGTCTGCTCGCTCAAGGAGAGTATCGAAAGCAGGAAGGTGATCGAGAAGGCAAAGGGGCGGCTCATGGAGCGCGACAAGCTCTCCGAGGCCGAGGCTTTCCGCAGGATGCAGCGGCTCGCCATGGACCGCAGGATCTCGATGCGGCAGCTGGCCGACGCGATCCTGCTCACCGAGAGCATCGCCGGTTGAGACTCGTCCCCCCCGCCCCGGGAGGGAAAAGAAACGGTTGACACCGGTGTCTTCGTTACCTATATTTCACGTTGGTAAAGGGGAGTAGCCAACGGTTGGCACCGCAACCGACCCGTGTTCGTCAAGACGGCCGACGAGGCCCGGACATGGGGCATGACAATCCTGTCAGAGCAGGCAAGACCTTTATCCAGTGCACGTGCGCCTGGGTAAAGGTCTTTTTATTTGACCACGCGACCGGGCAAGGAGGTACGTCATGAACCGATTCAAAACAGCGGTCCTGCTCACCACGCTCACGCTGATCATGGTGGCTCTTGGAGGCGCCATCGGCGGCCGGGGCGGCATGTACTTCGCCTTCTTCATGGCCTGCGCCATGAACCTCTTCTCCTACTGGTTCTCCGACAAAATCGTGCTGCGCATGTACGGGGCCCAGGAGATCACCGAGGCGGAGAACCCCGCCTTCTACGGCATGATCAGAAGGCTCGCCGTCCAAGGGGGGCTGCCGATGCCCAGGGTCTACATCATCCCGTCGGAGAGCCCCAACGCCTTCGCCACCGGCAGAAACCCCGATCACGCGGCAGTCGCAGCGACGGAAGGGATCCTGCGCATACTCACCCCGGAGGAGATGGAGGGGGTGATGGCGCACGAGTTAAGCCATGTCGCCAACCGGGACATCCTCATTTCCACCATCGCCGCCACCATCGCCGGCGCAATCTCGATGCTGGCGAACATGGTGCAGTGGGCCGCCATCTTCGGCAGCCGCAGCGACGACGAGGAAGGGGGGGGCTGGGGCGGCCTGGCGCTCGCCATCATCGCGCCCATCGCAGCCATGCTGATCCAGCTCGCCGTCTCCAGGAGCCGCGAGTACCTGGCCGACGAAAGCGGCGCGAGGCTGTGCGGCAAGCCGCTCTCCCTGGCCAACGCGCTAAGGAAGCTGGACCAGGCGTCCCGGGCCCTCCCCATGTATGAGGCGAGGCCGGCGACGGCGCACATGTTCATCGTGAACCCGCTCAGCGCGGGGATGCTGATGAAGCTTTTTTCCACGCACCCCCCGATGGAGGAGCGTATCGCCCGGCTTGAGCAGATGGGGCATTGACTGGAGGTAGTTTTGACCAATAGAGAGATGATGTGGATCGCCTTCGCGGGGATCATCGCCGTGATGTTCATCCTGGACCTCTTCGTGTTCAACAGGAAGAGCCACGAGATACGGTTCCGTGAGGCGCTGGCCTGGACCTTGGTGTGGGTCGGGCTGGCCATGGCGTTCAACGTCGGTGTCTGGTATTTCCTTGGTTCCGCCAAGGCGCTGGAATTCTTCACCGGTTACATCATCGAGGAGTCGCTTTCCGTCGACAACCTGTTCGTCTTCATCATGATCTTCTCGTACTTCAAGGTGGCCCGGGCGCACCAGCCCAAGATACTGAAGTGGGGGATCATCGGGGCGCTGGTGCTGCGCGGCATCTTCATCGTGGTGGGGATAGAGCTGATCGAGCGTTTCCACTGGATGGTGTACGTCTTCGGGGCGGTGCTGATCTACACGGGGTACAAGATGGCCTTCGGAGGGGACGAGGAGATACAGCCGGAGCATAACCCGCTGGTGCGGCTGGCCCGCCGCTTCATCCCCATCACCAAGAGGGCGCGCGGCGACCACTTCTTCATCAAGAGGCGCGGTATCTGGGCCGCGACCCCCCTTTTCCTGACCCTCATCGTGGTCGAATCGAGCGACCTCATCTTCGCGGTCGATTCCATTCCCGCAGTGCTCGCCGTCACCCACGACCCGTTCATCGTGTACAGCTCCAACGTCTTCGCCATCATGGGGCTGCGGTCGCTGTACTACCTGCTGGCCCACGTCATGGAGATGTTCGTCCACCTGAAGCTGGGCGTGTCGGTGATCCTCGTGTTCGTCGGCGGCAAGATGCTCCTGTCGAACCTGGTGGAGATACCGCTGCAGCTTTCCCTGGGCGTGATCCTGGGCGCGCTGACCATCTCCATCCTCACCTCGATCTTCGTGGCCGGGAAGCACAGGTGAGGCAGGCGACATCAGGACCTCATGCGGCATGATCTCCGGCCGGATACGCCCTCACCTCCCGGGGGAGTGGGCGGAGTGAAGGAATGGCCAGGGCTGCGTGACAGCCACTGGCAGAGTCCTACCCCCCCGTCGGGCACCCTCTCCGGGAGGGAGAGGGAAACTGGCGGAAGGTTCCATCCGTGTCTTGATCTCTCTTAAGCCTTGTCTCGCTCGTCCTCTCTCTTCACGATCCGCACCTGCGTGATGCCGGTGCGGGTCACTTCCTCGCAGGTAAGCTGGTACTCGCCCAACTCAACCGTCTCCCCCTGCTCCGGAAAGCGCCCGATCCGGTTCAGGATGAGCCCCGCCAGCGTGTCATAGGGAAGATCCTCCCCCAGGTCCAACTCCAGCAGGTCCTCGAGGTCCGAGATGGAAATCAGGGCGTCGACCAGGAAACTCCCGTCCGCCAGCACCTGCACCCGGCTCGGTTCCCCGACGTCATGCTCGTCCTCTATCTCGCCCACCAGCTCCTCGAGCAGGTCCTCCGTGGTCACGATGCCGCTGATGCTGCCGTACTCGTCCACGACGAACGCCATGTGCACCCTGGTCTTCTGCATCTCCTTCAAAAGCTCGCTCACCTTTTTCCCCTCGGGTACGAAAACCGGCGGGCGCACGATGGAACGGATGTCGAAGTCGGGCTCACGCACCATGCGCCCCAACAGGTCTTTGCCGTGGATGAATCCGACGGTCTCCTCGATGCTCCCCAGGTAGACCGGGTAGCGGGAGTACATGTTGTCCAGCACCCCGTTCAGGATCTCCTCGTTGGAGAGGTTGAGGTCGAAGGCGACCACGCGGGTGCGCGGCACCATCACCTCGCGCACCGCCGTGTGGGTGAAGTCGAAGAGGTTGTCGATGAAGGTATGCTCGGTTTCGCTGAAGATGCCGCTCTCATGCCCCTCGGCCACGATGTGCTGCACCTCCTCGCGGGTCATGAAGGCCTTCCCCTCACCCTTCAATCCGAACAGGGCCAGGGTGAACTTTGTGGAGAAGCTGAGAAACGACACCAGCACCCCCGCCACCCGGGCCAGGAAGGTGATGGCCTTCACCACCCGCAGTGCGACCGGTTCGGCGTACTGTAAACCCGCCGTCTTCGGAACCAGCTCGCCGAGGATCAGTTGCAGGTAGGAGATGGCGCTGACCACGATGCCGATGGCGAGCGGTTCGGCGGCGTTGCGGATCATGGCGATGGAGGAGACCTGCAGCACGGGGCGGATGTAGTCCACGGCGATGACACCGCCCACCGCCGAGGCGGTCGAGCCGACTACCGTGACCCCGATCTGCACGATGGCCAAGAGGCGGTGCGGGTCGTTTTGCAGCGACTCCACCAGCGCGGCCCGTTGGTCGCCCATGGCCACCAGTTGGGCGACCCTGCTTTTGCGAATGGAAATGATGGCGAATTCGGCGCAGGAAAAAAATCCGTTCAGCAGAATGAGGACGGCGATGACCAGCAGTTCGACAAAGACGGTGTCCAATTACCCTCCGGTTAGTACATGGCCGCCCGCAGTCGCTCCACGGGCGCCAAAGTTCAACAGTTGCTCATTTTCAACGCTAACCGGCATCTTGTCAACCTTTTGTGTCGACTAAACCTGCACAATCACGTGCGGTCCGGCTGCAAAACGGGAGCAACAAAAAAGCGGCCACCGCTGAGGTGGCCGCCGACAGGGGGAAAGCTTCGGAGAAGGGAGCTACTTGCCGATTTTGAACGAGAGCAGGAAACGCTCCTCGCCGCAAACAAAGGGCATCACCAGGGATTCCGCGCTGGAGATGCTCTCCAGGGCGTAGTCGTTGCCGTAGATGACGGTGGGAATGGAGAGGTTGATGTCGGCACCCTTGGGGGAGAAGATGTGCTTCACGTCCCCTCCCACCATGTTGGCGATCTCGCCCATGGCATCGTTGACATCATCGTCGACCTCGGTGACGTCCATCCCCAGCATGTTGGAGGTGACCAGGAGCGCCAGTTTCTTGGGGCAATGGATGGCGAGGATGCCGGAGTGGCTCCCGGCCAGACCGACCATGCTGGTCACCGTTTCGTGGAAGTTCAAGACCGGCTCCTCCAGGGGGGGCTCGTCGACCACGTCCAGCATCACCATGGTGGAAAAGACCCCCTTGGTGATGTCGGCAATGGTTTTTCTCACCTCTTCCTCGGTGGTGTTGGCCTCGCTGAGCACCGCTGCATCAAGCCCCATGTTCCGTCCTCCTCGCGCGCATCGATTAGGTAGCGTGGTCCAGCCCCTGACAAGAAAAGCAGGTCGATAAAGATGCGTATAAATGCATTCGGCACGAAGGTGCCGCTCCTTTAGCGATTTTCAACAAACCTGGTAGGCGCCCCGGGCGAGATCGAGGCAGAACCCGGCAATTGCGGAGAATTGCCGTTGCATGACCTCCCGCACCTCTGCCTCCACCTCGGCGACGCTGCGCCCGGGGTCCATGACGAGCTGGGCGTAGGCCATCTGTGGCCGGTCCACCGGGTCGCCGATGCGGCTCAGGAGCATGACGTACGCCCCCTGCACGCCCGCCACCGATTTGCAGATCTCCCGCGCCATCCGGTGCGACAGCACGTTGTAGATCTTTCCGACATGGCTTACGGGGTTCTTTCCGGCGGCGGCCTCGGTACCGATGGCGCGGGCGATGGGGATGAGGCCGTTGACCCGGTTGCCCCGCCCGACCTGGCCGGAATCGGCGTCCTCGGCGGAGGTGCCAAGGAGCGAGAGGTACACCCCGGACAGGCCGCACCCCGCCTCGTCCAGCGTGTTGTAGTGCACCCGGGCGCGCTCGAAGCCGCGGCAGCCCCTTTCCAGGAAGTGCCGCATCTCGGTCTCGATGGCGTGCTTTCTCTCGAAGTACTCCCGCTCGGAGCGGATCCGTTCCGCGAGAAGGGGCATGGCCACGGTGAGGTCCAGCTGAGCGCCGTTTCTCAGCCCCATGACCTTCACGTCCTCGCCGGTCTCCGGGAAGAGGGTCTTGAAGCGTTCGCTGTTCAGCTCCCGTTCCAGGGTGAGCACCGCCCGCTCGGTCGGGCTCAGGGGGTAATAGCCGACGGCGGCGGAGGTATCGTTGGCCCCCCTGACCGCACCGGGACGGGAGAAGATACCGGTAAGTTCCTGCGATCCGGGTGCGAGCTTGAGGCGGTAGCTCACGTGGCGCTCCGGGTCCACGTGGCGCAGGTTGCCGGAGATCCACTTTTTGGCCGCGCCGACCACGATGTCGTGCACCGGGATCTCCTTACCCGCGAGGTTGAAGGTGGCCCGGTCGCCTATGGTGAGCTCCATCGGCTCGAGCACCTCGCCGCCGCCGAAGCGCCTCTCGACGCGGCCGGCGGCAAGGAGTCCCTTGTCGATGTTGTGATGGAGGATGGTGCCGAACTCGGAGAGGTAGGCCTGGGAGAGAGCGACGGAGATGGAGTCCATGATGCAGTCGCAGATCTGGTCCGGGTGGCCGGTCCCCTTGCGCTCCACCATCTCGACCCGCTGTTTCGTTACCTGGTTGCCGTTAAACTCTTCCACTACCAGCATCGTCTTCCCCTTTCCCCGCGACGGGCCCGCAGGACGCGGCCGCGCGGCACCGGAAAATAGTAGCCGAAAAAGGTGGAGGCGCAATTGGAGCGGGCAGTAGTCCGTTACCGCATCAGCACTCCCTCTCCCCTTGGGAGAGGGGTAGGGGTGAGGGCGCAGCAATTGGCACCGCTCTCACTACGTGGCAGCTCCCTCACCCGCCCTGCGGGCACCCTCTCCCGGAGGGTGAGGGGGGTAGTTGGAAAGGGTTCTATTGTGAGCGGGATGGGAACGGATGTTGGCGTAACGGGGTTAGAAGTGGCGGCGCACCATGAAGCCGCCGCGGGAGATTTTGTTCTGCAGCCACAGGCCGAGCCAGAGCTTGATAAAGCGCCTGGTGGCCGGAACCAGGAAGAAGATGCCGAGGAAATCGGTGAAGAAGCCGGGGGTGGTGAGGAGGACGCCCCCCACGAAGATGAGGGCGCCGTCCAGAAGCTGCGCGGCGGGGAGCCTCCCCTGGGAGAGTTCGCCGCGGATCTGGGTAAGCACCCTCCCCCCCTGATGGCGGATCAGCCAGGCGCCCGAAAGGCTCATCAGCAGCAGGATGGATACCGTGGCCACCCCGCCGATCACCTGCCCGACCTTGATGATCAGGTAGATCTCGATGACCGGCACGATCAGTAAGATGAGGAACAGTCTGAAGAACATGGCGCCCCGCTACTTCTTCATGTCGATGCCGTAGCTCTTGATCTTGCGGTGCAGGTTGCTCCGCTCCAGTTCGATCGCCTCCGCGGTCTTCGAGACGTTCCAGTCGTTCTCCTCGAGCTTCTGCATGATGAACTCGCGCTCGAACTCCTCGCGCGCCTCCCTGAGGCTCGAGAGCTCCAGCACGCTGTCCAGCTTCCCGCCGCCACCCTCCCGGCCGCCGGCCGAGACGAAGTCCTCCGGGAGGTGGTTCATGGTGATGGTGCCGCCGGGGGTCATGATCACCAGCCGCTCCACGATGTTCTTCAACTCGCGCACGTTGCCGGGCCAGTCGTAGCGCTTGAGCGAATCCATCGCCTCGGGGACGATGCGTTTGTGCTCGCGCCCCTCCTGGTCGCAGAAGGCGTCCAGGAAGTAGCCGGCCAGAAGCGGGATGTCCTCGCGGCGCTCGCGAAGCGGCGGCACCTTGAAGGGGACCACGTTGAGGCGGTAGTAGAGGTCCTCGCGGAAGGTGCCGTTCTTGATCTCCTCCTCGAGGAGCTTGTTGGTGGCGGCGACGATGCGGACGTCCACCTCGAGCGTCCTCGTCCCCCCCACCCGCTCGAACTTCTTCTCCTGCAGGATGCGCAGCACCTTGGCCTGGGTCTTGAGCGACATGTCCCCGATCTCGTCGAGGAACAGGGTGCCGCCGTCGGCCAGGTCGAACTTCCCCTTCTTCTGGGCCACGGCGCCGGTGAAGGCGCCCCGCTCGTGGCCGAAGAGCTCGCTCTCGATCAGCTCCTCGGGGATCGCGGCGCAGTTGATCTCGATGAAGGGCTTGTCCCGGCGCTGGCTGTGGTAGTGGACCGAGCGGGCCACCAGCTCCTTGCCGGTGCCGTTCTCGCCGGTGATGAGGACCGAGGCGTTGGTGGGGGCGACCAGCCGGATCTGCTCGGCCAGCTGCTGCATGGCGGCCGAGTTGCCGATCATCTCGTGCCCCTGCTGCACCTGCCCCCGCAGGGCCGCGTTCTCCTCCTTCAGCCGGTTCATGGAGAGCGCGTTCTCGACGGTGACCACCACCTTCTCCAGGGAGAGCGGTTTCTCGATGAAGTCGTAGGCCCCAAGCTTGGTCGATTTCACCGCGGTCTCGATGGTGCCGTGGCCGCTCATCATGATGACGTTCAAGGCCGGGTGTTGCTCCTTCAGGCGCTTGAGCGTCTCGATGCCGTCCATCCTGGGCATCCAGATGTCCAGGAGCACGAGCCCGGGGAGCTCCTTTTGGACCAGCGCGAGCGCCTCGGCGCCGTCGGCGGCGCAGACGGTGCGGTACCCCTCGTCCTCGAGGATGCCGGCCAGGGAGGAGCGGATACCCTCCTCGTCATCGACTATCAGAATGGTCTCGGTCATGGTGGTCCCTTCTATCCGGGCAGCCCCGCCTCTTTGGCCAGCTCGCGCCAGGCCGGAATGCTCCTCTCGATCATCCCCTGGTCGACGCAGTAGGCGATGCGGAAGAAGCCGGGGGCGCCGAAACCGGCGCCCGGCACCAGGAGGATGCGGTGCTTCTGCGCCATCTTCACGAACTCCACGTCGTCGGCAAGCGGCGATTTCGGGAAGAGGTAGAAGGCGCCGTCAGGCTTCACCATGGAAAAGCCCATGGCGGTGAGGGAATCGTAGAGCAGGTCGCGCTTGACGCGGTAGGCCTCGATATCGACCGAGACGTGCTGCAGCCCGGCCACCAGGCGCTGCATCAGGGCCGGCGCGTTCACGAAACCGAGCACGCGGTTGGAGAACACCGCCCCCTCCATGAACTGGTCCACGTTCTTCATCCTGGGGCTCGCCGCCAGGTAGCCGATGCGCTCGCCGGGAAGCGCCAGGTCCTTGGAATGGGAGGTCACGATCACCGAGTTCTGGACGTAGCGGAAGATGTTGGGGACGCTCTTGCCGTCGTAGGCGATGCGGGCGTACGGCTCGTCGGAGATGACCAGGATCTGCCTCCCCAGGTCCTCTTCCTTCGCGGCGATCATGTCACCCAGGGCCTTGAGGCTTTCGGCCGGGTAGATGACGCCGGTCGGGTTGTTGGGGGAGCAGATGATGATGGCGCGGGTCTTCGCGGTGACGGCCGCCGCGATGGCCGGAATGTCGAGCTGGAAGGTCTCGCGGTCGGTCCAGACCTCGACGGGGACGCCGCCGTGGTTGTCGATGTAAAAACGGTACTCCACGAAGAACGGGGTCAGGAGGATCACCTCGTCGCCCGCATTGAGAATGGTCTTCAGCACCACGTTGAGGGCCCCGCCGGCGCCGCAGGTCATCACCACCTGGCTTCCCTGCACCGGGAGATCGGAGGCGGCGGAGAGCATGCGCGCCACGGCGTTCCTGGTCTCCTGGTAGCCGGCGTTGTTCATGTAGCGGTGCATCCCCGGGACCGGTTGCTTGGCGAGCTTCAGGAACTCGTCCTGGAACGCGGCAGGAGGCTCGACGTCGGGGTTCCCCAGGGTGAAGTCGTAGACCTTGTCGGCGCCGAACTCCTTCCTGAGCTTCTCCCCCTCCTCGAACATCTTCCTGATCCACGACGATTTCGCAATAAATCCGGCGATCTTATCTGCGACGGGCATGCATCCCCTCCTTGGTTTTGGTGACCAGTTTTATTAGCACATTACCGGAAGCGGGGCAAGGCGTATTCCCCCCCCGGATCAGGCTACCGGAGCGCCATTCTAATATTTCCCTGCAAGAGCCGAGACAATCTGCTATAGTACGCGCCTTACCTTGCTATACGACTCACGAAGGAGGGAACCATGAAGAAGAATTGGCGCATCGAAACCCAGGCGATCCAGGAGGGCTTCACCCCCAAGGACGGAGACCCGCGCATCCTGCCCATCTATCAAAGCACGACCTTCAAGTTTTCCAGCGCGGAGCACGTGGCCAAGCTGTTCGACCTCGAGGTCGGGGGGCATTTCTACACCCGGCTTTCCAACCCGACGGCGGAAGGATTCGAAATGAAGATCGCCGCCATGGAGGGGGGAATCGCGGCCATGGCGACCTCCAGCGGCCAGGCGGCCTCCACCCTCGCCGTCATGAACATCTGCCGAGCGGGACAGCACGTGGTCGCCGCCAGCACCCTGTACGGCGGCACCTACTCGCTGTTCGCCAACACCTTCCCTAAAATGGGGATCGAAGTGACGTTCGTGGACCCCGAGGCGGACGATGCGACCATCGTCGCGGCCTTCCGTCCCGAGACCCGCTGCCTCTTCGGCGAGACCATCGGCAACCCCGGGCTCAACATCCTCGATTTCGACAAGTTCTCCCGCATCGCGAAGAAGATGCAGGTGCCCCTCATCATAGACAACACCTTCCCGACCCCGTACCTGTGCCGCCCGCTCGAGCACGGCGCCGACATCGTGATCCACTCGGCGACGAAGTACATCGACGGGCACGCGACCAGCGTGGGGGGCGTCATCGTCGACAGCGGCAACTTCGACTGGGGCAACGGGAAGTACCCGGAGATGACCGAGCCTGATGAAAGCTACCACGGGCTGCAGTACCTGAAGACCTTCGGGAAGCTCGCCTACATCGTCAAGGCGCGCGTGCAGCTCATGCGCGACATCGGCCCCTGCCCGGCGCCCATGAACGCCTTCCTGTTCAACCTGGGGCTGGAGACGCTGCCGCTTCGGATGCAGCGCCACTCGGAGAACGCCCTCGCCATGGCGAAGTTCCTCGAGAAGCACGAGGCGGTCTCCTGGGTGAGCTACCCGGGGCTTGAGAGCCACAAGAGCTACGCGCGGGCGCAGAAGTACCTCCCCAAGGGGGCGAGCGGCGTGCTCACCTTCGGCATCAAGGGGGGCGCCGAGGCGGGCAAGAAGTTCATGGAGAGCTGCCAGCTGGTAGCGCTCGTCGTGCACGTGGGCGACGCCAGGAGCTGCGTGCTGCACCCGGCCAGCACCACGCACCGCCAGCTTTCCGAGGAGCAGCAGATCGCTTCCGGCGTGTCGCCGGACCTGATCCGGCTCTCGGTGGGGATCGAACATATCGACGACCTGATCGAGGACGTGAACCAGGCGCTTTTGGCCAGCCAGAAGTAGGGGGAAGGTGAAAGGCCCTCACCCGGCCTGCGGCCACCCTCTCCCGGAGGGCGAGGGTATTGGCTGCCCTTCTCCCACCGGGAGAAGGTGCCCCGAAGGGGCGGATGAGGGCGCCGGCACAAGCGGTCAGTAGCAAAAAGAAGGGGCGAGTGGATTTTTCCACTCGCCCCTTTCCTATTCCCGCCTCAGCGATTCTTGCCGCTGCGGTTTTCTACCTGCTTTACTTGCCGCAACACTTCTTGTACTTCATGCCGCTGCCGCAGCTGCAGGGATCGTTGCGCCCGATCTTCGGAGAGGTCCTCATGATCGGCTGCTGGGTCACCGGCTTGCCGTCGGTGAACAGCCACTTCTCCTTCTCCTTCTTGAACAGGGCGCGCTCGTGGTGCACACGGTCCTGCCCCTGCTCCTTCCAGCGGGCGATGAACTCCACCTCACCGGTGGTGTCATCCTTGCCGCCATCCTTGGTGGAGACGATCTCCAGTCCCTGCCAGTCGGACTTCTCGGCCCACTCGCGGGTCCCCTCGGCGTCGTACCCCTCGCGGTGCTTGGGGTGGGTACTCTCCAGTATGAACTCGGTCTCGACGTTGGCGTACGCGGCGTAACGCGCGCGCATCAGCGCCTCGGCCGTCTCAGCGCGGCGCTCCCCTTTGATGACGGGGCGGCAGCATTCGGCGTAAGCCACGCCGCTGCCACAGGCACACAGCTCCATCAGTTACTCCTCCTCTTGCTCAATGTATGTTGCTTGGATCAGACTTCGTAATCCGCGGCGACCACCGAAGCGCATACGCTCCTCATGTAGGCGGCCACTTCGTTGGCGTGGTACGGGTGCACCTGGTAGGCCTGCAGGTCCTCCAGGGAGTCGAACTTGGTGTACAGCGCGATGTCCGCGGAGCGCTCGGAACGGATCAGGTCAACCCCGACCTCGAGATGGCGCAGCAACTCGACCTTGCCGTCCATGCTCAGAAGACGCTGGCGCGCGGCCTCGACGTTCTCTGCGGTGGCCTCTTTGAGCTTGAAAAGCACTATATGCACGATCATGTGTAGCCCCCAGAATCAGTAATGTCGTTCTCCGGATACCTGTAATACATCGTGGCCCGCCCCCCTGTCAACGGTGGCAGTCCCGTTGAGAGAAAAAAGTTGTTGCGCGGCCGGAACAATGCTGTTATAAGGACCAACAGGATCAAAAAGGTCTCTTTTAAATTTTAATGCAATGGAGGATTAAATGACTGGCGCTTTGAGATTCATGAGTATAATTGTACTGGCGTTCCTAATGATGACCGCTCCCGCCATGGCCGCGGGCAAGGTCCTCTTCGACAACGGGCACGGCGAGCGCTTTCAGGTGAAGGAGCAGGGGCCGCTGCAACTCTCCGGGCTGGCGGGGCTTTTCCAGGAGGCGGGGCTCGAGGTGGACACCGTGGACCAGCCGCTCTCGGACGCCACCCTGGCCGGGGCACGCGCCCTGATCATCAGCGGCGCCTTCGCCCCGCTGCACCCCAACGAAATCGAGGCCGTGGCGCGGTTCATCGCCAACGGCGGCCACGTGGCGGTGATGCTCCACATAGCCCCCCCGGTGGCGCCACTTCTGAACCGGCTGCAGGTCAGCCACACCATGGGAGTGGTCCAGGAGCGCGAGAACGTGATCGACGGCGACCTGCTCAGGTTCCGGGTCACCAGGCTGAAGGAGCACCCGCTGTTCCGGGATCTCAAGGATTTCAGCGTCAACGGCGCGTGGGGACTGATCAACCAGACCGACAGCGCCGCGGTCATCGCGGCCACCGGCTTCCAGGCGTGGATCGACGTGGACCAGGACCAGAAGCAGGCCAAGGAGGAAACCGCCTCCTTCGGCATCGTCGTGGCCGGCACCATCGGGAAAGGGTCCTTCCTCGTCTTCGGCGACGACGCCATTTTCCAGAACAAGTTCCTGGAAGGAAACAACAGGATTCTCGCGGCGAACCTCGCCGCCTGGCTCAAATAGCCACCCCAAACCAACCAAAGAACAGCGGTACATACCAACCAACAAAAAAAGGAGGGATTAGATGGCTCAGGCTCTGGAAATCTACAAGTGCGAGATGTGCGGCAATATAGTCGAGGTGTTCCACGCAGGCGGTGGCCAACTGGTCTGCTGCGGCGAGGAGATGAAACTGCAGAAGGAAAACACGGTGGACGCGTCCAAGGAGAAGCACGTACCGGTCGTCGAGCGCGGCGAGGGGACCATCACCGTCAAGGTGGGGAGCATCCCGCACCCGATGGAGAGCGCCCACTACATCGAGTGGATCGAAGTGATCGCCGACGGCAAGGTCTACCGCGCGCAGCTCCAGCCGGGCCAGGCACCGGAAGCGACCTTCCCGGTCAGCGCAGCCGACGTCAAGGTCCGCGAGTACTGCAACCTGCACGGCCAGTGGTCCGCCTAGGACGCCGGCACGAGGCACGGATGTGAGAAGGGGGGACGGCTTGCGCCGTCCCCCCTTTTTTCGTTGCATCCGGGAAAAGTCGAATCCCCCCCCAGCGTTATCCCCCCTGCCCCAGCGTTGTCCCCCTCCCCTCGCGGGAGGGGGTTAGGGGTGGGGGAAGGTGCCACATGTGCGCTGCTGGCAGTCCCCCCCTGCCCCATCCCGTCGCGCGGGAGAGGGAGAGCCGGAAACGGTTCAGGCGAGGAGGTGGGTGGCCAGGTTGATGTTTTTCAGGAGCGGATCCACCGGGGCGATGATGGTCGCGTAGCGCCCTCCCCCCTCTTCGGCGAGGCTCACCAGCCGTGGCGTTTCCAGCGTCTCGCCCCGCGCGCCGATCAGGATCTTCACCGACGGCTCCGCGCACTCCATCGGATGCGGCTTCAGCACCACCCCGATCTCGTTGGTGTCCAGGCGCACCAGGCTCCCCACCGGATATTCCCCCATCATCGCCTCGAACTTCTCCACCAGGTCGGCGTTCAGCGAAGAGCCCCCCAGGCGGTGCATGATCTCCATCGCCTCCTTGGGAAGGGTCGGCCTCTGGTAGGTGCGCAGCGTGGTGATGGCGTCGTAGCAGTCGGCCACGGAGACGATCTCGGTGTAAAGGCCGAACTGCATCTCCCGCGCCCACTCCGGGTAGCCGGTGCGGTCATGGCGGATGTGGTGCCCGAGCACCGCTTCCGCCACCGCCGGAGGGATGTTCTTCATCTTCTTGACGATCTCCGACCCCTCCTCGGCGTGGCGCTTCATCTCCTTGAACTCGGTGTCCGAGAGCTTGCCGGGGCTGTTCAGGATGGTCTTGGCGATCCTGGTCTTGCCGATGTCGTGCAAAAGACCGGCGGTGTTGATCTCGTGCAGCGCCTCCTTCTCCAGACCCAGAAACGCGGCCAAGGTGAGCGCCAGGATGCCGACGTTGACCGAATGGCTGAAGGTGTAGTTGTCGTAGTCCTTGATCATGGCCAGGCCAAGGAGGGTGGTCGGCTCCTCCATGGTGACGGACACCATGTTCTCGACCACGCCGTTGATCCAATCGCCGCTGGGGATCCTGCCGTTGTCGATCTCGCGCATGGTGTCGCGCACGGCCTTGAGCGCGTCACGGTAGATGGCGGCCGGGAGAATGGCTTCCTTGTGCCCCTCCCCCTCGCCGGCGACCAGCTCGTCGATGCCCAGGCGGACGTTGCTGATTCCCTTTCGTTCCAGCTCGGCGGCGAACGTCTCCGGACCGACCTGCCGGTTCGCCAGCAGGGCAGCGAAACCGAAGAGGTCGTCGGGTGTGACGCCGGCGTAGATGGTGACGGCGTCCACCCCTTTTTGCAGCAGGCGATCTACCAGCTCCACCACGGCGGCGTTGGGGGTGACCAACAGGCACCCTTCGATGAAGAAGGTACCTTCCACCACGCCAAGGTGCAGTTCGTGCCGCTCCCCCATCATCTCGCCCATCAGCCCGACCAGTTCCTGCAGGGGCTGCCGCACCGCCGGGTGGGCCAGGGGATAGAGCAGCACCGACTTTATGGAAGCGGTGAAGAGCATCGCCGCGCGCTGCACATCCTGCTTGGTGATCTCACTCATGCCCCGGTTCCCTCTGCGCCATCGACTGTAACGCTGCCGCGGCGGGGTCGGCCAGCTCGCCCCTCCCCGAGGCGTACCCCTGCAGGAAGGCCCGCGCCTGGTCCCCTCCCAGGGCGGCGATCGCCTCGATGGCGGCGAGCTTGTGCTCGCGGCGGCGGGTCGTACCGACCAGGCAGCGCCTGCGGACCAGCTTGACCAGCGCCCCCAGGGCACGCCGGTCCCCGATGCGTCCTATGGCCCGCAGCGCCTCCAGCTGCAGCACGTGCAGCTTTCCCCTCAGGTCGCGCTTCCCGGCCAGCCGGAGCAGGGGTTCGAGCGCGCCCTGGTTCCTGCAGTTCCCCAGCCAGGCGATCGCCTGCAGCGCGGTCGCCTCATCCCCCTCCTGCACCAGGGAGAGCAGGACGTTGGTGGCCTCCATCCCCCCGATCCGCGCCAGCGCCCGGATGCTCTCCGTGCGCACCCGCCCGTCCGGGTGATAGACGGTCACCACCAGCCCCTTGACCGCATCCCGGGTGCCAACCTCGGCCAGGATGGCCACCGCCATCTGCACCACCTGAGCCCTGCCGTCCTTGAGCAGGGTGAGCAGCTTGGGCTGCGCCTGTGCCCCGATGCGGACCAGGGCGGTGCCGAACGCCTTGCGGGCGGACCTGCTGCCGGTCACCGTCAGGCGCCGGATCACGGCGTCCACCACCTCGGCACCGGCCAGCCGGAGCATGCGGCAGATCCCCTCCTTGTCGGGGAAGTCGACATCCTCCAGGTGGTCCAAAAGGTGCTCGGCCATATCCCCCAGGCTCAGTTGCTGCAGTACCGTGTGCGCGGTTTCGCGGCAGGCCGCGCTCCTGGCCGGGTCCGCCTGCTCTTCCACCAGGCGCGTCAGCACCACGTAGAGCCGGTCGTAGTTCCCCTCGAGCTTGAGCGGCAGGGCCTTTTTCAGCAGCAGCCGCGCCAGCTGCCGGTAACGTTCGTCATCGGTCTCGGCGGCCAGGGCAGCCAAGATCTGGTCGAGCCCCGGCTCGGCCGCCTGCCCGGCCACGCTTCCCTGCGCCTGGGCGGGCTCGGGCGGGGCCTCCTCCGGCACCTCGGCGCCGTCCCCGGTCTCATCATCGGCCTGCCCCGCCGATTTCTTGGTGTACACCGCCGTCACATCGATCTGGTTCACCATCACGGCGGAGACGCCGTTTCGGGCCAGCATCCCTGCCACGCCGCCTTCCTCCGCGATCTTCTGCGGCGACACGGCCAGCGCGGAAAGAAGGGCGGAGAGATCGGCCAGGGACAACTCGGGGAGAAAGGTGAGGCGTTGCAGTTCGCGCGTGAAGAGTTCCTGGGCCAGTGCCTTGGTCATCGGGTTGCTTTCGATGGCCTCCTTCTGACCGGCGATGGCGAAGCCGCCGCGCTGAACGATGAGGGTGACGCTGCCGTGGCGGACCATGGCTGAGACAGCCTGATAAGCGGAATTGAGTATCTGCGAACGCAGGGGATGATTGTCGGGATAGAAGGAAAAGGCCTTCAATGCCTTCGAGGTTTCGGCGAGTGCTTTCTGGCAGGCGGCGCCGAGATCTTCACCTTCTTGAAATAGATTTTGTTGGTTTTCCGGCATTTTCCATTCCCGTTGATAGGACGCCAGATTCTAGCCGATATAATGATAATTATCAAACAATTTCACAGCGGCCGAGATGACCGCCCGGCTATAGTATCTCACCGTCGCTTTTACCATGCTCCAAGGTCCGCTGCCAACTCATTTCGCAGCGCATACCGGTTGTGCATGTTTTTGTCAGCGGACAGTTGCTCTTGATGTCATGGCGGATAGAATTAGGTGACGTTTTCACCCATCCCCTCCCGCGAGGTGACATTGCCTAAAAACAGCACCGGCAGTCTTGACTCAAGGACCGTCCAGTCCGCCCTGGAGGCCCTGTCGCGCGAAACGAAAAAATCCAGACTCGCCCGCGTCTTCCCCTTCCTTGGTCCCGCCTTCATCGCCAGCGTCGCCTACGTCGATCCCGGCAATTTCGCCACCAACATCCAGGGGGGTGCGCAGTTCGGCTACCTGCTCCTTTGGGTGATCGTCTCCAGCAACCTTATCGCCATGTTGATCCAGACGCTCTCGGCAAAGCTTGGGCTCGCCACCGGCCAGAATCTCGCCGAGCACTGCCGCAACCAGTTCCCGAAGCCGGTGTCGATCACCATGTGGATCATCATGGAGGCGGTGGCCATGGCCACGGACCTGGCGGAATTCATGGGGGCGGCCCTGGGCTTCCAGCTCCTGTTCGGCATACCGCTTCTGGCCGGAGCCCTGCTCACCGCGCTGACGACCTTCGGCATCCTGGGGATGGAACGCTTCGGCTTCAGGCCCCTCGAGGCGGTGATCTCCGCCATGGTCGCCGTCATCGCCCTCTGCTACGTCGCCGAGATCTTCATCGCCGCCCCTGACTGGGGCGACATCGCAGGGCACGTGATACGCCCCGCCTTCGCGGGCAGGGAAAGCGTCCTTTTGGCCACGGGCATCATCGGCGCCACCGTGATGCCCCACGCCATCTTCCTGCACTCGTCGCTCATGCAGGGGAGGATCGTGGTGAAGGACAGGAAGAGCCTGCGCACCCTGTACCGCTACGAGATCATGGACGTGGTGATCGCCATGGGGATCGCGAGCTTCGTGAACATGTCCATGCTCATCATGGCGGCGTCCACCTTCTACGCCACCGGCAAGACCTCGGTCGCCACCATCGAGGAGGCGTACCGGACCCTGGAGCCGCTCCTTGGTCCGGCGGCGAAGTTCATTTTCGGCGTTTCGCTGCTCTTCTCCGGCCTCTCCTCCAGCAGTGTCGGTACCAGCGCGGGGCAGGTGATCATGCAGGGGTTCATCCAGCGCCACATCAAGCCGTGGATCAGGCGCCTGGTCACCATGGCCCCATCCCTGTTCGTCATCGCCATGGGGTACGACCCGACCCGGACCCTGGTGATCAGCCAGGTGGTGCTTTCCTTCGGGCTCCCCTTCGCCATCATCCCGCTGGTGCTCTTCACCCGCCGGCGCGACCTGATGGGGGACCTGGTCAACAAAACGGCTACCACGGCCTGCGCCGGGGCTGCGGCAACGCTGATCGTCGCCCTCAACGTCTACCTGATCTACGCAACCTTTTTCCCAGGATGATTACCATGTTCAAGCACATCCTCGTCCCGATGGACGGATCGAAACTCGCCGAGGCGGCCCTCCCCGCCGCCCGGTTCATGGCGGAAAAGCTGGACGCCCAGGTAACCCTCTTCCACGTGGTGGAAAAGGACGCCCCAAGCCAGGTGCACGGCCAGAAACACCTGACCGGTTCCCAAGAGGCGCACGCGTACCTGCAGGAGGTCGCGCGCACCTGGTTTCAAGGCATCCCCAAGGTCGAATGCCACGTGCACGAGAGCGAGACCACGCTGGTCTCCGAGAGCATCGTCGCCCACGCCGCGGAGCTCGGCCACGACCTGGTGGTGATGTGCTCGCACGGGCGCGGCAAGGCGTTCCACCTCCTTTTTGGCTCCATCGCCCAGAAGGTGATCGCCGGGGGGACCCTGCCGGTCCTGATCACCCATCCCGACGAAAACGGGGAGCCCCCCCCATTTTGCTGCTGCCAGATCCTGCTGCCGCTCGACACCGATCCCGAGCACGAAAAGGGGCTGCCGGTGGTGAAATCGGTGGCGCGGATCTGCAACGCCGACCTGCACATCACCACGGTGATTCCCACCTACGAATCGCTCCCCCCCGAGGAGAAGGTGACGGCGCGCACCCTGCCGGCGACCGTTGCGCGCATGCTCGACCTGGAAGCGCGGGACGCCTCCGAGCACCTGGCCGGGGTGGTACAGGAACTGGTCAGGGAAGGGATCCACGCCTCGGCCCACGTCTTGAGGGGGGACCCGGCCGAAACTATCGCCCGGGCCGCCCAGGAGGCGAAGATAGACCTCATGGTGCTCCCGACCCACGGCAAGACCGGCATGGCCGCCTTCTGGACCGGCAGCGTGGCCCACGGCATCTGCAGCCGCAGCAG
This sequence comes from Geomonas subterranea, assembly GCF_019063845.1. Classification (NCBI taxonomy): domain Bacteria; kingdom Pseudomonadati; phylum Thermodesulfobacteriota; class Desulfuromonadia; order Geobacterales; family Geobacteraceae; genus Geomonas; species Geomonas subterranea. The sequence continues at coordinate 2,613,085 of NZ_CP077683.1, forward strand.
GTGCCCCCTGCTCCTGGTCCCCATCTCCGAGCCCTCCCCCGCCGACTGAGTCTGCGGCAACGGTCAACATAACCATCCAAAGAACGAGCAAAGGGGGAGGCCGTTACGGCCTCCCCCTCTTTCGTTGCCCGTGACGGCGGGCGTTCATCCTGTCTCTCTTACCGCGTAATTCTATTTCCGTCCCGATCCCTTGCACATGGTGCAGGGAACTTCCTCAACGTCGTATCCTGACTGACGGGAAGCCGCCATGATTTTTCCTTTCCCGTTGCATTTGGGGCATCTCGATCCAAGCATCGCTTACCTCCTTTGACAGCAGCTATCTTCTTCTGTGACAACAATTCTATCAAAAAAGCGTAGAATAAAGTAGCTGCAACTCTACCGGCACTGTGAGGTCAATGAGACACAGTGGCTATGACTTTTCCATCAGGGAGGTGATCATCATGGCATGCAACAAAGAAGGGCACAGCGAGCACATCTGCGCCCTTACCGCGAGAGGGGAGATCGACAAGGTTCACCAACTCACGCTGCACCCCACCGTCGAATGCGGCAACTGCGGCGCGAAGGCCAAGGAGATCGATGCGGTGTGCGACCCGATACAGCTCCCCGAGGCGGGGTGGCTGGGGGACTGAAGAGCAGATAAACAAGAAGTGGGAAAGGCCGCGTGCCTTTCCCACTCTTTTTCCATTCCGGTGCGTCCGCCGCACCTCTGTTTTTGTGTGTTCCCGTGCAGAGTGCTTCATGCCGGTTATAGCTGTCACACCAGCTTCATCTGCTGTTTCAGCACCTATCCCTAAACATAAGCTTTCTTCTTCTAATTCTCCGGATCCGTCCGCACCATCGCTCGGGAATTACCTGCCGCTGCGCCGGGCGGCGTGGTTGCCGGGACGCTGCGCCCCGCTGCGCTGCCCTTCCCCCGCGCCGTGGCCGGCCGGGTGGCTGCCACCCTGGCGCTGCCCTGCCTGGTTGCGGTTGCCGCCGGGACCGCGAGAGGGACCGGAGTTGTTGCGGCTGCCGGGCTGCGACGGCTTACCGCCCGCGCCCTGGGCGGCCTTGGCCTCGGCGGGCTTCGCCTTGCCCTGTGCCGGAGCGGCCTGCTTCCTGCGCTGCGGCTCGCGGGGCGGACGGGCGAACTCCACCTCTTTCTTCGGCGCAGGCACGGTATAGTCGAACCCTTCCACCCGGCGCCGCTCGATCTTGGCGCCGAGCACGCGCTCGATGCTGCGCACCATCGCCTCGTCCTCGCCGGTCACCATGGTGAAGGCGTCGCCGGTCTTGGCGGCGCGCCCGGTGCGGCCGATGCGGTGCGTGTACGCCTCAGGGGTGTCGGGAATGTCGTAGTTGATGACGTGCGAGATCAGGGAGACGTCAATGCCGCGGGCGGCGATGTCGGTCGCCACCATGATCTGGTAGGTGCCGTCCCTGAAGCCGTCCAGCGCCGCCTGCCTGCGGTTCTGGGACAGGTTCCCCTGCAGCGAGGTGGCCTTGTACCCCCCCTTTTCAAGCTGCTCCCCCACCCTTTTGGCGCGGTGCTTGGTCTTGGTGAAGATCAGCACGCTCTCGGTGTCGGTGTGCTTCAAAAGCTCGAAGAGGAGCGGGGTCTTCAGGTGCTGCCCCACCGGGTAGAGCGCGTGGGAGACGGTCGCCGCGGGGGCGGTGCGGCTCACCTGCACGGTGACCGGACGGCACAGGATCTCGTGCGCCAGCCGGCGGATGTCGTCAGGCATGGTGGCGGAGAACATGAGGTTCTGCCGCTTGCCGGGGAGCGCGCGCAGGATCTTTCTCACATCGGGGAGAAAGCCCATGTCGAACATCTGGTCCGCCTCGTCCAAAACCAGGACCTCGACGCCGGAAAGATCGACGGTCCCCTGGGAGATGTGGTCCAGAAGGCGCCCCGGGCAGGCGACCACGATATCGGCCCCTTCTTTGAGCCTCTTGATCTGGGTGTTGATGTTGACGCCGCCGTAGACGGTGATGCATTTCAACCGGGTCTGCTGGGCCAGCGCGTTGAGCGATTCGTTGATCTGCTCGGCCAGTTCCCGGGTGGGTGCGAGTACGAGACCGCGCACCTTGCCGCGAGTCCCCTCCACCAGGCGGTGCAGCAAGGGAAGGCCGAAGGCGGCGGTCTTGCCGGTGCCGGTCTGGGCCAGCCCCAGCACGTCCTGCCCCGCTATCACGGAGGGAATGGCCTGAATCTGGATGGGGGTCGGGGTCTGGTACCCCACGGCCACTACGCCGGCCTGGACCTTGGGGTGCAAGTTAAACTGTTCGAAATCCACTGGTACTCCTGTTTCTTGGTGTGACGCCACAAAAAACCCCAGAAGCCTGAAAGGCCCATGGGGTCCGTGACTCATTAGATGCAGGACTATAACATGAAACGGGAGAAAAGAGGGGTCAAATTTATCTAATGCTGAGCGTTGCCGCCGGAAAGGCTTCCCCCTCCCGCCCCTGCCCCTCCGGGAGAAGGAGGAGAGCCCGGAAATTCAGACGCGGGAGGAGGTTGCCAGCTGTCGGATGGGTGACGGTCCCATCCTTTTTCCAGCATCAGTGACGGTCCCTGTCCCCCCGGTGATCATCCCTGCGATCATCCCTGCGATCATCCCTGTACCCGTTGCGGTACGCGTCGCGGTAGTAATCCCTGCGTTCGCCCCAGCGTCCGTCGCGGCGCTCGGCGACCGGGCGGTACCAGTTGCCGCGGTAGCGCTCGCGGTCGCTCAGGTAGGTGCGGTATTCGTGATCACGGTAGTAACGGATCTGCTCGTAGCGGTGCTGGTGCAGGCCGTACGGGAGCCGGCGCGGGGCCACGTAGGTCCACGGTCCGCGGTAGCTGTTGGCCATGTACCAGTACCCGTCCCGGTTCTGGTAGTAGCAGTTGTCCATGTACACCACGTCGTAGGGGAGCCCCACCGAGACGTAGAACCCAAGGGCGGGCGAGTAGATGAAGCTTGGCGGCTCGGCGTAGGCGACCGGGGCCGGAGGAGCCGGGTATGCGACCGGTGCCGGGTACACGACCGGTGCCGGGGCCACGGCGACCGGCACCCCGATGTTGACGCTGAAGTCCACCCTTGCCTGGGCCGTGGCGGCCGCGGCAAGCACGATAACGAATGCCAGTGCGATGAGCTTTTTCATGATCTTCTCCTTGCGGCCTTAGCCGTCTTGCTTCCTGCTGACTGTTCCTCTGTTTGCCGTTGGCTGCGGTCGCATCTTCGCGACCGGGTTCATTCATTCTTTGAGGTCCAAGCTAACAGCACAATAAGGAACAATTGTGGAGCAAATGTGGAATTTGGATCTGCGCCAAAGATGCAATGGCACATTGCCGGCAACTATGTTAATAACAAAGCTGTACGCTGACTTAAACGGTGGATCACATGAAGTTAAAGATCAAATACAGGCTTTTGTTCACCATGCTCGCGGCAACCGGCGTGGTGGTTGTCTCCATGTTCCTCATCATGCAGTGGAGCGTGGGGCACGGCTTTTTGGCCTACGTGAACACCATGGAGAAGGACCGCCTGCTGCGGCTGGCCCACGTGCTGGAGCAGTCCTACAGCCGCAACGGGAGCTGGGACTTCCTGCGGCAGGAGCCGTCCACCTGGCCCGAGATGGTCGCCGCCACGCGGGAAGGGCGCGAGGGTGGCGACAACGACGCCGCGCAGCGCAGGATGGGTCGGCGCGGCTTCCCCAACCTCAGCAGCCAGGGACAGCCCCCCCCGCCCCGTTTCGCCTTCCGTTTCGAGGGGCGCGTGGTGCTGCTCGACGCGGGCAAGCGCCCCGTCCAGGGGATCCCGGGGAACCTGGACACGGCGCAGGTCAGGAAACTCACCAGCGACGGCGAGGTGGTCGGGTACCTGGCGCTCCGCCCGCGACAGCGGCTCACCGACACCTACCAGCTCCTCTTCGTGCAACAGCAAAAGCTCACCATGGGGCTGGTGGCGATCGTGATGCTGCTCGTGTCGGCGGCGCTCTCGCTCCCCTTGGCGCACCGCCTGGTCGAGCCGATCAAGAGGCTCGCCGCCTCCATGCACCGGCTCGCCTCGGGCGAGTACGAAACCAGGGTCCCGGTCGGAAGCAACGATGAGCTCGGGCAGCTGGCCCGCGACTTTAACACCCTGGCGCTCTCCCTGGAGAACAACGAGCGCGCGCGGCGGCGCTACCTGGCCGACATCTCCCACGAACTGCGCACGCCGCTCTCCATCCTGCGCGGCGAGATCGAGGCGCTGCAGGACGGGGTGCGCCCCATGGGGCCCGAGTCGATGCGTTCGCTGCACGCCGAGGTGATGCATCTGAGCCGGCTGGTGGAAGACCTGTACCAGATCTCCATGTCCGACATCGGCGCGCTCAACTACCGGAAGGAACTGATCGACCTGACCGAGCTCATCGAGGACACCCTGGAGCCGTTCGCCGCCAGGTTCAGCCAGAAGAACATCACGCTGCGGCAGCGACTACCCGACGAAGATCTCACCGTCTTCGCCGATGGTGTTCGCCTGAACCAGCTTTTCAGCAACCTTTTGGACAACTCGCTCAAGTACACGGACCAGGGGGGCGAGCTGTCGGTGCGGCTCGCGCGCGAGGGGGGCCGGGCCGTGGCGGAGTTCGCCGACTCGGCGCCGGGGGTGAAACCCGAGGAGCTGCCCCAGCTCTTCGACCGGCTGTTCCGCGTGGAAAACTCCAGGAACCGGGCCCTTGGCGGCGCCGGGCTTGGCCTCGCCATCTGCAAGAACATCGTTGAGGCGCACGAAGGGACCATCGTGGCGCTCCCCTCCCCGAAGGGGGGGGTGCTGATCAGGATAGAACTGCCGCTTACCGGGAGCAGGACATGACACAGACCATCATGATCGTAGAGGACGAGGAAAAACTGGCGAGCCTTCTGGGTGATTACCTGAAGCAGTCCGGATTCGAAACCGAGTGGATCGCAAACGGCACCGAGGTGGTGCCGCGGGTGCGGGAGAAGCAGCCCGATCTCATGCTGCTCGACCTGATGCTCCCCGGGCGCGACGGCCTGGAGATCTGCAAGGAGATACGCACCTTCTCGAAGCTCCCCATCATCATGATCACCGCCCGCGTGGAGGAGATCGACCGGCTGCTCGGCCTGGAGCTTGGGGCCGACGACTACGTCTGCAAGCCCTTCAGCCCCCGGGAGGTGGTGGCCCGGGTGAAAACCGTGCTGCGCCGCAGCGTGGAACAGCCGGCGCCGTCGGCCGGCGGCCTCACCCTGGACCAGGACCGCTACTCCGCGCAATGGCAGGGGCACGACCTCGACCTCACCGTGGTCGAATTCAAGCTTTTGCACTTTCTCTACCAGACCCCCGGGCGCATCTATTCCAGGACGCAGCTCATGGACCGGATCTACCCGGACCAGCGCATCGTGAGCGACCGGACCATCGACAGCCACATCAAGAAGCTGCGCAAGAAGATCTCCGCCGTGGCCCCCGACCAGGAGCTCATCCACTCCATCTACGGCGCGGGCTACAAGTACGAGCCCCCCAGCCACAACTGAGATCAGCGGCGTTCACTGTCATCGTTTCTGACCTTCCCCCTGTTCCTCTCTCAAAGCCAATCCGCCAGACACTCTTGACTGGATCTGTGCCTGGGCGTGCATCAGTACGCTTGGGCCGTTTCCCTCTTTGTCAAATCTTTACTTAAGAAAAACCCACCACCGCCGATATCCACATTAGCACATGGAAAATGCGAATACGGTCTTACCCACCAGCACACGCCCCGCGGGAGTTTTGGAAAGCAGCATTTCCAACATGACCATACTGTGAGTGCAACCGTGGTCGATACGTGATTTAGCGTACAGTCAAAGATAGGCGTTCAGCCTAAGGAGGATAAAAATGCTAATGAACATGAAGATTGGTACCAGGTTGATGCTCAGTTTCGGGCTCGTATTGCTGCTGCTGATAGCTGTGGCCGGAACAGGTTACTGGGGAGTCAAGGAAGGGGAGAACACGATTGACCACATGCTCGAAACGGAGGGGAGGCTTTCGGAGCACTCGTCGCGGGCAAGGGCCAACATCCTGGGTATGAGGCGGTACGAGAAGGATATTTTCCTCAACATAAACGATCAAGGAAAGGTCGCTGAATACTACGGGAAATGGACGGAGGAGGCAAATAAGACCACGGAGCGCGTCGCGGACCTGGAAAAGGCCGCCGTACATCAAGATGACAAGGAAGACATAAAGACCATCAAGGACAACATGCAGGGCTATAAAGCCGGGTTCAGCAAACTCGTCGCTGCCATTCAGAGCGGTCGCATCAAAACTCCAGGTGAGGCGAATAGCGCCATGGCGGAGTTCAAGGGCGAGACCCACAAAATGGAGGAAACCGCCGTCAAGCTGTCACAGGAAGCAACCAAGGCGATGCATGATGCAAAAACGGTCATCGACCGCGCCACCGCCAAGGTGGAAAAGTTGCTGCTCGGGGCAACGCTGCTGGCGGTGCTGCTCTGCGTTTTTCTGAGCGTCATGGTGACCCGCAGCATAAAAAGGCCGCTGCAAAGGGGAGTTGAGACTGCGGATCGGCTGGCAGCAGGGGATCTAGCCTTCGAAATCGGAGCGACATCCAAGGATGAGACGGGCCTGCTACTGGCCGCAATGGAAAAGATGCTGAACAAGCTTAAAGAGGTGGTAACCGAGGTGAAGGCCGCCAGCGACTACGTGGCGCAGGGAAGCCAGGAGCTATCCTCCAGCTCCGAGGAGATGTCGCAGGGGGCAAGCGAGCAGGCGGCAGCAGCCGAGGAAGCCTCATCCAGCATGGAGCAGATGACCTCCAACATCCGTCAGAACGCCGACAATGCGATCCAGACGGAAAAGATCGCGGTCAAGTCGGCCGACGACGCCAAAGAAGGAGGCAAGGCGGTACTGGAGACCGTCCACGCCATGAAGGAGATAGCCAGCAAGATCAACATCATCGAGGAGATCGCGCGCCAGACCAACCTCCTGGCCCTGAACGCCGCCATCGAGGCTGCCCGCGCCGGCGAGCACGGCAAAGGTTTCGCAGTGGTTGCAAGCGAGGTGAGGAAGCTCGCGGAGCGGAGCCAAAAGGCCGCCGGCGAGATTTCTGAGCTCTCCGCCAACAGCGTGAACATCGCCGAGAAGGCGGGCGAGCTGCTGGCCAAGATGGTCCCGGACATCCAGAAGACCGCTGAGCTGGTCCAGGAGATCAGCGCAGCCAGCCGCGAACAGGACACCGGCGCCGAACAGATCAACAAGGCGATCCAGCAGCTCGACCAGGTCATCCAGCAAAACGCCAGCGCCTCCGAGGAGATGTCCTCCACCGCCGAGGAGCTCGCCTCGCAGGCCGAGCAGTTGCAGAGCACCATCGCCTTCTTCAAGATCGGGGACGATGGGAGGATCAGGTCCAAAGCGGTCAGGTCCGCGAAACCGGCGGGGAAACCCGGCTCCAAGCAGATGACCGCGGCCAAAGCGGCGGCTCATAGCGGCGCGGCGCACAACGGCGCGGCTCATCTGGGCAAGGCCGTCGGCGCCGACCTGGAGATGGACGAGGAGTTCGAGCGCTTCTAAGAATCATTCCGACTCGACAAAAAAAGCCGGGTGCCCGGGTGACCATCATGGTCGCCCGCGGCACCCGGCTTTTTCGTTGTCTAAAACCTGTCTTTACTTACAGGAGCTCAACCTTGCTCGCCCTGACGATGAGCAGCGCCTGCCGGAAGTCGGCCGTCAACTGCAGCCGGTACTTTCTCCACCAGGCGCGGTCCAGCTCCTTGGTCATCACCTCGTAGATGACGATGTCATCGTGGACCGTGGTTTCCTTGGTCTCCTTCCACAGCCCCCGCGCTGGAGAACGCATATACGTGGTGATGCCGCCAAAGCGCTCCGACAGCCCGTCGCGCACCTTTAAAAACTCGTCCTGGGTGAACTGGTTCCCGTCGTTGTCGTAGAGCGGCAGCAGGATCTGGATCAGGTGCATGTCAACTCCCCCGCAGTTAAGAGGTCTCGCGCACGTCCATGATCTCGCGCACGTGCGGCCGGATCGCCTCCACCAGCTTCTCCTTGGGCACCCCCTGCACCTTGAAGGTGTTGACCCAGGTGTCGGCCTTGTCGCCGTCCACCTCGCTGAAGCCAAGCCCCACGATGTTGCCGCCCGCCTCGTAAATGGTCTTGGTGACGTCGGCGAGGGTCCCCTTGGCGCCGGTGGTGGCGACGGTGAGGCGTACCCCCTGGCGGCGGCCGCCCAAAAGCTCGAGCAGGATGTTGAATAGGTCGGACTCGGTGATGATGCCCACCAGTTTGCCCGCGTTCACTACCGGCAGGCCGCCGATCCTGCGGTCCACCATGATGCGGGCCGCCTCCTCGAGCGGGGTGTCCTCGGAGACGGTGATGACGTCTTTCGCCATGCACTTCTCCACGGTGAGCTTGGCCAGGAGGTCATGGATCTCCCAGATGGCCAGCGAGGTCGCCGGAGACGGGGAGGCCTGGAGCAGGTCGCGGTCTGAGACGATGCCCACCAGCTGCCCGGAGCGGTCCACCACGGGAAGGCGCCGGATCTTCTTCTCGCTCATCAGACGCAACGCCTCGGTCACCGAGATGTCGGGAATGATGGTTATCGGGTTTTGAGTCATCCTGTCTCGTACAAGCATTGTGGCACCCTCCTAGTTTTGTTGTGCTGCAGCCGGCGTCACGGCCGGTTCATCGAATCAGAGGCTGGCATCGGTACCGCCGAAGCCCCGTTCGGGGCGGTGGCGGCGGGGTCGGGCATCTCGCGGTTGGAGGATTTCTTCATCATGGTGATCGCGCGCTCCTTGATCTTCATGGAACTCTCCACCATGTAGTCCACGTAGGTCTTGTAGAGGAAGACCATGACGCCGACGAAAAAGGAGATGTAGATCACCCTGGAAAGCATGGGCGAGGAGAGCCAGGAGGCGAGTTTGCCTGCACCCACGAAGAGGGCGGCGATGGCGGCTACCGCCAGCAACGGCTTGAGCCAGAGGTGGCTCGACGCGAGTTGGGCGAAGCGCCCCGGCGGGGGCTCTGGCGCCTCCTGCTGCACCGACGGGCTTTCCGGGGCCTGCTGGGAGGCGCCGGCAGGCTGCCCGGCGGGCTGCTTTTTCGGCTCTTCGCGGATCACCTTCATGCTGTCACGGTACTGAGCCGGAACAGCCTGCAGCTTGTTGGTCATGTGGACGACGCCGCGGTTGTCGGTGTAGCGGTAATAGTCGGCGAGAAGCCGAGCGGGAAGCGCGCAGACGATGAGCGCGCCGAGCAGCAGGAAAAGCAGTGACTTGTTCACCTTCCCCCCATGCAGCGGCCGGTGGCCGCCGATCTCAAAGTAATTGCATCACAGTTCTTGCAGCGTCAGCCCTTGCACCAGGTCGAGCACCGCCTGGTCCCGGTTCAACGTGTAGATGTGCACCCCGGGAACGCCCGCGGCGAGCAGTTCCTCTGCCTGCCTCCGTGCGTGCGCCACCCCGACCTCCTGGACCGCGGGCGCCCCCCCCTTCCGGTCGGCCTCCTCCAGTTCGGCCAGGTAGGCCGCCGGGAGGGACGCTCCGCAAAGGGAGACGATGCGCTGGATCACCTTGAGGCTCACCACCGGGATGATACCGGGGATGACAGGCTTGTCAATGCCGATGGAACGGGCCTTGGCGACGAAATCGAAGTACAGCGCGTTGTCGAAAAAGAGCTGGGTGATGGCGAAGTCGCCCCCCTGGTCCAGCTTCAGTTTGAGGTAGCGGAGGTCGTGTTCGGCGTCGACCGCCTCGGGGTGCACCTCGGGATACCCCGCCACGCCGATCCCCATGCCGGGGTGGGACTCCCTGATGAAGGCGGCGAGGTCGGAAGCGTGCAAGAGCGTCCGGCACACGGAGAACTCCGGGGGGGCGTCCTTGGGAAGGTCCCCCCGCAGGGCGAGGACATCGTTCACCCCGGCCTCGGCCAGGCTGTCCAGGAAGAGCTGCAGGTCGCCGCGGTAGGCGCCGATGCAGGTGAGGTGCGCCATGGTGTCCAGGCCATGCTCGTTCTTGAGCCGGCTCACGATCTCGAGGGTGTCCCCCTTGGTGCTGCCGCCGGCGCCGTAGGTGACCGAGGCGAAGAGCGGCTTTATCTGCGCCAGGCGATCGACCACCTGGAAGAAGCCGGGCCACTCGCTCTTGTCTTTGGGTGGAAAAAACTCCAAAGAGATGAACTGCCGGGAGCGGTCCATCTTGTCGATTATCTTCATGTATGCTCCAAGGCTGCCCGGTCGCGCGGCGGTGCCATGGCAGCGGCCGCGACGACTGAGACAGGCATCTTTGTCTCCTCGACAGGGGTGGACGTGACTTTAGCATTTTTTTATAAGAAAAGCGACAGCGCCGTACCTCTGTCAGGGGAGCGTTAAAATCCTTCCAGAACAGAAAAAAGACGTTGCCCTGCCAGTTGCCGGGATGCTATAAGTACAAGATTCGTGACCACAGGCTATCCTGTGGTTTTTTCATTTTTCGCAGAAGGAGCAAGCATGATCAGCGCATCAAACGTCACCCTTTCCTACGGCAAGAGGGTACTGTTCAAGGACGTAAATATAAAGTTCACCCCGGGCAACTGCTACGGTCTGATCGGGGCCAACGGCGCCGGCAAGTCGACCTTTCTGAAGATCCTCGCCGGCGACATCGAGCCGGACAAGGGTGAGATCTCGGTCGGCAAGGGGCGCATCGCGGTGCTAAAGCAGGACCAGTTCGCCTACGACGAGCACACCGTCTTCAACACCGTCATCATGGGGCACAAGAAGCTCCACGAGGTGATGGCCGAGCGCGATGCGATCTACTCGAAACCGGAGTTCAGCGAGGAGGACGGCATCCGTTCCGCGGAGCTCGAGGCCGATTTCGCAGAGATGAACGGCTACGAGGCGGAGAGCGAGGCCGCCGTGCTTCTGAACGGCCTGGGCATCCCCGAGGAGCTGCGCGGCAAGCTGATGAAGGAACTGGAGGCGGGCGACAAGGTGCGCGTGCTCCTGGCGCAGGCGCTTTTCGGCAACCCCGACGTGCTTCTCCTGGACGAGCCGACCAACCACCTGGACCTGAAATCTATCTCGTGGCTGGAGGACTTCCTGTACCGCTTCCAGAACACGGTCATCGTCGTGTCCCACGACCGTCACTTCCTGAACCAGGTCTGCACGCACATAGCCGATATCGACTTCAGCCGCATCCAGGTCTACGTCGGCAACTACGACTTCTGGTACCAGGCGAGCCAGCTGAACCTGAAGCAGCGCCAGGACGAGAACCGCAAGGTTCAGGACAAGGCCGCCGAGCTGAAGGAGTTCATCCAGCGCTTCTCCTCCAACGCATCGAAGGCGAAGCAGGCGACCTCCAGGAAGAAGCTCCTCGAGAAGCTCACCATCGAGGACATGCCGGTCTCCTCCCGCAAGTACCCGTGGGTGGTGTTCAAACCGGAGCGCCCCTGCGGCGACATCATCCTCGAGGTGAAAGGGCTTACCAAGACGGTGGACGGCGTGCAGGTGTTCAAGGACCTGGACCTGATCGTGAGAAAGGGAGACAAGATCGCCTTCGTGGGGAGCAGCTCGCTGGCGAAGACCACCCTGTTCCAGATCCTCGCAGGCGAAATGGAGCCGGACGAGGGGACCTTCCGCTGGGGCGTCACCATCACCAACGCCTACTTCCCCAAGGAGAACGGCGACTACTTCAAGGGGGACCTGAACCTGATCGAGTGGCTGGGGCAGTACTCCCCGCCGACCGAGGGGGAGAGCTTCGCGCGCGGCTTCCTGGGGAGGATGCTCTTCTCCGGCGACGAGGCGACCAAGAAGACCAGCGTACTATCCGGCGGCGAGCGTGTGCGCTGCATGCTCTCCAGGATGATGCTCACCGGCGCCAACGCCCTGATCCTGGACGAGCCGACCAACCACCTGGACCTCGAGTCGATTACCGCGCTCAATAACGGGCTCATCTCCTTCACCGAGGTGGTGCTGTTCGCCTCCCACGACCACGAGTTCGTCTCCACCGTGGCCAACAGGATCATCGAAATCACCCCGGGCGGCATCATCGACCGCGACATGAACTTCGACGACTACCTGGAGGATGCCGACGTCATCGCCGAGCGCGAAAGGCTCTGCAACGGGCACGCGGAGCTCAGCCTGTAACAGGGATAAAAGGGATAACAGGGATAGGGAAAGAGGTAAAGGGGGCTCCGGGTTGGAGTCCCCTTTTTTGTTGTGCCATCCCCTCGCCCTCCGGGAGAGGGGCAGGGGTGAGGGCGCCGCGACAGTCTGGACCTCTTCGCCCCGCCCTCGCCCCCCTGGGGGTCACCGCAACCCCGCCACTTCCCGCAGCCGGGCTATCTTCGGCTCCAGGTCGGCCCGAGGGGCAAGGGCATAGGCGGTTTCGTATGCGGCAAGCGCCTCGGCATGCCTGCGCTCCCGGACGCAGAGCAGCGCCAGGAAAAGATGCGCATACTGGGCGGAGGGATCGACGGCAATGGCTTCCTGGTACTTGCGGCGCGCACCCGCCAGATCCCCCTGCGCCTCCAGGATCTGTCCCATGAACGCGTGGGGACGGGCGTCCTGCGGTTCCAGGCGGACGGCGGTGGCCAGCGCGTCGGCCGCCTCGCGGTACCTTCTCTGAACCAGGAGCGCCCCCCCCAGGAAGGTGTAGGCAGCGCCGGAGCGCGGGTCGAGCCTGATGGCGGTCTCGAATTCGCGCACCACCTCGCCGAGCACCTCGTTTTGCCTGGCGTCCATCGGCTGCAGCATGACGTTCACATCGTCGGTGTGCCAGGGGGGAAGGGTATTGGCCAAGGCGACCCCCAGCGAGAAGTGGGGGCGATGCTTCGCCGGGCTCTTGCGTACCGCATCGCGCCAGAGGGAAACCGGCGTCTCCCATACCGTGTTCCTCATGTACGCGGCCGCCGCACTTGCCGTGACCAACAGAACCAGGACGGCGATAGCCGGTCGCGAGGTACCCAGCGGCTCACCGGCACGCCGCGGCAAAAGAGAGAAAGCGCCGGAGACTGCGGCCATGAAGAAACCGACCGAGGGGAGATAGGCGCGGTGCTCAAAAATCAGATCGTCGATCGGTACCACGCTGGACTCGACGCTCAGGGTGATGAAGAACCACCAGATACCAAAGCCGGCAAGCGCGAGCGGGGCGCAGCGGGGATCGCGGCGCGACCGGAACAAAAGCCATGCGCCCACCGCCGCAAGTGCCAGGAGAAGGGCCAGCGGGAGCAGTACGGCCGGGGCCAGCAACACCTTCTGCAGCGGGTAGTCGTAGTCGAAGTTCTGCCCCACCGGTAGCAGCAGAAGCCTCAGATAGGTGGCGACGACGCCGAACTGGGTCATCAGGTACTCCCAGGACGAGACCTGCTTGAAATTGACTAGGTTCACCGCCCCCGCCACCTTCCCCCCCTGGGCCGTGGAAGCCATCGCCGAAAGCTGCATCAGCTTGACAGGGATTATCGCCATGGTCAGCGCGAAGGGAAGCAGACGGAGCAGGCGGGCGCCGGTGAAGGCGCCCCGGAAAAAGACCCATTCGTAGAGCAGTATCAAAGCCGGCAGGGTGAAGGCGTTCTCCTTGGTTTTCATGGCCAGCACGCAGGCGAGCAGGGAAGCCAGGTACAATCCGTTGCGGGCCGCGCTGCCCCGGGCCAGCCGGCCGGCCACGTAGAGCACCAGCGTCCCGATACAGAAAAAAGCGACCAGCGGGACGAAGCGCTGGATGACGTAGGTGACCGCCTGGGTCTGCAGCGGGTGGCAGACGAACAACAAAGAGCAGGCGAGGGGTAGATAGCAGAAACGCTCCGCGGGCTGGTCGGCCTCCCCTCCCTCGGCCACACGAAGCAGCGGCGTCCTCAGGGTGAGCCATAAGAGCAGGTACACGAGCAGGGCGTCGACCAGGTGCAACAGGAGGTTGACCACGTGATACCCCCCGACGTCCAGGCCGTGGAGGGCGTAGTTGAGCGCGAAGGTGAAGTAGGCGACCGGGCGCAGCATGAAATTGTTCTTGAGGTCGGGGTTGATCGGGAGCGCGAACACCCGTTGCGGGTCCGTGAAGGCCCCGAAATCCTTGATCAGGGGGTTGCCAGCCAGAAACGGCTGGTCATCGAACACGAAGGGGGCCCAGATGATGTTGGAGTAGACGGCGATCCCCACCGTCAGGATGAGCAGGATATGGACCAGGGGGTCGCGCCACAGGTTCAGCTCCTCCTCCGCGGCCGGCGCCGCCGGAACGGGCTGTACCTCCCCCGTACCTGCCGCTTTTTTTCGCTTCTTCATAGTGCCTCCTGTCCCGCGCCACCCTTTCTGGCGACGCAAAATAACGATGACCCGACCGGCAGCGTGCCCCTTCGCAGCAAGGCGTTCTCCGCCCGCATGACCCGCAAAAGGAGCGTGTTCACCAGAGGTGACGGGAGCGCCACGTCCGACTCGCCCCCCTTGCGGCGCCCCCACGCCCCCCGCAGCAGCCGGTACGTCGCTATGAGCGGGAACAAAAGGCCCACCCGGAAGGTGAGCTTTTCGGCAATGAAACCCGCGGCTGTGAGCCTGTTGCTAAGGGTAGGCACGTGGTAGCGCTCACGGGTGTGGACCGCGACGTCGTGGGAGCTGCGCAGCCATTCCAGGGCGACCAGGTTCAGTACCAGCATCCCCCCCGGCCGCAGCGCCGTACGGAACGCCTTCATCACCTCCACGTCGCTGCGGACCCCCGTGTGGTAGAGAACATCGATGCAGGTGATCACGTCGTACGACTCCGGCTCAAGCACCAGAGTGTTCAGGTCCCTCCGTTTCGCCACGGCGCCGCGTCGGCGGCAGTAGCGGATCGCCTCCGGTGACGCATCCACCCCCTCCACCTCCCCCAAGGGGGCCAGAAGCTGGCACAACCTTCCGGTGCCGCAGCCGGCGTCGAGGATGCGCAAAGGCCTCCCCAGGCGCCCTTGCTCCCGCGTCACGTGCGCAAGGATCAGTTCATGCAGCCCCACGTACCACCAGTGCGTCTCCTCCGCCTCGAACATGACCCGGTACTCCGCGGGGTTCATCGTCCCCCCCGGAAAAAGCGCCGCACCGTCTCGACCACCCTTTCCGCGTGGCGTGTGGGCAGCTCCGGGTAGATGGGAAGAGAGAGGATGCTGCGGGCCAGCCGCTCGGTGACAGGCAGGTCCCCCTCCCGGTTTCCCAGGCCGGAGTAGCCACGCATCAGGTGCACCGGGTGCGGGTAGTTGATCTTGGTCTCGATTCCCTCCTTGTCCAGGAACTCCATCAGCCGGTCGCGGTGCTGCGTGCGCACCGTGTACAGGTAGTACTGGTGCCGGCGCCCCGGGCGGACGGCCGGGCGTGCAATATCCCCCACCCCGGCGAGCCCCTCGTCGTATATCCGCGCGATGTCGCGCCGTGCTGATGCGGCTGCCTCGATCCCGGGAAGCTTCAGGTTCAGGATCGCCGCCTGAACCTCGTCCAGGCGGGAATTAAAGCCCTCCTCCTCGGCGTGGTACCCCTCCGCGATGCCGTAAAAGCGCAGCCTCCTGAGCCGCGCCGCGAGATCCGGGTCTGACGTGGTCATGGCACCCGCGTCGCCGAACGCCCCGAGGATCTTGGTCGGGTAAAAGGAGAAGGCGCCCACGTCACCGAAGCTGCCGGCCCGCTCCCCCCCGTAGGCGGCGCCCATGGCCTGGGCGCAATCCTCGATCACCCACCCTCCCCGCCGCCGCGCTATCTCCTGCAGCGGCGCCATATCCGCCATCTGCCCGCACAGGTGCACCGGCAGCAGGCAACGGGTGCGCGGGGTGACGGCGGCCTCGACGCGGGAGACATCCATCAGGTAGGTGTCCTCCTCGACGTCGACGAAGACGGGGGTCGCTCCGCTGGCGCGGATCGCGGCCACGGTCGGGACGGCGGTGTTGGAGACGGTGATCACCTCGTCTCCCGCCCCTATCCCCAAAGCCTTCAAGGCCAGGAGGATGGCATCCGTTCCGGAATTAACGCCAACGGCGAACGCGGCCCCGCAATACGCCGCCAACCCCTTCTCGAAC
Source organism: Geomonas subterranea (assembly GCF_019063845.1). Taxonomy (NCBI): domain Bacteria; kingdom Pseudomonadati; phylum Thermodesulfobacteriota; class Desulfuromonadia; order Geobacterales; family Geobacteraceae; genus Geomonas; species Geomonas subterranea. The sequence continues at coordinate 2,629,044 of NZ_CP077683.1, forward strand.
TCCGCCACCTCCCGCCCCAGCACCAGCCGGCCGGATGAAAACACGCGGTCCACCGCGGCCAGATACTCCGCGCGGCGCGGTGTGTATGCTCCCAGATAGTCCCAGTAGCGGACGGTGTCATTCAGACCTGGCATCACTTCCCCCTTCCCCGGCAACTTCCGCTGCGTGCGCCCCCCGGTGCGTCATCACAGAAGGCATGAGATGATGCTCCGCGCGCAGGAATTGACCTGCTCACCCAGGTGCACCAGCACGAGCACCTGCTGCATGGTCAACCAGCGGTAGTCGGGGGGAAGCGCCAGTTCGACCCCCTCGGGAAGCCTCAGGATACGGTGCAGGTTGTATTCGCGGTAAAAACGCGCCCCTTCCTCGGCCTGGCGGCTCTCGTGGACCAGCGGAAAGCGGCCGGGTGCGGAAAACTCCCCGAACAGGAACGGCTTTTCCAGCTTCTGGTTCCCTTCGTAGTTCCCTTGCGTGAACTGGGCCGTGGGGGCGAGTTGCACCGTGGTGCGGTTGCCGGCCTCCGCCTTGGCCTGCATCAGAAGTTCCGTCCCGTCGGGCCCCTCGCGGAGCAGCAACCCGATGATCCCGGGGGCGGGATTTTCGATGATCGGCTGTCCCCATGAGCCCACCTCCCTGGTTTGCGAGGAGACCGTTAGCCCCACGATCCGGAAAAAGGCCCCGGATACGTGGGAGAAGTACCCCTTTTCGTCCAGGCGCCACTCCGTAAGATCGTGGAGGCCGATGCGCCTGGTCAGCATATGCGTCACGGCCCTGCAGTCGTCCAGCCACTGCAGCGTATCCCGCAGCCCCTCCCGCCCGGCTGTGGAAACCGTTCCCCCCGCGCTCCCGTCGCTGACGAGGCAGGCCAGGATGCTGCGCGTGCAGGCGTTTACCAGGTTGTCGCGGCGGATGAGGGTCGCGATCTGGCGCAGGGTCAGCCAGATGAACCCCTCGGGAAGTTCGACCGGCACCTCATCCCCCGCCACGATGATCATGTTGCGATTGGACTTGTACAGGAACCTACCGCCATCCTCGGTTTGCAGGCGGGCAAACAGCCGCCGGGCAGGGTCCGGCTCGATGAAGCGTTCGATGAAGAGCGGCCTCCCCCCGCCATGAGCTCTGGTGTAGTTGCTGTAGGTGGCCTGGACGGTCGGGGAGAGCTGGACCCCTCCCACGTTGCCCGGTTCTTCCTTGGCCTGGAGGCAGAAGTGGAGAGTGCCGTCGATGTATTTGGCCAGGATCCCGAGAATCCCGATTTCCGGCTGCTCGATGATCGGCTGGTCCCATTCCAGTTGGTGGTGCCTCACCCGGTGCCGGACGTGCACCCCCATCACGCTGAAGAAGCGACCGCTGTCATGCCGGATGTTTCCGCTCGCCGGTTCCCTGTGCCACCCCTGCACCGCGTCCAGTGGGACCTGCATGTTACAGAGCGAACATCTCTCGCGCGACGCGGCGACCCACCGGTCGACGAAGGCATCGTCGTGCAGGGCAAAGCCGCCGCTTCTCGAACCGGCGACCCCGGCTGCGTGGCCGGGCGAAAGGGTGACGCCTGCCGCGAGTATCGCGGCGCTCATATTAGCCGCCATTGCGGTCCCTCCTCGCGGCCCAGGTCTCCCTGACGATGAATTGCGGCTCCTGGTTCAGCTTGAGATAGATGCGCCCCACGTACTCGCCCACGACCCCCGTCGCCAGCAGCTGGACTCCCCGGAAGAACATGGTGATGGAGTTCAGCGATTGGATGTCGCTTGGGTCGTTCAGCATGGGTAGCCATCCCCGGATCAGCATGACGGAGACGGAGTAGATCCCCGAGAGGGTCAGGATCGCTCCCGCGATGGCCAGCAGGCGCAGCGGGATCAGCGAATAGCTCACGAAGACGTTGCCCCAGAGATCGATGAGCTTCTTGACTGTGTAACCGGACCTCCCTTCGCGGCGCGCGTCATGCCGCACCTCGACCGTGCCGATATTGCGGGTGCTGCGCAAGACGAGGGCATCGAGGTAGACGTTCGGGCTTTTGTGTGCGACGAGCTGGTCCACCAGGAAGCGGTTCATCACCTTGAAGCTCGACAGGTAGAGGTTGGCCGGCTTGTCGAGGGTGACGCGGGCAACCGTACCGTTGAGGTAGCTCCCGAGGTTGCGGAACCAGCTGTCGCTTTTTTTCGGGTATTGGCAGTAGACCACGTCGTACCCCTTGGCTATCTCGGCCAGCAGCTTGGGCACCTCCGCGGGCGGGTTCTGGAAGTCGTCGTCCATGACGACCACGTAGTCGCCGCGCGCCTGGTTCAGCCCGGCCATCACCGCGTTGTGTTCACCGAAATTGCGGGACAGGGAGAGATAGGTCACCGTCTCCGGCGATGCGACGTGAAGCTGACGACAGACGGCATCGGAGCCGTCGCGGCTGTAATCATTCACCAGCACGATCTCGAGCCGGTAATGGTCCTTTAGGTGAGAGACCAGGGCCTGGCACAGGGGCGCGATGGTCGTCTCGGCGTTGAAGACAGGGATGACGATAGATATGAGGGGCATGGCACTCTTTCACGCTGGTGTCCACGGGGGACGTGGCAAGACTTCCGGCACGCGCGACAAGGCACGACGGCTCGACCGCGCAGCTTCAAGCAGGCGGGACGGGGCGCACCGTGGGCGCAGGTATGACGCGACCCGGCCTTGTGACGGATGCCACAGGCGAAGGTGCAGTACACCGGCCGGTTTGGAAACGAGTCAGGGGATCAGCAGGAGGGTGGGGAACGACCGGGAAGGGTCGGCGTGCAGGGGCTCTCGGTATGAGCTGCCAGGAGCCCGGTCAATGCGACGAGGCGTCCGATCGGTTCGTTGAGGTTGTGGTGGTGGAATTCACCGTCGATGGCGTGGAGGGGGAAAGTATCGCTGCAATTGGATGCGGATGCCTGCTTCTGGACGCACAGGTTGAGGACGGCCCGCGGCTTGGGCTTGGGCCCCGGGGAACGGTCGAGGAGCGCGATCCTCATGCCTGCGAAGACCAGGAAGAAGATCACGGCGAACGCCGCCGCAACTTTTACCTTTCTGCTGTTCACCATCGGTCCCAGGGCTGGCTCCACAAGATCACGCCCCACCGGAATTTGGCTGACAGTTTCAACTGCAGAACAGGTAAGGCGACGCGAAACATAACGTGAAACGGGTCGACAAGTCAACACCAAATTAGACGAGACACATTCAAAAAAGTAGAACCCGCGCACACGGAGCGAGCCTGCAAAGCGAACAGGGATGAAGGGGATAAAAGGGATAAGGAAAGTGGTAAAGGGGGCTCCGGGTCGGATCCCCTTTTTTGTTGTGCCATCCCTTCGCCCCCCGGGAGAGGGGCAGGGGTGAGGGCGCCGCCACGAGGAGGATCTACCTTCGCGGCACCTCCCTCCACTGGGGGCACCCTCTCCCGGGGGAAGAGGGGTATCCAGGTAGGGCGGAGGATCTTACGCGCCGATCTTCAGAAAGTTCCTTACCCCGGTGAAGACGATCTGGGCGGCGAGGGCGGCGACGAAGAGGCCGGTCAACTTGCTCAGGATGGTGATCCCCTTCTTGCCGACGATGTGCTCGATGAACGAGGCGCAGACCAGCAGTATCCCGACGCAGAGAACCGCCATGGCGAGGGCGGCAAGCCCCACGAACACCTGCCAGTTGTGCTGCACCTCGGCGCCCATGACCAAAAGCGCGCCGGTGGTCCCGGGACCGACCGTCACCGGTATCGCCAGGGGCACCACGGAGATGGCGCCGCGCTTTTCGCTCGGAGGCGCGCTGTCGTCGCCGTGCACCATGTGCACCGCAGAGAGGAAGAGGAGGCTTCCCGCACCGATCCTGAAGGAGTCGAGCGTGATGCCGAACAGGGAGAAGAGGGTGTTGCCGAAGGAGTACAGGACGAAGCAGGCGACCAGGACGGCGAGGGTCACCCGCAGGGCCGTGGCGCGCCGCTCACCGGCGGTCAACTCGGGGGTCATGGCCAGGAAGGTGGAGAGCACGAAGAAAGGGGTGAGCAGGAAGAAGAACCTGATCCACACGGTGAAGAAAAAATCCGAATAAGCTTCCATCCTGTTACTGGTTCTCCTTTATTCGGACCTCCACGGTGGCAGCGTGAGTAGTCGGCATGGTCAAAGTTGTAGGGGCGAATAATTATTCGCCCCTACCGACACCCGCACGCTTACCCCCACAGGGAAGGTCCAGTTATTGCGCTATCTTGAGCACGATCTTGCCGAAGTGCTTGTCTTCTTCCATCATCCGGTGCGCCTCGACCACCTGGTCGAGGGGGAACACCTTCTCTATGATCGGCACGATGGTGCGGTCCGCAAACTTGGGCATCGCGCGGCGCACGAACTCGGCGGCGATCTCACCCTTCTCGGAAACCGGACGGGAGCGGAGCACGCTGCCGATGATCTGCTGACGCTTCACCATCATGAGCGCGAGGTTCAGCTCGGCCTTGATGCCGGAGATGACGCCGATGACGACCAGCCTCCCCTTGTACCCCAGGGAGTTCATGTTGGGGGCCAGGTACTTGGCGCCGACATGGTCCAGGATCACGTCGACACCTTTCTTGTTGGTGAATTCCTTGACCGCCTCGCTGAAATCGGGGGTCTCGCGGAAATTGATCACCAGGTCCGCGCCCAGTTCCTTGACGCGCTCGATCTTCTCCGGGGACGCGGTGACGATCAGCTTGGCGTTGGGCACCAGGGCCTTGCAGAGCTGGACCGCCGCGGTGTTGACCCCCCCGCCGCCGCCATGAAGGATCGCCGTCTGGCCGTCCTCCAGCCCGCCGATCATGAATACGTTGAGAAACGCGGTGATGTAGGACTCGCAGATGCAGGCGGCCTCTTCGAAGCTGACCGTATCCGGGATCGGCATCAGGTGGTTGGCGTAGGCCACGGCGTACTCGGCGTAACCGCCCCCCCCCACCAGCGACACGACCCGGTCACCCACCTTCCAGCCGCTGACGCCCGCTCCCAGTGCCTCGACGACGCCGGCCACTTCGAGTCCCAGGATCTCGGAGTCGCCGGGCGGGGGGGGATATTTCCCTTCGCGCTGCACCAGGTCGGGGCGGTTTATCGAGGTGGCGTGAACCTTGATCAGCACCTCGTTTTCCTTGGGAGCGGGCTTGTCCACCTCGCCCACCTTGAGCACCTCGACGCCGCCGAAACCTTCCATCAGTACCGCTTTCATGGCCTTCCTCCTGTATCGATTGAATTCATGGCGGCCGGGTGAACCGGCCGCGATAGTGTATACGCGCGCACACTATCTCAAAAATGTGCGCCGTTTATCAACGGAATTCTCTCAACGGGAGGGAAAAAATCAGCGGAACTTTATGGCGGTCCCCCGCGCGGTCATCTCGCTCTTGGGGAAGAAGATGAAGGTGTCCATCTCCACTTTCACTTCGGGAAGGATGACGGCATCGGCGCCGATCTTGGCCGCCTCCGCACGCAAGGCGTCGTTGGCCCAGTTGTAATCGGCGGGAGTGAGGTCCTCCCTGGCGCCGTAACGCACCCGGTGCACCTCGATGGTCCCCACTTTCTGATAGGGTCGCAGGAGTTCCTCCTGGGTCAGGATGGGGGGGGCGTCGCGCCTGTAAGCGACGTGGGTGCAACCGCCGCAAAGCACGGCGCTGAGCAGCAAAAGCAGAGCGAGGTGGTTTTTCAGTAGCCGCTTGGTCGCGTTCATGCACTCTCCCTATCAGGGGACGTCCCCCTTCAGCATTGTTCCAGGGTCACAGTTTAACTGCCATTTTCCCACTTTACAACACTCTTTTGGGCATGATAGTATTTCGCGTTTCATTCATAAACTGATCGGAAAGGAAGCAGATCATGTCAGGCCATAATAAATGGAGTACCATCAAGCACAAGAAAGGCGCCGCGGATGCCAAACGCGGCAAAATATTCACCAAGCTGATCAAGGAAATCACCGTTGCCGCGAAGCTCGGCGGTGGCGACCCGGATGGGAACCCGCGCCTGAGGACTGCTATCGATAAGGCAAAAGGCGAGAACATGCCCAAGGACAACGTCGAGCGCGCCATCAAGAAGGGCGTGGGCGGGATGGAAGGGGTGAACTACGAGGAGACCACCTACGAAGGGTACGGCCCGGGCGGCACCGCGGTGCTGGTCGAAGTCATGACCGACAACCGCAACCGCACCGTCTCCGACGTGAGGAGCACCTTCTCCAAGTGCAACGGCAACATGGGCGAGACCGGCTGCGTCTCCTGGCTCTTCGACAAGAAGGGGCTCCTCGTGTACCCGAAGAGCACCGACTTCGACAAGCTGTTCGAGGCTTCCATCGAGGCCGGCGCCGACGACGTGGTCGATGAAGAAGAGCAGTACGAGGTACTGACCGACCCGACCGCGTTCCACCAGGTAAAGACCGCGCTCGAGGCGGCAGGGTTCAAGCCCGAGTCCGCCGAGATCACCATGATCCCGCAGACCATGGTCAAGCTTGAAGGGAAGAACGCCGAGAACATGCTGAAGCTCATGGACCGTCTCGAGGACAACGACGACGTCCAGAACGTCTACGCCAACTTCGACATCTCCGCCGAGGACATGGAAAAGATGATGTAGCAAAAGCGTGTTGTTTTGTGGTACTAAGAGCGCGGGCATCCCCCGCGCTTTTTTATTTGAACCAAAGACAAAACTATTTGCCACAGAGAAAATCTGAGAACTTCTGAGAGAACCTAAAGCTGAGAGAGCCAACGGCTTTTGTCTCTACTCAAAGTCTTTGCCTTTCTCAGATTTCCTCTGATTTTCTCCGTGGCTAACGGTTTTAAGGTTTTGACCATGATCATTCTCGGCATAGACCCAGGCTCCCGCAAGACCGGCTACGGCCTCATCTCCAAACAGGGAAACCGCCTGATCCACATCGACAACGGCGCCATCTTCACCCAGAGCGCCAAGGACTTCCCGCAGCGGCTGGAAAAGATCTTCACCGGTCTTTCCGCCATCATCGCCGAGTTCCAGCCGGAAGTGGTGGCGGTGGAGAACGTCTTTCTCGCCAAGAACGCAATGAGCGCGCTGAAGCTCGGACAGGCGCGCGGAGCCGCCATCGTCGCCGCGGTCAACGTGGGGCTCCCCGTCCACGAGTACACCGCGATGCAGGTGAAACAGGCGGTGGTGGGGACCGGCCGCGCCGAGAAGACCCAGGTGCAGCAGATGATCAAGGCGCTCTTGAACCTCCCCGAGGTGGCCCAGGAGGACGCCTCCGACGCCCTCGCCGTCGCCATCTGCCACGCCCACTCCGCCGGCATCGGGAGTCTGTTGAAAAGCATGAGGTAGAGCCCGATTTTTCATTGTCAGTCCCGATTGGCGATGTTCTCCGTTAGTCCCCTCTCCCGCCGGGGGAGGGTGCCCGAAGGGCGGGTGAGGGAGGATTCGCTCGCTAATCCCCTCACCCTAGCCCTCCCCCAAAGGGAGAGGGGATGCTATCAGTTGTCCATTGAGGTTTAAATGATCGCCCTTCTCACCGGCAAGATCGCACACAAGGCCCCCGACTACGTCATCCTGGACGTGAACGGCGTGGGCTACCAGGTATTCATCCCCTTCTCCACCTACTACGCCCTTCCCGCCGAGGGGAGCACCGCGACGCTGCAGATCCACACCTCGGTCAAAGAGGACGCAATAAACCTGTACGGCTTCCGTACCCAGCAGGAGAAGGAACTGTTCCAGCTGCTGATCGGCGTCTCAGGGGTCGGCCCCAAGCTCGCAAACGGCATCCTCTCCAACAGCGAACCGGCGGAGCTTTCCGAATCGCTGGTGAGCGGCAACATCGCGAGGCTTTCCGCCATCCCCGGCATCGGCAAGAAAACCGCGGAGCGTCTCGTGCTGGAACTGAAGGAAAAGATGAAGAAGCTGGGGTTGGCGCCCTCCACGCCCGGCACCGCTGCGGCGCCGCCCAAACCGGAGGTCCGCGAGGATGTCCTCTCCGCGTTGATCAACCTGGGCTACAAGGAGAATGTAGTACAAAAAGCACTGGCTGAGCTGAAATTCCCCGAAGATGCCACAGTGGAGTCAGGTCTCAAACTGGCCCTGAAGAAACTGATGAAATAGTCACCTGCCGGAGCCCGCAGAACGTGCTCCGGCACTGGCATTTCCCTCCTCTAGATCCCATCCCCCCCCGTCAGAAAGAACCTCCCTTGTCTGCGCACTCTTTTTCACTTTTTTATGAGTGCCGCATTCCGCCATGCGATTGAATGTAATCCTCGATAGGATACAATTACCGTGATCTTTTGTTGACTTAGCATAAACTTGATCCTGGAAGGAAAAAACTATGCGTACGACAATGAGGACGGTGATGGTTTTCCTGATGGTTCTGGCTGTGCCTATGACAGGCATCTGTGCCCCAGCAAAGGAGCGTAGCGGATCGGTAACCTTTTCCATAACGCTCGACTCCCCCCAGCAGGCACAGAACGTCAAGATGTGGTTCCCCTACCCCACCTCGGACCTCAACCAGAAGATCGAGAACCTCCACTTCGACGGCAACTATGCCACCTTCACGCTATCCCGCGAGCCGCAAAGCGGTGCGCTTTACCTGTACACCGAATGGCGCGGGCCGCAGAAAGAGAGGCACCTGAACGTGACCTTCGACGCCACGGCGCAGGAGCGCAAGGTGTCGAGGCTGGTGGAGCGCCCCGCCCCCATCCCGGCGGAAGTCGCCAAGTACGTGAAATCGGAATTCTGGATTCCCTCCGACGACAAGAAGGTCAAGGCACTCTCGCACCGGATCACCGCCGGCAAGAAGGGGATCCTCAACAAGTCCCGCGCCGTCTATGACTGGGTGGTCGACAACACCAAGCGCGACCCGAAGGTGCCGGGGTGCGGCGTCGGCAACGTGCAGGCCACCCTGGCCGCCCGCAGCGGCAAGTGCGCCGACATCAGCACCCTCTTCGTCGCCCTGGCGCGCGCCTCCGGCGTTCCCGCCCGCGAGGTCTTCGGCCTGAGGCTTGGGCGCCCGGGACAGACCGACATCTCCAACGGGCACCACTGCTGGGCCGAATTCTACCTCCCCGGCACCGGCTGGGTGCCGGTGGACCCGGCCGACGTCAGCAAGGCGGTCCTGGAGAAGAACCTCAGCGTGGCGGCGGCCAAGCCGTATCGCGAATACTACTTCGGCGCGGTGGACGAATTCCGCATCGTGCTGCAAAAGGGGGAGCGTGGCATCGTCTTCACCGAGGGGAACAAGGAAAAGGTGAACTACTTCATGTACCCCTACGCCGAGGTGGACGGCAAGAGCCTCGACTACTGCCGCCCTGACACCTTCGCCTATACCGTGAAGTTCCGGGAACGCTGATCTCCCGTGCCGCGCGCCTGCCTTCCACACGACCGGGGACCACTCCCCGCCACCGCCCCAAAAGGGGAGCCCCGGGAGCCTTCATGCGCCTGAGCCTCAACATCTCCATCAACCTGATACTCCTACTGGTCATCCTGGCGCTCGGCAGTACCATCGGTTTTTTCTTCGTTTCCCAGCAAAGGGCGATCCTGCATGAAAACCTGTCACACCGGGTGGAGATGATAGGACGCCAGGTCACCAGCGACGTCTACACGCCACTGGTGGAGGGGGAACTGGGGCATGTCGCCCGCGTGCTCGAGTCGGCGACCGTTGACCCGGAAGTCGCCTTCGTCATGGTGAAGTCCCTGGACGGGGAGGTACTGGCGGCACGCTGGATGAAAGAGGTTACCGGAGGTGTGCAGGAATTCGATTTCCCGGTGCGGGCGCAGTCCAGGGAGAGCATGGCCCGCAGCGAGATGACGTTCGGCACGATAACCTCCATCGCCAGCGGGGGACCGGTCGCCATGATCGCCGTGGGGATCGACCTGGAACCGATCACCCAAAGGGAGCGGGCCCTGGTGATCAGGACCGCGTTGGCCGTGGTGCTCGGTTCGCTCATCGCCCTGTTCCTGGGCCTCGTCATCGTCCGCAGGCTGCTGAACCGCTCCATCACGCCGCTTCTGGACGGCATCCGGGAGATCACCTCGGGAGACTTCTCGAGCCGCGTCCATCAGGACCGCCACCGGGAAATCGCCGAAATCGGCGCGGCTTTCAACGAGATGGCGGAACGCTTCTCCACCACGCTGATCACCAAGCACGAACTGGAAGAGACCGTGGCCAGGCGAACCGTGCAGTTGCGGCAGGCCCTGGAGGATCAGATCAGGATTCGGGAAGCGCTCGCGGAGCGCGAGGAGCATATCCGGCTGCTGTTCAACTCGACGGCGGAGGCCATCTTCGCCATCGACCGCGGCGGGACCTGTACCTTCTGCAACCCCGCCTGTGTCAGGCTTTTGGGTTACGAAACAGCCGAGGAAATCATCGGCAACCACATGCACACCTTTCTTGGGCATGCCGCCTCCGATGGAACCGCAATGGAGGAGTACGAATGTCCCATCTGCCGGATGCTGGCCGCCGGTCACGGCAGCCATAACCTGAACGAGAACTTCCGCAAGCAAGATGGCACCGCCATCCCCGTGGAGTACTGGTCCCATCCCATCATGCGTGACGGGGAACTGGTCGGAGGCGTGGTCACCTTCCTCGACATCTCCCAGCGCAATATGCTGGAGAGACAACTGCTCCAGGCGCAGAAACTGGAGGGGATCGGCGTCCTGGCTGGGGGGATCGCGCACGACTTCAACAACCTGCTCACCGCGATCATCGGCGGCGCCGAAATAGCGCTCATCGACATCCCCGCCGAGACCAAGGGGGCCAGGGCCATCCACGGCGTGCTCGACGCGGCCACCCGGGCCGCCGACCTCACCCGGCAGATCCTCGCCTTCAGCCGGAAGCAGGTTCTCTCCATGAAGGAGTTGAACCTCAACGACGAGGTGCTGTCACAATCGAAGATGCTGCGCCGCCTGATCAGCGAGGACATAAAATTCCAGGTAAACCTCGCCTCCGACGATCTGTGCATCAGGGCCGACGCCGCGCAGCTGCAGCAGGTCCTTTTAAACCTGGCGGTCAACGCCCGTGATGCCATGGCACCCGGTGGGACCATCACCATAGAAACCACGGGGGTCGTGCTGCAGAAGTCGGACCGCTGGATCGAGGAGGGGATGCCTCCCGGGCGCTATGCCGTGATCTCGGTGAGCGACACGGGTTCGGGTATGGATGAGACGACCAGGTCCCGCATCTTCGAGCCCTTCTTCACCACCAAGGGGCCCGGCGAGGGGACCGGTCTCGGCCTCTCGACGGTGCATGGCGTGGTCAAGCAGCACCAGGGGAGCATCTCCGTGTATAGCGAGCCGGGCAGGGGTACCACCTTCCGAATCTACCTCCCCCGCATCGACAGGATAGAGGCTGCCCAACCGGCACCCGAGGCGGCCGCCATTCCGCGTGGGGAGGGGAAAATCCTGGTGGTCGAGGACGAAAAGGCGGTGCGCGACTTCCTGGAAAGCGCGCTGCAGGATCACGGCTACAGCGTGACCAGCGTGGCGAGCGGTCCCGAGGCGATGGAGGCGTGCGCCGGCACCAGCTTCGACCTGATGGTCTCCGACGTGGTGATGCCCGGGATGAGTGGCCCGGAGCTGTACCAGGCCATCAGGGAGCGGCAACCGCAGCTCAAGGTGATGTTCATTTCCGGCTACCCCGCGAAGTCCGTTTCGTTGCAGGACATACTCCAGTGGGACGCCCCCTTTCTAGCCAAGCCATTCTCCGCGAAGGTGCTTCTCGCCAAGACACACGAGCTGATGTCCTCCCCCGCGCCCGCCGGGCATGCCCCTTGACCTTTACCCTCAACTGTTATAATTTGGCTCCCTGCATTCGGGCGGCATGAGCCGCCGGCAAGGAGAGGTATGAGCCGCTTTATCAGCGCCGAGAGGTCCGAAGACGACCTTCTAGAAGCATCACTGCGCCCCCGAGCGCTGGCGGACTACGTGGGACAGGAGAAGGCGAAGGGGAACCTCGGGCTCTTCATCGACGCCGCGCGCGGCAGGGGCGAGGCGCTGGACCACGTGCTTTTGTACGGCCCGCCGGGACTGGGGAAGACCACCCTGGCCAACATCATCGCCTGCGAGATGGGGGTGAACATCAAGTCCACCTCAGGGCCCGTGATCGAGCGCCCCGGCGACCTGGCCGCCATCCTGACCAACCTGGAGCCGCACGACGTCCTCTTCATCGACGAGATCCACCGCCTCTCCCACGTGGTGGAGGAGATCCTCTACCCCGCCATGGAGGACTTCCAGCTCGACATCATCATCGGCCAGGGACCGAGCGCGCGCACCATCAAGCTCGACCTCCCCAAGTTCACCCTGGTGGGCGCCACCACCCGCGCCGGTCTCCTCTCCTCGCCGCTCAGGGACCGCTTCGGCGTCATCTCCCGGCTCGAGTTCTACACCCACGACGAGCTCGCCTTCATCATCACCCGCTCCGCGCGCATCTTCGGCATGGAGATCGCGCCGGACGGCGCGCTGGAACTGGCGCGCAGAAGCCGCGGCACACCGAGGATCGCCAACCGTCTGCTGCGCCGCGTGCGCGACTTCGCCCAGGTGCGTGCCGACGGCGTGATCACCCGCGCGGTAGCGGACCAGGCGCTGGCGCTTCTCGAGATCGACGACATGGGTTTCGACACCATGGACCGGGCCATCCTTTTGACCATCATCGACAAGTTCGGGGGGGGGCCGGTGGGGCTCGACACCATCGCGGCGGCCATCAGCGAGGAGAGCGACACCATCGAGGACGTCTACGAGCCCTTCCTGATCCAGAACGGTTTCCTGAACCGCACCCCGCGTGGACGCGTCGCCACCGCCGCGGCCTACAGCCATTTCGGCAGGATCGCCCCTGAGCCGCCGCAGGGAAGGTTGTTCTAGAATGCAGATGATCTTCGACTTTCCCGTCGTCCCGCGCTTTTGCTTCGAGAACTTCGTGGTCTGCGGCGGCAACAAGACCGCCTATCAATTCGCGCAGAGGCTTGCCAGCGGCAGCGACGCCGAGAACCTCCTCTACATCTACGGCCCCGAAGGCTCCGGCAAGACCCACCTGTTGACCGCCCTCTCCAGCACCATCGACGGCAGGTACTTCTCCTTCCGTGACGCCAATGCCCTTTACGGCAAGAGCCACGGCAGCGAAGGCCCCTCGCGTCTAGCCGAGCACTTCGCCGGCGCCAAGGCCCTCATCCTCGACGACCTGGACCTGCTGCCGGACCGCCAGGAGCTGAGGGTCGAGCTTTGGGAGCTGTTCAACGCCTTCTACGGTTCGGGAAGGAAAATCGCCATATCGGGTCTTACTCCCCCGAAGGAGCTGCCGCACCTGGACGGGCACCTGACCAGCCGGCTCTTGTGGGGGCTGGTGGCGCGCATGGACGTCTCGGACGACGAGTCCAGGCGCATGATCCTGAAGAAGCTCGCCGAAGACCGTCAGATGACCCTGCCCGACGAGGTGATCGACGAGATGCTCTTGAAGGTGCGGCGCGACATCCCGTCGCTCGTCTACGCGCTGGAGACCATCAACCGCACCGCCATAGCCACCAAGAGAAAGGTGAGCCTGAGGCTTGCCAAGGAAATCTTTAAAGGCAACTGACAAGGGGACCGGCTCCGCCAGGTGCCTGTCCCCCTTGCCTTTGAAGGTAACATGGCGGCAGCCGGAAGAGCCCTCACCCGCCCTTCGGGCACCCTCTCCCGGAGGGAGAGGGGACCACGGCCCAAGACGATGCATTCCACCATAAAAAAAGGCTTCTGCAGGGACGTGCCCTCAGAAGCCTTTTTTTGATGCAAAACGGCCGGCAGAGTGTCAGTTGTCCACCATCAACTTCCCTTCTTCGTCTCCAGCTCCTCCCACCGCCCGTACGCTGTGGCCAGCTCCGTCTCGAGCCTGCCGTAGTCGGCGGTGATGGCGGCGATGCCCCCTTCGACCGTGTCGTAGCGGGAGGGATCCCCCAAGAGCTCCTGCACCCGGGCGAACTCCTGCTCCAGCCCCTCGATGCTCCCCTCCAGCTTCTCCAACTCGATACGCTCGGCATAGGTGAGTCCCTTTTTGGGCTTCTCCGCCTTGGCCGCCTGGGCTTCCTTCTTCTCGACCCGCTGCGCCGATGCCGCCGCCCGGGCCGCCTCCTTGCGCTCGCGGTAGTTGGTGTAGTTCCCCTCGTAGAACACCACCTCGCCGTCCCCTTCGAAGGCCAATACGCCGGTGGCCACCTTGTCCAGGAAGAAGCGGTCGTGGGTCACCATGAGGACGCAGCCGGGGAAGGCGGCGATGGAGGCATCGAGCAACTGCAGGGTCGGGATGTCCAGGTCGTTGGTCGGCTCGTCCAGCACCAGCAGGTTCGAATCCTGCAGCATGAGTCTCGCCAGGATCAGCCGGCTCTTCTCGCCGCCGGAGAGACTCCCCACCGGCCGCCTGCGGTCCTCACCCGAGAACAGGAAGTCCTCCAGGTAGCCGATCTTGTGCCGCTTCTCCCCGTTGGCGGTGGTCACGTAGTCCCCTTCGCCGAAGAAGTCGTAGATGGTCTGGTTGGGATCGAGCACTTCGCGCAACTGGTCGAAGTAGGAGATCCTGGTCTTCTTGCCGACCACAACCCTCCCCTGGTCGGGCTCCTCCTCCCCCATGATCATCCTGATCAGGGTGGTCTTGCCACAGCCGTTGGGGCCGATCACGCCGATCCGGTCGCCGCGCTTCATGCCGAAGCTGAGCCGGTTGACGAGCTTTCTCTCCCCGAACCCTTTTGCTACGCCGTCGAACTCGAGTATGGTACCCCCGAGCCCCTCCTCGGTGTTGAAACCGATCTTGAGCTCGCGGCGCGCAGGTCCCGAGAGGGTGTCTTCGAGGGCATGGTAGCGGTCGATCCTCGCCTTCTGCTTGGTGGAGCGCGCCGGGGGACCGCGCCGGATCCAGTCGGTCTCGATGCGCAGCAGGTTCAAAAGGCGCGAGCGGCGGTTCGCCTCGCCCATGAGGCGTTCTTCGCGCAGCGTGAGGTAGGTGGAGTACCCGCCCTGGTAGGAGATGAGGGCGCCCCGCTCCAACTCCAGCATCCGGGTCACCACCTGGTCCAGGAAGTAGCGGTCGTGGGTGATCAGCATGACGGCGCCGGGGTAGGCCTTCAGGTGCTCCTGGAGCCACTGCGTGGTGTCGGCATCCAGGTGGTTGGTCGGCTCGTCCAAAAGCAGCAGCTCCGGAGCCTGCAGCAACAGCTTGGCCAGGGCGACCCGGCGCTTGGTCCCGCCGGAAAGCGTTCCGATGACCTGGTTCGGGTCGGGAAGCTGCAGGTGGGTCATCATCTCCAGCACGCGATGGTCGGTGTTCCAGCCGCCGTGATGCTCGATCCAGACCGAGAGTTCCCCCTGGCGGGCGAGCAGGCGGTCCATGTCGGGCGGATTGGCGGCCATCTTCTCGGAGAGTTCGTTGAAGCTCGCCATGGCGGCACGGATGGCGGTGAGGCCGCTCTCGATCTCGGAGGCGACGGTGGCGCTATCGTCGAGGACCGGCTCCTGGCTCAGGTAACCGACCGACGCCCCGCGTTTCATGGCGATGGAGCCGCCGTCGCGGTCCTCGGCCCCGGCGAGGATGGTCAGCAGGGTCGACTTTCCGGCGCCGTTGGCCCCGATCAGCCCCACCCGCTCATCCTCCCCCACGGCGAAAGTGACGCCGTCCATCAGGACACGGGAGCCGAAGCTCTTGGAAAGCCCCGTGATATCAACAACGTTCATAAAATCTCCACGCAGGCCGGACAGGAAGAGGTGCCCCCCGGTTTCCCTTGGAGGGGGGCTCTCTGTCTCCGAACTTGCCGACCGTAGCGCTCAGCGCGAAGGTCCGACCAACGGTTTTTAGAATTTCAAAAAGTCGGCGAGTTTGCCGAAGATGGCTGCCGGGCGGTACTTCTTGGGAATGGCATAGGTGCCGCTTTTCTTGACCGGAACCGTCATCTGCCCCATCGGCGTCTCAAGGTCGAGCCCGGCCGCCACCTGGTACGGGATCTTGTCCGGGTCAGGCTTGCGCTTGAGGATCTCCAGCAGGTCGGAATAGGTGATGCGGATCGGGATGCGGACGTCGGTCTCCTCGTTGGCGGGGAAATTGACCTCTTCACGCGCCCCCCCCTTGGCCAAGGGGAGCGCCATGATCTTGATGTCATAGC
The DNA here is from genome assembly GCF_019063845.1 of Geomonas subterranea. NCBI lineage: Bacteria > Pseudomonadati > Thermodesulfobacteriota > Desulfuromonadia > Geobacterales > Geobacteraceae > Geomonas > Geomonas subterranea. The sequence goes on from NZ_CP077683.1 coordinate 2,645,086, forward strand.
TGTACCCCTGCAGCTGCACGTCGAAGCTGTTGGTGTTTCGCACCTTGAGGTACAGTTCCATCCCCGCACCGGCCGGATCGACCGAGACCACGTTGAGATCCTGCACGGTGACCACGGGTGCGCTGACCAGCTTGCCGCACCCGGAAAGAAGAACTATCAGTGACAAAAGGCAGACTATTTTCCTCACAACTCTCTCCTGATAAATCGTGTCCCGAATAAAAAGCGGGCGGGCTCCCGAAAGAACCCGCCCACTATAGCACAACCGTAGCTCAAACAGCAAAAGGACTATCCGTTGACGGCGACCTGCTGCATCAGCATGCCCCTTTGCATCTCCCGCAGTATCTCCGTTCTGAAGCGTTTGCGGATCTTGTCATAGGCCCTCGCCGCCGGCCCGGTGCCGCAGTAGAGCCTCTTGGCGCGGCCCATGTTCCCCTTGGCCATGTCCAGCTTTTCGTAAAGCTCCTTCACGGCCGCTTCCGCGCACTTCTCGTCATCCCACATGTCCTGCGGGGTGTAGCCGTGGCTTTCCGCCCGCTCCGGCATCAACTGCCAGACCCCCAGGGCACCCTTGGTGGATACCGCTCTTGAGGAGAGCTTGTGTCCGCCTGTTTCCGCCAGAGCTATCTCAGCCAGGTCCAGCGGCGTGAATTTCGTTCCCTCTGTCTTCTCGTAGCAGATTTCCGCGAGCCACTTGGCCCTGGCAGGTGTAGTCCTGCGAGCGAAGGTGGCGTAGATGGCGGGAACCAGTTTCTTCCTTCCGTCGAGTTCTGCCGCCTTGGGCAGATCCATCTGCACGGCCGGGGGTGTCGCGGGGGATTTCTCTCCCTGCTTCTCGCTCCCCTCAGCCCAGGTCAGCAACGCCCGGTCCGACTCCGACACCGAGGGAGTCACCGGTACCTGCGCCTGCTGCAGGTGGGACTGGTCGCACGATGCGTTCATCAAGAGCACCGCGACCAGCAATGCAAGTTTTCGTTTCATAAATCGCTGTTGATATGGCTTTTGCCGGCTTTAGGTAGAGATACTAAATGTCGGTAGTGAAGCCCGCGCCAATCATCTCCTTTCATTGGAATCACATTGGCTCGTCGCCAATCTGAGGTTATCAGTGTAATCAAACCCGACAGAATTGCAAGCGATACATTAATTTTTTACAATCACGTCGAATAAAAAAGGAGCCCCGCCCAGCGGAGCTCCCCCACTAAAACCTCGAATTTTCTATATTAAAGCTGAACCCCCATAACATCGGCCACGGTATGGATGTCCTTATCGCCCCTGCCCGACAGACAGACGACGATGCTCTCATTGGCGGAAAGAGTCGGAGCCAGACGCAGTGCATGGGCGACTGCGTGGGAAGACTCCAGGGCGGGAATGATCCCCTCCTCACGGGTCAGCACCTGGAAAGCGTCCAGGGCCTCATCATCGGTGACGGAGACGTAGGTGGCCCGTCCGATCTCCTTCAGGTACGAGTGTTCCGGCCCGACGCCCGGGTAGTCCAGTCCGGCCGAAATGGAATGGGCATGGGCTATCTGTCCGAACTCGTCCTGCAGAAGGTAGGTCTTGTTGCCGTGCAGCACGCCGACGCTGCCGGCGGTAAGCGGTGCGGCGTGCTTGCCGCTGTCGATGCCGTAGCCGGCGGCCTCGACGCCGATCATCCGCACCGACTCGTCGTTGACAAAGGGATGGAAGAGCCCGATGGCGTTACTCCCCCCACCGACTGCTGCGACCAGGTAGTCAGGAAGCCGCCCCTCGGCCTCGAGGTGCTGCGCCCTCGCCTCCTGGCCGATGATGGCCTGGAAGTCGCGCACCATGACCGGATAGGGATGGGGACCGGCGACGGTGCCGATGATATAGAATGTATCCTCGACGTTGGTCACCCACTGGCGCATCGCCTCGTTCATGGCGTCCTTCAGGGTCGCAGTGCCGGAGCTGACCGGGTTTACCTTGGCGCCCAACAGCTTCATCCGGAACACGTTCAGGGACTGGCGGCGGATGTCCTCCTCGCCCATGAACACCTCGCACTCCATGCCGAAGAGCGCCGCGACGGTCGCAGTCGCCACGCCGTGCTGGCCGGCGCCGGTCTCGGCGATCACCTTGTTCTTCCCCATCCGCTTGGCAAGCAGCGCCTGGCCGATGGTGTTGTTCACCTTGTGTGCGCCGGTGTGGTTCAGGTCCTCGCGCTTCAGATAGATCTTCGCGCCCCCCATTTTCCGGGTCAGTTTTTCGGCGAAATAGAGCGGATTGGGGCGGCCGACGTACTGGCGCAGGTAGTAGGCGAACTCATCCCGGAACCCCTTTTCGTTGCGAAAATGGTTGTACGCTTGCTCGAGTTCGAGCAGCGCCGGCATGAGCGTTTCCGATACGTATCTGCCGCCGAAACGGCCGAAGTGACCACTGTTGTCAGGCGTGTCCAAAGTTGCCTCCGGTAGGTGTGTGAGGGGAGCATTATAGACTATCTGTCGATAAATTGCAAGCTTACAGAGCTTACCCCCCAGACAACCCCCGCCGTTACAGGCTTTTAGCCGTTTCTCTTTGCCTTATTTTTTGCTTTGAGCTACAAATATCACCTGTTCAAGAAGCTCGTTTTCGGGCTCGAAATTCGTCTCATCCTGTCCTTTTTTTCCTGTGACAGAGTCCTTTTTTGCTTCCTTAAAAGCCCCCTTTTCGAGGTCACCGATGTCCCTGCAACAACCATTTCACATAGTGCTGGTGGAGCCGGAGATTCCACCCAACACCGGCAACATCGCCAGGCTTTGCGGCGCCACAGGCACCATCCTGCACCTGGTCGGCAAGCTCGGCTTCTCCACCGACGACCGTTACCTCAAACGGGCCGGGCTCGACTACTGGAGCGAAGTCGACATCCGCTACTGGGACGACCTCGACGCGCTGCAGAGGTCCTTCCCGCAGGGGCGCTTCATCTACACCAGCAAGAAGGCGCCTAAAAGCTACCTCGAATTCGCCTTCCGCTCCGGCGATTTCATCGTTTTCGGAAAGGAAACCAAGGGGCTTCCGGAGGAGCTCATCGAGTCGAATCCGGAAACCGCGGTGCGGATCCCGATCATTGGGAAGGTTCGCAGCCTGAACCTCTCCACCTCGGCCGGCATCGTTCTCTACGAGGCGCTGCGCCAGACCGGCGCGCTGGACGGTGCATAGTCAGTAAAAGGGAAGACGCAGGATTACCCCTCCCCTGCCCGCTCCCGCACGTGGACGGGGAACGAAGCATAAGGAGAACGCATGTTCGAGGAGAAAAGCGACGCAGGTTACCAGCAGGTGCTGCCGGGGATCCGCCAAAAAACCCTGGTGCATGGCGAGAAGACACTGATGGTGGAGTTTCTCCTGGAGAAGGGGGCGCTGCTCCCCTTGCACAGCCACCCGCACGAACAGACCGGGTACCTGGTGAGCGGCCGGATCAGGCTCAGCATCGACGGTGACAAAAGGGAGCTGCAGCCGGGGGACAGCTGGTGCATCGCGGGGGGAGCACGGCACAACGCCGACATACTCGAGGATTCCGTGGCCATCGAGGTGTTCTCCCCGGTGCGCGAAGAGTACCTCCCCTAGCCTTTTCAGCCGAACTGGTAGATCACCACCGCGAAACTCACCGCCGTTACTGCGAACGCGATCAGCGCGAGAAGACCGTCACGCGAGATCAGGGCCAGCCCGAAGGCGGAAAGGGCGAGGCCGGCGCCATGCGCGGAGAAGGGAACCAGTTCCATCATCGGCATCACTACAGCTATCGCCGCGCATACGAACGAGATGAGGTAGATGCTCCCACCCCTGATCAGCGCGGGCAGCCGGGGACGCAGCCACCGGTCGATGAAGCGCGCCACGGGAAGCAGCCACCGGATCGCCTTGTGCACCTTGTCCTGCGCGAGCGAGCGCCGCAGCAACCACTTCGGCAGCCAGAAGTGATCCCGGCGCAAAAACAGTTGCATCGCGATCAGCAGGATGAAGACGCCGGTGGCGGTCGGCACTCCCGGCATGCCGCTCAGCGGCGAAGCGGCGATCACCCCCACCATGAGCAGCAGCGGCCCGAAGGAGCGGTCACCCACCGAATCCACTATTTTCCCCAAAGAGACACGTCCCTCGTTGTCCCCCGAATCCCCGATCCGGTCGAGCATCTCCTGGAGCGTGGTGATATCTCGAGCCATGCAGTACCTCGCGGGTGCCACCGCAACAGTACCGGCACCCTTTCCGCAACACCCACGAAGATTACATTGGAGCACACCAATGTCAAGATTGTGCGACTCCGTCAGTGTCAGTCAAAAAACGTATACATATCAGACAAATATAATGTACCCCTCGCCTTGACTGGGACAGATGCCTCGTTATATTCATGCTGCACATTTTCACACAATGAGGAGGAAGAGATGTCGACCAGGGATAACCTTGCCGAGGCGTTCGCCGGAGAGAGCCAGGCCAACCGTAAGTATCTTGCCTTCGCCAAGAAGGCCGAAGCGGAGGGGCTACCGCAGGTAGCGAAGCTGTTCCGCGCGGCGGCGCACGCCGAAACCGTGCACGCTCACGCGCACCTGCGTGCCATGGACGGGATCAAGAACACCGTCGAGAACCTGAAGGAGGCCATCGAGGGAGAGGGGTTCGAGTTCCAGAAGATGTACCCGCCCTTTGTCGAACAGGCGAAGCAGGAGGGGCATCGCGCCGCCGAGAACTCGTTCAAGTTCGCCTTGGCGGTGGAAGAGATCCATCACGACCTGTACCAGCAGGCCCTGGCTGCGGTACAAAACGGCGTCGATCTCGCCGACCGTGCCGTCTACGTCTGCGAAGTCTGCGGCAACACCGTCTATGACGAGGCGCCCGACAAGTGCGCCATCTGCATGGTCCCGAAGGACAAGTTCACCAGGATCGCCTAAAGGCAAGGCGCCGCCGAAAACGGCGGCGCCCTTTCAACAGCCTCAACGCAAAGGCGCGAAGCCGCAGAGACGCAAAGAAAAGGATGTGCGGGGTAAAACCTCCCCCCCCCCCCCTTTCTTTGCGGCTTCGCGGCTTCGCGTTTTTTCGTCAGTCGCCCTGGACTTATAGGGTCACGGGTTTCTGATGCTCACCCGCCCCGGCGTCGCCCAGTCGTTGTGCCCACCTTCTATTTCCCGGAACACCGTGCCCGGCCTGCTCTCCGCAAGGCTCTTGGCGAACTTCTCCGGGATCACCTCGTCCTGCCTTGCACCGAAGATCTCCACCCTCCCCCGATACCCCTTGAGAGCCTTGATGTTGTCCCAATCGTCGGAGAGGAGCAGGCGCACCGGCAGGAAAGGGTAGTGGTACTGCCCCACCCGGTGCAGCTTGTCAAACGGCGCCACCAGCACGATCTTGTCCGGCGGAGGTTCGACTCCCGCCAAAGCGCAGGCTGGACCGCTCCCTATCGATTCCCCAACGATACAGACCGGTGTGGCCGGATAGTGCTGCCGGAGCAGAAGGTACGCCTGCCGTGCCGCCCGGTCCAGCGTTTCTTTGGAAGGGGTACCGGGGCGGCGGCCGTAACCCGGGTACTCCAGGATGTAGACGCTGTCCTCCAGGGAAAACGAAGGGAGCGCGTAGGCGCGGTCGGTCGCCTGCCCGCCGTTTCCGTGCAGCATGAGCCAGACGTTTCTGGGCGCGGGAACGGGACGGGCGAAGCCGAGCAGCTCCCCCTGATCGCGCCACGGCACCAGTCCGTTGCTGCGGTCGTGGTGGGTCGGGAAATAGAGCAACTGTCGCTGCCAGGCTGCCGCGCTCAACACGATAGCCACCAGGCAGACCAGCAATAATACGCCAAGCCGTCCCACGGCATCCCCCTTAGCCGTTTGGCATGGTGAAGTAGACGGTCGCCCCCTGGTCGACTACGCCGTTGGCCCAGACCGTACCACCATGCCGCTCCACTATGCGCTTCACCGTGGCCAGGCCGATACCGGTTCCCTCAAACTCGGCGCCGTGCAGCCGCTGGAACGCCCCGAAAAGCTTGTCCTGGTAGGCCATGTCGAACCCGACGCCGTTGTCCTTGATGAAAAAAGCGTCCGCACCGTCATGCCGGCAGCACCCGAACTCGATCCGTGCCCGCTCCCTGATGCTCGAGTACTTCCATGCGTTGCCGACCAGGTTCTCCAGCATCAGTTCCAGTAGCAGCCGGTCGCCCTGCACCTGCATCCCCGGCTCGATCAGGAGGTCCACCCGCCGCGCCGGTTCGGCGTCCTGCAGCTTGCATCCGATGCCGAAAGCGAGATCGCTCAGGCTCACCGTGGCCTTGTTCAGCTCGGAGCGCCCGATGCGCGAAAGCTCAAGCAGGTCGTCGATCAGGTCCCCCATCCTCTTGCTGGACGTGCGGATCCGCTCCAGGTACCCACGCGCCTCAGGTTCCAGGGCAGGGCCGAACTCCTCGAGCAGTATCGCCCCATAGCTGTTGATGTGGCGCAACGGACCGCGCAGGTCGTGGGACACGGAATAGCTGAAGGCCTCCTGCTCCTTCATGGCGGCTTCCAGCCGCGCCGTCCGTTCTGCAACCCGCCGCTCCAGATCTTCGTTCAAAAGCCGCAGTTCCTCCGCCATGCGCCGGCTCTGCGTGACATCTCGCGCGATGCCGAACAGGCCGACGACCTGTCCCTCCTTGTTGTGCAACGGGCCCTTGATTACCTCCAGCAGAATGCGCTCCCCGTTGACGCCATCCAACTCCCACTCCAACGTATGCGCTTGATTCCCCTCAAGGACCTCCCGGTCCATCCGCAGGACCTCGAGCGCCACCTCCGGAGGAAACAGAGCGTGGTCGTCCCGCCCGAGCACCTGTTCAAGCGTCTTTCCCGTCATCTGGCACGCCCCCTTGCTGAAAAGGAGATAACGCCCGCTGACGTCCTTTACGAAAACGGCGTCAATGGTGCCATCGATGACAGAGTTCAGCAGTTCCCTGTTCTGCAGCAGTGCCCCTTCCACAGCGCTGCGCTCCACGATCACGCGCTGCAGTTGCTCGTTGACCGAAACCAGCCGGTTTCGCTCCTCTTCGTAATTTCTCAGCAGCGTCCACAGCATCACCGCGCACGACAAGGCCGTCACCGCGAATCCCACGATGTTGTCGGAGACACGGTCCTGTTCGGATCTGAACGGGGTGGCCCACTCGGGGAACCGTAATTCCAGGGCCATGAGGGCTACGCCGTCGATCACCGTGAGAAGCAGCGGCAGCCACCGGGCACGCCCCCTGAAAAAAATGGGAAGGTACATCAGCAGGCAGAAGAAGTAAAAGGGGAGGCTCCCTTCCGACGCACCGTTGGGAAACCAGATCAGGTTCAGCAGGGCCATGAACAGGAAGAAGAGCGATTTCGTGTGGTAGCGCCCCTTGCACGCTTCGTTCAGAAGCACCAGGGAGAACGTCCCGAAGACGGCGACACAGACGTTGATGTAGATGGGGAGGTGTTGCAGGTAGTTGGTCGGTATAACGAGAAAAAAAGAGGCGGCGGCGGCCATCGTGCACAACAGCACGAAAAGGTGCTGCTCCATGGTGCAGCCCCCCCTGCTCCATATGCAGGACTTGAACCTCGCTATGGGCGATCCAATCTCGCTCATGTGTCACCTCGTGCGCTGCCGGGAACGGCAGCGAAAACCGCCGGGGGCTAAAAATAACACATTAGCTCAAGCTGATAAAGATGTTTTTTCGCCCCTGCAACAAGGAGAAGGACAGCTGTGACAGAAAGGAGGTTGTCCCGGGAAAAGAGGAGCAGGTGAGCCCCGGTCAGCGCCCCCTGGATCGGGTCATCTTGCGGAATATGACGAGTTGCGCGGTGATGTCGACGGCGAGAACCGCGGTAGTGAAGTATAAAAGCCACCCGATGCGGTCGAAGTAGGCCAGGCAGTTGAAGAACATGTACAGGGCCACCACGAAGGAGAGCAGCCTGCGTATCCCCCCGACCGGTCCCTCGCTCCCCTCCTCGCTCCCCTCCTCGCCGCTTCCCATCAGCGCGGCCAGCGCCGGTGCGGCAAGGTACCCGATGGTGGCGTCTATAAAGGTCAAAAAGATGTTGGCCACGAAGGCGTAGGTGAACAGTTCCATATCACTCCCATCGGCTTAAGCCGGCTGGGCCAGAAAGTAAGGCAATTCGGGTCCGGAATCAAGTGAATAAACGGGGCGCGCTGTGATGAAAAAAAGGGCGGAAGGTTTCCCTTCCGCCCCGTGTTTGCGACTGGTGCGCCCCGTGTTACTTGAAGAGCGCCTTCTGGTACTCGCGGTTGAGCCTCGCGATGAACTTGACGTTGATCCCTTTCGGGCAGGCGGCCTGGCACTCGTAGTGGTTGGAGCAGTTGCCAAAGCCGGCTTCCTGCATCGCCTCGGTCATGGCGCAGACGCGCTCGGCGGCCTCCGCCTGGCCCTGCGGCAGGGCGGCCAACTGGGCAACCTTGGCCGAGGTGTAGAGCATGGCCGAACCGTTCGGGCAAGCGGCGACGCAGGCACCGCAGCCGATGCACTCGGCGGCGTCCATGGCGTAGTCGGCGGCGATCTTCGGCACCAGGATGGCGTTGCCGTCGGCAACACCGCCGGTGTGGCAGGAGGTGTAGCCACCAGCCTGCATGATCTTCTCAAGGGCGTTCCTGTCCACGATCAGGTCTTTCTGGATCGGGAAGGCAAGTGCGCGCCACGGCTCGATGTAGATGGTGTCACCGTCGTTGAAGTTCCTCATGTGCAACTGGCAGACGGTGGTGCGCTCCTGGCCGCCGTGCGGCACGCCGTTGATGACCTGGGAGCACATGCCGCAGATACCCTCGCGGCAGTCGTGGTCGAATGCGATCGGATCCTTCCCCTCTTTGATCAGGTGCTCGTTCACTTCGTCGAGCATCTCCAGGAAGGACTGGTCCGGGCTTACGTTTTTGGCCTCGTACTGCTCGAGCTTTCCCGGAGCTTTGGGGCCACTTTGGCGCCATACGTGTAGTGTGAGGTTCATTATTTATAACTCCTTACCGCCAGATGAACGTTCTCGAACGTCAACGGCTCCTTGTGCAGTTCGGGCTCCTTGTCGACACCTTTGAACTCCCAGGCTCCAACGTAGCAGTAGTTCTCGTCGTCGCGCTTGGCCTCGCCGTCCGGCATCTGGTGCTCGGTGCGGAAGTGGCCGCCGCAGGACTCGTTCCTGTGCAGGGCGTCCTTCGCCATCAGCTCGCCGAACTCGAGGAAGTCCGCCACGCGGCCGGCGTTCTCCAGCTGCTGGTTCAGCTCCTCGCCCTTGCCGGTGACCTTGACGTTCTTCCAGAACTCCTCGCGCAGGACCGGGATACGCTTGATGGCGTCCTTGAGGCTCTCTTCGCTCCTGGCCATGCCGACGTTTTCCCACATGATCTTGCCCAGTTCGCGGTGGAACTCGGAAACGGTCTTCTTGCCGTTGATGTTCAAGAGGCGGTTGTTGTAGGACTTCACGTCCTCTACCGACTTCTTGCACTCGGGGTGGTCCGCCTTGACGGCGCCCGGCTTGGTCTTCGCGAGGTAATTCGCGATGGTGTAGGGGATGACGAAGTAGCCGTCGGCCAGGCCCTGCATCAGCGCGGAAGCGCCCAGGCGGTTCGCGCCGTGAACGGAGAAGTTCGCCTCGCCCAGGACGAAGAGGCCCGGGACGTTGCTCTCGCAGTTGTAGTCGACCCAGAGGCCGCCCATGGAGTAGTGCGGTGCCGGGTACATGCGCATCGGCTGCTTGTAGGCGTTCTCGTCGGTGATCTTCTCGTACATCTCGAAGAGGTTGCCGTAGCGCTCGCGGATGGTGTGCTCGCCGACGCGCTTGATGGCGTCGGAGAAGTCGAGGTTCACGCCGCGGCCGCCGGGGCCGACGCCGCGCCCGTCGTCGCACTGCTCTTTGGCCGCGCGGGAGGCGATGTCGCGGGGAGCGAGGTTACCGAAGGAGGGGTACTTCCGCTCCAGGTAGTAGTCGCGCTCTTCTTCGGGGATGTCGTTGGGGTGACGGTTGTCACCTTTTTTCTTCGGAGCCCAGCAGCGGCCGTCGTTCCTGAGCGACTCGGACATGAGGGTCAGCTTGGACTGGTGCTCGCCGTGCTGCGGGATGCAGGTCGGGTGGATCTGGGTGTAGCAGGGGTTCGCGAAGAAGGCGCCCTTTTTGTGGGCACGCCAGTTGGCGGTAACCGAGCAGCCCATCGCGTTGGTGGAGAGGTAGAACACGTTCACGTAGCCGCCGGTGGCGAGAACGACAGCGTCGCCCACGTGGGTGCGGATCTCGCCGGTGATCAGGTCGCGGACGGTGATCCCTTTGGCCTCGCCGTCGACCACCACGAGGTCGAGCATCTCGGTGCGGGCGAAGAGCTTGACGGTACCGGCTTTCACCTGGCGGGAGAGGGCCGAGTAGGCGCCCAGGAGGAGCTGCTGCCCCGTTTGGCCGCGGGCGTAGAAGGTACGGGAAACCTGGGCGCCGCCGAAGGAGCGGTTGTCCAGGTAGCCGGCGTAGTCGCGGGCAAACGGAACGCCCTGGGCCACGCACTGGTCGATGATGTTGTTGGACACCTGGGCCAGACGCCAGACGTCAGCCTCACGGGCACGGAAGTCGCCACCCTTGATGGTGTCGTAGAACAGGCGGTAGATGCTGTCGCCGTCGTTGGGGTAGTTTTTCGCGGCGTTGATGCCGCCCTGCGCCGCGATGGAGTGGGCCCGGCGTGCGCTGTCCTGGTAGCAGAAGGCTTCGACGTTGTAGCCGAGCTCGCCCAGGGTGGCTGCGGCTGCGCCACCGGCCAGGCCGGTGCCGACAACGAGGACTTTGTACTTACGTTTGTTAGCGGGGTTAACCAGCTTCAGGTCGAAGCGGTGCCTGTCCCACGAGGTCTGAATCGGTCCTTTCGGACATTTTCCGTCGAGTATCACTTGAACCCCCTAAAGTTTCAATAAGCCGGCCAGGATGACCGCAGGAATCGAGATGTAAGCAAGCATGAGGAGGGCGGAGATGACCTTGCCGCCGGTACCGAAGGCCGGGATGGTCTTCTCGTTGTTCCACCCCATGGTCTGCAGGAAGCTCGGGATGCCGTGGGAGAGGTGCAGGAAAAGCATCAGCATGGCGAACATGTAAGCCAGCGAGATCAGCGCGTTGCCGAAGCTGGTCACGACCATCCTGAACACGTCGGGACGGTTGGCGGAATCGAGGCCGACCACCACGTCAGGGGTGCCGTGAATGGTGAACTGAAGCAGGTGGTACATGATGAAGCCCAGCACCAGAAGGCCGGTCCAGATCATGTTCTCGGAGGCGAAGCTCGCCTTCAGGTTCCTTTTTACGGCGTAGGCGCCGGGGTTGGCCGCCCTGTTCTCCAGGGTCAGCGTGACGCCGTAGCAGATGTGGATGGCGATGGCTGCCAGCATGAACAGGCGGAAAGCCCAGACCAGCGGCGGCAGGCTATGCAGGTGCTCAGCATAGGCGTTGATGCCGTTGGGGCCAAAGAAGATGGTGGAGTTTCCGATCAGGTGTATCAGGATGAAGATGATCAGGAGCTGACCCGTGATGGACATCAGGATCTTTCTTCCCACAGAGCTAGATAAGATTCGCATGTTTTTTGTCCCTTTGCCTTTTTTCGATTAATCAGTTGAGTTGGATTGCTGCGTACACCGGAGGAGTACAAGTCCCGAAAACCGGGTCACGGGGCGGACTCGCGGCTTCCGCTTGGGGAGGATGGGGGACCACGCCACGGGCTCAGTGTCTGCATTCGATCTCTCCTTTATTAATCTCACATTAGCAACAGTGGATGGTATCTATAACATAAAAATCGGCGGGTTGATAGACGCGCATATTAAATGCCGTTATACCAAATTGCAACAGTTTTTTGTATACAGCATACAATTAATGGTTCAGCCATCTTAGCCCCCTCTAAATTGCAGTAACCATGTTTTGAAATAACGCTTACGCGGCCCCGATCTTGCATTTTTTACCCCGCTCTGCTAATTAGGATAACCACCATCAGTAAAACATTAGGAAACCAGGAAGGTTCATGATTTATAAACTGCTCAAGAAGGACCCGAAGTCCGGCGCCCGCCGCGGCGTAGTGACCACCGCCCACGGCGAGATCCAGACCCCCATTTTCATGCCGGTGGCCACCCACGCAGCCATGAAGGCGATGACGCCGGCCCAGGTCAAGGAGACCGGTGCCCAGATCATCCTTTCCAACACCTACCACCTGCACCTGCACCCGGGCGAGGCCCTGGTGCAGAAGGCGGGCGGCCTGCACAAGTTCATGTGCTGGGATGGCCCGATCCTCACCGACTCCGGCGGGTTCCAGGTTTTCTCGCTCCCGAAGAAACGGATCACCGAGGAGGGGGTCTTCTTCCGCCACGAGGACACCGGCGAGGAGATCTTCCTCGACCCCGCCAAGGCAGTCGCGATCCAGGAGGCCCTCGGCGCCGACATCATCATGAACTTCGACGAGTGCATCCCCTACCCCTGCGACAAGGCGTACGCGGAGCGCTCCACCGAGAAGACCATCCGCTGGGCCAAGCAGTGCATCGACGCCCACTCGCGCGAGAACCAGTACCTGTTCGGCATCGTGCAGGGAAGCGTGTTCGAGGACCTGAGGAAGCGCTGCGCCAAGGCCCTGGTCAAGATGGACTTCCCCGGCTACGCGATCGGCGGGGTTTCCGTGGGCGAGGGGCTGGAGCTTCTGAAGCAGGTCGTGGGGTACACCGCGCCGCATCTCCCCGAGGACAAGCCGCGCTACCTGATGGGGGTGGGGCTTCCGGAGGACATCCTGGAGAGCGTCGAGCGCGGCATCGACATGTTCGACTGCGTCATCCCGACCCGCTACGCAAGAAGCGCGACCCTCTTCACCAACCGCGGCCGCATCCGGCTCACCAACAAGAATTACCGGCGCGACTTCTACCCGGTGGAACCCAACTGCAGCTGCTACACCTGCCGCAACTTCACGAGGGCCTACCTGCACCACCTGTTCACGTCCAACGAGGTGCTCTCGGCGATCCTCGCCAGCATCCACAACGTGCACTTCTACCTGAACATGATGGCGGAGATCCGCACCTCGATCGAGGAGGGGCGCTTCGTGGAGTACAAGCAGCAGTTCCTTGCTGCCTATCTGAAGGGCAAATAGGTGATCCCCATGCGAGAAAGCTTTCTTGTCGCAGCCACCGTCCTCTCGCTCTTTTGCGGCTGCTCAAAGCACGAGGAGGCGCAGGCACCCGCGCCGAAGCAGTCCCCGGCCCGGCTGGAGCTTTTCGGCGAGGAACTCTACAACGAACGCTGCCGGGACTGCCATATCGTGAAGGACAAGGGGGGTGTCGTCGGCCCCGAACTGACCCACGTCGGGAGCAAGCGCGACCGCACCTTCCTGGAGCGGGTGATCCGCGAGCCTGGGAAGGTCTATCCCGGCACCGTGATGCCTCCCTACGACACCTTTTCGAAGAAACAGATAGACTCGCTGGTCGACTACCTGAGCGGACTCAAGTAGCTGTAGCCCCTCACCCCAGCCCCCCCCTGGAGGGGAAGGTTGGGAGGGGGGAAGGCCGCAGTCCCGCAGAAAATTACCCCTCCCTTGCCCTCCCCCTCCGGGGGAGGGAACACTTCCTTCCGGAGATCCATCATGTCCACTGAAACCACACAAGACCGCTTCGACCGCCTCATGGAGATCATGCGCAGGCTGCGCGCCCCCGGCGGGTGCCCCTGGGACGCGGAGCAGACCCACGAATCGCTCAAGCGCTACCTCCTGGAGGAGTCCTACGAGGTCATCGAGGCGATCGACGCCAGGGACCAGAAGCTTCTGAAGGAGGAGTTGGGGGACCTGATGCTGCAGCCGGTGTTCCACGCGGCCATAGCCGAGGAGAGCGGCACCTTCACCATGGACGAGGTGCTCGACGCCATCAACGAGAAACTGGTGCGCCGCCACCCCCACGTCTTCGGGGACCAGGTGATCGAGAGCAGCGCCGCGCAGGTGGAGAACTGGGAGAAGATCAAGAAGAGTGAAAAGGGAGACGAGCGCAAGTCGGCGCTCTCGGGTATCCCGCCGCACCTCCCCGCGCTCATGAAGGCGCAGAAGATCACCGAAAAGGCGGCGCGGGTCGGCTTCGACTGGGAGCATACGGACCAGGTCTTCGCCAAGGTGATGGAGGAACTGCACGAGTTCCAGGAGGCGATGGCCGCCGGCGACCAGCAGGAGATGGAGTCCGAACTGGGGGACCTCCTCTTCGCCATCGTGAACCTGGGGCGGTTCCTTGCCATCGACCCGGAGGAGGCCCTCAGAAAGACCATCCAGCGTTTCACCCGGCGCTTCGAACACATAGAGGAGACCCTGCATGGCGGTGGCCGGAAGCTGCAGGATGCCTCCCTGGAGGAGATGGATCTGCTCTGGGAAGAAGCGAAGAAACTGGAGAAACGTTGAATCTAATTAATATTTTTGGGCAACCAGCGGCTTATCCACACTTTTTGTGGAAAAGGTGTGGATAACGATGTTGACAAACTGAGAAACCTACGGCTTTTAAGCAGTTTCCGCGTTCTGCATAAATATTGGCCACGACGATATTCGAACGAAAGATCAGCTAGTTACGATAAATTGTATACATCCGCGGTCAATCAACCTCAACTAAAATTAGCTACACCTAATTAGGTCCCCAGCCAGGTGGAAATCCTGTGCATAACTACCCGATTTTGGCCCGTATCACGCCCCCCCGGGCATCGAAACCCACCCCCTCCATCGACAACAGCCCGCGCTTGGACTCCGTCCCCCCTGGAGCGGTGAACCCGGTCATGACGCCGCTGGCCCCGACCACCCGGTGGCAGGGGATGATGACCGGGAGCAGGTTTCTCGCCATGGCCCCTCCGATCGCCCTCGCCCCGTTGGGGGAGCCGCACGCCCCGGCGACCTCCCGATAACTGAGCACGGCCCCGTAAGGGATGGCGGCTACCACACGGTAGACGGTTTTCTGGAAGGGCGTGCATCCATCGAGGTCGAGGGGAAGCTCGAAAGCAACCCTCTCACCCGCGAAATAACGCCGCAGCAGCGCCGCTCCTTTCGCGGTCAGATCGCTCTCCCCTTTTGCCAGCGGGTACAGGGTCGCCGCCAGCTCCAGGGCCCCGGCGGCGGACGCCGTGCCGTAGGGGAGATGGTGGGCAACCAGACCCTGCTCGCTCGCCGCCAGCACCCCGTAACCGGCACCGGTTTCGTACATGGTCCACGCCGTAGCGGCCGACCTCTCTCTCATACTCTTCTCCCATAAAAAAAACCGCGCTGGATTGACTACATCCGTCAGGACAGCAGAAACAATACCATGTTGTTCCTGTCCCTTTCCAGTGGATTTCGCAGTCGCGGCGCGGTCCTTCAACTTCTATTTTTTGAGCAGCTTTCTCTTCGCCAGCCCGATCACGTCACCGGCCTCCTCGCAGCGCAGCAGGTGCGCCGACACGAGAAAGATGGCCATGCCCGCCAGCACCCCGCCCCCCAGCACGCCTCCCTTGAGCAGACGCCTGCCGGCCGGGGACCAGTCGATGAGCCGCATGATCCAGTACACCACCAGCGCCATCGGGACGGAGGCCATCATCCCTTTCACCCCGGCGACGGCAATGGCCCGCCCCCCGAAGGGGCCGATCTTCCTTCTCAAGAACCAGAGCAGGAGCATCATGTTGCCCAGCGCGGAAAGGGACGAGGCCAGCGCGAGCCCGCCGTGCTTCATAGGCCCCATCAGCATCAGGCTGAACAACAGGTTGAGCAGGAAAGCGGCGAAGGCGATGACGACCGGTGTCCTGGTGTCCTTGAGCGCGTAGAAGGCCGGGACCAGCACGCGCACCAGCGCCACGAATGTCAGCCCCACCGAGTAGTAAAGGAGCGCGGTGCCGCAGTTGACCGCCTTGGCGTAGTCAAAGGCGCCCCCCATGAACAGCAGGGAGAAAATCGGCGTGGCGCAGAACATGAGCCCCACCATGGCGGGAATGGTGATGAACAGGGTAAGCCGGACGCCGTAGGAGAGGGATTCCTTGAGCGCGTCCATGTCCCCAGCGGCCGCCTGGCGGCTCATCGACGGAAGGACCGCCTGCGCAACCGAAACCGTGAAGATCCCCTGCGGGAACTCGAAGAGCCGCTGAGCGTAATAAAGGTAGGAGACGCTCCCCTCGGGAAGGAGCGACGCCAGGATGGAACCGACGGCGATGTTGAGGTAGTAAACACCGACACCGAACACGGACGGCCCCATGAGCAGCGTGATCCTTTTCAGCGCGGGATGCCCGAAGTCGAAGTTGGGCCTCACCGGAAAGCCCTTCCGGTAAAGCACCGGGAGTTGCAGCGCCAGTTGCAGCACCCCGCCGATCAGCACGCCCACCGCCAGCGAGACGATGGGAACCTGGAACCGGTGGTTAAGCAGCAGCGCGCACAGGATCATGGAGATGTTCAGGAACACCGTGGAGATCGCCGGCGTGAAGAAGTGGCGCAAGGTGTTCAGTATTCCCATACACAGGGCGACCAGGCTCACGAAGAAGATGTAGGGGAACATGAGCCGGTTCAGCAAGATGGTGACCGAAAGTTTTTCCGGGTTGGAGGTGAACCCCGGGAACATGAGGTGGACTATCTGCGGCGAGAAGATGATGCCGGCGATGGTGATGACGGCCATCACGATGGTGAGCGCGGTGAAGCAGACGTTCGCCAGCGCGCGGGTCTCCTCCTCCCCCTTCTGGGTGTGCCATTCCGAGAAGGTGGGGACGAAGGCGGAGGTGAGCGCCCCCTCGGCGAAGAAGCGGCGCAGCATGTTGGGGATCTGGAACGCGGCGAAGAAGGCGTCCGTGTAGAGGCCGGCGCCGAAGAGGCGGGAGACCACCATGTCGCGGATCATCCCCATGATGCGGGAGAGCATGGTGGCCGCGCCCAAAACGCCAGCGGCGCGGGCTATGTTCTTCTTTTCAGACAAACAACCTCCTAAAACCTGAAACCCAAAATTAACGCAAAGACGCAAAGCCGCGAAGTAACCAACCCGAAGGTCTTAAAAGAAGGTTGTGACTTCTTTGCGCCTTTGCGGCTTTGCGTTAAATTTTAAGCCTTTGTGATATCAAGCTGCCGGAAGTACTCCTCCCGGCAGAAATTTTCCACATCGACCATGGCGGCGAAGGCCTCGCCGAACCCTTGCCGCCCCAGCGTGAAGACGCCGTGGCCGTAGACGATGGCGGAACCGCTGGCGCCGATCACGGGGGGCACGCGCTTGGCGAGTCCGCCGGCCCCGATCTCGCCGGCGACCACCGGGGTTCCCCCCAGATCCCGCACGTGGGGGCACTCCTTCCAGCAGTCCTTGATGGCGCACTCCCGCTTGCGATCGCAAAGCATGCTCATCACCACGGAAAACTTCGGATGGCCGTGCAGGATGACGCGGGCGCCGGTCTGCTCGTAGATCTTCCGGTGCGCCAGAAGCTCGCTGGAGGCGGTGATCCCGGTGGTGGACGAGTTGTCGGCCGGAACCGGGTCGATGCACCCTTTCAGCTCGTCCAGGCTCGCGGCGGTCTGGGAGATGTAGATCAACTCACCCGCCGACACCGAGATGTTGCCAAAGAAGGAATCCACCAGCCCGCGCTCCACGGTGTAGCGCCCCACCCGCTCGATCTCGGCAAGGATGCCGTTCTTGTCCAGGGAGAGGGCACCCGCGAAATCCAGCCCCTCGGCGAAGAGCGGCCTCAGCCATTGCCGCCGGAAGGCCTCGAAGGCTTCACGCTCCCCCGGCAGGCGGAAGCCGTCGGCAAGCAGATCCTGCAGGTATTTCACGAAGGTGGAATGGAACACCGAGGAGTAGTTGATGAAGGCCTGCTCCACGGTGATGGCGCCGACGGCGACGATCCCGATCCCTTCGACGATGACCCCTTTCCTGTTGCCCAGGAGCCTGGCCAGGACGGGGGCGGGGTCGCCTGCGAGATCTTTTTTACGCAGGAAGGGGATGTCGTGCAGGAAGGTCCGCGTCTCGGTGTCCTGGGGGACGATGCACTCCTCCCCCTCCCCGGCCCGGGCGATCAGGAAGTCCGCGAAGGGAAGCGACGGGCGCGCGGCCACCAGAGCGAGGGAGTTCAGACGCGACAGCGTCCCCCCCGCCAGTGCGGCCAGGTCGGGGGCGCCTGCCGTGATGAGCGCGTCGTCCTGCGCCGCGAAGGCGATGCCGTCGGCACAGGCCGAGCGGTCGGCAAGAAGTTTGCCGGTATATTTACTGATCTGGTCTCGCATATCTCACAGCTTCATGTTTGTGGTGGCACGTTCAGGGCAGCTCGCCGAGGAGGTCGCGGTCACCGAAACCTCCGTCCTCGTCGAGTCCGCGGATACGGTAGTACTTCTGCAGCTCCTCGTCGAAACGGGCGCGGTCGATGGGGGGGACGTCGATCCCCTCGCCGGCGCTTCCCGCCTCCTCGAAGAACCGGCGCGGCAGCGTGTCGTGACTGCGGTCGAAACCGTTGCCGCAGTTGTAGAAGCGCTCGGTGAGGTAGATCCGCTCGCCGATCGCCTTGAGCGACTCCGGGCCGTACTCCACGCCGGTCACCGCGGAGAGGAGCTCGCCGTACTCCTCGAGGGTCGCGCCGAAGAAGGCGAACTTGCAGGCGACCAGCGAGTCTACCGCCGCGTTGACGTCCTCCGCGATCTTGATGATCCTCGCCTTCCCCGAGAAGGAGAAGCGGTCGGTGGGGACCGGCTTTCTCAGTATCTCGTGCGAGATGGGATACGCGCGCAGATGACAGCCGCCGCGGTTCGAGGTGACATAGGCGAGCGCCATGCCGTAGGCGCCGCGCGGGTCGTAGGCGGGAAGCTCTAGGGACTTGACGCTCATGGACAGCTCCGGCTTCCCCAAGACCTCGCCGACGCGACGCGAACCGAGGCTCAGGAGCTCCCCCTGGTCGTGCCGGTAGGCGATGTCGGCGAGCAGGCTCGCCACTTCGGCCGCATCCGGAAAACGTCCGCGCGCCTCGCCGAAGGCCGACAGGGTGGCCGCGGCGGAGATGGTGTCCAGGCCGAGCTCGTTGCACATCGTGTTGGCCCTGACGATGGCATGCAGGTCGGAGATGCCGTTCAACGCGCCGAAATGATTCACCGTTTCGTATTCCGGCAGCGGCTCGCCGGCGGCGCTCGCTTTCTTGCACTGGATGGGGCAGCCGTAGCACCCCTCCTTCCTTGCGCCGCACTCCTTGCGGATGGCCGGACCGGAGTAGTTGCCGGATCCGGCGAAGAAGGTGGAGCGGAAGTTCTCGGTGGGAGCCATGCGCCGCTGCGCCATCAGGTCGACCAGGGCCGGTGTGCCGTACTCGGCGATGCCCAACTCGCCGAAGATGACCGGCGAGGCCAGGAAAAGGCGCATGACATCGGCGCGGGCGGCATCGAAGCGCTCCCTGTCGGCGATGCCGGTCACGCCGTCACCCTGTGCCGTGACCGCTTTCAGCCCCTTGGCCCCCATGACGGCACCGAGGCCGCCGCGGCCGATCGAGTTCCCCTCCCCCATCATGATGTTGGCGAAGAGGACGCCGTTCTCGCCGGCGGGGCCTATGGCCGTCACGGAACCCCGCTCCTTCAGTGCCGCCACCGTCTCCTTCACCCCCTTGCCCCACAGCGACTGGGCCGGATGCAGTTCATCACGTACCGGGTCAATGCAAAGAACGACCGGGTGGGGGCTCTTTCCGGTGATGAAGAGTGCGTCGAGGCCGGCCGCCTTGAGGCGCCACGCGAAGCGCCCCCCCGCCGAGCAGTCGTAGATGGTGCCGGTGAGCGGCGATCGCGAAACGCAGGCGAGGCGCGCAGCCGTAGGGGAATTGGTGCCGCACAGGGGGCCTACCGCGAAGATGAGCGGCATGTCAGGCTCGAAGGGGCCGAGGCGGAAGTAGTCACGCATCAGCCGGACGCCAAGCCCGCGCCCCCCCAGGTAGGCGTGCAGAATCTCTGAGGGGATCTCCCTGCGTTCGCAGGTGCCACGGGTGAGATCAACATGCAGCAACTTTCCGGTCCAGCCGAACATAAAAACCTCAAGAATTCAAAAAGCTCACCACAGAGGGCACGGAGGTCCACGGAGGTCTCAGAGGAAAGGCTGCTTCAGGAAAATGACAAATCCTCTGTGACCGCCTTGGCTTTTCCTTTGTGTCCTCTGTGCTCCGCCTTTGTCCCTTTACTATTTTTAAAGCAGTTCCTGCTTCCCCTGCCGCTCCAGTTCCTCGACCACTTTCTTCACGTCCTGCGCGGCCGCTTTCGAGCAGACGAGCAGGGCATCGGGGGTGTCCACGACGATCAGGTCGCTGACGCCGACAAAGGCTACCACTTTACCGTTGCCATAGGCAAGACACTCCTTGGCTCCTACCGACACGGCACCCGTCGAGTTGATGACCACGTGCCCCGCCGCGTCCGCCTCCATCACCTCGGGAAGGGCGCTCCAGGAGCCTACGTCGCTCCAGCCGAAGGAGGCGGGAATGACCTGCACGTCCCGCGCCTTCTCCATGACGCCGAAGTCGATCGACTCCCCCTTGATGCCGCCATAGATCTCGGCTACCTGAGGGTTCAGACCGGAAAGGTCCCAGACGTCGGTCTCGAAGCTGAGCTTTGCCAGGGCCTGGGAGAGTTCCGGCATGTGCAACGCGATCTGGTCCAGTATCGCGCGGGCGGACCAGACGAACATGCCGCTGTTCCAGTAGAAGCGCCCGGACGCGAGGAACTCCATCGCACGCTCCAGGTTCGGCTTTTCCACGAAGCGCTTTACCGGTGCCGCGCCTGACTCCGCATGCTGGCAGGCCTCGATGTAGCCATAGCCGGTCTCCGGCCGCGTCGGGGTGATTCCCAGCGTCACCAGCGCGCCGCTCACCGCGACCGAACGCGCGGCAGCCAGGGTGGCACGGAAGGTCTCCTCGTCGACGATGTAGTGGTCGGCGGGGAGCACCACCA
This sequence comes from Geomonas subterranea, assembly GCF_019063845.1. Taxonomy (NCBI): domain Bacteria; kingdom Pseudomonadati; phylum Thermodesulfobacteriota; class Desulfuromonadia; order Geobacterales; family Geobacteraceae; genus Geomonas; species Geomonas subterranea. The sequence continues at coordinate 2,665,894 of NZ_CP077683.1, forward strand.
TGATCCCGTCGGGATCGAAACGGGCGATGACGGAGGCGGCAAGGCCGATGGCAGGCGCCGTGTTGCGCCCCACCGGCTCCTCGATCACGTCGACCGGGACCCCGTCGATGTAGGCCAGCTGGGCCCTGGTCTCCGCGGCCTGCAGCGCGTTGGTGACCACCATTACCCGCTTGGGGGCGAGCGGCAGGACGCGCTCCACAGTCCTTTGCAGCATGGACTTGCCGCCGAAAACGGACATGAGCTGCTTCGGGGTGCTCTTGCGGGACAGCGGCCAGAACCTGGTGCCGGAGCCGCCCGCGAGGATGACGATGTACATGGTTTCCTCCAGCTGTAAGAGATCCCCCTGCCCAAAGGAGGGGAGAAACAAGAAAACTTAGGCGCAGCCCCGCGTGAGCCTGCGCATCTTCATCACCAGGGCCGCGGGCACGAAGGCAAAAAGACTCAACATGGCTCCCATCTTGGCCGACGAACCGGCTTCCGAGCCAGGGAATGCCTCTCCGGCTACAAACAGGGCCACGGTGAAACCGATCCCGGCGACGAGGCCGGTTGCGAACAGCTCGCGCAGCCCCACCCCGATGGGGAGCGGGAAGCCGAGCTTGCTTCCCATGAGCCCGAACAGCACGATGCCGATCATCTTGCCGCAGATCAGGGACGCCAGTACCAGCCACGTGGCGGGGCCGACCGAGCCGAGGGCGACGCCGGCGTTCACCAGCCCGAAAACGAAAAGCCCGATATCGACGAACAGCTTCCAGTCGTGCTCGAACCGGGAGAGCGGCGTCAGGTCGTCAGGGTCGATGTCGAACATGTGGCGCTTCTCCACCGGCGGGTGCGGCAGGAACGGGACCACGAGGGCCAGCGCCAGGGCCGGGTGCAGGTGGGCTTCATGCAACCCCAACCAGCTCAGAGCCCCCCCGAAAATGAGGTAGGGCCAGTAGTTATTCACCCTGCAGTGCCGCAGCAGGTAGCAAAGGGCCAGCGCGGCGCCGCAAAGAAGCAGCCATTGAGGCTGCACCGGGGCAAGCGGGTCGCCGTAGAAAAGCGCTATGATGACCAGCCCCACCGCGTCGTCGGCAATCGCCAGAAGCAGCAGGAAGGAGATGGCCGGGTGTCCCTTCCCGAAGATGAACCGCGCGGCGAGCCAGGCCAGCGCGATGTCGGTCGCAGTCGGAATCCCCCACCCACGGTTCAGGGCAGGAGTGCCGAATGCGGCATTCAGGAGCAGATAGAGCACGACCGGCCCAAGTATCCCGCCGACCGTGGCCAGCAGCGGGTTGACGGCACGCCGCAACGGGTGCAGATCGCCCCCCGGCAGGCAGCTTTGGGTTATCTCCACGGCGGCGATGCCGAAGAAGAACGCCATGAAGATGTCGTTGGTGACGAAGTGAATAGAAAGACCCGCTAAAAGCGGGTCGTGCAGGAAGTGGTGGTACTGCCCGGGGGCGAGGTTCGCCCAGACCAGCGCGGCGATGACGCCCGCCGCCAGCGGGACGGAGAATTCCCTGAGCAGGCTTAGTTGTTTATGCATTTATACGATGGGCTCCACGGCCGCCTCGACGGCGCTCTCCGCACCAGGAGCCTCGACACGGTGGTAGTCGTCCTGGAAGCGGACGATGTCGTCCTCGCCCAGGTACTCGCCGCTTTGCACCTCGATGATCACCAGCGGTATCACGCCGGGGTTCTCCAGTCGATGGGTCGACCCGATCGGGATGAAGGTGGACTCGTTGATGTTGATGATCTTCACAGTCTCGCCACAGGTGACCTTGGCCGTGCCGGAAACCACGATCCAGTGTTCGCTGCGGTGATGGTGCATCTGCAGCGAAAGTCGCTGGCCCGGCAGCACCTCGATGCGCTTGATCTTGTAGCCGTTATGCTCGTCCAGGACCGTGTATGTTCCCCAGGGACGCTCTCCGCGTTCCATGATGTCCTCCGTGTTGTTGTAGATACCGTTACACGACTAGTTCCCCCGCCCCTTGCGGGAGGGGGTTAGGGGGTGGGGGCAGGTGCCACAACGTCGCTGATGCCGGCTCCCCCAGCCCCCTGGGGGGCGGTCGCTGTAGGGGCGAATAATCATTCGCCCGGTTTCGGAATTATGCCGGCCTCAACTCCAGGTAGCGCTTGAGCGCGTCCTGCCAGGGCTGGGGCACGAACCCGGTGTCCTGCTGCAGTTTCCCGCAGTCCAGGGTCGAATAAAGGGGGCGCGGCGCCGGGCGGTTCAACTGCCCGGTGGTCATCGGCAGGACCGCGACGTCGAGCCCGGCCAGGCGGAAGATCTCCTTTGCGAAGCCGTTCCACGACACGAACCCCGAGTTGGCTGCGTGGTAGGTCCCCTGGCACCCCTTGTCCAGCAGCGCCTTGATGGCGAGGGCGAGATCGCGGGTCCAGGTGGGGGAGCCGATCTGGTCGTCCACCACGGTCAGCTCCTTCTTCTCCGCGCCCAGCTTCAGCATGGTTTCAACGAAATTCTTGCCGCCGTGGCCGTAGAGCCACTGGGTGCGCACGATCAGGTGGTCCGGGTTGAACCAGGTGTTCATCTCGCCGCCCAGTTTGGACTCCCCGTAGACGCTGAGCGGAGCCGCGAGGTCATCCTCCAGGTAGGGCGAGCCCTTCTGGCCGTCGAAGATGTAGTCCGTGCTCACCTGGACCAGCTTGGCTCCGATTTCCTTGCTGATCATGGCGAGAAAGCCCACCCCTTCGCTGTTGACCATCATGGCCTGTTCGGTGTTGGACTGGCAGCCATCCACGTCGGTGTAGGCGGCGGCGTTGATCACCACGGACGGCTTCAGGGTGAGGAGCACCCGCTGCACCGATTCGAGGTCCGTGATGTCGATCTCATCGACATCGACCCCGCGCGCGGCGTCGCCGTACAGCGCCATCAACTCCTGCCCCAGCATCCCTTTGCTGCCAACTACCAGAATCATCTCAAACCCCATAGAACCGGTGCTACGTTCTGCGTTCTATGTTCTACGTTAAAAACCGAAAACACCTGATTGCCACCGCAGCCGGCAAACCAAGAAAAGATTCTAACCTAGAACGTAGAACATAGAACGTAGAACTCGTTTTTTTATGCCGCCCCGTACTGCGTCTCGTAATACTCGCGGTAGGCGCCGCTGACAACCTCTTCGACCCACCCCTGGTTGGCCAGGTACCAGTCGATGGTCTCGGCGATACCGCGCTCGAAGGTGTAGCTCGGCTCCCAGGAGAGGTCCCGTTTCAGCTTTGAGGCGTCGATGGCATAGCGCCGGTCGTGCCCCTTGCGGTCCTTGACGAAGGTGATCAGCTCGCGGCTCTCGCCGGCGGCACGCCCCAGGCGCTCGTCCATCAGGTCACAGACCAGCTTCACGATGTCGATGTTCTTCCACTCGTTGTTGCCCCCCACGTTGAAGATCTCCCCCGGCCTCCCCCGCTTCAGCACGCGCTCGATGGCGGCGGAGTGATCCTTCACGTGCAGCCAGTCCCGCACGTTGAGGCCATCGCCGTACACCGGCAGCGAACGCTTCTTGAGGATGTTGTGGATCATGAGCGGGATCAGCTTTTCGGGGAAGTGATAGGGACCGTAGTTGTTGGAGCAGCGGGTGTTCAGGGTCGGCAGGCCAAAGGTCTCGAAATAGGCGCGCACCAGGAGGTCGGCGCCGGCCTTGCTGGCGGAGTACGGGGAGTTGGGCGCAAGCGGCGTCTCCTCGGTGAAGTACCCCTCGGCGCCGAGACTGCCGTAGACCTCGTCGGTGGAAACCTGCAGGAAGCGGAAGTCGGGGAGCTTTTCGGCGTGCAGCCTGCTCGCCTCCAGCAGGGTCTGGGTCCCCAGCACGTTGGTTCTCACGAAGATGTCGGGACCGGTGATGGAGCGGTCGACGTGCGATTCGGCGGCAAAATGGGCCACGGCATCGACCTTTTCCTCGGCCAAAAGGCGCGCCACCAGCTCGGCGTCGCAGATGTCACCCTTCACGAAGCGGTAGCTGGCATTTCCCTCCACCGCCGTCAGGTTCTTCAGGTTCCCCGCGTAGGTCAGGAGGTCAAGGTTGATCACCCGGCACCCCGGGTTGCCCGCCATGAAGTGGTTGATGAAATTGGAACCGATGAATCCCGCCCCTCCGGTAACCAGTAAGGAGGTGGGGGTGAACAGATCCTGCATGAGACCCTCCGGCCGGCTCGCTGTCGGGGTTCGCCAAGCGGCGCCCTCATTTCAGCCGACTATTGTAGATACACCGGAAAAAGCAAAAGTGTCAACTTTCTAGCGCTTGCGGGAGACGCCCCCTCTCTAGAAGGTCTGAATCGGTCCCAGCGATCCCAGCCCGGCCAGCGAGAAGTTGATGGTGAACTGCTTCTCGCCGCTCACCTGGTGACTGCTCACCCGATCCGAGTAGGCGAGGATCACGCTCCAGCACTGCTGCCGGTACTCCAGGGCGTAGCGCGACTCGAGGAAGCCCCCCTTGTCGAAGGAGTAGCGCCCAAGGAGATCGGCCGTGACCTGGCTGGTGAGCGGGAAGGTGACCCCTGCGCCAAGGTAATCGAGCTGGTCGCGGCTGTGACGGTAGGTGACGCTCGCCTGGTTGCGCCCCTCCCCCTTGACCTGGAAACCGAGGTTCGCCGTCGACAGCACGTTGTCCGTGGTGTTGTAGCGCCCGTCGACCAGCAGGGAAAGGTCCTTAAGCGGAGTGACCACGCTTTCCAGCATCAGGTCGGTGAGGCGGTTCCCCTCGTCCACCAGGGTGAGGAGGTCGCGGCGCTGACCGGAGAACTGGTACCCCTGGGAAAGCTTCAGGTAGAGGATGTCCCGGTACTCGTCGGGCATCCCCTCCCGCACGTATTTGCGGGTGAAGGTGTTGGCGACGGACCAGTAGGCGATGCTCTGTCCGAGCACCCGGTCGGCGTAGTCGTAAAACGGCAGGTCCTCGTCGCTGCGCCGCTGCACGTAGTCGTAGTGCAGCGACGGTACCAGCAGGTGCCGCAAGGTTCCGTCGTAGATCCGCTCCAGCGGCAGCGACAGGGCACCGCCGCCGTCGGCCTGGCCGATCTGGCGCCAGCCGGTCTCCGGGGTCTCGCCGCGCGCGTTGTACAGGCGCTGCTGGAACGCGCCGAACAGGGTGAAGTCGAAGATCCCGGCGGGCTTGGCGTAATAGCTGGCGCGGGGATGCAGGACGAGGCGCTGACCGGTCGGCCCCTGCGCGTGCTCGAAGTTGGTCAGGCTGGAATCCATGGAAAGAAAGAGCGGCCCGACCTTCTCGCCCGCCGCGATGAAGCCGAAGGTCGGCAGGCGCTGCAGGGTGGCGCGGTTGTTGGGCGCCTCGAGGTCCTGGTCGTAGCGCAGCGCCCCGAACAGACCGTAACGCTGCCAGCGCCGGTCGAAGGAGACCGACGACTCCAGGAGCTGCCGGTTGTACTCCCCCGAGAACTCGCCGTAGTCGAGGTAGTACTTGCGGTCCGAAACCATATGAACGGTGGAGGCGAGGGTCAGCTCCGGCGTCAGCAGCTCCAGGTGCTTTTGCTGCACCTCCCCGCGGAACTTGGACTGGTTGGTGTCGTAGATGCCGAAGGCGCGCAGGCGCCCCTGGCTGTCGTTGGGCCTGAGATAGCGGTAATCGACGCCGGCTCCGACGCCGCGCGAGCTCTCCAGGTCGAGGTCGAAGGTCGCCTCCTGGCTCGGGTTGATGGCCCAGTAATAGGGCTGGTCCAGGTAGAATCCCTTCTTGGAGGAGAAGCCGAGCTTCGGGATCATGAGGCCGGACTGGCGCTCCGTGTTGGCCGGGAATACCAGGTAGGGGGTATAGAAGATGGGGACACCGTCGACGTAGAAGACGGCGTTTCTCGCGGTCGCGTACTCGTCCAGGGTGACGTCGACCTGCGTCGCCTCGAAGCGCCAGCTCGGGTGCTCGCCGTCGCAGGTGGTGAAGGTGCCGCGCTCGACCCGGTAATCCTCATCGCCCGTCTTGATCAGACGCGGGGCGCGCAGCCGGAAGTTGGATTTTTTTATGAACAGCTCCCCGTTCAGGAGTTCACCTTTCTGGGTCGCCAGGTTCAGGGAGAGCTGGTCACCCTTCATGGTGTCGCCGCCGCGCTCAAGCAGCACGTCCCCCTGGGCCAGGGCGTCGCTGGTCAGGCGACGATAGATGACGCTGTCGGCCAAAAGGGAGGCTCCCCCTGCAGTATCCGCACGTTCCCTTCGGCATGGTAGCTCTCGGTGGGGCTGTCCACGTAGAGGGAATCCGCCTGGAGCGTCGCCTCCTTGCCGGGCAAGACCACCTTGTCGGGTGTGCCCGTTTTCTCAGAAGAGGCACTCTTATCGGTGGGGGGAGCCTTGCTGAAGGACATCGCCTTGTCCTTGCCATGGGCAAGCGTCGCTGAGCAGAGCAGGTATGTAAGAAGCCACAGGGCTCTTAAAGGTTTCATCGGGCTCCAACTGAAACAAAGTGGGTTTAATCCGTCGGACATGTCCGGGTCCGGCAGCCGCCGCGCCGTTCACCCTCTGAACGGCTCGAAGTTCCTCGACTTCAGGTGGCTGCGGGCCTCGCCGACGGTGAAGAGGGATCCGCAAACCAGTATGAGGTCGTCGTCCTGGGCGAGATTCCGGGCCAGCTCGATCCCCTCCGCCACGCTCCCCGCCTCCATCGCCTCGACACCCGCACCGAAACAGTACATGGCAAGTTCCCCGGCGGGAAGGGCCCGGTCCAGGGCGGGAGCGACGGCGAAGACGCGGTCCGCAAGCGGCAGTAACGGCGCCAGTATGCCAGAAAGTTCCTTGTCCGCCATGACGCCGGCCACCAGGAAAAGCCGCCGGCGCGGGAAATCGGCGAGCGCCTCGGCCAGGGCGACAGCCCCCGCGGGGTTGTGGGCTCCGTCAAGCAGCAGACGGGGCGGGCCGGGAAAGAGTTCCATCCTGCCGGGCCAGCGGGCGCTGGCCACGCCGGCGATCATCGCCTGGGGAGTGACCGGGAAACCGATCGCGCGCATGAGCTCCGCCGAGGCGAGCGCCAGGGCGGCGTTGCCGCTTTGGTAGTGCCCGTGAATGCCGCAGGAAAGAGCGTCCAGCGTGACGCCGATGCCGCGGTAGTTGAGCAGGCCGTCCAGCCAGAAGGCGTCGAACGACTCCCCCTGGCGGTAAAGCGGAGCGCCGATGTGGGCCGCCTGGTGTTCGATCATGAACTGCGCGTCGCGGTCCTGGCGTGCCGACAGGATGGGCGCCCCGGGCTTGCAGATCCCTGCCTTCTCGGCGGCGATATCCTCGATGGTTTTGCCAAGGTAATCGGTATGTTCCAGGGAGATCGGCGCGATGGCGCAGAGCACCCCCTGCAAGACGTTGGTGGCGTCGAGCCGTCCCCCCATACCCGCCTCGAAGATGGCGACCTCCACGCCCGCTTCGGCGAAATGGAGGATGGCGAGCGCCGTCACGATCTCGAAGAAGGTGGTCTCCTCGGGGGCGACCGCCATGACCGCCCCGGCGAAGCGGACCACGTCCGCCTCCCCTATCTCGACGCCGTTGATCTGGATGCGCTCGGTGAAGGAGATCAGGTGCGGAGAGGTGAAGAGTCCCGTCCGGTAGCCGCCTGCTTTGAGAATGGAGCTTAGAAAGGAAGCCGTGGACCCCTTGCCGTTGGTGCCGACCACGTGGACGGCCTTGAAGACATCCTGCGGATTGCCCAGCGCGGCCAGCAGGCGTGTGATCCTGTCGAGTCCGGGCTTGATGCCGAACCGGCCGAGGGCATAGATGTGCGCGAGCGTTTCCGCATAGGTCATAACAGGCCGCGATTATAGGTAAAGAAGGTGAAAAAGTCCATATTAATCCCCGGAGCGCGAGGCTAGCGTTGCGGCCAGGCCAGGCGCAGTCCCAGGCCGATGAGGATGCAGCCGGCGGCCTGGCCGATGCGGTTCCCGGCGCCGGCGCCGCGGTTGAGCCAGCGCCCGATCTCCCCCGAAAGTAGCGCGACCACGCCGAAGCCGAGCATGGTGAGGACGACGAAGGTGCTCCCGAGGACAAGCATCTGCATGGGGACGCCGCCGCGGGAGCGGTCCACGAACTGGGGGAAGAAGGCGAGGAAGAAGAGCGCCACCTTGGGGTTCATGACATTGGCCAGGATGCTCTGCCGGAAGATGACCCGGCTCTGCAGGACGCCGGCCGCGCCCTCGGCTACCAGCGACGTGCGGCTTTTCAGCATCTTGTATCCGATGTACATGAGATAGGCGGCGCCCGCGTAACGGACGCAGGCGAACGCCGTCGCCGAGGAGGTGATGAGGGCGGACAGGCCGACGATGGCGAAGAAGGTGTGTGCGAAGTTGCCCAGCGCGAACCCGGCGGCAGCGGCCAGGGCCGCCTTCCTCCCCTGTGCGACGCCGCGGGTCATCACGTAGATGATGTCGGGGCCGGGGGTGAAGATGAGCACGGTGGAGGCGACGGCGAAGAGGGCCAGTTGGGAGAAGGAAACCATGGGAACCTCTGTTAAAGGTCAAGGTTTAGGTTGACGTTGAGGTTGAACAGCCGTTCAACTGTCGATGAAGCGGTCAAAAAAGAAGGGTCGAGGTTTGGAAGGAACCCCTTCTCCGCCTCAACCCTTCATTGTTACGCCGGCCGGGCTTTCTTGACCCCAGCCTCGATCTTGACCTGCTTTAGTTTCTGTAGAGCATTTTGAGGATGCTGGAAAGCTGCGACTTCATCTTGGCGCGCTCCACGATGACGTCCACCATGCCGTGGTCGAGGAGATACTCGGAACGCTGGAACCCCTGGGGGAGTTTCTGGCGGATGGTCTGCTCGATGACGCGGGGCCCCGCGAAACCGATCAGCGCCTTGGGCTCGGCCATGTTGATGTCGCCCAGCATCGCGAAGCTCGCGGTGACGCCGCCGGTGGTCGGGTCGGTCAGGATGGAAACGAAGGGAAGCCCGGCTTCGCGAAGCTTGGCGAGAGCCGCCGAGGTCTTCGCCATCTGCATGAGCGACAGGATGCTCTCCTGCATCCTGGCGCCGCCGGAGGCGGAGACGATGATGCACGGGGTGCCCTCCTGCAGGGCGCGCTCGATGCCGCGGGTGATCTTCTCGCCCACCACGCTACCCATGGAACCGCCCATGAAGGCGAAGTCGAAGACGCAGATCTGCACCGGGGTCCCTTCGATCTTGCCGGAACCGCAGACGATGGCGTCCTTGCTGCCGCCTTTGGCGACGGCCTGGTCGATGCGGTCCTGGTAGCTCTTGCTGTCCTTGAACTCCAGGAAGTCGACGGAGACAATGCCTGCGTCGAATTCGGTGAAGGTCCCCTCGTCGATGAGCAGCTCGATCCTCTTCTTGGTCGAGATGCGGTAGTGATGGCCGCACTTCGGGCAGACGTTCAGGTTGCTCTCGATGTCCTTCGTGTAGATGGTCTCTCCGCAGCTGACGCACTTCGTCCAGAGCCCTTCCGGTACCTTAACCTTGTGCTCCCCAGCCTTCGCCATCGGCGGATTATCCCTTTTGAACCAAGCCATATGTGCCCTCTTTTGGGGAAAGCCCCAAGCTGTTTTATAAAGACGTAAATCGCCGCTGATTCTTAGCAGATAGAACCTGCTATGTCAAACAAAACGGTGCGGTTCCATCGCTAAGACGTTGAAAAAATACGTATTATTTCTGCACCCCTTGCAGCACCCCTTGTTTTAAAGCGGATACGAACGAGGAGAGTTCACGCAGGAGCTCCTCCCCCTGGTACTTCTCGAAAAACTTCACCAGGACACTCCCCACCACCACGCCGTCTGCGACGCTGGCGACCTGGCCGGCCTGCTCCGGAGTGGAGATGCCGAAGCCCACCACGAGGGGGAGGTCCAGGGCGTTACGCACCTCGGTCACGCGTCCTGCCAGCGTATCGGCGACCGCGGTCCTCGCGCCGGTCACCCCGGTGACCGAGACGTAGTAGATGAAGCCGGAGCCCAGGCGGGCCACAGAGTCGACGCGGGAGGTGTCTGAGGTGGGGGTCAGCAGGAAGATCAGGTCCAGCCCGCAGCGGTCGGTATGATCCTTCAGCTCGGCCGCCTCCTCGGGGGGAAGGTCGACCACCAGCAGGGCGTCCACCCCGGCCTTGGCGGCGTCGCAGGCGAAACGCTCGGCACCGTAGGCGAAGATCGGGTTGAAATACCCCATGAGGACGACGGGGATCTGGGTGCGGGTCCTGAGCCGGGCCACCATCTCCAGGATCCCCGGCAGGGTGGTCCCCGCCGCCAGGGCGCGGTCGGAGGAGAGCTGGATGGTCGGACCGTCGGCCATGGGATCGGAGAAGGGAACCCCGAGTTCGATCAGGTCGGCGCCCGCCTTCTCCAGTTCCAGCACGACCTGCTCGGTGCTGGCGAGGTCGGGGTCGCCGGCGGTGACGAAGGTCACCAGCGCCTTTTCCCCGCGTGCTTTCAGTGCTGCGAATCTATCGGCAATCCTGCTCATTGTCACTCCTTGCAACCCGTTCTACGCTCTGTGTTCTACGTTGAAGAAGCGTCGCTTCGGGCTTTTGGGTCGTTTCCGGCGGTGTCCGCGGCCGGCCTCCCCTTATAACAAAAAAAGTCCCCCTCGGGGAGAGGGGGATTTGGTCAGTACCGCAAAAAAATTCGCCGGAGGCGTCCTAGATCTTGAACGCTTCCATCTCCTGCTTCAGCATCTCGGTCTGGCGGAACAGCTTGTAGACCGCCTCGTCCATGACCCGGGTCGCCTCCAGGTTGGCATCGGTGGCCTCCTGGATATCCTCGACGGACCTGACGATCTGCTCGGAACCCCGGGACTGCTCGTCGCAGGCACGCTTGATGTGGCGGATCATCTCGGTGATGCTCTCGGTGGACTGGGCGATCAGGTTCCCCACCTTGTTCTGCTCGCGGGTGGAGGAAAGGACCTGGGAGGTCAGGCTCTTCATGTTCTCGACGGCGGCCATGATCAGCTCGCTCCCCTGTCCCTGCTCGCGGGTCGCCTTGGCGATCTGGGCCACCATCTCGGAGACCTGCTCCATCGCCTCGCGGATCATCTGGCTCCCCTTGGCCTGCTCGACCGTGGTGCGCGCGATCTCGGTCACCTGGGCGGTCGCCTCGGTGACGCCGACCACGATCTTCGTGAGCGCCTCACCCGACTTCTGCGACAACAGCTCGCCGTCGGCGATGGAGCGCTCGGCCTGATCGATGGCGTCCACGGCGCGGTGCGTCTCGTCCTGGACGGCCCGGATGACCTGGGATATCTCGCGGGTGGAGACGGAGGTGCGCTCGGAGAGCTCCTTGATCTCGTCGGCGACGACGGCGAAACCCTTGCCGTGCTCGCCGGCCTGGGCAGCGATGATGGCGGCGTTCAAGGCTAGGAGGTTGGTCTGCTCGGCCACCTCGTCGATCACCGAGAGGATGTCGCCGATGTCGGCGGCCCGCTCGGAGAGGGTGGCGATGACCTCGCTGGTGATCAGGGAGGCGCGCTTGATCTCCTGCATCCCGGTGATCATCGCGTCGACGGCCTCGCGCCCGGTCTCGGCGTCGATGCGCACCGCCTTGGAGATGGCCGCGGTCTCGTTGGCGTTTCTTTCCACCTGCTTGATGGAGCTGTCCATTTCCATGACGGAAGAGGCCGTGGCGGTCGAGACTTCCATGAGGCTCACCACGCCGTTGCCGACCTGCTTGATGGATGCCCCCATCTCGACGATGGAGGAGCTCACCTCGTTCACCGACAGGGCCAGGTTCTCCATGTTCTGCACCACCTCCTCGACGCTGGAGGCCATCTCGAGGATGGAGGAGGAGCTTTCGGAGGCGGAAATGGAGAGGGAGTCGACCCCCTGGGCCACCCCCTTCACCGAGGTGTTGATCTGGACGATGGCGGCGGAGGTCTTGGAGACGCTCTCGGCCTGGGTCTTGGCGGAGCCGACCACGGAGTGGGAGGCCTTGGCCATGGTATCCGATATTCCCGCCAGTTCGTTGGAGGAGCGGGAAACCTTGCCGATCATCCCGGAGAGCCTGCCGACCATCTCGTTGAAGTCGCTCCCGAGTTTGCCGATCTCGTCGTGGCTCCCCATCTCGACCCTGGCGGTCAGGTCGCCATCGGCGCCGCTGTTGACCGCCTCGGCCATCACCCGGACGCGCGAGACGATGTTGCGCGTGATCAAAAGGCCGAGGGCGACCGCCAGCGCCGCCGCGACCACGATCACCAGCGTGAAGGTGATCCCCGCGGACTGCTGGATGGCGCTGACCTGCTTGTTCGCGTCGGTCATCCGGTTGCCGACCTCTACCAGGATGTCGTCCAGATCCTCCTTGGCCTTGTCGTTGGCCGTGGCGATCTCCTCGTTGGCCAGCTGGTTCAACCGCTGGTCGGCCAGGGCGTCCTTGGCCGCCTGGCTCATCACGCCGGCCGGAACCCCCTTCATGAGCGTCTGCTTGCGCGCGATCAGCTCGTCTGCGACCTTCTCGAACTCCGCCCAACTCACCAGGAACTGCCGGGTGCGCTTCTCGATCACGCTACCCTTTGCCACCGGGAGCACCCCGAGCTTCTTGTTCCCGTCCAGAATGATCTGGGCCTGGCTCAAGAGGGTGTCCCGCTTCATCTGGTAGTCCTCGATGTACTCCTGGAGCTTCTCCGGATCGTTGGGAACGAGGGCCGCCTGCATCAGGCTCACGTGGCAGTACTTCTGCGTGACACCCATGAGGAGCACCAGCTTCTGCTGCTTGGAGAGCTGCTCCAGGATGTTCTGGATCTGGCCGCCGACCCTCTTGATGTTGAGCGCGCCGAAACCGCCGGTGAAGGCGACCAGGAGGGCCATGATCAGGAAGGACCCGATCAGGCGGGTACGCAAGGTCAGGTCTTTCATTATGATTACTTCTCCGCTTCGGTGAGGAGGTAGTTCATCAGCTCGACGGAGGCCTTCACTTCGGCCTTGTTCATGTTGGAGTCAGGCTTTCTGAGCATCTTGATGCCGTAGGCCTTGGTGGCGTTGCGGTCGAAAGGCTGCCCGGAGATGGGGGCCACGCCGGTCTGGATGGCGACGATGGTGCGCTCCAGGGTGTGGCACTTGACGCACTTCACGCGCACGATCTCGTAATTGGCCTTCATGGCCGGCGGGAAGCTGGTCGGGTCGAGACGCATGGCGTCGCCTTTGCCGACGACCCTGAGGCCGGCATGGGCGGTGGTAGCTGTTGCGGCAACAAGGAGCATGGTAACAACGAGCTTCTTCATAATAGGTCCTCCAAATATTGTCGGCGGCGGCAGCCGCCGTTTGGGCATGTCCGGCCCCTCAGCTACAAGCTGAAGGCGATGGAAGCAAAGGCGATGTTGCCTGTTCCTTCCGGGGCAATGCTGTGGGTGTATTCAACCGACATCCGCACGTTCTGCAGCGGGGAGTAGGCGATGGCCGGGGTCAGGCGTTTGATGGTTCCGTAACCGGCGTTAAGGTACTCGTAGCGGAAAAGCGGGACGAGGTTCACCGGTGCGCCCAGGTAGTATTCACCCTCGAGGGTATAGGCTTTGCTGTCCACGACCGCATCGAACGATGCGAATTCGGGGTTGGAATCGCGCCCGAAACTGCCGCTTCCCTTAAGGTGCAGCCGTTGGTAAAGGATGTCCGCCTCCGCGCCTATCCTGCGGAAGTTGTTGAGGTTCTGCGCGACGCCGTTGGCGTTGAACTCACCGTTTTGGCCCCAGTAGCCGAACCCGCCCAGGGTGACGCTCAGGAAGTCCCACACGCTGTCCTTCTCCAGGTCGACTTCGGGTTCCTTCCCTTTCAGGTCGGTGCCGCCGATTTTGAGCGAGATATGTCCGTAGCCGTCTTCCCGGTCCTGGCCGTTTCGATCCACGACGCCGGCAGCGACGAAGAGGCGGTTACCCAGCAGGGCGTTCAACTCCACGCCGTCCTCGGTGGCATCGCTGCTGAAAGGGGAGAGGCCGACGCGGTAGGTGGTGGAGGCATAGGAGGGAACCGGAAGGATGCGGTTACTCTTCTTCCACATGGAAAGCTTGGGTTCGAAGCGCCCCACCTTCACGTTGACAGGGGAGCCGAAGGCTTGGCGCCAGACAAGGAACAACTCGTCGAGATCGGGATCATTTCCCGGGGGGACATTGGTGTTGTTGGCGGGGTTTAAGAGCGACGAGGCCCGCTGCATCCCCTGAGAGTAGAGATTGTACGTGGCGAAGAAACCAAAGAGGTCGCGGAAGGAGCCCCCGGCCTGCAGCGTGATCGACCTGGTGGAAAGATCGAGCTTGTTTCCGTCCGCGGCATCCTCGTCATAGGCGAGGTCAGCGCTCGCGGTAAGCGAGACCGGTAACTGCTGGGGCAGGCCCGAGATGACGGACCACTCGTTGCCCGGTTCGGCGCCCTGAGCGCCCCCCTTCGCGCCCTCCTTCTTGTGAGGATAAACGTATCCGTTTTTCAGGAAGGCGTCGCCGAACTCGTTGAGCTCGGGATAAATTGTGTGACAGGTGGAACATTCGGTCTTGTGCTGCCGGCTGAAAGCCGGGATGGCGTTTGCCGTGCCCGGAGCCAGCAGAGGAGCACAGGAGATACCGAGAAGGAACATGACCGCTGCAGTTTGCTTTTTCAGAAACATAGTTGGTCCCCCACATGCAATCAACATATATATTAGATTACGCTAACACTATTTCAGCGGCTCAATCCCTCGCCAAATGCATAGTTGGCGCACTCGGACTGATGATTAATACAATATTGCCGAAGTGAAGTCAACTTAACAAAAAGGCTGTCAGGGCGGCTGTGAGCTAACACTCATTTTTCTCTACTTTTTTGCTATAGAAAATGTTATAAGGTAGCGTCTTAAATCTCAGGGAGGGCCTGCTATGCTGCTAAAAAGCCTTGTTTTCCTCATTCTCACTACGCTCCTGGCGGCGGGGTGCGGAGGTGGTTCCGCCAACAACGAAACCGGGGTCTCGAAGCTGGCCCAGTCCCAGAAGTGCATGAGCTCCGACTGCCACGCCAGGTCGGAATCACCGGGCACCAAAGCATTGATCGTGCAGGAGTGGATGAATTCCACGCACAACCTCAACAACGGTGCGGGATGCGCCGACTGTCACGAGCCCCACCCCGGCCACCCGGAATCCTGTTCCAAATGCCACGGGGGAGGAAGCGGCGTAGCCACCAAGAACCCCGACGCGGTCGGCAAGTGCAACAAATGCCACGGGCTCGCGCACCCCGATGACATCCAGATGAGGCTCGCGCCGCAGCATTACGGCAACACGACCGATACGGGCGCCAGCCGCGCCTCGTACGTCAGTTCCAATTACGTCGGCAACTGCCGCAAGTGCCACAACCCGCACGACCCGACCACAGCGATGTCCGCCAACGCCGAGTGGGCTCAGTCCGGGCACGGCGACGTCCTCTCCGGCGCGCGAACCCGCTACGATTTCAAGACCCGCGGCAGCTACGAACCGGTAAACCTGACCTTCCAGTACTACTGCGTCCGCTGCCACACCTCCACCGGGTACGTCAACTTCGTGACCAGCGGCTTCACCGACCTGAAACCCTTCGCGGGTCCCGGCTTCGCGGTGGTGCAGAACTACCCGGTCAAAGTCGCGGCCGGTCTCTTGCAGCCTGCGGACACCCCCTCGCCGGACAAGTCCAGGGAAGTCACCGCCTGCAACGTCTGCCATGACAACGGAGAAGGCCGGGCCTACAGCTGGGCGACCCGCGCAGTACCAGCTTACAACGGATACTACAACTTCTCGTCCGCCAACAGTTCCCCGACCGTAAAGCTCAACAACAAGGTGATAGCCTACCCCAACGTGACCGACTCCAACGTCTGCGTCCCCTGCCATTCCGGCCGCGGCATCGGTTCCATGATCTATGACGCAGTGGCCGCCGGGATGGACTTCAGCAACACCAACGCCCCCGGAGCCCACGACCGCGCCGCCGCTCTCCTTACACTCCGCACCGGAGGCTACGAGTTCACCGGCAGATCCTACGTCCCGGCCAGGTTCCTCCACGGGAAAATCGGCGTGGCCAACGAGCACGGCACCGGCTACGACGGTCCCTGTGTCACCTGCCACATGAAAACTCCGTCCCCGCACGGTTTTCTCCCGGTGGAGAAGGACGGCGCCGGCAGGATATCCTCCATCGTCAGCACGGCGTGCGCCCACTGCCACACCGGTGACCCGGTACAGATGACTGCGGCCGTCCTGCAAGAGGAGAAGGACGGATACGCCGCGGCACTCGCCATGCTGAACGTCCTGAAGACGGATTCCACGCTGCCGACCAACACCCTCAACCCCGCGCGTTCCAAGGTGCGTCCCCTGGCGAACAAGAACTCCGACTACAACGCGGCCTTCCCCGGCGGCGGCGCGAACACCATGGGGGCCTTCTTCAACTCGAGCCTGCTGCAGAACGACCCCGGTGCCTTCGCGCACAACCACCTGTACACCAAGCGCCTCATCTACGACTCGATCGACTGGCTGAGCAACGGCGTTCTCGACAACGATGTCGAAGCTGCGATCAACAACGCAACCCTGGCAGTTGACGACAGGACCGGCAAGGTATCTCTCAGCAATCCGCTGAGGGCGGGAGTGTATTTCGTTCCGGCACAGCTTCCGACCGTCCCGTACGCCGCGCTGCTCGACCCGGTCAAAGCGGCCGCCATCCATTACCTCATGGGCGGACCCGGCGGGGCACGCCCGTAGGGCAAGCCATGAAGATACTGCTGCACATATGCTGCGCCCCGTGCGCCATCTACCCGGTGAAGGAGCTGAGGTCCGCCGGGCTCGACGTCACGGGGCTCTTCTTCAACCACAACATCCACCCGTACACCGAGTACAAGCTGCGCATGGAAGCGCTGAAGACCTACTCGAAGCTGGTGGAACTTGAGGTGCTGTACCGGGAGGAATACCTCCTGGAGGAGTTTCTTTCCAACGTGGCGGGCGAGCCGCAGGGGCGCTGCGCCTACTGCTACCGCTCCCGTTTGGAGGAGGCCGCGCGGAGCGCGGCGGAACTTGGTTTCAAGAGATTCACATCGACCCTGCTTTACAGCCGCTATCAAAACCAGCAGATGATCCGCGAACTCGGTGTCAAACTGGGCGAGCGCTACGGCGTGGAATTCCACTACGAAGACTTCCGTACCGGCTGGCAGGAGGGGATCAACCTCTCCAAGGAGATGGGGCTGTACCGCCAGAAATACTGCGGCTGCATCTACAGCGAGAAGGAACGCTACGTCAGGAAATAGCGACTCAGGGGAAACCTAAAAGGGGACAGGCTCCGCAGGTGCCTGTCCCCTTTTCAATTTTGTAGGGGCGAATGATTATTCGCCCAGCCGCTCGTGCCCCTACCGCTGCTATGGCAAAATAGACGCTGCGGCACGGGGGGCGAATGATTATTCGCCCCTACAGGTCCCTTGACGGGAGGGGCATCGTCGCCGGAACAGACTCTGTTCCCCGTCAGGGCCCGGATCCACCAGACAACAAAGGACTCTCATGCCCTCCTTTGGCAAATCCCTCATCATCCTCGGCCTTATCATCGCCGCCATCGGCGCGCTCTTCACCCTCGCCGGCCGTATCCCGTGGCTGGGACGGCTGCCGGGCGACATCTACGTGAAGAAGGAGAACTTCACTTTCTACTTCCCGCTCGCCACCAGCATCATCATCTCGCTGGTGCTCTCCTTCATCCTCTGGCTGTTCCGCAGGTAAAGCAGCCCCCCTCGTCCACCGCTCCCCTCTCCGGAGGGAGGAAGCGGCTGCCGTCTCTTTAATGCTCCCCCTCACTGGCCCTCCCCCTCCGGGGGAGGGAACGGTGCACCATCCGTCAAGGGATTTCCATTACGCCCACCGTGCAGAGGTTCCTCCGTATCCAGAGAGAAACTGTACGTTTAGTCCGCTGCACGCGAACCCGCGTCCCCCCCTTTGCGAAGGGGGGACAGGGGGATTTGCTTTTTCTCCCACCGGCACTATCCGTCCCCCCTTCTCCAGCAGGAACAGATCCCCGCGCCAGCGCACCCGGTTTCCGATGAGCGACAGCGCCCAGACGCCGAAAGAAAGCGCGTCCCGCAGCGGCAGGAGCCAAAGCCAGCGCGGCAGGAGTCGGTCCTGCACCAATAGCCGGCTGTACGTGGTGCAAACGGCCGCCCGCACTAGGTAAAGGAGCGCCGCCGCCAGCCATCCCGCCGCCGTGAATCCCGAGAGCAGCAGCGCTACAAGCGCCCCCGGAAACGGGAGCGTGATGCCGGAAGCCAGATACCCTCCCGGCCGGGAAACCCGCATGGTGCGCCCCCAGCGCAGCTGTCGCGACAGGAGCTCGGAGAGTCTCTCGTCCCCGCGCATCATGCTTTCCACGAAGTACGGCGATAGCTCCAAGCGATAGCCGGCCCTGTGGATCATGTTCCCCAACTGGTAGTCGTCAGCGAGATAGTCGACCAGTGCCTCGAAGCCTCCGATCCGCTCCAGCGCCTCCCGGCGCACCGCCATCGACGCCCCCAGTGCGAACGAAAGCCCCTCCAGTTTCAGCGCAGCCATCACGTTGGGTATCATCTCGCAGCAAAAACCGAGCGCCTCGATGGCGCAGCCGGTCCCTTTCACCTCGGAGCTTCGGTACAGCGAAGTCACCAGTCCGACCTCAGGGTCGGCGAAGGGGGCGCAGACCTGGCGCAGGTACTGATCCTCCACCCTGATGTCGCTGTCACAGACCACCAGCAGCGGATGCTTCGCCTTCGCGTAGGCGTGCATAAGGTTGCAGACCTTGTAGTTGGCCCCGTGGATGGCCGGGTCGATAACCAGCTCGATATCCGTTTCCCGGTAGGTCTGCATCAGCTGCCGGATGATGGGAATCACGGGGTCGTCGTGAGAGGCGACGGCGAAGACGATCTGGTAGCAGGGGTAGTCCTGCCGGCAGAAAAAGGAAAAGTTTTCGAAGCTGTCGCCGTCCACGCCCCGCACCGGTTTCAGGATGGAGACCGGCGGCGCGTAGTCCGGCAGCCCGGCGGACGCAGCGAAGAAGCTGCGGCCGCAGTGAAGCGTGATCGCGGCGTAAGCGAGGGAAGGTGCGATGGCGAGGAACGGGAGGGCTTGGCGCAGCATCAGCGGATCCTTTCCACCAGCACCAGGTACGGTGCGGTGTCCGGTCGGTTCAGTTGCCGGTGGCGCCAGACGTTGAAGCGTCCCGGGTGAAGAGTGGCGGCCCACTGCTCAACCGCGGCAGCCTCCTCGGGGCCGCCGGCATGGCCGGTGTAGAGGGCGATGGTGACGATCCCGCGCGGGGCCAGGAGTTCCGCAGCCTGCCCCAGCGCGGCCACGGTATTGGCCGGATCGGTGATGAGGCCCGTGTCCCCCCCGGGGAGGTAGCCCAAGTTGAAGGCGGCGGCGGTTATCCCCTGCGGCACGAAGTCGGCGAGCCGCTCGTGCCCGACCTCGACGAGTCGCACCTGAGCCAGCCGTCCTTCCCGCTCCAGCAGTTGGCGGGTGGCGTTGATGGCCTGCGGCTGCACGTCGAAGGCCCAGACCGTCCCCCCCTCCCCGACCAGATCCGCGAGCAGCAGGGTATCGAGGCCGTTGCCGCAGGTGGCGTCCAGCACAAGGTTCCCCGGACGCACCCGCTCCCTCAGAAAGTAATGCGAAAGCGGCACCGCACCGCGTAAAGATTCAGCCTTGTTGCCAGCCTTCCCCACAGTACCCCCAAAAGACCATAGCCATACACCCCCTCGCCCTCCGGGAGAGGGGCAGGGGTGAGGGCCGGCCTGGGCGTAATAGATTGAGCCCTGTTGCCAGCCATCCCCACAGTACCCCCAAACGACCATCCCCCCCCTCGCCCCCGGGAGAGGGGCAGGGGTGAGGGCCGGCCTGGGCGTAATAGATTGAGCCCTGTTGCCAGCCATCCCCACAGTACCCCCAAACGACCATACCCCCCCTCGCCCTCCGGGAGAGGGCAGGGGTGAGGGCCCGGCCGCGAAGGCAGCCCCTTGTGGCCAAGACAATCCCTCACCTCAAGAGCGGACGGGCGAATGATTATTCGCCCCTACGGTGTTGTGCCGTTCACCCACGTCTTTGGTTTTCTCGGATTTCCTCAGATTTTCTCCGTGGCCAAAGCTTTTGGGTCTAGCGTTTTTTCCCCGCCAGCGTCAGCACCGCCGGGAGGGTGACCATGAACGCTATCTGGCAGGCGACCATCCCAAGCGACATCACCGCGCCGATGCTGAACACCCCCTGGTGCCGCGCCACCATGAGCGCGCCGAAGCTGGCCATGATGGTAAGCGTGTTCAGCAGCACCCCGACCCCGGTGGAACTGAGGATGACGCCCGCCGCGCTCCCCTCCTCGCGCCGGTACCGGTTGATGATGTAGATCCCCGAATCGACCGCTATCCCCAAAACGAGCGGCATGACGATTATGTTGGCCGAGTTGAAGCTGATCCCGAAGAGCCACATGCCGCTCACCATGAACAAAAGCCCCACCAGCAGCGGCACCAGCCCGATGAGCGCGTACTTCACGCTCCTAAAGGCGATAAGGAGTATCCCCACGATGGCGACGAAGGCGTAGATGAAGGCGAGGCGATAGGAGTCGCGCATGATGGTCATGGATTCGTACACCATCACCGGTTCCCCGGTGGCATGAGGATCGACGCTCCTCACCTCGTCCACGAAGTTCTTGAGCGGCTCGCGGTTGAAGATCTCCCCCTTGGGGGCAACCTGCAGCATGAGCTTCCCGGTCTTGCCCACGAAACGGGAACGGAGCTCCCTGGGCACGTCCGCCTCGGTGACCGCCCTGGCCGCGAGGCTCTGCTTCAGGAGCTCGAGCTTTGCCGGAAGCTCCTTGAACATCCCCCCTTGGAAATCCTGGAGCATCCCCACCGCGTTCTTGTCCCTTTCCTTTTCCAAACCCGCGAAAAACTTGTCCAGGGTCGCCACGAAGGCGGCGGCCTGCTTCGCCTCCGGGCGGCGGTTCTGCTCCAGCCGCTCCTTGAGCGACACGGCGGCGTTTCTGAAGGACTCGAACACCTTGGGGAGCTCCATGAGGGAGAGGCTCTCCTCGTACGGAACGGGCTTCACGTCGGCAAGCTCCGCGCGCAGCGCGGCAAGCTCCGCAAGCTTCTCCTGCTGATGGTCCGGCACCAGGGTGTTCAGGCTCACCACGTGGTCGACGCTCGGCAGCCGCTCCAGCCTGGCCGTCTTCGCCTGGGCATCCGCGGCGTTATCGGCCATGACCACGGCGAAGTAGCCGCTGTTCTCCTTGCTTCTCATCAGCTTGTAGGCGTAGGTCACCGACTCCAGCCCCTTGGCCTGCAGGTTCATGAGGTTGTAGTCGAAGGAGACCCGGGAGAGGGGATAGAGCGAGGCGACGCACAGGGCGAGCGTCAGGGCGATCACCAGCTTCGGCCGGCCGAACATGAGACGCGCCAGCACCCCGTGCTCGCCCGGGCGTGCCGCCGTTGCGGGGGTGCGGGCCTTGCGGTACCGGGTGAGGATCACCAGCAAAGCGGGAAGCACGGTGAAGGTGACCAGGACGCAGATGACGACACCGCCGGCGGCGATGATGCCCAGTTCGGCAATACCGCGGAAGTCGGTGAAAACGAAGGTGAGGAAAGCGGCTGCGACGGTGGCTGCGGCCATGACGATGGCCCAGACGTTCCTCGTCACTCCCGTTTCCAGCGCGACCATTTCCCCCGCCCCCAGTTGCAGCTCCTCCTGGTAGCGCAGCACCACCTGGATGCCGTACTCGATGCCGATGCCGATCAACATTACGGCAAACACCATGGAGAGGATGTTCAGGTGCCCGACAGCGACGGTGGCGAAGCCGAACGAGAGGGAGATGGCGACCAGCAGTGAAACCATGGCGGCAAAGACGTTAAGCACCCCGCGGAAGGCGAAGAGGAGCAGGACCACCGTCAGCACCAGGGAGACCACCGTCGCCATGGTGATGTCCTTTTCACTGGTGGTCATCTCCTCGTGCTCCAGCACCGGGGTCCCGGTGAGCCCCACGCTCACCCCCTTGAATTCGGGGAGTGCCTTCAGGCGGGCCACCTCGGCGCGGACGACGGCTATCGCCGCCTTGGCAGGGACGAACCCGGTCATGTCCCGCACCGGGAGCGCGGTCAGTATCTGCTGGCGTCCCGCGCGCGCAAAGGCGGAATCGGGATTCATGAAGACGCTTTCCATCGAGGGGACGCCCCCCTTCCCGGTACCGAAGGTGGTGAAGCCGGCCCCCAGCTTGTCCAGCATGAACAGTATTCCCGGGAGCTCCTTCTCGTCGCCGGCCAGGTAGCGCCCGATGCTGCCGGTCATGTGGGTGAAGAGCGTCTGCACCGAGGGGGACGCGGAGAGCGCCCGCAGGGCCGGCGCCGCCAAGGTCAAGTTGCGGCGCAGCTCCTTGATGTCCTCCAAAGGCATGAACAGAAGGCCGTTGTCCCGGAAATAGGGGAGCGCGAAGGGATAGAAGACATCGGAGAAGTGCGCCTTGTCCCTCACCAGCGCGTCGTGCAGACGGCTCCCGAAGCTCCCCACCTTGTCGGCGTCCTCCCCCTCGATCACCACCACGATGTCCTCGGTACTGCCGAACTCGGCGCGGAAGGCGCGGTAGTCGCGATTGAAGGAGGTGTTCTGCGGCATCAGGTCGTCGCGGCCGGTGAGAAACTCCATGCGCTGGGCGGTGAGCCAGATGGAGAGAACGGACAACAGTAGCGCGAAGGTAAGCACCAGCCAGGGGCGGCGCGACGCCAGGGAGAACAAAAGACTCGTTTTGGGGGCTTCATTCATAGGATCATTGACCTTTTCCGCATACAAAATTAAGCCCCTGCAACCTAGCACACACCGGGCGCACAATCAACCGCACCGAGCAAAATCATTGTTTTCATTAGGAAAAAAATTCAATACCAGGAAAAAACAGTGTACCTTTTCACAAATACATGGTAGATTTCCAGCCTTGTAACTATGAGTAAAGCAGCTAGACTGGGTTAAACTGTCCCAATCCGGCAGAAAGGAGTATGTGGTGACGTCCCCCTTCAAACACCCCATATCACATGCACTCACCTCATTCAACGGCACCGTCAGTGAACCTGAACTGAACGTCGAACACAAGGCAGGGGCGACCGTCCATCAGTTCCCCCCCGCACTCTGGAAGAGTAAGCCGGGCAAGGCAAAGAGCCCCCTCGACCACGCTATTGAAGGCAGCCGCGACTTCTTCTTTCGTGAACAGCTTCCCAAAGGTTACTGGTGGGCCGAGCTTGAATCCAATGTCACCATAACGGCGGAATATATAATGCTGCTCCACTTCCTCGGGCTTGTTGATCACGAGCGCGAGCGCAAGATGAGCAACTACCTCCTCTCCAAACAGACCGAGGAGGGATTCTGGACCATCTACTACGGCGGTCCCGGCGACCTTTCCACCACCATCGAGGCCTACTTCGCCCTGAAGCTCGCGGGGTACCCCGCCGAGCACCCGGCACTCCAGAAGGCGCGCGCCTTCATCCTCTCCAAGGGAGGGGTGATCAAGTCGCGCGTCTTCACCAAGATCTTCCTGGCGCTGTTCGGCGAATTTGACTGGCTCGGCGTCCCCAGCATGCCGGTAGAGCTGAACCTGCTCCCGAACTGGGCCTACATCAACATCTACGAGTTCTCCAGCTGGGCCAGGGCGACCATCATCCCGCTCTCCATCGTGATGTTCAAGCGGCCGGTGCACAAGCTTCCCCCGGCGCAGAGGGTGCAGGAACTGTTCGTGCGGCCGCCGCGCGCCATCGACTACACCTTCACCAAGGAAGAAGGGATCCTCACCTGGAAGAACTTCTTCATCGGCCTGGACCACATGCTCAAGGTCTACGAGAGAAGCCCCATCCGTCCCTTCCGGAAGCGGGCGATGGCCAAGGCGGAAGAGTGGCTGCTGGAGCACCAGGAGGAGTCCGGGGACTGGGGCGGGATCCAGCCGGCCATGCTGAACGCGGTGCTCGCACTGAGCGTTCTTGGCTATGATAACGGGCACCCCGCCGTGGCCCAGGGGCTGAAGGCGCTGGAGCACTTCTGCATAGAGACCGACGACCATCTCGTCCTGCAGTCCTGCGTCTCGCCGGTGTGGGACACGGCGCTCGCCCTCAAGGCGCTCGTCGATTCGGGTGTGCCGTCGGACCACCCCTCCCTGGTGAAGGGCGCGCAATGGCTTTTGGACCGCGAGGTGAGAAGACCCGGGGACTGGAAGATCAAGTCACCCGACCTCGAGCCCGGCGGCTGGGCCTTCGAATTCATCAACGACTGGTACCCCGACGTCGACGACTCCGGCTTCGTCATGATCGCCCTGAAGGGGATCGAGGTGAAGGACCGCAAGGCGATGAACGAGGCCGTGAAGAGGGGCATCAACTGGTGCCTGGGGATGCAGAGCAAAAACGGCGGCTGGGGCGCCTTCGACAAGGACAACACCAGGCACATCCTGAACAAGATCCCCTTCGCCGACCTCGAGGCGCTCATCGACCCCCCCACGGCCGACCTCACCGGCCGGATGCTGGAACTGATGGGGACCTTCGGCTATCCCATCACCTACCCGGCTGCGCAGCGCGCCCTGGAGTTCCTGAAGAAGAACCAGGAGCCGGAAGGTCCGTGGTGGGGACGCTGGGGGGTGAACTACCTCTACGGAACCTGGAGCGTGCTCTGCGGGCTCGCCGCCATCGGCGAGAACATGGAGGAGCCCTACATAAAGAAGGCGGTCAACTGGATCAAGTCGCGCCAGAACATCGACGGCGGCTGGGGCGAGACCTGCGAATCCTACCACGACGCTACCCTGGCGGGGATGGGGGAAAGCACGGCATCGCAGACCGGGTGGGCACTCCTGGGCCTGATGGCGGCCGGCGAGGCGCAGTCATCCACCGTGGTGCGCGGCATCCAGTACCTGATCTCGACGCAGAAGCAGGACGGAACCTGGGACGAGACGCAGTACACCGGGACCGGGTTCCCCAAGTACTTCATGATCAAGTACCACATCTACCGCAACTGCTTCCCGCTCATGGCGCTGGGGACCTACCGGACCCTGACCGGCGCTGCGGAGTAACGGCGGCGTATGAGGGCCTTCGTCACCGGAGCCACCGGTTTCATCGGCGCGAGCATCGTGCGCGAGCTCCTGAAGGACGGGTACCGGGTGCGCGTGCTGGTGCGGCGCGGCTCGGACCGGCGCAACCTGGCCGGGCTCGACCTCGAGCTGCACGAGGGGGATCTCTCCGACCGCCAGGCGCTGGTCACCGCGCTGTCGGGATGTGACCTCCTCTTCCATGCCGCCGCCGACTACCGTCTCTGGACCAGGACGCCGCAGGCCATGTACGACGCCAACGTGCTCGGCACCCGCAACATCCTTTCCGCAGCACTCGCGGCCGGTGTAGGCAAGGTGGTTTACACAAGCAGCGTGGGGACCCTGGGGAATCCCGGCGACGGTACCCCCGGCAACGAGGAGACCCCGGTCGATTTCAACGACATGGTCGGGGATTACAAGAAGAGCAAGTTCCTGGCCGAGCGCGCGGCGGAGTCGTACCTCGACAAGGGGCTGCCGCTGGTGATCGTCAACCCGTCGACGCCGGTCGGGCCCATGGATGTGAAGCCGACCCCCACGGGAAAGATCATCGTCGACTTTTTGAACGGGAAGATGCCCGCCTACCTCGACACCGGACTGAACCTGATAGACGTCGAGGCGTGCGCACGGGGGCACCTCCTCGCGGCGCAGAAGGGAAGGATCGGGCAGAAGTACATCCTGGGGAACCGCAACCTGACGCTCGCGGGGATCTTCGAGATGCTGTCGGCGTTGACCGGGCTGAAGGCGCCCCGGGTGAAGCTTCCCTACTACCCGATACTGATGGCCGCCTACGCGAACCATGCGCTGTCCCTGGTCACCCGTCGCGAACCGCTCATCCCGCTGGCGGGCGTGCAGATGGCGCGGAAGTTCATGTATTTCGACTCCGCCAAGGCGCAGGCCGAACTGGGGGTGCCGCAGACTCCCGTGGAAGACGCCCTGGAGCGCGCGGTGAAGTGGTTCAAAGACAACGGCTACATACAAAACCGTTAGCCACGGAGAATATCTGTCTCGGATTTGCTCCGTGGCCAATGTTTTTTGGTTTCTAATCGCTACAGGTTCTCAAGGAGATCCATGTACACATTGCTCAGCAAGATAAACGGTCCCGACGACCTGAAGAAGCTGGATGCCGAGGAGCTGGTGCTGCTCGCCGGCGAGGTGCGCGGCTTCCTCATGGATACGGTGGCGAAGACCGGCGGACACCTGGCCTCCAACCTGGGTGTGGTCGAGCTCAGCATCGCGCTGCACTACTGCTTCGACTCCCCCAAGGACAACATCGTCTGGGACGTCGGCCACCAGGCCTACACCCACAAGATCCTCACCGGGCGGCGCGACAGCTTCCACACCCAGCGCTGCTACAAGGGGATCAGCGGCTTTCCCAAGCGTTCCGAGTCCCCCCACGACGCCTTCGGGGCCGGGCACTCCTCCACCTCCATCTCGGCGGGGCTCGGCCTCGCGGTGGCCCACACGCTCAAGGGTGACGACGCCCGGGTCATCTCGGTGATCGGGGACGGCTCGCTCACCGGCGGCATGGCACTGGAGGCGCTGAACCAGGCGGGACACCTGAAAAAGAACCTGATCGTCGTCCTAAACGACAACGAGATGTCCATCTCGAAGAACGTGGGTGCCCTATCCTCCTTCATCTCGCGCAAGATGACCGGCTCCTACTACCGCGGGCTGAAGAAGGAGATGGAAGGTCTCCTGGCAGGGATTCCCGCCATCGGCGGCAACATCCTGCATTTCGCCAAGAAGGCGGAGAACTCTCTCAAGGGGTTCCTCACCCCGGGGACGCTCTTCGAGGCGCTCGGCTTCGAGTACGTGGGCCCCATCGCCGGTCACGACATCCCCACGCTCCTCGGCGTCCTGGAAAACGTGAAGCGGCTGGAAGGCCCGATCCTTCTCCACGTGATGACCAAGAAGGGAAAAGGCCACGGCCCGGCGGAGGACATGCCGGACAAGTACCACGGCGTCGCCCCCACCAAGCCCGCCAGCGCCACCGCCGGCAAGCAGGCGCCCCCCTCCTACACCAGCGTCTTCGGCAACACCCTGGTGAAGCTGGGCGAGAAGGACGAGAAGATCCTCGCCATCACCGCGGCCATGCCCGACGGCACCGGCCTCACCCCGTTCGCGGAGCGCTTCCCGGAGCGCTTCTTCGATGTCGGCATCGCCGAACAGCACGCGCTGACCTTCGCGGCCGGGCTCGCCGTCGAAGGGTTCCGCCCGGTCGCCGCCATCTACTCGACCTTCACCCAGCGCGCCTACGACCAGGTTTTCCACGACATCTGCCTGCAGAAGCTCCCGGTGACCCTGGCCCTGGACCGCGCCGGCCTCGTGGGCGACGACGGCCCGACCCATCACGGCGCCTTCGACATCTCCTACCTGCGCCACCTCCCGGAGCTCACCGTGATGGCGCCCAAGGACGAGAACGAGTTGCAGCACATGCTGAAGACCGCCATCTATCACGGCCGCCCCGTTTCGTTGCGCTACCCGCGCGGCGCCGGGTACGGAGTCCGGATGGACAAGGAATTGAAGTCGATCGAGATCGGCAAGGGTGAACTGCTGGTCGAGGGAACCGACCTCACCCTGGTCGCCGTCGGCTCCACCGTCTACCCCGCGCTGGAGGCCGCCGCCCTTTTGAAGCAGAAGGGGATCTTCGCCTCCGTCGTGAACGCCCGTTTCGTGAAGCCGTTGGACCGCGACCTGATCCTCTCCGAGGCCGGACGCACCGGCTGCGTCGTCACCGTCGAGGAGAACGCCCTCCTGGGGGGCTTCGGCAGCGCCGTTTTGGAAGCCATGGCCGACGCGGGACTGACGGGCGTGCGGGTGAAGCGCATAGGCATCCCCGACAGCTTCATCGAGCAGGGGAGCCAGTCGCAGTTGCGCGCCGACCTCGGGCTCGACGGAGCCGGGATCGCCGCCACCTGCCAGGCCTTCCTGAAGGGAGCCGGCAGCGTGCATCCGCAACTGACCGTAGTCAAGTAGCAGAGCTTTTGTTTCAGTCAGGCAGCTAGACGCGGGACAGGCTGAAAGCTTCATCACCCCAGCCTGTCCCGCAGCCATGTTTATCAGACTTCAACCCAAGAACAGCCGGAAGGATACCTCTACAATGCGTTTTCCGATGCGATTGAATTACGACCTCACCCGTTACATCGTCGGCAACAAGATGAAGAACCAGGAGAAATACCCCCTGGTCCTCATGCTGGAGCCGACCCATCTGTGCAACCTCGCCTGCTCCGGCTGCGGCCGCATCAGGGAGTACGCCGACACCATCCAGGAGATGATGAGCCTGAAGGAGTGCCTGGACTCCGTGGACGAGTGCCCGGCACCGGTCGTCACCATCACCGGCGGCGAGCCGTTCCTGTATCCCCACATCTTCGAACTGATCGACGAGGTCCTGAAGAGAGGGAAGCACATCTACCTTTGCACCAATGCCCTGCTCCTGGAGAAGGCGCTGGACACCCTTAAGCCGCACCCGAACTTCGTGATCAACGTGCACCTGGACGGCATGGAAGAGACCCACGACCGCATCCTGGAGCGCCCCGGCACCTTCAAGATCGCCATGTCCGCCATCAAGAAGGCCAAGGAGCTCGGTTTCCGTCTCTGCACCAACACCACCATCTTCAAGGAAACGAACCTCATTGAGATCGAGATGCTGTTTTCCCATCTGAAGGACCTGGGTGTCGACGGCTTCCTGGTCGCCCCCGGATTCGGGTACGAGGCCGTGGGGGAGAAGCTGTTCCTTGAGCGGCGCGAGATCCAGAAGAAGTTCGAGGCCGTGTACGAGATGAGCAAGCGGTTCCGTTTCTTCTCGACCCCCATGTATCTCAGGTTTTTAAAGGGTGAGAAGGAACTGGAGTGCACCCCCTGGGGCAATCCGACCCGCAACCCGCGCGGCTGGAAGGCCCCCTGCTACCTCATCACCGACGAGCACTACGGCAGTTTCGCCGAGATGATGGAAAAGACCCAGTGGGACAAGTACGGCGTAGGCAAGGACCCGCGCTGCGCCCAATGCATGATGCACTGCGGCTTCGAGCCCAGCGTGGTCGCCGAGGTCGGCAAGAGCTGGAAAGAGATGTGGGAAATGTTCCTGTGGAACCTGACCTGAGATCAGCAGCTTTAATAAGCCCGTAAAAACAAGAAGGGGCAGCCTCACGGCTACCCCTTCTGCATTTGCACTGCCGGCAGATCAAATCTCAAAATCTCAAGAACTTCCCCCTATTGTCCCAGCGACATGGTTGAGCTGTATTACTCAAACCACCGTGCCGAAGAGCTTACCGACGCCCGCGGTTAGTCCCATTGCGAACGCC
Organism: Geomonas subterranea; assembly: GCF_019063845.1. Lineage (NCBI taxonomy): Bacteria > Pseudomonadati > Thermodesulfobacteriota > Desulfuromonadia > Geobacterales > Geobacteraceae > Geomonas > Geomonas subterranea. Next base: position 2,695,106 of record NZ_CP077683.1, read on the forward strand.
CCCCAGAAAGCGACACGAATCGCCCCCTTGGCAATAGGCGCGCCACCGGCATATGCAGCGGTTGCCCCCAAAATGGCTAAAGTGACCAGCGCGGTCGCAGATAAGACCTCGGCAACCCAGGCTGTAGGAGCGAGCAACAAGGTTACGATTGGAACAATGGCACCTGACACGAAAGAAATTGCAGAGGCGAGAGCAGCTTGAACCGGCCGAGCCCGTAGGGGCTCGGTAATGCCGAGTTCGTCACGAGCGTGAGCCACGAGTGCATCACTGGACGTCAGTTTTTCTGCTACCAGACGTGCTAGCGGTTGATCGAGACCTCGGCTCACATAAATTGAAGTCAGCTCTGCGAGTTCGCTCTCCGGTTGAACCTGTAGTTCACGCCTTTCTCTTTTAATGTCAGCGCCTTCAGTATCAGCCTGCGATTGAACCGAGACATACTCGCCAGCCGCCATTGACATAGCTCCAGCGACCAGACCGGCCACACCGGTGAGCAGAATACTATTTTGTGGTGCTCCAGAGGTAGCAACGCCGACGACAAGGCTTGCGACCGAAATTATTCCGTCATTAGCACCAAGCACGGCTGCTCGAAGCCAACCAATTCTCGTTGTTTTGTGAGATTCGCTGTGAATTTGAAGCATGATAAGAATCTCCATGTGCCCAACGGTGCGGGTGGTGAGCAGGCTGCACTGCACCACCAACCTTGTTAAGACTTTCTTGCTACAACATAAACATGTCTTTCTGGAAACTGGTCTAATTCCAGGTGCATTATGGTAAGTCCATTGCTTATAAGGGCTGACAGATTCCCGTTTATGCCAATTGAACTGTAGTAGAAATCATCCTCATGCCATCTGTCGGTATGCTCGCCGGTCACATTGCCAAATGAATATATAAGGACACCGTTTTCTTCCAATAAACTACATAGCTTTTCTATGACTGGACTGTGCATTTGTATGGGCAGGTGAAAGATGCTATCCCAAGCAATTATAAAGTCGAATTTGTTATCAGTTTCCCAAGTGCAAATATCCTGCACAAAAAAAGATGTATTCGGATGATTTTGAAGCGCCAAATTTATCATCTCTTCAGAAACATCTATTCCTGTTACTACAAATCCCTGATCTTGTAATTTACGAATGATTCTCCCACCTGTACCACATCCAACATCAAGTGCTGACCTGCCGGACGCAAATTTGAGAGCAACATCAAGTTGTTTCATTCCATATTGAGAATCATGATGTCTCTCGTGCCACCACTGGGCAATCTTGTCATATTTTTCGCCTAGCTCTTTTGGTTTCATTTTAGTGCCTCAACGTGCATGAGCGTGACTGGCGCGTTTTTTTCGCATCCGAGTCTATCTTAGTCAGGGGGAAAGAGTGGGTCGTTCTTGATTTTTGGAGATTTGCATTATTGGCTGATCAAATCTCAAAATCTCAAGAATATCCCTTACTGACTCGGCCCCATCGAGGCCGCCAATTACTTCGGCGGTACTGGAAACTGAGCTTTCAGCTTGGAGTGTAAGAGGCTGTACAACTCATTCTCCATGGTGTCGAGGATGTAGGTGTAGGCGTAGTCGTTTTTGGGGTAAATGACGCTTCCTTTCAACTGAGCACTCCATACGGTCGCTCCGGTGTTTACTGATATCGCGTCTATCTGGATGTTTTCAAAATACATATTCTGAATATGGTTTTTCCCCATGTCGGTGATCCTGGCGTTGATGATGGCATCGGCACCCAGCGATTTAGCCAACAGCAGGCGCTCTGGTTGTGGAAGGTCTTCGAGCGCCAGGTGACGATCCTGCAACAGGTGCATCAGATCTGACTTCTGCACGCAAACGTGCCCCATCCCCCTGATCGTCCGCTCTATCTTTGTCTCGTTGCTGTCTACCACGGACTTGCCTTTATCCGGTCTCGTGGCAAGCCAGTCAATCTGATGGTCCACTAAGAAAACGAGATAAGTCTTGGTGTCTGCAGCGATGTTCCGGGCGACACTTGTATTTGCGGTGAGGTCGAAATTTAATCCGAGTTCGTTCCCCGTAGTGGACAAATTGCGTGCCGAATCGTCTTTAGGAGTGTACTTGAGTGTACGCTTTGCATCGGCCATCGCCCCGTCTTTGTCGCCATTTCTGGAGTAGCTGAGGGCCCTCCACCTTAACCACGACAGACGGTCGCCGAATTTTAGGGCGGCGCTGTAAGAGGCTATGGCTTCGTCCCACTTCCCTCGACCAAAATAGTTATCCCCATGATCCGCATCTACATCGCCCTGCAAGCTCCATAACAGTGGGTTCAAGTGGACGTACTTGATTGCGTATCTAGCAAACTCCGCCATCTCCTCATACGACCCGCCCCATCTCGGTAGTAAGGTTCCCATGTACTCGTGCCTAACGTAGAAGGTTCGTTTGTCCTGGGCTTCAGCCTTTGAGAGGACCTCTTTCGCGGTGAATGGCATGCTTGTCGCCTTTGCCATCCTGATCATGCATGCGTAGGCCGGCATGAAACGAGGGTTTCTAGAAATAGAGGCTTGTAAGTCCTTGGTCGCCTCAGCAAAGAAATAGGCCATCTCCTTCATCTTGTACTTCGGGGTGTTGCTGGCGAATTTTGCCCCGCGCGCTGAATACCCCAGTTGCGTCAGGAATCTCCCTCTGGCGGCGTATGCTATGAAGGAATCTGTTTCCTCAATCCAGGCATCGATGTCTTCAGCCGCGATGCCCTCATCGGGTGTGAAGATATTGTAGGAGTCCTGTAAAAGCCACTCGTACCTGACATCCTTTTCGTAGAGAGCCAGGCGTTGTGAGAACAGTTGGTCGAGAGCCTTGAAGTCGTGGATTGTGAGCAACTTCTTTATGTGAGGATAATCCGGGTCGCTTAACTCATAGTAACTCTTTAGAGTGGCGTTTGACATTTCCGCCTGCCTCACAGGTGTTTCGACGTTCTTCCCGGCTGCAAGACATCCAGTGCAGACACCAAATACGCAAAAAGATAAAATCATGAGAAATAGTATAGCGCGCCGCATTTGCCCTCCTAGCTATTCAAAAACAAAACCTACCCCACGAGTGCGGGGCACCACATCACAAGGCAACGTCCCCTCATACATTCCTCATCTGTTATCGCCTCAGCAGGTCATGCGGATTCAGAAAAAACATTCTGTCAAATCCATATTTCTCTGTCTGAAAAAGCCACACATAAGGAATTTGCGTAATGATCGCATAATGAAGGTGAGGTTGTTTCCCTGCTGCATTGCCCGTGCTGCCGACCGTTCCGAGTTTGCTGCCTTGAGAGACGAACTCACCATTGGTAACGTTGATGCTCTTCAGGTGGGCATAGTAATGAACCCGCCATTTTGGGCCGAGGACAGAAACCACGTTCCCGCCGCCCGGTGTGAAACCCGCCTGCACCACCAAGCCGGAACTGGCCGCAATAACGGGAACCCCTTCCTGAGCAAAGATGTCTATCCCCTTGTGCACGCCTGATTTCCCCCAAGGGCTGAACCAGAAGCTTTTGGCATTCCAGTCCGACTTCGTTGCACCTTTGACAGGGATGATCAACCGCTCCGGCAGACAGATGCCAGCGGCCAGCAGCAGAAGCAGCAGCGCGAGAATTGCCCCGACGACAGTCTTTGTCTTAGTGCGTTTCATTTCGTCCTCATCAACTCGGGATTGTTGACCCAGAGCGCGAGGTAGGGTTGTTTGCCGGCCTTTTGCTTCAGACAGATCAAGTACGGTTTGTCGAAGATGTACATTCTCGGTTTCGATCTCCCTACCGGAGCTTCACCTTTCATTCTTCCCAGGATAAAGGCTTTGGACTTGAGAACCGCCCCTTTTTCATTCAGCTTGAACCGTATAGCCTGAGTTGCGGCGGCAATATACCATTTCTCCCAGTCGTTGTTCAGCAGCGGTTTACCATCAAACTCAGAGAAACGGTGGCTCAGATCGAAGTTGATTTTGGGGATTTTCAGCGATTCGTGTTCCTCTATGACAGACCGCTTGCCGCTGGTGATCCTTTTTGCGACCGCCTGATAGGTGTCCAGAATGGTTTTTCCCGGCTTGATCTTAGCCAGAATTATCTCGTCATCCTTTGATTTACTGGTTAACGACAGGATAAAGTCATTGTCGTCCCGGTAATCCAGAATGCTTACCTGGCTGGCAAGCTTCTCGTGCAGACGGTTTTCGTGAGAAAAGAGTTCGATGCCGAACGCCTTAACAGGTGTGATACTGCTAGCGGCCTGGAATGACAGGGGGGTGGGGATCTTTTCAAACTCGATGGGAAATTCCAGGTTCTTGTACAGGAATCCATAGGCGATGATCGACCGATTGCCGGCAGAAGCTTGAGGCAATCTGAAGTTTTCATCCGCCTGATCACCAAACTTTTTTTGCACCTCCCCGTTAACGCGCTGAACAAGGTCCTGCGAATATGCACCGGCGCCGGCGACATAGGAATCCGGTGAGAGATCATCGTTGCCAAGTGCTAGTTGGTTCAACTGCCGGACAGACGGTGGCTCGTCCTTTAGCCGGATATCCTCCTTGATCATCTGGGTACGCATCATATCCCAGGCCTTTTGGAAGATGGCGCAGTACAGGAGATTGTCTTCAGTGGAAAGTGGCCCATTCAGATGGGCTGTAAATATGGTTTTTGCTGTAGTTGTTACGGGGGGAGGGGCGGTTATTTGTTCATAGAGCCTATAAGGCGAACCGAATTGGTAAACACTTATTGTTCCAGCGATCAGTACCAGTGATGTCGCAAATAACGTCTTGTTTGTGTGGTAGATACTGATAAAAAAACTAGTAATTTTCAAAAGTGCAATGATGGAAACAGATGAAATGAACACACACGTAAACACTTTAAAAGCAGTAATCGCAAAAAACATAAAGATGCTAAGCAACGCCGCTATTAAAGATGCTGTCGCAATTATGGCTAATATGTTGTAAGTCGAGCGGTTTGCTTTTGCAAATATTGATAACGGGTTACTATAGAATTTTTCATCAAGCTCTGGTTCCGCTCGCCGAGCGCCAGGGTGAGGTGTGATTACTTCCTCTGGCTTTTGCAGGTCTTCCCTCTTTAAACTCTTCTCTCCTGCAAAACCGATCCGTTTCAGCCGGTATTTGGTGCCAATATATCCTACCAATAATACAATAAAGAGTCCCAGGTAAGGAACCCGCGCCTTATTCACCTCGTACATCCTGGTTATCCGTAGATCCTCATAGGGAAGCAGGACTTTCTTTACTCCATCCCTCACTTCCCAAACCGTATAGGAGTCGCCGGTGATGCTGGGGTCTTTGTCGACAAACAACGAGACAGCCGTACCTGGCTCAAGGTGGGCTGCCGGCGAATCAAAGCGGTCATAGACCAGAAACTCCAGGTTGGGTGGGGTCTCCAGCGTGATGAATGAGAACCTGCCGTTTCGGATACCGATCTCTTTGACCCGGCCCTGTATTTCAATGAGGCTGCTTTTTGCAGGAGTCAGGCTGGAGTAGATATCCGCAGCGATGAACGCCCCGGAACCGCACAACGATAGATAGATGATGAGGTGTAATCGATAGAACATGCTGACACTGCTCTTCTCCAGTGGGCCCGGAGTTGCGGACAGGCGGATGCTGGGAAGGACAATGGCGCAGACACAGAGGAACAGATACGCCTGAAGCGCATAATGATGCGACATCTGCAAATGCCCGATCTTCGCTAACCCTACGAGTGCAAAAAAGGACGCAGCCCATAACCAGAACTTGTTAAAGTCTAGATAGTATCGGCCATTGCATGTGAGGCACAGCATCCCGGCCGGGTGCACATCACCTGTCGAAAGATGCTGCTTACCTCCGGACAAGAGATGTGCAATCGGAATATGGATGTCACATTGAGGGCATTTCAATTCAATCTCGTCCTTCGTTGTGGTATTGACCGTTTAGAAAGTTACTATATAGGCTACCGGCTACCAAAACGGAGGCCTTCAGGCCTTCTCATGCCTCGCCTTTCATCCCGCTCTGTAAAATCTGACAAGCGACATGAAAAGCGCGAAGGTATAGCCGTAGGTAAAGCTGTCCATGAAAAAGACCTGCTGTCCCCTTGACTCCCTTAGCCGCCGCAATCCGGCCATGGTTGCTCCGCACAGAAGCGGCACGTAAATGAGCCCGTACCCTTGCAGGTGCTTTACGTGAAAGATGTGGTTTGGAAGGATCCAGACGCTTACCACCCCGGCCAGACTTCCCAGCATGATGCTTCCGATGAACGCCAACACGGGATGCCTGCGATCGCTTCTCCGGAAAGGTTCCACAAGCGAGCGCATGCCCAACTCCACCAATACCTGAAAAACAAGGTTGGCAAACAACTCCCACAGCAAACCGAAAACCAGCTCAAAAATTGCTTCCAAAGAAACTCGTTCCTCCTGGTTGCGTCTTCACCACCCTCGATTAAGGGACGGACAGGCACACTTGTCACCATCCGCCCATTGTTTGAGCGGCTCGGAAATCTTGCCGCGCCTGGCGTGGTAGATATCAAGCTCTGTCTTGTTTTTGCCTGCGGGCCGGATCTCAGCCACGAGGGTATAGATACCGCCCCGTGGCGCCCCCGACATCTGGCTGTCGTTATACTCCTCCTGCAGCGTAAGGGAGTTTGTGTCCTTACCAACACTCTCAAAACGCGGCCGGAAAGTGGTCGAACCTCCTGTCTCCTTCAAAGCATAGTTCGGCGGATCTACCACCCGAACATTGAGGCACTTTTGAGCAAACGCTTTTACATCTGTGGTAACAGTTTTAGCCGGGCGGTTGATGATGTAATGCTCAGCCTTGCCGAAGACCTTGGCATCTTTGTACATCTCAACGAACTCTTGCCGGTTTTGTGGGACTCCTATGGCACAACCTGCAACAACAGGAACAGCGAGCAGCAAAGAAAGAGTACGAAACGACATGAGAGGAAACACCTCCTTGAGTTTCAGCCGGGTATGGTCGAGATGCCACTGCAGTTAGGCACTCTAAATTAACGACAACTCCTGTTCAAGTTAAATCTTCCCGCCGTTATCCAGATGCCCCCCAGCGGTCCGAGACTCGCACAGCGTGTCTGGTGGCTCACCCGGCGGGTTAGGCGAACGATGTACCAGTGGATGATCGGAGATCGCAGATGGGGAAAAGGCCGCGGAATGAGGATTTTTGGCTGGCCTCGCTCCGCCATAACCCCGTTGCTCCCCAGCATCGACTCGTGATAAAGTACGTCGTGTTTCTCCGACACTTATATACGCCTCCGGCAGTGCTTTATTCACCGCCCCGAAGGACTGAAAACGGTCGTATCGGCTAAAGGCGCACCATGACTTCATCCACCTATCAAGACATATATGCTGTCGTCTCACTGGTCCCGAGAGGACGAGTGGCTACTTACGGACAGATCGCGGCTTTGGCTGGCCTTCCCGGCCGGGCCCGCCAGGTCGGCTATGCCCTGAGCGCCCTCAACGATCCCTCTGTCCCCTGGCACCGCGTCATAAACGCCAGGGGAGAAATCAGCCCCCGCTCGGGCGGCAGCGAGGTGGATGAACGGCAGCGCTTGCGGCTGGAAGACGAGGGAATCCATTTCGACTCCCACGGACGCATCCCGCTCGACCTCTACCGCTGGCGCCCCTGAGCCCCTCTTACTCACGCCCCCACTCCTCCCCCTGATGCCACAGTTACCGGTTTTTTTTATGGCCGCGCCTCGCTCCGCATCCGCTCATAGGCCGTATAGTCGGGAGAAGCCGGCTGTCCGGCACGCTCCGGAGGCGTGCTATGCAGGTCCTTGTGTACCCGGACTCCTTCATAGAGCCCGCGCCATACCGCATCCGTCGTGCACCCGGCAGACAAGGCGAGTGCGAATATAAAGATGATGCGCACCATTGAATATACCTCCTTAATTTTTATGCCCTTTCCAAAGAGGTCCGCTCTTCCAGCAGGCCTGGCTTAAAGATTCACCAGTATACCAACTCCTATGTCCATGGGTTCCCATAGCACGCCGTTTCCATGTGCTGCCCGCCCCCACTCAGAAAAAACGTATTCTGCAACAACCGATTGACATTACAGGAAAAAAAGATTAAACATCACCCATTGTACTCCCGTCTCTGTCCACCACCACGACGCTCGCTTTGGCATATACAGCTTGTTCTAATCGGGTTTCTCCCTTGGAGGCTGCTGTGGATACACATTTCGCTCCCGCCGAACGCGCCACCGACGATCAACTCAAAGAAGAAATAGGGAAGGTTGCCACCAACCCGATCATCCACGAACTGCTGCACTCAATCGGCGGACTGATAGCGGTACTGGACGAGCACCGCCAGGTTGTCGGGCTGAACGACTCTTTCCTCGAAACCCTGGGGGTCGAGGACCCTTCGGCGGTTTTGGGGCTCCGCCTTGGCGAAGCGCTCGGATGCATCCACAGCCATGACGAGCCCAGCGGCTGCGGGACCACGCGCTACTGCAGCACCTGCGGCGCCGTCATCGCGATGGTCGCCGCGCTCGAAGGCGAGGAACCGGTGGAAAAGCTGTGCTCGCTGAGCACCTACAAGGGCGAGACAGCCGTCGACTACGCGATCATGGTCCGGGCCACCATCCTAAAGCTGGAGGGGCAGAAGTTCATCCTGCTCTTCCTGCATGATGTCACCCTCGAGCATCTGCGCGCGGCCCTGGAGAGAACCTTCTTCCACGACATGGGAAACATGTTCACGGGCCTTTTAGGAGCGAGCCAGTTCCTGGTCAGGGAAAACCAGTCGGAAATGGCACTCATGATCCACCGGGCCGCACTGAGGCTGCACAAGGAACTGGAGATCCAGCGCTGTCTCTTCAAAAGCAATTTCCTGGAGTACCGTCCGTCTCGCGACGACACGACCGCGGCAGAACTTCTGGCCGAACTGAATGGCATCTTCTCCAAACACGACGCCACCAACGATAAGTCGTTGCTGCTTCCCGACTCGCTTCCTTTGCTCTCGGTCAAGACCGACAAGTCACTGGCACTGCGGGTGATGGCAAACATGGTCCTGAACGCACTGGAGGCAACGGAGGAGCATGGCGAGGTGAAGGTCTGGTTCGAGCAGGAGCAGGACGCCCTGGATTTTTACGTCTGGAATGAAAAGGCCATTCCCGACGATGTGCAGTGCCGGATCTTTCAGCGCAGCTTCAGCACCAAGGAGGGATCCGGGCGCGGCGTGGGAACGTTTTCGATGCAACTGATCGGCGAGAAAATACTGGGAGGAAAGATCAGCTTCTCCTCCTCCACGCAGCAGGGAACCCTCTTCAAGTTCCGGTTGCCGGCCCACTGACCCACTCCCGTTCCGGAAACCCAGGGGCAAAAACGCCTCCCTATCCCGAAGGCGCCCTTACCTTCCCCGACTGACACCCGCCTCGCTACTCCTGATAGCAATGCTGTGATCGGGTGCTATAGTCATAGCTGTGATCATTTCGCTGTGAGAAAGGAGACAGGTATGAGTCAGTATCAGATAGCAGTCATAGTCGGGAGCCTGCGGCGCGACTCGATCAACCGCAAGCTGGCCAACGCATTGATCAAGCTGGGGCCTGCGGGTTTCTCTTTCAAGCTCCTGGAGATAGGGGACCTGCCGCTGTACAACCAGGACGAAGATGACAACCAGTCGCAGTCCGTCGTGCGGCTGAAAAGTGAGGTCAAGGCGGCAACGGGACTCATCTTCGTCACGCCCGAGTACAACCGTTCAATGCCCGGGGTGCTGAAGAACGCCCTGGACAACGCCTCGCGCCCCTACGGCACCAGCGCCTGGAACGGTAAGCCTGCGGGCATACTCGGGGCTTCCATCGGCCAGATCGGCACAGCTCTCGCGCAGCAGCACCTGCGCAACACGCTCGCCTACCTCGATGTGCCGACCATGGGTCAGCCCGAGGTGTTCATCCAGGTCAGGGAAGGTTTCTTCGACGCGGCGGGCGACATCACCAACCCGGACACGGTGAAATTCCTGCAGGGATGGATGGACCGGTACGTCCAGTGGGTGAAACGGCACGCCGAATGACGCCATCTGCATGAAAAACGAAAGCCCCCCGGCTACCGCCGGTGGGCTTTCGTTTTGGTTCATCAGGGCATTCCGGGAAAATATCCCAAAAGACTATCCCCCTCCCTGGACGGGAGGGGGGACCTCTACAGAAACTTTCTTCTGGGAGCCGCCTCCTTTAAATGATCCGCTTCGCCCCCAGGTACCGGGGCCGGTAGTAGTCGCTGTTCATGTCGGAGATGGTCACCTCCCCTTTGCCGGAGGAGGCATGGATCATCTTGCCGTCGCCAAGGTAGATCCCGACGTGCGAGGGATAGGTCGCGTAGGTCTGGAAGAAAACCAGGTCCCCCTTGCGCAGTTCCCCCGGGGGAACGTCGCTGCCGACGTTGATCTGCTCGCGGGCCGTTCTCGGCAGGTCGATCTGGTTGGCGTGGAAAACCTGCTGCACGAAGCTCGAACAGTCGATGCCGTCAGCCCCCTCTCCGCCGAACCGATAAGGGGTGCCAAGGTAGCGGGCAGCAGTTTCCTCAATGTGCTCAATGCCTGCGGCCTCAGCGCCGTTCATGGAGCGCAGATGCCCAGGGACCGGTTCGCCCTCCGCCTCCACCGTCTCCAGCTCAGCGGTCCCGCGGTAGGCGGTGGGAAGGCCGGGACCGTACGCGAAGGCGCCCGGTCCCGCCTGCGACGCCTGCATCGACGCCGCGGCCGGTCCGGAGTCTGAAACGGCCAGGGCCAGGGTGCTTTGCATCATACGGATGCGGAGCAGATCGGCCGCGACCTGGGGGGAAACAGGCTCGTGGCCCGCAGCGCCGGTGACGGAGTGCAGCAGGGCCTCGAACCCCGAAGTGGCGGGGGTAATCTTCTTTTCCACGGCGTCGCGCGACGGCGCGAATGCGGATGTCGCCTGCAAGGGATTAATGGTCATCTTGAAACACCCGATCCGGGGTCAAGCCCCGTACCTTAAGGCGCCGCGGCGGGCGCAATTTTGACGCGAGTCAACGCTTCGTCACTGTTTTCCAGACTGGAACACATGCGAGGCCCCGTTTTCCGCAGCTGATGCGACAGGAATGGGAGCGAGTGAGGTCTTACTTGCAATTTGGCAGCCAAGAAGAAGGGGGGAAAGGCTCGAGGAGAGATGGTGCGGATACTTGGCTGATGAGGGGCGTACAGGCTCAGTCGCCGAAGGCTTCGCTGTCGTAGATCTCAGCGGACTCCCGCGAGGTTTTCACCACCGTGCCGCGGTAAAGGATGTACTGCCTCTGACAGGCGCAGGAATACGACAGCCTTACGCTCCAGTGGGCTTGCACGTAACCTGGGTAATCGTTACGCAAGCCGCACTCACAGGTAAACCCGTTATCGTCGTGCTCTATATTCGCCATGAAGTCCCCCTGCCCTGCAACAACAATATAATGAAGATTCCAGCTGCACGTTCAGTTCGCAGGCTTTTTCTTGTTATATCAAGCATTTTAACATGAAGAGCGGGCCGTCGGCCCCATTAAAATAGTGGCCCGATTTTTCTGTATACGATTCTATGCAGCTTCACATGAAAGTCAACTTGGCCACTGGATCAATTGTGAGAGGCCTGTACCGTGACTGGGCGTGCTCGGTGCGGACGGCCAAAGTAAATCAAATGCCAGTTGCTTTCTTACCCGGCAATAGTGTAATGTATTCAACGCCATAGGCAACATAGCGCTCAACCACCCCGGCGCCCGCCATACAGATCGATACACGATAATACTAAACCACCCGCGAGGGTGGGACGGAAAGCCCATTGGGTCTCACGAAGACAGCCGGGATGCCGAAATATCATATTAGGCAACGCGGCTCTTTTGCACGGTAACCGAACCACGGATACTGGAGGTCTCATGCTGGCACTCGATAACACCATCGGCTGTATGGAAGTATCCGAATCCGAAGTCCTCGATCTCTACCGCTCCGCCCCGATCACCCGCACCTACGAAAAACGCTCGGAGACCATGGAAGCCTACATCTGCGCCATCAAGAAAAAGGCGCCGGTGAAGGTGTACCTCGCCCTGGTGGTAAACGACCACCGGATCTACGTCTACTCAAGCCCCGGCAAGGGGAAGAATGAGCAGGAGTACCCCGAGGAGATCGCCAAGGCCCTCGATTGCGCCAAGGCCATGGGTTTTTCCCCGGAACGGATCGATCTCAGCTACAGCCCCGCCATGCGCGAGGTGGTGGTGCGCAACACCAAAGTCCTGCGCCTGGCGGGGTCGAAGGGGAGCGGCGGCCTCAAGCACGGCCTGGCCGGCGCGCCGATCCTCCCCATCGTCAAAAAGAGCCCCGTCGACATTCCTGAACCGGTTACAGCCCCCCCTGCCCCAACAACCACCCCGTCTTCGGCACCCGCCGCTCCGCTCCGGGCCCCAGCGGCGCAGAAGGACGGCGGCGACGCAGTCATCGCGCTGGCCCAATTGCACCAGGAGCAGCGGGCCCTGGTGGCCGAGCGGGACGCCCTCTCGCAACAGTTGCGACATCTCTCGGCTCAGCACCAGGAAGCGGCAAGCCAGCTCACCGCGGCGCGGCAGCGCGCGGAGGAACTGGCCGGGGACAGGGACCAGCTGCGCTCTCACCAACGCCGGTCCGAGGAATTGTTGGCGGCAAAGGACACGTCGATCGCGGAGTTGCAGAAGCAGAGCGCCGACCTGCGCCTGGAGCTGGAGACCCTGGCGGGCCGGCATGCGGAACTGTCGCGCGAGCAGGAAGCCATGGTGGAAAACCTGGCCCGTGCCCGGCAGGACATCGCGCGGCTGACCGCTGAACGCGACGCGGCAATAGAAGGCGCGGGGGCCGCAACAAAGCAGCACCGGGAAGCGGCCGGCCTCCTCGAAGAGGCCCGCAAGGAAGCAGGGAGGACGGCAGAGGCCGCCACCCAGGGCTCCCGGCGAATAGAGGTACTGGAAGAAGCGGCGCAAAGCCTTGAAAAGGAGCTGGCTTCCCTGCGACAGGAACTGGCGGGGGTGACTTCCGATCGTGATGCGGCGCTGCAACGGCTGGCCGCACAGGAGGAAAAGGGGAGCGCCGGGACCGATCTGGACCGGCTGCGCCAGGAACTGGAGCGTGTCTGCGCCGAGAGAGACGCCGCGGTCGCGCGACTGAACGCCGCCGAAGAGCGGCAGCCCACGGAAGCCGAAGTCGAGCAGGCAGGGTCGCGCGAGGAGCTGGAGCGTCTGAAAAGTGAAAGGGACGACGCCCTGGCGCGGGCCGCGGCGCTTGAAGAAGAGCTGGAGGCGGTTCGCAGCGAGGGCTCTCGTCGCGAGGCGGACCGCATCCTTGTGCAACAAGAAAAGCCAGAGGCACCGGAGGAGACGACATCGGCGGCGGCCTTGTACGGGAGCGTGGGGGAGACCGCCGGGCCCGACGAGGAACCCTGCACTGGCCGGATCCTGCCGGGACTTCAGGATTCCGTATCGGAGTCACTACCCGCCTTCACCGAAAGCATGCTGCCTCCCTTCGATGAACTACAGGTTCCGCCTCAGATCGGATATCCCCTGGATGCCGCCGACGCCACGCCCCCTCCGGCACCGGCCAAAACCGGCGGAGATTTCTTCTTCGGCGGGCAGGACACGGCCTTTCTCCCCCTGGGGGACCTGCAGGACAGCTTCTTCTCCGCCGCCGGCGAGGGCGAACCGGTTCGCTTCCTGCTGGAAACCAGCCTGAACGCCATCGACTGCCCCACAGCCGATGACGTCCTCGAACTGCACCATTCCATCAACAACGCGTACCTCTCCCCCGAGGGAACGGGAGGGCAGGAAAGCTGCCTGGGGTACGTCTGCTGTCTGCGAAAAGGTGAATCGAAAGAGGTTTTCGCCGCCATCTACGGCACCACTAGCCACAAGACCCGGGTCTATCTCCCTGAGACCCAGCCGCAGGACGACGAATCCTACGCCAGGACGGTGCGTGGTGCCATAAGCTTCGCTGAGGAAGTGGGACTGATGATGGAGCGGGTCCCGCTCGAGGCAACCGGCCAGAAACGGCAGGATAGCCTCAAGCGGTGCCCCGCATTGAGGATGGCCGAAGCCAAATGACAGGAGTCAAGCCTGCTGTTTTCTCTTGAAAAGGAAGTCGCTCCACCGCTCCCCCGCCCTGGTGAGAGGCTGCTGCGACTTGCGTATCGGGTCACGCCCGATATGTACCCACCCGGACGATCTCCGAAAGGCCACGATCTTGTTCTCCCGGATCAGGTAGTCCAGCATATATGAAGGGACCATCTTCTCGTCCCCGTTGTGAAAAATCACCGTGATGCCCATGCCGTTCTCCGTTTGGATGTATTCCCTTTGCTGACCTGTAAAGTCGAATTCGACACCCACCTCCCTTCTTCACAAACCATGCCAGCCACTTAAGCATTCTATCCCACGGGTCCCACCGATTCAAGATCATATTCGGGCAGACGCCCCCCGCACCTGGTCGTTCCCCTGGTCGTTCCCCTGGTCGTTCCCCTGGTCGTTCCCCTGGTCGTTCCCCTGGTCGTTCCCCTGGTCGTTCCCCTGGTCGTTCCCCTGGTCGTTCCCCTGGTCGTTCCCCTGGTCGTTCCCCTGGTCGTTCCCCCCGCTTTATCCCCTTCGCCCCTTCGCCGGCGCATTCCACCCTGTTTGCCCCCCCGACCTGTCGCGCGCCTCCGGAGCCGTCACCAAAAAACGCCTCGCCCGCCCTTGCTATTTCATGAACAACTGCTAAGTTTCTACATTGTATTTGAAAACTCTAATAATAATCAGGAGGTGTTCACATGATTGTGACGGACTACGACAGCTCATAAATCCCGCCAGCACCAAATCCCCCTGTAGATCTAAATCCGCTGTGGCTTTCTTTCCGGGTCCAGAAGCAGCCTTCATGAGAGACCAGAGACAAGGAGGAGTTATGCAAGATAAGCTTTTTAGACGGTTTTCCGCTTTCTTGATTGCATCGACCGCGGCCACCGCTTTGTTGCTGGGCGGCTGCGAAGGGGACCGCGGTCCCAGGGGCGCACAGGGACCGGCGGGTACCGGCGTCTTCACGAACCTGAGTTCCTCCACTGCCGACCAGCAGGCAAACATCACCTTCGACCAGCAAAACAGCACGGTGAACAGCGTCACCATCCAGAGCCCGCCGGTGGTTACTTTCACCCTGAAGACCGCCAGCGGCCAACCGGTGGAAGGGATCGGCAGAAGGAACGCATCGGGGCAGCTGAGCAACCTCGCCTTCTCCATCGCAAAACTCATCCCCGCCAGCAACGGCACCCCGTCGCACTGGGTCAGCTACATCGTGACTACCGTCCCCACCGACGGCTCTGCCCCGCAGGCCAGCAGGCCGACCAGCGACCGTGAAGGTACCCTGGTGTACCTGGGCAACGGACAGTACCGCTACACCTTCGCGCGCGACATCAAGTTGGCCCAAAGCCAGGTCAACGCCATGACCTTCAGCGGCAACAACCGCAGAAACGACCTGGGCGACCTCACCTACGAGCCGACCCTCACCCATCGCCTGGTGGTCGCGTACGGCGGCAACATCCCCAATACCTCGCCTCAGTTGGTCTACAAGAATGCGATCAACATCGTCTACGACTTCATCCCGGCCACCGGTGCAAAGGTTACCTCGTCGACCACGGGTGCGGCCGAGCGCAACATCGTGCTCACCAAGTACTGCAACGAGTGCCACGGCAACCCGGGCGACCCCGGCGATCTCAACCAGCAGGGTTGGGGCCTTGGTATCACCACCCCGCACGCCGGGCGCGTCGACACCCGGTACTGCGTGATCTGCCACACCAGCCAGCGCGCCTACGGCAGGGCCATCTCGACCGCCACCGCCGGCGCCTTCTCCGGCAACACCTACGTGACCGCCGACGCCGGCGTGACGGATCCCACCACGGGCGAGGCACAGGTTCTGGGCGAGTTCGTCACCATGATCCACAAGATCCACATGGGTGAGAACCTGACGCAGACCGGTTACAACTACGCCGGGATCCACTTCAACGAGGTGGCTTACCCGGAGAGCGCCGCTCTCTGCCGCAAGTGCCACCGCGCCGACACCGCGCAACAGCAGGCGGTCACCCCGCAGGGGGACAACTGGCGCACCATGCCCAACCGCAAGGCGTGCGGCAGCTGCCACGACAACATCGACTTCGCGACCGGCACCAACACCACCGGCCCGGCCCATCCGGTCTACACCAACGACGCGAGCTGCAACGCCTGCCACACCCCGACGGCGATCACCGAATCGCACGCCCAGGCACTGGTGAGCCCGCTCAACCCCGTGGCTCCCGCGGGGCTGACCAACTTCAACTATGAGCTTTCCAGCGCCACGGTCGACGGCAGCAACAACCTGACCATCAAGTTCCGCATCCTCGGCAACGGCACCCCGGTCACCCTGGCCACCCCGGCCCCGGGACTCACCACGGCGCTGGCCGGCTTCACCGGCAGCCCGAGCTTCCTGCTCGCCTACGCGAGGCCGCAGCTCGAGACCGGTACTGCGATTCCGGCGGACTACAACAACCTCGGCAAGGTGGCGGCGCAGCCCGACGCGATCTCCATCGCGACGCTCCTCAACACCAACAACTCTGCGATCGGCGCCATCACCGGCCCCGACAGCAACGGCTTCTACACCGCGACCATCAACTCCGCCTCGGCCTTCCCGGCCGGTGCCCAGATGCGCGCCGTCGCGATGCAAAGCTACTTCACCCAGACCGGCTTCGCCGCCTCCATCGCCGGCCGCCACACCCGCGCCGTCATCGTCCCGGTGACCGGTGACGCGGTGCGCCGCACCGTGGTCGATCCGGACAAGTGCAGAAACTGCCATGAGTTCTTCGAGGCTCACGGCGGTCAGCGCGTCTACCAGACCCAGGTCTGCGTCACCTGCCACAACCCGAACCTGACCACCTCGGGGCGCACCATCAGCGACGCAAAGCTTGCCGGCTTCGCCTTCACCCCGATCCAACTCGGCATCCTGACCACCTGGGACCCGGCCTTCAACAAGGCGACCCCGGGTTACGCGCTCACCTTCCCCGAGTTCTCCAACAACTTCAAGGATCTCATCCACGGCATCCACGCCGGCGCGACCCGCACCAACCCGATCCGTGACGTGCGCAACGGCCCGGGCACCGGCATCACCCTGATCGCGGGCGAGGAGATCACCTTCCCGAACATGCTGGGCAACTGCGACGCCTGCCACATAACCCAGCAGAGCTACACCCCTGACGTGATCGAGGCGCTGCGCCCGAGAGTGCTCCCCTCGACCCAGGTAACCAGGAGCGCGGCCTCGGTCGCCACCCCGACCACCGCAACCCTCAACGCGGCCCGCACCACCGTCCCCAACCCCGAGGACCTCGTGGTGGCGCCGGTCACCGCCGCCTGCGTGTCCTGCCACGACACACCGCTCGCCAAGGCCCACATGAACGCCAACGGCGCGCAGCTGGGCGCGGCCCTTGCCGGCCCCTCCTACACCAACATGGGCGCCGCCCGCTCGACCCTGCCGTCGGCCACCGAGCAGTGCACCCTGTGCCACGGCCAGGGGCGCATTGCCGACGTCATCACCATGCACGGTCAAAACCGCCCGGTGCTGGTGCCAACCAGTCTCACCACGGGGAGCTCCGCGGCCCGGATGGTGAAGCTGCTCCTCAACTGGTGATGTTCCACTTATGACCCGCCGGGGGCGTTCGCGCCCCCGGTTTCGTTTGCAATTGCATTTCCCCACCGGTAACCAGATCGAACCAAGAAAGGAGGAAATGTCTTGAAAATCAAAGATAAAAAAACGACACCGGCGCCCCCCGGCACACTCAAGGCGGTGGGGAGCATCCTGTTGGCCTGCGCGCTCGTCATCTGCGGCCAGCAGACCGCCGACGCCACCGAGGTAAACGGCAACTCGGAGACCATCCTGCGCATGAGGGAGGGCGTCCTCGGCGGGGACCTGTTCCCGCTCTATGAATACCTGAACCTATCCGTGAGCGACACGGCCGGACCGGGTGCCATTTCCCTTGAGATCGGCGGCTGGGGACGCGTGGATCTCGGCGACAGGAGCTTCGACCATCGCACCGAAGGAGACATCCAGTACGGCTACCTGAGCTACCGCTCCAACCGCAACAACTTCACCCTCAACGCCGGACGCCAGTGGGTGGTGGAAGGGGTCGGCACCGAGCGACTCGACGGCCTCTACCTCAGAAGCGATCTCATGGCGGGCTTCACGGCGGCAGCCTACGTGGGGACCCCGGCCGTCACCCAGCCCAACTTCGACGGCGGCGACCTCATCTACGGCGGCCGGCTGGCCCATTCCATGCCGAAGTACTACTCGGTCGGGGTAAGCGCCCTCAGGACCGAGGTCAACGGCGACGGAATCCGCGAAGAGGAAGGGATCGACCTCTGGCTGCACCCGATGGCCATGGTCGACGTCACCGGGCGCTCCACCTACAACTCGCTCACCAGGGGGTGGATGGAACACGCGTACACGGCGAGCTTCACTCCCATGGAATCCCTGAGGCTTTCCGCCTCGCTGCAGAACGTGCACTACGACGACTACTTCTACCAGGTCACCACGAGCGCGCTCAGCCTCACCAACGGCCTCATCCTCCCGGGCGAGGAGATGTGGAACGCAGGCGGCAGCATCGGCTACAGCGCCACCAAGAACATCGGACTCTCCGCCGAGTACAACCACTACGAATACGACCTGGCCGGAGGCGCCGATTACTACGGGGTCGCCGGTAACTTCAGCACCGCGACCGGCCTTGCCGCCGGGGCATCCTTCCACCGCATGGACGGCTCCACCGACCGGCTGCGCTACAACCAGTACCGCGCCTGGGTCACCCAGAAATTCGGCCCGGCTGATCTCACCCTCGACTTCTTCGACGTCGATTTCGATGGCAGCATCAACGGGCGGGAGAACACATTTTCACTGGCGGGCGCCGCCGGTTACGATTTCAGCCGAAACCTCAGGGTCGCAGCCGACATCGACTACATACGCAGCGCGGACTTCGACAACGAGCTGCGCGGACTGGTCAGGGTCAGCTACGCCTTCGGCTTTGGAAAGGAGGGGAGATAGTGAAAAAGACAGCTTATGTGATGATGATGGGAGTTATGCTCACCTTCCTTTACGCCTGCGCCAACACCAACAGTGTCGCCCGGGTCCACCCCGAAGAGGTGAAGGGGCTGCCGCGGTGCGCGGAGTGCCATACCGATCAGTGGACGGCGCTCAGCCACCAGACCCAGGACTTCTACCTCAAGCATAAGATCTACGCGGCCCAGCAGCGCGACGTCTGCAACACCTGCCACAAGGAGTCCTTCTGTGTCCGGTGCCACGCGCACAAGGAAGAGATCAAGCCCAGCGACAAGTACAAGGACAGGCCCGAACTGTCGCTGCCTCACCGGGGCGACTACCTCAGCCGTCACAGGGTTGAGGGGAGGATCAACCCCGCTTCCTGCCTGAAATGCCACGGGCGGCAAAACAATGAGAGGTGCAAAACATGTCACAAGTAACCAGACCAGCTCAAGCTCTTGCCATGCTTTGGTGCCTTTTGGTCCTGTCGCTTGTCGGCTGCGGGGATAACAACAACCACGCCTCCTTCGATCCCGACAAGGGTGCGCACCCCGATGACTGGCTCCCGGCCCGGCATGCGGTAGCGGCCATAGGGCACCTCGAAGACTGCACGCCGTGCCACGGCACGGATTTCAGCGGCGGCATCTCCAAGGTCGCCTGCACCAGCTGCCACATGGGGAACCAGGTCGACGTCCATCCGCTTCAGTGGGACGGGCGCGACTATGCGCTGCACGGCAGCTGGATCAGGCAGCAGGTGGCCGCCACCGGGATCAACCCGGCCATCCTCACCACGGGGGCGCTGGCGACGACCTACCCGGTCCAGGCGCAGGCAGCCACGGCGCGCTGCGCCACGGCCCTTTGTCACGGCACCGACTACCGCGGCGTACGCAATTCCGGCCCCTCCTGCTTCGACGATCAGCCCGGGGTCGTCGACTCGAGCTGCCACGCGGGCAGTGCCTTCTCGGCCCATCCCCTGGACTGGTTCCCGCCCAGGCTGACCGTCAGGGCCGGCATCGCGATGCCGACCATACTCCCCGCCCACGCCCCCTACGTCCAGAACTACGGCGCCGCGGAATGCATCATCCCTGTCTGCCACGGCAACGGTTCTCCACCGACCATCAACGTCGGCGCCGGGAGCACCAGGATCACGGGCACCACCCCGACGACGCCCAACTTCCAGAACTTCGGCTACCCCGGCTTCGTCAGCTTCACTACCGGCCGCACCCAGGTCACGGTGACCAACACCGGGCGCCTCTGCGCGGCCTGCCACACCTGAGAAATACCGCACCCTGGAAAAAAAGGGGGCCCCTGGCCGCAAACCGGGAGCCCCCTCTTTTTTGTTCATACGGAATCCCCCGGGACCTTTCCACCCGTTACTCGGAGGGCAGGGCGCCGGGGCGGATCACGCCTCGCTCAACGCCACGGCGACCTCTTCGAGCTCCCGGGTCTGCCGCTCGGGGTTCCACCCAAGTTCCGCCGTCATCAGCTCGACCACTGCGGGCGCAGCGGCCCGGGCTCCCTTGCGGTCCAGGAGTCCCAGGGGGATGCGCCGCTCCAGGAAGTCGAGCGCGCACAGCGCCATCTCGTGCTGCACCGCGTAGAGCACCTCACCCTTGAGGTAGGGGTGCCCCGGGATGAGCCTCCCCCCCAGGGCCCCGCGGCAGTACTCGGCCACCTGCAGGGAGCGGTCCCCGTAGGAGCGGTGCAGGTGCCTGATGACATCGGAGGGAAAGCCGTGTTTTCGTTCCAGTTCCTTCAGCAACTCCTCTGAGAAGTTCTCGCCCCCTTGCAGCACGATGCGGTCGGTGCGGCAGGGATGGGTGGGGGTCAGCCCCGCGTTAGTGACCGCGAAATTTACCGCGTCCAGCGCCATTTTGCGGTAGGTGGTCCACTTGCCGCCGACGATGGTGATGAGACCGGTCGGGGAGCAGCTGACGACATGGTCGCGGGCGAGTTCGGCGGTGTCGGCGGTGAAGGGGTCGTGCACCAGCGGCCTGAGCCCGGCCCAGGAAGCGGTGATGTCGGCGGGTTTGGCGCCCAGGTTGAAGTAGCGCCGCAGGTGGCGCAGCAGGTAATCGACGTCCTTCTCCCGCGCCACCGGCACCGTACCCGCCTCGGCCGGCTCCTCGGTGGTCCCCACGAGGCAGTTCCCCTCCCAGGGGAGGATGAAGAGCACACGGCCGTCGTCGGTCTTGGGGATCATGACCCCGGCCCCGGCGGGGGCGAAGCGCCCGGGGAGGATGATGTGGATGCCGCGGCTCACCCTGAGCAGGGAGGCGGCGGTCGGGTCGTCCAGGCGCCGCACGATGTCGGCGGAGGAACCGCAGGCGTTCACCACGCAGCGGGCCCGGATCTGCCAGGAGGCGCCCACCAGCGGGTCGCGCACCAGGGCCCCGGCCACCCTCCCCTTCTCCCGCATCAGCGCCACCACCTCCACGTAGTTGCCGATCACCGCCCCTTCCCGGGAGGCGGTCTGCGCCAGGGCCACGTTCATGCGCACGTCGTTGAACTGCCCGTCGTAGTACTGCACCCCTCCCTTCAGCCCCTCACCCCGGATCATGGGGAAGCGGCGCAGCATCTCGCCGCGCCCGACGAAGCGGCTGTGGCCGAGCCCCGCCTCGCCCGCCATGAGGTCGTACAGCTTGAGCCCCGCCCAGACGTAGGGGACCTGGGCCAGACCGTAGAGGGGGGTAACCAGGGTGAGCCGCTGGCAAAGGTGCGGGGCGATCTTCAAGAGGATGTCGCGTTCGTGCAGCCCGTCGCGCACCAGGTTGAACTGAACCCGGTCCATGTGCAATACCGCCGACTCCAGGTAACGCACCCCGCCGTGGATGAGCTTGGTGCTCTTGCTGCTGGTGCCGCAGCCGAAGTCGCCCCGCTCCACCAGCGCCACCGACAGTCCGCGGTTGGCCGCGTCGACCGCGATGCCGCACCCCGTCGCGCCCCCTCCTATCACCAGCATGTCGAAGGTGCGCCCGCTTTTCAGTATGTCCAGGTTCGCGTTCCGGTCCGTCACCACTGCCTCCAAAAACTAAATCTTTTAAATCAAAGGCGATTTTTTAACGCAAAGCCGCAAAGGCGCAAGGTAAAACCCTTATACTGCGAATCCCTCCAGCAAGGTTTCCGCCTTAACCGGTTTGGCTTGCCGTGCCGATTTCCTTTGCGACTTTGCGTCTTTGCGTTAAATAAGCTTTTGTCTTTAACGCCTTTCTTCCCGCGCCCTTCTTACTTAGCCCAACCAAGCGAGAGTTGCACGCACTTTTTCCAGCCGCGGTGCATTTCCTCGCGGCGCTCCCGCGTCAGGCGCGGGTCGAAGCGCCGGTCCAGGGCCCACAGGCTCCCGATCCGCTCCGTGTCCAGCACCCCGGCGCCGATCCCCGCCAGGAAGGCGGCTCCCAGCGAGGTGCTTTCGGTGCAGCGGGGTCTCAGCACCGGGGCGCCCAGAAGGTCGGCCTGGATCTCAAGGAGGAGGTTGTTGCGGGTCGCCCCGCCGTCCACCCTCAGTTCGCTCAGGGCGATGCCGCTCGCGCTTTCCATGGCGCGGATCGCGTCCACGGTCTGAAAAGCGATCGCCTCCAGGGCGGCGCGCGCCAGGTGGCCCCTGCCGCTGCCGCGGGTGAGACCGGCGATCACCCCCCTGGCATAAGGATCCCAGTACGGGGTGCCCAAGCCGGAGAGCGCGGGCACGAAGTACACCCCGCCCGTGTCGGCGACGCTGCCGGCGAGCGCCTCGACCTCGCCCGGGGCTCCGATCACCCCCAGCCCTTCCTCCAGCCACTGCACCGCGGCGCCCGCTATGAAGATGGATCCCTCCAGGGCGTACCGCACCGGTTCCCCCGGCAGTTGCCAGGCGATGGTGGAGAGCACCCCCTCGCCGCTCGCAGGAGTGACGCCGCAGTTCATGACCACGAAGGCTCCGGTGCCGAAGGTCGCCTTGGCCATACCGGGAGCAAAACAACCCTGCCCGAACAGCGCGGCCTGCTGGTCGCCCGCCACGCCGGTGATGGGTATAACGGCGCCCACCACCTCCGCGCAGGTATGGCCGAAGTGGGCGGCGCTGCCGCGAACCTCCGGAAGCATGGCGCGCGGGATCTTGAACAGCCGCAAGAGCTCATCGTCCCACTCGAGGCTGTGGATGTTGAAGAGCATGGTGCGGCTCGCGTTGGAGAGGTCGGTGACGTGGCTTTTGCCGCCGGTCAGCCGGAAGATGAGCCAGGAATCGACCGTGCCGAAGCAGATCTCCCCCCGCTCGCACCGCGCCCTGAGCCCCGGCACGGCATCGAGGAGCCAGGCGATCTTGCTGGCGGAGAAATACGGATCGAGCAGCAGGCCGGTTTTCTGCCGCACCATCGCCTCAGCACCCTCCCGCTTCAGGACCTCGGTGAACTCGGCGGTGCGCCGGTCCTGCCAGACGATGGCCCGGTGCAAAGGCTTCCCGGTGGCGCGCTCCCAGATCACCGTGGTCTCACGCTGGTTGGTGATGCCGATGCCGGCCACGCCCCCCCCGCCCGGCACGGAGAGCACGCGGCGGATGCAGTCGAGCTGCCCAAGCCAGATCTCCTCCGGGTCGTGCTCCACCCACCCCGGCTGCGGATAGTGCTGGGTGAGCGGCTGCGAGAAGGTTGCGACGGCATTGCCGTCACTGCCGTAGAGGGTGGCCCGGCTGCTGGTGGTGCCCTGGTCAATGGATAGGAGCTGGCTCACGCGTCCTCCTGTAAAGGGATAAGGGGACAGGCACCTGGCGGAGCCAGTCCCCTATTTGAACCTGAAGATGAACCGGGTTCCCACCCGCTCCTCCTGGCGCTGCCCGGTGTAGGACCATCCCGTGACCGGGTCCTGGTCGTAGTAGAGCATGACATCGGTGCGTGGCGTGAGATGCACCCCGAACTCGCCGGTCCATCTGAGCGGGGTGTGAGACGGGTTGAGAAAATCGTAGCCGGTGCGCCAGCCGGCCTCGGGGCGGGTGCCGAGCTCCGCGCCGCCGGCAATGCCCCTGCTCTCGACGGTTACCACGGAGAGCTTGGCGGCGGCCGAGAGGTAGAAGGTTTCCGCCAGCGAAAGGCGCCAGCCCGCCTGGGCGTGCAGGCGGTGGGTCGACTGCTCGAGACCTCCGTGCAGCTCCTGCCCGGTCCCCCGGTAGCCGACGCCAACTTCAGGCGCCAGCGTCAACTGGTAGGTGGGGCTGTAGCTGAGCCCCGCGTTGGTGAGCAGGCGGTCCGTTTCGAAAAAGCGCCCCGCCGCTGCCGGTTCGGCATGTATCGAGGTGTCCATGGGATCCGAGAGGATGGGCGCGCCAAGTCCTGCAGCGTACAGCTCCATGACCTGGAACAGTAGTAATGAGAGGGCAGCCACCAGAACTTTCATGGGGAACAGTGTAGCAAAAATCCTATTCACCCGCTTGCTATTATTAATTAACAACGCCCCGCGCCCACAAAGGAGAAAGGGCCCCGGAAACGTTCCGGGGCCCCTTCTTCGCCTCTTTGGCCGAGGCGCTTACTGCTCCTGCGACTTGGCGCAGGGTTAATGGTTCACGTTAGTCGTCGCCGACCACCGAGAACCTGTGGGCGTTCCAGATGGCGTTCGGACCGGTGGTGCCGTGGCAGGTGATGCAGGCCTCACCGGCGGGGTTGACAGCGCTGCGGTTCACATTGACCTGGCCGCCCATGGTGGCGAAGTGGGCCAGGGCGTTGGGCCTGCTGTGGCAGGCACGGCAGGTTGCGGTGAACGGCGAGTTCACCTTGTCCTGCAGGTTGGGCAGGGATTTACGGTCCGCGTCGACCTGGGTCACGTTGTTGCCGACGCCTGCCGCGGTCTGCAGGGTCAGGGCCACGCCAGTCGTGGTCTGCCAGGTGCTCGGCTGTACCTTGTCACCGATGCGGGTGTAGGTCGCCTTGGAGGCGTCGACCGCGCCGCTGCTGGTCAGGGTGTCTTTGTGGCAGGCCCTGCAGTCCTTCAGGACGCCCGGGAAGGTGACTTCCTCGAAGTTGAAGTCGAAGTCGCCGCTGGTGCCCCTGTCGCGTACGAAAGCGAGCGGGATACCGACCACGAGGGAGTTGTTGCCGGCGTGGATGCCGTGGACCATGTCCTTGAAGTTGTTGGACGCTTCCGGATACTGGGTCGGGTCGTTACCCAGGGCCGCCACCAGCTCGGTCATGGCGTCCTTGGATTCTTGGCTGATGGTGCCAGTGAAGGCGCTGCCGGTCAGGAAGTTGGTGACGGCTGCCAGCGA
Source organism: Geomonas subterranea (assembly GCF_019063845.1). Lineage (NCBI taxonomy): Bacteria > Pseudomonadati > Thermodesulfobacteriota > Desulfuromonadia > Geobacterales > Geobacteraceae > Geomonas > Geomonas subterranea. The sequence goes on from NZ_CP077683.1 coordinate 2,720,307, forward strand.
GGTGCCGACGGGGTTGGCCACGATGAACTGGATCAGAGACTGTTGCGCGCCGCGGCCGGAGGTGGAGAGGTTCGGCACGTGGCACAGGGCGCAGATCGCCTCGCCCACGGTATCCTTGCCGATCACGCGGTTGCCGCCGTGCCCTTCGAACCACTCGTGGCAGTTGGCGCATTTGGCGGAGTCGATGACCACGCGGCGCACGGTGTCGCCGGTAACGGTTTTCACCGAGGAGAGGGCGTGGCGTGCGGTGTTGGCCGCGATGCCGCCGGTGCCTGCCGCCTGGGTGAAGTACCCCTGCAGGCCCACGGCCCTCATGGTGGCGCCGACCGGGAAGGCGGAAGCGGAGTTGACGGTCACGGTGTAGTAGCCGCTGCTGTCCGGGGTACCCAGGGTGCCGGTGGTACCGCCGACGAGGCTCGCGATGGAAACGGATTTCGGCTGGGCCGCCTTCACGCCGAGGTTGTTGTAGTCGCCCGAGTAGAGCGATGCCGGCTGGTTCGCGGTGTCCTTGAAGTAGGCGAGCAGGAAGCTCGGGCCGCCGGTGTAGCCGACCAGCGGGTTGGTCGAGTTGCCGTCGAAGACCACGTTGGTCTTGGCCGCGGTGAGCGAACCGGTGTTCTTCTGGATCCTGAACTTGATGCTCAGGTTGTTGGTGACCGCATCGACCGTGGCGCTGGCGACTTCGTAGTAGAAGTTGGTGAGGCCGGCCGGGGTGTTCGGGTTGTTCGGAGTCGCGATCTCGGTCTGGTGCAGGAGGTCGGCATCGGCATGGCAGCCGACGCAGTTGGCGTCGCTGGCCTGTGCGCCCGCGGCATGGCCCGCGCCGGTCGCGAAGTTCACGCCGTCATGGCAGGCCCCGCAAGCCTTGCGGCTCGGCTTGGTCTTCCAGTTGTTGGCCTGGGGTGCCAGGGCGAGCTGATCGGCGTTGTCCCCCTTGTGGCACTGGCGGCAGTTGCGCACGTCCTTGGGCAGGATGACCTCGTTGAAGAGTACGCCCGCGTAGTTGTAGTTGGTCTTGGTCAGCTTGTTGCCCATGTGGATCTTGTGGATCATGGTCACGAACTCGCCCGCAACCTCGCCGTCGGCGATGTAGGTCGATGCCGAGGTGATGGCGCCGCTGGCATCCGTGGTGATGGCCGGGAAGGCGCCGGAGGTGGACGCCACGTTGGTCCTGCCGATCGCCCTCTGCGAGGTGTGGCACATGAGACAGTACCTGGCATCGCCGCGGCCGCCGTGCGGGGTGGTGACGCCGATCTTGCCGTGGCACTCGTTGCAGGCGGCGGTGGTGATCATGTCTTTGACCACGGTCGGAGCGACGTCAGGGGTCGCCGGGACGAAGGTGGCCACGAAGTACTTCTCGTTGTAGAAGTTGCTGAGCGTCGAGCCGTCGTTCAGCTGGGCGATGGACGGGGTGGAGCGGACCCCTACCATGAGCCGGTGGGTCAGGTTGGCGTTGTAGGTCACCATGCCGCCGGTGCCGGCCTTGATGTCCTTGCCAAAGATGACGGTGTAGGAGCCGTCGCCGTTGTCGATGACGGTATAGCCGGTGTCGGTGGTGGGACGGCTGGTAGCGGTCACCATGTAGGAGAGCCACTGGTCGGGGCTGCCGCTGGTGCCGGGCTGCAGCTGGGCGATGACCAGGTTGAAGGCCTTAAGGCCCCTGATCCCCTTGCCGGTGTCCTTGTTGATGACGGTGAAGCTGACGATCGGCTTGCTCCCCGGGATGGAGACCGAGCTGATGGAGCCGTCGAGCGTCGTGTTGTCCAGGTCCTCGGCGCCGAGGGTGTTGGCATCCTGTGCCGGCAGCAGGGCTGCGGAACTGAACTTGCCGGAGAGGGCCAGGCCGTTGGTGCTGTAGGCGAGCGCCTGGCCGCCGTTGTTGACCCAGAGGCTGGCCGCGTCGGTGTAGGTCTTGCTGACCGAGGCGAGGGTCTGGTTTGCGTCACCCAGAATGCCGGTGAGTCCCAGAAGCTGCGACTCAAGGATGGTCCTGTTGGTGCTGTCCTGGCTGATCACGATGCTGATCGGGTTGGAGCCGGTGACGGCGCCGGCCGCGGGAGGATTACTCAGATCGATGGGGACCACGGTGCGGAAGGTTCCCTGGGCCACGACCGCCTTGAAGACGAGGATCGTCTTGGTGGCAGGCAGGTTGAAGGTGAGGTTGCTGAAACTGCCGTCCGTACCGATGGCTGCGGTACCGAGTTGCGCACCGTCCAACGCGTTGTAGACGAAGACGTTGTTCAGGGCACCAGCCGAGGTAGAGGACAGGAAGACGCTCTTCGCGGCTGCCTTGGCGACGTCTACCTTGCCGCTGACGGTCACCTCCGTTCCCTTCTCGGTGCGCTTGGTGCTGGACCCTCCTCCGCTGCAACCTGCAAGAGGCAACAGCACGCATACTAAGAGTGCTACGAGGTACCTTAGGTTTCTGCCGATCATAGTCTCCTCCTGTTTTTAGTGTCCTGCGTCGCTCTACATCGTGGCCATCTGTAAGCTGTAAGTAAGTAAAGTCCTCCTTTAGATCGTGATGTCGCTCCGTTTATGAACTAGGGATTCACCTGCCCGCTGACCGTCACGCCCAGGGACGGACGGTTCGCAGTTACCGAAAGTGCCGTGCTTGCCGCCGAGCGGTTGCCTGCGGCGTCGAAGGCTTTCACCGTGTAGGAATAGGTGGTGGCCGAGGTGACCGAGGCATCGGTGAAGCTTGTCGCTGTGGCCGTGCCGACCTTGACGCCGTCACGGAACACGTCGTAGCCAGTGACGCCCACGTTGTCGGTCGAGGCGCCCCAACTGAGGGCGACCGAGCTGGTGGTGCCAGTGATAGCCGTGGTCACCGCTGCGAGGCCGGTGGGCGAGGTAGGGGGCGTCAGGTCCAGCTGCGCCAGCAGGTCGCCGGAGAGTTGCCCGCTCACGGTGACGCTTAGCGAGGCCTGGTTCGGCTTCACCGACAGCGGGGCGCTGGCGGACGAGAAGTTCCCTGCCGCGTCGAAGGCCACCACCGTGTAGACGTAGGTGACGTTGGAGGTGACCGGCGAATCGATAAAGGTGGTGGTGGTCGTGGTGCCGATCTTGGCGCCGTCGCGGTACACCTCGTAGCCGGCCACGGCGTTGTTGTCGCTGGCCGCGGTCCAGGTCAGGATGACGGTGCTGGTGGTGGAGTCGATGGCAGCGGTGGTTGCCGACAGCCCGGTTACCGCCGACGGGGCCGTGATATCGGTGAAATTCGGCTCGAGCGGCGGGTTGGTGACCTGGGCGATCATGCTGACCACTGCCGCGGCGATCGCTCCCGGGTGGTCTGCGGCGACCTGGGTGGCCGCGCTGGTGAAGACGCCCACGAAGGTCTGGTACGCGGGGAGGGCCGGGTTGACGTCGGCGATGGCCTGGTTGATCACGGTCATCGCTGCCGTGGTGTCGGTGACGGTGCCGCCGGCCTTGGAATCGACGATCATCTGGTCGATGACCATAAGGGCGGCCAGGTAGGCCGTACTCTGGGCCGGCGGTGCCAGGATGTCGGTGACGTTGAACAGTGCCCCCACCTGCGCGTTGGCCGCGACGATCGCGCTCTGCAACACTGCGGTGGTGACGGTCGTGACTGCGGCCTTCTGCTCCAGGATGAGGGGGAGCTTCTGGAAGGCGGCCTCGGTGAGCGGAGTCACCGCGACAGGGACGTCAGGGTTGAAGTTGTCCACCACCGCGCTAAAGGAATCTGTCGCCGTGAAGGGGACCGCTAGCCCGGTGCTCTCGCTCAGGTAGGTGGCGCCGGCCCGGCCGGTAACGGTGACCACCACCGGCCCGGTGACCGAGGCAGGAATCCTGACCGCATAGCTGCCGTCATTACCGGTGGCGCCAGTGCCGAGCAAGGCACCACGGCTGCCGTTCAGCTGCAGCCGGTTCACCGAGACCAGGGCGCCGACGATGGGGCCCTTCATGGCGACACCGGAGATTATCCTCGTGCCACCACCGCCGCCACCGCCGCCGCCACCGCAGCCGATGAGGAGCAACGGCAGGCAGAGAAGCAGTAACGCCGCCACAACCTGTTTTTTCCAGGGAATGCACATATTATTTTCTCCTTCTACTAGAATCAGGAAAATGATCGCGCCTTCTCGCTAGTTCTCCGCCGGGAGCGGGTTACCGCTGCCGTGGCAGCCGTTCTTGATGCAGGACGGGCCGCTGGCGAACGCGCCGGCCAGGGTTGTGCCATGACAGACCGCGTTGCGGCAGGTAGTGAAGCTTATGCGCGGCGCGGTCTCGAAGTAGTTGACGTGGCCCGCGATGTTGGCCGCGGTGCTGGCCCCTACCCCGCCCCACTGGTGGATCTGCGGGGCCTCAGCCGTTCCATCCATGTGGCAGGTGGTGCAGGCAGGGCCGGAGCCGGTCACCCCGGTGAGTGCGGGGCCGTGACATTCAGCTACCTTGCATGAAGCGTTGCCGTTGGTCTCCACGTAGCCGGCATGGAGGGCATAGGCAAGCCCCCCCCACAGTACCGGGTGCACCGAGGTGGCGCTGCCGGCGTGGCACCCCGTGCCGCTTACCGGATCCTTCATGCAGGAGACCTTGGCGATCCCCCCCTTCAGGTTGTCGCCATGGCACTCAACGCAGCCGTTGATGTCTTCCTCGGCGGCCACGCTGTGACCCGCCGGGAGCCAGTTAGCCGGATGCTTGCCGGCCGCGGGGTCGAAGCTCGCCTGCGGGTTCGCGTCCCCGCAACCCGACAGGGCCAGCGCCAGCGCACCAAGAACGGCGAAAGACAGAACTTTCGTTGTTATTTGTGGCATGTCAGGCACCTCTCGTTGTTGGTACGTCCGTGGCACTTGGCGCACGACGCAGGATTGATCTTGCCGTCGATCCTGTGCTGGCTCATGTAATCACCCCGGTGCGGCAGGTTCCTTTCCACCGCCTCGGAGAACTTCACGTTCGGCTTCAGCTCTTCTTTGTGCGCATGGCAGTCGGAGCAGAAGGATTCGGCGTGGCAGGAAGCACAAGCCCTTCTGGCGTTGCTGGCAAAGACGCTGTGTTTTTTGAAGAAGTCCACGGCCTGGTGGTTCATGGCCGCATAGGCATCGGTGTGGCACTCGGTACAGTTGGGCGTACCGGTCACCGCCTCAGGGTGGATCAGCGCACCGCTCTTGGTGTTGGCGCAGGCAACGAGAAGGAGCGCCATGAGCGGAACCATCAACAGAATCAGTATTTTACTTTTCACTCTTGCCCCCCTTTTCGCCACACTTCATATCGAAAGCGTAGGCAACTTTCACGAGCGCTCTCCACTCCCTGTCGAAATCCGGGCTCTGCGAGTACTCGATGTCCCCACCTACCTTGAGCTTTTCGGTGACCTCGTAACCCGCGATGCCGGTGAGTGCGTAGCTGCTCTTCATGCCGTCGATGGGGCGATCGAAGAGGACGTTGTAGAAGTCGACGCCGAACTCGGCGTGGCCCGTCTTCTTCAGGGCATAGAGCCGGTAGTCGTAATAGCGGGTGCGGTCGCTGGAACCATCCATCCGGTGCCCGGAGGCCCCAAGCGAAAGGGCGTCGGCGGTGGTGTACGCGACCTTCCCTCCCACGTAGTCCGCGGAGCCGAGGATCTCGTAGCCGTAGTTTTTGTACTCGGCCGCGAGGGTCAGGTTCTTCACCGGGGTCCAGGCTGCGCTGGCGCCGGCCGCGGTCACCTTTTCCCTGGGGTCAAGCAGCCCGCCGTTGTTTTGGAGGGCAAAGGCCGTGGTGGTCACGTTGTAGAAGTAATCCTGGTAGTTGATCCTCGAGAAGTCCGCGCTGAGGGTCACCGCGTCGATGGGGGCGACGGAGAGGGTGTAGGCATGCTCCATCCAGCCGTCGGTGATCGAGTTGTAGGAGGAACGACCGGTGAGATCGACCTGCTTCACCGGATGCACCCAGAGGTCGATCCCCTCTTCCTCGCGGTCGCGCGCGATGTCGCTCTCGTTTCTGAGGGCGCTCACGCCGACCGCGTAGAGGCCGGGCTTGCCCTGGGCCACCCGCCCGCCGTAGATGAAGTCCCCCCCCTTGTAGTTGGGGGTCGTCACCACCGGCGAACCGACGAAGGCCGCCGCCGTTATGCCGGCCGCGAAGTCGCTGCGCGCATAGAGGCCGTCCACACGCTCGGTGGCGACACCCTCGGTGATGAACTGGCGCCCGGCGTTAACCACCAGGTTGTTCTTCGACGCCTGGTAGCTCAGGTAACCGTACTGCAGGTCGCCGTCGGTGTAGTGATCGGTCGACTTGTCGACGAGGTCGACGCGTCCCCAGGCGCCCAGGTGCAGCGAGGTGGCGCTACCGTCCTTCTCCGCCGCGGTTACCGAGAAGCGCAGGTACTCGTAAAGCGGGTAGAGGTCATCCTTGTTGATCGACCTGGTCATGCGCAGGTAAGTGTTGGAGCTCCCGGTGATGGTGTAGTCCGCAGCCATAACCGGCTGGGCCAGCATCACCGACGACGCGGCCAGCATCACCCACGCAATCTTCGGCAGACTGCGTTGTTCGCGTCCTGATCTTTTCTCTTGGTGGCTTATCAAGACATCCCCTCCTTTTCCGTAGTATGAATCGTTCTTCTCGAAATCCGCTGCTACGTCGGGCGTACGTCAGGCGCCGGCTCGGCACGTAAAGTCGCCTCGCGGGCATAAACCATATTTATTAGCTTTTACTACTTTGCTGTACGGAAACTACCTGGGAATACTCTTGGACGTGCTGGCACACCTACCACCACTATCTATTAAAAAAACCTAACTCAATAGAGATACGCTTGGATGTGCTTGACTGATGGGACTATTGGTAAACGTACAACAGTTTTTTTTTAGTGCAAGCTTTCAAAATCGTTTTTTGTTTCAGGCAAAAGCAAATTAAATATTTAAAGCGTCTCACGGTTGAGAAAATCACAATCACTTAATAGATTCAAATTTTACCCGATACAGTTATGACCTTCCGCAGTTGCTGCCGAAGCGCCGCCTCGTCCAGTGCCTGCAACAGGATTCAAATGTCGGCAGCGGGGGGCGGCTACAGCAGTCCGGCAGGCAAAAAAAAAGCCCCGACGAATCGGGGCTTTGTGCTTGTACTGGCTTCTCCTTTGCCGGCGGGGACGGAAGTGTCAGAAGTAGGAGACCACCTCGAACTCCTTGTTGGCCATCTTCTCAAAATCCTGGCTGGCAAAGGCAAACTCGTGGACCTCTCCGGCATCGACCGGATAGTCGAACTGCTGCAGGGGAAGCTTCAGCTCCTTGACCGTCTTGCCGGTCTTGTCCTGCACCGCATCATCTTTCTTGCTGTAGGTGACCGTAACCGTGTGCACCAGGTGCGGCGCCCCCCCGTTCGCCCCGGCGGTCTGGGTGATTCTCACCGTAGCGGTCGGAGTGACTAGCTTGCGCAGCTTGGCAGCGTAGAAATCGACGTCACCGGAAATCTTCAGCACGTGCTCGCAGGCGGCGCGCTGGGCATCGGTCATCTTGGTCTGCTTGATGTGGATCAACTTGTCACGGCTTGAGGCGACCTGCTCCGCCGTGAGGTTCGCGGCCTGGTACATCTTGACCTTGTCTCCCGCCTGCAGGGCGGTGAGGAAAGAGGTGGCGCGCGCCCGGGCGGCCCCTTGGTCCTTGGTCCCCTTCTGCTCGGCCTGGACCTTCCCGGCTGGCTGGTCGGTGGGCTTGCCGTTGCATGCCGCGATGGCCGCCGCGATGGCAGCGAAGATTATCAGCCTGACTGCGTTTCTCATAGCGTCTCCTTAAATGAAATAGCCCGGGGATGTCGCCACCCCCGGGTTATTAGTTGCAAGTCTTTCTCCGGTGCCCTATCGGGGGGAAGGCGAACCTTCCCCCGTCTGGAATGCATCGGGTTACCACCAGCGGTGAACGGCCTTGATGGTCGGAACCGTGGTGTTCAGGGTGTTCTGAGCAGTGCCGTGGCAGACGAGGCAGGTCTCAGATTTCAGCAGCGCGGTGCTGCGTGCCTCGTAGATGGAGCCACCGTTGGCAACCATGTGCGCCTTTGCCTGTGCCGTGTCGTGGCAGGAGTAGCAGGCCGCGGATATCGGCGAGATGATCAGGGTGGTGCCGGCTGCATCGGTGTAGGTGCCGGCTGCGCCGCTGAAGCTGAAGCCGGAGCCCAGGGCCTGGCCCGCGAACGGAGCCAGCTGCGGCGCGAAGAAGGTGCCCGGGACGGTTTCGGTGCCGGTCACGATGGCCGGTACGGAGGCCGGCACGTTGCCGGTGGCGACGGTGGTCGGCAGCAGGTTTGCTACCGCGGAGGAAGATGCGGAAGCGCTGAAGTCATAGGTACCTGCTACGTGGCACTGCTCGCAATCCCTCAGGTAACCCGGGTAGCTGATCTCCCAGTACTTGTCGCCTGCGGAGACTTCCCAGGAGTACTTGTTGGTGCGCTTGGCGCCTGCGTGGATGGCGTGGATGGCGTCTTTCGCGTTGACGCCCCAACCGGAGTTGACGCGGTTCACGTTGTGGCAGAAGACGCAGGTCGGTGCATCGTTCCTCTGGCCGGAGTGGAAGGTCGGTGCGATGCCGAGGGCTACGTGGCAGGCGTTGCACTTCGCGTTGCTGACGATGGTGCGGCGTGCGCTGTAGTTGGTAGCGGTTTTCCAGACGTTCGGGGTTACAACCATCAGGCCGCCGACGTTGGTGCCGGCATTGTAGGCCCACTTGGTCTTAAGGGCCGCAGGAACGGTCAGGGTGCTCAGGTCGGTCTGGGTGAGCGGAGTGGCGGCCGAGCCGTAGGTGTAGCCAACGCCGCCGGTCAGCATCTTGGCGGTGTCAGGAACGATGACGTTCTTTATGGTGATGGTGTAGTAGCCGTTGGTGTCGATGGCCGACAGGGTGGCAGTGGTGCCCGGGATGGTGCCGTTCCAGACGTTCTTGATGTACGCGCTCGCGGTCGCGTTGAAGTCGGCCGGAGCGGTAACGCCGTCCTGCGGTACGGCGAAGGCGAAGTAGACGCTCGGAGAACCGGTGAAGCCGGTCATGAGCTCGGTTACGGAACCGGCTGCGTAGGTGTTGAATACCACCGGCTGGCCGTTCTTCAGGAAGCGGAAGGTGATGGACGGGTTCTTGTTGGTGTCGCGCTGTACGCTCTTCACATCCCAGGTTATAACTGCCGCGCCCGGAACGGTCACGCCTGCTGCCGGGAGGTAGCCAGCGTAGGTGTGGGTGTTGGTGCCGCCAAGCTCAGGAGCGGCCGGGTCCGGATCCTGGACCGGGAGATGCGCGGTGGCGATCTCTGCGGTGGAGGTGGTGCCGGCATGGCAGCCTGCGCAGGAAGAGTCGTTGGTCTGGCCGCCCATGTGGGAAGCGAAGTCGAAGGTGCTGTGGCAGGAGCCGCAGGCCTTCATGGTCGGTTTGGTCTTCCAGTTGTTGCCGTCTACGCCTTTGTGGCACATTGCGCAGTTGCGCACGTCCTGCGGATAGGTGACTTCCGCGGTGGAAACGCCGAGGATGGTCTCAGCCGGGGAGAGTTCCTCGCCCATGTGGATCTTGTGGATGAACGGGGTGAAGTCGCCATTGGTGGACTGGTCGGTGCCGACGATGTTCTGCGGGGTGTGGCACATGACGCAGAGCTTGGTGTCCGGACGGGAAGCGAAGTGGCCGCCGGAGAAGCCGAGTTTGTCGTGGCACTGGTTGCAGGCGTCAGCGGTCACGATGTCGCGGGCATATGCCTGGGCACCGTTCACGGTGTACATTTCGCCGGTAGCCGGGATGAAGTCGTAGATGAGGTTGGTCACGCCGCGAACTGCGAAGTTGGCGGTGGCTGCGTTGGTCTGCGGGTTGATCGGGCCGGCATAGGCGCCCGGGGTCTTGCCCACCACGCCCGGGACTGCGACGGAGCGGACGGAGATGCCGATACGGTGGATCAGGTTGCCGTCGTACGGAACGGTGGCAACGGTCTTGACGTTCTTGCCGAAGATGGCGGTGTAGGAACCGTCACCGTGGTCGATGATGGTGTAGCCCTGGGTAGCGAGGGCGCCGGTGGTGGAGTTGAAGGTGGAGACGGCGTCAGAGGACGGGCGCGGGTTGGTGCCGCTCAGGATGTAGTTGAGCCAGTAGGAGTTGCTCCCTGCGGTTTCGGGCTTGAGCTGCGCCACGTGGAGGGCGAAGGTCTTAAGGCCGGAGATCCCTTTACCGGTGGCCTTGTTGACCACGGTGAAGTTGACGATCGGGTTGTTGCCCGGGATGTAGGCGCTGATGACGCGCCCGTCAAGCTGGGTGTTGTTCAGGTCGTCATAGGTCAGGGTGGAAGCGGCGCGTGCCGGCAGCATGTTGGAGTTGGAAAGCGTGCCGGAAAGCTGGAGGCCGGTGCTGGTGTAAGCGAGAACACTGCCGCCTGCGTTCACGACCTGGGTCGCACAGTCGGTGTAGGTCTTGCCGACAGAAGCAAGGGTCTGGTTGGCATCGCCAAGCTGGCCGGAAAGGCCAAGCATAGCAGACGTTGCGGCAGTGATGTCGGTGCTCTGCTGGCTGATCACGATGCTGATCGGGTTGCTGGCGCTGATCCCGCCGGCAGTCGGGGGATTGCTCAGGTCAACCGGCACCAGGGAGCGGAAGGTACCCTGGGCCACGATGGCCTTGAACACCAGCACGGTCTTGGCGGCCGGCAGGGTGAAGGTCAGGCCGGAGAAGCTGCCGTCGCTGCCGAGGGTGGCGGTGCCGAGCTGCGCGCCGTCCTGGGCGTTGTAGACGAAGACGTGGTTGACCGCACCGGCCGAGGTCGATGACAGGAACGCGGTCTTGGCGGCAGCCTTGGCAACGTCGACTTTACCGCCGACGGTCACTTCGGTGCCCTTGCTGGTGATCTTGGTGGTGGATCCCCCTCCGCTGCAGCCTGCGAGAGGCAACAGCACGCATACTACGAGTGCTACGAGGTACCTTAGGTTTCTGCCAATCATAGTTTCCTCCTGTTGTTTGTGTACTGCTCCGAAAGTGCCATCTCTACTGCCGACTTCTGTTTTTCCCCTCTTGTGCTTGAATCGTCGCTACTGTTACGGTCCGGTGTTCACCTGGCCGCTCACCGTTACCCCGAGGGACGGGCGGTTCGGAGTCACCGAAAGTGCTGTGCTGAAGGCCGAACGGTTTCCTGCCGCGTCGAACGCTTTCACCGTGTAGGCATAGGTGGTGGCCGAGGTGACCGACGGATCGGTGTAGCTGGTCGAGGCGACGGTTGCCAGCTTTACGCCGTCGCGGTAGACCTCGTAACCGGTCACGCCGACGGTGTCTGTCGCGGCGGCCCAGCTCAGGGCCACCGAGCTGGTGGTGCCGGTAAGGGCGGTGGTGACCGCGGTGAGGCCCGTCGGAGCGGTGGGCGCCACGATGTCGAGGCGCGACAGCAGGTCGCTGGAGAGCGAACCGCTCACCGTCACGTTGAGCGACGCCTGGTTCGGTTTCACCGCCAGCGGTGCGCTGGCGGCAGCGAAGTTGCCGGCCGCGTCGAAGGCGACCACGGTGTAGGAGTAGGTGACGTTGGGAACGACCGCCGCATCGGTGAAGCTGGTGGTCGTGGAGGTCCCCACCTTGCCTCCGTCGCGGTAGATGTCGTAGCCCGCCACGGCGATGTTGTCGGTGGAGGGGTCCCAGTTGAGGACAACTGCGCTGGTAGTCGAGTTGAGCGCATAGGTGGTAGCCGTGAGACCGGTGACCACGGAAGGCGCGGTGACGTCGCTGAAGTTCGGTTCAGCCGGCGGATGGTTGATCGACTGGGTCAGGTTGCCTACCACGTTGGTAAGCGACGAGTCAGCCGCCACGACCTCGGTGGCAGCGATGTTGAACAGCTGCATGAAGGTCTGGTAGGCGGGAGCGCTCGTGCTGACGTTGGCGACGGCCTGGTTGATGATGGTCATCACGGCGGTGGTATCGGTGACCGTCCCCGTCGCCTTGGCGTCGACGATCAATTGGTCGATCACCGTGAGCGCGGCAACGTAGGCCGCGTTGCCGGCGACGGGCGCCAGGATGTCGGTGACGTTGAACAGGTCGCCGACCTGGTTGTTGGCGGCAACGACCGCGCTCTGCAGCACCGCGGTAGTGATGGTGCCCGGCTTCTGCGCCAGGATGAGCGGCAGCTTCTGGAAGGCGGCCTCGGTGAGGGGGCTCACCGTAACGGGGACGGCCGGGTTGAAGTTGTCCACGGCGGCGCTGAAAGACTCAGCTGCCGTGAAGGGGACCTGCTGTCCGGTGGTCTCGCTCAGGTAGGTGGCGCCAGGCTGGCCGGTTACGGTCACCACGACCGGCCCGGTAACGGAGGCCGGAATCCTGACGTTGTAGCTGCCGTCCGCACCGGTTGTCCCGGAGCCCAGCAGGGCCCCGCGCACACCGGTCGTGGTCAACCGGAACACCGAGACCAGCCCGCCGGCGATCGGCCCTTTGGTCGCGACGCCTGAGATTATCCTCGTGCCACCACCGCCTCCGCCGCCACCACAACCGATGACCAACAACGGCAGACAAATGAGCAGCAAAGCGGCGGCTATGTGTCTCTTCCAGGTAATACGCATGTTAAGTTCTCCTTCTGCTTTGATCTGGTGAATGAAGGAACAATCAGGCTATTACTCCGCCGGCGCTCCGCCGTTATGGCACTTGGTGCATGCTGGCCCGCTCAACCAGACGCCCTGCAGATTGGCGCCGTGGCAGAATTCATTACGGCAGGTCTCGTAATTCAAGTGACCGTTGACGTGGGTGAACGGGTTCGCCATCCATTGGATGTGACCCGTGATATCGGCTGCCGTATCCGCGCCGATGCCCCCCCACGCGTGGATCTGGGGTGCGTTCGCGTCCCCCCCGCGGTGGCAGTAGATGCCGCAGGAAGGGGCGCTCGCGCCGCCAAGGAGATTGGTGCCGTGGCATTCGGCAACGGCGCAGGACGCGGTCCCTTTTGCCCTGACGTAACCGGGGTGCATGGCGTAGGCTACCTGCCCCCAAAGGACCGGGTGGACCGAGGTGGCGCTGCCGGCGTGGCATCCCGTGCTCTGCTGATCCTGCGGATCGTTCATGCAGGATTTCTTGGCGATACCACCGCCCTTGAGGTCTTCGCCGTGACATTCGGCGCAGCCGCTGATGTCTTCCTCGGCGGCCACGCTGTGACCGGCGGGGAGCCAGTTAGCCGGATGCTTGCCGGCCGCGGGGTCGAAGGTCGCCTGCGGGTTTGCATCCCCGCAACCCGACAGGGCCAGCGCCAGCGCACCAAGAACGGCAAAAGACAGAACTTTGGTCGTCATTTGTGGCATGTCAGGCACCTCTCGTTGTTGGTACGCCCGTGACACTTGGCGCACGACGCAGGGTTGATCTTGCCGTCGATCCTGTGCTGGCTCATGTAGTCGCCCCTGTGCGGCAGGTTCCTTTCCACCGCCTCGGAGAACTTCACGTTCGGCTTCAGCTCTTCTTTGTGCGCATGGCAGTCGGAGCAGAAGGATTCGGCGTGGCAGGAAGCACAAGCCCTTCTGGCGTTGCTGGCGAAGACGCTGTGCTTTTTGAAGAAGTCGACGGCCTGGTGGTTCATCGCCGCGTAGGCATCGGTGTGGCACTCGGTACAGTTGGGCGTACCGGTCACCGCCTCCGGGTGGATCAGCGCACCGCTCTTGGTGTTGGCACAGGCAAAGAGCAGGCAAGCCATGAGCGGCATCATCAACAGAATCAGTATTTTACTTTTCACTCTTGCCCCCCTTTTCGCCGCACTTCATATCGAAAGCATAGGCAACCTTCACGAGCGCTCGCCACTCCTTGTCGAAATCCGGGCTCTGCGAGTACTCGATGTCCCCACCTACCTTGAGCTTTTCGGTGACCTCGTAACCCGCGATGCCGGTGAGTGCGTAGCTGCTCTTCACGCCGTCGATGGGTCGATCGAAGAGGACGTTGTAGAAGTCGACGCCGAACTCGGCGTGGCCGCTCTTCTTCAATGCATAGAGCCGGTAGTCGTAGTAGCGGGTGCGGTCGCTGGAACCGTCCATCCGGTGCCCGGAGGCCCCCAGCGAAAGCGCATCGGCGGTGGTGTAGGCCACCTTGCCTCCCACGTAGTCAGCGGAGCCCAGGAGTTCGTAACCGTAGTTCTTGTACTCGGCCGCCACGGTCAGGTTCTTCACCGGGGTCCAGGCCGCGCTGACACCGGCCGCGGTCACCTTTTCCCTGGGATCGAGCAGCCCGCCGTTGCCGGCGAGGGCGAAGGCGGTGGTGGTCACGCTGTAGAAGTAGTCTTCATAGTTGATCCTGGAGAAGTCGGCGCTGACGGTCACCGCGTCGACGGGGGCCACGGAGAGGGTGTAGGCATGCTCCATCCACCCGCCGGTGATGGAGTTGTAGGAGGAGCGCCCGGTAAGGTCTACCTGCTTCACCGGGTGAACCCAGAGGTCGATTCCCTCTTCCTCGCGGTCATGCGCCTTGTCGCTCTCGTCTCTGAGGGCGCTCACGCCGACCGAGTAGAGCCCGGGCTTGCCCTGGGCCACACGTCCGCCGTAGATGAAGTCCCCCCCCTTGTAGTTGGGAGTGGTCACCACGGGCGAACCGGCAAAGGCCGCAGCGGTGATCCCGGCGGCGAAGTCGCTGCGCACGTACAGGCCGTCGACTCTCTCGGTGGCGACACCCTCGGTGATGAACTGGCGTCCTGCGTTGACCACCAGGTTGTTCTTCGCGGCCTGGTAGCTCAGGTAGCCGTACTGGAGGTCGCCGTCGGTGTAGTGGTCAGTCGACTTGTCGAAGAGATCGACGCGGCCCCAGGCCCCCACGTGGAGCGAGGTGGCGCTGCCGTCCTTCTCCGCCGCGGTGACCGAGAAGCGCAGGTACTCGTACAGCGGGTAGAGGTCGTCCTTGTTGATGGTCCGGGTCATGCGCAGGTAGGTGTTGGAGCTGCCGGTGATGGTGTAGTCCGCAGCCATAACCGGCTGGGCCAGGGTCACCGACGACGCGGCAAGCACCACCCACGCAATCTTCAGGAGACTACTTTGTTCGCGTCCTGATCTTTTCTCGTGGCTTATCAAGACATCCCCTCCTTTTTCGTAGTGTGAATCGTGGTCTGATAAAATCCGCTGTTGCTTTGACCGTACGCGACAATGCGGTTCGACACGCTATGAGGCGGCGCGAACCATCGCCACCGGACGATGTCATTAGCCGCTTCTCGAAGTTGGAAATCTTGGGAATACTTCTTGGACGTGCTGGCACATCCGCCACAACTCAATTAGCAATAACCCAGCAACAGAAAATGCTCGATGTGCTCGACTTTTTTTAAGGTTGTTACAAAAAGACGGCCTTGCACTGCATTTGCAGGAAAAACTCTAAACATGCTTCTACTCGATTTATGACTGTTCGCACCGCCCTGCACCCAGTGGGTAACTGGGTCATTTAGTTGTCACCACCTTTCGCAGGTGATGGAGAGCGAAATCATGTGAGCCAGAGACAGAGGTTACTTTTATAAAACGGGTCGTTATAAAATATTCGCTTGATGGTCCGCTGTCACAGAGGTTCGTATAGTCGCCGTTTACTACTCTTTGATAATTAACGCGTTAAACTCTGTGTGCACGATCTTTACCAACGTCATAAGCATCTGAAGTAGCGTCACTCACAACCTTGAGACTGACTACATCAAGCTCAAAAAAATCAAAACTTTGACACATGAAAATGATAAATTTGACGCAGCGGCTTCAATTACCTCACAGAGCAGCCTAATCGGCAACGCTAATACAGACTTTAGGAGAAAAGTGACATTGGCGTGAAATAAGTCCCACGCGACAATGAGAGAGGGGAACGTTGCACTGACAGAAATACTGGAGCCAGAGAGTGAAAGTTGGCTGGAGGGCGTTGAGCAATAGTGGACGGCGTCAGGAGATTTCCTTGCCTGCGGCAGCCGGCGCCTTGACCAGCAGCAGGAGTGCTGCCGCGGCTACACCGGCGAGCGACGCTCCAAAAATAAATGGCGCGACGTTCCCCTCGTACTGCCAGATGCCGCCGAAGATGAGGCTCGCGGGTAAGGCGCCCACGCCGACCGCAAAGTTGTACCAGCCAAAGGCGGACCCGCGCTGACCGGACTCAGCCATGTCCGCCAGGTACGCCTTCTCGGCTCCCTCGGTCAGGCCGAAGAACAGGCCGTACACGGCGAAGAGGAGCCATATCTGCCACTCGCTTCGCGCCAGACCGAAGCCGAGGTAGGAAACCGCATAGACGCACCACCCCGCGACGATCACGCTTCGCCTGCCGATGCGATCGGAGAGCGCCCCAAACGGCATGGACGAGAGCATCTTGACCAGGTGGAAGAAGGCCCACAAAAGCGGCAGCCGGTAGGAGGGTGTGCCGACGGCGCCAGCCTTTAGCAGCAGGAACGCGTCCGAGGAGTTGCCCAGGGTGAAAAGAAACAGGATCAGCAGGTACCTTCTCAGTCTCCCCGGGGGGAGCGCGACGAGTTGCAGCCCCGTCTTTGGCAGCGGCGTGTGCCCCGTCTCGTTTACCTTCCAGACAATCAGGAGCACGGCGACCAGGCCGGGAATCCCCGCCAGCCAGAACAGGTAGCGCAGGTCCGTGACGAAATAGGCGAGCAGGAAGGTTGCCACCAGCGGCCCCACCAGTGCGCCGGCGTGATCCATGGAGCGATGGAAGCCGTAGGCCTTGCCCCGCAGGGACGGCTCAACTGAGTCGGCGATGAGCGCGTCGCGCGGCGAGGTGCGAATCCCCTTGCCGACCCGGTCGCCGGTCCGGATCAGCAGCACAGCCAGAGGCGACGCCGCACTCCCTATCAGCGGGCGCATCAGACTCGATATCGAGTACCCTATAAGTACCAGACGTTTTCTCCTGCGCACCCGGTCTGACACTATGCCGGATAAGAGCTTCAGGAGCGAGGCGGTGGATTCGGCAACACCTTCGATGGCGCCGAGAAAAGCGGGGCCGGCCCCGAGCTGGCCCGTGAGAAACAGAGGGAGCAGCGGGTAGATCATCTCGCTTGAGACATCGGTGAAGAAACTCACCAGTCCCAGAACGAGCACGTTGCCGGTAATGCCTTTGAACACGTCGCACCTCCGCGTCTCAAGGACCCTCATCTGTACACTTACATAGCATCATCCTTCGCTCAAAAAAAGACACACAGAAGCAGTCTACCCTTTACCGTGTGTTTCAGCCTCCTCATCCTGACATTTCCATTTTTTCTTATGCCAACTAACGTCATCTTTTTAGACTGTACCTTCCTAAAGTGGAGGTCCGTTGTGCCGATAAATAGAAAGAATCTCAACCTCAATCAAGGAGGCAGGAACCTATGGTAACAAAGGCGATTTTAACAGGGTGCGCGCTGGTGGCCGGTATGACGGTGTTCTCAGGCATGGCGACGGCTGAAACAGTGCGTCTGCATGGCTCCACCACGGTTCAAAAGCGCATCATGGAACCGGGCAAAGACGCTCTGAAAAAGGCCACTGGTATCGACATTGTCCTGGTCGGCAACGGTACCGGCAACGGCGTCGAGGACCTGGTGGCCGGCAAGTGCGACGCGGCCATGGCCTCGGAGGAACTTGCCGATGCCGTCGCCAGCATGAAGGACGCCTCAGGCAAGGCAGCCACGGGCGACCTGAAGCCCAACGTCATCACCGACGACATCATCAAGGTGATCGTCAACCCGGCGAACCCGGTCTCCAAGTTGACCAAGGAGCAATTGAAGGGACTGCACAACGGGACCATCGACAACTGGAGCAAAGTCGGCGGTCCGGACCTTTCCGTCATAGTGGTCACCTCGCACCTGGGCTCCGCCACCCGGAAGGTGTTCCAGAAGAGCGTGATGGAGGGAACACCCTACGTGGCGGGCGCACTCGAAGTCGAGACCACGCGCAAAGAGATCGACAACGTCAGCCAGTTCCCCGAGGGAATAGGGGCGGTGAGCATGGGCTTCATCAACCTTCCCGGGAACAAGGAAAAGGTGAAGATCGTGGACACGCCGGTCATCAGCCGCCCGCTGATGCTCATCACCAAGGGCGACCCCTCCCCCGCGGTCAAGAAGATCGTGGATTTCTTCAAGGGTGAAGGGAAGAAGTATATCAAGGACTGATGTTCGCAGCATCTCAAGGTCGTGCACTCCGGCCCTCACGAAAGGCCGGAGTGCCGCGCCCGCATCACCGGGGACTGAAACACTCACGGAGCTGACATGACCATCAAAGGAAAGCTGTACCTCATCATGGCCGTCACCGTCATCGGTATCGTGGCCATCGGCGCGTCGAGCCTCATCGGCATGAACTTCGTCAAGGGAAAGCTGAACGTGCTCACCGAGCGCTCGACGCCGTACCAGTTGAAGACGATAGAGTTGCAGCGCGCCGTCCAGGAGCACACGGCAGGGCTCATGAAGCTCTCTGCCGCGCAGACCCGCGCGGAGTTCGGCGCCGCCAAAGCTGAGGCGGAAAAATCCCAGGAGGGGGTAACCGTGCTGGCCAAGGAGCTTGCCTCCTTCACCGGCGCGGAGACGTCCGCCGGGATGGAGCAGTTGGCTGCCATCAGCAAGGACCTGATCGCCGTCACCGAGTCGCGCCTCAAGGCCGAGGAGGAAGGACAAAAGGCGGATCTCTTGATGAAACAGAAACTGCAGCAGATCTCGCAGAATCTGCGCACCCTCGACGCCTCCATGCGCAAGGTCCAGGCCGGCTCCATGTTCGAGCTTTCCGAGTCCAACGAAGGGGTCAAGGACATCACCAAAAAGATGCGGGCCGTCGAAGCGGCGGGAAACGCTCTAAGCGAGGTGAAGCAGGGCGTCCTGGAGATCGCCGCAGCCGACAGCAAGACTGCGGTCGTCATTGCCGCCAGCAAGTTCAACGCCGCCATGCGCAAGTTTACCGCCAGCGAGATGGTGAAGGTCGACCCAGCGGGGACCAAGCCGCTGCTGGAAGGCGCGGCGGACGTCAAGGAACGGGTTACCTCGCCGGATGGGCTTCTGGCGCTCAAAAGCGCCATCGCGTCCGCACCCGATGACGAGAAGAAGAAGAAATTCGCCCAGGCGTTGCCGCAGACCATGCAGCGCCTGGCGCAGATGTCGGTGTTGATGGGAGACGTGGTAGAGAAGGCGTCGGAAGATTTCGCGCGGGAAGGCAAGCGCTTCGACACCTCTATGTCAGGCGCCGACGCGGCCAGCGGCATCCTGGGCGTTTCCAGCCAGTTGATCGCCGAGGGCTCCGAGATCAGCCGGTTGATCCGCGAACTCTTCGGCGTCAGAACCGACCAGGAGCTCACCGGCACCAAGGCCGCCATGGATGCCGCCTTCAAGCGCGTGGCCGCGCTCCAGGCCAGGGTCGCCGGCAAGAAGGCGTCCAAGGGGGGGACCGCGGCCGTCTCCGGGGTCACCGCCTCCCTGAACGAGGTGCGCGGGCTCCTCCTGGCCCCAAACGGGGTCGCCGACACCATCGGGCATCTGCTGGCGGTGAAAAAGCAGTCGGCGCAGCTGGCGCTCAAGCTCAGGGAATACGTCGCCGCCCAGCGCGAGGAAGGGAAAAAGGGGATGAGTTCGGCGCAGGCCGAACAGGAGAAAGCGGTGAAGTCGGTAAACGCCGTCTTCCGCAGCAACATCGCCACCGTTTCCATCCTGGGACTCGCGGTGCTGATCATCGGCGTGCTTTTGAGCGGTGTGGTGCTTCGCTCCATCAGCAAACCCATCGACGAGCTTTCCCGCATGGCCGAGCGCTTCGGCAGCGGCGACTTTTCCGGGCGGCTGGACGACCAGAGGAAGGACGAGTTCGGCGCCCTGGCGGTTCACTTCAACGCGGCAACCGCAAAGCTCTCCGAAATCACCGCCAGCCTACGCGGCGCGATCACCGGACTGAACAGCGGCTCCCGCGACCTCGCCCAGGCCTCGGGAGACCTGTCGGCGGGCGCGTCGAGCCAGTCCGAAGAGTCGGTCCAGGCGGCCTCTGCGATGACCGAAATGACCCAGACCATCGAGGAGGTGGCCAGCAACGCGCAGACCGCTGCGGCCCAGTCCGGCAACGCCCTTTCCTGCGCGACGGCGGGGAGCGAGGTCGTAGGGCGGACGGTGAGCGGCATGGAGCAGATCGCAGGATCGGTGCGCAACGCCGCGCGCATGATCGAAACCCTCGGGGACAGCTCCGCGAGGATCGGCAACGTCATCAGCACCATCAACGACATCGCAGACCAGACCAACCTCTTGGCGCTCAACGCCGCCATCGAAGCGGCGCGGGCCGGCGAGGCAGGGATGGGCTTTGCCGTGGTCGCCGACGAGGTGCGCAAGCTGGCCCAGCAGACCGCTGAAGCGACCAAGGAGATAACCGTCACCATCGGGCAGATCCAGAAGGATACCGAGCGCTCCGTGAGCGCCATGCGCGAGGGAACCGACCTGGTGGAGGAAGGCATCAACCTGGCCCACGAAGCGAACCGTTCCCTGGCCGAAATCGTCGAGGCTTCCACGCAAAGCGTCGCGGTTGTGAACCAGATCGCGGTAGCCGCCGAGGAACAGTCGGCGGTGGCGGTGCAGGTCTCCCGGGGCGTGGAGAAGATCGCCTCCATCACCCGCGAAGCCGAGGAGGCGGCCCGCAACATAAGCGATGCCGCCACCAACCTGAACCGGCTCGCCGGAGACCTCGACCGGACCGCCTCCTGGTTCAAGGCATGACAATAAGCAGGCTCGTCACCAAGCCCCGCCGAACCGGCGGGGCTTTTCTTTTGGCCGCATGGAAAACGGCGGCAGCGTAAGCATTAAAACGGATCAATTTTATTGACAATCGGGGCCGGATTTATTACCTATTTACATCCCACTAAGTAATGGAAAAGACGGAGGTGAGCGGCATGGAAAAAAGGATCGGATTCATCGGCGGCGGCAACATGGCGGAGGCGATCATCAAGGGGCTTCTGGCCGGGGGCGTGCCGGCCGCGGAAATTGCCGTGTCCGAGCCGTCCGAATCGCGCCGCAACGTGCTCGCCGAGCGCTACAGCGTGCAGGTCCACGCCGACAACGTCGAGCTGTGCCGGATGAGCGACACGATCATCCTGGCCGTGAAGCCCCAGGTAGCGCCCCAGGTGCTCGGCGCGCTCGGCTCGGGTCTCACCGGCAAGCTCTTCATCTCCATCATGGCGGGAGTGAAAAGCGCCGCCATCGAAGGGATGCTCGGCTCCGGGACCCGCGTGATCCGGGTCATGCCCAACACCCCCGCCCTGGTTCTCCAGGGGGCGTCCGCCATCTCCCGCGGTTACCACGCAACCGACGACGACCAGGTGCTCGCCCGCAGGATATTCGACCTGGTCGGCACCACCTGCGTCGTCGACGAAAAGCTCCTCGACGCGGTCACCGGCGTTTCGGGAAGCGGCCCCGCCTACGTGCTCACCTTCATCGAGGCGTTGAGCGACGCCGGCGTGAAGCATGGCCTTACCCGCGACGTGGCCACAGCACTTGCCGCCCAGACCGTCTACGGCACCGCGAAGCTGCTGCTGGAAAGCCACGAGCACCCGGCGGCGCTGAAAAGCAACGTCGCCTCGCCGGGAGGAACCACCATCGCCGCCATGCACTCGCTTGACCGCGACGGCTTCCGCGCCGCGACCATCAACGCCGTCGACGTCTGCGTCGCCCGTTCCAAGGAGCTGGGGGAGAGATGAAAGTGAGAGCGACGCTGATCGTACGGGGCAGGGTCCAGGGGGTGGCCTTTCGGCACCACACCGCCCGCACCGCACAGCAGCTCGGCGTGACCGGCTGGGTCCGCAACCTCTCCGACGGTTCGGTGGAGGCCTGCTTCGAGGGGGAGGAAGCGGACGTGGCCGCGATGGCACAGTGGTGCCGCAGGGGGCCGGAGCTGGCCCGGGTCGACGAACTGGTCGAGAAGATGGGCGAATACACCGGCGAGTTCACCGGATTCCAGGTAAGGGGATAGTGATGCGGAAAAACAGCAGCAGTTTAGCAAGGCGCCTTGGCCTTTGGTTCGTCGCAGCGGTCCTTACCGTCCTGGTTGCCTCTGCTGCCTCCGCCAAGGATCTTGACCTCAGCAAGGCGGTCAAGGTTGGCAACGGCAGGATCATGGTGATAGAGTTCACCGACCCCGACTGTCCCTTCTGCAAGAAAGCAGAAGCGTACTTCGAGAAGCGCAGCGATGTCACCCGCTACATCTTCTTTATCCCGCTGAAAAACCATCCTGCCTCCAAGGGAAAGGTGCAGCACATCCTCTCCGCGAAGGACAAGGAGAAAACCTACCTGGAGGTGGCAACGGGCACGGTTGACCGGTGGAAGCTGTCGGAGGTCACGCCCGAGGGGATCGCCTTGCAACAGGAACACGAGCGGATCGCCAAAGAGCTCGGGTTGAACGCGACCCCCATCTTCATCGTTTATGGCAGCATGGTAAGAGGCTTCGATCTGAAAAGGCTGGAGCCGCTGCTGAAATAAAAACAGGGGCTAGGGGCTGGGGACTAGGGCTGGCAAACCAACCGTTTTGCCGCCCCCGTCCCTTAGTCCCCATCGCCCCCTGTTCCTGATGCCTCACTGTTTCAGTCTCAGATCCCTAGTCCCTAGCCCCGCCTTTGCCTTTAATCGGCCACCCCTTCTCGAACCCGTCCGGAAAGAAGCGCTCCTTGGTGCGGTTGAAGTAGCTTGACCCTCGGGATTTGATGGCCAGTTTTGTTTAGTGATTTAAGGCTGTTGCAGGTTGACGCATGACCCAGCTTTCCAATGTGTACTATCGAGTGTACGACTTTGGGAGGGTGGACGCATGGTTTCTGTTGCCGAATTCCTGTACCGCAGAGGATCTTTCTACTACTTCTATATTACGATTCCCACCGACATCAGATCCCATTTCGGGAACCGCCGCCACCTCGTCAAGTCCCTCAAGACACGCCTTCTCTGTGATGCCAAGGTTGCGGTAGAACCCATGAAGGCACGGGTGAAGACAGCCTTCCTGCTCATTCGATCCGGCATGCTGACCGAGGAGCAGTTGCAGAAGACCGTGACCGACTTGCTCTATAGAGAGAAAGTTCAATCCCGTGACAAGCTCCTGTCTGAAGTCATCAGGATGTACCTTGAGGAAAAGACACCGAATCTCAAGAAGCGAACCCTCCTTGGTTACGAGACTATTTTCGCACGGATCATTACCAATATCGGCGACAGGAAGGTCAACGCCGTCAAGCGAGAAGACGTTATCCGTCTTCGGTCAGCACTGATCTCAGAAGTCAAAGAACGGACCTGTAACACTCACTTAGTTCATCTCTCATCCATGCTCCGGTGGGCTGTTCGTCAAGAGATCTGTGCTCGGAACTGCGCCGAGGGACTACTCTTGACCCTTTCCAACAGGCATGATAGCGAGAGAAAACGATTCAGCATTAACGACTTGCACTCTATCTTTACGAACATCCCGCTGATCGCAGGTGACGAAACCAACGTATGGATTCCTCTGATCGCTCTGTTTAGTGGCATGCGTAAAGAGGAGATATGTCAATTGGAAGGAAGCGACGTCCGGCAAGAAGACGGGATCTGGGTGTTGGACATTAACAGCAAGGGAGAGAAGACCACCAAGACAGAAGCGGGATTGAGACTCGTACCGATCCACTCCACCCTGCTCAAGATGGGGTTTATTGAGTTTTGCAACAACAGAGCACTGGGAAGAGACTCAGGTAATCTATGGGGATTTGTTCGTTGGCGCGAGTCATGGGCCAAGCATTGGGGAGGACGTTTCAACAACTGGTTTGCGAAGAACATCCAGACGGACAAAGGAAAGGTTTTCCATTCCTTCAGGCATACCTTCGTTGATGAATTGAAACAAGCGAACCTGACAAAAGAGTTGGTATCCGAACTGGTTGGACACGTTGTCAAAGGAGAAACGTTCGGTCGATATGGCAAAGGGTACTCGGTTCAGGTACTCAAGAACGCTGTCGAAACCTTATCGTATGGCATCGACTTCACCAGATTGGAAAACCATATTGTTAGTTGTTGCTCTGACGTCAACAAGATTATGAGTATCCGCAATACGTGATTGGATTTACGGCTGTGAGACGCAGCGGCGGCACGTAGTGACGATCCGTCTGCCGCCGATTGTTGGAGCTACTCAAAGCTGCGCACCCCCAACTCCGAAAATACCGCCTTCAGATCTGTAACTGTGTGGCATAGACCAAATTCCATGACACGGTATACATTTTCTAGAAAGGTAGAGTTGCCATCAACAACTTCTGTAACGGAGTAGCTAAGTATTTTAGATTCTGCATTACCGTAGGCCATGCCAACTAACTGGTAATCTTCACTCAATACGGCCGTCCCACTGAACCCCGACGGCACGGCAAAGCTCATCTCACATAATGATTTGGTTGGAAACCCGAAGGGCTCCTCAGCCAGCCGTGAGATATGACCTTTGAGGTACCTTGGGTCAACGCCGAGAATATTGTTTTCTTTCCCAGCATCAGTGTAACCAAAGGCACCGACGTCAACACCTAATGCGAATGCCCCAGCATATGGCTTCAAGAATTCGGTTTTCCGTCCGGTCACAACGGTCCCAATCGCAATATCATATATTTCGTGGCATATTACGTTCTGGATTCGATGATAATCCCCTGCAGTGGGACCTTTCATTTGGCCGACATATAGATGCTGACCTTCAGTTATTGCCTCTGCTACATGTTTGCAAGTGGTAAAGCCACCTGCGCTGTTGATGTAGAATCCGGTGCCAAGGAATCTTCCCACCTTCATGGTATTTCCGGCACTAGGAGTACCTGAAATAATCGGGAAGACATAATCACCTCCAATATCGAACATACTCATTTAGTTGTTTTCCTTTTCTGCTCCAACATATAGTTGGACTGCGTATTAGCCGTAATGTTTTACGGGCGGTTCGCAAATCATGCTCTGATGTTCAAACAGAGGACGGCAAATATGGTAGATGTGATCAAAGGCGCCATCAACATGAGGAGCAATAGGAAGGAAGGTCGCTGTTGCTCTGTTCCTACATCATGCAATACAGACACCAAAGATTGATGATTAGGCTCTAGTCGGTCACGGTCTTCTGCAACTGCTCCTCGGTCAGCATGCCGGATCGAATGAGCAGGAAGGCTGTCTTCACCCGTGCCTTCATGGGTTCTACCGCAACCTTGGCATCACAGAGAAGGCGTGTCTTGAGGGACTTGACGAGGTGGCGGCGGTTCCCGAAATGGGATCTGATGTCGGTGGGAATCGTAATATAGAAGTAGTAGAAAGATCCTCTGCGGTACAGGAATTCGGCAACAGAAACCATGCGTCCACCCTCCCAAAGTCGTACACTCGATAGTACACATTGGAAAGCTGGGTCATGCGTCAACCTGCAACAGCCTTAAATCACTAAACAAAACTGGCCATCAAATCCCGAGGGTCAAGCTACTTCAACCGCACCAAGGAGCGCTTCTTTCCGGACGGGTTCGAGAAGGGGTGGCCTATTTCAGGTACTTAGCGATTTCTAGTCAGGACTGCATGGGTCCAACTCTCCGTTTCTGGTAGTACAATTAATAGTACACTTTGTCAAGGGGTGGCAATTAGAAGCCTCCAACCACTATCACGACATTGTCTGGCTCCGACTCCCGAGACCTCCGCATTCACGTTCTGGAGCCAGCCCCTGCCGCAGGACATACTTGCTCCTGCGGCAGGGGGCTGGACGACGCAGAGATGATCTGAAGCTCCAGTGAACGAAGTCTTGTGATGAGTCACGCCAGCAATCTTTCAAAGTAGAGAAAAATATAATAGGAGCATCACCGGGCCCGTGTTATCGTGAAGTCAGTTGCGAATGCAGTCGCTGATGAAAGACGAGACAAACAGCAGGTCTGATCACCCCGCCACATAGTTCCTCGCAGTTCCAGTAGCTCCCTCTCAACACATATCAATATGGGAAATCTGGGCCAGTACGCCATCACTGGTCGTTGCAGACTTGCGTCTTGCGTCCACACAGCTGCTCGGGACACCTGTATCCAGACACCCAACTCAAAAGGAGAAAATTTAATATGCAATCATCCGAAAGTATAGAAATTCATTTCAATCACAACGCCCCGGCAAGCCACGAATTCCTGTTGGAGCCTCGTCAAGCACCTCTGTCCAGCAGGATCCGTCAACTAACCCAAGATCTGGAGGTGGATATATCAAACCAACCGGACGAACCGAACGAATTCGAAACCCGAGAGTGGGAAGAGGACTTCGAGGCCAAAGCAGATGCACTGAGCGGCATGTTCCAGCAAGCCATGAACGAAGAGCTGTACATCGAGCTGTTCGGTTCGTTGGAGTCGAAGTGCCACGTGCTGGCCGACGAACGTAAGAAGACGGCGAAGTCTTTTTACGACTTGGACAGAATCATCCAAGAACACAACGATGTGCTTCTGTACAACCAAGAGTTCGTCGGAGTCTTGATAGACCCTCAAACCAAAGAAAAGAAATGGTATCCCAAAGACTATGATGCTCTGGTCAAATTTAGATGTTTTGTAGACGACATCGACAAAGTGAATGCAGGTAACATACAGGCTGTCATAGATATGATAATGACAGCCCCTATACTTCCGAACTACATCAACCTCACTGGCAATGGAATACACCTATACTTCCTGTTTGATGCAACCCATGACATGAAACATTCAGCATGGCGAATGGCATACGTCAACGATACGACCATAGAGTCTGAACGAAATGTTTATATAAACGTCAAGCAAGAAATGATCAAGTGGTTCAAAGGTTCAACAGCCTACTCTGATGTGAGCAACCATCTGGCTCAACCATCGAGATTGGCTGGATCGAAGACCAAGAATCGGAACAAACGAACAATCCTGTTCAAAGTATCGGACACCAAGTACAGCATTCAGCATATAGCTGGATTGTTCAATATCGACCTGCCGGATGAGGAGAGCATCCGCCAGTGGAAGAAGAAGGTGGACGCTGACAAGAAACGCTGGAAAAAGGCGAAGGGACAATCTAATCACGTCGCTACGTTACTAGATTTTACAGACCCCGACGACGCCTCTGGCAACGATATGGTTCACCTTTCCCGTGCAGTCGTAAGCTGTACAGACATGGCTCCAGACGTCGATCACGCCAACCCGAACAGCAAGTACAGATTTGACTTCACCGAGGTGGTGCAACGAGTTCTGAGCGACTACACGGAGCACATGAACTCACCGGAGGAGAAGTTACTAGAACGCTTCCGTCGACTTCGTGCGGAGTCCAAAGCCAAGGCTGAAGCCGATCCTCGCCGCCAGCAGCGAAAGATAGCGGGACGAAGAGGGTTGGAGAGCCAGTACAACCAGTTCAAACAACAGATGTTCAATGGAGTCCATGGTGGTAATCGAGCCAATGCCCTCCATATCTTCTGGAGCCGAGCAGCAGCATATCAAAAGAATGAGGATGTCATCTTCACTGACTTCTGCGATCTCTTGAGTTTGTGTAATTCAATGAGGGGTAAGAAGATCACAGAAAAGCAGGTCAGTAAGATCCTGTGTGGTCCACGAATAAAATATCCAGATGATTCTATATTCAAGAGGACAGGAATCATGATTGTGATGACTAACAGTAAAAATAAAGAGAGACAGAAGCGTAAAGATAATAAGACAAAGAAGTGGGAATTGATACTGAAGATCTGCGAATCAGAATTGCTGGAGAACGATAGACTAAGTGACCGACAGCTTACAACAAAAATCAACGCATTTGGTATTCCAGTTTCCAACAAAACCATATCATCCAGCTTGAAAATCAAAGAACTTAGAGCGAAGTTGAACCTACAGTAGCATGTCTATCTCTCTTCCTACCCGAGAGACATTTTTTACACACAAATCGGATCATATCTTGGATCTCTGACTGTGTAATTCTTGTCTATCAGGTAGGGAGAGAGATATAGAAACAATCTAGCTGTACTCCCCTGCCTGATGGTTCCCAGCGACGATCACCATATCACTGAACCTTGGTTCAAGATCCCACTGTCCAATCAGAGTACGATCAGTTGGACGTCAGGTGAGTGTGAAAATAGTGTCAGATATATGTGGATATTGGGTAAATTTGACACTTGTGGCAAAATGTTATAGACTCCAGCTTGACAGAATTCAGGTTGGAGGTGCTTGCTATGAACGGTCAGCGGCTCGGATATATCAGGGTTAGTACAATTTCGCAGAATACTGATCGCCAGTTGGATGGTGTCGAGCTGGACGAGAGGTTCATCGACAAGGTATCGGGGAAAGACACGAATCGACCTGAACTAGTGCGACTGCTGGGACATGCAAGGAGGGGAGATCACATCGTCGTCCATGCTCTTGATCGTCTAGCTCGCAACCTCGATGACCTCAGGAAGATCGTGAAGACCCTGACCGCCAAGGGAGTCACAATCGAGTTCAGGAAGGAGAACCTGATCTTCTCCGGTGACGACTCACCCATGTCGACATTACTGCTCTCGGTGATGGGTGCGTTCGCAGAGTTCGAAAGATCATTGATCAAGGAACGCCAGCTCGAAGGTATCGCCATAGCCAAACAGAAAGGAAAGTTCAGAGGACGTCAGCGGACTATGACCGACGATCGGATCGCTGAGATCAAGAGACGGGTTGAAACTGGCGAGAAGAAGGCGGTCATCGCAAGGGATCTGGGTATCAGCCGTGAGACACTGTACCAGTATCTGCGGACGGGGTAGATGGCTACGTCGCAAAGAATTAAAGGAAGCTGACGGCTCAGGCGAAGTAAACTCACTCGGGAAATCAGGTGCATAGTCTATGCGAAAACACGAGTGATTGCCTTGCGTTAATTCTCTTTGGCTCGTCCAGTTTTTCTTGATTTACGTTTACAAATGATGCAGTATCTCCGCATCTCGTAACAGTTTGCTGTGCTAGACCATAATTCTGAAAGAGGGAGGCCACGATTGATTTCTTTCACTTACGTTGACAACTCAAACGTTTTCATTGAAGGACAGAGAGTAGCTGCTGTCGCAAACGGACGCTCGCCTGATATTTATCATGCGATGAATAACAAAATCTTTGACCATACTTGGAACATTGATTATGGAAAATTGCATGATCTGGTTTGCGGAGATTCAACTGGTATAGGTTGTGCCAAATTGTGGGGATCTCCTCCACCGAGCGACACGTTCTGGAAAAAAGTTGAAAACGAGGGCTTTGAAGTAACTACCTTTGATAAAAACGCTGCAGGAAAGGAAAAGAAGGTAGATGTTGCCATTGCCCACCAAGTCACTAAAGATGCATATACCAAGATTGACAAGGGTACTAGCGAAATAATACTTGTTGCCGGAGATCGAGATTTCGTACCTGTAATTGAAGATCTCGTTTCCGAAGGCTTTCGGGTCACCGTTGTTTTTTGGAATCATGCCGCACAAGAACTAAAGGATGCTGCAACACACTTTGTTAGTCTTGATGGTCACGTTGCTGATCTGAAGATATAATTGGACTTGCGTCGATAAGATTACCGAGCTGGACGTGGCCAGATCTCATTTCGGATCTGGCTTCGTTTGTTTAACTTTCAGCTTGCTACTCGTTCGGCAAGGGCTGCTTTGGTCACGATCCTCTTCTGTGTAACACTTGGATCACTACTCCCACTCCCCATGCGCCAACCGCGCTCCGTTCAACTCTTTTAAGTATTATATCCCAAGGGACATGTACTGGTCAGTCAGCGGCGTTCACCACTCCGTATGCAAGCGCTCCAGCATCCTCAACTAGTCGTCCTTCATCATTTGGCTGTAGTGATAGCTGCACAACCCGTCAAATTCCTGATCGTATGGCCCAAGGGATTCGCCGCAGACTCCGCACTCCACGAAAGCAAGACCTGCACCGCAGGCCGCACAGAGATCTTCTTCCACGATGAAAGTTTCCCTGTCACATTCAGGACAAGTTTGGATAGGAGAATCTCCACCATCTTTGAGTGTGTGAAAGATCTCGGAACCGAAACACTCATCGAGAGCTTCCTCTGCCATGTCTTCAACTGTGGTGATATGACCGCATGACGAACATGAGAATTCCATTTCAAAGATCGAAGAGACGCTTGTCCCAGTTGGCTTCACTAGTGCGGAATGACATTCTGGACATCGCAGATACTCCGCCATGGCAGTCATCCCATCGCTATCCCAAGAGATCCCCTTCATAAGCTCCCTGCACTCTTCCAGTTGCCGCTGGTAGACCTCTGCTACCTCGAGAAGAACGCTCCACGTCTCTTCTCCTAGTAGATCTACCAGCTCATATCCAAGCTGTTTCGTAACGAAATTCTGGATGATTATGAAGGAATCAGCCAGAAGCTCCCTCATTCGATCAGCAGATTCTGTTGTACAGTAGTGCTCGATGGCGTTTCGGATGGCGACAACCTTTTCAAACCTACTCCATTCGGTCTGGATATTAAGAGAAGCAAACCTGTCTTTGATCTGCTGGACATCAACCGTCTTTTTCCCTTCTCCTCGAAAGACCACAATTCCATTTGCATCGAATTCAGGCTGAACTCTCTGCTTAATTAAGACTTCATCTGATCCCGCTGGAGATAGCTGTCTCAGCTTCTCCTTGAACAGCAGGAGGATACCAGCCGTCACATTTCTGATCGCTGAGAGTACCCGTCGGCTGTCGCTTGATTGGAAGTCTTCAATGCCTATCTGAATTGACTGCACTGCGTTGGTCAGGATCGTATCCATCGTTTCACCTATGTTTCCAAGGTCGGATCAGTTTTCGAGCTTCTCGTCAAGGTAGTGCAGAAGGGTGCGAGCAGCATTAATTGCTAACATAGCTTCAGGCTCTGCTAGAACCTCCTCGTTGGGGTGAGCACCGCTCGCTCTGTTTCTTAGTGTATTTAAAGAATCTATTACAGTTGACATCGCTCTGATCATCTTAAGGGCATCCTCAGAGCGATGACCGAGATGCTGAAGTGCAGGGTCATTCTCCCTAAGTAATCGAAACAAGGTCGTGATCGAGTCGCCTTCGACAAATTTGATCTTTTTACGTTCCAGAACAACTCGAAGGTAACCGTGAAACGCAGTGTGGACACGATCAATTGCGCTGGACGGACCTCGCGTCTTTATCAGTTGTTCGGCATCTTCGAGTGCTCGTTCGACAGCCTCGCTTGTAATCTTAGGTGATGGGGGCGCGACAGGTACTACTTTCTCATCAACGTCTAACCCCACAGCAATAAAGCGTGTATATGGACCAATTTCAGAAATGGTCGAACCGATATGCCGAAAAGATTCCCTTATCTCAGGAACAGCATGGATTTCTCCAAGCTCAACGTACTGATCAAGTGAGACCGTTGCGTGCAACACTGAAAACTCATCACCGAAATGGTTTGTTCCATCTAGCAACTGAAACGGATAACGCTCCAAGATCTCGGATGCTTTCACGTCACCTCTTGCACTTAACAAACGTCCCGCTGCTGACCGTAGCTTGTTCCACTCTTCCTCCACCAGCGAAGGGCTGTTAAGCTCCGTCAGGCTTGCTCCGCCACCATGAAAAAGTATCTTCATATCAGATCCTTGTGCAAAGAAAATAGGTAATGCGTACCGTCTCCCACTCTCCATGCGCCAACGGCGACCTGTTCAGCTCTTCTCGGTATTGTCGCCAAAGCGGCATGTACTGGTCCGTCAATCCAGTGTACCGCTCCGTGTACGATCATTTGAGAAGGTGAACCAGTTCATGGCCGATAACACACTCGGCATTCGCATGGGTTGGTTTGACCTTGAGTTGATCAGGAAGCCAACTCACTATCTTTCGACTTTAGTCCATCTTCAAGCTTCGAATCTGCAAACAACAACTTGATCAGTTTGCCCAGACGGTTCGCGTTCGGATCATTCGCGATATTCCTGCATGCGTGGACAAAATTATCCATGGCAGTTCCAAAGTGGTTTATGTAACTCTGCTTATCCGTACACATTTCCAGCATTCTACGCATGAATAACTGAAGGTCCGAGGTAGAACAAGTTCGAATGATCTGTTCCATATCTTGTACGGTTGCTGATTTCAGAACGGCTTCTTCTCGCATTCCCCACCCACTACTCTTGATGATATGAAGGCATGCGTCTAATGCTGTAGTACTAGTTTGAGATCGTAAATTAATAGCATTGAACTCTTCTTCGACCCGTGGATGGACTTTACGATGAAAGAAATTGTCAAGATCAACCCCAGTGAGGTTCTTTTCCCTAAATGCCTTAATCCATCTGTCTATGGCTAAGTCCGCTATTACCTTCCCATCTTGCAGCTCCGAAAGTGATTCGTGTAGCGCGGTTACCTTGTAGGCGTCAAGTAGATGAGAGTTTTCAGCAAGCTTGGTTCCTTCTAGGAGAAGTTCCGCTTCAGTTAGTGTATGCTCCCACACCATACGTTGCAAAAACTCGTTGCAGTCATTCCTCGCCGTTGTCAGATCATCTTCAGTGACATAGCGGTCAATGATCGTGGCAACACTTGATACGTCGAATAAACCCGATTGCAGGAAATCTGCAACCAAAACCTCAAATTCATCGGAGGTCAAAATACCAAGTTCTCTTAAAAGGAGTCGCCACTTGCCCTTCCGCTTGGTGTCCTCCGTGACTTTCCCCTTCTCATCCTCATGGGCTGCGATCATTTCCTCGATGTCATTACCTTGGCCCAGCACAAAATCAAAATCAGGACCATCCTCTATTCCTTTGTAATGAATGGCAGAAAGAAGGACGGTCGATGGGATGACTCGAGAAAGGACCGCCTCCTTCAAATCATTCCGGTCACCAAGGATTCTATTCACAGCTTTTATGACTTTCGAAATGATGCGAATATTAGAAAGTCCACAAGTTTCCACTACCTCACGAATTCGACCAGAGTAGTAGGAAGGGGTAAGCCCTATTGCAATGTCAAATGCTTCTGACGGGGTGGTTTTCAGGCACAGTTCATGGTCTACCACCTTCTCGCGAAGAGTGTTCCACATTGCGCGATCCTTTAGTTGATCGCTATTGAGGATTAAGATGAAACGGGAGCCATACTGCTGAGTGAACTCATCTATAAAACCAAGCACCTCCTCAATATTAAGCTTTTCATGCTTCCGTTCAATATCATCGAGGACAATGAGTTTTCCCTTTAACATCGACGGAGCGACGACCAGTCCCAAATCGTTAAGGGCTCCAAACCCCTTATGAACCCCCTCCAGCACCTTTACACCTGCTTTTATTGCTGACTTGGTGCTAGCCTTTAGTGCGGGTATGGTCCCCTGTATCAATTTAATCTTAACTTGTTCAATGGTGGAAAGACCGAACAGTGACGCAAAGAGGGCACCTGCGATCTTTGGGTCTTCAGATGCAGCCTTCACCTCATTCCACATGTAACTTTTGCCCGTACCCCACTTACCCGTTAACGCTATGACACTAATGTCGGCGTCTGCTAATAGTTGAGTAAGATGTTCCTTGGTGGCCTTCAAAGACATGTTCTATCCTTTGGACACTGTACCGCCATCACGGTGACCTTCACGTTATATCCCAACTGCTCGTCACTGATCAGCCCAACAATTATATTCGCCTCTGCAGCAACGTATTCGTGGATGACTCTGCTGGCGTCATCAAAATCATCCATGGTGAGTGTGGACGACCCATGAACATTCACAAGGACTCCCGCCGCCTGAGCTAGGGGCACACCCTGCTCCTCCAGTCGCTCGATGGCACCCTTCGCTGCCGTGACCGCTCTAGACTCACCGGAACCAACTCCGACGCCAAGCCTTCCCACACTTCCTTCCCGCAATATCGCTGCAACATCTGCGAAATCGATACAAATCCCAGTTTGGTACGTGATTAGGTTAGTGATGGATGCAACCATGTGTCGTATCGCATACCCTGCAAGCGCGTCGCCTTCCGGTATGATCGGTTCAGGTTGGGATGGTAGGGAGCGACCAGAGACGGCGAAGATGGAGTCGTACCATTGCTCCTCTCCTGCAAGGCGTTCTGGGAGGAATATTTCTGCAGCTAGAGGGGCTATTGCAATCGTGAGTACACCAGCACCGCAGGATGCCCTGCCAACCATTTGGGCCATGGCTGCGCACTCGGGATTATCCAGTTCGGTTAAGATGAAGACGAGGTCGCTCTGCTGCAGGGAGGAGAGAAGCGACGGGATCAGTTCACTTTGTTCGGTGATGAGTGATGCTGTGACCTCGTAGCAGGTGATCCCACGCAGGTTACGTGATAACAGCCTTGCCACGCTTGCACTGAATTCCCCAATCCCTATCGCGCTGATCCGTGGATCAGTGTCAAGTTCGGGATCAATGGCAGAGGAATGAGCAGTTGTGGTGGGCAGTGGTGTTGCTGGGTGGGCTATCACCGACCAATGTGTCGCTACCTGAGCCATACTGGATGTGAGTGCTGCTGAAAACTGCGTCATTCCTACCTCATGTGTATCTGCTGGGGACGTTCATCTTCCTGTAAAATATCGAGTAGGCACAAGTAACACATCTCCAATTTCCTTACTGTTCAAGCTTCAGCCAGCTATCCCTATCACGTAGTGGGTATTCCGTTCATGGCATTCTTCAGCACCATGCTCGGCTTGAACGCCAGCACTCTCCTCGCATTAATGGTGATCTCCTCCCCCGTCTGGGGATTTCTTCCTCGACGGTCGTCCTTCTCTTTCACGATGAAAGAACCGAACCCAGACACCTTCAGGATCTCTCCGTTCGTCAGCGTAGTCTTCATGATGTCGAGCACCGTTTCGACGAGATCCATGCTCTCTGCCTTGGTGAATCCATTTCTCTTTGCTAATCGTTCGACAATATCTGCTTTGGTCATTGTGATTCCCTTCTTCACTATCATATAATATTAGCAGGTTACTTCGCAAAACTGCTGAAGAATACGCTGGCTGATATTGTAAGTCAAGCCGAGGTTGCTCCGCTCAGTCGACTGACAGATCCGGCGGCATCACTCATCACCGTCAATCTCCCGAACTCAAATCCCATATCGCATGTACACGTCTGGTCCATTAGAATTCTTCAAATGCATCTCCGTATTTGCTATGATGCTCGGCATCTTTACCTGTGTACTGCCAGAAGGGGATTGAATGAATGGCAAACGCGAGAAAAAATGTATTAGCTGGTCGCTTAGCCGAACATCTAGTGTGTGCAGAACTGGCTCGGCTGGGCCTTATAGCAACGACATTTACACATAATATCCCCGTCTACGACATCCTTGCAACAGATGAACGATGTCAAACTGTTCCGATCCAAGTAAAGGCAACTAGAGACCGATATTGGAGAAGCAGCGCGACAAGCTGGATGCATGTCGATATGTGTAAAACGAGCAAGCTTCAAATAATCAATGGACTGAAAGATCTTCATCCACTTAATCCAATATGGGTATGTGTAGCCTTAGGTGCTTCAAGATTAGCTGATCAATTCTTTGTCCTTGCGGAGGCTGATCTTCAGAGTGTCATTTTCAAAAACTATTCCCAAGAGTTAGGTGGATATGCAGGACGAAGACTTAAAACTGGGAAGCGGTTGATTGCTGGTGGGGCATTGAAGATATTGCTGCGTTCAAAGACAGATGGGATATCATCAAAAACAGGTTGGCGACCAAGTAGTGTTGGAACGTACCCTACGGGAGTAATATGCGATGAATTTGGCCGTTTTAATTGTAATACTTGTTCTAATTGCTGTACTGGCCGCTTTAAAGGCTAAATCGCCCTCGAAGGATGACCGTCTATCCTTCGCCAGTAGAGAAACTTTATTTTCGCCAGCAGAGCGGTCGTTCCTCGGGGTGCTCGATCAAGCTCTGGACCGTAGGTACAGGGTATTCGGCAAAGTACGGCTTGGAGATCTCGTTAAACCAGCAAAGGGATTGTCCAAAGGTAAGTGCACCACTGCGTTGAACAAGGTGAACCAGAAGCACGTTGACTTCGTGGTCTGCTCTGCAATGGACCTTGCAGTCGTCGGCGTGGTTGAACTGGACGATCAGTCGCATGGGCGGGAAGATCGAGCGGGAAGGGATGCTTTTGTTGATCATGTGTTGAGCGATGCGGGTATACCCATTTCTCGATTCTCAGCGAAAAGAGGCTACCAGATCCAAGAGGTGAGAGCCAAGCTGGTCGAGACGTTTAAACTCGCCGTGACCTCGCCCACAGTGGCTACAGTTCAAGATTCTGCTCCTCCACAACCGAGGTCAATCACTCTAACTGGACCGACACTCGCTACTGCATCCCCCGAAACAAAGGATGCGTCTCCGATCTGTGAAAAGTGCGGTACAGATATGGTCCGGCGACAGTCCAAGAATGGACTGCATGCTGGAAAGTTCTTCTGGGCATGCTCGACATTCCCGAAGTGCAGACAGGTGGTGCCAATAACGGAAGAGTAAGGTGCTGAAACAATGACTAAAAAGAGTTGCATCTTTTGTGGTAGCGAATATGGCTCGATAGAATTCGCAGACGAGCATGTTTTTCCCGACGCTATAGGCGGCCTTCTGGTATTGAAAGACAAGGTCTGTAAACCGTGTAATGATAAATTAGGTCACAGTGTTGATGCACACTTAGTGAATCATGGTCTCGTATCATTCCTAAGGTTGCATTACGGGCTGAAAGGTAAATCAGGTAAGGTACCAAACCCATTTGAAAGAGGTGTGCTAAAAGACGACCCAAAACAGCAAATTCGTTATGAATTTACAGACGATGGAAAACCCAAAAGGACCTACTTAGTCCCGCAAGTGTCTGCTATTAAAGATGGTGAAGCTCTCAAAGTATCGTTTAGTATCGATGAATCTGATCGAGGGAGTATACCCTCAATCATGAGAAAAATAGCCAATCGACACAATGTCCATATATCAGATGATCATATCAAGGAAGTTTTGAATATACCGAGTCAGGAATCTAATCCCACAATTAAAAG
Organism: Geomonas subterranea; assembly: GCF_019063845.1. Lineage (NCBI taxonomy): Bacteria > Pseudomonadati > Thermodesulfobacteriota > Desulfuromonadia > Geobacterales > Geobacteraceae > Geomonas > Geomonas subterranea. The sequence continues at coordinate 2,756,994 of NZ_CP077683.1, forward strand.
CTCAATGAAGCTGGATTTTGAAAAATATAGAAAGGCAATCATAAAGATTGGATACGAGCTAGGATGTTACTGGCTGGGTGATGAGTACTATCATGATCCAGTTGCCACATCGATAAGGGAGGTGATTTTTAGTAATGCACCGCTATATGAAGACGCTCAACGCCTCCTACTGTCTGGCAAAATAGGATTTATTGACGGCGAACCTGACTTTCCATTCCTAAGCGACAACAAAGCCTGTCATATCGCATTCTGCCATCCTCAAAGTGACTTTATCTCCTGTTATGTCAGAGTATTTAAGTTATTTGAAGGCCACGTACTTTTGTCAAGATGTCCAGCAAAATATCCAACTTTCGAAGGCGCTTTTATAGAGATTAATGTCGAGAACAAATCAATGCGTGAACTTCCATTTCTTGAGGAAGTCTATTGTGCGTCTAGGAACCACAATCGAGCAGATCGGTAAGGTAGCGAGAACATTTCTGGTGTTTGAAGGTCACTCTAAATCATCTCAGATATGCAGAGACAGTCGACTCGGACCGTGCTGGGGAGCAGCCTCGGGAGGTCCAAGCTGGAAGGAAGGGGAGGTGAAATCATGGCTCTGTTAGCGGAGGGGGCGTCTTTGTCAACGACTGCTCGGACACTGAAGGTGAGCAGACCTGCCCTGACCGATTTCATTAGGTCGAGAAACCTGTCTGTTCAGCCGCTTCAAGTCCTCGTATAAAACGCTTCGTGGCCAGCAGGTTACCTGCTGGCCACGAAGCACCCGTCATTCTTTTATTTGCTACTTCCCCTCTCTCAAGAACAGCGCATCCAGTGCTCTGTCGTGCTCTCTATCAATTCTCAGAATTTCTTCGGAAATCTCGAACATTTTCAATTGTAGATTCAACTCTTGAATGCCTCTCAGGTACTCTAGCAACGTCTCTGTCTTACGTTGTCTAATCGCAACATATTCCCGTGGTGGTGTTACTTCCTGATTTTGAACGTTATCCATCTTGTGTCTCCTGATGTAATCGGTTTATAGTGGTCGTGCCATGAATTCATCAAACTGCCTATCATGTTCTGCCTTGATTCGTGCTTCAGTTTGTTCGGTTTCCATTCGTTTCAAAATCTCGTTGAGCGCCATATCTTGTTCCTGAAACTCATTCAAAATTTGGGTTTTGAGTATCATTACTTCTTCTACTGTCTTGGGGTTATAACGTATCCTTGACGCTAAAACCGATATGTATTGTCTGTTGTCCATTGTTATCTCCTTCGCGATTCGATGTGATTGTTCTTGCTAGTATTTATACGTACATGTTTTCCATTTTTGAAAAGTTTGAGCTGTGTGTCAGCCAATCGATGCCAGCTCAGTGAAACTGTACCCCCTACCTTCCAAACAATTTCTCTATGTGGTAGTGTGGTCGGAGATCAGGAGGTTGCGCAACAATTCGATACGGATCATTAATTGGTCATCGTTTTGGTGCCTTGACGCGAGTAAGGAGTGAGAGAATGTGCGGTGGGCGTACACTTACCATAGGAGACATCCACGGGTGCGCACAAACCTTCTGTCGGCTTCTGGAGATCGTTCAACTGGAGAAGAGCGACACGCTGTATCTGCTGGGCGATATGATTGATCGTGGACCCGATTCGTATGGTGTGATCGAGACGATCCTCGATCTTCAGATGGAGGGTTACGACATTCGTCCAATCCGTGGGAACCATGAGGATATGATGCTGCTCGCAGTCCAAAGTTCTGTATTCGAGGACTTACTGGAATGGTTGGAGCAGGGAGGAGATGCGACGTTGCGGAGCTATTGTGTGAATCATACCCAGTTCTTGCCCGAAGAGCATCTTCGGTTTCTGGAAGGTTTGCCGCTGTACCGCATTACCGATAAGTTCGTCTTCGCTCACGCAGGAATCGATTGCACACTGGATGATCCTTTCTCGCCCCATGGCCGTCATCACATTCTTTGGGATCGTTCAGGGATCATCGACGTCGGGAAACTTGCTGGGCGGCGCGTTGTGAGCGGCCATACGACTCGGAAACTCGACGATATAAGAAAGAGCCTGCGGCGGAACCATATACGAATCGACAACGGCGTCTATATCAGTGGGGTCGAGGGGAAAGGCAACCTTGTTTGTGTCGATCTGGAGTCCCAACAGATGTGGGTTCAAGCATGCATTGATGAAATCTCACATTGAGAATGCGATTGTAGGTGGAGCAGGGGGGATTAATGGCGGTGAGATTGGAGTTTTTAAATCTATTGATTCCGATCCACCGGATCGAGGAGATCTACCCCGACGGCTGGAGTGGGTGTCTCCGAGATCACGCCAAGAGCATCGGAAGAACCTTTTGGCACGATCCGATGTTGGTCAGAGCTGGCGGGTTGATGGATTCAGATCTGATAGACAGTCTGATCCAGAAGTGGACGCGGCTAGGTTTTATCGCGACCGAAGTTGTTGAGGGTCAGACTTTTTGGCAGGACATTTGCCTTGTCGATTCGTTTGGGTTCTCTAAGCACCAGTGTTCGTGGTTGGTGGTTGGTGGCTCTGAGAGGATCGCGTGGCTTCGGGGAACTGAACGTGGGGAAGTCTTCGGGCGGGAGCAGTTCAAGTAAAAAGAGATCCCCTCTGGCGACACCAAAGGGGATCTGTCAATTACATCATGAGTAGCGGGTCACTTCCCTTTTTTCACCACAGTCACTGACGCTATCCCGTAGTTATCGACGGTTCCGGTGATAGTACATGGGACTTCCAACTCACACACCTTCCAAATTTTCTTACCAACCTTTGATAAAGGATCGAAAGTGTACTCCTTGCCATCGTTGGTCTTGAAAAAGGTCGCAGTTCCGTTTGCATTCGGACTCAGCATGCCAGTCATTGTCACTTTTTTGCTGGCTGCGTAAGCACTGGTTGACGCTAGTGATAACAATAAAACTGCAGGAACTATAAGAGCTTTGTTCAATTCAACCTCCTTCTGAGTGGCGGTTATTGTCATGATGATTTGGGGTAGTCGCGAATTAAAATGGTTGCTCTCTGTCAGTTCCAGCCGCCCTTTGGCGGGGGGGGGCTGGTACAAGACGCTCCCCGAGTCATCGTCCGAATAAGTTCTTCTGTGCGTCGGCTGCTGCATTTTGAAGAGCCCTTTCCACGTTTCCCTTGAATTTGTCTAAGCCGATTATCCAATAAGGGTCGCCATCAAGACCTTCCTTCCCAAACAATTGCTTTTCTTCATAAACATTAGAGAGAACCTCATTTTGGTTCATCCCATCTTTTAGGATAGTACCGGAAGGGACCTCAACCAGAGCAAATTGATCTACATTTATTGACCGCTCTTTCTCTTTGTTATCTTTATCATATTTGAACCTGATTTTTAGCGCATATCTACCATTGTTGCTGATGTACTTCTTGACATTGCTCCCAACCAAATATTCAACTTTGTGCATGTTCTGGGCGGCAAAAAAGCTGCCACCAATACCGAAGCCCTGATATAATGCATTCGCAGCAGCGTCACTAGCCAGAGCTGTATCTACACTTGGATCTTTAGATCTTGCGTTGTTAATAGGACCATCTATATTTTTGGAGGTCTCTGCCGTTGAGACTACACCTGTAAAATCTACAAACTCGCGGCCATTCTCTGTTTTGACAGTCTCCCATTTTTTAGATTCAAAATATTTGTATCCGTCCAACGCTTTTCCAATCGGTATACTTTTATCGACAGACCAATAACTGTCTTTGACACTTTCAACTTTGCCTTTACATCCTGCCAGAATAATAACAAGCCCAACTACATAGAAATACTTTAATAAGCCTCGCATTGATATGCCTCCAGATGAAGAGTGATATGAACTGGTTATCGGATTTATCCCATTACATGTTCATGCTGGCCGTTCGGACTCTTTGCACATTCGCCAAAATGTACCGAACCACAGTACCTGCATCTTGACCTGTTCCCGTATTGGTCAACGGGGGAGCGTCCGGCGATCTTCCTACCGATGTTTGAAATGCCATTAGACTTGAGAAACATTCCGACCAATATAAGTACATACCCAAAAACCTTCACATTCCCCCCCTGTTTCGAATCCGGTTGTATTGCATACCGCCGTCAATCAGGACGCTGACCATTTCCAGTACCCCTGAGTGAATTCGACGTTGCTGCCGATTAATAACATACCTATCCGCCCAAATCAATCGGAGGTTTATAAAAAATCAATTAATGGTTTGTGTATCGCCCTCTTGCCATGAGTTATCGTCGGGGCAAAAAGGGGGTGTCAAAACTGTGGCCGACCATTTGACCAGCAAAGATATCGGGTTTAAGTTGCGAATACTTAGACAGGAGGCTGGGTACACGCAGGAGCAACTTGCCGAAAAGGTTGGCGTTTCAACACAGCAGATCCAGAAATATGAGGCGGGTCGGGACAAAATCAGTATCGAGAGAATTCAGTGTCTTGCTGAAGTCTTCTCGGTTCCAGTGCAGGACTTCTTCCGTGTGGCTGGCGAGACCATTCCATTGAACGTTTCAGAACAGGCACTCCTCGAATCCTTCCGTGCTATTGAGAATGAGGACGTGCGTCAGAGCATCCTGAAGTTGGCCATCGTTGCAGCAAAGGTGAAGGAGTAGCACACCGAGCCCAATCCACCAACTGGTAGTTTTTTCCAGCGTCTCCTCATGACGACCATGCACCCTACTGAGTCGGTTCCAAACTCTTCTTTCTCTCACTCCCTGAACTTTCATCAGATCTACCTGCTTAAGAAATCGCTGTCAGTGAAATATGCCTGCCTCTTTAATCCGTCGGAGCAACAACAGCTTACTATTTTATTGACAAATACTCCGGCTCTGATATTACTCACGTAAAAATATCCCTCATGGAGGATGATTATATGGCTACTCTGGTAGAGATTGCAGCACAACTTGTAGCATCACACGCATCGCACACTCCAATGACTTCCGACGAACTCATTGCTGAGATCAACAAGGTTCATGCCGCACTGAAAAGTATTGAAGCTGGCCAGAGTGTTGAGGGAGTGCAGGAAGCCAAGCCCACTCTGACCATCAAAGAAGCTTTCAAGAAGAACGAAATTGTCTGCATGGTCTGTGGCAAGGGAGGCTTCAAGACCTTGAGCCGACACCTGAGTACTGCTCATGGGATGAAGCCCAGCGCATACAAGAAGCAGTTTGGTATCCCTAGCAAGCAGTCGCTTTCAGCGAAGAGTTACTCCGAGGCCAGAAGAGCAATGGCTTTGGACAGAGGATTGGCTGACAACCTCGCCAAGGCTAGATGGGTGAGGATGGCAAATATAGAGGCGAAGAAAGCTGATGCAGCGAAGTCTGCCAAGGCACCGACGAAGGCTGCTAAAGCTGCCAAGACAGTTAAGGCTCCTGCAAAGACACAAAGGACGAAGGCTGCTCCGAAAGCAAAAGCATAACAGCTTTTAACAACCAGATGCAGTTGTACAAAAGGCACCCTTCCGAATCCGAAGAGGTGCCTTTTGTACATTCAAAATATCCAGCCGAGATTCGTCTGTTGGATCTAACTCCCAAAGAGCACAGCGTTTGTGTATGCGCAATATTTCACAGGTCCACAGGCGACTTGGGCTGGGCGTCGTGTGGTCGCAACCGTTAAGCACTCCCATAGGTTGTGCATTTTTACTGCTGTTCTACAGTGGATATGATTGATGTCTTAGCTAGTTCCCCAATATCCCAAGCGGCAAAGGAATGATCAAACCAGATGCCCCTTTGTACACAATCAGCCTTTGTATTTGAATTAGCAGCTTGCAGTCAGGTATACTTTTTATAATGTGTTCATCCGATACAGTCTGAAGAACTGACATGATGGCATTATATGGGTAATGGTGTATTATGCCTGAATTGATATCAGATGATATTGAGAAAAATTCATCATTCACTGAAATTAACAGTGCTTTGTCATATTCAGTAGGATTGTTGTGATTTACTCCTACAAATTCACCTACATATTTATACAACAAATCTTTAAAAGACAAATCGTATTTACTAGATTCTTCTCTTTTTTGTTTCAACGAGTCATTTTGCTGAACTCTGTCATAAAATAAATCTTTGGCTGAAGTTAAAAGCAACTTATTGTAACAACTACCGCACAGGTCCTCGCCGTTCACCTTGTGGAATAGATTGCAATCTCCAGTCATTTTACATCTATCGCACTCTAGAATCACTATTTGTTCCTCCTTGCCTGCAGATGAACTAAATATTAATGCAGATTTTATGGTGCTATTTCAAAACAACTATTTCATTTTGCAACACAAACTCAGCAAGCCTTGCATGTAAGTCGCAGTATTCATTGTACTTATTTAGCGTATTGAAGTGTTGGTTGTACCATTTTTCTACGCCAATGCTTGGCAAACCCTTGTCTTTTAAAACTACAAGCATATTCAATAATGGGATATCTATTTTTTGGCAATAATGCCAAAGATCATATAGTGTTTCACTGATGGCGTGTCTCGATGCAGGATTGCCAAAATCAAGACAGGGAGCATATTCGCTGTAAGCTCTTCTGCTTTTGAACTCTTTCATGTTCAACAGGATTTCGGATAGGAGCTTAGTTTGTTTGGTTCCAGATCCTTTGACAATCTCACTGATTTCTAGTATCAATGCCATACTCTCTGCACCTCCCTTCATCTGATCTACTCACATCCGCTTTCATGCATTAGCGTCCAGATTGGGAATTTTAGGATGCTCTATTATAACACCTATCCTTCTTCTGACTACCCCGCCACCATTTCTGCTTTCCCCGTCCCGATGATCCTGTACACTGACGCGATCCCTATCCCCAGTTCCTCGGCAATCATGCCGTCCGCAGATACTGGTACAGTGTCTCACGGCTGATACCCAGATCCCTTGCGATGACCGCCTTCTTCTCGCCAGTTTCAACCCGTCTCTTGATCTCAGCGATCCGATCGTCGGTCATAGTCCGCTGACGTCCTCTGAACTTTCCTTTCTGTTTGGCTATGGCGATACCTTCGAGCTGGCGTTCCTTGATCAATGATCTTTCGAACTCTGCGAACGCACCCATCACCGAGAGCAGTAATGTCGACATGGGTGAGTCGTCACCGGAGAAGATCAGGTTCTCCTTCCTGAACTCGATTGTGACTCCCTTGGCGGTCAGGGTCTTCACGATCTTCCTGAGGTCATCGAGGTTGCGAGCTAGACGATCAAGAGCATGGACGACGATGTGATCTCCCCTCCTTGCATGTCCCAGCAGTCGCACTAGTTCAGGTCGATTCGTGTCTTTCCCCGATACCTTGTCGATGAACCTCTCGTCCAGCTCGACACCATCCAACTGGCGATCAGTATTCTGCGAAATTGTACTAACCCTGATATATCCGAGCCGCTGACCGTTCATAGCAAGCACCTCCAACCTGAATTCTGTCAAGCTGGAGTCTATAACATTTTGCCACAAGTGTCAAATTTACCCAATATCCACATATATCTGACACTATTTTCACACTCACCTGACGTCCAACTGATCGTACTCTGATTGGACAGTGGGATCTTGAACCAAGGTTCAGTGATATGGTGATCGTCGCTGGGAACCATCAGGCAGGGGAGTACAGCTAGATTGTTTCTATATCTCTCTCCTACCTGATAGACAAGAATTACACAGTCAGAGATCCAAGATATGATCCGATTTGTGTGTAAAAAATGTCTCTCGGGTAGGAAGAGAGATAGACATGCTACTGTAGGTTCAACTTCGCTCTAAGTTCTTTGATTTTCAAGCTGGATGATATGGTTTTGTTGGAAACTGGAATACCAAATGCGTTGATTTTTGTTGTAAGCTGTCGGTCACTTAGTCTATCGTTCTCCAGCAATTCTGATTCGCAGATCTTCAGTATCAATTCCCACTTCTTTGTCTTATTATCTTTACGCTTCTGTCTCTCTTTATTTTTACTGTTAGTCATCACAATCATGATTCCTGTCCTCTTGAATATAGAATCATCTGGATATTTTATTCGTGGACCACACAGGATCTTACTGACCTGCTTTTCTGTGATCTTCTTACCCCTCATTGAATTACACAAACTCAAGAGATCGCAGAAGTCAGTGAAGATGACATCCTCATTCTTTTGATATGCTGCTGCTCGGCTCCAGAAGATATGGAGGGCATTGGCTCGATTACCACCATGGACTCCATTGAACATCTGTTGTTTGAACTGGTTGTACTGGCTCTCCAACCCTCTTCGTCCCGCTATCTTTCGCTGCTGGCGGCGAGGATCGGCTTCAGCCTTGGCTTTGGACTCCGCACGAAGTCGACGGAAGCGTTCTAGTAACTTCTCCTCCGGTGAGTTCATGTGCTCCGTGTAGTCGCTCAGAACTCGTTGCACCACCTCGGTGAAGTCAAATCTGTACTTGCTGTTCGGGTTGGCGTGATCGACGTCTGGAGCCATGTCTGTACAGCTTACGACTGCACGGGAAAGGTGAACCATATCGTTGCCAGAGGCGTCGTCGGGGTCTGTAAAATCTAGTAACGTAGCGACGTGATTAGATTGTCCCTTCGCCTTTTTCCAGCGTTTCTTGTCAGCGTCCACCTTCTTCTTCCACTGGCGGATGCTCTCCTCATCCGGCAGGTCGATATTGAACAATCCAGCTATATGCTGAATGCTGTACTTGGTGTCCGATACTTTGAACAGGATTGTTCGTTTGTTCCGATTCTTGGTCTTCGATCCAGCCAATCTCGATGGTTGAGCCAGATGGTTGCTCACATCAGAGTAGGCTGTTGAACCTTTGAACCACTTGATCATTTCTTGCTTGACGTTTATATAAACATTTCGTTCAGACTCTATGGTCGTATCGTTGACGTATGCCATTCGCCATGCTGAATGTTTCATGTCATGGGTTGCATCAAACAGGAAGTATAGGTGTATTCCATTGCCAGTGAGGTTGATGTAGTTCGGAAGTATAGGGGCTGTCATTATCATATCTATGACAGCCTGTATGTTACCTGCATTCACTTTGTCGATGTCGTCTACAAAACATCTAAATTTGACCAGAGCATCATAGTCTTTGGGATACCATTTCTTTTCTTTGGTTTGAGGGTCTATCAAGACTCCGACGAACTCTTGGTTGTACAGAAGCACATCGTTGTGTTCTTGGATGATTCTGTCCAAGTCGTAAAAAGACTTCGCCGTCTTCTTACGTTCGTCGGCCAGCACGTGGCACTTCGACTCCAACGAACCGAACAGCTCGATGTACAGCTCTTCGTTCATGGCTTGCTGGAACATGCCGCTCAGTGCATCTGCTTTGGCCTCGAAGTCCTCTTCCCACTCTCGGGTTTCGAATTCGTTCGGTTCGTCCGGTTGGTTTGATATATCCACCTCCAGATCTTGGGTTAGTTGACGGATCCTGCTGGACAGAGGTGCTTGACGAGGCTCCAACAGGAATTCGTGGCTTGCCGGGGCGTTGTGATTGAAATGAATTTCTATACTTTCGGATGATTGCATATTAAATTTTCTCCTTTTGAGTTGGGTGTCTGGATACAGGTGTCCCGAGCAGCTGTGTGGACGCAAGACGCAAGTCTGCAACGACCAGTGATGGCGTACTGGCCCAGATTTCCCATATTGATATGTGTTGAGAGGGAGCTACTGGAACTGCGAGGAACTATGTGGCGGGGTGATCAGACCTGCTGTTTGTCTCGTCTTTCATCAGCGACTGCATTCGCAACTGACTTCACGATAACACGGGTCCGGTGATGCTCCTATTATATTTTTCTCTACTTTGAAAGATTGCTGGCGTGACTCATCACAAGACTTCGTTCACTGGAGCTTCAGATCATCTCTGCGTCGTCCAGCCCCCTGCCGCAGGAGCAAGTATGTCCTGCGGCAGGGGCTGGCTCCAGAACGTGAATGCGGAGGTCTCGGGAGTCGGAGCCAGACAATGTCGTGATAGTGGTTGGAGGCTTCTAATTGCCGCCCCTTGACAAAGTGTACTATTAATTGTACTACCAGAAACGGAGAGTTGGACCCATGCAGTCCTGACTAGAAATCGCTAAGTACCTGAAATAGGCCACCCCTTCTCGAACCCGTCGGGAAAGAAGCGCTCCTTGGTGCGGTTGAAGTAGCCGTACTGGATCTTCGGGAACGCCTTCTTCACCTCCTGCAACAGCTTGTACATGCCGATGCCCCGCTTTTGCACCCCCATCCTCTCGTTGTAAAAGGCGGGATCTATGGAGAGGTTCCTCATCTGGAGCATGTCGACGCCGGTCTTTTCGATGAACTTCAAGAGCGCCTCCAGCTCGGAAGGGCTGTCGGTTACCCCGGGGGAGACCAGGTAATTGATCATGGTGAAAAGCCCCTTCTGCTTCGCCGCCTGGACCGATTCGACCACGTCGGCGAACCGGTACCCCTTGGGGCGGTAATAGCTGTTGTAGAACCCTTCCTGCACCGAATTCATGGAGAAGCGCATGGAGTCCATGCCGGCATCGCAGAGCATGCGGACCCGGTCGGGGATCGAACCGTTGGAGTTGAAGTTGACCGTGCCGCGCGAGGTCCCGGCCTTGAGCCTCCTGGTCGCCTCCGCGATGGTGTCGGCCTGCATGATCGGGTCCCCCTCGCACCCCTGCCCGTAGGAGACGATCGGATCCGGCGCCTGCAAAAGGTGCGGCAGCATCAACTCCACGATCTCCTCCGGCGTGGGGACGAACGGGATGCGCTCGTGGTTGGACGGGCAGCAGTCGGAGGGCTGCAGGCTGATGCACCCCAGGCAACGCGAGTTGCAAACCGGGGAGGTGGGGATGGGTGCCTCCCACCTGCGGAAGAAGAGGTTCTTGGCGGCGAAGCAGTGGTAGTCGACGGCGCAGCGCGACAGCTGCTCGATGAGCCGGTTGTTGGGGAACTCGGCCAGCATGCGCCGCACCAGCGGATCGAGCTTCCTGTCGTCGTAGTTCTTGGGGAGCCAGTTCTCGTTGTCGTCCACCCGGGTCGCGGCGACCACGAAGCACTCCCGCTCCTCGTCCCACCCCACCGCGGTGTAGGACCAAAGCGGGAGATGCACCTTCTTCTTGCTGTAGTCACAGGCGGGGAGCAGGGTGCGCATGTATCCCGGAGCCATGAAGGCGGAAACGGCCTGGATCTTCATGTTGCGCCGCCCCTCACGGACGTGGCTCAGGGTGACGAAGCTTCCCTGGTCCTCGTCCCAGGCGATGGGAGGTGTGTCGGGTATGGTGAACAGGCGGCTGTCGTCCGGCAGCGGGATCAGTTCCACCGACTCGGGCAGGACCGCCTCGTCGGCGCTCATCCCCGCCATGGTGAGGTAGGGGTGGTCGTAGATATTCCCCTGGCTGTCGGCGTAGAGGAGTTTCGGCAGTTTCTTGCGTTTCATGTCAATCCTGTGAAAACCGTTAGCCACGGAGAACTTCTGAGTAAATCTGAGAACTTAGAACAACAGGGGCAGAAACTAAAACCAAGAACTTAGCTTTAACAAGGCCTTTTGGTGTTGTGCCTTTCTCAGAAGTCCTCAGATTTTCTCCGTGGCCAATGATTTTTTGGTTTTGTTTTGGCAGCCGCTTACAGTAACAAAAAACCGTGGCGCGGGCAAGGGATGCATCCCGGGGCGCTCCTGGCGCAGCGGCGCGCCTGCCACCATTTTTCTGGCAACACCCTGCCGAATCGGCTACAATCCCCGCCCATGAAGATCCTGCTCTCCACCCTGCACGCCAAGTACGTCCACGCCTCGCTGGCACTCCCCTATCTCGCCTCGGCATCCGCCACCCTGCCCGGTGTGGAGTTGCACATCCTCGAGATGACCATCAACGAACTGCCGGACCAACTGCTGGCGAAGCTTTACGCGGAGCGGGCGGACGTGGTCATGTTCTCGTGCTACATCTGGAACACTGAGCTGACGCTGAAACTGGCGTCGGATCTGAAGCAGCTCGCGCCCGAGACCTTCATCGTCCTTGGCGGCCCGGAGGTCTCCTTCGGCGCTTTCGACCTGATGGTGCGCAACAGCGCCGTCGACTGCATCGTGCGCGGCGAGGGGGAGCAAACCTGCCGGGAACTCCTCGATGCATTGGGCCGCGGGGAGCCGCTGGAGGAAATCGGCGGGATCACCTATCGCGAGGGAGAAGAGGTCATCGCCAACCCGGAACGTGCGGCGCTGGCGGAGCTGGACCTGGTTCCCTCCCCCTTCGCGGCCGGGCTCGTCGACCTCAAAAAACCGCTGGTGTATTACGAGACCTCGCGCGGCTGCCCCTTCTCCTGCGCCTTCTGCATGTCCTCCATCGAGAAAGGCGTCCGTTCCTTCTCCATGGAGAGGATCAAGGCGGACCTCCTGCTGCTCATGGAGGCCGGGGTGCAGACCGTGAAGCTCGCCGACCGGACCTTCAACTACGACGCCAGAAGGGCCAACGAGATCTGGAACTTCATACTGGAGCACAACCGCGGCAGCAAGTTTCATTTCGAGATAGCGGCAGAGCTGCTCACCGGAGATAACCTGGAGCTGCTCGTACAAGTACCGGCTGGTATGTTCCGTTTCGAGATCGGGGTTCAGTCGGGCGGGGAGGAGACGCTGGCCAAGGTGGAGCGGAAATCGAGCCTGGAGAGGCTCTACGCCAACGTGGAGCGGCTCAAATCGGCGACGAAGGTCACGGTGCATCTCGACCTGGTGGCGGGACTTCCGGGGGAATCTCTGGAGGGGTTTCTCGCCTCGGTCCAGGGCCTCTTCACGCTCGACGCCGACCACATCCAGGTCGAGCCGCTCAAGGTCCTGAAGGGAACCGCGATGCGGGGGATCGCGCGCAAGGAAGGGTACGCCTATGCGGAGGCGGCGCCCTACAAGATACTGCGCACCCCGTGGCTCACGTTCGAGGAGATCCGGCGCATCGAAGGGATCAGCCGTCTCCTGGACCTGGTCTACAACAGCGGCAGGTTTGCCGCCACCATGCGGCTCTTCGCCGCCGAGCGCCCCCTGTCGCAGCTCCTCGACGAAGCGGCACAATTCTTCGAATCCGCCGGGCACTTCGCCGGCAACCTTTCCCTCGCCTCGCTCTTCGAGGCCCTTTGGCGCTTCGGTACCGGGGGGAGGGACGAGGCTGCAAAAGAACGCCTGCGCGATGCCCTCTGCTTCGACTTCTGCCTGACCGGCTACCCCGCAGGCAACCCTCCCAGCTTCTTCACCCGCGGCAGCGGACCGGACGCACCGGGCGCCCCCCTGCGCCTGGAAGCAAAGCCCGGGGAACGCGTGCGCTATTACCGCCGCACCTTCGCCCGGGATTACCGCTGCACACCCTGGCGCGAAGAGCCCACCGTCCTCACCTTCGTCTACCGCTCCGCCCCGGGGGCGGGACTCCAGGTACAGGTCCTCTAGTTTCCCGTCTCAGCCGCGTCCCGCGGCATCGGTCCCCTCTTGCATCCTCGACACAGCACGGGATACTTTCCGCTTAGCGCGCTCTCATCACACAATGCCGCAGCGGAGAGGCCATGGAATACTTCACGGTTTGCTGCCAGCGCAAGGGAAGCGTCTCTATCGACGGGATCTACCAGGGTGAAAACAAGGACGGCGAAACGCCCCGGGTGTTCCGGTGCCGCGCCGGTCTGCACGACATATCGCTGCAGTGCCGCGTGGGGCAGAAGTGCCGGGAGATGACACAGAGGGTCATCATCTGCGGGACCAACGCCATCGTCCCCCTGGTGGTCCGTTTCTTCTGCGACCTTCAGGAGTAGCGCCTCTATGGCGCGGCTTTCAGGATCTGCAGCACGAACCTCCAGTATCTCGCAACGCTTTCGATGTAGACCCTTTCATCAGGCGAGTGCACCTTCTCCATGTTGGGCCCGAAAGAGACCATGTCCATCCCCGGAATGCGCTCTCCGATGATGCCGCATTCGAGACCCGCATGGATCGCCTTCACCTCGGGTTCCGTGCCGTAAAGATCGCGGTAGCACCTTTGCGCGAGCTTCAATAGCGGCGAATCGATGTTCGGCTGCCACCCCGGGTACCCCTCGCTCACCTCGACCACGGCACCACCCATTTCCAGGATGGACTGCACCGTGTCGACCACCTCGGTCAGGCGGGACGCGCTGGAGCTGCGCTGGCTGGTGATCAGGACCACTTCGTCCTGTTCCGTGTTGATCACGGAGACGTTGGTGGAAGTCTCGACCAGCCCCGGGATCTCCGCGCTCATGCGTTGCACGCCACTGGGGAGGGCGGAGATGGTCTTCAGCACCTGCCGCTGCAGGTGCGGCTCCATCACCGTCGCCGGCCCCGCCTCGCACGGCTCCAGGGTCAGTCGCACGCCGGGATCTACCGCCGGCAGCTCCGCGACGAATACCGCCGCCAGTTCCTCCACCACCGCCCGCGCCCCTGCCACCAGCTCCGGCGCCAGGTACATCACCGCGCTGCACTCCCTCGGGATGGCGTTTCTCATGTTGCCGCCGTCGATGGCAGCGATCCTTCCCCCCAGCCCTGCCAGCGGCGTGAGCGCCCGGCTCAGCAGCTTGATGGCGTTGCCGAGCCCCTTGTCGATCTCGAGGCCTGAATGCCCTCCCTTCAGCCCCTTCACCGCGACACGAACCGGCACGGCGCCTGCGGGGACCGGCTCCCTCACCAGGGGCCACCTCCCCACGGTGTCCTTGCCGCCGGCGCAGCCGATGTAAAGGGCCCCCTCTTCTTCCGAGTCCAGGTTCAAAAGGGACCTGCTCGCCACGAGCCCCGGGGTGAGGTTCTTCGCCCCGCGCAGGCCGGTTTCCTCCTCCACGGTAAAGAGGAGTTCCAGCGGTCCGTGCTCGATGCTTCCATCCTCCATGATGGCGAGGGAAGTGGCCACACCGATGCCGTTGTCGGCGCCCAGGGTGGTCCCGTTGGCGGTCAGCACCTCGCCATGGCGCACCAGTTCAATGGGATCCTTCAGAAAGTCGTGCATCTTGTCCGCGTTCTTCTCGCACACCATGTCCAGGTGGGACTGCAGGCAGATGCTGCGAACCCGCTCCTTCCCCGGAGTGGCCGGAAGTCTCACCACGATGTTTCCGCAGTCATCCTTGGCCCGCTCCAGGCCCAGTTGCCCGGCACGCTCCAGGATGTATCCGCCGATCCGGTCCTCGTGCCCCGACGGTCTGGGAATTGCGGATATCGCCGCGAAGCAGTTCCAGAATACTTGAGGCTCGATGCCACCAATCGCGTCAGTCATGTCTGCTCCTGAATAAAGAATTCCCCTGCAATTTCCTTGCAGGGGATGAAGGGGCTGCTCGAAGCGGCTCTTTCTGCTGACGCCCGGCTAGAGGTTCTTGACCTTGGCCTTGACCCGGGCGAACTCCGGCGTGGAGTCGGGGAGCCAGTTCTTCGCCGGCAGCTTGGAGATCTCCTGCTGGATGTCCTTGATCCGGTCCACCGTCTCCGGATGGGAAGAGAAATACTTGGCGATCTTGCCGGGCTGCCTCTCCTCGGCGGCGTCGAGCTTCTTGAAGAAGCTGACCATCCCCTCCGGGTTGTACCCGGCCTTGTACATGGTCTCCACGCCGAGGTAGTCGGCCTGGCTTTCCATCTCACGGCTGTAGTACATGCCGCCGGCCTTGCCGAAGAGGTCGGCCGCGATCTTGGAAAGCTCTCCCCCCTGCCCCCCCAGAAGCAGGCTCGTGATCAGGCTGTAGCCGTACTGCTGCGTCATCTGCCGGGTCGAGTGCCTCGCCACCACGTGGTTCATCTCGTGCGCCATCACCGCCGCCAGCTCGGTCTCGCTGGCCGCCGCCTTTAAGAGGCCGGTATTGACGTAGGTGTGCCCGCCCGGAATGGCGAAGGCGTTGACGCTGTCATCCCGCACCACCTGGAAGGTGAAAGGGAAATCCTGCTTGCGCACGCCGGTCAGTAGCCTCCTCCCGACGCCATCGATGTACGCCTGCACCTCCGGGTCCCTCACCACCGGGTGCTGCTTCTCAACCTCCACCGCGAACTTGTCTCCCAGCTCCTTCTCCTCGGAAACGGAAACCAGGTTGAATCCACCCACGGAGGACTTGTTGACGGCACAGCCGGAAAGGAGGGAAAGACTCAACAGGATGGGCAGGAAAAGCCTTTTCAGGTATTTCATCAAACAAACCTCCGGAATATAAATTATATGGTGCAGCAGGACTCAACGATCGGCGGGATCTCTCCACTCCACCGCGCCAAAGGCCCTGTCACTGACAAAGGTGTAGACGAGACTCAAGGTACCTTCGGAACGGTATTTGGTGAGAATATTAGCATAGTTCGTGTCGCGTATCGACTCCGAATATTGCAACCCTAGTGCGTGGTTGCCGTGGATTCTTATTGTCAGAGCACTATGGCCCCTGAACACGCTTTCCGAGCCGTCGTGATCGGGGCCGACACTGCTGACATAGTACCAGCGCCCGCTCAGGTCCACCATCGCCCTATCGCCAAAGAGGAAGTTCATCGCCAGCAGCACCTGCGGTGTCACCCCGTAGTGATACCCCCGCTCCTCCCGGACGTCCGATTCGAGGCCGGTTGCGCCGAAGCCTACCCCGCCGAGGAGCGACCCCTGGGCCGCCCCCCCGGGAGATATCCAGTACTGCGCGGTGGTACCCAGCGACAGTGCCGTGCTCGAGACCCTGAAGACGTAGGGGGAGATGTAGTCATAACTGCCGTAGAGCCCCCAGATGCCGCGATAATCCCTGCCTATCTCGTACCTCTCCCCCTTCAGCAACCCCCTGATGGTGAGGGTGTCCACCAGGTTGTGCTGCCGGGCCCTGGTGGAAATCTCAAAGTTGAAGTAGTCGAGGGGGCGGTGGTAGCTGTAGCCCGGCTTCCCTGGCAGCCCGTAGGCCATGGAAAATTCCACGATGCCGATGCTGTCCTGGCTGCTCTCCTTTACCGGGGCGGTGAGGTTTTTTGAGTGAACGTCGAGGCTGAAACCGGCCCGGCACAGCCACAACGTGGCCGGGCTATGATTCGGAAAGACGGTGTCGAACCGCTTGCCAAAGAGCAGGCGATTGACCGCAGTCGGTGGAGAAATGGCCGCGGCGGCGAGCCGGTGCCCGATAGGAGGGTTCACCCCCCCCTCTTCCAGGACGAGGTCAGCCATCCGGAACAGGGCCTCCCCAAGCAGGGCGCCCGCATTGCCCGTGGTTATGAGGTCGTTGGTCGAGGGGCGTGAATTCTCGCCGGCCATTTCCCACAAGAAGCTCCCGGCGTTGCTGTACACGAGCGACTGCCAGAAGTTCAAGCCGGAGGAGCGGGCCAGGCCGTACATGGTGGCGCCTTCGTACGGGTGCCCGAATTGGTTGACCTTGAATGTGTCCTGGTCGAAGGTCCAGTCCTGATGGGTCAGTTGATGCCAGAAGGTGGAAGGGTTGGTCGCATAGGTCCGTTTACCGTCGTCCGTCTTCTTGTCGTGCAACGCGATCCTGTCGAAAGCGTTGAGCAAAACGATAAAGGCGGGTATTTCAAGCGCGGGCACCACGTAGCTCTTGCCTTCGCCCGTCTCCCAGTCAAGTGCCGGGCGCTCCGGTGCGGCACCCTTTGCCCCCGGGGGAAGCATGTCGTTTTGGGCGACAGTGTAGCCGGAGCGGCTTCTAAGATTTCTCCAGCTGGAAAGCGACGGATCGTCGCTGGTTACCCGCCATGTGAACTCTTCTCCGGCGTGGTCAGATCCGATTGCACTGGTGTCGGCGGGAGGGTCAGTGGCGGTTGCCGTAGCGCCGCACACGTGCCCCGGCGCTGCCAGAACCACACACAGGACCATTATCACAAGCAGGAAGACAGGAGCAGATCCCGGTGAGTATCTCATACCGCCTCCCATCACTCAGGTGACCGGGGCGCCAGCTCCAGCGGTTCCAGGCGGGCACGTGCGGCCGGCAGATGAGGGATAATGTCGGAAAAATTAACACCCTATAATCTACCTGCACTCCTTTCGTTGTCAAGGTCGCGGCTCTTTGACGTTGAGTAAGCCCCGCGGCATAAAAAAACCCCGCCGGCGGCGCCGGCAGGGCTGTAAGTCCTGGCAAGGAAGAGGTTACAACTTACGGAAGGACTCCATCTCCCTGTGCATGGAAACGATGAGCTCGTTGATGGTCTCGATTTCGCCGAGCATCTTCTTCGCCTCTTGGGCGGTCCCCTGGATCAGCCGATCGACCTCTGCCACATCGTTACGCAACACGTCACCGATGGCGAGCTGCTCCATGCAGGTTTCCTTCAACCGCTTCACCTTGTCGTTGTCTTCCTGCACGCTCTGCATGTACAGCCGGTTGCCGCGGACCTGTTCATCGGTGGAGCTGGTTATCTTCTTCGATAGGGCACGCATGCGCTCCAGGCTCCGGACGATCAGCTGGGCTCCGGTCTCCTCTTCCTGGATAGCGCGGCTGAACTGCTTGACGCGGGTCAGGTTTTTCTCGGCCTCCTCCGTGATGAGCCTGCTCCCCGACGCCTGCTCATTGGTGGCGGCCGCGATCTGCTGTACCATCCGCGAGGCCTCGGCGGCGCTGTCCTCGATCCTGTGCAGCGCCTCGTCAGCCTTCTCTGATACAGTCACCCCTTCGGCCACCTTATCCTTGCCAAGGCGGGCCGCCGTCTCGGCTGCGGCCGTCTCCTTCTGGATATTGGCGACCAGTTCCTCGATTTCATCGGTGGAAGCGGAGGTTCTCTTGGCCAGAGCGCGGACCTCCTCGGCAACCACGGCAAAGGCCTTACCCCGCTCGCCAGCCTGCGCCGCGATGATGGAAGCGTTGAGGGAAAGGAGGTTGGTCTGGGCCACGACCTCCTTGATGACATCGAGGAACTCACCCACGCGAAGGGAATGCTGTGACAAGCGGTTGATGGCATCGACGGAGCGGTCGCTGTGTTCCTCGATCGCGGTCATGGCGGCGATGGTTGCCGCCATAGCCTCCATCCCCTCCACTGCCTGGACCCGGACCTTGTCCGAGCAGTCCGAGGTGCGGCGGGCGTTGTCGCGGATGTCGCTGATAGAGTTACCGATGGCGAGGATGGAGTTGTAGGTTTGTTCCGTGGAGTTGGTCAGCGCGTCGATGTTCGAGGCGGTCCCCTTGATGCTGGTGGCCATTTCCTCTATCGAAGCGGAGGTTTCCATGACAGAGGCTGAATATTCCTGGATGCTGAGGGCGATGGCGTCGGTGGCGGCACTCATTTCCGTGGAGATGGAAGCCCGCTCATCCGTGCGCACCGCGATGTCCTCGATCTCCTTAAGCAGATCCTTGAAAAAGGCGTTCATGTCGTCGATCGCGCCGATGGTCTCTTGTTCCCTGGCGGCCTGTTTCTCGTTGTTGAGAACCGTCCTGGTGAAGTCTGCGGTGAGACGGCCATGGCGGCCGGAGATGTCGGCTGCCAGCTTCGATACGTTTTCCACCATCACCAAAACCCGGTGCATCAGGGCTTCGTTGCACACCATCAACTGCTGCAATTCATCACCTTTTCCTGACATGGATGGGGTGGAATTGTCACCGGTGATCCTCCCCAGGATCTTCAGTTGCTGTTCGACGTAAAGCCTGAGCGCCTCCTTGATGATCTGGTAGCAAAACGTTCCGACGATGAATCCCGCAGCCAGACAGCCGAGGACATAGAGGGGTGCGAAGGCCTTGGCACCGAAGAAAAGCCAGGAATAGAAAGGAAAGATCACCCCCATGAGCAGGCCGAAGCAAACCATGAAGATGTATGTGCTGTGCAGTGAAGAGAGGTATTTCCTGAAAAACATAGAATCCCCTGTCGCATTCAAATATGCCAATTACTACATTAAAATCATGAAGGTGTCAATCCAATAGGTATAACACCCTAACAGGCACAGTTTTAAGAGTAGTAAGCAGCGGTTCGAAAAAGAGGACACGTGCGGCGTAGAAGTAAAAAGGGTGGAAAGATCCCCCTCTCCCCCTGGGAGAGGGGCGGGGGTGAGGGCGCAGCCTGGGCGTGAAAGAGGCCGGCCCGGAGACGCTGGCAAGCCTTGGGTCAGAACGCGAGAAAGCCCCGCCTGGACGAACCTGGCGGGGCTTTTTCTATTAAATTCCCTGCGGCGACCTACTCTCCCACACCGTTACCAGTGCAGTACCATCGGCCCTGAGAGGCTTAACTTCCGTGTTCGGGATGGGAACGGGTGTGGCCCTCTCGGCATAGCCACAGAGAAACTCTTGGTAAGGGCGAATGATTATTCACCCCTACAGTCTATTTCTCTTCAATTGCATCATCATGAATGTAGGTTGCAGCATCGGCAGTTTATGATCGGGGGGTGGAGAACCACCCCCTCTCTAAGAATTTTTATGGTCAAGCCTCACGGCCGATTAGTACCGGTAAGCTGAACGCATTACTGCGCTTACACACCCGGCCTATCAACGTTGTGGTCTACAACGGGCCTTTAGGGATTGCTCCCAGGGATACCTAATCTTGAAGGAGGCTTCCCGCTTAGATGCTTTCAGCGGTTATCCTTTCCGTACATAGCTACCCAGCGACTGCTCCTGGCGGAACAACTGGAACACCAGAGGTACGTTCAACCCGGTCCTCTCGTACTAAGGTCAACTCTTCTCAAGTATCCTACGCCCACAGAAGATAGGGACCAAACTGTCTCACGACGTTTTAAACCCAGCTCGCGTACCGCTTTAATTGGCGAACAGCCAAACCCTTGGGACCTACTTCAGCCCCAGGATGCGATGAGCCGACATCGAGGTGCCAAACCTCCCCGTCGATGTGAACTCTTGGGGAGATCAGCCTGTTATCCCCGGCGTACCTTTTATCCGTTGAGCGACGGCCCTTCCATACAGAACCGCCGGATCACTAAGACCTACTTTCGTACCTGCTCGACTTGTTGGTCTCGCAGTCAAGCTCCCTTATGCCTTTACACTCTACGGCTGGTTTCCAATCAGCCTGAGGGAACCTTCGCGCGCCTCCGTTACTCTTTGGGAGGCGACCGCCCCAGTCAAACTACCCATCAGACAGTGTCCCCGATCCGGATGACGGACCTGGGTTAGACATCCAAACAAACCAGGGTGGTATTTCAAGGTTGACTCCACCGAGACTAGCGTCCCAGCTTCAAAGTCTCCCACCTATCCTACACAAGCTTATTCGAATGTCACTGTCAAACTGTAGTAAAGGTGCACGGGGTCTTTCCGTCTTTCTGCGGGTACTCGGCATCTTCACCGAGAATTCAATTTCGCTGAGCCACTGGTTGAGACAGCGCGGAAATCGTTACGCCATTCGTGCAGGTCGGAACTTACCCGACAAGGAATTTCGCTACCTTAGGACCGTTATAGTTACGGCCGCCGTTTACCGGGGCTTCGGTTCAAAGCTTCACCTTGCGGCTAACAAATCCCCTTAACCTTCCGGCACCGGGCAGGCGTCAGACCCTATACGTCGTCTTGCGACTTTGCAGAGTCCTATGTTTTTAGTAAACAGTCGCTACCGCCATTTCTCTGCGACCCTCTTCAGCTGTGCGAGCGAATCGCCTTCACCAAAAAGGGCATACCTTCTCCCGAAGTTACGGTATCATTTTGCCGAGTTCCTTAACCAGTGTTCTCTCAAGCACCTTAGGACATTTATCCTCACCCACCTGAGTCGGTTTACGGTACGGTCACCTGCTGTCTGAAGCTTAGAGGCTTTTCTTGGAAGCATGGGATCAACGACTTTACGGGGATACCCCCTCGTCATCAGTTCTCAGCGTTGAATGGAAGAAGGGATTTGCCTCCTCTTCCCGCCTACGACCTTAAACCTGGACAACCAGCGCCAGGATCGTCTACCCTACTCCGTCCCCCCATCGCAACAACAGGTGGTACGGGAATATTAACCCGTTTCCCATCAACTACGCCTTTCGGCCTCGCCTTAGGGACCGACTAACCCTACGCAGATTACCTTTACGTAGGAAACCTTGGGTTTTCGGTGACAAGGTTTCTCACCTTGTTTTTCGCTACTCATGTCAGCATAATCTCTTGTGATACCTCCAGCCGTCCTCACGGTCGACCTTCGCAGGCTTACACAATGCTCCCCTACCACTTGATCCTTAAGGATCAAATCCGCAGCTTCGGTACTATGCTTAGCCCCGTTACATTTTCCGCGCAGACCCACTCGACCAGTGAGCTATTACGCTTTCTTTAAAGGGTGGCTGCTTCTAAGCCAACCTCCTGGTTGTCTGGGCATTTCCACATCGTTTTCCACTTAGCATAGATTTTGGGACCTTAGCTGGCGGTCTGGGCTCTTTCCCTTTTGACTACGGATCTTATCACCCGCAGTCTGACTCCCACAATAACAGTTAGCGGTATTCGGAGTTTGGTTAGGTTTGGTAACCTGGTGAGGCCCCTAGCCCATCCAGTGCTCTACCCCCGCTACTTACTTTGTGAGGCTATACCTAAATATATTTCGGGGAGAACCAGCTATCTCCGAGTTTGATTAGCCTTTCACTCCTATCCACACCTCATCCCCTGGCTTTTCAACGCCAGTGGGTTCGGGCCTCCACGAAGTGTTACCTTCCTTTCACCCTGGACATGGATAGATCACCCGGTTTCGGGTCTACCCCCTGCAACTAATTCGCCCTATTAAGACTCGCTTTCGCTGCGGCTCCGTTCCATGAACTTAACCTCGCTGCAAAGGGTAACTCGCTGACTCATTATGCAAAAGGCACGCGGTCACACTGGATTGCTCCATAGTGCTCCCACTGCTTGTAGGCATACGGTTTCAGGTTCTATTTCACCCTCCTCATTGGAGTACTTTTCACCTTTCCCTCACGGTACTGGTTCACTATCGGTCAGAGAGTAGTATTTAGCCTTGGGAGATGGTCCTCCCGGATTCCCACGAGGTTTCACGTGCCTCGCAGTACTCGGGGACACCCTAGGGTGACTCATGGTTTCGGATAAGGGGCTATCACCCACTATGGCCGGCCTTTCCAGACCGTTCTCCTACCAATCATCAATCCCACGTCGGGGCCCCACAACCCCGGTACCATCGAAATGGTGCCGGTTTGGGCTGTTCCGCTTTCGCTCGCCGCTACTGACGGAATCACTATTGTTTTCTTTTCCTGAGGGTACTTAGATGTTTCAGTTCCCCTCGTTCGCCACATAGAGCTATGAATTTACTCTACGTTACTGGAGCATTAC